>NZ_VJWB01000002.1:0-55173 GCF_007829715.1 Geobacillus sp. C56-T2
TCCAAATATGAATTATTTTTCTTTTTCGATTATATGTAAATTATATCATAATCGAAGAAAAATGCAAATAAAAAATAGCGAATTTTTTCGCTATTTTTTTAAATTTTACAAATTGAAATCCTCACAGATTTGCAAAGCGATTAAATGTAGATAAAATTGCCTAGTTACGTTGATGTCACTACTTTTTTTATCTAGCACCTTTTTTGTGCGTGTATTCATATTTAGATGAAGATATTCTCGTTTCTTTATTTGGAACGGGCGTATCTGCACATTCTTAGCCAAGAGATAATACGAAAACAAGAAACTCATTGCAATAGAGTTCGACTTACAGAAATCAGTTATTTTTTTTTTAGCTCCTCGTCCATATTGGTGTTGATATAGTCACGACTTACATCGTTGTCTTTGGCTTCTATATCTCCGGCTAAGGGGAAATATTTTTCGTTCTTTTTAAAATAATCAGAAACTAACAGCCCAAAAAAAGTTCTTTTTGATAAACCAAAACGATCGATTTGTTCAATTTTTTGCGCCATTTCCTCCGTCAAAAAAATCGTCGTCTGGGAATCGAGATTGATCTTTTCTCTCAACGCTTCCAGTTGCTCGAAACTATATCCTTTTTGCAGAATTTCTGCCAAGGCAAACGCGATAACGTTCCTCTTGCTTGTTCCCATTTGTTCAGCAATCTTCCCGATTAACTCATTGATTTCACGATTGATGGAGATCGTCAATCTCATACCAATACACCCAACCCTTCACCTTGATTTTTGATTAACTTTAAATCTAAAGTTAATCTAATTATACCAGTTTTAAAAACAATATACAATATTTACCTGTCCAAGTGATTTGGAGATCGCTGCGTCAACCTAGTGGAAATGGAGCGCTATGCTCGAAGACACGGGGACAGACATTGCCGCGCTAAAGACGAGAGAATGACGCTTGAAAGCGCGGCGAACAAAGTCGTTAGTGGTGTCCAGAAAACGGAGGACATCGCCCGGGAGTCAGATGTACCTCGCGCTATGACGCACTACGGCGACAAGCTAGACCCTTTGTTATAAAGGGTTCAATATGGATTGTATCGAATGTATATCGTATGAGGAGGCGAAAACGAATGCGAATGAAGGAATATTCTACAAAAGATATAGCGAATATCGTTGGTATAGCGACTCCAACCGTTCGCAAATATGCTCAAGCACTCGAAAAGGCAGGTTATACATTCATAAAGAACGATCAAGGATTTCGTATCTTTACCGATAAGGATATTCAAATATTTGAACGTATGAAAGAAATGTCCAATGATACAGGGATGCCAGTAGATCGGATCGCATCAATGCTTGTCAATGAACAAAAAAATGAAGTATCTGATACGATTCGTATCGAATCGGAAGTCGCTACACCACTAGAAAATGAGTTGAAAATGATAGATGAAAGCGATATAGGTCGCATTGATCGTCAATATGAAGCGTTGCTGAAAGAAATCCAGGAACTCAAACAAATAGTGATAGCGCAACAGAAATATATAGATGAACGATTGAATACACGAGATGAGTTACTTCTGCAATCGATTCGAGCACTACAGGAACAAAAAAGAGCGATGATTGAAGGAACGCAAAAACAAGAGAAGGTCACATTGGAAATAGCAGCGACAACGGAGGACAAGACAACGGAGGACAAGAGGACAAAAAAACGGGGATGGCTGTCGAGAATTTTTGGAAAATAGACCTTGTCGCAAGGATTTCGTATCTTTTCTGATAAGGAAATTCAAATATTTGAACGTATAAAAGAAATGTCCAATGATACAGGAGGGATGCCAGTAGATCGGACCGCATCAATGCTTGTCAATGAACAAAAAAATGACGCATCTGACCCGATTCGTATCGAATCGGAAGTCGCTACACCACTAGAAAATGAGTTGAAAATGATAGACGAAAGCGATATAGGTCGCATTGATCGTCAATATGAAGCGTTACTGAAAGAAACGCAAAAACAAGAGAAGGTCACGTTGGAGACAGCAGCGACAACGGAGGACAAGAGGACAAAAAAGCGGAGATGGTTGTCACGAATTTTTGGAAAATAGACCTTGTCGCGACACAGGAAGTAATAGTAAAATATAAATAAGTTAATATGAACGGGACAAAATAGAAGAGCTTCCGAAGCGTGTGTAAGTGGTGCTGCCAACACCCTTACACCGTTCGCCGTACCCATCCTACGGCAAACACCTGCTCGAAAGCTCTTGTGTTAACATATTTATGCCTTGTCTTCATTTTAATGCATAAATGTGTTTAACGCAAGAGCGAAACGCCTGGAAATTTTCGTTTTTCCTCCGATGAGAGCGTGTTTGCCTACGTATAAACGTACGGCGGCACGCTCTTTTGTTTGTCCCGAATTTCGGGGGAAACAGGAGGAGAATATATATGGCAAAAGTAGAGTTTACTAGAGCAAAGAAAAACAGAAACGAATTGCAGCTTCCAATTCTTCATTTTGTTGTTGCTGATGATTGGATTGATAAACTTGGTCCTGAAGCCTTCGCGGCTTGGCTAAAATTCTATAGTTGGTGTGATCGTTCAGATCAGCGAAAAGACAAAGATAATGATGTGATTCCTTCAAGCCTTTCCAAAGTCATGAAACGTTTAGGGGTTGGAAAGAAAAAATTCTACAATGAGATCATCCGGCCTTTATGGAATTATGGTTTGATTGATCTTGTCACATATGAAGATAGCGAACAGCCAGGTAACAAACCTGTAAATATTGTAGTTTATGAGTATCCGCAAAACGACATTCAAAAGAAATATCAGCCACTTGAAAAGATTCGTGATTACGATACTGAATATGAAACAAGCAGCAGAACTTTTGCCAAAAAAGGCGGCAGAAAACAGAACGAAAGTTCGGATGGTTTCCCACGGAAACCAGGGGTGGTTTCCCACGGAAACCAGGGGTGGTTTCCCACGGAAACCAGGGGTGGTTTCGAAGAGAAACCTAATAATGATTCAAATGATATAAATAATGATTCAAATGATATAAATAATGATTCAAATCATCATCATCCCTTGATCGAAGGATTCAACCAGCAACAATCCGACTTGATCCATGAGTTTCTACAAGCCAACAAGATTGATGATGATGACTTGAAAAACAAACTGTTGGAGAAACTAAAAGGAAAACGATTCAAATACATGGCCTACATAGAAAAGACATTTGAAACCGTCAAGAAAATGGTAGACTCTAATTCTAGCGAAGGGCAAAACATTCAGAAACCGATACGTAAAGAATTAGTACCGGATTGGTTGAAGATGGACTACAACCAACCGAAGGATGATGAGGATTTCGACGTTGAACAGGCACGACGGGAACTTGAGGAACGGTTGAAAAAATATAGAGACGAATAACCAATGAGACTAGCATCGATAAGACTCTTAACGACTCAATGAAACGTGTGAAAACGAAGGCTAAAGCCGAAAAAGCTCGCCGCAAGCCAACCGAGGTGACAGACTATAAACCTGCCGGCTTAATATTTGGTACGATGTCACGAAGGAACCAGCGAGCGCCAGCTTTTGCCTGGAGTTAGTTCTGTATTTCCTTTTCAATCTGCGCAATCACTTTCGGCAAGTCGTGGTAGATCATGCGCCCACTAAACCGTAGCACTTTCCAGCCATTTTTGCGCAAATAAGCGTCTTTTCGCCGATCATGGGCTTTTTGCTCAGGCGTGGAGTGATATGCTTTGCCGTCGCACTCTATGGCAATTTTGTACACTGGTAATGCTAGGTCAATGCGGTACTTGCCGCAAGGTACTTGTGTTTGTACGTAATAACCTAGTACTCGAAGTGTATCGTAAAGGTGGCGTTCGATGGGACTTTCGCATTTTAAACGCTCTTGATCGACCAAAATGGTTTGTGTTTGTGGTCTCCTCAAATCGAGTACAAAGAAGACAATACCAACGATAATTAACCCGAAAAAGACAACGTACTCAATCATAGCTATCACACGTTAAAAAAGTCGTCTGGTACGTTTTTACCGAGTTGTTTCAGCGCTTTTTTAATCTTTGCTATCGTCGAGTGTTTAGGCCGATACGAGTCATCGTTACACAACCGCGAGATAGTACCGCGACTTAGCTTTGACCGCCTTTCCAGTTCTAATTGTGATATTCCCTCGCGGTCAAGCCATTTGCCGAATTTACTTCGTTTCTTTCCAAGTCCTAGCCAATTGAACATAGTTATAAACCTCCTCGGTACCATTCTTGTCCGAGATGTCATTTTTTAAACCTAACGCAAAAAAGTGACAACTTGGACAAGCAGTGTCGCATAGGCTATTAACACAAAAGCGACGAAGCAATAACGTTGTAGCTTTCTCGTCGAATATCCGTTAAAATCGACCGATCAACGAAAAAGCAACGTTGTAGCAACGTTTCAATAACAATGTTTCGGAAAAGTAATCTAACAGGAAAGTGCTAGTAGAAACGTAGGAATAGCGCTAAAAAGCCAATTCGTTAAAAGAGTGAGCGAACGCGAACGACGGAAGGGGGAGCGCGAGGGGGAAACCAAAACAAAAAAATTTAAAAAAGTGTTTACTTTTACACATTATCGTGTATAATAAAAGTAGATACACGATATCGAGTAATTAAGAGGTGATGGAAGGTCATTATGTAGCACGGTTAGCGTTAGCACTTCGTCAAGCATGGACAGAAATAAAAAACGGTTTAGAAACAATCGCTTCTCGTATTAAAGACGCTGCTCGCAAAGAAGATGGTGTATCACTTCAAGCTAATGTGTGGGAGAAACATGGAAAACGCCGTATTTACTTCAATGAATATGCGACAAAACTTGGATATTTTGAGTTTGACGCTAACGGAAAATTTGTAAAAGCGTGGATCGAGAGAGGTGGTAAAGCTGAGGCTACGTTGAAATGGATTAAAAATTGCTTTGAACTTGGAATCGAAATTTAAGGAGGAATCAATATGCAAATTCAAGAAATCGTGAATCACACTTCTTTTGAGTTGCCAAAGTCCACAACATATGAAAAATTAAAAAAGCTATGTACACAACAGCTTCCAGATGGAATTATCGGTCGTGATATTTACTTTATCGAGACAGTGAACGGTGTAATCATTCGACATGACATCGCTAAACGTTCGATTTTAATTGAGTTGCGCGGTGATAGAACCGAAAAATATTGTGAGCAAGCAGGAGTAATCGAAATGGTTGATATAACCGCGGCCGAGTGGTTAACGACGTCAGAAGCGGACGAACTATGGGGATTAACACCGGGAGAAACACGTCAGTCTATTAACCGCAGTCGCTTAAAAAAATACATTCCGTATGGATTAATAAGAAAAACAGAAAAAGCGTGGTTAGTATCGAAAGAAGCGATGTTGCGTGAATATGGAGAACCGAAAAAGGAGCATTCCCGTTAGGAGCTTTTCCGGGGACTTGATCAAAAAAAGCCCTCTTGGTATGATGCAGGGGTGTCAACCACATCACTCACCATACCAAGGAGGACTTCAGATGAATTGTACACAAAACTATAAAATTGATCAAGTAACCGAACAAACGCCTGTCGTGGGTATTGATATCGCGAAACGAACCCACTACGCCTGCTTCGTGGATGACCGGGGGCGCGTGCTTCGCAAATCGTTCCCGATCTTCCAGTCGAAAGAGGGGTTTCAACAGCTGTATAAAGCGATTCAGGGGGCGATGCAAGCGTTCGGGAAGTCAGAGGTGATCGTCGCCGTGGAGCCGACCGGGCACTACTGGTTGAACCTGGCCTACTTCCTCGAGGAGCACGGGATCCCGTTGGTCATGGTCAACCCGGCGCATGTGTGCCGGTCGAAAGAACTTGATGACAACCTGCCGACGAAACACGACGCCAAAGACGCCCTGGTCATTGCCAGACTGGCAAAAGACGGACGATTCCTCGTTCCCCGGCTGCTGCACGAGATTGAAGCCGATTTGCGCGTGGGGAGCACGCTCAAAGAGAAGCTCCGCAAGGAACAGACGGCGGTGAAAAACGCGATCGTCCGCTGGACGGATCGGTATTTTCCAGAGTTTTGGACCGTGTTTCGTGACTTGGGGAAAACGGCGCTTTCGGTGTTGGAGTGGACGCCGCTTCCGGCTGATATGGCCGGCCGGACGGTGGAGGAGCTTCTTGAGGTGTACCGGCAAAGCGAAGGGATGAAATGCCCGCAGAAGGCCAAAATTCAGGCGTTGATCAACACCGCGAAGGACTCGATTGGGGTGACGGAAGGGACAGCGATGGCCCGGTTTGAGATCGCCGCGCTCGTCCGCCGATACCGCCAATTGGAGGCGGAGATCGCTGCACTGGACGCCGAGTTGAAGGCATTGGTTCAAACGACGATGGAGTACCAATGGTTGAAAACGGTCGACGGGTTGGGAGACGCCACGATCATCGATCTGCTGGCGGAGATCGGCAGCTTCGCCCATTATCGGGACCCGCGCCAATTGGTGAAGTTGGCGGGCCTGACGCTCAAGGAGAACTCCTCCGGCCAGCGCAAAGGGCAAAAGCACATCTCCAAACGGGGACGGAAACGGTTGCGCTCGGTGCTGTTTCGGGCGATGATTCCGCTGATTCGGCATAACGAGGCGTTTCGCGAGCTGCATGAGTATTATACGACCCGATCCGTCAATCCGCTGACCGGAAAGCAGTCCATCGTCGCCTTGTGCCGGAAGCTGTTGAATGTGCTGTTTGCGATTTGTACGAAGAAACAAGCGTTTGACGCGGAGCGAATGAAACAGGACGTCTTGTCCCAGGTGCAACGGGCGGCCTAAGGACTCCCCCCTGCGAACGGAAGAATCGTTGGACAACGAGATGACACCGGAGAAGCTGGCGTGATTTCATCCATTCGACCTTGAGTCCCTAAAGGAGCTTGGCCGGCCTCCGCCTGATGACGAGACCGAACGAGGGAATGTTGGCGCGAAGACGCCCGGAGACATGGGAGGGTTCGTCCTCATCAGCGACGCGGAGATCCAAAGGGTGCATCGAATATGCTTCCCCCCGCGGCAGGAAAATATAACCAGCCGTGGCCGCGAAGCGCACCCTAGGTCTGTAAGATATCCACAAAACTGAAAAAGGATGTAAGGGATTTTGTCGAAAAATATTTTTTGGACACCCCTGAGAGGCCGAAAAGCCTTGATAGATCAACATTTCTAGAGGGAGGTCGTTATCAATGAAACACGCTAAACGCATCGCTTTTTACACAAGGAAAGTTGTGTAATTCTGGAATTTACCGGAACACCGCAAACCATTACGTCAACGCCGTCTGCTCGCGTACAAACGCGAAATGCACAAACGCTTTGAAGCTGAGCCAATCGAATGGTAGACGCGAAACAGTCGCCCGGGTGTGCGCCCAGGGCGTTTTTGCTATCGGTAAATTCGCGGAAAAATTCGGGTATCTATCGGTAAATTTGCGGAAAGGTATCGGCAACGCTTCGTGCCTAGAGCGACAACGGGTTTAGCGTTTTTAAACGGCGAAAAACAGCGAATTATCAGCAGCGATTCGGGAGTTAATCCAAACTCTGAAATGGAAAATATAGTGAATATAAAACAGGCTGACCTGAAGGTCAAAACTTTAGAATCAGCCTGTTTAGAAGAGATTGTTTATATCCACGTTTTTATAGAGATCATTATCATCATCTTGGCCTTCTTTATCTTGGGCTTTTTTCGAATCGGGATTGTTTAAGGATTTCGCGGCTACTTTCTCTGTCTCTTCATTGTCTGCTTTCTCTGCTTCTTCATTTTGGTTTGATACTGTTCTGTTCTCTTTGGATGTACCGGAAGAAAACTCTTGATACAGTATTTTTTGTATGTCGTAATCCATGATGTCTTTGATTCCGAAACGGTTAATCATGTGTAAAACAATGTTAGTAAGAGAGACTTGAATATTTTGTTGCTTGTCCAGCCATTCATTAATCAAGTCACTTTGAGGGGTGTCAGCCACCCTCCAAGTGACGATTTTTCGTTTTGCCACGACGATCACTCACCTCGATCAAGCGTGTTGCTTAAATAGAATTTTTTCGTTAATGACATGCAACCCGTTTACGTTCATGTCCACGGCATATTTTTCTGGAATCCAAAGGACTTCACAGTGTACGGTATTTGCAAAGTCCAATAGCTCCTCATATAGCTCTTCTTTGAACTGGATGCTGCCTCCACCATACACGGCAATTACATCCACGTTTCCGGCGATGTCGCTGTATTTTTCTTGAATGTCTTCTAGAATACGTTGAGCCTGCGAATACCGTGCTTCTTGCATGAAGCGAACGGCTAAATCGTGAAGATGATGGGATGGATCTCTAAAAATGTCCATAAACTGCTGGCGGTTTAGGTTCAAAAAGCCGCCAACTTCCTCTTTCAGCAATTGAGTAGCTTCTTCCGTGGCATGACCCACTCCTCGTTTTTCCCCTGAACAAACATCTGTTACAGGATTCATTCCAACAGTATAGATATATTCCGTTGTTCCATCGCCAATATCCACGTGGAGAATTCGTTTGTTAGCGAAATCTTTTGGCACAGCTTGTTTTTTATAGTGCTCGTTATAATTCTTCAGAATTTCATTTTCACTTTCCAATAAGGCATATAGAGCTGGAATGCCTTCTTGAGTGACTTTCACAGTCTGAAAATGGAGTGTGACGGTCACAGGAGTTTCTCCGACATATACAATCACCACATGATCGTTGCTAGTGAAACGTCCTTCAAGGTATCTGGCTTGATCGGCACTATATTCTGACGCAGGGATTGCTGTTGTCATTGAGACATCTACTGAAATTGATGAAGGAAGCTCTTGATTTTCTTGATATGCTAATTGAACTGATCGAGCAGCAAGCATCGATAGCGTCATTAGGACTGGAATATCGTGTTTTGATTTATTCCCTAATTTGATATTCATATTTTCTACTTTATCGGCCGTCATATTGGCGCGTTTTCCGATGAAGTATAGGCCACTTCGTTTAATAGCGTTACTTGTTACATGAACAATCAATTCATCCAACAAATTAGCAATGTTTTTTTCCACATTTGTTTCCATCACATTTGGCTTGGATAACAGACGTTTGACCACCGATGGTTGTTTTATGAGCGTATCGTTCACGATCATTTTTGTTTCCGAATTCCCAATATCATTAGCCACCACTAATTTCATTTAAACTCCCCCTAATAATTCATTTTACATTCAAATTAAATTTATAATTAATTCTTATCTACATTATAAAGCATTAATGTTATATAATCAATCAAAATGAATTTAAAAAATAAATATTTTTAAATGTATTTTAAATGCAAATTTAATTTATATAAGATTCACTATTATTTTTCATTCATATTTAATTTATTTTAAATTCATTATTCATTTATTAGGGGTATTATCATTCTATATTCATTCAAATTGAATGTTTTATTCATTCATCTATTTATAAAATAGGTAGGATTATCGGAATGAATGGAAAGCAATAGAAAGAGGATCAGAGAGGTGAACATACAAAAAGACCGATTGATTTCGGTCTTTTTCTGTGGTTTAAAAATCAACATTAAAATTTAACAGAAGCAAAAATAAAATTACCTAAAAAACGGCTTCTCAGATTGGTGTATAAAAGAAAAGGGTCATCGGATTAACTCTAAATCCTTTTCTTTAGTTTTAGCTTTTTCCTGCGTTCGTTTTTCTTCTAACTCTTGTTTCAGTCTTGCTTCCAATTCGTTGAAGCGCTGAAGCTCTTCCTTGTATCGTTTAGGATTTTTTTCAATATACATGATGGCTCTTCTAAGTGTTTTTAACCGAGCGTTTTCAATTTTTTGATTCAGCCGTTGTTCTAGTTTCTCCATTCGCTGCAATTCGGCTTTGTATCGCCGAGGATTTTCCTGTAGTTTTGTTTTCAAAATCATTAACCTGTCTTTAGCTTCCACTAAACGAAAAACGGTTCGTTTTGGGTCTTTTTTTAATGAAGTTAGCGCTCTTGCGATTTCTCGTCTCTCTGCTTTTCGAATGCTCACTTCTAGTTTCGATTCTATGCGTTGTAGGCGTTCCAATTCTTTTTTATTCTTTTTCGGGTTTTCCATCAGCTTCTGTTTAAGATCGTTCAGGTTTTCTTTTGCCTTCAGTAGAGTTTTAAGTGATTTTTCGTTTGATTTAGTTTCTTCCAATTCGCTTTTTTCAAGAGAGGGAGGATTTAACTTTCGTGACCGTTTAGCCTTTTCCAAAATCTCTTCAAGTATCTCATACAAACTTTGGTTGATGTGATCTCGGGAGTCCATATTAACTGTGGCCTCCTTATTCTTTTTTCTTAAATTTATCCGGCTTTTTTTCATTAATGTAGTTCGCGAAAATCTTAAACAATTCTTCTCGTTCTGGGATTGTCAAGTGTTCCAATTCAAAGTACTTTTCCGCTAGTGCGCCGGTTTGTATCAACCGATGCGCTCTTTTTTTACGTTCACGTTCTTTTGCCAATCTTAATATTTGTCGTTTTCTTTCTTCCAGTTGTTCAATTCGTTTTTGCAGATCACTGATCGGACGTTTTTTGTCCATTGGATCCCTCCGTGTTTTGACCACTACCGAAATATTTTTTTGCTTCTTCTTTGAATTTGTCAATCAACCATTTCGCCTGCTCGATATCTTCAATATCCCACGTTTCCATTAGATACTGACCGATTTCTCTTTGAGCTTGCTCGATGTATTTTCGCTGCTTCTCCTGCAATTTTTTGATCTGTTCCTCAATCTCTTGTGCTCTGGACAAAGGGTCTTTTCTTGCCATTTCATTCATCCTTTCTTCTTTGAATATTTCTTAAGAATATTTTACATGATGGGGAATTTTATGTCTATCCAAAATAAGAAAATTATGGTATAATGAAGTCACGAATGAAATGAGTGCCCATTTATACCCCTTTCAGGGGTAAATGGGAACTCGCTTCGCTCGATAAAAAGTTTGTCTTCGACAAATGACCCGCAGGGGCTAAAAAAATTAAGAAAGGAGGAATGACGATGGCATACTTTCTATTCCGTACACAAATCATTAGTAAATCAAATCGTTCAGCCGTTGCTTGCGCTGCCTATCGAAGTGGAGAAGCATTGTATTCAGAACGGGATGGATTAACGAAAAAATACGGCCATCGTGACGTTCCTCCGGAAACTTATATTCTTGCGCCAAAACATGCTCCAGAGTGGGTCTACAATCGCGAACGTTTATGGAACGAAGTGGAGAAAGTTGAAAAACAACATAACGCTCAATTAGCTAGAGAAATCATTGTCGCTCTTCCAACACAATTAACCAATGAAGAGCAAACGCAATTACTTTTGGACTTTTGTAAAGAGAATTTTGCAGATGAAGGAATGGTAGCAGACATCGCCATTCACCGTGATAAAAAACATAATCCACACGCTCACATCATGTTAACGATGCGCCCGTTTAACGAGGATGGAACGTGGGGACAGAAACGTAAAAAAGTGAACGGAAAATCCGTTCATTTAACAAACTGGAATGATAAAGAAACGCTGCTGAAATGGCGGAAAAACTTCGCCGATAAGATCAACGAAAAATTTAAAGAAAAAGGAATCGATGATCGCGTTTCTCATGAAAGCTATGAGAAACAAGGAATCGATAAAGTGCCTCAAATTCGTCTTTCTCGTGAGGCATATCAATACGAACAACGAATGAAAAGAGAAGCTGAGAAACAAGGGAAACCATATGAACCAGTTACCTATTATGGAAAGCTAAATCAAGAAATTCAGCGCATCAACCAAGAACTAAAAGCACTAAAACAAAAAGAAAAAGTTGTATCCATTTCTGATTATCAAGAAGAAAAATCGCTCAATGAAACGATCGAATCTATTCGCAAAAATGCTTCTCTAAACGATGTAGAAAAAGCATCACTGCTTTTGGTTGCCAAGCGAGCAAAATCGTATGTTGATTTTGCTGTAGCAAGACGTGTGTATCATGATCTGGCCGAAGGCAATTGGAAGAAAAAAATCGACAGCCAGCAGCTGAAGCTGCGAGCGCTTAAGAATGTCATCAATAAGGCGTATCATGTGTATCAGCAAGAACCAAAACAAGTCATTCAATATGGTTTCTATCCTGGCAAATTTAACGAGCAGCTGAAAGAAAAAATCGCGCAACTCAAAGAAATGGAGAAATCCTTTGAAAACGAATTGACCAAATACGAAGCGGTTCTGAAGAAAGCCGAATTAGCACTGGAAGTGCAAAAACGGCTAACAGAAGAAGAGTTCCGAGTCTTGTATCCTCATGCCGGAGCTGACTTCCGGATTGAGGAAAAATATCATGCCGTCCAATACTTTAAAGACACGGGAAGCGTGCTGCCAGAGAGTGAAATTCCTGCTTATGCGGCGAAGAAAGAGCAAGAGACTCATCGGATGCCAACCTTCGCGGAGCAAACCCGAAACATGTATCAAAGTCTCTTCGTTTTGAATCGCACGATTCAAAAGCAATCGAAAGAGCGCATGGAGGCGTTGAAGGTAAGAGACTTTGAGCAGGCCTTTGAAGCGAGCCGGAAGATCGAGCAATGCATGTTAAGAAAAGAAAAGATGAGCAAGGAGCTTGAGGAAAACAAAGCCGTCTTGCAAGCCATTTTGAGCGAGCATTACGGCAGAGATGTATCGATCACGAACACGGCAGCCTTGTTGCAGTTGCATGAGTTGGTGGAACGTGGAGAAAGCAGTAAAGACCTTGAAGCAGATTTACGCCGTATCCACGTTAGCGAACAACAAAAACTCGAACGTATGCCAAAACCTGAAACAGAAGCGCAGATCATGGAGTATCAATACCGGCAACATGTGGCTGATGGCTTGTTAGAAGCGATAGAAGAAGCGCAACGAGCGAATGATCGCAAGAAATATGAGAAAGATCCAACGAAGAAACGGCAACGCAGAAGATATCGTGGTCAAGAATTTGAACGCTAAGGGGGAGAGGAAATCACGATGAACTTAAAAAAAGATGCTTGGAAGCCGATATTCGCTAGTGTTGTGTTGACCGTTATAGCTGCCTATGTTCTGATGGGATTGTTTTATATGATCGGGAACGGAGGCGACTTAAAAGAAATTTTATTAAGACCGAAAGAGTTAATCACGTTTGTTTACACGGAAGAGAACTTAAAAACGGTTTTCTCATTGGCTCCGTTTGTGATTTTAGCAGCGCTGCTATACACTTTTCGGTCATCCATTATTGTTCCGAAGTTAGAATATGCTAGCGACTTTGGCTTGCATGGAACTTCCCGGTGGGGAACGCCGGATGAAGTCATCGACGGCAAGATGTTCTCGAAAAACAACTCGTATACGACAGACCCTGTTGACGCTTTTCAGATGGAAAAAGGGATTATCGTTGGCAAAGTACCAAAAAAACGGGAACTTCTCATCATTCCGAGAAACACGACGATCGATAACCGAAATGTCTTGGTCATTGGTTCGTCGGGGTCTGGGAAAGGTCAATCATTCGTCTTTCCTAACATGATTAACCATACGGAAGAAACCATTATTGTGACAGACCCGAAAGGGGAAATATATGAAGCTACCCATCAGATCAAAAGGGACCAAGGATACAAAGTCTATCAGGTGGACTTTATCAATTTCGTCAATTGCGATCGATACAATCCATTAGACTACGTCGAGGATGATGAGGATGCTAGGGCAATTGCTAATACGATCGCTTCTAACTCGGTTGACGAAGGAAAACGCGATTTCTGGAGTGAATCAGCTGTCGCCTTTCTGTCAGCATTCATCCTGTACGTGAAGGAAAAATACAAAGACAAGGCCAATATGCGCCATGTCGTTGAAATGGTGGCGAGAGCAGGAAAAGATGAAGAATATTTGGATGAAATCATTAAAAATATGTCCCCAGACCATCCAGCGTATCATATGTTCACCCTTGCAAACATGAGCAGTGGAAACACTAGAGCTGGCATTATGGCGACCTTGGCGCAACAAATCTCCATTTTCGCAATGCAAAAGATCGCAAAAATGACTGCTAAGAGCGATTTTAAATTTCATAACTTGCAGAAAGAAAAATCCGTTTTGTACATCAAGATTCGCATGGATGAAAACCCGTTTGTTCAATTGACCGCCACGTTCTTTGAACAGTTGATCGCTGTTCTGTACGACATTGCTGACAAGAATCACTCGAAGTTACCGATTCCCACTATCTTTCTGTTGGACGAATTCGCCAACATCGGCACGATCAACAAATATCCGCGAGTATTGGCAACCTGTCGCGGACTTGGTATGGCCATGATGACGATTATCCAGGACATCGGACAGCTAGAGGACAAAAAACGATATGGCCCGGAAATGGCTCGTTCGATCATCAATAACCACGATACTCAGTTGTTTCTGCGAACGAAAGACACGAAAACAGCGAAATACTTTAGCGAACTCGCCGGAGAGACTACGGTGAAGCACAAACAGAAAAGTGCTTCCTATGGACGTAAGGAAGGCAGCAAAAGCATTTCAGAGCAATATGTAAAGCGCTCATTGATTACGCCGGGCGAACTTATGAACATGGACAAAAACACTTGTTATTTATTCGTATCTGGGGCTTACCCGATGAAGCTAGAAAAAGCGTGGCAGTTCGATATTTACGGCGATTTATTGAGCAACTATGAAAAATACCGAAGCCGTTTAGGATATACTGCGCCGTTGTGGAATGGAGAATGGGTATGGGATGAAGAAGATTCGGCTGCCCAAGACATCCAAGAAGTCAAGCAAGAGTTAGAAGAGTCGGATGTGGTATTGCTTAACGAAATGATCGATGAGATCAATAAGATTGACGAAGACGAAGAGGACGAAGAGATTACCGAAGAGGAATTGAGGGTATTACTTGGCAACGTTGAGGATGAAAACGAAGATGAAGAAAACGAATCCGAAGAAGTGGGAGAAGCAGAAGAACTACAATCGATTTTAGATGAAATTGAGGAAGAATTAGACGCATTCGATGAAATGGAAGATGAGATCACCGAGGAGGACTTAATGGAGATCATTGAAGAATTCAGCGAATTCAGCGATGACAGCGAAGGAGAGCAAGAAGAAAGCAATCAGAAAATCGCCGACGAGCTGCCAATTTGAAATCGATAGGGGGATGCTTTCATGATCGTCATTCTTGCAGAAAAACCCGACCAGGCACGAAAACTCGCATCACCGTTTCCACATACCAAAGGAAACGGTTTTCTTTCTATTCAGTCGTGTAAAGAATTTCCGAACGGGGCAACAGTGACCTGGGCAATTGGCCATCTAGTCGAGCTAAAAGAGCCAGAGGAATACCGTCCGGAATGGAAAAAATGGGACTTGGCCACTTTGCCGATTATTCCTGGGCAGTTTGAGTACAAAGTGTCGAAGGATAAAGCGAAACAGTTTCAAACCGTTAAGAAGCTGCTTAAAGAGGCTGATGAAATCATTATTGCGACCGATCCAGCCAGGGAAGGAGAAAATATCGCTCGTCTGCTTATCCTCATGGCCGGATGCTCAAAAAAACGGATTAAGCGCTTTTGGACATCATCTCTAACCGAAAATGCCATTCGAAAAGGGTTTGCTGAACTGAAAGACGGGAAAGAAACCATCCATTTGTTTCATGAAGCCCAGGCGAGACAGATCGCCGACTGGCTAGTAGGAATGAATGCTAGTCGGCTCTATACGCTTCTTCTTCAGCAAAAGGGCATCCGGGATGTATTTAGCGTCGGACGGGTGCAGACTCCTGTTTTGAAACTGATTTACGATCGCCAAAAAGAAATTGAACAATTTCGACCGGAACCGTTTTACGAATTAGAGGGACAGTTTACAGTCAAGAACGGAACATACCGGGGGAAACTGAACAAGCGTTTTTCGTCTCCCGATGAATTGTACGAAGCTGTCAGTCCCGACATCACGAAAGAGCAACAGACGTACCAAGCAGTGATTAAGAGCGTACGAATCAGCGAAAAACGAACACCAGCTCCGAAACTGCACAGTTTATCAACGCTGCAAAGCAAGCTCAACCGAACCAAAAAGTTCAGTCCAACGAAAGTATTGGAGCTTGTGCAATCTTTATACGAGAAAGGATATGTATCGTATCCTCGAACCGATTCGCAATATATCACCGAGGAAGAATACACCTACTTACAAAAGCATGTGGACCAATATCAACAGTGTCTAGGCATTCATGTTCCTATTCGTTCGCTTCAGCCTTCTAAACGCTATGTAAATCCAGAGAAAGTGAGCGATCACTACGCCATTATTCCAACAGAAAAAGTCCCTGACACTAAGGCGTTTGAAACTTTTTCGTCTGACGAAAAAGAAGTGTATTACGAAATATTAAAAAGCGCCCTGGCTATGTTCATGACTGATTATGTTTATGACGAAACCGTCATCATTACTTCTGTTGGAAAACAAGAATTTGTCACTAAAGGACGAACAGAGAAAGAGATGGGATGGAAGGCTCTGTATCAAAACGAAAAAGACGAAGAAAGTGAAGGGGAACAAGTAGCTATTTTACCTGAAGTTAAAGAAGGAGAATCGGCTAAAGCCGATATTTCCGTTAAGCAGGGGATGACTCAACCACCAAAGCCGTATACCCAAGGACAGCTTATCACACTAATGAAAACAGCCGGAAAGTACGTAGAAGATCGGGAGATGAAAGAAGCGCTGAATCAGGTTGAGGGGTTAGGAACCGAAGCCACAAGAGCAGCCATTATTGATACCTTGATTCAACGGCGACTAATCGAAGTAAAGAAAAACCAAGTGTTTGTGACGAAGAAAGGAGAAATCCTTTGCGAAGCAGTCAAAGGAACTATCCTATCCAAACCAGAAATGACAGCGAAATGGGAGCTGTTTTTGCAAGAAATCGGGAAAGGCAACCGATCAAAAGAGGTGTTTATTGAGCAGGCGAAAAAGCTATGTTATGCGCTGATTCAACAGGCTTCTCAGGATGTTGAACGTATCGATGCCAAACAGGCGCTTGAAGAGATCAAGAAGGAAAATACGATCGCCCCATGCCCTCGTTGTCAAAAAGGATACATTGTCGATCGAAAGACATTCTACGGATGTACAGAGTATGCCAACGGGTGTAAGCAGACATTTCCGAAGTCCATTTTAGGAAAAAACATCACTAAGACACACGTTAAGCAGCTTTGTGAAAAAGGAAAAACCAATAAGATCAAGGGATTCAAAGGGAAAAAGACCTTTGACGCCTATTTGACACTCCAAAAAGGGGAAATCCAGTTCACATTCCAATAAACCAAGACCATTTGAAGAAAGGATGATCAATTATGTACGAGTACCATGAAATCCTGGGCAGCGAAAAGCCGATTTATCGCACTAAGCCGCCGGGTCTTAAGACCATTTCTGAGATTCCTTCAGGAGAATTTCTCATTGGTTATGAGATAGTAGGGTATCTGGAATATGAAGAGAACGGGAAAAAACTGTATGAGCCACTGTACGCCATAGTGAGGGATGAATCATGAGTTATTACCAACAATCGAATGAATACAAAGAAAAGCTGAACAAAATCCAAAAAGAAGTTGATCGAGCCATTGAGCGCATTTTCAAGAATGGAGAGTTTCAACGATACCTAGAGGTGGTTGCGAGGTTTCCAAAGTACAGCCTTCACAATGTCATGATGATTTTATCACAGAAACCCAATGCCACGTTGGTTATGGGATACAAAGCGTGGCAGGAGCTTGGCAGACACGTTCAAAAAGGCGAAAAGGCCATTAAGATTTTTGCGCCGATCTTCGAGAAGAAGTTGCAACCCAAAATTGATCCTGAAACGAACGAGCCTGTCCGTGATGAAAAAGGGCGAACAGTGATGGAAAAGAAAGAAATTCTAAAAGGTTTTCGCTTTGTCAACGTCTTTGATATTAGCCAAACCCAAGGAAAAGAGCTGTTTGATATCCGAAAATTGATTCGTGAAGATTTAAAAGAAAGCGAGCACATTCAGTCGCTTTACAAGCATTTTCTGGCTCATTTGAATAAAAACAGAATTGAGGTGAAAGAAGAGGTATTGGACGACCCGAATACAAAGGGGTACTATGATCGAGCAAAGCACCTTATTCGTATTAATGCGTCTGTTGAAAATACTTCATTGAAATTCAAAACGCTCATTCACGAATACGCCCACGCTCAATTACATCATAAAGACAGTGATATGCAAAAATTGCCTAGAGGACACAAAGAAGCACAAGCTGAAGCTGTTGCATTTATCGTCTCCAAATATTACGGATTGGACACAGAACCATACAGCGCTGGATATATTGCGACCTGGGCTAAAGACATTCAGTTGGCGAAACAGGCCATGAAAGAGATTCAGCATGTCGCCCAGGGTATTATCCAAGAAATTGACGAGTTGATGAAAGAACGAATCAAAGAATTGCGTCAGATGCATGAGTCATCTAAAGATCAAGACAAAAACAATAAAAACGAAAAAGATAAAGAGATGCAGCTGCAACGTTAATAATGAGGTGATGAATATGGAAAAGACAAAACCGTTCTGCAAAATGACCCCAGACGAATATTATGATTTTTTATGGAGTTACACGACCTTTGATAAAACAAGAGAGCAACTGATCGAAGACTTAGAAATTACGGAGGAAGAAGAAAAGTATCTTGACGAGGCCTTGAACTATTTAAAATCAAGGGTGGAAATCCATGAGAAAGAGGGACGTCCGAATCCTTCGTATGCTTTTTACTTAGTTGAGTATTTAGAAGAAGCTGTAGATGAAGGAGTACCAGAAGAAATAGTGAGGGAGATCGAAAAAGCGTTGGACGAAAACGATGAAGAAAAATTAGCCGACGCCGTAAAGAAAGCGTGGGGAATCCGTGAATAAGAATGATTGGATGTCCATTCGTACAGGAGATATTGTGTTAGTGAGGGACTATCCCAATCCTCAATATAAAGAAGCCAACGCCGCCCCTACGAAAACCCGTTTTGCTGTTGTGATCGGAAATTTCAGGGGCGGATACGCCACTCTTCCTGCCCACGCCATTGTCACTAAAGGAGGAAAAACAGAGCAGCCCTATTATCGATTAAAGGAAAACGAATTAAGAGTACCTGCCAATATTATTAGCGATCGAGCTGATATTGCTTTAAAAGGGGTGATTAAAGCTCATCGTTTTCCCCTTATCCGAAAGGAACAAATGATATTAAAAGTTGGCAGCTTGCCCTTAGAAACGAAGATACAATTAATTGATATTCACGAAACGATCAAGAATCGCCCGATTCATGTTCTTGAAATGGAGAAAGAAAATCCTTATTATGCAAAATTCATGGGTTTTTTCAAAGAGGTCACACTGGCCGAGAAAATGCAGTTTATGCGAGATGATCGCGGGAATCATCAATACGAGTTTGTGAGAAACGAAGAATTTAGAGTGAAGGCGATTCAATTGTTGGAAAAGAGGAATCATTTACATATTCTATCCGTACAGTTAGAAGGAGATAAAGGCACTTTCACGCATACTTTTGCCACAAAGAAATCGTTGCAAGAAATTCGAGAAGACTGGAAAGAACCGAAGAAAGCCAAGGAATGGATTCGGGAGGATGTGAAATTTTATGCTTTATGGAAGAATCCGTTCTTGCAATTAAAACCTGACCCACAACCCCATCCCGATAAATATCAATCATTAGAAAAATTCCGAGAAAAATCAAGCGTACTAGAACGATAAGAGAGGTTCTTTCGCTATAAAAGCAATATTCTTTAGCCTTGTCCTGTTGCATTTTTAGGCCGTTGCATTTAAAAAAATGAAACAGGCTAAAAATGCGTTTTATTTTTTACCTCCTTCCTGAGGACGCTTCTTCCTTTGCCTCACCCCATTGTAATTTTTGCTTGTTAGGCGCATATGAGTACTTGCCGGAATTGACAAGGGCGGAGACAGGGAAGAAAGGAAGAAAAGGGAAACTTGTCCGGCTACATAATATCCAGACGCTGCACTATGCCAGGCTACTGGATTTGATCCGTCTTGCGGAGCTTAGAAATTATGATCTGAAGGGATACAGGGAGCTGTTTTGTTTTTTATATCGATACTGGAGTTGTTGCCTCACTGATGATCCCGATGAGGCGCTGAGACAGATGATAGAGCTGAACGCTGGATTTAAGGAGCCGCTGTCTGAAAAAGAGGTGATCCGGGCGACAAAAAGCGCCGAGAAAGCGTGGATGGCTAAGAATGATGCGAAGGCGAATGAGGAGGCGAGGAAAAAAGGCTATCCCGGCGCCGGCTATAATCTGAAGAACTCTACGATCATTCGATGGCTGGACATCACGCCGGAGGAACAGCGACACTTGCAGACCATTATTGACGCCAATGAGAAGCGCCGGCGGAAACGGGAACGCGACAGGGCGAGGACAGGGGAGTTGCGCCGGGGACAAGGGGCGAAGACAAGGGAGGAGTACCTCGAGGAACAACGGGAGCGAACGGAGGACAAGGCATGGCAACTGCAGAAGGCAATGGAGCGACACCCTGACGCGACAAATAAGCAGCTGGCCATGATGCTTCAGATATCGGTGCGGCGTGTCCAGCAGCTTAAGAGGTTGGTCAAGAACTGACGTTCCCGTGAAATGGTTCGTCGCCCTTATATTATGGGCGTCAGCCTGCTTGCTCCCGCGACCATAAAGAAAGAATAAACCAAATTGGTTTTGTTCCAATACCTCATTAGATTGGTGGGGGGAGTCCCGAGGGTTTTAAACTTCAGATTTTCACTTCGATGAAGGGTGAAATGCAAGCGGATCGTCGCAAAAAGGATGGTAAAAGGGATTTTAAAGATTGATTTTGGACGCATAGCTGCAAGGTGAAAATGCCAGTTAGTAGTTATTATAAAGGGGATAGGTTTATTGATTAGATTTTGATTGGTGATGATATGATTATTTAGAACATAATTCTCAATGCAAATTCACCAATAAGATAAAAATTCTGCTTAGAATCAGGGGAGCGAATGAAGGTGAGGACACTGGAATGACGCGAAGGGCGGTATTGAAATAAAAGACGAGGACAAGGATCGTGTCCCTGTTCCTCGATCAATCAAAAATCTATGCAACTAAGATATACAGTTGCGACAAGGTGTCGCGAAAGCATTCCGTCGGAGGACAACGGCCACTCCTGTTGTTTTCTCACTTGTCCTTGGTGAAGACAAAAAGGAGTAGGGTGAATCATGAACAACAAGACAACCAGGTGACATAAATTTGTTTCCTGTCTTAAGTCAAGACAGTAATTGTCTGACAGAGGACAAGATGTGGAATGTGTCGCGACAGATGTCCCGATGGATTAGCGGCCGCCGGAGACGATGGACAATGAATCGCGACAGACCGAAATAATAAACGTGTCTCCCATGACAATATGGACAGTGGGTGTCCCCGGTCGGGGGATTCTGAGGACACAGCATATCATCGTGTCTTGAAAAAACGAACTTAATTTATTTTTTGTCAGACAAAAAATTAAACACTTTCATTATCATGATCATCAAGTAAAAACGGATACTTCAGCAACATATGTTGAAATGTTCCTTTGTCTTTGAATGGGAGGAATTTACGGGACAAATTTTGATAGTAGCATCTCTGGTGGATGATTGTATTGATTATATCCAAGAACACTTTATCGCTAGGGCGGACAATTTTTGAGCATACCGGACACCTTAGTCTTCTAATAATATCGAACATTTTTTCGCCTCCTGTTTGTTTTCTATACTCCCTCTTAGCTCAATTGATGGTATAATCTTCTTGAAAAGTAAAAGGGGGAGTTTTCAATGAGGAAAATCAAGATGCTGATGGTAGCTGTAATTGTATTTATGATAGCAATACTACCGGGAATTGTAACAGACGCAGCCCCAAAAAACATGTATGTACACTTCATCAATGTTGGGCAAGGTGACAGTATTTACATTAAAGCGCCAAATGGAGAGGACATTCTCATTGATGGAGGAAATAAAGATGGCAGTGATGTCGTCGCCTATCTTAAAAAGCAGAAGGTAAAGGACATCGAAATCATGATCGCGACTCATCCAGACGCCGACCATATTGGCGGTCTTGATGAGGTTCTCAAGGCTTTCCCTGTGAAAAGTGTGTATGCTCCAAAAGTCGGTAATACAACGCAAGCATATAAAGATTTCTTGGTCGCTGTGAAAAATAAGAAACTTACCATCAAAGTTGCTAAAGCAGATGTTGTTCTGCCAATCAAAGGTGTGACTGCGAAGTTTGTTGGACCTGTAAAATCGTACAGCACTAGCGATACAAATGACTGGAGCGCTGTTTTGAAAGTAACCTACGGCAAAAAGTCGTTTCTGTTTACAGGCGACGCCGAGACTCGAGCAGAAGCGGATATGGTTAAAGCGAAAAAGGATTTGCGCGCTGATGTGTTGAAAGTAGGTCATCACGGTGCGAAAACATCGACCAGCGCAACGCTTTTAAAAGCTGCAAAACCAACATATGCGGTAATTTCGGTTGGCAAGAATGCCTATGGCCATCCAACATCGGAAGTTTTAAATCGGTTGAAATCTTATAAAGTCAAGGTATTCCGTACCGACAAACAAGGAACGATTATCGCAACAACCAACGGAACAACGCTTACCTTCAACGTAAAACCAATTTATTAAGAGGTGGTTAAATGAAATATATCATTGATCGCTTCGAGGGTAAATGGGCAGTTTGTGAGGCGGAGGATGGCAAAATGATCGATATTGAGAAAAGCAAGCTACCCAAAAACGCCCGCGCCGGCGATGTGATTGTACAAGAGAACGGAAAGTTCCGAGTGGATAAAAAAGAAACAGAGAAGCGGTGGAAAGAGATTGAAGAGTTGATGAATGAGGTGTTTGAGGAGTAACACCTCATTTTTTTATATAAACGATTTTCCCAAAACAAGGGAGCGCTGAGGCGTTCTTTGTCTCTGGCATGGGAAACCCCTGTCTGTTAGAGTCATCTTCTGTCCTTCAGTGAGAGGCGTGTGGCGACTAATGATGGGTGGTTGGCGGCTCGTCATTGTAATGATGGAGAAGATCAACCTTCGTGGACTCAATCGTGGACTCAATCAAGGTACGAAGCGAGTGGCCGCTATCGTGGCGACTGCTGGGCGTCTGTTGCCCGTGGTATCCATTCGTCCGATGGCTGAAAGCCGGATCACTGGATAAAAGAAGAACACCGCTAAAAACCGACCTAATGCGCTCATACAGACGTTTTTGGGGAAAGGGAGGCTTTGTAGGATTGGATGATGCAGGGCAGACTCAATCAAGGGACGCGTCGGAGACATAGGATGTCGCGGAAATGCCCCCTTGGCTGTGTGGGCGAGGAAGTGGAAGTGCGCTACAAACGGTGTGGCGAAGGATACCAAGCCTTCTTCAGCGTTCAGCCGGTCAATCGGGTTGTCATCCCCGCCGAGTAGCAAATCTTCCGGTATGGACAGCGGCTCACACAAGACTTCATCGATGCCCTTGACGGACGACATGTGTCTCGGTTCAGTGAGACGCGATCGAGCGGCAACGGCACCGAATCATCGGATAATGCCAGCGCCCCTTGACGCAACTGTCCGTCTTGTTCCCACAAAACGAGCCGGACGGTAAGCGTCGGGATTAGGGGCGTGATGTCATTGACGTCACGAAACGCCGGATGGGGGGAGAACGAGACACCATGGGTATCCTTCGTGGCGGCGTCTGCCTCCTCCTGAGGACATCCCAGAGTCAACACAGGACATCCACACGACCCCCAGAGTGTGCGGTGACACGGCCAGCCAGGACAAATCGACCTCCGGCTTTTTCGGTGGCGTCGGAGTTAACCGGGGTCAAACCAGTAAACCAACAATGTCACCCTGATATATTGCTGTTTTTTCTCCCTTTTCCACATACAACAATATTAAAACTTTGGCAACGCCTCCACCGCATCCGCCAAATCACTGTAGCTGTCCTTTAAGTACCGCGATGTGGTAGCGATATGGCTATGACCGGCTAGCCGGCGCACCTTTTCGATATCGTTGTTCGTCGCTTTTAACATCCACTTACAAAACGTATGCCGGAACATATGGGGCGTGAGCTTTTTATTCGGCAGGATGTAGCTTTCAATCATTCGCTGAATGCCCCTTAGTAAGAATTTCAGTGATCGTTGACTATAAAAGACATATGGAGATGCTGCAACATAAAGTTTCTTTTTTTGGCCATTCCCACTCGAAACGGATCCAGTCCATGATCGACGCATTCGCAGCTGGCATAGAAACTTTTCATGTCGATACATAAAATTTTATTTTTTGGCAGACGAGAAATATCAAGCAACATCGACGCAAGACCCCCTTTTTAAGAACATATGTTCTATTTACGAATATATGTTCTTATATTTTGTTAAAAAAGTCAAGATGTTATTGGGAAAATAAGGTGTTATGATGAAGAGGAGCCATATGTTTATTAAAAAAGACCGGATACATCCGGTCTGGTGCTTATAGTACTTTATATCGGGAATTGCTTGTTTCGTATATGGTTCTGGTGCAAAGAACCTTAGGCTGATTGTAAGTAATTGTCAAACTTAGACATACTGATACTACTAATCTAAAAAAGGGCATGATTAGTATAGAAAAACAAAATTTATCCAAATAAAAACATCATCAGCCCTAAATCATCCATATTGCTCCATAATCCGTAAGTTAGCAGGAAATTCATGTCCTATGTTTTTTGTGAATTTTCTTCGCACCAGAACCGCATAATTCAATACATCCCATATATATGTTATTATTTTTGATAGAAAGATTACTGATAGTTGATAGGAGAAAACAGAATGAAACCACAGGCTTCAGAAGAAATTAGAACTATGGTGAAACCAAAACCAATATTGAAGTGGGCTGGCGGAAAGCAACAAATGCTAGACGTGTTGTTGCCACAAGTACCAAAACAATATAACCGATATATAGAACCGTTTTTTGGTGGAGGTGCTTTGTTCTTTGCACTCACCCCAAAAGACGCAATTATTGCGGATTCTAATCCTGAACTGATAAACCTGTATCGTGTCGTTGCTGACAATGTCGAAGAACTGATTTCAATTTTGAAAGAAATGAAAAATGACGAATCTTTCTATTATGAAATTCGAGGTCTTGACCCAGATTTACTGTCTCCGGTTGAAAGAGCAGCTCGAACTATATATTTGAATCGGACTTGCTACAACGGATTATATCGAGTGAATCGAAAAGGACAATTCAATGTTCCTTATGGGAAATACAAAAATCCAAAAATCTGTGATGAAGAAAATCTTCGTGCGGCTAGTAACGCACTTCAAGACGTCCTCATTGTTGAAGGCGATTATAAAGACGTTTTGAGAGAACACGCGAGACCGGGCGATTTTATTTTTCTCGACCCGCCGTATCTGCCCGTTGGAAAGTATTCTGACTTCAAAAGATATACGAAGGAACAGTTTTACGAAGAAGATCATATTGAACTTGCCCAAGAAGTTGACAGGCTTCATGAGTTAGGGTGTTATGTAATACTGACAAACTCGAATCACCCTTTAGTTCATGAACTGTATGGAAAATACGCAATTAGCGTTCATAAGACTCGGAGAAACATAAATAGCGACGCTTCAAAAAGGACAGGAGAGGACGTCATGGTAAAGGTCGAACCAAAACAACGTATTTTTATCGTTCCAGAACCCGTCAAACTCCCAAGCCAAATGGACAAATATCCTCCGACTCGTTTTATGGGGAGCAAACAGAACCTTTTAGAACATATCTGGTCTGTTGCTTCTCATTTCCAGTTCGATAGCGTTCTGGATCTGTTCAGCGGAAGTGGCGTAGTTAGTTATATGTTTAAAACTCAAGGAAAGCAGGTTTTCAGCAATGACTATATGGCCTTTTCGCATTACTTTACAAAAGCGATGGTCGAGAATAGTTTTGTAACCTTAACCGATCAAGATATAGAGCTTTTGTTTGATAAGTCAACTCCACGTGATAACTTTGTTTCCGAGACATTCAAGGACCTGTATTTCAACGATGAGGATAATGAGTTTATTGATACTATTCGTGCAAATTTAGACAGATTAAAAAACGAATATAAACGAGCTATTGCTATATCAGCACTAGTCAGAGCGTGTCTTAAAAAACGTCCTCGAGGTATTTTTACTTATACGGGATATCGTTACGACGACGGTAGACGCGATTTAACTCTGACTTTACAGCAACAATTTCTCGAGGCGGTAACACAAGTGAATGGAGCAGTTTTTGATAATGGGAAAATGAGTAAATCTCGTTATGGTGATGCAATGGATTGTCGACAAAAAGCAGATTTAGTTTATATTGATCCACCTTACTACAGTCCATTGTCAGATAACGATTATGTTCGTCGCTATCATTTTGTTGAAGGAATCGCTCGGAACTGGAAAGGAGTAGAAATGCAATGGCATACAAAAACAAAGAAATTCAAGAGCTACCCTACTCCATTTAGTTCCATCAAAGGTGCTCATGATGCTTTTGATCTTTTGTTCAAACGCCATCAAAACAGCATCTTGATAGTATCCTATTCCTCTAACTCGTTACCTACAAAAGACGAAATGCTTGCTTTGATGGCTAAATACAAAAAAAGGGTCGAAGTTGTGTCCATAGATCATAGATACTCGTTTGGCAACCAAGGACATAAAGTTGGAGACAACAACAACCAAGTTCAAGAGTATCTATTTGTCGGATTTTAGGTTTTATCGGGGGAACAATTCATGACGCAAAAAGCATGGTACATCGGCAATACAACTGTGCGCAACGCTAAACGTTTGAAAGATGGATTGAGAGTCCTCTTGAACTCTCCACTGCATGGGAACCTAATCGGAAGAGAAAAAGAGCAGGAGTTTGCCAAACTCCTTCATAATGAAGGTATCGTTTTTGTTAAAAGACTCAATGATTCACCAAGTAGTGATGCCAGCGACGTAGGAAGAAAATGGCGTGCTGCTTTAATGCAGCTTGGATTTATCAAACCCTTTTTTGCAGATGATCCATTTACGATCACTCCAAATGGAATGAGACTCGTGGAATCAAGGACTATGCCTAGTGAACAGGAATGTTTTTTGCGAGCATTACTAGCCTATCAAATTCCTTCAGACATCGAAAGATCTTTTCACGAACCTATTTTTAGCCCGCTTCGCATAGTCCTGGAAATAATAGCTGCGTTAGAACGTCGGGGGTTAGAAGCTGAAATTAGCAAGCACGAGATGGCCTCAATTGTTCAACTAACAACGTCTTTAGAAGAAATTGATGATGTGGTCAATCGCATTGTTAGATATCGTGAGAAACTTGCTACAGCTACTAGTGCAAGGATGAGAAAAGAGTTAATTCGAGAACATCTACAATCAGTTGTAACTGCGAGTCAAAGCGCAAATACGCTTATGGATTATGCTGACTCGAACTTCCGATATTTGAAGTTAACCGGTCTTTTTGTAGAAAAGGGAAACAAACTTCGTTTTGCAAGCCATAAAAAAACCATCATTGAGCAAATTCTTGAAGAACCGTACACTCCGATACCAGAAAGTGAGTATCTTGAGACACTTTGGAATGGAGCAAAGCTACCTACCGACAATGCTCCTAAGGCTATCGAGGTGATTCAGACAACAGCTCAGCTTCTCACAGAAAGTGGCCAAACAGTAGAACTTCCTAACCTTGAAGAGATGGGAGTACCTGATCTCTCTCGTTTGCGCCTTGAATTGGAAGATGATTGGTTGAAAGTTCTTGAAAAGCAGTATGCGCAAGATCAGGCTAATCAATGGCAGGATATATTGCAGTATCTTCAAGCCTTAACTCAACCAATTCGACGTAATAGTATAATTCCACAAGGAGAAGGTGCTGCATATTTCGAATGGTCAATTTGGCGAGCCTTTTTAGCAATAAATTCGCTTTGTAATGAGCCGTGGGAAGCAAGGAGATTTAAAGTTGACCAAGACTTTCTGCCATTACATCCAGCCCCTGGTAATGGACCAGATATGATTTTTGAATTCGATGATTTCGTTATAGTAGTTGAGGTCACTCTAACGCAGTCTTCACGTCAAGAGGCTGCGGAAGGGGAACCAGTACGTAGGCATGTTGCGGAAATAGTAGATCACTATGAACAACATGGGAAGCGAGTTTATGGACTATTCCTTGCAAATAAAATCGATACAAATACTGCCGAAACCTTCCGAATCGGTGTGTGGTATCGACCAGACGATTCGCGAATGGCCTTAAGAATTGTTCCTTTAACCTTAGAACAGTTTATCCATTTATTTGAAACTGGATTCCGAATAAACGGACGATTGGATTATAAATTGTTAGAACAAGTGCTTCGTGACTGTCTCGTTGAAAGCAATAATGACGCTCCAGAATGGAAACGGAGAATACAACAACAAATCGATCGGACCGTACAACGCTTAAACTCCATTACTTAACAAATTGATCAAATCACAAAGAAATGAGAGCAGCAAGAATTGACGTTAGCTCTCATTTCTTCTTTTAATATTACACTTTATTTAAACTTTACTTATACAAAAATGTATACACTTTTCCATAACCAGTGGCAAATACTTCTTCTTTTAGAAAGATATCATCTGCTTCCTTACACCAAATATTTAAATTCGTTTGACCTGGCCGCGATGTATAACTAAATTTTTCACAGTAGATGAAATCATACGTAAGAGAATTATCAGGGACAGTACAATTCTTTAATGACACTGTTTCTCCTTCCCAGGAAGGTGAAACTTGACAAAATACAATATCCCCATTTTCTGAGATAATAAGTATCATCTCTATATCTGTAACAGAAATTAGTCTCGATGATAAGACACTCATAGAAATTCCCCATTTTTTTGAAAAAAACGATATATTACTTACAAAATTGGATTGAATCCTTTTTAACTGCTTTTCTTCAATCGATCCCGTAGGTAATAACAAACGATGCGCAAAATCGTTTGCATCCCTTTCCCATTGCAGATTAACATATTGATTCCACGGTGTATATTGATTAGAAAGCAACTCTTCTACACGTTCATCCACTAAAACATTAGTTCCATTTGGAAAGGAGTGTTTTAGAAGATGACCGATCTCATGTGCTAACGTAAACTTTTGCCTATTTGTTTCTCGAAAATTACAATTCAGTACAATCATTCCCTTATCAGCCGATTCACTTTTGATAGTAAATGCTTCTATGTTATGAGGTAATTCTACTGTCTTAACCAATATATTTAATTGATCGCATAATTCAAACGGATCAATAGGTGATTGTACTTTTGTTTCTCTTAACAGTGATCTGACAATCATATCATTTGTAAATCCTTCTGGATATTGAAGTTTCTTTATACTGTGATTACTTTTTATTTCAGTATGAAAGGCATGAAGAATTTCCTTCCATACCTCAGGCTTGATTTGGCTGTAGTCTTCATTCATATAACGGTTTGATCGTGCTACCAACTTTAAAGGAATTGGAATATCCTCTGCCAAATCACTTATTTCTTTTGCTGTATTATATAATAAAGCTCCAAGGGGAGACGGAGCATCTACAGAAGAACTAAAAAAAACTCTGGCAATGTGTGATGGTTCAACTCGTTCTTTTATTTTTTTCATTGTCAATAGTTGAAAAGCTAACATACGTGTAGTTAATTTCAAATTATTGTTTGGAATTGCTGACAGCAATTCATTGATAAAATGATTACTAATTTCCTCGCTATTGTTCACTAAACCGATTATCTGTTTGGTAAGAAGGTTCAAAGATCGATCCAGTTCAGGTTTGAGAAAGTAATCTATCTGCTCTATTTTACATGTCTGTACTCCTTTTATCATGGTCAAACAAAGATGTAAGATAGTTTCTAAAGATGAATCTCCCCATTTTAATTGTATATCACCTTTGAATCGTCCATAATCAGTTAATATTTTTATCCATTCTTTACGATTTTGAGGGAAACGATTAAATACATAAGCCAGTACTTTATCGTCCTTAAAATCTCGTTGACACCAGATAGTCAATGCCCGTTGAGCGAATCCAATTGGTACAGGAGGATGTTTTTCTTTTATTTCTGCCAATAATAAAAAAGCCCCAATTGAAGTTTCTTCTGCATTTGCTGATCGGAAAAGTTCCCACAACAAATCCTCATAAGATACTCCTCTTTCATCTTTTGCAAACCAGCTTGCAAATGGGATTATTCCATAATATATATATGTATATTTACATATATTGGATAATATCTTCTTTTTATCAATAGGATTCTTTTTATTAAAGAAATCATCAATAATTCCTTTTCCTGTTATCATTATTTTCTCCCCTCCTTTCTTACCAGTCTAAGTAAAGCTGAAACAAAACCCCATCATCTACACTTACCATTTTTTTATCACCTATTGTTTGTACTGTATGCTTGCAAGAACGCACAACCCCTCCGGTTTTATATATTTTTCGAAATACACTTTCATCAAGACAAACATATGTAGCGCGGTGTTTTCTATAAGAAATTCCGTGACTTTTTTTCACCTCTTCATGGGTAGCATTATCAAACAATTGCTTGTGTTGGGTCAAATATACACCATCGCCATAATGTGGTTCATCAGTTTGTAAAGTTTCCAACAAACATGATTCACATAAGTTCTTGAATTTTGCTTTAGGTGCGCTCCCGTCATCTATAAATTTTAAAGTATCTTCTTCGTAATAGTAGTACAGCTCTATACCCTTATACAACTCTGTTGCTTCTGCTTTATAGCTTATAGGATCAAGCATATTCAGATCACTTACTTTACCTGTTAATTCTATTTGTTCTTGATCAAAATCTATAGGTACTGTATGTCCACATGCACAAATTTTTGTTTGCTTTGCCAATCTTACTCCCCTCTCTATCTAACAAGTTAATTTCTTTATAATTATTACATTATTTCATCGACTTCTCCCCTATCTCCTTCACAGAAAGGAGAAAAATCTATTGAGGCGTCGGCTTATGATTCAGTAAATGACGAGTTTGGGTCATTCACCAGATTCCCTAAATGAAACACCGTTTTTCGCTGTTTATTCCTTTTCATCAAGCTTCTCCGCAATCATGAATAGCTCTTTTTTCAGCTGCCGATTGAGCTCCACAGGAACGTGGAGCACGGTGTTGGGACCTAGCGTGAAAGAAAAAGGCTCGTTTTCATCGATCAATCGTGCCAAGGAACGCAAGCCGGCGGCCTTGAAGCGACCTTCTAACGGAAATCCAGCCACGCTGCGCATATAAAACTCCTTATTGCTAAAATACCCGTCAATGATTTGCAATGAATCCATCATCGATTGGTTTTCTCCCTTCTGAAACAAATTTGCTTAGGTTAGAACTTCGGCAGCGCCTCGACTGCATCAGCCAAATCACTATAGCTGTCTTTTAAGTATCGTGATGTCGTGGCGATATTGCTGTGACCAGCAAGCCTCCGCACTTTCTCGATATCGTTGTTCGTCGCCTTTAACATCCACTTACAAAACGTATGCCGGAACATGTGTGGTGTAAGCTTTTTATTCGGAAGGCTGTAGCTTTCAATCATTCGCTGAATACCTCTTACCGAAAACTTCGGCGAGCGCTGGCTGTAAAAGACGTATGGCGATTCGGCCACATGCGACTTCTTTTTCGCCATTTCCGCGCGAAACTTCAGCCAATCCTCGAGTTCGGCCAACAAGATATTCGAGATCGGCACCGTTCTTACCTTCATCCCTTTCCCCACGATTCGAATTCGTTTCATCTCTAAATCTAAATCCGTTAATTTGAGATTCGATAGCTCTTCGACCCGCAATCCTGCATAGGTAAGCAGATATACAACAGCCCGATCACGGCGATATTTCTCCTCGGGATCCACTCCTCTGCTGCGAACCGGTTTTTTCCGCATCCGATGCAACAAGTCCTCAAATTCTTCTTCTGTCAGCCACATAATTTTTTCGTTGTCTTCATCGGCCGATTTTAAATCCTGGATATCTTTCATTGGGTTCTGTTCGAGCTTATAATGTTCGACCGCCCACGCATAAAAGCTCCGCAACGCATTCAGGCGACGATTGATCGTGGAGATGGCCAACGGTTTCCCTTCGGCTGGATTCAACATTTGCTGAATCCATTTGCGAATATCGGCCGTCGTGACGTAATCACCTGGACGAATATGTAAATCGTTGAAGAAGATATTCAAGTCATTCGTGTAGGAGATGATCGTGTTCGGGGAAGCTCCCTTTTCTTGAAGATAAGTGACATACTCGTTGAGCATCTTTTCCATCCTTTCACTTATACGACGAGTTTAAAAGGATTCGAAGAGCAAATAATCGATTAAAAAAATAACATTATATGACGAGTATATCATAAAAAAGATAGAGTTGTTAGTCATATAACGTAAATTATACGTCTACTTTAATTTATAATAAGATGATACGTTAAAAGACAGGAAAAAATCTCGTTCATCTAACTTTTTTGGGTACGAACGAACATGGGTCTCATTGACGTACAACAGCACCGGGATCTGGAGTGATCAAGTTTTTTTATGAAGTCCATCTGCTTCTAGAATGCATGTTGTTGTTCCGCATCGTCCTTGTCTAAGGTATACGTCGGCCGAGTCTAGGACAGTTTCATTCAATGCAGGAGTTTTCGAATCCCCACGGGACATGTTCACCCCGTAGTGCTCGCGGATATAGGATTGAAGAAACCGTGTATTCCACGTAGAAGCAATGTCCCAACCGAGTTCGGCAGGGGGGCGGGTCAACACAAGTTCTTTTCCGTTCTTCCTGCTATTCCGGCGTCAAAAATGTCTCTCGACCCGTCAGGTATTTTCGATTCAGTAGAAGCTTACGAAGAGCGCGTGGTGTCCATCCATGATCGTTGGCGATTTTGAGACGTTTCATGCAGAATTCCGCTCCTTTTTCCGTTTGTTTCCTAGGAGCAGTATAACCGGAGTGGGCACCGCTTATGCGGACGTTAAGATTTCTTGGTGCATGTATATACAATTGTTTGTAAGACAAACTAGTTGAACAATATAACTCCCTTATTTCATAATGAAAAACAATAAAAAACCCTCCTGATCACTCAGGAGGGAATAAGGTGGACCACATACAAATTTACTCTATTATTTTTATGTTACAAACATACTACCCAATATCCCTAACAGGAATTGTTTTTATCTTCAACTGTTGTATCATTTCTTCACAACGATTTATTGCTTCTTTTGGATTTTTTCCTGAACAAATAATACATCCAACTCGATCCCACGAACTTCGCAATTCCTTAATTTCATCATTTACTTTAACAGATAGCTCTACGAGAGAAACAAATGGTTGTTTTCGTATTTGCTCTACTCCCTCAATTTCGACAACTCGTCCTGGTGGCAGAGAAATAAATTGAATAGAAGCAGCAGCCACCGGCTGAGGAGGTTCTTTTATTTGTCTCAATCCTTTAGCCCAAGCAAAAGTTATGGTAAGCATATCATGCTTATAAGCTAATTTATATAACTCGTTGATTTTATCTCCACCAATTCGATTATGAGATTCAATTATTCTTGGCCCATAAGGAGTCCATTTTACTTCTGTGTGAGCGGGTCCTTCTTTTAGCCCAATAATAGTAAGGAAGTTTTTAACGAATTCTTCTAGAATTACTTTCTTTTCTTGAGGAAGTTGCGTGGGTAATGTATGTCCTTTCTCAACAAAGTTTGGAAACGTCTTCTTGTCGGTAATAGCAAGCACCAGATGTTCCCCATGAAAACTCATCGTTTCAATACTAAACTCTTCTCCTTCAAGATATTCTTCTATGAGAAACTCTGAATAACGAAGCCGTTCTACAAATTGGCGTAATTTTTCAATATCCTTTTCTGAGCGAATTAAGTAAATATCCTGACTAGCCGTCCCATCAATCGGTTTAATAACAATCGGTCGTTGAAGCTTAAAATAAAACTGCCGAATGTCTTCTAATGATTTTCCTATACTATACTCAATTGAACTGAAACCATTTTGTGACAAATGATCTCTCATCTTCCATTTATTTTTTAACAGCTCTACTGTTTCAACACTGTTCCAACAAATTCCTAAAGCTTCATTGCACTTGGCGGCTGGAATTAATCCATCTTCAGCAAAACTGATGATGAGTTTTATTGGGACTTGTCGATTGCGTTGTTTAACCCAAGCAACGCACTGCTCTATATTGCGATAATCCATTTCTACAACTTCATCAGCTAGTTTGGCATCTTCCGGTCTTACTTTTCCGTTATGTTCAATATAAATCACATATAACCCTAATTCTTTCGCACGTTGTATCGCATAACGACGCCAGCCAATCAATACAATGGTATCAGTTTTTTTCAGCATATGCTTCACTCTCTGTTAGCTTTTTATTTGTATATAAATAGCAGAAGTAACTGGTAGCAATCAATACGATTATTCCTTGCAAGGCATATAGCCATCGGGCAGAAACCACTTCACTAAGCACGCCCGTCAAGAAGTAAACAACGAGTGCGAACACAGAAACAAAAGTAGTATAAACAGAATGAACACGTCCTTGTACTTCTAAGTCAACCTGATGTTGGATGGTTGTCAGATACAAAATACGAGATTGAAATGTGCAACCAATCAGGAAATAACCCAATATCCCTGTCCATATGTCAAATGAGATCGAGAAAAACAATAAACTGGCTCCTAATGCTCCCAATCCTACCATTAGAGCTAGTGAGTTACCTAATTTGTTGACAAAGCTAGGGAGGAGGAAACCTCCCACAATCGCCCCAACGGCAAAAGCGGCATCAATATATCCAAAGCCTTCTGCGCCTACTTTCAACACATCTTTCGAGAAAATGGGCAAAAGAGAATTGATCGAACGCAATGTAATTGGATAAGACAACATGATCAAATACAAAATAAAAATTTGTTGATTCTGTTTAATATACTGAATCCCTGTCTCTAATTCAGTAAAAAACCGTTTTGCTAGCAGAGACCAGCTTTTTCTTTCTGAAGATTTCATACCATCTGATTTAGGCATAGCAAGAATACATAAACATGAGACGATAAATGTAAACGCATTGAGTAACATCACCCATACAGGAGAGAAGTAAGCGACAATCAATCCACCTAAACCCGCACCGATCAAAGAGCCGATTTGGGCTGTAATTTGGGTGGTGCTGTTTGCTGTCAACAGCAAGTTTTTAGGAATAATCTCGCGAATCAGCGCAATGACTGCCGGCTGAAAAACTAAATCTCCAATTGCTACTAAAAACGCCATCAGATATATATGCCAAATATTTAACTCACCCAACCATGAAATTAGAGGAATACTAAGCAAGACAAGAGCACGGAAAAAATCCATCGAAGCTGCCAAATATTTTCGATCCATCCAATCCACAAAGACACCTGAAAACGGTGAAAGCAAAATGCCTGGTAACGCTGAACAGATTAATACGATGCCTACAGAATAATTCGCATCAGCCATTTCTAAGGCTAACCAACTGTTAGCAATATATTGCATCCCATTTCCAAAATAAGAGACTGTTGTTCCAATAAAATATAATAAAAATGCTCGATTTTTGAGCAATTCTACTCGCTGTGCATGAATACTACTCATGCTCGATCTCTTCTGCATAATATTGTTTCATCACTTCCCTTGACCATTCTGGTTGATGTACCACACCAATCGGTCCAAACTCTTCCATATAGGGTTTAATGTCTAAGACAGGTGTCTGATCAATCGCATCCAATGCTTGTACCGTTAACTTTAACCCTTCTACTTTTAGAAGTCGGCATCGGGATACACCAAGTTGATTAGGCCTCGCTTTCGCTCTTTGACCAAAAATTCCAACTTTTGGCCAGTCAGTTCGATTACGCGGATGTCGGGCACCAAATTGTATTTTCTCATGATTCACTTTATGCATATAAAAGATCACTTCAATATGGGAAAAGTCTTTCAACCCATATAATGCTTCTTCAGTAAATAGTGAAGAATCCAATTCGATCTCTGATATTACGGATCCCCAAAAATCATCTTTCATCTCTTTGCGCGGACTATGAACGATGCCAATAGGTTTTACCGAAATAATCTCTACCACAAAAGACTTCCTCCTTTATCCACGCCAAATATCTCCCCTTACCAAAAGGTGATTGGGTAAAATGCGCAAGCACGAAATATAAATCTCATTTTCAGAACAGCGACAAGTATCAGCTAAATGATTTCTAATAACCCAAATAACGTGTTCGATCTGCTCTTCTGAGTATGTACTTTTACAATACATCATGACCATAGGAGCTGCTGGTTTGTCAGAAACAGTCCAATCCGGTCGATGAAACTCAAGCTCAGTTAACCTATGCCAAAATGCCCAAGCATGATCAGCAGGTAACTGGAGCACTTGTGTAACTTTTTTACACAAACTGGATAATACATCAGGAGACGGGCATTTGTCCGGACTATAGATTTTGATGATTGGCAAAACTACTCTCCCCTTTTTTGGCCTACTATCAATACTGTCTTAATGGGCATATAATATTCGTTATCACGCTCTTCAATCCGCATCACTTCCAAGTAATGGGGTGGTGCATCACGCAATAACTGGCGTATTTTTTCTTCTGCTTCCGAACCAGAAGAGGCTATTTCGCACCATTTTTTTACTGAAACTCCCTGCGGTCGTTCCATTTGCCAATCATGTAATTCTACGACGTTTAGTCCTGCGTTTGTAAAAAAGTTCTTCCATTCCCAAGCACGATAACTTCTCACATGGGTAGGATCGTGCAATATTTCTAATTGATGGTTAAATTCATCAATCTCTTGATCTTCGTATCCAGATAAATCAATCACGACAACATATCCATTTGGTTTCACTATTCTTGCCATCTCACATACCGCTTTTTGTATATCTACAAAATGATGGGGAGCCAGCCGCGAAACCACAAGATCAAAAGACTGAGCTTCCAAGGGGATTTCTTCTGCGTACGCCTGTACCGTTTGGAAATTGTCTACTCCTTTGTCAGCTGCTAAACGTTTAGCCGTCTCTAACATATTTTCTGCTGGATCCACAACAGTGATCGAAGAAGCAGAATCTCGAAATGAAATACCAAAATGACCGGCTCCGCAAGCAACATCACAAACGCTATCAATCTTCCAAGATCGACTCATTTCAAGAACCCGTTGAATTGTTGGACTCATCTTATGTACTTCACTATTTAAAAACCGTTCAGATATTTTGTTGAATCTCGCGCTACTCGCATTTTGTTGCACAAACATTCCTCCCTCTAGAAATATTGATGTATCAAGGCTTTTCAGCCTTTCAGGGGTGTCCAAAAAATATTTTTCAACAAAATCCCTTACACCCTTTTTTCAGTTTTGTGGATATCTTACAGAACCTAGGTGCGCTTCGCGGCCACTGCTGGGTATTTTTTTACTGCAGTGGGGGACGCATATAATTTTCTTTATTAAATTCATAATTTTTTCTTCTGGTTTTTCCGTTGTGTCTACTCTTGGAGTAAGAGTATGACTAAATCCATCCAGGATCGTGCAAGATACATTCACAACTCCAGACTCTTTCAGCAATTGAACGCATTTCTTGGAGTATTCTTCTGGAGCTATAGGGATTAGTTCGCCCGATTCATCTCCATAGGCAATATAATCATGCGATCCATAAATGAGATGGATATTCCTTACGGGTTCAGTCCAAGATATTTTTTCCTCTATCACACATCCGACTAGAATTGCCCCAGCATACCGACTGTGCAAGTTGTTCAAAACGACATATCCACCTAATGATACCCCTAAAAAAACAATTCTCTCTGGTGGAAAATGAGATAAAAGGGGTAACTGTAACGTTTTCTTTAGCAAATACCCACGTTCGCAAAGATGCTTTTCATCAGCCGGAAGATCAAGTCTCTTCCTTAATGGCATATCTGGTTGAGCGACACCAATTCCCTGGGTAGGCAATAAAGAGAAGAGGTGAGAGTAAAGTTCCCTTTCTCCCTCTGCTCCTTCCTGATCAAATTTACCCATTTGACCCGATGGCACAACAATACATAATCCGCTCGGATGTTCGGGTATCTCTACTTTTACACGATATGAGCGATCGTGTAATTCAAAATAAATTGTTTCCATCTTCTCATTCTCCTTTAAAATCTACGACACAATGGCTCAGGATGCATACCAATCCGTTGATGGAGGTAAACACTGATGATTTCTTCATGCAATGCTTCTCCATCTAATGTTGGGAGAAGAGCGCTCTTATCTTCCATTAAGGAAATCAATCCTTTATTTAATAACTCATCAAATATACTGCGATATGGTTCGTCTTCCAACAAATCGATTCCAAATTGTTTTCGATAACGTTCTAATTCAATTGGCTGATTTGCTTTAAAATTAAATCCTAGAGCAGTTGCAACCGCTTCATGTCCAGAAAGTAAACGTCCAAATGCAAGTGGAACAGTTGTTTTATTTTCCATGTGAGCTACATATTGAGAAATATCAGAAATATTGTGAGTCTGAATAACTGTATCACTTCCCCCTGTCAACCATCCATACGCACCAGGTCCAAAAGCGATCATTGTATCATAACGTTGCCATTTATTTCGAGAAACTCGAGGAATATTTCCATCAGGATATGTACCTGGTTTGCTCCACCATCCACAGGGGCTTGGCCAATAATTAAATTCCAAGAAAACCTTTAAGATCTCTTCTCTCATTGCATATGTTTCGTGCAAAGTTGGGAATAATCCTTGCTCTTCTAAACGTTCTCTTACAGATTTGATATTCCATACAGATCGGTTCCCAATTCCCATACTTTGTCTGTCTGCATTGCGTAATCGGTAAATGGTGATGGTAGGAACTCCCAGATCACACAATGTACGAATATCTTCTGCTACCGACTGCGGTGTTTGATAAGGTAAACCAAAGATGATATCTACATTAAACGGTTTCCCGGTTTGTAGAAGTTTGTGGATGGCTTTAAGAGACATTTCTCGGTCATGTTTGCGGCCTACGAACTTAGTCACTTCATCCTGTAACGACTGTACTCCAACGCTGAAACGATTAAAACCTAATTCTAACGCATCTTCCAACTCATCATTTTGAAAATTATCCGGGTTTCCTTCCAAAGTTAACTCGCAATCGTCAGTCAGATCATAATTATTTCGAACATGATCCAATATTTTTTTCAATTGGGGTTTCCAGAGAAGGGAAGCTGTACCACCACCAATATAAAATGACTCTATTTTAGCTTTGCCAAGCCATGAAACGCTTTGTAAATAACGGTTAGATTCTTCGATTAATAAATTTGTCCACTGATCCAACACTTTTTGCTTTTCTTCATTTTCAGGTAGTAACTTCTTTACATAATTACAAAAGTGACAGATATAAGAGCAGAGTGGAACATGGAAGTAAAGATGTGCTGGTTTTCCCGCACCATCATGGCGAATATAATGCTCAAATACTTCTTCAGGCTTTAATTTGTTCCCATAATTGGCCGTTACGTTAATATTATAGTCGTCTCTTTCAATCTGAAGTTCAGGATGTTTTTCTAAGAGTTTACCAAGATTTAGCTCTACATTCTCCAGCGAAATTTTGTTTACCGCCATATTAATCCACCTTCCTATTCTTATTTCCAGATAGAGTAAGGCGAATATTTTCCTCCTGTCTCTCTCTCCAGTAAGCATCCGTTTTCAGCATAAAAGCCCGAATATATTCAGTAGCTCCACAACCTCTCTCGTCATTAGAAACATTCTTCGCTAGAGGAGGACAGCGAAATTGACACCAAATTCCTTCTTTATAAACATTACAAGTTTGGCATACTTGAAAATCATCATATGTAATGGAGCGGAATTGACTGAATCCATCTTCCCAAATCTCTTTGAACGACTTTTCACGCAAATTCCCTGCTTTATACATGCCATTTGCCATACAATTGCTACAAGGATATACGTCACCAGCACTATTCACGTATACAATAGATCGACCACATTTCTCTTGATTGGTTGCTTGTTCCAATCGCTGGCAGAAGCTAATCGTTTGCACCGAGTACATTTCGATTTCCTCTGCATCTTGCCCTAATCCAATATCTATGTCATCTGGACCTTGGCTAAAACGATCCATACACCGTTTGTATATTTCAAACACACGATCAATATCTTCAGGTTTTAATAGGATATCCGGATGTAATAAAGCTCTACCTACTGGATGGGTTTCTAACCATTGTGGTCTAGGATAATCATTATCAACGCACCATTGAAAAATTTCTTCCACATCATCTAAGTTATATCTGTGTACAGATATAGCCGTACGAAAAACATGTCCATACTTTTTCATCCATTCAAAAACACGTCTCAATTTTGGAAAATCCATTCCCCCACGGATCGTCCGTTCGGGATCAGCAGTATCAAAACTAATAAAGAAAGAAGCACCAGGCTTTATAGCAGCAAGTTTTTCTTCGGTAATAAGCAGTCCATTAGTAAAAATCTGGGTCAGAAATTTTTTTTCCATAGCATAATTAATAATTTTAATCGCATCGGGGTGAGAAAAAATTTCTCCTCCAGTCAAAAAAACTTGGAGTACCCCCATTTCATCAAATGTATCAATTAACTGAAGAATCATTTCAGTAGACATTTCATTCGGACGTTTAAAAGCTGAATCGGCATAGCAATGCTTACAGCGCAAATTGCAAAGGTTAGTAGTTTCTATAAAAGCAATAGCGGGAGCACTTAAGTGAAATTCATGCAAATCAACAAGCGGATCATTAATAATATAGGGATCAAAGTCAAAAGATGAAATTAAACCTTGATTCATTTGATCAAGCACTTCTTTTATTTCATGACTCAAAAACTCTACTCTTCCATCTGGAAGGAGTGCCACTATGCCGCTATCATTGATTTGATATGGAATCTTTGTCATAATACCAACCCTTCCAATACATCTCTAGTATAGGAAAAGGGCAGGATAACAAAGTCACTGCCCTTTTCACTAAAATTATTTTATCTTGATAGAGATAGCAGCACCGTTAACAGCCAGTACCAGACCTTCTTTCGCTGCTCTTTCCAAGTGAATACGGGTTAATTTTTTAGCTTCTTTCATGTTACCCACTCCTTTTAAAATATTACCATTACATTTTATATTATAAATTATTTGACTATTTTTTTCAATAAAAAAATAAAAATAACATTTAATTGGTTCATCACCAAAAGATGTACTTGCACCTGTCATGAAAGTATGTTAGCTGTTTCCAGCCGAACCCGCAGTGCAAAACGCTGGATATTTCGGTATCCGTATCCCCGACGTTTCATCAGCTTGATCTTGTTATTCGTTCCCTCCATCTTCCCATTCGAATAATGGGATAAAATGCACGATATCATTTCGTCTGTTCGTTTGACGAGTGATTTTGCGATGGCACGAACAACGGAACAAGGACAAAACAAATACCGATGAATCCAAGCCTTCAAGCGTCGTTTCGCCTGTTGCTCATCTTTGCTTTTGAACACATAGCGAACATGTTGGAGCGATTGGTAAATTGAAAGGCAAAATTGGCACTGGTATCTTAATTTTATGTCAGACGAAAAATGTTGAATTAGTGAAAGTCTGGAGGTATAATAAACACAAATAGTGTCGGACAAAAAATAGAGGTGATGGCGATGATGGAAGGAAGATGCTATGAGCGGCACGATTTTCAGGTTCTCGTCCTTCAGGAATTCGGCAAGCGGCGCCCTCGGTCCCCAGAGGAAACAAAGAGGCTGCAGGAAGAGTACCTCCGGCTTCTTGAAGAAATTCCCCGAATGTGGGAAGAATTCGTAGAGAAACATAAAAACATTTATGAGCGGTTCGGATACCTCGATGTTGTCGTCCATGATGATCTGCGCGTCGAACGCAAAAAGCTCCAACGTGGACGCCCAAAAGAAGAAAAGTCCAAGTCATATCGCATTACCGTGCGCTTGGACGACGAGCTTTACGAACTTCTCCATAAATACTGTCAGACAAAAAACATGTCGGAGTCGGAGGCGGTGCGGCAACTCATATCGGAATTGAAGTGGAAGCGTTTCTAACGCTCTTATTTTTTGCAATCATTGATTGAAGGAATCTATAAAATAACGTATATAAGTTGAATTAAAGATTTACAACTGAACACACAAACGATCGATCGTTTGTTCTGGTTTCTGGTTGATTCGCTGAATAAAGGCTTGGACATTCTTTCTAATTTCTTGCACACTCGAATAGAACACGTTGTAAATCACGTCTGATTTCAGCCATTTCCATAGCCCTTCAATCAAGTTCAATTGCGGACTGTATGGTGGCAAAAAGACGAGCTCTAACCGATCTTCGTGTTCTTTTAAAAATGGCTGAATGAGTTTGGCATGGTGAATTCGAGCGTTATCTAAAATCATCACTATTTTGCCTGTGGGATAGCGTTCTAACACAAGTTGAAGAAATCGAAGAAATGTTTCCGCGTCATAGCGTTCTTCTTCGATGCAAAACACTTCCCCTGTTTCGTAGTTCAACGTGCCAATCAGCTTCAGCCCTTGATGTTTTCCAAACGTCGGAATGATTCGTTGTTTTCCTTTGACAAACCATGTTTTTTGAATCGCTTGGTAATCACGAATCATCGACTCATCTTGAAAGAGGACATGGGCGATGTTCCCATCTACCAGTTTTTTTTACTTCAGGGAAGGTGATTTCGACGAATTCTTTTTGTTTCTCTTCATCGGCATTGGCTAGTGTATAGGTCGGTTTCGTATAGCTTAGCCCTAACCGATGCAGAATGTCACTTGTTCCGCGAAGCGTGTATGTTGGCCCCCACTTTTGTTGAATGAGTTCAGCGATTATCGCAAGCGTCCAATTATATTTTGCTTCGAATCCCACATCTACGGGGAGCTGATGTTCAATGATCAAAGCCAGCTCTTTTTCCTGCTCAGGGGTCAATCGACGTGGGGCGCCAGGTGAGTATTTCATCTCCAGTCCATCAAGACCGCGCTGGGCGTAGGCATGAATATAGTTATAAATAGTTTTCTTGGATCGACCAATAATCGTTGCGATTTCTCCTTTGGTATATCCCTGCAAATGAAGATAAATCGCTTGGTAGCGTTCATATGCTCGTTTACTTTTTGCTTCTTTCATGGCAGTGGACAACTTTTCGATCTCGTCTTTGTGATTTGGCATCATATTTTCTCTCCGTTCCCCTATTTTCTCTTTGTATTTATTCGCCGTGGAACGGGAGAAAACCTTTATTTCAATTTATATAGAATAAATCATATAAACAAAAGAAGAAACTCTTTATCTGTCCATATCTTTTTGTTAAAAAAATGTCTAAGTAGTTCAAATTTTATTGAGTCGGGCTCCAATAAATCACCTTTTTTATCCTTATAACTATCTGGGTCTTCCGAATAATCTTTGTAATATACAGAAAGAAATAATTTTAATGTTCCCTCTACTAAAGCTCCAAGATTAGCCCAAGCGAGAATTAAGTCGCCTTTCTCCGCCCCTTGTAAGGGAGGTTTATCCCATCTTTTCATGGAAAAGTTCCATGAGCAATTTTTGCTCTCCACCCGGGCATGAAAATGACTCATCGGGGCGCATGCATTTTCACGGAATAAGATAAAGACACCTGCCAATCTAATCTAGATTTGCTTAATAAATTAGCAGCCTCAACAGGAGCCCATCCAATAACACTTGACCAAAATCTATTTAAATGCTCATTAAGTTCAATGATTTTCTCAACAGCTTCCAAGTAGCTTAACTTATCAATTTTATTTATTGGTATGATATCCATAACACCAAACCTCACTTTTGATTATTGGAATTAAGTCTTTTTGCATCAAATAAGAATTGTGAATATATAACACTATCAGCTGCCTTTCTCATTCTTATTGATCTGCTTAGGAGCAACCAACTTGATAAAATTGGAAATAAAGAAAAAATAATAATCTTTATTAAATAGCCACCGGATATACAATTCCGAATCCAATCCAATATTGATGTTGTTATTAGGTAAAGTACTCCAAGGGCAAGTAAAAAAGCTGTACTCCTTAAGAAATCTGCTAAGGCGATAAACATATCATGTTTGGTTTCTTTTCTTTCAACTAGTGCGTAGCAATAGTTCTTCAGACCAAATTCAGAGCCTGTAATTTCATTTTTTTTATATTTATCCAATTTTGATCTTAGCTCTTTACCTATTTCTGCACCATATATTTTTTCTACTTCAGATATTATTTCTAATTGCTTTGTATCTGAGTAATCTAGGAATTTATCAACTGGCTTACCTTTTGAAAAAAAAGCTTTATCAAATGTCCACTTTGAAATACTGTATGCAATATGACCAAAAATAAATGACATTATTAGAAGTACTAAAATGAGTAAGGTTGAGGAAAAATTATGAAGTTTAGATATTAAATCTAACGTATTGGGGAATATCTTATTTGCGATAAAAATAAAATAACCTACCATTATTGCTCCAGGAAAAAGTACGGCGACGTGATCATAAAAATTGAATGGGATATTATTAGCGTTCTGCAACATCGACCCCCCAATCTAGTTTTTATGCAAGTGAATTATATTTAATACGATTATCAATTTTCAATATTAAGGATTGAAAAAGTTTGTCTTGGTGCATTTTTAGGCCGTTGCATTAAAAAATGCAACAGGCTAAAAATGCGTTTTATTTTTTACCTCCTTCCCAAGTACGCTCCTTCCTTTGCCTCACCCCATTATAATTTTTGCTTGTTAGGCGCGTAAAGGGTCTGCGCTCTTCGGACGGCTTGGGGAAGCCAAGTCGGCTAACCAAGCCTAAAAAGCATCGCTTTTAAGGCTTGCTAAGTCATTGGGCTTCCCACAAGCCGTCAACGAATCGCTTGATACTTCGTATGCTCCACTTCGTTCCGCACCCTTCTACCCGCCTTCGCGCAAAAATTCCCCCACCGGCAAACAAAGAAAGGAGTGTTCAACCATGGAAAAAATCTACGAAATCCAACGCATCAAACAAATCGTTCAGGAGGTGGAAGAGCGATACAAAATCCGTTGTCCGGAGGATGCAGCAAAAGTGGCAGCACACTTCATCGGCGACGACGACAGAGAAGTGTTCTTAGTCATGTGCCTCAATACCAAAAACGAAGTCGTTGCCGTTCATCGCTGCCATATCGGTTCACTCAACTCATCCATCGTTCACCCAAGAGAAGTCTTTAAGGCAGCAATCCTCAATAACTCAGCTAGCATCATCGTCGCACATCAGCATCCAAGTGGTGACGTCACTCCATCGAGAGAGGATGTTGAAATGACAAAACGGCTAGCAGAAGCCGGAAGGATACTAGGGATTGAAGTTCTCGATCACCTAGTCATCAACTACAAAGCAGAATACACTTCCCTCAAAGAAAGAGGATTCTTTTCCTGAAGGAAGGTTTTCCTCCTTCCTTCTTCTTTTTCTTTCTTCCCCTTTCTCCATTTTTGAATAGCATCGAGCTTTTCAAAAATGGGCTGTTTTAAAGCGTTGCAATAAAACAGCCATTTATTTTAGGGAAAATGTTGTGATATACAACATTTTATGCTATTATTGTAGTAACTTACAACAAAGAGGTGGATTAAATGAAAAATACTACACAAAAGATCATCAATCAATTTCCTCAATTAAAACCTTTACTGGATGAATCCAATAAAGAAGTATTGAAAACTTCCTCGACATTAAGTGAGTTAGAAAAGACATTTTTGCAATTGGCTCGATTCTTTGAAAAACCGAATGAGGAAGCATTCTCGCTCCAATTACTATATCAGCACCTTGAAGATGAATGGCTGGAATTTGCGTTGCAACTAATCGTGGAGTTTTTCAGAAACGAAACGTATTTGATTAAAAACCCTAACTTCTCGATCATTAGAGACTCCCAGGACTACTACACCCAAAGTGATTTTGCGCGCTATCTAGAGGATAAAGGAATTCATTTCCCCCAAAACAAGATTGCTGTCTATCGCAAAAGAGGAAAGTTTCCAAAGGAAGACTTAGTAGTAGCCGGAACGCCATACTGGTCAAAATATACCGTTGAAAGCTTTGCCAAGCATTTATTGGAGCAACAGAAGAAATGATCAGGGAAAAAATATAGCAAAATTTTGATTGAACAAAAGGGGATACGTTTTAAAAGCCATAAATGCCCTATAGAGACGCTTTTTCTCTTCCGAATATAAAACCATTACTTTGCAATTGAAGACGCGTTATACGCCAATCTGAGAAGCCGTTTTTTTAAGGGGGGCTGAAAAATAAAAAAGAGAGCGAAATACCCTCTTCGCCCTTTTGCCTTCCGGGTTCTAAAACAACGCAAGCCGACTAACCTTCTTGGCCGGCAGGACACCCGAACCTTTCCGGCCAGAAGGATAAGTCGGCGAGCCAAACCGTCAAGGGGCAAAAAACTTTTTCCTTTGATGAAAAGAATGTAGGAAAAACTTTTTTGCTGAAACCCTTGACTGTTTGGCTATGCGTGTTTTGCGCTTCTCCATGCCAAAAGGGCGAAATTGATCCCCCTTTGGGGAACTAAACCAATTCGGAATGCAAAAGGAGGAAGAACGAATGAGAGATATGAAAACTTGCCCATACTGCGGAAGTGGAGTGCAAAATCACCATCATCATTATTATTGTGGTTTTTGCAAAATGAAGCTTGATCGAAGCGAAGTCCAGGAGAACGGGAAAAGAAAAAATCTCCTGCCTCAACAGCAGCCCACGATCGAAGACGCCAAAAAACCAACTCCTGAACTGATGAAACTATCCACTGTCGAATTACTTTGCCTTTTAAAATTGGCACGAAAAGAACGATCAGATACGTACAACAATCGGTACATCTTTATCCAGGCGCTGAAGCAAGGAGCAAAGGAATTTTCCGATGCGGAACAGTATACCTTTAAAGAGTATGAATACTGGACACGAAAATGCTTTGTCATCGAAAACCTCATTCGTGAACGAATCGGATTCATCCCTAAGAAAATCAATAAAGAGTTTATTCAAAATATGATACAACGGATGCAGCAACCCGTGAAAGACATGAACATCCAGCCTCCCAAAAAAGAAGTGGAGAGGGTGAAATGATCGCCCCTCTCCACTTTTTTTAGATGTTGTTGATCGCTGCTTCCAGTTGCTTAATCTGTTCATTCAGTTTTTTCACTTGTTCATCACGTTTTTTCGCGTCTTTTTCATTTTTTTGCACCTGTTGCACCTGCATTTTCAAATCCTCGACTTGTTTTTTCTTCATCTCGAAATCCTGGACTTTCTGGCTCAATTCAGGAGATTCCGCAGCCAATTTTTTAGCTTCATCCATTCTTCCCAAATGAAGATATGCGCTTAATAATTGGTTTTCCCGTCTGTCGGTCATTTTCACTTTGTCTTTTAATCGGACTACATCTTCCCATTTCTTATCTAAAAAAGCGACCTCGAAATTAACAACTGGATTATCAACTTTACTTTGCAGCGTTCGTAGATCGTCGTACTTTTGATTACTAACTAAGTCGTTCACGACTTTTTCTGCATATTCCGGCTTCAGCTTAATGGCTTTTTCGGGCTGTCCTGTCTCTTCATATAGACTCAACATCACTTTTTGGTCTTTCTTGCTCAGATTATCAAATCCCAATCGCTCCAATTGATCTAACGCTTTTTGTTTGTCTCCCGTAATTGCCTGCCGGTAAATACCGATGAGCTTGTTAGATGGAATGACTTCTGTCTGTTCTTGTTTAGCTTTTGCTTCTTCAGGTTTGGAAAAATCAAATGCCCCTGTTGAGTTTCCAATGAGAATGACAAAAGCGAGTGCCGAAGCAGAAAGATACACGTATTTATTATCCCAAAAAGACTTTTTCTTTTCATATGGTGCCGGAAGATTCGATTTTTTCTTGGAGAAACGCCAGACTGGCTGTTCAACAGTAGCAGCCGTTTCTTTTTTCGCGTTCCACTTTTCTTTAAAGGCCGTAAGGACGTTGGATTTCGGCTGCTCTTTTTTCTCCTGTTCTAACTGACGTTCAATTTCCAAAATCGTATCTTCTACAACTCTCCCAATTTCACTAACGGATTTTCCGTGCAAAATGTTTTCCGCAAAACGGATGACGATCTCCCGTTGATCGATGAAATCAATCCGTCTTGGTTTCCCCAACACACGATGAAGCGTCGTCAAAGCCAGGATAATCGTTTCTTTTAGTCCGTCCACTACATCTTGCGATACATGAATCGGATGTTTATCAAATCCAAAGATGAACGTTTTAATTTTTCCGTCCGTCAAGTCTACAAGAAGGCTATTTTTATCCCACAAAACTGGTGTCTGTTCAATATTTTTCGCCATTTCCACCAGCGAACGAAGATAGTATAACTGTTCCTCAAACGGGAACTGCCGAATATAATGAAAAGCTTTCATTTCCTCCAACTGGAACGTGAAACAGAAGCGATTTCGTACTACTTCTAAATTGTTGGCAAACAAGTAATACGGGGAGTCCATTAGTTCTTTTCCTTTTCTTCGATATGCCTCTTCCAATTCATCTAGTTCACTGGCCTCTGTATACGCAATCGGTATGAAATACCGAAGTTCGTTTTGTTCCACTTCAACCTCACCGTATTTATTGATCGGAAATTGTTGCATGATCTCACCTCACTCATTGAATATTCAGCTCTTCTTTGACTTCTTGTTCTATCTCCTTACGGTTGTACTCGTCATAATAGGCGTCCTCATCTTTTTTCTCCAAGTCTACGCTGTTCAACATTGGCGCGTCCAAAATATAAATTTCTCCGTCTGTTGTTTTAACAAATCGGATGACAGAATCATGTTTTACCCCTTTAGCCGATATATAAGAGATAGGTAAATTTAGCTCATGAACATCTAAATACGTATAATAAATCTCTCTGAAGTTATCACCTAATTGGAAACGATCTCGACGAAGAATTAATTTACTATTTTCTTTCGTACGTTCAACGAATAATGTATATTGCGGGTTTGCAAAAGCAGATTCTGGATGGATTAATTTTTGTTTACGAGCTTTTTGGCTCAACTCTTTATGAACTTTATTGTTATCTTCATCGCTAAAAATAGAACGCCCGTGAAACTCAGTGAGAAGAACAATAAATTTTTCGGCTTTTTCCTTTGCGATCTGACGATCTTTTCGTGTGAAGACGCTTTTTGCTTTTTCTTTCGAATTGTCTTCTTTCGCCTTTGTTTTTTCCTCTACCTTCGTACTTTGTACTTCTTTTTGATCGTTCTGACAACCAAACAGGAACATCAATGAAACAGCCGTGCCGATTATCATCCATTTTTTCATGTCTATCATCCTCCTTAGCGTCTAGCGTCTCATGGCTACTCTGGCGATGGTTTTCGCTCCTGACATTACAGAACGTGCTGAACCGGTGCTGAATCCCCATTGACCTAAAAGGGATGGCAACGTCACAGCAAGAATGAAAAAGGCGGTTCCGATAAACAAATTCGTTGTGTCACCGAAATACTGCGGTCTCTCAAAAAAGCGTTGCAGCCCAATGGCTGTCGCAATCAACTGCAAGGCCAGCGTGAGAAACGCGCTGATGAATTGCTTGAGCCAGAAATCAAAGAAGTTAAAAGTATCATTGACTTTCGTCACGATGGCGATTGGACCGACAATATACAAAATCGCAACGAGGGCGATGCGATAGAAAAACTGTAGCGCTAGAACCACCAGAATGATTCCGATGACTAAAACAGCGATGAAAGCAAATACCCCAGGAGACAGTAAAATATTAGAGATCATATTTGTTACCATATCCTCAGTTTGAATTGTATCGATAATTTCGGTCATAAGTTTTTCTTGAAAGTTCAAAATCCAATGAACGATGGATTCATACAAGAACAGGAACACACAGATCACAAAGATGCTTACGAGCTTTTCGTTCATGACAATCGGGCCGTCATCCGCATCCGCCATGCGAAGGCTCATGATTTTTGTCATACTAAATACAATGAAGATCGCCAATACCGTTTTTGACAACGTGAACAATCCGTCCTGGTATCTTTCATACAACGGATTCTGAATGATGTCTGTTGGAGAAATGACCGTCTTTTTCATGATTTCTTTAATGAATTCCAACGCTGAAACTCCTGTTTCAAAGATAAATTTATAGATATGGCATGTTACTTCAAATCTCCCACATTCAATCGTTTGACTGTTTGGATCATAGTTTTTTAAAATCTCAATATAAGCACTTGACGATCTATTCTCATCATCTAAATTTCCTGGCTCTTCAAAAAATGTTTTGTTATCTTCATAAAAATCCCCCTTTTTCGCGAAACTTGCTGTTGGAAAGATCACCAAGGACAACAGAAACGCAACGACTAGGACTCGAACAAATTTAGCCAAAGATTCTCCCCCCGATCTCTAGCAAAAGTAAAATGAAGATAAATAAGATAACCGTCCACCCTACCGTCAATCGATATTGATACTCCCGAATTTCTTCTTCCGTCATTTCTGTGCGATACGTAAGGAAAAACTCTCTTTTCTTTCGTTCCACCGGCTTTTCATACAGCTTAAGTACAAAAGAGAAAAAACGATCGTAGACAGCGAGTATTTTTTGCGTGATCTCGTATATCTGTCTACGCCGTTCCGGCGTCAGTTTCACTTTTCCTCTCCCCCTTTTCTTTAATTTGTTTGACCGGCTTTCCGCAGCGCTTCTTCAGCTTGTTTCCGCAACATTTCGTCCCGGCTGTCTTCAAGCAAAGCCATATCTATATGATCGACTTTCCACTCCCCAGCGTCTTTCACCCAATGAGAGTTGACCGTTAATGTATGAATGTAGTCATCCCCGTATTTATTAGGATCTCCTGTTTCATAGCGAATCTGTACAATGGCATACGATTCCGCCTCATCATCTTTATTTTTCTGCTTTTTTGTGAACAGCTGATGAATTTTGAATTCGTTTATTTTCGCCATGTTTTTTTCTGTTGGTTCTCCATACTCTTTCAGGCCAGCTTCATATCGCGCCAGTTGTTCTCCGGTCAGATACTTTTTATGTTTCCCATAAACCAACGCTTCGATAAAATCCTCTGATCGTTGATTCAGCTTTTCGATATCTTGATACTTCTCAATCTTTTCCTTTGCTTCCTGAAGGTCCGTATACAAGAGGAAGCTAAAGCTTCCTGCAATCAATAGAAGAACGATTAACACAAGGTTAGTAACGGTGATTCTCATTCATCTTCCTCCTTCTTTGCTGGCTGGAAGTACGTCATTGGGTCTACTCTTTCACCATAGATGCCGCCTAGCTGAACCTCAAAATGCAAGTGGTATCCCGTTGAGGAACCGGTTGTTCCGCAAGTACCGATCTTCTGTCCTTTCTGCACCGTGTCTCCTACGTCTACATCCACATGTTCCATGTGGCCGTACAAGGTGAATTTATCGCCGTGGCTGATAATGACATGGTGTCCGTATCCGCCACCATATCCGGACTTCACGGACACTACAATTTGCCCCCCGTCAGCTGCATAAATTGCATCACCTCGCGAACAAGCGAAGTCTGTTCCCTTGTGGAATTCCGTTCCGCCTCCGAACGGATCACTCCGATATCCAAAATTGGACGTGATGCTCATCGAACCGGTAGGCAGCGCGAATTCTCCTGTCCCCATGACTTCGCAGTTCATCGAGAGGCCGCCTAGTTCATTTGCAATCTTGGTGACCACCGAAACCCAGTTTCTGTTCAAATTTGTCGGGTCATTATTGGCTCCAATCGGAGCATATTTCGCTCCGATCTGTTGAATCGTCACCAATCCTTGAGATATATAGACCCGATACAGGTTTCCTGCCGTGAAATTGATGCCGTCTTCCAGACTATCAAATACTTTCAGCTTTCCAGTGTTCGGGTCCATAATGCCACCAGGATTGTTTTTGGTTTTAACCGCATTGGATGTTCCATATCCGGTCTCATGAAGCGCAATGGCGATGAGTAGCACGGGATCAATACCGTATTTTTCAGCTGCACTCATGAACACATCTTTTTTTCCAGCAAAAACTCCGGCGTTAGATAACACTTCTTCAATTCTTGCTTCATCCACTTTCCCCTTCGTGCACATCGCCATCCCGCCCGAAATATTAGAGAAGGTTTCTTCCTCTCCGAAAATGGCATTACTTATAGCGCCGATCAGTACAACCACACTTAGTATGCCTATACCCATCCATACAAGTGGTTTGCGAAGAAGAAACCAATAAACGACATCTCTCATAGAACCAACTCGCTTACTTTCTTCCGTTCAAACCATAGTTGTTTTTCAATATCGGTCAACTGCACTTCCAATTTGATTTTTTTCGAGCCGACAAAATAGATGCCCTTACCTGCTTGTTCGTCTTTTCGCCCCTCAACGACCGTTAATGTCGTTCGTTCCTCTTCAGAAAATTGATGTCCAAGTTCTTTCTCCAAGAAGTTGATTTCTACTTCTTGCATCGGCAAATACAAACGTTGAATAGCTTGTGAAATGACAGCTTCCCCATAGTTTCGTTTATCATCTTTTGCAGAAAGGAAGTCTTTGATCGACTGGGTAGCCGGTGTCACTCCGCAGTTAAACGATCGTAAGACTTTCATCATGAAATACACGTATTCCATCGCCAGAGGCACTTTTGGGTCAGCGATAATATGTGCTTCGTCAATGTATACTTGCGTTGGATGCCGGTCGCCGTTTAAAATGTCATAATTTATGTGAGACAATAAATTGAAGTATACTACTCGTTGTGCTTTTTCCCGGTTTTGAAGGTCAAAAATATCATAAGCGACAAGTGGATTCGACACATCCACGTTGGTATGCCCATTGAACACTTTGGCAAACATGCCTTTCGCATAAGCGTGCAACGTGGTATGGAAGTCCCTTACGTGCTCATACTCTTCAGGGTTTGTTTCCTTGATTTCTTCAAGAAAATGATAAAAGTCTTCCATGATCGGAACGTCCGTTAACGTTAGTGCGTTTACGTCTGTTTCTTCCACGATGCCGAACTTGGCATATAGCTCAAGCAATAATTTTGACAAGACATCTTCCTGTAAATCCGTCATCTGCGGATACATGAGGCGGAACATCGTCAACAAGGTACTGATTTTAGCGATCAGTGGATTTCCTTCTTCTGTTCCATGTTGATTCTTTGGAATGTCAAACGGATTGATGATGTTCCCGCCTTTTAAGCTGATTTTCACCCACTCACCGCCAAGTGTACGAAATACCTCCCCGAATTCTCCTTTCGGGTCGATCACAATGATTCTGCGTCCTAACATGTACTTCCGCATCATATCTTGAAAAATATAGGTGGATTTTCCAGAACCGGAAATCCCAATGACAAATTCATGGCGGTTTAACAACAAATCGTCGTCCACGATTACCACATTTCCGGTTGTCATGTTTCTTCCCTTGATGATACCTTTCTCGTCGAAAATCTCATTTTCATGAAACGGAAAGAAATAAGAAACGGCTTCCGCGTTCATCGGGCGATATGTCAAGTCATATACTTTGTTTTTGCCGATTGGCAAGAAGCTATCAAAAGCGTCTTTCATTCTTGTAGTCGGCGTGAGTGTTTTTGCAAATGGCCCGACGATGGCCTTCACTTGTTGAGTCAGCGCATCCAGCTCTTTCAAGTCGTTTGCAACAATGTGAATCAGCATTTGAAACATGAACATTTTTTCGTTCTTGAAACTTAGCTGATGGAGCAACATTCTGGCACTATCGATCTGCGCTTGTGCTTCGGCTTTTCCTGCATCATTGACGTATTTGGAATATAGTTTTTGACTGTTTTGCTTAATGCTCTCCGATAGATGTCTCCGCACTTCTGAAGAATCGTACTCTGTGATATACTGAATGACGCTAATGTTATCACTCAGATCATTTAGACGTTGAACATATTCCTGCACAATAATGGATGAATACTCTACAACAACAAGTGTTCGGGTATAGTTCGTACCCGAACGGACATAACTCTCTTTTTCTTCGATACTGTCAGGAGAAAGCAAATTCAAAATATGTTCATTAGTGTTGTAATACGATTCCTCCAAACTCTCTTCTTTCTTTTTTCGAAAAAAAGGAAGTGTAAGTCTCATTGTCCTTCCCCCTGGCTTAAATGATTTTCTCCGTTACTTCTTTCTCCCATTTCTTTTTCATCTCTCTATATGTCTCTTCTCCCAGTGTGATCGGGAATGTACTTGTTTTGATTTCCGCATTGACTTGTGCATTTTCGTAGTCAACGCAGGTGTAGATGAGATGGAATAACTCTTCGTTGTTTAGGATTTCTGCTTTCAGCTGAAAGCGACCGCCGAGCATATTCTCGATTTGAGAAACAAGGATTTTTGCCTGTCGATCAAGTTCCTCCAAGACACTGTCTCTGTTCTGCACCGTGAATGGTTTGGAAATAATGACATATCGGTTTCGAGATACCATGTTTTTAGACTTTTGAATATCATCGATAAAATCAAGATATCCTTTCGCCAACAATTTTTTCGCTATATCTTGTTCTCGGAATGTCTGCTCTTGGATGAACAGGAAGTAGTTTTTCAAATTGACTGGTTGCGCGATCTGACTGATTTGGATCGTTAGATTTTTTGGAAGGTCGTTGAGGAACGTTTCGTAGGCTTGAAAAATCATGCGTTTCTCTTTGTTATTTAGCAACGAAAGATTAATGCTCGACACTTTGATCACTTTGACTAATCGTTTGTCCGTTGTTTCGTAGCAGTCGGAATAAATGTTAGAAATGCCAAGCTGTTCACGAACATCTTTTTCCTTTTTCTTTCCCATCAGATCACCCTTTGTATATACGAACAATTTTTGACGGTTGTTGTACTTGATGCGCCAAACAATCCGGTGTTCGAAAAACGAAATGTTCTTCCGATCGGGATGTTGAATCGTCAGCAACAGTAAGAACGTTGCCCAGGGCGCAAAGCAGACAATCACGTTTTGCGAATTAATGCCGATTCCCGTTCGATGGATGATATACAGAGCCACAATGCCAGCAATCAATAAAGGAAGGGAGATCAGCACGTCTCGATACCGAATGAACGATAGTAAATACTTTCGTGTATCAACGTTTAAAGGTAGCTCTATCTTCCCCTCTTCCCGCAACTGTTCCCTTCGTTCAGCGATCGACTGTGTTTCATATGCCAAATTCATTCACCCCTCCGATTAGAGGTTGCTTTGGAAGTAGTACACGATCGGGCGAGCAAGCAAGAACACAATCAACCCAGAGATGCACAAAAACAACCCCCGTTTGAACTTTGCTTGATTTTCTTCTCCACCAAATGCCGCCAATAGGCCACAAATAAGAATCCCAATGGCGAACAAAGTGATAAATGTAGACGTAATGTCTCCAAACAAAGAATTCAATAGCCCTCGGAGTTGGTCAAACACAATCATCCCTCTCCTT
>NZ_VJWB01000003.1:0-41319 GCF_007829715.1 Geobacillus sp. C56-T2
CTTATAATTTTGCTTAATATTTTTTGCAATAAATTTTTGTTCCTCCTGGAATTATGAAGCAAAAAATTCCTCCCCCTCCTCCAATTAACATCATAGTTTTTATCTTTGTATAATACATAAACCTTATAAGGTTATAATTTTCTACAAATAAAAAAACGCTTGTTGCATCCAAGCGCTCATCCATCCATGGCTTGATCAATGAAATTCTTTATTTGCTTTATTGTTTGATCAAAATCCTGTTTCAAATCATGCTCCCACACTCTCAAGCAATTCCAGCCCATTTTTCTATAATATTCGTTGACTTCTTGATCCCTATTTTTGTTTCTCAAGAGCTTTTTTTCCCAATATTCCCTATTGCTTTCAGGCATATTTCCGTGCAGTGGACATCCATGCCAGAAACATGAATCAATGAAGATGGCGACTTTATACTTTTTGATGGAGATATCAGGTTTCCCAAGGAGGGTCTTGTCGTTCTTTCTAAATCGATATCCTTCCCTCCAGAGGGCTTTTGAGACCGTATCTTCCAACTGCGAGCGCGACTTTATGGCTTTCATGGTCTTGGAACGTTGCTCTTTGGTAAGATTGTCGCTCAAATGGATCACCCCAGTCAGCGAAGCCTTTCAGAAGCGTATATTTACTACTGATTATATCAGATAAACGAAATCCGCGCCGGCCTGTCCGCGGATGCCGCTTGCAAGCATGACCATCCATAGCCGTGCGAAGCGTGACCGAAGAAGCCAATGCATTGCACCGCTGCTTGAAGCAACAAATCATTAAACGAATAAGTGATGATAAAAATAATAGAGTATACATTAAAATAATTAAAACAATAAATAAACGTTTATTTCATCTTTTCTTCCAACAAACAAAAGTTTCGTGGTTCGCACGAAGATTCCATTTCCGCGCCGGTCTTCCCGGCTGGCCGCCTTCTGGCCCTTGGCCATCCGGCCGGAGCCTGGGGAAGCCCGGCGCTCAGCCGCTCGGAGAAGCTGCTTGCGATCCAGAACCTTCCGCTGTCCACGGCCGTGCGAAGCAGAATCAAGGAGTTGCTCAAAGCACCGCCGCGATCAATAATGATGTTTATTGTTTTATTTTTTGTCTGACATTAAATATTGGTTAATTTTCGACAAAAAGCGACAGATAGGTGTAGCTGCACCGGCGCTTCCGTTTCCTTTTGGTCCGGGTCCCCGGGGCGGTGTGATGGTCGGCTGGCAGCCGGAAAGGCTCAGCCACTGCAAGCCCAAGCGCCGAAGCCCTCGCCTTCCGGCTCGGTCCAGCCTATCACACCGCCCTTCCCGGCCCAAAAGACTACGGGTCGCCGGTGACCGAGGAAAGAGTGTTGAGCACATTGAGACGATATCCATATAACTATTTTCCGGCTTAAACTTATCGCATAATATACATTATCTCCTATCTTTTCTACTAGTTGCATAACATATAGTAAAAAAGAAACTGGAGGACAAAAATGATGAAGAACGTACGCCAAGATGCATGGAAGCAAGACAAAGATTTGCTGTTGGCTGAAGTCGTATTGCGCTATATTCGCAAAGGGGGGACTCAGCTCGCCGCATTTAAGGAAGTAGGGCGCCTTCTATCGCGGACGCCGGCCGCCTGCGGATTTCGCTGGAATTCATACGTGCGGAACAATACAAAGAAGCGATTGAACTAGCGAAAAGGCAGCGGAAGGAAAAGAAAAAGGAAATTATCGTAGCAGTGGAGCAAGAGAAGGAAAAAAACGAAGAAACGGCTGAAAACAAATTAACATGGAGGGATGTAATCGTATTTTTAGAAGCCCAAAGGACAGATGCATTTGATTATCAGCGGTTAGAGGATGAAAACCGTACGTTAAAAAGAGATATGGAGCAGCTGCAGCAAACGGTGACAAAGCTGCAGTTGGAAAAGGAGTCTTTACAGAAAGAGCTTGCCGTTATTCAAAAAGATTATAAGATGCTTATCGGGATTATGGAACGGGCAAGAAAAATGGTTATACTTGAAGAAGATGAGCATGCGCGAAAAGTAAAATTCCAAATGGAGAAAAATATAGTACTCGAAAAAGTTGAAAAGTAACCGTAAATATGAACATTCGTAGCTTTCGTAAAGGATATTGGTTGCAAGTGAAGGAAAATTGTCAGCAAGGAATTGCGGCAGAACAAGCAACAGTTGAAACGACAGTACCATCTTTCGAAAAATGAAAATCGACTATTGCCGCAAATGTAATAAATCCATTTCATTAGCCCCCTAATAAATTTGGTCACTGTACAAGGTTGTTTTTTATCTTCGTGGTGACCAAATGAAGGGGGCTTTTATATAGATGTACGCAAGAAGATATTCGAAGGAATTTAAGTTGCAACTCACATTTCGCACCCTCCCAACGAAAATCGGGAGGATTTTTTGTGTCCATCGTCGAATGAATCCTTGACATACAAGGAAAGTGAAGGAGTTTTTCTCTCATGAACGTTCAAGTCAAAAAGGTCTATCGCAATTATTATTTGAATATAATAAGTGCCCTATTCAAGAAACTGGGCCTGCCCCAATTGATTGACCATCTCGTTCCCGTTGATCCACAGTGCCAGACTCGAGTCAGCGATGCCGTTCAGGCCATCATCTACAATATGTTTGACGGCCGGCAAGCCCTCGTTCACGTGGAACGATGGGCTCAGGAGATCGATCTAGAGAAACTCATCCGTCCCGGTCTCCATCCTTCCTGGTTGAACGACGATGCCTTGGCTCGTCATCTCGACCGCTTGTATGAGGCCGATATTCACAAGGTGATCAGCACTTGCTTGATTCACATTTATCGCAAAGAAGGCCTTTCCCTCCGAGCCTTCCACGCCGATACGACGGACAAGACCGTTTACGGCGCGTATGAATCGGCCTCGTTAGAGGCCTTACAAATCACACATGGCTACAACCGCCATCATCGTTGGCAAAAACAGATCGGTTTCGGACTGGTCGGCAACGAGGACGGCATCCCGTTTTACGGCGATGTGCACGATGGCAACCTGCCCGATAAAACATGGAATCCCGAGGTGCTGTCTCGTGTCCATGAACAGCTGAAGCAGGCCAAAATCGAAGACGAATGGATTTACGTGGCCGATTCTGCCGCGATGACGAAAGAGACCCTGGCGCAAACCAAAGCGGCCAACGCCTTTTTGATCACCAGAGGCCCTTCGTCGCTCCGGATCGTGAAAACCGCGCTGGCCGAAGCGGATGCTGAGGACACGACGTGGAGCGATCCCTTTACGTTGGCGGAGAGAAACGGCGCCACGTACCGGGTATGGGAAACGGCCTCGACGTATGAAGGCCACCCCGTTCGGCTGATCGTTGTTGAATCGAGCGCGCTCGACCAGCGAAAAGGAAAGACGCTTGAAAAAGAACGAACCAAAGAAGCGGAGCTTCTTCGCGAGGAACAAGCCCGTTGGGAGCGTCACCCCTTCTCCTGCCGGGAAGATGCCGAACAAGCCTTGGCGTCCCTCAAGGCGTCCCTTCGCCCCCGGTTTCATCGGGTTGAGGCCGCGGTCGAAGAGATCGTACGCCTGAAAAAACGGCGCGGACGGCCGAAAAAAGGGGCGGAACCCGAGGTGGAGACGCTGTATTTCTTGCACCTTGACGTCGAATTCGACCAAGACGCGTGGGAACAGGCGAGACGGAAAGCGTCCCGGTTTGTCCTTGTCACGACCGTTCCGAAGGAATGGAAGGGCCAACCCATGGATGCCCAAGAGATCTTGAAGCTGTATAAAGGGCAGATCTCGGTGGAAATGAACTTCGCTTTTTTGAAAGATCCGTTTTTCACGGATGAGATTTACGTCAAAAAACCAGAACGGGTCGCAGTATTAGGCTATTTGTTTCTGTTGGCCTTGGCTATTTACCGCGTTTTTCAGCGCCGAGTGCGTCAGTTTATTACTCCAGAACACCCGTTGAAGGGTCCTGGAGGCCGCAAGCTGACCCGGCCGACGGGACAGGCGATTTTTCAGCTGTTTCAATATGTGAACGTCGTCCTGTTCAAGCTGCCGGATGGGCGCATCCAACGCTCACTGGATCGCTCCCTTACCCCTGATCAGCGAAGGATTCTGCAGGGATTGGGCATGGATGAGAGCATCTACGTGTAACGTGATACGGAACGATCAGTGATGGTAAAAAAAGGATTGCCATCGCTCGTTGTGTTGGTCAAAAAGTTATTCTGAAAAACTAAATAAAAAATCCTTTGTTTTGACCTTGTTAGGGTGCGAAATGTGAGTTGCAAGTGGTGAAAGAAGTGCTTCTTCACTGTTTTTTCATGAGTGTCTCCCTTTTAACGTCAAGTGATATATGTTCCTCTATCTTCACATATTAGTAAATCAGAAGTTGCGCGTTCAATGTCTAGCTTACTAATCTTATAAACCTCATTATAAGTAAATTTATGACTATTTTTTGCCCCAACGTAATCTAATAAGTCGATTGCTTTATCAGGGAAATATCGGTCTGGAAAGTATTTATCAGCTAATTCAACTATTTCTTCTAATACCTCCTGACTATAAAAAACATTATGGTATTTACCGTATTCATGAGATAAAACACTAAGAATTTTTAACGTTTCTGTTTTAGAAGGTTCCTGTAAAGGTATCCTTTGAAACCTTCTATCAAGAGCAGCATCTTTTTTAAAATATTTTTCGTATTCTTCTTCAGTGGTAGCACCTATACAAATAAAGTTACCGGTTGCTAATACCGGTTTTAGTATATTCGATGCATCTAATCCACCAGGAACAGCACCGGCACCTATCAAAGTATGAATCTCATCTATAAATAGAACTATATTAGGGTACATACTTAACTCCTCTACTATACCTACTAACCGTTCTTCAAACTCCCCACGAAATTTGGTACCAGCGACAAGGCTTGCCAAACTTAGGCTCTTTATCTTTAAATTATAGAGTTTTTTAGAAACCTCTTTAGATGTTATTCGGATAGCTAACCCTTCAACCAATGAGGTTTTCCCTACTCCTGGCAAACCGGTAATTACGATGTTTCTCTTTTTCTTTTTTAGAAGTACAGTTTGCAATATATCAATTTCTTTTTCTCGCCCTACTGGAAAAGATAACTTTCCTTTAGTACTTAAATCAGTTAGGTCAATACAATATTTATCTAAATTAGGCGTATTATAGTAAGTGCTAGTTAAAGATTCTCCATTAATATACTCTAAACAGAGAGATTTTATTCTCAGGGGATCCCCTCCAATTTTTTTAATAATATTGGTTCCTGTACAATCAGTACTTATGAGTGAATATAATAAGTGTTGTGTATCTATTATGTTTTGGTGGTGTTCTGCGAGAGATAGCATGCTCTTATAGATTTTTTCACCATTTTCAGAATACATTCTACCTGGTTTGATTGATGTTAATTTAGATTCTATTTCCTTTTTTACTACGTCCAAATCGATACCGGCATTAATTAGTATCTGTGCTGAATTAAATTTAGTATCTGCAATCAATCCCCATAATAGGTGTTCAGATTTAATTTCCGATACACCAAATTTCCACGCTTGTTGCTTAGCTAATGATAAAGAATTTTGTAAATCGGAACTGAACATTTTCATTTCAGATCCCCTCTTTAAAAGGTTCAATTTGATTAGAAATATTTCTTTTTAAGGATTGTATATATAAAACTCCTAATATACTCACTATTAATAAAAATATTCCTGTACATAGGAATAAAATATTTACGCTTAGAACCTTAGGTACTATTAATCCAATTAATAATGTTATTAGCGGGAAAATTGCGGATGTCACAAAGTAGTTAAAGCTTAATACACGCCCTAAAAAACTTCCGTCTGTACTTTCTGTAATAATGGTTTGAAAACTGGAGTTTTGAACCATTACCACGACTCCAAAAACAATGAATGTTATGAATAGAACATAGAAGTTTATAGGAAAAAACATTACAAAGAATAAGATAGGGAAAAGTAATAGAGAAGTAGTAGCTAGGTTGAAACTATTTAATCTCTTTTGGATATTTCCAATTAAGACACCTGCAAAAATTGCTCCTATTGCATATGCACCTTCAATAATCCCAAAATGAGTACTAGTTAATTTCAACTGAGAGTGAACGTAGTAACTAAGAAATGTATTAATTACTACCATTCCTAACCCTGGTCCTAATCCAATTAACAAAAATGTATATACCTTCTTATTTGTTCGCAGATAAGTTAATCCCTCTTTTATATCTTTAAATAAAGTAAATTGTACAGATATACTATGTTGTTCATTTTTAATTTCTCTATCCTCAGGGAAAGATAAAAAAATAAAGATAGAAACTATATAGGTACAAGCATCTATTATTAAAATTATTGGAAATGCAAAAAGGTTTAATAGGAAGCCACTAAGTGAGGCGCCAACTAGATATCCCCCCTGTAAACAGGCACCTCGGTATGCAGAAGCTTGAAGAAATTTTTCTCTAGGTATAATATCTTTGATGAGAGAGGAGACAGCAGGAAAGAAGAAATTGCTTCCTGCTGTTACACATAAAATTCCAATTAACAATCCTGCTATTGTAAAACTAGGAAATACTAGAATTATGACAGCAGTAATAATTTGTGTTAACGCTCTAAATAAGTTAGATATAATAATAATTTTTTTTCTGCTGAATCGATCAGCCATAACACCTGCAATGGGAGTAAACACCAAACCAGTAAGTGTTTTTAGAATGATATATAATCCTACATATGTAGGATTATCGGTAATAATTATTAGTGTCCAGAGAATGGCGATTTCCACCATACCATTACCTAAAAAATTAACTAAATTTTCTAGTAGCCATAATCTTATTAGACGATCTAATGATCTTCCTTTAAGAACCACTTACGTCAACTCCTCTGTTGAAAATAATCACATACTATTTGGACGGCTTGATCCAACACAATTTTCCTGCCAGAGAATACGATATCCCAATCTTTAATACTTTCGTTATTAATAATTAACAAATCAGTTAAATTAACCCCTCTGAAGTTACAGACAGAATGAAGAGCAGCTCCTTCCATATCAACAAACTCATATCCTTTTTTTTGTAGTATAGAGAATAGCTGTTTAGTTTCCATGTAAGGCGCATCTATACTAACTCCTAGAGAAGAAGTTATACTACTTGATATTAGATAATTATAAAAATTATTATCGAAAGCAGCCGTAATATACTCACTTCCTCCGTAATACTTAGAGGTGCCTTCTAATGAAAGATATCCTTTAGATGTAACTAAGTCTCCTATTTTTAAATTTTCTGATATAGAACAAGCTAAGCCAATCCTTATAATATTTTGGACACCTAAAGCTATGAGTTCTTCAAGTTGTAAAGTAGCAGCCGGAGCTCCTACTCTAATTGCTGCAATACTTAAATCTTTATTTCCGAATTCAGTGTAAAACAGAGGATAATATGGGTGATATACCCATTCTCTTACAATATCAGCTGAACATAAAGAAGCAATTTTAGTAGCAAGTTCAGGATTGTGAGTAATTATTATATTTTTAGAAATATTCAAATCAATAATGTCTATTCCCTTTTGTTCTAAATATTTGCTTAAGACTTTTTTGGGTGTAAAAATATAGTTTCTAATCATATTATTTACCTTTCTATTTGTAGTTTTTACTTCTTTTTGTGATAATCAATAGCCCCATATTCCTCAAACAATTGACAGACATCACAAAGTTCTGGGGGTTCATATCCAATTTGATTGAGTAAAGTTCCTCCACAGTTCTTACATTCTGAAAAGGTGATCTTATCATTCCATAATTTCTGTAAATTTCTAAATCCATGATAAAAATGATGCTCTATACCTGGCCAAATATCCTGCATATAATCTGTCATAGCATAGTAGAAGTGTCTTAAAGCGGGACCTACATTAAAGCGACTCGGTGGCCCCTGTTTAGTTAAGTGTTCTGCTTCTGAATATAGATAAAGATTTAATTCCTTTTTGGGGAATAGCCATAATGGGTATATATAATCTATGTTCCCAATTCTTCTTACAGGCATTGCACCAGTAAGATAACCTGTTGAATAACAGGAAAGCACCGTAGCTAAACAATCCTCTTCATTTAATGCTAAAGCCACTTTATTTGCGTTTAGCCTTTCTGCTGCTCTTCGAAGCATGTGCCTTATCATGTGATGTCCAATCCAAATAACATGCATTGCATCAGGACCGTGCAATAGTTCATCAAGTACTTCCGATATTGGTGCTTTAAGATTAAATTCCTGTTGTATATCCTCTGGTTCTACAACATATTGCTCTATTCCAAATTTATTACTTAGCTCTTTTGTATACCCGAAAGCTGTTTCATCATCCCAGTCTGGTAATCCTCTCAGGGTTACATTTGTTATTTTATGGTTAGGTAACTTATTTAATATCTTTTGCCTCGCAACTAAGAAGGCTGTACTATCTCTACCGCCAGAAAAACCTAAAACTATGTGATCGTTTTCTTCAATCATTTTGTCAGTGATTAAAGTATTGGCAAGCTGTGTTTCAATATAATGGGCCAGAGATTCTTCGTTAAATTGTTTTTCAATTCTATGAACATTTCCATTTTTGAACCATAAAATTGGTTTGGTATATATAGGATTTTGAGTTTCATGTTTTTCTGTTTCCATTAGCATGATATGTACCAAATCATATCCTCTATTCATTTCCAGATAGATAATGTCATCTTCTTGTAGTATTATATCTTCTGTGACTATTTTATTCCCTTTTCGAGCTGTAACAGAATTTCTAGGAATTTTCGTACTATAAAGTACATCTGATAATTTCTGTCCTTTTGAGGCATCAAAAGTAAACATTCTTCCTAACTTATCTTTATAAATGACTTGTGCCATATTATCAGCTCCTTATCCATAATTTAGGAGACTGTGCTCTAAAAAAGAGCACAGTCTTTACTTTAGGTACTGAAAATAAATCGAATCCAGAGGGTTACCAGCTTGTTATTGGGTCGGTTGCACAAGTGCGGAATCTGAGCAAATCTTCTTGAACTTTTTCTTCAACCATTGCTTTAATATCAAGAGTTTCTAAAGATGTTTCATTGTTAAGGAATTCAATAATTTCCGTTTTTTTCATATTATCACCTCCTTTCAAATTACTATTTTGTAATAAAACTTAGTTTTGATTCGTTCCCTTTTCTCCTAGCTAACACCATATATCCGTCCATTTTACTATTATCATTAATCCAAGGTATTTTACGTGCGTAAACGATGTCAAAATCATTCCCAAGGATATTTGTAACCCTATCTTTATTTAATCCCAAAATGTATCCACTTATCGTTCCCCTCAATGTTGGGCTAATATAGTGAGGGAAAGGATTTTCAGAATAAATTCCTCGTAAGAAAAGCCACCCGCCAGGTTTAATAATTCTTTTTATCTCTTTTAACCATGCTAACTGTTCTTGATCTGTAAATAAGTGTTGGAATGTTCCTCTATCATTGACAAAATCAACCGAATTAGAATTAACTCCGGTATTTTGCAGGTTGCAACATTTAAAAGTCATATTTTCGTGTTTATATCTATTCTCAGCTAAATTAATAGCTATCTCAGAAATATCTATTCCTGTTGTTATTAAACCATTTTGAGCCATAAAGTAAGTTTCTGCACCAATTCCACATCCTATGTCCACTGCGTTTATTTGACTAAAGGTATTATCTCTTTTGGTTCATCACCAAATTTTGTGATTTAGTGACAAAAAAGAGAAAGCACTGACGAGATCCTGGCAATAATGTTAGCGGTGAAATCAACATTAAGGAGGTCTCGTAAGTGCTTTCTATACCACTAGGATTGCCAGAATTTAAAGTGATTAAACAAGAACTTCATTCCTATGGTTATGCGATTCATGTAGAGAAAACAGAGACACAGGAACATTGCCCTCATTGTGGGTTTGCCACTTCCTCTGTCCACGACAGACGGACAAGAAAAGTACGGGATTTGGCGATTTTCCATCAACCGGTGTACTTGTTCGTGAAAATAAAGCGCTATCGGTGCTGGAATTGCTCTCAAGTGTTTTCCGCCTCTTTGGAATCGGTTCAACCCAATCAGCACTACACCAACCGATTTTGTGAGTACTTGTATGAACTTTGTGAAGGTTCCACCATTCAAGAGGTGAGCCGAAAGCACCGTATCCCATATACGACATTGGAACGCATCTATTACTCCATCGCATCGAAAAAAGCAAAAGAGCGTCAGACAGCGATAGAAACATCTTCTCAAGAAGAGATGGTGCTTAGCTTAGATGAAATCGCTGTAAAAAAGGGACATCAGTATGAAACCATATTGATGGATGCCAAAGCTGGATCCGTCATGGGAATGCATGCCGATCGCCAATGTGACTCCGCTATCCACTTGTTGAGCCAAAAGGTCCTGTCGAAAGAAAGGGTTCAAACGGTGATTCTTGACATGTGGGAACCTTATCATAAGGCGGTTCGTGCCCTGTTTCCATCTGCTTCGATTGTCATCGATAAGTACCATGTGGTTCAAAAAGTGACACAAGCCTTGGATCAAGCAAGAAAGGAATGTTCTCCATTGAAAAAGGCTCGATATCTTCTCTTGAAAGGCTGTGAAAAGCTTCGTCAGGACCAACGGCATCGATTAGACGATATCTTGGAGGAGTATCCGGTACTTTCCATTGCCTATTATCTGAAAGAGTTGTTTCGGGATTTTTACCGAACCGATGGATATAACGAAGCAAAGGAACGCTTGGAAGAATGGATTCAGTTAGCCAAACAGAGCCCTTTTGCTTCTTTTCAGGAAGTAGCCAACACGCTTGAAAGGTGGAAGGAGCCGATTCTTTCCTACTTTTTGTGCCCCTATACCAATGCCCGAATCGAGGGAACGAATCACAAGATCAAAAACATCAAACGCCGGGCATATGGCTATCGAAATCGGGAACGGTTTCGTTTGCGTGTATTTCTGGAGTGTATAGGGAACACTACAGGTAGTCAGGCTGCCTAAACGCTCCCTTCTTCCGCTCTCGGTATGATCGTTGGTAGAATGGAACCCGTCAAGGAAAGCACTTGACTGTTTCCATTCTACCAACTTCGTGGTCTGTATGCGGAAGAAGGATCCTGACTGATGAACCTATTTCATCCAGCTAACATGTTTCTAGGATTGAGTGGAAATCACAGAAAATGGTGAAGACCCTCTCTTTTTAACAATTTAAATAGTGATTGAATTTCTTCAGACGGGCTTGTTATTACAGTCCGATAATATCTACCTGTCTTATATATTTCATTCCAAGCATCTTTACGACTTTTACCCATCCAACTTTCAACTTTGATTTCTGGTGCAGGTAATGGATCTATATGGTTTAATATAGATACTAATCCTAATTTTGTTAATTTATTTAAAGAGCTTATAGTTTGCTCTCTAGTTAAGTTAAGCTTTTTAGCCAACTCATTAATTCTAGTATAAGAATATTTATTATTTTTTAAAAATACAAATATTTTATTTTCGAAACCACTTAGTTTAATAGATAAGTCGTAGTCTTTATTAAATCGTGTTAATTCGCATATATGATCATTAACTGTTTGCAATTCTGAGGACAACCCATTAGGCGAAAGTAAAATATAAGTGTTGTCATTGATGTTTATATCTTGTTTTACTTTTATTTCACTAATACTAACTTTCGGTAGTTTAACAAGTATCCAACTAAGTAAAGGTTCACCTCTAGGTATAGTGACAGAATCCTGGTTATCAGGAATTTGAGAAAAGTCAATTTTTACAGGTATTTTAAGTGACCCCATTATTCTTGGAACAGATTCTGAAACGCCTTGATGTAAGACTACACCTGGAATATCTTTTTTGTGGGCAACAGGGGTGATAATAAGTGCATAATCTTTAGGGACATCTAGTAAAAAAACGCCTGAATCAATAATCCATGTATTTAATCTAATATCCCCCAAGACAAATAAACCTAGCGAAGCTTGGCTGTCTATTGGTTGCGGAAGTGTCATAAGACAAGCTGGAAACTCTGCAAAGCTTTTTTCTTCATTAGAAGATCTATTTAAAACGATCCCCTTTCCTTGGCGGGGGTGATAACGATATGTTGTATTATCTTCTTTTCCATAAAATTCTTTAATTTCAATAGAACCATCTCTGTAAAAAGTGGCAGTGTAAGGCATCCTAATTGTTATTCCAATTTCCTCACGTCTCATCATAGCCGGACATGATCTTTCATCGGCTAGAATATTAGGTACGTCTTTGTTAATCTCGCTCCATTTAGCTTTATATCCTATAGTAGGTTGTGGTATGTGATCATGATACAATGTATACTTTACCTCAAGATTTTCGCAGAAAGCTTCGCCGGAGAGAGGTACATATTTAGGGAAAGGACATTCATCTACTTTAGCTTTTGTCATATAATTACACCTTCTTCCACTACTATTAGAACTGTATCCTCCCAAGCTGGGTCTCCAGTTTCCCAATTGGAAGGGCAAGATTGATAGAGAATCTTGTCATTGTTGCTAAGTTTTATAACGCATTTATAGTTTCCAAAACTTTTTAATTTAAAATCTAATCTTTTATTACTTACTAAACCATCTAATAGGAGCACATCTTTATCCCTTATTGTTTTTAGTAAAATTCCATCACAAAAAATTTTTAATTCACCATTAACATCTTCAACCTCAACTTTTAAGGTATTACCTTTATCTAGTGTGATTTGCATGATTAATTTCACTCCTTGTGTATTTTAAAATTCTCTTTTCATACTCCTCTTTTTTTATTAAATTTGCTGCGTATGCCTTATTTAATATAATTATTTCCTCTTCTATCCATTTTTCAAAAACTATATTATTTTGTAAAAAACTGAGTAACAAATCTATGTATGCTTTGTCATAAAAAACAAATTCATGAGATATTCCTAAATACTCTATATCTTTTGATATTACCCGTTGAAACGAACGAATAAGACCCTGAATCATTCCATGGAATCTAAATAGTTTTGTTCTGACTTCAAGACCCGTATATTCTCTTGCTTTCTGGGAAGACAATAATTCGATTGGGATATTTAATATACCTTTTGCCTGATCAGTAGAAGAAAAGCGAAGTGAAGAGCATTCCATTAAAAGAGAGTTAGGTTTTTCTTTGTCTGATATCAATAGATTATTATGTTCATCTCTATAAACTGCTGCTCTTTTATTTACTAATAATTCATTTAAAATATTTTTTAATAAATTCTTGTCAAGCCAATAATTGAGATACTTATTTCCTCTTTCAGTTTTCGGCTCTATCCAAAAGCTTGAGTTTACTAATGTAGTTATTACAATATCAATAACCTTTTTTAGTTTAATTTCATGTATTCCTTCAGGCATAAAGATCCACCTACTTTATAAAAATCGATATGAAATAACCAATAAAAATTTACACAACTTAAATATTAAATATTCCAAAAAATTAACTATGTATAGGGCACTATTGGGTCAAGTCCAAATTATTGTGTAAATTCCCCTTTGATAGACAACATGGACCTGATGACTTGACGTATGGTAGGTAAGACTGGAAAGTCTCCCTGCCGGTCGCCTTCCCGGACAAATGATCATGTTGTCAAGGAACAGGCGTGTCAAGGAGCTTTCGCGGCATATCCTCGCTTCGCTCCGGTATTCCACGTTCTCCTTGACACGGCGTAGAGGTTATCCCACTCTCTTGATCGCCGGAGCCTCCTGATTCACCGATCGGACTCCTTGCTCTTTCGTTTTCCGCCACTGCCAATATTCAGCCATATCCAAGTATTTGCGCCCTGACATCCATTTTTCATCGATTTCGATCAACACGGCACCAACGAGGCGATACACCGATTCCCGGTTCGGAAAGATGCGGATGACCCGTTCTCTGCGGCGAATTTCTTCGTTCAGCCGTTCCACTCCGTTGGTCGTGCGCAGGCGCCGCCGGTAACGGTCCGGATAGTCCAATACGGCGGTGGCGTCTTCGAATCCCTCTTCGAGGATTTGCATGGCTTTTGGGGCTTTTTCTTCCCATTTGGCCAGCACTTGTTCCAATAACAGCCGGGCCGTTTGCTTATTTGGAGCATGAAGAATCCCACGAATCTCCTCGAGCAAGGCATCCTGCATATACTTTGGTGCGGCATCGAGGATATTACGAATAAAATGTGTCTGGCATCGTTGCCATGTAGCGCCTTGGAAATGCTTTTCAATGGCTTGCACCAGCCCACCGTGCTGATCCGAGATGATCAAGTCCACTCCCCGGAGTCCCCGGTCTTTCAGCCATCCGAAGAACTCGCTCCAGCTGGACTCCGATTCACTGTTTCCGATTTGCAGGCCAAGAATTTCTCGATATCCTTCCTCATTCACTCCTGTAGCGATCAACACGGCTCTGGAGCGTACTCGTCCATCCTCCCGGACTTTCGTATAAATAGCATCTACTAGCACAAACGGATACACGTGTTCATGAAGGGAACGATAATTCCAGTCTTGGATAATCGGATCCAGTCCCTTGCACAGTGAGGAGACCGTGGATTTGGAAAACGAAGTGCCGCATAATTCCTCCGTGATTTGAGTGATTTTTCGGGTAGACACCCCGTTTACCACCATTTCCATTAGTGCCAGTACCAGTGCTTGTTCGCTCCGTTGATACCGTTGGAACAGTTCCGTAGAGAACTCCCCATCTCTTGTCCGTGGAACGCGCAAGGTCAACCGTCCTACCCGGGTCGTCAGCTGGCGTGGATACGAACCGTTTCGATAGCCTTTTCGTTCTTCCGTTCGTTCATAACGGCGAGCTCCCAGCTGTTCTTCTACTTGTGCCTCGAGGATTTGATTGAGGACTTGTTCCAATAGCTTAGCTAATCCCTCATCTCTGGTGAATAACCCGTGCAAAAGTTCATCATTTAGGGTAATATGATATTGAGCCATGGTTGCATTCCTCCTTATGTTTGGTGTTTTTGGTCCACTGTTTATTCTACCAAAGGGGAAGCAACATGGCTCTTTTTCTATTTCCCTTTTTACACAATTATATGGACTTAACTCACTATTGAGTGGTAAAATATTCATAATACAAATATTCAAAAGGAGAGATAAATATGTCTTTACGGATACCGCCTATAGAAGCTGCTTTAAAATTTATAGATAACTATATCCCAAATTGTGATTTGGCTATCTTAGGGGGGAGTATAATTAGAGGAGATTACACAAATACTTCAGACCTAGACATTGTGGTAATTTGTAATGATGAAAACGCACCCTACAGAGAATCATTTATAGAATATAATTGGCCAATTGAGCTATTCGTACATACTAAAGCTTCACTGTACGAGTATTTTAATAGGGATTGTAAACGAGCAAGACCTTCATTACCAAGAATGTGTTGGGAAGGAGTTGTTATTAAAGACAAATTAGGATACAGTGAAGAAATCAAGAAGGAAGCTAAAAGACTACTTGACATGGGTCCTCCTAAATGGGAGCATCATGAAATTGAAGTTTCTAGATATGGCATATCAGAATTATTATATGACTTAGAAGGTTCTATTGATTATATTGAAGATATATTTACTGTAAATAAGTTAATTTATTCTATACATGAATTTGTACTAAGAACAAATAATTATTGGATAGGAGAGGGAAAATGGGTTTGGAGAGCACTGCAACAGTACGACATTAATTTTTGTTCTCAACTTGCTCAGGCACTTAATAATTTCTATAAAAATCACAATAAAGATGATCTAATCAACCTCTGTGATGAGGTATTGAGGCCATACGGTGGACGTTTGTTCAAAGGGTTTTCAATAGGAAAAAATCAAAAATAGTGAAAAGATTTTAGAATATCACGAGTGTTGATTATCCAAAATTATACATACGCCTTCCATAAATTTGGGCATACTCAAACAAAGCAGCGGCCATCCCGGATTTCCAATCGAGAGGAAGCTGCCCAGAGAAAAAACGGCGAACAAACGAAATGAAGGAAAGAGAGACGTTCGTCTGTTTTTTGGTTTGATCATACAGCCATCGCAGCAACACATACGCGATGAACGCCCCAAACAGCTGATTGTATACCGCATTTTCCGTCGTGCCAAACAAGATCGGGACATTCAGATATTGCTTCACCCAACGGAAAAAGACCTCAACAGTCCAACGTTGTTGGTACATGTCGGCAATGGTTTCCGCAGACGCATGGAAGAGGTTCGTCACGACCCGAATGTCGCGGCCATTTGCATCTCGAAAGATCACGACCCGGTGACGCTTGGTCGATCGGCATTGTTTCGTCCCCAACTGGCACGTGAAGTCGGCTTGAACCGATGAGGATGTGCTGGAAAGGCGTTTCAAGCTTTTTTTCTGATGAAGTTCGATGTTGTCCTTCATCCGAATGACAAAGAACTGATGCTGCTCTACAAATCGATCGAGGCGTTCGATTTTGAAATACGCCCGGTCTTCCACCAGCACTTGTTGAGCGTTCGTCAACTGTTCTCCCACTGGGCCATCATGACGCAGTCCGATGGTTTCCACCACGTCTGCCGGCAACGAGGATTCCGGCGAATACGCGACGTGCAGCTTCACTCCGGCGCGTTCGCCGTGATACGGCGCCCATGGCAGGCGGTTTTTCCCGACCGTGACGGTCGTCGAATCCACCACCCGAAGCGGTTTGGGAAACCGAAGCGAACGGCGGGTTTGGCGGTTGCACTTGGAAATGATCAACGCCAACAAGCGTTTCATGATGTCATAGGGAACTTCTTTCGCTTTCTTGGATACTGTGGAATAATGGAATCGCGGCAATCCATACAGAGGCCCCACATCGGCTCCGTGGCGAAAGCTTTTCCATTGATGCATGGCGGCCAGCAGGAAGAAGTGAATCAACTCGCGCAACGGAAAGGTTCGAGACGAATCACGATCCCCAACCGCTTCGGCAATCAGTTGAATCTCTTCATCCGAAACAAGTTTTTGCATCAAATTCGGGAGTGTGGTATGCTTGTTCATAGAGAGCACCTCCTGGGTTTGTTTGTGTCGTTACTCACATTCTACAGGAAAGGTGCTCTTTTTTCTATACCCTTTGGATTTTATTGGATAATCAACACGCCTGTTAGAATATTTTAATTTACACTGATCCTGTCAAAAAACTCATAATTACACAAAAATCACATAAAAATATTATTATAGATAGAAACTTTTTAACCATAGAAAGGAAGATGGAATATCATTGTGTTACCAATTGTATGAAGGAACATGTATTCACCCTAGATAGTAAATGCGCGTTTAAATATTGGTCGTTTACATTTGGAGGAATAACAATATTATTTCTAATGAAACGAAGAAGTATAATTGGATAAATTTACCGCAATCTAAAGTATAAAGAGAAAGGAAACTAGTGATTTAAGGAAAGGCTGACTCAAAATGGTCTTACCCCTGTCAAGTAGACAGTAATAAAAAAAGAATGATTCACTAAGCAGCCATACCCCTAAATTCGATCAGAGTAAGGTTGTTTAGTTTCTTTTGAAATCGTTTATGATTATAAAACGTGATATACCGTTCTACAGCTTTCCGTACCTCCATTGGGGTTTGAAAGCGATAGCGATAAAAACACTCGGTCTTAAAGTGGCTAAAAAAGCTTTCGATACAGGCATTATCGAAACAATTCCCTTTTCTAGTCATGCTTGCTTTTATGTTGTATTCTTGTAATAATTGGTGATATTTTTGGGAGATGTATTGGTATCCTTGATCACTATTGGAGGAGGAGACCATTTACATCTCGTTTTTTTATGGCTTTTTTTACCGTGTTTATTACAAGTGAAAGATCATTTCTTTCACTGATTTCATACCCTACGATCTCATTATTGTAGAGGTCTAAAATGGCAGATAAATATAAACGTTGTCCATTGAAAATCAGATATGTAATATCAGTCACCCATTTTTGGTTCGGTCTTTCAGCTGTAAACTCTCGGTTTAAATGATTTTTTGAAACCACATACGCTTCTTTTCTGCCGAAATACTTCCACTTTTTCCTTCTGATTTTGGCTTGGATTCCCATCTTTTTCATTAATCGATAGATACGCTTATGATTGATGTTTATGTTGTACTCACGTTGGAACCACGTTTTCAGCCTTAGATAGCCATAACTCCAATGGATTTCCTTGTCTGTTTCACACTCCATTATTTTATCCATGATCCATTGATCTTCTAATTGTTTTTTCGATGGTTCTGTCTGACGTTTCACCCATTTGTAATATCCAGCTGTAGAAACCCCTGCAATCTCACATAATAGGACAACCGGAAATTGAGTTCTTCATTCATGAATGATCGTAAACACTAAAGATTTTTCTTTTGTCGTATCAACCCCCTTTCTCACAGCCAAGAGCTTTTTTAAGTAGGCATTTTCTGCTTCTAAGCGTTTCATTTTCTCCTCTGGACTTGACGGATTTTTACGCAGTCTTCCCTTATTCGTTCCTATCGTTTTTCCTTGTTTTTCTTTCAGGCCCTTTATTCCTTCTCTTTGGTACTGATTCACCCATCTCTGTAACATCGAGTTATGAATATGAAAGTGTTTTAAAAGGTCACTTTGGCTCCAACCTTCATGAAGGTACTTATGAACAATGTCCATTTTAAATTCTGCAGAACTCACATTTCGCACCCTCCCAACGAAAATCGGGAGGATTTTTTGTGTCCATCGTCGAATGAATCCTTGACATACAAGGAAAGTGAAGGAGTTTTTCTCTCATGAACGTTCAAGTCAAAAAGGTCTATCGTAATGATTATTTGAATATAATAAGTGCCCTATTCAAGAAACTGGGCCTGCCCCAATTGATTGACCATCTCGTTCCCGTTGATCCACAGTGCCAGACTCGAGTCAGCGATGCCGTTCAGGCCATCATCTACAATCTGTTTGACGGCCGGCAAGCCCTCGTTCACGTGGAACGATGGGCTCAGGAGATCGATCTAGAGAAACTCATCCGTCCCGGTCTCCATCCTTCCTGGTTGAACGACGATGCCTTGGCTCGTCATCTCGACCGCTTGTATGAGGCCGACATTCACAAGGTGATCAGCACTTGCTTGATTCACATTTATCGCAAAGAAGGCCTTTCCCTCCGAGCCTTTCACGCCGATACGACGGACAAGACGGTTTACGGCGCGTATGAATCGGCCTCATTAGAGGCTTTGCAGATCACACATGGCTATAACCGCCATCATCGTTGGCAAAAACAGATCGGCTTCGGACTGGTCGGCAACGAGGACGGCATCCCGTTTTACGGCGATGTGCACGACGGCAACCTGCCTGACAAAACGTGGAATCCGGAGGTGCTGTCCCGTGTCCACGAACAGCTCAAACAAGCCAAGATGGAAGACGAATGGATTTACGTGGCCGATTCCGCCGCGATGACAAAAGACACTCTGGCGCAAACCAAAGCGGCCAACGCCTTTTTGATCACCCGAGGCCCTTCGTCGCTTCGGATCGTGAAACGGGCATTAGCGGAGGCCGATTCGCCTCACATCCCGTGGAGCGAACCCTTTACCCTGGCGGAGAGAAACGGCGCCACGTACCGGGTATGGGAAACATCCTCCACCTATGAAGGCCACCCCGTTCGGCTGATCGTCGTCGAATCGAGTGCGCTCGACCAGCGAAAAGGAAAGACGCTCGAAAAAGAACGAACCAAAGAAGCGGAGCTTCTTCGCGAGGAACAAGCCCATTGGGAGCGCCACCCTTTCTCGTGCCGGGAAGACGCTGAACAAGCCTTGGCGTCCCTCAAGATGTCCCTTCGCCCACGGTTTCATCAGGTCAAGGCCGCGATCGAAGAGATCGTACGCCCGAAAAAACGGCGCGGACGGCCGAAAAAAGGGGCGGAACCCGAGATGGAGACGCGGTATCTCTTGCGCCTTGACGTCGAATTCGACCAAAACGCGTGGGAACAGGCAAGACGGAAAGCGTCCCGGTTTGTCCTCGTCACGACCGTTCCGGAGGAATGGAAGGGCCAACAAATGGATGCCCAAGAGATCTTGAAGCTATATAAAGGGCAGATCTCGGTGGAAATGAACTTCGCTTTTTTGAAAGACCCTTTTTTCACGGATGAGATCTATGTCAAAAAGCCAGAACGAGTTGCGGTATTGGGCTATTTGTTTCTCTTGGCCTTGGCCATTTACCGCGTCTTTCAGCGCCGGGTGCGCCAGTTCATCACACCCGAACACCCATTAAAGGGCGCCGGAGGCCGCAAGCTGACCCGACCGACGGGGCAGGCGATTTTCCAGCTGTTTCAATATGTGAACGTCGTCCTCCTGGAGCTGCCGGATGGACGCATCCAACGCTCACTGGATCGCTCCCTCACCCCTGAACAACGAAGGATTCTGCAGGGGTTGGGGCTGGATGAGAGCATTTACGTGTAACGTCATACGGAACGACCAGCGATGGTAAAAAAAGGATAGCCATCGCTCGTTGTGTTGGTCAAAAAGTTATTCTGAAAAACTAAATAAAAAATCCTTTGTTTTGACCTTGTTAGGGTGCGAAATGTGAGGCAGAATACGTTTTTCTCTTTTTTTCCATAAAAAATCCCCTCCATAGTTAGACAGTATAGCCTTTTTTTGCACTGTCTACTATAAGGGGATAATACCAAAAGGTCATTGAATCGATCTTTTGAAGCCAGCCTCTTTATTAGTTAATCTACTAGGACTGTTTTATGGTTTTTTCTACAACTTCTTTTGCTTTTGCAATTTGATCTTCACTCATTCCAGCCCAAATACGTTCTTTTTCTTGAACAGGCATTTTAGGACGGTAACCATGATGTATTAATTTTTTATAAGCATTGTCTAGGGTTATTAATGCTTGGTCTTTATCTCCTTTACATAAATAAATTAACCACTTACATCCTAATCGGACATGGCTTACTTCGTCTACAGTAATATAGTCGAATATTGCTGCTGTTTCATAATCCTTTAAATTAGCCATATATTCAGTAAATATAACATCTGAATCTAAACCATGACCTTCTTGAATCACTTGTTGGATCGCTATTTTTTCCGCTAAGTTTTCTCCTAGCTGTATTGATTCCCAAATATCAAGAAATATTGGGAGCATACCGTCTTTTCCTCCTAGCTCTTCTACACGTTTAATAAGCATTTCTGTATGTCTTGCTTCATCATAGCACTGTCGAGAAAGATCAAAATAAAACTCCCAAGGCATATCTGGATTGTCTGTTATAAAAGAAGAACATATTTCAATAGCAGAAAGTTCAACACATAGTGCTATTTGATGAAGTTTTACCATTAGTTTGTCACTAAGTTTTTCTGATCTAGGAGGGATATATTCTCTCTTCCTAATAAGTTCATACTTTTGATCTCGGTTTGGTTGATTTTTAAATTCTAATGGAATATCATCATTTACTCTTTCAAATTTGTTAGCCAATTCCACTGTATTGAGTAGCGTGTTTTTTACCGTTAATAAAACAGAGATAGAAGGATGATCTCTTAATCCTTCACTGTCTTCTAAATAATTATCTATTTTATCCAGATATTCTTTACACTTACTTGTTAGAAAGAAAAACCTTTTTTGAGCAGTATTTAAATTTTCTTTAATTATTAAAGAGGGAGGATTATTTGGTATTTTCTCCTCAGATGTAATGAGTTCTTTAATCCTAGTATCCAAATTATCTATACATATACCTAATAAATAGATTGCCCTTCCTGTAATTACCTTATGATTTGTAGAATAAAATGATTTTGGCCAATTGCAGACTTCCAAAAATAGTCCTTTTAACTCTGATTGAAGATTAGAGAAAAATTTAAGTTCATCAGAAACCATCCTTATTTTACTAATATTAGACACTATACTCACTCCTTATATTCCTACTTTGATTTGAGGTTTTAATTGGGAAATATTGAATCTAAATTTCTAAATTATATATATAGATAAAATTTATAAAAAATTACATGTGTTAAATAAATAAAAATACCCAATATAGTCAGAATAAAATTCCCTACTTACAATTTACGATAGAACTATAGTGTAAATGAGAGAATCTATGGTCCATGATTACGAAAGGGGAATTTTTCGTGACCAAAGAGAATGTATGAAAGGAGAATTTATCGACGATGATGACACGAGGCTTAGAATCGATAGCACGATACAGGTACATCCATTGTCCTTTTACTCTGATATAAGTTTCATCCACTCTCTAGGAATCTTGGTTGGCTTGAGGTGACGCCGGATTCTCTTATCCAACTCAGGACTATATTGATGCACCCAACGCATAATCGCTGTGTGAGCTATCGATAGACCTCTCTCTTCTATCATTTCCACCAATCACGAAAACTTAAGTTGTACCGTAGGTACTATCTCACTGTAGGAAGGATGATCTCAGACTGATAATATTTCCATTGGAACAAATTTTGGTTTTCCATCCTGATCGTTCCCCTTTTTTAGATAGTAGTATTAATATGTTCAAGTTTGACAGATTACTTACAATCAGACTAAGGTTCTTTTTTGTATATACTTGTTTTCTATACAATTAAACTAGCCATATAATTTACGTTATATGACTAACAACTCTATCTTTTTTATGATATACTCGTCATATAATGTTATTTTTTTAATCGATTATTTGCTCTTCGAATCCTTTTAAACTCGTCGTATAAGTGAAAGGATGGAAAAGATGCTCAACGAGTATGTCACTTATCTTCAAGAAAAGGGAGCTTCCCCGAACACGATCATCTCCTACACGAATGACTTGAATATCTTCTTCAACGATTTACATATTCGTCCAGGTGATTACGTCACGACGGCCGATATTCGCAAATGGATTCAGCAAATGTTGAATCCAGCCGAAGGGAAACCGTTGGCCATCTCCACGATCAATCGTCGCCTGAATGCGTTGCGGAGCTTTTATGCGTGGGCGGTCGAACATTATAAGCTCGAACAGAACCCAATGAAAGATATCCAGGATTTAAAATCGGCCGATGAAGACAACGAAAAAATTATGTGGCTGACAGAAGAAGAATTTGAGGACTTGTTGCATCGGATGCGGAAAAAACCGGTGCAAAGCCGGGGAGTCGATCCTGAAGAGAAATATCGTCGGGACCGTGCGGTAGTGTATTTGCTTACCTATGCGGGATTGCGAGTGGAAGAGTTATCCAATTTAAAATTAACGGACTTAGATTTAGAGATGAAACGAATTCGGATCGTGGGAAAGGGGATGAAGGTTCGGACGGTACCGATCTCGAATATCTTGTTGGCAGAACTGGAGGATTGGCTCAAGTTTCGTGCGGAAATGGCGAAAAAGAAACCGCATGTGGCCGCATCGCCATACGTCTTTTACAGCCAACGCTCGCCGAAGTTTTCGGTCCGAGGCATTCAGCGAATGATCGAAAGCTACAGCCTGCCAAATAAAAAACTGACGCCCCATATGTTTCGGCATACGTTTTGTAAGTGGATGTTAAAGGCGACGAACAATGACATCGAGAAAGTACGGAGGCTTGCCGGACATAGCAATATTGCCACAACGTCCCGATACTTAAAAGACAGCTATAGTGATCTGGCGGATGCGGTGGAGGCGTTGCCAAAGTTTTAATATTGTTGTATGTGGAAAAGGGAGAAAAAACAGCAATATATCAGGGTGACATTGTTGGTTTACTGGTTTGACCCCGGTTAACTCCGACGCCACCGAAAAAGCCGGAGGTCGATTTGTCCTGGCTGGCCGTGTCACCGCACACTCTGGGGGTCGTGTGGATGTCCTGTGTTGACTCTGGGATGTCCTCAGGAGGAGGCAGACGCCGCCACGAAGGATACCCATGGTGTCTCGTTCTCCCCCCATCCGGCGTTTCGTGACGTCAATGACATCACGCCCCTAATCCCGACGCTTACCGTCCGGCTCGTTTTGTGGGAACAAGACGGACAGTTGCGTCAAGGGGCGCTGGCATTATCCGATGATTCGGTGCCGTTGCCGCTCGATCGCGTCTCACTGAACCGAGACACATGTCGTCCGTCAAGGGCATCGATGAAGTCTTGTGTGAGCCGCTGTCCATACCGGAAGATTTGCTACTCGGCGGGGATGACAACCCGATTGACCGGCTGAACGCTGAAGAAGGCTTGGTATCCTTCGCCACACCGTTTGTAGCGCACTTCCACTTCCTCGCCCACACAGCCAAGGGGGCATTTCCGCGACATCCTATGTCTCCGACGCGTCCCTTGATTGAGTCTGCCCTGCATCATCCAATCCTACAAAGCCTCCCTTTCCCCAAAAACGTCTGTATGAGCGCATTAGGTCGGTTTTTAGCGGTGTTCTTCTTTTATCCAGTGATCCGGCTTTCAGCCATCGGACGAATGGATACCACGGGCAACAGACGCCCAGCAGTCGCCACGATAGCGGCCACTCGCTTCGTACCTTGATTGAGTCCACGATTGAGTCCACGAAGGTTGATCTTCTCCATCATTACAATGACGAGCCGCCAACCACCCATCATTAGTCGCCACACGCCTCTCACTGAAGGACAGAAGATGACTCTAACAGACAGGGGTTTCCCATGCCAGAGACAAAGAACGCCTCAGCGCTCCCTTGTTTTGGGAAAATCGTTTATATAAAAAATGAGGTGTTACTCCTCAAACACCTCATTCATCAACTCTTCAATCTCTTTCCACCGCTTCTCTGTTTCTTTTTTATCCACTCGGAACTTTCCGTTCTCTTGTACAATCACATCGCCGGCGCGGGCGTTTTTGGGTAGCTTGCTTTTCTCAATATCGATCATTTTGCCATCCTCCGCCTCACAAACTGCCCATTTACCCTCGAAGCGATCAATGATATATTTCATTTAACCACCTCTTAATAAATTGGTTTTACGTTGAAGGTAAGCGTTGTTCCGTTGGTTGTTGCGATAATCGTTCCTTGTTTGTCGGTACGGAATACCTTGACTTTATAAGATTTCAACCGATTTAAAACTTCCGATGTTGGATGGCCATAGGCATTCTTGCCAACCGAAATTACCGCATATGTTGGTTTTGCAGCTTTTAAAAGCGTTGCGCTGGTCGATGTTTTCGCACCGTGATGACCTACTTTCAACACATCAGCGCGCAAATCCTTTTTCGCTTTAACCATATCCGCTTCTGCTCGAGTCTCGGCGTCGCCTGTAAACAGAAACGACTTTTTGCCGTAGGTTACTTTCAAAACAGCGCTCCAGTCATTTGTATCGCTAGTGCTGTACGATTTTACAGGTCCAACAAACTTCGCAGTCACACCTTTGATTGGCAGAACAACATCTGCTTTAGCAACTTTGATGGTAAGTTTCTTATTTTTCACAGCGACCAAGAAATCTTTATATGCTTGCGTTGTATTACCGACTTTTGGAGCATACACACTTTTCACAGGGAAAGCCTTGAGAACCTCATCAAGACCGCCAATATGGTCGGCGTCTGGATGAGTCGCGATCATGATTTCGATGTCCTTTACCTTCTGCTTTTTAAGATAGGCGACGACATCACTGCCATCTTTATTTCCTCCATCAATGAGAATGTCCTCTCCATTTGGCGCTTTAATGTAAATACTGTCACCTTGCCCAACATTGATGAAGTGTACATACATGTTTTTTGGGGCTGCGTCTGTTACAATTCCCGGTAGTATTGCTATCATAAATACAATTACAGCTACCATCAGCATCTTGATTTTCCTCATTGAAAACTCCCCCTTTTACTTTTCAAGAAGATTATACCATCAATTGAGCTAAGAGGGAGTATAGAAAACAAACAGGAGGCGAAAAAATGTTCGATATTATTAGAAGACTAAGGTGTCCGGTATGCTCAAAAATTGTCCGCCCTAGCGATAAAGTGTTCTTGGATATAATCAATACAATCATCCACCAGAGATGCTACTATCAAAATTTGTCCCGTAAATTCCTCCCATTCAAAGACAAAGGAACATTTCAACATATGTTGCTGAAGTATCCGTTTTTACTTGATGATCATGATAATGAAAGTGTTTAATTTTTTGTCTGACAAAAAATAAATTAAGTTCGTTTTTTCAAGACACGATGATATGCTGTGTCCTCAGAATCCCCCGACCGGGGACACCCACTGTCCATATTGTCATGGGAGACACGTTTATTATTTCGGTCTGTCGCGATTCATTGTCCATCGTCTCCGGCGGCCGCTAATCCATCGGGACATCTGTCGCGACACATTCCACATCTTGTCCTCTGTCAGACAATTACTGTCTTGACTTAAGACAGGAAACAAATTTATGTCACCTGGTTGTCTTGTTGTTCATGATTCACCCTACTCCTTTTTGTCTTCACCAAGGACAAGTGAGAAAACAACAGGAGTGGCCGTTGTCCTCCGACGGAATGCTTTCGCGACACCTTGTCGCAACTGTATATCTTAGTTGCATAGATTTTTGATTGATCGAGGAACAGGGACACGATCCTTGTCCTCGTCTTTTATTTCAATACCGCCCTTCGCGTCATTCCAGTGTCCTCACCTTCATTCGCTCCCCTGATTCTAAGCAGAATTTTTATCTTATTGGTGAATTTGCATTGAGAATTATGTTCTAAATAATCATATCATCACCAATCAAAATCTAATCAATAAACCTATCCCCTTTATAATAACTACTAACTGGCATTTTCACCTTGCAGCTATGCGTCCAAAATCAATCTTTAAAATCCCTTTTACCATCCTTTTTGCGACGATCCGCTTGCATTTCACCCTTCATCGAAGTGAAAATCTGAAGTTTAAAACCCTCGGGACTCCCCCCACCAATCTAATGAGGTATTGGAACAAAACCAATTTGGTTTATTCTTTCTTTATGGTCGCGGGAGCAAGCAGGCTGACGCCCATAATATAAGGGCGACGAACCATTTCACGGGAACGTCAGTTCTTGACCAACCTCTTAAGCTGCTGGACACGCCGCACCGATATCTGAAGCATCATGGCCAGCTGCTTATTTGTCGCGTCAGGGTGTCGCTCCATTGCCTTCTGCAGTTGCCATGCCTTGTCCTCCGTTCGCTCCCGTTGTTCCTCGAGGTACTCCTCCCTTGTCTTCGCCCCTTGTCCCCGGCGCAACTCCCCTGTCCTCGCCCTGTCGCGTTCCCGTTTCCGCCGGCGCTTCTCATTGGCGTCAATAATGGTCTGCAAGTGTCGCTGTTCCTCCGGCGTGATGTCCAGCCATCGAATGATCGTAGAGTTCTTCAGATTATAGCCGGCGCCGGGATAGCCTTTTTTCCTCGCCTCCTCATTCGCCTTCGCATCATTCTTAGCCATCCACGCTTTCTCGGCGCTTTTTGTCGCCCGGATCACCTCTTTTTCAGACAGCGGCTCCTTAAATCCAGCGTTCAGCTCTATCATCTGTCTCAGCGCCTCATCGGGATCATCAGTGAGGCAACAACTCCAGTATCGATATAAAAAACAAAACAGCTCCCTGTATCCCTTCAGATCATAATTTCTAAGCTCCGCAAGACGAATCAAATCCAGTAGCCTGGCATAGTGCAGCGTCTGGATATTATGTAGCCGGACAAGTTTCCCTTTTCTTCCTTTCTTCCCTGTCTCCGCCCTTGTCAATTCCGGCAAGTACTCATATTGCAAGTCACGGAGGACATACCTGTCGCCGTGCCGGTACTCGACGACGACCTCCCTTTTGCTCTTGGAGTTGACCGACCCGTCGATCCGGAACACCCTGGTCGGATCCAGCGACTTCTTGTCCGCCCCCACATAGCTAAGTTGCTCATAAAAATAGTTCTCCACCGCCTTCCACAGCGGCAAGGCCTTGTACGGGACCGGCTCGATCAACCAAACGCATACGATTCCGCGACCCGAGAAAATGATGAGATTAGGTTCAGGCAAGATATTGTCATAGAATACCTCGATGTCCAGCTTCCCGACCACCCACTCCGGCTCATAGCCAATCGTATGGCAATCCACATCCACGTACAGAGCCCTCAGCTGCCTTATATTCTCGATTCTTCGTTGAGGCTTATAAAAGGTATTCTGGCTAAAATAGACGTCCTCTCCAAGCCATTTAGGCAGTTCTACAGCCAATTCGTTGGGCTGGTAGTGATACTGCCTCCATCCCCCATCCGGCTCCTTCTTCGCCAGCGTGATCCATCCTGAGGCGCCGCGGTGTTGAATCCATACATGCCGCTTTGCGCGATCCAAAGGGGAAATTTCCATATTCTCCAGCTTCAAATTCTCCACAAAACACCCTCCCTACATGGGAAACAACCGCATAGTCGCGCGGGTGCGAGGTACGATCATTATGCAGAAAGACAGCGGCCGTTTCTTCAAAATTTACACACCATTCAAATAGAAAAAGGGAAAATAAGAATGCCATGAGGATCAATCGAGGCCTATTGAATAGGAGAGGACTCTGGCGGTCTTGAATTTCGACACTTTATTTCAAAATCCTCCATTTATTTCAAAAATCGTAAAATCGATTAACAAAAATGCTCTTTTGGCTGCATTTCTTGGAACACCGGCGACCCGTAGTCTTTTGGGCCGGGAAGGGCGGTGTGATAGGCTGGACCGAGCCGGAAGGCGAGGGCTTCGGCGCTTGGGCTTGCAGTGGCTGAGCCTTTCCGGCTGCCAGCCGACCATCACACCGCCCCGGGGACCCGGACCAAAAGGAAACGGAAGCGCCGGTGCCACTGCACCTATCTGTCGCTATTCGTCGAAAAATAAACCTATATTTAACGTCAGACAAAAAAATAATACAAATCATTATTCACCGCGGCGGTGCTTTGATTCGCTTCTCGTCTCAGCTTCGCACGGCCGCGGGCAGCGGCGGGAAACTGGATTACGAGCGGCTTCTGTGAATGAACCGAGCGCCGGGCTTCCCCAGGCTCCGGCCGGATGGCCAGGGGCCAGGAGGCGGCCAGCCGGGAAGAGCGGCGCGGAAATGGAATCTTTGTTCGAACCACGAAACTTTTGTTTGTTGGAAGAAAAGATGAAATAAACGTTTATTTATTGTTTTAATTATTTTAATGTATACTCTATTATTTTTATCATCACTTATTCGTTTAATGATTTGTTGCTTCAAGCAGCGGTGCAATGCATTGGCTTCTTCGGTCACGCTTCGCACGGCTGCGGATGGATGAGCCAGCGAGCGGCTTCTCGAGCAAACCGAGCGCCGGGCTTCCCCAGGCTCCGGCCGGATGGCCAGGGGCCAGGAGGCGGCCAGCCGGGAAGAGCGGCGCGGGCCTATATGAAAAAGAAACAGCCCTAAAAAGGGCTGTTATCTCTCGCATGCATAGTTATCTTTGTCCCTGTCCATTCTTGGCTGATATGCTGGATGATCAGCCGGAACACCGTTAGGATACACTTTCCGTAGTTCTGTACAGTTTTTAAAGTACTCGACACTTTCTGATGACGAGGAAGTTCCAGCTTTAGTTGAACTACTTTCTGAACTAGATGAGTTACCTGAGCTAGATGAACGATTTGCTGGCGAATTGGACGATCTTTTTTCCGTTTCTTTTGGGTCGAAATCTCCTTTCGTTGTGCCGTATTCACCATACGCCCATAGCCCACGATTCGCCTCGCGTGCTTCCCTCGCAAACTTTCTAAAATAATCGGCGTATTTCACATCAGGCGGATAAGTTGATGGCTCAGCATACCCGTCAATTACTAGCTTGGCATTAAACATTTTGGAACGTATTTCATTTTCATTCATATCATCAGTCGGAACAGATAACCAAACGATTCTAAGCAACCGTCCGTATTGGTCTGTATCTGAAACGTCTTTTTGTAAATAAACTCGTTTGCCTTCTAGTTTTGATTTTGTATATTCGCTTGCTTCTTTTCCATACTCTTCTGTTCTAGTTGTCGATTCAGGAGTATTTACGCCAATCAAACGCACCTTTCTTCCATCTGACAGCTCAAAGGTGTCACCATCAACTACTTTGCCAACAACAACCGCCTGTAACCCAAATTTTTTAATCAAGGTTTGTAACTGATCTTGTTTTTGGGCCTCTTCATTGTTCTTGCTCTGCTCATTATCAATTTCTTTTGACTGCTCATCGTCATCCTTTTTCTCTTCTTGTTTCTTGTCTTTTTCTTTCTCAGATTCATCACTTCGCACTTTGACTGACTCTTGCTTTACAGCAACTTCTTTCTCTGATGTAGCATCATCGTTTCCAACGCAAGAACCTAACGCCAAGATCAAACCGATACTCAAGATGACAGCTGGTTTTTTCGATCTAGCCCCCAATTTTTTATTGACTGTCCACTCATAAATGCCCCAAATGGCAATAGCCATACCGATTAGAAAAAGTGGGTAGTTAACAAATAATGCGATTAAGATAATCAACAAAATAATTCCTAAGCAGCCTCTCATTTTCATCGTATCTCCTCTACTAGCTTGAAACCTTTTGTTTTCAAAAACTTCATGTTGTGTTCAAATTGCTCAATCGTATCGGAGCAGTCGATATGGGTAAAATCAATCACATCCATTTTTTCTTTTAGAAACACAACAGACAAAATGCATCCATACTTTTCTTCCGCAGGCGATTCATCGTAAACATTGACGATAACTTCTTGAACAGGGAGGAGATTAAAAAACTCCCTTGCGATTCTCAGCGTACAACTGCAGACGTAATCTTGATAAAGTTGTAAGTACTTCCCCTTTGCCATATTCTTTTCTGAAACCTTCCCTGTTTTTGTTAACGTGATCACCTTTTGGGGAACGACTTCTCGATTATTGATGTCCAGTCGAGCGATAACACGTCTGGACTGATCAAATTGGTATCGCACTCTGCTCCCCATTTCTTCAATATCTTCAAATGGTTTAGCGGTATCAATAACTTCACACCAAGCCTTTAAATCATTGGCAATCACTCTCTGAGCGATTCCCTTATTTTTCCCCCATTCTTCATAAATCTCCTCATCTTCCTTGATAGCTTGATCCATACGGCTTAGCATCTGGCGTTTTTTTGCTTCAACCCGGTTAAAAAAGCGATCTCGCCAAGTCGGTTTATACTCATCAATCTGTTTTTTCAACTCTTTTACGTTTGGTCCATCTTCTTCGCCAATACGAAACGGTGGATCTGAATTTGCAATCTCCTTCCAATAGACTTTGTCGTTTGCTTCTTCGTGAACAGTAAGCAACATATCAATGTGCGCCTCATACTGTTCCACCTTATTACGAGCTTCTTCCATTGCCTTTTCTTTCTGCTGTTGATACTTGATTTGCTCGTACCTTGTCCTTTGCGGTCTTTTTTTCCTCGTGCTATATATTTGTTTTTGATAAGAAATCCCGGTCCCTGGAATACTGCTACTAACCGAAACTCCTCTTGAACTCGTATTAACCCTGAACCCTTTCCCGCCAAAAGACATACTGACGCCTTTTTTACCAATATTCATTCTGACACCCGGTGCAATCTTAACACTTTTACGAAACCGCAACCCCATTTCACCATCCCCCTTTTATCCCCAAACAATGATAAAGGACATACTTTTTTCAAATCAAGGTAAATCCCTATCTTGACTTTTATACTTCTGCAATCTCTCTTCAAGCTCACGGCGCATCTGTTCGATGTCTTCATCCGTTTCCTTGCCTCCAGAGCTCTCGGCAGCAAGCTTCTCTTCATAATCTCGAAGCCAGTCCGGTACGATCTCTCGGCGGATAACTTTAGTACCGTTATGAACCGTCACCTCATTTGGGTCAATCCCGGCCTGGACCCGCTCGACCTTTTCATTCAAAAAATACGTCAGGAAAGCAATTGGTTCACGGATATCCGCCCGTTGCATAATGCGTCTTGTCGTTTGAATCAGCTCGCCCATCCAGTTATCACCAAAAGCTTTTTGCGCAAGCACTGCAATTTTGATGAACTGCTTCTCCGTTATGTACCGATCATATGCCTGTACCACAGCCAAAAATTGCAAATACTGATTATCTACCGCAACATCTTTTTTCTCTTCAATGGCTACTGGTTCAATGACCTTCTCCTTGATTTGAAAACGGAGCGCTACAACCTTTCGCTTTTCTCTTATCTCCTTATACACAAACGTGATATCTGTCTTCTCTGAAATTTCCTTATTGGCTGGAGTGAGCACTCGCTTTTTGAAGTTATGGTACTCTGAATACTTATCCCCCACTCCGACCATCATCCGCAAATCATCTAACTGAATTACCACTTCGCCCATATACTGCCAACGCTTCAAAAGTTCATACATGCGAATGGAGTAGGAGCTTTTTAATTCCATTACATTCTTAAGCCGATATGTCGTGAATTCTCTTTTCAGTTGCAAAAGGTATGGCTTTAAACGGGGATCAAAAGCCAAACTGACATAACCGGAATGTGCATCATACTCCACATATGAAACCCAACTCATTTGCTTAAGTTTCTGTCCTTCTCTAATCTCAAGGACCTTTCTCATTAAGTTCTTCGTGATCTCCCTCAGTTCTGTGTATTTTGGGCTCCCGCGATATCCTAGCAATTCGGAAAACTCCTGTATCGGCAACTTGTACATTTTAAAATCATCGTCATCTTTATGAATTTGACTGATCAAATACAAAATAATCTTCTGTTCCAATGTCGAAAGTTTGTAATTCGCCTCAATCAGCGCATTGGACTTCGTGACGGCGTTGTTATATTGCCGCTGCGAGATGGTCGGAGCTTGCATTATCTCATCCTCCACCTACTAAAATAGGAAAATAACACCTTAATTCTATTTTACAAGAAAACGATCGTATTAAAAAGTACATATTTTCATCCATGTACGCAAAACAATGAAAAGGTGTTTTAGCTTACATCGCGTACATTTATTTTTTTGTGTACTAAATAGACACCAAAAATGTACTTCAAGCACCAAAAGTGTACGCTGAAATAACCAAAAATGTACGAGATAAACACCAAAAGTGTACGCCTAACACCAAAAATGTACTGGATAGACACCAAAAATGTACAAGATAAGCACCAAAAATGTACGGTTGAAGCACTCAAAAAGCTTGATAAATCAAGGATCTTCCGACTCCTAAATATATAAAAGGTTAAAAGATATAAATAATTAAAAGTATATAAAAGCAGCAAAAGGAAGCCGCTGCAACTCGATACACTATGGTTTGATATCTTGCTAAAGAATAAAAATAAAAACGTCTTCTAGGCCCTGTACAGCTCGTCTGAGACACTTTTAATACTAGGTTGATAGTTTTATACCCCCTAAACAAAAAAAACGCCAAAATAAGCCGTTTAACGACGTTTTACGGCAATATATGATTTTCTTTCCGCGCCGGTGCTTTGAACAGCCTCTTGGTTCTGCTTCGCACGGCCGCGGGTGGTGGGAAAAGCTGGATCTCGAGCGGCTTCTCGAGCGGCCGAGCGCCGGGCTTCCCCAGGCTCCGGCCGGATGGCCAGGGGCCAGAAGGCGGCTGGCAGGGAAGACCGACGCAGGGATGGAATCTTTATATGAATCACAAAACTTTTGTTTATTGAAAGAAAAGATGAAGTAAACGTTTATTCCTTGTTTTATTTATTTGTATAAATTTTCATCCATTTTTAACATCGTTTATTTACTTAAAGGTTTATTGCTTCAAGTAACGGTGCGATGCATTGACTTCTTCGATCACACTCCGCACGGCTGCGGATGAATGGGCCCGCAGGCAGCTTCTTCGAATGAACCGATCGCCGGGCTTCCCTAGGCTCCGGCCGGATGGCCAAGGGCCAGAAGGCGGCCAGCCGGGAAGACCGGCGCGGGCTTCGTTCACAGATCAAGCCCTGCAGTGACTTCATCGATTTGCTCCTGCGTAATGCCGATGTAGCGAAGCGTTTCGGCCTGGCTGGAGTGATTGAGGATTTTTTGGATCATGGCCAAGTCCGTTCCTTGTTTGTATGCGAAATAGCCGAACGTTTTGCGCAGGGAGTGGGTGCCGATGCGATCCACAATCCCAACTGCTTTGGCGGCCCGGTTCAGGATGTAGTGGGCATGCTGACGGCTGATCGCCCGGCCTCCTTTTTGGCTCCGAAACAGCGGCTCGTCGCCGCGGGCGTGCGGCCGCTCCTGCGCTAAATACAGCTCGATCAGGCGGCGAGTTTTTCTGTTCAGTGCGACAACCCGAGTCTTTTTTGTCTTCTTTTCCACGATCTCAATGCGTTCGACAACGCCTTTTTGATTCCTCACATCCCCAACTCTCAGAGCCAAAATATCGCTGATCCGCAGCCCCGTATTGATCCCGATCGTAAAAAGAAGCTCGTCTCTCAACGACGAAGCACGCAAAATCTTTTTCATCGCTTCGATTTTTTCCCTATCTTTGATGGGCTGGACGGTATGCAAAATATGACACCCCCTTGTCCATGAGGGAGATGAGTAAGATTTTTGGACAAAAAGTGGGAGAGCGGCAAAGCGGCTTCGTGTTGCTTCCTTCAACGTATTTAACGTCAGACAAAAATCTGACATAACGTGCTTTTGTCAGATTTAAAAAAATCCCCTCCACTTCCGGAAGGGGCGAGACAGTCTATTTTTTAGCCACGACAGCGGCCGGCGGCCTTTTTCCCGCCCGCAACTGCGCAAGCGAAAGGCCAAATGTATATTGAAAATGGGGATAATCTTTAAAGCTCTTCCAATCCCCGCCCCATTCAAGGCCAAGCGACTTTCCGATCTGACCGACGCGAAACCACCGACGGTCGAGGCTCCAGCTGGGGATCAGCGTACCTTTGAAAACATTGCAGACACAAACGTCAAACGCCAATCCAAAATTATGATAACTGTATCCTCCACGGGCGTTCGTAACAATCCGTCCAGGTTTTGTCCGCCCAAGCGCATACAGGCGATTCTGCTCCTCGACGGTTCGAAACCCTTGCGTAATGATGATATAAATGCCTTCCTCATAAGCCTTTCGAATCAACGCTCTAGCTTTATCCGCCACCAACGGATGCAGCCCGGACAGCCTTTTCTCCGCCCGGAAAAGCAGCTCCACCAATTCCACTTCGAATTCCCTCCCATCATCAATTCTGCGGACCTCGGCTCAATGCGATAGTTAGATCTTGAATGGATTTGGTCAACTGATCCAGCTTCGTCTCCATCCGATACAGAAGATAGATAGAAACAAGGATCGGGAAGGAAACTTCACTGATCATCGAAAACAAATCCATTGCTTTTCCCCCTTTCAATGCTCAAAAACGGAAGGCGAGAAACCTTCCGTTCATGACAGATGCGTTATGGCAGCTGGATGTCTTGCGTTTCGCGTTCAATGATGCGGGCGCTCTTCGGGCTCACCAGCTCCCCGTTGCCGGTCATAAAAACATTTGCCGCTACGAGCTGGTTCATCACCGTTTTCACTTGCACCGGATCAACCGGCTCCTTGGGATAGCGGATCAAAATCCGCGCCGGCCCCGCTTGAGCGTTAAACGTCAGTTCCAACGTCTTCATTGTTCATTCCCCCTCTCATCATGCATTGATAATATGGCTGGTCAACGTCGTGCGCACGTACCGCAAGCTGCCGCTCGACAAGCTGGCGATGGCGGCGGCGGCATCGTAAAGCGATTGGACACTTGCGTCGCTCTTCACTCTGAAGGTTTGCGAGCGGATGATGTCCTTTCCGTCGCTGTCCTTTCCGGCGTAGAAGTCCAAAACAAGAGTGCGGCCCGACACCATTTCTGAAGCGGCCATTTTCCTACCTCCTTTCGATTTGCCAACATCATATCAACCGAGAACACCCATAGACAAAGACGATTTCAAAGCGAAAAAAGAAAAAAGCGGCCTCCAATGCCGCCGATCCTTCCGGTTTATTGCGATAAATCATTCATTTCACTACATAACCACCGTTTCACAAACTGCGCTGCCGTTTATCCATTGCCTGCGATGCGGTTCATGAATCTCCCCGTAGCACATCTCAATCCATTTTGCATTTTTGAGTTGGTCAATGCAGAACTTGCGGGAATGAAACACAGGAATCTGATGTCCGGAAAGAAGATGGATCGTGGTGCACTGGGGAGATCTTTGCCGGAACTGCTCAATCTCTCTTGACACAAACCACCCTACACGGCTTTGTCGGCCGACCGGCTCGCGAACGTTAAACGGAATGATGGTAAAGCCATACGACAATACGATGGGAACGAGCTGCTTTTTCCCCACCAACTCCCCATACCGATGGCGGTTGATCGAAATGCTTGTGCCAAAGAAGGTCAGAAGCCGCTTCAAAAACAGACTCGATTGCACGTCAAGCAGCTTAGTTTCCCCGCTCCTGAGAAAAAGTTTGACCGAATCCCCTCTGTTTTCCACGTTGACAGGGATAAACGCCTGGCCGGTATAGGCGAACCGCTTTACCTCTTTCCAGTCCAACTTTTTCCATCCCCCTCTTCCCCTTAACGCTCGGGGTGAAATTTGTCGAAAATATCACATTTTTAAGTACAATATACCCCTATTTGGCAAAAAAATCAAAATGACAAAACATTATCTTTCAGCTCGAAAACAGCGATTTTTGTTCTGAAAAACGCCGATTCGATTAATTTGTGCTTTGAAAGGCAAAATTGGCACTGGTATCTTAATTTTATGTCAGACGAAAAATGTTGAATTAGTGAAAGTCTGGAGGTATAATAAACACAAATAGTGTCGGACAAAAAATAGAGGTGATGGCGATGATGGAAGGAAGATGCTATGAGCGGCACGATTTTCAGGTTCTCGTCCTTCAGGAATTCGGCAAGCGGCGCCCTCGGTCCCCAGAGGAAACAAAGAGGCTGCAGGAAGAGTACCTCCGGCTTCTTGAAGAAATTCCCCGAATGTGGGAAGAATTCGTAGAGAAACATAAAAACATTTATGAGCGGTTCGGATACCTCGATGTTGTCGTCCATGATGATCTGCGCGTCGAACGCAAAAAGCTCCAACGTGGACGCCCAAAAGAAGAAAAGTCCAAGTCATATCGCATTACCGTGCGCTTGGACGACGAGCTTTACGAACTTCTCCAGAAATACTGTCAGACAAAAAACATGTCGGAGTCGGAGGCGGTGCGGCAACTCATATCGGAATTGAAGTGGAAGCGTTTCTAACGCTCTTATTTTTTGCAATCATTGAAGGAATCTATAAAATAACGTAGAATAAATCATATAAACAAAAGAAGAAACAAACCTTGGAAGAAAGGAAGGTGATATAAGTGGCCATCACCATCACCATGGGCATCCAGAAAGGCGGATGCGGAAAGTCCACGACAACAGGAGTCCTCGCCTATTTGTTGAGCAGGGACGGATACAGGGTTTTGGCCGTCGACATGGACTCGCAGGGGAATTTGACAGAGCTCCTTTCGCGAAAGCCATCCAACGAATTCACGGAGAAATCCGTTCTCGAAGCGATGCAGGAGAGGGATCCGGAGCCGTACATAGTCAAGGTCAACGACAGGTTGGATCTGCTTCCGGCCAACAACTTCCTGGCCACGTTCCCCCGTTGGATTTACACAGGGGAGACGTACCTTGGAAAATATATTAGGTATAAGGGAAAGCCGACCTTGATACTGGACGATACGTTGGACAAGATCCGGCATCGTTACGATTTCATTGTTATCGACACGCCGCCTTCGTTGAGCGAGCAGACGACAAACGCCTTGTGCGCAAGCCAGTATGTCATCATGATGTTCGAGTGCTCCAATTGGTGCTACTCGGCGGTCCCGAATTTTATGGAATCCGTTGAGGGAGCGAGGGTGCATGGGCGGCACAATACCAGGCTGCTGGGCATTCTCAGAACCATGAACGACGTCCGCCGCAACGACGCGAAGGCGTTCAATGAAATGATCGAGGAAGATTATCCGAACGAGGTGTTCAAAACGATCATCACCCGCAAGGCGCCGATCGGACGCCTGTCGCTATACGGCTTTGAGGAAAACAATGAGTTGAACCAGGCGTTGGAGCAGTATGAAAACTTCTACAAGGAGATGATGGAACGTGTCCAAAGTAGATGACATCAAAAACATGAAGCGCCAGCAAAAAGTCATCACGCCTACGCAAGTGCTGACCGATCCTGTAGGGGAGGAAAACAATACATCTTTAAACGAATATAACAACCAACCAAGAAAGGAAGATAAGAAAGTGGAGAGAAAGCGCGTTTCCTTCGATATTCGGACGGACCTGCACAAAGAGTTGAAGATGCAGTCGATTTTGCAGGAGAAGAATATCTATCTGTTGATTGAGGAAGCTGTTGAAAAATATCTGAATGAGCTCAAGAAGGGAGCCGAGTGAAGGCTTTAATTGAATTGCTGTTGTTTTTTTCAAAAATCCTCTATAATGTACTGACACGTTGATAATTCTTTCGCCACGGAGGTAATACAATGATTTTTCGCAAAGGAGAACTCTTCAGCGGTCCTGGAGGCCTTGCTTTAGGAGCCAAAATGGCGAGGGTGGTTGCTGCTGATGGCGAAGAGTTCCGCATTGAGCATGTTTGGGCCAATGACTACAACGAATCGGCATGCAGGACGTATCGACGGAATATCTGCGGCGATCCAGACGATCCATCCGTCATTGCATGCGATGTAAGGGAGCTTGACATTGAGCAGCTTCCCAGAATAGACGCATTATCGTTCGGTTTTCCATGCAATGACTACAGTGTTGTAGGAGAACACAAAGGAATGGATGGAGAGTATGGACCTTTATACACATATGGGGTCAAGGTCCTTAATATTCACCAACCAAAGTTTTTTGTGGCCGAAAACGTGGGCGGCCTGCAAAGCGCCAACGAGGGCCGTGCATTCATGCAGATTCTGAAAGAATTGTCCGAGGCCGGGAGAGGGTATGACATCGTGCCGCATCTATATAAATTTGAGGAATACGGCGTTCCTCAGATGAGGCACCGCATTATCATAGTCGGCATCAGAAAAGACCTGGATTTGAGGTTTAAAGTTCCTGCGCCGACTACTCCCGACAAGTATGTGACGGCGAAGGAGGCGATCACCAATCCGCCGATCCCAGACGACGCACCCAACCACGAGTTTACGCGCCATAACGCAAAAACAGTAGAAATGCTCAAACATATACCGCCGGGTGAAAACGCATGGTATGAAGGGATACCTGAGGAGTTGCGCTTAAATGTAAAAAAAGCAAGGCTGAGCCAAATCTACAGAAGGCTGCATCCTGATCAGCCCTCCTACACCGTTACAGGGAGCGGCGGCGGTGGAACGCACGTATATCACTGGGAGGAGCCGCGGGCTCTCACAAACAGGGAAAGGGCGAGGCTCCAGACATTCCCGGATGATTTTGTGTTTGAGGGGACAAAGGAAAATGTCAGGCAGCAAATCGGCATGGCAGTTCCTCCGAAAGGAGCAAAGATCATCTTTGAAGCCATTTTGAAGACGTTCGCTGGCATTCCGTATGAATGCGTTGAACCTAAATGGGATGTTGAAGAATTGTTTGGAACGGAGCAATTGGCCATTCCAGAGCTTGTGTAGAAGGGCGGAGGGAAAAATCCCTCGCCCTAGCTTGTCTCTTTTAATTCTCGAAGCAGAGCTTCGAGCGACTTGTATCCTTTGTTTTTGACAGCCTTGACAAACAGTTCGGCGCGGTCTTCCAATGGCACATCGTTCTCAATGCAATAATCAAGGAAGCCGAGCAAGGTTCTGGCTGTGACTAAAAATCCGCTGATGGGATTTCCGGTGATTCGCTTAGCTTTGTCCGATATCTTTTCCAGGTTGCGCTCCCCGCTGAAGTCGTTTGCGGTCACATAGCCGAAAAACGTTAGCTCTTTGCCTTCATATCCCGTGTAATTGGGGATGTATTCAGACGCCATATGTGAAGCCAAGGAAGAGGACAGTGGGAACTTTCCTGCATAGTTTTTGGCGTCAATGATGCCGAATTTGCTTCCTCCATACCCGGCGATGATTTCGATTTCTGTTCTTTCCCCGTTCTTGGCTTTGGGGCGCATTGCAACGTCAAACCCCAGCGCGCTGAATATTTGGCCGGTCTTGTCTTCAAACACCAAGTTGTCTTTTTCATTCAAGTAGGCCTCTACAAAATCGGAGTTGATCCCTTCAAAATCGTCCTTGCTTTCCACTATCTCATGAATGACCTTTTCAATGTCTCTCGGCGATAAATATTTTTGGAGGGCCCCAGCGATTTCCTCTTTCGACATCGATTCTATGGATGGAAATTGCGCAAGGATCCTCTCTGCTTTCGCCCGAAGCTTGCTGGAGTTTGCAGCTGGTTTTATATTGCCGTATCTGCTGGCCTTGTAGCTGTCGACATCCAAGCCGCTGTTTTCCGCCATGCGCTCGAGCGATATCATGTACCGTGTGTTGAATGGGTAGCGTTTTTCGATTTCAGCGATTTCCTGCTTAATTTCATTGATCCTGGAAGAATCGCCTTTCAAAGCCTTGCCGCGAATGTATTCGACCAATCCTGTGTAATCGCTGATGAGCATAAAAGTGTGGGCCACGTCGGAGTGGGCTTCGTAAAAGTCCCTCGCTCCTTTGTCTGATCTTTCCCTATGGTCGAACTTGGCGGCAATGTCTTGTTTCATTTCTTCTCTCTCGCGAGGGCCGGCTTTTCGGAACGCCAATATTTTATGCACGATTTCATCCAGCTGCGAGTCCTTTTGGGCTGTCATGGCAAAATAAGTGATCTCCTCTTTTGTTACATAAAAGTCCAATCTTTCGTCATTCGCCAACTTGATCAGAAACAGGACAGGGCGGATCCGAAACCCTTCGTCGAATTTTGGGCGGAATCCCGGCTCGAGAAAATAAGCGTTTGGATATTGGAGCGTCAAGACTTGTTTTCTTGTGTTTTCGTACACCTTTTCTCCCTGGATGAGCTTTTCTCCGACTTTTGTAAGGCGAATATATCCGTCATCATCTACATAGCAATAGGAGAAGGTTTTGAGCATGGCCATCCATGTGCGTCCTCCGGAACCGTCATGGCTGACGTTGTTTCTTTTGATCCCCATATTTGCGAGCTCTTCTTCATACCGTTTATGGACTTCTCTATTTCCCGCCCATTTCAGCCTGAAATCATCCGTCGCCTTCTGCAAAGCCAGCAATGCCTCTTGATGGAATCGGGGGTCTCTTTCCGGGCGTGTAATAAACCATACCTTTCTGGTGCTTTTCTTATTCATGGTCGAGCATCTCCTTTATTTCTGCGTAGATGTCTCTCTCTTCGATTGTAAATGGATCGACTTTTTTGGACTGGGTGGTGGAAAAATAAAAGTCCAGCGACTTGAAAAACTCCTTGTTTTCCTTGATCAGCTCAGTGATGTCGGCATCTGAAATTTGGTTGAGGATGCTGACGGCTTTCTCAATTTCATTGTCGATTAGAATTTTGGAATAAATGGAAATCTTATTTTCCCCGATAATCTGCTCCGCTGCGTGCACATAACGGATTATGGTGGCCACAGACGGGACCGACATTTCGTTGATGATTTTATTGAAGGCGTTGTCGGGAGCGCCAATATATCGGCTGATTTCCCGGTTTGCAATCCGATGCTGGGATAAAAATCTGTTGAAGTTGTCCATCACTTTTTTG
>NZ_VJWB01000001.1:0-10000 GCF_007829715.1 Geobacillus sp. C56-T2
TCCAAGGCGACAAATCAGACAAATCACCACGTGAGAAAAAAGACCACTGAAACTTCAGTGGCCTATTATGCAGACAATACTTTTCTTCCTTTGCGGCGGCGGCGCGCCAGCACTTTTCTCCCGTTTTTCGTGCTCATGCGGGCGCGAAATCCGTGCACTTTGCTGCGTTTCCGTCTATTCGGTTGGTACGTCCGTTTCATCTATGACACCTCCCTAGGGAATAACTGTTACGGGCAGTCTTTCTCATTATATTGAACAATCTCAGCAAATGTCAACTGCCTCTTTGTTTCGCTCCTTCCACGCAACGATGTGGATAAAATTTCGCCACCAAAGTAACAATCCACAACATTTATCGACATTTTTTTCACATCTTCACCCGTGTGGATAACGAAATTTGCACAATCTGTCCGTTTTGTGGATAAGCAAAAAAGCCGTTGCAACAACTTGTTTTATTTGCTATTATTATTGTGTTTTCACTATGGACAACTGTGTGGATAAAGGAAGATATCCACATTCTGTGGATAGGTTGTGGATAGTATTTTTCACAGGCTGTTGATCGCTTTGTCCACAGGTGGTGGATTTTGTCGAAAAGCCGCCTTTTTTCCTTAGTATTGTTTTTTCCACAAACTTATTTTCTTAACCAAATGATCATCCGCTAACCAAGGGAGGGGCAACGGGTGGAAAATATCCATGACTTATGGAATCGCGTGCTCGCGGAAATCGAGCAGAAAATTAGCAAGCCGAGCTTTGAGACTTGGCTCAAATCAACGAAGGCCCACTCTTTGCGAGGTGACACGCTCGTCATCGTAGCCCCGAACGAGTTTGCTAGAGATTGGCTTGACTCCCGCTACTCCCATTTGATTGCCGAAACAATCTATGCCATTACCGGCGAAGAGCTGGCCGTCAAATTTATCATTCCGCCTAACCAAGGCGACGAAGACGCCGAATTTCAGGCGGCAGCGAAAAAACAGCGCAAGCCATACGAAGAGACGAACGATTTCCCGCAGAGCATGCTAAATCCGAAGTACACCTTCGATACGTTTGTCATCGGCTCCGGCAACCGATTTGCGCACGCCGCTTCCCTAGCCGTCGCCGAAGCCCCGGCGAAAGCGTACAATCCGCTGTTCATCTACGGCGGTGTCGGGCTAGGGAAAACGCATCTCATGCACGCCATCGGCCATTACGTCATCGAACATAATCCGTCAGCGAAAGTCGTCTACTTATCTTCGGAAAAGTTTACGAACGAGTTTATCAACGCCATCCGCGACAACCGTCCTGATGACTTTCGCAATAAGTATCGAAACGTCGACGTTCTGTTAATCGATGATATTCAATTTTTGGCGGGAAAAGAACAAACGCAGGAAGAGTTTTTCCATACGTTCAATACGCTTCATGAAGAAAGCAAGCAAATCGTCATCTCGAGCGACCGGCCTCCAAAAGAGATCCCAACGCTTGAGGACCGTTTGCGTTCGCGCTTTGAGTGGGGATTGATCACAGACATCACGCCGCCTGATTTGGAAACGCGAATCGCCATTCTCCGGAAAAAAGCGAAGGCAGAGGGATTTGATATCCCAAATGAAGTGATGCTCTACATCGCCAACCAAATCGATTCAAACATCCGCGAGCTGGAAGGGGCGCTCATTCGCGTCGTCGCCTATTCCTCGCTCATTAATAAAGAAATCACCGCCGATCTAGCAGCTGAGGCGCTCAAGGACATCATTCCGAGCGCGAAGCCGAAGGTCATCACGATTCAAGACATTCAGCGCGTCGTCGGCCAACACTTCAACATTAAGCTTGACGATTTCAAAGCTAAAAAACGAACCAAATCGGTCGCGTTTCCCCGGCAGATCGCCATGTATCTCTCCCGTGAGCTGACCGACTGTTCGCTGCCGAAAATCGGCGACGAATTCGGCGGCCGCGACCATACGACGGTCATTCACGCCCATGAAAAAATAACGAAGCTTTTGCAAACAGACACGCAGCTGCAAAAACATATTCAAGAGATTCAAGAAAAGCTGAAGCAATTGTGAATAACAGTCGCTGTCTTACGCACAGCTTATCCACATGTGGACAGGCTGTGCTTGCTCGTCTTTATTTGTTTATCCACATACCAACAAGCCATACGACTAGTACTATGATCTTTGTTTTTATATCTTTATAATTTATTTCCGAAGACATTCCAAATAGGGAGGAACAACAGCGTGAACATTTCCATTGACCGCGAAGCGCTCGCCAAAAGCGTTCAAGATGTGATGAAAGCCGTATCGACAAGAACGACGATCCCGATTTTGACAGGGATTAAACTGACAGCCTCCGCTCGTGGAGTCACCTTAACCGGAAGCGACTCGGACATCTCCATTGAATCGTTTATTCCGCTCGAAAAAGAAGGACGGCTGCTGGTGGATGTAAAGAGACCGGGAAGCATCGTCTTGCAGGCGCGCTTTTTCTCTGAAATCGTGAAAAAGCTGCCTCAGCAAACGGTGGAAATCGAAACGGAAGACAACTTTTTAACCGTGATTCGCTCAGGGCACTCCGAATTCCGTCTCAACGGATTTAACGCCGATGAGTATCCGCGCTTGCCGCAAATCGAGGAAGAACACGCCTTTCAAATTCCGGCTGATTTGCTGAAGGCGGTGATCCGCCAAACGGTATTTGCCGTCTCAACATCGGAAACGCGCCCCATCTTGACAGGTGTCAACTGGAAAACGGAAGATGGTGAACTCGTCTGCACCGCTACCGACAGTCACCGTCTGGCAATGCGCAAAGTCAAAATCGGCATTGAAAGCGATTTGGCGTATAACGTCGTCATTCCTGGAAAAAGTCTCAATGAATTGAGCAAAATTTTAGATGATGGCAACCATCCGATCGATATTGTCATCACGGCCAATCAAGTGCTGTTTAAGGCGGAGCATCTTCTGTTTTTCTCACGCCTGCTCGACGGGAACTATCCGGAGACAGCCCGCTTAATCCCGACGGACAGCAAAACAACGGTGACCGTCAATGCCAAGGAGTTTTTGCAGGCGATCGACCGCGCCTCCTTGCTAGCAAGAGAAGGGCGAAACAACGTGGTGAAACTGGCGACGCTCCCAGGAGAGAGGTTAGAAATTTCCTCAGTTTCTCCGGAGATTGGGAAAGTAACAGAACAGCTGAAAGCCGAATCGCTTGAAGGCGAAGAGTTGAACATTTCATTCAGCGCCAAATATATGATGGACGCGTTGCGCGCGCTTGATGGCACCGACATTCAAATCAGCTTCACCGGGGCGATGCGGCCGTTTGTCTTGCGCCCGCTCCACAGCGACTCCATGCTTCAGCTCATCCTGCCGGTCAGAACGTATTGAAGCCGATCCGCTTTGGCGCGCCTGATGGCTAAGGCTGACTTGAATGCCATCAGGCGTGCATTCAATGAGGGAGAACCACCGCTTTTCTCCCTTTCATCGGGTTTCTTTGCGAACGGACGAATTTTTCGGTAAAATAAAAGAATAGGCAGTTTGTAACGAAAGCGAGCGATGAACGGATGGAACGACAAGTCGCCATTAAGACGGAGACGATTACGCTAGGGCAGATGCTAAAGCTGGCGCATGTGATTGACACCGGCGGCGCAGCCAAATGGTTTTTACAGGAACATGACGTGCTGGTGAACGGGGAACGGGAAAACCGGCGCGGGCGGAAGTTAAAAGAAGGCGACCGGGTCGAGATCAAAGAGGTCGGCGCGTTTGTCATCGTAAAAGCGGAGTAGGTGAAGGCCGGGTGTTTTTAACCGACTTAGCGTTGACGAACTACCGCAATTATGAGCGCGAAACGATGCGTTTCGATCAAGGGGTAAACATTATTCTGGGGGAAAACGCCCAAGGAAAAACGAATATGATGGAGGCTATTTACGTTTTGGCGATGGCCAAATCGCATCGCACGTCCAACGATAAAGACCTTATTCGTTGGAATGAAGAGTATGCTAAAATAGAGGGGAAAGCAGAGAAACGCAACGGATCGTTGTCGCTCGAACTGTTGATCTCCAAAAAAGGGAAACGAGCCAAATGCAATCACATTGAGCAGCAGCGGCTCAGTCAATATGTCGGCCATTTAAATGTCGTCATGTTCGCCCCGGAAGACTTGAATTTAGTCAAAGGAAGCCCGCAAGTGCGGCGCCGGTTTATCGATATGGAAATCGGGCAAATTTCGCCCGTTTATATACACGATTTAAGCCAGTACCAGAAGTTGCTGCAGCAGCGAAATCATTGCCTGAAAATGATGCAGACCCGCGAGCGGAGCGACGAGGCGGTGCTTGACGTCCTAACCGAACAGCTTGTTTGGCTGGCGGCCAAAATTACGTTGCGACGCCGCCAGTTTTTGTCGTTGCTTGAGCAGTGGGCGGCTCCCATCCATCGCGAAATCAGCCGTGGGGCCGAACAGCTCCACATTCGCTATGAACCGTCGGTCGACGTATCAGACAAGGCGGAATTGTCGAGAATAGTAGAAGCATACAGAGAAACGTTCGCCGCCGTAAAGGAGCGAGAAGTTCAACGGGGGACGACCTTGGTCGGCCCCCACCGCGATGAGGTGGCGTTTTGGGTGAACGGAAAAAATGTACAAACTTTCGGTTCACAAGGACAACAGCGCACGACAGCGCTGGCAGTCAAATTGGCAGAAATTGAGCTCATCTTTTCCGAGTTAGGCGATTACCCCATTTTATTGCTTGATGATGTATTGTCGGAGCTGGACGACTTTCGGCAAACCCACCTCCTTGATGCCATCCGGAAAAAAGTGCAAACTTTTGTCACAACGACAAGCATCGACGGCATTAACCACGATGTGATTCAAGAAGCGGCGATTTATCGAGTCCATTCCGGTTCGGTCATCGCTCCTTCTTGATCGTGATTGAACGTTTGCAAAGAAAGCGTAGGTGATCAGGCATGACCATGGAACAGCGAGTCGAGGCGTACGATGCAAGTCAAATTCAAGTGCTTGAAGGCCTTGAAGCCGTCCGCAAGCGCCCGGGAATGTATATCGGATCAACGGGATCAAAAGGGCTGCACCACCTCGTTTGGGAAATCGTCGACAACAGCATCGACGAAGCGCTGGCAGGCTATTGCACGACCATTGATGTGACGATCGGCAAAGACAACAGCATCACCGTCGCCGACAATGGACGCGGCATCCCGGTTGACATTCATGAAGCGACTGGCCGCCCGGCTGTTGAAGTCATTATGACCGTTCTGCATGCCGGCGGGAAGTTTGGCGGAGGGGGTTATAAAGTATCCGGCGGCTTGCACGGGGTTGGCGCTTCCGTCGTCAACGCCCTGTCGGAGTGGCTCGAAGTGTACGTGTATCGCGATGGAAACATCCATTACCAGCGGTACGAGCGAGGAGAGCCTTGCACGGACCTGCAAATCATCGGCGAAACGGACCGAACCGGGACAACGACCCGCTTTAAACCAGACCCAGAGATTTTTACCGAAACGATTGAGTTCGATTACGAAACGCTGGCCGCCCGGTTGCGCGAGCTCGCCTTTTTAAATCGCGGCTTGAAAATCACGTTGACCGATGAACGGGTTGACAACCGGAAAAACGAATATGTTTATGAAGGCGGCATTCGCTCCTATGTCCAGCATTTGAACCGGACGCGCGAAGTGCTGCATGAAGAGCCGATTTATATCGCCGGCGAGCGGGACGGCATTGCGGTTGAAATCGCCTTGCAGTACAACGACGGGTACACGAGCAACATCTATTCGTTCGTCAACAACATTCATACGCATGAAGGCGGCACGCATGAATCCGGCTTTAAAATGGCGCTGACGCGCATTATCAACGACTATGCCCGCAAGCAACAATTGGTGAAAGACAACGATGCCAATTTAACCGGTGAGGATGTGCGTGAAGGATTGACCGCCATCGTGTCGATCAAACACCCGTCTCCACAATTTGAAGGGCAGACGAAAACAAAGCTCGGCAACAGCGACGCCCGTACGGTGACCGATGCGATTTTTTCCGAACAGTTTGAAACGTTTTTGCTGGAAAATCCGACAATCGCCCGCAAGATTGTGGAAAAAGGCATGATGGCAGCGCGCGCCCGGCTGGCGGCGAAAAAAGCGCGCGAGTTGACGCGGCGCAAAAGCGCGCTCGAAATTTCCAATTTGCCGGGGAAATTGGCCGACTGTTCATCGCGAGATCCAGCGATCAGCGAGCTGTACGTCGTTGAGGGCGACTCGGCGGGCGGATCAGCGAAACAAGGGCGTGACCGCCATTTTCAAGCCATTTTGCCGCTGCGCGGGAAAATTCTTAACGTGGAAAAAGCACGCTTGGACAAAATTTTGTCAAACAATGAGGTGCGGGCGATTATTACGGCGCTTGGCACGGGCATTGGCGAAGATTTTGACATCTCGAAAGCCCGTTATCATAAAGTCATTATCATGACTGACGCGGACGTTGACGGCGCTCACATCCGCACGCTCCTTTTGACGTTCTTTTACCGCTATATGCGCCAATTGATTGAACAAGGCTATATTTATATTGCCCAGCCCCCGCTCTATAAAATCGAGCAGGGAAAACAAGTCCGTTACGCCTACAACGACCGTCAGCTTGAACAAATTCTCGCCGCGTTGCCCGATCAGCCCAAACCGACGATTCAGCGCTACAAAGGATTGGGCGAGATGAATCCAGAACAGCTTTGGGAAACGACGATGAATCCAGAGACGAGAACACTGCTGCAAGTAAGTTTGCAGGACGCCATCGATGCGGACGAAACGTTTGAAATTTTAATGGGCGATAAAGTCGAGCCGCGCCGCCAGTTTATCGAAGAAAACGCGCGTTACGTGAAAAACTTAGATATCTAGGAGGCCGGTGAAAAACGGTCGTTTCTCTTGAGCAATGGGGGAACGTTTGAAAGGCGTTCTTGACGCGACAAGGCTTATCTGTTTGAGAAATGGGCTTGATAAGGGGTTTGCTCCCTTAAATCACCAGCCTTCTAGGAGGCCGGTGAACGCCACATCATTGGAGTCTGTTACAGTTGACGTTCCAAAGCTGATCCATCTGATTTTTTGTAGGCTTTGAACTGAGAGGAAGACAGCCCCCTTCCCGCTTCGTGACGCCGCTGGGTGTCCTCGCATGCGCAGGTGGACTGACGCCACCCGTCTGTCGCCGGCCAGTCGGATCGGAGGAGGGTTTTAAGGGAGGTTTGAAGAATGGCAGAACATGAACAACCGCGCATTCGCGAAGTCAATATCAGCCAAGAGATGCGCTCCTCGTTTCTCGACTATGCGATGAGCGTCATCGTTTCCCGCGCGTTGCCGGATGTGCGCGACGGCTTGAAACCGGTGCACCGCCGCATTTTGTACGCCATGCATGATCTTGGAATGACCGCGGATAAACCGTACAAAAAATCAGCTCGCATCGTCGGCGAAGTGATCGGGAAATACCATCCGCACGGGGATGCCGCCGTGTATGATACGATGGTGCGCATGGCGCAAGATTTCAACTACCGCTACATGCTTGTTGACGGTCATGGGAACTTTGGATCGATCGACGGCGACGCTGCCGCCGCCATGCGCTATACGGAAGCGCGCATGTCGAAAATCGCGATGGAATTGCTTCGTGATATCAATAAAGATACGATTGACTACCAAGACAACTATGATGGCTCGGAAAAAGAGCCGGTCGTGCTGCCGTCCCGATTTCCGAATTTATTGGTCAACGGCTCATCGGGCATTGCGGTTGGAATGGCGACGAACATTCCGCCCCATCAGCTCGGTGAAGTGATCGATGCGTTGCTGGCGCTAAGCCGAAACCCAGAGATGACGGTTGCCGACTTGATGAAATACATCCCGGGCCCCGATTTTCCGACCGCCGGACAAATTATCGGCCGCGGCGGTATCCGCAAAGCGTATGAAACCGGCCGCGGTTCGATTACGCTGCGCGCCAAGGCCGAAATTGAACAGCAGCCGAACGGCAAAGAAACGATCATTGTGAGCGAACTTCCTTACCAAGTGAACAAAGCGAAGCTGATTGAGCGGATCGCCGAACTTGTCCGTGAGAAAAAAATCGACGGGATCACTGATTTGCGCGATGAATCGGACCGTAGCGGCATGCGCATTGTCATCGAGGTGCGGCGCGATGCGAACGCCAAAGTCGTGCTGAACAATTTGTACAAACATACCGCGCTGCAAACGAGCTTTGGGATTAATATGCTCGCTTTGGTGAACGGCGAGCCGAAAGTGCTGAACTTAAAAGAATGTTTGGAGCATTATTTAAACCATCAAAAGACAGTGATTCGCCGACGGACGGCATTTGAACTGCAAAAAGCCGAAGCGCGCGCTCACATTTTAGAAGGTTTGCGCACGGCTCTCGATCATTTGGATGAAGTGATTGATCTCATCCGCCGTTCGCAGACGACAGAAGCGGCGCGCCAAGGATTGATGGAGCGGTTTTCCCTCAGCGAGCGGCAGGCGCAGGCGATTTTGGATATGCGTTTGCAGCGGCTGACCGGCCTCGAGCGGGAAAAAATTGAACAAGAATATCAAGAGCTTGTCCGCTTGATCGCTGAGCTGAAAGCGGTGCTCGCCGATGAAGAAAAAGTGTTGCAAATCATCCGTGAGGAATTGAGCGAAATCAAGGAGCGGTTTAATGATGAGCGGCGCACGGAAATCGTGGCAGGAGCCGTCGAACAGTTTGATGACGAAGACTTGATTCCGCACGAGCGCGTCGTCATTACCCTCACCCATAAAGGCTACATCAAGCGTCTGCCTTTATCGACCTACCGGAGCCAAAAGCGCGGCGGTCGGGGTGTGCAAGGAATGAACACAGCGGAAGATGATTTTGTCGAACACTTGCTGATTACATCGACTCATGACACTGTCCTATTTTTCACGAACAAAGGGAAAGTATATCAGGCGAAAGGCTATGAAATTCCAGAGTTCGGACGAACTGCCAAAGGGCTTCCGATCGTGAACTTGCTCGAACTTGAAAAAGGTGAATGGATCAATGCCATGATCCCGATCGAGGAGTTTGACGGCGAGCGTTACCTCGTGTTTGCAACGAAACAGGGGATCGCGAAACGCTCTTCGCTCTCCGCGTTTGCCCATATTCGCAACAATGGGTTGATCGCTATTCATTTGCGTGAAGGCGATGAACTCATTTCGGTCCGATTGACAGACGGTCAAAAGCATGTAATTGTCGGTACGAAAAATGGTCTGCTCATTCGCTTTCCGGAAACCGACGTGCGTGCCATGGGACGCAGCGCGACTGGAGTCAAAGCGATCACACTTGACGACAACGACGAAGTAGTCGGGATGGAGATTTTGGAAGATCACCATGACGTGCTTGTCGTCACGAAAAAAGGGTTCGGCAAGCGCACTCCGGCTTCGGAATACCGCGTGCAAAGCCGCGGTGGCAAAGGATTGAAAACATGCAATGTCACACAAAAAAATGGTCCGGTTGTTGCGGTGACGACTGTCGTCGGCAACGAAGATTTGATGGTCATTACGACAGGCGGCGTGCTCATTCGTATGGCGGTCAGTGACATTTCCCGCACAGGGAGAATCGCTCAAGGCGTAAAACTTATCCGCCTTTCTGGCGATGATGAGCATGAATGTGTAGCCACTGTGGCGAAAGTGCCTGAAGAAGAAAAAGAAGAAGGACATCTCGCCTAATGGGGACGACGCTCTGCTGCAACGGACAGGGAGCGTCGGTTTTTATGTCGAAATCGCTGTCCATGCACCCAAAGTCATGTTACGATAAAAGATATAAGAGAAGGGAGAAACAAACTGATGGTTCGCGTAAACCGTTCCCGGCTTCGTGAAGGATGCGTGCTTGCCGATGATGTGCTTGGCCCGACCAAGCGGCCCATTATCCCGAAAAATACGATCATCACGGAGCCGCTGCTGCACGTGCTTGAAAAGTTTCTCATTGACGAGGTGGAAATCGAGCCGGTTCTCGCCAATGGTGAGCCGTTTTTTGAAGAAGATGTCATCGGGGCGACGGCTCATCGACAGCCTATTTCCTCGTATTTGCA
>NZ_VJWB01000001.1:15000-152500 GCF_007829715.1 Geobacillus sp. C56-T2
GACGGATTGAATCCGGAAGTCCCCGATTTCACACTGCCAAGAAAAGCCTCTAGCGAGGGAAGAGGTGCCCGTACCGCAAACCGACACAGGTAGGCGAGGAGAGAATCCTAAGGCGCGCGGGAGAACTCTCGTTAAGGAACTCGGCAAAATGACCCCGTAACTTCGGGAGAAGGGGTGCTCTTTCGGGTGAAGAGCCTGGAAGAGCCGCAGTGAAAAGGCCCAAGCGACTGTTTATCAAAAACACAGGTCTCTGCGAAGCCGAAAGGCGACGTATAGGGGCTGACACCTGCCCGGTGCTGGAAGGTTAAGGGGAGCGCTTAGCGGAAGCGAAGGTGCGAACCGAAGCCCCAGTAAACGGCGGCCGTAACTATAACGGTCCTAAGGTAGCGAAATTCCTTGTCGGGTAAGTTCCGACCCGCACGAAAGGTGTAACGACTTGGGCGCTGTCTCAACGAGAGACCCGGTGAAATTATACTACCTGTGAAGATGCAGGTTCCCCGCGACAGGACGGAAAGACCCCGTGGAGCTTTACTGCAGCCTGATATGGAATTTTGGTATCGCTTGTACAGGATAGGTGGGAGCCTAAGAAGCCGGAGCGCCAGCTTCGGTGGAGGCGACGGTGGGATACCACCCTGGCGGTATTGAAATTCTAACCCGCACCCCTTAGCGGGGTGGGAGACAGTGTCAGGTGGGCAGTTTGACTGGGGCGGTCGCCTCCCAAAAGGTAACGGAGGCGCCCAAAGGTTCCCTCAGAATGGTTGGAAATCATTCGGAGAGTGCAAAGGCACAAGGGAGCTTGACTGCGAGACGGACAGGTCGAGCAGGGACGAAAGTCGGGCTTAGTGATCCGGTGGTTCCGCATGGAAGGGCCATCGCTCAACGGATAAAAGCTACCCCGGGGATAACAGGCTCGATCTCCCCCAAGAGTCCACATCGACGGGGAGGTTTGGACACCTCGATGTCGGCTCATCGCATCCTGGGGCTGTAGTCGGTCCCAAGGGTTGGGCTGTTCGCCCATTAAAGCGGTACGCGAGCTGGGTTCAGAACGTCGTGAGACAGTTCGGTCCCTATCCGTCGCGGGCGTAGGAAATTTGCGAGGAGCTGTCCTTAGTACGAGAGGACCGGGATGGACGCACCGCTGGTGTACCAGTTGTCCCGCCAGGGGCACCGCTGGGTAGCTATGTGCGGACGGGATAAGCGCTGAAAGCATCTAAGCGTGAAGCCCCCCTCAAGATGAGATTTCCCATCGCGTTAGGCGAGTAAGATCCCTCGAAGATGACGAGGTTGATAGGTCCGAGGTGGAAGCGTGGCGACACGTGAAGCTGACGGATACTAATCGATCGAGGGCTTAACCTAGAAAAGCGCAGGCGAGCGGTTCGCCGCGACGGGCAAATGTTCTTCGCCCGCAGGGGTGCTTGCACCCCGAAGGAGAAGGTGATTTGACCCCGAGCGGCGGCGAGCCGGAGCTAGACAGTGCGAAAAGCGGAGGCCGCCCGCTTATCGGCGAAACGCGCTGGAGGGCCTGCGAGGAGGCTATGCCACCACAGCAGGACCGAAGCGTCGCGAGCCGATGGCGGCCGGAGCTAGACAGTACGACACGCGGCTTCTTCCGACGGTTATCTAGTTTTGAAGGAATGAGTTCCTTCTTGACAGGAATTAATTTTCTGGTATAATGATTGATGAAAAACGGAATCGCTTGCCTAGTGGTGATAGCGGAGGGGAAACACCCGTTCCCATCCCGAACACGGAAGTTAAGCCCTCCAGCGCCGATGGTAGTTGGGGCCAGCGCCCCTGCAAGAGTAGGTCGCTGCTAGGCAAAAAATCCCTTGTCGATATGAACATCAACAAGGGATTTTTTGTTTGGTTTGATCGTTATGTTTCGTACTGTAAAGAAATAGTTTGTTATCAGCCAATGCAGAGTGGCAGCCGTTACTGCGGGTTGGATCATAACGGCATTTGCGCATCGGCTGAGCAGCTGTTCCATTTTTGCATCAAGTATTCATTCACGAGCCATGGAACTTTTTTCGCTGACACGGTGAGAAATTCGACAATAAAAATATACGCTTTGCTTGGATAGGAGTGAAGAAGCTCGCACCACCACTCGGTTTCATACCGGGAAATCATGCTCAAATTGTACAACAATAAATAGTGAGCATGTATTTCCGGTAACAAAAAAATTTTTTCTTTCTTGACCGCGATTCGATAGGTGCCATCAAGCTGAAAGAAAAATGGTCCCTCCCCGACCGGGGAAAGCGGCGCTGTCAGTTGAAAACGTAGCCATTCTCCTTCTTCATTGACAAATGTGATCGCCTTTCCTTGCCCCTCTTCCCGTAGGTATTGAAGGAAGCGAGTCAATGGCATGTGATAATAGTCTAAAATGGTTTTTGGGATGGCTACCATTGGAGGGGAGACAGTATGTACAACCGGCAAAGACAACTGCTTTTTTCGTCCACTTAAGAGGAAAAAGGTGTCATGCAATTCGCCGATCCGTTGCAGCAACGCCCCCATCCGAAACTTCTCCCCGGCTTCCTGTTTCACATGAAACATTTTTTCAGAAAAATGAGTGAATAAACCGTTTTTTTGTACTTTTACCTCATCATCAAGAAATTCATAACCTTGCTTTTTCCGTTTCCTTGCTGATACACCGTGGGCGAGGACTGACGTCGACTCAGGGTAATCGGGGTCAACGGTAAGTAGACATGCTTTTAAAAGCTGCACCATGCCATAAAACAACAACACCGGCTTGATTGACAGCGGTGCCTGTTGAGCCGTAGCATAAAAGTTCTGCCCGTGCTCCAAATAATATAAAAACGGGTAGCAGTTCGTATAGCTGCGCTGAACAGCATCTTCGCGATGCAATTGTTTGTAGCATTGCTGCAAAAATTGTCGAGCGGTGTCAGCGGATTGGAAAACGGAAAGGCGGGGTTGTTTGTTGTTATTTCCGAACATTTTATCCCCCCTGTCACTAGATGATGAACAAATAACTGAAAAGTTGAACATTTCCCTGATTCCTTGACAGTAGTTTAACCAGTTGTTAAGCTACTAATAATATTTCCGGACAAGGGGGAGAAAACATGTGGGAAACGAAATTTGCAAAGGAAGGTTTGACGTTTGACGATGTTCTTCTCATCCCAGCCAAATCAGACGTATTACCGCGCGACGTTGATGTGACGACAAAATTGAGTGATACCCTGCAGCTGAACATCCCCATTATTAGTGCCGGCATGGACACTGTGACGGAAGCCGAGATGGCCATTGCCATGGCTCGGCAAGGAGGACTTGGCATTATTCATAAAAATATGTCCATTGAGCAGCAAGCCGAACAAGTTGACAAAGTGAAACGCTCAGAGCGGGGGGTTATTACCGATCCCTTTTTCTTGACACCTGACCATCAGGTGTACGACGCGGAACATTTAATGAGCAAATACCGGATTTCAGGTGTGCCGATCGTCAACAATGCCGACGAACAAAAGCTTGTTGGCATCATTACGAACCGCGATTTGCGCTTCATTCAAGATTACTCGATAAAAATTTCCGAGGTAATGACGAAGGACCATTTAATCACCGCTCCGGTTGGAACAACGTTGGAGGAAGCGGAGAAAATTTTGCAAAAACATAAGGTTGAAAAACTGCCTTTGGTCGATGAAAACGGAGTGTTGAAGGGGCTCATCACCATTAAGGATATTGAAAAGGTGATCGAGTTTCCCAACTCGGCAAAGGACGCTAAAGGACGGCTTGTTGTCGGTGCAGCCGTAGGGGTGACAGCCGACACAATGATCCGCGTCAAAAAGCTTGTTGAGGCGGGAGTCGACGTCATTGTTGTCGACACAGCGCACGGTCACTCCAAAGGTGTTCTTGAGACGGTAGCGAACATTCGTCGTCAATACCCAGACTTGAACATTATCGCTGGCAATGTCGCGACAGCTGAGGCGACGCGCGATTTAATTGAGGCGGGGGCGAACATTGTCAAGGTCGGAATTGGACCGGGATCCATTTGTACGACGCGGGTTGTCGCCGGGGTCGGTGTTCCACAAATTACGGCGATCTACGACTGTGCGACAGAGGCGCGCAAACACGGCGTTCCCATTATCGCTGATGGCGGGATTAAATACTCCGGTGACATCGTCAAGGCGATCGCAGCTGGAGCGCATGCCGTCATGCTTGGAAGCTTGCTCGCCGGTGTTTCGGAAAGCCCGGGAGAGACAGAAATTTATCAAGGCCGCCGCTTTAAAGTATATCGGGGCATGGGATCGGTCGCGGCGATGGAGCGTGGCAGCAAAGATCGCTACTTTCAAGAAGATGCGAAAAAGTTCGTTCCCGAAGGCATTGAGGGGCGCGTGCCATACAAAGGACCGCTCGCCGATACGATTTACCAGCTCGTCGGCGGACTGCGCGCCGGTATGGGCTATTGCGGGACGAGAAACTTGGATGAGTTACGGGAGAAAACGCAATTTATCCGCATGACGGGCGCAGGGCTGCGCGAAAGTCATCCGCACGATGTACAAATTACGAAAGAGGCGCCAAACTACTCCGCGTTTTAAGCGCAGTTGCGCCAATTGGCCTAACTTTGACGGAGACATGCCCTCCGTCTATTTTTTTGGCTGTCCATATGTTACAATAACGGTTGTGTAAGGAGGGTGCGACGTGAAGACGAAAAAACAAACTTGGTTTTTTTGGCTGCTATCGATTTGTCTTTGTTTGACCGTTTGGCCGTTCCAACGAACGGTGCAAGCGGAAAGCGCGCCGCTTGACATTCGAGCCGATGCGGCCATTTTAGTGGACGCGCAAACAGGAAGAATTTTGTATGAAAAAAATATTGATACAGTGCTCGGCATTGCCAGTATGACAAAAATGATGACCGAATATTTGCTTCTTGATGCGATTAAGGCGAAGCGCGTTAAATGGGATCAAACGTATACGCCGAGCGAGTATGTATATCGGCTTTCCCAGGACCGTGCCTTGTCGAACGTGCCGCTGCGCAAGGACGGCAAATATACGGTGCGGGAACTGTATGAAGCGATGGCGATTTATTCAGCCAATGCCGCAACGGTTGCCATTGCTGAGGTCATAGCTGGATCGGAAAAAAATTTTGTAACGATGATGAACAAAAAAGCGAAGCAGCTTGGGCTCAAAGATTATAAGTTCGTCAATGCGACCGGACTCAGCAATCAAGACTTAAAGGGCTTCCATCCAGAGGGAACGAACACGGATGAGGAAAATGTTATGTCCGCACGGGCCATGGCGATGCTTGCCTACCGGCTGTTGAAAGACCATCCCGAAGTGCTGGAAACAGCGAGTATTCCCCGAAAAATATTCCGGGAAGGAACAGAAGATGAAATTCGAATGGACAACTGGAATTGGATGCTTCCCGGCCTTGTATACGGATACGAAGGGGTTGACGGGTTGAAAACTGGCTATACAGAATTTGCCGGCAACTGCTTTACCGGAACGGCAAAGCGGAACGGGGTGCGCCTCATTTCTGTTGTCATGAACGCGAAAGACGCGAGTGGAAAAACGACAAAAGAGGCGCGCTTTGAGGAGACGGAAAAACTATTTAACTATGGATTTAATCAATACTCGCTTCAAACGCTTTATCCGAAGGGATATCAACTGAAAGGAAAAGAGACGCTTCCAGTCGTGAAAGGGAAAGAAAAAAAAGTTCGTGTCGCCACGGCCAAAAAGCTATCGCTGCTAGTGAGACACGGCGAGGAAAAACAGTACAAACCGGTCTATGTATTGGATAAGAAAAAGATGACAAATGAGGGCGAACTGACCGCTCCGTTGAAAAAGGGAGAGACGGTCGGATATATGACGCTTGAATATAAGGGAGATGACTCTCTTGCCTTTTTAAGCCCGGACATGCAAAAAAACATTCGTGTGCCGCTTGTGACGACCGCTGAGGTGGAAAAAGCAAACTGGTTTGTGCTTTCCATGCGCGCGATCGGCGGCCTGTTCGCTGACTTATGGACGAGCGCTGCGAAAACGGTGAAAAGCTGGCTGTGAAGCAACTCCCCTGCTTGGGGAGCTTTTTTCCATTGTGATTTTTGTAAAAATTGAGGTAAAATAAAACAGTGGAATCATCCTTTTGCGATATGACTAAGCATAAGGATAGGAATAGGGGGAATCAACGTTGGCATTGACAGGCACAGACCGCGTCAAACGCGGCATGGCGGAAATGCAAAAAGGCGGCGTCATCATGGACGTTGTCAATGCGGAACAAGCGAAAATTGCTGAGGCGGCAGGGGCTGTCGCGGTCATGGCGCTTGAGCGCGTCCCGGCGGACATTCGCGCTGCCGGCGGCGTCGCGCGCATGGCGGACCCGACGGTGGTCGAAGAAGTGATGAACGCCGTTTCCATCCCGGTGATGGCGAAAGTGCGCATCGGTCATTATGTGGAAGCGCGCGTCCTTGAGGCGCTCGGCGTTGACTACATCGACGAAAGCGAAGTGTTGACGCCGGCTGATGAGGAATTCCATATCGATAAACGGCAGTTTACGGTTCCGTTTGTGTGCGGGTGCCGCGACTTAGGTGAGGCCGCCCGCCGCATCGCGGAAGGGGCGTCGATGCTGCGGACGAAAGGGGAGCCGGGGACAGGCAACATCGTTGAAGCGGTGCGCCATATGCGCAAAGTCAACGCGCAAATCCGCAAAGTCGTCAGCATGAGCGAGGACGAGCTTGTCGCTGAGGCGAAGCAGCTTGGGGCTCCGGTTGAAGTGTTGCGCGAGATCAAACGGCTTGGCCGCCTCCCGGTCGTCAATTTCGCCGCCGGTGGTGTCGCGACACCGGCTGACGCTGCTCTCATGATGCACTTAGGCGCAGACGGCGTCTTTGTCGGGTCAGGCATTTTCAAATCGGAAAACCCGGAAAAATATGCGCGGGCGATCGTTGAAGCGACGACTCATTACGAGGACTATGAGCTGATCGCCCACTTGTCCAAAGGGTTGGGCGGCGCGATGCGCGGCATCGATGTCGCGACATTGTTGCCGGAGCACCGCATGCAAGAACGCGGCTGGTAATTTAGATAAAGGAGCAAAACAACGATGAAAATCGGTGTACTGGGACTGCAAGGAGCTGTGCGGGAGCATGTTCGCGTCATTGAGGCGTGCGGCGCTGAGGCGGTCATCGTGAAAAAACCGGAGCAGCTCGCTGAACTCGATGGGCTCGTGCTGCCAGGCGGCGAAAGCACGACGATGCGACGCCTCATTGACCGGTATGGCCTCATGGAACCGCTGAAGCAATTTGCCGCTGACGGCAAGCCGATGTTCGGCACGTGCGCCGGGCTCATTTTGCTGGCGAAACGAATCGTCGGTTACGACGAGCCGCACTTAGGTTTGATGGACATTACGGTGGAGCGGAACTCGTTCGGACGGCAGCGGGAAAGCTTTGAAGCGGAGCTGTCGATTCAAGGGGTCGGCGACGGGTTCGTCGGCGTCTTCATCCGTGCGCCGCACATCGTCGAGGTCGGAGACGGGGTCGATGTCCTCGCGACATACAACGACCGCATTGTCGCGGCTCGGCAAGGCCAATTTCTTGGCTGCTCGTTCCATCCCGAACTGACCGATGACCATCGGTTCATGCAATACTTCTTAAATATGGTCAAGGAAGCAAAAACGGTATCAAGCGTATAAATGAATGCGAACGCGATGAGAGGAACTAGTAGCAGGCATCCCTCCTTTCAGAGAGCCGGTGGGTGGTGCGAACCGGCAGGAGGCGCCTGTGAATCCATCCTCGAGCAAAATGCTGAACACCTAAGCGGTCAATAGGCGTTTTCGGCAGCCGCCGTTATCGGCATAAGTGGAAGGCATGATGAGCCTTCAATAAGGGTGGCACCGCGGGAACGCTCCCGTCCCTTTTTTGGGACGGGAGCGTTTTTATGTATAATAAATGGTGGGTAAGGAGGTAAAACAAATGTTGGATGTCAAATTACTGCGCACTCAATTTCCAGAGGTAAAAGAAAAGCTGATGCAGCGGGGCGGGGACTTGGCCAACATCGACCGGTTTGAGCAGCTCGACAAGGAGCGCCGCCGTTTGATCGCGGAAGTCGAAGAGTTGAAAAGCAAGCGCAACAATGTGTCGCAACAAATCGCTGTCTTAAAGCGCGAAAAAAAGGACGCTGAACCGTTGATCGCCGAAATGCGTCAAGTCGGCGACCACATTAAACAATTGGACGAGCAAATTCGCCAACTTGAAGAAGAGCTTGACGGCCTTCTTTTGTCGATGCCAAACGTGCCGCATGAGTCTGTGCCGGTCGGCCAATCGGAAGAAGATAACGTCGAAGTGAGACGATGGGGAGAACCGCGCTCGTTTTCCTTTGAACCGAAGCCGCATTGGGAAATCGCTGATCAACTTGGTTTGCTCGACTTCGAGCGGGCCGCCAAAGTGGCAGGAAGCCGGTTTGTGTTTTATAAAGGACTAGGGGCTCGTCTTGAGCGGGCCTTAATCAACTTTATGCTCGACATTCATCTCGATGAGTTTGGTTACCAAGAGGTGTTGCCTCCATATTTAGTGAACCGGGCGAGCATGATCGGAACCGGTCAGCTTCCGAAGTTTGCTGAAGATGCGTTTCATTTGGACAGCGAGGATTATTTCCTCATTCCGACAGCGGAAGTGCCGGTGACGAACTTGCATCGCGATGAAATTTTAGCGGCTGACGATTTGCCGCTTTACTATGCGGCTTACAGCGCGTGCTTCCGCGCGGAAGCCGGCTCGGCTGGCCGCGACACGAGAGGGCTCATCCGTCAGCACCAATTCAATAAAGTCGAGCTCGTCAAGTTCGTCAAGCCGGAGGATTCATATGCCGAGCTCGAAACATTGACGCGCCAAGCGGAAACGATCTTGCAGCGGCTCGGGCTTCCGTATCGTGTCGTCGCCTTGTGTACAGGGGATCTTGGTTTTTCGGCCGCGAAAACGTATGACATCGAGGTGTGGCTGCCAAGCTATGGGACGTACCGGGAAATTTCGTCGTGCAGCAACTTCGAGGCGTTCCAGGCGCGCCGTGCCAATATCCGCTTTCGCCGCGAGCCGAACGCAAAGCCGGAGTATGTGCATACGCTAAACGGCTCAGGGCTGGCGATCGGGCGCACTGTCGCCGCCATTTTGGAAAACTATCAGCAGGAAGACGGATCGGTCGTAATTCCCGAGGCGCTCCGTCCGTACATGAGGAATCGGGATGTCATTCGCTAAGCGGGGAACAGAGGTGATTCCTCTTCGCCATTGATTGACTTTTCCTTGCGGTCGTGTTATAGTGAATGACGTTGGCAATGAGAAGAAAGGAACGGCAGACGCCAATTCCCCTATTCTCGGCCACGGCGATGAAGAGCCATACTGACGCGCATAAGAGGAGAATTGTCTATTCGGAACGGCTTCCCACTAAGCCGCCGTTTCCGACCATAAAAAAACCCGCCGATTGAAGGCGGGTTTTTTTATCCGTCATCCTCCCCTCTTTACGACGATAAACTGATCATTGATCAACAACCAATTTTGCGGGAAATCAAGGCCAAGCTTCCAGTAGCTCACCCCGCGCAGCCCGAGTTCTTTGACTAACTGGAATTTGGCTTGAATCGACCGCGCGTCTTCAAACCATACTTCATGTTCGCGGCCGTTCTCATCGCGATAGCGAAAGTGGGGCGCCTGCGCCTCGATGTCGTATTCAATGGCGACGTTATACCTCGCAGCGAGGGCGATGGCTTGCTGCGGACTAATCGCTCGGGCGTATGGACCGCCCGGTACGTACGGCAACGTCCAGTCATAGCCATACAAGTTTTGTCCCATTAAAATTTTTCCTGCCGGCATTTCCGAAATGGCATACTCAAGTACGCGCCGGACCGGGCCGATTGGCGAAACGGGCATTGGCGGTCCGCCGCTGTACCCCCATTCGTACGTCATAATGACGACAAAATCGGCGATTTGCCCGTGGGCACGGTAATCGTGCGCCTCATACCAGCGCCCGCGCTGAGTCGCACTCGTTTTCGGCGCTAACGCGGTCGACATCAGCCACCCTTCTCGTTCAAACCGCCGTTTTGCCTTGCGCAAAAAGGCGTTGTATGCCTCGCGGTCTTCCGGGCGCAAATATTCAAAATCGAAATGAATGTCGCGAAAACCGTAACGTCTGGCGGTCGCGACAATGTTGTCGAGCAAGCGGTTTTGTAGCGTCTCATTCGTTAAAATAAGGGCGCCAAGCTCGTCGCTGAACTGTCCGTTTTCAATGTTGGCAACCACCATAACAAGCGTGACGCGGTTGGCGCGGGCGATGGCGGGAAAGTCATCAAGCGGCGGTTCTTGCAATGTTGCGTCGCGCCGGATAGAAAAATAAAAGGGGCTTAAATAGGTCAAATACGGGGCGGCCTCGCGGGCGCTCGCTTCCAGTGCCGGGCTGACCGTGGCTCCGCGCGGCTCAATGTATGCGTTAAATTCCGCTCTCCGCTTGGCGCCGGGAGGGATGTACAGCCGCTGACCGACCCGCAGCGGGGCATTTAACGAGAGGCGGTTCACCTCTGCAAGCCGCTGCATCGGAATCGAGAATCGGCGTGCAATCGACCATAAACTGTCGCCGCGCTGCACCCAATAAAAACGGCCAACGATCGGGATCACCAGCGTCTGGCCGACAACGAGTTTATCAGGGTTTGGGAGCTTGTTGGCCCGGACAATTTCCTCGACGGTCGTTCCGTATGCCTCGGCAATCCCGCTCAACGTTTGTCCGCTCTGTATGACATGGATTTGCATACTGGCCCTCCTAGTTGCGTCTTTATTCTCCATATTTTATGATGGAAAGGCAAGAGAAATGACCGTTTGCGCAAAGGGGTATACGATGAACCACGATGAGTATTACATGAAGTTAGCGATTGAAGAGGCAAAAAAAGCCGAACAAATCGGCGAAGTGCCGATCGGCGCCATCATCGTTCAAGACGGCCGCGTCATCGCCCGCGCCCATAATTTGCGGGAAACGGAGCAACGCGCCATTGCCCATGCGGAAATTTTAGCGATTGACGAAGCGTGTCGGGCCATCGGTTCATGGCGGCTTGAGCGGGCGACGCTGTATGTGACGCTTGAGCCATGTGCCATGTGTGCGGGAGCGATCGTCCTTTCCCGCATTGAGCGAGTGGTGTTTGGCGCCAGCGATCCAAAAGGAGGCTGCGCCGGGACGTTGATGAACTTGCTGCAAGAGAGCCGGTTCAATCATCAAGCTAGCGTGACGAGCGGTGTGTTGGCAAGCGAGTGCGGCTTGCTGTTAAGCGATTTTTTCCGCCGGCTGCGGGAACAGAAGAGAAATGTTGGCGGGAGTTCCAATGAAAAATCGGTTCGGTGACATTGCTTTTTTTCTGCAAACGAGCTATACTGATAGTGCCGTGCTAAGCGGGGAGGTAGCGGTGCCCTGTACTCGCAATCCGCTCTAGCGAGGCTGAATTCCTTCTCGAGGTTAGTCTGTTGTGAGGTCTGTCTCAAGCAAGTGGTGTTGACGTCTGGGTCCTGCGCAATGGGATTCCGTGAACCCTGTCAGGTCCGGAAGGAAGCAGCAGTAAGCGGATGCTCCCATGTGCCGCAGGGGTGCCTGGGCTGAGCTAACTGCTTGAGCAACGCTCGGGGCAGCTAATCGACAGAAGGTGCACGGCCTTACATAGCCGAAAAAACCCACTCACAACGAGTGGGTTTTTTGTTATTTCAAATCGAAACGAGAAGTTATATAATAAATAAGATGAGAGGAAGAGGAGGGCCGTTTTCCGTGGCATATCAAGCGTTATACCGTGTTTTCCGGCCGCAGCGCTTCGCTGACATGGTTGGCCAGGAGCACGTGACCAAGACGTTGCAAAGCGCCCTGCTTCACCATAAAATATCCCACGCTTACCTATTTTCCGGTCCGCGCGGGACGGGAAAAACGAGCGCGGCGAAAATTTTTGCCAAGGCGGTCAACTGCGAACGGGCTCCGGCGGCCGAACCATGCAACGAATGCCCTGCTTGCCTCGGCATCACAGACGGAACGATTCCGGATGTGTTGGAAATTGACGCCGCCTCCAACAACCGTGTCGATGAAATCCGCGACATTCGCGAAAAGGTCAAATTCGCTCCGACCTCGGTCCGCTACAAAGTGTACATTATCGATGAAGTGCACATGCTATCAATCGGCGCGTTTAACGCCTTGCTGAAAACGTTGGAAGAGCCGCCGAAACACGTCATTTTTATTTTGGCTACCACTGAACCGCACAAAATTCCGGCGACGATTATTTCCCGCTGCCAACGGTTTGATTTTCGCCGCATCCCGCTATCGGGTCTCATGTCGCGTCTGAAATACGTAGCCAATGCCCAGGGGGTGCAGGCATCTGATGAGGCACTGTCCGCTATCGCTCGTGCTGCCGATGGCGGAATGCGTGATGCTCTCAGTTTGCTCGATCAGGCCATCTCGTTTAGCGATGGAACGATCGAGCTTGACGATGTGTTGATGATGACCGGGGCGGCATCATTTGCAGTGTTGGCCGGTTTGATTGAAGCGATTCACCGGAAAGACACGGCCGCAGTGTTGCAACAGTTTGAGGCGATGATGGAGCAAGGAAAAGACCCGAATCGTTTAGTGGAAGACTTGATTTTGTACTATCGTGACTTGCTTTTCTATAAAACCGCTCCTCATGTCGAAGACGCCATTCAAATTGCCATTGTTGATGAAACGTTCGTCTCCCTTGCTGAGACGATTTCGCTCCACGATGTGTACGGGGCTATCGAATTGCTGAACAAAAGCCAGCAAGAGATGAAATGGACGAACCACCCGCGCCTTTTGCTGGAAGTGGCGCTTGTGAAGCTTTGTCATTCGCCATCCGCCGCTTCGGCGCTCTCTGTTTCCGAACTTGAACCGTTGATGAAGCGACTGGACATGCTAGAAGCAGAATTGCGCCGTCTAAAGGAACAATCGTCCGTTTCTTCATCCGCTCCCGCCTCAACGAAAAAACCGGTGAAAGCGGTGAAAGCAGGGGGATATAAAGCGCCAGTCGGCCGCATTTATGAGCTGTTGAAGCAAGCGACGCACGAAGATTTGGCACTGGTGAAAGGCCGCTGGGCGGATGTGCTTGATACGTTAAAGCGGCAGCACAAAGTATCGCACGCCGCTCTCCTGCAAGAAAGCGAGCCCGTTGCGGCAAATGCCTCGGCATTTGTGTTAAAATTTAAATATGAAATCCATTGCAAGATGGCAACAGATCCAGCAAGCTCGGTCAAAGAAAACGTTGAAGCCATTTTGTTTGAACTGACTCATCGGCGCTTTGAAATGATCGCTATCCCGGAAGAGGAATGGGGAAAAATAAGGGAAGAGTTTATCCGCAACAAAGAAGCCAAAGCGGAAAAAAGCGAGGAGGAGCCGTTGATCGCTGAGGCAAAGCGGCTGTTTGGCGAGGAATTGATCGAAATGAAAGAATAACCGACCAAAGGAGGATGTGAAAATGATGCGTGGCGGAATGGGCAATATGCAAAAAATGTTAAAGCAAATGCAAAAAATGCAAAAAGAAATGCAAAAGGCGCAGGAAGAACTGGCGGAAAAAACAGTGGAAGGTACAGCCGGGGGCGGCATGGTAACCGTGATCGCCAACGGCCATAAACAAATTTTACAGGTAAACATTAAAGAAGAAGTGGTCGATCCGGATGACATTGAAATGCTGCAAGATTTGGTTTTAGCAGCGACAAACGACGCCCTCAAAAAAGCGGATGAACTGGCCAATGATATGATGGGGCAGTTTACAAAAGGGCTTAACATTCCAGGATTGTTCTAGGGGGATACGATGCATTATCCAGAACCGCTATCCAAACTGATTGATAGCTTTATGAAACTGCCCGGGATCGGCCCAAAAACGGCTGCCCGCCTAGCTTTTCATGTGTTAGCCATGAAAGAGGATACCGTGCTTGAATTTGCCAAAGCGCTCGTTGACGTCAAGAGACAGATTCGTTACTGCACGGTTTGTGGGCATATCACCGATCGCGATCCTTGCTACATTTGCAAAGATGAGCGCCGGGATCGAACAACGATTTGTGTCGTACAGGATCCGAAAGACGTCATCGCCATGGAGAGAATGAAAGAATACAACGGCTTATATCACGTCTTGCACGGTGCAATCTCCCCAATGGAAGGCATTGGTCCGGAAGATATTAAAATCGCCGAACTATTGGCGCGGTTGCAGGACGAAACGATTCAAGAAGTCATTTTGGCAACCGACCCAAACATTGAGGGAGAAGCAACAGCGATGTATATCTCGCGCCTGTTGAAGCCAACGGGGATTAAAGTGACTCGCATCGCTCATGGCTTGCCTGTTGGCGGTGATTTGGAATATGCGGATGAAGTGACACTGTCAAAGGCGTTGGAAGGGCGTCGCGAACTATAGAGAGAAAGAAGGTGGGGATCGATTTGCTTTGGCGGCGAAAGGGGAAACTAAAGAGACAGTTTGATGAAAAGCTGCTAGCTGAACTGCAAAAGGCAAGAGACGAATGGCTCGAGCAAAAGCAGCTCATCGAAAAAAGCGTCGACCCGTCACCAGAAGTGTGGAGCGCGCTGCAACTTGCCGAGGCCAAATATTTGTTTCTTCTCCGCGAGGCAAAGCACCGCCGCGTGACAAACGTCCATCGGTTCCATCCTATGCGCGGAGCGGTTCGTCGCTGAGCATAGGAGAGGCCGGTGATGTCGGTGTGGAAATCGTTGGTGATGGTTTCTTCCGGTTAGACGGCTTTGAGCGCCCACTACTAGAGCTGAAATGCAGCCGAGGGGTTAGAAACGCCTGAAACCATGGAAGGCCGGTGATTGAAGGAGAAATACCACTTTCCAACAGTGTTTCTCAAACCTTCCTTCTGATGAAAAGGATGTGCCCTTCGCTATATTTTTTGTTCTTTTTTCCCCCGCTGTTCATACGTTTGTAGTACAAGCGTAGAAAAAAGGGGGTTGAGTCTTTGGAGCCAAATGTTGTGATTCCTTTGTTATTGGTATTCATCACGATGCTGCTGATTGTTGGCGCCCGCCTTAAAGCGCTCCGCTTGATCGGTTACGCTGCCGTTCGGCTGCTCGTCGGCGCGCTTGCATTGTTTGTCATCAATGCCATCGGTGGACAGTTCAGCGTTCATATACCGATCAATTTCATCACTTCACTCATTTGCGGGTTTCTCGGTCTTCCCGGAGCAGCAGCGTTGATTGTCATTGATCAGTATATTTTGTAGGAGAAAAGCCATTCTTGTAGCGAAAGGGCAAAATCCAATATAAAGAAACGATTGAACACGAATCGTTTTGTGATGGAGAGAAAGAGACGTCTCCTTACTTTTTTAGGGACGTCATTTTTTTTATAAAAAACCATTGACTTTTTGGTCATTGTTAGGTATATTAAATAACGTCGCTGTCGACAAAAAACGTCTTGACAATGACTTGATGGATGTCTATAATAATAAAAGTGTGCGAGATGATATCGTTCATGCTCCTTGAAAACTAAACAAAACCCAAGAGCCAATACGAAAAGCGGAGGCCGCTTGCCTATCGGCGAAACGCGCTGAGAGGCCCGCGAGGAGGCTGTCGCCGCCGCAGCGGGACACGAAGCGTCGCGAGCCGATAGCGGCCGAAGCTAGACAATACGAAAAGCGGAAGCGCCGTGATTGGCTCTCGAAGCCAAATGTTCTTCACCCGGAGGGGTGCTTGCACCCCGAGGGTGAAGGTTATTTGGCAGAAGAGAGCCAGGCGCTGGAGCTAGACAATACGAAAAGCGGAGGCCGCTTGACACGTTTGGTGTCGGCGCCGAAGCTTACAAAGCCAATCAACTTTCATTGGAGAGTTTGATCCTGGCTCAGGACGAACGCTGGCGGCGTGCCTAATACATGCAAGTCGAGCGGACCGAATCGGAGCTTGCTCTGGTTGGGTCAGCGGCGGACGGGTGAGTAACACGTGGGCAACCTGCCCGCAAGACCGGGATAACTCCGGGAAACCGGAGCTAATACCGGATAACACCGAAGACCGCATGGTCTTTGGTTGAAAGGCGGCCTTTGGCTGTCACTTGCGGATGGGCCCGCGGCGCATTAGCTAGTTGGTGAGGTAACGGCTCACCAAGGCGACGATGCGTAGCCGGCCTGAGAGGGTGACCGGCCACACTGGGACTGAGACACGGCCCAGACTCCTACGGGAGGCAGCAGTAGGGAATCTTCCGCAATGGGCGAAAGCCTGACGGAGCGACGCCGCGTGAGCGAAGAAGGCCTTCGGGTCGTAAAGCTCTGTTGTGAGGGACGAAGGAGCGCTGTTTGAACAAGGCGGCGCGGTGACGGTACCTCACGAGAAAGCCCCGGCTAACTACGTGCCAGCAGCCGCGGTAATACGTAGGGGGCGAGCGTTGTCCGGAATTATTGGGCGTAAAGCGCGCGCAGGCGGCTCCTTAAGTCTGATGTGAAAGCCCACGGCTCAACCGTGGAGGGTCATTGGAAACTGGGGAGCTTGAGTGCAGGAGAGGGGAGCGGAATTCCACGTGTAGCGGTGAAATGCGTAGAGATGTGGAGGAACACCAGTGGCGAAGGCGGCTCTCTGGCCTGTAACTGACGCTGAGGCGCGAAAGCGTGGGGAGCAAACAGGATTAGATACCCTGGTAGTCCACGCCGTAAACGATGAGTGCTAAGTGTTAGAGGGGTCACACCCTTTAGTGCTGCAGCTAACGCGATAAGCACTCCGCCTGGGGAGTACGGCCGCAAGGCTGAAACTCAAAGGAATTGACGGGGGCCCGCACAAGCGGTGGAGCATGTGGTTTAATTCGAAGCAACGCGAAGAACCTTACCAGGTCTTGACATCCCCTGACAACCCAAGAGATTGGGCGTTCCCCCTTCGGGGGGACAGGGTGACAGGTGGTGCATGGTTGTCGTCAGCTCGTGTCGTGAGATGTTGGGTTAAGTCCCGCAACGAGCGCAACCCTCGCCTCTAGTTGCCAGCATTCGGTTGGGCACTCTAGAGGGACTGCCGGCGACAAGTCGGAGGAAGGTGGGGATGACGTCAAATCATCATGCCCCTTATGACCTGGGCTACACACGTGCTACAATGGGCGGTACAAAGGGCAGCGAACCCGCGAGGGGGAGCGAATCCCAAAAAGCCGCTCTCAGTTCGGATTGCAGGCTGCAACTCGCCTGCATGAAGCCGGAATCGCTAGTAATCGCGGATCAGCATGCCGCGGTGAATACGTTCCCGGGCCTTGTACACACCGCCCGTCACACCACGAGAGCTTGCAACACCCGAAGTCGGTGCGGTAACCCTGACGGGAGCCAGCCGCCGAAGGTGGGGCAAGTGATTGGGGTGAAGTCGTAACAAGGTAGCCGTACCGGAAGGTGCGGCTGGATCACCTCCTTTCTAAGGGGAAAAGCGAAGGCCGCCCGCCAATCGGCGAAACGCACTGGAGGGCCTGCGAGGAGGCTATGCCGCCGCAGCAGGACCGAAGCGTCGCAAGCCGATGGCGGCCGGAGCTAGACAGTACGAAAAGCGGAAGCGCCGCGATCGGCTCTCGAAGCCAAATGTTCTTCACCCAGAGGGGTGCTTGCACCCCGAGGGGGAAGGTTATTTGGCAGAAGAGAGCCAGGCGCTGGAGCTAGACAGTATGAAAAGCGGAAGCAAGACAACGATGGATCGTTCACACAGAGGCGCTTGTGGTTTTGTTTAGTTTTGAGGGAGCATGATTCCTCGACACAACGATATTGGTTATGGGCCTATAGCTCAGCTGGTCAGAGCGCACGCCTGATAAGCGTGAGGTCGGTGGTTCAAGTCCACTTAGGCCCATCTCGATGAAGGGGCCTTAGCTCAGCTGGGAGAGCGCCTGCTTTGCACGCAGGAGGTCATCGGTTCGATCCCGATAGGCTCCACCATTCCCATCGTTCCTTGAAAACTAGATAACCGGAAAAGCGGAGGCGCCGCGGTTAGCTCTCGAAGCCAAATGTTCTTCACCCGCAGGGATGCTTGCATCCCAAGGGGGGAGGTTATTTGGCAGAAGAGAGCTAGGCGCCGAAGCTAGACAATAAGGAAGAAGCCGAGACGCTGTAGGTTAAGCTAGAAAGGGCGCACGGTGGATGCCTTGGCACTAGGAGCCGATGAAGGACGGGGCAAACGCCGAAACGCTCCGGGGAGCTGTAAGCAAGCGTCGATCCGGAGATGTCCGAATGGGGGAACCCACTGTCCGTAATGGGGCAGTATCCATGCCTGAATCCATAGGGCATGGAGGGCACACCCGGGGAACTGAAACATCTTAGTACCCGGAGGAGAAGAAAGCAAAAGCGATTCCCTGAGTAGCGGCGAGCGAAACGGGAACAGCCCAAACCAAGAGGCGAGTCCTCTTGGGGTTGTAGGACCGCTCACTATGGGAGTGAGAAAGGAACGGGGTAGACGAACCGGTCTGGAACGGCCGGCCAGAGAAGGTGAGAGCCCTGTAGTCGAAACTTCGTTCCCTCCCGAGCGGCTCCTGAGTACGGCGGGACACGGGAAATCCCGTCGGAAGCAGGGAGGACCATCTCCCAAGGCTAAATACTCCCTAGTGACCGATAGCGAACCAGTACCGTGAGGGAAAGGTGAAAAGCACCCCGGAAGGGGAGTGAAAGAGAACCTGAAACCGTGTGCCTACAAGTAGTCAGAGCCCGTTCATGGGTGATGGCGTGCCTTTTGTAGAATGAACCGGCGAGTGACGATGGCGTGCGAGGTTAAGCCGAAGAGGCGGAGCCGCAGCGAAAGCGAGTCTGAACAGGGCGCAGGAGTACGTCGTCGTCGACCCGAAACCAGGTGATCTACCCATGTCCAGGGTGAAGGCCGGGTAACACCGGCTGGAGGCCCGAACCCACGCACGTTGAAAAGTGCGGGGATGAGGTGTGGGTAGGGGTGAAATGCCAATCGAACTTGGAGATAGCTGGTTCTCCCCGAAATAGCTTTAGGGCTAGCCTCGGGTGTAAGAGTCTTGGAGGTAGAGCACTGATTGGGCTAGGGGCCCTCATCGGGTTACCGAACCCAGTCAAACTCCGAATGCCAACGACTTATGCCCGGGAGTCAGACTGCGAGTGATAAGATCCGTGGTCGAGAGGGAAACAGCCCAGATCGCCAGCTAAGGCCCCCAAGTGCACGTTCAGTGGAAAAGGATGTGGAGTTGCGAAGACAACCAGGATGTTGGCTTAGAAGCAGCCACCATTTAAAGAGTGCGTAATAGCTCACTGGTCGAGTGACTCTGCGCCGAAAATGTACCGGGGCTAAACGTGCCGCCGAAGCTGCGGGATGACCGTTGGTCATCGGTAGGGGAGCGTTCTAAGGGCAGAGAAGCCAGACCGGAAGGACTGGTGGAGCGCTTAGAAGTGAGAATGCCGGTATGAGTAGCGAAAACAGAGGTGAGAATCCTCTGCGCCGAAAGCCTAAGGGTTCCTGAGGAAGGTTCGTCCGCTCAGGGTTAGTCGGGACCTAAGCCGAGGCCGAAAGGCGTAGGTGATGGGCAACAGGTCGAGATTCCTGTACCACCTCCTTCCCGTTTGAGCGATGGGGGGACGCAGGAGGATAGGGCGAGCAGGCGGCTGGAAGAGCCTGTCCAAGCAGTGAGGCTGGCCAGTAGGCAAATCCGCTGGCCGGAAGGCCAAGCTGTGATGGCGACGGATTGGATCCGGAAGTCCCCGATTTCACACTGCCAAGAAAAGCCTCTAGCGAGGGAAGAGGTGCCCGTACCGCAAACCGACACAGGTAGGCGAGGAGAGAATCCTAAGGCGCGCGGGAGAACTCTCGTTAAGGAACTCGGCAAAATGACCCCGTAACTTCGGGAGAAGGGGTGCTCTTTCGGGTGAAGAGCCTGGAAGAGCCGCAGTGAAAAGGCCCAAGCGACTGTTTATCAAAAACACAGGTCTCTGCGAAGCCGAAAGGCGACGTATAGGGGCTGACACCTGCCCGGTGCTGGAAGGTTAAGGGGAGCGCTTAGCGGAAGCGAAGGTGCGAACCGAAGCCCCAGTAAACGGCGGCCGTAACTATAACGGTCCTAAGGTAGCGAAATTCCTTGTCGGGTAAGTTCCGACCCGCACGAAAGGTGTAACGACTTGGGCGCTGTCTCAACGAGAGACCCGGTGAAATTATACTACCTGTGAAGATGCAGGTTCCCCGCGACAGGACGGAAAGACCCCGTGGAGCTTTACTGCAGCCTGATATGGAATTTTGGTATCGCTTGTACAGGATAGGTGGGAGCCTAAGAAGCCGGAGCGCCAGCTTCGGTGGAGGCGACGGTGGGATACCACCCTGGCGGTATTGAAATTCTAACCCGCACCCCTTAGCGGGGTGGGAGACAGTGTCAGGTGGGCAGTTTGACTGGGGCGGTCGCCTCCCAAAAGGTAACGGAGGCGCCCAAAGGTTCCCTCAGAATGGTTGGAAATCATTCGGAGAGTGCAAAGGCACAAGGGAGCTTGACTGCGAGACGGACAGGTCGAGCAGGGACGAAAGTCGGGCTTAGTGATCCGGTGGTTCCGCATGGAAGGGCCATCGCTCAACGGATAAAAGCTACCCCGGGGATAACAGGCTGATCTCCCCCAAGAGTCCACATCGACGGGGAGGTTTGGCACCTCGATGTCGGCTCATCGCATCCTGGGGCTGTAGTCGGTCCCAAGGGTTGGGCTGTTCGCCCATTAAAGCGGTACGCGAGCTGGGTTCAGAACGTCGTGAGACAGTTCGGTCCCTATCCGTCGCGGGCGTAGGAAATTTGCGAGGAGCTGTCCTTAGTACGAGAGGACCGGGATGGACGCACCGCTGGTGTACCAGTTGTCCCGCCAGGGGCACCGCTGGGTAGCTATGTGCGGACGGGATAAGCGCTGAAAGCATCTAAGCGTGAAGCCCCCCTCAAGATGAGATTTCCCATCGCGTTAGGCGAGTAAGATCCCTCGAAGATGACGAGGTTGATAGGTCCGAGGTGGAAGCGTGGCGACACGTGGAGCTGACGGATACTAATCGATCGAGGGCTTAACCTAGAAAAGTGGAAGCGCCGTGTTTCGCTCTCGAAGCCAAATGTTCTTCACCCGCAGGGGCGCTCGCGCCCCGAGGGGGAAGGTTATTTGGCAGAAGAGAGCTAGGCGCTGGAACTGGACAATAGAAAAGCGCAGGCGGCCGGAGCTAGACCGGACGAAATGCGGCTTCTTCCGACGGTTATCTAGTTTTGAAGGAATGAGTTCCTTCTTGACAGGAATTAATTTTCTGGTATAATGATTGATGAAAAACGGAATAGCTTGCCTAGTGGTGATAGCGGAGGGGAAACACCCGTTCCCATCCCGAACACGGAAGTTAAGCCCTCCAGCGCCGATGGTAGTTGGGGCCAGCGCCCCTGCAAGAGTAGGTCGCTGCTAGGCAATTGAAGGCAGCTCATTGCACACAACAAGCAATGAGCTGCTTTTGTTTTTACAGGAACGTGAGAAATCAAGGTAACGTATCTTTTCAACTACTATTTTCAACTGCTAGCAGTATAGAACGGTAGAAATGGGGGAAACATAGAGGATGGGAGGTGGAGAGTGTGAGAGCGTCGGCGGCAGGCGGAAATCAGCGTGAGGCGGTTTGCCTTGTATGTGAACAGGAAAAAAAGGAAGGCATTTTTCTTTTCGGCCATTTTCTTTGTCTAGATTGCAACAAGGCGATCGTACAGACGGATCCCGATGATCCGAATTATTCATTTTATGTGCAGCAGCTGCGAAAAATGTTCATATCGAAAATTTATTCATAACAAGGGCCTGTTTTGTGTATCAGGCCTATTTTTCTTGTATGGGCGTACTAGACTTGTTACTATTATTCTTAGTATTCACCCTCGTTCCTCTTTGGCGAGAACGGTTTCTTCTTGAGAAAACGGTGCCTTGGTCGGTCATTTTCGGCTAGCATAGAGAACAAAACGTGGTCGCGAACGTTTTTTGAGAAAAGTACGGCCGCTCTTGTTTTCTTCTAAGAAGTGTCCCTGTTGATCAAAGCGGGAGACGGGAAAGATGATGCATTTCATGTTTTTAGATGAAAAGGAAGAGGTTGATGATGGATCAGTCACGAACGCCTTTATATGATGCCCTCATGCATCATTGGACACAGCGTCCGGTTTCCTTCCATGTGCCGGGCCATAAATATGGGACGGTGTTCGCAAAACAAGCGAAGACTATGTTTCTGCCGTTATTGGCATTGGATGCCACGGAGATTGCTGGCCTTGATGATTTGCATCATCCGGAGTCGGTCATTGCCGAGGCGCAGGCGTTAGCAGCTGAGCTGTATGGCGCCCGGGAGACGTTTTTTCTTGTGAACGGATCAACGGCAGGAAATTTGGCTATGATCGCCGCTGTATGTCGGGAAAAGGGACAGAAAGTGATTGTGCAACGCAACTGCCATAAGTCAATTATGCATGCGCTGCAACTGATGGGAGCGACTCCAGTTCTTCTTTCACCGGAAGTTGACAGCCATGTGCGTGTCGCCTCCCACGTTCGCACCGATCTCATCAAAGAAGCGCTGGCGTTGCATAGCGATGCGGTTGCCCTTGTGCTGACCAACCCGAATTACTATGGAATGGCCGTTGATTTGACAGAGATTGTCCGCTTGGCTCATGACCGGGGCATTCCTGTACTGGTGGATGAGGCTCATGGCGCCCACTTTGTCGCCGGTTGCCCGTTTCCTAAACCAGCGTTGGCATGCGGCGCTGATATCGTCGTACAATCGGCGCACAAAACGCTGCCCGCCATGACGATGGGGGCTTTTTTGCACGTGAACAGTGAACAGGTTGATATCGAGCGGTTGAAATATTTTTTGCAACTGTTTCAGTCAAGCAGCCCGTCCTATCCGATTATGGCGTCGCTTGACTTAGCGCGAAACTATGTGGCGGAACTTACGAAAGACGATGTGGCGGCGATCGTTGCTGAAGTGGAAGAATTGAAGGCTGTCATAGATGACATCGATGGAGTGGCCGTGGTGTCATCGCAGCAGTCTGGCGTGCAGACCGATTTGTTAAAGGTGACGGTGCAGACGCGCTGTCGGTTGACAGGGTATGAACTGCAGCAACAGCTCGAGCGTCAAGGAGTGTTTGCCGAGCTGGCTGATCCGTTCAATGTGTTGCTTGTTTGTCCGTTGGCGGCGACAGGGCGTCTTCGTGAAGCAGCAGAACGAATGAGGCGGGCATGGCGGCAATTGCCCACAGGCGAGGAGCCGACGTTTGGTTCGTTCATGTTGTCCGATTCGCCATTGTCAAGTGTCGTTTCGTACGAGAAATTGCGTCATGCACGGAAAAAGGCAGTGTCTTTAGAGGAAGCGGAAGGGTGTGTGGCGGCGGAAACGGTGATCCCATACCCTCCGGGGGTGCCGCTCATTTGGATTGGGGAGCAGGTCGGTTCGATCCATATTGCGCAAATTCGTGAACTTCTCCGCCATCGAGCGCATTGGCAAGGAGGAAGCCAGCTCCGGGAAGGGAAGCTCGTTGTATACGAATGGGAAGGGTAGAAAGGAGGCGACGACGATGAACGGATGCTTTTTTTCGTTTGAAGGGCCGGAGGGGGCCGGGAAAACGACGATAATCAGCAAACTCGAACGGTTTTTGCGGGAGCAGGGAATGGCGGTCTTAACAACGAGAGAGCCTGGAGGGGTCCGCATCGCCGAGGCGATTCGTTCGCTCATTTTAAACCGCGAGTACACGGAAATGGATGGACGCACGGAGGCGCTGTTGTATGCGGCAGCGAGAAGGCAGCACTTGCTGGAAAGGATTGTTCCAGCGCTTGAAGCCGGGTGCATCGTTCTTTGTGACCGGTTCGTTGACAGCTCTCTTGCTTACCAAGGATTTGCCCGCGGTCTTGGCATCGAAGAAGTATGGAAAATCAACGAGTTTGCCATTGACGGGTATATGCCGGACTTGACGATTTACTTTGATCTTGATCCGCGCATTGGACTCGAGCGAATTCGACACAACGCGAGAGAGGTCAATCGGCTTGATCTTGAGGCGTTGTCTTTCCATGATAAAGTAAGGGAAGGGTATCGGCGGTTGGTTGAGCGATTTGCCGATCGGATCGTTGTTATTGATGCGAGCCGCTCGCTTGATGATGTTTTCGCTGAAACGGCAGCAGTGGTGCTCGCTCGCCTGAAAGGAAGATGAAAGCGTGATTTCCATGAATCCGGTCGTGATGATGATGAGCGGACATGATAGAATAGAAAGTGAAAAAGGGGAAAAGAGTGATGACGATGCGGTGGGAACAGTTAGCGAAGCGGCAGCCTGTCGTGGCGAAAATGCTGCAAAGCGGGCTTGAAAAGGGACGGATCTCCCACGCCTATCTGTTTGAAGGGCGGCGAGGGACAGGAAAAAAAGCGGCGAGCCTTCTGTTGGCCAAAAGTTTGTTTTGCCTGTCCCCGTCTGGCGTCTTTCCATGTTTTCAATGCCGCAACTGCCGTCGCATCGATTCAGGCAATCATCCCGATGTGCGGGTGATCAGTCCGGATGGGGAAACGATCAAAAAAGAACAAATTGAATGGCTGCAGCGAGAGTTTACAAAAACGGCGGTCGAGTCGGATAAAAAAATGTACATTGTGGAGCACGCTGAACAAATGACGACAAGCGCCGCCAACAGCCTACTAAAGTTTTTAGAGGAACCGCATCCGGGAACGGTGGCGGTGTTGCTGACCGAGCAATATCACCGCCTGCTAGAAACGGTGATTTCCCGTTGCCAAGTGCTTTCGTTTCGGCCGTTGCCGCCATCGGAACTCGCCGATCAGCTTGTCGGCGAGGGGGTGCCGTTGCCGTTGGCATTGCTTGCTGCCCATTTGACAAACAGCGATGACGAGGCGTTGGCGCTCAGCCAAGATCGTTGGTTTGCCGAGGCTCGAACAGTAGTGCTACAATTATACGAGATGCTCAGCAAACCGGAGCTACAGCTGCTGTTTTTCGTGAATGACCGCTGGATTCCACATTTTTCCGAAAAACACCAGCTTGACTTGGGACTTCAGTTGCTTTTCTATCTGTATCGCGATTTGTTGCATATTCAGGCCGGACAGACGGACGGCTTGTTATACAGCGACCAACTTGAACGTTTGCAGCAATGGGCGCTCACTTGCCCGCAGCGTCGGATTTTGGACGGCATGGAAGCCATTTTGCAAGCGAAGGCGCGTTTCCATACAACGAATATGAGCACGGTGCTGCTTGTCGAGCAGCTCGCTCTTCAATTAAAGCGGTAAAGGAGGGAGAACGGTTGTATACAGTCGTCGGCGTCCGTTTTAAAAAAGCGGGGAAAATTTATTATTTTGATCCAGGCGATTTTGTCATTCCCGTCGGCGAATTTGTCATTGTCGAAACGGCTCGCGGGATTGAGTATGGCAAAGTCGTTATCGCCAATAAACAAGTCGATGAAAACGATATTGTGCTGCCGCTTAAAAAGGTGATTCGTGTTGCGAATGAAAAAGACAAATGGATCGTGGAAGAAAATAAAAAGGCGGCGCGGCAAGCGTATGATATTTGCTTGCGCAAAGTGGAAGAGCATGGGCTGGAAATGAAGCTTGTCGATGTGGAATACACGTTTGACCGCAATAAAGTGATTTTCTACTTCACGGCAGACGGACGGGTTGATTTTCGCGAGCTGGTGAAAGATTTGGCATCGATTTTCCGTACGCGCATCGAATTGCGGCAAATCGGGGTGCGCGATGAAGCGAAAATGCTCGGCGGCATCGGACCGTGCGGCCGCATGCTTTGCTGCTCGACATTTCTTGGCGATTTTGAGCCGGTGTCGATCAAAATGGCCAAAGACCAAAACTTGTCGCTCAATCCGACGAAAATTTCCGGATTGTGCGGACGGTTGATGTGTTGTTTGAAATACGAGAGCGAAGAGTATGAAACGGCGAAAGAACAGCTCCCGGATTTAGGGGAATACGTCGAGACACCGTACGGGTTTGGCAAAGTGGTCGGTTTGAACATTTTAGAGCGGGTGCTGCAAATCGAACTGCCGGAACACGGCCGGGTTGTTGAGTATACGCTGGATGAGTTGATGAAGAACGGAACGCTGTCCATTCGAGCGGCAGATTAAGTTGGGGTGGGGCCATGTGGAAAAAGTAGATAAACAGGAAGTGTTTCAATCGGTAACGAACATGGAAGAGCAGCTCAGCCATTTTTACCGCGAGCTTGTGCAGTTGAAACAACGGGTTGCGGAGCTGTTGGAGGAAAACCATCAGCTCCAGATCGAAAATGCCCATTTGCGCCGGCGCCTCGAAGAGCTGTCGGAGGCGTGGGAAGAGGGAAGGCGGAAAGGGGCGAAACATGGCAAAAAGTTGATCGACATTGGTGAAGGATATGACAATTTAGCTCGCCTTTACCAAGAGGGATTCCACATTTGCCATGTCCATTATGGAAGTGTCCGCACAGATGGTGATTGTTTGTTTTGTTTGTCGTTTTTAAACAAAAAATAAAAGCAACGCCATCCTTTCCGCTTTGGAAAGGTTATTTTTTCAATGGAGGAAGATGTATGACGGTGGAACTGCGCGAAGATGAACGGCTCGATTATTTGTTCAATGAGGAGCTCCGCATCATTCAAAGTCCATCCGTATTTTCCTTCTCCCTTGATGCCGTCCTGCTCGCCCATTTTGTCTATATGCCGATTCAAAAGGGAGAGATTGTCGATTTATGTACCGGCAATGGGGTCATCCCGTTGTTGTTGAGCCGGAGGACAAAAGGGACGATCATCGGCATGGAAATCCAGGAGCGGCTTTGCGACATGGCGAGGCGAAGCGTGCGGTACAACGGGCTGGAAGATCGCATTCACATCATTCATGGCGACATTAAAGAGGCGCCGTCACGCATCGGTTACAGCCGATATGATGTCGTTACGTGCAATCCGCCGTATTTTCCGATGGTCGGCAAAGATGAGCTCAGCAAAAATGAACATATGGCCATTGCTCGCCACGAAATTTATTGTACATTGAAAGACGTCGTTCGTATCAGCAGCCAGTTGTTGAAGCAAGGCGGCAAGGCGGCATTCGTCCATCGACCGGGGCGTCTTCTTGATTTGGTGACGTTGATGCGCCAATACCGGCTGGAACCAAAGAGGCTTCGTTTTGTTTATCCAAAAGCCGGGAAAGAGGCCAACATGATTTTAATCGAAGGAACGAAAGATGCGAGTCCGGATGTAAAAGTGCTGCCACCGCTGGTCGTTTACGGCGAGGATAATGAATATACTGAGGAGATCAAGGGGATCTTATCCGGCATCATTCCGTAAACGGGCTCGATTGACGGGCGGTCTTTCATCACGATGGTAAAGGGGCGGAACAGGATGCTTTGGCGACAAAATAGTTTTGCCGAATCGTCAAAACAGGGAACGCTGTATGTCGTTCCGACGCCGATCGGCAATTTGGAAGATATGACGTTTCGTGCGGTACGAACGCTGCGGGAGGTGGATGTGATCGCTGCGGAGGACACGAGGCAGACGAAAAAGCTGCTCGCCCATTTCGACATTCATACGCCGCTGGTGAGCTATCATGAGCATAATAAGTACGCCAGCGGCCGGCAGCTTGTCGAATGGTTGAAAGAAGGAAAAACGGTCGCGTTGGTGAGCGATGCGGGCATGCCGGGTATTTCCGATCCGGGGTATGAGCTGATCGCGGCGGCGCTCGCCGAGCGCTGTTCCGTTGTTCCGCTTCCCGGCCCCAATGCAGCTTTGACCGCATTGGTCGCCTCAGGACTGCCGACGGACCGCTTTTTGTTCGTCGGCTTTTTGGGGCGGGCAAAAAAAGAGAAGCGGGAACAGCTGCAATCGTTACAGGCGGCGACGGAGACGCTTATTTTTTATGAAGCCCCTCACCGCTTGAAGGAAACGCTCGCCCTGATGTACGAAGTGTTTGGCGAGCGGCGCATCGCCATTGGCCGTGAGCTGACGAAACGGTTTGAAGAGTTTATCCGCGGCGATTTGAGCGAGGCAGTTGCTTGGGTGGAGACGGCGGACATTCGCGGGGAATTTTGTTTGATCGTGGAGGGAGGAACGGGCGAAAAAGAGGAGGGCCAAGACGGGGAAGCGTGGTGGCAGCCGCTTTCGCTTGTCGAACATGTCGATTATTATATTCGCGAACATCGCCTCTCTCTCAAGGAAGCGGTCAAACAAGCGGCTGATGACCGAAATATGTCGAAACGTGACGTTTACCAAACCTATCACCAACAGCGAGAAAAAAAAGAGTTTCTCTGAAACCAGAGAAACTCTTTCCTTATTCTTCTTTGCCAGCGGCCGTTTCTAATTGTTGTTGGATTTCTTGCAACAAAATTTCTGCGCCTTCGCGGCTCAAAATGATTTTTCCGCCAGCCAGTTTAAAGTTGTCGTCCGACACTTCTCCTGTGACCACACACGTCATGTTTGGTTTGTATTTTTTCAAGATGATGCGGTCATCGTCAACGTAAATTTCCAAGGCGTCTTTTTCGTTAATATCCAAGGTGCGGCGCAGTTCAATCGGAATGACGACACGACCTAACTCATCCACTTTACGCACAATTCCTGTCGATTTCATCGTCTCGGTTCTCCTCTCCAAACAGAATAGTTTTGTCGTTTATTCGTCAATATTCGACAAGTTCCTACACCCTAATCATATCAGTGTTTCCATTAAGCGTCAATCCTTTAATATGTAAAATTTAAAAAAAATGTATTTTGTTATTTCAAAAAAGATTTGCTGATGGAGGAAAGCGAGTTTGCTGAGGTGAGTTGGCATCGGCCCTGATCGTGTCGACAACGAGAAAAGAAGATTGTCCGCGAATTTGGGCGTTGTCCATCTCGGAGCCGCCAAAAAGAGAACGAATGATGCCGGTTGCGAAAACCTTATCTTTCTATAATAAATTCGGGGCGATGATAGAAAATAGGACGGTATTTTGGAGCGCTCGGGTATATTTTTTTCGTCAAGGAGAAATAGATGTTTTTGTAGCAATGAAAAAATTATGTAAAATAGAAGTAACGCTGCTCCCGTCGCCGGACGGGGGTTTTTGTGCTCAACAGTACGAGGGAGGGCCTGTTGATGGAGAAAAAGACGTTTTATTTGACAACGCCGATTTATTACCCAAGCGATCGCTTGCATATCGGGCATGCGTATACGACGGTGGCGGGGGACGCGATGGCGCGCTATAAGCGGATGCGCGGGTACGATGTTATGTATTTGACCGGCACCGATGAGCACGGGCAAAAAATTCAGCGCAAGGCGGAGGAAAAAGGAGTGACGCCGCAGCAATACGTTGATGAAATCGTCGCCGGCATTCAGGAACTATGGAAAAAGCTTGATATTTCCTATGACGATTTCATCCGGACAACGCAGGAGCGGCATAAAAAAGTAGTGGAAGCCATTTTTGCCCGTCTTGTCGAACAAGGCGATATTTATTTGGGCGAGTATGAAGGCTGGTACTGTACGCCGTGCGAATCGTTTTACACCGAACGGCAGCTTGTCGACGGCAACTGCCCGGACTGCGGCCGTCCGGTTGAAAAAGTGAAAGAGCAGTCGTACTTTTTCCGGATGAGCAAATACGTCGACCGCTTGCTTCAATATTACGAGGAAAATCCGGATTTCATCCAGCCGGAATCGCGGAAAAATGAAATGATCAACAACTTTATTAAGCCGGGGCTTGAAGATTTGGCTGTGTCGCGGACAACGTTTGACTGGGGTATTCAAGTGCCCGGCGATCCGAAACATGTGATTTACGTCTGGATCGATGCGCTCGCCAACTATATCACCGCGCTTGGCTATGGTACGGACGATGACGAGAAGTTCCGCAAATATTGGCCGGCCGATGTTCATTTGGTCGGCAAAGAGATCGTTCGTTTCCATACGATTTATTGGCCGATTATGCTGATGGCGCTCGGCTTGCCGCTGCCGAAAAAAGTGTTCGGCCATGGCTGGCTGCTCATGAAAGACGGAAAAATGTCGAAATCGAAAGGCAATGTCGTTGACCCGGTGACGCTCATTGACCGGTATGGGATCGATGCGCTCCGCTATTATTTGCTGCGGGAAGTGCCGTTCGGTTCGGACGGTGTATTCACCCCGGAAGGGTTCGTTGAGCGTATCAACTACGATTTGGCCAATGACCTAGGCAATTTATTGCATCGCACTGTCGCGATGATTGAAAAATATTTCGCCGGGACCATTCCGCCGTACCGCGGGCCGAAGACGCCGTTTGACGAAGAGCTGACGCAAACGGCGCGTGAGGTGGTTCGACAATATGAAGAGGCGATGGAGCGGATGGAGTTTTCAGTGGCTCTTGCTTCCGTTTGGCAGCTGATCGGTCGCACGAACAAATACATTGACGAGACGCAACCGTGGGCATTGGCCAAAGATGAAAGCAAACGGGAAGAGCTCGCTTCCGTCATGGCTCACCTCGCAGAGTCGCTCCGCCATACGGCCGTTTTGTTGCAGCCGTTTTTGACGCGCACGCCGGAGCGTCTGTTTGCTCAGCTTGGCATCCATGACCGTTCATTGAAAGAATGGGACAGCTTGTACGATTTCGGCCTCATCCCGGAAGGAACGAAGGTGCAAAAAGGCGAGCCGCTCTTCCCGCGCTTGGACATTGAGGCGGAAGTCGAGTACATTAAGGCGCATATGCAAGGCGGCAAGCCGGCCGGTGAACCGGTCAAAGCGGAAACGTCAACCGCTGAGACCGCCGAAATTTCCATTGATGAGTTTGCCAAAGTCGACTTGCGCGTGGCCGAAGTCGTGCGCGCCGAACGGATGAAAAACGCCGACAAGCTGCTGAAGCTCGAGCTGGATCTTGGCGGCGAGAAACGGCAAGTGATCTCCGGCATCGCGGAATTTTACAAGCCAGAAGAACTCATCGGCAAAAAGGTCATTTGTGTCGCTAATTTAAAACCGGCCAAACTGCGCGGCGAATGGTCGGAAGGAATGATTTTGGCCGGCGGCAGCGGCGCGGAGTTTTCCTTGGCGACGGTTGACCGCCATGTTCCAAACGGAACGAAAATAAAGTGATGGCTGGGGGGTGTCGCGCCTGACACCTCCTTGTCGTTGTTTTGTAATGGAAATGTTAATGAATTGTGACGTATGTAACCAATTTCTATGCTACACTTAACATCAAGGTGGAAAAGAGGGTCATCGTATGCTTTTTGACACGCATGCCCATTTGAATGCGGTCCAGTACAAGGAAGATGTCGAACAAGTCATCGAACGCGCCCGCGCTGAAGGGGTTTCCCATATCGTTGTCGTTGGGTTTGACCGGCCGACGATTGCCCGAGCGATCGAGCTGGCTGAACAGCATTCGTTTATTTACGCGGCGGTCGGCTGGCACCCGGTGGATGCGATCGATATGACGGATGACGATTTGCAGATGATTGAACAGCTGGCTGCCCATCCGAAGGTAGTGGCGCTCGGCGAGATGGGGCTCGATTACCATTGGGATCGCTCGCCGAAAGACGTGCAGAAGGATGTGTTTCGCCGGCAAATTCGTCTGGCCAAAAGAGTGAAATTGCCGATCATCATCCATAACCGCGAAGCGACAGCGGATATTTTAGATATTTTGCAGGAGGAAAACGCCGCCGAAGTCGGCGGGATCATGCACTGTTTCAGCGGCAGCGTTGAAGTGGCGAAGCGGTGCTTGGACATGAATTTTCTCATTTCCCTTGGCGGACCGGTCACGTTTAAAAACGCGAAAAAACCGAAGGAAGTGGCAAAGGAAATCCCGCTCAGCCATTTGCTGATCGAGACCGATTGCCCATATTTAACGCCTCACCCTTTCCGCGGCAAACGGAATGAGCCGAGCTATGTCAAATACGTCGCCGAAGCCATCGCCGAAATCAAAGGTGTTTCCTTTGACGAAGTAGCAGAAACAACGGCGGAAAATGCCAAAAAATTGTTCGCCATAGACCGATAAAATAAGGCGTCGAATGTTGGGGAGGCTTGTCAAAAAAGAAGGAAAAAGGAATCCGTTCTACATATTCAGCCAAGATGGAACAACGGCGTGTCGACAAGTCTTCCTTCCTTTTTCACTGAATTTTCTGCATAATAGAGTATGCTCGCGCGTACATGTTAGAGGGAGAGGGGAATTTCAGGAGGAAAAGGAGGCGTTTCGTCTGATGTTGCCGAACGGGAGGAAATGGCTGGACTTATGGAGGAAAAACGTGACGGTCACAGCGGGAGGATTTCTCGCCATCTCCGCGACAACAGGAGTGGCCAGCTATGAGATGGCCAAAGATGATGTGACACTGACCGCCAATGGGGAAAAGCAGGAGATTCGCACGCATGCCCAAACGGTGAAGGAGCTACTTGCTGAGCAGCACATTGAACCGCGCAAGGAGGATTACGTTTATCCATCGCTCGATACACCGATCACTGACGATTTGCACATTATTTGGGAAGCGAGCAAAGAAGTAACGTTGGCGGTCAATGGGGAAAAGAAAACGATTTGGACGACGGCCGATACGGTCGCGGAGCTGCTCCGTTTGCAGCACGTGACGGTCGGTCCGCATGACAAAATTACGCCGTCGCTCTCAGCCAAAATTAAAAAAGGCATGAAGATCGGCGTTGAAAAAGCGTTCCCCGTCCGCATCGATGTCGGCGGCAAACAGCAGCAGGCATGGACCACTTCGACTACGGTCGCTGACTTTTTGAAGCAGCAAGGAATTCAGCTAGGGCAACTCGATCGCATCGAACCCTCCTTGCAGGAAACGGTCAGAGAGCCAATGACCATTCGCATTGTTCGGGTCAAAAAAGTCACCGATGTAGTGGAAGAGCCGATTGATTTTGCCGTGGTGACGAAGCGGGACGATTCGCTGCCAAAAGGAGAGCGGCGCGTCATTGCACCTGGGGAAAAAGGAAAAGTGCAAAAAACGTACGAGGTAACGCTGGAAAATGGAAAGGAAACGGCGCGCCGGCTGGTTGCTGCCAGAACGGTAAAAGAAAGCAAGGCGCGCATCATCGCCATCGGCACGAAAGCCGTGCCCCCACGGCGGACGTTATCCGACCGGCCATCCTCGCGCGGCGCGGATGATACCGCTGCGAAGGAGTTTTACGTCACCGCCACCGCCTATACCGCCTATTGCGAAGGATGTTCAGGCATCACAAGCACAGGCATCAACCTGCGAAAAAATCCTTCCGCCAAAGTGATTGCTGTCGACCCGTCCATCATCCCCCTCGGGTCGAAAGTATATGTGGAAGGATACGGATACGCCATTGCCGCTGACACCGGTTCTAGCATCCGTGGATACAAAATCGATGTGTTTTTCCCGGATCGGTCGGATGCGTTTCGTTGGGGCAGAAAACGCGTGAAAATACGGGTATTGCCATAAGACGGGCTGGGGCACAGCGGAGGGGTTTTTCCCCTCTGCTTTTTTTCGTTATAATGGCATTGTGCCAAGACGCCGCGCGCCTTGCTGCTTCTAATGAATTAGACGGTTGACGTGGAAAAAAGTTTCGATGAAATTGAAAAAATAAACATCAAGGAAGAACAAGCAGCAGCGCATTCTATTGCTTATTTTACCGGAAAGGAGGCCGTGCAGAAATAGGAAAAAGCTCTTATTCCAGGTTCTTCACCAACACGATGATCGATATGGGCATCCGCAAGGACACATCATCCGCCCTTACGCCGAATCTAGAAGGCCGGTGCGTTGTGGTGATGAACCTTATTCCGTCGTTTCTGCCATAATATGATGAAAGTGAAAGAAGTGATTGTCGTAGAAGGAAAAGATGATACGGCGGCCATTCGGCGCGCCGTTGACGCCGATACGATTGAAACCAATGGGGCGGCCATCGGTGCGGACGTGATTGAGCGGATCAGGCTGGCGAAAGAACGCCGCGGCGTGATTATTTTTACCGATCCCGATTTCCCGGGTGAAAAAATTCGCCGCACGATTGCCGAGCAGGTGCCGGGGTGCAAGCACGCGTTTTTGCCGCGCGAGGCGGCGAAAGCGAAAAACGGGAAAGGGATAGGGGTGGAACACGCGTCCCCTGACGATATCCGGCGGGCGCTGGCCAACGTGTATGAGGAAGCAGCGGATTGGAAAGAAGAAATTACGTTCACTGAACTGGTCGAAGCGGGATTGGTCGGCGGCAATATGGCGCGCCGGCGCCGGCAGCGTCTTGGGGAGGAGCTGAAAATCGGCTATGCGAACGGCCGGCAGTTTCATAAGCGGCTCCGAGTGTTCCGCATTTCCCGGGCCGCTTTCTATGACGCGCTGGCACAAGTCATACAGGAGGAGGCAGGCGATGCATAAAGATATTGCCACACCGGGGCGAACAAAAGCGATTTTGGAGCGGTATCGCGTTTCGCTGAAAAAGAGTCTCGGGCAAAACTTCTTGATTGACGCAAACATTTTGCGAAAGATTGTCGATGCGGCCGGCGTTTCCAGCGACACGGGCGCCATTGAAATCGGGCCGGGCATCGGGGCGCTCACCGAACAGTTGGCGCGGCGGGCGAAAAAAGTGATTGCCTTTGAAATTGATGGCCGCTTATTGCCGATTTTGGCCGACACGTTGTCCCCTTATCAAAATGTGCGCATCATTCATCAAGATGTGCTGAAAGCGGATTTGCACGCGGTGATCGCAGAACAATTGGCCGATGTCAGCGATCGAATGGTCGTCGCCAACTTGCCGTATTATGTGACGACGCCGATTCTCATGAAGTTGCTCAGCGAACGGCTGCCGATCCGCGGCATGGTTTTGATGATGCAAAAGGAAGTCGCTGACCGGCTTGCCGCCAAACCAGGAACGAAAGATTACGGTTCGCTGACGATTGCCGTGCAGTATTACACCGAGGCGGAAGTTGTGATGACGGTGCCGCGCACGGTTTTTATGCCGCAGCCGAACGTCGATTCCGCCGTCATCCGCCTGACGAAGCGGTCTGCCCCTCCTGTTGACGTCTCCGACGAAGAGACGTTTTTTCAAGTGGTGCGGGCCAGCTTCGCCCAACGCCGCAAAACGTTGTTCAACAATTTAGTGAACAATTTGCCGGGTGGGAAAGAGAAAAAAGGGCTCATTGAACAGGCGCTTGTCGCTGCAGGCATTGACCCGCGCCGCCGGGGCGAAACGCTCGACATGGCGGAGTTCGCCTCATTGAGCAACGAACTGGCGCCCCTTTTTGCCTAAAAGGCTGGTGAAAAACCGCTGTTTGCCTTGATCGATGATGGAACGCGCGAACATAGAGGTTGAGGCAACAAGTTTTTTTACTTGAGAAACGATTCGGAGAAGCGGTTGCGCGATTCAATCATCAGCCTTCTAAAAGCAGTTCGTTCCTGATTTGGGCCCGCCCATCGTTTTGCCCTTGCCTTCGTTGGGTACCGTTAGGCTGGCGCCCGATGGAAGTGCGCGGCTATCACCTATTGTCCGTCCTTGCATATCGTATGGATGACAACGATCATGCATTGGAGTGAGCGGGGATGGACGTCATTCAAATCGGCGATATTGTTGCGCGCAAGTCTTATCAATGCGATGTATTGTTTCGGGTCATCGATATTAAAGAAAAAAACGGCGAACGAGAAGCGATTTTGTATGGCGAAGATGTCCGCCTTGTTGCTGATGCGCCGTGCAGCGATCTCGTTGTGATCGACGAGCGGGAGCAGCAAGAACGCAAAAAACGGGAACGGGAATGGATTGAACAGTCTTACCGTTTGTTTCGCCAAGACTATCAAGCGATGAAGCAAAAAGTGGAGTATCGGGCAACGGGTGGATACCGGGTGGAGAAAGATTTTTTTCAAATTCCAGGGCGCGTTCTCCATTTGGACGGTGACCCGTTATATTTGCGCAAATGTTTAGATTTATACGAGCGGATTGGGGTGCCGGTGCATGGCGTTTACTGCGAGGAGAGCGAAATGCCGGAGGCGGTGGGCCATCTGATCGAGCAGTTTCGCCCGGATATTTTGGTCATCACCGGCCATGATTCATATTCGAAATCAAAAGGAGGCGTAAACGATTTAAAAGCCTACCGCCACTCGCGCCATTTTGTGCAAACCGTCAAAGAAGCGCGCAAAAAAATTCCCCACTTGGACCAGCTGATTATTTTTGCCGGAGCCTGCCAGTCCCACTTTGAGTCGCTCATCCGGGCTGGTGCCAATTTCGCCAGTTCGCCGGCAAGGGTGAACATTCACGCCCTTGATCCGGTCTATATTGTTTCACGGCTTAGTTTTACTCCGTTTACAGAGACCGTCGATGTATGGGATGTGCTTCGCAACACGTTGACCGGGGAGAAGGGGCTGGGAGGTGTTGAAACGAAAGGCGTTCTTCGCACCGGCATGCCGTTTCGCCTTATTGCGAATCGCGAGGAAAACCGCCACGGTTGATGGGCGGTTTTTTCTATCTTTTGTCGCATTTTTTTACAAAAAAGTTCCATGAGGTACATAAAAAGAAGGATATTGTAGAAAAATATGCATTGACAGAAACAAAAATGCACTGATATAATCATTATTTTTTGACTTTCAGGCCCAATTTTGTTATAATTGCAACCAGTGAGGTGGATGACGAATGCCAAAAACTTTATCCGATATTAAAAAAACGCTGGATTCTAATATCGGGAAACGGTTGACGCTGCGGGCCAACGGCGGACGCAGAAAAATGATTGAGCGTTGCGGCATTTTGGCGGAAACATACCCATCGGTATTTGTCATTGAACTGGATCAAAAAGAAAACTCGTTTGAACGGGTCTCGTTTAGTTACGCTGATGTATTGACAGAGACAGTCAAGTTGACGTTTTGGGATGACGAGCAAGCAGGGGGGCAGTAGACAACATTTGTTTGCTGCTTTTTGTTTTGCCGCGGAAAAAGCGCGGTTCGGCCTAGAAGGCTGCGTTCGATTAGGGAGAAAATCACAACGAATGAAATGATGACGCTGCCACGTTTTTCGGTTTGGGAAACACTGTCGAAGAGCAGTATTTCCCCTTACATCACCGGCCTCTTAGAAGGCTGGGGAAAAACAATCCATTCGCTTCATTGACGAGAAATCGCAACGAACGAATGGACGACGTTGCCACGTTGACAATGTTGAAGCGCAGCAGGTCCCCCTGCCATTGCCAGACATAAAGCGACCCTCTTCTTTTCATACTAAAACTGCCGCAGAAAGCCGTCTTTTTCTCAGCCGTAGGAAACCGGCCGGCGAGTTCGCCTGAGGATTGCGAAACATTTCGTGCCATTGCGCCACTGAACGGAGAAAGGGGTTGCTGACATTGGGTCGACGCCGTGGAGTGATGTCGCAACGCTTAAAGGAAGAGCTGGCGAAAGAGCTAGGCTTTTATGATGTCGTGCAGCGCGAAGGATGGGGCGCCATCCGTGCGAAAGACGCAGGAAACATGGTGAAATTGGCAATTGAACGGGCGGAACGTCAGCTGGCCGGAAAAACGGAATAGCATCGGCGGCGTGCTGCGGCGGGGGTGTCCCCAATCAAAGGGGCGCCCTTTTTTTGCATACATAAATTATGATTTGGCGGCGTCGTCAAGACGTGGTAATATGGTAAAATGGATTGACGGAAAAAGTCGGGGCGGGCGCGGCTCGCAGAGGGTTGACGTCCATTGGTGAATGCGCGTGGAAGTAGGTGAAGATGGAGTGGGATTGTCGATCAAGGCGCCGGCGAAAATCAATTTATCGCTTGATGTTCTATATAAACGGCCGGACGGCTATCATGAAGTGAAAATGGTGATGACGACGATCGATTTGGCCGATCGCATCGAGCTCATTCCGCTGCCCGGGGAAGATGTCATTCGCATCGTTTCCCAAAACCGTTTTGTGCCGGATGATTGCCGCAACTTGGCGTATCAGGCGGCTAAACTTCTGAAGGAGACGTTTTCGATTCGCGAAGGCGTGGCCATTTCGATTACAAAACATATTCCGGTCGCGGCCGGTTTAGCTGGGGGGAGTAGCGACGCTGCCGCGACGTTGCGCGGGCTGAATAAGCTTTGGAGGCTCGGGCTGACGACGCGCGAACTGGCGGAGCTTGGGGCAACCATCGGCTCAGATGTCGCTTTTTGTGTTTACGGTGGAACGGCTGTGGCGACAGGACGCGGGGAAATCATCACCCCGATCCCGTCTCCGCCGCCGTGCTGGGTCGTATTGGCCAAGCCTCCGATCGGCGTGTCAACGGCGGAAGTGTATCGAAACCTAGAGCTTGAGCATGTCGTTCATCCGGATGTCGACGCGATGGTGGAGGCGATTAAGCGGAAAGATTACGCGGCGATTTGCCGATCGGTCGGCAATGTCCTTGAAGAAGTGACATTAAAAAAATATCCGGAAGTCGCGCATATTAAAGAGCAAATGAAGCGCTTTGGCGCCGATGCCGTGTTGATGAGCGGAAGCGGGCCAACGGTGTTCGGCCTGATTGAACACGATTCCAGAATGCAGCGTGTATACAACGCGTTGCGCGGCTTTTGCGATCAAGTATTTGCCGTAAGACTGCTCGGTGAACGGCATTCCCTTGATTAAAAACGTACATTTTTGTTAAAATGTATTTATAATATTCGGTTTCGGGAGGTCGGCTATGAAGCTAAGGCGAAGCGGCCGTTTAGTGGATATGACGCATTATCTTCTTGAACGGCCCCATCAGCTCATTCCGCTGACGTTTTTTGCGGAGCGATACGAATCGGCCAAATCATCGATCAGTGAAGATTTAACGATCATTAAACAGACGTTCGAGCAGCAGGGAGTCGGAACGGTCCGGACGCTGCCCGGCGCCGCTGGCGGGGTACAGTATATTCCGAAAATGGCCGCCGAGGAAGCGGACGAGGTGGTTGCCTATTTATGCGGGCAGTTGTCGCGCCCAGATCGGCTCCTCCCCGGGGGATACTTGTATATGACGGACATTCTTGGCGACCCAAGGATTATGAATAAAATCGGCCGCCTTTATGCATCGATTTTCGCCGACCGTCCGGTAGATGTCGTCATGACGATCGCCACCAACGGCATTCCGCTCGCCTACGCCGTCGCCCATTTTTTGTACGTGCCTGTTGTCATCGTCCGCCATGATAATAAAGCAACGGAAGGACCGATGGTGAGCATCAACTATGTATCCGGTTCGTCCAAACGCATCCAAACGATGGTTTTGTCGAAGCGGAGCTTGGCGGAGGGGGCGAACGTGCTCATCATCGACGACTTTATGAAGGCCGGAGGCACCATCAACGGCATGATCAGCTTGCTGCAGGAGTTTCGCGGAAATGTGTCTGGCATCGGTGTGCTCGTCGAATCGGAAGAGGCAAAGGAGCGGTTGGTGGACGAGTACATTTCGCTCGTCAAATTGTCCGAGGTGGATGTGAAGGAAAAGCGCATCGCCGTCAAAGAAGGCAACTACAAATCCTTTGTTTGATCGATCTTATCATCCAAAACAAGAAAGGGGAACAAACGATGAAAAAAGTCGAAACGACAAAAGCGCCACAAGCGATTGGCCCTTATTCGCAAGGCATCATCGTTAACAATATGTTTTACAGCTCAGGGCAAATCCCGCTTACCCCGGAAGGTGAAATGGTAAAAGGCGATATTCAAGCGCAGACGCATCAAGTGTTTCAAAACTTGAAAGCCGTTCTCGAGGCAGCAGGCGCGTCGCTCGATACCGTTGTCAAGACAACCGTATTTTTGAAAAGCATGGACGATTTTGCGGCCATGAACGAAGTTTACAGCCAATACTTCCCGAATCACAAACCGGCGCGTTCGTGCGTGGAAGTCGCTCGTCTGCCGAAAGACGCCCTTGTTGAAATTGAAGTCGTCGCCCTTGTTCGCTAACGAAATGGCCACCACTTTTTCCCTGTGAAAATTTTATAAAAAATTTTTCGAAAAAGCAGGAAAAGGCTCGGATGCGTGGAATTAATACATCGAGTCTCATATCGGGAAAAGGTGGTGAGCAGATATGGAAGTGACAGACGTAAGATTACGCCGCGTCAATACCGAAGGTCGGATGAAAGCGATCGCTTCCATCACGTTGGACAATGAATTTGTCGTCCATGACATCCGCGTGATTGACGGAAACAATGGGCTGTTCGTTGCCATGCCGAGCAAGCGCACTCCGGATGGGGAGTTCCGCGATATCGCACATCCGATCAATTCCGCTACGCGCGGAAAAATCCAAGAGGCGATTCTTGCTGAATACCACCGCCTCGGGAAGATGGAAGAAGAACTTGAAGAAGCGGGCGCTTCGTAAACATATGAGAGGGAGCTGAGGTGAAATTCACCAAGCTCTCTATTTTTTTGGCAACCGCATTGTTTCCTTGAAAAGTGAGGCCGATTCATATATATTCAATTATGGATAAAAGGGTAATTGGGGGCCTTTCACATGAATCGATATGCGGTCGTTTTGGCGGCCGGACAAGGAACGCGGATGAAATCAAAGCAGTATAAAGTGCTTCATCCCGTTTGCGGCAAGCCAATGGTTCAGCATGTAGTAGACCAAGTCTCCAAGCTTGGGGTGGAAAAAACGGTTGTCGTCGTCGGATTTGGGGCGGAGCAAGTGAAAGAACAGCTTGGCTCCCAGTGTGAATATGCCTTGCAGGAAGAGCAGCTGGGAACAGCGCACGCGGTGATGCAAGCGGCTGCGCACTTGCGCGGCCTTGAGGGGATCACGATCGTGGTTTGCGGGGATACGCCGCTCATTACCGCCGAAACGATGGAAGCGTTGATCCAACATCACGTCAACGCCGAGGCGAAAGCGACGGTGTTAACGGCCATCGCCGAAAATCCGACTGGATATGGCCGCATTGTCCGCAATAAAGCCGGCCATGTCGAAAAAATTGTCGAACATAAAGATGCGAGCGAAGAAGAAAAGAGCATTTGTGAGATTAACACCGGAACGTATTGCTTTGATAACCAAACGTTGTTTCAAGCGCTTACAAACGTGACCAATGACAATGCTCAAGGGGAATATTACTTAACCGATGTGATTGAGATTATCAAAGCGAACGGCGGTGTGGTGTCCGCCTATCAGGCGCCGTCGTTTGAGGAAACGATCGGCGTCAACGACCGCATCGCTCTTGCTGAAGCGGAGCGGCTCATGCGCCGCCGCATCTGCCGCCATCACATGCAAAACGGAGTGACCATCGTTGATCCGGATGCTACGTACATTTCCGCTGACGCAGTGATTGGGCGCGATACGGTCATTTACCCTGGCACCGTGATCGAAGGCGAAACCGTGATCGGCGAAGATTGTGTCATCGGCCCTTATTCGGAAATCAGCCGCTGTATGATCGGTCATCGCACCTCGATTCGTCATTCCGTCGCTCATGACAGCGAAATCGGCTCCGATGTCACGATCGGTCCGTTCGCCCATATCCGTCCGCTGTCCAAAATCGATGATGACGTGCGAATCGGCAATTTTGTCGAAGTGAAAAAATCGACATTCGGTAAAGGAAGCAAAGCGTCGCATTTAAGCTATATCGGCGATGCCGAAGTCGGCGCTGAGGTGAATCTTGGCTGCGGTTCGATTACCGTCAACTACGATGGGGTCAACAAGCACCTCACGAAAATTGAAGATGGGGCGTTTATCGGTTGCAACGTGAATTTGATCGCGCCGGTCACCGTCGGCCGAGGTGCTTACGTCGCCGCTGGATCGACGGTCACCGACGATGTTCCCGGCCGTGCGCTCGCCATTGCCCGGGCGCGGCAGGTCAATAAGGAAAACTATGCCGACCGTCTGCCAGGCAAGAAAAAATCGTGATGGAGGTTTATCATGTCTGACTGCCAGCACCAATTAAAGTTGTTCGCCCTGAACTCCAACATGAAGCTCGCCCAAGAAATCGCTGAAGTCTTGGGAATGGAGCTTGGCAAATGCTCCGTTTCCCGCTTTAGCGATGGGGAAATTCAAATTAATATCGAAGAAAGCATCCGCGGCGATGATGTATTTGTGATTCAATCAACGAGTGTACCGGTCAATGAGCATTTAATGGAGCTGCTCATCATGATCGATGCGCTCAAACGCGCCTCGGCCCGTACGATCAACATTGTGATGCCGTATTACGGTTATGCGCGCCAAGACCGGAAAGCGCGCTCGCGCGAACCGATCACGGCCAAGCTGATCGCCAATTTGCTCGAGACGGCAGGAGCGTCGCGCGTCATTACGCTTGATTTGCACGCTCCGCAAATTCAAGGATTTTTCGATATCCCGATCGATCATCTGATGGGTGTGCCGATTTTAGCCGATTATTTCAAAAGCAAGCAACTGGAAGATATCGTCGTCGTTTCGCCGGATCATGGCGGTGTGACACGGGCGCGGAAGCTGGCTGATCGCTTGAAGGCGCCGATTGCCATCATCGACAAGCGCCGGCCGAGGCCGAACGTGGCGGAAGTGATGAACATCGTCGGGCAGGTGGCGGGGAAAACGGCCATTTTGATCGACGACATCATCGATACGGCCGGCACGATTACGTTGGGCGCCAACGCTCTTGCGGAACACGGGGCAAAGGAAGTGTACGCCTGTTGCACCCATCCGGTGTTGTCCGGCCCAGCGATTGAGCGCATTCAAAATTCCAAAATTAAAGAGCTCGTCGTCACCAATTCAATCGCCTTGCCAGAAGAGAAGAAAATTGATAAAATTGTAGAGCTGTCGGTGGCGCCGCTCATTGCCGAAGCGATCACGCGCGTCTATCAAATGAAGTCTGTCAGCGTCCTGTTCGACTGACAACGAAAACATGTTTATCCCTTCTTGTTTTAGGATAAAGTAATCAATAGATTCTAATTCAGGAAGGTGAGGAAACATGACGATCGTGTTGGAAGCGAAAGAACGCACAGACAAAAAACGTTCGACATTGCGCCGTATTCGTTCGCAAGGAGGCATTCCGGCCGTTTTGTACGGCAAGAAAGTCGAAAACAAAATGATCGCAGTCAGCGCCGCTGAGCTGGAAAAAGTGCTTCGCGAAGGCGGACGCACAAGCCTGCTGACGCTGAAAGTCGGCGGCCAAGATTACTCGGTGCTGCTGCGCGAGATGCAGCGCGATCCGCTGCGCGGCGAGCTGCTCCATGCCGATTTTCAAGCCGTCGACTTATCGACTGAGGTGGATATTGACGTTGAAGTGCGTTTAATCGGCGAGGCGCCTGGCGTCAAAGATGGCGGTGTGCTGCAGCAAAACTTGCATGAGCTGTCCATCCGCGTTTTGCCCGCCAACATTCCGCCAGCGATTGAAGTCGACATTTCCGGGCTGCAAGTCGGCGATACCATCACCGTTGGCGACGTGCAAACGAACGGCCAATTTGAAATTAACCATGAACCTTCCGAAGTGATCGCCACGATCTTGCCGCCGCAGCAGGAAGAAGAAATTCACAGCGGCGAACAGCAAGAACCGGGGCGTCCTGATGCTGAGGAAGGAAGAGAGACAACGCCGGAAGAATGACAGACGTAACCGCTTCGGTTACGTCTTTTGTAGTATCATACAACGGGAGGGGCGCCAAGATTGAAACTGTTTGTTGGGCTTGGAAACCCGGGCAAAGAATACGAACAAACCCGGCATAATATCGGTTTTTTTGTCATTGATGAGCTGGCCAAACGTTGGGGGGTGTCGTTAACGGTCGCCAAGTTTCGCGGCCTGTTCGGCACGGCGGTAGTTAACGGCAAAAAAGTAGCATTATGCAAACCATTGACATATATGAATTTATCAGGGGAATGTGTCCGTCCCCTCATGGACTACTACGGCATTGCCCTCGACGATATCATTGTCATTTACGATGACCTCGACCTTCCACCGGGGAAAATCCGCCTTCGCCTCAAGGGAAGTTCCGGGGGGCATAACGGCGTCAAATCGTTGATTCGACACCTTGGCACGGAACAGTTTAAGCGCATCCGCATCGGCATCGGCCGGCCAACGAACGGGCAGCCGGTGGCTGACTATGTGCTCAGCCGCTTTGCCGACGAGGAACAAGGAGCGGTGGAAACGGCAGTGCTGCGGGCAGCCGACGCGTGCGAACGGGCGTTGTCCGTGCCGTTTGCCCAAGTCATGAACGATTTTAACGAGTGAATATTTTCCTCCGAACTGGTGCACAATGTGAGTATACGATTGTGGCGGAACAATCCAGTGAGGAGGTTGTCACAGATGGCGCTCCATTACTATTGCCGGCATTGCGGAGCAAAAGTGGGAACGATTGAGCAAATGCCGATCTACAGCGAAAAGTTGGGCTTCCATCATCTCACCGACGAAGAACGGCTTGACATGATTTCATATGAACCAAACGGCGACATTCATGTCAAAACCATTTGTGAAGACTGTCAGGAAGCGTTGACGCGAAACCCGGAGTGGCATCAATACGAAAAATTTATTCATTAGAGCTTTGGGCGACCAAAGCGTTTTTGCGTTTGCGCCAATTCAAAACGGGCGTTGAGAGGAGGGAGAATAGGGGTGCTTTCGCTGCATCGCTATTTAGCTGAAAATCAGGATGTTCGCACCATTATCGAAGGGATTCGTGTCCGCTTAAAGGAACAGCTTGTCGCTGGGCTGTCAGGGTCGGCCCGGTCTGTTTTTATTTCTGCCCTCTATCAGGAAACGGATCGGCCGCTCTTAGTCGTCGCGCACAATTTGTTTCAAGCGCAAAAAATGTATGATGATCTCGTTGCGCTGCTCGGGCCGGACGAAGTGTTTCTCTATGCGGTCAATGAAGTTATTGCCGCGGAAATGGCGGTGGCCAGCCCGGAACTGAGGGCACAGCGCCTAGAAATTATGAACCATTGGCTGCAAGGGGGAAAAGGGGTCGTCGTCTGTCCGGTGGCTGGGGTGCGTCGTTTATTGCCGCCGCCGTCGCTTTGGAAACAATATTTGTTCACGTTTTCTATCGGACAAGAGCTTGAGTTGGAACGTTACAAACAGCTGTTTGTCGACATGGGATACAAGCGGGTCGCCACTGTTTCCGCTCCTGGAGAGTTCAGCATCCGCGGCGGCATCCTTGATATTTATCCATTGACCGCCGAGCTGCCGTACCGCATTGAGCTGTTTGATACGGAAATCGAATCGATTCGCACGTTCACCCCTGACGACCAACGTTCACAAGGGCAAATCGAGCGCATCATGGTCGGACCGGCGGAGGAAATCATTCTCGATGGCGAAACGCGGCGCCGCGGCGTGGAGCGGATTGAAGCGCAGCTTGCGGTGAGTTTGGAGAAAGTAAAAGACGAGTCGGCCAAGCAGCGGATGTACGAACAGATTCACGCGGAACTTGAACAGCTGCGCGCCGGGCAAGAAGTCGAACAACAATATAAATATATGTCGCTCTTTTATGAAAAGGCTGCTAGTTTACTAGATTATATGCCGGAAGATGGCGTGCTCCTCATGGATGAAATGAGCCGCCTTCAAGAGGCAGCGGAGCGGCTGGAACGCGAAGAAGCCGAATGGTATACGAGCCTGCTCGAGAGCGGAAAAATGATCCATGACGTTCCCCTTTCGCATTCCTTTTCTGAATTGTTGCAAAAGCATCGATTGCAACGAGTGTATTTGTCTTTGTTTTTGCGCCATGCGCCGCATACCCATCCGCAAAATGTCGTCAATATTACGTGCAGGCAAATGCAAAACTTTCATGGCCAAATGGCGCTGCTTCAGTCGGAAATCGATCGATGGAAAAAGGCGAACTATGCCGTCGTTTTTTTGGCGCCGAACGCCGAGCGCGTGAAAAAGCTGCAATCATTGCTTCAAGATTATGAGATTGACGCGCTGCCGCTCGCGCGCGATGCAGCGCTGCTATACGGCAAATGTCAGCTCCTCCAAGGCGATTTAAACACCGGGTTTGAATTGCCGCTGCAAAAACTCGCGGTCATCACGGAAGAAGAGCTGTTCAAAAAGCGGGCGAAACGCCCGGCGCGCCGGCAGAAACTGTCCAACGCCGAGCGGATCAAAAGCTATGCCGAACTGCAAGTCGGCGACTACGTCGTCCATGTGAACCACGGCATCGGAAAATATTTAGGCATCGAGACGTTAGAAATCAATGGAGTGCATAAAGATTACATCCATATCCAGTACCAAGGCGGCGATACGCTGTACGTTCCGGTCGACCAAATGGATCAAGTGCAAAAATACGTCGGCTCGGAGGGAAAAGAGCCGAAAATTTATAAGCTTGGCGGCACGGAATGGAAAAAGGTCAAAAAGAAAGTGGAATCGTCCGTCCAAGACATTGCCGAAGACTTAATCAAGCTGTACGCTGAGCGCGAAGCAAGCAAAGGATATGCGTTTTCCCCGGATACGGAGATGCAGCGCGAATTTGAAGCGGCGTTTCCGTATCAAGAGACGGAAGACCAGCTTCGCTCGATTGAGGAAATCAAGCGTGATATGGAGAGCGACAAACCGATGGACCGCCTCCTTTGCGGCGATGTCGGCTACGGGAAAACGGAAGTGGCGCTGCGGGCGGCGTTTAAAGCCATTATGGACGGCAAACAAGTCGCCTTCCTCGTGCCGACGACGATTTTGGCCCAACAGCATTACGAAACGGTGCGCGAACGGTTTCAAGGGTTCCCGATCAACGTCGGGCTGTTAAATCGGTTTCGGACGAAAAAACAGCAGGCAGAGACCATTAAAGGGCTCAAAGACGGGACGATTGATATGGTCATCGGCACGCATCGGCTACTGTCGAAAGACGTGAAATTCAAAGATTTAGGCTTGCTCATTATCGACGAAGAGCAACGGTTTGGTGTGGCGCATAAAGAAAAAATCAAACAGCTGAAGGCAAACATTGACGTGCTCACCTTAACGGCGACGCCGATTCCGCGCACGCTCCATATGTCGATGATCGGGGTGCGCGATCTGTCGATCATCGAGACGCCGCCGGAAAACCGATTCCCGGTGCAAACGTATGTCATGGAATATACGCCGGAGCTCGTCAAAGAGGCGATTGAACGCGAGCTCGCCCGCGATGGGCAAGTGTTTTTCCTTTACAACCATATTGAAGACATCGACTTGAAAGCGGAAGAAATCGCCCAGCTTGTCCCGGAAGCGCGCGTCACTTACGTGCATGGCCGCATGTCGGAAACGGAGCTCGAATCGACGATTTTGGCGTTTTTGGAAGGGCAATACGATGTGCTGGTGACGACGACGATCATCGAAACGGGCATCGATATACCGAATGTCAACACGCTCATCGTCTATGACGCCGACCGCATGGGACTGTCGCAGCTGTACCAGCTGCGCGGGCGCGTCGGCCGCTCCAACCGCGTCGCGTATGCGTATTTCACCTATCGGAAAGATAAAGTGCTCAACGAAGCGGCGGAAAAGCGGCTGCAAGCCATCAAAGAGTTTACCGAGCTCGGCTCCGGGTTTAAAATCGCCATGCGCGATTTGTCGATCCGCGGCGCGGGCAACATTCTCGGTGCCGAACAGCACGGCTTTATCGACTCGGTCGGATTCGATTTGTATTCGCAAATGTTGAAAGAGGCGATTGAAAAACGGCGCGGCATCAAGCGGGAAGATGAGCAGCCGGATGTCGTCATTGATATCGAAGTCGACGCCTATATTCCGGGCACATACATTGCGGATGAGTTGCAAAAGATTGAGATGTACAAGCGATTCAAGGCGGTCGAGACGCTTGAGGATGTCGAAGCGTTGCGAGAAGAAATGGTCGACCGCTTTGGCGATTATCCGGATGAGGTCGCCTATTTGTTCCAAATCGCTGAGATGAAAGTGCTGGCCAAGCAGTTGGGCGTTGAGTCCCTGAAGCAGCATAAGCAGCAAATTGACATCATCTTTACAGAAGAGTCATCGAAAACGGTGGAGATTCAGCGTCTGTCGGATATCGGCCGCCAACATGGGCGCCTGTTCGGGTTCGGCATGGACGGAGGCAAGCTGAAAATCGTGCTCTATATTAAGGGGATGAAGACGCACGAATGGCTGTTGATTTTAGAGCAAACGCTGCGGAGGCTGTCCGGGATGGAACAAGAAAAGTCGGTGACGGCATAATTAAGAAAAAGTTTTCACATGTTTATCGTTTTCTGCATGTGGCGATAATGAAGGATGGGCAATTTTATCTAAAATGGCCAAAATCACTTTCATCACGTATAGAACGCGGATGATGAAGGATACTAATGACAGCAATGGTGAATTCCCCATGATCAAGGGTTCATCGGAGTATCCTTCAAATCCTATGATGAAAGTGAGGTCATATGAAGGCATGAAAGCAACCGGTATTGTTCGTCGCATCGACGATTTAGGAAGGGTTGTCATTCCGAAAGAAATTCGCAGAACACTGCGCATTCGTGAAGGGGATCCGCTCGAAATATTTGTTGACCGCGATGGAGAAGTCATTTTGAAAAAATATTCGCCGATCAGTGAATTAGGCGACTTTGCGAAAGAGTACGCTGAAGCGCTGTTTGACAGCCTCGGGCAGCCTGTGCTCATTTGCGACCGCGATGTGTATATCGCTGTCGCCGGCGTTTCGAAAAAGGAATATATGAACAAAAGCGTCAGCCCGTTGGTGGAAAAAGCCATGGAAGACCGTCATTCCATCCTTCATACCGAGGAAGGGGAAGTCGAGCTTGTGGATGGGATGACAGAAACGTTGAAATCATACACGATTGGCCCGATTGTCGCCAACGGCGATCCGATTGGAGCGGTCATCATTTTATCGCGCGAGAAAACCATTGGTGAAGTGGAACATAAAGCAGCTGAAACGGCGGCCAGCTTTTTGGCTCGACAAATGGAGCAATAAATGAACTGTGAGGGAAAGGCGTCCCCAACCTCGGTTGGGGCGCCTTTTTTGTGCTTCCTGCTGCGCATTTCGGCCGTCGCTTTTGTCTGTTGGACGAAAGTTGCGTTATAATATCGAGCGTAGCCGTGGCATTGGGCGGTGTCGCCCGCCCGTTGCCATCGAGGAGGAGAAAAGTGGGAAACGCATGGAAAGGAGCGGCCGTTTTGACCGCGGCTGCTTTGGTCACCAAACTATTGAGCGCCTTGTATCGCATTCCGTACCAAAATATGGTTGGCGATATCGGTTTTTATATTTATCAACAAATATACCCGATTTATGGCATCGTCGTCGCCCTCTCGCTGACCGGCTATCCGGTCGCTGTCTCCCGGCTCATTGCCGAACGAATGGCGGTGCCGGATGCGGCGGGGGCGGCCGCTGTCGGTCGCGCTGCCTTATTCGTGCTCGGGGCGATCGGGGCGGCGCTGTTTGCTTTGTTGTATATCGGGGCGGAGACGGTGGCTTTATGGATGGGCGACCGGCGGCTGGAACCGCTTTTGCGGCAGCTTTCTTTTTCCTTTTTGCTCTTTCCACCGCTCGCTTGGCTGCGCGGATATTTTCAAGGCCGGCACGACATGGCGCCGACGGCGATGTCCCAGGTGGTGGAGCAGTCGGTGCGGGTGACGGCGATTTTAGGGTTGTCGTATTGGGTGCTGCGGCGCGGCGGTGACGATTACGCCTGCGGCATGGCGGCTATAGCTGGCACGCTCGCCGGCATGGTGGCGGCGCTGTTCGTTTTGCTTTGCTTTCTCGTCCAGCGCAGGCCGCAGGGCTGGAGAGAGCCCGCGCCGCCGGCTTTGACCCGACGTTTTGCCCGCCATCTGTTAACGGCCGGCTCGCTCGTCTGTTTGACGAATATGGCGTTGACACTCATTCCACTTGTTGATTCGTTTTTGTTCGTCCCGCTTCTCAAAGAGGCGGGGACAAAGCTGAATGAGGGGCAATGGCTGAAAGGAGTATACGACCGTGGACAGCCGCTCATTCAGCTCGGCACGGTGGTCGGCACGTCGTTTTCATTGGCGCTCGTTCCGTTGATTTCGGGCGCGCGCCGGCCGGACGACGCGACCGCTCATGGAGCGTTGGCGATCCGGATTGCCGCCGTCATCGGCGCTGGTGCTTCGCTCGGGCTCGTTTGTCTCATTCGTCCAATCAATCAAATGTTGTTTGAAAACACTCACGGCTCGCTGCTTCTTGCCGTGCTGTCCGCCTCTGTTTTTTTCACCACCATCGCGCTGACCGCTTCAGCGCTCCTGCAAGGAATCGGGAAGGAGCGGGTCGCGGCTGTTGGAGTGGCGATCGGCGTGGCGGGAAAAATGGCGCTCATGCATTGGTTTGTTCCGCTATGGGGAGCGCTTGGTGCGGCTGCCGCTACGACGGGGGCCTACGCGCTGATGGCCGCCTTTTTGTACGCGGCGTTGCCGCGAGAGTGTCGGGCGGCCGGCTATCGCTGCGCGTTTCCGATCGTGAAGGCGGCAGCGGTGATGGTCATTGTGCTCCGAGGTTATCTATGGGTGTTGACGTCTGCTTTCGACGGACGTCTATGGGCGGCGGTCGCAGCGCTTGGCGGCTCCGCCATTGGCGCGGCCGTGTATGTGGCGTGCATCGTGAAAAGCCGCGCGTTTTCTGAACGGGAATGGTCGATGCTGCCGTTTGTCAGCTCATTTCGTTTACGGATAGGAGGAAAGTGAGTGGCGATGAATACGATTCATGTTTTCGGGCTCGGCGCCGGGGATTTTGAACAGCTTCCGGTCGGCATTTATCGAAAGCTGAAGCGGGTGCATCCGCTCTTTTTGCGAACGAAGGAACACCCGGCTGTCAAAGGGCTGAGAGAAGAAGGAATCGCGTTTGTGTCATTTGATGATGTGTATGAAAAGCACGGGCAGTTTGCCGATGTGTATGCAGAAATCGCCAAGCGATTGACGGACGAAGCGAAGCGCGGCGATGTGTTTTACGCCGTCCCCGGCCACCCGCTCGTTGCCGAACGGACGGTACAGCTTCTGTTTGAAGCGGAACAGAGCGGCGCCTGCCGGGTTGTCATTGAAGGTGGGCAAAGTTTTTTGGATGCTTTGTTTGCCGCGTTGCGCATTGATCCGGTTGAAGGATTTCAATTGCTTGACGCGACCGCTTTCCGCGGTGACGAGTGGTCGCCATCGCTTCACGCCGTCTTTTGCCAAGTCTATGATTCGTTCGTCGCTTCGAATGTGAAGCTGTCTTTAATGGAACAGCTTCCCGACGAATATCCGGTCTATATCGTCACCGCAGCGGGAACGACAGCGGAGCAGGTGAAACGCGTGCCGCTCTACGAACTAGACCGGCAGACAGCGCTCGACAATTTGACAAGCGTTTATGTCCCGCCGGTTCAAGATGAATCCCTTCTTTATCACCGGTTTGAGACGCTGCGCCGCGTCATCGCCGCACTGAGGGGGCCGAACGGCTGTCCGTGGGATCGGAAGCAGACACATGCCTCATTGAAACGTTATTTGCTAGAGGAAGCGTATGAGCTGCTGGAAGCGATTGATGAAAACGATGATGACCATATGGTCGAAGAACTCGGCGACGTGTTGCTGCAGGTGATGCTTCATGCGCAAATCGGCGCTGACCGTGGACAGTTTTCGATCGATGACGTGATCCGCACGTTGACGGCCAAAATGATTCGTCGCCATCCGCACGTATTTGGCGATGCGACGGCCGAGACGGCGGAACAAGTGGTTGAGAATTGGGAAGCGATCAAGCAGAAGGAAAAAGGGAGCGAGAGGGCGAAATCGATCTTGGCTGATATTCCAAAAAGCTTGCCGGGGACGATGCGGGCGTACGAACTGCAGAAACAGGCAGCCAAAGCCGGATTTGACTGGGACGACGCCGCTCCGATATGGAAAAAAGTCGAAGAAGAAATGGCTGAATTTCGCGCGGCAGCGTCCGGCGCCCGCCGGAACGAGCTGATCGGCGAATTCGGCGATTGGCTGTTTGCCCTTATCAATCTCGCCCGCCACTATGACATTCAGCCGGAAGAAGCGTTGCAAATGGCGAATGATAAATTTGCTCGCCGCTTTGCTTACATCGAGGAACAAGTGCGGAAAAGCGGCCGGCCGATCGCTTCATTTTCGCTCGCTGAGCTCGATCGTTTTTGGGATGAAGCAAAAGAACAAGAACGGCAGGAGGGATGATCATGCGCTTGGATAAGTTTTTGAAAGTCTCCCGGCTCGTAAAGCGCCGCACGCTCGCCAAAGAAGTGGCAGATCAAGGGCGGGTATGGATTAACGGCCATGTCGCCAAGGCGAGTTCGGACGTCAAAATTGGCGATGAACTGACGATTCAATTCGGGCAAAAACGGGTAACGGTAAAAGTGACCGCAGTCAAAGAAACAGCGAAAAAAGAGGAGGCTGCCGAACTGTACGAACTCATTCGCGAAGAGCGGACCGCCCCCGAACCGGAACAGGATGACGTCTAATTTGGTTTGAAGCTGAAACGCCTTGACGGAATTGACGAACGAGCCGCCCGAACCGGAACAGGATGGCGTCTAATTTGGTTTGCAGGCTTGTTCTAAACCGTCCCCTGCTGACATACATATGGTACAAACAGCGAATGTGCCGGCTTTCATGACCAATATGGAAATGCGGGGGATGATGAGCATGAATCGACATGATGAATTTAGCACAAGCGCGAATAAAGGTCCGGTCCAAGAACATGATGTGATCATGCGCGGCCGGCGTCTTCTCGACATCACTGGGGTGAAACAAGTCGAGAGCTTTGATAATGAAGAGTTTTTGCTTGAAACCGTCATGGGCTTTTTGGCCATCCGCGGGCAAAACTTGCAAATGAAAAATTTGGACGTGGAAAAAGGCGTCGTTTCGATCAAAGGCCGCATTTTTGACCTTGTGTATTTAGACGACCATCAGGAGAAGGCTAAAGGGTTCTTTAGCAAGTTGTTCAAATGAGCATAAGCATCCAGTTTTACACCATGCTGGCGATGATCGGCATGGGGGGCTGGATCGGCATGGCGTTCGATACGTACAGCCGCCTTTTCAAGCGGCATGAGCGGGCGCATTGGCTCGTGTTTGTGAACGATGTGCTGTTCTGGGTCGTGCAGGCGCTGTTCGTGTTTTACGTGCTGCTGCTCGTCAATGAAGGCGAGCTTCGCTTTTATTTGTTTCTCGCCCTTTTGTGCGGGTATGCCGCCTACCAAAGCTTGCTCCGTTCATCGTATGTTCGACTGTTGGAGCGGCTCATTTGGTTGGCGGCAAGGGTTGGACAGGCGCTTGCTGAACTGTTCCGCGCCGTCGTCGTTCGCCCGCTCGTTTTCGTTGGACAGATCGGACTTGCGCTGCTTTTGTTTGTCTTTCGGCTGCTCGTTTGGGCGACCCGGTTCGGCCTGCTCGCCGTCTGGAGGACGATTCGGCTGCTGCTTGCCCCGTTCGTTTGGGCGGCCATGAGCATTTGGCGCCGCATGCCGCCTCCCCGACGGGCGATGGTGGCAAAAATTTTGCGCCCTTTCAAAGGATTTGCTGGACAAATCGAGAATACAAAAGAGAAAATAGGCATGTGGCTTGCGAAATGGCGAAAGTAAAGAGGTGCAAAGGCAATGAACGTGCCCCGGAATATGAATGTGACAAAGCTCCCATCGATGTACACGGCTAAGCAGGAGGAGAAAAAGCAGCGGGCGGCAAGAAGGCGGCGGGCGGTGGCCGTACGCTTGGCCTTTTGGTCCGTATTGTTGGCATTGCTCGCTTCCGGCCTTATGTATTTGTTGCACTCCCAAGCGAAAGCGATCGATGCGAAACGGACCGAAGAGCGAAAGCTGCAGGAGCAGCTGGCGGAGCTTCAGCGGCAGGAGAAGCAGCTGAAAAAAGAGATAAAAAGGCTGCATGATGATGACTATATCGCTGAGCTAGCGCGAAAAAAATATTATTTATCGAAAGACGGAGAAATCATTTTCGTCCTGCCGGAAAAATAATGATGTTCATCCATGCCCGTTTTATACGGGCGTTCGTCATATTGACACGCATTTTTCCCATTCGCTATAATGAAAGAAACATCATATTTCAAGCGTTTTAAGGAGGAGCACTTTTTTTATGTCGATTGAAGTAGGCAGCAAGTTACAAGGCAAAGTCACAGGCATTACGAAATTTGGGGCGTTTGTGGAGCTGCCGGAGGGGGTCACGGGACTCGTTCACATTAGCGAAGTGGCCGACAACTATGTCAAGGACATCAACGACCATTTAAAAGTCGGCGATCTCGTGTACGTGAAAGTGATCAACGTCGGTCAAGATGGAAAAATCGGCTTATCGATTCGCAAAGCCAAAGACACGCCTTCTTCGCAGCGGCCGCGCCATCGGGGCCACGATCGCTCCGCAGCGGACAGCCTTGAACAAAAAATCAGCCGTTTTTTGAAAGAGAGTGAAGACCGGTTGGCATCGCTGCGCCGTCATACCGAATCAAAGCGGGGAGGTCGTGGGGCGAGACGAGGGTAACTTGCTGCTGAAAGACTGCGATGGGAACGATCACGAAAAGCGGAATCTACAAGCATCCATCGGATATGGATGCTTTTTGTTTCGCGCGGCCAACAACAGGATGTATTTTCCATTCACCTTTTTCGCTTATGTGTATTGACAACGGTCGTCTTCTTCGTTATGATAGTAACTGTTGCACGAGGCGGTGTAGCTCAGCTGGCTAGAGCGTACGGTTCATACCCGTGAGGTCGGGGGTTCGATCCCCTCCACCGCCACCAAATCTCATACAAAACGGCCCGTTGGTCAAGTGGTTAAGACACCGCCCTTTCACGGCGGTAACACGGGTTCGAATCCCGTACGGGTCATGGAAAACGAGCATGCGCTATCAAGCGACATGCTCGTTTTCTTTTTTGTCTTCTGCTGTCGGAAGAGGGGCATCGGCGGCGGTTTTCCGTAGAAAACGTCGAACGATTTTTGATTTTTCTCTTTTGTTTTGACAAATTTCTGACAATTGAAGCGATATAATAGGGGGTAATAGAAAGGAAAAGGAGAGGATCGGAAATGGAAAGAGCGGAAAGAGGGACGGTGCGTCGCATTTCGGAAGTGCCGATGAACGAAACGCAGGCGACGGTGTCGCGTTGGATGCGTCATGTGAAGTTGCGTCTTGGCCATCTGTTCGTTCATCAAGGCTTTTTGCTTCTTCTTGTCGGCTTTTTGCTTGGACGAGCCCTCATCTTATCAAAACTGACACCGTTTGCCTTGCCGTTTTTTGTGTCGGTCTATATGCTGCGCCGTGACAAGGCGGCTTTTGCCTTCGTTTCCTTGCTGGCCGGCGCTTTGACATTGTCGTTTGACGCTGCGCTGTTTGTCGGCTTATCCATGTTTGCGTTCCTGCTGATTTATGGCTGGGTGCGAAAGGTGATTAGCGAGTCGCTGAAAATCGTTCCGTTTGTTGTATTTGTGCTGTCGTTTTCCGCTAAATGGCTCATCTCTTATTATTGGCTTGGGGAGCGGACGGCTTACGACGTGGCGATGGCTGTGGTCGAAGCCGGGCTGTCGCTCGTCTTGACATTGATTTTCATGCAGAGCATTCCGCTGTTGGCTGCGCGGAAACATCGACATACGCTGCGAGCGGAAGAGATCATTTCCTTGATTATTTTGCTCGCCTCCATGCTGACGGGAATGATCGGCTGGACGCTGTCGGGGTTGGCGCTCGAGCATGTGGCATCGCGCTATCTTGTGTTATTATTTGCGTTTGTAGCTGGAGCAGCGACCGGCTCGACCGTCGGCGTCGTCACCGGTCTCGTTTTGAGCTTAGCCAATGTCGGCAATTTGTCAGAAATGAGTTTGCTGGCGTTTGCGGGGTTGCTTGGCGGGCTGTTAAAGGAGGGGAAAAAGCCGGGGGTTGCGCTCGGCCTACTCATTGCCACCTTATTGCTCGGCTTGTACGGATCAGGGAAGGCCGAGATCATGCCGACGCTTTTGGAGTCGCTCATCGCTGCCGCGCTGTTTTTCGCCACCCCCCGTTCGCTGACGGAGAAAATGGCGAAACACATCCCTGGTACCGCCGAATATGTGAACGAACAGCAGCAATACGTCCGCAAAATTCGCGATATGACGGCACAGCGCGTTTATCAGTTTTCGAACGTCTTTCAGGCGCTGGCGGAAAGTTTTTCCCCCGAGCCATTAAGGGAGGCGGCTGAATATGAGGAGCGCGAGGTCGATTACTTTCTCAGCGACATTACGGAAAAGACATGCCAAACGTGCTTTAAGAAAGTGCAATGCTGGGCCGACAACTTTCATACGACGTATACCTATATGAAACAAATGATGCGTGAAGCGGATGAACAAACGATCGGACAAAACCAGTCGTTGATGCGCGAGTGGGAGCGGTACTGCGTCAAGGCGGGCAAAGTCGTTGATGCCATTGAAAAGGAAATGGTCACCTATCAGGCGAACCGCAGGCTCAAACGGCAAATCCATGAAAGCCGGAAACTAGTGGCGGAGCAGCTGCTAGGCGTTTCACAGGTCATGGATGATTTCGCCAAAGAAATGCAAAAAGAACAGGAAAATCATTACTTGCAGGAAGAACAAATTTATCACGCGCTGCAAGAGTTTGGCGTCGAAGTCGGACATGTTGACATTTACAGCTTAGAAAAAGGAAATATCGACATTGAAATGAGCATTCCGTATTGTGAAGGGCGCGGCGAGTGCGAAAAGCTGATCGCCCCGATGCTGTCCGATATTCTCGGCGAGACGATCGTTGTCAAGCGCGAGGAGTGCGCCGCCTATCCGAACGGGTATTGCCGCGTCGCTTTCGGTTCGACAAAGGCGTTCGTCGTCGAAACGGGCGTCGCGTTCGCGGCAAAAGGCGGAGGATTCATTTCCGGTGACAGCTATGCAACGATTGAGCTTGCGACCGGCAAATACGCGGTCGCCATCAGCGATGGCATGGGCAACGGCCAGCGGGCGCATTATGAAAGTCGCGAAACACTGCGCCTGTTGCAAAAAATTTTGCAGACGGGAATGGATGAATCGATTGCGATTAAGTCGATCAATTCAATCTTAGCGTTGCGGACGACCGAAGATATGTATGCGACGCTCGATTTGGCGATCATCGACTTGCAAGACGCAACGACCAAGTTTTTGAAAATCGGTTCGACACCGAGCTTCATTAAGCGCGGCAACAAAGTGATGAAGGTGGAAGCGAGCAATTTGCCAATGGGGATTATTAAAGAAGTGGAGTTTGACGTGGTCACCGAGCAGCTGAAATCCGGCGATTTGCTCATTATGATGAGCGATGGCGTGTTTGAAGGGCCGATCAATGTGGAAAACCACGATCTATGGATGAAGCGGAAAATTCAAGAATTGAAAACGAACGATCCGCAGGAAGTGGCCGATGTGATTATGGAGGAAGTGATCCGGCAATGCGGAGGGGAAATTGAAGATGACATGACGGTCGTCGTTGCCAAAGTCCGACACAACACTCCGAAATGGGCGACCATTCCCGCTTATATGTACATGAAAAAGGCGCAGTAGTCGGGGTATAAAAACCGTTCCCTGCGGCGATGATGGTAATACATTCGTCAAGGAGGGGGAACGAACGTGCGAACAGGAACATTGCGGCAAATTTTGCTCATTACCGATGGTTGTTCCAATCATGGCGAGGACCCGGCCGCCATGGCGGCGCTCGCCCGCGAGCAAGGGATTACCGTGAACGTGATTGGCGTGTTGGATCAAGATACAATCGATGAAAACGGCCGCCGGGAAATCGAGGCGATCGCGGCCGCCGGCGGCGGCATGAGTCAAATTGTATATGCGAAGCAGCTGTCGCAGACGGTGCAAATGGTGACGCGCCAAGCGATGACCCAGACGCTGCAAGGGCTCGTCAATCGCGAGCTGAAGCAAATTTTAGGCTCGAACGCTTCGCTCGAGGATTTGCCGCCGGACAAGCGCGGCCAAGTGATGGAAGTCGTCGATGAGCTCGGGGAAACGGTCGCACTTGAGGTGCTGATTTTAATCGACACAAGCGGAAGCATGAAAACGAAACTGCCGACCGTCAAGGAGGCGCTCGTCGATTTGTCGCTCAGTTTAAACGCGCGCATGGGCACCAATCGGTTTTCGGTCTTGATTTTCCCGGGAAAACGATCGCATGTGGAAAAAATGGTCGACTGGACGCCGAGAATGGAGGAGTTATCGGCGATTTTTCCGAAGCTGGCATCGGGCGGACTGACGCCGACCGGGCCGGCGCTGCGCGAAGCGATCGCCTATTTTGAGCGAAAACGGTCGCTAAGGAGCTGGATCGGCCATGGCGATGAGCCATACGTGGAAGAGTCATCTTTGTAGCTTGCCGCCGGGTACGATCATCACCGGCAAATGGCACGGCCATTCGTATCGGCTGCTGCGGCGGCTTGGCAGCGGGGCCAACGGCGTTGTCTATTTGGCGGAGAACGGGCGGAATCGGGTCGCTGTCAAATTGAGCGATGATTACGCGTCATTGGCGTCGGAAATGAATATATTGCGCCGCTTTTCCAAGGTCCAGGGAGCCGCCCTCGGGCCTTCTTTGCTGGAAGCCGATGACTGGCCGAGCCCATTCGCCCGAGGCACGATTCCGTTTTACGTCATGGAGTATATTGAAGGAGAGCCGTTCACGGTTTTTGTCCGCCGCCACGGAAAAGAGTGGGCGCCCGTGCTGCTCGTGCAGCTGTTGTCGGTGCTCGAGCGGCTGCATGAAGAAGGCTGGGTGTTCGGTGATTTAAAGCCGGACAATTTAATGGTCACCGGCCCTCCGCCTTCGGTTCGGCTATTGGACGTAGGAGGGACGACGCTGCAGGGCAGGGCGGTCAAAGAGTTCACCGAATTGTACGACCGCGGTTACTGGGGGCTTGGATCGCGCAAAGCCGAACCGTCGTACGACTTGTTTGCCGCCGCCATGGTGATGATAGCTTCTTGTTACCCAGGTCCGATAGAAAAAAAGGGGAACGGACGGGCGCAGCTTTTTGCCCTCATTGAAGCGGACCGTTTTCTTTCACGCTATAAGGAAGTGCTGCAAAAGGCGCTTGACGGCCGATATGCAAAGGCGGCCGAGATGCGCCGCGACTTATTGGCCGCTTCCGCGCATCGGCCAACCACCCACAACGTTCGTCGCCAGACAGCGCCGAGCCGCCGACCTAGCCGGCGAACGAATAGGCGCCGCAAAGCGAGAGGGGTAGTGGAGACCGTCCTGATTGCCGCCTTATTGCTTGGCCTCTATGGCTTTTATATTTATCGGCAGCTGTCAATGTAACGATCAGCAAACGGAAGTTTTGAGAAAATAAGATGAACGTGTTACGATGAAGCTAAAAGGGTGAAGAAGGGTTTTATCGATGATCGAGAAAGTGCGTGCGTTTATCGACAAGCATCGGCTGCTTGCCGAAGGAACGACGGTCATTGTCGGCGTCTCCGGGGGGCCTGATTCGCTCGCGTTGCTGCATGTTTTGCTTTCGCTTCGCGGCGAGCGGAAGCTGCGGCTTGTCGCTGCCCATGTCGACCATATGTTTCGCGGCCGGGAATCAGAAGAAGACATGGAGTTTGTGAAACATTTTTGTGCCCAGCATCGTATTGTATGTGAGGCGGCGCAAATCGATGTTCGAGCGTTTCAGCGGCGCATGGGCATGGGCGCCCAAGAAGCGGCGCGCCGCTGCCGTTACGATTTTTTCGCCAAATTGATGGAAAAACATCAGGCTCAGTACCTCGCGTTAGGCCATCATGGCGATGATCAAGTCGAAACAATTTTGATGCGGCTCGTCCGCGGTAGCACGAGCAAAGGGTACGCCGGCATACCGGTGAAGCGGCCGTTTCAAGGAGGCGATCTCATCCGCCCGCTTTTGGCCGTCAGCCGCGCCGAAATCGAAGACTATTGCGCCAAAGAAGGATTGGCCCCGCGGCGCGATCCGAGCAATGAAAAGGACGACTATACGCGCAATCGGTTCCGTCATCATATTATCCCGCTGCTGCGGCAGGAAAATCCGCGCCTGCACGAACGCTTTCAGCAATATAGCGAAATGATGGCGGAAGATGAACGGTTTTTAGAGGAATTGGCGTCAGAGGCGCTGAATAAAGTAATGGAAAACGAGCTTGGCGATGTCGTGCTTCGCATCGGCCCGTTTTTAGCGCTGCCCCGACCGCTGCAACGCCGGGCGCTGCAAGAGCTGCTACTCCGTCTTTATGGCGGCGTTCCGCCAGCGTTGACATCTGTACATATCCATCATATACTGATGCTTTGTGAAAGCGGCCAACCTTCCGGGACGCTTGATTTGCCGCAAGGGCTGCAAGCGGTTCGTTCGTATGACCGCTGCTTGTTCACCTTCGGCCAAAAACTGGGCGGAAAAGGGTATCGGTTCGAGCTGCCCGTTCCGGCGCGATTGCCTCTCCCAAACGGGCGCGCAATTGTCAGTGAATTTCGGGAACACTATCCGGGAAAGCAGGCGGGCAAAGACGTGTTCATCATCGATCCCGCTTCCATCGCGTTGCCGCTTTACGTGCGGACGCGCCGTCACGGCGACCGCATGGTGCTGAAAGGAACGGGAGGGACGAAAAAGCTGAAGGAAATTTTCATTGAAGCGAAAGTTCCGCGGATGGAGAGGGATTGCTGGCCGGTGGTGGAAGATGCCGACGGCCGCGTCCTTTGGGTGCCCGGCCTGAAAAAGTCGGCTTTTGAAGCGAAAAACCAAGGGAAAGGCCCATATATTTTGTTGCACTATCAGGCGATGAACAGCTAGGAGGAAAAAAGATGGGGATGAAAGACGATATCCAAAAAGTGCTGATTACGGAAGAGGAAATTCAGGCAAAAGTCAGGGAACTTGGCCGTCTGTTGACCGAAGAATATGAAGGCCGTTTTCCGCTCGCTGTCGGCGTCCTCAAAGGAGCGATGCCATTTATGGCCGATTTGCTTAAGCATATCGATACATATTTGGAAATGGATTTTATGGATGTGTCAAGTTACGGCCATGCGACGGTTTCATCCGGCGAAGTGAAAATCGTCAAAGACTTGAACACGTCAGTGGAAGGGCGCGACATTTTAATCATTGAAGACATTATTGACAGCGGGCTGACGCTCAGCTATCTCGTTGACTTGTTCCGCTACCGGAAGGCGAATTCGATCAAAATCGTCACGCTTCTTGACAAGCCGTCTGGGCGGAAGGCGAACATTCAAGCCGATTACACCGGATTTACCGTCCCGGATGAATTCGTCGTCGGCTATGGGCTCGATTACGCGGAAAAATACCGCAACCTCCCGTTTATCGGCGTCTTGAAGCCGGAAGTGTACCAGAAGTAGAACCGTTGTTGCGCGCCGGCCGAATTGTTTGTATTTCAGCAAATTTCTATGATAGTATTGAGTATAGTGTGTTTCATATGGGAGGAGGCAAGCAATGAACCGGATTTTCCGCAACACCATCTTTTATTTGCTGATTTTCCTCGTCGTGATCGGCGTTGTCAGCTTTTTTAACGGAACGAATCAGCGGACGGAGCCGATGACGTACGATAGGTTTATCACTCATCTGGAAAACGGGGATGTTGAATCGTTTTCCATTAAGCCGGAGCGCGGCGTATATGAAATTAAAGGGCGATTGAGAACATATAATGAGGGGCAGTATTTTTCCACCTATGTCGTGAACAGCGATAAAGTGCTTGACCGCATTGACGCTGCGGCGGCGCGAACGCGGGTGGAAGTGGTGCCGGCGGATGAAACGAGCGGATGGGTGACGTTCTTTACCTCCATCCTCCCGTTTGTCATCATGTTTATTTTGTTTTTCTTCTTGCTGAATCAAGCGCAAGGCGGCGGCAGCCGGGTGATGAATTTCGGCAAAAGCCGGGCGCGGCTGTATACGGATGACAAGCGGAAAGTCCGTTTCCGGGATGTGGCTGGGGCGGACGAGGAAAAAGAGGAACTCGTCGAAATCGTTGAGTTTTTGAAAGACCCGCGCAAATTTGCGGAGCTCGGCGCCCGCATTCCAAAAGGAGTGCTGCTTGTTGGGCCGCCGGGGACAGGGAAAACGCTGCTGGCGCGCGCGGTCGCAGGGGAGGCGGGCGTGCCGTTTTTCTCGATCAGCGGGTCGGACTTTGTAGAAATGTTCGTCGGGGTCGGCGCCTCGCGCGTGCGCGACTTATTTGAAACGGCGAAAAAAAATGCGCCGTGCATCATCTTCATTGATGAAATTGACGCCGTGGGCCGCCAGCGCGGCGCCGGTCTTGGCGGTGGCCACGATGAGCGCGAGCAGACGCTCAACCAACTGCTTGTCGAAATGGACGGCTTTAACGGCAACGAAGGGATCATCATTATCGCGGCGACGAACCGACCGGACATTTTAGACCCAGCGCTGTTGCGGCCGGGCCGTTTCGACCGGCAAATCACTGTCGACCGGCCGGATGTCAAAGGGCGCGAAGCGGTGTTGCGCGTGCATGCCCGAAACAAGCCGCTCGATGAATCGGTTGACTTGAAGACGATCGCCATGCGGACACCGGGATTTTCCGGCGCCGATTTGGAAAATCTGCTCAATGAAGCGGCGCTTGTAGCTGCGCGCCGCAACAAAAAGAAAATCGATATGAGCGACATCGATGAGGCGACGGACCGGGTAATTGCCGGACCGGCGAAGAAAAGCCGCGTCATTTCCGAAAAAGAACGGCGCATCGTCGCGTTTCACGAGGCCGGCCATACGGTGATCGGCATGGTGCTCGCCGATGCGGAAATGGTGCACAAAGTGACGATCGTTCCGCGCGGCCAAGCCGGCGGCTATGCGGTCATGTTGCCGAAAGAAGACCGCTACTTTATGACGAAAGCCGAACTCATGGATAAGATCACCGGGTTGCTCGGCGGGCGCGTTGCCGAGGAAATTGTGTTCAACGAAGTAAGCACCGGAGCCCACAACGATTTCCAACGGGCGACGAACATCGCGCGCCGCATGGTGACGGAGTTTGGCATGAGCGAAAAGCTCGGACCGCTTCAATTTGGCCAACCGAGCGGGCAAGTGTTTTTAGGCCGCGATTTGCATAACGAACAAAACTACAGCGACAAGATCGCGTATGAAATTGACCTAGAGATTCAACGCATCATCAAGGAATGCTACGACAAAGCGAAACAAATTTTGACCGAGTACCGGGATAAATTGGATTTGATCGCCAATACCTTGTTGGAAGTCGAGACGCTCGATGCCGAACAAATCAAGCATTTGTTTGAACACGGTACGTTGCCGCCAGACCGCAAAGGGCGCGACGAGACCGGGGATGTCAAAATCAACATTCAAAAGAAAGACGAATGAGAGCGGATGTCTCTGTTTTGGAGGCATCTCTTTTTTTTGCCGCTGCGCCGGGAAGAGAGCCGGCTTTTTGGCGGCAATTATGATATGATAGAGAGGGGAATTTTATTTGTGAAAAGTGAGGAATGAAGCGATGATTTTTGTCTTGGATGTCGGCAATACAAACACGGTGTTAGGAGTTTACGACGGCGATGAACTGAGGCACCATTGGCGCATTGAGACGAACCGGGCGAAGACGGAAGACGAGTACGGCATGACGATCAAGTCGCTTTTCAACCATGTCGGTCTTCAGTTTTCCGACATTCATGGCATCATCATCTCATCGGTGGTGCCGCCGATCATGTTCGCTCTTGAGCGGATGTGCGTAAAATATTTTCATATTAAGCCGCTGATTGTTGGTCCCGGCATTAAAACCGGGCTTGACATCAAATACGAAAACCCACGCGAAGTCGGAGCTGACCGAATTGTCAATGCGGTCGCCGGCATCCACCTGTACGGCAGTCCGCTCATCATCGTTGATTTTGGCACGGCGACGACGTATTGTTACATTAATGAACATAAACAATATATGGGAGGGGCCATTGCCCCGGGAATTATGATCTCAACCGAAGCGCTGTTCGCGCGGGCGGCGAAGTTGCCGCGTATTGAAATCGCCCGTCCGGACGATATTGTTGGCAAAAATACAGTCAGCGCCATGCAGGCGGGCATCGTGTACGGTTACGTTGGGCAGGTGGAAGGGATCGTTTCCCGAATGAAAGCCAAAAGCAAAGTTCCGCCAAAGGTGATTGCGACCGGTGGTCTCGCTCCGCTCATTGCCAGCGAGTCGGACGTCATTGATGTCGTGGATCCGTTTTTAACGCTGACAGGACTGAAATTGTTGTATGAGAAAAATATAGAGAAAAAAGGATGAAAGGCTTGATGGAGATGAACGATTATTTAGTGAAAGCGCTCGCTTATGATGGACAAGTGAGGGCGTATGCGGCAAGGACAACGGAGACGGTTGCCGAAGCGCAACGCCGCCACCAGACGTGGCCGACCGCCTCAGCGGCCCTCGGCCGGGCGTTGACCGCCGGCGTCATGATGGGGGCGATGCTGAAAGGCGAGGAAACGTTGACGATAAAAATTGACGGCGGCGGCCCGATCGGCATCATTTTGGTCGACAGCAACGCCAAAGGGGAAGTGCGTGGCTATGTGACAAACCCGCATGTCCATTTTGAACTGAATGAGCATGGGAAGCTCGATGTGGCGCGGGCGGTTGGCAAAAATGGGATGTTGACGGTCGTGAAAGATTTAGGCCTGCGTGACTTTTTCACCGGACAAGTGCCGCTTGTTTCCGGGGAGCTCGGCGATGATTTTACGTATTATTTTGCTTCGTCCGAGCAAATTCCGTCATCGGTCGGCGTAGGTGTGCTCGTCAATTCCGATCATACGATTCGGGCGGCGGGAGGTTTTATCATCCAGTTAATGCCCGGAACGGACGAGCGTACGATCACCCGCATTGAAGAGCGATTGAAACAAATTCCGCCCGTGTCGCGCATGATTGAAAGCGGGCTCAGCCCGGAGCAGATGCTCGAACAGCTGCTCGGCGATGGCGGCGTGCGGGTGCTCGAAACGATGCCGGTGTCTTTCGCTTGCCGCTGTTCGCGCGAGCGGATTGCGGACGCCTTGATCAGCCTAGGGGCTGATGAAATCCAAGACATCATTGACAAAGAAGGCAAGGCCGAGGCTTCATGCCATTTTTGCAACGAAGCATATCATTTTACCAAAGAGGAACTGGAGCAGCTCAAGCAACTCGCCAAAAAAGGATGAAAACATCAAAATGATTGACAATTACGCCAATAACTGATACATTGGAAACAAATTCGATAAAATTAATCGGGATTAGGGGTGGAATCATGGCACGCACAGTCAACTCGATCACGGAATTGATCGGCGATACGCCGGCCGTGAAATTGAACCGCATCGTCGATGAAGACAGCGCGGACGTGTACTTGAAGCTGGAATTTATGAACCCGGGCAGCAGCGTCAAAGACCGGATTGCGCTGGCGATGATTGAAGCGGCGGAAAAAGCAGGCAAGCTGAAGCCGGGCGATACGATCGTTGAGCCGACAAGCGGCAACACTGGGATCGGTTTGGCGATGGTCGCGGCGGCGAAAGGGTATAAGGCGGTCTTGGTCATGCCGGATACGATGAGCTTGGAGCGCCGCAACCTGCTGCGGGCGTATGGGGCCGAGCTTGTGCTCACACCCGGCGCACAAGGGATGCGCGGCGCCATCGCCAAGGCGGAAGAGCTCGTCCGCGAGCACGGCTACTTTATGCCGCAGCAATTTAAAAACGAAGCGAACCCGGAAATTCATCGCTTGACGACCGGCAAAGAGATCGTGGAGCAAATGGGCGACCAGCTCGATGCGTTTGTCGCCGGCATCGGCACGGGCGGAACGATTACAGGTGCTGGAAAAGTATTGCGCGAGGCGTATCCGAACATTAAAATTTATGCCGTTGAACCGGCCGATTCGCCGGTGTTGTCTGGCGGCAAACCGGGTCCGCATAAAATCCAAGGAATTGGAGCCGGGTTTATTCCGGATATTTTAGATACAAGCATTTACGACGAAGTGATCACGGTGACTACGGAAGAAGCGTTTGCGGCGGCCCGCCGCGCGGCTCGCGAGGAAGGCATTCTCGGCGGAATTTCGTCTGGCGCCGCGATTCATGCGGCATTGAAAGTGGCGAAAGAGCTCGGCAAAGGGAAAAAAGTGCTCGCCATCATCCCGAGCAACGGCGAACGTTATTTGAGCACTCCTCTTTATCAGTTCGAAGAATAAGACTAGCGTTTCTCGGCAGGGGCGACCCTGTCGAATTTTTTATAGGGAGGATGACCGGAACAGCGAATCATTGTACAATAAGAGTAACGATGGACACCATAAGGAGCTGACAAGGATGAAGCAGCGGCGCAGGCGACTGAAACGAACGATCGACTATCGCGGGCGGGATTGGTTCCGCCAGTATGAGCGGCTGGCCTATGGCCGGTCTCATCATGTGTTGTTGGAGAGCGGTCAAGGGGGAAGGTATAGCGTGATCGGCCTTGACCCGATCGGAGTGATCCGCGCTGATGAGCGGCGGCTCCTCATCAAGCAGCGCGAGGATGAAACGGTGCTCGATGGCTCGCCGCTTGAAGGGCTCCGGCAATGGTTTCGCTCGTTCGCCGTGTCGGATGAAGGCGACTCGCTGCCTTGCCAAGGCGGGCTGATCGGTTTCGTTAGCTATGATGCCGTTCGTTATTTAGAACGGCTCCCGGTGCTCGCGCAAGATGATTTGCGACTGCCGTTTTTGTATTTTTTTCTCTTTGATGACGTAGCGATTTATGACCACCAAACGGAACAGCTTCATTTGCTTGCCTATGCGAATGAAGGGGAGGAAGACGATGCCAAGCAGCGGCTTGAGGAGCAGGCGCGGATGTGGCTCGAGGACTGGACGGAATCCCCTGTTTGGCCGTTTGCCGCCTCGAGAGCGACGCCATCTATGTCAATGACAAAAGAGCGGTTTATGGAGGCGGTTCGCCGCGTGCAGCGCTATATTGCGGCGGGTGACGTGTTTCAAGTCAACCTATCGGTGCGCCAGTCGCAGCCGCTGTTGACACACCCATTTGCCGTCTACAAACAGTTGCGGGCTCTAAATCCATCCCCTTATATGGCGTATTTGCACACCCCGGAGTTTCAAGTGGTCAGCGGCTCGCCGGAGTTGCTCGTCCGCAAGCGGGGATGGCGCCTTGAGACGCGGCCGATTGCCGGCACACGTTCGCGCGGTCGGACGGCGGCAGAGGATGAACAAATTGCCCGCAAGTTGCTGGCGAGTGAAAAAGAGCGGGCCGAGCACGCCATGCTCGTTGATCTCGAACGGAACGACCTTGGGCGCGTCTGTGCCTACGGGACGGTTCGGGTGGACGAATGGATGACTATCGAAAAGTATTCTCACGTGATGCATATCGTTTCTCACGTATCCGGCACGATGGCGCCGGAGCACGATGCGTTTTCCGTCATTCGCGCCATGTTCCCCGGCGGGACGATCACCGGCGCCCCCAAAGTGCGAACAATGGAAATTATTGAAGAGCTGGAGCCGGTTCGCCGCGGCTTGTATACGGGTTCGATCGGTTGGATCGATTTTCAAGGCAACATGGAGCTCAACATCGCCATTCGCACGATGGTCGTCAAAGATGGATTGGCGCATGTCCAAGCAGGGGCGGGCATCGTCATCGACTCCAACCCGGAGCATGAGTACAAGGAATGTGTAAAGAAAGCGGCCGCCCTTTGGAAAGCGAAAGAGCTGAGCGAAGCAGAGGCATTATTTTTGAGCACGAGGTGAGAATTGATGATCGTCATGATTGATAATTACGATTCGTTTACGTACAATTTGGTGCAATATTTGGGTGTGTTGGGCGAAGAGCTGATTGTCAAACGGAATGATGAAATTACGGTGGCTGAAATCGAACGGCTCCGCCCCGATTTTATCATGATTTCCCCCGGTCCTTGCACACCGAATGAGGCAGGGGTCAGCCTAGAAGTCATTGATCGCTTTGCCGGTCAAATTCCGATTTTCGGCGTCTGCCTTGGCCATCAAGCCATCGCCCAGGCATTCGGCGGCCGCGTCGTCCGCGCTCCAAGGCTGATGCACGGGAAAACATCGTCCGTCTACCATGATGGGGAGACGATTTTCCGCGGCGTGCCGAACCCGTTTACGGCCACGCGCTACCATTCCTTGATCGTCGAGAAAGAGACGCTTCCGGACTGTTTCGTCGTGTCGGCTTGGACGGAAGAGGAGGAAGTGATGGCCATTCGCCATCACACGCTGCCGGTGGAAGGCGTGCAGTTTCACCCGGAATCGATTATGACGAGCCATGGGATGCAGCTATTGAAAAATTTTATCGACACATATAAAAAGGCGTGACGGTCATGTATGTGTATATGAACGGGGCGGTCGTTCCGCGCGAGGAGGCTCGGCTGTCAGCGTTCGATCACGGGTTTTTATATGGGCTCGGCTTATTTGAAACGTTCCGCACGTATCGCGGTCACCCATTTTTGCTTGACGATCATTTGGCCCGATTGAACAAAGGGCTGTCTGAGCTTCACATCGAAAGGCAGTTCGGCCGCGCCGAAGCGGTGGCGATCATCGAACAGTTGCTTGAGGCCAACGGCTTGTGCGACGCGTATGTGCGCTTCAATGTATCGGCCGGGGTCGGCGATCTCGGCTTGCCGATCGAAAAGTACCGAAGTCCGACCGTGATTGTCTATATGAAGCCGCTGCCGCCTCCTGCCCCCTCGGAAGGAAAAGAAGGGGTGGTGCTCGCGACAAGGCGGAACAGCCCGGAAGGAAAGGAGCGACTAAAGTCGCACCATTATTTAAACAATATGATTGGGAAATGGGAGCTCGGACATCGACCGGATGCAGAAGGAATTTTTTTGAATTCAGAAGGGGCGGTAGCGGAGGGGATCGTTTCCAATCTTTTTTGGGTGAAAGACGGCGTTGTCTACACGCCGGCGCCGGCTGTCGGCATATTGAACGGCATCACAAGACAATTCGTCATCGCATTGCTCAGACAGTTGGGCATTCCCGTCGAAGAAGGGGCCTATCCGCTCTCCCATCTGTTGCAGGCGGATGAAGCGTTTATCACCAACTCGGTGCAGGAAATTGTCCCCCTTTTCCGCATTGGCCGTTGCGTCTACCAAGGAAAAAACGGCCCGGTCGTTCAGACGCTGCAGCATCATTACCGGCGCTTGGCCCATCAGTTATGGACGAGGAATGAATTGGCGGAAAGGATGAACGGCTGATGACAACATTGACGCGCCCTCTTCGGCTTCAATGCCGAGGGCATGAATTTGACTTAAGCAAAAAAACGTTGATCATGGGCATTGTCAACGTTACACCCGATTCGTTTTCCGACGGCGGCCGGTTTTACGACATCGAAAACGCGGTCAAGCACGCGAAGCAGCTTGTGGCGGAAGGAGCAGACATCATTGACATCGGCGGGGAATCAACTCGTCCGGGGGCAGATCGAGTGCCGCTCGATGAAGAGCTGCGCCGAGTCATCCCGGCGGTCAAAGCGATCGCCAAGGCAGTGAACGTACCCATTTCCATTGACACTTACAAAGCAGAGGTCGCTCGGCAAGCGATCGAAGCCGGAGCACACATGATCAACGACGTTTGGGGAGCAAAAGCCGATCCCGATATGGCGCGCGTCGCCGCCACGTACGGCGTGCCGATTATTTTAATGCACAACCGCCGCGATATGGCGTATCGCGAGTTGATTTCCGACATGATCGCTGATTTGCAGGAAAGCATTCGCATTGCCAAAGGAGCCGGTGTGAAAGAGGAAAACATCATTTTAGACCCAGGCATCGGCTTCGCCAAGACGGTCGAGCATAACTTGGAAGTGATGCGCCGTCTTGACGAATTTGCCGCTCTTGGCTATCCGCTGTTGCTCGGTACGTCGCGCAAACGGTTTATCGGCCATGTGCTCAATGTCCCAGTTGAGGAGCGGCTGGAAGGGACGGGCGCGACCGTTTGCCTCGGCATCGTCAAAGGCGTGCATATCGTCCGTGTCCACGATGTATTGCCGATCGCTCGCATGGCGAAAATGATGGATGCTATGCTCGGGAAGGGAGAGAGCGGCCATCGATAAAATTTACGTGCACGGCATGGAATTTTACGGTTACCACGGGGTGCTTCGCGAAGAAAACATCCTCGGCCAGCGGTTTTTAGTCGATGTGACGCTGGAGCTCGATTTGCAGCCCGCTGGGCGGAGCGATCGTCTTGAGTATACCGTCAACTACGCCGATGTGTACGAGCACTGCCGGGTGATCGTGGAAGAGCGGACGTTTGCCTTGATCGAGGCGGTCGCTGAAGCGATCGCTGCCGACTTGCTCGCCGTCTTTCCTGTTGTTCAGCGTTGCATTGTCAAAGTGACAAAGCCGAATCCGCCGATCCGCGGCCATTATCAATATGTCGCAGTCGAAATTGATAGGGGTCGTTAAATGGAAAACATTGCATATCTCGCTTTAGGCTCTAACCTTGGAGATCGTGTTTCCTATTTGCGTTCTGCCATTGAAGCGCTCTATCATCATAAAGAAATTTTTATCACCTCCAGCTCATCGATTTATGAAACTGATCCGGTTGGCTACGTCAATCAAGGCAAGTTTTTAAACATGGTGATCGAGGTGGCGACAACGCTATCACCGTTTGCCTTGCTTGACGTGACTCAAGAAATCGAACAAAAATTGGGGAGAAAAAGGGAAGTTCGTTGGGGGCCGCGAACGTTAGACCTTGACATTTTGCTGTATAATCATGAAAATATTGAGACAGAGCAACTGACGATCCCGCATCCGCGCATGATGGAGCGGGCGTTTGTGCTCATTCCGTTGTTGGAAGTCAATGCGTTTGTGACCATACCAACTCTTTCTGAACCGCTAACCGACATCATTGACCGGCTGCCGGACAAAAAAGGAGTTCGCCTATGGAAGCAGAAAGATGGGGAAGACGTATTCGCGCTTTTCGAAAGCTGAAAGGATATACACAAGAAAAGTTGGCTAAGGAGCTTGGCATTTCAGTATCCATCCTTGGTGAAATTGAGCGTGGTAATCGGATGCCATCCGATGCGCTCATCGGGCAAATCGCCGAACGGTTGAATGTGTCAGTGGAGGAGCTGTCTCCGCCAACGTTCGAATCAAACAAGTAGAAAGGAGGCGTTTTCGATGTTTCGCATCGGTGACGTCGAAATCAAAAACCGTGTTGTGCTCGCCCCGATGGCAGGCGTGTGCAACTCGGCGTTCCGCCTGACCGTCAAAGAATTCGGTGCCGGGCTCGTATGCGCTGAGATGGTCAGCGACAAAGGAATCGTATACAACAATGAAAAAACGTTGAATATGTTGTACATCGATGAGCGGGAAAAGCCGATCAGTTTGCAAATTTTCGGCGGCGAGAAAGAAACGCTTGTCAAAGCGGCGAAATTTGTCGATAAAAATACGAATGCCGATATCATCGACATTAACATGGGCTGTCCAGTGCCGAAAATTACAAATTGTGACGCTGGAGCGAAATGGCTGCTTGATCCGAATAAAATCTATGATGTCGTTGCCGCGATTGTTGATGCTGTGGAAAAACCGGTCACGGTGAAAATGCGGATCGGTTGGGATGAACAGCACATTTACGCCGTCGAAAACGCTCAAGCCGTCGAGCGCGCCGGCGGCAAAGCTGTCGCTGTCCACGGACGGACAAGGGTGCAAATGTATGAAGGAAAAGCGGATTGGAACATCATCAAGCAAGTGAAAGAAGCGGTCAACATCCCGGTCATCGGCAACGGCGATGTCAAAACGCCGCAAGATGCCAAACGGATGCTGGAAGAGACAGGAGTCGACGGTGTCATGATCGGGCGGGCGGCGCTCGGCAATCCGTGGATGATCTACCGCACGGTCCGCTATTTAGAAACGGGGGAACTCATCCCCGAACCAACGCCGCGGGAAAAAATCGACGTCTGCCTGTTGCATTTGGATCGATTGATTGCCTTAAAAGGCGAATATATCGCCGTAAAAGAAATGCGTAAACACGCTGCTTGGTATTTAAAGGGCATTCGCGGTGCAGCGAAAATCCGCAATGCCATCAACGAATGCGAAACGCGAGACGAACTGGCCGCGCTGTTGCTTCAAGTAGCGGAAGAAGCAGAAGCCCAAGCAGCGGCGAACGCCGAAGCTGTTTAGCATCGCTTTGCAAGACGGTTCCTGCTCCGAAGCAAAGGGAGAGTGGGGAATGCGTCAAGACGCAACCGAAGGCGGTGATCGAACCGTGGGGCGCACGGGGATCGCTCAGCCCATTTTCCGGCATAAGATGGGATGATCAGAGAAGCCCCCGTCTTCTATGCATGACCATAGAAGATGACATGGTCCAACAAGGACGATGTTCATGCAGCGGAGAACTGCCAGCGGGTGCTGGCAGTATTTTTCGTAAAAAATCGCTAAATGGAGTGAATGAGCTATGAGTCACGAAGAATTGAACGACCAACTGCGCGTCCGCAGGGAAAAGCTGAAAAAAATCGAAGAATTGGGCGTCGACCCATTTGGCAAACGGTTCGAGCGCACGCACAAGGCACAAGAGCTATTTGAACTATACGGTGAATGGTCAAAAGAGCAGCTAGAAGAAAACCCGATCGAAGTCGCTATCGCCGGTCGCATTATGACTAAGCGCGGCAAAGGCAAAGCGGGATTTGCCCACATCCAAGACGTTACAGGGCAAATCCAAATTTATGTCCGCCAAGACGATGTCGGCGAACAACAGTACGAACTGTTTAAAATCTCCGACCTTGGCGATATCGTTGGCGTGCGTGGCACGGTGTTCAAAACGAAAGTCGGCGAACTTTCCATTAAGGTGTCGTCGTACGAATTTTTGACCAAGTCGTTGCGCCCGCTGCCTGAGAAGTACCACGGCCTTAAGGACATTGAGCAGCGCTACCGCCAGCGTTATCTCGATTTAATCATGAATCCGGAAAGCAAGAAGACGTTTATTACTCGCAGTTTGATCATCCAATCGATGCGGCGGTATCTTGACAGCCATGGCTACTTAGAAGTCGAAACACCGATGATGCACGCCGTAGCAGGCGGTGCGGCTGCACGTCCGTTCATTACGCATCATAACGCATTGGATATGACGCTTTATATGCGAATCGCCATCGAGCTCCATTTAAAACGGCTCATCGTCGGCGGTTTGGAAAAGGTGTATGAAATCGGCCGCGTTTTCCGGAACGAAGGCATTTCCACCCGCCATAATCCGGAGTTTACGATGCTCGAATTGTACGAGGCGTACGCCGATTTCCGCGACATCATGAAACTGACCGAAAATTTGATCGCCCACATCGCCAATGAAGTGCTCGGAACGACGAAAATTCAATACGGCGAACATACCGTTGACTTAACGCCCGAATGGCGGCGCCTCCATATGGTTGACGCCATCAAGGAATATGTCGGCGTCGATTTCTGGCGACAGATGAGCGACGAAGAGGCGCGGGAACTGGCGAAAGAACATGGCGTGGAAGTCGCTCCCCACATGACCTTTGGCCATATTGTCAACGAGTTTTTTGAACAAAAAGTCGAGTCCCATCTTATCCAGCCGACGTTTATTTACGGCCATCCGGTTGAAATTTCGCCATTGGCCAAGAAAAATCCGGACGACCCGCGTTTTACCGACCGATTTGAGCTGTTTATCGTCGGGCGCGAACATGCCAATGCCTTTACCGAACTGAACGACCCGATCGATCAGCGTCAACGCTTCGAGGCGCAGCTAAAAGAGCGCGAACAAGGAAACGATGAAGCGCATGAAATGGACGAGGACTTCCTTGAAGCGCTTGAATACGGCATGCCGCCAACAGGCGGGCTTGGCATCGGTGTCGACCGCTTGGTGATGCTCTTGACCAACTCGCCGTCCATTCGTGACGTGCTGCTCTTCCCACAGATGCGCCATAAATGACAATGATCGTCCCCTGTGTCTTTCCTTGACAGGGGACGATTGGCTATTGACTTTAAAACAAGAAGCGTATAGAATAAAAGTCGTCTTTATGAACGAAGGTAAAAAATCACCGTTGACAAACCGTTTTTGGTGTGCTATATTATGATAGCATGCTGAAATGACAACTGTTGCGTTCAAAAATAAAGATTGTATTGACAAACGCAACAATTCGGCTATAATATGACTTGTCTAATTGGTCGCCTAGTGGTGATAGCGGAGGGGAAACACCCGTTCCCATCCCGAACACGGAAGTTAAGCCCTCCAGCGCCGATGGTAGTTGGGGCCAGCGCCCCTGCAAGAGTAGGTCGCTGCTAGGCGATGGCGTGGAGGATTAGCTCAGCTGGGAGAGCACTTGCCTTACAAGCAAGGGGTCGGCGGTTCGATCCCGTCATCCTCCACCATCTTAACCTATCCCTTTGGCGCAACAACGAGCGCTGCATCTTCGAAATCGCTACGAGTTGTCCCGACGCACTCGGCATCTTCGAGTCAGCTGGCAGAGGAAGGGACATCGTCAAAGATCTGAGTGTATACCAAACCATGAGCCATTCGCTCAGTAACGAGCAATGCATCTTCGGGTTGACTGCGAGTTGCCTCGACGCATCGAGCTTCCTCGAAACAACTGGTAGAGGAAGAGGCAGGTAGAGCTCATCAGTACTTAGAGTGTTATGATCACATGAGCCATTCACTCAGTAGGTAGAGCAACGAGCGCTACATCTTCGAAATTGCTGCGAGTTGTCCCGACGCACTCGGCATCTTCGAGTCAGCTGGTAGAGGAAGGGACATCGTCAAATATGTGAGTGTATCCTAACGATGAGCCATTAGCTCAGTAGGTAGAGCATCTGACTTTTAATCAGAGGGTCGGAGGTTCGAGTCCTCCATGGCTCACCACAATTGATTTGCGGGTGTGGCGGAATTGGCAGACGCGCTAGATTCAGGGTCTAGTGCCCTTCACGGGCGTGGGGGTTCGAGTCCCTTCACCCGCATAAAATTGGGCGGAAGTAGTTCAGTGGTAGAACACCACCTTGCCAAGGTGGGGGTCGCGGGTTCGAGTCCCGTCTTCCGCTCCATTTATTTGTCTTTAATCGATTTTGCCTGTTAGCCGGGGTGGCGGAATTGGCAGACGCACAGGACTTAAAATCCTGGGGTAGGTAACTACCGTGCCGGTTCGAGTCCGGCCCTCGGCACTTGCGCTCGTAGCTCAATTGGATAGAGCATCTGACTACGGATCAGAAGGTTAGGGGTTCGAATCCTCTCGAGCGCGTTAGCGGGAAGTAGCTCAGCTTGGTAGAGCACATGGTTTGGGACCATGGGGTCGCAGGTTCAAATCCTGTCTTCCCGATCGCGGAGCACGTGGGGCCTTAGCTCAGCTGGGAGAGCGCCTGCTTTGCACGCAGGAGGTCATCGGTTCGATCCCGATAGGCTCCATCCTCGTTCCTTGAAAACTGAACGAAACGAAGCGCAACGAAAGGCTGAGGCCGCTTGCCTATCGGCGAAACGCGCTGAGAGGCCCGCGAGGAGGCTCGAACCAAGCTTTGCTTGGTTCTGCGTGGGTGGTGCCACAGGAGCGTATGCAATGTGTCGCCGCAGCAGCGGGACACGAAGCGTCGCGAGCCGATAGCGGCCGAAGCTAGACAATACGAAAAGCGGAGGCCGCTTGACACGTTTGGTGTCGGCGCCGAAGCTTACAAAGCCAATCAACTTTCATTGGAGAGTTTGATCCTGGCTCAGGACGAACGCTGGCGGCGTGCCTAATACATGCAAGTCGAGCGGACCGAATCGGAGCTTGCTCTGGTTGGGTCAGCGGCGGACGGGTGAGTAACACGTGGGCAACCTGCCCGCAAGACCGGGATAACTCCGGGAAACCGGAGCTAATACCGGATAACACCGAAGACCGCATGGTCTTTGGTTGAAAGGCGGCCTTTGGCTGTCACTTGCGGATGGGCCCGCGGCGCATTAGCTAGTTGGTGAGGTAACGGCTCACCAAGGCGACGATGCGTAGCCGGCCTGAGAGGGTGACCGGCCACACTGGGACTGAGACACGGCCCAGACTCCTACGGGAGGCAGCAGTAGGGAATCTTCCGCAATGGACGAAAGTCTGACGGAGCGACGCCGCGTGAGCGAAGAAGGCCTTCGGGTCGTAAAGCTCTGTTGTGAGGGACGAAGGAGCGCCGTTTGAACAAGGCGGCGCGGTGACGGTACCTCACGAGAAAGCCCCGGCTAACTACGTGCCAGCAGCCGCGGTAATACGTAGGGGGCGAGCGTTGTCCGGAATTATTGGGCGTAAAGCGCGCGCAGGCGGCTCCTTAAGTCTGATGTGAAAGCCCACGGCTCAACCGTGGAGGGTCATTGGAAACTGGGGAGCTTGAGTGCAGGAGAGGGGAGCGGAATTCCACGTGTAGCGGTGAAATGCGTAGAGATGTGGAGGAACACCAGTGGCGAAGGCGGCTCTCTGGCCTGTAACTGACGCTGAGGCGCGAAAGCGTGGGGAGCAAACAGGATTAGATACCCTGGTAGTCCACGCCGTAAACGATGAGTGCTAAGTGTTAGAGGGGTCACACCCTTTAGTGCTGCAGCTAACGCGATAAGCACTCCGCCTGGGGAGTACGGCCGCAAGGCTGAAACTCAAAGGAATTGACGGGGGCCCGCACAAGCGGTGGAGCATGTGGTTTAATTCGAAGCAACGCGAAGAACCTTACCAGGTCTTGACATCCCCTGACAACCCAAGAGATTGGGCGTTCCCCCTTCGGGGGGACAGGGTGACAGGTGGTGCATGGTTGTCGTCAGCTCGTGTCGTGAGATGTTGGGTTAAGTCCCGCAACGAGCGCAACCCTCGCCTCTAGTTGCCAGCATTCGGTTGGGCACTCTAGAGGGACTGCCGGCGACAAGTCGGAGGAAGGTGGGGATGACGTCAAATCATCATGCCCCTTATGACCTGGGCTACACACGTGCTACAATGGGCGGTACAAAGGGCAGCGAACCCGCGAGGGGGAGCGAATCCCAAAAAGCCGCTCTCAGTTCGGATTGCAGGCTGCAACTCGCCTGCATGAAGCCGGAATCGCTAGTAATCGCGGATCAGCATGCCGCGGTGAATACGTTCCCGGGCCTTGTACACACCGCCCGTCACACCACGAGAGCTTGCAACACCCGAAGTCGGTGCGGTAACCCTGACGGGAGCCAGCCGCCGAAGGTGGGGCAAGTGATTGGGGTGAAGTCGTAACAAGGTAGCCGTACCGGAAGGTGCGGCTGGATCACCTCCTTTCTAAGGGGAAAAGCGGAGGCCGCCCGCCTATCGGCGAAACGCGCTGGAGGGCCTGCGAGGAGGCTCGAACCAAGCTTTGCTTGGTTCTGCGTGGGTGGTGCCACAGGAGCGTATGCAATGTGTTGCCGCCGCAGCAGGACCGAAGCGTCGCGAGCCGATGGCGGCCGGAGCTAGACAGTAGTCCATATGCATGAACACCGCGCTTTCGTTTCGTTCAGTTTTGAAGGAATGAGAATTCCTTCCACTGCTTCGTTTGCGTCTGCGTCTACAAGCGAGTCCAGAGAAGCTAGATTCCTCGACGCAAACCAGCAAAGAAGCAAGCTCAATGGAGCGACTTCGTTCCTTGAAAACTAGATAACCGATACACAAAAGGAAGAAGCCGAGACGCTGTAGGTTAAGCTAGAAAGGGCGCACGGTGGATGCCTTGGCACTAGGAGCCGATGAAGGACGGGGCAAACGCCGAAACGCTCCGGGGAGCTGTAAGCAAGCGTGGATCCGGAGATGTCCGAATGGGGGAACCCACTGTCCGTAATGGGGCAGTATCCATGCCTGAATCCATAGGGCATGGAGGGCACACCCGGGGAACTGAAACATCTTAGTACCCGGAGGAGAAGAAAGCAAACGCGATTCCCTGAGTAGCGGCGAGCGAAACGGGAACAGCCCAAACCAAGAGGCGTGCCTCTTGGGGTTGTAGGACCGCTCACTATGGGAGTGAGAAAGGAACGGGGTAGACGAACCGGTCTGGAACGGCCGGCCAGAGAAGGTGAGAGCCCTGTAGTCGAAACTTCGTTCCCTCCCGAGCGGCTCCTGAGTACGGCGGGACACGAGGAATCCCGTCGGAAGCAGGGAGGACCATCTCCCAAGGCTAAATACTCCCTAGTGACCGATAGCGAACCAGTACCGTGAGGGAAAGGTGAAAAGCACCCCGGAAGGGGAGTGAAAGAGAACCTGAAACCGTGTGCCTACAAGTAGTCAGAGCCCGTTCATGGGTGATGGCGTGCCTTTTGTAGAATGAACCGGCGAGTGACGATGGCGTGCGAGGTTAAGCCGGAGAGGCGGAGCCGCAGCGAAAGCGAGTCTGAACAGGGCGCAGGAGTACGTCGTCGTCGACCCGAAACCAGGTGATCTACCCATGTCCAGGGTGAAGGCCGGGTAACACCGGCTGGAGGCCCGAACCCACGCACGTTGAAAAGTGCGGGGATGAGGTGTGGGTAGGGGTGAAATGCCAATCGAACTTGGAGATAGCTGGTTCTCCCCGAAATAGCTTTAGGGCTAGCCTCGGGTGTAAGAGTCTTGGAGGTAGAGCACTGATTGGGCTAGGGGCCCTCATCGGGTTACCGAACCCAGTCAAACTCCGAATGCCAACGACTTATGCCCGGGAGTCAGACTGCGAGTGATAAGATCCGTGGTCGAGAGGGAAACAGCCCAGATCGCCAGCTAAGGCCCCCAAGTGCACGTTCAGTGGAAAAGGATGTGGAGTTGCGAAGACAACCAGGATGTTGGCTTAGAAGCAGCCACCATTTAAAGAGTGCGTAATAGCTCACTGGTCGAGTGACTCTGCGCCGAAAATGTACCGGGGCTAAACGTGCCGCCGAAGCTGCGGGATGACCGTTGGTCATCGGTAGGGGAGCGTTCTAAGGGCAGAGAAGCCAGACCGGAAGGACTGGTGGAGCGCTTAGAAGTGAGAATGCCGGTATGAGTAGCGAAAACAGAGGTGAGAATCCTCTGCGCCGAAAGCCTAAGGGTTCCTGAGGAAGGTTCGTCCGCTCAGGGTTAGTCGGGACCTAAGCCGAGGCCGAAAGGCGTAGGTGATGGGCAACAGGTCGAGATTCCTGTACCACCTCCTTCCCGTTTGAGCGATGGGGGGACGCAGGAGGATAGGGCGAGCAGGCGGCTGGAAGAGCCTGTCCAAGCAGTGAGGCTGGCCAGTAGGCAAATCCGCTGGCCGGAAGGCCAAGCTGTGATGGCGACGGATTGATCCGGAAGTCCCCGATTTCACACTGCCAAGAAAAGCCTCTAGCGAGGGAAGAGGTGCCCGTACCGCAAACCGACACAGGTAGGCGAGGAGAGAATCCTAAGGCGCGCGGGAGAACTCTCGTTAAGGAACTCGGCAAAATGACCCCGTAACTTCGGGAGAAGGGGTGCTCTTTCGGGTGAAGAGCCTGGAAGAGCCGCAGTGAAAAGGCCCAAGCGACTGTTTATCAAAAACACAGGTCTCTGCGAAGCCGAAAGGCGACGTATAGGGGCTGACACCTGCCCGGTGCTGGAAGGTTAAGGGGAGCGCTTAGCGGAAGCGAAGGTGCGAACCGAAGCCCCAGTAAACGGCGGCCGTAACTATAACGGTCCTAAGGTAGCGAAATTCCTTGTCGGGTAAGTTCCGACCCGCACGAAAGGTGTAACGACTTGGGCGCTGTCTCAACGAGAGACCCGGTGAAATTATACTACCTGTGAAGATGCAGGTTTCCCGCGACAGGACGGAAAGACCCCGTGGAGCTTTACTGCAGCCTGATATGGAATTTTGGTATCGCTTGTACAGGATAGGTGGGAGCCTAAGAAGCCGGAGCGCCAGTTTCGGTGGAGGCGCCGGTGGGATACCACCCTGGCGGTATTGAAATTCTAACCCGCACCCCTTAGCGGGGTGGGAGACAGTGTCAGGTGGGCAGTTTGACTGGGGCGGTCGCCTCCCAAAAGGTAACGGAGGCGCCCAAAGGTTCCCTCAGAATGGTTGGAAATCATTCGGAGAGTGCAAAGGCACAAGGGAGCTTGACTGCGAGACGGACAGGTCGAGCAGGGACGAAAGTCGGGCTTAGTGATCCGGTGGTTCCGCATGGAAGGGCCATCGCTCAACGGATAAAAGCTACCCCGGGGATAACAGGCTGATCTCCCCCAAGAGTCCACATCGACGGGGAGGTTTGGCACCTCGATGTCGGCTCATCGCATCCTGGGGCTGTAGTCGGTCCCAAGGGTTGGGCTGTTCGCCCATTAAAGCGGTACGCGAGCTGGGTTCAGAACGTCGTGAGACAGTTCGGTCCCTATCCGTCGCGGGCGTAGGAAATTTGCGAGGAGCTGTCCTTAGTACGAGAGGACCGGGATGGACGCACCGCTGGTGTACCAGTTGTCCCGCCAGGGGCACCGCTGGGTAGCTATGTGCGGACGGGATAAGCGCTGAAAGCATCTAAGCGTGAAGCCCCCCTCAAGATGAGATTTCCCATCGCGTTAGGCGAGTAAGATCCCTCGAAGATGACGAGGTTGATAGGTCCGAGGTGGAAGCGTGGCGACACGTGAAGCTGACGGATACTAATCGATCGAGGGCTTAACCTAGAAAAGCGCAGGCGAGCGGTTCGCCGCGACGGGCAAATGTTCTTCGCCCGCAGGGGTGCTTGCACCCCGAAGGAGAAGGTGATTTGACCCCGAGCGGCGGCGAGCCGGAGCTAGACAGTGCGAAAAGCGGAGGCCGCCCGCTTATCGGCGAAACGCGCTGGAGGGCCTGCGAGGAGGCTATGCCACCACAGCAGGACCGAAGCGTCGCGAGCCGATGGCGGCCGGAGCTAGACAGTACGACACGCGGCTTCTTCCGACGGTTATCTAGTTTTGAAGGAATGAGTTCCTTCTTGACAGGAATTAATTTTCTGGTATAATGATTGATGAAAAACGGAATCGCTTGCCTAGTGGTGATAGCGGAGGGGAAACACCCGTTCCCATCCCGAACACGGAAGTTAAGCCCTCCAGCGCCGATGGTAGTTGGGGCCAGCGCCCCTGCAAGAGTAGGTCGCTGCTAGGCAGTAGATCTTTTAGCACGCCTTTTCTTTTCGGAGAAAAGGCGTGCTTTTTGTTTATCTGTTTTTTTTGACGTTTTGCCATTGGAAAAAGAGGATATTCTATAGATGCCCGCTGTTTTTCAGTAACGCTTGCATTTTTTCGCCATACATTATATAGTAAAAGTAAGGTCAAATATAGTCAAAGTCAACGGATGGATTTGATCGTCTGAGCAGTTCGGTTGTAAGGAAGGTGGGAGGTAGAGTGCCAAACATTTCCGACATTATTGAGCAATATTTAAAGCAAGTTCTCAATATGAGTGATCAAGATATTGTAGAAATTAAGCGAAGTGAAATCGCTAGTAAGTTTCAATGCGTTCCGTCACAAATCAATTATGTCATCAACACAAGGTTTACCTTGGAAAGAGGATATATTGTTGAAAGCAAACGCGGCGGCGGCGGGTATATTCGGATTATGAAGGTAAAGACAAAAAGTGAGGCGCAGCTCATTGATCAGCTGCTTGAGCTCATTGGTTCTCGCATCAGCCAGTCGAATGCTGAGAATATGGTGAAACGTCTCGTTGATGAAAACGTGATTTCGGAGCGCGAGGCAAAAATGATGTTAAGTGTCATGGATCGCTCCGTTTTATACATTGACCTGCCTGAACGGGATGAACTGCGAGCGCGCATGCTGAAGGCGATGTTGACGTCGCTGAAATATAAATAGGGGGAGGGGAAGTCTTTGGTTTGCCAAGAATGCAAGCAACGGCCGGCTACGATGCATTTTACGAAAATCGTCAACGGAGAAAAAACGGAGTTTCATCTTTGCGAGCAATGCGCTAGGGAGCACGGCCATATGTTTATGTTATATGGCCATGACGATTTTCCACTCAACAACTTGTTGGCGGGTTTACTCAACTTCGAGGCCCCGGTGAAGGAGATGACGGCGAACGCGTTTCCAAACCCGGATTTGCTGCAGTGCCAGACATGCCAGATGACCTATCATCAGTTTACACAAATTGGGCGATTCGGCTGTGCGGATTGTTATCGAACATTTGCCCGTTACTTGCCGCCGATCTTGAAAAGGCTTCATAGCGGCAATACGGCCCATTCAGGGAAAATTCCGAAGCGAAAAGGGGGCGTGCTTCATTTGCGCAAGCAGCTTGCCGCTCTGAAACAAAAGCTTCAGGAATTGATCGCCCGCGAGGAATTTGAGCGAGCGGCAGAGGTGCGTGACCAAATCCGCTCGTTGGAAAATGAACTTCGCCAGCGCGGAGAGGGGGATATGTAACGGCATGTCGTTTGAGAAATTTTTCAATACTGCGGTCAGTTCGTGGATGAGTCAAGAGGGACCGGATTCGGATATCGTCTTAAGCAGCCGCATCCGGCTGGCGCGCAATATCGTTGATTTTCGTTTTCCGACGCTGTTCAGCAGCGAGGAGGCAAGACAAATCGTCTCGCTGTTCGAGCGGGCGTTTGCGCACCGCTCTTATAGGGAGGCGGGGCGTTTCGAGCTGTTGAAAATGTCGGAGCTTCAGCCAATTGAAAAGAGGGTTTTGGTGGAAAAACATTTGATCAGTCCCCATTTGGCGGAAGATTCGCCGTTTGGCGCCTGCCTGCTCTCGGAGAACGAAGAAATCAGCATCATGATTAACGAAGAGGATCATATTCGCATCCAATGCCTGTTCCCCGGTCTGCAGCTTGCTGAGGCGCTGGAAGCGGCGAGCGAATTGGACGATTGGATTGAAGGACATGTCAACTACGCCTTCGATGAACGGCTTGGCTATTTGACAAGCTGTCCCACCAATGTGGGGACGGGGTTGCGGGCTTCGGTAATGATGCATCTTCCGGCGCTTGTCTTGACGCAGCAAATGAGCCGCATTGTTCCGGCGATCAATCAACTCGGTCTTGTCGTTCGCGGGACATACGGCGAAGGGAGCGAGGCGTTGGGGAACATTTTCCAAATTTCCAACCAGATCACACTCGGCAAATCGGAGGAAGATATTGTCGCTGATTTGCATACGATCGTCCAGCAGCTGATCGCCCAAGAACGAGCGGCGCGCCAGGCATTAGTCAAAACTTTGGGCATACAATTAGAAGATAAAGTGTTCCGTTCATACGGCATATTGGCCAACTGCCGCGTCATCGAATCAAAAGAGGCGGCGCAATGTTTGTCCGATGTGCGTCTTGGCATTGATTTAGGATATATCCAAAACATCTCGCGCAACATTTTAAATGAGCTGATGATTTTGACGCAGCCAGGATTTTTGCAACAGTACGCCGGTGGGGCGCTCCGCCCGGAAGAACGTGACGTCCGTCGTGCAGCGCTGATTCGAGAACGTCTAAAAATGGAAGAAAGAAGAAAGATGGAGGGTGATGAACGATGATGTTTGGCAGATTTACGGAACGGGCACAAAAGGTGCTGGCGCTGGCGCAAGAAGAAGCCATTCGCCTTGGCCATAACAATATCGGGACCGAACATATTTTGCTCGGATTGATTCGTGAAGGGGAAGGAATTGCAGCCAAAGCGCTCATGGCGCTCGGACTAGGCCCTGAAAAAATTCAAAAAGAAGTCGAATCGCTCATCGGCCGTGGCAATGAAGCGTCGCACACGATTCATTATACGCCGCGGGCGAAAAAAGTCATTGAGCTGTCGATGGATGAAGCGCGGAAGCTTGGCCATTCCTATGTCGGCACGGAACATATTTTGCTCGGGCTCATCCGTGAAGGGGAAGGGGTAGCGGCCCGTGTGCTGAACAACTTGGGCGTCAGCTTGAACAAAGCGCGCCAACAAGTGCTGCAGCTGCTCGGCAGCAACGAATCGATCTCAGGCCATGGAGGCGGAGGGGCCTCACATGTGAGCACGCCAACGCTTGACAGCCTCGCTCGCGACCTGACGGCGATCGCTCGCGAAGGTCGCCTTGATCCGGTTATTGGCCGGAGCAAAGAGATTCAGCGCGTCATTGAAGTATTAAGCAGACGGACGAAAAACAACCCGGTGCTGATCGGGGAGCCGGGTGTCGGGAAAACCGCGATCGCTGAAGGGCTGGCGCAGCAAATCGTCAATAACGAGGTGCCGGAAACGCTGCGCGACAAACGGGTGATGACGCTCGATATGGGAACGGTTGTCGCCGGAACGAAATACCGTGGCGAGTTCGAAGACCGTTTGAAAAAGGTGATGGATGAAATCCGGCAGGCGGGCAACATCATTCTGTTCATCGATGAACTGCATACGCTGATCGGCGCCGGCGGGGCGGAAGGAGCCATCGACGCGTCGAATATTTTAAAACCGGCGTTGGCGCGCGGAGAATTGCAATGCATCGGAGCGACGACGCTTGATGAATATCGGAAGTACATCGAGAAAGATGCTGCCCTTGAACGTCGTTTCCAGCCGATTTATGTCGATGAACCGACTGTTGAAGAATCGATCCAAATTTTAAAAGGGCTGCGCGACCGCTATGAGGCGCACCATCGTGTTTCCATTTCCGATGAAGCGATTGAGCAAGCGGTGAAGCTGTCTGATCGTTACATTACCGACCGTTTCCTGCCCGATAAGGCGATTGACTTGATCGACGAAGCTTGCTCGAAAGTGCGCCTCCGTTCGTTTACAGCGCCGCCGAAGCTGAAAGAGCTCGAGCAAAAGCTCGAGGAAGTGCGGAAGGAAAAAGATGCAGCCGTGCAAAGCCAAGAGTTTGAAAAGGCGGCTTCGCTGCGCGATATGGAACAACGGCTGCGCGAAGAGTTGGAAGAGACGAAACGGGCGTGGAAGGAAAAACAAGGGCAAGAAAACTCCGAAGTCACTGTGGAGGATATCGCTGCGGTTGTGTCAAGCTGGACCGGCATCCCGGTATCGAAACTGGCCGAAACGGAAACAGAACGATTGCTCAAGCTTGAGGAGATTTTGCATGCCCGCGTCGTCGGCCAAGATGAGGCAGTGAAAGCGGTGGCGAAAGCGGTGCGCCGCGCCCGCGCCGGTCTGAAAGATCCGAAACGCCCGATCGGTTCGTTTATTTTCCTCGGCCCGACCGGTGTTGGGAAAACGGAATTGGCTCGCGCCTTAGCAGAAGCGATGTTTGGCGATGAAGACGCCCTGATCCGCATCGACATGTCGGAGTATATGGAAAAACACTCAACATCGCGGCTCATCGGTTCACCGCCGGGGTATGTCGGCTACGAAGAAGGCGGCCAGCTGACAGAAAAAGTGCGCCGCAAGCCGTACTCCGTCATTTTGCTCGATGAGATGGAAAAGGCGCATCCGGATGTGTTCAATATTTTGCTGCAGGTGCTGGAAGACGGGCGCTTGACTGACTCGAAAGGACGGACGGTCGACTTCCGCAACACGATCATCATTATGACGTCGAACGTTGGCGCCGATGCGCTGAAGCGGAACAAATACGTCGGATTTAACATTCAAGATCAGCATCAGCAGTATAAAGACATGAAAAGCAAGGTGATGGACGAACTGAAAAAGGCGTTCCGTCCAGAGTTTTTAAACCGGATCGACGAAATTATCGTCTTCCATTCGCTTGAAAAAGAACATTTGAAACAAATTGTCCGCCTGATGGCCGATACGCTCGTGAAGCGCCTGAAGGAACAGGATATTGACCTAGAGTTGACCGAGGCGGCCATTGAGAAAATTGCCGCTGAAGGGTTTGATCCGGAATACGGCGCTCGCCCATTGCGCCGCGCCTTGCAAAAGCATATCGAAGATCGGTTGTCGGAAGAGTTGCTAAAAGGCACGATCGCCAAAGGGCAGACAGTCGTCGTTGATGTCAAAGACGGGGAGTTTGTCGTGCTGGCGAAACAGGCGGTTGTGTAAGGGAAGGGGTATGCGGCAGTTTGCTGCCCATACCTTTTTTCTCATCTTGCCGATCCGGCGATAGAAGGGGTTTGTAGAAATGGTCAAAAAGAAAACGAAGTTTGTTTGTCAAGAGTGCGGCTATGAGTCGGCCAAATGGCTCGGCCGCTGTCCAGGATGCCAAACGTGGAATTCGTTTGTGGAGGAAATCGAGCGGGCGGTTTCTGGGCGCGGCGCGTTTCTTCACACTGAACCGTCCAGTTCGGCCCAACCGGTTCCGATTACGGCGGTTACAGCTACGCAAGAGCCGCGCATCCGAACGAACAGCGCGGAACTCGATCGCGTGCTCGGCGGCGGGATCGTCAAAGGTTCGCTCGTCTTGATCGGCGGTGACCCTGGGATTGGCAAATCGACGTTGCTGCTGCAGACGTCAGCCCAGCTCGCCACGGCCCGCCACAAGGTGTTGTATATATCCGGGGAGGAATCAGTGAAGCAGGTGAAGCTGCGCGCCGGGCGCCTCCACGCCGAATCAAATGAACTATATGTGTTAGCCGAAGCGAATATGGAATATATTGTAACAGCGGTGGAAACGATTCAGCCTGCCTGTGTGATCATCGATTCCATTCAGACGGTGTACCGGACCGATATTACGTCAGCCCCGGGCAGCGTCGCCCAAGTGCGCGAATGTACGGCCGAGCTGATGAAAATCGCCAAAACGAAAGGCATCGCCATTTTCATTGTCGGCCATGTGACGAAAGAAGGGGCGATCGCCGGGCCGCGCTTGCTTGAACATATGGTTGATACGGTTCTTTATTTTGAAGGGGAGCAGCATCATACGTACCGCATTTTGCGGGCGGTGAAAAACCGTTTCGGTTCGACGAATGAAATCGGCATTTTTGAAATGCGCGACATCGGGCTGCGAGAGGTGGAAAACCCGTCGGAAGTGTTTTTGGAAGAGCGGTCGCGCGGAGCGGCGGGCTCAACGGTCGTCGCGGCCATGGAAGGGACGCGCCCGGTGCTCGTTGAAATTCAGGCGCTCGTTTCGCCGACGAGTTTTGGCAACCCAAGGCGAATGGCGACCGGCCTCGATCACAACCGCGTTTCGCTGCTGATGGCGGTGCTTGAAAAGCGGGTCGGGCTGCTGTTGCAAAACCAAGACGCCTACTTGAAGGTAGCGGGCGGGGTAAAGCTTGACGAACCGGCCATTGACTTGGCGGTCGCCGTCAGCATCGCCTCAAGTTTTCGCGACCGGCCGACCCATCCGGCCGATGTGATCATCGGCGAGGTTGGCTTGACCGGCGAGGTGCGCCGTGTTTCGCGCATTGAACAACGGGTGCAAGAGGCGGCCAAACTAGGGTTTTCGCGCGTCATTGTGCCAAAAAACAATATCACGGGCTGGCAGCCCCCCGACGGCATCCAAGTAATCGGCGTATCACATGTCGCTGAGGCGCTCGAGCATACGATGTTATAAAGCGGGCGAAACGTGAACCCTTTTTGCTTCCATCAACGTAAGAAAATCATGGGCGCAAACTGCCGCGGCATCATCGGCACTTCTATTGTTACAAGTTGATGTCGAATGTTCAAAAATAGTGAAAAATGATCTTCCAATTGGTTTCAAACATGGGAAACTGTTTATAATGTTAAATAGGAGGTGAAAATGGGCCGATGGTGAAACGGATTGTGCAATTGTTTTTTCTTGCCGTAGGCGGAACGTTAGGCGCCATGTTTCTGCCCGATTTGTTTCGGCTGTTAAATGTAAGCGGCCTGCCGCTTCTTCATCATTCATATTTGTTGGCGCTCTTGGGGGCCGTTCTGTTCTTTTTGCTGACGTTTTGGCTTGTGGATTATGTCGTCGATATGATCCGATGGGTTGAGGAAACATTGGTGAAAGCGCCAGCCGTTGATGTGCTGTTTGGCAGCCTTGGGTTGATTTTTGGTCTCATTATCGCGTTTTTCATTGTCATGCCGTTGCAGTCGTTTCGCATTGAAGTGCTCAATACAGTGCTGCCGGTTTTTTTGACCATTTTGCTCGGCTATTTAGGGTTTCGCGTTGGTTGGAAGAAACGGAATGAGCTAATGAATTTATTTTCGCTTTCCAACCGCATGACAAAGAAAAAAAGCGCAGAGGTTGAGAACGAACCGTCAAAAGGCGGCGCCGTCAAAATTTTGGACACGAGCGTCATCATCGATGGGCGGATTGCGGACATTTGTCAAACCGGCTTTTTGGAAGGACCGCTTGTCATCCCGCGATTTGTCCTCGAAGAATTGCAGCATATCGCCGATTCGTCCGACGTGCTGAAGCGGAACCGCGGCCGCCGCGGCTTGGACATTTTGAACCGCATTCAAAAAGAAATGGCCATGAAAGTAGAAATTCACGAAGCGGATTTTAATGATGTCCAAGAAGTCGACAGCAAGCTTGTCAAGTTGGCTAAGCAGCTGCAAGGGGTCGTTGTGACGAACGATTTCAACTTAAACAAAGTATGTGAGCTGCAAAACGTGCGCGTCTTAAACATCAACGACTTGGCGAACGCGGTCAAACCGGTCGTGCTGCCGGGGGAAGAGCTGAACGTGCACGTCATCAAAGACGGCAAAGAGCATAACCAAGGTGTCGCCTATTTGGACGATGGGACAATGATCGTTGTGGAAGATGGCAAAGAATATATCGGCAAACGGGTTGACGTTTTGGTGACTAGCGTGTTACAAACATCTGCGGGGAGAATGATTTTTGCCAAGCTAAAACTGTTGCAAAAAGCGCTTTAGAAGAATAGGGGAAACGTCCAATGAAGTATGAAGCGATCGTGTTGGCGGCCGGACAAGGAAAGCGGATGAACGCCGGCATGAACAAGCAATTTCTTGAACTTGGCGGCGAACCGCTCATCGTTCGGACATTGAAAGTGTTTGACGGCGATGAGCGGTGCGCCGGCATTGTGCTCGTCGTCAACCCGGCTGAACGACAGCGGTTGGCGCAACTGCTTGAACGTTATCGCATCCGTAAAGTCACAGCGCTGGCCAACGGCGGACAGGAGCGGCAGCATAGCGTGTATAACGGGCTGCAGGCGCTCAAGGGAGAGGGGATCGTCCTCATCCATGACGGCGCTCGCCCGTTTATTCGCGTCCGGCAGTTGCATGAGCTGGCCGATGCCGCGGTTCAAGACGGGGCGGCCATTCCAGCCGTGCGGGTGAAAGACACGATTAAAAAAGCGAACGGCTTGTTTGTTGAGGAAACGATCGATCGTTCCAGCTTGTGGGCGGTGCAAACGCCACAAGCTTTTCGTCTGTCTTTGATCATGGAGGCGCACGAGGCGGCGAAACGGGATGGTTACCTAGGCACGGATGATGCCAGCCTCATCGAACGGCTCGGCAAGCCGGTGAGGCTTTTGGAGGGAGACTATCAGAACATTAAGTTGACAACGCCGGACGATTTGCTGTTTGCCGAAGCGATTTTAGCAAGCCGTCTTGTCGAGTAGAATGGGGGAAAAGACATGTTTCGCATTGGACAAGGGTTTGACGTTCATCAGCTCGTGGAAGGGCGCCCGCTTATCATCGGTGGTGTCCATATCCCATATGAGAAAGGGTTGCTCGGTCATTCTGATGCCGATGTGCTGTTGCACGCGGTGGCCGATGCGTGCCTCGGCGCGATTGGCGCTGGCGATATTGGACGGCATTTTCCCGATACGGACCCGCGCTATAAAGATGCTGACTCAACCGAGTTGCTCGCGCACGTATGGGCGCTCGTCCGGCAAGAAGGGTATACGCTAGTTAATGCAGACTGCACCATTATCGCACAAAAGCCGAAGATGGCACCGTACATCGAGGACATGAAGACGATGATCGCCCGGCTGCTCGAAGCCGAGCGTTTGCAAGTGAATGTGAAGGCGACGACGACAGAAAAACTGGGATTCACTGGGCGCGAAGAAGGCATTGCTGCCCAGGCGGTCGTATTGCTGCAAAAGAGCGGGGCGTAATATTAGGGTGTGCGATGCCGTATGATGACCGCTTAGGAAGCGGCGGCATGACGGATCCGGAAGCGTTCCGGCCTCGTGTTTTTCCGCTGGGGCGTGAAGGCGTCGAGCGGAAGAGGCCGGCGTCCGGCGGCACAGCGCTGATGAGGCGAGCCGTCCGTTTTGAACATTGCCGCGATAAACGGTACAATAATAGCACAAGTTTTGATGGAAGTGGAGGGGTTGGACGATGGCAAAAGAGGTGCGCGTGCGCTATGCGCCGAGCCCGACCGGCCATTTGCATATCGGCGGGGCGCGAACAGCGTTGTTTAATTATTTGTTTGCCCGCCACCACGGTGGAAAAATGATCGTCCGCATCGAGGATACGGATCTTGAACGGAACATTGAAGGCGGCGAACAGTCGCAGCTTGAAAACTTACAATGGCTTGGCATCGACTATGATGAGTCGGTCGACAAAGACGGCGGCTACGGTCCGTACCGGCAGACGGAGCGGCTCGATATTTATCGGAGATATGTGAATGAATTGCTTGAGCAAGGCCATGCGTACAAATGTTTTTGCACGCCGGAGGAGCTTGAACGGGAACGCGAGGAACAGCGGGCCGCCGGCATCGCCGCTCCGCAATACAGCGGCAAATGCCGGCATTTGACCCCGGAGCAAACGGCGGAGCTGGAAGCACAAGGAAAGCCATATACCATTCGCCTCAAGGTGCCGGAAGGAAAAACGTATGAGTTTGACGACTTAGTGCGCGGAAAAGTGACGTTTGCGTCCAAGGATGTCGGCGGTGACTGGGTGATCGTTAAAGCGAACGGTATTCCGACGTACAACTTTGCGGTCGTCATTGATGACCATTTGATGGAGATCAGCCATGTGTTCCGCGGCGAGGAACATTTGTCCAATACGCCGAAGCAGCTCATGGTATATGACTATTTCGGCTGGGAGCCGCCGCAGTTCGCCCATTTGACGCTGATTGTCAACGAGCAGCGGAAAAAGCTGTCGAAGCGCGATGAATCGATCATTCAGTTCGTTTCGCAATACAAAGAGCTCGGCTATTTGCCAGAAGCGATGTTCAACTTTTTCGCGCTGCTTGGTTGGTCGCCGGAAGGGGAAGAAGAAATTTTTACGAAAGACGAATTGATCCGCTTGTTTGACGTCTCTCGGCTGTCGAAATCGCCGTCGATGTTTGATACGAAAAAGCTGGCCTGGATGAACAACCAATACATGAAACAGCTCGATCTCGATCGGCTTGTTGATCTCGCTTTGCCGCATTTAGTGAAAGCCGGGCGCCTGCCGGCGGATATGACGGAGGAGCAGCGGCAATGGGCGCGCGATTTGATCGCCTTGTACCAAGAGCAAATGAGCTACGGGGCGGAGATTGTTCCGCTGTCCGAGCTGTTCTTCAAGGAAGAGGTCGACTATGAAGAGGAAGCGCGTCAAGTGCTGGCCGAGGAGCAGGTGCCGGAAGTGCTGTCTGCCTTTTTAGCGAACGTGCGGGAGCTTGAACCGTTTACGGCCGATGAGATTAAAGCAGCGATCAAAGCGGTGCAAAAATCGACCGGACAAAAAGGGAAAAAGCTGTTCATGCCGATCCGCGCCGCAGTGACCGGACAAACGCACGGGCCGGAGCTGCCGTTTGCCATTCAGCTGCTCGGCAAACAAAAAGTAATCGAGCGGCTGGAGCGGGCGCTGCAGCAAAAATTTTAACTCCGCTTTGCACGTTCAGGCGGTAAATGTGATATAATAATACAAAGTTTTTGGTGGAACAAGTTCATCATGACAAAGCGTTGACGAGGAAAAGTAGGAGGCATCGGCATTCCAGAGAGAGCCGTCTTGGCTGGGAGCGGCTTATGTGCGGTGCCATCCGAAATGCGCCTCGGAGCCTCCTTTCGAACCGGAACAGAGACGTTCTGCAGTAGAGGGGAGCGGAGCATCTCCGTTATCGGACTCGAGTGAGCGAAGCGCCCCCGTTTCGCTAAACAGAGTGGAACCGCGCCAACAGCGTCTCTGTGTCTTCGGCACAGAGACGTTTTTTATTCGAGACAGCTTAGGAGGCTGGTGGAAAACGGTTGTTTCTCTTGAGCAATGGGGGAACGCTTGAAAGGCGATCCTGATGCGACAAGGCTTATCTATTTGAGAAACGGGCTTGATAAGCGACTTGTCCCCTTAAATCACCGGTCTCTTAGAAGTGGAGGGAGGATGTCATGTTTAAAACATTGAAAGAGGACATTGAAGTCATTTTTGAACAAGACCCGGCGGCGAGAAGCTATTTGGAAGTCATTTTAACGTATTCCGGCCTTCATGCCATCTGGGCGCACCGGATCGCCCACGCGCTTTACAAGCGGAAATTTTATTTTCTTGCCCGCTTGATTTCACAAATCAGCCGCTTTTTCACCGGCATTGAAATCCATCCGGGCGCGAAAATCGGCCGCCGCTTTTTCATCGATCACGGCATGGGCGTGGTGATCGGCGAGACGTGCGAAATCGGCGACAATGTCACGGTCTATCAAGGGGTTACATTAGGTGGGACAGGAAAAGAAAAAGGGAAGCGCCATCCGACGATTAAAGATAACTGTTTGATCGCTGCCGGCGCGAAAGTGCTCGGATCGATTACGATCGGGGAAAACTCGAAAATCGGCGCCGGCTCGGTCGTGTTAAAAGACGTGCCGCCCAATTCAACCGTCGTCGGCATTCCGGGCCGCGTCGTCGTGCGCGACGGGGTAAGGGTGAAGAAAGATTTAAACCATACCGACCTGCCCGATCCGATCGCCGACCGGTTCCGGGAGCTTGAAGAGGAAATCGCTCGGCTGAAAAGCGAGCTTGAGGCATTGAAACGACAGGAAAGGAAGAACGAGTATGAGCAGCATACGGCTTTATAATACGCTGACACGAAAAAAAGAACCGTTTGAGCCGTTGGAGCCGAACAAGGTGAAAATGTATGTGTGCGGCCCGACGGTGTATAACTATATTCATATCGGCAATGCGCGGGCCGCCATCGTTTTTGACACGATCCGCCGTTATTTGGAGTTCCGCGGCTATGATGTGACGTATGTATCGAACTTTACCGATGTTGACGACAAGCTGATCAAAGCGGCTCGCGAGCTCGGCGAGAGCGTCCCGGCGATCGCCGAGCGGTTCATTGAGGCGTATTTTGAGGACATTCAAGCACTCGGCTGCAAAAAAGCGGACATCCATCCGCGCGTGACCGAAAACATCGATACGATTATCGAATTCATTCAGGCGCTCATTGACAAAGGATATGCCTACGAAGTCGAAGGCGATGTGTATTACCGGACGCGCAAGTTCCGCGAATACGGCAAGCTGTCCCATCAATCGATCGATGAGCTGCAAGCGGGGGCGCGCATTGAAGTTGGCGAGAAAAAGGACGATCCGCTTGATTTTGCCCTTTGGAAAGCGGCGAAAGAAGGAGAGATTTCATGGGACAGCCCATGGGGGAAAGGGCGGCCCGGTTGGCATATCGAATGCTCGGCGATGGCGCGCAAATATTTGGGCGATACGATCGATATCCACGCCGGCGGCCAAGATTTGACGTTTCCGCACCATGAAAACGAAATCGCCCAGTCGGAGGCGCTGACCGGCAAACCGTTCGCGAAATATTGGCTGCACAATGGGTATTTAAATATTAACAACGAAAAAATGTCGAAGTCGCTTGGCAATTTCGTGCTCGTTCACGATATCGTCCGGCAGATCGACCCGCAAGTGCTGCGCTTTTTCATGCTGTCGGTGCATTACCGCCATCCGATCAACTACAGCGAAGAGCTGCTTGAGAGTGCGCGGCGCGGGCTCGAGCGCCTGAAGACGGCGTACGGCAATTTGCAGCATCGCCTGCAGGCAAGCACGAACTTGACGGACAATGATGAGGAATGGCTGTCGCGCCTTGCTGACATCCGCGCCTCGTTCATCCGTGAAATGGACGACGATTTCAACACCGCAAACGGCATTGCGGTATTGTTTGAATTGGCGAAACAGGCCAACTTGTACTTGCAGGAAAAAACGACATCCGAGAAGGTCATTGCCGCGTTTTTGCGCGAGTTCGAGCAGCTGGCGGGCGTACTGGGGCTTACTTTGAAACAGGATGAGTTGCTTGATGAGGAAATCGAGGCGTTGATCCAAAAACGCAATGAAGCGCGGAAAAATCGCGATTTTGCCTTGGCTGACCGCATTCGCGACGAACTGAGAGCCAAAAACATCATTTTGGAAGACACGCCGCAAGGAACGAGATGGAAACGAGGATCGTAAGCGATGATGCCGTTTGAGACAGTCGAGAATGCAGGGCAGTTAAACGGTTTGGCGCTCGCTTACATCGGCGATGCGGTCTATGAGGTGTACGTGCGCCGCCATTTGCTCGCAGCTGGGAACGTTCGGCCGCATGAGCTGCACCGGCGGGCGGTTCGCTATGTGTCGGCGGGGGCGCAAGCGAAAGTCATTTTCGCGCTGCTTGACGAAGGCGTGCTGACCGATGAGGAAAAAGAGATTGTTCGCCGCGGCCGCAACGCCAAATCCGGCACGATCCCGAAAAACACGGATGTGCAAACGTATCGGCACAGCACGGCCTTTGAAGCGCTGATTGGGTATCATTTTTTAGTGAATAACGAAGCACGGATTATGGAATTGATCAGCCGTTCCTTTGCCATTATTGAAAGGGAAGAAAGGGCGTTGGAATGATGGACTACATTATCGGTAAAAATCCGGTCATTGAAGCGCTCAAAGCGGGGCGTGACATCAATAAAATTTGGATCGCTGAAGGGGCGCAGCGCCATACCGTCGAACCTGTGCTTGAATGGGCGAAACGGCGGGGCGTGCTCGTTCAATACGTCCCGAAACGCAAGCTGGACCAAATGGCGGAAGGGGCCCATCAAGGGGTGATCGCCCAGGCGGCGGCCTACCGCTACTATGAAATCGATGACTTGTTCGCTCGCGCCGCCGAGCGGGGCGAAGCGCCGTTTTTTCTCATCTTGGACGAGCTTGAGGACCCGCACAATTTAGGGGCGATCATGCGCACCGCTGACGCCGTCGGGGCGCATGGCCTCATCATTCCGAAGCGGCGTTCGGTCGGGCTGACCCCAACGGTGGCCAAGGCTTCGACCGGGGCGATTGAGCACGTTCCGGTCGCGCGTGTCACAAACTTGGCGCGGACGATGGACGAGCTGAAAGAGCGCGGCGTCTGGATCGCCGGCACCGATGCGGCTGCCAAAGATGACTACCGTTCGCTCGATGGCACGATGCCGCTGGCGCTCGTGATCGGCAGCGAAGGGAAAGGGATCAGCCGTTTGGTGCTGGAAAAATGCGATTTTTTGGTCCGGCTGCCGATGCGCGGGCACGTCACCTCGCTCAACGCCTCTGTCGCCGCCAGCCTGCTCATGTACGAGGTGTACCGGAAGCGGTATCCGTTAGGGGAATAGCCGATGAACATTTTGATTGTCGACGGCTATAACATGATCGGGGCATGGCCGGCGCTCCGGCGGTTGAAAGAAGAGGGCGATCTGGCAGCGGCAAGGGATTTGTTAATTGCGAAACTGGCCGATTATAAAGGATTCACCGGCGATCATGTCGTCATTGTGTTTGACGCCCACCTCGTGCAAGGCAATGAAAAAAAATATAAGCATTATGATATTGACGTCATTTTTACAAAAGAGCATGAGACGGCCGATGAGCGGATTGAACGGTTGGCAAAAACATTGATGAACGCGCGCACGAAAGTGTACGTCGCTACCTCCGACTACACCGAGCAGTGGACGGTGTTCAGCCAAGGGGCCTTGCGCAAATCGGCCCGCGAGCTGTTATATGAGGTCGAATCGGTCGAGCGGGACATTTCCAAAAAACTGAGCGATATCAAACAGCACACCCCAACCTCGAAAATGCCGCTCAGTGAGCAAGTTGCCGAAATCTTCGAAAAATGGCGAAGAGGGCAAAAATGAGCGGTTGACGCTGTAAAAATTTGTCCTGTATAATAACTAATAGCGAGTTATGCGGTCGGGGGGATCAGCGTGGGGGAATGCGTCAACGTACATAAAATCAAGGATTATCGCCACCTTGATGACGAACAGCTTGTTGCGCTTGTTCACGAGGGGGATGGGGAAGCGCTCGATTTTTTGATCCATAAGTACCAAAATTTTGTGCGCGCTAAGGCCCGCTCCTATTTTTTGGTCGGCGCCGACCGGGAGGATATCGTGCAGGAAGGGATGATCGGCCTGTATAAGGCCGTCCGCGATTTCAAGGGGGACAAGCTTTCTTCGTTTAAAGCGTTTGCAGAACTTTGCATCACCAGGCAAATGATCACCGCCATTAAAACGGCGACCCGCCAAAAGCATATTCCGCTCAATTCATATGTGTCTTTGGACAAACCGATTTATGATGATGAATCGGACCGCACGCTGATGGACGTGCTGTCCGGCACGCAGGCGACCGATCCGGAGCAGCTGATCGTCAACCGTGAGGAAGTAGGGGACATTGAGTTGAAGATGGCTGAGCTGTTAAGCGACCTCGAGCGGAAAGTGCTCGCGTTATATTTGGATGGGCGCTCGTACCAAGAAATTTCCGAAGAATTGAACCGCCATGTCAAGTCGATTGATAACGCGTTGCAGCGCGTCAAGCGGAAGCTGGAAAAATACTTAGAATATCGTGAAGTTCATTTGTAGGTGGCGTGTCGGGCAGCGACAAGGAGAAAAACATGACATTGACAGCGGAATGGACAGTATGATAAATTTTTATGGACATCTGGCTGAAACAGGCGGAACGTTGGAACGTCGAACAGCGCCGTTGCCGCGCAGACGATCGGCGCGCGCCTGGTGCTGACCAAGATGCGGCAAGCGTGCGGTCCATCGCCAAATCAAACCGGTGATGGAGACAGTTTGGAGCGATCGTGGAGGTACGAGTGATGCAGCGGATAACAAATTTTTTGCGTGAAGTTGTGCGCGAGCTAAAAAAAGTAAGCTGGCCCAACCGGAAGGAATTGGTGAACTATACGGCGATCGTGTTGGCTACGGTGGTGTTTTTCACCGTCTTTTTTGCCGTTGTCGACCTCGGCATTTCCGAACTCATTCGTCTTTTGTCTGAATAAGCAGGCGAATGATATGCTATAATGAAAGATAATCGCACGAGCATGGAACCCGGCAACGGGTTTTTGTTTTGCGCAAAAATGGGATAAAAACCGCCCGAGGGAGGCTCGCTGATGGAGAAAAACTGGTATGTCGTCCATACCTATTCGGGATACGAAAACAAAGTGAAGGCGAATTTGGAAAAGCGTGTTGAATCGATGGGGATGCAAGATAAAATTTTTCGCGTCATCGTTCCGGAAGAGACCGAGACCGACGTGAAAAACGGAAAACGAAAAACGACCAAGAAAAAAGTGTTTCCTGGCTATGTGCTTGTTGAAATGGTCATGACGGACGACTCATGGTATGTAGTGCGCAATACGCCGGGGGTGACCGGATTTGTCGGTTCAAGCGGAGCCGGCTCAAAACCGACGCCGCTGATGGAGGAAGAAGTCAAACTAATTTTGAAGCGGATGGGCATGCCGCTCGCTGAGGTGGACGTCGACTACGAAGTGAACGAAACGGTCCGCATCAAAGAAGGGCCGTTTGCGAACTTTGTCGGGAAAATTGAAGCTATTGACCCAGACAAGCATAAAGTGAAACTGTTGATCGATATGTTTGGGCGCGAAACGCGGATGGAGCTCGAGTTTTCCCAAATTGAAAAAATCTAGCTGGATAAAGAACTTGCAATTACTAGGGAAAAGTGATACTATTTTAAAGTCAGTATGTCTCTGAACCGGAGACATCAAGCAATGAACTTATACCGGCGCGTATAAGGGAGCCTGTTGTTATTCTGCTGATCCTCTCAACGGAAACGGGAGATATCGAAACGGCTCATAAGATGGGGAGCCGAATGAGTGGGAGGGGCAATCCCTAATACCACATCACGGACGTAAGGAGGTGTGTCTCGTGGCGAAAAAAGTCATCAAGGTCGTCAAATTGCAAATTCCTGCAGGAAAAGCGAATCCGGCGCCGCCAGTAGGTCCTGCGCTCGGTCAAGCCGGTGTCAATATTATGGCGTTTTGCAAAGAGTTTAATGCTCGCACGGCTGATCAAGCAGGGTTGATCATTCCGGTTGAAATTACGGTTTTTGAAGACCGTTCGTTTACATTCATCACGAAAACGCCGCCTGCCGCTGTATTGCTGAAAAAAGCGGCTGGCATTGAATCGGGCTCCGGCGAACCGAACCGCAACAAAGTGGCGACGATCAAACGCGACAAAGTGCGTGAGATCGCCGAGCTGAAAATGCCGGATTTGAACGCGGCGAGCATTGAAGCCGCCATGCGCATGGTCGAAGGCACGGCCCGCAGCATGGGCATCGTGATTGAAGACTAATGCTGTCGCGCGGCTCGGGAGGAGAGGTTGCATCAGGTGGCAACCTCTTTCTCCATGAATGACACTTGCCTGCCGCGCCTTTCTTCACTTTCTTCGCAAGGTGAAGAGCGTTTCGTGTGGGAGGTTTTTTCCGCTACAACCACAACCGAGGAGGATGTTTTATATGCCAAAAAGAGGAAAAAAATACTTGGAAGCATTGAAGCTTGTTGATCGCTTTAAAGCGTACCCGATTGCCGAAGCGATCGAGCTCGTAAAAAAAACGAACGTAGCGAAGTTTGACGCCACGGTCGAAGTCGCGTTCCGTTTGGGCGTTGACCCGAAAAAAGCGGACCAGCAAATCCGCGGCGCTGTCGTCCTGCCGCATGGCACAGGGAAAGTCGCGCGCGTGTTGGTATTCGCGAAAGGGGAAAAAGCGAAAGAAGCGGAAGCCGCTGGCGCTGACTATGTCGGCGATACCGAATATATCAACAAAATCCAGCAAGGCTGGTTTGACTTTGACGTCGTCGTTGCTACGCCGGACATGATGGGCGAAGTCGGGAAACTCGGCCGCATCTTAGGCCCGAAAGGCTTGATGCCAAACCCGAAAACCGGAACCGTCACGTTTGACGTCGCGAAAGCGGTGCAAGAAATCAAGGCCGGGAAAGTGGAGTACCGCGTTGATAAAGCAGGGAACATCCATGTTCCAATCGGCAAAGTGTCGTTTGACAACGAGAAGCTGGCTGAAAACTTCGCCGCTGTTTACGAAGCGATTTTGAAAGCGAAGCCGGCGGCGGCGAAAGGGACGTACGTGAAAAACGTCACGATTACGTCAACGATGGGCCCTGGCATCAAGGTCGATCCGTCGACGGTAGCTGTCGCGCAATAACCGTTGACTTTTGCTTGCCCATCTGCTAAAATGCCATTTGGCTGAGCAAATGAATATCATTTGTACCGTAGACAGTAGGTGCCCGTTTGCGGCTTAATTTCCTACCGAGGTATGTGGACGATAGAACAGCGCGCCGTCTGTTTTCCGTTCGGTGCGCTGAACGATACCTCCATGTCTACGCGGCATGGAGGTTTTTTGTTGAACGCCCAAGCGGTATAAGTGGTATTCTTCGATTCTTTTCACAGGAGGTGCAGAACGTGTCGAGCGCGATTGAACTGAAAAAACAGGTCGTCGCTGAAATCGCGGATAAATTCCGGGCCAGCAAGGCGACGGTCATCGTCGACTACCGCGGCTTGAACGTGGCGGAAATGACTGAGCTGCGTAAACAGCTGCGTGAGGCGGGCATTGAGTTCAAAGTGTACAAAAACACGTTAACCCGCCGGGCGCTCGCGGAAGTCGGCTTGGAAGGATTGGATGAAGTGTTTACGGGTCCGAACGCCATTGCCTTCAGCAATGAAGATGTCGTGGCGCCGGCGAAAATTTTAAGCGAATTTGCTAAAACGCACGAGGCGTTGGAAATCAAGGGCGGTGTCATTGAAGGAAACGTCGCCAGCAAAGAAGAAATCGACGCCTTGGCCAAACTCCCGTCCCGCGAAGGCTTGCTTTCGATGCTGCTTAGCGTCCTTCAAGCCCCGATCCGCAACTTGGCGCTTGCGGTTAAAGCGGTGGCTGACAAGCAAGAAGAGCAAGGCGCGTAACAGCGCGCTCGGATATGCGTAAACGATCATGATCAAAAAAGGAGGAAGTCACGATGACGAAAGAACAAATCATTGAAGCAGTGAAAAACATGACGGTATTGGAATTAAACGAACTTGTTAAAGCGATTGAAGAAGAATTTGGCGTAACGGCTGCGGCTCCGGTTGTTGTAGCGGGCGGCGCAGCGGCTGGCGCTGAAGCGGCGGCTGAGAAAACCGAATTCGATGTCATTCTCGCTGACGCTGGTGCGCAAAAAATCAAGGTCATCAAAGTCGTTCGCGAACTTACTGGCCTTGGCTTGAAAGAAGCGAAAGACTTGGTTGACAACACGCCGAAACCGATCAAAGAAGCTGTCTCCAAAGAAGAAGCTGAAGAAATTAAAGCAAAACTCGAAGAAGTTGGCGCGAAAGTCGAAGTCAAGTAATGGCTGCGCCGCTGAAAAAAGAGGCTGGCCCGAAGCAAGGGTCGGTCTCTTTTTTGTTACACTATGTGATGAAGGCGGTGCAATCTGTCAGCAAAAAAGGAGGGAACGATCGTGAGTGAGCATTATTACTCGGTCCGTCCAGCGTCGGAGCGAAATCCGCAAACGTGGACGTACGTGCTGCGAGGACATGAATTCCGCTTCACGACGGACAGCGGAGTGTTTTCGAAACGCGACGTGGACTTTGGTACCCGCTTGTTAATCGAAACGTTCGAAGAGCCTGAAGTGGCGGGGGATTGGTTGGATGTCGGCTGTGGATACGGGCCGATCGGGCTGGCCTTGGCTCGATCGTTTCCGGATCGGCGTGTTCATATGATTGACATCAACGAACGGGCGCTCGAGCTGGCGGAGACAAACAGGCGAGCGAACGCGATTGCCAATGCGGTCGTTTACCAAAGCGATCTGTTTTCCGCAGTCGGTGAACAGCGGTTTGCGGCCATTATCACCAATCCGCCGATCCGGGCCGGCAAGCGGGTCGTGTACGCGATTTTTGAACAAAGCCGCGATCATCTGCTTGATCAGGGCGAGCTATGGGTGGTCATCCAAAAAAAACAAGGCGCCCCTTCCGCTTTGCAAAAGCTGAACGAATGGTTTCCCGTTGTAGAAGTCGTCGCCAAGAAAAAAGGATATTATATCATAAAGGCGAAAAAATGTTGACACCGTTTTTTGATTGTGGTAGCATTATAAAATGCTAAATAGGCACATTTCCCGTGTAAAGGGGAGACGTATAATTTTGTGTGCAATGGAAAAAATGATAAAATCCATAAGCAATGAACCATATGGTTTTCTATTGCAATAGAAACCATTTTCTTTTTTTCCCCATTCAACGCCTGGTTTCCTCGCACCGGGAGCGTGTTGAAATCCCCTTTCCCGAAACGGTGGTGCACGCAAGCAAAGCCGTTTCCGCCCGGACGGCGGGGGCCGGCCGCAAGCATGCCTGCTTTGCCCCGGAATGACGGAGCGGGCCAACTGATAGGGATGGTTTTTATGTCCCTTCCGATCCGTTGGCGACCACGTTCCGGTTCCGGTTTTCATAATGTCTACATTTGAGGGGTGAATCACTCTTGACAGGCCGACTGGTTCAATACGGGCGACACCGCCAACGCAGAAGCTACGCACGCATTAGCGAAGTGCTGGAATTGCCGAACTTGATTGAAATTCAAACGTCCTCTTACCAATGGTTTCTCGATGAAGGGCTGCGGGAAATGTTCAAGGAAATTTCCCCGATCGAAGACTTTTCCGGCAATCTCTCGCTTGAATTTATCGACTATAGTTTAGGAGAGCCAAAATACTCGGTGGAAGAGGCGAAAGAACGCGATGTTACATATGCGGCTCCGCTTCGCGTCAAAGTTCGCCTGATCAATAAAGAAACGGGCGAAGTGAAGGAACAAGACGTGTTTATGGGTGATTTTCCGCTCATGACGGAAACCGGGACGTTTATCATCAACGGAGCGGAACGCGTCATTGTGTCCCAGCTCGTTCGTTCACCAAGCGTGTACTACAGCGACAAAGTGGACAAAAACGGCAAGCGCGGCTACTCGGCGACGGTGATTCCGAACCGCGGCGCATGGCTTGAGTACGAAACCGATGCGAAAGACGTCGTTTACGTGCGTATCGACCGCACCCGCAAACTGCCGGTGACGGTGCTTCTTCGTGCGCTCGGGTTCAGCTCCGACCAAGAAATCATCGATCTGCTTGGCGACAATGAATACTTGCGCAATACGCTCGAAAAAGATAATACCGACAGCACAGAAAAGGCGTTGATCGAAATTTATGAGCGCCTCCGTCCAGGGGAGCCGCCGACGCTTGAGAACGCGAAAAATTTGCTGGCGTCGCGCTTTTTTGACCCGAAACGCTACGACTTGGCCAGCGTGGGACGCTATAAAATCAACAAAAAGCTTCATATTAAAAACCGGCTGTTCAATCAGCGGCTCGCTGAGACGATCGCCGACCCGGAAACCGGGGAGGTCATTGCGGAAGCGGGAGCGATGATCGACCGTCGGACGCTGAACCGGCTCCTTCCGTATTTGGAAAAAGGTGTAGGTTTGCGAACGTACCGACCGGTTGAAGGGGTGGCGGACGGCGACATTTCCGTGCAGACGGTCAAAATTTACGCCCCGAACGATTTAGATGGCGACAAAGTGATCAATGTCATCGGCAACGGCTTTATTGCTGAGGATGTGAAACATATTACGCCGGCGGACATCATTGCGTCGATCAGCTATTTCTTCAACTTGCTCCACGGCGTCGGCGATACGGATGACATCGACCATTTAGGCAACCGCCGCCTCCGTTCGGTCGGCGAACTGCTGCAAAACCAATTCCGCATCGGCCTATCGCGTATGGAGCGCGTCGTGCGCGAACGCATGTCGATCCAAGATACAAATACGATTACACCACAGCAGTTGATCAACATTCGGCCAGTCATTGCGTCGATCAAAGAGTTTTTCGGCAGCTCGCAGCTGTCGCAGTTCATGGATCAAACGAACCCGTTGGCCGAACTGACGCATAAGCGCCGCCTGTCCGCGCTTGGCCCTGGCGGATTGACGCGCGAGCGCGCCGGGTTTGAGGTGCGCGATGTTCACTATTCGCACTACGGGCGGATGTGTCCGATCGAGACGCCGGAAGGTCCGAACATCGGCCTCATCAACTCGTTGTCGACCTACGCGAAAGTGAACAAGTTCGGCTTTATTGAGACGCCGTACCGACGCGTTGACCCGGAAACAGGGAGAGTAACCGACCATATTGATTATTTGACGGCGGACGAAGAAGATAACTATGTTGTGGCGCAAGCGAACGTGCCGCTTGCCGAAGACGGGACGTTCCTAGAGGAAAACGTCGTTGCCCGTTTCCGCGGCGAAAACATCGTTGTCAAGCGCGACCGCGTCGACTACATGGACGTTTCGCCAAAACAAGTCGTTTCGGCCGCGACCGCTTGCATTCCGTTTTTGGAAAACGACGACTCGAACCGCGCGTTGATGGGAGCCAACATGCAGCGCCAAGCGGTGCCGCTGCTCGAGCCGGAAGCGCCGATCGTCGGCACGGGCATGGAGTACGTCTCGGCGAAAGACTCCGGCGCGGCGGTCATTTGCAAGCACCGCGGCATTGTCGAACGTGTGGAGGCGAAGGAAATTTGGGTGCGCCGGCTCATTGAAGTCGACGGCAAAGAAGTCAAGGGTGATTTAGATAAATATCGGCTGCTGAAATTTGTGCGCTCAAACCAAGGCACGTGCTACAATCAACGGCCGATTGTGAAAAAAGGCGACATTGTCGAGAAAGGCGAGATTTTGGCTGACGGTCCGTCGATGGATAAAGGCGAGCTCGCTCTTGGCCGCAACGTACTCGTCGCCTTCATGACATGGGATGGCTACAACTATGAGGATGCCATCATTATGAGCGAGCGGCTCGTCAAAGAAGATGTGTACACGTCGATTCATATCGAAGAATACGAAGCCGAATCGCGCGACACGAAGCTCGGCCCGGAAGAAATTACGCGCGACATCCCGAACGTCGGTGAAGACGCGCTGAGAAACTTGGATGAACGCGGCATCGTCCGCATCGGTGCAGAAGTGAAGGACGGCGACTTGCTCGTTGGCAAAGTGACGCCAAAAGGGATGACCGAACTGACGGCTGAAGAACGGCTGCTGCACGCGATCTTCGGGGAAAAAGCGCGCGAGGTGCGCGATACGTCATTGCGCGTGCCGCACGGCGGCGGCGGCATCGTCCTCGATGTCAAAGTGTTCAACCGCGAAGACGGCGACGAGCTTCCGCCAGGCGTCAACCAATTGGTGCGCGTTTACATTGTGCAAAAGCGGAAAATTTCTGAAGGTGACAAAATGGCTGGTCGCCACGGGAACAAAGGGGTCATTTCCCGCATTCTTCCGGAAGAAGATATGCCGTTCTTGCCGGATGGAACCCCGATCGATATCATGCTAAACCCGCTCGGCGTTCCGTCGCGGATGAACATTGGGCAAGTGTTTGAGCTGCACCTCGGCATGGCGGCGAAAAAGCTCGGTTTGCATATCGCCTCTCCGGTCTTTGACGGCGCAACGGAAGAGGATGTATGGAACATTCTCGAAGAGGCCGGCATGGCGCGCGATGCGAAAACCGTGCTGTATGACGGCCGCACCGGTGAGCCGTTTGACAACCGCGTGTCAGTCGGGATTATGTACATGATCAAACTCGCCCACATGGTGGACGACAAGCTTCACGCTCGCTCGACGGGCCCGTATTCGCTCGTCACGCAACAGCCGCTTGGCGGTAAGGCGCAGTTTGGCGGCCAGCGCTTTGGCGAAATGGAAGTATGGGCGCTTGAGGCGTACGGAGCCGCCTATACGCTGCAAGAAATCCTAACTGTCAAGTCCGATGACGTCGTCGGCCGCGTCAAAACGTACGAGGCGATCGTCAAAGGGGAGAATATCCCTGAGCCGGGGGTGCCGGAGTCGTTTAAAGTGTTGATTAAGGAATTGCAAAGCTTGGGCATGGACGTCACGATTTTGACGAGCGACGAGCAAGAAATCAACATGGAACACTTTGATGACGATGACGACCATGTTCCGGACGCCATTATGGCCGACGTCAAGCCGGTTGAAGCGGAAGAAGCTGACGAAGAAAAAGATGTCGTGACGAAAGAGTGAAGCGGTCATGACGGTTAGGCGGGGAGATTCCCCGCCGCCGGCCGTTCGAGCGGATGGACGGCAAACAAGCCATGGAGCAAAACCGACGGATCAAATAAGGGAGGTATACCCCTTGCTGGATGTCAATAAATTTGAGTACATGAAAATCGGGCTCGCTTCCCCAGAAAAAATTCGTTCTTGGTCGTACGGCGAAGTGAAAAAGCCGGAGACGATCAACTACCGGACGCTGAAGCCGGAAAAGGACGGCCTGTTTTGCGAGCGCATTTTCGGCCCAACGAAAGACTGGGAGTGCCACTGCGGCAAATATAAGCGCGTTCGCTACAAAGGCGTCGTCTGCGACCGCTGCGGCGTCGAAGTGACGCGTTCAAAAGTCCGCCGCGAACGGATGGGCCATATTGAGCTCGCCGCCCCGGTGTCGCACATTTGGTATTTCAAAGGGATCCCGAGCCGAATGGGGCTCGTCCTTGACATGTCGCCGCGGGCGCTTGAAGAAGTGATTTATTTTGCTTCCTACGTCGTCACCGACCCGGGCGATACACCGCTTGAGAAAAAACAGCTGCTGTCGGAAAAAGAGTACCGCGCCTATCGCGAAAAATACGGCCAATCGTTCCAAGCATCGATGGGGGCGGAGGCGATCAAAAAACTGCTCCAAGACATTGATTTGGATAAAGAAGTCAACGCGCTGAAAGAGGAGTTGAAAACGGCGCAAGGTCAGCGGCGCGCCCGCATCATTAAGCGCCTGGAGGTACTTGAGGCGTTCCGCAGTTCAGGAAACGATCCAGCGTGGATGGTGCTTGATGTGCTGCCGGTCATTCCGCCGGAATTGCGCCCGATGGTGCAGCTTGACGGCGGTCGGTTTGCGACGTCGGACTTAAACGATTTGTACCGCCGCGTCATCAACCGCAACAATCGGCTGAAACGGCTTCTCGACCTCGGCGCACCGAACATTATCGTCCAAAACGAGAAACGGATGCTGCAAGAGGCCGTCGATGCGTTGATCGACAACGGCCGCCGCGGCCGCCCGGTGACGGGTCCCGGGAACCGTCCGTTAAAGTCGCTCTCTCATATGCTGAAAGGGAAGCAAGGCCGCTTCCGGCAAAACTTGCTCGGCAAGCGGGTCGACTATTCCGGCCGTTCCGTCATTGTCGTCGGCCCGAACTTGAAAATGTATCAATGCGGCTTGCCGAAAGAAATGGCGCTTGAGCTGTTTAAGCCGTTTGTTATGAAGGAGCTTGTCGAGCGGGGCTTGGCGCACAACATTAAAAGTGCGAAACGGAAAATCGAGCGCGTTCATCCGGAAGTATGGGATGTGCTCGAAGATGTCATTAAAGAACATCCGGTGCTGTTAAACCGCGCCCCGACGCTGCACCGTCTCGGCATTCAGGCGTTCGAGCCAACGCTTGTCGAAGGGCGGGCGATCCGTCTTCATCCGCTCGTTTGTACGGCGTACAACGCCGACTTCGACGGCGACCAAATGGCTGTGCACGTGCCGTTGTCGGCTGAGGCGCAAGCCGAAGCGCGCTTGTTGATGTTGGCGGCGCAAAACATTTTGAACCCGAAAGACGGCAAACCGGTCGTTACCCCATCGCAAGACATGGTTTTAGGAAACTACTACTTGACGATGGAGCGCGAAGGGGCCATCGGCGAAGGTATGGTGTTCAAAGACACGGACGAGGCGCTGCTTGCTTATCATAACGGTTACGTCCATCTCCATTCGCGCATCGCCATTCATGCCGGCTCGCTGAAAAACGAAACATTTACTGAGGAACAAAACAGCAAGCTGCTCCTGACGACCGTCGGCAAGCTTATTTTCAATGAAATTTTGCCGAAGTCGTTCCCGTACATCAACGAGCCGACGACGGAAAACATTGAAGGGCGGACGCCGGATAAGTACTTCTTGGACAAAGGGGTCAACGTGCGCGAAGAGATTCGCAAGCGCGAGCCTGTCCCGCCGTTTAAGAAAAAAGTGCTCGGGCAAATTATCGCTGAAGTGTTCAAGCGTTTCAAAATCACTGAAACATCGAAAATGCTTGACCGGATGAAAGACCTCGGCTTCCAATATTCGACGAAGGCGGGCATCACGATCGGTGTCGCTGACATCGTCGTTTTGCCGGAAAAACAAGAAATTTTGGATGAAGCACAAACGAAAGTCGATACGGTTTTGAAGCAGTTCCGCCGCGGATTGATTACCGACGAAGAGCGGTATGAGCGCGTCATTTCCATCTGGAGCGCGGCGAAAGACAAAATTCAAGACCGGCTGATGAAATCGCTCGACAAGCGCAACCCGATTTTTATGATGAGCGATTCCGGCGCCCGCGGGAACGCTTCGAACTTTACGCAGCTTGCGGGGATGCGCGGCTTGATGGCCAACCCGGCCGGCCGGATCATCGAGCTGCCGATCAAGTCGTCGTTCCGTGAAGGTTTGACGGTATTGGAATACTTTATCTCCACACACGGCGCGCGGAAAGGGTTGGCGGATACGGCGCTCAAAACAGCCGACTCGGGTTACCTCACGCGCCGCCTCGTCGACGTGGCGCAAGACGTCATCGTCCGCGAGGAAGATTGCGGCACCGACCGCGGCATTTTGGCGCGGGCGCTGACCGACGGCACAGAAGTGGTGGTCAAACTCGAGGAACGGCTTGTCGGCCGCTATGCGCATAAAACGGTGCGCCATCCGGAAACGGGAGAGGTGATCGTTCGCAAAGACGAGATGATCACCGAAGATATCGCCAATGAGATCGTGAAAGCCGGCATAACGGAAGTGTGGATTCGCTCCGTCTTCGCCTGCAACACGCGCCATGGCGTCTGCAAAAAATGTTATGGCCGCAACATGGCGACCGGCATGGACGTCGAAGTTGGCGAAGCGGTCGGCATCATCGCCGCTCAGTCGATCGGCGAGCCGGGCACGCAGCTGACGATGCGGACGTTCCATACAGGCGGCGTCGCCGGCGATGATATCACCCAAGGGTTGCCGCGGGTGCAAGAGCTGTTTGAAGCCCGCAATCCGAAAGGGCAAGCCGTGATTTCGGAAATCGACGGCACGGTTATTTCAATTAACGAAACGCGCGACAACCAATATGAAATCGTCGTCCAAAGCGAGGTGGAAACGCGCACGTACGTAGCGCCGTACAACGCACGGCTAAAAGTCGAAGAAGGGCAGCGTGTCGAACGCGGCCAAGAGCTGACGGAAGGCTCGGTCGACCCGAAACAGCTGCTGCGCGTGCGCGACATCACGTCCGTCCAAGAATACTTGCTCCGCGAAGTACAAAAAGTATACCGGATGCAAGGGGTGGAAATCAGCGATAAGCACATTGAGGTCATGGTGCGGCAAATGTTGCGCAAAGTGCGCGTCATTGATGCCGGAGACACCGACGTGCTGCCGGGCACGCTGTTGGACGTTCATCAATTTACAGACGTCAATGCCCAAGCTCTGCGCGAAGGAAAACGCCCGGCCACGGCTCGTCAAGTGCTGCTTGGCATTACCAAAGCCTCGCTGGAGACCGATTCGTTCTTGTCGGCTGCTTCGTTCCAAGAAACGACGCGCGTCTTGACGGATGCAGCCATCAAAGGAAAACGCGATGAGCTCCTTGGCTTGAAGGAAAACGTCATTATCGGAAAATTGGTCCCGGCCGGAACCGGCATGGCCCGTTATCGCAACGTAAAACCGGCCATCAAGAAAGAAACGGCCGGCGACCCGGTTTCGTCCAAATAATGTAAACGGCGCCGCCCGCTAAGGTCATCCTTAGCGGCGGCACCGAATGCAAAATGCTGTTGACAATCACCAAAGAAAATGGTAGTCTAATAAAGGTGTTCCAACAACCTGGTACTTTGGAGGATATGTTACATGTCTTATGAAAAAGTATTACAGGCTGGGAAAATTGTGATTGGAACCAAACAAACGATAAGGGCTTTAAAGGAAGGGAAAGCGGCAGAAGTGATCGTGGCGATGGATGCCGACTTGCCGATCATCGAGCAAGTGACGACGGCCGCCAATGAGGCGAATGTGCCGGTCACGAAAGTCGATTCGATGAAAAAGCTCGGCAAAGCTTGCAAAATTCAGGTCGGCGCGGCCGCGGTGGCGATTCTTCGCTAAGCGCTTTTCTTTTGCCTTTAAACCTTTGTTTGCATAAAGGATGAACCACCTGGATATGTGGGCTTAAAACACGCGAAAGGAGGAGCTTTTCATGCCTACAATCAACCAATTGGTCCGCAAAGGACGCGAGAAAAAAGTGGTCAAATCGAAATCCCCTGCGTTGAACAAAGGGTACAACAGCTTCAAAAAGGAGCAAACGAACGTATCGTCTCCACAAAAACGCGGCGTATGCACGCGTGTCGGCACAATGACGCCGAAAAAACCGAACTCGGCGCTTCGGAAATACGCCCGTGTCCGCCTGACGAACGGCATTGAAGTGACGGCCTATATTCCGGGGATTGGCCACAACTTGCAAGAACATAGCGTTGTGTTGATCCGCGGCGGACGTGTCAAAGACTTGCCAGGGGTGCGCTACCACATCATCCGCGGCGCGCTTGATGCCGCTGGCGTAGCGAACCGGATGCAAGGTCGTTCGAAGTACGGAGCGAAAAAACCAAAAGCAGCGAAAAAATAATGAAATGAAGAGAATGTTTTCCTGAAGGGAGGAAACACTATGCCACGTAGAGGCCCTGTTGCTAAGCGTGACGTATTGCCGGATCCGATTTACAATTCCAAACTGGTTACCCGTCTGATCAATAAAATTATGGTTGACGGCAAAAAATCGAAAGCACAAAAAATTCTTTATACATCGTTTGATATGATCCGTGAACGCACGGGTAAAGATCCGATGGAAGTGTTTGAGCAAGCGTTGAAAAACGTCATGCCGGTGTTGGAAGTGCGCGCTCGCCGCGTCGGTGGGGCGAACTATCAAGTTCCGGTCGAAGTCCGTCCGGACCGCCGCATTTCCCTCGGCCTGCGTTGGCTCGTGCAATACGCCCGCCTTCGCAATGAAAAAACGATGGAAGAGCGCTTGGCAAACGAAATTATGGACGCTGCCAACAACACGGGCGCAGCGGTGAAAAAACGCGAAGACACGCACAAAATGGCCGAAGCGAACAAAGCTTTCGCCCACTACCGCTGGTAAGGAACGCCGCTTAAAAGGAATAGGTGAGAAGGCACGATCGCTGCCTGTTCACCTATCTTCCTATATATTGCAGCTTTTTTCAGCAAGGCTGTTCCGCTTTGTGAAAGAAAAGAGGGCGGCGCCATTTGTTTATACTTTATTTTGAAGGAAGGAGAAAATAACCGCTATGGCAAGAGAGTTCTCCTTAGAAAACACTCGCAACATAGGGATCATGGCGCACATTGACGCCGGGAAAACGACGACAACCGAGCGGATCTTGTTCTACACCGGCCGCGTTCATAAAATCGGGGAAGTGCATGAAGGCGCAGCCACGATGGACTGGATGGAGCAAGAACAAGAACGCGGGATTACGATTACGTCGGCGGCGACAACGGCGCAATGGAAAGGCCATCGCATCAACATCATTGACACGCCGGGGCACGTCGACTTTACGGTTGAGGTTGAGCGGTCGTTGCGCGTGTTGGACGGCGCGATTACCGTATTGGACGCGCAATCCGGCGTAGAGCCGCAAACGGAAACCGTTTGGCGTCAAGCAACGACTTACGGTGTTCCGCGGATTGTGTTTGTCAACAAAATGGACAAAATCGGCGCCGATTTCTTGTATGCGGTAAAAACGCTTCATGACCGCCTGCAAGCAAACGCGCATCCGGTGCAGCTGCCGATTGGCGCTGAGGACCAGTTTTCTGGCATCATCGACCTTGTCGAAATGTGCGCGTATCATTATCACGATGAGCTCGGCAAAAACATCGAGCGCATCGAAATTCCGGAAGACTACCGCGATATGGCGGAAGAATATCACGCCAAGCTCATTGAAGCGGTGGCTGAGCTTGACGAAGAGCTGATGATGAAATATTTAGAAGGGGAAGAAATCACGAAAGAAGAGCTGAAAGCGGCGATCCGCAAAGCGACGATCAGCGTGGAATTCTTCCCGGTCTTCTGCGGCTCGGCCTTCAAAAACAAAGGCGTTCAGCTGCTTCTTGACGGGGTTGTCGACTACTTGCCGTCCCCGGTAGACATTCCGGCGATTCGCGGCGTCGTTCCGGATACGGAAGAAGAAGTGACTCGCGAAGCGCGTGACGACGCTCCATTTGCGGCGCTCGCGTTCAAAATCATGACCGACCCGTATGTTGGAAAATTGACGTTCTTCCGCGTCTATTCCGGCACGCTTGATTCCGGCTCGTACGTCATGAACTCGACGAAACGCAAACGCGAACGGATCGGCCGTCTCTTGCAAATGCACGCGAACCACCGGCAAGAAATTTCGAAAGTGTATGCCGGCGATATTGCGGCCGCAGTTGGTTTAAAAGACACGACGACCGGCGATACTCTATGTGATGAGAAAAATCTCGTCATCCTTGAATCAATGCAGTTCCCAGAGCCGGTCATTTCCGTGGCGATCGAACCAAAATCGAAAGCCGACCAAGACAAAATGAGCCAAGCGTTGCAAAAATTGCAAGAAGAAGACCCGACATTCCGCGCTCACACCGATCCGGAAACGGGACAAACGATCATCTCGGGAATGGGCGAACTGCATCTTGACATCATCGTCGACCGGATGCGCCGTGAATTCAAAGTGGAAGCGAACGTCGGGGCGCCGCAAGTCGCTTACCGTGAAACGTTCCGCAAATCGGCGCAAGTCGAAGGGAAGTTTATCCGTCAGTCCGGTGGCCGCGGTCAATACGGTCACGTTTGGATCGAATTCTCGCCGAACGAGCGCGGCAAAGGTTTCGAATTCGAGAACGCCATCGTTGGTGGGGTCGTTCCGAAAGAATACGTGCCGGCCGTTCAAGCGGGTCTGGAAGAAGCGATGCAAAACGGCGTCTTAGCCGGCTATCCGGTTGTCGACATTAAAGCGAAATTGTTCGACGGATCGTACCACGATGTCGACTCGAGCGAAATGGCGTTCAAAATCGCCGCTTCCATGGCGCTGAAAAACGCCGCTGCGAAGTGTGACCCGGTTCTGTTGGAGCCGATCATGAAAGTGGAAGTGGTCATCCCTGAAGAGTACCTTGGTGACATCATGGGTGACATCACGTCCCGGCGCGGCCGCGTTGAGGGAATGGAAGCGCGCGGCAACGCTCAAGTCGTTCGCGCGATGGTGCCGCTGGCCGAAATGTTCGGTTATGCGACATCGCTCCGTTCGAACACGCAAGGGCGCGGAACATTCTCGATGGTGTTTGACCATTACGAAGAAGTTCCGAAAAACATCGCCGATGAAATTATCAAAAAAAATAAAGGCGAATAATTGATTTCTTTTGCTAGTTTCGCTATAAATACTTATGTAAGTAAGACTTGGGAACATTTTGTTCCCAAGCATCCTATACTTAACCAACCATATCCATTATATTTTCATTTTTAAGGAGGATCTCTCATGGCTAAAGCGAAATTCGAACGCACGAAACCGCACGTCAACATCGGCACGATCGGCCACGTTGACCATGGGAAAACGACGTTGACAGCTGCCATCACGACGGTTTTGGCCAAACAAGGTAAGGCGGAAGCGAAAGCGTACGACCAAATCGACGCGGCTCCGGAAGAGCGTGAGCGCGGAATCACGATCTCGACGGCGCACGTTGAGTATGAAACGGACAATCGCCACTATGCGCACGTTGACTGCCCAGGCCACGCGGACTACGTCAAAAACATGATCACGGGCGCAGCGCAAATGGACGGCGCGATCCTTGTTGTATCGGCGGCGGACGGCCCGATGCCGCAAACGCGCGAGCACATTCTTCTCTCCCGCCAAGTTGGCGTTCCGTACATCGTTGTGTTCTTGAACAAATGCGACATGGTGGACGACGAAGAGTTGCTTGAACTCGTTGAAATGGAAGTTCGCGATCTTCTCTCTGAATACGACTTCCCGGGCGATGAAGTGCCGGTCATCAAAGGTTCGGCATTAAAAGCGCTCGAAGGCGACCCGCAATGGGAAGAAAAAATTCTTGAACTGATGAACGCGGTTGACGAGTACATTCCGACGCCGCAACGTGAAGTAGACAAACCGTTCATGATGCCGATCGAGGACGTCTTCTCGATTACGGGCCGCGGTACGGTTGCGACGGGCCGTGTTGAGCGCGGTACGTTGAAAGTTGGCGATCCGGTTGAAATCATCGGTCTTTCCGACGAGCCGAAATCGACGACGGTTACGGGCGTAGAAATGTTCCGTAAGCTTCTCGACCAAGCGGAAGCCGGCGACAACATCGGTGCGCTTCTCCGCGGTGTATCGCGCGATGAAGTTGAGCGCGGTCAAGTGTTGGCGAAACCGGGCTCGATCACGCCGCACACGAAGTTTAAAGCGCAAGTTTACGTTTTGACGAAAGAAGAAGGCGGACGCCATACTCCGTTCTTCTCGAACTACCGTCCGCAATTCTACTTCCGTACGACGGACGTAACGGGCATCATCACGCTTCCGGAAGGCGTTGAGATGGTTATGCCTGGCGACAACGTCGAAATGACGGTTGAACTGATCGCTCCGATCGCGATCGAAGAAGGAACGAAATTCTCGATCCGTGAAGGCGGCCGCACGGTTGGCGCTGGTTCGGTATCGCAAATCATTGAATAATTGAAGCGAAAAGAGGGTGTCCGGAAACGATCGGGACACCCTCTTTCGTTTTCTATCATGTTGTGCGATCTTAAAAGCCGGCGTCTTTTCGATCAGCCTTCCTCTTTTGCCTGTTTGGCCAAAAGAGCGGCGCCCCCAACGTTGCTTCACCCCTTTTCCTCGAGCGAGCGCGGTGCTTGCATGTGCTCCCCTTCCATCTTTCCTTTTCCCGAGGCGATGTTGAAAACGGCCCGGTGCCTCGGTATAATGAAGAAGTGTGGGAAAAGCGAAGAAATGGCTTGCAATCTCCCTTACATACCAGTATAATATCAAATGTTGGTCTTTGACTGCGATGAAGCGGAAGGTTGCTGACACACCCGGCCGCTTTGCCACGGCGGGGTGCAGGAAATTTCCGTGGAGAAGTCTATTTTCAAAATAGGCGAAGAAGGAGGGAAACCAAATGGCAAAAGAAAAAATTCGCATTCGTTTAAAAGCTTACGATCATCGAATTTTGGATCAGTCAGCGGAGAAAATTGTGGAAACCGCAAAACGTTCTGGGGCAAAAGTGTCGGGTCCGATTCCGCTGCCGACAGAAAGAACGGTGTATACGATCCTGCGCGCCGTTCACAAATACAAAGACTCCCGTGAACAATTCGAGATGCGGACACATAAGCGCTTGATTGACATCATCAATCCGACTCCGCAAACGGTGGATTCGTTAATGCGATTGGATTTGCCGTCCGGTGTGGACATTGAAATTAAACTTTAATGGATTAGGAGGTGTGACCAATGACGAAAGGAATCTTAGGAAGAAAAATCGGTATGACGCAAGTATTTGCGGAAAACGGCGATTTGATTCCGGTAACTGTCATCGAAGCGACGCCGAACGTCGTTTTGCAAAAGAAAACGATCGAAAACGACGGTTACGAAGCGATTCAATTAGGTTTTGAGGACATTAGCGAAAAGCGCGCCAACAAACCGCAAATCGGCCATGCTGCCAAAGCAAACACGGCACCTAAGCGCTTCATTCGCGAAATCCGCGGCGCCAACGTGGATGAATACGAAGTTGGTCAAGAAGTGAAAGTGGACATTTTCAGCGAAGGCGACATCGTTGACGTCACAGGCACTTCGAAAGGGAAAGGGTTCCAAGGGGCCATCAAGCGCCACGGCCAATCGCGCGGACCAATGGCTCACGGTTCCCGCTACCATCGTCGTCCTGGTTCGATGGGGGCCATCGCGCCGAACCGCGTATTCAAAACGAAAAACTTGCCGGGCCGCATGGGTGGCGAGCGTGTGACGATCCAAAACTTGAAAATCGTCAAAGTCGATCCGGAACGCAACTTGCTGCTCATTAAAGGCAATGTGCCAGGACCGAGAAAAGGCTTAGTAATTGTCAAAAGCGCTGTGAAAGCGGCGAAGAAGGCGAAATAACATCCGGCCAAGAAAGGAGGAACTACGTAATGCCAAAAGTAGCATTGTACAACCAAAACGGACAGACGGTCGGCGAAATTGAACTGAACGACGCCGTTTTTGGGATTGAGCCAAATAAACATGTGTTGTTTGAAGCAGTCATCATGCAACGCGCTTCGATGCGCCAAGGAACGCACAAAACGAAAAACCGCGCTGAAGTGAGCGGCGGCGGCCGCAAACCGTGGCGTCAAAAAGGGACAGGACGCGCCCGCCAAGGTTCGATTCGCGCTCCGCAATGGCGCGGCGGCGGCACGGTCTTCGGTCCGGTACCGCGCAGCTACAGCTACAAACTGCCGAAAAAAGTTCGCCGTTTGGCGATCAAATCGGCTTTATCTTCGAAAGTGCTCGAAAACGACATCGTTGTCTTGGACCAATTGTCGTTGGAAGCGCCGAAAACGAAAGAAATGGTAAAAATTTTGAATAACCTCTCGGTTGACCGGAAAGCGCTCATTGTCACCGACGAATTGAACGAAAACGTGTATTTGTCGGCGCGCAACATCCCGGGCGTCAAAGTGGTGGCGGCTAGCGGCATCAATGTGCTTGATGTGCTGAATCACGACAAGCTCGTCATTACGAAGGCGGCCGTGGAGAAGGTAGAGGAGGTGCTTGCATAATGAAAGACCCTCGCGACATTATTAAGCGCCCCATCATCACGGAAAACACAATGGACTTGATCGGGCAAAAAAAATATACGTTTGAAGTCGACGTCAAAGCGAACAAAACGGAAGTAAAAGAAGCCGTTGAGAAAATTTTTGGCGTCAAAGTCGAAAAAGTCAACATCATGAACTATAAAGGGAAATTTAAACGCGTCGGCCGTTACAGCGGCTATACGAACCGCCGCCGCAAAGCGATCGTGACGCTGACGCAGGACAGCAAAGAGATCGAACTGTTCGAAGTGTAACGAACTCATATTTGTGACGAAGGAGGGACATTCCGATGGCGATTAAAAAATATAAACCGACATCGAACGGCCGTCGCGGCATGACGGTGCTGGATTTCTCGGAAATTACGACAGATCAGCCGGAAAAATCGCTGCTCGCTCCGTTAAAGAAAAAAGCGGGCCGCAACAACCAAGGGAAAATCACGGTTCGCCATCAAGGCGGTGGCCATAAACGCCAATACCGGATCATCGACTTTAAACGCGACAAAGACGGAATTCCGGGACGCGTTGCTACGATCGAATACGATCCGAACCGTTCCGCCAATATCGCGCTCATCAACTATGCTGATGGTGAGAAGCGCTACATTATCGCGCCGAAAAACTTAAAAGTCGGCATGGAAATCATGTCCGGCCCGGACGCAGACATTAAAGTGGGCAATGCGCTGCCGCTTGAGAACATCCCGGTCGGTACGCTCGTCCACAACATCGAGCTGAAACCAGGTCGCGGCGGGCAATTGGTGCGCGCAGCCGGCACGTCAGCCCAAGTGCTTGGGAAGGAAGGAAAATATGTCATCGTTCGTCTTGCTTCCGGCGAAGTGCGCATGATTTTAGGCAAATGCCGCGCTACGGTCGGCGAAGTAGGCAACGAGCAGCATGAGCTTGTCAACATCGGGAAAGCGGGCCGCGCTCGCTGGCTTGGCATTCGTCCGACAGTCCGCGGTTCGGTCATGAACCCGGTTGACCATCCGCACGGCGGTGGTGAGGGCAAAGCACCAATCGGACGCAAATCGCCGATGACGCCGTGGGGCAAACCGACGCTTGGCTACAAAACGCGCAAAAAGAAAAACAAATCGGATAAATTCATCATCCGTCGCCGCAAGAAGTAATGAACGAGCGCAATTCAGAAGGGAGGTTCACTTATGGGTCGCAGCTTGAAAAAAGGTCCGTTTTGCGATGAACATTTGATGAAAAAGATTGAAAAATTGAATGAAACAGGGCAAAAACAAGTGATCAAAACATGGTCTCGCCGTTCGACGATCTTCCCGCAATTTGTCGGGCATACGATCGCAGTGTACGATGGCCGTAAACACGTTCCCGTTTACATCACGGAAGACATGGTCGGGCACAAGCTCGGGGAATTCGCGCCGACGCGCACGTTCCGCGGCCATGCCGGCGATGACAAGAAAACGAAACGGTAATGAGAGGAGGTTCTAGATATGCAAGCTAAAGCAGTTGCGAGAACCGTTCGCATCGCTCCTCGCAAAGCGCGCTTAGTCATTGACTTGATTCGCGGCAAAGAAGTCGGCGAAGCGTTCGCGATTTTGCGCCATACGCCAAAAGCGGCTTCTCCGATCATCGAGAAAGTGTTGAAATCGGCTGTTGCCAACGCTGAACATAACTATGACATGGATATCAACAACTTAGTTGTTTCTCAAGCGTACGTAGACGAAGGCCCGACGCTGAAACGTTTCCGTCCGCGCGCGATGGGACGGGCAAGCGCCATCAACAAACGCACAAGCCATATTACGATCGTCGTTTCAGAAAAGAAGGAGGGATAATCCGTGGGTCAAAAGGTTCATCCGATCGGTCTGCGCATCGGCATCATTCGTGACTGGGAATCAAGATGGTATGCGGAAAAAGACTACGCCGATCTGCTGCACGAAGACTTGAAAATCCGTGAATATCTCAACAAACGCCTGCAAGATGCGGCTGTTTCCCGCGTGGAGATCGAACGGGCAGCCAACCGCGTCAACGTCACGATCCATACGGCGAAACCGGGCATGGTGATCGGGAAAGGCGGCTCTGAAGTCGAAGCGCTCCGCAAAGCGCTCGCGCAGCTGACGGGCAAGCGGGTTCATATCAACATCGTTGAAATTAAAAAGCCGGATTTGGACGCGAAACTTGTCGCTGAAAATATCGCTCGCCAATTGGAAAACCGCGTTTCGTTCCGCCGGGCGCAAAAACAAGCCATTCAACGGGCGATGCGCGCTGGGGCGAAAGGGATCAAAACGATGGTATCCGGCCGTTTAGGCGGTGCCGATATCGCTCGTTCGGAACATTACAGCGAAGGGACGGTTCCACTCCATACGTTGCGCGCTGACATTGACTATGCGACGGCAGAAGCGGACACGACGTACGGAAAAATCGGCGTCAAAGTATGGATTTATCGTGGGGAAGTCCTTCCGACTAAGAAAAAAGCCGAGGAAGGAGGAAAATAATCATGTTGATGCCAAAACGCGTCAAATATCGCCGCGAACATCGCGGACGGATGAAAGGCCGCGCGAAAGGCGGTACGGAAGTTCATTTCGGTGAATTTGGCTTGCAAGCATTGGAATCGGCTTGGATTACGAACCGGCAAATCGAAGCGGCTCGCCGGGCGATGACTCGTTACATGAGACGGGGCGGGAAAGTATGGATCCGCATTTTCCCATCCAAACCGTATACCGCCAAGCCGCTTGAAGTGCGGATGGGTTCCGGTAAAGGGGCGCCGGAAGGCTGGGTTGCCGTTGTGAAACCGGGCAAAGTGATGTTTGAAGTGGGCGGTGTTTCTGAAGAAGTGGCACGTGAAGCATTGCGTCTCGCTTCTCACAAACTTCCGATCAAATGCAAATTTGTAAAACGTGAAGAAACTGGTGGTGAAGCGTAATGAAAGCGAAAGAAATCCGTGAGTTGACCACTGCCGAAATCGAACAAAAAATTAAAGCGTTGAAGGAAGAACTGTTCAACCTTCGTTTCCAGCTGGCGACCGGCCAATTGGAAAACACGGCGCGCATCCGTCAAGTGCGCAAAGACATCGCCCGCATGAAAACGATCATTCGCGAACGTGAGCTCGCTGCCAATAAATAATGTTGTTTGAGAGGAGGTTTGCGAAATGAGCGAACGCAATCAACGCAAAGTGTACGTTGGACGGGTTGTATCGGACAAAATGGACAAAACGATCACCGTATTGGTGGAAACGTACAAAAAACATCCGCTGTACGGCAAGCGCGTGAAATATTCGAAAAAATACAAAGCGCACGATGAACATAATGAAGCGAAAGTCGGCGACATCGTCAAAATCATGGAGACTCGCCCGCTGTCGGCCACGAAACGCTTCCGTTTGGTCGAAATCGTTGAGAAAGCCGTTGTTCTTTAATGGTTCTTCGCTTAGTTCGGAGAGATAATTCCGAAAGGAGGTTTCGTCGATGATTCAACAAGAATCTCGCTTGAAAGTAGCTGATAACTCTGGCGCACGCGAAGTGCTCGTCATTAAAGTGCTTGGAGGCTCGGGCCGCCGCTATGCGAACATCGGCGACATCGTGGTCGCTACGGTTAAAGATGCGACACCAGGTGGCGTTGTTAAAAAAGGTCAAGTCGTGAAAGCGGTCGTTGTTCGCACGAAACGCGGAGTGCGCCGTCCGGATGGCTCTTACATCCGTTTTGACGAAAACGCCTGCGTCATCATCCGCGATGACAAAAGCCCGCGCGGCACGCGGATTTTCGGACCGGTTGCCCGCGAACTGCGCGACAAAGACTTCATGAAAATCATTTCGTTGGCCCCGGAAGTTATCTAACGGAACGGAACAGCGTTTCAAGGAGGTGCGAATGCGATGCATGTAAAAAAAGGTGATAAAGTGCAAGTGATCTCCGGAAAAGACAAAGGCAAACAAGGCGTCATCCTCGCGGCATTTCCGAAGAAAAACCGCGTCATCGTCGAAGGCGTCAACATCGTGAAAAAGCACGCGAAACCGTCGCAAGCCAACCCGCAGGGCGGCATTATCGAAAAAGAAGCGCCGATCCATGTTTCCAAAGTGATGCCGCTTGATCCGAAAACAGGCGAACCGACGCGCATTGGCTATAAAGTGGTTGACGGCAAAAAAGTGCGCTACGCGAAAAAATCCGGAGAGATTTTAGATAAATAACCGTGACGCAGGAAAGGAGGTACTTTTATGAACCGCCTGAAAGAGAAGTATGTAAATGAAGTCGTTCCTGCTCTCATGAGCAAGTTCAACTATAAATCGATCATGCAAGTGCCAAAAATCGAAAAAATCGTCATCAACATGGGCGTCGGCGACGCGGTGCAAAATCCGAAAGCGTTAGACAGCGCCGTTGAAGAGCTGACATTGATCTCCGGCCAACGTCCAGTAGTGACACGCGCGAAAAAATCGATCGCTGGCTTCCGCCTGCGCCAAGGAATGGCGATCGGGGCGAAAGTGACGCTGCGCGGCGAACGGATGTATGAGTTTCTCGATAAGTTGATTTCGGTCTCGCTTCCGCGCGTGCGCGACTTCCGCGGCGTATCGAAAAAATCGTTTGACGGCCGCGGCAACTATACGCTCGGCATTAAAGAACAGCTCATTTTCCCAGAGATCGACTACGATAAAGTGAACAAAGTGCGCGGCATGGACATCGTGATCGTCACAACGGCCAACACCGACGAAGAAGCGCGCGAATTGCTGGCATTGCTCGGCATGCCATTCCAAAAATAATCCCATAGCACAAGGGAGGCGAAATCGTGGCTAAAAAATCGATGATCGCGAAACAAAAACGGACGCCGAAGTTTAAAGTAAGAGCGTACACCCGCTGCGAGCGCTGCGGCCGCCCGCACTCGGTTTACCGCAAATTTAAACTGTGCCGTATTTGTTTCCGTGAACTCGCATATAAAGGTCAACTTCCAGGCATTAAGAAAGCCAGCTGGTAATCACCCATTGATTGGGAAGGAGGTAAAACAAATGGTGATGACAGATCCAATTGCTGATATGCTGACTCGCATCCGCAATGCGAACATGGTGCGTCACGAAAAACTCGAAGTCCCGGCTTCGAAAATCAAGCGGGAAATCGCGGAAATCTTAAAGCGCGAAGGGTTTATTCGTGATTATGAATATATCGAAGACAACAAACAAGGGATTCTCCGCATTTTTCTGAAATACGGCCCGAACAATGAACGTGTCATTACCGGGCTGAAACGCATCAGCAAGCCAGGATTGCGCGTGTATGTCAAAGCCCATGAAGTGCCGCGCGTCTTAAACGGCTTAGGAATCGCCATTCTTTCGACATCGCAAGGCATTTTAACGGATAAAGAAGCACGGCAAAAAGGCACGGGCGGCGAAGTGATCGCCTACGTTTGGTAATTTATCTGCTCAAGAATGGAGGTGTTTTTGACATGTCACGTGTCGGCAAAAAACCAATTGAAATTCCGGCCGGTGTTACGGTTACGATCAACGGCAATACGGTCACGGTGAAAGGGCCAAAAGGGGAACTGACCCGCACGTTCCACCCGGATATGACGATCACCGTTGAGGGCAACGTGATGACGGTGACGCGTCCAAGCGATGAAAAACAACATCGTGCGCTGCACGGCACAACGCGCAGCCTGCTCGCCAACATGGTCGAAGGCGTTTCGAAAGGCTACGAAAAAGCGCTCGAACTCGTTGGGGTCGGATACCGGGCGTCGAAACAAGGGAAAAAGCTGGTGTTGAGCGTCGGTTATTCTCATCCGGTCGAAATTGAACCGGAAGAAGGGCTTGAAATTGAAGTGCCGTCCCAAACGAAAATCATCGTCAAAGGCGCAGACAAACAGCGCGTTGGCGAGCTGGCGGCCAACATTCGCGCCGTACGTCCGCCGGAGCCGTATAAAGGCAAAGGCATTCGCTACGAAGGCGAACTGGTGCGCTTAAAAGAAGGCAAAACGGGTAAATAACGCGGCATAGCGAAGCGAAAGGAGTGACATTCGATGATCACGAAAGTGGATCGAAACGCGGTTCGGAAAAAAAGACACGCACGCATCCGCAAAAAAATCTTTGGCACGGCTGAACGTCCGCGGTTGAGCGTGTTCCGTTCGAACAAACACATTTACGCGCAAGTGATCGACGATACGAAATCGGCAACGATCGTCAGCGCCTCGACATTGGATAAAGAATTCACTTTGGATTCGACAAACAACATTGAAGCGGCGAAGAAAGTCGGCGAACTCGTCGCCAAGCGGGCGTTGGAAAAAGGCATTAAACAAGTCGTTTTTGACCGCGGCGGGTATTTGTACCACGGCCGAGTGAAAGCATTAGCGGATGCCGCCCGTGAAACTGGCCTAGAATTCTAATTACAAAGGAGGGACAACGATGCGTCGTATCGACCCAAACAAACTTGAATTGGAAGAACGTGTAGTCGCAGTCAACCGTGTAGCAAAAGTCGTGAAAGGCGGACGCCGCCTGCGCTTCTCTGCCTTGGTTGTCGTCGGCGACAAAAACGGCCATGTCGGCTTTGGCACTGGGAAAGCGCAAGAAGTTCCGGAAGCGATCCGCAAAGCGATTGAAGATGCGAAGAAAAACTTAATTGAAGTGCCGATCGTTGGCACGACGATTCCGCACGAAGTGATCGGCCACTTTGGCGCTGGAGAAATCATTTTAAAACCGGCTTCCGAAGGTACTGGAGTCATCGCCGGCGGTCCGGCGCGCGCCGTTTTGGAGCTGGCAGGCATCAGCGACATTTTGTCGAAGTCCATTGGTTCGAACACACCGGTCAACATGGTGCGTGCCACGTTTGACGGCTTAAAACAATTGAAACGCGCCGAAGACGTCGCAAAATTGCGCGGCAAAACAGTCGAGGAACTGTTAGGATAAGGGGGGGAACGATCATGGCAAAAAAACTGGCGATTACCCTCACACGCAGCGTGATTGGCCGTCCGGAAGATCAACGCGTCACCGTTCGAACGCTCGGTTTGCGGAAAATGCATCAGACTGTCGTTCATAACGATAATCCTGCCATTCGCGGGATGATTAACAAAGTCGCTCACCTTGTCAAAGTGAAAGAAATCGAAGAATAATGAGGTCATAAGGAGGTGCTTTGCAATGAAACTTCATGAATTGCAACCAGCGCCGGGTTCCCGCAAAAAAGCGGTTCGCGTCGGCCGCGGGATCGGTTCGGGCAACGGCAAAACGTCTGGTCGTGGTCAAAAAGGTCAAAATGCTCGTTCTGGCGGGGGCGTGCGCCTCGGTTTTGAAGGAGGACAAACGCCGCTGTTCCGCCGCTTGCCGAAGCGCGGGTTTACGAACATCAATCGGAAAGAATATGCGGTCGTAAACTTGGACAAATTGAACCGCTTTGAAGACGGAACGGAAGTCACGCCGGAGCTGCTTCTTGAAACGGGAGTCATCAGCAAGCTCAAATCGGGCGTGAAAGTTTTAGGCAAAGGCCAAATCGAGAAAAAGCTGACGGTCAAAGCGCACAAGTTCTCGGCGTCGGCAAAAGCAGCCATTGAGGCGGCTGGCGGTAAAACTGAGGTGATTTAATGTTTCGGACAATCTCCAACTTTATGCGCGTCAGTGACATTCGAAACAAAATTATCTTTACTCTTCTTATGTTGATCGTGTTCCGCATCGGCACGTTCATTCCGGTTCCGAGCGTGAACGCGGATGTATTAAAACTGCAAGATGAATTAAATGCATTCGGCGTCCTGAACATTTTCGGCGGCGGGGCGCTGCAAAACTTCTCGATTTTTGCCATGGGGGTTATGCCCTACATTACGGCATCGATTATCGTCCAACTGCTGCAAATGGACGTCGTTCCGAAGTTTACGGAATGGTCCAAGCAAGGCGAGGTTGGCCGGCGTAAATTAGCTCAGTTTACCCGCTATTTTACGATTGTGCTCGGGTTCATCCAAGCCCTCGGCATGTCGTACGGCTTTAACAATTTGGCCAATGGGATGCTCATTCAAAATCCAGGCATTGGCACGTATTTGCTCATTGCGGTCGTCTTGACCGCGGGCACCGCCTTTTTGATGTGGCTCGGTGAGCAAATCACGGCCAAAGGAGTCGGAAACGGAATTTCGATCATCATTTTTGCCGGGATCGTTTCCGGCATTCCGACGATCTTGAATCAAATTTATGCTCAACAGTTTGAAAACGTTGAGGATGACTTGTTTTTGCGCATCGTCCGGCTGCTGCTTGTCGCGTTGGCGGTCATTGCGTTGATCGTTGGTGTCATTTACATCCAGCAGGCGTTCCGGAAAATTCCGATTCAATATGCGAAGCGGTTGGAAGGGCGAAGCCCGGTCGGTGGCCACTCGACCCATCTGCCGCTGAAAGTGAACCCGGCCGGGGTCATTCCGGTCATTTTCGCGGTGTCGTTTTTGATTGCGCCGCCGACGATTGCATCGTTTTTTGGCACGAATGACGTAACATTATGGATTCGCCGAACGTTTGACTATACCCATCCGGTTGGCATGACTCTCTACGTCGCGCTCATCATCGCTTTTACGTACTTTTACGCGTTCGTTCAAGTCAACCCGGAGCAGATGGCAGACAATCTGAAAAAGCAAGGCGGCTATATTCCAGGCATTCGCCCGGGAAAAAGCACGCAAGAATACGTAACAAAAATTTTGTATCGGTTGACATTGGTCGGTTCAATCTTTTTGGCGGTGATCTCGATTTTGCCGGTGTTCTTCGTAAACTTTGCCAACTTGCCGCCTTCCGCACAAATTGGTGGCACGAGCTTGCTTATTGTTGTCGGTGTGGCTTTAGAGACGATGAAACAGCTCGAGAGCCAGTTGGTCAAACGCCACTACCGGGGATTCATCAAATAAGGCAAGAGCGGACGTCCCTTGCCGTTTAGGGGGAGTTAGGGTGAATTTAGTGCTGATGGGGCTGCCAGGTGCCGGAAAAGGTACACAGGCTGAGAAGATTGTCGAAGCGTACGGAATCCCGCACATTTCCACGGGAGATATGTTCCGGGCAGCGATCAAAGAAGGCACTCCGTTAGGGAAGCAGGCCAAACAATACATGGATCGCGGTGATCTCGTTCCTGACGAAGTGACGATCGGCATCGTCCGCGAGCGGTTGAGCAAGGCGGATTGCCAAAACGGGTTTTTGCTCGATGGCTTTCCGCGTACGGTCGCCCAAGCCGAAGCGCTCGAAACGATGCTTTCGGAAATCGGCCGCCAACTCGATTATGTGATTCACATTGATGTCCGCCGCGAAGTATTGCTCGAGCGTCTGACCGGCAGACGAATTTGCCGCAATTGCGGAGCGACGTACCATCTCGTTTTTCATCCGCCCGCGGTGCCAGGGGTGTGCGATAAATGCGGTGGCGAGTTATATCAGCGTGCCGATGACAATGAAGCGACGGTAGCCAATCGGCTCGACGTCAATCAAAAGCAAATGAAGCCGCTGCTCGATTTTTATGAGCAAAAAGGCTATTTGCGCCATATTAACGGCGAACAGGACATGGAAAAGGTGTTTGCTGATATTCGGGAATTGCTCGGGGGATTGTCTGCATGATCCGCTGCAAAACCGCGCAGGAAATCGCGCTGATGCGCGAGGCGGGAAAAATCGTGGCCCTTGTCTTAGAAACGTTGAGAAAGGAAATCCGTCCCGGGATGACGACAAAGGAATTGGACGCCATTGCGGAGGAAACGATTCGTTCCCATGGCGCCATTCCGTCGTTTAAAGGATATCAAGGGTTTCCGGGCAGCATTTGCGCTTCGGTGAATGAAGAGCTTGTGCACGGCATTCCCGGCGAGCGAGTGCTAAAGGAAGGCGATATTATCACTGTTGACGTTGGTGCCCAATATCAAGGGTATCATGCCGACTCCGCCTGGACGTATCCTGTCGGGGAAATCGATGCGGAGACGAAGCGGCTGCTCGATGTGACGGAGCAGGCGCTCTACATCGGGCTCACTGAGGCGAAGCCAGGGGCGCGGTTGACGAATATCTCCCACGCGATTCAAATGTACGTGGAAGCGAATCACTTTTCCGTCGTCCGGGAGTATGTGGGGCACGGAATTGGTCAACACTTACATGAAGACCCACAAATCCCACATTATGGGCCACCAAACAAAGGACCGGTGTTGCGGCCGGGAATGACCTTATGCATCGAACCGATGGTCAACGCCGGCAGCCGTCATGTGAAAACACTAGCGGATGACTGGACCGTTGTCACCGCGGATGGGAAACGGTGTGCCCATTTCGAGCATACCATTGTGATCACAGACGCTGGCTATGAAATTTTAACCGTTTCGTAAAAGCTCCCAGTCGCGAGGAGCGAATGAAAAGATCGCCCGCTCAATGTCCGTTCGGTTTTGCGCAACACCATGTTACTCATTCGTAAGGAGGGGGAGCCGCCCGATGGCTAAGGACGATGTAATCGAAGTGGAAGGCACCGTCATTGAAACATTGCCAAATGCGATGTTTCGTGTAGAATTAGAAAATGGGCATACGGTGTTGGCCCATGTGTCCGGCAAAATCCGCATGCACTTTATCCGCATTTTGCCTGGAGACCGGGTGACGGTGGAGTTGTCGCCGTATGATTTGACGCGGGGACGAATTACGTATCGGTATAAATAAAAGACGCACTCCGTTTCATTTAAGGAGGGAAACAACATGAAAGTAAGACCGTCTGTCAAGCCGATTTGCGAAAAATGCAAAGTCATTCGCAGACGCGGCAAAGTGATGATCATTTGCGAAAATCCAAAGCATAAACAACGCCAAGGGTAATTTTCAAGGAGGTGCACAACGATGGCACGTATTGCAGGTGTTGACATTCCGCGCGACAAACGAGTCGTCATTTCGTTAACATACATTTACGGAATTGGAAAATCGACCGCACAAAAAATCTTAAAAGAAGCGGGTGTATCGGAAGACACGCGCGTTCGTGACCTGACGGAAGAGGAGCTTGGCCGCATTCGCGAAATCGTCGGCCGCCTGAAAGTGGAAGGCGATTTGCGTCGGGAAGTATCGCTCAACATCAAACGGCTGATGGAAATTGGCTGCTATCGTGGTCTTCGCCATCGCCGCGGCTTGCCGGTTCGCGGACAAAACACGAAAAACAATGCCCGCACGCGCAAAGGTCCGCGCCGTACGGTAGCGAACAAGAAAAAATAATCACGCAAAGGAGGTCATTTGACGAATGGCACGCAGAACAAACACGCGCAAACGTCGGGTAAGAAAAAACATTGATACAGGCATCGCTCATATCCGTTCGACATTCAATAACACGATCGTGACGATCACGGATGTTCACGGCAACGCCATCGCTTGGGCGAGCGCTGGTTCGCTCGGATTCAAAGGTTCGCGCAAATCGACGCCGTTTGCGGCACAAATGGCAGCTGAAGCGGCAGCGAAAGCGTCGATGGAACATGGCATGAAAACGGTCGAAGTGAACGTCAAAGGTCCGGGGGCTGGCCGTGAAGCAGCGATCCGCGCTTTGCAAGCGGCTGGATTGGAAATTACGGCGATCAAAGACGTCACTCCAATCCCGCACAATGGATGCCGTCCGCCAAAACGTCGCCGCGTGTAACGCTTCGTATAGAATTTGCCCCATTGTCAATAATGGGATATGATAAAGACCATGGCAAAAAGAAAGATTCATGGGGGAATGTTGTTAGGCGTGTACCGTTTGGTCGGGGTCTCGACGTTTTGAAGGAGGGTATAATAATCGATGATTGAAATTGAGAAGCCGAAAATTGAAACGGTCGAGCTGAGCGAAGATGCCACCTACGGCAAATTCGTCGTCGAACCGCTTGAGCGCGGATATGGTACAACTTTAGGAAACTCCTTGCGTCGTATCCTATTGTCTTCACTCCCTGGTGCGGCTGTAACATCGGTGCAAATTGACGGCGTTCTGCATGAGTTTTCAACGATCGAAGGCGTCGTCGAAGATGTGACGGCCATCATTTTAAATATTAAAAAGCTGGCGTTGAAAATTTATTCGGATGAGGAAAAAACGTTAGAAATCGATGTGCAGGGTGAAGGAGTTGTCACAGCTGCCGATATTACTCATGACAGCGATGTCGAAATTTTAAACCCAGACCTTCATATTGCGACGCTGGCGGAAGGCGGCCGCCTGCGCATGCGCATGACCGCCAAACGGGGGCGCGGCTATGTCCCGGCTGAGGCGAACAAGCGCGAAGACCAGCCGATTGGCGTCATTCCGATCGACTCCATTTATACACCGGTCTCCCGCGTTTCTTATCACGTGGAGAATACGAGGGTCGGTCAAGTGACGGATTATGACAAACTGACCATCGATGTGTGGACGGATGGAAGCATCGGACCGAAAGAAGCCATTTCGCTCGGGGCCAAAATTTTGACTGAGCACTTGAACATCTTTGTCGGCCTGACCGATGAAGCGCAAAATGCCGAAATCATGGTCGAAAAAGAAGATGATCAAAAAGAAAAAGTGCTGGAAATGACGATCGAGGAGCTTGATCTTTCGGTTCGCTCCTACAACTGCCTGAAACGGGCCGGCATCAACACCGTTCAGGAGCTCACGCAAAAAACGGAAGAAGATATGATGAAAGTGCGGAACCTTGGCCGCAAATCGCTTGAGGAGGTCAAAGCGAAGCTCGCTGAGCTGGGTCTCAGCTTGCGCAAAGACGATTAAGAGCCGCCCTTTGGCGAAAGCGGCGCCGTGCTTTGGCCATATCTTTTGCGGTGCGGCCGGTGCGATCAGCAGCAAAGAACTGCATCACTCTAAAAGGGAGGGACATTTGATGTCGTACAGAAAGTTAGGACGCACGACTTCGCAACGGAAAGCGTTGCTTCGTGATTTAGCCACTGACCTGATCATCAATGAACGCATCGAAACGACGGAAGCGCGGGCAAAAGAATTGCGCTCGGTGATGGAAAAAATGATTACGCTTGGCAAACGCGGCGATTTGCATGCCCGTCGCCAAGCAGCGGCGTTCATCCGCAAGGAAGTCGCCAACAGCGAAACGGGCCAAGATGCGTTGCAAAAGCTGTTCAGCGACATTGCACCGCGCTACCAAGATCGCCAAGGCGGCTATACGCGCATTTTGAAACTTGGTCCTCGCCGCGGTGACGGGGCGCCGATGGTGATTATCGAACTCGTGTAACGGTTTCATTCAACAAGGGCGAGACAGTTTCGTTTGAACTGGATCTATGCCCTTTTTTTGTTTACCATATCTTAAAAGCCGCATCGGCAAACGCGGCGGGAGCAAGGGGAAACGATCATGGCCGAACCGATCTTGTCGCTGGAAGAAGTATGTTTTCGTTATCCGAATCAGTCGGAGTATGCGGTTCAACACGTCAGCTTTCAAGCCGAACGCGGGGAATGGCTGGCGATCGTCGGCCATAATGGATCCGGCAAGTCCACGATCGCCCGTCTGCTGATCGGCTTGCTTCGGCCGGAGCGGGGCGTGATTCGTCTGTTTGGCCGCCCACTGGATGAAACGACGGTGTGGGATGTGCGCCGTCGCGTAGGCATGGTGTTTCAAAATCCAGACAATCAGTTTGTCGGCACGACGGTCGAGGACGACATCGCTTTTGGCTTGGAAAACAACGGCATTCCGCGTGATGAGATGGCTTGGCGCATCGATGAAGCGGTCCGTCAAGTGCATATGGAGCCGTTCCTTCATCATGAGCCGCATCGGCTTTCCGGCGGGCAAAAACAGCGCGTCGCCATCGCCGGCATTTTGGCGCTTCGCCCCGATATGATCATCTTGGATGAAGCGACATCCATGCTGGATCCTCGAGGGCGCGATGAAGTGTTGGAGACGGTGCGCCGCCTGAACCGCCAGCATCGTATCACCGTCTTGTCGATCACCCATGATCTTGAAGAAGCGGCCAAGGCCGATCGCCTGATCGTCATGAACAAAGGGGAAGTGATGGCGGAAGGGACGCCTGAGCAAATCTTTCGGCTCGGCAGCAAATTGGAACGCATCGGTCTTGATTTGCCGTTTGCGGTAAAAATGGGCAGCCGCTTGCGGGAACAAGGGCTGCCGCTGAGGCTAGGGTATTTTACCATGGAGGAGTTGGTCGAGGAGCTATGGACATTGTATTCGAAAACGTAGAGCACATATACAATGCCCGCTCTCCGCTCGCCCGCCGCGCCCTATATCACGTCAACGTCACGATTCGAAGCGGAGCGTATGTCGCCATCGTCGGCCATACCGGTTCGGGCAAATCGACGCTCCTTCAGCACTTGAACGGCCTCTTGCAGCCGACAAGCGGCACGGTGAAAATTGGCGAAGAGACGATCACAAGCGGCAAACGGCCCAAGCAGCTCAAACCGCTCCGCAAAAAGGTCGGGATCGTGTTTCAATTCCCGGAGCACCAACTGTTTGAAGAGACGGTTGAAAAAGATATTTGCTTTGGTCCGCTGAATTTCGGCGTGCCCGAGGAAGAAGCCAAGCGGAAAGCAAGGGAGCTCATCCGGTTGGTCGGGTTGGACGATGAAACGCTTGCCAAATCGCCGTTTGACTTAAGCGGTGGACAGATGCGGCGCGTCGCTATCGCCGGCGTGCTCGCGCTTGAGCCGGAAGTGCTGGTGCTCGATGAGCCGACCGCCGGGTTGGATCCGCGTGGGCGGAGGGAGATTATGGAGATGTTTTACCGTCTCCATCGCGAAAAGCGGCTAACGACTGTATTGGTAACGCATAGTATGGAAGATGCGGCTCGGTATGCCGATGAGCTGATCGTGATGCACGAAGGAACGGTGTGGGGCCAAGGGACCCCGGAGGAAGTATTTCGCGACGCCGAGCGGCTGGCGGCCATCGGTTTAAGCGTGCCGGAGACCGTCAAGTTGAAACGGGCGTTGGAAAGGCGGTTTGGCGTCGCCATTCCGTCGCCATGTTTAACGATCGAGCAGGCGGCCGAAGCGATTCGCGACTGGTTTTCTAGGGTGAGCGCTCATGAGTAATCATTTGATTATCGGGCGATACGTGCCCGGACAATCGATCATTCATCGCCTTGATCCGCGCGCCAAGCTGCTCATTGTGTTCGCCTATGTCCTGATTGTGTTTTTGGCCAATAATGCTGCGACCTATGCCCTGTTGTCCGTGTTTGCGTTCTTGTTCGCCGCCCTGTCGCGCATCCCGTTTTCCTATATCATGCGTGGGTTGAGGCCGGTGATATGGGTGGTGCTGTTTACCTTCGTTTTGCATGTATGGATGACAAAAGAAGGGGATGTGCTCTATCGAATCGGTGCGTTGACGATTTATGAGGAAGGCGTTCGGCAAGGCATCTTTATTTCGCTCCGATTTTTGTTGCTTGTGCTGATGACGACGATGCTGACGCTGACGACGACACCGATTGAGGTGACCGACGGCGTCGAGAGTTTGCTCGGGCCGCTCAAAAAGATGCGCGTCCCCGTCCATGAGCTCGCCTTGATGATGGCCATTTCGCTTCGTTTTATTCCGACCCTTATGGAAGAGACGGAAAAAATCATGAAGGCGCAGGCGGCCCGCGGGGTCGACTTCTCCGGCGGTCGCTTTTCCGAGCGGATGAAAGCGATCGTCTCGCTGCTCGTTCCCTTGTTTATCAGCTCATTCAAACGAGCTGATGAGCTGGCGACAGCCATGGAGGCGCGCGGCTATCGCGGCGGGGAAGGACGGACGAAATTTCGCCAGCTCGCTTGGAAACGGACGGATACGGTCTTTTTCGCGGCGGTTGTGCTGCTTGCCATTCTGCTTTGTCTACTACGCTCATAGCGGAGGAAAGCTACGGTGCGAAGGATAAAATGTGTGATCGCGTATGACGGCACCCATTTTTTTGGCTACCAAATTCAGCCGGGAAAACGGACGGTGCAAGGCGAACTGGAACGCGTGCTCAAGCGAATGCACAAGGGAAAGGAAGTGCGCGTGGCAGCTTCTGGACGAACCGATGCCGGTGTTCATGCTTACGGGCAAGTCATCCACTTTGACACGCCGCTTTCCCTTTCTCCTGAGCAATGGAAAAAAGCGTTGAACGCCCAGCTGCCCGATGATATTGTCGTTCGTTCAGCTGCTGAGACCGATTCCGCCTTCCATGCCCGGTTTTCCGCCAAAGCGAAAGAGTATCGCTATAACGTATGGACCGCGGCCGAGCGCGACGTCTTTCGCCGCCATTACTGCGCATGGCACCCGTATCCGCTCCACATAGACGCCATGAATGAGGCGCTCGTCCCGCTGAAGGGGACACACGATTTTACGGGCTTTTGTTCGGCCAAAACAGCGATGGAGGACCGTGTGCGCACCATTTACCACGCCGAAGTGGAAGCGGACGGCCCAATGCTTCAATTTCGTTTGATCGGCAGCGGTTTTTTATATAATATGGTGCGCATTATCGTCGGCACGGTGCTTGAGGTCGGCCAAGGGAAACGTTCGCCGTCTGACATCGAATGGTTGCTTGCCGCCAAGGACCGCCGGCTTGCTGGTCCGACGGCGCCGGCGCAGGGACTGTACTTGTGGCGCGTATACTACGGAGACGAACGTTTCGATCAGTAGCTTGATGTCGCCTCTTCCGCTCCGCCAAGAGCGCTGCGACAAGGGCGTTTCGGCTCCGGGAGCTTTTCCGTGGCCCGAGAGCTTAAGGAATGAGCGACGGAGGCAACTTGATTTTCCACCTCCATCGCCACGAGAGGAACGATGACAACGAATCCTCGTGTAACATCTTCTTGACATTGGCGTTCCAGCAGGCTATTATATCATATGGCATGTATTTTCCACGATTAGCCCCGGACAGCAAATCGTGTTGAAATAAAGAGCTAACCTTATTCGTTCATTTTTTATGATTTAGGAGGGAAAGGCATTGCGTACGACTTACATGGCAAAACCGAATGAAGTAGAGCGTAAATGGTACGTTGTCGACGCAGCTGGCAAGACGTTAGGTCGTTTGGCCAGCGAAGTAGCGGCGCTGTTGCGCGGCAAGCATAAACCGATCTTCACTCCGCATGTCGATTGCGGGGATCACGTCATCGTGATCAATGCGGACAAAGTCGAGCTGACAGGGAAAAAGCTAACGAAAAAGCTGTATTATCGCCACAGCTTGTATCCGGGCGGTTTGAAAGTGAGAACCGCGCTCGAAATGCGCACAAATTACCCGGAACAAATGATTGAACGGGCGGTGCGTGGCATGCTTCCAAAAGGCAGCCTTGGCCGTCAAATGTTCAAAAAACTGCACGTTTACCGCGGAAGCGAACATCCGCATCAAGCGCAAAAACCGGAAGTATACGAACTTCGCGGATAATTGATAAGGGAGGGTATTGGTGTTGGCACAAGTACAATATTACGGCACAGGTCGTCGCAAAAGCTCGGTTGCCCGCGTCCGCCTTGTTCCGGGCGATGGACGCATCATCGTCAATAAAAAAGATATTCGCGAATATATTCCGTCGGAAGCGCTCATCGAAATGGTGAAACAGCCGCTTGTGTTGACGGAAACGCTCGGCAGCTATGACGTTTTGGTCAATGTTCAAGGCGGCGGATTTGCTGGCCAAGCGGGCGCCATTCGCCACGGCATCGCTCGCGCCCTGCTTGAAGTGGATCCGGAATTCCGCGCGGTGCTGAAGCGCGCTGGCTTGCTGACGCGCGATGCCCGCGTCAAAGAGCGGAAAAAATACGGGCTCAAAGGCGCCCGCCGCGCTCCGCAGTTCTCGAAGCGCTAAAACAAGCCTTTCGGTTCGGGCTCCCAATCGTTATCGATTGGGGGCCTTTTTCAGTTGCCACACGGCACGATTTTATTCATTGATCAAAAAAGTTGGTGATTTAAGGAAAAATACTGCTAAGTTCCACCCATTTCTCAATGAGAGAAACCTCACACAATCAGCTTTCTTTTCTGAATGAAAATGCCTCCAATTGGTGTGACAGCGCCTTTTCACCGGCCTTCAAAGGAAACCACCGTTTTTCACCAGCCATCTACAGGTTGTGCTCAACACCCTTGTGCTTGGCGTCGGGGTGTTTTTGCTGTCGTTTCTGGCTGGGTTTTTTGCTTATTTCTGCCTTTCGTCCGCACGTATGAATGCGCCTGATCGTTAAACACTACATCGTAAAGGAGCGTGAAAGACGATGGCCGTCATCACTTCATTGGCGGAGAAAAGACAGGAAAAGCAATTGCGCTACGAACGGAACATGCTGCGCGAATTATCGTTGGAGAAGCTGCGGGCGAAAGTGCTTGAGCACTTTCTTTCCTTTTATACAACCTATCGGGTGTTTCCGTCCGTTGTCGAGGAAGGTTGCATCGACTTGGCCATTGAAGCCTACTTGCTCGGCGCCCGTTACAGCCGGTTTGGCTATTACGGGGAGAAGGCGGACAGCGTGCGCCGGCGCTGTGTTCAGGAAGAGAAGTACTTAGTCGACACTTTGTTTGATTTTCTTTGTTTCTGGGGCGGCATCGACGAAGACCTCGTGAGCCAGTCGCTCTACTATGCGTGTGAACACTATATCGGCGGTTGGTGGATGGAAGGATTTGAACGGGGAAAAAAACGGCGCCGGTTAAAACTTCGCTAAACGAGTTCTATTCCCGCGCCTTGTCCCATATAAGATAGAGAAGGGAAACGCGCGGGAGGAGAAACAATGAACAAACAGTGGAAGTGGCTGGCCATTTTGGCTGTTGTCACGATCACAGCGCTTTTTCTATTTCCACCTCTATTTTCCGATTTGACCTCAACAAAGCCATGGAATCTCCCGCTCTCCGGGAGAATCATCGTATTGGATCCCGGCCACGGCGGGCCGGATGGCGGTGCCGTTGGCGGCGAAGTGCTGGAAAAAGAAATTGCCTTGAGCGTCGCGAAAAAACTGCGCGACTATTTGCAACAGCAAGGGGCGCTCGTTCTCATGACGCGCGAAACAGACCGCGACTTGGCCAGCCCGTCAACGCGCGGTTACAGCCGGCGCAAAACGGAGGACTTGCGTGAGCGCACCGCTTTGATCAACCAAGCGGAGGCCGATCTATTCATCAGCATCCATCTCAATGCCATTCCCTCCCCCCGCTGGCGAGGAGCGCAGACGTTTTATTACGGTTCATTGATTGAAAATGAACGCTTGGCCAAGTTCATCCAAGCTGAACTACGACGCAATTTGGAAAATACCGATCGATCGGCGAAAATGATCGATACGGTTTATTTGTTAAAGCACGCCAAGATTCCAGGGGCGCTTGTTGAGGTCGGTTTTTTATCGAACCCAGACGAACGGGAGCGGCTTGCCTCGGACCATTATCAAACAAAGTTGGCCGCCTCGATTTACAAAGGAGTGCTGCGCTATTTTTCAAACGAACCGACTCCCCGTGAATAGCGGGGAGTTGTGCTTTTTGCCACGTTGGCGAAAAAAACGCTGATGGCCTAGCCGGATTTGGTTATAAGTCGTCCGCTAGCGAGAAGGTTTGAAGCCGATCGCAACGTTTTCGCGGAATCGAGCGGCAACATGGCAGCCGCCTGCCCGTTTATGATATGATGCGTATAGAAGCAACCATTGATTGTGAAAAGGTTGGTGAAGACGATGCTGACAGCAAATGACGTGCGAGCCATTCTTGAAAAAATGAAAGATCCGTTCTTGAATAAAACCTTTCAAGAAACGAATGCCATTCAAGAAATTAAAATCAAGGAAGAGAAAAACCATGTCAGCGTGAAAATTGCCCTCGCCAAAACGGGAACGCCTGAGCAGCTCCGCTTGCAGACGGAGATCGTTCAGCAGTTGAAAAACGCGGGGGCAGCGACTGTTGGGCTGCGGTTTGCTGAATTGCCGCGCGAAACAGTTGAAAAATATCGTCAGCACAAGCCAAAAACGACGTATATTGCCATTGCCAGCGGCAAGGGAGGAGTCGGTAAATCGACCGTCTCTGTCAATTTGGCCATTGCCCTCGCTCGTCTCGGCAAAAAAGTGGGGCTAATTGACGCCGATATTTATGGATTTAGTGTGCCTGACATGATGGGAATTACCGAGCGCCCGACAGTAAGGGGCGATAAAATTATCCCCGTGGAACGGTTCGGGGTAAAAGTCATTTCGATGGCCTTTTTCGTTGAGGACAACGCCCCGGTGATTTGGCGCGGACCGATGCTGGGGAAAATGCTCAACAACTTTTTTAAAGAAGTCGAGTGGGGCGATTTAGACTATCTATTGCTTGATCTGCCGCCAGGGACAGGTGATGTCGCCCTAGACGTCCATACGCTTCTGCCATCGTGCAAGGAAATTATCGTCACAACCCCGCATCCGACCGCCGCGTTTGTCGCCGCCCGCGCTGGAGCCATGGCGCTGCGCACGGAGCACGAGATTATCGGGGTCATCGAAAACATGTCCTATTACGAAAGCCGCAAAACAGGCGAACGAGAATACGTCTTTGGCAAAGGCGGCGGGGAAAAGTTGGCCAAAGAGTTGCAAACCGAGCTGTTAGGACAGCTGCCGCTTCAGCAGCCGGATTGGAATGACGACGACTTCGCCCCGTCGGTCTATGCAGAAGATCATCCGATTGGGAAAATTTATATGGATATCGCGCGTAAAATTGTCGCCAAGTCCTCGTAAAAAACAAAGCGTCCGATGGCTGTAGGGCTGACCGTGTTCGTCTTCGGCGAACGGCGCCCTTTCGCATCCGGACGCTTTTTGATTATCCGCTCCCACCTTGTTGGTTGCCGCCTCCTCCTTCTTCTCCTTCCCCGCCTTCCCCACCTTCTTCTCCTCCCTCTTCTTGTTTTCCCCCGCCTTGCTGGAGCGATTCCGCCGCTTTTGTCAGCATATCTTGAATTTTGGCCTGATATAGCGGGCTGTTCAGCGTTTCTGTTACGACTTTTTGCACGTGCTGGCGGAACTCCTTGCTTTTTAAGACATCCATCATCGCTTTTTCTGCTTCTGGATCTTTTAGAATGTCAATCATCATGCCTTGATATTCAGGGTCTTTCATCAGCGCTTTCATCATTTTTTCATGCTCTTTTTGCAACCCTTTGGCAAAGCTTTCAGCAAATTTCGGGTCTTTGAAAGCATTTTCCCAAAATTTTTTTCCTTGTTCAGACGTCAGCACCTGCTGCAGCGTCTCTTTCACAGCAGTCTGGTCCATCATGAGCTGCTGCTTCATCTGCTCGTCAGACATAATATCTTGAATCGCCTTTTTCCCCTCGTCGGTTTTTAAAATGTCAACAACCATTTTTTTCGTTTCATCATAATCCGGTGGAGGGGGGCTAATTTCTTGAGGGGCACAAGAACCGAGAAAGAGAAAACTGAGCAAGAGGAGCGGTAGGTGTTTGTTCATGAAAATGAGCTCCTTTCTGCAAAAATCCCTCACCCTTAATATGAATGTTGGCGAAAAAAATATGCATGGAGAGGAATGGAGCTGGCTTTTTCAAAAGGGCGCTGGTAAAATGATAAGCGGATGATGTTGATGATGGAGGATGAAGCTGTGAACAGCCGCAAATGGGTGCGTTTGTTTTTGTCTACATTGCTGATAGGCGGCATTGCCACGGCAGCCGTTGGCATGATTTTGAACGGGAAGGAATTTGCACATCTCTTTGTCCGCTTGGAGATCGTAGAGCTGCTCGCGGTGTTGTTTTGGCATATTGGCGTCGGTTTTATTTTTAGCGTCATCAGCCAAGCCGGTTTTTTTGCCTATTTGACCATTCACCGATTTGGCCTCGGTTTTTTTCGTTCACTCTGGAATTCGGTGCAGCTCGTTCTCATCGTGTTTGTCCTGTTTGACCTCGTCTATTTTCGCTATATGGTGTTTGCGGACAAGGGAGATTCGATCATCCCTTACCTTCTTGTGGCCCTGGTTATTTTGGTGGTCGGCCTCGCCGTTGCCTATGTTAAGAGTGTACAAACCAATAAAGGCGCGTTCGTTCCCGCCCTGTTTTTTATGGTTGTTGTGACGGTGATCGAATGGTTTCCTGTGCTGCGCATCAATGACCGCGATTGGCTGTATTTGATGCTCATTCCATTATTACTATGCAATGCATACCAGCTTCTTATTCTGCATAAGTTGACAGGCGGCGCAAAACAATAAAGAGGAGACGCCGCCTGTTCTTTTTTCACGTTCGTGAGGGAGAGAGGGCTTGATGTCGGCTCAAGCCGCTCCGGAAGCCGATGATAGAAGGGAAGGGAGCGTGCGGCTTCACAGCATTGTTTCCAAAATGGAAAAGCTTTTCCCCTCAGCCCGGCTTTTTCCCTGTCGACTCATCGATCAAGAAGGGAAACCGTGTTTTTTCGCCTCCTTCCAAGAGGCAGGTGATTTAGTGCAAAAACGACTGATTCCACTCATTTCTCAATTAGAAAAACTTTGCAGAATCCGCTTTCTCTTCTGAATGAAAATGCCGCCGATCGGGAGGTGACAGCGGTTTTTCACCAGCCTTCTAGGCAGCTTCCTTAGTCGATTCCTTTGCTTTTCGCTTCCCCGTTTGCCAACAGTTCCGAGAGGCTGGCGTTTTGGTAGCCGTTCTCTTTCATCACCGCAATGATTTTGGGCAACGCCTTTGCGGTTTGTTTTGCCGAATCGGAGGCGTGCAAAAGTACGATATCACCTGGTTCTAAATCGTTTGTCACATTGGCTACAATCTGCTCCGTGCCCGGATTGAGCCAGTCTTTTGAGTTAATGCTCCAATGTACCACCGTATAACCGAGAGAATGAGCAATT
>NZ_VJWB01000001.1:157500-230000 GCF_007829715.1 Geobacillus sp. C56-T2
AGCCCCAGTAAACGGCGGCCGTAACTATAACGGTCCTAAGGTAGCGAAATTCCTTGTCGGGTAAGTTCCGACCCGCACGAAAGGTGTAACGACTTGGGCGCTGTCTCAACGAGAGACCCGGTGAAATTATACTACCTGTGAAGATGCAGGTTCCCCGCGACAGGACGGAAAGACCCCGTGGAGCTTTACTGCAGCCTGATATGGAATTTTGGTATCGCTTGTACAGGATAGGTGGGAGCCTAAGAAGCCGGAGCGCCAGCTTCGGTGGAGGCGACGGTGGGATACCACCCTGGCGGTATTGAAATTCTAACCCGCACCCCTTAGCGGGGTGGGAGACAGTGTCAGGTGGGCAGTTTGACTGGGGCGGTCGCCTCCCAAAAGGTAACGGAGGCGCCCAAAGGTTCCCTCAGAATGGTTGGAAATCATTCGGAGAGTGCAAAGGCACAAGGGAGCTTGACTGCGAGACGGACAGGTCGAGCAGGGACGAAAGTCGGGCTTAGTGATCCGGTGGTTCCGCATGGAAGGGCCATCGCTCAACGGATAAAAGCTACCCCGGGGATAACAGGCTGATCTCCCCCAAGAGTCCACATCGACGGGGAGGTTTGGCACCTCGATGTCGGCTCATCGCATCCTGGGGCTGTAGTCGGTCCCAAGGGTTGGGCTGTTCGCCCATTAAAGCGGTACGCGAGCTGGGTTCAGAACGTCGTGAGACAGTTCGGTCCCTATCCGTCGCGGGCGTAGGAAATTTGCGAGGAGCTGTCCTTAGTACGAGAGGACCGGGATGGACGCACCGCTGGTGTACCAGTTGTCCCGCCAGGGGCACCGCTGGGTAGCTATGTGCGGACGGGATAAGCGCTGAAAGCATCTAAGCGTGAAGCCCCCCTCAAGATGAGATTTCCCATCGCGTTAGGCGAGTAAGATCCCTCGAAGATGACGAGGTCGATAGGTCCGAGGTGGAAGCGTGGCGACACGTGGAGCTGACGGATACTAATCGATCGAGGGCTTAACCTAGAAAAGCGCAGGCGAGCCGGAGCTAGACCGGACGAAATGCGGCTTCTTCCAACGGTTATCTAGTTTTGAAGGAATGAACTTCCTGGTTGACAACCAGAACAGGATGGATATAATAATTAGTGTCGAAAACAATAGTCGCATCATTTGTCGTTCCGCAATAGCTCAGCGGTAGAGCAACCGGCTGTTAACCGGTAGGTCGTAGGTTCGAATCCTACTTGCGGAGCCATTTTATGCTTCCATAGCTCAGTAGGTAGAGCACTTCCATGGTAAGGAAGAGGTCACCGGTTCGAGCCCGGTTGGAAGCTCCATTTATTTCTAGGCCCGTTGGTCAAGTGGTTAAGACACCGCCCTTTCACGGCGGTAACACGGGTTCGAATCCCGTACGGGTCACTTTCATTCCTCAATCAACCGTCTTTGGGGACGGTTGATTGAGAATGTATAATTAGCATGGAACAGGCCATAATAATAAACGGATAAGGTGTTTTCACTTTATAGCGTTGGGCTATAGCCAAGCGGTAAGGCAACGGACTTTGACTCCGTGATGCGCTGGTTCGAATCCAGCTAGCCCAGCCATATTTTTTTGCACATAAAACATGAAACTTACTTCGAGCTGTCCCAATGCACTCGGCATCTTCGAGTCAGCTGGTAGAGGAAGGGACATCGTCAAAGATCTGAGTGTATACCAAACCATGAGCCATTCGCTCAGTAACGAGCGATGCATCTTCGAGTTGACTGCGAGTTGTCCCGACGCACTCAGCATCTTTGAGTCAGCTGGTAGAGGAAGGGACATCGTCAAAGATCTGAGTGTATACCAAACCATGAGCCATTAGCTCAGTAGGTAGAGCATCTGACTTTTAATCAGAGGGTCGGAGGTTCGAGTCCTCCATGGCTCACCATGTGCGGAAGTAGTTCAGTGGTAGAACACCACCTTGCCAAGGTGGGGGTCGCGGGTTCGAGTCCCGTCTTCCGCTTGGGCGGGGCCTTAGCTCAGCTGGGAGAGCGCCTGCTTTGCACGCAGGAGGTCATCGGTTCGATCCCGATAGGCTCCATCAAAAGCAACCCTTTTTTAGACAACGGGTTGCTTTTTTCTTTTTTTCACTAAAGAGCGAGCCCGCTTTTTTGTCGAAGAAACCATCGATGAACGCGCTGAAAAGGTTCAACAGCATGGAGATGAGGCCGCGCTTTGGGCACGAAAAGATGACGGGTTTAGGCACGTTAGGCGGCAAATCAGTATAAATATTCGAAAGGTTGTCAAGTTGAGTCATCTCCCTTCTTTCCTCTACAATAAAAGGGCAATGGGAAACGGAAAGGAGAGGAGACAGCATGAAACCAATCTCGATTATCGGTGTTCCGATGGATTTAGGACAAACGCGCCGCGGTGTCGATATGGGACCGAGCGCGATGCGTTATGCTGGTGTCGTCGAGCGTCTTGAACACCTTCACGATGACATCGAAGATTTAGGAGACATTCCGATTGGAAAAGCGGATCGGATTCATGAACAGGGGCATCCACGCTTGCGCAATTTGAAAGCGGTTGCGGAGGCGAACGAAAAGCTCGCTGCGGCGGTTGATCAAGTCGTTCAACGCGGGCGTTTCCCGTTGGTGCTTGGTGGCGATCACAGCATTGCCATCGGCACGCTGGCCGGGGTGGCAAAACATTATGAACGCCTTGGCGTCATTTGGTATGATGCGCACGGCGACGTCAACACAGAAGAGACATCGCCGTCTGGAAATATTCACGGCATGCCGTTGGCGGCGAGCCTTGGATTTGGGCATCCTTCGTTAACGCAAATCGGGGGATATACTCCGAAAGTCAGACCGGAGCATGTTGTGTTGATCGGTGTGCGCTCTCTAGATGAGGGGGAGAAGAAGTTTATTCGGGAGCAAGGAATCAAAATTTATACGATGCATGAAGTTGATCGACTTGGCATGACAAAGGTGATGGAGGAAACCATCGCCTATTTAAAAGAGCGGACCGATGGGGTTCATTTATCGCTTGACTTAGATGGGCTTGATCCGAGCGACGCACCGGGAGTAGGGACACCGGTCATCGGGGGATTGACGTACCGAGAGAGCCATTTGGCGATGGAGATGTTAGCGGAGGCTCAACTGATTACGTCTGCTGAATTTGTAGAAGTGAACCCGATTTTGGACGAACGGAATAAAACCGCTTCCGTAGCCGTCGCTTTAATGGGTTCGCTGTTTGGGGAAAAGTTGATTTGATTGAGCACCAACGTCAACCGGTTGCCGGAGCGCGGATGCCGCCATCTCCTCCCTGCCGATAGCGGATGGTGATGCGGCCGCGGCGCGCGCAAGTGGGCCGCCATATGATTGATGCAATGATGTCCTTTTTCGGTTGGCGTTCGTTGGTTTGAGGGGTGGCTTTGATTTGGCTGCCCCTCTTTTTTCATTCTATGGTACAATAAACGTGTTGCCTGAAACTTTTTGCAGTGGAGCGCCGTAGTATACGGTGAGCTGCGAGGCGGGGGTATTGGATTTTATGGATTTGTTTATTAAAAAAAGGATTAGGGCGGTTCAAAAAGGCGATCAAAATGCCTACGCCGACCTTGTTGATTTGTATAAAGATAAAATTTACCGCCTTTGTTATCGAATGCTTGGCAATCAACACGAGGCGGAGGATGCGGCCCAGGAGGCATTCATTCGCGCTTATGTTCATATTAACACCTATAACCCCGATATGAAATTCTCGACATGGCTGTATCGCATTGCGACCAACTTGACGATTGATCGGTTGCGAAAGCGGAAACCGGATGTTTACTTGGATGAAGAAGTGAATGGAACGGATGGACTGACGATGCAAGCGCAGCTTCCTTCCCGTGAAGCCTCTCCTGAAGAAGCGGTGGAAAGTCTGGAACTGCAAGAAACGGTTCAGCGGGCCATTGAGCGGTTGCCGGAAAAATATCGCAGCGTAATCGTGTTAAAGTATATCGAAGATTTGTCGCTGCAAGAGATCAGCGATATTTTAGGGCTGCCGGTCGGCACGGTGAAAACGCGGCTTCATCGCGGCCGTGAAGCATTGCGCAAACAATTGGGCCATTTATAAGAGGGTGGGAAAGAATGAAATGTCCAAACGAAATGATATCGCTTATGCATCACTATCTAGACGGCGATCTTCGTCCGGAGGAAGAGCAGCGCCTGAAGGAACATCTGCGCTCATGCGCTGCCTGCGCTGCCCATTTTCATGAGTTGAAAAAAACCGTTGCTTTTTTGCAATATGCCGCTCATCTAACAGCGCCCCCGGCTTTTACGACGAAGGTAATGAAAATGATGCCGAAAGAGAAAAAAAGCGCCCGGCTGCGCCGCTGGATGCATGGGCATCCGTTGCTGACCGCCGCTTCGCTGTTTGTGCTGCTTACGGTTGGCAGCTTTGCCTCTTCGTGGGGAGAGAACGGAGCGTTTTCCGTTTCGGCGGATGAACACGTTATCATTCGCGATCATACGGTCATTGTGCCAAAAGGGGAAACGGTGAAAGGGGACATTGTCGTCCGCAACGGTTCAATTCGCATTGAAGGAACGGTCGATGGGAACGTCACCGTGATTCACGGAAAAAAATATATGGCGTCAGCGGGGCAAGTGACCGGGGAAATCGAGGAAATTAATCAAGTGTTTGAATGGATTTGGTATAATATTAAAGAGAAAGTCAATCACGCGCTCCAATCGCTCGAATGATGGCAGCCATCGTCCGATGGCTTTTTCCATGGCCGTGAGCGGAGCGGAATTAGAGATAAAGGAAGTGTGAAGATGTCCTTCCAAGAGCTCCCCATCGTGTCCTATTTGCTGAAAGTGGTCGATATTCTCGTTGTATGGTACGTTATTTACAAACTGCTGATGATGATTCGCGGGACAAAGGCCATTCAGCTGTTAAAAGGCATTTTTTTGATTATTTTGGTTCGCTTTGTGAGCAATTATCTCGGGTTGACCACGCTGCAATGGCTGATGGACCAAGCGATCATTTGGGGGTTCCTTGCCATCATCATCATTTTTCAGCCGGAATTGCGGCGCGCGTTGGAGCAGCTTGGCCGCGGGCGGCTGTTTACGCGCAATACGGTCAATGAGGATGAAGAACGGCTTCGAATGGTGGAAGCCATCGTAAAGGCAACGGAGTATATGGCAAAACGGCGCATTGGCGCGCTCATTTCGATCGAGAGGGAAACCGGAATGAGCGATTATGTGGAAACGGGCATAGCCCTAAACGCGCACGTGTCTTCGGAGCTGCTTATCAATATTTTCATTCCGAACACGCCGCTACATGACGGGGCGGTGATCATTCAGAAAAACCAGATTGCGGCCGCGGCCTGTTATTTGCCGCTATCGGAAAGCCCGTTTATTTCTAAAGAGCTCGGAACACGCCATCGGGCGGCGCTCGGCATCAGCGAAGTGACGGACAGCGTCACGGTCGTTGTCTCAGAAGAGACGGGGGCGGTATCGTTGACCAAAAACGGCGAACTATATCGCGATTTAACGATGGATGAGTTTCGGGAGCTGCTGACAGGCGAGCTCGTCCCGGTGGCGAAGGCGCCCGCTTCTTCCCGTTGGCAATGGAGGGGAAAGAAACATGGATAACTTAATGGATCATCCGTGGTTTATTCGCGTTGTTTCCTTATTGCTAGCGATCATGTTGTATATGTCGGCCAATGTCGGGGCGAAAACTGGCGAAACACGCAACACGTTTGGGCAAGAAGATACGGAAACGTTGACAGATGTTCCGGTTGTTGCTTACTATGACGAAGAAAACTTGATCGTTTCCGGCGTGCCGAAGTATGTCAATGTTACGCTTCAAGGTCCGGCTAGCATTGTCAAACCGACAGCTCTGCAACGAAATTTCGAAGTGTATGTCGATTTGACGAACTTGCCCTTAGGCACCTACACGGTTCCGATCAAATACAAAGATGTTTCTGAGAAACTGAAGGTGAATATACAACCGGCTTCAGTAAAAGTAACGATTCGCGAAAAAGTGTCCAAACAGTTTTCCATTGGCGTTGAATTTTTTAATCGAAACAAAATGCCGGATGGCTACTCCGTCGGGGAACCGACCGTTGAACCGAACGTGGTGACCATTACCGGAGCGAAAGAGTTGATTGACAGCATCTCGTTTGTGAAAGCCATTGTTGACTTGGAGGGAGTGACGGAAACGGTGACGCGGGAAGCCCGCGTTCGCGTGTACGATCGGAGCGGAAATGAATTGGATCTGGAACCGAAGCCATCATCTGTTCAAGTTACTGTGCCGGTGGAGAGCCCAAGCAAAGCGGTGCCGGTTGATGTGCAAACGACAGGTGAGCTTCCGGATGGCGTTCATCTCGTCGGCATCACGCCGGAGCCGAACCGAGTGACCGTTTACGGTCCGAAAGACGTACTAAATCGGATCGATCGGTTGGAAGGATTGACCGTTGATTTGGATGATGTGACAGATGATAAGACAGTGGAAGTGGACGTTCCAGTCCCCGATGGGGTCAAAAGCGTTAAGCCAAATAAAATCAAGGTGCGCATCGACGTAGAGAAAGATGTCACACAAACATGGAAGGACGTCCCCATTGAGGTCGTCGGCTTGCCGGACTCCTATGAAGCGACGTTTGTCCAACCGGTTGGAGGCAAGCTGACCGTTCGGCTGATGGGGCCACCCGATATCGTCCGAGGGTTGACGAAAGACGATGTCCGACTGTACGTGGATGCCAGTGGGCTCGGCACCGGTCAGCATCAAGTTCCCATTCGCTGGGACAATCCGAGGCAAATCCAATGGCAGCCATCGACGGAAACAGCGATGATCGACATTAGCGAAAAGGCAGCTGTCCAATAAATTGTATAGTAAGGAGAGAGTGAACGAATGGGCAAATATTTTGGCACTGATGGTGTACGTGGAGTCGCAAATCGTGAGTTGACGCCGGAGCTGGCGTTTCGGATTGGCCGTTGCGGCGGATACGTGCTGACGAAAAGTGCAGAGCGTCCGAAAGTGTTGATTGGGCGTGACACGCGCATTTCCGGGCATATGCTGGAAGGCGCGCTCGTCGCCGGGCTGCTCTCGATCGGAGCGGAAGTGATGCGGCTTGGCGTGATCTCTACGCCAGGCGTCGCCTATTTGACGAAAGCGCTCGGCGCGCAAGCCGGCATCATGATTTCTGCTTCCCACAACCCCGTCCAAGACAACGGCATTAAATTTTTCGGGCCGGATGGGTTTAAACTGTCGGACGAGCAGGAGGCGGAGATTGAAGCGCTGATCGACAGCCCGGAAGATATGTTGCCGCGGCCGATTGGCGCGGCGTTAGGCCAAGTGAATGATTACTTTGAAGGCGGGCAAAAATATTTGCAATATCTCAAACAGACGATTGATGAAGAAGACTTTTCGGGGATGAAAATAGCTCTCGACTGCGCGCACGGGGCGACGTCATCGCTGGCCACTTACTTGTTTGCCGATTTGGACGCCGATGTCATCACGATGGGCGCTTCGCCCAACGGCCTCAACATTAACGAAGGAGTCGGTTCCACCCATCCGCAGGCGCTGGCGGCGTTTGTGAAAGAAAAAGGGGCTGATGTCGGCCTTGCGTTTGACGGCGACGGCGACCGCCTGATTGCCGTGGACGAGCATGGCAACATTGTGGATGGCGACCACATCATGTACATTTGCGCCAAATATTTAAAAGAAACCGGTCGTCTCAAGCAACAAACCGTCGTCTCAACGGTCATGAGCAATCTTGGATTTTACAAAGCGCTCGAGGCGCAGGGCATCCAAAGCGTGCAAACGGCGGTCGGCGACCGCTATGTCGTCGAAGCCATGCGCAAAAATGGATATAATCTCGGCGGCGAGCAGTCCGGTCATATCATTTTCCTCGACTACAACACGACGGGAGATGGCATGTTGACGGCGCTCCAGCTTGTCAACATCATGAAAGTCAAAGGCAAGCCGCTTTCTGAATTGGCCGCGGAAATGAAAAAATACCCGCAGCTGCTTGTGAACGTACGGGTAAAGGATAAAGAAAAGGCAATGGAAAACGAACAAGTGCAAAAAGTGATTCAGGAAGTGGAGGCAGAGATGAACGGTAATGGCCGCGTCCTCGTTCGTCCATCAGGGACGGAACCCCTCGTGCGCATTATGGCTGAGGCTCCAACCGAAGAGGCGTGCCGCGCCTATGTGGAGCGGATCGCGGATGTCGTCCGCCGTGAAATGGGAGTGGAATAACCGACCGCTTGGACAACCATCCTATGCATAAACGGAACGTTCGCTTCCGTTTATGCATAGGTTATTTTATAGAAACGGATGCATATGATAGTTGACGCCGTTGGGAATGTCCTGTAATATTAACGTTGTTGCCTTTTGCCTGAAAGGAGGCGATGCGAAGAACGAGAAGGGATGAATGAGTAGAGTGGCGCAGCTGTTGCCATGCTCGACAAAGTGGAATCGTTGCAGCGGTTTTGACGACGACAAAGCGCCTGGACTAAGCGCGGGAACGGAAGCGCGCTTAGTTGACGAGGAGGAGGTTTATCGAGGTTTTCGGCGGATGCCTCCCGGCTGGAGCGATGACAGCCGCAAGTCCTCTCTTAAAACAAAGGGGTGACCCTTTGCACAAAGGGGAGGATGTCATCGCGCAACTAGAAAGGGGAGTCTGCCGCAGTGACGGCGAGGCCCCGTTGTTCTTTGACAACTGAACATGGAAGGATCTCGTTAGCGGCAGCCTCCAATGGTAAAGGAGGAAATGTGGCCATGTGCGGCATTGTTGGTTATATCGGTTACCAAGATGTGAAAGAGATTTTGTTGCGCGGATTGGAAAAACTCGAGTACCGCGGCTACGATTCGGCGGGGATCGCCGTATTAAATGAGAACGGGGTTCATGTGTTTAAAGAAAAAGGACGGATCGCCGATTTGCGCCGCATCGTCGACCCGAACGTCAACGCGACGATCGGCATCGGCCATACCCGTTGGGCGACGCACGGGGCCCCAAGCCGGGTGAACGCCCATCCGCATCAAAGCGCCTCCGGCCGTTTTACGCTCGTGCATAACGGCGTCATCGAAAACTACGAGATGCTGAAGCGCGACTACTTGGCTGATGTCGAGTTCCGAAGCGACACGGATACGGAAGTGATCGTCCAGCTCGTGGAACAATTCGTCCGTGACGGGTTGACAACGGAAGAAGCGTTCCGCCAAACGCTCTCGCTGTTAAAAGGGTCGTACGCCATCGCCATGATTGACGCGGAAAACGAGGAAACGTTGTACGCGGCGAAAAACAAAAGCCCGCTTCTTGCCGGTCTCGGTGACGGGTTTAACGTCGTGGCCAGCGATGCGATGGCGATGCTCCAAGTGACGAATCAATTCGTCGAACTGATGGATGGGGAACTAGTCATCGTCACGAGCGAGAACGTCACGATTCAAACGCTAAACGGTGAAACAGTCGAACGGAAGCCATTTACGGCTGAGCTCGATGCGAGTGACATTGAAAAAGGGACGTATCCGCATTACATGCTGAAAGAAATTGATGAGCAGCCGTTTGTCATCCGCCGCATCATTCAAAAATACCAAGACGAACACGGCGGATTGACGATTGACCAAGCGATCATCAACGAAGTGCTGAACGCCGACCGCCTGTACATTGTCGCGTGCGGAACGAGCTACCACGCCGGTCTTGTCGGCAAGCAATTGATCGAGTCGTGGGCGAAAATCCCAGTCGAAGTGCATATTGCCAGCGAATTTTCGTACAACATGCCGCTGTTGTCGGAAAAACCGCTCTTCATCTTTATCTCGCAAAGCGGCGAAACGGCCGACAGCCGCGCCGTGCTCGTGCAAACGAACAAACTCGGCTATAAAGCGATCACGATCACGAACGTCCCAAGTTCGACGCTGTCGCGGGAAGCGGACTATACGCTCTTGTTGCACGCCGGCCCGGAAATCGCCGTCGCTTCGACGAAAGCCTACACGGCGCAAATCGCGGTGCTGGCGATTTTAGCGGCGACTGCGGCGAAAGCGAAAGGCCTCGAATTGAATTTTGACCTGACGAAAGAGCTCGCCATCGTCGCCAATGTGATGGAAATGCTGTGCGATGCGAAAGAAGAAATGGAGAACATCGCACGCGACTACTTGACGTTGACGCGCAACTGCTTCTTTATCGGCCGTGCGGTTGACTACTATGTCTGCCTAGAAGGCGCGCTGAAACTGAAGGAGATCTCTTACATCCAAGCGGAAGGGTTCGCCGGCGGCGAGCTGAAACATGGCACGATCGCCTTGATTGAGGACGGTACGCCGGTGATTGCCCTCGCCACCCAAGAGCACGTCAACTTAAGCATTCGCGGCAACGTAAAAGAAGTCGTCGCCCGCGGTGCGAAACCATGCGTCATCTCGATGCGCGGCTTGGAAGGCGACGGCGACCGCTTCATCATCCCGGCCGTCCATCCGGACCTTACGCCGCTTGTGTCCGTCGTGCCGCTGCAGCTGATCGCGTACTATGCAGCCCTGCATCGCGGCTGCGACGTCGACAAACCGCGCAACTTGGCGAAGAGCGTGACGGTGGAGTGAGCGGTTCGTTGGGAAAAGGCTGTTGTAGACAGTTAATAAATCCTGTCCTGGGAAAATAAAATCTGTCTAGGGACAATAAAAATGGCCAAGAAGCCAAGCGTGGCAGGGTTTTGCCTCCATGCTGGGCTTTTCTGTTGATAGGGGGTAGGGTATAGGGGGAAAGGGTTGAGAGATCAGGTTTTATCCCAATATACCCATCCCTTTTCTCTCCTTACCCTGCTTCCTACCCCCTCCAATATTTACCTAGACATTTCCCAACGTTCCATTTCCCTCATCCCCGCCCCTAATCTCCCAAACCCTTTCAATTGGACGCACACTTTTTATGTTCCTGGTATTTTGCTCCAAAATGCACTTCAAAGCCTGAAATCCCTTGTGGTTCTAGGAGGCTGGTGATTTAACGGGGTATACAGCTTTCCAATGTCATTTCTCAATTAGAAAAACCTTGTTTTATCGGGCCTGCTTTTCAATCATTCTTCCATTGATGAAGGGAATCAGCGGTTTTTCACCAGCCTTCTAGAAGGTCGGTGAAAAACGGTTGTTTCTTTTGAGCAATGGGGGATCGTTTGAAAGGTGATCCTGATGCGACAAGGCTTTTCTATTTGAGAAACGGTCTTGATAAGCGGCTTGCCCCCTTAAATCACCGGTCTCCTAGGGAAGAGAGGGGTTGAGGGGAGAGGAGTGGGATGGGCATGAATTATTTTCCCTTAACTATAGTAGGGAAATCAAAATGGGTTGATTGGACTCTTGCGGTTGGTTTGCGAAAGAGGGCAGGGGGAGGGGATAGAACATCAGTTTTTCTGTTATGGTTGTGGTAAAATGATTTGCAGAAAGCACAGCAACGGAGTTGAGCCTATTGACCGTCCAAAAGGTAATTGAACAAATAAGCCATGGACTAAACGGAATACTTGGCGTTGTGGGGGTCGTTTTGGGTGGTTCAAGAGCAAGGGCCACAAATCACGCGACTTCCGATATCGATACTGGCATTTATTACGATGTATCGGCAGATTTTGATATCAAAGCAGTGAGCAAAATCGCGACAAGACTCGCTGACTAACATAGAGAACATTTGATCACTTCTCTAGGAGGCTGGTGATTTAACGGGGTATACAGCTTTCCAATGTCATTTCTCAATTAGAAAAACCTTGTTGTATCGGGTCTGCTTTTCAATCATTCTTCCATTGATGAAGGGAATCAGCGGTTTTTCACCAGCCCTTTAGAAGGCCGGTGATTTAAGGGAAAATACTGCACCCCAAAGTGGTCAAAGATGTGATTGTGGGCTTTTTCTTGTTTGAAGCCGCTTTTTCTTTGATATTCGTTGAGGATAGCGTGGATAAGGACGACATTTCCTATGTGGTCATGTCTTCCGCTCGATTTCATGTTTGAATCAGGTGATCTTTGCCATCAATGAAGAATACTGCATCAACGAGAAAAAAGCGGTTCGGATGATTGAGGGTTTTCGTGCCAGACCTCGCAATTACAAGCAAAGGATAGACAATATCATAACGTTGCTTTCCTCGGACCAGAAAAGCACAAAGAAAGCCGTAGAATTCCTTCGGGAACTGATTGCTGAAACCGCAGAATTAATAAAGAATTAGTGAATGTCATTCATCCACGATCCCCAATGGAAATCAGGGACGGATATCCGAAATAAGGAATTCTTTTATAAGGAGAGGGACAAGTGAAGGCGGTAGAAACAAATTTATTGAAGTTCATGCAGGGCACCAAGCAATTCATCATTCCGATTTATCAGCGAAAATATAGCTGGACGATTAAGCAGTGTCAACAGCTTTGGAACGATATTGTTAGAGCGGCGGTAGATGAAAAGATCAAGGGTCACTTTGTCGGCTCGATTGTCTACATAGAACAAGGGTTGTATCACGTATCTTCTGTTCCACAACTGCTTGTTATCGATGGACAGCAACGACTGACTACGTTGACGTTACTGTTATTTGCGTTGGGCAAAGCCATCGAGGAGAGCGGACAAACCTTGGATATTACGAAAAAGAAAATCATGAATTACTATCTAGTCAATAGCGAAGAAGAGGGGGAACTGTATCACAAACTCATATTGACTCAGAGCGATAAGGACACGCTGATCAATCTGATTTTAGACAAAAAACTCCCCGAGGAATACTCCCCAAGGGTGTACGAGAACTACAATTTTTTTGCGGAATCCATCAAAAACAGCGGTATCGAGCTGAACAAGCTGTATCAGGGGATCTCAAAGCTGATTATTGTAGATATTTCGTTGGATCGTGACCATGATAATCCGCAGTTGATTTTTGAAAGCCTGAACTCGACAGGGCTTGATCTGTCGCAAGCCGATTTGATCCGGAACTTCGTTTTGATGAAGCTGGAGCCGAAAGAGCAAGCAGAACTGTACAGGGAATACTGGTATCCGATGGAAAAAAGCTTCGGGAATCTGACAAATTCCGCTTTGTTTGACCGATTTATGCGTGACTATTTAACGGTGAAAACGGGGCGAATTCCAAACATAAAAGAAGTTTACTCCAGTTTCAAGGCGTATGTATTTGAGCACAGTGAACTGAGTGTCCAGCAAATTGTCGAGGACATTTATCAATATTCCCAATATTTTGTGAAACTCGCGTTCCAGACGGAAAAAGATAAAGAAATCAATGAAGTGCTGAAGGATATCAATACGCTTAAGGTCGATGTCTCGTATCCGTTCTTGCTTGAGGTATATGACGATTATGGGTGTGGAATTTTACCAAAATCGGAATTTATCGCAATATTAAGGCTTGTTGAAGCTTACGTTTTCCGTAGAGCGGTTTGTGGGGTTCCAACCAATTCATTGAACAAAACGTTTGCGACCCTCAGCAAAGAGATCGATAAGACAACTGTAGATGAGCAAATTTGCTAACATAAATTGACAACTAAACAAAAAAGGAGACATGAACCCGATTCCTTGGTTAGAATAGATGTGCTACCAACTACCCACAAGGAGGTTCATGTCTCATGAATAGATTAGCACATCATCAAGGAATCCACAAGTTTTTCATGACGCTGGGATTGGCGCTTTATTTCTCGAAGCCGGTCATCAAGCATCTCGTTCATCTTGTCGACGCCTTGACGACCAAGGGATTTTCGGGGACATTGACGGATGTCCGGTACTGGAGTTTTCACCCGAATCATCGAACGACACTGAGCCACTTTTTCACGAAAAGCCCTTGGAACGAGGAAAAACTGCTTGAGAAGCTGCAAGAATGGATCCTTCGCCAGATCGAACGCCTAGCCAAACAGGAGAATCAACCCCTTTTTGTTTCGATTGATGATACCATTTGCCAAAAAACGAAGCCTTCGTCACGGGCTGCCCGCGCCATTCAAGGGTGTGATTGGCACTACTCGCACAAAGATCATCAATCCGTCTGGGGGCATTCGCTTGTTTGGCTGATGGTGCATACTTTCTCGCAAGCGTTTCCGTTCGCGTTTCGTCTCTATGATAAGGCGGCGGGAAGAAGCAAAATCGACCTAGCGATCGAGATGCTTTCCTCGCTCAAGGGGAAACGGGCTCAGCCGGTGTATGTGCTCATGGATTCGTGGTATCCGTCCCAAGCGCTCATCGAAGCCTGCCTGAAACAAGGATTCCATGTCATCGCCATGCTCAAGACGAACCGGATTCTCTATCCGAAAGGCATCGCCATCCAAGCGAAGAAGTTCGCCCGCTATATCGAGCCCAACGACACCCGCCTCGTCACGGTGGGGAAGGAGCGTTACCGCGTGTATCGCTACGAGGGAGCGATCCATGGTCTCGATGACGCGGTGGTGCTGCTGGCTTGGAAGGCGAATCAACCGATGACGCCGGATCATCTCCATGTCGTCTTGAGCACCGACCGGGAGCTAGGCGATGAAGAGATCTTGCGTTACTATGCCCAGCGCTGGACGATCGAATGCTTTTTCCGGCAGGCCAAAGACCAGCTGAAGCTCGATGGATACCGTGTTCGTCACATTCGGGCGGTGAAACGGTATTGGGCCGTGGTGCTGTTCGCCTGCGTATACAGCATCGCGGAATCTCAACAAGACCTCTCTTCCGGCCTGGAGCTTCTTCGGTCTCGGAAAGGGCACAGCGTCGTCGAGTTCATCTATGACGCCGCAAAACAAGATATTCCCATTGATGTGATTAAAAAACAGCTCCATGTCGCCTAAGGGGGACCCTGTTTGTCTCTTAGGGAATGGAAATTACTGTAATGAAAAATGCTCATCTACAGAAGACAAATTATTTGGAAAGCGTGCGTGCGGCGTTTTTACTTAAGGATTCCTATAAACGGTTTCCGACCGATGAGGAGTTCAAGCGGGAACTCATGATTAAGGATGTGTATAATTTCAGAAATCGAAATTACCTGCTTCGGAAGCTGGAAAATTATAATCGAAAAGAGATTATTGATATCGAGGCCTATACCATCGAACACATCATGCCGCAAAATCCAAATTTGTCTCCAGAATGGAGACGGGATTTGGGACCAAACTGGGAAGAAGTGCACAAAACGTACCTTCATACGTTGGGCAACCTGACACTGACCCGATATAATTCCGAACTGAGTGATCGACCGTTTAAAGAAAAACGGGATATGGAGGGCGGGTTTGCAGACAGTCCGCTACGGTTAAACAGGGAACTAGCCAAACTTGAAACTTGGAATGAGGAGGAAATTCTCAAACGGGCTCAATTCCTGGTGGATTTGGCGTTAAAAGTGTGGGAATACCCACAGCTTTCGGATGATATTCTGGCTAAATACCGAAAGAAAGGCTCCGAAAATGAAAGTGTGACTTATACGATTGCCGATCACCCTGAATTACAGGGAGATATGTTGGCGTTATTTGAGGAATTGAGCAAACGAATCTGTAACTTGGACAGCTCTGTCCGCATGGAGTTCAAAAAGTTATACATTGCATTTAAGACGTCAACAAACTTCGTTGATATTGTGCCGCAGAAAAGCAGACTGCGGTTAAGCTTAAATATGCCCTTCGATGAAATTCAGGATCCGAAAGGTATTTGTAAAGATGTGACCAACCTCGGTCGATGGGGGAACGGTGACGTTGAATTTGGTGTTTCTTCTTTAGATGAAATTGACTATGCGATGTTTCTGATCAGACAGTCCTATGAAAGGCATCGGGAAGATGAATAAAGGTGAAGAGGAGTAATGCGGCTCCTCTTTTTCTTTTTGCATGAATGGTATAATGGAAACAAGGTAAAGCATATTTTATTTGAAGTACTCAAAGAAACGTTGGTCCCCTCTCCAAAGGAATTCAAGGATTGCTTGGTGGGAAAAACGGAGGTGCAAAGATGTTATTCATCCTTCTCTGTTTAATTATTATCATTGTTTCATTAGTTTTCTTTAGAAAATATGCTATTTTGAATCCATTTTCAAAAGGTATTGCCCTCGCGATTGCTTTATCCATTGTAGCTGTTGTTTGCCTTGCTCAAAACTACACCCAAAGCCTAATCCCAGAAGCAAACGATGGAATTGGAATATCAAACCAAGTAGCGTATTGGATTATTGGTGAGGATGGTTGGTCTAAAGAATCGTTCCGAGTGTTTTTCGAGAATTCTGTTTATTTCACGCTCTTTTTAATTATCACATACCCTGTGGTTCTTATATTTGAATCAAAATTGAAAAGAAAGTAAGGGTTATTGGCCTATCCTATTATAGTCTCAATCGGCGAAAACATCCTTAAATCTAAAATGCAAAGGGGGCAGTATAAATGGAGATAATGCCCAAGACTGAGCCGCAGAAAATTGATGATGTCACGAGTGTTGATTATCCAAAATTATACATACGCCTTCCATAAATTTGGGCATACTCAAACAAAGCAGCGGCCATCCCGGATTTCCAATCGAGAGGAAGCTGCCCAGAGAAAAAACGGCGAACGAACGAAATGAAGGAAAGAGAGACGTTCGTCTGTTTTTTGGTTTGATCATACAGCCATCGCAGCAACACATACGCGATGAACGCCGCAAACAGTTGGTTGTATACCGCATTTTCCGTCGTGCCAAACAAGGTCGGGACATTCAGATATTGCTTCACCCAACGGAAAAAGACCTCAACAGTCCAACGTTGTTGGTACATGTCGGCAATGGTTTCCGCAGACGCATGGAAGAGGTTCGTCACGACCCGAATGTCGCGGCCATTCGCATCTCGAAAGATCACCACCCGGTGACGCTTGGTGGAGCGGCATTGTTTCGTCCCCAACTGGCACGTGAAGTCGGCTTGAACCGATGAGGATGTGCTGGAAAGGCGTTTCAAGCTTTTTTTCTGATGAAGTTCGATGTTGTCCTTCATCCGAATGACAAAGAGCTGATGCTGCTCCACAAATCGATCGAGGCGTTCGATTTTGAAATACGCCCGGTCTTCCACCAGCACTTGTTGAGCGTTCGTCAACTGTTCTCCCACCGGGCCATCATGACGCAGTCCGATGGTTTCCACCACGTCTGCCGGCAACGAGGATTCCGGCGAATACGCGACGTGCAGCTTCACTCCGGCGCGTTCGCCGTGATACGGCGCCCATGGCAGGCGGTTTTTCCCGACCGTGACGGTCGTCGAATCCACCACCCGAAGCGGTTTGGGAAACCGAAGCGAACGGCGGGTTTGGCGGTTGCACTTGGAAATGATCAACGCCAACAAGCGTTTCATGATGTCATAGGGAACTTCTTTCGCTTTCTTGGATACAGTTGAATAATGGAATCGCGGCAATCCATACAGAGGCCCCACATCGGCTCCGTGGCGAAAGCTTTTCCATTGATGCATGGCGGCCAGCAGGAAGAAGTGAATCAACTCGCGCAACGTAAAGGTTCGAGACGAATCACGATACCCAACCGCTTCGGCAATCAGTTGAATCTCTTCATCCGAAACAAGTTTTTGCATCAAATTCGGGAGTGTGGTATGCTTGTTCATAGAGAGCACCTCCTGGGTTTGTTTGTGTCGCTACTCACATTCTACAGGAAAGGTGCTCTTTTTTCTATACCCTTTGGATTTTATTGGATAATCAACACGCCTGAAGTATAATTATATTGCTTTTTATATTGAAAGTAGCGCAGAGTATATAGATATAGTTAATGAACAAGGAATCAAGATCCTAGAAAGTGAAGAAGTAGGGGATATTCGCAAATGGTAAGTGCAATCCTAAACAATTGATAGATGAATTTTTTCTGACTTTGGACAGACTGATCCCGTAAATCAATCGGTAACGTCAAGAATTTTGTGTAATGTAAAATAGATAGGGTATCTCTGAAATGGATTCGGAATAGATGGGAGCTGTTTCTTTCCCACAGGAGACCGAATATTCAGTCTCCTGTGGGAAAGGGAGAATCCCCTTACCTCATTGATTTACATTATTTGGTTAATTGTAACGTTCTTCAAACATTCGCTGGAGAGCTTCATGTGCTTCAGCAAATCCTTGCAACGTTCGTCCTGCCCATTTCTCGTTAAAATCTTGAATGGTCAAATACACGACTTTTTCCGCGGCTTCTAAACTGCTCAAACTGTTCATCGGCTTGAGACGTTTCCGAATCTCCTTGATCATTCGTTCGATGGCATTCGTCGTGTAAATCACACTTCGAATACTGTTTGGATAATTCGTAGTAGAATATTCAAACAGATTTTTACCTTATCCGTTTGATAGAACAAGGGATTTTACCTTCAGCTTGGTTTAGCCAAAGCAGATTCTCAATATAACCGAAAAGGGCGGTGATTTCGTACAAAATACGGCGATTCCATCTATTTCTCAGTTAGAAAAGCTTGGCGAAATCAGCCTTCTTTTTTGCCGACATGCTGCTGATTTGCTCGTGGCAGCCGTTTTTCACCGGCCTTCTAAAGCCCTGCGGTAATATGTCAAGGTGAAAAATCATCGAAATGGGAAATTCGATGGTCCGATGATCGGGAAAAAGGGAATTAGTCGATCACTCGTTCTGAACAACAATACGTCTTGCTGCACCCTTTGAAGAGGGGATGTGCTGCTTCCTTCTAAGGAGCTGATCGAAGTGTGCTTGAAAAATTATATTTTCGCATTCATGATGATCAAAAAAGGTGAATTCGGGGTATGAAGCAGCGAAATCGGTATTCTGTTTTCGATCACATCTTTGCAATAACCGTTGTGTCCTTTATGTGCTTAGCGATTGTCTCATTGCCATTCCTACTTTTTTATTCAGTTATGCATCTTATTTCGTTGACAAACGATGTCCGTATTAATTCGTCTGGAACCTTTTCGTCCATCAAAATTATCCTGAAATTTTTCCTAACTGTTTTAGTGATAACAGGGGTGGTAGATACGATTTTTTCTCTCATCTTGAAACGCACAAAAGGAATTGTAGGTTTTCTTTCTGAAACGTTTCTGATGTTAGCCTTTTTTTATCTTTATGTGTTGATGTATTCTCTTGTGTCTAATGAAATTGTCATGACGGATCAAGGGCGTCTTTATCTTTCTTTCTTTTTATTCCTTATGTATTTGTCTACCCATGTAGTATATGCTGGTTTAAAACGAATATATAAATCAATGGTTAGAAAGTAATTGTATTGATCTTAATTCTCCGTATCGCATTGGAATAAGTTTCCTGAATAACGAACGATGAAGTCATTGGCAACACCGGCCGACGGTATTGGAAAGCAGAAGACTATTATTTGCAAACCGAAGAGCCGATCAAGCAGGCAGATGTTGTCTTCGATATGACCTCATGATGGGAGTCTTTGATATGGTTTATTCCTTTGCCAGGACAGCGATGAAGAATGGCTGCTTTTTGCCGTCTCCATTTTTGCACCGAAGCATTCCTCCGTGCAGGGGGGATGCTTTTTATTATGTTTAACAATAACAATATCATTAAAATCAATAATTATTTATTGAAAAACGATAAAGCGACGATTACAATAAAAGCAAAAGCGAATCAGTGAGGTGCTTGCGGTGAAACGAGAAACGCTTTTTTTGAAGGTGGCCTTGGTGTTGATCGGCCTTCCGGTTCTGGCGTTGTGCTTGTTTTTGGTGCCGGCGCTTGCGAAGGTGGCGGTTAAGCTGGTGCCAACGTTCCCTTGGATCAAGTATTTCGTTTATCTTGTGTTCGAGGTGTCCGCGCTGCCGTTTTATTTTGCGCTCTATCAGGCGTTTCGGCTGTTGACGTATATTGATCAAAACAGCGCGTTCTCTGAGCGGTCGGTCGAGGCGTTAAAGAAGATCAAATGTTGCGCTGTTGTCATCTGCGGGCTCCATCTGCTCGCTTTGCCGCTGTTTTATCTTTTTGCCGAAAAGGACGATGCTCCGGGGGTCATTTTCGTCGGGCTGCTGGTGCCGTTTGCGTCGCTCGTGATCGCTGTCTTTGCCGCTGTGCTGCAAAAGCTGCTGCAACAAGCCGTTGACATCAAACAAGAAAACGAGTTGACGATTTGAGGTGGATGACATGCCGATCATCGTGAATCTTGATGTCATGTTGGCGAAGCGGAAGATGAGCGTCACGGAGCTGTCGGAGAAAGTAGGGATTACGATGGCGAATTTGTCGATCTTGAAAAACGGAAAGGCGAAGGCGATCCGCTTTTCGACGTTGGAAGCCATTTGCAAGGCGCTCGATTGCCAGCCCGGGGACATTTTGGAGTACCGAAGCGATGAAGGGGAATCGCATTCGTAAGCGGGGGAGGGGACGGCTTGAAAGGGGAGAAATACGCGGCAGCGGCGGGGGAATGCCCGCCTTGCTGGCTGGTTGCGGTTCGGAGGTGTCTCTGTTCTGGAAAAGCGCGGCTCAGCAAAGCGTTTGTGCAGCTTGTTCGCTTCGGTTGGGCGCAGGCGTTGTCCTGCGTGTTTCCGGTCGTTATTTTTGCTTCATTGGCGCTAACGAAGCTCGTGCCGCTTCCTTTGTTGCCGCGGTATGACTGGCTGCTTGTCATTTGCCTTCTCATGCAATGGTGGATGGTGCGCTCCGGGCTGGAAACGCGCGATGAGCTCAAAGTCATTACTGTCTTTCACTTGATTGGGCTTGCATTAGAGCTGTTTAAGGTGCAGATGGGTTCATGGTCATATCCGGAAGAGGGGTATACGAAACTGTTTGGCGTGCCGCTGTACAGCGGCTTTATGTATGCGAGCGTCGCGAGCTATCTTTGCCAGGCGTGGAGACGGCTGAAGGTGGAGCTCGTGCGCTGGCCGCCGTTTTGGCTGGTCGTTCCGTTGGCGGCGGCGATTTACGTGAACTTTTTTACCCACCATTATTGGATCGATGTTCGTTGGTGGTTGGCAGGCCTTGTGATTCTCGTTTTTTGGCGGTCGTGGGTCGCGTATGAGGTCGGGGGAATTCGGTATCGGATGCCGCTTGTTCTGTCCTTTTTGCTGATCGGTTTTTTCATTTGGGTCGCGGAAAACATCGCCACCTTTTTCGGGGCGTGGCAATATCCAAACCAAGCAAGGGCGTGGAGCCTCGTTCATGTCGGGAAAGTCAGCTCGTGGGTGTTGTTGGTCATTGTCAGTTTTCTCATCGTCGCGACGTTAAAGCAAGTGAAGGGCGGTGGAAAGGAAAAAACAGGCGGGACGTCCGCGGACGTAGCCCAAGCCGGGGCGGGCCGAGCAGAGGCCGCCCGCTGTTGAGGCGGCCTAGCTCTGGTTATCCGAGATGCGCCTTGATTTCTTCAATTTGGGCAAGGTGGCGTTGTTCATGGTAGCCGACAAATTCCACCCATTGTTTTAAGCTTAGGGGGCCGAAAACCGGATGCGGGAACGATTTGGCTTCCAGATCAGCCGGGTCGGCTTGCTCGACGATGTGACGCAGCCGCTGCCGCGATTGATGCAATTTTTCCTCCAATTCCCCCCACGTGAAACGCCGGTCGCTCGGACGGGCGAAATCGGGCGCCTCCACTTTTTTGGAACGGTCAAGGGTGAGGTGGATCGGCTTTTCGCTGACGGGCTGGTTTGCGCCGTGCGTCAATGTCTGGGCGATCATGGCGGCGATCGATGTCTCGATAAGGTACAAATGTTCGAGCACTTGGGCGATCGTCCAACTCCCTTCAGCTACCCGGGTGTTGAGTTGTTCGTCCGACAGAGCGGCCACGCTTTCAAGCAGCTGTCGGCGCACTTGTTCCTGATGATCCATGATTTTCCCTCGCTTCGGTCTGGATTTGACTTCATCGTACTATAAAGAAAGCGAGCCGTAAAGCCGTTTTGTGTTCGCTGTGATGACCGTTTTCACGCGCCCAATCTCTTCGCCGTAATGCGCCGCTACGGTGCGGACAGAGTCAAATAAAAACAGCGGCGTCGTCGGCTTTCCGTGAAACGGACCGGCAAACGGCCATGGGCCGTCCGTTTCGAGAAGCAGCTGCTCGAGCGGGATGAGGGGCAATAGCGCTTGGTCGCGCTCGCGGTAGCACACCTCGGGAGTGACGGAAATGTAGTAGCCGCACCGGACGATGCGTTGCACCGTCTTTGCGCTTGCCTTCAGCCAATGGAAATGGGCGTTCCGGACGCCAGCTTGCTGCACGATGGCCAAGGCGGTTTCGGCTCGGTCGTAGACGGCGTGAAGGACGAGCGGCAAAGAGGTATCGACGGCGATGGCGGCGATTTGCGCCAGCAAGTCGCAATAGCGAGGCAATTGGGCCGCTGCTTCGGCTGAGTAGTACGGCAGCCCGACTTCACCAATGGCGGACAAAAGCGGCCGCGCTTGCTTGATGAGTGATGTCCATTCATTCCAATCGGCCGCGTTGGGCAGCGGCTGTTCCGGATGAAAGCCGATGGCAGCGTAGACGAAAGACGGAAACCGTTGCTTGAGCTCCAGCGTTCGGTAGCTGGAGCTTAAGTCAGTGGAGACGGCGACGACGCCGGTTATGCCTGCCTCTTGCCAACGCTTGATTTGTTCGTCTACCCGGACGTATTGGTCGAGATGAAGATGGGCATCGATCATCGGCGCGACCTCCCCTGTCGCCGCAGCGTCCTAGAAGGCTGGTGAAAAACATTGGTTTCCTTTGGTCGATGAAAAAAAGTGTGCACTGTTGCAAGGCTTTTCTATTTGAAAAACGATGCTGGGAGGCGGTTGCGCGAGTAAATCACCGCCCCTCTAGCGGCTTCTTCTTTATTCTTTGTCGATTTGATATTTGCGGATGCGGTATTGCAAGTTTTGTCGGCTTAGGCCAAGCGCTTTGGCGGTTTTGGTGATGTTGAAACCGTGATGCTGCAGCGCCTTGCGAATGTAGTAAATTTCGACCTCTTCCATGTATTGGTCAAGCGGCAAAATATCATCCGTATCGAATAGAAAATCGGTCTTGGCCTCGTCAGGGGTAAGCTTGGCCCGGAAATACGCCGGCAGATGGGCGAGTGTGATCACCGTGTCTTGTTCCATCGTTTCCATCGTTTCGAAGACGACGGCCTCTAGTTCGCGCACATTGCCCGGCCAGCGGTAAGCGAGAAACGCCTCTTGCACATCCTCATCGAGCCCTTCCACCGTCAACCCATAGCGTTCGTTGCCTTGGCGGATGAAATGAGCGGCCAACGGCAAAATGTCCTCCCTTCTCTCGCGCAGCGGGGGCAACACGATGCAATGGACGGCGAGCTGGTAGTAAAGCGGCTTCAGCAGTTCCCCCGTTTGCACGGCGTCAATGGGGTCGCCGCTTGTCGAAGTGATGAGGCGGACATCGGCCCGAACAGGTTCATGGCCTTGGGCGCGGACAAACTGTTTTTCTTGCAGGAAACGGGCGAGTTTTTGTTGGAGCGGCAGACTTAACGAGTCAATGTCGTCAAGCAGGACGGTGCCGCCGTTCGCCTGTTCGAACAAGCCGGGCTGAATCTCGCCGTTTGCTTCGCTGCCAAACAGCATCGTTTCCAACCAGTCGTCGGGGAGCGACAAACACGTTTGCGCCAAAAACGGTTTGGCGCGCCGCTCGCTTTCATAGTGAATGCAAGAGGCGAGCAAATCTTTTCCCGTTCCTTTTTCGCCGATGAGCAGCACAGGTGCGTCAGAGCGGGCGGCATGGCGGGCTAGGCGGACCGCCGTTTGCATCGCCTCGCTTTGGCCGATGATGTCAGCCAGCGTCCGTCCCGGTTCGCTGCGCTGGTACTGCTCGGCGATCAGTTTGCGAAACTTTGTGACATCTTTGGCGATTTCCACTGCCCCGATGATGCGCCCGTCTTTCCGCAAAGGGTATGTTTGATTGACCGTTGTCACGGCTTGTCCTTTGTTATTGAAATAGGTTTGCTGCTTGTTTCGAATGCTTTCGCCGGTGCGCAGCGCTTCAAGCAAGGTGCTCGGCTGCTCCGGATGAAAGCGGAAGACGTCTAAAATGTTTTTATCGAGCACATCTTCCACATCCATGCCCTCGATTTCTCGCATTTTTCGATTGTAAATGACCGTTTTTCCATGCTGATCGACAGCGTGGATGCCAAGGTCGATCATTTCGAGAATTTGCTCGTACATCGATAAAAGCGTTTCCATCTCCCGGTTCACGATCAGCACCTCTCTTTTCCTTGTATTATAGCATAAGCCATTGCGAAAAAGGCGAATCTTCGATACGGAAGGAGCAATGAGAAAAAATTTTTTGCTAAATATATTGAAAATAGAAAAAAGAATCAACATAATAGAGATAGAAATCAAGTTTAATTGAAAAAAATTTTTGCTTGATGATGAGCGCCGCTTGTTCGATGAAAATGTAAGCGGTTCCGATTCGATCTGTTAAGGAAGGAGAGTGTGGGGAATGCCACCAGTACAAGAATTAAAGCGAGAATTAAAAAGCAGGCACTTGTTTATGATTGCCCTCGGCGGGGTGATCGGCACGGGTTTGTTTTTAGGATCAGGATATACGATTCATGAGGCAGGGCCAGGGGGAGCGGTGGCCGCTTACTTATTCGGCGGTCTCGTCATGTATTTGACGATGCTTTCGCTAGGAGAATTGGCTGTGAGAATCCCCGATGCCGGGTCGTATCAGACGTATGCGACGAAATTCATCTCGCCGGCTGCCGGTTACTGCATCGGCTGGCTGTCTTGGCTCAATTGGTCGGTGACGGTCGGCATCGAGCTGCTCACGGTCAGCATTTTGATGAAGCGATGGTTTCCTGATGTGCCGACATGGGTGTTTTGTGCGGTCTTTGCCTTGTTGTTGTTTTTGATCAACGCCTTGTCTGTCAAAGGGTTTGCCGAGGTCGAGTTTTGGTTTTCCAGCGTGAAAGTGCTGACGGTGATCGCCTTTATTGTGCTTGGATTGGCGGCGATGTTTGGCGTCATCCAGATGAAAAACGGGCAGCCTGCTCCGTTTTTCACGAACTATACGGATCATGGCGGTTTGTTTCCAAAAGGGTTTTGGGCGATTTTTTCAACCATGATATTGGTTAACTTTTCCTTCCAAGGGACGGAACTGGTCGGCGTGGCTGCCGGGGAAAGCCGCGAGCCGGAGAAGACGGTGCCGGTGGCGTTGCGCAATACGGTATGGCGCATTTTGATCTTCTTCATTCTGGCGATTTTTGTGCTGGCCGGTTTGTTTCCGTGGGAGAAAGCGGGTGTGGTGGAAAGCCCATTTGTGGTCGTGTTTGACAACATTGGCATTCCGTATGCGGCCGATATCATGAATTTTGTCATCATTACGGCGGTGCTGTCGGTGGCCAATTCAGGATTGTACGCAACGTCGCGCGTGCTTTGGTCGATGTCGCGCCAAGGAATGGTGACGCCGTTTTTCAGCAAACTGTCGAAGCGCGGCGTGCCGATTAACGCGCTGATCGCCAGCATTGCCATCGGATGTTTGTCGCTTTTATGCAGCATTTACGCGGAAGATACAGTGTATGTCTGGTTGACGGCGATCGCTGGGTTTGGCGCGGTGACCGTCTGGGCGTCGATTGCGCTGTCGAGCTATTTGGGACGGAAGGCGTTTTTGCGCGAGGGCGGCGATGTGCGCGATTTGAAGTATCGGACGCCGCTGTATCCATTCGTGCCGCTGGCGGCGTTTGCGTTAAATATGGTGACGATCATCGGATTGGCCTTCATCCCGGATCAGCGGATCGCGCTTTACTGCGGGATTCCGTTTTTGCTCGCTTGTTATGGTTACTACCATCTGGTGGCGAAAAAACGACTTCGGCCTCTGAACGTGGAAAAAGAGGAGCTGACGGTTGCCAAGTAAAAATCATTGAAAAAAGCCATAATCATTTGCATAATATAACTATGAAACCGTTTTATAACGAAAAAATTTTTTGCTTGTTAAAAGGAGGACGACGAAATGGTGCAGCCATACAGACATGAACCGCTCACCGACTTTACTGTGGAAGCGAACCGGGACGCGTTTTTGGCAGCGCTCAAGAAAGTGGAAGGCGAACTCGGGCGCGATTATCCGCTCGTGATCGGCGGCGAGCGCATCATGACCGAGGACAAGATCACGTCGATCAATCCGGCCAATAAGGCGGAGGTGGTCGGCCGGGTGGCGAAAGCGAATCAAGAGCTCGCCGAACGGGCGATGAAAGCTGCCGATGAAACGTTCCGCACGTGGAGCCGGACGAGTCCGGAGGCGCGGGCCGATATTTTGTTCCGGGCGGCGGCGATCGTGCGCCGGCGCAAGCACGAATTTTCCGCCTGGTTGGTGAAAGAAGCCGGAAAACCGTGGCGCGAGGCAGATGCCGATACAGCCGAAGCGATCGACTTTATGGAATATTACGGCCGGCAAATGTTGAAGTTGAAAGACGGCATTCCGGTGGAAAGCCGTCCGGGGGAAACGAACCGCTTTTTCTATATCCCGCTTGGCGTCGGCGTCGTCATTTCACCGTGGAACTTCCCGTTTGCCATTATGGCGGGGACAACGGTCGCTTCGCTTGTGACGGGCAATACGGTGCTGTTGAAACCGGCGAGCGCCACGCCGGTGGTGGCGTATAAATTTGTGGAAGTGTTGGAGGAAGCGGGACTGCCGGCTGGTGTCCTCAACTACATCCCGGGCAGCGGAGCCGAAGTGGGCGACTATTTGGTCGACCATCCGCGCACGCGGTTTATCAGCTTCACCGGCTCGCGCGATGTTGGCATCCGCATTTACGAGCGGGCAGCGAAAGTGCACCCGGGACAAATTTGGCTGAAGCGTGTCATCGCGGAAATGGGCGGCAAAGACGCCATCGTTGTGGACAAGGAAGCCGACCTGGAACTGGCGGCTCAATCGATTGTCGCCTCGGCGTTTGGCTTTTCGGGGCAAAAATGTTCGGCGTGCTCGCGCGCGATCATTGTCGAAGATGTGTATGATCAAGTGTTGAACCGCGTCGTCGAGCTGACAAAGCAGCTCAACGTCGGCGACCCGGCGGAGCAAGCGACGTTTATGGGGCCGGTGATCGACCAAAACGCGTACAACAAAATTATGGAATATATCGAAATCGGAAAACAGGAAGGCCGTCTGATGACTGGCGGAGAAGGAGACGATGCAAAAGGCTTCTTCATCCAGCCGACAGTGTTTGCCGATGTCGATCCGAATGCGCGCATTATGCAGGAAGAAATTTTCGGTCCGGTCGTCGCGTTCGCCAAAGCGCGCGACTTTGACCATGCGCTCGAGATCGCGAACAACACAGAATACGGCCTGACAGGCGCTGTCATTTCGCGCAACCGAGCGAATCTCGAAAAAGCGCGGCAGGAGTTCCATGTCGGCAACTTGTATTTCAATCGCGGCTGCACGGGTGCGATCGTCGGCTATCAACCGTTTGGCGGCTTCAATATGTCAGGGACGGACTCGAAAGCCGGCGGTCCGGATTACTTAATCCTCCATATGCAAGCGAAAACGGTATCGGAAATGTTTTAAGGCAAAGGGGCTGACCCAACAGGCGATCTCCCCTCAAGAAAGACACAACATATCGTGTGGCAGGGAAGCGGCTGGTGCTTATATAGCGATGAGAGAGGGTGTCCCAGTCCTTTTGGGACACCCCCTTTTGCAACGCAACGAAGAAAACGGAAAGGAGCGGTGAAGATGGCAACCAAATCGGAACAGCTCATTGCGAAGACGGAACAATACGGGGCGCGCAACTACCATCCCCTGCCGATCGTCATCTCGGAAGCGGAAGGAGTATGGGTGAAAGACCCGGAAGGCAACCGCTATATGGATATGTTAAGCGCTTATTCGGCGGTGAACCAAGGCCATCGCCATCCGAAAATTATTGCGGCGCTGAAAAAGCAGGCGGATCGTGTCACGCTCACGTCGCGCGCGTTCCATAACGACCAGCTCGGTCCGTGGTACGAGAAAGTATGCCGATTGACAAAAAAAGAAATGGTGCTGCCGATGAACACGGGCGCCGAAGCGGTGGAAACGGCGCTCAAAGCGGCGCGCCGCTGGGCGTATGACGTCAAAGGCGTCCCGGACAACCAAGCCGAAATCATCGTTTGTGAAGGAAACTTCCACGGCCGGACGCTTGCCGCCGTGTCGCTGTCGTCCGAACCGGCTTATAAACGCGGGTTTGGGCCGCTGTTGCCGGGCGTGAAAATCATCCCGTACGGCGATATCGAAGCCCTGAAAGCCGCGATCACACCGAATACAGCGGCGTTTCTTGTCGAGCCGATCCAAGGCGAAGCGGGCATCCGCATCCCGCCGCAAGGATTTTTAAAAGCGGCGTATGACGTATGCAAAGCGAACAACGTCTTGTTCATCGCGGACGAAATTCAAACCGGACTCGGCCGGACCGGGAAGTTGTTTGCCTGCGACTGGGAAGAGGTTGTGCCGGATATGTATATTTTAGGAAAAGCGTTGGGCGGAGGGGTGTTCCCGATTTCGTGCGTCGTCGCCAACCGCGATATTTTGTCGGTATTTGAACCCGGCTCGCACGGCTCGACGTTCGGCGGCAACCCGCTCGCTTGCGCGGTGTCGATCGCGGCGCTCGAGGTGATTGAAGAAGAGCGTCTAGCGGAGCGTTCGCTTGAACTTGGCGAATACTTCCTTTCGAAACTAAAACAAATTCGAAGCGAGGATATTAAAGAAATTCGCGGCCGCGGCTTGTTTATCGGCGTTGAGCTGCATGGCCCAGCTCGTCCGTACTGTGAGGCGCTGAAAGAGCAAGGCTTGCTTTGCAAGGAAACACACGAGACGGTCATTCGCTTCGCGCCGCCGCTCATCGTGACAAAAGAAGAATTGGACTGGGCGCTTGAGCGGATTGTGAACGTTTTATCCCGGCCGGTTTCCAGTCCAAACGAATGAGAATGCAATGCGAATAGGCTGTCAAGCGAAAGAGGGTTGCGAATCTCGTTCAACAAGAGAGCATATCGCTTGAATGGAATGCGAATAGGCTGTGAAGCGAAAGAGGGAGCTGATTCAAACGCCCGCCCAATAAAGTGTGGGGCTGGAATCAGCTCCTGTTATTTTTGCGGTCACCGCGCATTTTCTGCTAAGATAGGAGAAAGGATGGTACGGATGGAGCATACCCATCATACAGAGACGAAGAGTGAGTGAATGGAGGAAGGAACCGTGCAGGCATGGATCACTGATTTTATGGAGCAATTTGGCTATATCGGCATTTTTTTTATGATCGCACTGGAAAATATCTTTCCGCCGATTCCATCGGAAGTCATTTTGCCGTTTGGCGGGTTTATGACGACATATACCACCTTGACGGTTCCCGGCGTCATTGCGGCAGCGACAGCGGGTTCGGTTGTCGGGGCATTGGTGCTGTACGGCATCGGCCGGCTGTTGTCGGTCGAGCGGCTCGAGCGGATCGTTGACCGTTGGGGCGGATGGTTGCGGGTGAAGCCGGAAGACATCGATAAGGCGAACCGGACGTTTCAGCGCTACGGAGTGTGGGCGGTATTCGTTGGCCGTATGATTCCGCTCGTGCGCAGCTTGATTTCGATTCCCGCCGGCATGGCGAAGATGAATATTTGGTTGTTTTTCTGGCTGTCGGTGTTGGGAACGCTCATTTGGAATACGATTTTAATCTCGATCGGGGCGGCGCTCGGTGAGTCGTGGGGGAAAGTATCGGAAGTGATTGGGATGTACGCTGAAGTGGTGTATATCCTTATTGCTGCGGTTATTGTGGTTGGAGCGATCCGCGTTTGGAAGCGGCGCCAGGCTTCTTAATTCCGACATCGTAAAAAATGGTTTGGTCAAAAAGGGCTGCCCCAAGGCTGTTTTTTCGTCTTGGAGCAGCCCTTCTCGCAAACGGAAAACTTCCCGCTCCCACGTGAAACGGGAGTAGAGGCGAACGGGCTTTGTTGCCTGTGAGCTTTTTCATGGTCGTTAAAAGGTTCCGCGCTTCCATAACAAATAAATGAAGTATGGTGCACCGATGATTGACGCCACCACTCCTGCCGGAAGCGGTTCGGCGAGAACGTTGCGCCCGATCGTATCAGCGGCAAGCAGCAGCCAACCGCCGATGAGCATCGCTGCCGGAATGGCCCGCTCATGGCGCGGGCCGACGATCATTTTGGCGATATGCGGCGCCATTAAGCCGATAAAGGGGATGCCCCCGGTTACAGCGACGGCCGCTGCCGCAACGGCAACGGCGGTTGTCATCAGCACGAGCCGCTCGCGGCGAACATGGACGCCGACCCCGATGGCGACCGGATCGCCTAAATGCAAAAGGTTTAGCCGTTTCGCCCGATACAGGCCGATCAACGCACCGATGACAAGCCACGGCAGTATCGCCCAAATAAACGGCCAATCATCGCCCCAAATGTTGCCGTAAAGCCATCTGGCGATAAAGTCGACTTTCGTTCGGTCCGCGGCGGAAATGAGGACAATCATGAGCCCGGAGAGCGCCATCGAAAATCCGACCCCGGTCAAGATGAACGATACCGGCTGCAGCCCGGTTGTTTGATTGTAAGAAACGGCGTAAATGGCCGCTGCCGTCAACAGCGCTCCGACGAAGGCGACGAGCGGCAGCGCGTAAAGAAACGTCCCGGCTTCAATCGGGAAAAATAAAAAGAATATAGCGACGCCCGCGCCGGCTCCGGCGTTGATGCCCAATATGCCTGGGTCGGCGAGCTCATTTCGGGTGATGCCTTGCAGCATCGCTCCCGATAGGGCGAGCGCCATCCCGGCGAGCAACGTAATCACGATACGCGGCAGGCGGAGAGAAAACAAAATAAACGCTTCTTGCATCGAGCCGTAGCCAAACAGCGTCGGCACGATGCGTTCGTACGAGAGCGGCGCTTCGCCGGTGCCCAACGCGATGGCGGCTGTTGCGGCAATAAGCAACAAAAGCACGCCTAACACTGCTGTGATGCGCATTCTCATTCAAAGCCCCTCCCTTTTTTCCGCACGACAAACAGGAAAAACGGCAAGCCGATCACCGCAACGATGGCTGCCACCGGCGTTTCGAACGGGGCGTTGATCGTACGGGCCGCCGTATCGGCGACGACCATGCCGGCCGCGCCGACCGTGGCCGACAGCGGGATGATGAATCGGTAATCGGCGCCGGCGATCGCGCGCACAAGATGAGGGATCATCAAGCCGATGAAGGTGATGTTGCCGGCGATGGCGACCGACGCTCCTGTCAATAAAAAGACAGACAAAAACAGCCATGCTTTGACAATCGCTGTGTTTTGCCCGACGCCGACGGCAACGTCTTCGCTCAAGCTAAGAATCGTCAGCTGCCGCGAATACCGTACGGCAATGGCGAGCCCGATCACGATGAGCGGAATGATGACTGACAGCTGTTTCCACGACGTTCCGGCTACCCCGCCCGATGTCCACATCGAAACGTCTTTGGAAATATGAAAATAAAGGCCTACCCCTTCAGCGACGGCAAACAAAAGCGCTGAGATTGCCGAACCGGCTAAGACGATGCGCAATGGTGAAAAGCCGCCTTTGCGAGCGGCGCCGATGCCAAAGACCATCCCTGCTCCCACAGCCGCCCCAAGCAAACAGGCGATGGTGATTGAGAGATAATGGGCGGAAGGAAAACAGGCCATCGTTATGGCCAACGCTGCGTTCGCTCCAGCGGTTAAGCCAAGCAGTCCCGGGTCAGCGAGCGGGTTGCGTGTCATTCCTTGCATGATCGCTCCAGCGACGGCGAGTCCGGCGCCGACAAAGGCCGCCGCCGTTTCCCGCGGCAAACGGAGCTCGCGAATCACGTCAAGCTGTTTGCCTTGTTCGTTGGAGAAGAGCGCCCGCCATACGTCGCTCCACGCGGTATCAGCGACACCGATCGCCATCGAGCTGAACCACACGGCCAGCAGCAGGACAAGTGAGAAGGGAAACGTATAACGAAACGGCCAGCGTCGGCGGTTGGCTTCCATCGGCGGATTCCTCCTTTTCACAAGAAAGGACGGGACATTCACTGCGTGTGAACGCCCGTCTCATCCGTTATTGGCCCAAAAAATGTTTTTTAAAGAAATCGAGCTGGTAGTCTAACGTAATTGGGTCATTGAAATAAAACGCCTTGGCATCAGCGACGAACATACGGCCGTTTTTAACAGCAGGGATGTTTTTAAACGTGTTCGTTTCCATAAACGAGGTGTCGCCATCGCTGTTTTTGCTTAGGATAAGGTAGTCGCCGACGAACTGCGGCAGCGCTTCAAGGGAAACGGCGTAATAGCCCGGTTTCAGCGCCTGCTCTTCGACAGCTTTTGGCATTTTCAGCTTCATTTCTTGATACAAAATTTCCGTACCGCGCGCCCAATTGTTGCCGAACACATACAGCTGCTTATCAAAGTTTTCCGCTACAGTGACGGTCGCGTTTTCGCCGATTTTCGCCCGGATGTCTTCCCCGGCTTGTTGTGCCCGTTGTTTGAAGTCGTCAATCCACGCTTTCGCTTCTTTTTCTTTATTTAACAGTTTGCCGATTTCCAAAAACTGTGTCAAGTAGTCGACTTTTCCGTATGTAAACGTGACAGTTGGAGCGATTTTGCTTAATTTGTCAACGTTTTTTGTATTCGATAATCCGATAATTAAATCCGGTTTTAATGCCACAATTTTTTCAATGTCTTCGTCTGTCACCACTTGTGCGTCTTTCAGTTTATCCTGAAAGAGCGGGCTCATTTTTGACCACGAATCCACACCGACAATGGGAACGCCTAAGGCAAGCACATGGCCGGCAAACGTCGATAAGACGACGACTCGTTTCGGATCAGCCGGCACTTTCACCGGTCCGTTTTCCGACTGGTACGTAATCGTTTCCGGCTTTTTTTCCTTTGGTGAAGCGCTGTTGTTCTTGTTGTCGCCCGCTGTGTTGCCGCAGGCGCTTAACAGGAGTGTAAAAAGAAGCAACAAGGAAAGCCACGTTTTTCTCATGATGAATAAACCCCTTTCAGCAAATGATACGTAAAACAAACCGGCTTGTTCGTCCGCGGGTCGCGGCCGATGTCAGCGTCAATGCCAAACACGTCGCGAAGCACATCGCGGCAAATGACGTCTTCGCTCGGCCCCGCTTTGACGATTTGGCCCGCTTTCATAGCGATCACATAGTCGGCAAACCGCGCCGCCTGGTTAATGTCATGGAGCACCATCACAATTGTCCGCCCTTCTTCTTTGTTCAGCCGTTCAAGCAGCTCGAGCACCTCGAGCTGATGGGCGATGTCCAAATACGTCGTCGGTTCGTCCAAAAAGATGATGTCCGTCTCTTGAGCGAGCGCCATGGCGATCCAGACGCGCTGCCGCTGTCCGCCGGAGAGGGCGTCAACTGGCCGATGTTTCAACTCGGCTGTTTTTGTCACGGCAAGCGCCCAGTCGATCGCCTCGTAATCTTGTTTCGTTAGGCGGCCCCATCCTCTTTGATAAGGAAAGCGGCCGTATGAGACGAGCTCACCGACGGTCAATCCGCTTGTCGCTTCCGGCGTCTGCGGCAAAATGGCCATTTTTTTCGCCAGCTCTTTCGTTGGCTGTTGTGAAATCGCTCGGCCATCTAACATCACCGCCCCGGATTGCGGGGAAATGATGCGCGTCAGCGTTTTGAGCAGCGTCGACTTGCCGCACCCGTTCGGACCGATAATGGCGGTGATGTGCCGGTCGGGAATGCGGACGGACAAGCGTTCAAAAATCGTCCGGTCATCGTAGCGGACGGTCAGTCCGTCAGCGTATAGGCGGACCATGCGGCCACCTCCTTTTGAACTAGGAAAATGAGAATCAATATCATTAACAAGCTCTATTATAGCGAATTCATGCGCAAGAAGACAATACATTTTTGTGAATCAACGATGAATTTTCGCGGCGAACGTCTATGAGGCTGGTGATTTAATCCTAGGAGGCGGGTGATTTAGTGCAAAAACGACTGATTCCACTCATTTCTCAATTAGAAAAACCTTGCAGGATCCGCTTCTCTTCTGAATGAAAATGCCGCCGATCGGGAGGTGACAGCGGTTTTTCACCAGCCTTCTAGATCCGGGTTTGCAATGTTATTTCTCAATTCGAAAAAACCTTGTTGCATCCGTCCTGCTTTTCACACGTTCTCCCATTGAAGAAGGGAATCAACAGTTTTTCACCAGCCTCCTAGAAGGCCGGTGAATTAATGGGGCATAGACTTCCCTCATGTCGAATTTTGGAGACCATTCTCCCCGCCATTTGGCGCCAAAGGACGGGAGGACGAGCAGGACTTCCTGCTCCAACTTCCATTTTTGCGCACGCCAAAGAGCCGGTCTCCCCTCGTTTTTTTCGAAACCGGCACAATCGCTTCAGATTTTGCACGACGGCGGTCAACAGCGCCTGTTCTTCCATGGCGTAAAGGCCTCGGCTTCGGGCCCGGTCCAGCCCATGACATTCCTTCCCTTCGGCAAACACATGCTCACAACGCGTGCGAAGGGCTTGAATGGATCGATAACCGCCCTGTTGCTGAATGAGCCTCGCTTGGTTGCGAATCTGAACTTCCCGGACTTTCGCCTGGCGTTGTGCTTCCTGAGCGGGATCCTTCGCCCGGCGCTTCCAGGTTGGAATTTCTTCCATCTCCTTGCGGCGCAGCGACACGAGCGGCGTGATGCCTTGGACGAAGAGCTCTTTCAAATACTCCGTGGTGCCATACGCTTTGTCTGCGGACAAGGTTCGAATCGTGATCGACGGGTGGCGAAACCGAATGGAAGCCAGCTGCTCCAAACTCGTCTCCCGCTCCGCCGTTCCGGTGGCGAGGCTGGCTCGTCTGGACAAAATCACGCGCGACTGGACGTCGATGACGTCGTGCACCAGATACCGAGGATACGCTTCCTGTCCTTTGCCTTTCTTGTACAACCGGGCATCCGGATCCGTCACGCTTCGATGGGTTTGGTTGGAAAACGTAGTTCCACGGAAGTTTCCTCGTTCTCCGGCATGGACGCGTTCCCCTGATGGGGGAGACGGAGAAGGCGGGTCGTCATCGGGATCCCGGTCCGCCTCCGGGGACTCGGCCTGTTCATCTTCCCGGGCGGTGCGGGCGAGGTAGTCCTCCAACGGTTCCACCGGAGCGAGCTTGACTTCCCGCAAGCTGTGGATCGAAGCATTCGCCCGCACTTGAGTGCCATCGGCCGCCGCATGCACATCCGGCGAGACCAGCCCTGCCGCGATGCACTGATCCACCACGTAGGTCATCAGCCGATCAAAGATTCCGTGTTGGCGCCAGCGCTTCCGTGTTTTGACGAGCGTCGTTCGATCCGGCAGTGTGGGGTGATGAGGATCCGGATGGAGCACGGATTCAAAGTCGAGACCGCAAAACCACAAGTATCCGGCATGCATGGGGAGGATCTCATACAACTCCCGCTCGGAGTGGTCGAACAAATACGATAGCAGCATCAGGCGAAGCAGCCGTTCCGGATCCGCCGCCGGACGACCCGTTTTTTCCGTGTACAGGGGAGCCACCCAATCGTGAATGACGGAAAAGTCAACTGCTTCGTTGATTTGGCGCAGGATATGATGTGGGGGAACCAGTTCCTCCATGTCGATGACTTGAAACAGACGAGGCTGAGTCGAAGGATGTTTGGGGGCTTTCATGATCTGCTCACGCTCCATTCAAAGATTCTTCTTCCTTTTTCGACATAAGCCCCCTACATCCCTGCCTTGGCGTGTACTTTTTCACCGGCCTTCTAGAGCTACGGTTTCAACGTGTTGCCGGCGGTTCCAAGCTCGCTGCTTTTTTGACTGCAAACCTACCAAGCGATGATGCAGAACGTTGTGTGTCTGCTCGGCGCAAATAGTTGTTCTGGCAAAAGAAAGCAGGTAACATAAATAGGGAGAGATATTTTTTGAATTATACAAATTATTTGTGTTTTGGGAGGGGAAGAAGATGAATTTCACGCTGCCAGCCGAGATTGAATGGTTAAAAGAAAACGTCCGTAAGTTTGTGAGCGAAGTCGTCGAACCGGTGGCGATGGATATTGAGGAAAATGATCAGATTCCGCGGGATATCGTTGAAAAATCGAAAGAAATGGGGTTGTTTGGATTAAGCATTCCGGAAGAGTACGGCGGCCTCGGCTTGTCGATGGTCGGCAAATGCGCCATTTACGAAGAGCTCGGCAAAACGCATAACGGCTATACGACGTTAATCGGCGCCCATACCGGCATCGGTACGGTCGGCATCGTCGAGCTCGGCACGGAAGAACAAAAGCAGCGTTATTTGCCAAAGATGGCGGCGGGCGAATGGATCGGCGCTTTTGCTCTCACAGAGCCGAGCGCCGGATCAAACGCTGCCGCTTTGAAAACAACCGCCGTCCGCAAAGGCGACCGCTACATCATCAACGGCTCGAAACATTACATCACGAACGCCATTGACGCCCACGTGTTTACGGTGATGGCGGTCACCGATCCGTCCAAAGGCCCGAAAGGCATCACGTCGTTTATCGTAGAAAAAGATTTTCCCGGCTTTATCATCGGAAAAGTCGAGCGGAAAATGGGGTTGCGCGGGTCGCATTCGGCTGAGCTGTTTTTTGACAACTTGGAAGTGCCGGTCGAGAACGTGCTCGGGAAAGAAGGGGAAGGATATGTCAACGCCTTGAAAATTTTAGCGAACGGCCGCGTTGGTCTCGCCGCGCGCAACCTCGGCTCGTGCATCCGCCTGCTCGAATATTGCATGGAATACGCCGAACAGCGTGAACAGTTCGGGAAGCCGATCATCGAGCAGCAAGCGATCCAACATATGTTGGCGGAAATGAGCATGTTAATCGAAGTGCTCCGTTCAACCGTCTACCGCGTCGCCTGGATGGTCGACCAAAAGATGCGCGTCGTTAAAGAAGCGGCTATCGCGAAGCTGTTCGGCTCGGAAGTGTACAACAAGATCGCCGATATGGCCGTGCAGATTCATGGCGGCCTTGGCTACATGAAAGACTATCCGATCGAACGCTACTTCCGCGATGCCCGCATCACGAAAATTTACGAAGGCACTTCGGAAATCCAGCGCAACATCATTGCGAGTGAATTGCGGAAAGAATACGGAAAAGCGCGGGTGTAACTGAAACGCCGTCTGCTGACAGCAGGCGGCGTTTTTGCGCAGCGATTGTCGGAAAATGTCATCCGTTTTTTGTTGACGGAAGGAGGAAAAGGTTGCTAGAATGAGAGAAAATGAATGATTATTCATAATACTTCGGTCATTTGTGCAATCTTCCTCTTAGATGACGACCTACCTTTCGTAACAAGGCTCTTTTTTGTAAGCCCTTACATAAATGAACTTGCCCCATGATCACCGATCGAGAAGCATCATATCCAGTGAGTTCAAGAAAAAATGGAAAAGGAGTGGTGAGCGTGCGGCGGACTCAACCGTTGGTGACGACGGGCAGCCGCGGGCTGCAGGAGGATTCGTTTCCATTTCGTCTCTACCAAAAAGCTAAGCGGTTGGGGGTGTGGAATCCGGCGGACATTGATTTGACGCAAGATGTGAAAGATTGGGAGACGTTGCCGGATCCGATGAAAGAGGGGATTTTGCGGCTCATTGCCCAGTTTCAGGCGGGCGAAGAGGCGGTGACGCGCGATTTGTTGCCGCTTTTGATGGTCGTCGCCAAAGAGGGGCGGATCGAAGAGGAGATGTACTTAACCACCTTTTTGTTTGAGGAGGCGAAACATACCGAGTTTTTCCGTCTCGTGCTCAATGCGCTCGGCGTCAAAGAAGATTTGTCCCATTACCATTCAGAGACGTACCACACGATTTTTAACGACATTTTGCCGTCGGCGATGGGGAGGCTCGAGCATGACTCATCCCCAGAGGCGGTCGCTGAGGCATCGGTCGTATACAACATGTTTGTGGAAGGCGTATTGGCGGAAACCGGCTATTATGGCTTCTATAAGTCCCTCGAGCAAATGAAAGTCATGCCCGGCTTATTGAAAGGGATCGGCTATTTGAAAAAAGATGAGTCGCGTCATATCGCCTACGGGACGTTTTTGCTGCAGAGGCTTATCAGGGAACATCCGCCTGTTTTGCAAGTGGTGATGAAGAAAATGGAACAGCTCGCCCCGCTTGCCGTGAAACTCAATGAGGAAGCAGTGGCTCGCGATTCGATTTTCGGCCCCGACCACTATGCCGATATCATGAATTTCACCGCCCGCCAACTGGCAACGAGGATGGAAGTGTTGAAAAAAGCGCAGGAGAAGTCGTTTGACGAGCTGTTCGGTCTTGAGGAAAGCGAAAACGTTGGCTAGAAGTTGAGAGTCGAAAACAAGGAAGGGAGAAATCGTCATGACCACCCATGTGCAAGTGCATCATTTTCCGCTCTTCATTGACGGCCAATGGCAGCCGGCAAGCAGTGGGGAAACGTTTAACGTCTACAATCCGGCAACCGGCGAAGCGGTGGCGACCGTCGCGAAGGCGACAGCCGAAGATGTGGATCGGGCGGTGAAGGCGGCGCGCAAGGCGTTTGATGAGACGGATTGGAAGACGATGAAACCGAAAGAACGGGCGCGCGTGCTGAATGCGATCGCTCAGGCCATTGCCGCCAACGCCCAAGAACTCGCTTATTTGGAAGCGATCTCAAGCGGAGGGACGATCCGGCGCATCAGCTCGATTGATATTTTGCAGACGGTTGATTTGTTTCAAACGATGGCGAATATCGTTCAAGAGTACCCCTTTTCGGAAACGCTGCCGATTCCGCCATTTCCCGGACCGGCGCACAATTTTGTTTGGCGCGAGCCGATCGGGGTGTGCGCAGCGATTACGCCGTGGAATTTGCCGCTCATGATCGCATCTTGGAAAATCGCCCCGGCGTTGGCGACGGGCAATACGATAGTTGTCAAGCCGGCAAGCTATACGCCGCTCTCGACGCTCAAGCTGGCAGAAATCATTTCATCGTTCGTGCCTCCTGGGGTCATTAACGTAGTGGCTGGACCGGGCGTGGAAGTCGGGGAGGCGCTTGTTAGCCACCCGGAAGTCGATAAAGTAGCGTTTACGGGTTCGACGGAAGTCGGGCGTCGGATTATGGAACTGGCGGCTGGGACAGTCAAAAACGTGACGCTCGAGCTTGGCGGCAAGTCGCCGAACATTTTGCTTGATGATGCGGATTTAGAGATCGCCATTCCGGGCAGCTTGTTTGGCGTCTTTTTGCACTCCGGCCAGCTGTGCGAATCGGGAACGCGGTTGTTTGTGCCGGATCGGATGCATGATGAAGTCGTCGAACGGCTCGTCGCGCTGACAAAAACGCTGCAAATCGGCCACCCGCTTGACCCGGCGACCGATATCGGCCCGGTCATTTCCGAGCGGCAACAAGAAACGGTGCTATCCTATATTGAAACTGGCAAACAAGAAGGAGCGACGCTTGTCTGCGGCGGTCATGCGGTGGATGTCCCGGGCTGTGAAGGCGGCCATTTTGTCGCGCCGACGATTTTTACAAATGTGAAAAACAGCATGAAAATCGCCCAAGAAGAAATTTTCGGCCCGGTGTTGTCCGTCATTCGCTACCACGACGTCGAGGAGGCGGTGGCGATGGCGAACGATACGATTTACGGGCTGGCGGCCGGCGTTTGGACGCGCGATGTCAACAAGGCGTACGCTATCGCCGGGCGCTTGCGGGCGGGCGTCGTTTGGATCAATGATTGGCACATGCTGCGCAATGACGCGCCGTTTGGCGGATACAAACAAAGCGGCATCGGACGCGAGATGGGCAAATATTCACTTGACGCCTACACGCAGCTGAAACATGTGCATACGTCGATGGTGCCGGAGCTCGAGAAGCGCAAATGGTATCAAGTGCTGTTTTCGAAGTTGGGCGCAATGAGAAAAGCATAAAAAGGGGGACGGGGAATGACGACGTTAGCGAATTTTTGGCTGCGCACAGCGATTTATACGGGCTCAAATAGCCGGGCACTCGTGCCGGATTTGTTTCGCGGGCTCGGCGCCAAGCGGGTGCTGTTGCTTTCCGACCGCGGGCTTGAGCAGGCCGGCGTCGTTGGGAAGGTGGCCGATCTGTTTCAGCTGACGCCGCACGGGACTGGACCGGAACTGGCTGGCATCTTCCTAGATATCCGCCAAGATGCGGAAAGCGAATGCGTCAATGAGGCCGCGCGCTATGCGCGCGAAGTCGGCGCCGATGCTTTGTTGGCCGTCGGCGGCGGCAGCGTGTTGGATACGGCTAAAGGGGTGAAATACGCCCTGTTCAAAGGGTTGCGCGACATTAAAGAGGCCATTCCCGGCGGGTTGTTGTACGAGTCGTTTCCAAAGGCGCAATTCATGCCGATTCCGCACATCGCCATCCCGACGACCGCCGGCACGGGATCGGAAGTGTCGCCGATTGCGGTCATTTATAATGAAGAGTTGCGGTTGAAAACGAACATCATCCATCCGTTTATTAATGCCGATGTGGCGGTGCTCGACCCGGATTTGACAGTCGGGCTGCCGCCGAAGGTGACGGCGTTCACCGGCATGGATGCGCTCACCCATGCCATTGAGGCGCTTGCCTCGCCGACGGCGACCGCGCTTACGGATGCATGCGCTTTGCAGGCGATTCGCCTAATTCACGATTATTTGCCGCAGGCGGTCCGTGACGGTGGAAACATCCGCGCCCGTTCGGAGATGCTGCAGGCGAGTTTGCTTGGCATCACCGCTTTCAGCTTTGCGTTAAACGCCATCCCGGTGCACAATTTCGCCCATGCGTACGGGGCGATGTTCCGCATTCCGCACGGATTGGCGAATGCGGTCTTTTTGCCGGTCGTGATGGAAGCGATTCCGGAGTTGTATTTGCCAAAAGCGAAGCGGCTGGCTGAAGCGCTCGGCATTCACGATCACGGCCAAGGGGAAGAGGTGCTGCTCGCTAAAGCGATCGAGCGCATTCGCCGCTTGCGCGATGACATTGGCTTGCCCGCGGATTTTGCTGATTATCCGATCACGGACGAACAATTTGCCGCCACCATTCCGGCGGTCGCTGCCGACCCGGCAGCGGTCAGCTTTCCACTGCCTCCTGAACTGATTCGGGCGGTCGGCGAGCGCGTTGTGAAGTTGACAGTGGAAAAAGGATGAAGCAGGAAGAAACCGGTATCCCGCACATGAAGCGGGACACCGGTTTTTTGTGCCAGCGGGTTCAGCCCCGCAGCCGCCCGATAACCGTGTCCAACGACCAAAGTTGGCTTCCGTTCAGCCATAAATACATCGACATGGCAAGCAAGGCGAGATTGAATTCATAGCCTGTTTCTCGGCCGTTGCCAAGCAGCCCGGCGTCCGCTTTGACGGTGACGATCGCCCCCGTCATAATGATGGCAAACGCCGCAGCCATCAGCCGTGTGCCGAGGCCGAGCATCATCGCCCAGCCGCCGACGAGTTCGACAATCGTGACGATGTAGGCGAGCCAGCCGGGAAGCCCCATTGTCGCAAACGAATCGGCCGCTGCCTCGAGCCCTCGCTGCCATTTCACCCAGCCATGGGCGAAAAAAATGAATCCGGTGACGATTCGCAACAGAAAGGCGCCGAATTCCCGGGAACGCATTAGATTTTCCCTCCTTGTCCCAATCGCATGGTAGTACAATGTTATGCAGGCACGTCCGCTCTCATGCCTTTCGTTAGCCATTCGACCGGCAATGGGCTACAATGGAGGGGAATCGTGTCAAAAGTCAAGGAGGATGGCCATGAAAATAGAAGTATGGTCCGATTTTGTCTGTCCGTTTTGCTATATCGGCAAGCGCCGTTTGGAACAAGCGCTGGAACAGTTTCCGCACCGAAACGACGTGACGGTCGTCTTCCGCAGCTTTGAGCTCGACCCGAACGCTCCCAATGAGACGCCGTTGACCATCCATGAAATCATTGCCAAAAAATACGGAATTACCGTGGAGGAAGCGAAGCGGGCAAACGCGGATATCGGCAGGCAGGCGGAAGCGGTCGGCTTGACGTTCCGCTTCGAGACGATGAAGCCGACGAATACGTTTGACGCTCATCGCTTGGCGCAATACGCAAAGGAAAAAGGGAAGCTTGATGATGTCGTCGAACGGCTGTTTTTCGCGTATTTCACCGAATCAAAGCGAATCAGCGACCGCGCCGTGCTCCTTGACATCGCGGAAGCGGCCGGGCTTGACCGAAGCGAGACGGAAGCGGTGCTTCATGGCAGCCGCTACACAGAGCAAGTGCGAAACGATGAAGCGGAAGCGGCCCGGCTTGGCGTCCGCGGTGTGCCGTTTTTCGTGCTGAATGGAAAGTATGCCATTTCTGGGGCTCAGCCGGTCGATGTGTTCCGGCGGGCGCTAGAAACAGTGTGGGAGGAGGAACAACAAGCTTTGCCGTTGCGGCCGCTCGCTGACGAAGGCGGGGCATGCACGGACGGCAACTGCTCGATCGACGAATCCGTCCGTTAAGCAAACGAACAGCCGGCTAGGATCCGCTAGCCGGTTTTTTTCGTAAAAGAAGGTTAGCCGCGCTTCACAAACAGCGGCAAGTCCGTATGCCCCATCGCGCGGACGTAGACGAACAGCTGCCCTTTATGGTGGATTTCGTGATCCATCGCCATTTGCAGCAGCTGAGTGGCTGGGATGTGAATGCCAAAGATGGAAGTGAAATCGAGCGTCCGGTTAAAGTCGTCATCACTCATTGATTCGATGAGCTGCCTCGTTTTTTCCGTATACGTTTCCGCCAGTTTAGCCAAATTTGTCTCCGGTTCTTCGATTTTTTGCCGGAACAGCGATGGATCGCCGTGTTTCGCCGCGTTGGCGAAATTGTAAAAGCTGAACAGCATATGCGTCGCCAGCTGCTTCGCCGTCATCGACGTCGGCGTCGGTTTGTACTCATAATGCGCTTCGTCGATTTTGTTGATCAGTTCCAGCGTGACATGGCGATGTGAAAGGAAATAGTTCACCCATTTTTGTGCGCGGGGCATGGCGATACCTCCTTTTGGTTAAGGATTCCTGTTTTCATTTTACCATACAATGTCTTTTCGATCACCAGCAGGGGGAAAAGAGGTGATTCGTTATGGCGAGAACAACATTCGCGACCGCCATGGCAGAAGAAATGATCAAGGAACTTAAGAAACTGATAGTTGATCACACGCTACTGATGCGAATGATTAGGAAACTGGTAAAAAAGACTATTTGAGACGAAAAGAAAAGACCGATTCATTCTATGATAGAAGTCTTGAGATGAATCAGCTGATTTCGGTCATTGGAGCGGAAGATGAGGATGAATTTCGGTCCGCTTTGCAGAAGAATGATTTTTAGACGCTGCTGACAGACTGTTGTTCTATGGGGATGACGCGCTTCGTTTCCAACGGTTCCGGTGTCAATCCGTAAATCAAGCACAGCCGAAGCAGATGGCTGTGCCTTATTTTATTGGTTTTGGGAAACTGTCCATCGCATTTTCGCTCGTTATGCTTATGCTAATAGTGACAGATTCCTAAGCGAGAAGGGTGGGAGAGAGAAGCGCGATGGTGAATATTTTTCTTGACCCCGGTCACGGGGGGACGGACACTGGGGCGGTCGGCAACGGATTGCGGGAGAAGGACATCACGCTGTCCATCGCCTTGGAGATGCGCCGCCTTTTGCAAAGTGAGTACGAAGGAGTTTCCGTGCAACTGAGCCGGACAAAAGATGAAACGGTGTCATTGAACGAGCGGACGGAGCGAGCCAACCGCTGGGGGGCCGATTTATACGTTTCGATCCACGTGAACGCGGGCGGTGGCACGGGATACGAAGATTACATTTACTACGAGCTGTCCGAAAATTCCCGAACGGCGCGCATTCGTGATGTGCTGCATGAAGAAGTGATTCGGGCGACAGGATTCCGCGACCGTGGAAAAAAGAAGGCGAATTTTCATGTGCTAAGGGAGACAGCGATGCCGGCGGTGTTGACGGAGAACGGGTTTATCGATAATGAGGAAGACGCAAAAAAATTGGCGGACACCGAATTTTTGCGGACGATTGCCCGCGGTCATGTCAACGGATTAGAACGGGCGCTTGGATTGAGAAAAAAAGAAGGGACGCCGAACAATCCTCCTGAGCAGGATCCGGATGAGCCAAGCGTTCAAAGATTGACGCGTGTGATCGTTGATGGCAAGCAAGTTGGCGCCTTTGCTAAACCGGAAAACGCGCTGCGCCAAGTGGAGCATTATTTAGGAAGAGCGAAGCGGATTGTGCTCGAACAGGTCGAGAAGTGACGAAAAACGCTTGTCTAGCTTTTAGACGGGCATGTGGTTTTGTCCGTTTGTCCTAGGGGAAAGGCCGCCTCCTCCTTTGTTCAGCCGTCATATGAGTATAGCGAGAAACAAAGGAAGGGGGAAAAGACATGTTTGGCTATTCGATCGTCCAGTTGGCCCGCCGCCATGCGGGGCGTCTTGACCGTCCTCTCCGCCATGCGCTTGTCAATATGTACAAACCGATGACGCGCATGCCGTGCATTTTTCACCGTTGGATGGAGCGCTGGCTGCGGAAATGGCGGAGGCTTTCCGTCTTGATTGAAGTCGAAAATGCTGAAGGGATGGAGGCAGTGGCCAAGGCGGAACGCGATCATTTCCGTATGACAGTACGCCACCATTTTCGCCATGTTCCCTTCTACAGCGCAAGGGTGACACCTGCGGCGCTCGAGCAGCTGCTTGAGCATCCAAAAGTGAAAAAAGTGTATCTTAACCGCACCGTCAAAGCGTTATTAAACAACGCCGTGCCATCGGCGAATGCGAAACACGTCACCGTCAATGGAACCGAGCTGAGCGGCAAAGGGGTGACGATTGCGATTGTCGACACCGGCCTTTACCCGCACCCGGATTTAGAAGGACGGATTGTGGCGTTTGCTGATTTGGTGAATGGCCGCACGGCACCGTATGATGACAATGGTCACGGAACGCATTGCGCCGGCGATGCGGCCGGAAACGGGCGCATGTCCGACGGGCTGTACGCCGGGCCGGCGTATGAGGCGAACGTCGTGGGCGTCAAAGTGCTCGACCGCTCGGGAAGCGGGACGCTAGAGACCATTATCCGCGGCATCGAATGGTGCATTGACTACAATAGGAACAACCCGACTAAGCGCATTCAAATCATTTCTTTATCGCTTGGTGGGGAGCCGCAGCCGTTCCCGGCCGAAAATGATGATCCGCTCGTGCAAGTCGTCGAACGGGCGTGGGAAAACGGCATTGTCGTCTGTGCAGCGGCGGGAAATGAAGGACCAAATTATGGAACAATCGCCAGCCCGGGCATCAGCGACCGCATCATTACGGTCGGCGCCCTCGATGACCGCGATACGGCGGAAACGCGCACCGATGATGCGGTGGCGCCGTTTTCGAGCTGGGGGCCGACGGAATATGGGGTGACCAAACCGGATCTCGTCGTCCCGGGGGTCAACATTGTTTCGCTTCGCGCACGGCGTTCATTTCTTGACAAGATGAATAAGCAAAGTCGGATCGGTGATTATTATACGGCGATGTCCGGCACATCGATGGCGACGCCGATTTGCGCCGGCATTGTCGCGTTAATGCTTCAGGCGAAACCAACCGCGACGCCGGACGAGATCAAGCAGGCGTTAAAAGACGGCGCCGATTTGTGGAAGGGGCGCGACCCGAACGTATACGGGGCGGGCTATGTGAATGCGAAGCGGGCTGTCGAGCGGCTGCTGCAAGGCTAGAAAAAAAGAGGGAGGCGCTTAGTGAGCGCTTCCCTCTTCGTCTTCACGGTTGTTATAATCGTATTTCGATGGATCGACCGGTTTAAAGCCTTTTGGCGTATAGAACCGGAGCAAATCGCCGTAAACGACTTTATCGGACAAATCGAGCTTCGTGCGCACGATTTGTTCAAGGCGTTGAATCTCCGGCGTTTCTTCAAGTGGTTCGCCCGTTTTTGTATCATAGTATTTCCCGTTGACGGCCGTGACTGTCGGTGTGACAAAATCGCCGTTGCGGAACGGGATGATCTCTTGATGGTCCGGCGACAACAAGTCTGTTCCGAAGTGGACATAGTTTTTCGTATCGATGCCAAGCAAGTGCAGCAGCGTCGGCAGCAAGTCGATTTGGCCGCCAAACTCGTGAATGACGCCGCCTTTGATGCCCGGAACGTGGATAAATAGCGGCACCCGCTGCAATTGAGCATGTTCATACGGCGTAATTTCTTTTCCTAAAATTTGTGCCATGGCTTTGTTATGGTTTTCGGAAATGCCGTAATGGTCGCCGTACAAAATGATGACCGAGCGGTCGTACAGACCCGATTTTTTCAGATAATCAAAGAACTCTTTGACAGCCTCATCCAAGTAACGAGCCGTTTGGAAATAACGGTCGACCGAGCCGTCGCCAGTCGTTGCCGGCGGGATCGTAGCGTCTTCCTCGCTGATCGGGTACGGGAAGTGGTTCGACAACGTAATAAATTTTACATAGAACGGCTCTTTCAACGTCTCTAACAGCGGGATCGACTCCCGGAAGAACGGTTTGTCTTTCAGACCGTAGTTCAAGACGTCTTCGTCTTTCATGCTATAGTAGCTGGCGTCAAAGAAATGATCAAATCCGAACGACTTGTAAATTTCATCGCGGTTCCAGAACGATTTGTAGTTGCCGTGGAAAACGGCGCTTGTATAGCCATATTGACGCAAAATAGCCGGAGCCGCATGGTACGTATTTTGCCCTTTGGTCGTAAAGACGGCGCCTTGTGGCAGGCCGTACAACGAGTTTTCCAACATAAACTCCGCGTCCGACGTTTTTCCTTGTCCGGTTTGATGGAAAAAGTTATCAAAATAGAACGTATTCGGAGCGCGGGTGAGCGAGTTCAAGAACGGAGTGACCTCTTCCCCATGCAACTTGTAGTTAATAACAAAATTTTGTAGCGACTCTAAGTGAATGTAAATGACGTTTTTGCCTTTCGCCACCCCGAAATATTTTGGATTCGGTTTGGCGTACGTCGCCTGCACGTGGTTCAGCACCGTTGTGATATCGCTTTTGTTCGCGAACGCCCGTTGTGTTGACGATTTCATGCTCTGAATGGCATCGTAAATGAGATAGTTGTATATACCTAAATATTTCACGATGTAATTCCGGTCAAACGTTCTCGTCAGCAGTTGCGGGCGGTCAGCCTCAGCGAGCGCCAAATTGACGCTGAACATCAGAATGGCCGAAGCGAATACAATGCTTTTTTTGAAGCGGCCGGCTTGCACTTGCGGGAGTGGAACGCGCTTAGAGATCACAAGCGCCGCCAAAATGGCCGTATCCAAGAAATAAAACACATCGTACCACTTCAGCAATTCCCAAATACTTCCACCCAAATCACCGAAGTTTTTCGTTTGCGTCAGCGTCGGCAATGTAATGAAATCGCTGAAAAAGCGGTAATAGACGATGTTAGCGTATAAAATGAACGATAAAGTGAAATTAATAATAATGATCCAGCGGTAGAAGCGCGTATCCTTTGCGAGGAGCGCCAACCCTAAGAAAAACACTGCCGAACTGATCGGGTTGATCAGCAGCAAAAATTCCTGCATCGAATTGCTGATGCCGAGGTTAAACTCGGCCAAATAGGCGATATACGTCTTCAGCCAAAACAACAGCACCGCCAAAATAAAAAAACCAATATATTGGTTAGAGAGAGAACGGCACATCGTCAACCAAGCTCTTCCCATCTTTTTTACGTTCACGTCCTCTTCTCCTCCTTTGCCTCGTATTCTTCCATCCTACATTTCTCTGTTTATATGAAAATATGCACGTTGCGTTCTTACATCATTTTACATCGGATCGTCTCCATGTCAAGTAGCATAATACTTCTTTTGCCAAAAGTCAATGGAATGTTTTTCGGGATGATAAACGCCTCCTTCCTCGTTTGGCTGGATGCGGCGGCGAGGAATGGACTGCCATTCATTTAGACGAATCGCAACAAAAAAAGTTTCAACAAGTTTGTCCCGATGTCCATGCTCTTTACCCATTTTATTACCCCGATTTACGGTTATGATAAAAATTGTCCCGTACCGAGAACGGGTTATTTTTGGTATAGTTTTTCTATATGCGGTCCGCTACCTTGAATAAAGTAGAGGGAAGGTGATGGGATGATGAAGGGAAAAGGCATAGTTTTGGATCCGCCGAAAATTCTCGTACTAGGGTTCGCGCTCATTATTCTGGCAGGGGCGCTGCTGCTGACGCTTCCTATGGCGACGGTCAACGGAAAAGGGCTGCCGTTTTTGGACGCGCTGTTTACTGCGACGTCAGCGACGTGTGTCACCGGCCTAGTCGTTGTGGATACAGGAACGACGTTCACATTGTTTGGTCAACTTGTCATTTTGGCATTAATCCAAGTCGGCGGGCTCGGGTTTATGACGTTTGCGACATTGTTTGCCTTTTTGCTCGGCAAGCGCATTTCGCTGAAAGAGCGGCTCTTGCTGCAAGAGGCGCTGAACCAGTTGACGATTGAGGGCATCGTTCGATTGGTGAAACGCATTTTTATTTTCACCATCGTGATTGAAGGCGTGGGCGGCGTGTTGCTTTCGCTTCGGTTTGCGTTGGACATGCCGGTCGGCCGGGCCATTTATTTCGGCTTTTTTCATGCGATCTCCAACTTTAACAACGCCGGCTTTGACTTAATGGGCGAATTTCGCAGTTTAACCGGGTACGTAGATGACCCGGTCGTCAGCCTTGTCGTGCCGCTGCTGATCATTTTAGGGGGAATCGGTTTCATCGTCATGAACGAAGTATACGAATATCGGCAAACACGCCGCCTTTCCCTTCACACGAAAGTGGTCGTTGCGACGACCGGCTGGCTCCTGCTGGCCAGCATGGCGTTGATTTTGGTGCTGGAATGGAACAATCCGAAAACGATGGGACCGCTGTCGCTGTCAGGCAAGTTGTTGTCTGCGTTTTATCAGGCGGTGACGCCGCGCACGGCAGGTTCGAACACGCTCAACATCCCCGATTTGACGCAGCCGACCTTGTTTCTCATCATTTTCCTCATGTTTGTCGGCGCCTCGCCGGGCTCGACGGGCGGAGGAATTAAAACGACAACGTTCACAACCTTGCTTGGTGCCGTATGGTCGCAAATCCGCGGGAAGGAAGATGTCGTGCTGTTTCGCAACCGCGTCATTTACGATACGGTATACAAGTCGCTGACGGTGACGATGAGCGGGTTGTTCATTGTCATGTTGGTCACGATGGTGCTGACGGTGACCGAGAACGGCAAAGATTTCTTAATGATTTTATTCGAGGCGACATCGGCGTTTGGGACCGTCGGATTGTCAATGGGGCTGACGCCAGAATTGTCTCCGTTAGGGAAAATGGTCATCATTTTGACGATGTTTGCCGGCCGTGTCGGCCCGCTGACGATCGCCTATGCGGTGACGTTGCGCCGTCAGCCGGATCCGTTCCGTTATCCGAAAGGGAGAATGATGATCGGATAACGGTGGGAATAACGGTTTTTTGGCTGACAGACATGGTAAGGAAGAATTGGAGACATGGCCTCGCTGAAACGATGGTTAATCGACAAACAGATGGGGAATAAACCCCTTTTACCAAAAAAATGGTTTACCTAGGTGATCTCCTCGTTTGTTCCAACGGCATTATTTTATTGAGCTTGCTGGTGATCACTATCATTTCACGCTTTGTTCTCATTATGAAAAAAGATGTCGTCATCGCGACATTGCCGTATCATTTGCGGGAATAATGTCGAGAAAAGAGGAAGTATTTCCCCGGAAATCGATTCATGTCGAAGGGGATGACATTCCTCTTGCCTTACTGGGTTGTATATTTTACGGCAAGGGGGATTTCGATGTGGTTATGGGTATCGATGATGGGGTTGGTTTTGAGCGTGAGCATGGACAGTTTAAGTGTGGGTATTTCTTATGGGGATGAGGGGGATCCGTTCAACGGATGCGTTTGGCGCCGGGATTAGTTCGTCGTTTTTGCATCTTCCCGCGCTTTCTTTTGTCCTGCTGGTTGGTTTGTTTACTCTCACGCTGATTCGCGCTGGCTTGTCGCTCGGGCGCTTAGCCTCAAAAACGAAAATCATGAAATAGGCGAATTTGGTACTTGGCTTTGTGCTCATTGTTTTAGTGGCGCGATCGATTCACTGGAGCCGCATCATTGGCCATTGTCGTCTTCGCCGTTTTATGGTCATTCGGACAGCCACGTGCCACCCGTTTCTCGCCCGCATCATGGCGGATCAGGATGGGCGGGAGCCATTGGCGGCTTTGCGGCCGGAATGCTGACGGGAATGATCGCCGAGGAGCTGCTCGATGATGTGATCGATGATGTTGCCGACGATATCGCGGATGGAATCGATGCTGATGATTGGTTTGACGGTGGCGATGGCTTTGACGGCGGGGATTGGCTGTAACGGCGGCGCAACGCAGTTCGCTTTGTCTTCTTTGCGTTGCTAGGCTTGGACAATGGGAACCGTTTCCTCCCTCTAGGCATATACAGTCAATGGAGAATGGCATCAACACCAACAGGGAGGAAACGAAATGAACCACATGCACGGCCATCGCCATTTAGCTTGGCACGAAACGCTGGAACTGCACGAGCTGATTGCGTTTCAAGCCCATGCGCTTATGAAAATGAAAAAGACCGTCGGCAACATTGATTGCCCTGAGTTGAAACGGCTGTATGTCGAGACGATTGAAGGGGTTGAGGCGAACGTCCGCGAGCTGCTTGCCTTTATTCCGTCCGCTCCCATGATGGAGGGGGCGCGTGATGAGGAGGGAAGCGAGACGGCGTTGCATGCAGGGGACTTGCTCAGTTTTGCGAAAACGTCTGTGCGAAATTACGCCGCGGCCATTACCGAAACGGCGACTCCGGTGCTTCGCAAAACGTTCGTCAACCACCTGCTCAAAGCCATCGATACGCATGAAAAAGCGTTTCGCTACATGTATGAGCGGGGATTCTATCCAGCTTATGATCTCGTCCAGCTTCTTCACCATGATGTCCGCCGGGCACAAAAAGCGTTAGCCATGAGATATGAGCGTTAGCCAAGCGTCGAGGGTGTCCCAAAAGGATCGGGACACCCTCTCTCATCGCTATATATAGGCACTAACCGGTCCACCCTGCACTATATGATGTGTCTTTCCTGAGGGGAGATCGCCTTTTGGGTCATCCCCAATTTTTTTGTTTGAATGACAACGGACGAGGCAGGATAGCTCGGGGAGGCTGGCGAATGGATAAACGAAAGCAAGCGGAATAGGAGTGGGATGGATGCCTCAATATATCGTCTTTGATGTCGGTGGAACGTATGTCAAATATGCGGTGATGAACCGCCAAGGAGATTTTTTGGAGAAAGGGAGTTATCCTTCCGAACGGCATGATTTTGCCAAGTTTAAAGCCGATCTGTTGGCTGTTGTCCGTCAAGCCCGAACGAATTATTCGATTCAAGGCATGGCGATGAGCTGTCCGGGGGGAGTGGACAGCGAGAGCGGCATCATCGGTGGAAGCAGCGCGTTGCCTTGCATTCATGGTCCCAATTTCAAAGAAGTGTTCGGCGGCGAGACAGGACTGCCGATTGAATTGGAAAACGACGCGAATTGCGCCGCGCTCGGTGAGCTTTGGAAAGGAGCGGCGAAGCATCATCGCGATGTCGCGTTTGTCGTCGTCGGCACCGGCATCGGGGGAGCGGTCGTGAAAGAAGGCCGCATTCATAAAGGGGCTCATTTGCATGGCGGGGAATTTGGCTATATGTTGATGGACGTTTGCTATGAAGATGGGACGGTGAAAGGAAAAACGTGGAGCGAGTTAGGGGCGACGAGCGCGCTTGTGCGCATGGCCGCGGCGGACATGGGAGTGCCAGAAGGTGAACTGAATGGGGAAAAGGTGTTTGCGCTGGCCGATGAAGGGAATGCCGCCGCCCAAAAGGCAGTGGACCGGTTTTATTTTTCACTTGCCCATGGCATTTTTAATTTGCAGTACGCCTATGACCCGGAAAAAATCGTTCTCGGCGGCGCCGTCAGCAATCGTCCGGACTTTATTGAACAGATTGAACAGCGCCTTTCCCTCTTGCTCGCAGCCGTGCCGTTTGCCAAAGTGAAGCCGGTCATTGAAAAGTGTCACTTCAAAAATGATGCCAATTTGCTTGGGGCGTTGTACCACTATTTGCAGCGGCGCGGGGAACTGCCGCCGGCGTAACGGGCATGCATGACGGCTCCGTCTTTGTCCAGCCAATGAACGGCGCGGGTAGTAGAAACAGATGATTTATAGTACAATAGAGCAGGCGTGACTGAACGGGGAGTGCTATTTTGCCGCTTGGCCCATATGTATGGAAACAGACGATTTCCGCGCAGAAAGGATGGACAAAGATGCAGTGGATGGAGTTGTGGAAGGCCGTCATTTTAGGAATGGTGGAGGGATTGACAGAGTTCGCTCCCGTTTCTTCCACCGGCCATATGATTATTGTCGACGATCTTTGGTTGAAGTCGACGGAGTTTTTAGGCCAATACGCCGCCAATACGTTTAAAGTCGTCATTCAGCTCGGCTCCATTTTGGCTGCCGTTGTGGTGTTTAAAGACCGGTTTTTGGATTTGCTCGGCGTTCGTGGTCGCCATCCGGGCGGGAAGCCGCGGCTGACGCTGCTTCATGTCATCATCGGTCTATTCCCGGCCGGGGTGCTCGGCGTATTGTTTGAAGACTATATCGATGAACATTTGTTTTCAACGAAAACGGTGCTCATCGGCTTAGTGCTTGGTGCGCTGTTGATGATCGTTGCCGACCAATTCGCCAAAAAGGCGGCGCGGGCGCAGACGGTCGACCAAATCACGTACAAGCAGGCGTTTTTTGTCGGTCTCGTGCAATGTTTGTCCTTATGGCCGGGGTTTTCCCGTTCCGGATCGACGATTGCTGGTGGGGTGCTCGCCGGTATGAGCCATCGCGCTGCCGCTGATTTCACGTTTATTATGGCAGTGCCGATCATGGCGGGGGCGAGCGGCCTGTCGCTCTTGAAAAATTGGCAATATGTCAGCGCCGCCGATATTCCGTTTTTCATCGCCGGCTTTTTGAGCGCTTTCGTCTTTGCCTTGCTGGCGATCCGCTTTTTCTTGCAGCTGATTAACCGCATCCGTCTCGTGCCGTTTGCGGTGTACCGCATTGTCTTGGCGGCGGTCATTTATTTCTTGTACTTTTAACTTACCAACGGAAGAAGTCTCCCACTTCTAAACAAAAAAGGGAGATGAATTTCGGTTCCGTCTCAAAAAAGAAAGGCTTGAAACAGTTAGGTATGGTCTAACGGGTTGTCGAACCGTGGGGCACACGGGGGTGGCTCGGTCCACTTCCTGTCGATAGACGCGATGACCCGAGCCCCCGCCCCTAAGCGTCGGCGTAGGTGGTGGAAGTATATCACCGCTCGTTTCGAATGAAGTTTCTCTTCCGGTTTGGTTCGATGTTGACGTGATCCGTCAGACGGGAAGGCGTTAACGATGAGGAAGCCCGTTCGAGGAGGGAGGAAGGCGATGCCCAGCAACGGCCAATAGCGGCGTGAGGCATCGCCTTCTTTTGATCAGCGGGCGGTATCTTCAATGACAGAAAGAAGCGTTTGCAGCGGATCGTTGTTGCCGGACCGTTCCATGTTTTGCCGGTAGCGGTCTCGGTTTTCGTACAGGCGGCGAATGGCCGCTGGCAATGATTCGTCTGTCAAGTCTTCTTCCATTAACACGGCTGCATAGCCCGCTTTTTCAAATGAGCGAGCGTTTAAGATTTGGTCGCCGCGGCTGGCGGCTTTTGAGAGCGGGATGAGCAACATTGGCTTGCGCAAGGCCAGCAGTTCGAAAATGGCGTTCGCGCCGGCGCGGGAGACGACGAGATCGGCCAAGGCCAGCAGGTCAGGCAGCTCTTCGTTGACGTATTCGAACTGTCGGTAGCCTTGTTGGCCTACTAGGCTTGAATCGACGTTGCCTTTTCCGCAGATGTGGACGATGTCAAATTCGCTCAGCAGCGCGGGCAGGCAGGCGCGCAATGCATCGTTGATCGTTTTTGAACCTAAGCTGCCCCCCATGGTGAGCAGCACCGGTTTTTTTCCCGCAAACCGGCAAAGGCGTCGCCCCCGCTCCGCGCTTCCGTGTTTCAGCTCTTCGCGGATGACGGCGCCGACGTACACCGCTTTGTCGGCTTGCACATGATTCTTTGTTTCCGGAAAGGTCAGGCAAATTTTTGTCGCAAACGGCATGGCGATTTTGTTGGCCAAGCCGGGCGTCAAATCAGACTCATGAATGACGGACGGAACGCCGTTTAGCCAAGCGCCGAGAATGACGGGAACGGAGACGAACCCGCCTTTGGAGAATACGACCGCCGGCTTTTCTTTTTGGATCAAGCGATACGCTTGCCAAATCCCTTTTAAGACGTGAAACGGGTCCTTAAAGTTTTTCCAATCAAAATAACGGCGCAGCTTTCCGGTTGATACCGGATAGTACGGAACGCCGTCGATGCGGCCGATAATCTCGCGTTCAATACCTTGATGGGATCCGATGTACACGATCTCCCATCCAAGCTCTTTCAGCTTCGGGATGAGGGCGACGTTGACCATGACATGTCCAGCCGTGCCGCCGCCGGTTAAAACGATTTTTTTTCGCAACACACATCACCTGTCTTGTTGGCAAAATGAACCTATGCCATTCTAGGCTCCGAGAGGCAGAAAAGTTTCCGCAGGCAAGGCCCGCTAGCGGAAATTCCCGCCCCAACATATCGTGCCCATCTGTCATTATAGCAAATTTCCCGCCGCTGATGGAGGAAACCAGAGAGCGGTGCATTTCGTATTGAGCAGGAGGAATGGGCAAGGCGACTTCATTTCGTGTGCATCCTTTTTCTAGAAGGCCGGTGAAAAACCGCTGTCACACACCAATCGGCGGCATTTTCATTCAAAAAAGAAAGCTGATTCTGCAAAGTTTCTCTAATTGAGAAATGGATGGGATCAGTAGCGTTTTACACGAAATCACCAGCCTCCTAGAAGGCCGGTGATGATGAATAAAAGTGTGCAGTGTTGCAAGACTTTTCTATTTGAGAAACGATGCTAGGAAGCGGTATGCACGATGGAATCACCAGCATTCTAGCGATTTATTAAACAGTGATCGGCTAGTCTCCTATTTTCAAAGACACGAAATATTGGTAAAGTACTATCAAGGGGTGAAGACGAGATGTTGGCATGGCTGGTTGGTTGTTTGTTGGTTGGAATCGTTAGTTACGGGGTTGTGCCGACGATCGTCATTCGCAAAAAGCGGGTGCGTTTGTTTCGTGAAGGAACGGCGCCTGACTGCCTCGCTTTGACGTTTGATGATGGCCCTGACCCGTATTATACGCCAAAGCTGCTTGATTTATTAAAGAAATATGGAGTGAAAGCGACCTTTTTTGTCGTCGGTCAAAAAGTGGAGCGCCATCCGGAGATCGTGCGGCGGATGGTGGAAGAGGGGCACGAAGTCGGTCTGCATAATTACCGTCATATCAGCAATTGGCTGCTTCCGCCGTTTTGGCTCGACCGAGGGTTGCGGCGGACCGCTGCGGCGATTGAGCGGGCGACCGGGCAGCGTCCCTTATATTATCGGCCACCATGGGGCCATTTTAACGCTTGGACGCCCATTGTGCAAAAGCGATATGTTACCGTGTTATGGTCGCATATTCTTGGTGATTGGAACGAGAAATTGGGTACAATGGAATTGTTCCATCGATTGCGGGCGGCTGTGCGCGGTGGAGCTGTGATCGTATTGCATGACAACGGTGATGCTTTAGGAGCGGATCAACGCGCTCCGGAGCAGATGCTGGCCGCTCTTGAGCTGCTGCTGAAGGATGAAACGGCGAAAAAGATGCGCTGGGTGACGATTACAGACTTGAGAAACGCGCAAACTAATCAACAAAGGCTGTCGATGTAATGGGGGAGCTATGGATACGAGCGTATGGTTGCCGTATGTTCAGTCGTACGGGTATGTGATGTTGTTTTTGCTTTTGTTTTGTGGCATCGTTGGCATTCCGGCGCCGGAGGAGAGTTTGCTTTTTCTTGTCGGAGTCATGATCGCCAAAGAGCAACTGCTGTTTTGGCCGACGATCGCTTCGTGCTGGGGTGGAACGATGGCCGGCATGGTAGCCGCGTATGGGGCTGGAAGATGGTGGGGAGTTCCGTTTGTGCAAAAATACGGAAAATATGTAGGGATTACGAAGGAGCGGTGGGAACAGGCCCAGCTTTGGTTTCGCCGCCGTGGAAAATGGGGCATTTTGTTCGGGTGCTATGCCCCAGGGGTGCGGCAAATCTGCCCGTATATGGCGGGCGTGAGCCGTCTCCCGTTTCGGACGTTTTTCTGGTTGGCTACGGTCGGGACAGCCGGATGGGTCATTCCTTTAACGTTGGCTGGACAGCTGCTCGGCCGGCATCTCCATCTCCCCCTCGCTTCCTTCCCGCTCGCTGGATTGGGATTGTTTTTGCTGTTTTTGCTTGCGGCATGGGTCGGACAGCGGAGGCGAAAAAAATCTATGGAGAGCTAAAGGGTGCGATCGATGATGAAAGTGTTGTTTTTGCCGCTGTTTCAAATGAATACCGGACACCATAAAGTGGCCGATACGCTGATCGATTTTTTGCAACGGCAAATTCCGGCAGTTGAAAGCAAAAAAATCGATTTTTTGAGCTATTGCAATGAACTGATGGAAAAGATGGTGTCGGAGGCATATTTGCGCTGGATTCGCTCGCATCCCGGTTCGTATCACCGCTTGTACAAAACGCTCATGTACCAAGAGCTGTCACGGTTTGAGCTGATGCCGTTCGAGCCATGGCTTCCTTACTTCGAGAGCAAGATGAAAAAGATGGTGGAGCAAGAGCGTCCAGATCTTATCGTCTGTACCCATTCGTTTCCATCACGCATTTTGCAGCGGCTGAAGCGGAAACGAGCCTTGGCCGTTCCCGTAGTGAACGTCTATACGGACTTTTTTATGAACAGCGTATGGGGAAAACGATTCATTGACTACCATTTTGTTCCCCATCAAGAAGCCAAATGGGAGCTGATGACGACATACGGACTCGATCCGGCCCGCATTGTTGTGACAGGCATTCCGGTCCATGATGTGTTTACGAACCGTGCCGAGGGGCGGCGAAAACGGCAGCCTGCTCACGTGCTTGTCGCTGGCGGAAACCAAGGGCTCGGCAATATGATGGCCTTCTTACAGGCGGCGCGAACATCGGCTCGGTTCCGCTACTCTGTGTTATGCGGCGCCAATCGCCAACTGTACGAAGAAATCGCCAGCTGGCAGCTGCCCCACATTCGCCCACTTCCGTACATCACCGACCCTGAGGAGATGAACCGGCTGTACGATGATGCGGATGCGGTGGTGACGAAACCGGGCGGGGTAACCGTCAGCGAACTGCTTCATAAGCGCATTCCGATCTTTGCGGTCGATTGCTTGCCTGGGCAAGAGCGCATTAATTTGCAATACTTGCAGCGAAACGGCCTCATTTACCATTTGAGCGGACCGGAACAAGTCGAACAGGAGATGTTTCGGCTGCTGACCGACGATGTCGAGAAAAACCGCTTTTTCCGGCGTGTCTCGGACTATTTTGCTGGGTTGGAAAAAACGGCGCAAGAGGCGCTTGCCGAAATGGTGGCCGCGATGCCGCAACGCGTGGCTTGGCGGGTGTTGCGTCCGTAATGAGAAGCCATCTGACAGGAGTTGGATGGCGTTTTTTTGTGCGGAAAGACGGAGGTGTGGCGAAACAACCCACACCGCACATAATAAAATATCAGACCGTTGGGTGTGAACCGTGTTACAATAGACAACGATGGCTAAAGAAACGAGGAGGAACGATGATGAAAACGAGAGTAGGCGTGTTATACGGGGGCAAATCGCCTGAACATCAAGTGTCGCTGTCAACGGCCATGGCGGTGATGAACGCGATCGATCCTCATAAATTTGCTGTAGTTCCCATTTATATTACGCCGGAAGGGAAATGGATTAAAGGAGAGCCGCTGACGGGTCCGGTCAAGGAAGTCAAGCAGCTCCAATTTGTGTCAGACGCTACCGCGATGATCCCGGTGTCTTTGAACCAAGTCCAACCATCGGATGTGGGTGGCCAAGAGGAAGCGATCGATGTCATTTTCCCGCTTTTGCACGGACCAAACGGCGAAGACGGAACGGTGCAAGGGTTGCTGGAAATGCTCAACCTTCCGTACGTCGGCAATGGGGTGCTCGCCTCTGCCGTCGGGATGGATAAAGTGGTGATGAAAAACTTGTTTGCCCAAGCTGGGCTGCGCCAAGCGAAGTATGTGGCAGTGACAAAATACGAATGGAACCAAGGCGGCGAGACGGTGTATGACCGGGTTGAACAGGCGCTCGGCTATCCGTGCTTTGTCAAGCCGGCCAACGCCGGTTCGAGCGTCGGTATTTCGAAGTGCAAGCGGCGCGATGAGTTAAAAACGGCGTTTGCTGAGGCGTTTACGTATGATCGGAAAATTATTATTGAGGAAGCCATTGTCGGCCGAGAAATTGAGATTGGCGTGATCGGGAACGACGAGCCGGTTTGTTCCGTTGTCGGAGAAATTGTGCCGAAAAAGGAATTTTATGATTATGAAGCGAAGTATGAAGATGGGCAAACGGAGCTGATTATTCCCGCCGCTGTGACGGAGGAACAGTATGAAACGATCCGGTCGATGGCGTTAACGGCGTTTCGGGCCCTTGATTTATCCGGGCTCGCACGCGTTGACTTTTTCCTTGCTGAGAACGGCACGGTGTACATTAACGAAGTCAATACGATGCCGGGATTTACGCCATACAGCATGTTCCCGCTCCTTTGGAAGCATAGCGGCGTGTCATATCCGGAGCTGATCGAGCGCCTCATTGCGCTGGCGTTGGAACGGCATCAAGAAAAACAGACGATTTCGTACACATTGGAACGAAAAAGAGGGTGAGAGCCGATGATGAAACGGACGGTGCGAGAGATTGCTGCGATGACCGGCGGCCGTTGTCCCCGGCCAGAGTGGGAAGACATTGTCGCCTCTGGGGTATCGACCGACACAAGGACGATTGCGGCCGGCAATTTGTACGTCCCGTTGCGCGGCAAGACGTTTAACGGCCACGCGTTTGTGAAAGAAGCGGTGCAGAAGGGAGCGGCCGCCGTCTTATGGACGGCAGCGGAGGGGGAGCCGCCGGAAGGGGTTCCGGTCATCGTTGTTGATGATACATTGACGGCGCTGCAACGGCTTGCTGCCCGCTATCGCGAACAGCTCGGTCTACACGTGGTCGGCGTCACCGGCAGCAACGGCAAAACGACGACGAAAGACATGCTTGCCGCTTTGCTTTCGACCCGCTATCGCGTGCAAAAAACGGAAGGGAACTTGAACAATCATATCGGTGTGCCGCTCACGCTGCTCGCGCTGGAGGAAGGGACAGACATCGCCGTTGTGGAGATGGGAATGAGCGGGTTTGGTGAAATTGAGCGGCTTACGATGATCGCTCGGCCGAACGCCGCCGTCATCACGAACATCGGTGAAGCGCACTTGCAAGAGCTTGGGTCGCGAGAAGGAATCGCCAAGGCGAAACTCGAAATTGTCGCCGGTTTGCATCGCGACGGGTTGTTCGTTTATCACGGTGATGAGCCGCTTTTAGCCGAACGGGTGCCGCATTTGCCGCTGCCTCGTCACGTCGTCACGTTTGGGGAGAGCGAGGAAAACGATTATTATCCGACAGCGGTGCGCATCGAAGCGGGGGGCACGTCATTCGCGGTGAACGCCCTCCCCGGTCGGACGCTGTTTATGCCGGTATTGGGGAAACATCACGTATACAATGCGCTCGCTGCCATTGCCGTGGCTCGCTTTTTTGACATCAGCTGGGAGGAGATTGACGCCGCTCTCTCCCGTTTGCAAGTGACGCGCATGCGTACGGAAGTAGTGAGAACGAAACGCGGCTTTACAGTGATTAATGACGCTTACAACGCCAGCCCGACATCGATGCGCGCTGCGTTGCTGCTGCTTGGAGAACTGGATGGTTATCGGCACAAAATCGCGGTATTGGGCGATATGCTCGAACTCGGCGACCAAGAAGTTGCGTTCCACCGAGAAATCGGGGAAATGCTGCGGCCGCAAATGGTGGATTATGTGTTCACTTACGGACCGTTGGCGCGCCATATTGCCGAGGCCGCCGCGCCGTTTTTTGGCCAAGGACGTGTAACGGCGTTTGACGATAAGACGGCACTGGCCGAGGCCGTGCTATCGGTTGCCTCTCCGGATGATATTGTGTTGTTGAAAGCATCGCGCGGCATGAAATTGGAAGAGCTGCTTCGCTGTTGGGAGTAGCGCCGAGTCAGCGCAAAGAAATGAAGAGCAGGGGGGCGTGGCTGTAAGTCTCCGCGCCGGTTTGCCGGAAATATCGACCGCTTTTGTGATCTTCGTCCGCCGCGCCTGTTATAGCATCGCCCGCTGCATTCATCGATCCGAGGGGGGAAACATTTTTGCCCGCCGCGGACGCCCAACATTGCAAATCGCTGCATAACATGGTATGATAACTGTCAAACCTTTCTCACGAACAAAAGGGACGATTTTGGATTAAGGGAGTTTGAATAACATTGACGACATTTCAAGAATTAGGATTAAGCCAAGAAGTCATGAAAGCCATTGAGCGAATGGGATTTGAAGAAACGACCCCGATTCAAGCGAAAACGATCCCGCTCAGCCTGCAAAATAAAGACGTGATCGGCCAGGCGCAAACCGGAACGGGGAAGACGGCGGCGTTTGGCATTCCGATCGTGGAAAAAGTGGACGTGAAAAACGGCGCCATCCAGGCGCTCGTCGTCGCACCGACGCGCGAGCTGGCCATCCAAGTGTCAGAAGAACTGTATAAAATCGGCGCCGTCAAGCGGGTGCGCGTTTTGCCGATTTACGGCGGCCAAGATATTGAACGGCAAATTCGCGCCTTGAAAAAGCATCCACACGTCATCGTCGGCACGCCGGGCCGCATCATCGATCATATTCAGCGCGGAACGCTGCGCCTTGATCACGTGCATACGGTCGTGCTTGACGAGGCGGATGAAATGCTCAACATGGGCTTTATTGAAGATATCGAGGCGATTTTAAGCCATGTGCCGACCGAGCGGCAGACGCTGCTGTTTTCGGCGACGATGCCGGATCCGATCCGCCGCATTGCCGAGCGGTTCATGAACGAACCGGAGCTCGTCAAAGTGAAAGCAAAAGAAATGACCGTGCCGAACATCCAGCAATACTATTTGGAAGTGCACGAGAAAAAGAAATTTGACATTTTGACGCGGCTTCTGGATATTCAAGCGCCGGAGCTGGCGATCGTGTTTGGCCGCACGAAACGGCGCGTTGACGAGCTCGCCGAAGCGCTCAACTTGCGCGGCTATGCGGCGGAAGGCATTCACGGCGATTTAAGCCAAGCGAAGCGGCTGTCGGTGCTGCGCAAGTTTAAGGAAGGAACGATTGAAATTTTGGTCGCGACCGATGTGGCGGCGCGCGGGCTCGATATTTCCGGCGTCACGCACGTGTACAACTTTGACATTCCGCAAGACCCGGAAAGCTACGTTCACCGAATTGGGCGCACCGGGCGCGCAGGCAAGACCGGGATGGCGATGACGTTTGTCACGCCGCGGGAAATCGGGCAGCTTCACCATATTGAACGGACGACGAAGCGGAAAATGGAGCGCATGAAGCCGCCGACGCTCGATGAGGCGCTCGAGGGCCAACAGCGCGTTGCCATTGAACGGCTGTTGAACGTTGTTGAAACCGAAAACTTATCGTTTTACAAACGGGCGGCGGAAGAGTTGCTTGAGGAGCACGATTCGGTGACGATCGTCGCCGCTTGTTTGAAAATGTTGACGCGCGAACCGGACACGACGCCGGTGAAGCTGACGGAAGAGCCGCCTTTGGCGGTCAAACGGGAGAAAAAGCGAGGCGGTCGCCCGGACAGCTCGACGCGCAGCCGGACGAAAAAACGGCGGATGACGGCGCATTAAGCGCCGTTTTTCTATGCCCGTGGCCGGAACCGCCGCGTTCTTCGAGCGCTTTTCCCCCGTCCGAGGTCGCGCTCTGTTGGTGAACACGATCAAAAAAGACGATTTCGTTTCGGCGCATGGAGCCAAAGGAGGGGTGGTGGGTCAAGGCGGACAGCCAAAAACGGGGCGAGCAGCCCGCCGGTGGTGAAGCCGAACAAATGGGCCATCAAATTTCCGTTGGGCCTTGTCAAAGCAAGCACCAGATTCACAGCGATGACCGCCAGCAGCAGCTGGGCATATCGGGGGGCGATTGCCTCGCGGCGAAACAAAGCGAGATAGCTATACATGCCAAATAAAGCGAAAATGGCACCCGATGCCCCGACGTGTGTATACATTGGCGGCATGAACAAGACGGTGGCGATATTCGCGCCAATGCCGCCCGCGAGGTAAAGGACGAAAAATCGTCTCGTTCCGAGCGCGCGTTCCAGCCATGGACCGCACACGTACAACGAAAGGCTGTTGGCTGCCATATGGCTGAAATCGCGGTGCAGCACGATCGGGCTGACAAGCCGCCAATATTCTCCACGGAGAATGGCGCCGTTTGTTCCGACGGTATACTGCCAAACCGGTTCGAGTGTTGCGATGGGCAGGGCGAACAGCAGCCATAGCGCGATATGGGCGCACAGCAGCGCGGCAACGGCCGGGCAAAGGCGGATCAATGTGCGAATATCGTTTGCGGGAAGAAACACGGATTTGTCTCCCTTCTTAGTGAAAATGAAATGGTATTTCTATGAAACCATTTTATGCGACGCGTCATGAAAACATTTGTCCAAAGAAAGAAGAGGAGGGAAGGCGATGATTATCGGCATCGGCATTGATATTGTCGAGCTGGAACGGATCCGGTCGCTCCTTGAGCGCAGCCGTAAATTCGCCGAGCGCATTTTGACGCCGCGCGAAAAGGCGCAGTTTGATGCGTTGCCGACCGCGCGGCAGACGGAATTTCTCGCCGGTCGGTTTGCGGCGAAAGAAGCGTATGCCAAAGCGCTTGGGACGGGGATTGGCAAGAAGGTGTCCTTTCGCGATATCGAGATCGTTTGCGATGCGAATGGGAAACCGGGGATTCTCGCCCGCCGCGACGGTGAGGCGGTGCACTTGTCCATTTCGCACAGCCGCGACTACGCGGTCGCCCAAGTGATCATTGAGCGTCTCGGCCCGGGCCAGCCGCTCGATGCTTGCCATGGCTAGTCTGCATATTCCCGGACTTTGTCTCATATATTGTAGTGCATGGACAGAAACCGATATATGAGGCAAAGGGGTTGAAGCGATGGGCAAAAAAGTCCTTTTGGCATTCGCCGGCATCATCTTTTTGTTTGCTTTGGCTGGCTGCGGGTCGAAATCACAGGAGGAAGTGCTGAAAGCGCTCGATGAAAAGATGGAAGAGATGACGAGCTATCAAGCGGAAGCGAAAATGACGTTCCGCACGGGGGCCAAGCCGCAAGTATATCATGTGGAAGTATGGCATAAGCAGCCGGCGTATTACCGCGTCAGTTTGAAAAACGCCGACAAAGGGCAAAGCCAAATGATTTTGCGCAACGACGAAGGGGTGTTCGTCTTTACGCCCGCCCTCAACAAAAGTTTTAAGTTTGTCAGCGATTGGCCGAAAAACAGCAGCCAAGCCTATTTGTACGAATCGCTCGTCAAAGACATTTTAAGCGACTCGAAGGCAACGTTTAAGGCAACGAAGGACTACTACGTGTTCGAAACGAAAACGAACTATCCAAACAGTCAGGTCGTTCCGACACAAGAAATTACATTGCGCAAAAAAGATTTGGCACCTGTTTCGGTCAAGGTGATGGACACGGATCGAAAAGCGCTGTTGACCGTGGAATTTTCGAACGTCGAATTCAACAAAACGTTTGATGACGATGCGTTTGATACGTCCAAAAATATGACCGGGGCGCGCCTCGAAGTACCAACGATGGCTGAAGGCAGCGGACAAGTGATGGCCGTGATGTATCCAAGCCGCCTTCCGCAAGGCGTTCAAGCGCTAGAAGAAAAAGAAATCAAAAACGAAAACGGCACACGGGTGATTATGACATTCGGCGGCCAAAAATCGTTTACCCTCGTGCAAGAAAAAGCGGAAGTGCTCCCGGCGACAAGCACGCCGGTGCTCATTAACGGCGATCCTGTTGATTTAGGATTCACGGTCGGCGCTCTCACCGACAGGACGTTAACTTGGTCGTATAATGGAGTGGAATTTACATTGGCTTCAGACGATTTGACGCCGGAAGAAATGATCATGGTTGCCAGCTCGGTGCAAGAAAAAGCAGCCAAATAGAAGCATTGGAAAAGGCGGATTCCCCGCTTCGGGCGTGGGGCCGCCTTGTTGTTATTTTCCAGCCCGCGGTTTAGAACGTTGGTGAAAAACGCTGTTTCCCTTCATCAATGGGAGAATGAGTGAAAAACAGGACCGATGCAACAAGGTTTTTCGAATGGAGAAATGACATGGTAAAGCTGTATCCGCGATGAAATCACCACCCTCTTAGATGGTTGGTGAAAAACCGCTGTTGGCCTTAATCGGTGATGGAACGCGTGAACATAGCGGCTGCTCCAGCAAGTTTTTTCTACTTGAGAAATGATTCCGAGAAGCGGTTGAGCGAGTCAATCGCCAGCCTCTTAGGCTGGAAACGGGCTTTCCAAGGTGAAAGGTCGTTCAAGGAGAGGACGGAATGAAACAAGAGAGGATGGGAATCGTTTGCGCTCCCTCGGGCAATGGGAAAGGAGCGGCCCTTTGCAACATTTTCCTCCGTGAAGGCCGTTTTTTCGCCGCTCCTCCTATTCCTTCTTTTTGAAGAACGTGATAAACTAAAAAAGGATTGAGAATCGTTGAAACGCTTACAAAGCGGCTATTAAGGGAAAGGCAGCGAAAGAAGGATGGACGACTTTCATCGCGATACATGGGCGGAAATCGATTTGGACGCTATCTATGACAACGTCACCAATCTGCGCCGTTTTTTGCCAACGGGCACGAACATTATGGCGGTCGTCAAGGCAAACGCTTACGGGCACGGTGATGCTGAAGTGGCGAACACCGCGCTGGAGGCCGGCGCTTCTTACCTGGCTGTCGCTTTTTTGGATGAGGCGCTCGCGCTAAGGAAAAAGGGCCTCGCCGCCCCTATTTTAGTGCTCGGAGCGTCTCGCCCGGAAGATGTGAGCCTTGCTGCGGAACACCGCATTGCTCTCACCGTGTTCCGTTTGGATTGGTTGGAAAAAGCAGCAGCGCTGTATCAAGGTTCTGCCCCGGTTTATTTTCATTTAAAGATGGATACGGGAATGGGTCGGCTTGGCGTCAAGGATGAACAGGAGACGAAGCAAATGGCGGCGCTGATCGAACGTCATCCGCATTTCATCCTTGAGGGAGTTTACACACATTTTGCGACGGCCGACGAAATCAATACGGACTATTTTTCGTATCAGTACGATCGTTTCTTATCGATGCTTGAGTGGCTGCCGTCGCGGCCCCCGCTCGTTCATTGCGCCAATAGCGCCGCGACGCTCCGCTTTCCCGATCGAGCGTTCAATATGGTTCGCTTCGGCATTTCGATGTACGGGCTCGCCCCGTCGCCAAGCATCAAGCCGCTGCTCCCGTACGAGCTCAAGGAGGCGTTCTCGCTCCATAGCCGCCTTGTGCATGTGAAAAAGCTGCAACCGGGGGAAAAGGTGAGCTACGGAGCGACGTATACGGCGCAAGCGGAAGAGTGGATCGGCACGATCCCGATCGGCTATGCCGATGGCTGGCTGCGCCGCCTGCAGCATTTTCATGTGCTAGTTGACGGCAAAAAAGCGCCGATTGTCGGCCGCGTTTGTATGGACCAATGCATGATCCGTCTCCCGGGGCCGCTGCCGGTCGGCACGAAGGTGACGTTGATCGGCCGCCAAGGGGACGAAGTCATTTCCGTCGATGACGTCGCTCGCCATCTGGATACGATCAACTATGAGGTGCCTTGCCTGATCAGCTATCGGGTGCCCCGTATTTTTTTCCGAAATAAGCGTATAATGGAAGTGAGAAATGCCGTTGGTCGCGTGGGAATGAATGCATAATTTGCTTCGGGAGACAAAGGATAGAAAACGGAGAAATGACTTTGCAGCGCCGTTGTTTAATGGTATCATGAAGTGGAAGCAATGAATGGCTGCAGTTCTTGGAGGTGTATATTCGTGTCGGAATCGGGCGCAACAACGGAAATCATCGTTCGCTTGCCGCAATCGCTGCTGACGGAGCTGGATGTGCTTGTCAAACAGGAAAATGGCAACCGCAATGAACTGATTTATCAGGCGACAAAAATGTATATTCGTGAGCGGAAAAAACGGCAAATCCGCGAGGCGATGAGACGGGGCTACATGGAAATGGCAAAAATCAATTTATCTATCGCTTCTGAAGCGTTTCATGCTGAATACGAGGCCGACCACACCGTTGAACGCTTAGTTAGCGGGGGGGTAATGCTTTGATTGTCAAACGTGGCGACGTGTATTTTGCGGACCTTTCCCCGGTTGTTGGCTCAGAGCAGGGCGGCGTGCGTCCCGTCTTGGTCATTCAAAATGACATCGGCAACCGCTTCAGTCCAACGGTAATCGTTGCGGCAATCACGGCGCAAATTCAAAAGGCAAAATTGCCGACGCATGTGGAGATTGACGCGAAGCGTTACGGGTTTGAACGCGATTCCGTCATTTTGCTTGAGCAAATCCGTACGATCGATAAGCAACGGCTGACCGATAAAATCACCCATTTGGATGACGAAATGATGGATAAAGTCGATGAAGCGTTGCAAATTAGTTTAGGGCTAATTGACTTTTGAGCTTCGTTGCCTTGCCACCGCAACGCGTTTTTGTGGCCAATAAGACGAGGGAAAGCGGCGTTGACGTGCGGCATCGGTCTTGGATAATGGTCTGTGGATGAGATGGGCAGATCGGGCTCCCATCGCGATCTGTCCTTCTATGTATATATGAAGTTGACCAAGAAGCTGCGGATTCAGTAGCTCTTTTTTTTGTCACCGCGAATGGAGAAGCCCGCGGTTTCTCCATACATAATAAAACCGGGAAGTACATCGCCAATCGCTATCATGTGCATCGGCTAGAGTTTCTCTATACATACATAAAAGGAGGGAAGCGTTTGGCCACTGAACAGCAACTCATTTCGCTGATTGCCGCCGAGCAGAAACTGGCAGCGCCACACGTAAAAAATGTCATCACGCTTCACCAGGAAGGAAACACGATCCCGTTTATCGCCCGTTACCGGAAAGAAATGACCGGGGCGCTTGATGAGGTGCAAATTCGTGATGTGCTTGAGCGCTGGGAGTACTTGCAGCATTTAGAACAGCGCAAAGAAGAAGTCATTCGCTTAATCGATGAGCAGGGGAAATTGACGGAAGAGTTAAAAAACGAGATTATGGCGGCGACGAAGCTGTAGCAAGTCGAAGATTTGTATCGCCCTTACCGACAAAAACGGCGCACGAAAGCAACGATCGCCAAGGAAAAAGGGCTCGAGCCGCTTGCCGATTGGCTTCTTTCCTGCCCCCCGTCCCCAACGCCTGATGCGCAGGCGGAAGCGTTCGTTGATGTTGAAAAAGGGGTGGCGACTGCTAGTGAGGCGCTGCAAGGGGCGAAAGACATTATCGCTGAACGAGTAGCCGATGATGCTGGCTTCCGTCAATGGATACGCGAGCAAACATGGCGGAAAGGAACGATCGCTTCGGCCGCCAAAGCGCCGGAAAAGGACGAGAAGCGCGTATATGAAATGTATTATGATTACGAAGAGCCTGTCGGCAAAATTGTTCCGCACCGTGTGTTAGCGTTAAACCGCGGTGAAAAAGAAGGGGTGCTGCGCGTCTCGATCAAGGCGCCGGTCGAGGAGATCGTTCGCTATTTACAGCGAAAAACGGTCACCCATCCGTCCTCTCCGGCCGCCGCGCTGGTGGCGGAAGCGGTGGAAGACGGGTACAAGCGGCTGCTTGAACCCACCATCGAACGCGAGATCCGCAACGAGCTGACGGAAAAGGCCGAGGAACGGGCCATTCATATTTTTGCCGAAAACTTGCGCAAGCTGCTTCTCCAGCCGCCGCTAAAAGGAAAAACGGTCCTTGGCATTGATCCGGCCTATCGCACGGGATGTAAACTCGCTATCGTCGATGAAACGGGGAAGCTGCTCTGCATCGATGTCATGTACCCGCACCCGCCTCAAGAACGGAAAGAAGAAGCGCGAGCAAAGCTTCTGCGTTTGCTTGCTGACTATCATGTGGACATGATCGCCATCGGCAACGGAACGGCATCAAGGGAAACAGAGCAGTTTGTCGCCGACGTGCTGAAGCAAGTGGAGCGGGACATCTTTTATGTCATCGTCAACGAGGCGGGGGCGAGCGTCTATTCCGCTTCCGACCTTGCGCGCGCCGAATTCCCGGATTTGCAAGTGGAAGAGCGGAGTGCCGTTTCCATCGCTCGCCGCGTTCAAGATCCGCTGGCCGAATTGGTAAAAATCGATCCGAAATCGGTCGGGGTCGGCCAGTACCAGCATGATGTGTCGCAGAAAAAGCTGGCCGAATCGCTTCGGTTCGTCGTGGAGACGGTGGTCAACCAAGTGGGCGTCAACGTGAACACGGCGTCCGTTTCATTGCTTCAATACGTGTCAGGGCTGACGAAAACGGTGGCCGAAAACATCGTCAAGCGCCGCGAAGAACAAGGAAAATTCCGCAGCCGTGAAGAGCTGAGAGCGATCCCGCGGCTTGGGGAGAAAACGTACGAGCAATGCATCGGCTTTTTGCGCATTCCCGACGGGGAGGAGCCGCTTGACCGCACGCCGATTCACCCTGAGCGGTACGCGGAAGCAAAACGGCTTTTGCACACGGCGGGATTTACCACCGACGCCATCGGCAGCGATGAATTGCGCCGGGCGCTGCAAGCCATCGACATCGAAGCAACGGCAGCTGAACTTGGCATCGGCGAACTAACGTTGCGCGATATCATCGACGCCTTATGCCGTCCGGAGCGCGACCCGCGCGATGAGCTGCCCAAGCCGCTGCTTCGCAAGGACGTTTTGAAAATGGAAGACTTGCAACCGGGCATGGAACTTGAAGGTACAGTGCGCAATGTCGTGGATTTCGGCGCCTTTGTCGACATCGGGGTCAAACAGGACGGTCTAGTTCACATTTCCAAACTTAGCAAACAATACGTGCGCCATCCGCTCGATGTTGTTTCCGTCGGCGATGTCGTCAAAGTGTGGGTCGAGCACGTCGACGTGGCGAAAGGGAGAATTTCCTTATCGATGGTAGCACCAGAAAAGTGAAGCGAGAAGCACTGCTTCATGAGCAGTGCTTTCTCCGATAAAAAAACCAGCATTGGTTTAACAGTTTGATTTGATCGCGGTTTTTCTCATAATAGGCTCGTCTCATCTGGTTTTTCAGCCATGTAGGCAAAACGGTCACCTCCCTACCAACGGAAAGGTAGTATATAATGTATGTATCTGGGCATTGTCCTGTGCCAAAAACATAAAGGGGGCGCCTGCCAATGGATCAGAAACAGTTGCAAGCACTCGTGGAGCAAGTTTCCCTAAGCACATTTGGCAAACCGTTTCGCCACACCGCCTCCTTCAATCCAAGACTTCGCACGGTCGGCGGGCGCTACGTGTTGCAAACGCACAACATTGAACTGAACAAAAAACATTATGACCGATTTGGCGAAGAAGAGCTCATTGCCATCATCAAACATGAACTATGTCATTACCATCTTCATCTGGAAGGGAAAGGCTACCGCCATCGCGACCGCGACTTCCGCGAGCTGTTGGCCAAAGTCGGGGCCCCACGTTATTGCCGACCGCTCGAACAAAAAGCAAAAACGGCCAAGGTGATCCATACATACATCTGCACATCGTGCGGCTTAGCTTACAAGCGCAAAAAACGCATCAACACCGACCGCTATGTCTGCGGTCGTTGCCGCGGCCGACTCGAGCTCGTCCAAAGCGCGCGCTCGTGAGCTGCGCAAAATCTGTTCAAAAAAAGGTTGACAACCTAAATATCCTATGCTAAATTATAAAAGCCGTCGCCGAATGGCGATCAGCGATTTTTCCCGACAGTATATTGACAAATCAAAAACTGCTCAATATAATAAACAATGTCAGTTTGTGAAGAACATCGTTGGGGTATCGAAGTTTGCTTGGAGTATGATAAAGAACGAGGCGAGCTCGAAACGCTTTCGGTGATCATTAAACAACAGCCTAGCGACGAGCCTACACATCATCGAATATGCTTTGCGTGACCCTAACGTATTAAGTCTTCTTGGATATGTTTGGAGAAGAAGGAACAGGGCAAGTTTTGAGCAGGTTTCTTGGCTACTATTCCGCAATAGCTCAGCGGTAGAGCAACCGGCTGTTAACCGGTAGGTCGTAGGTTCGAATCCTACTTGCGGAGCCATCTATTTGGAGAAGTACCCAAGTGGCTGAAGGGGACGGTTTGCTAAACCGTTAGGTCGTGGCTTTACGGCGCGCGGGTTCAAATCCCGCCTTCTCCGCCACTTCTCATATTTGCATGGCCCGTTGGTCAAGTGGTTAAGACACCGCCCTTTCACGGCGGTAACACGGGTTCGAATCCCGTACGGGTCACTTGCAGCGCGGGGATTCCCGCGAATTCACGGTCCCGTAGTGTAGTGGTTAACATGCCTGCCTGTCACGCAGGAGATCGCGGGTTCGAGTCCCGTCGGGACCGCCATTACAACATAATAGTTCGCTGGGCCATAGCCAAGCGGTAAGGCAACGGACTTTGACTCCGTGATGCGCTGGTTCGAATCCAGCTGGCCCAGCCATTCTTCTTTCATACATACCTAAGCTGTTCGCTTAGGGCTTATCATGATCATTAGCTCAACAACAAGCCATATATCTTCGAGTTAACTGCGAGTTGCCTTGACGCACCAAGCTTCCTTGAAACAGCTGGTAGAGGAAGAGGCAGGTAGAGCTCATCAGTACTTAGAGTGTTATGATTACATGAGCCATTAGCTCAGTAGGTAGAGCATCTGACTTTTAATCAGAGGGTCGGAGGTTCGAGTCCTCCATGGCTCACCACCATTAGCGGGTGTGGCGGAATTGGCAGACGCACCAGACTTAGGATCTGGCGCCTTACGGCGTGGGGGTTCAAGTCCCTCCACCCGCACTTAAAATGATGACGCGGTCGTGGCGGAATGGCAGACGCGCTAGGTTGAGGGCCTAGTGGGGGCAACCCCGTGGAGGTTCAAGTCCTCTCGACCGCATTTTCGATGTCTTTTTTATCAATAACCGAATAGTAGTCTCTATCATTCGAGCATTGTCGTTTTTTGGATTGTTGCTTTGCCAGTCGATTGCAATTCCAAGGAACGCCTATCTCCTAAGCAGAACATAGCCTTAGGATGTCATTATTGACAACAGCAATATGGGCTGCTAAAATGGAATTTGCCCTCTGAGGGAACAATCATCACCTATGCGCTCGTAGCTCAATTGGATAGAGCATCTGACTACGGATCAGAAGGTTAGGGGTTCGAATCCTCTCGAGCGCGCCACCATCGGGAAGTAGCTCAGCTTGGTAGAGCACATGGTTTGGGACCATGGGGTCGCAGGTTCAAATCCTGTCTTCCCGATTTCGCTTCAAGTGAAAATGAATGTTTGAAAGCGAAAGTTTATGAATATTCCATTCAAACGAGAGTAAGCGTTTTTGCTTCACTACCTGCGCACCAATGCCCTTTGCACGGTAGAGGAAGGGCGTAAACGCGCATGGCGAGCGAAAAATGCAATAATACGCGGGTGTAGTTTAGTGGTAAAACCTCAGCCACGAGCCTTAACTTCATCGAGTAGGCCACGAGTTGCCTCGACGCATTTGGCTTCCTTGAATCAACTGGCAGAGGAAGAGGCATGAAAGTGCGTGGTGAACATTAAACAGAATAATATGCGGGTGTAGTTTAGTGGTAAAACCTCAGCCTTCCAAGCTGATGTCGTGGGTTCGATTCCCATCACCCGCTCCATCTAAAGATTATGAACGAAGAATTTGACCGTTTCATCTTGTTCCTTGAAAACTGAACGAAACGAAGCGCAACGAAAAGCTGAGGTCCGCGGGTCGCCGCGACGGGCAAATGTTCTTCACCCGCAGGGGTGCTTGCACCCCGAGGGGGAAGGTTATTTGACCCCGAGCGGCGGCGGACCGAAGCTAGACAATACGAAAAGCGGAGGCCGCTTGACACGTTTGGTGTCGGCGCCGAAGCTTACAAAGCCAATCAACTTTCATTGGAGAGTTTGATCCTGGCTCAGGACGAACGCTGGCGGCGTGCCTAATACATGCAAGTCGAGCGGACCGAATCGGAGCTTGCTCTGGTTGGGTCAGCGGCGGACGGGTGAGTAACACGTGGGCAACCTGCCCGCAAGACCGGGATAACTCCGGGAAACCGGAGCTAATACCGGATAACACCGGAGACCGCATGGCCTTTGGTTGAAAGGCGGCCTTTGGCTGTCACTTGCGGATGGGCCCGCGGCGCATTAGCTAGTTGGTGAGGTAACGGCTCACCAAGGCGACGATGCGTAGCCGGCCTGAGAGGGTGACCGGCCACACTGGGACTGAGACACGGCCCAGACTCCTACGGGAGGCAGCAGTAGGGAATCTTCCGCAATGGGCGAAAGCCTGACGGAGCGACGCCGCGTGAGCGAAGAAGGCCTTCGGGTCGTAAAGCTCTGTTGTGAGGGACGAAGGAGCGCCGTTTGAACAAGGCGGCGCGGTGACGGTACCTCACGAGAAAGCCCCGGCTAACTACGTGCCAGCAGCCGCGGTAATACGTAGGGGGCGAGCGTTGTCCGGAATTATTGGGCGTAAAGCGCGCGCAGGCGGCTCCTTAAGTCTGATGTGAAAGCCCACGGCTCAACCGTGGAGGGTCATTGGAAACTGGGGAGCTTGAGTGCA
>NZ_VJWB01000001.1:232500-530000 GCF_007829715.1 Geobacillus sp. C56-T2
CTGAGGAAGGTTCGTCCGCTCAGGGTTAGTCGGGACCTAAGCCGAGGCCGAAAGGCGTAGGTGATGGGCAACAGGTTGAGATTCCTGTACCACCTCCTTCCCGTTTGAGCGATGGGGGGACGCAGGAGGATAGGGCGAGCAGGCGGCTGGAAGAGCCTGTCCAAGCAGTGAGGCTGGCCAGTAGGCAAATCCGCTGGCCGGAAGGCCAAGCTGTGATGGCGACGGATTGAATCCGGAAGTCCCCGATTTCACACTGCCAAGAAAAGCCTCTAGCGAGGGAAGAGGTGCCCGTACCGCAAACCGACACAGGTAGGCGAGGAGAGAATCCTAAGGCGCGCGGGAGAACTCTCGTTAAGGAACTCGGCAAAATGACCCCGTAACTTCGGGAGAAGGGGTGCTCTTTCGGGTGAAGAGCCTGGAAGAGCCGCAGTGAAAAGGCCCAAGCGACTGTTTATCAAAAACACAGGTCTCTGCGAAACCGAAAGGCGACGTATAGGGGCTGACACCTGCCCGGTGCTGGAAGGTTAAGGGGAGCGCTTAGCGGAAGCGAAGGTGCGAACCGAAGCCCCAGTAAACGGCGGCCGTAACTATAACGGTCCTAAGGTAGCGAAATTCCTTGTCGGGTAAGTTCCGACCCGCACGAAAGGTGTAACGACTTGGGCGCTGTCTCAACGAGAGACCCGGTGAAATTATACTACCTGTGAAGATGCAGGTTCCCCGCGACAGGACGGAAAGACCCCGTGGAGCTTTACTGCAGCCTGATATGGAATTTTGGTATCGCTTGTACAGGATAGGTGGGAGCCTAAGAAGCCGGAGCGCCAGCTTCGGTGGAGGCGACGGTGGGATACCACCCTGGCGGTATTGAAATTCTAACCCGCACCCCTTAGCGGGGTGGGAGACAGTGTCAGGTGGGCAGTTTGACTGGGGCGGTCGCCTCCCAAAAGGTAACGGAGGCGCCCAAAGGTTCCCTCAGAATGGTTGGAAATCATTCGGAGAGTGCAAAGGCACAAGGGAGCTTGACTGCGAGACGGACAGGTCGAGCAGGGACGAAAGTCGGGCTTAGTGATCCGGTGGTTCCGCATGGAAGGGCCATCGCTCAACGGATAAAAGCTACCCCGGGGATAACAGGCTGATCTCCCCCAAGAGTCCACATCGACGGGGAGGTTTGGCACCTCGATGTCGGCTCATCGCATCCTGGGGCTGTAGTCGGTCCCAAGGGTTGGGCTGTTCGCCCATTAAAGCGGTACGCGAGCTGGGTTCAGAACGTCGTGAGACAGTTCGGTCCCTATCCGTCGCGGGCGTAGGAAATTTGCGAGGAGCTGTCCTTAGTACGAGAGGACCGGGATGGACGCACCGCTGGTGTACCAGTTGTCCCGCCAGGGGCACCGCTGGGTAGCTATGTGCGGACGGGATAAGCGCTGAAAGCATCTAAGCGTGAAGCCCCCCTCAAGATGAGATTTCCCATCGCGTTAGGCGAGTAAGATCCCTCGAAGATGACGAGGTTGATAGGTCCGAGGTGGAAGCGTGGCGACACGTGGAGCTGACGGATACTAATCGATCGAGGGCTTAACCTAGAAAAGCGCAGGCGAGCGGTTCGCCGCGACGGGCAAATGTTCTTCGCCCGCAGGGGTGCTTGCACCCCGAGGGAGAAGGTTATTTGGCAGAAGAGAGCTAGGCGCTGGAACTGGACAATAGAAAAGCGCAGGCGAGCGGCGGCGAGCCGGAGCTAGACAGTACGAAAAGCGGAGGCCGCCCGCTGATCGGCGAAACGCGCTGGAGGGCCTGCGAGGAGGCTATGCCGCCACAGCAGGACCGAAGCGTCGCGAGCCGATGGCGGCCGGAGCTAGACCGGACGAAATGCGGCTTCTTCCGACGGTTATCTAGTTTTGAAGGAATGCGTTCCTTCTTGACAGGAATTGATTTTTTGGTATAATGATTGATGAAAAACAGAATAGCTTGCCTAGTGGTGATAGCGGAGGGGAAACACCCGTTCCCATCCCGAACACGGAAGTTAAGCCCTCCAGCGCCGATGGTAGTTGGGGCCAGCGCCCCTGCAAGAGTAGGTCGCTGCTAGGCAATCAAATTCACCAGGGAGTAGCGACACGCCTAATTCCCTTTTTTCTTTTCTAAAATAATCTCTAGACGTGGACGATCCAGCGGCCAGTTAAATGGAAATGGCTTGTGGATCGTCCTTTCTTTATGCTGGTGTGCCGTCCTTGGGGTTGGAAGTAGCGATGCAGCATTTTCTTATGGTACAATTTCAAAAGCGAGAGTGAAGATGATAAAATGGAATAAGGTGGAACAGAATGAAGCATGTCGAGCTGCTTGTACATTCTTCTGAAGAAACGAAAGCGGTCGCCCGTCGTCTTGCGGAACGCCTTGAACCAGGAATGGTGATTGCGCTTGAGGGCGACCTCGGTGCGGGAAAGACGACATTTACGAAAGGATTGGCTGAAGGATTAGGCATCCAGCAAAACGTCAACAGTCCAACGTTTACCATCATCAAGCAGTACGAAGGCCGATTGCCCCTTTACCATATGGATGTGTACCGTCTTGAGGATGAATGGGAGGATCTTGGCTTTGATGAATACTTTGGCGGTGACGGGGTTACGGTTGTGGAGTGGGCGCACTTGATTGCTGGCCAGCTTCCGGCCGAACGTCTGACGGTGTATTTGCTTGACCGCGGTGGGGATGAACGGCTGCTTCGTTTTGAGCCGCTGGGACAACGCTATGAACAGTTATGCGAGGAGATTTTTGGCGCATGAAAGTATTAGGGATTGATACATCAAACACACCACTTGGTCTTGCTTTGGCGGATGGAAATGTTGTGAAGGGTGAATGGATCACGAATGTGAAAAAAGATCATTCGCTCCGTGCGATGCCGGCTATCGAATCGCTGTTTCGCCAGTGTGGGATGGCCCCGAAAGACCTTGATTTGATCGTAGTGGCCAAAGGGCCCGGGTCTTATACAGGAGTACGAATTGGCGTGACGATTGCGAAAACGCTCGCTTGGTCGCTCGGTATTCCGATCGCCGGTGTGTCGAGCCTTGAAGTGCTCGCCGCCAACGGCCGTTGCTTCTCTGGTTTGATTGTCCCATTGTTTGATGCGCGGCGTGGGCACATTTATACTGGGCTTTATCACAGCGACGGGAGTGTGCTTCGCCAGCTTGAACCGGATCAACTTGTGGTGGCGGATGAGTGGGCGCGGCGACTAGGAGAGCGGGGAGAGGACGTATTGTTCATTGGTGCGGATGTGCCGTTATATCACGAGCTGTTTCAGCGCGTCCTAGGTGGGCGGGCCCATATGGCTCCTCCGTCATTGGCGTTGCCGCGCCCGAGCGAGCTGGTGATGCTCGGTAAAGAAAAAGAGCGTAGAAATGCCCATACGTTTGTGCCAGATTACCTCCGCCTGGCTGAAGCGGAGGTGAAATGGCTCGCAAAACAAAAAGGGGAACGAAACGATGGGGATCGATGTACAATTTCGGCCAATGACCATTCATGATATTGATGAAGTTGTGCAGGTGGAGCGGGCATCGTTTACCGCGCCTTGGAGTCGGGAGTCGTTTTATCATGAGTTGATGTACAACCGCTACGCTCTCTATATTGTGATGGTGCATCGAGGGCGAATCATTGGCTATGCCGGGATGTGGTTGGTCATTGATGAAGCGCACGTCACGAATGTTGCTGTTCTTCCCGAATTTCGTGGCCAAAAACTTGGTGAGGCGTTGATGCGTTGTCTGATGGATCTGGCGAGGCGACAAGGGGCAGTGACGATGACGCTGGAAGTGCGTGTGTCCAATCATGTCGCTCAATCGTTATATCGGAAACTCGGGTTTCGCAACGGCGGTATTCGAAAACGATATTATCCCGATAATTTTGAGGATGCGTTGGTGATGTGGGTGAAGCTACATGAATGAAGATGTGTATGTACTAGGGATTGAAACAAGCTGTGACGAGACTGCCGCCGCGGTTGTTAAAAACGGAAGAGCCATTTTGTCCAATGTGGTCGCTTCACAGATGGAAAGTCATCGGCGGTTTGGCGGCGTCGTTCCTGAGATCGCCTCGCGCCATCATGTGGAGCAAATTACGCTCGTGATTGAAGAGGCGATGCAGCAGGCGAAAGTGTCATTTTCCGACCTTCAGGCTATCGCTGTGACAGCGGGGCCAGGGCTTGTCGGGGCGCTTCTTGTCGGAGTGAACGCGGCGAAAGCGTTGGCGTTTGCCCACGGCATTCCGCTTGTCGGCGTGCATCATATCGCTGGGCATATTTATGCCAATCAGCTCGTGTCGGAAATGAAATTTCCGCTCTTGGCTCTGGTCGTTTCCGGAGGGCATACAGAGCTCGTTTACATGGAAGAACACGTCAAATTCAAGGTGATTGGTGAAACGCGAGATGACGCCGCCGGTGAGGCGTATGACAAGGTGGCTCGCGCTTTGGGGCTTCCGTATCCGGGAGGGCCGCACATTGACCGGTTGGCCCAAGAAGGAGAACCGACCATTGACTTGCCGCGGGCGTGGCTTGAGGAAGGATCGTATGATTTCAGTTTCAGCGGCTTAAAATCGGCGGTGTTGAATACGCTTCATCGTGCTAAACAGCGCGGCGAGGAGATCGATCCGAAGCAGATGGCAGCCAGTTTTCAAGCTAGCGTGGTTGAAGTGTTGACGACAAAGACTTTGCAAGCAGCCAAACAATATCGCGTCCGGCAAGTGTTGCTCGCTGGTGGAGTGGCGGCCAACCGCGGGTTGCGGACTGCATTAGGGGAGCGAATGAGGCAGGAGCTCCCCGGTGTGGAGCTGGTTATTCCACCGTTATCGTTGTGTACCGATAATGCGGCGATGATTGCGGCCGCGGGCACGATGTTGTACTGGCAAGGCAGGCGGTCAGATTTGGCGTTGAACGCCGATCCGAGCTTGCCGTTGGCGTAACATAACGAAGGACAAACCGATGGGCACAATCGGCGGTTTTGGCAGCGGGCCAACCGCCGTTTCTTTTTTTAGACGGCAAGGATGGATTGGTGGACAGACTGGTGGTCCGATTTGTGCATAGTTTCATCCACAGGTTGTGGATGATGTGGAAATATGGCGTAAATAGGATGAGGATGAGGAAAATAATACACAGCTATTTTAAACAAAATTGAGCTGTTTTTTGTGGATAGTGTGGAAAAGTTGGTGAATAACCTATATTTCACTGGATAGATTGTGGATTTCTTTGTGGATAATGTGACTAATTGAAACCGCCCACCGAAATAACCGGCGGGCGGTTGGTTATGGTGAGTCATAAAGCTGCTCCCATTCGGCCAGCAGTTTTTCCACTTGCTGCTTTCGCTCCTCGTTTTCTTGCACAAGCTGTTGTGCTGTTTCGTAGTCGTCATAAACGGACGGATCGCATAGTCGCTGTTCGGCTTGGGCGATTTGCTCTTCAAGCGCGGTGATTTCTGCTTCGATTTCGGCTAGACGGCGTTGACGTTGACGCTGGCGTCTTTTTTCCTCTTTTTCTTGTTCATAAACAGATTTCGCCGACTCGTTGCTGCTCGGAACGATTGGGCTGGCATCCAAACGGGCTAACTCACGCATTTCTTCTTTTTTGGCGATATAGTAGTCATAGTCTCCCAAATATTCGCTAAGGCCGTCGCTTGACAGCTCGAGCACCTTCGTGGCGATGCGGTTGATGAAATAGCGGTCGTGGGAGACGAACAAAATGGTGCCTGGATAGTCGATCAATGCCTGTTCGAGCACTTGTTTGCTGTCGAGGTCTAAATGGTTGGTCGGCTCGTCCAGAATGAGAAAATTAGCCTGCTGGAGCATCAGCTTCGCGAGCGCCAAGCGCGCCTTTTCCCCGCCGCTCAACGCTGAGATCGGTTTTAAAACGTCATCGCCTGAAAACAGGAAGTTGCCGAGTATCGTTCGGATTTCTTTTTCTGTTTTAAGGGGGTAAGCATCCCATAATTCGTCAATGACTCGTTTATTGGACGACAGGTCGGCTTGATCTTGATCATAATATCCGATTTGGACGTTCGTGCCGTAGCGCAAATGTCCGGCCTGAACGGGAAGCTGTCCGGCGATGGCTTTCAACAGTGTAGATTTGCCGATGCCGTTTGGACCGACCAACGCGACGCTTTCGCCGCGGGCGATGCGGAAGCTGATATGACGAATGACCGGCTCGTCCCGGTAACCGACGGCCACGTCTTCAGCGATGAGCACTTGTTGACCGCTTGGTCGTTCGATCGTGAAAGAAAATGAGGCCGATTTTTCCTCTCCGACAGGCCGTTCCATTCGCTCTATTTTCTCCAGCTGTTTTCGCCGGCTTTGCGCCCGCTTGGCCGTCGAGGCGCGGGCGATGTTGCGCTGAATAAACTCTTGCAATCGGGCGATTTCTTCCTGTTGTTTTTCATATCGCTGTAGCTCTTGCTCATATTGTTGCGCTTTCAGTTCCAGATAGCGGCTGTAGTTGCCGTTGTACGTCCGCAGCTTGGCGTTGGACAGCTCGTACACGTGATTGGCAACTTTGTCGAGAAAGTATCGGTCATGGGAGACGAGCAAGAGGGCGCCCGGATATGCCTGCAAATACTGTTCCAGCCAAGCGAGTGTGTCCAAGTCTAAATGGTTGGTCGGTTCGTCTAAAATCAGCAAATCCGGCCTGGACAACAGAAGCTTTCCGAGAGCGAGCCGTGTTCGCTGTCCGCCGCTTAACGAAGAGACCGGCGTTGTTTGATAATCGTATGAAGAAAATTGCAATCCGTGCAAGACGGAACGAATGTCGGCCTCATATTGATAGCCGCCTTGTTCCTTATATTGCTCTTGCAGTTCATCGTACATTTTCAGCGTTTTTTCATAGCGGACGGGATCGGCGAGCACATCGGGATCGCCAAGCTGAGAGCCGAGCGCGGCCAGCTGTTGTTCCATCGCTTGAAGCGGTGCGAACACGTCGAGCATTTCCTCCCAAATGGAGCGTGATGATTCCAACCCGCTCTGTTGTGCCAAATAGCCGATTTTGAGATGGTTTGGTTTGATGATTTCACCGCTGTCAAAAGATAGTTCGCCGGCGATGATTTTTAATAATGTCGATTTTCCCGCTCCGTTTCGGCCGACAAGGGCGATGCGGTCGCGGGACTGTATTTCTAGTTTAATATTCGATAAAATAAGGTCAGCGCCAAAATATTTCGTGAGTCCACGCACTTGCAAAATCATCATGTCGGTTCACCTCTCGGAATAGTTTAACGTATGTCGCTCAGACGGTCAAAGACAGAAGGAGAAAAATCATGTATAGTGTAGACATGGAGGAGATGGCTTTGTCATCGTTTACCCATTTTAATGAAGAGGGACGCGCCAAGATGGTCGATATCACGGACAAAGAAGAGACGGTCAGGGTCGCGGTGGCGCGAACGAGCGTCACTGTCAGCCAAGAGATTTATGAAAAAATCAAAGGCCGTGACATCAAAAAAGGGGATGTGCTGGCCGTCGCCCAAGTGGCAGGGGTCATGGCGGCCAAAAAAACGGCTGACCTGATCCCGATGTGCCACCCGCTGATGCTAAAGAGCGTCGATTTCGCGTTTTCTTGGGAGCATGAAGAAACCGAGCCTCGTCTTGTCATTACAGCGACCGTGAAAACGAAAGGGAGCACGGGGGTGGAAATGGAAGCGCTGACGGCTGTTTCGGTTTGTGCGTTGACGGTATACGACATGTGTAAGGCGCTCGACAAAGGGATGACGATCGGTCCGACGTATTTGGTCGAAAAAACGGGCGGGAAATCCGGCCATTATCGACGGAAAACCGATTAGCTAGGGGATGAGACAATGAGCAATGAACAACCGAAAATTCCGCAAGCGACGGCTAAGCGGCTGCCGCTTTATTACCGATTTTTAAAGAACTTGCATGCATCAGGAAAGCAGCGCGTCTCTTCCGCTGAGCTGAGCGAGGCGGTGAAAGTCGATCCAGCGACGATCCGCCGCGATTTTTCGTATTTTGGCGCGCTCGGCAAAAAAGGATACGGGTATAATGTCCATTATTTGTTGTCGTTTTTTCGCCAGACGTTGGAAGAGGATGAAGTGACTGAAGTGGCGCTGTTTGGAGTCGGCAATTTAGGCACCGCTTTTTTAAACTATAATTTTTCGAAAAACAATAACACGAAAATTGTGATGGCGTTCGATGTTGATGAGCAAAAAGTAGGGACGACAGTCGGCGGCGTGCCCGTCTATCATCTCGATGAGCTGGAAGAACGGCTGCGCGGCGACATTCCGGTCGCTATTTTAACCGTGCCGGCCTCCGCGGCTCAGGCGTTGACCGATCGCCTTGTCACCCAAGGGATTAAAGGAATTTTAAACTTTACTCCGGCGCGGCTGAACGTGCCTGACCATATTCGCGTTCACCACATCGATTTGGCCATTGAGCTGCAATCGCTCGTGTATTTTTTGAAAAACTATCCATCGCCATCGGCAAAAGGAGAGAATCATTCATGAAATATGTATTGCTGGCTGTTTTGATTTTGCTGTTGTTTGGCACGAAAAAGCTGCCGGAACTAGGGCGTTCGTTTGGCCAGTCGCTGCGCGAGTTCAAAGACGCCACTAAGGGTCTTGCGGATGAGGACGAAACGAAAACCGACCGGTGATAAGGCGGGATGAGGAACCATGAATGACAAAGAGATGTCAGTGTATGAACACCTCGGTGAACTGCGAAGGCGGCTGATCGCTGTGCTCGTTTTTTTCGCCGCGGCGTTGGCGGCGAGCTTCTTTTTCGTCGATGATGTCATTATCTATTTGCAACGAACGGCAGAGACAAAGCAGTTGACCATGAACGCCTTTCGCCTGACCGATCCGATCAAAGTATACTTTCAGTTTGCTTTTGTCATTGCCGCCGTGCTGACGTCTCCGGTGCTGCTGTATCAAATTTGGGCGTTTGTCAGCCCCGGTCTGTATGAAAAAGAGCGGAAGGTAACGCTAAGCTATATTCCGGCATCGATTGTTCTTTTTTTGGGCGGCGTCAGCTTCGCCTATTTCGTTTTGTTTCCGTTTGTCGTTCGATTTATGAACCAGCTGGCTGAACAGCTGGGGGTTCAGCAAATGATCGGCATTAACGAATATTTCCAGTTTCTGCTTCAGCTTGTGCTGCCGTTTGGCGTTGTGTTTCAGCTGCCGATCGTGGTGCTGTTTTTCACCCGCTTAGGGCTTATCACGCCGCAGTTTCTTGTTCGCGTTCGAAAGTATGCGTATTTGGTGCTGTTAATTATCGCGGCGATTATCACGCCGCCCGATTTGTTGTCGCAAGTGATTGTCATGATTCCGCTCACGCTTTTGTATGAAGGGAGCATTTGGATCGCAAAAATCGGCTACCGGAAGGCGCGAGCAGCGGCGGAACAAGGAGACAGCGAGTAAAGCAGCGCACGGCCAAAGCGATTTTTAAACAAAAAATTCCATGGGCAGCGATCTGCCCTCCACTCGGGGGTGAAAATTTCGCGCCGGTCCGGCATTTTCATGGGAAAGATCCATGGGCGGTGTGATCTGCCCTCCACTTGGGGGGAAATCTCGCGTCAGTCCGGCATTTTCACGGGAAAGGTCCACGGGCAAGCTGTGATCTGCCCTCCAGACGGGGATGAAAATCGCCGCTTGCCGATGGGGATGTTCGCGGGAAACAGATCGAGGGAGCACGGATGGGCATATCATAAAAAAAGGTGTCCCGATCGTACGTTTGGGGCACCTTCTTTATCGTTTTGGGGTAAAAAGCAGACGAAAGGCGGTTCCAAAGTCAAAGGCCGCCAACGCCGCCAAGGCGATGGTCGAAACGTTCCAAATCGTTTCATGTGCGCTTTGGATCGCCAAATACGTAAACAGCAAACCTAGAAGGAAATAGGGCAATGAGAAGAGTCGAGGGTGGCGCGTCATAACCATACCCCCCAAATCGTCAGCGGAAATTCCGGCTGGCGCATCATTTTTTCCATTTCATCAGCCAGTAGCATCTGCACAACGACGACGAACGTATTCATCGCTACATGGGCGAACATCGGCACGAAGATGCGGCCGGTTTTCGCATATAAAAAGGCGAACGTCAGACCGATCGCTGTATACAAAAGCAAATGCTCCAGCTCCATATGGGCGATGGCGAAAAGAAGCGAGCTTGCGAGCGCGGCCGGCCAAAAGCGGTATTTTTCATAAAGCGATCCAAAAATGATTTTGCGGAAAACGAGTTCTTCCAAAATCGGGCCGATGACCGAAGCGACAATGACTAGCAGCGGTGTCAAGCGAATGATCTCAATGATTTGTCTTGTGTTCTCCGATCCTGGTTCAATGCCGAGCAGCCGCCATTCGATATTGACGGCGATGCTTTGGGCGACAAGCGCCAAAAACACGCCTAAAAATGCCCACATCCACGATGAAGCGAGCGGCATTTGCCGCATGTTTCGCTCAGGGCGGGCGCGGCGAAGCAGCCATAAAATAATGATAAACGCTGTCAAAAAGCTGATGACCGCCCAATATCCAGAAGCGATTTTTGCGGCTTCGATGGGGGTTTCCGCGCTTGACCCGACGCCGAGGGCGCGCAGAAGCGGCACGCCGGCAAAAGCGGACAGCTGCATGGCGATATAAGTGATCAGCACGTACCAGTCATGACGTTTCAAGTTTTCTTACCCCTTTATTAAAATATATCCGTATTGTAGCATATGTTTGGCGAAATGATAAGAAAAGTTCGTTGGCTGAATCCAACGGCCAACGGGACAAAAAAACAGCCGCCGGGTGTTTATTGGCGCTGGAAATGTGCAATAATGAAAACGGATTTTGCGCCGCCGGCTTGAGAAGCTAGGCGGTCGTCCCGCCCGGTTGCCCTTCAGCTGGCCGGCATATTTCTGTCACGCCGGAAGCGTGAAAACGAACGAGACCGCTTGTCGGTGGAACAATGCGCTGCTCGCGTGTTTCTGTCGCGCCGGAAGCAGCGGTTTTGGGTGAAATGCTGCCGGTTGGCGGAGGACGGTTGTTCTTTGCCGGTCTTCGGGGCGACCGATTGGCTCGTTTGGCGCCAAAAAGAAAAGCCGCTATTTTTTTGAATTTCCTACTTGCAAAACGGAAAGAAGTTCATTAATATTATAAGTGTGTTAGCACTCAATAAAGATGAGTGCTAATAAGAACGGCGAAAACTATCGTTAAGGAGGTTGTTCCCCGTGTTGAAGCCATTAGGCGATCGCATTGTCATTGAAGTCGTGGAAACAGAAGAAAAAACGGCAAGCGGCATCGTGTTGCCGGATACGGCGAAAGAAAAGCCGCAAGAAGGCCGTGTTGTCGCCGTTGGTGCAGGCCGCGTGCTCGATAACGGCCAACGTGTTGCACCGGAAGTTGAAGTCGGCGACCGCATCATCTTCTCGAAATACGCGGGCACAGAAGTGAAATACGACGGCAAAGAGTACTTAATTTTGCGTGAAAGCGACATTTTGGCTGTCATTCGCTAATCTATGCGCCGATCAAATAAAACATACGTAAAACTCACTGAATACTTAACGTTCGCTTCATGCACGTGTTGCAATTTCATCCATATTGTAAGGAGGTAACGGGGTATGGCAAAACAAATCAAGTTCAGCGAAGAAGCGCGCCGTGCGATGTTGCGCGGGGTGGACAAACTCGCAGACGCAGTGAAAGTCACATTAGGCCCGAAAGGCCGCAACGTCGTATTGGAGAAAAAATTTGGTTCGCCGCTCATCACGAATGACGGCGTCACGATCGCGAAAGAAATCGAACTCGAAGATCCGTTTGAAAACATGGGCGCGAAATTGGTCGCTGAAGTCGCCAGCAAAACGAACGACATCGCTGGGGACGGGACGACAACCGCTACGGTATTGGCTCAAGCGATGATCCGCGAAGGGCTGAAAAACGTGGCTGCTGGTGCGAACCCGATGGGCATCCGCCGCGGGATTGAAAAAGCGGTTGCGGTTGCCGTTGAAGAATTAAAAGCCATCTCCAAACCGATCAAAGGAAAAGAATCGATCGCCCAAGTTGCTGCGATTTCGGCTGCTGACGAAGAAGTCGGCCAATTGATCGCTGAAGCGATGGAACGCGTCGGCAACGACGGTGTCATCACGCTGGAAGAATCGAAAGGCTTCACGACGGAACTCGACGTTGTCGAAGGGATGCAATTCGACCGCGGTTACGTTTCGCCGTACATGATTACAGATACGGAAAAAATGGAAGCTGTTCTCGAAAATCCGTACATTTTGATTACGGACAAAAAAGTATCGAGCATCCAAGAGTTGCTGCCGGTTCTTGAACAAGTCGTTCAACATGGCCGTCCGCTCTTGATCATCGCGGAAGATGTCGAAGGCGAAGCGCTCGCGACGCTCGTTGTCAACAAACTGCGCGGCACGTTCAACGCTGTTGCCGTCAAAGCGCCTGGCTTCGGCGATCGCCGCAAAGCGATGCTCGAAGATATCGCGATTTTAACAGGCGGCGAAGTCATTTCGGAAGAACTTGGCCGCGAACTGAAATCGACAACGATCGCTTCGCTTGGCCGTGCGTCGAAAGTAGTCGTAACGAAAGAAACGACGACGATTGTCGAAGGCGCCGGCGATTCGGAGCGCATCAAAGCGCGCATCAACCAAATCCGTGCGCAGCTTGAAGAAACAACGTCCGAATTCGACCGCGAAAAACTGCAAGAACGCTTGGCGAAATTGGCTGGCGGCGTAGCGGTCATCAAAGTGGGTGCGGCAACCGAAACAGAATTGAAAGAACGCAAACTGCGCATCGAAGACGCGCTCAACTCGACTCGTGCGGCGGTTGAAGAAGGCATTGTCGCCGGCGGTGGTACGGCATTGATGAACATCTACAACAAAGTCGCGTCCATCGAGGCGGAAGGCGATGAAGCAACCGGCGTGAAAATCGTATTGCGCGCGATCGAAGAACCGGTTCGTCAAATCGCGCAAAACGCTGGTCTGGAAGGCTCGATCATCGTTGAGCGCCTGAAAAACGAAAAACCGGGCGTCGGCTTCAACGCTGCAACGGGCGAATGGGTCGACATGATCGAAGCCGGTATCGTTGACCCGACGAAAGTCACTCGCTCGGCGCTGCAAAACGCTGCTTCTGTCGCTGCGATGGTCTTGACGACCGAAGCGGTTGTCGCCGACAAACCGGAAGAAAACAAAGGCAACAATCCGGGCATGCCGGACATGGGCGGCATGATGTAATCAGCGCCTCCCATCCGTTGGAACACTGGGGTTTTCCCCGGTGTTCTTTTTGTTTTGACCATGAAAATGACCACGCTATGGAATGCGGATCAAGCACGCATAAATCGCCTCCCCCTCTTGCCAAGCAGCGTGAATGACGTAGATGTACGAACCTTGTTGTTTTGGCAGTGTGATCGTTCCATCTTGCACCGGCTGCCAGTCAACATCATCATCATTCCATACGCCGGCTTCGAGTGTTGATGGGCGGTAGTCAAACTCGATGTGAAGTTTTGCCCCTGAAGCGGCGGGATGAGGCTTGAGTTCTCTGACGAGCAGCGGTGGGGCGGCGGCATCGGCAACAACTCCGCGCCGGCCTGTCGACCACGTGTAAGTCCCGAGCCGGTGGTCGACTGTTTCACCGTTGACGGTCAACGTTAATTCAGGCGGCTTGATATCACCGAATGAACAGCCGGAAAGCCATAGAAGCAAAATAAGAAGCGGGGCCCATCGTTTCCGCATAATAGAAAATCCCCCTTTTTGAATATAGACGCTTCTTTGGTCGATCCGTTGCATGAATACGTCCCCGAGTTGCCATTGATTCGGTGAGACTGAGCGCACACTCGGGGAAAAGAAAATGAGAGATGGATTGGGGTAAGCGAGCGATAAAGAAGGACGTTGCCGCCGTTATTTATTTTTCTGCAACTTCCAGCCGTTCCTTCCGCTTCTCCTTAGTTAACTTCTGTTCCCATTTAAATACTTTGTTGAGCAGTTTATATATGCTTTTGCTTTCTTTGGCAAAGAGTGGTCCCAATATGGCCAACATGAGAACGTAAAGTGCGGTAAAAGGTATCAATATCGGGCTTAACCCTGCTGTAATTCCCAGATTTGCAACGATGATGGAAAACTCTCCACGTGCGGTGATTGTCAAACCAATATTTGTAGAGGCTTTGTAGGACAATCCAGCCTTTCTTCCGGCAATCATTCCCGCCACGATATTAGCCATTAGAGTGACGATGACAGCCCCTAATGATAACCAAAACGCATCGATTAACGTTGACGGTTCAATACTCAAACCGAAGCTAAAGAAGAAAATCGCTCCAAAGAAGTCACGGAATGGAACAACTAAATGCTCAATTCGATCACGGTGTTCCGTTTCTGAAAAGACAAGTCCAAGCAGTAAGGCTCCGATGGCTTCAGCAACGTGAATCGTTTCGGAAAAGCCGGCAACAAAAAAGAGAATAGCAAAGATGACGATGATGAATATTTCATCGGATTTGATATTCAACCATTTGTTGAGCAGAGGGGCACCTTTACGAGCGATGACAAAAAATAGCAACATATAAGCAACAGATGTTAAAACAGATAGGCTGATTCCGAAAAAGGAGGTGGATCCAGCTAGCAAAACCCCTGACATCGTCGTCAAAAATAGGGCAAGGAAGATGTCATCAAAAAGGATCATCCCTAAAATGAGCTCTGTTTCAGGATTGGCCGTTCTCCTTAAATCAACAAGAACTTTGGCCACGATAGCACTTGACGATACACTGAGGAGTCCAGCAATAAGAACCGTTTCCATCCATGGCATTCCCACGGCCTTGCCGTAAAGCAATCCTAAAACAAAGTTCATTGTGACGTAGATGCTTCCACCGACCACAATATTTTTTCCGGATTTAATCAGTTTGCCGACAGAAAATTCAAGCCCTAAATAAAACAGTAAAAAAAGTACCCCGATCCTACCTAAAAACTGGATAATTTCATTGCTTTGAATAAAAGTGAGGTCAATAATCCCGATGGTAGGGGCATGGGGCCCAACGAGCATGCCGATAACGATCAAAAACGGGATAATGGAGAAGTTTAATTTATTGGCAATGAGCGATCCAATGGCGACTAGGACGAGTGCTGTTCCCACTTCGAATACCAAATGGTTCATCTATTCCCATCACTCCTTATTTGATAGTAAATGACTAATGATCTCCTTTATTTGCTGTCTTTCTCCAGACATGATCAATGTATCTCCAGCTTCAATCAATGTATTTGGGCCGGGATTATGAGATTTTTGTGAATGTTTCTTTTTGATAGCGATGACAGTGACACCGAAACGGTTTCTAATATCAAGGTCGCCAATTTTTTGATTTACAGCGGGGGCATTTGGCTCCACTTGAAACCACTCGATAATGAGATCGTCAAAGGCAAACTCAATCGTTTCGAGCGCCTTTGGTTTATATGCCATTCCTCCAATGATTCCTGCAATTTGTCTCGCTTCTTGGTCGCTTAATGTCACGCTGCTGATAACTTCATCATAATCCTCTGCGTCAAAGTGATAAATTTCCCTTCGCCCATCGTCATGGATCACAATGACAAGCTTATCTTTGTTTCGCGTAATAATTTCAAATTTGTACCCGATTCCTGGCAATTCACTTTCTCGGATATTCATGATCAAAGACTCCTCCTTATTTATGTTTTTATGTAAATTTTATCCTTTGCTGTTATCTATTTTTTCTATCGTTATTATAACAGTAAAAACGGTTTTTTTCACTGTTTTGGCTCGGTTGTCTGTTTGAAGGCGGGGTGAGGAGGAAATATACATGACGGCGTCCCTGCGTGTCTTTTATGTCTTTTCCTTTGGCACGTTACACTAGGATGTGAACGCTCTTCCATTTATGTTCACGCTTAAAATGGGGGGCGGTTTGGGGTGATAAAAATCATTGGAAGAAGGGAATGTTGTTTTTTCGCCGACCTTTTAGGCCACAATGGGAATGAACATGTATAGGGCAGTGTCTAAACAAAAGGGGGGTACGTGATGAACGAACGAATCGAACGCGACTCGCTCGGCGAGGTGCGGGTGCCGGCCGATAAATACTGGGGAGCGCAGACGGAACGGAGCCGGCAAAACTTCCGGATCGGCAAGGAAACGATGCCGCTGGAACTCATTTATGCTTATGCCGAGCTGAAAAAAGCGGCAGCCATCGTCAACGAGCAAGCTGGGAAGCTGAGCGAAGCGAAAAGACGGGCGATTGTAGCGGCGTGCGATGAAATTTTGGCCGGTCAGTGGGATGCGCATTTTCCGCTTGTCGTTTGGCAGACGGGAAGCGGGACGCAGACGAATATGAACGTCAACGAAGTGGTGGCGAGACGGGCGAATGAGCTGCTCCGTGACGGCGAGGGGCGCATTCACCCGAACGATGACATCAACATGTCGCAAAGCTCCAACGATACGTTTCCAACGGTCATGCATATGGCGGTGTATGCGAAAATTCACACGCATTTGCTGCCGGCGCTGGATGGATTGATTGGCACGTTCGCAGCGAAGGAGCGGCAATATGCGAAGACGATCAAAATCGGGCGCACCCACTTGCAAGATGCGACGCCGCTCACATTCGGACAAGAGATTTCCGGGTGGCGGACGATGCTGGAGAAAAGCAAAATGATGATCAGCGAAGCGGCCGACAAGCTGCTCGATTTGGCGATCGGCGGCACGGCGGTCGGCACGGGGCTCAATGCGCCACCAGCGTTTGGCGAACAAGTCGCCAAACAGCTGCACACCCAAACCGGCTACCCGTTCCGCTCTGCTGCCAACAAATTTCACGCGCTGACCAGCCATGACGAGATCGTTTACGTCCACGGGGCGCTGAAGGCGCTCGCCGCCGATCTGATGAAAATCGCGAACGATATTCGCTGGCTGGCGAGCGGACCGCGCTCCGGGCTCGGGGAGATCACGATTCCAGCCAATGAACCTGGGAGTTCCATCATGCCAGGCAAAGTGAAGCGATGACGATGGTGGCCGTGCAAGTGTTTGGCAATGATGCGGCAATTGGTTTTGCGGCAAGCCAAGGCCATTTTCAATTAAACGTGTTCAAACCGGTCATCGCCTATAACGCCATTCAGTCCGTGCAGCTGCTTGGTGATGCCATCCGTTCGTTTGATGAGCGATGCGCCCAAGGGTTGGAGGCGAACGAAACGAAAATGAAAGAGTACGTGGACCGCTCGCTCATGCTCGTGACAGCGTTAAGCCCGCATATCGGCTATGACAAAGCCGCGGAAATCGCCAAGCTTGCGCACCGCGAAGGATTGACGCTGAAAGAAGCGGCCTTGAAAACCGGGTATGTGACAGCCGAGCAGTACGAAGAATGGGTAAGGCCGGAGAAGATGATTTAGTGGCCCAAAACGCTGGGAGCGAACAGGCGGCCAAAAAACGGAGCTGAGCCAAAAGGTCGTCTGTCTTCAAGATCAACACAACTATACGAAACGTTGAGGCAGCGCGCCTAGGAGGCTGGTGGTTTCGTGCAAAAACGACTGATTCCAATCGTTTCTCAATTAGAAAAACCTTGCAGAACCAGCTTTCTCTTCGGAATGAAAATGCCATCGATTGGTGTGCGACAGCGGTTTTTCACCGGCCTTCTAGAAGGCTGGTGAAAAACATTGGTTTCCTTTGGTCGATGAAAAAAAGTGTGCACTGTTGCAAGGCTTTTCTATTTGAAAAACGATGCTGGGAAGCGGTTGCGCGAGTAAATCACCGCCCCTCTAGAAGGCTGGTGATTTAGTGCAAAATACTACTGATTCCATCCGCTTCTCAATTAGAGAAGCCTTGCAAAATCAAGTTTCTTTTCTGAATGAAAATGCCGCCGATTCGTGTGTGACAGCGATTTTTCACCGTCCTCCTAGTAGTGGGGGACAAGGAGGTTCCGGTCTTTTGGGATACGACACCGGAAGCGGCGTTCTTTTTTGTCCCATGAGGACGAGGGTGTTCCGTTTGGGACACCCTCGTTTTCCGTTGTGACAGCCTTCTCGCCAGCTGGACTGCGTCGCATCAGGCTAATGTTAGGCAAACAGGCGAATGAGCTCATTGATCGACAAGACGGCAAACAGCGCTAAGCACAAAGTGAGCAGCACGTTCGACAGCCAATGGTTTCGCCCTTCGTCCGGAAGCGCTTTTTTGGAGTTGAGCAAGTAAAGGAGCGTGACAGCCAAAAACGGCATAAACAGCGCCCCGAGCGCTCCATAGACGATAATGAGCCCGACCGGTTTGCCGATAAAATGCAAGAGCATCGGCGGGAACGTGAGCCAAAAGACGTAGAAACGAAACGCTTTTGTCTGGTTGAGCGACTCGGCGCCAACCGACGTTTTCCGCATGTTGCGAACAAAATCGGCAAACAAATAGGAAACGCCGTTCCAAACGCCGATGACGGATGTAAACGACGCCGACCAAAAACCGAGCAAAAAGAGCCAACGAGCAGCTGGATGAAGCTCATTGCCCATGATCGAAGCGAACGAGACAAGCCCTTGTTCGCCGCTGATTGACGTATTAGTTCCGTAAAGAAGCGCGGCGCCTAAAATAAGAAGCGACAATGTAAAAATCGCTGTCACGATATAGGCGATGGCGGAATCGTAACGCATCGGCGATACGTAGGCGCGGCCTTTCCAGCCGTTTTCCTGCAGCCAATAGCCGTACGACGCCATCGTAATCGAACCGCCGACGCCACCGATTAGCCCGAGGGCATACAAGAGCGAGCCTTTGGGCAAATCGGGAACGGCTGTGTTCCAAAGATCGTCCAGCTGCGGCAACACAAGGAGCGCCGAGCCGACCACCGTGACAAACATCAGTCCAACGAGCACGTTCATCACCCGTTCGAACAGCTGAAACCGTCCTGACCACGTGATGGCAAAACCGGCGAGGCCATGAATGACCGCCCAAGCCCAAAGCGGGATCGAGGGGATCATCGCCGACATCGCCAGCGCGCACGATGAGGTGCCCGCCGCTCCGTAAACAAATCCCCAAATGATCGCATACACCCCGAAGTAGACGGACGCCCATTTCCCCATCGACTGCCAGCCTTCGAAAATCGTTTTTCCGCTTAATAAATGCCAGCGCCCGACTCCTTCGTTCAGCACAAATTTGAACAAGGCCCCGACGATAATCGCCCAGATGAAAACAAGGCCGTAGTTTGTGCCGGCGACAAGGGCGGCGACCAAGTCTCCGGCGCCGACCCCGGTGGCGGCAACGATCAACCCAGGGCCGATCATCGTCCATTTTGATTTCCTCATTTTTCTCCTCCCCCTTTGTTGCAAATTGATTCCAAAAGTTCGGTATATTCGATATCATATTAATAGTATAAACGAGATATTGTCTACCGCTAAAAGACCCATTCATCACCATAAAAGGAGCTTGATGTCATGACGATGAACGAACCGTTGCTTCCCGCCGTCGAACAAGTTGTTCGCAATGTCGAACAAGTCATTGTTGGAAAACGCCAAGTGATTGTGCTCAGTTTCACGGCGCTGTTGGCCAAGGGGCACGTATTGCTTGAAGACGTGCCCGGTGTCGGCAAAACGATGCTCGTGCGCGCGCTGGCGAAATCATTTCAAGCTGAGCTGAAACGGATTCAATTTACGCCGGATTTGTTGCCGAGCGATGTGATTGGTGTTTCGGTCTATAACCCGAAAGAGCGGCGGTTTGAGTATAAACCTGGGCCGATCGTCGCTCATATCGTGCTCGCTGATGAGATCAACCGGACGTCGCCGAAAACGCAGTCAGCGCTTCTTGAGGCCATGGAAGAAGGAAGTGTGACGGTCGACGGCATCACGCGGGCGCTGCCGCAGCCGTTTTTTGTCATGGCGACGCAAAACCCGATTGAATACGAAGGAACGTATCCGCTTCCGGAAGCGCAGTTGGACCGGTTTTTGCTGAAGCTGCAAATGGGCTATCCGTCTGCTGATGAGGAAATCGAGATGTTGCATCGGCTGGAAAAAATGAAGCCGTTGGAAGAGATCGGACCGGTGATGACGCTCGACGAATTGCGGGCTTTGCAGCAGAAGGTAGCCGATGTGTATGTCAGCGATACGGTGAAGCGCTATATCGTCGAGCTGGTCCGGCAAAGCCGGGCGCATGAAGCCGTGTATTTAGGCGTCAGCCCGCGCGGGTCGGTCGCCTTGATGAAAGCAGCGCAGGCCTACGCGCTCATTCATGGCCGCGATTTTGTCATCCCTGATGACATACAGCAGCTTGCTCCTTATGTGCTTGCCCATCGTTTGCTCGTTCGTCCGGAAGCGAAATGGGACAAGCTTGATGCGAAAACGATCCTTTCCGAGCTGATGGCCCGCACGCCGGTGCCGGTGCAAGGACGGCGGTGAACGGGATGAAGCGAACGGGGAGGAGAACGTGGCGGCCCTTGTTGGGCGTGGGGATCTTAACTGCGGTTTTGTTTTCCTACGCCATGTTTCAAGGGGGCTTTGTCAGCTGGTTTTTGTTTTATAGCTTTTTGCCGTTTGGGTTGCATGCGTTGACGGTGGCCCTGTATCCGCTCCGACGCGCGGCGGTGAGCCGGACGGTGCCGGCGCAGCGCTATTATGCGGGAGAAGCGATTCCGGTTACTGTTCGAGTTGAGCTGCCATGGCCGTTTCCCATGGCCGCGGTCGCGGTCGGTGAGGAACGAGAGGGGAAAGGTGGGGGTGCCATCGTTTCTTGGGTGTTTCGGCGCCGTCTTTCTTGCCGATGGACGCTTATGTTGCCCCGCGGCCGCCATCAATTGGAAACGGTGCGGCTGGAAGTGAGCGATATGTTTGGTTGGGGGAAGCGGGCGGAATCGTTCTCGGCTCCGTGCACGGTCATCGTCTATCCTCGTTATGTGGAGTGGCCGGCGAGCATGGTGCGTGAGTGGTTTTCCCATGGAAACGCGGCCCGGACGTTTGCCTATTGGCGTGACCTAGCGGTGGCGGTCGGGGCTCGCGAATACGCGCCGGGCGATAAAATGTCTTGGGTGCACTGGAAGGCGTCAGCGCGCAAGAACGAGTTGATGACAAAAGAATTTGATGAGCAGCGCAACGACGATTGGTTCGTTGTCTTGGACGGCGGCCCATCACCTTCGTTCGAGGAGCTAGTCACGCTGGCCGCTTCTGTGGCGAAAGCGCTGTTGGATGCGGGAGCTCCGGTTGGACTGCTTGTGGCGGGGAAAGAGCGCTCGTCCTTAGCGCCGCGGCGTCATGAGGAACAGTGGCAGGCGCTTCTTCTCCGCTTGGCGGAAGTGAAGGCGGCCCGCGAAGGGGGAATGGAGGCACTGCTTGTTGACGAAACGAATTGGAAAACGGCGGCCGGATGCATTTTGGTGACGTCTGCCTTGTCTTCCGCTCTGTTGCCGCCGTTGCGCGCACTGGCGATGAAGCGCCGCGTCATTTTATATGTTGTGACGGGCGAACGGAGAGAGGAACAAAGGCGTTGGGAAGAAGAGCTTCGCCGCAGCGGTGTGCATGTCTCCGTCATTGCCCCTGACATGTTGCAAACGGTTCGGCAAGGAGGGGAGTTTCAATGAAGAAGGGGGTAGCTCGGCTGTTCTCTTCGTTTTTGCCTGCCTTGTTTGCGGCTTGGCTGCTCACCGAATGGCTCTGGCCGTTGGACGATGTGACGGATACGAGCCATATCGGTTTGTTTGTCTCGTTTGTCTTCCTTTGTTTTGTCGGCTATTGGGTTCGCCTCCCAGCGTGGCTTGCGGTTCTTGGGAAGGGATGGTATATCGGATGGGCGCTCTCCCGTTTATCTTCGTCTCACTCCATCACCGCTTTGCCTTCGGCGCTTTGGCGGGATTGCCTCAACTGGCTGTGGGGCGATCGGTCTTCCATGCCGAGCGATACCGTGCGGACGTTTATCTTTTTTCTTCTGCTATGGCTCGCTTCGGCCGCTTTTCATTGGCTCATCGGCAAACGGCAGCAGTGGTTGATTCCGTATGCGTTGACCGTTACGTATATTGCCGTCCTTGATACGTTTTTCCCATATAACGGCGATCAGGCGATCGTTCGTCTTGTCGGGCTCGGTTTTTTGGCTTTTGTGTGGCTGCATGGCGAACGGATGCGGGCAAACGGCGCTTTATTTTCTATCGGAAGGTGGCGGACAGCCGCCCTGTTCGTTCCGGCGTTGGCGCTGGCGGCAGGATATGCAGGCCCCAAACTCCCGCCGCAATGGCCCGATCCGGTGGCGTTTATCCGCAGCGCCCATGCCGTGCCGGAGCCTGGCGATGATGAGCCGGCTTCTTCTGCCGTAGCCAAAGTCGGGTATGGACAAAATGATTCCCGCCTCGGCGGACCGTTCCTTGCCGATGATACGCTCGTATTCACAGCGAAAGATCGAGGTCTTCATTATTGGCGCGTTGAGACGAAAGACGTTTACACCGGCAAGGGGTGGGAGGAGTTTCAGAGCGAACAAGTTTACTCGTTTGCCAATGGAGAGACGATCAAACATGAATGGTGGAGCCCGCGAGTCGAAACGGTGGAGCAAACCGCGGAAATCCACCTTCATCAAGGAGGATTTCATCTCGTTTATCCGCTTGGTTTGCGGCAAGTGAGAGCAGTTGATCCGGTCGTTTATCGCATGAAGTTGGCGACAGAGAAAATTGAGGCGACCGACGACCGAGCCAACGCGGTTCCTATGAAACAGTATGTTGTCACGTATGGGGAGCCGGATTTTCCGATTGCCGCCCTGCGCGCTGCTCCCCCGGTCCAAGACCGGTCTTTGTTGAAACGATATACGCAGCTGCCGAAAACTTTGCCGCAGCGGGTGCGCGACTTGGCCAAACAAATTACGGCCGGAGAAAAAACAGCCTATGATCAAGTCAAAGCCATCGAGCAATATTTTCAGCAGAGCGGATATGTATATGAGACGAAAGATGTGGCCGTGCCGGGGGAAAACGAAGATTATGTCGACCAATTTTTGTTTGAAACGAAACAAGGGTATTGCGACAACTTTTCCACTTCGATGGTGGTCCTTGTGCGCACGCTCGGCATCCCCGCCCGTTGGGTGAAAGGCTATGTATCGGGGCGGTTGGTTGGGGAGCAAAACGGCGATTTTCTTTACGAAGTGCGCAACAATGACGCGCATTCGTGGGTGGAAGTGTATTTTGAAGGCATCGGTTGGGTGCCGTTTGAGCCGACGCGGGGGTTTGTCAATCCTTACGCGTTTTCCCTTGATGCTTCCGAGGAGAATGACCTTGCGGCGCCTGAGCAACAACCGGAAGAGCAGGATCGAACGAACCTCTCGCAGCCGCCGTCGGAGCCGTCTTCTGCCGCGAAACAAGACGGCCATTGGTGGGAGCGGCTCGTTGACTTCTGGTCCTGGAAAACGGTGGTGGTGGCGGCGGCCGCGCTGGTGGCAGCGGCTGGCGCGATTTATGCGACAAGACGGAAATGGTGGCCGCGCCTGACCCTTCTTCGCTTTCAGCGCCGAAAAGCGGACGGAAGCGACTGGCTGATTTCAGCGTATGCGGCGCTTTTACGCCATTTGCACGATTACGGGCTGAAGCGGCGGCCGCAGGAAACGCTGCGCCAGTATGCGAAGGAGGTCGATCGTTTGTTTGAAACGGATGAAATGAACCGGTTGACAAGGCTATATGAATGTGTGGTGTACGGAACCGGTCTTCCGGACAGAGACGTTCGCGAAGCTGTTCAATTGTGGGAAAATTTAATAAAAAGGACGATCTCTTGACCGCATGCCGGCAAGTTGATAGAATGAATTCAAATTTGCACACCGACAAACGAAAAGCCCTTCATATAAGCGCAGGAATACGGCTTGCGCGTCTCTACCGGGCCGCCGTAAACGGCCCGACTATGAAGGCAGAAGACGCTGCTATTCTGCCTTCATCCATGTCTCGGCCAATGGCGGCGTTATTTTTTTGATGAGGTGGAACGACATGAATCAAGAAATGATCGTTGTCTTGGACTTTGGCAGTCAATACAACCAGCTGATCACTCGCCGCATCCGCGAATTTGGCGTCTATAGCGAACTGCACCCGCACACGATCCGCGCTGAGGACATCCGGGCGTTGAACGCCAAAGGAATCATTTTTTCCGGCGGGCCGAACAGCGTGTATGATGAGCAAGCGTTTCGGTGCGATCCGGCGATTTTTGAGCTGGGCTTGCCGATTTTAGGAATTTGTTACGGGATGCAGCTGATGGCCCATCATTTGGGAGGGAAGGTGGAAAAAGCGGCGCACCGTGAATACGGCAAAGCGCTCATCCAAGTGAAAAACGATTCTTTGCTTTTTCATGGGTTGCCGGACGAGCAAGTCGTTTGGATGAGCCATGGCGATTTGGTGACCGCTCCGCCTAGCGGCTTTGTTGTCGATGCGACGAGCCCTTCGTGCCCGATCGCCGCGATGAGTGACGAACGGCGAAAATGGTATGGCGTGCAATTCCACCCAGAAGTGCGCCACTCGGTATACGGCAATGATTTATTGAAGAACTTTGTCTTTGAGGTATGCGGCTGCCGGGGCGATTGGACGATGGAAAACTTTATTGATGAGCAGGTGCGCCGCATTCGCGAACAAGTCGGCGGGAAAAAAGTGTTGTGCGCCTTAAGCGGCGGGGTCGATTCATCGGTCGCCGCGGTGTTGGTGCATCGCGCTATCGGTGATCAGCTCACATGCATTTTTGTGGACCACGGCCTTCTTCGCAAAGGCGAAGCAGAAAGCGTCATGAAAACGTTCCGTGAGCAGTTTCACATGAACGTCATCAAAGTCGATGCAAAGGAGCGCTTCCTGGCGAAGCTCAAAGGGGTCTCTGACCCGGAACAAAAGCGGAAAATCATCGGCAATGAATTTATTTATGTGTTTGACGATGAAGCGGCTAAGCTTGAGGGTATTGAATTTTTAGTGCAAGGCACGCTTTATACGGACATTATTGAAAGCGGCACGGCGACGGCGCAAACGATCAAATCGCACCATAACGTCGGCGGCTTGCCGGAAGATATGAAATTCGAACTGATCGAGCCGCTCAATACGCTGTTTAAAGATGAAGTGCGCGCACTGGGCACTCAATTGGGGATTCCGGACGAGATCGTCTGGCGCCAGCCGTTCCCGGGGCCGGGGCTCGGCATCCGTGTGCTCGGTGAAGTGACGGAAGAAAAGTTGGAAATCGTCCGTGAATCGGATGCCATTTTGCGGGAAGAAGTGAAAAAAGCCGGACTAGACCGCGAAATCTGGCAGTACTTTACGGTGCTCCCTGACATCCGCAGCGTCGGAGTGATGGGGGATGCCCGCACGTACGATTATACGGTGGCCATTCGCGCCGTGACCTCGATCGACGGGATGACCGCCGATTGGGCGCGCATTCCGTGGGATGTGCTCGAGCGCATTTCAACGCGCATCGTGAACGAAGTGCCGCACGTCAACCGCGTCGTCTACGACATTACAAGCAAGCCTCCAGCAACGATCGAGTGGGAATAAAAACGAACAAAAGACGAACATTTCCAAAGGAATGTTCGTCTTTTTCCTTGACAGCTGCTCTTTGGGCTGATACAATAGCTGTGGAATCATGAATATGGTCGAATTCCGTCGTATAATCCCGGGAATATGGCTCGGGAGTTTCTACCAAGCTACCGTAAATAGCTTGACTACGAGGGATGCGGGATAGGAGAGCGCTTGTTTTGTCCTCTCTCTGTTCGTCATTCCTTCCTAGTCAACGCTTCTGGTAGCGGCAGAAGCGTTTTTTTATTTTTTGTAGGGGGGACAGACTGTGAGAAAGTATTTTCAATTCGATGAGCTCGGCACGAATTATCGGACAGAGATCATCGCCGGGCTGACGACATTTTTGTCGATGGCGTACATTTTGTTCGTCAACCCGTTTACGTTGTCGCTTGGCGCGGTGAAAGATTTTCCAGATGAACTGCGGATTGACCAAGGGGCGGTATTTGTTGCCACCGCTTTGGCCGCGGCGTACGGATCGATTTTGATGGGGGTGTTGGCTCGCTATCCGATCGCTTTGGCGCCGGGGATGGGATTGAATGCCTTTTTCGCCTTCACCGTTGTCCTGCATATGGGGATCCCTTGGCAAACGGCGCTTGCGGGGGTTTTCGTTTCGGGAGTCATTTTTACGATTTTAACGCTGACGGGCATTCGGGAAAAAATTATTGATGCCATCCCGGTTGAGTTGAAATACGCCGTCGGTGCCGGAATCGGGCTGTTCATTACATTCATCGGCCTGCAAAACGCCGGCATCATTGTGAATAACGACGCGACGTTAGTCGGGTTGAGTGATTTAAAAGATGGCAATACGCTGCTTGCGATTTTCGGCTTGTTGATCACCGTCGTCTTGATGGTGAAAAAAGTGAACGGCGGCGTTTTTTATGGCATGGTCATTACCGCTGTTGTCGGCATGATTTTCGGTTTAATTGAAGTGCCGAAACAAATTGTCGGCGCCATTCCCGATATTTCACCAACGTTCGGCGTCGCGATCGAACACTTGCCGGACATTTTCTCATGGAAAATGCTCGGTGTTGTTTTGACGTTCTTTATTGTCGACTTTTTCGATGCGACTGGCACGCTCTTGGCGGTCGCCAACCAAGCCGGGTTGTTGAAAAACAATAAACTGCCGCGCGCCGGCAAAGCGCTGCTCGTTGACGCGACGGCCGTCATGGTCGGAGCGGTGTTTGGCACATCGACGACGACGTCGTACATCGAATCGTCGGCCGGCGTCGCTGCCGGAGGGCGCTCCGGGTTTTCGGCGGTCGTGACAGGGATTTTGTTCCTGTTTGCTTTGTTCTTCTCGCCACTGTTAAGCGTTATTACCGCGCCAGTTACGGCGCCAGCGCTCATCATCGTCGGAGTATTGATGGCTTCATCGATCGGTGAAATCGATTGGAAGAAGTTTGAGGTAGCTGTACCGGCGTTCTTTACATTGATTACGATGCCGCTTTCCTACAGCATCGCCACCGGCATCGCCGTCGGCTTCATTTTCTATCCGATCACGATGATTTTGAAAGGCCGCGGCAAAGAAGTACATCCATTATTGTATGTGCTGTTTGTCATTTTTATCTGTTATTTCATCTTCTTGCGCGAATAGGAAAAAGTGAAAAGGACTGTTCCTAGGATGAGTTTGATCATCTTAAGAACAGTCTTTTTTTGTATCTTATGCATAAATTTTTTTGCATGAGGGGTCGGATGATCCCAATATGGTATAATGGTCAAAAAGTTGGAGGGGAGTCACATTGATGTTTATCCGTTACGTGGATGATGCAGAGAGGCTTTATGACCACTTTGTCGATCATGTTGTGTACGGAATGCTGGCGAGAGAGTGGAAGAGATAAGGCTCTTCACCACAAAATGTACTTGACAAAAAACGTTTTTCATGATAAGAACGTCAAAAAGATTGATTACCATTTTTTGTTATTTTTGTTCAACCGGGAGGGATAATATCATGTTTGTTCCTAAAAGTCAAGTACATCTTTCGGTGATGAACCAGAGATAAAACAAAATGGTGTTGATTGGAAAGAAAAAACTTTACATAAGCAATTGACACATCAAAATAGAGGTGCTATATTAATAAAGCCGCTTTGAAGCGGCAAAAAAGAAAAAAACATGTTGACAAAAACAAAAAGAAATGATACATTGTAAGAGTCGCTTTTGAGGAGGCAAATTCCTCGAGCGAAGCAATGAACGATGAATTTGTTCCTTGAAAACTGAACGAAACGAAGCGCAACGAAAGGCTGAGGTCCGTGGATCGCCGCGACGGGCAAATGTTCTTCACCCACAGGGGTGCTTGCACCCCGAGGGGGAGGTTATTTAACCCCGAGCGGCGGCGGACCGAAGCTAGACAATACGAAAAGCGGAGGCCGCTTGACACGTTTGGTGTCGGCGCCGAAGCTTACAAAGCCAATCAACTTTCTTTTGGAGAGTTTGATCCTGGCTCAGGACGAACGCTGGCGGCGTGCCTAATACATGCAAGTCGAGCGGACCGAATCGGAGCTTGCTCTGGTTGGGTCAGCGGCGGACGGGTGAGTAACACGTGGGCAACCTGCCCGCAAGACCGGGATAACTCCGGGAAACCGGAGCTAATACCGGATAACACCGAAGACCGCATGGTCTTTGGTTGAAAGGCGGCCTTTGGCTGTCACTTGCGGATGGGCCCGCGGCGCATTAGCTAGTTGGTGAGGTAACGGCTCACCAAGGCGACGATGCGTAGCCGGCCTGAGAGGGTGACCGGCCACACTGGGACTGAGACACGGCCCAGACTCCTACGGGAGGCAGCAGTAGGGAATCTTCCGCAATGGGCGAAAGCCTGACGGAGCGACGCCGCGTGAGCGAAGAAGGCCTTCGGGTCGTAAAGCTCTGTTGTGAGGGACGAAGGAGCGCCGTTTGAACAAGGCGGCGCGGTGACGGTACCTCACGAGAAAGCCCCGGCTAACTACGTGCCAGCAGCCGCGGTAATACGTAGGGGGCGAGCGTTGTCCGGAATTATTGGGCGTAAAGCGCGCGCAGGCGGCTCCTTAAGTCTGATGTGAAAGCCCACGGCTCAACCGTGGAGGGTCATTGGAAACTGGGGAGCTTGAGTGCAGGAGAGGGGAGCGGAATTCCACGTGTAGCGGTGAAATGCGTAGAGATGTGGAGGAACACCAGTGGCGAAGGCGGCTCTCTGGCCTGTAACTGACGCTGAGGCGCGAAAGCGTGGGGAGCAAACAGGATTAGATACCCTGGTAGTCCACGCCGTAAACGATGAGTGCTAAGTGTTAGAGGGGTCACACCCTTTAGTGCTGCAGCTAACGCGATAAGCACTCCGCCTGGGGAGTACGGCCGCAAGGCTGAAACTCAAAGGAATTGACGGGGGCCCGCACAAGCGGTGGAGCATGTGGTTTAATTCGAAGCAACGCGAAGAACCTTACCAGGTCTTGACATCCCCTGACAACCCAAGAGATTGGGCGTTCCCCCTTCGGGGGGGACAGGGTGACAGGTGGTGCATGGTTGTCGTCAGCTCGTGTCGTGAGATGTTGGGTTAAGTCCCGCAACGAGCGCAACCCTCGCCTCTAGTTGCCAGCATTCGGTTGGGCACTCTAGAGGGACTGCCGGCGACAAGTCGGAGGAAGGTGGGGATGACGTCAAATCATCATGCCCCTTATGACCTGGGCTACACACGTGCTACAATGGGCGGTACAAAGGGCAGCGAACCCGCGAGGGGGAGCGAATCCCAAAAAGCCGCTCTCAGTTCGGATTGCAGGCTGCAACTCGCCTGCATGAAGCCGGAATCGCTAGTAATCGCGGATCAGCATGCCGCGGTGAATACGTTCCCGGGCCTTGTACACACCGCCCGTCACACCACGAGAGCTTGCAACACCCGAAGTCGGTGAGGTAACCCTGACGGGAGCCAGCCGCCGAAGGTGGGGCAAGTGATTGGGGTGAAGTCGTAACAAGGTAGCCGTACCGGAAGGTGCGGCTGGATCACCTCCTTTCTAAGGGGAAAAGCGGAGGCCGCCCGCCTATCGGCGAAACGCGCTGGAGGGCCTGCGAGGAGGCTCGAACCAAGCTTTGCTTGGTTCTGCGTGGGTGGTGCCACAGGAGCGTATGCAATGTGTTGCCGCCGCAGCAGGACCGAAGCGTCGCGAGCCGATGGCGGCCGGAGCTAGACAGTAGTCCATATGCATGAACACCGCGCTTTCGTTTCGTTCAGTTTTGAGGGAACGAGTGATGTTCTCTCAATGGCAAACATCGTTCTTTGAAAACTAGATAACCGCAAAAGTAAAGGAAGAAGCCGAGACGCTGTAGGTTAAGCTAGAAAGGGCGCACGGTGGATGCCTTGGCACTAGGAGCCGATGAAGGACGGGGCAAACGCCGAAACGCTCCGGGGAGCTGTAAGCAAGCGTCGATCCGGAGATGTCCGAATGGGGGAACCCACTGTCCGTAATGGGGCAGTATCCATGCCTGAATCCATAGGGCATGGAGGGCACACCCGGGGAACTGAAACATCTTAGTACCCGGAGGAGAAGAAAGCAAACGCGATTCCCTGAGTAGCGGCGAGCGAAACGGGAACAGCCCAAACCAAGAGGCGAGTCCTCTTGGGGTTGTAGGACCGCTCACTGTGGGAGTGAGAAAGGAACGGGGTAGACGAACCGGTCTGGAACGGCCGGCCAGAGAAGGTGAGAGCCCTGTAGTCGAAACTTCGTTCCCTCCCGAGCGGCTCCTGAGTACGGCGGGACACGGGAAATCCCGTCGGAAGCAGGGAGGACCATCTCCCAAGGCTAAATACTCCCTAGTGACCGATAGCGAACCAGTACCGTGAGGGAAAGGTGAAAAGCACCCCGGAAGGGGAGTGAAAGAGAACCTGAAACCGTGTGCCTACAAGTAGTCAGAGCCCGTTCATGGGTGATGGCGTGCCTTTTGTAGAATGAACCGGCGAGTGACGATGGCGTGCGAGGTTAAGCCGAAGAGGCGGAGCCGCAGCGAAAGCGAGTCTGAACAGGGCGCAGGAGTACGTCGTCGTCGACCCGAAACCAGGTGATCTACCCATGTCCAGGGTGAAGGCCGGGTAACACCGGCTGGAGGCCCGAACCCACGCACGTTGAAAAGTGCGGGGATGAGGTGTGGGTAGGGGTGAAATGCCAATCGAACTTGGAGATAGCTGGTTCTCCCCGAAATAGCTTTAGGGCTAGCCTCGGGTGTAAGAGTCTTGGAGGTAGAGCACTGATTGGGCTAGGGGCCCTCATCGGGTTACCGAACCCAGTCAAACTCCGAATGCCAACGACTTATGCCCGGGAGTCAGACTGCGAGTGATAAGATCCGTGGTCGAGAGGGAAACAGCCCAGATCGCCAGCTAAGGCCCCCAAGTGCACGTTCAGTGGAAAAGGATGTGGAGTTGCGAAGACAACCAGGATGTTGGCTTAGAAGCAGCCACCATTTAAAGAGTGCGTAATAGCTCACTGGTCGAGTGACTCTGCGCCGAAAATGTACCGGGGCTAAACGTGCCGCCGAAGCTGCGGGATGACCGTTGGTCATCGGTAGGGGAGCGTTCTAAGGGCAGAGAAGCCAGACCGGAAGGACTGGTGGAGCGCTTAGAAGTGAGAATGCCGGTATGAGTAGCGAAAACAGAGGTGAGAATCCTCTGCGCCGAAAGCCTAAGGGTTCCTGAGGAAGGTTCGTCCGCTCAGGGTTAGTCGGGACCTAAGCCGAGGCCGAAAGGCGTAGGTGATGGGCAACAGGTCGAGATTCCTGTACCACCTCCTTCCCGTTTGAGCGATGGGGGGACGCAGGAGGATAGGGCGAGCAGGCGGCTGGAAGAGCCTGTCCAAGCAGTGAGGCTGGCCAGTAGGCAAATCCGCTGGCCGGAAGGCCAAGCTGTGATGGCGACGGATTGGATCCGGAAGTCCCTGATTCCACACTGCCAAGAAAAGCCTCTAGCGAGGGAAGAGGTGCCCGTACCGCAAACCGACACAGGTAGGCGAGGAGAGAATCCTAAGGCGCGCGGGAGAACTCTCGTTAAGGAACTCGGCAAAATGACCCCGTAACTTCGGGAGAAGGGGTGCTCTTTCGGGTGAAGAGCCTGGAAGAGCCGCAGTGAAAAGGCCCAAGCGACTGTTTATCAAAAACACAGGTCTCTGCGAAACCGAAAGGCGACGTATAGGGGCTGACACCTGCCCGGTGCTGGAAGGTTAAGGGGAGCGCTTAGCGGAAGCGAAGGTGCGAACCGAAGCCCCAGTAAACGGCGGCCGTAACTATAACGGTCCTAAGGTAGCGAAATTCCTTGTCGGGTAAGTTCCGACCCGCACGAAAGGTGTAACGACTTGGGCGCTGTCTCAACGAGAGACCCGGTGAAATTATACTACCTGTGAAGATGCAGGTTCCCCGCGACAGGACGGAAAGACCCCGTGGAGCTTTACTGCAGCCTGATATGGAATTTTGGTATCGCTTGTACAGGATAGGTGGGAGCCTGAGAAGCCGGAGCGCCAGCTTCGGTGGAGGCGACGGTGGGATACCACCCTGGCGGTATTGAAATTCTAACCCGCACCCCTTAGCGGGGTGGGAGACAGTGTCAGGTGGGCAGTTTGACTGGGGCGGTCGCCTCCCAAAAGGTAACGGAGGCGCCCAAAGGTTCCCTCAGAATGGTTGGAAATCATTCGGAGAGTGCAAAGGCACAAGGGAGCTTGACTGCGAGACGGACAGGTCGAGCAGGGACGAAAGTCGGGCTTAGTGATCCGGTGGTTCCGCATGGAAGGGCCATCGCTCAACGGATAAAAGCTACCCCGGGGATAACAGGCTGATCTCCCCCAAGAGTCCACATCGACGGGGAGGTTTGGCACCTCGATGTCGGCTCATCGCATCCTGGGGCTGTAGTCGGTCCCAAGGGTTGGGCTGTTCGCCCATTAAAGCGGTACGCGAGCTGGGTTCAGAACGTCGTGAGACAGTTCGGTCCCTATCCGTCGCGGGCGTAGGAAATTTGCGAGGAGCTGTCCTTAGTACGAGAGGACCGGGATGGACGCACCGCTGGTGTACCAGTTGTCCCGCCAGGGGCACCGCTGGGTAGCTATGTGCGGACGGGATAAGCGCTGAAAGCATCTAAGCGTGAAGCCCCCCTCAAGATGAGATTTCCCATCGCGTTAGGCGAGTAAGATCCCTCGAAGATGACGAGGTTGATAGGTCCGAGGTGGAAGCGTGGCGACACGTGGAGCTGACGGATACTAATCGATCGAGGGCTTAACCTAGAAAAGCGCAGGCGAGCGGTTCGCCGCGACGGGCAAATGTTCTTCACCCGCAGGGGCGCTTGCACCCCGAGGGAGAAGGTTATTTGGCCCCGAGCGGCGGCGAGCCGGAGCTAGACCGGACGAAATGCGGCTTCTTCCGATGGTTATCTAGTTTTGAAGGAATGAGTTCCTTCTTGACAGGAATTAATTTTCTGGTATAATGATTGATGAAAAACGGAATAGCTTGCCTAGTGGTGATAGCGGAGGGGAAACACCCGTTCCCATCCCGAACACGGAAGTTAAGCCCTCCAGCGCCGATGGTAGTTGGGGCCAGCGCCCCTGCAAGAGTAGGTCGCTGCTAGGCAGGCAAAAATGAGGGAGCTATACGGTTCTCTCATTTTTTTGCCTATTGTCATTAAGTTTTAATGACGCCATTTTCAATCCTCTCCCCCAAAATGTAAAGCGTGATCATCGTTTCCTAGACCCCCTTTTTCATAAAGCGATAGGAAACGGAAACTCGCGAAAGGGTGTCCCGTCAACGTGGGACACCCTCTTTTTTGTCAAGAAAGCGGGGCTGGCCATTGGTTATGGTTCGCTTTTTTTAATCACGATCTTCTTTTTTGGCTCTTCAGGGATGAGCCGATGAAGGTGGATGAACAATAAGCCGTTATGATATGTTGCTTCGATGCGATCATCCTTGACGGGGAACGGCAACGGGATCGTTTTTTCGAACTGGCCTTGGAAAATTCCTTCTTCCACTAAGTCAAATCCTTGAAAGTTCAGATTAATGGTTGCCTTGATTTCCAGCGTCTTGTACGATACATACACTTCCGCATCTTCGCTTTTCTCCAGTCCCGGCAGGCTAACGACGACAAGCAGCTCGTTATCCTTTTTGTAGATATTCATGCCTGACGATGGTTGATGGGATGAACGCAACAGCGGTTGGATGTTTCCCCAAAAATCGTTTTGGAAAAATTGCTGCCAATGCTTTGTCCAATCGGAAAACGGTGTGAATGGATGTTCGTTGGCCATGGCGTTTCCCTCCTCCGCACATTTATCATATGCCTCTTTATTGCTTTGGTGATTTGAAAAAACACGAACATTTGTGTTTGTTTAATAATGAATGTTCGATTTTACCTTGACATTTCACCAAGGATCTTGCTACTATAAAAGTAGTTTCATAATGCGTAAAAGAATCCCTCATATAATTTTGGGAATATGGCCCAAAAGTCTCTACCCAATAACCGTAAATTATTGGACTATGAGGGAAAGGATCGGTTTTGGCTTTTTTCTTATTAACAAATGCGAAAGCCCAGAACGATGCTTTCCCTCGCCTAAAAAGAGGGAATGTATGTTCTGGGCTTTGTTTATTAAGGGTAAGGAGTGGAACGTATGAGCCCGCTAGTTGGGGTGGTCATGGGAAGCCGTTCAGATTGGGAAACGATGGAGCACGCCTGTGCAATTCTTGAAGAACTGGGCGTCCCGTTTGAGAAAAAAGTCGTGTCGGCGCACCGGACGCCGGATGAAATGTTCCGGTATGCGGAAACGGCGGAGGAGCGGGGCCTTAAGGTGATTATCGCGGGGGCCGGTGGAGCGGCTCATTTGCCAGGAATGATCGCGGCGAAAACGACGCTGCCGGTGATTGGTGTGCCGGTGCAGTCAAAGGCATTGAACGGGCTCGATTCGTTATTGTCGATTGTGCAAATGCCAGGCGGGGTGCCGGTGGCGACAGTGGCGATCGGCAAAGCAGGGGCGATGAATGCGGGACTGCTCGCCGTGTCGATCATCGGGCTGTTTGAGCCGCGCTATATGGAGGCGCTCAAAGCAAGGAGAGAATCGATTCGAAAACAAGTTGTGGAAAGCAGTGATCAACTTGACTAAGCGGCGGATTGTTCCGGGAGAGACGATCGGCATCATCGGCGGGGGCCAGCTCGGGCGGATGATGGCTTTGGCGGCGCGTGAGATGGGGTTTCGCGTTGCGGTTCTTGATCCAACGCCTGACTCTCCGTGCGGGCAAGTGGCGGATGTAGAAATCACCGCGCCGTACGATGATTTGGATGCAATAGCTGACCTGGCGCGCATCAGTGATGTGATCACGTACGAGTTTGAAAACATCGATGCGCGGGCGCTTGAGTGGCTTGTGGAAAACGCCTATGTCCCACAAGGAAGCCGGTTGCTTGCGGTGACGCAAGATCGGGCGTTGGAGAAAGCGGCGATCGTCGCTGCCGGTTTGCCGGTGGCGCCCTATGTCGAAGTGAATGGGGCGGAGGAGCTCGAACAGGCCGTCCAGGCGATCGGATTCCCGTGTGTTTTGAAAACGCGGCGCGGTGGTTATGACGGAAAAGGGCAATATGTGCTCCGGGGAGAAGGGGATGTCGCCAAAGCGGCAGAGCTGCTTCACCTTGGCTCGTGTATTTTGGAAGGCTGGGTGCCGTTTGTGAAGGAAATATCGGTCATTGTCACCCGCAACGGCGACGGGGAGACGGCTGTTTTTCCGGTGGCGGAAAACATTCATGTCGAGAACATTTTGCATCAAACGATCGTTCCAGCACGGATCCCACCACACATCGAGCAGCGGGCGGTCCGTTATGCCAAGACGCTGGCGGCATCATTTTCACTCATCGGGACGTTGGCGGTGGAAATGTTTTTGACAGGGGACGGGGATATTTATATTAATGAGTTGGCCCCTAGACCGCACAACTCGGGTCATTATACAATCAATGCATGTGCCACGTCCCAATTCGCCCAGCACATCCGCGCTGTCTGCAACTGGCCGCTCGGGTCGACGGAATTGGTAAAGCCGGCCGTGATGGTCAATATTTTAGGCGAGCATGTCGAGCCGATTATTGGGCAAATTGATGCGTTTGCCGGTGCGGTGTATGTCCATCTGTACGGCAAGCACGAAGCGAAGCCGAAGCGGAAAATGGGCCATGTGACTGTACTGGCGGATGATGTTGAGGAAGCGCTGGCGCGAGTGGAATCGTGGCAAATTTGGCATGATCGGAGGCTGGAACGAGGATGATTGAACGTTACACAAGACCGGAAATGGGAGCCATTTGGACAGAGGAAAATCGCTTTCAGGCATGGCTTGAAGTGGAATTGCTCGCGTGCGAGGCGTGGGCCGAGCTTGGTGTCATCCCGAAAGAAGATGTCCGCCGTCTGCGTGAACACGCGTCGTTTGACGTCAAGCGCATTAAGGAAATCGAAGAAGAAACGCGTCATGATGTCGTCGCCTTCACCCGCGCCGTTTCCGAGACACTTGGCGAGGAGCGGAAATGGGTGCACTACGGGCTGACATCGACGGACGTCGTCGATACGGCGCTCGGCTATTTGTTAAAGCAGGCGAACGCCATTTTGCGGCGCGATTTGGAAAACTTCATTCAAGTGCTGAAAGAGAAAGCGCGCGAACATAAATATACGGTCATGATGGGGCGCACGCACGGCGTCCACGCCGAACCGACGACGTTCGGGCTGAAATTGGCGCTTTGGTATGCGGAAATGGAACGGAATTTAGAGCGGTTTGAACAAGCGGCGAAGATGGTCGAGGTCGGGAAAATTTCCGGCGCGGTCGGCACGTATGCCAACATTGACCCATTTGTCGAGCAATATGTGTGCGAAAAGCTCGGGTTAACGCCGGCGCCGATTTCGACGCAAACGTTGCAACGCGACCGCCACGCCTACTACATGGCGACGCTCGCGCTCATCGCGACATCGATTGAAAAATTTGCTGTGGAAATTCGCGGCTTGCAAAAAAGCGAAGTGCGTGAAGTCGAGGAGTTTTTTGCCAAAGGGCAAAAAGGTTCGTCAGCGATGCCGCATAAGCGCAATCCGATCGGTTCGGAAAACATGACCGGCATGGCGCGCGTCATTCGCGGGTATATGGTGACGGCGTATGAAAATGTGCCGCTTTGGCATGAGCGCGACATTTCCCATTCGTCAGCGGAGCGCATCATTTTGCCGGATGCAACGATCGCGTTGAACTATATGTTGAACCGGTTCGCTAACATTGTGAAAAACTTGCTGGTGTATCCGGAAAATATGAAGAAAAATATGGAGCGCACGTTCGGGCTCATTTACTCGCAGCGCGTCTTGCTCGCTTTGATTGACAAAGGGATGACGCGCGAGGAGGCGTACGATTTAGTGCAGCCGAAAGCGATGGAAGCGTGGGAGAGACAAGTGCCGTTCCGCTCGCTTCTCGAGGCGGATGAGCGGATTACGAGCCAGTTGACGAAAGAAGAGCTCGACGATTGTTTTGATTACCGCCATCATTTGAAACACGTCGATACGATTTTTACCCGCTTAGGATTAGAGTAAGTGGAAGCCGGCTGGCCTCATGCTGGCCGGTTACGCGAAAAATTTTCAATCTTCTGGATAACGGAGGCTTGCATCATGCCGGCAAAACAACAGCTGTTGTATGAAGGGAAAGCGAAAAAAATTTACGCGACGGATGAACCGGATGTTCTTTGGGTCGAGTACAAAGACAGCGCCACGGCGTTTAACGGCGAGAAAAAGGCGACGATCGCCGGCAAAGGGCGGCTCAATAACGAGATTTCCAGTTTACTGTTTGCGAAATTGAAAGAAGCAGGCGTTGCCAATCATTTTATGAAAAAATTGTCGCCGACCGAGCAGCTTGTGAAAAGTGTAGCGATCATCCCGCTGGAAGTCGTCGTCCGCAACGTCGTGGCCGGAAGTTTGGCGAAACGTCTCGGCTTGGCGGAAGGGACGCCGCTCGAAGCGCCGCTTGTCGAGTTTTACTACAAAAACGATGACCTTGGCGACCCGCTGCTCGTCGAAGACCACATTGCGATTTTGAAGCTCGCGAGCCGCGAGGAGATCGTCTGGCTGAAACGGGAAGCGCTGAAAGTGAACGACGTGTTGCGCGCCCATTTTGCCGAGCGAAAAGTGAGATTAATTGATTTTAAGTTGGAGTTTGGCCGCACGGCGGACGGCGCGATCCTCTTAGCGGATGAGGTGTCGCCCGATACGTGCCGGCTTTGGGACGCCGAGACGAATGAGAAATTGGATAAGGACGTATTTCGCCGTGATCTTGGCAGTTTAACCGAGGCGTACGAGGTTATTTTCCGACGGTTAGGGGGAGAATCGGCATGTATAAAGTAAAAGTGTATGTCACGTTGCGCGAAAGTGTGTTGGATCCGCAAGGGACAGCGGTGAAGGGGGCGCTGCACAGCCTTTCGTATACGGAAGTGAAAGATGTCCGAATCGGCAAGTTTATGGAGCTGGTGATCGAAAAAAGCGATCGCGACCTTGATGAGATGGTCCGTGACATGTGCGAGAAATTGTTGTCCAACCCGGTCATCGAAGATTACCGCTATGAAATTGAGGAGGCCGTCGCCCGATGAAGTTTGCCGTCATTGTCTTTCCGGGATCGAATTGCGATGTCGATATGTACCATGCGGTCGCCGATGAACTCGGCGAAGAAGTGGAATACGTTTGGCATGATGAAGAAAATCTCGATCGGTTCGATGCCATTTTGCTTCCAGGCGGCTTTTCATACGGCGATTACTTGCGCTCAGGGGCGATCGCCCGTTTTTCCAAGGTGATGGCCGCCGTGAAACAAGCCGCGGAAGCCGGAAAACCGGTGCTTGGGGTGTGCAACGGGTTTCAAATTTTGCTTGAAGCCGGCTTGCTTCCTGGGGCGATGCGCCGCAACCAAGGATTGAAATTCATTTGCCGGCCGGTGCAGCTTGTCGTGGAAAACAATGAAACGATGTTTACCTCTGCCTATGACAAGGGCGAAGTGATTACCATTCCGATCGCCCATGGTGAAGGGAATTATTATTGCGACGAACAAACGCTAAAGCGCCTTGTCGAAAACCGGCAAATCGTCTTCCGCTACCATGGGGAAAACCCGAACGGCAGCTTGGCGGAGATCGCCGGCATTGTCAACGAGCGAGGCAACGTGCTCGGCATGATGCCGCATCCGGAGCGGGCGGTCGACGCTTTGCTCGGCAGCGCGGACGGATTGAAGCTATTTCGATCGATCGTCAATTATTGGAGGGAGACGCATGTCGTTACTGCTTGAGCCGAGCGCGGCGATGATCAAAGAACAAAAGCTGTACCGCGAGATGGGGTTAACAGACGAAGAGTTTGCCCGCATTGAAGCGATGCTGGGGAGGCTGCCGAACTACACGGAAACCGGCATTTTTGCCGTCATGTGGTCGGAGCATTGCAGCTACAAAAACTCGAAGCCGGTGCTGAAAAAATTCCCGACCGATGGTCCGCACGTATTGCAGGGGCCGGGCGAGGGGGCAGGCATTGTCGATATCGGTGACGGGCTGGCGGTGGCGTTTAAAATCGAAAGCCATAATCACCCGTCGGCGATCGAGCCGTACCAAGGAGCGGCGACGGGGGTCGGCGGCATCATCCGCGACGTCTTTTCGATGGGGGCGCGGCCGATTGCGTTGCTTAACTCGCTTCGATTTGGCGAATTGACATCGCCGCGCGTCAACTATTTGTTTGAACACGTCGTCGCCGGTATCGCCGGGTATGGCAACTGCGTCGGCATCCCGACCGTCGGCGGTGAAGTGCAGTTCGATCCGGCGTATGAAGGCAATCCATTGGTCAACGCCATGTGTGTTGGGATCATCCGCCATGAGGACATTCAGCGCGGCATCGCGACCGGCGTCGGCAACACGGTCATGTACGTCGGGGCGAAAACGGGCCGCGACGGCATCCACGGGGCGACGTTTGCCTCTGAGGAATTAAGCGAGCAATCGGAAGCGAAGCGCCCGGCCGTGCAAGTCGGCGACCCGTTTATGGAAAAACTGCTGCTTGAGGCGTGTCTTGAAGCAGTCAAGTCCGATGCGTTAGTCGGCATTCAAGATATGGGCGCCGCTGGGCTTACGAGCTCGTCGGCCGAGATGGCGAGCAAAGGCGGCTTCGGGATCGAAATGAATTTGGATCTTGTTCCCCAGCGCGAGGCGGGCATGACGCCGTATGAAATGATGTTGTCCGAATCGCAGGAGCGGATGCTGCTTGTCGTCAAGCAAGGGCGGGAAGACGAAATCGCTGCGATTTTTGCGAAATATGGCCTCGAAGCGAAAGCGATCGGGAAAGTAACCGATGATCAAATGCTTCGTCTGTTTTTCCGCGGCGAGGTGGCGGCAGAAATTCCGGTCGATGCGTTGGCGAAAGACGCGCCGGTGTATCATAAACCATCGGCGGAGCCGGCTTATTACCGTGAGTTTCAAGCGATGCCGCCGTATATTCCGCACATTGAAGATTACAATCAAACATTGCTCGCGCTGCTCGCCCAGCCGACGATCGCCAGCAAGGAATGGGTGTATGACCAGTACGACTATATGGTGCGGACGAATACAGTCGTCGCTCCGGGATCGGACGCGGCTGTCGTGCGCATCCGCGGCACGAATAAGGCGCTCGCGCTGACCACCGACTGCAACTCGCGCTATGTGTATTTGGATCCGGAAACAGGAGGGAAAATTGCGGTCGCCGAGGCGGCGCGCAATGTCGTCTGCTCGGGGGCGAAACCGCTCGCCATTACCGACTGCCTCAACTTCGGCAGCCCGGAAAAGCCGGATATTTTCTGGCAGCTGGAAAAAGCGGTTGACGGGATGAGCGAAGCGTGCCGGGCGCTTGAGACGCCGGTCGTGAGCGGCAACGTCTCGCTTTACAATGAAACGAACGGCGAGGCGGTGTACCCGACGCCGGTTGTCGGCATGGTCGGCCTGATTGAAGACCTTTCCCATATCACAACGCAATCGTTTAAGCAAGCAGGTGACTTGATTTACGTGATCGGCGAGGCGAAGCCGGAGTTTGGCGGCAGCGAGCTGCAAAAATTTCTAGAAGGCCGCATTTTCGGAAAAGCGCCGGCACTCGATTTGACGGTCGAAGCAAGCCGCCAGCGTCAGCTGTTGACCGCGATTCGCGCGGGGGTCGTGGCGTCCGCGCATGATGTGGCTGAAGGGGGCTTAGCCGTTGCGCTTGCCGAGTGTGTCATGGGGGCTTCGGGGCTTGGCGCGAAGGTGACGATCCGCGGTGATCTCGTCAGTGAACTGTTCAGCGAAACGCAGTCTCGTTTTGTAGTTTCGGTGAAAAAGGAACATCAAGAAACGTTTGAGCGGCTTGTAGAAGCGAAACGGATCGGGGAAGTGACGGATGACGGCACATTCACCGTGAACGGGGAGCAGGGGGAAACGATCATCCGCCTTTCGGTTGACGATATGCGAAACGTCTGGAAAGGGGCCATTCCATGCTTGCTGAAATCAAAGGATTGAACGAGGAGTGCGGCATTTTCGGCATTTGGGGGCATGAGGACGCCGCCAGGCTCACGTATTATGGGCTCCACAGCCTGCAGCACCGCGGCCAAGAAGGAGCCGGCATCGTGGTGGCGGGCGACGGGAACTTGTCCGGTCATAAAGGGCTTGGCTTGGTGACGGAAGTGTTTCAAAGCGGTACGCTCGATGCGCTTTGCGGCTCGGCGGCGATCGGCCATGTCCGCTATTCGACGGCGGGTGGGGGCGGCTATGAAAACGTTCAGCCGCTCTTATTCCGCTCGCAAACCGGCGCGATGGCGCTCGCCCATAACGGCAACTTGACGAACGCCATCGAGCTGAAGCTTGCGCTCGAAGCACAGGGGAGCATTTTTCAGACAACATCGGATACGGAGGTTCTCGCCCACCTCATCCGCCGCAGCCAGGCGCCGACATTTGTCGGACAAATGAAAGAAGCGCTCAGCCAGATCGAAGGGGCGTTTGCGTTTTTGCTGCTGACGGAAACGGCGCTGTATGCGGCGCTTGATCCGCACGGGTTTCGGCCGCTGTCGCTCGGCCGGCTCGGCTCGGCGTATGTCGTCGCCTCGGAAACGTGCGCATTTGATGTCATCGGGGCGACGTACGAGCGGGAAGTGGCGCCTGGGGAACTGCTTATCATCAGCGGCGAAGGGGTGCGTTCGGAACGGTTTGCTCCGGAGCAGCCGCGATCCATTTGCAGCATGGAATACATTTATTTTGCCCGCCCGGACAGCCATGTCGACGGCATCAACATTCACACGGCGCGGAAAAATTTAGGGAAGCGGTTGGCGCTCGAGGCGCCAGCCGAAGCCGATATTGTCACCGGTGTACCGGACTCAAGCATTTCGGTCGCCATCGGTTACGCTGAGGCGAGCGGCATTCCATACGAATTGGGCTTGATTAAAAACCGGTATGTCGGCCGGACGTTCATCCAGCCGTCGCAGGCGTTGCGCGAGCAAGGAGTGAAAATGAAGCTTTCGCCGGTGCGCGGCGTGGTCGCCGGCAAGCGGGTCGTGATGGTGGATGATTCGATCGTGCGCGGAACGACGAGCCGGCGCATTGTCGCGATGCTCCGCGAAGCCGGGGCGGTTGAAGTGCACGTGCGCATCAGCGCGCCGCCGATCACCCATCCTTGCTTTTACGGCATTGATACGTCGTCCAAGGAAGAACTGATTGCAGCGAAACATACGGTCGAAGACATCCGCCGCTTAATCGGCGCCGATTCGCTGGCGTTTCTTAGCCAAGAAGGGCTGCTGGCAGCGATTGGCCGTCCGGAAGGCGCACCGCAGCGCGGACAATGTTTGGCGTGCTTCACCGGCCAATATCCAACCCGGATCAGCCCAATCGCCCAGCCGTGCATGACCGTCAAATGACAGGCAGCTCTGCGGAGCGGGCAATGAATACCGTGGCGCGCTGCTATTGGGGTAAAGTAGCGGCCGTCAAGGCGTGCGCTTGTTCGAGCGCAGCGGGCGGAGAAAAGGGGGATTCATGTGGCAAAAGCATACAAACAAGCAGGGGTCGACATTGAGGCCGGTTATCAGGCCGTCGCCCTGATGAAAGAGCACGTGCAAAAAACGATGCGGCCGGAAGTGTTGGGCGGAATCGGCGGGTTTGGCGGCTTGTTTGATTTATCGGCGCTTGGTTATCGTCAGCCGGTGCTCATCGCCGGCACGGATGGCGTCGGGACAAAGCTGAAATTGGCGTTTTTGCTTGACCGGCACGATACGATCGGCATCGACTGTGTGGCGATGTGTGTCAATGACATCGCTGTCCAAGGAGCGGAACCGCTCTTTTTCCTTGACTATATCGCTTGTGGCAAAGCGGTGCCGGAAAAAATCGCCGCCATCGTCAAGGGGGTGGCTGACGGCTGCGTCGAAGCCGGCTGCGCCTTGATCGGTGGGGAAACGGCGGAAATGCCGGGTATGTACGCGGAAGACGAGTACGATTTGGCCGGGTTTGCCGTCGGCATTGCCGAAAAAGAGCGGTTGGTGACGGGGCAAACGATCCAAGCAGGCGATGTGTTGATTGGCCTTCCATCAAGCGGCTTGCACAGCAACGGCTACTCGCTTGTGCGCCGCATCGTGTTCGAGCAGGCGAAGTTGGAGCTTGACCGCATTTACGAGCCGCTTGATGTTCCGCTCGGCGAGGAGTTGTTGAAGCCGACGCGCATTTACGCGAAACGGTTGCGCTCTGTGCGCGAGCGGTTTACGATCAAAGGGATGGCGCATATTACCGGCGGCGGGTTGATCGAAAACATTCCCCGCATGCTGCCTTCGGGGCTTGGCGCCCGCATTCAACGCGGCTCGTGGCCGGTGCTGCCGATTTTTGACTTCTTGCGCGCCAACGGCAACCTTGAAGAAGAAGAGATGTTTTCCGTGTTTAATATGGGCATTGGCCTCGTGCTCGCCGTCAGCCCGGAAACGGCAGTGCCGCTTGTGAAATGGTTGGACGAACAAGGAGAGCCGGCCTACATCATTGGCGAAGTGACAAAAGGAGCGGGTGTGTCGTTTACCGGAGGGGACAAAGCATGAAGCGGTTGGCCGTGTTTGCCTCCGGAAGCGGAACGAATTTTCAGGCGCTCGTCGATGCGGCGAAGCGCGGCGAGTTGCCGGCGGACATCGCCCTGCTTGTCTGCGATCGGCCGGGCGCCAAGGTCATCGAACGAGCGGGGCGCGAACACGTGCCGGCGTTCGTGTTTTCCCCGAAAGACTACCCGTCGAAAGCGGCGTTTGAGAGCGAGATTTTGCGCGAACTGAAAGAACGACAAGTCGAATGGATCGCGTTGGCCGGCTACATGCGCTTGATCGGGCCGACCTTGCTTTCCGCCTATGAAGGGAAAATCGTCAACATCCATCCGTCGCTGTTGCCGGCGTTTCCGGGCAAAGACGCGATCGGCCAGGCGTATCGGGCGGGCGTGTCGGAAACAGGCGTCACCATCCATTATGTCGATGAAGGGATGGACACTGGACCGGTCATCGCCCAGCGCGCTGTTCCGATCGTGCGGGGAGAGCCGATCGAAGCGCTTGAGGCGCGCATTCATCAAGTCGAACATGAACTGTATCCGGCGGTGTTGCGCATGCTGCTAGGGGAAAAGGAACAACAAGAAGAAAGGATCGAAAATGATGGCAGTGAAACGAGCATTAATCAGCGTGTCTAATAAAGAAGGGATCATTCCGTTTGCCAAACAGCTCGCCGAACTCGGCGTCGAGATCATTTCGACCGGCGGGACGAAACGGGCGCTTGAGGAGGCTGGTGTCCCGGTCATCTCGATTTCCGATGTCACCGGGTTTCCGGAAATTTTAGACGGGCGCGTCAAAACGCTGCATCCGGCCATTCACGGCGGCATTTTGGCGGTGCGCGGCGATGAGCGCCATCAGACGGCGCTAGCGGAGCATGGCATCCGTCCGATCGATTTGGTCGTTGTCAACTTGTATCCGTTCCAGCAGACGATCGCGAAGCCGGACGTGACGCTGGCTGAGGCGATTGAAAACATCGATATCGGCGGTCCGACGATGGTTCGCGCCGCAGCGAAAAACTATACCGATGTCGCCATCGTCGTCGATCCAGCCGATTATCGAACGGTCATTGAGGAACTGAAAACAACCGGATCGATCCAAGCAAAAACGCGGCAAAAACTGGCGGCGAAAGCGTTCCGTCATACGGCGGCGTATGATGCGATGATCGCCGAGTATTTGACGAACCTTACCGGGGAGGAATACCCGGAATCGCTCACCGTCACCTATACGAAAAAACAATCGTTGCGCTATGGAGAGAATCCACATCAATCGGCGGCGTTTTACGCTAAACCGCTCGGTGCGGCGTTCTCGATTGCCAACGCAGTACAGCTGCACGGAAAAGAGCTATCGTACAACAACATTAACGACGCCAATGCGGCGATCAACCTCATTCGTGAATTTCAAGAGCCGGCCGTGGCGGCGATCAAACATATGAACCCGTGCGGCGTCGGTGTCGGCGCGACGCTTCTTGAGGCGTTTACGAAAGCGTACGAGGCGGACCCGGTGTCGATTTTCGGCGGGATTATTGCAGTCAACCGTGAAGTGGATAAAGAAACGGCCGAACGGATGCATGACATCTTTTTGGAAATCGTCATCGCGCCATCGTTCAGTGACGAAGCGCTTGCCATTTTGACGCAAAAGAAAAATATCCGTCTGTTGACGCTTGATTTCACGGCGTCCAACGGTAAGGAAAAAACGCTCGTTTCGGTCAACGGCGGCGTGCTCGTCCAAGCTGCCGATACGTATACGCTTGCGGACGCCGAATGGAACGTCGTCACGAAGCGCGAGCCGACCGAAGAAGAGCGAGAACAGCTTCGTTTTGCGTGGAACGTTGTGAAGCATGTCAAATCCAACGCCATTGTGCTAGCGAAAAACGGCATGACCGTTGGTGTTGGCGCCGGACAAATGAACCGGGTCGGCGCGGCGAAGATCGCCATTGAACAAGCCGGGGAGCAGGCGGCAGGCGCGGTGCTCGCTTCCGACGCCTTTTTCCCGATGGACGACACCGTAGAAGCGGCGGCAAAAGCCGGCATTACGGCCATCATCCAGCCGGGCGGCTCGATTCGTGACGCCGATTCGATCCGCAAAGCGGATGAGTATGGCATTGCCATGGTGTTTACCGGCGTCCGCCATTTTAAACATTAAACGGCGGCAAAAGGGGAGGGAGACGATGAACGTTCTCGTAGTCGGACGCGGCGGGCGCGAGCATGCCATCGCTTGGAAGGCGGCGCAAAGCCCCCTTGTTGGCAAACTGTATGCCGCGCCAGGCAACCCGGGCATCGGGGAAGTCGCGGAGCTCGTCGACATTGATGAACTCGATTTTGACGCACTTGTTCAGTTTGCGAAACAAAACAAGATTGATTTGACGATTGTCGGGCCGGAAGCGCCGCTGGCCGCCGGCATTGCCGACCGCTTTATGGCGGAAGGGCTGCGCATGTTCGGCCCGAGCCAAGCGGCGGCGCTCATTGAAGGAAGCAAAGCGTTTGCGAAAGAGCTTATGAAAACATACGGCATCCCGACGGCGGAACATGCGACGTTTTCCTCATATGAACAAGCGAAAGCGTATATTGAGGAAAAAGGAGCGCCGATCGTCATTAAAGCGGACGGGCTGGCCGCCGGAAAAGGCGTCACTGTCGCCCAAACGGTGGAAGACGCGCTGGCCGCAGCGAAGGCCGCGCTCATCGATGGACAATTCGGTGCCGCCGGCAGCCAAGTCGTCATTGAGGAGTATTTGGAAGGCGAAGAATTTTCGTTTATGGCGTTGGTAAACGGCGAAAAGGTGTACCCGCTCGCCATCGCCCAAGACCATAAGCGGGCGTACGACGGGGACGAAGGGCCGAACACCGGAGGGATGGGAGCGTATTCGCCCGTGCCGCAAATATCCGCCGATACGGTCCCAATCGCTTTGGAGACGATTTTGCGTCCGACCGCCCAAGCGTTAGTGGCGGAAGGACGGCCGTTTACCGGCGTCCTGTATGCCGGGTTGATCGCCACATCAGCCGGGCCGAAAGTGATCGAATTTAACGCCCGGTTCGGCGATCCGGAGGCGCAAGTCGTGCTGCCGCGTTTAAAAACCGATTTGCTTCAGGCGATCTTGGCGGTGATGGATGGAAAAGAACTGGAGCTCGAGTGGGCGGACGAAGCGGTGCTTGGCGTCGTGCTGGCGGCGAAAGGCTATCCGGGCGCTTACGAACGCGGAGCGGCCATCCGCGGACTCGAGCGGCTCGCTCCGGATGCATTGTTGTTCCACGCCGGCACGAAGCGCGAAGATGGAACGCTTTACACAAACGGCGGCCGCGTCCTGCTGCTGGCGGCCAAAGGGGCGACGCTCGCTGAGGCGAAGGAAAAAGCGTACGAGCAATTGGCGGCGATTGACTGCGCCGGCTTGTTTTACCGCCGCGACATCGGTCGGCGCGCTATCGAACGCGCCTCCGCCGCAAATACACATACGACAGGGCGATAATGCCGCCGATTAACGTTGCCAACACAAACGACATATCGGTCATATATTCCAGCAACATGGTGATCCACTCCTTTGGATGGAAGGTGTCCCGGGGCGCGGGACACCTTTTTCTCGCCTTAATCATGAGTTTTTCTAGGGGGCCGGTGATTTAAGGGAGCAAGCCGCTGATCAAGCCCATTTCTCAAATAGAAAAACCTCGTCGCATCACGATCACCTTTCAAACGATCCCCCATTGCTCAAAAGAAACAACCGTTTTTCACCAGCCTTCTAGGGCCTTTCAACAGCAACCGATCAGCCCGGCGCTGCCGAGAAAGAGGGGGGAACGATGAGGGACAGCGGCCATCGTTGCTGTCCCAAGCTCTTGCGTATCGATGCGTCGCTGTCATTGTTTATGTCGGGTTGATGACAGTTTCTGTTTCCTCATTAAGCAGCTGCCGGCGCTGCATATTCTCCACTAACGCAGTGACAGGGCAAAAACGAGTGATGCCTTCCCCGACTTTCATCGCCCCAAGCAAGATGGCCCACAAATAGGAGGTGCACCATGGACGGCGGGCGAAGCGGGCGGCCCCCCAAGCGACGACAGTCAACCCAAGGGTAATGCGAATGAGCGCATTGACAATGCCGATATTCGCCATCGTTGAATCCCTCCTTTCATCTTTCGTATTGTGAAAATGACTTTTGTGCGTTAAAATGATTACATGGAACGATTAGGAAACAAGGGACGGGGTGTCAATGAGCGAGCAACGTTACCGATGGAAAGGCAGCGAGCTGCGCGAACAAGCAGCGGTGATTGATGGCAAACAATCGCCGACCAAAGTGTTAGTCAACGCCACGTATTTGCATTCGTATTTCCGCGAATGGGTGAAAGGGAATATATGGATTCATGGCGACCGTATCGTGTATGCCGGTGATCGGCTTCCCGACCGCGTCGATCCGTCATGTGAGACGGTTGACTGCCGCGGATATGTGCTCGTCCCGGGCTACATGGAGCCGCATGTTCATCCATTTCAATTATATAATCCCCATTCGTTTGCCTATTATGCGGCCTTGTACGGAACGACGACGTTGGTGAACGATAACTTGTTTTTGCTTTTACAGCTGAAAGACGAACAATCGCTTTTATTTTTGCAAAAAATGAATGCGCTTCCAACATCGATGTATTGGTGGTGTCGGTTCGACGGACAGACAGAGCTTGAACGCGAGGAGGAGACACTGTCCAACGCCCGGATCAAATGGTGGCTTGACCAAGAAAGCGTGCTTCAGGGCGGAGAGCTGACTTCATGGCCAAAAGTGATCGGCGGGGATGACATCATCTTGTACTGGATGCAGGAAGCGAAGCGGCGGCGGCGCAAAATCGAAGGACATTTTCCCGGAGCATCGGAAAAAACGCTCGTCAAAATGGCGCTCTTTGGCGCCGATGGCGATCATGAGGCGATGACCGGGAAAGAAGTGCGTCTGCGCCTTTGGCACGGCTATACCGTCACCCTCCGCCATTCTTCCATTCGCCCGGACTTGCCGGTGCTGCTTGAGGAGATGAAGGCACTCGGGCTTGAGCGTTATGACCAATGCCTGCTTACAACGGACGGTTCGCCGCCATCGTTTTACGAGCACGGGGTGATCGACCAGCTCATTCGCATGGCGATCGAACACGGCGTACCTGTGATCGATGCGTATGCAATGGCGACCATCAACGTCGCCCGTCACTATGGAATCGAGCATCTCCACGGCAGCATCGCCACCGGCCGGATTGCGCATATTAACTTTTTGCGCTCCGCCCATGACCCGACGCCGGTGCAAGTGCTGGCGAAAGGCCAATGGGTCAAGCGCGAGGGCGAAGAGCCTAGCATATGGCCAGCACCGGACTGGGGGCAATTAGGTCTCGGGCCTCTCTCGTTGTCGTGGGAGATTGACGAAGACGATTTGCAAGTGTCGATGCCGATGGGGCTGCGCATGGAAAATGCGGTCATTTTAAAGCCGTATTCGGTATCGATCGATACAACGCGCGACCATCTTGGCCATGATCACGACGAATGTTTTTTAGTGCTGCTTGATCGCCGCGGTCGCTGGCGCGTCAATACGATGCTGAAAGGATTCGCGACAGCGCTTGGCGGCTTGGCGAGCTCCTACTCCAACACGGGCGATCTGCTTCTGATCGGCAAACATAAAGAAGACATGATGCTTGCATTCCGACGCATGAAGGAACTGGGCGGCGGCATAGTGCTTGCCGAACGCGGGAACGTTGTCTTTGAGCTTCCGCTTCCGTTGGCCGGTATGGTGTCCCCGCTCGAGATGAGGACACTGATCGCCGAAGAGCGCGCGTTCGTTCGCCTTATGCGCGAGCGGGGGTATCGCTTCGAAGATCCGGTGTATTCATTGTTTTTCCTGCAATCGACCCATTTGCCGTACGTTCGGATTACGCAACGGGGCATTTATGATGTGATGCACAAAACGGTACTCTTTCCTTCGATAATGCGGTAAAATAAAAAAGAAAAAGGTTGTGTGTCCATTGAAACGTTGGCTGTTCATCATCGGGTGCACGGCGCTTTTGCTCGGTGGCTGCACGACGGAACGAGAGCCGAAACAAGCAAAACAAGCCGAACCGCCAGCTTCTTCGTCGAAAGAACCATCCGCGCCTGCGGCCGAGGAAAAACAGCGTTTTCCGCTCACCGGATTGCCGGCTCATGAAGATTCCCAGCAGCGGGTGGTCGGCGTCATGATCAACAACCATCCGAAAGCCCGGCCGCAATCGGGGCTAAGCAAGGCCGATATCGTGTATGAAGTGCTTGCTGAAGGCGACATCACTCGCTTTTTAGCTCTTTATCAGAGCGAACGGCCCGAGCGGGTGGGACCGGTGCGAAGCGCACGTGATTACTATATTGACTTGAGCGAAGGCTACCATGCACTGTATATATGCCACGGCTGGAGCCCAGAAGCGAAAGCACGTCTTGAAGGAGGCGGCATCGACTATTTGAACGGATTGTTTTACGACGGTACGCTGTTTCACCGCGTTTCGTTCCGCAAGGCGCCGCACAACTCGTACATTACATTCGCCAACATTGAAAAAGGGGCTAAACAAAACGGATACGCGTGGACGGACGAGGTCGCCCCGCTGCCGTTTCGCGATGACGAGCCCCGCGGAGAGCAGGCCGGGACGATTCACATCGCTTATTCGCGTCAGGCGTATGCCCAGGTGGAATACCGGTATGTACCGGAGCAAAAAGGATATGATCGATACAGCGGCGGCGAGCAGACGATCGATTATGATACGCATGAGCCGATTGTCGTGCAAAACGTGTTGATCGTCGCCGCTCGCCATCACGTCGTCGATCACTATGGGCGGCGCGCCATCGATTTGGCGGCAGGCGGCCAAGGCTATTTGTTGCAACATGGTGTTATCCAGCCGATCGAATGGAAAAACATTGATGGGCGGCTGCTGCCGTACCGCGACGGGCGGCCAGTCGGATTTGTGCCCGGGAAGACATGGATCAATATTGTTCCGACGCTGGACATTGTCCACTGGAAATAGAACAACAATGGCGGGGCCTGCCTAGCGGTGGGGTGGAGCAAAGAGGAAAGCCACTCGGCCCGATCCGCTCGCCCTCAGAACAGATTCGGAGCCGGTGAGAGAAAAACGAGGCACGTTGCGCGGCGGCGGGAACGTCCCCGTCTCAAGCAAAGGAGGAAGACAAGGATGCAAATTGACAAACTGCGCGGCAGAGAGCTGGATCAGTTGTTTAAAGCGATTTTGTCGTTGCGCGATGTAGAAGAGTGTTACCGCTTTTTTGATGATTTATGCACGGTGAACGAAATTCAGGCGCTCGCCCAGCGGCTGGAAGTCGCTCGCATGCTGCGCGAAGGGTATACGTACCATAAAATCGAAACGGAAACCGGAGCGAGCACGGCGACGATCTCGCGCGTCAAGCGCTGCCTGAATTACGGCAACGATGCTTATGCCATGGCGCTTGACCGCATCAAAGAGGAAGAACGTCAAGAGGCAAGCGAACCGATCATCGACTGAGGCCAAAAGGAGGTTCCTTCCATTTGCAAAGGAACTCCTTTTCTTTTTGTGGATTTGTTATAATGAAACAATGGAGACGGAGTGGAGGGGATTTTGCGATGGAAGAGATTCGCGCCTGGCGCCATGTGTTCAAACTCGACCCGAACAAACCGATCGATGACGAGCGACTAGAGCGTCTTTGTGAGTCGGGAACGGATGCTGTCATCGTCGGCGGCACGGACGGGGTGACGATCGATGGGGTGCTCGACTTATTGGCCCGCGTCCGCCGCTTTTCGGTGCCGTGTGCGCTTGAGGTCACGGATGTCGAGGCGCTGACGCCGGGATTTGATGTGTATTTGATTCCGATCGTTTTGAACAGCCGGCGAACGGAATGGATCATCGGCCGTCATCACGAGGCGATGAAACGATACGGCGATGTGATGAACGGAGAGGAATTGGTTGCCGAAGGCTATTGCATTGTCAACCGTGAATGCAAAGCAGCGAAGCTGACAGAGGCTGATGTAGCGCTCGCTGACGAGGATGTCGTGGCGTATGCCCGTCTCGCCGAACAGCTGTATCGGCTGCCGATTTTTTATCTCGAATACAGCGGAACGTACGGAGACCCCGCTTTAGTGGACAAGGTCAAACGGGTGCTTAGCCGCGCGCAGCTCGTCTATGGCGGTGGCATCACGACGCCGGAACAGGCGGCGGAAATGGCTCGCTATGCCGATACAGTTGTCGTTGGCAACGCCATTTACGAGTCATTCGAAAACGCGTTGGCCACGGTGGCAGCCGTCCAACAGATGGCAGACCGGCGTAAGTACGGCGCCGGAACATAGAACTTATGTTTGTTGGTGGTGGAAACGATGAATTTTTTATCAGAAAAGCTGCTTGCTCATTTAAATAAGGAGCAGCAAGAAGCCGTCAAAACGACGGAAGGGCCGTTGCTCATCATGGCGGGAGCGGGGAGCGGAAAAACGCGCGTGCTGACGCACCGGATCGCCTATTTGATGGCCGAGAAACAGGTGGCGCCGTGGAATATTTTGGCTATTACATTTACGAACAAAGCGGCGCGCGAAATGAAGGAGCGAGTGCGGGCGCTGTTGGGCGGGGCGGCGGAAGACGTATGGATTTCGACGTTTCACTCGATGTGCGTCCGCGTGTTGCGCCGCGACATTGACCGCATCGGCATCAACCGCAATTTTTCCATCCTCGACCCGACCGATCAGCTTTCGGTCATCAAAGCGATTTTGAAAGACAAAAATATCGATCCGAAAAAATGGGAGCCGCGGACGATTTTAGGCACGATCAGCGCAGCGAAAAACGATTTGCTCGCGCCGAAACAATTCGCGAAGCGGGCGTCGACGTATTATGAAACGATCGTCAGCGACGTGTATCAAGAGTATCAACAACGCCTTCTCCGCAACCATTCGCTCGATTTCGACGATTTGATCATGACGACGATCCAGCTGTTTGACCGCGTGCCGGATGTGCTTCAATATTACCAGTATAAATTCCAGTACATTCACATTGATGAGTACCAAGATACGAACCGCGCCCAATATACACTGGTGAAAAAGCTCGCTGCACGGTTCCAAAACATTTGCGCCGTCGGCGATGCCGACCAGTCGATTTACCGGTGGCGCGGGGCGGATATTCGCAACATCTTGTCATTTGAACGCGACTATCCAAACGCGAAAGTGATTTTGCTTGAGCAAAACTACCGTTCGACGAAGCGGATTTTGCAAGCGGCAAACGAAGTCATCGCTCATAACGTCAATCGCAAGCCGAAGCGGTTGTGGACGGAAAATCCGGAAGGGAAGCCGATCACGTATTATGAGGCGATGAACGAAGTCGATGAAGCGCGGTTTGTCGCCGACCGCATTCAAGAGGCGATCGAACAGGAAGGGCGGCGCTACCGCGATTTTGCCGTGTTGTATCGGACGAATGCGCAGTCGCGCGTCATCGAGGAAGTGTTTTTGAAAGCCAATATTCCGTATCAAATCGTCGGCGGCTTAAAGTTCTATGACCGGAAAGAAATCAAAGACATCCTCGCTTACTTGCGCGTGATCGCCAATCCTGATGACGATTTGAGCTTGCTGCGCATCATCAACGTGCCAAAGCGCGGCATCGGAGCGTCGACGATCGACAAGCTCGTCCGCTATGCGGTGGAGCATGGGCTGTCGTTGTTTGCCGCGCTCGGTGAACTGGAGATGATCGGATTCAGCGCCAAAACAGCCGGAGCGCTCGCCGCCTTCCGCGCCCAGCTGGAGCAATGGACGCAGCTGCAGGAATACGTTTCTGTGACCGAGCTCGTCGAAGAAGTGCTCGATCGGTCCGGCTATCGTGCGATGTTGGAGGAGGAGCGAACGATTGAGGCGCAAAGCCGGCTTGAGAACTTGGACGAATTTTTGTCGGTGACAAAGCATTTTGAAAATGTCAGCGATGATAAGTCGCTCATCGCCTTTTTGACCGACTTGGCGCTTGTTTCCGATTTGGACGAGCTCAACGGCAGCGACCAAGCGGCAGAAGGGGATGCGGTTGTGTTCATGACACTTCATGCCGCCAAAGGGCTGGAGTTCCCGGTCGTCTTTTTGATCGGCATGGAAGAAGGCATTTTCCCGCATAACCGTTCGCTTAACGACGAAGACGAGATGGAAGAAGAGCGACGATTGGCGTATGTCGGCATCACTCGTGCCGAAGAAGAGCTCGTGTTGACGAGCGCGCAAATGCGGACGTTGTTCGGAAACATTCAGATGAATCCGCCCTCGCGTTTTTTAAACGAAATTCCACCGCATTTGCTAGAGGCGGCTGTCCCCCGGTCTGTGGTCGCACCGCGTCCGGCTGCTGCCCGCCCAGTCCATGGCGTTGTCGGAGGATGGAAAGTGGGCGACCGCGCCAACCATCGAAAGTGGGGAGTGGGCACGGTGGTCAGCGTTCGCGGCGACGGAGAGGAGCAAGAGTTGGACATCGCGTTTCCAAGCCCGATTGGCGTAAAGCGGCTGCTTGCGAAGTTTGCGCCGATTGAGAAAGCATAGAAAGGAGAACCGGTGACGTATGGATCGCCAACAAGCCGAACAGCGCGCAGCCGAGCTGCGCGAGCTGCTCAACCGCTATGGCTACGAATATTACGTGCTGGATCGTCCATCTGTTCCAGACGCGGAGTATGACCGGTTGATGCAAGAGCTCATCGCCCTTGAGGAACAGTATCCGGAGCTAAAAACGAGCGATTCGCCGACTCAACGCATCGGCGGCCCGCCGCTGGAGGCGTTTCGCAAGGTGACGCATCGCGTCCCGATGATGAGCTTAGCGAACGCGTTTCACGAAGGCGATTTGCGCGATTTTGACCGCCGCGTCCGCCAAGAAGTCGGCGAAGTGGCGTATGTGTGTGAATTAAAAATTGATGGTCTTGCCGTTTCGGTTCGCTATGAAGACGGTTATTTCGTCCAGGGAGCGACGCGCGGCGACGGAACGACAGGGGAAGACATTACGGAAAATTTGAAGACGATCCGCTCGCTGCCGCTGCGTCTCAACGAACCGGTGTCGCTTGAGGCGCGCGGCGAGGCGTTTATGCCGAAAGCGTCGTTTCTGCGCCTGAATGAGGATCGGAAAGCGCGCGGCGAGGAGCTGTTCGCCAACCCGCGCAATGCTGCGGCCGGCTCGCTCCGCCAGCTCGACCCGAAAGTGGCGGCGTCGCGCCAGCTCGATTTGTTCGTTTACGGATTGGCTAATGCCGAAGAGCTTGGGATTGCGTCGCACAGCGAGGCGCTCGACTATTTGCAGTCGCTCGGGTTTAAAGTGAATCCCGAGCGGCGGCGCTGCGCCAACATCGATGAGGTGCTCGCTTTTATTAACGAGTGGCACGAAAAACGGCCGCAGCTGCCGTACGAGATCGACGGCATCGTCATTAAAGTCGATTCGTTTGCGAAGCAGCGACAGCTTGGCACGACAGCCAAAAGCCCGCGCTGGGCGATCGCCTACAAATTTCCAGCTGAAGAGGTGGTCACAACGCTGATCGGCATTGAAGTGAACGTCGGCCGCACCGGTGTTGTCACCCCGACGGCGATCCTCGAGCCGGTTCGCGTCGCCGGCACGACCGTGCAGCGCGCCACTCTTCATAACGAAGATTTTATCCGCGAAAAAGACATCCGTATTGGCGATGCCGTCATCATTAAAAAAGCGGGCGACATTATCCCGGAAGTCGTCGGTGTCGTTGCTGATCGGCGCGATGGGGATGAAGTGCCGTTTGTCATGCCAACGCATTGTCCGGAATGTCAAAGTGAGCTCGTCCGCTTGGAAGGAGAAGTGGCGCTCCGTTGCTTAAACCCGAACTGTCCGGCCCAGCTGCGCGAACGGCTCATCCATTTCGCCTCAAGGGCAGCGATGAACATTGAAGGGCTGGGGGAAAAAGTCGTTACCCAGCTGTTTAACGCCGGTCTTGTCCACGATGTCGCCGACTTGTACCGGCTGACGAAAGAACAGCTTGTCGGTTTGGAGCGGATGGGTGAAAAATCGGCAGCCAATTTGCTGGCGGCGATTGAAGCGTCAAAGCAAAACTCGCTCGAGCGGCTGCTGTTTGGCCTCGGTATCCGCTACGTCGGAGCGAAGGCCGCCCAGCTGTTAGCCGAACATTTCGAAACGATGGAGCGGCTGGAGAAAGCGACGAAAGAGGAATTGATGGCCGTTCCGGAAATTGGCGAAAAAATGGCCGACTCGATCACCGCTTTCTTTTCTCAGCCGGAAGCGGTCGAGCTGTTGAATGAATTGCGCTCTTACGGTGTCAACATGGCATACAAAGGACCGAAGCGGGCGGGTGAGGTGCCAACAGACTCCGCTTTCGCCGGCAAAACGGTTGTTTTGACCGGAAAGCTGATGTCTATGTCGCGCAATGAGGCGAAAGAACAAATCGAGCGGCTCGGCGGACGCGTCACTGGCAGCGTCAGCCGCAGCACTGACATTGTCATCGCCGGCGACGACGCGGGGTCAAAGCTTGATAAAGCCCGACAATTGGGCATCACCATTTGGGATGAACCACGATTTTTGCAAGCGATAAGCAGGGGGGAACCATGAGAAGAAATCCGATCATTCGCAGCGTCGGGGCTCACCGCCAGACGAAGCGGGCGCGAAAGCAGCTGGCCGCCCTCGGGCTCGCCGCTGTCTGCCTGTTGTCTTCATGCGCGCCCAAATTCGACGAAGGCGAGGAAGTAGTGCAGGATAAAGGAAGCAAAGAGCAAGAAGCGGTGATTCCGAAATACAACATATCAGATTCGTATTATCGGGTCGTGCTGCCGTTTAAACCGTCCGGGGCGCGCGGACACGTGGTCAACGACGTCAATACGCGCCTTGATGTCGACGAATTTGAGACAGGGCTGATGCGTCTGGCTTCCGAGCGGTTTTCGCCCGACGATTACTTGTTTCAAGAGGGGCAGTATTTAGACAGTGAAACGATCGACAAATGGCTTGCGCGCAAGAAAACAGACCGCCAGTTGAAAGCGGAAAAAATGAAACCGGAAGACAATATCGGCTTAAATCCGGCGATCAGCGATACAGGAACGAACGAGCAAAAAAATACGCAGAGCCCGATCTATTTGGCAAGCATTTTGGAACATGATTATTTAGTCAAGGCGGGCAATGATAAAGTGAAGCTCGGCGGCGTTGCGATCGGCTTGGCGTTAAACTCTGTCCATTATTATTCAACCGAACAAGGTTATCCGCGCGAGGTCAAAATCAAAGACGATGTCATTGAACGGGAAGGCAAGCGAATTGCCGCCGAGGTGTTGAAGCGGCTGCGAAAGATCAAAGGGCTCGGCAGTGTGCCGATCACGATTGCCTTATACAAACAGGCGCCGCGCTCGTCTGTGACTCCGGGGCATTTTTTTGCCGTTACCTACGTCGATGAAGGAAGCAGCACGATTGATGATTGGGAAGCGGTGCATGAGGAATATTATTTATTCCCATCCGATGAAGCGGAAGAAAACCACCGCGACGATTGGCTAAAATTCAACAACTTTAAATCGGACGTGGAAGATTTCTTTCCGAACTACACTGGCATTGTGGGTCGAGGATTGTACGTCAATGACCAACTTCAGAAGCTGACGATCAACATAACGATGCCATTTTACGGCAAGGCGGAAGTGATTGGCTTCACCCAATATGTGACCGGTTTGGTGATGGAAAAATTTCCGGATTACATCACCGTCAACGTCTACATCTCTTCAGCCGGCCAACCCGAAAGCCTCATCGTGCGCCAAGCGCAAGCAGATGAGCCGTTTGTGCATATTTATCAATAAGTTAGCAGGCCACAACCGTGGGGCAGCATGAGGGTGTCCCAAAAGGATCGGGATGCCCTCTCTCAACGCTATATATAGACACTAACCATCGCCTCCATACTGCTGTGTCTTTCTTGAGGGGAGATCGTCTTTTGGGTCATCCCCATGCTTTGTTGGTGAGGAACCATTGCCAAGCGAAGCACCGTCCTGCTCTGACTTGCATCAGCGATGGGATGGTTTGTTGATAGAACGCGTTGGAAAAGGTGGTGAAAAACCGCTGTTTGCCTTGATCGGTGATGGAACGCGTGAACATAGAGGCTGATGCAGCAAGCTTTTTCTACTTGAGAAACGATCCTAAGAAGTGGTGGCGCGAGTAAATCACACCCCTCCTAGAGGGTTGGTGAAAAACGGTTGTTTCTTTTGAGCAATGGGGGAGCGTTTGAAAGACGATCCCGATGCGACAAGGCTTTTCTATTTGAGAAACAGGCTTGATAAGCGACTTGCTCCCTTAAATCACCGGCCTCCTAGAGGGTTGGTGACAAACGGCTGCCAAGAGCAAATCTGCGGCATTTCGCCAAAAAAGAAGGCTGATTTCACCCGGCTTTTCTAACGGAGAAGCAGATGGAATCGCAGGATGTTGTACGAAATCACCGCTCCTCTAGTGAAAGAATCGGCACAGGGGCTCGGAGCGTTTTTCCCCGCTGCGGCATTGTGCGCATTTACGGCGGCGCGCTCGCTGTTTCAGCACTGACAAAAGAGGTGGGGCTGCCGCGCATATCAGGCTGGCCTTTCATTCACACGCCGCTGGCCAAATGGACGGTGCCATAGCGATTCGTCAAGCCGGTGCTTCATTCACTTCATACGCGGCGCAGATGCCCGATTCAATCGCTCCTTGAATCCAGCCGTGATGGGTGGACGCATGTTCGCCGGCAAAATGGACTCTTCCTTCGGGGAGAGCGATGTACGGCGACAGCTCTGTCACTTGGTTCGGCTTCATCATCGTGAAGGCGCCGCCCGAGTACGGATCGCGCACCCAACTATGGCTTGTTCCGGTTTCAAATTCACGGTACACTTGTTCCCCATGGAGGACGGCTAAGTTTTTTAACGTATATTCAAGCCGCTCTTCATCGCTTAAGCTGTCCCACGGGATCGTGTCGTCTTCCCACGTATAGCTGGCCAAGACGACGCCTGGCCCGGCCGTGCCGATGCCTTGGCTCGGATATTGGGTGTATCGAATCGGCAGGTCGGAGACGCTTTTTCCACCGAACATCCCTTCTTTTTCCCAAAACCGGGTTTTAAACTGGATGCCCGTTTTCGTTGAACCAGCATAATGAAGTTCACGAATAGCCTTCCATTTGTTCTCGGAAAACGAATGGCGCGGTTCGATGTCGATAAACTGCAAAACCGAGAACGGGATGGTCACGATCACCCGATCGGCGTTGATTTGAAACGGCTGAAAAATTTTCGTATGGGTCGCATGGACGGTGACGCTGTTTGGGGTTTGGACGATTTTTTGCACTTTATGACTAAAGAGAATCTCGTCCTTCAGCTGCGGCAAAAAAGCTTTGGGAAGCTGGTCATTGCCGCCGGCGATTTCATAAAAGCGAATGTTCGGCGTAAATAAGACCATCAGTTCGCGCAACACTTCAAGAAGCGACAATTCCGGGAAGCCTTCAAGCGAGAGAACGGCTTTGATCATGTCGATGGCTCCTACCGACAGCCTAGGGCCGAATGGGTTGTAGCGCAAATAGGCGTCCAGCGAGTAGCGGTCGAGCCGTTCGATGACAATCGGCCAATGTTGTTCTGGATTTTGTTCAATGAATTGAATGACCGGACGAATGGCCATTTGCAACAGTCCGGAAGCGGTTTTGCCCTGTTCGTGGGGGGCGACGGGAAAGCCGAAGAGGTCGGGATGCCGCTCGTATTCGCTCAGGCGCGCTTTGATGCCACGGAAATAGAAAATGTCGCGCGGGGTGCTGTTGATAAATGGGTGGAGCGGCAAGTTAAATTTTTTGATATATGCCAATGTCAATGGATGGGTGTGCGGGATGCGCATCGCGCCTGCCTCGAGATACTGACCGTCGCGGAAGTCCGAGCGGAGCGTGTAGATTCGGCCGCCGACCCGCCCGGACGCTTCAAGAACGGTGATGCGATGGCCGGCTTGCTTCAGCAATGACGCCGCGACAAGCCCGGCCATGCCGGCGCCGATAATGACGACCGTTTTCGGAGCGGATGGTTTCTTTAATCCGTGTCGAATGATCGAGATCATCGTCTCCATCGGCAGTCTCGGAGAAACATACGGATGCGCCACGTGTCCATCCTCCTTTGCCATCGGGTAGCTCCCCGGGTGGAGCTGCGGTTACTCCATCCTATTCCGCGGCAAAGGAGGATATGTGGGGGAGCGGTCACAATTCGGAAAAGATATACGTCCCTCCAGCCAGCTCGAGGCGGCGCTGCAGCTTGCTGCCGACGATGCGGCAGGCAAACGGCCTTGTCGACGAGGGTTCATCCGCTTGGTAAAAGCGGAGGCTGACGCCGCCAACCGTGAGTTCGGCATAGGTCCCCGCCTCATCGCGCCCCACATTCGCTGCCGGCAAATCAAACAGCCGACGGTAGCTGTTGACGGCGCGGTCGAGGCTACGCACATAAACGCTGACGGACGACAACGACGGCGCCCCATTTGCATGGCGCATGAGCGGCGCCAGCTCGTTCATCCGCACGTCATCGCGCTCGTCCCACTGGATGAAAAACGGGTAGCGGAACGCGCCGTCTGTATCGTCGTTGATAAACAGCAGCGACCATGTCAGCCGCTTGCCGTCATCGCGCTGGCGGCTGCCAGGGAGCGGGCCGATCGGAGTGAATCCCTTGTTTTTGAGCTGTGCAGCCAGCTGTTGGATATCGTTCGTTCGAAAGGCAAACTGGGAGAAGCCATTCCCCTCTTGACGGTCAGCGACAAGTTGGGCAATAAGCGGATTTTGGCAGGTGTTCGCTGTCTGCTCATCGGCGATGCCGATCCATTCGATGTAGCTTAGCGGCGCGAAATAGCATAACGCGTTATACGTTCCCCATGCCTCATGGCGGCCGCCGTGGATGGCCGTAAACCCTAACTGTTCAAACGAGCCTTTCGCCTGTTCCGGGCGCTCGGTGAGGTGGACGAGATGGTCAAACGCGACGTTCATGGCGGCGAACTCCTTCTGTATTGGGAATAGATGAGCGGAACAGCATTTCTTTAAGCTTGTAGATGATGCGTTCGTTATCGACGGTGCGGTGGGCGATAAAATTCAAGTCCAGCTTGATGTCTTCGATTTGGGCAGTCAATTGCTCATAGCGGGAATCCATTTTCTGTTCGAGGCGGTCCACCGTTTGTTTCAATGAGGCAAATTCTTGGTGAAGATGGCGAACATCGGCGGCGAGAGCTTCTAGTTTGGCGTCTGTTTCGTCTTGGCGGTGGAGAAGAGCGGCCACGATGCCGTGTAATTCCTTTTGCCCGGCGCGAAGCGAATCTTGTTCTTGGCGCAGACGCTGCTGTTCCAGACGGATTTCCTGCTGCTCTTTTCGGATTTCTTGTTGTTCTTTTCGGATTTCTTGCTGTTCTTTTCGAATTTCTTCTTGTTCCTGACGAATGGCGATTTGTTCACGCTCGAGCCGCTCTTGCCCTTCAACAAGCAGTCGGAGTGTGCCATCCATCGCGTTCAAGCGGTCGAGCACTTGAGCGAGCAGCGCTTCACTCATCGTCATCATCCCCCTTTTTTTCCTACGTTATGGCCATTATAGTACATACGTTCGAATTCGTCAATGGACAACAAAGGAAATGTTAGCCGGAATGTTGCTTTATTTCCTTTTATTTTGGTATCATCATAGTATTGTGAAAGGTCGACCATGTCGGAGGTGAACACGATGTCGCGAATTTCGCTCGAACAAGTGAAGCATGTCGCCGACTTGGCGCGGTTGGCAATTACGGAGGAAGAGGCGGAGATGTTTACGAAACAGCTCGACGCGATCATTACGTTTGCCGAGCAGTTGAATGAATTGGATACCGAAAACGTGCCGCCGACTTCGCACGTGCTTGATATGCGAAACGTGATGCGCGAGGATATTCCAGAACCGGGGCTGCCGCGCGAGGAAGTGTTGAAAAACGCGCCGGACCAGCAAGACGGCCAGTTCCGCGTGCCCGCTATTTTAGAGTAAGGAGGGGGATTTATGTCGCTCTTTGACCATACGGTGTCGGAATTACATACGCTGCTGCAGAAAAAAGAAGTATCGGTTTCCGACTTAGTGGAGGAATCGTATCGCCGCATCGGCGAAGTGGAAGAGAAAGTGCAGGCGTTTTTAACGCTGAACGAGGAGCAAGCGCGGGCGAAAGCGAAAGAGCTTGATGACAAGTTGGCGAAAGGCGAGGAGACCAACCCGCTGTTCGGCTTGCCGATCGGCATTAAAGACAACATTGTCACCAAAGGGTTGCGCACGACATGCGCCAGCAAAATTTTATACAACTTTGACCCGATTTACGATGCGACCGTCATGGAGCGGCTGAACGCTGCGGGCGCAATCACGATCGGGAAGCTGAACATGGACGAGTTCGCCATGGGCTCGTCAACGGAAAACTCCGGCTTTCAGCTGACGCGCAACCCGTGGGATTTAGAGCGCGTGCCGGGCGGTTCCAGCGGCGGTTCGGCGGCGGCGGTGGCGGCAGGAGAAGTGCCGTTTGCGCTCGGCTCGGATACGGGCGGTTCGATCCGTCAGCCCGCGGCGTTTTGCGGGGTTGTCGGATTGAAGCCGACGTACGGCCGCGTGTCGCGCTTCGGGCTCGTCGCGTTCGCGTCATCGCTCGACCAAATCGGCCCGATTACGCGCACGGTGGAAGATAACGCCTACTTGCTGCAAGTGATTTCTGGCGTTGACCCGATGGATTCGACGTCAGCGAACATCCCGGTGCCCAACTATGTCGAGGCGTTGACGGGCGATATTAAAGGCTTGAAAATCGCTGTGCCGAAAGAATATTTGGGCGAAGGCGTCGACGAAGGCGTGCGCCAGTCGGTGCTTGCCGCGCTCAACGTGCTCGAGAAGCTCGGAGCGACATGGGAAGAAGTGTCGCTGCCGCATTCCAAGTACGCCTTGGCGACATACTACTTGCTCGCTTCATCGGAAGCATCGGCCAACCTTGCCCGCTTTGATGGCGTTCGCTACGGATATCGGACCGACAACGCGAAAAACTTGATCGACATGTACAAATTGACGCGGAGCGAAGGGTTCGGCAACGAGGTCAAGCGCCGCATCATGCTCGGAACGTTTGCCTTAAGCTCAGGTTATTACGATGCGTATTACAAAAAAGCGCAAAAAGTGCGGACGTTGATCAAGCGCGACTTCGAAAACGTTTTTGAGCAATACGACGTCATCATCGGTCCGACCACGCCGACGCCGGCGTTTCAAATCGGCGAGAAAACGAGCGATCCGCTGACCATGTATATGAACGATATTTTGACCATTCCGGTCAACCTTGCCGGCGTGCCGGCGATTTCCGTGCCGTGCGGCTTTGTCGATGGCTTGCCGGTCGGCTTGCAAATCATCGGCAAGCACTTTGATGAAAGCACGGTCTATCGCGTCGCTCACGCCTTTGAACAAGCGACCGACTACCATAAGCAAAAACCGGTGTTGTAAGGGGGGATCGACGATGAATTTTGAAACGGTGATCGGACTTGAGGTCCACGTCGAGCTGAAAACGAAATCGAAAATTTTCTCCAGCAGCCCGAACGCCTTCGGGGCGCCCCCGAATACGCAAACGAACGTCATCGACTTAGGGTATCCGGGCGTGCTGCCGGTTTTGAACCGGCAAGCGGTCGAATTTGCGATGAAGGCGGCGATGGCGCTCAACTGCGAAATCGCGACTGAGACGAAATTTGACCGCAAAAACTACTTTTATCCGGACAACCCGAAAGCGTACCAAATTTCGCAATACGACCAGCCGCTCGGCAAAAACGGCTGGATTGAAATCGAAGTGAACGGGAAAAAGAAAAAAATCGGCATCACCCGCATTCACCTTGAAGAAGACGCCGGCAAATTGACGCACACGGGCGACGGCTACTCGCTTGTCGACTTTAACCGCCAAGGGACGCCGCTCATTGAGATCGTCTCGGAGCCGGACATCCGCTCGCCGGAAGAAGCGTATGCGTATTTGGAAAAATTAAAGGCGATCATCCAATACACCGGCGTCTCCGACTGCAAAATGGAAGAAGGGTCGCTCCGCTGCGATGCGAACATCTCGCTCCGCCCGATCGGGTCGGACCAATTCGGCACGAAAACCGAATTGAAAAACTTAAACTCGTTCAACTTCGTCCGCATGGGGCTCGAGTACGAGGCGAAACGGCAGGAGAAAATTTTGCTCTCCGGCGGCGTCATCCGCCAAGAAACGCGGCGGTTTGACGAAGCGACGAAAACAACCGTGCTCATGCGCGTCAAAGAAGGATCGGAAGACTACCGCTACTTCCCAGAGCCGGACTTGGTCATGCTCTATATTGACGACGAATGGAAAGAACGCGTCCGCGCCTCGATTCCGGAGCTCCCGGATGCCCGCCGGAAGCGGTATGTCGAAGAATGGGGCTTGCCGGAATATGACGCCAAAGTGCTCACCTTGACGAAAGAAATGGCCGACTTCTTTGAAGCGACGGTCGCCAACGGCGCCGACCCGAAACTGGCGTCCAACTGGCTCATGGTCGAAGTATCCGGCTACTTAAACGCCGAGCAAAAAGAGCTCCATGACATCGCCTTGACGCCGGAAAGCTTGGCTGGAATGATCAAGCTGATCCAAAACGGCACGATTTCGTCGAAAATCGCCAAAAAAGTGTTCAAAGAGCTCGTCGAACACGGCGGCGACCCAGAGAAAATCGTCAAAGAAAAAGGGCTCGTGCAAATTTCCGACGAAGGAGCGCTGCGCAAAATCGTACTCGAAGTGCTCGACGCCAACCCGCAATCGGTGGAAGACTTCAAAAACGGCAAAGACCGCGCGCTTGGCTTCCTCGTCGGCCAAGTGATGAAAGCAACGAAAGGACAAGCCAACCCGCCGCTTGTCAACAAGCTGCTCATCGAGGAAATCAACAAGCGGTAACTCATCGGACAAGCCTGCGATTCGCAGGCTTGTTTCGTTCATTGATTTTTTAGACTTTTAAAAAAACACGATTGACATCCCCCGATGGGAATGGTAGATTTTTATATAAAACCAACTGAATTAGTTGGATATCAACACCAAGAGGAGCGGGAGAGGAAGAAACCAAACCGAGGGGGAGGAAAACGATGAGCAATGAACGCACATTCCGCCCGGAGACGCTCGCCATCCACGCCGGGCAAAAACCGGATGGAGAAACGGGCGCGCGGGCCGTGCCGATTTACCAGACGAGTTCGTATGTCTTCCGCGACAGTGAGCACGCGGCCAACTTGTTTGGGCTGAAAGAGGAAGGGTTTATTTATACGCGCATTATGAACCCGACGAACGATGTGCTGGAAAAGCGGATCGCAGCGCTAGAAGGCGGCGTCGGGGCGCTCGCGCTCTCATCGGGGCAGGCGGCGGTGTTTTATTCGATCATCAACATCGCCTCAGCGGGCGATGAAATCGTGTCATCTTCGTCCATTTACGGCGGCACGTACAACTTGTTCGCCCATACGCTGCGCAAGTTTGGCATTACGGTGAAGTTTGTCGATCCGTCCGATCCGGAAAACTTCGAAAAAGCCATTACTGACAAAACGAAAGCAGTGTTTGCCGAAACGATCGGCAACCCGAAAAACGATGTGCTCGACATCGAAGCGGTCGCCGCCATCGCCCATCGCCACGCCATTCCGCTCATTGTCGACAACACGGTCGCCAGCCCGTACTTGCTGCGGCCGATTGAATTCGGCGCCGATATCGTCGTCCATTCGGCGACGAAGTTTATCGGCGGCCACGGCAATTCGATCGGCGGCGTGATTGTGGACAGCGGCAAGTTTGACTGGAAAGGAAGCGGTAAGTTTCCAGAGTTCACCGACCCCGACCCAAGCTACCACGGGCTGGTGTATGTCGACGCCGTCGGCGAAGCGGCGTACATCACGAAAGCGCGCATCCAGCTGTTGCGCGACTTAGGGGCGGCGCTGTCGCCGTTTAATGCGTTTTTGCTGTTGCAAGGGTTGGAGACGCTTCACTTGCGGATGCAGCGCCATAGCGAAAACGCCCTCGCCGTTGCGAAGTTTTTGGAAGCGGAAGAGGCTGTCGAATCGGTCAGCTATCCAGGGCTTCCAAGCCATCCGTCGCATGAGCTGGCGAAAAAGTATTTACCAAACGGGCAAGGTGCGATCGTCACCTTTGAAATCAAAGGCGGCGTCGAAGCCGGGAAAACATTGATCGACTCGGTCAAGCTGTTCTCGCACTTGGCCAACATCGGCGATTCGAAATCGCTCATCATCCACCCGGCCAGCACGACGCACGAGCAGCTGAGCCCGGACGAACAGCTGTCCGCCGGCGTCACCCCGGGCCTTGTCCGCCTGTCCGTCGGCACCGAAGCGATCGACGACATTTTGGACGACTTGCGTCAAGCCATTCGCCAGAGTCAGGGGGTGGCGGCGAGATAACGATATAGTAGGCAAGCATTCAAAGGCTGGTCGGAATGGAGGCCAGCCGTTTTTGTTTTCTCTCACTACTTGCTTTATGTGTATTATATGTTATAATACGGTTGAGTTGACTATAGCGCATTCCGGGGACATAGGCCAAGATCTGAGCAAAGGGCTGTAAAGAGAGGGGGGAATCTTGCGAAAACTAACGTGTTTCCAGCGGCATTAGAAAATGCTTAGGATTAGGTTTTATACTGTTTTTCACAGATGGCTGGTTTATCGAAGAGAAGAGTAGTGGAAAATAGCTGTTTCTCGTTGATCAGCGAATGAATGCCATTTTTATTTGAGAAATGATGAAAGCGGCATTCCTTCTTGAATGATCGGCTGTCTGGAAGGCTGATGAAAAACAGTGATTTCCTTTGGTTGATGAATCAAAATGCTGCATTGTTGCAAGGTTTTTCTATTTGAGAAATGACGCTAGGAAGCCGTATCCACGATTACATCAACTAGCCTCCTAGGAGGCCGGTGATTTCGTGCAAAATACCGCTGAGTTCCACCCATTTCTCAATGAGAGAAACCTCACAGAAAAGTTCCATGGGCAGCGCGATCTGCCCTCCACCCGGGGATGAAAATCCGCGCCAGTTCGGCATTTTCACGGAAAAGTAATCCAAAAACAGGTGCTGGTATTGAAATGGATTCACTCAACCTAAAAATCGACGGAAAGGGCGTTCACTTGTGAGCGTCCCGTTTTTTTTGAGTCCAACCGTTTCGCGGGAAGATTCCCCCAAAAGTAGCATCGACATCAGTGGGCGATGAAGAACAAGGGATCATTATAACTGTAGATGAGCATTTTTCATTACAGTAATTTCCATACCCTAAGAGACAAACAGGGGACCCCTTAGGCGACATGGAGTTGTTTTTTGATCACATCAATGGGAATCTCTTGCTTCGCGGCATCGTAGATGAACTCGACGATGCTGTGCCCTTTCCGAGACCGAAGAAGCTCCAGGCCGGAAGAGAGGTCTTGTTGAGATTCCGCGATGCTGTATACACAGGCTAAGAGCACCACGGCCCAATACCGTTTCACCGCCCGGATGTGACGAACACGGTATCCATCGAGCTTCAGCTGGTCTTTGGCCTGCCGGAAAAAGCATTCGATCGTCCAGCGCTGGGCATCGTAACGCAAGATGTCTTCATCACTCAGCTCCCGGTCGGTGCTCAAGACAACATGGAGATGATCCGGCGTCATCGGTTCATCCGCCTTCCAAGCCAGCAGCACCACCGCGTCATCAAGACCGTTGAGCGCGCCTTCGTAGCGGTAGACACGATAGCGCTCGTTCCCCACCGTGACGAGGCGGGTGTCGTTGGGCTCGATATAGCGGGCGAACTTCTTCGCTTGGATGGCGATGCCTTTTGGATAGAGAATTCGGTTCGTCTTGAGCATGGCGATGACATGGAATCCTTGTTTCAGGCAGGCTTCGATGAGCGCTTGGGACGGATACCACGAATCCATGAGCACATACACCGGCTGAGCCCGCTTCCCCTTGAGCGAGGAAAGCATCTCGATCGCCAGGTCGATTTTGCTTCTTCCCGATGTCTTGTCATACAGACGAAAGGCGAACGGAAACGCTTGCGTGAAGGTATGCACCATCAGCCAAACGAGCGAATGCCCCCAGACCCATTGATGATCGCTGTGAGAGAAATGCCAGTCACACCCTTGAATGGCGTGCGTTGCCCGTGACGAAGGCTTCGTTTTTTGGCAAATGGTATCATCAATCGAAACAAAAAGGGGTTGATTCTCCTGTTTGGCGATTCGCTGGATGCGATGAAGGATCCATGGCTGGAGTTTGCGAAGCAACGTCTCTTCATCCCAAGGGCTTTTCGTGAAAAAAAGGGCTGAGCGTGGTTCGATGATTGGGATGAAAACTCCAGTGATGGACATCGGTCAATGTTCCCGAAAATCCCTTGGTAGTCAAGGCATCCACAATATGAACGAGATGCTTGATGACCGGTTTCGAGAAATAAAGCGCCAATCCCAGCGTCATGAAAAACTTGTGGATTCCTTGATGATGTGCTAATCTATTCATGAGACATGAACCTCCTTGTGGGTAGTTGGTGGTACATCTATTCTAACCAAGGAATCGGGTTCATGTCTCCTTTTTTGTTTAGTTGTCAATTTATGTTAGCAAATTTGCTCATCTACAGATTATAAATTTCAATTCGTTTGAAGAAGGAACTCCGCGAATTTTGTTGTAATTCCTCTATTGGGGTGAAAGGATGGAAAAAGAAACCGTAAAGAGAAAAATGAAAGAAATTCTCGAATCATCTTCTTTTATGCCTTCTTTCAAAGAGGCTGTATTGACATTGGTAGATGAATATACCAAGCGAAGTGATTGTTTGTTTGGCCGTTTAGCTGGTTTGCATTATCAGATGTTTTCTAAAAGCATCATAGAAATCGAACGAGTCGCGGCAGCTGTAGAATTGATCATGTTAGCTGGAGATCTGCTCGATGATTTCGTTGACCAGGATGGCTTGAAAATTCTATGGACCGATGCGATGTTTGTCACTTCACTTCATATTCATATGGCCATTGGATTATTGTTGGCCGGGCAAAAAGCCATTGCCGATTTGTCTGTCGATGAGAATAAAAAAGTAAGGGCACAGTCATCGATTTTATCCCGACTGCTTCAGAGCCTAGACGGGCAGCATATGGATGTCACAAATGACATACAGACGGAAACGGATTATTTACAGACGGTGAAGAAAAAATCAGGTTCTCTAGTAGCCATGGCGTGCTTCGTTGGAGCAGTGTTAGCCGGCGCGGAAACAAACAATGTCATCATTGAGAACTATGCCAATCATATTAGGAATCGCCGCGCAAATCGACAACGATATCGATGCGTTGTATCGTTGGGATGAGAAGAACGACATGAAAGCAAAGAAAAAGTCGCTTCCGATTTTGTACATGCTGGCAAGTAAACGGGATAACTTACTAAAACAGTATTTTAGCAATCATATTGATTATAGTGAGCTATATGCCCGAAAGGAAAAGGTAATTCAACAAATGGAACAGGAAGGAGCATTTTATTATGCAAAAGTGATAAGCCAGATTTACAAGGAAAAGGCTTGGCAAGACATCGAGAAATTGGATGTAGGCGATAAGTACAAATCTGCATTGAAAACATTTATTTGTAATGTTGGAGGGGAGATGTGCGATGCAAGAAATCATTCGCTTTTTAATCGAACATCCGGAAGTCATCGAAAAACTACAAAATGGTACAGTGAGCTTGATCGGCTTAAGTGAGTTAGAGGCTAAAGCGGTTGTTAAAGTGTTCAATGAATCGGTGAGTCCGCTTGGATATTGGAAGTAGATAACGATGAGTCGAATGGTCATGGTAATGATTGTTGCTTTGATGGTAGCACTATATTTAACCATTTTAAATGTTAGACATCCATTGATCGGTATGGAGGTGGTAGAAAATAACAATGGTGATGTTATTGTTAACGATATTTACGAGTTTGGTTGGGCAAAAAAACATGGTATTCATCTTCATGATCAAGTGTTGAAAGTGGATGGAAAGCCTCCGCTCTCCCATTTTACTGTCCGGAAATACAAAACAATTGAACAAGTGAAAACCATCACGATTCAGAGAGAAAAGCAAATCCAAACATTGACGGTTGACGATCGATCGCATGGAGCGAAACAATGGCTATATTATATTGCCTTGCCATTGGGTTTTTTTCTATTCACTGTTAGTTTAAGCATGTTTTTGCTTCGTCTACGGCTGAATGACCAATCGGCGACCGTCCTCATTTACTTTTTATTGCTGGCGGGGCTTTGTTATATCAGTGCCAGCTTATCAGCGAAATATGTACCGTTTGGGCGTTACATGTTTAACGCTATATTTTTACAGTTGCCTGCTGTCTTTCTGCATTTCGTTTATCATTATTTTGAAAGAGAAAAGAAAGGATGGTTTACGAAAAAAATCGTTCTTTCTCTTTATAGTTTTAACTTCGTTGCCTTCGTTATTTCTTTATCTCATTTACTAAGTGAAGCGGAAGTTCTATTGGCGACATTCCTTATCAATATAGGTACCATTCTTGCTTTGTTAGGAAAAGGATGGGTTTATCTTAAAAAAGATGAACAGCAACATACAGTCAAAGGTTTGCTTTTGTCCATAGGGTTATCTGCCGCGCCATTTGTGTTATTTTATAGTCTCCCGGTTCTAATCATTGGAAAATGGGTACTACCAGCCGAATTAACCGTTATTTCGCTTTTTGTGTTGCCATCCGTCTTTCTTTATTTGATTTGTACGGATCGGCTATTTCGATTGCCGTTTTCCATCAATCGTTTTGTGTACCATGCTTTTTTGTCATTACTCCCAGCTTTTTTTGTTACGTTGCTTTATGCCAAATTTGTTAATGAAGCTAGGAGATTTGCTGAACTCGCTTTGTTGTTTTTACTGATTTATGGAATAAATATCCTTGCTCTCTATTCAAAAGGATATTTCGATCGAACATTAAGAGCGAAGTTATACGTACAAAAAGACTGTTATCAAGAAAGTATCTATCGGATCGGTGAAACATTAAAAAAACAGAAAAACATGCGGGAAGTGATCCAATGCCTAGAAAAAGAGGTAAGAGAAGTATTAGATATAGAGAATCTAGCTTTTGTACAAGCGATCAGAAGTATGCAAGCCCCGTTTCATTGCGATGAAAAAGAGTGGACGAAGTTAACCAAAAAGATGGATAGACAACCACTTTCGATTGGAAAACTGATTGAAAATAAGCGTTTGTTTGCGGTTTTTGTAGGTTCATTCCGCCAAAGTCCTTTACTATTAATAGGAAAAAAGAAACATCCTATTCCATTCCGGTCAGAACAAAAAGATTGGTTATCCACCATTGTCTATTATGGCAGCGTCACGATGGAAAATATGGTAAAAGTAGAGGATTTGATAAAAGAGCTCAACCATGTAAAGCAAAGACGTAATTCTGTTTGGCTCACTCGTTTGATCTTTCAATGGTCGGAAAAGGAACGAAGAAAGTTAGCCATTGATTTGCACGATACGATTCTTCAAGATTTAATTGTTTTAAAACGGAAAGTGGAGAGCTTGCGCTTTCAAAATATGCGTATGGAAGAAATGAAAAAGCAGCTAAACTACATTGAAGAAGAAATTGTAGATATGATTGATGTAACAAGGGAGATATGCTATGAATTAAGACCGCCATTTTTGAGTCAAATCGGATTAGAGGAAGCAATCGTACAGTTAATCCAACGATTCCAATTACGTGCGAATATAAAAATCGAATGGAATGTTCATTTATCAGCCAAATTGGAGGAAGAACGGGAGCTTGCTATTTATCGGATGATCCAAGAATTATTAAACAATGCGATGAAACATTCGCAGGCGTCGTATATTCAACTCACATTGGAGGTCCAAAATGAGGAGGTTCAACTTCATTATGTTGACAATGGTATAGGTATAGACATGGAAAAATTAAATCATTGTGATGGAAAGCTTGGTTTGTTTGGGATCAAAGAGCGCGTACAAGGCTTAGGTGGAACATTCAAGATGACGTCACAACTAGGTAAGGGGCTGGATATACGGATTGCCATTCCATTATAGGTATGGGAAGGAGAAAAAGGACTCGATGATTCACATTTTGGTTGTCGATGATCATCGCCTTGTTGGTGAAGGAACAAAGAATATGCTTGAGAGCGAACAAGATTTCCAAGTAGAACTTGTGACATCTGGCACAGAAGCGGAACAGATGATGGAACAACAAACTTATGATGTGTATTTGCTTGATTGGCGTATGCCAGATATGAACGGTATCGAATTAAGTAAACGAATTCTCCAAAAACAACCGAATGCGAAAATTGTCATCTATACTGGATATGATGTTGCTCCTTTTTTGAATTATTTGATTGAATCAGGCATTACAGGTTTTGTCAGTAAAACGGCAACGAGCGAGCAATTGATTACAGCGATTCGTTGTGCACTAAGAGATGAAGCGGTCATTCCTGTGCGCTTATTGCGCCAACTGCATCTTTGCGAAGTCAAGGCCAAGATGGAAGAAAATGAAGAACATGTTGCGCTGAGTCAGTTCGAGCAAGAAATATTATTCGAGGTTGCCAACGGTTTAAGCAATAAAGATATTGCTAAAAAACACTATATAAGCCAACGAAGTGTAGAACGGCATCTATCGCGCATTTTCACAAAGCTGCGTGTATCTTCGAGGGTAGAAGCCGTGGAAAAAGCCAAACAACTAGGGTTCATTCCAGGGCTCCATATGTTAACGCCTTCATCGGATCGGTGAGGGCGTTTTCTTTTTTGGGGTTCGCCATCTCGTGTCGGTATTCCGCCACAAAATGGCGGGGTTCCGACACAGGTTGGCGGTGAGGAGGAAAGAAAGTAGGAGTATAATTCGAGATAGGGAGAGAGATTATTAAAGGGAGGATTTAGAGATGGTTAACTTAGTAGATTGGATATCTCAAACGAAAGCATTAGGAATTGATCCAGTAGCGGCAACAATTACAGCGTTAGATGAAATTTTTAAGTGGGAGAAAGAAAAACAAGAAGAACTAAAAGGCTATCTGATAGCAGAAAACTTTAAATATCATTATGAAAACAATGAGTATTATAGAAATATTTGTAAATGTAATAATGTTTCTCCTGATGATATACAATCCTTTGAAGATATTAATAAAATTCCATTAATACCGGTTGGTCAATTCAAACAGACGGACTCCCATTTATTACTTTCTAAACCATTAAGTGAAATTGAATTTGAAATGCGAAGCACAGGAACCAGTGGTATTCCTAGTCTCTCTCGAAGAGATTCTTTTACTATTGACCGTTGTTTATTTGGGGTTTATGCTATGTACCGCAACTTCTTTAAATTTTCTAGAGGTGCAGGATTATTCTTATTCCCTTCACCTGAAGAAATGCCAGAGATGGGAATGGTTAAAGTTCTTAATATGTTTTCAGGGTTGTTTGATGCTACAAAATGTTTGGTAAAACGTGCAACATTTAAACCACAAGCAGCGATCGAAGTACTTGAAAGTTGGGAAGGAAGACACACTCGTCACATTATTGGTCCTCCATTTTTAGTGTATCGATTAATTAAGTATTTGAAGAATAATAACATTCATCTAAACTTAGATAAGCATAGCAAGGTAATAAATTTAGGGGGATGGAAGAGATTTACCGGAATGGAGATACCAAGAGATGAATATAATCGTGAATGTTCTGAATATTTTGGTATAGAAGAAAATAACGTTCGTGATATGTACGGTTTAGTAGAAGCCAATGGATTAGCTATTGAATGTGAGCACCATAATAAACATGTTCCGCCATGGATGCACTTCTCAATTCGCGATCCTAAAGATCTAACTAAGGAAGTCGCTCCGGGAAGAAGAGGCGTGCTTGTGATCTTTGACCCTACTTCTTATTCTTATCCAGCATTTATCCAAACAGAAGATTTAGTGTATTTAAAAGAAAAACATTCCTGCTTATGTGGGCGTCAAAGCCAACAAGTTGTCTATCTTGCAAGAGTAAAAGGAGCAGAGATTGGATGTTGTGCCATCAATTTGGAAAAACACATGGATGAAGTTGAGAAAAAACAGCAAATGGAGCAAGTACATAACTAAAAAGGTGGGGATGGATATGTACAATCCAATCATTGTCGATCATTTTTCAAATCCGCGTAATGCAGGAGAAATTAAAGATAAAGATTACCAGATTAAAATCGGCAATCCTGTATGTGGGGATACGATTTTTTTGGATCTTAAACTCGAACAAAATCATGTCATAGATGCAAAATTTAGAGCATATGGTTGTGCAGGGTCTGTTGCAACGGCAAGTATCTTTAGTGAATACATCTTGGGAAAAAGTATTTCACAAATTGTGCAGACACCCGAATCATACAAGGAAAAAATGTTAGGGGAATTAGAACCACCACAAATGCATTGTCTCCATATATTAAAGCAGTTATTTGAATACTTTCATCAATTGGAGGGGAATTCGTATGAACAGGTTAAATAGATATTTTGACTATAATGCAACCACTCCTTTAGATCCTCAAGTGCTCAATGTAATTAAAGAAAATCTTTATATATTTGCAAATCCATCGAGCCATCATTTTCTAGGATACGAAGCAGGAGAAAAGGTAGAAAGGGCTAGGGAGCAGGTAGCTCATTTGATTGGTGCATCCCCTAATAATATATTTTTTACATCTGGAGGAACAGAGGCAAATAATATGGTAATCAAGGGTTGGCTCCATAACTTTTTGGGGCAACCCATTCATATCATTACTTCTGCGATTGAACATCCTTCTGTCTTAGAAGTTTTTCGATATTTCGAACGACGCGGAGCGGTTGTCACATACGTTCCCGTAGATTCTAATGGATATATCAATATTAATCAACTAAAAAATGAAATTCGTGAAGAGACCCGCTTGATTTCCGTGATGTTTGCAAACAATGAAATTGGAACTATTCAACCAATCAAAGAGATAGCAAAAATAGCAAAGGAAAACAATATATTTTTTCATACAGATGCCACACAAGCAGTAGGAAAAATACCGATAAATGTAATTGGTTTAGAGGTAGACGCATTGTCTTTTTCTGGTCATAAGTTTTATGGTCCTAAAGGAATAGGGGTATTATATTTAAAAAATCCTGACAAAATTGAACCTTTGCTTCATGGTGGGGGGCAAGAGAAAGGAATCAGGAGTGGAACGGAAAATCTTCTCGCTATTGTGGGACTAGCTAAAGCTTGTGAAATAGCCGATCAAGAGATTTATGAGCAAAGACAACATTGCCGACACTTAAGACAACTTTTTATTGAGTTGATTAGAGAAGAAATTCCTTATTGTTCTATTAATGGATCAGAAGATCCATTACGGACTTTACCTAACACAATTAATGTCTGCCTTTCCGACGTAAGGGGAGAAGCTGTCGCTACCATGCTTAGTGAAGTATATGGTATTGCTGTTTCTACAGGTTCTGCTTGTAGTACAAGAAAAAAAAATCTTTCCCATGTTTTAAAAGCAATTGGATTAACAGAAGAGCAAATTAGAAGTTCTATTCGAATTAGTTTTGGAAAATTTACAACGGATGTAGACATTCAAGACTTTGTTCAATGTTTAAAAACTACCGTTTTTCATTTACGAAACATATTGCCCAGAGAAATACAGGGAGTGAAATGATGAAAAAGTTAACTTTGATTGCTCCAGCGCGGTCAAAGTATATGCTAAATCAGATGCTGGATGCTGGAGCTAATGAAATTTATGTTGGTTTAAAGTTTCCGAAGTTTAACCAGTTAAGTTTTGATGATCGATTTCAAACTATTGCTGGACACTCTGCACATGTGAGAAGTCTTGAAGAGCTTCAATCGATGATTGAAATAGCCAAAAAGAAAAATATTAAGATTAATTTTATGGCTAATGCCCCTTACGTGCCAGAAGCATTACAGGATGACTATGTTCGATTTGTCGAACGGGCAGTATCAATGGGGATTGATTACATTACTGTATCTTCCATTCAAACAATCAAATTATTAAAGAAGTCTGGAATTGGTCTGCCGATCGTTGCTGGTTCTTCGTTAGGACCAACAAATATATATATGGTTCGTTTGCTAAAGGAAATGGGAGTTTTTCGAATCACTGTTCCTCATTGTATTAAATTAGAGGAACTGAAAACATGGAAAGAAGAAGGATTAGAAATGATTACTATAGGCAACTTTGAGAAAGGAAGTATTCCCGGAAGTAGTCGATTATGGGAAAGCCCGAATCATTTAGAAATAGGAGAGGGGGAGAGAACAAGCTATAAGATCGAACTTCCTAATGGGCAAAAATTTCGAAGTATAACCATTTTGGATTCATCAACCGATTGCAATTTGTGTAGTTTAGAAGCATTGGCTGAAGCGGGCATAACTGGCATTAAACTGATTGGACGAGAAGCTCCCAATCCTGCAACATTAGCAGCTGTAGTAGACTTATACAGGCAATGGATTGAAATGGGAGTAGAGGGGATAAAGTTAGGTGAAAAAATACAAATCATGGAACAGGAACATTTAATGTGGGTTATGCGTTGGGTTCCCCGTTTTTGTGAAAAAAATAGATGTACATATCTAGATACCCCGATTTTAGCAGCATATGTTTAGTGCTAATTACGTAGTGTTCGGAGGAAAGTTATGCAGAATATAAAAAAGGAAATACGTATTCATCATACTTATATTGAACAATTAAATGAAAAACTTCTTAAAAATTGTGCAACTATTTCAATTGGACATCCATCTTGTATTCATAAATTAACTGGCATGGATATGAATACTTTGGGTTATTTAGTAAATAAATACAAAAGGGTGAAAATTGAGATACCAGTTCTTTTTGATAGTCATATAGAATGGTTAAAAAAAGAATTAGAAACATGGATAAAATATCCTGTTGGTCTTGTGGTGAATGATATGGGTGTATTGTATTATTTAAAGCAAAAGCCACTCCCTCCTGATATAGAAATTATACTTGGTAGACGTTTAGTATTTTCTTATATGCATTCACCATGGTATGAAAATATTTTTTTACAGGAAGAACCATACATTCGAAATGAATGGGAGGATTTGAATATAAAAAACGAAGAAATGATTAATTTTTTACGTGAATATAATATCAAAGAAATAGAAACTGATCTTCTTCCTCAATATAGATCATCGTTTAAGTATTTGAAAAAAAAGGGATTTAAAGTTAGTGGGTTTTATGGTTACCCTATTGTGTCATTATCAAGATCCTGTCATAGTGTTCGATTCTATGGTGGTAAGATTGGAGAGTGTCAGCATTTATGTGACTTGCCTTTAAAACTGGAGCCTATGGAACGGTGGAACAGATTTGAAGATACGATGATAAGAATTTCTAAACATACTAGGGATTCGATGGGGAATTTATTCGTTTACGGCAATGTAGTAGTGCAAGATAGTTGTGATATTGAGGAAGATAGCTATCAAGATCAAATAGATTCTTTTATTATAGATTATCGTTTTTCTCCGATTAATATGCTTAGCTAAGGGAGGGAAAGGAAAAGGCTATGGATAATATAGTTAAACAAAGTTATAAATCAGAAATTCTGGACATTCTGGCGGATGTTATTGCTGATTATATTTCTCCAAATGCAAGAGATATCGATCAAACAGGAAATTTTCCAAAAGAAAATATTGATGCTTTAGCGAAAGAAGGTTTCCTAGGATTGATAATACCTGAAGATATAGGGGGATTAGGTGGATCTCCCTCGTTATATAAAGATGTTGTTATTGAAATAGCAAAAGTATGTGCATCCACGGCTATGATATATGTTCAACATACTTCCGCTGTTTCTATTTTGTTATATGGAGCGCATCAGCCTTATATACGTGAATGTTTAGATAAAATCGCAAAAGGAGAATATTTAGCTACGATTGCTCTAAGTGAACCTGAATCTGGAGTCTATTTCTTTTTGCCAGTTAGCCAAGTATCTCTGAAATGTGATGGGTCGTTTTCCTTGTCTGCTAAGAAGAGTATGGTAACTAGTGCAGGGGAGGCTGACTTATATGTAGTAAACAGTCGCTCGTCAAATTCAAAAAATTCCTTACAAAGTAATTTTTATGTGTTAACAAAGGATCAAAAAGGTATTTATGTTGGAGAAATGCCGAAATTAATGGGGTTGCGTGGCAATAATAGTGCTCCTATAGAAATGAAGGATTGTCGAATAGAAAGCAAAGCTTTAATCGGTAATGAAGGAGACGGATTTAAAATTTCTCGCGAAAAATTGTTACCTATAGGACAGTTAGGGATTTCAGCTTTACAAGTTGGTATAGCAAAAGCTATTTATCGCGAATCAGTAGAGTATGTAAAAAATCGATTCTATATTCATAACGAAAAGAGTCTAGCATCTTTTCAGAGTATACAACAAATTATTGCGGAAATGAAGATTGAATGCGACCGGGCAGAACGCTCCTTAGAATATATGGCTTGTCAAATGGAGAAAGGGAAGCTAGATATGGTAACTTTGTTGGAAATTAAAATAATTGCTTGTGAGGCTGTACTTAAGTTAGCAAATTTGTGTTTGAAGGTTTGTGGAGGCTATGCCTATTCCGCCCACTCTTCTCTCGAAAGATATATAAGAGACAGTAAAGCAGGAACAGTGTTAGGACCAACTCCAGAGTTATTAAAGGAACTTATTGGGAAAATAATATTGGATATTCCGGCTAGCATTTGAACAATATAGGTAGCGTCAAAAGTGTTATGAAAACTCCACACAGACCATCCCATTGAGCATCGTGGGGCATGCAGAGAGCCGGATTCGCCCTTGACCAACATCCGCCAAAGGTGCGGAAGAGTCGTCAAGGGCGACGGGGACAAAAAGAAGGCAATCGAAAAGCGGCCCTTGCCTTTACCGAATGTTACCTTTGGCGGTGTTCGGTTGGTCAAGGGTTCGCTTCGCCGAATCCGGCAGGAGTTCTGTTCAACGGGCTCTGGAGGACAAAAAAGTTAGGCTGCCTCGTTTTGAAGGAAGTCCTGAGCCATGGTGATGAGCTTCGTCCACCGGGCTGGCATATGCGGCAGCTCGGCGAGCTCCGGGATGACGACCGGTACCCGGCCTTCGAGCGCGCTATGCGGGCGCAGAAAGTTGAAATACGCCACAAACAGCGTCACAAAGGACACCGAGCCTTCTTCCGCACCGAACCCATGGGTCGGGCGGTAGTTGCCTTTAAAGGTCCGGTTGAATCGCTCGATGATCTGCTTGAGAGGGCGAAACTCTTCCGAGACCGGATCTTCGTTGGTCAGGCCGATCACCTGGCGGACGTCAAACGAAATCCCGTGCTGGGCAAAGAAGTGTTGCGCCAACCGGTAAATCGGGTTGCCATCCACGACGAACGACAAGTCGTCTGGAAGGGACGGCAGCTTCCTGAGGACATCATTGATCGCCTTGATGGCCGAGAGCGTGTCCCGGTTGGGCGAGACGCGATAGGACAGCACGATCTTTTTCACGGCGTCGAACATAAAGAATAGGTAATGCCAACGGCCCTTCACACGAATATATGTCTCGTCCCCACAGAACGAACCGGACAGCTCATACGGGAATCGGTCGACAAAGGGCTTGATCCAAAGCGCGACGCTGTTGGCGTAGTTGAGCACCGTCTGATGAGAGATCGAGACGCCATGGATGTCCTTCAGGGCGGCGGCGGTTTCCCTCGAGGACATCCCAAAGTTGACGTAGTACGTCAACACGAGCCCCAACACGTGCGGCGACGCAGCCAGCCGGGACAAATCGACCTTCGGCTTGATGAGCGACGAGGAAGCCAACGGGAGAAAGTCAAACAAGAACTCCCGAAACAAATACCGCACCTTGAAGGCTTGAGGATTCTGTTGAAACTGTTGGCGCTCTTTCTTCGTCATCCGGCGAAGGTTGGCCTGGTAAAACGGGCAATCGTTGTTCTTGCACTTATAGACGTTGTATTCCTTGCGTTCCTTGATTTTTTCCAACGTCTTTTTGCAGTGCGGACAACGAAAGACCGCTTGCTTGGTGAACCGATTTCGGTGGTTGAACCGGCATTGGCACACTTTGCATTGGTATTGCCCTTTTCCGCCGTTATTGGCGTACAGGTAAGAAGAGGGAGCCTGGCAGCGAGGGCAGGTCAACGAATCCGGAACACGGTGTTTCGCCTTCGCGCGGCGCTGGATGGGCCGTAAAGGACGTCTGTGCTGGGCTTCATAGTCTGCCAACAGCTTCCGGTAATCAAGGGTTTCCGGCACATCGATGATCGGAAGGTCATCGACCTGAAGTTTCCGGTACGGCTTTTGGATGGGTTCGTCCCAGTCCTCGAGATGCAAGGATTTTCCCAATATCACACCCATTAAATACACAATGATTTGATATTGGGTCTTGATTATTTCGAACAAATAGGCTAATAATTGAGGTAACAAAGCTTGTCACTCCTTTGTTTTGGCTGTTGGGTGTCGTTACCTCAATGATGGCCGAAAACAATGGGGGTGGCAAGCTTTTTTTCGTTCAACCGTTGAAACTCAAGGGAAAACCGTGAGTGTGGAGGATAAACTTTTGACAATACCACAATATAATAGGAGGAGCAGGATATGACTGAAACTGTAAACGAACAACGGCACAGAGGATTAAAACAAGTGTTTGCAGTAAGCATTGGGCTTTTTCTAGTGTTTTTAGATAGTACTGTAGTAAATATTGCAATTCCTAATATTATTGATGATTACAAAATCGACCTGAGCAAAGCCTCATGGATCATAAACGGGTTTGTTCTTACACTTGCAGTATTATTAGTTACTCTCGGTAAAATGGCTGATATGTTAGGGCGTGTTCGCACTTTTTTGTGGGGAGTCATCATTTTTGCAGTTAGCTCGTTTTTATGTGGAATTGCACCGACGGTAGATTCTCTTATTATTTTTCGAATTTTGCAAGGAATAGGCGGAGCAATGGTCATCCCTACAAGTATGATGCTAGTTAGAACAGCTGTTCCCCCAGAAAAAATGGGATTAGCAATGGGTATTTGGGGAGCTGTAGGTGCTATGGCGGTTGCTATCGGCCCGAGCTTAGGAGGACTTATTACAGAGTATATTCACTGGAGATGGGTGTTTTATATTAATGTCCCCATTGTGTTATTGGCATTTCCGTTCATATATCTTGCTATTCGAGTACAAAATGAACCCATTCATAAGTTTAAACTCGATCCATTGGGGATTTTGTTGATGAGTTTGAGTTTGTTTTTTCTTACGTATGCCATTTTGCAAGGGGAAGAAATTGGATGGACATCTTATAAAATCGTTCTTTATTTCCTAATTAGCGTTATGAGCGGAGCCCTATTTCTTTTTGTTGAAACAAAAGTAAAAAACCCTATTCTCGATTTTTCTATTTTTAGGAATCGTTTGTATGTTTCAGGGTTAGTTTCGAATTTCCTCGGTGGCATATTATTAATGGGAACATTAATTTTACTTCCTATATTTCTCATTCGAGTGAAGGAATTTAGTACATTAGAAGCTTCATTTGCAATTACCCCCCTTTCCGGAGTTATGCTTATCGTAGCACCAATTATTGGGAGAGTAATTGATAAAATTGGTTATCTTATTCCTATGGTAATAGGATATATCATAAGTGTAATGGGGTTGATCTTGCTTATCAATATTGATACGGATATAAGTGTTTTACATTTGGTTTCATTTCTTGCTATTTTAGGAACGGGTTTGGGGATTATTATGATTACTAGTGTGACAGTATGCACGGCCGCCGTTTCCCAAACTCAAATTTCTTTAAGTTCAGGTATTTTTGCGATGGTTCGAAATATGGGGGGAGCGGTTGGAGTAGCTTTGTTTGTGTCTTTAACATTAAGCTTTCTAAATCATTATTCCGCTAACGTAGTCGATGAAGGAGTAATGATCGTAAAAAAATCAAACATTCCTGAAGAGGCGAAAAATTCTATTCAGGAAGTTTTAATGAAACAAAGAGATACTTTTTTTGAGGAAAAAAATAACAATAGAGTGTTGGAACTAGACGAGGAAAGTAAGCAATTACTTGCGAAAAATATTGAAAAAGAGGCACTGGCGAAGATTCCTAAAGGGACAATGTCTCCAGAAATGCAAAAGAAAATCGAAGAACAAGTGAAGCAACAGTTGATCAATATAGATAAAAATATTGCTAACATAAAAAAACAAATAGAAGACATATCGAAAGAATATGTAGCAAAATCCATGGCAAAAGCATTTTTCAGCGGGATTATTTTGTGTTTTCTTTCGAGTTTATCGTTGCCTTTCTTGTCTAAAAAATTTTCGTTAAGCCATAGTAGAGAAGTCGATATATGAGTGGTAATTTCATTACTCATTGATCACATTAAGCTAATCGCCAAACCGGAGAATCAGTCTTTTTTGTTTCGATGGATGATCCCATTTGCCAAAAAACGAAGCCTTCGTCACGGGCTGCTCGCGCCATTCAAGGGTGTGATTGGCACTACTCGCACAACGATCATCCATCCGTCTGGGGGCATTCGCTCGTTTGACGGATGGTGCATACCTTCTCGCAAGCGTTTCCGTTCGCCTTTCGTCTGTATGACAAGACGGCGGGAAGAAGCAAGATCGACCTAGCGATCGAGATGCTTTCCTCGCTCAAGGGGAAACGGGCTCAGCCGGTGTATGTGCTCATGGATTCGTGGTATCCGTCCCAAGCGCTCATCGAAGCCTGCCTGAAACAAGGATTCCATGTCATCGCCATGCTCAAGACGAACCGAATTCTCTATCCAAAAGGCATCGCCATCCAAGCGAAGAAGTTCGCCCGCTATATCGAGCCCAACGACACCCGCCTCGTCACGGTGGGGAAGGAGCGTTACCGCGTGTATCGCTACGAGGGAGCGATCCATGGCCTTGATGACGCGGTGGTGCTGCTGGCTTGGAAGGCGGATGAACCGATGACGCCAGATCATCTCCATGTTGTCTTGAGCACCGACCGGGAGCTAGGCGATGAAGAGATCTTGCGTTACTATGCCCAGCGCTGGACGATCGAATGCTTTTTCCGGCAGGCCAAAGACCAGCTGAAGCTCGATGGATACCGTGTTCGTCACATTCGGGCGGTGAAACGGTATTGGGCCGTGGTGCTGTTCGCCTGCGTATCCAGCATCACGGAATCCCAACAAGACCTCTCTTCCGGCCTGGAGCTTCTTCGGTCTCGGAAAGGGCACAGCGTCGTCGAGTTCATCTATGACGCCGCAAAGCAAGATATTCCCATTGATGTGATCAAAAAACAGCTCCATGTCGCCTGAGGGGTCCCCTGTTTGTCTCTTAGGGTATGGAAATTACTGTAATGAAAAATGCTCATCTACAGTTTATTAAAAACCTATTTTTCCATTGATTCTCTATGTCAGTTAGTTCACATACTCGGTCGATTTGGCTGTTTCCGGCGTATTTGTGGACTGAAAGAGGTTCCAAATCTTCTCACGTTTTCACGTGCAGGTAAGTGGTTTCAAGAACAAGAATTTTCTATATTTAAGAATGATGGACTTGAACAACAGCGTTGGTATGGGTTTCATCAATATTTACTACATGTACAATTATGCATTCCTATGTACAAACTTATGGAAAAATATGGAAAGAGAGGTGTGTTTTTTATGAAAAAAGCTGTCTCCTTAACAATTAGTGTTGTTTTATTTCTATTTCTTTGTAATATTGCTGATGGTTCTTCAGGGGACTATATTGAGGTTTATTTAATTGAAAAGTCTGAGGATAGCCTGCGTTTAACGTGGAAACAAATTTCTAAAGCTAAAAAATATGTTTTATATGATAATAGTGGGAAAGTTTTGTATGAAGGGAATAAGAGAGAGTTTATTCATAAAAACCTAACATCGGGTGAAGTGTATGAGTATGTTTTGGCTGCATTTGATAAAGATGAGCGGTTATTGACAAAGATGAATGTTATCACAAATACATTACATCCTCTATCAAATCATAGTGTGAAAGTAGATATGTTTTTTAATGAAAGAATGATAAAAATTGATTGGTCGGATATTCCAAATGTTCAAAGCTATACGGTTTATCGTGATGGAAAGCCGGTGGTTGTTGTTTCACAAAGTGAGTTCAAAGATTTTAATATATCATATGGTAGGGAATATATGTATATTATTGAAGGCGTAGAAAAAATAAAAAAATTCGATAAGGAAAAAGACAAGGTAGTTGAAGACGAAAAAAACCATGTCATCTTAATACCTGCGGAGCAAGTGATTGATAAGCGTAATATGCTTTTTGAGGAATTCTCCCAGTCATTTTCAACACTCGCAGTTGAACCCGTAACTTCTTATCGCAATACAACATTTATTAAGCCGGCTAAAATATCCGCACCAGATGGTTATTGCTATGGGGGAGACAATCGTGGTTTTTCCGCCTCTGCTAGCACTTATCGTACTCGATTTGATCTCTCGATTTATTGGCAAGATAGGACTTATGGATTTTCAAAATACACAAGCGATTCCATTCGTTATAATAAGAATGATAATGGTACATGTGGTTCAAAGGAATTGGCAAGAAAAAACGCTGGGACATCAGGTATAACGGCTGTAAAGGAATGGATTACACCTGGTGAAGCACAATTTCAAATTTCCCATTCTGTTGGATTGCCGTTTTACATGGATGCTCCGCCGAATATTGATTACAGCTACAGTTTAAATATTCAAAAGAGCGGAGTTACTTATATTAATGGTAGTCATGACCAGTATCCTTGGCATGAAATTTACAGGTCAGATAATGGGGGAACGTGGAAAACTTTGTATCAATTTAATCCCGATGCCGCAGGTACAAATATCAATTATTTATTCCCTTGGTATCCCAATAAAAAAATAGCAGTGAGTAAATAATTTGGCCCTTCACTAAAAGTTGTACTTGATTTTTTATCACACATCTTACTTATGCATCCGCGAAAGAACAGGAAACCAATCATGTTTTGCCTACACCTGTTCAGAGAAGTGCACCGTCTGTCAAGTACACGTTGTGGTTATGAACCAATAATTTTATATACATGCAACATGAAGAGTTCACCTCTCCGTTATCCTGCACACCCTACGCGCTGCATCATTTGTTCCAAGGATCCTGTAGGCTCAACCTGCAAGCTGAGCCATGGAGGAGGAAGCTTGTTGCAGGAGAAGCCAAATGTTCATTTTTCAATGAGCATGTATATACACTTATAGTAAAAGGAGATGGCATAATTGAAAAAATTGGTAATGGAGTTTTTCCTGACATTGGCCATGTTTGCCCTTTCCCTCTCATTACTTAGCTCTTTTTCTTTTCTTGTTGCCATTTTTCCAGCTGCACTACTGGCTGTTTTGCTTATATGCATAGTAACAGAAGCGCTCGTTTCTTTTGTTGATAAAAAATGGGGATTTAAATGGGATTGGGCGGTTGTTTTAGGGATCGCAACGATTACGTCGCTTCCTTTTTATCCATCCTTTGTCTTTGTAGTCCCCATTTATATGGGAGCAATGGGATATTATGCAGGAAGACGACTATGTGCTAAATGGTGTTAGATGAAGGAAATGGATGAGTTTGAGCAGTAGTGTTCAAATCGCCCAAGTGGTAAAGGTCATTTGGAGGTGGATGCTAAGAACTGGAGTACAAGCAAAGAATAAAGGAGCTGAAGCAGTAAATGATTCGAAAAACGATCACGGTTTGCACGTATCAAACCGTTTCTTCTCCTTGCCCTGCTCGTTTCGAGCGGCATTGAATCCGTTCAATTTTTGACAGCGTTGATGGATGGAAAATTTACTGAATACCCTAGAAGGCTGGTGAAAAACCGCTGTCACACACCAATCGGCGACATTTTCATTCCAAAAAGAAAGCTGATTCTGCGAGGTTTCTCTCATTGAGAAATGAGTAGAAATCAGCGGTATTTTGCCCTAAATCACCGGCCTTCTAGCGAACGAAGCTTTGATGTTGATGATATCATTTTGAACGTGAGTGGAGCGGTTATCGGGTTTAGTCTGTACCAATTATGGGGGCGCATGAAAAGCTTGATTTCTCGATCACACCGCTCGTCACCGAACCGTTGAGGGCATACATGCAGTCATCACGTTGTTTGGGGGTGTCAATGATCACTTTCTTTATCGATGAAGTCAAACATCAAAGTATCGATATAGGGGATATGGACCGCTATCATTTTGAGTTTCTTCAGCCGATTTTGGAACATAAACGCTTTGTCTTCCTTGGGGAGAGCAGCCATTGCGTCAAAGAATACAGTCTAGCAAAAGTAAGCCTGATTAAATATCTTCATGAAGAATTGGGGTTTCATGTACTTGCCTTTGAAAGCGAATTGGGGCCATGTATGATCGGCGATTATCTATCTGATCAACTTGATTCTAAACGTTTTATGGCGGGTACCATTGGGCGTGTGTGGCAAAATGAATTTGTCCTTGGATTATTCGACTATATGAAAAAAATGAAGCAGGAGCGGCCGCTGTATTTTACTGGTGTGGATGTTTATCAAGGAAAAAAGGAAAATTTGTTTTCGGAATTTCTCGAGTCTTATTTAACGGGTCCGACCAAACAGAAGTTTGTCGATTTTGAAAAGCGGGCGATCGAGGTTTTGATTGCAGCCGATAAATGGAAAATCAAGCGTTCAATGCGCCAAAATATAAGGGAAGAGATGGAAAGTAAGGGCATGGAATTGATTGAGGAACTCAAACAGTATTGTTTTCCGGATAGCAAGATTTATAAAATTGTCCTCCGTACGATGGAAAATAGAGTAAATTACTTGGGTTCATCACCAAATTTTGTGATTTAGTGACAAAAGAGAGAAAGCACTAACGAGATCCTGGCAATAATGTTAGTGGTGAAATCAACATTAAGGAGGTCTCGTAAGTGCTTTCTATATCACTAGGATTGCCAGAATTTAAAGTGATTAAACAAGAACTTCTTTCCTATGGTTATGCGATTCATGTAGAGAAAACAGAGACACAGGAACGTTGCCCTCATTGTGGGTTTGCCACTTCCTCTGTCCATGACAGACGGACAAGAAAAGTACGGGATTTGGCGATTTTCCATCAACCGGTGTACTTGTTCGTAAAAATAAAGCGCTATCGGTGCTGGAATTGCTCTCAAGTGTTTTCCGCCTCTTTGGAATCGGTTCAACCCAATCAGCACTACACCAACCGATTTTGTGAGTACTTGTATGAACTTTGTGAAGGTTCCACCATTCAAGAGGTGAGCCGAAAGCACCGTATCCCATATACGACATTGGAACGCATCTATTACTCCATCGCATCGAAAAAAGCAAAAGAGCGTCAGACAGCGATAGAAACATCTTCTCAAGAAGAGATGGTGCTTAGCTTAGATGAAATCGCTGTAAAAAAGGGACATCAGTATGAAACCATATTGATGGGTGCCAAAGCTGGATCCGTCATGGGAATGCATGCCGATCGCCAATGTGACTCCGCTATCCACTTGTTGAGCCAAAAGGTCCTGTCGAAAGAAAGGGTTCAAACGGTGATTCTTGACATGTGGGAACCTTATCATAAGGCGGTTCGTGCCCTGTTTCCATCTGCTTCGATTGTCATCGATAAGTACCATGTGGTTCAAAAAGTGACACAAGCCTTGGATCAAGCAAGAAAGGAATGTTCTCCATTGAAAAAGGCTCGATATCTTCTCTTGAAAGGCTGTGAAAAGCTTCGTAAGGACCAACGGCTTCGATTAGACGATATCTTGGAGGAGTATCCGGCACTTTCCATTGCTTATTATCTGAAAGAGTTGTTTCGGGATTTTTACCGAACCGATGGATATAATGAAGCAAAGGAACGCTTGGAAGAATGGATTCAGTTAGCCAAACAGAGCCCTTTTGCTTCTTTTCAGGAAGCAGCCAACACGCTTGAAAGGTGGAAGGAGCCGATTCTTTCCTACTTTTTGTGCCCCTATACCAATGCCCGAATCGAGGGAACGAATCACAAGATCAAAAACATCAAACGCCGGGCATATGGCTATCGAAATCGGGAACGGTTTCGTTTGCGTGTATTTCTGGAGTGTACAGGGAACACTACAGGTAGTCAGGCTGCCTAAACGCTCCCTTCTTCCGCTATCGATATGATCGTTGGTAGAATGGAACCCGTCAAGGAAAGCACTTGACTGTTTCCATTCTACCAACTTCGTGGTCTGTATGCGGAAGAAGGATCCTGACTGATGAACCTATTTCATCCAGCTAACATGTTTCTAGGATTGAGTGGAAATCACAGAAAATGGTGAAGAACCATTACTTGAAAGCAAATTTAGAAAAAAGTTTCTCGAAACTTTTTGAGTATCGGGATGCATTAATGGCAAAAAACCTAGAAGGCTGGTGAAAAACATTGGTTTCCTTTGGTCGATGAATAAAAGTGTACAGTGTTGCAAGGCTTTTCTATTTGAGAAACGATGCTAGGAAGCGGTGTGCACGATTTAATCACCATCCTCCTAGAGTTTTTAGCGCAGGAAATATACCCAAATGAAAAATTTATCATTTGGGCACATAACATGCATATTAGCAAAAATACTTCCGCCAAGCGCCTGTCTGCCTATAAATCGTTTGTGGAAAACCTCTCCCAAACGATTAAGGAGAAAAGTTTTGTATTGGGGTTGTATGCAAAGGAAGGCAAAATGTTGGATTATACAGGTAAGGAATATCCAATAAAAAAAATGAATAAAAAACATTTGGAAAGCCTTCTTGACCATTCCCCTTATCAAAATAGTTTTATTCAGTGCAATGGAAACTGGGCACAGAAAAAGTGGCGGGCCTATGAGGGCGGAGGAATGCCTACTTCCTTTGTACCTGCACAACAATATGATGGGATTTTATTTTTTAAATCTGTTTCCCCGGCTTACTTTTTTGACGTTTCTGAGACGACCGAGAGAGGGAAGAAGCCAAAGGGCTGATCACAGCCCTTTGGGTGTCACTTTCTTTTCCACTTTTCGTAGCAGCCAGTCGAAGGCAATCGCCAATATGGCGGCTGGGATGGCGCCGGCGAGAATCAAGTTTTTGTCGGCGATGCGCAGGCCGCGGTCGATCAAGTCGCCAAGCCCTCCGGCGCCGATAAACGTCGCCAAAGCGGCGACGCCGATCGTCAGCACGGTCGCGGTGCGCACGCCGGCCATAATGACGGGAAGCGAGAGGGGAAGCTCGACCATCCATAAAATTTGCCGCGATGTCATTCCCATCCCTCGTCCGGCATCAACGAGCGCCGGGTCGACGCCAAGAATGCCGGTGTACGTGTTGCGCAAAATCGGAAGCAAGGCATAAAGCGTCAAGGCGATGATCGCCGGCAGTTTGCCGATGCCGAAAATCGGCAACATAAACCCAAGCAGCGCCAAGCTCGGAATCGTTTGGATGATGGCGGCGATGCCGATGATCGGCTCGGCGAGTTTGCGATACCGTGTCAACACGACGCCGAGCGGCACAGCCACCGCGATGGCAATGCCCATGGCAATCGCGGATAACAGTACGTGCTCTTGAAAAGCGATCCAAATCTCTTCTCGTCGTTCAATAAACGTTTGCAATAATTCCATTGTATCCCTCCTTGGTGAAAAAAGCAGCGGCCCGTTCATCGTCGTCTTCCTTATTGAAAAAACGGTGACAGATGGGCCGCCGCTGTCATGGTATCCCTCTTTGGTGACAAGGAGGCGGTGAGCCAACCGCCTCCTTGTCATCGGCGGAATTCAGCCGCCAATGGGGCCTCGTTCTATTCTGAAGGGGACGTTGCGGCCACGCCGGCCAGCTGCCAACGGGCGAATGGTTTCCGATCACCCGCTTTTTAGACGAGCGGCTATGGAGCCAATCGCACCCGATTCGCTTTTGATGTGCGGCCGTCTTCCATCCGTCCACAAGACTAGAAGGTTGGTGAAAAACAGCTGGTACCTGTGGACGATGAGTGAACATGTGAAAAGCAGGACCGATGCATCAGAGTTTTTCCAGTTGAGAAATGACATTGCAAAGCCGTATCCAAGATTAAATCCCCAGCCTCCTAGAGGGCCGGTGAAAAACGGCTGCCACGAGCAAATCAGCGACATATGGCCAAAAAAGAAGGCTAATTTCGCTAGGCTTTTCTAACTGATAAATAGATGGAATAGCAGCATTTTGTACTAAATCACCGCCCTTCTAGAAGGTTGGTGAAAAACAGCCGTTCCCCCTAGCCAATGAGTGAACGTGTGAAAAGCAGGACCGATGCTGCAAGGTTTTTTATTTGAGAAATGATATTGTGAAGCGGCATGCACCCGTAAATCACCGGGCCTCTGGAGGGAACCGGAAACCCATCCCTCCGCCCATGGCTGATGTCTTTATGCGTGCTGCTGGAACGTCCACTCAGCGAGCGCGCGCATCATGCTGGAGCGCGTAATGCCGCCGACAAGGCGGTCGCCATCGAGCACCGGAATGATGCGCACGTCCGGGTCTTGGAACAAGGCGGCGACGTCTGTCACATCCGCTTCTTTTTGTAATGTCGTCACATCGTAATCGGCGATGTCGGCGACAAGCAAATGTTCCTCATTGTATCGTTGCTCGATTTGTTTGAGCGTCACGATGCCAAGAAACGATTGCTTTTTATCGACGACGACCAAACTGTCGACCTTTCGCGCCTTCATCAGCCGGAACGCTTCAGCCAAGCCGCGCCGCGGTGCGATCGTGGCAACGGCATCGGACATTAAATCTTCCGCTGTCGGCACGGCTGTCTGGCGGGTCAGCAGACGGTCTTCACCAATAAACTCGCGGACAAAGGAGTTCGCCGGCCGCCGAAGCATTTGGTCCGGCGTCGCAAATTGGACGACTTCCCCGTCTTTCATCAGCGCAATGCGATCAGCGATTTTAATCGCTTCGTCCATATCGTGGGTGACAAAGACGATTGTTTTGCGAATTTCTTCTTGCAAGCGGACGATGTCATCTTGCAGCTGTTCGCGGCTGATCGGGTCGAGGGCGCTGAACGGCTCATCCATCAAAATAATATCCGGTTCCGCGGCCAACGCGCGGACGACGCCGACGCGCTGCTGTTGGCCGCCGCTGAGTTCCGATGGGTAGCGGTGCTTGAACGTCGCTGGATCCAAGCCGACGAGGTCAAGCAACTCATCGACTCGCTTTTCATAGGCGCTTTTTTCCCACTTTTTCAGCTTCGGCACGAGCGCGATGTTTTCCGCGATCGTCATGTGCGGAAACAGCCCGATTTGCTGGATGACGTAGCCGATGTTGCGCCGCAGTTCGACCGGATCAAGCGTAGAAATGTCTTGCCCATCGATATACACGGTTCCCGATGTCGGCTCGATCAACCGGTTGATCATTCGCATCGTCGTCGTTTTTCCGCAGCCGCTCGGTCCGATGAGGGCGACAAGCTCGCCTTTACGGATTTCAAGGTTGATATTTTTTAAGGCGACAAATCCATCCTCATACTGTTTTGTGACGTTTTCAAATCGAATCATCCACATTCCTCGCTTTCTAGTCGATCAGTCCTTCCGATTTCAAAAAGTCTATCGCCACTTCGCGCGGCCGTTTTCCTTCCAAATTCACTTCGCCGTTCAGTTCCATCATTTTTTCGTCCGTTAAGATGTTGGCCAGTTTGTTCAACGCTTCCTCGAGTCCTGGGTTGGCGTCCAACACGTCTTGGCGGATGATTGGCACGGCGTGGTACGGCGGGAAGTAATGTTGATCGTCTTTGAGTACGACGAGGTCATATTTTTTGATGCGGGCATCCGTCGTGTAGGCTGTGATAACGTCGATCTCCCCGTTTTTCGCCGCTTCGTATTGCAAGTCCGGATCGATGTTGACCGTTTTTTTGAACTGGAATCCGTACGTATCGACAAGCCCATCATAGCCGTCGCTTCGCTCAAAAAACTCGGCGTCTGACCCAAAGGTGAGGGAAGACGAGTGGTTCGCTAAATCGGAGTACGTTTTGACCCCGAGCTTTTCGGCAAGGTCTCTTCGCATCGCCAATGCGTACGTATTGTTAAATCCGAGTGGTTTGAGCCAAGCGATGTTGTATTTTTCCTTATATAACTTCTTCGTTTCATTATAGATTTGTTCGGGCGTTTTTGCGGGATCGTACGGCTGTTTTAAAATGTTTAACAGGCGTGTTGATTATCCAATAAAATCCAAAGGGTATAGAAAAAAGAGCACCTTTCCTGTAGAATGTGAGTAGCGACACAAACAAACCCAGGAGGTGCTCTCTATGAACAAGCATACCACACTCCCGAATTTGATGCAAAAACTTGTTTCGGATGAAGAGATTCAACTGATTGCCGAAGCGGTTGGGTATCGTGATTCGTCTCGAACCTTTACGTTGCGCGAGTTGATTCACTTCTTCCTGCTGGCCGCCATGCATCAATGGAAAAGCTTTCGCCACGGAGCCGATGTGGGGCCTCTGTATGGATTGCCGCGATTCCATTATTCAACTGTATCCAAGAAAGCGAAAGAAGTTCCCTATGACATCATGAAACGCTTGTTGGCGTTGATCATTTCCAAGTGCAACCGCCAAACCCGCCGTTCGCTTCGGTTTCCCAAACCGCTTCGGGTGGTGGATTCGACGACCGTCACGGTCGGGAAAAACCGCCTGCCATGGGCGCCGTATCACGGCGAACGCGCCGGAGTGAAGCTGCACGTCGCGTATTCGCCGGAATCCTCGTTGCCGGCAGACGTGGTGGAAACCATCGGACTGCGTCATGATGGCCCGGTGGGAGAACAGTTGACGAACGCTCAACAAGTGCTGGTGGAAGACCGGGCGTATTTCAAAATCGAACGCCTCGATCGATTTGTGGAGCAGCATCAGCTCTTTGTCATTCGGATGAAGGACAACATCGAACTTCATCAGAAAAAAAGCTTGAAACGCCTTTCCAGCACATCCTCATCGGTTCAAGCCGACTTCACGTGCCAGTTGGGGACGAAACAATGCCGCTCCACCAAGCGTCACCGGGTGGTGATCTTTCGAGATGCGAATGGCCGCGACATTCGGGTCGTGACGAACCTCTTCCATGCGTCTGCGGAAACCATTGCCGACATGTACCAACAACGTTGGACTGTTGAGGTCTTTTTCCGTTGGGTGAAGCAATATCTGAATGTCCCGACCTTGTTTGGCACGACGGAAAATGCGGTATACAACCAACTGTTTGCGGCGTTCATCGCGTATGTGTTGCTGCGATGGCTGTATGATCAAACCAAAAAACAGACGAACGTCTCTCTTTCCTTCATTTCGTTCGTTCGCCGTTTTTTCTCTGGGCAGCTTCCTCTCGATTGGAAATCCGGGATGGCCGCTGCTTTGTTTGAGTATGCCCAAATTTATGGAAGGCGTATGTATAATTTTGGATAATCAACACTCGTGAATGTTTAAATACCCTGTTCCCGTGTACTCGACGTACATGTCGACATCGCCGTTTTCAATGGCTTGCTGCAGCATAAAGGCGCCGCCTAGACTGTCCTTCACTTCCACGTCCAAATCGGTGTTGGCCTTCACATACTCAGCCAATAAATGCGTCAAAATCACCTGCTCGGTAAACTTTTTTCCGCTAATCACAATGTGCCCTTTCGCATCACGTTTCCCGCTGCAGGCGGCCAGTCCGAACACAAGCCCGACAGCGAGCAATGACATGAACCATTTACGCAAAACGATTCCTCCTTTTTGGATCCGGGAATGCCGATAAAAAGATCCATCCGACCTGTTAAACACCCGGATGATAGCTTCGCAAGGTTTTCCTTATTTAGAAAAATGTTGGGCAGCAGTTCTCCCTTTGCATCACCAGCCTTCTAACGCAAGGGGGAAAAAGCAATAAAACGACACGGAGGGGAAAACGTCACAAACATAGGGTAACGCAAATTGGGTCCAGTTGGCAAATTTGGTATCAGCCGATCTATCCGCGTTTGGCTGCTTCTCGCCTTGAGAACCGTTCTCTCCGCTGCGATGCTTACAAATGCTCGGGAATGCTCCCCAATCCTCCTAAATCCTCCGAATTCGAGATATTCGAGCTGAATAGGAAGAAAAAACCGGCTGCGGTAAGCGGCCGGATCCATCGAAACGAGTGGGTTCATGATCTGTTGAGGAATCATCTTACGCATGGACGAGGTGGTGAAGAATGCTTTCGGTTTTGAAGACGCGTGCGTTGAGGACGTGCAGTCCCGCTTCATGTTCGGCGAGAGCCGACAGCACCTTGTCTTCGAGTGACGTGGGTGAGGTCGCCTTTCATTTGGTGGAGATCGTTCGCCATCGCCTCATAGTTCGCGGTCAGCCCTTCCTGCCCATGGCGAAGCGCTTCGGCCATCGCCTTCGTTTCCGTCGTGCGCTCGTAAAGCAAATCGATGCGCTGTTCCAGCGTGGTCGTCCGCTCATTCAATTGGGCGAATTGCTGCTCGAGAGCGCTCGTCCGTTCATTCAACTGGGCGAATTGCTGTTCAAGAGTGCTCGTCCGTTCATTGAGCTGGGCGAATTGCTGTTCAAGAGCGCTCGTCCGTTCATTGAGCTGGGCGAATTGCTGCTCAAGAGCGCTCGTTCGTTCATTCAACTGGGCGACCTGCGTCTCGAGCGCGCTTGTTCGTTCATTGAGCCGTGCGACTTGCGTCTCGAGCGCGCTTGTTCGTTCATTGAGCCGTGCGACTTGCGTCTCGAGGGCGCTCGTTCGTTCATTGAGCTGAGCGACTTGTCCCTCTAAAGCGCCGACTCGCCGTTCGAGCGACTCGACTGCTGCACGCGTTGCTTTCACCTCGTGCAAAATTTCCCGCAATAGCGCTTCCATGTCGATTCACATCTTTTTCTTTACAAAAAAAGCGCATGGATGGCGAGAAAAATTCAGAAAAATAGCTTTCACTAGCCAAAGGAAGAATGAAATCGTTACAATAATAATTAGGAAAAAGAGAGGAAAAGGTGGACGAGGATGGATGCTTCTTGGTTGAAGCCGATTGTCGAAACAAAGTATTTGTCGGCGGAAAATGCGCACCGTTACCGCGCGATTTTGCGTTATTTCTACATTCAGCACGAACGGATGCGGCAATATTTGTTCCCTGAAGAAGTGTATGCGTTTTTGAAACAGCATGCCGAATTTGCCGATTATACTGAGGATGAGTTGCAGCAAGACCTCGATCAGCTTGTCAAATGGAACAATTTGATCGCCCGTCAAGAGACTTCTCATGTACGGACGATCGAGGAGTTTAAGAAAAAACGCTTTCGTTATCAATGCAGCCCGTACACAGTGGAAATAGAGCGAATGATTCGCACGCTCGAACAGTTGGGCGACTCGTTCGGCGGTTCGCTCGAGAAAACGCGGTTTGACCGTCTGTACGCCTCCCTTTCCCGCATGGAAACGATCATTTCTGCTAATTTCCAAGAAAAACCGGACGAAATACACCAAGTGTGGGAGGAGACGTTTGATTATTTCAAAAAAATCATTCACCATTCGGCCGATTATATCGCCTATTTGCATAGCGAAAATTTGGAAGAACGGATGACGGCGGAATCGTTTCTCGTTTACAAGGAACAATTTACCGCTTATTTGCGTGATTTTATCGTCGCTTTACAGAAGACGTCGATGCAAATTGAGCGGCTGTTGGAAGACCTTCCAGACGAAGGGGTGAACCGGTTCATTGAGCACGTAGTCGATTATGAGCGGTCGATTCCACGCTTTGCCGAGAGCGCCCCGTCGCGCGCCGAATGCATCGAAGAAAAGCGCGAGACGTGGCGCAGTTTGCGCGAATGGTTTTTAGGTCGGGACGGCCACGAAAGCGAGCTGGCGTTTTTGCAGCATCAGACGAACGAAGCGATTCGTCGCTTGACGCGCATCGTGCAGCGGCTTGGTGAGCGGCATCACCACTTTCGCAGCCGCAAAGGCGATTATTTGCACTTGGCACGCTGGTTTTCGCAGCTGTCCTCGATCGAAGAGGCGCACTGTTTGTCGGCGGTCGTGTTCGGCTGCTTCCATACGAAACATCTGATCGCAGACAATGAGGCGACAGATGATATGTATCGCGATGTTTGGGACGAGGTGCCGATGGAATGGGTGACGAAGCCGCGCGTGCGCCATTATGGAGAAAAGAAGAAACCGCAGGCGATCGAGGAGAAAAAGCGGGAAAAAGAAGAAGCGCGCCGCCGCTATTTGGAGGAGAAGGCACGCGAGGAAGCCGAACTGAAACAGCTGGTGAAAGACGGAAAAATTGTGCTGGCCGAACTCGGAGAAGTGACCCCGTACGTACGGAAGACATTGCTCGCCTGGATCGCCAAAGCGATGGGGAAAGAACAGCCAACCGTGAAAACGGAGAACGGCTGGAACATCCGCATTGTTCGTCGGGACGACACGATTTGCCTGCATGCTGAAGACGGAACGCTTGTGATGCCCAACTACGAAATCGAAGTGATGACGGAAGGAGGGAGCGAAGATGGAGACGGCGTTTGATGACAAAGCAAAAGAAGCGTTGGCGGCGCTATTTGAACAATTTTGGATCGTCCGCGACGCCGACCCGGAACGGTATCAGCTTGTCCGCGAACGCGAACACGTGCTCAAAAGATATGTCGAGGAGAAGTTCGGCTACCGTTTGATCGTGCACCGGCATTTCGCGAAGCTTGAAAAAATTCCGGCTGAGCCGGAGCCGTGGATGGGGATTCCGTCGTTTCAAGAGCCGCTCGATTACGCGCTGTTTTGCTGCTTGATGGCGTATGTTGAAAGCAAGGCGGTTGAGGAAAAATTTTTGCTTTCCGATGTATGCGAGGAAATCCGCGCCATGTATCCGGGCGATGTGCCGGTCGATTGGACGAACTATTCGCAGCGGCGCGCGCTCATTCGCGTGCTGAAAACAGCGGAACAAATCGGACTGATCCGCCGGATGGATGGAGAGATCGAAGCGTTCGCGCAACATGCGGACGAAGAAGCGCTTTATGAAGTGCCGGTGTTGGCGCGCTACTTTATGCGCACATATCCGAAAGACTTGCTGCAATATACGTCGATTGACGAACTGTTGGCGGAAGAATGGAAAGCAGCGCCGCAGGATTACCGGCGCCATCGTCTGTACCGGAAGCTGTTTTTATCACCGGCTGTGCACCGAACAGAAGGCGACGAGCAAGATTTTTATTACTTGCGCAACTTCCGGCATCGGCTGCGTGAGGATATTGAGTCCCATACACCGTTTCGATATGAACTGTACAAAAACGTCGCCATGTTGACGATTCCGGAACGGCAGGCGCCGTATACGCTCTTTCCCGATCTAAAAGGGACGTCTGACATCATCCTTCATTTTGCCGCCGTCGTCCGCGAGCGGTTGGCGTCCTTTCCGCCGGACGAGTACGGGCGCCTTTGGCTGACGCCGGCGCAGTTTTCTGAATGGCTCGCCGATACGAAGCGTCGCTACGAAGCTGGATGGGGGAAGACGCATCGCGAAGCATCGCTTGCGGAGTTAGCTCGCGAGGTGTTGGCGGAGCTCGAAGCATGGCGAATGGCAGACACGGATCCCGAGACGGGCATGGTCGTCCTCTACCCGCTCCTTGGGCGGCTGTGTGGGCGATACCCGGACGATTTTCAAGCGAAAGAGAGGGAACTATGATGGCGGATCGATGGATGTTGCATCGCGCGGGATTGATCAATTTCTGGTATTATGATGAACAATATTTTCATTTTGCCGACGGAAAGTTGTTTTTGCGCGGAAGCAATGGAGCGGGCAAATCGGTGACGATGCAAAGCTTGATCCCGGTGCTGCTTGACGGGAAAAAGACGCCCGACCGGCTCGATCCGTTCGGCTCGCGGGCGCGGCGAATGGAAGATTACTTGCTCGGGGAAAAAGATGTCGTCAACCGCGATGAGCGGACCGGCTATTTGTTTCTCGAATATAAGCGGACCGAAACCGATCAATATCTCACGACCGGCATCGGTTTGCGAGCGAAACGGCAAAAAAATCTTGACTTTTGGGGTTTTGTCATTTTGGACAACCGCCGCATCGGCCATGATGTTGACTTGTACAAAAAAGAAAAAACGGGCGAGAAAATTCCTTTGACAAAGCGAGAGCTCGCCGATGCGCTCGGCGCTGGGGGAACGGTGGTCGAGACGCAAAAAGAATATATGGAGCTCGTCAATAAGCATGTGTTCCGCTTCGAATCGCTCGAGGCGTTTCAAGAGTTGATCGAGCTGTTGATTCAATTGCGGAGCCCGAAGTTATCGAAAGATTTCAAGCCGACGGTGATTTACGAAATTTTGGAAAGCGCATTGCCACCGTTAACCGATGAGGAATTGCGCCATTTGTCCGAGACGATTGAAAATATGGACCAAGCAAAGCAGCAGCTGGAGCAGCTCGAGCGCGATGCGCGGGCGCTGAAGCGGCTTTGCGACCATTACCGTCATTACAATGAATATATGATTGCCGAAAAAGCCGTGGAATACGAGAAAGCGGTCCAACGAGCCGAACAGCTCGCTGCTGAGCAGCGAACAAGGTCAGAAGAGGAGAACAAAGCGCGGCAGCGGCTTGATGAGCTGGATGAGGAGATCACCCGCCTCAGCCGGGAAGAAGACGTGTTGCGTGCACGGGAAGTGGAGCTTGCGGGCCATGAAGTCTTTCAACAAGCCGAAACGTACGAAAAGTTAAAGGAACAGCAGCGCGACCTAGCGAGACGGCGGGAGCGGCAAGAGCGGGTGATCGAAGAGAAGGAGCAGCTTGAACGGCAGCGCCGCCATCAAATTGATGAGGCGGAAGCGCGCCTCGATGAGCTGGAACGGAAGGTGGAAGAGACGTTGGCGCAGTTGCGTGCCGACGCGGACGAAGGGGCGTTTGCCGGCCATAAAGTGAATGAAGACGATTTTCTCCGTCATCATCGTCAACAGCGCGAGTTTCCGTTTACGGTTTGGAAGCAGGAAGCGGACCGCCATGCGGAACGGCTCGAAGCGCTCGCCGACCTTTGGCGGCGTCATGAAGGCCTGCAAGCGCGCTATGAAGAAGCAAGCAAAGAAGCGGGCGAACTGCAGCGGGAAGTTGACGAATGGCGGCATCAATACCGCAAATGGGACGAGCTGCTTGACCAAGAAAAAGAGCGGTGGGAACAAGCGGTGCTCGTTTGGCTGGAGCGCGGCGGCGTCACGGTGGACGAAGCGCGCATTCAGACGTTTTTGCGACAGACGGACGGCTTGTATGATCAATATTCCATCGATGACCTTAAACAGCCGTTCGCGGCGGCGTATTACGATGCCGTCGGGAAGAAAAACGATGAAAAATGGCGGCTTGAACACGAAATGCGCTTGCTTGGCGACCAGCTCGCCGAGCGCGAGCAGGAGCTTCGCCATTGGCAGACAGAACAAGACCCAGAACCGGAACGCGATCCACAGACGGACGCCATGCGTGCAGAGTTGGAGCGGCAAGGAATTGTTTCCGTCCCGCTGTATGCGGCGGTTGAATTTTTCGACCATGTGCCGGAGCCTGTCCGCGAGCGGATCGAATCGGCGCTCGCCCATGCCGGACTGCTCGACGCGCTGATCATTGACCGCGATGTGGCGGTGACGTATGACCGGGTGCTCGTCCCGAACCCGGTGCATATGGCGCATACGTTGGCCGATTATCTCCAGCCAGATGCAGGTGTGCCTGTCGCTGCGGAGCGGATTGATGCCGTGCTTCGCAGCATCGTCATTGCCGATGAGGCGCAAGACGGTAGCATGACGCTTAATGAAGCTGGACGCTATGCGCTTGGTCTCGTGCGCGGTCATGCGCCCGCCCGCGAGCGCGCCATGTTCATCGGCCGCACGGCAAGGCGGCGGTGGCGGATGGAGAAGATCGCTTCATTGGAAGAAGAGATCGCTTCCTTGCGGCAAGCGCTTGACCGCCTGCAGGCGGAACACAAAGCGGTGGAAGCACATATCGCCGCATTGGCGGAGTGGTTTGCCGCGTTTCCATCCGACCGCGATGTGCGCGCGGCGTTTGAGGAACGGGAGGAAGCGCGCCGCCGCGCGGAAAGCAAAGAGCGCGACTGGCAGCGGCAACAAGAAAAGGTATCCCGACTCGCTCGCGAGTGGCAGCACCTCAAGCAAACGTTGCGCGAGCAATCGGCAGGGCTTGACGTGGCGTTTTCTGTGGAAGGATGCGAACGAGCCCGATTAGCGATGAAATCGTATCTCCGCTTTTTGCATGAACTGGAAGTGCATGTTCGGGAAGCGCTCTATGTCGCGGCGATGATCACCCAGCAGCGCGAGCAGCTGCAGGAGCTTCGCGACGACATCGATGAGGCCAAAGGGGAGCGGAACCGCCTGCTCGATGAAGACGAACGTCTGGCGCTCCGCATGGCCGAGATCGAACGAACGCTCCAACAAATGGGGGCGGATGACATTCGTGCGGAAATCGTCCGCGTGCGGGAGCGGCTCAGCGCTCTGCGCGAGGCAGTTCCGCGTCTAGTCAACGAGCGGGCGCGGACCGAACAGCGCCTCGCCCGTCTTGCCGAAGAACGGGAACAAGGAGAGAAACGGGCAACGTTCGCTCGCGAGCTGGCCGCCGCATGGGAGCAGGCCTTTGCCCGTGAAGCGGCGCTCAAGTTGGTGGAGCTCGACCGTTCGCGTCCGCTTCGCGAGCAGGCGAGCGAAGCGAAACAGCGGTATGGGGGGACGTTGAAAGACAGCCGCTCTTCGCTGCTGGCTCGGCTGAACACAATCTTTTTCCAAGAGTCATCCAATTTGACCGAATACCGGGCGACGTTCGAATTGCTGCCGTTCGAGGAGAAAGAATGGAGCACCGCGGCGCCGGATGACGAAATGGCGATGAAAGCAGCTGATTGGAGGGAAAAACAAGAGCGAAACGTCATTTTCCTTGACTACAAAGGGCATCGTGCCACGCCGTCTGTCGTCTTGGCGGAAGTTGAGCGGGAAATCGCGTTGCAGCACGAGTATATGAAAGAACAAGACCGGGAACTGTACGAAGAAGTCATTTTAAAGTCGGTCGGCCGCATTTTGCGCAGCCGCATCCAACGCGCGGAGCGATGGGTGAACGACATGAACAAGCGGATGAGCGAAATCGATACGTCATCAAGCCTCGTCCTATCCATTCAATGGAAGCCGAAAACGGCGGAGACGGAAGACGAGCTCGATACGAAAGAGCTGGTGGGGTTGCTGCGGATGGATTCACGGCTGCTCAAGGAGGAAGATTTGCAGCGGGTGACGAACCATTTCCGCTCGAAAATCGCCCGCGCCCGCGAACTGCTTGAGGAACGCGGCCAAGGCAACACGCTTCATCAAATTATAAAAGAAGTGCTCGACTATCGGAAATGGTTTTCGTTTACCCTCTACTATGAAAAAGAACACGAACCGAAGCGCGAACTGACAAACCAACGCTTTTATCGGTTTAGCGGCGGGGAAAAAGCGTTGGCGATGTACATTCCGCTGTTTGCGGCGGCGTATTCACGCTATCAAGAAGCAGGCGATGATGCCCCGTACATCATCTCGCTTGATGAGGCGTTCGCCGGCGTCGATGAAAACAACATCCGCATGATGTTCGGCCTTGTTGAACAGCTCGGCTTTAACTACATCATGAACTCGCAGGCGCTTTGGGGTGACTACGACACCGTGCCGGCCCTATCGATTTGCGAGCTCGTCCGTCCGCGCAATGCGCCGTTTGTCACCGTCATCCAGTATTATTGGAACGGGCGCATCAAACAGTTAGTAGCGAATGAGGAAGAATGGGAGTTGATCGAGACATGAACCGGGCCGAAGAGGCCGCTGCCTTTTTCCGTTCCGAGCCGGGCTTTCGCCGTTTGTTTGTCGAGATGAAGAGGAAATACGAGTCGCTCGGTCGTGTTGGTGGCGTCGTCTCCTTGGCATCGTTCAGCGAGAACGAGCGCGAAACCATCGCCGCCTTTTTCGGCCGAGACGTTTTCCGCGTGTCCCTGCCCGCCTTTGAACGGCAACTCGAACGAACACGGTTTGCCGGCGTTGGCCTCATCGAGCTGCTCGAGCACTATTTTGGCGAGCCGCTCGTGCCGAAAAAAGAACGACGCCAGGCAGTCGAAAAGGAGCGGGAGCGGTTTTTCGGCCACCTCGCCCACGAGCACCCTTGGCTTGAAGGCATTTGTAGCCAACGGTTCATCCAAGCAGCATATGAGGCAAACCGCGAAGAGTTGGCGGCGGCGATCCGTCTTGCCGGCGCCGCCCTTCGCCGCTTGCCGCTCGGCTCGTATGAGCGGCTTCCATTGTTTGCCCAGCACATCGCCGGCGACCCACACGCCTTTGACCTGTCAACGCTCCCCGGCAAGGTGTTGCTGTCGGCCTTGCAAGCGACCGTGCCAGGCGAGTGGGATGTGACCTCTGTAGAGAGCGTCAATGAATTGCTGCAGTCCGTCGGCCTGCTCCGCGAGGATATTTTGAACTTTGCCACCTGCGCCAACTTGTTGGCCGAAACGAAGAAAGGCCCTCACCCGGTCTTCACCGCTGCCGTCGAAGCCAACAGCGCATTGAATGCACCGCTAAGGGACGTGTTGTCGCTCATTCGCGCCTATCCAGCCAACGGCGGCATCGTATACGTCGTCGAAAACGCGGGCGTTTTCTCGACCTTGCTTGACACCCACGCCCCGCTTGTCTGCACGAACGGGCAAATGAATTTAGCGACGATGCGGCTCCTTGATTTGCTCGCGTCTTCAGGCGCCAAGCTGCATTACTCCGGCGACTTTGACCCGGAAGGTTTGAAAATGGCCGACCGTTTTCTCGAGCGATACGGCTCGGTGGCTGTTCTCTGGCGCTACAGCGTCGATGACTACTTCGCCGCCAACCCATCGGTTCACTTGCCTCCCGAGCGGCTCGCCAAACTCACCTCCGTAGCGTCAACGCCGCTGCAGCCAGTGAAAGAAGCGATGGCGAAAACGGAAAAAGCGGGATACCAAGAGGCGATCATCGGCCGACTGCTTGGAGATATAAAAAGTTAGCACTCGTCCTTGTTCATGCAAGTGTTCGGATTCCAATGTTTGTATTCGTCTTGCCCGCGATGGATGGGCGGGCGGCGCCCGGGTCTTATTCACCGCATGCCGAGCGTTTGTCCTCGCTTAGGCAAACAGCAATCGGCAAACAAGGCAAGCCACAAATGCTAAGAAGCAGTCTTTGCTTGTCGTCGACCTCCAATCGCGCAAAAAACCCAGGGGGTCGACGACATTGGTTTTGATCGCCTGATCCCTACAGCCATCAAGGATAGATTTGATTGACAGAATCTTCGAAACGTGTTATGCTGAAGTTGCCGCTGCAGGAGAAAGCTTGTTATGGCAGCGGTTTTTGGGGTTTTTATCGTACCTATGAGGGATTGAAACTCACGTTTATGCCAAGATACACCGCCTTTGCTAAAAGGGTTTTTATCGTACCTATGAGGGATTGAAACATATGATCTACAACTAATCCTTTTGGAGCATTCATTGTTTTTATCGTACCTATGAGGGATTGAAACCCCTCGCAAGAAAAACGCCATACGGGCTAAAATTTGTTTTTATCGTACCTATGAGGGATTGAAACTTAGATGTGCCGGATGTGGCACTTCTCTCGGACAAAGTTTTTATCGTACCTATGAGGGATTGAAACATCGGGTCGTCGATGATGAGCAAGTCCGCACCTTGCCCGTTTTTATCGTACCTATGAGGGATTGAAACGTCTGCTCCCACTCACGCACATACATGGTAGAGGGTAGTTTTTATCGTACCTATGAGGGATTGAAACGGAAGGGCCTTTTCAATCTCCGGACCCATCTTTTTCAGTTTTTATCGTACCTATGAGGGATTGAAACATCTTGCAAGTTCCAATACCGCCTATCCTTGTAGCTTCGTTTTTATCGTACCTATGAGGGATTGAAACAGAATCGTCTGCGTTTTGGGCAACACGATTTTATCGTTTTTATCGTACCTATGAGGGATTGAAACTATCGCTGAATCCAAGCTGATTTTGCTCAATCATCGTTTTTATCGTACCTATGAGGGATTGAAACATATATTCGCGTACAAACGTATAATCGACGACCGCGTTTTTATCGTACCTATGAGGGATTGAAACTGGTTTTTTCGGCGCCGCTACCCACTGAACTAGGCGTTTTTATCGTACCTATGAGGGATTGAAACTTTCAGCGGATAGCAAACGGTCTGCCGTCAACGATGGTTTTTATCGTACCTATGAGGGATTGAAACTTATACTCAGGCGCACGGAAAAAATGCAACACTTTTGTTTTTATCGTACCTATGAGGGATTGAAACTTATACTCAGGCGCACGGAAAAAATGCAACACTTTTGTTTTTATCGTACCTATGAGGGATTGAAACTGCTTCTCCTCGTCCCATACGCCGTTAATTCCGTGTTTTTATCGTACCTATGAGGGATTGAAACTTGTATGCGCCGCTGGACGTAACCCGCGAGGAAGTGGTTTTTATCGTACCTATGAGGGATTGAAACAACGCCCCGGTCGCGGAAAAGTTGGTCGGCGCGGCCGTTTTTATCGTACCTATGAGGGATTGAAACACAGTACTAGGAACGTATACAACTACCTTATCCTTCGTTTTTATCGTACCTATGAGGGATTGAAACATCGGTGCTATAATTGCCATTATAGACCGTCTGCCGTTTTTATCGTACCTATGAGGGATTGAAACGAGTAAAATACAATCCTTATCTATTCGATAGCTTTGGTTTTTATCGTACCTATGAGGGATTGAAACCGGATTGCGATGCTTTCTGTTGAGGAGCGAAACTGAGTTTTTATCGTACCTATGAGGGATTGAAACGAAACTTTCAAGCGTGCATGGCTCGATTTCATGAAAGTTTTTATCGTACCTATGAGGGATTGAAACATGAGTTCCATTTCTTTTTTAGTACGTCTTGTCATAGTTTTTATCGTACCTATGAGGGATTGAAACTTTGCCTTCTGCAATAGATTGTAATTCGCTTGTAATGTGTTTTTATCGTACCTATGAGGGATTGAAACTGCAACGCGAGCGCAAGCAGAAGACCGCGTGCACCGGTTTTTATCGTACCTATGAGGGATTGAAACAATACATCGCCGTGCGGGCGCGGAAGGTGGCGTAGTCGTTTTTATCGCACCTATGACGAATTTCTCACTGTGTGCAGGATGTCGCCTTGGGGACGGCGAATAGAAAAAGAGAGACCATCAAGGTGAGGTGATTGAATGGCGACTGACCATGATCGGCTGTTCAAAGAGCTGATCCGCACGTTTTTCGAAGAGTTTCTGCTCCTCTTTTTCCCCAACATGCACGAGCATATCGATTTCCGCCATCTGTCCTTTTTATCCGAAGAGCTGTTTACTGATGTGACGGCCGGTGAAAAGTACCGCGTTGATTTGCTGGTTGAGACGAAGCTGAAAGGCGAAGACGGGCTGATCACCGTGCACGTGGAAACGCAAGGGTATGTCCAGCCGTCGTTTGCCGAGCGCATGTTCCTCTATTTCAGCCGCTTGTATGAAACCTACCGGACCCGCATCGTTCCGATCGCCGTCTTCCACCATGATTCCCTCCGCGAGGAACCGTCTGTGTTTTCGATGGAATTTCCGTTTGGCGAAGTGCTGCAGTTTCGCTTTTTTCCGGTGGCGTTGCGGAAGAAGCAGTGGCGGGAGTACATCCGGCAGGACAATCCGGTTGCGGCTGCGCTGCTCAGTCAAATGGGGTATACTGAAAGAGAGAAGGTGGAGCTGAAAAAAGAATTTTTGCGCATGCTGGTGCGGTTGGAGCTCGATGAGGCGAGGCAGCGGCTGCTGCTTGGGTTTTTTGAGACGTACGTGAAGTTGACGGAGCAAGAGGAACAACAGCTGCAAAGCGAGGTGAAGGCGATGGAAACGAAAGAACGAGAGAAAGTGCTGGAACTGATCATCTCCTACGAGCAAAAAGGGAAGAAAGAAGGGCTGGAAGAAGGGGTAAAACGCGGCCTTGAGCAAGGGATGAAGCAAGGAATGAAACAAGGAATGAAACGGCTTATTCAGACGATGGCGCAAAAAGGGATGACGGCCGCCGAGATAGCCCAGTTGGTGGATCTTTCTGAAGAAGAGGTTCGAAGCTTGTTGAGCGAGTAAGAGGAAAAGGGGTGATCGATCTCACCCTAGAAGGCCGGTGATTTAAGGAGGCAATCCGCTTGTCAAACCGGTTTCTCAAATAGATAAGCCTTGTTGCATCAGGAGCGCCTTTCAAACGTTCCCCCCATTGCTCAAGAGAAACAATCGTTTTTCACCAACCTCCTAGTGTTTCCTGTTGAATGAGTATGGGAAAAAGAAGAAGGCGGTCATCCACCGCCTTTTTTCATGAAGTTCGATTTCAGCCGCTTGTTCCGTGGGAATCGCACCACACGTGATTTTTATAGGGGAAGGAAAAAGGTTGTCCACGGCTTTTTTCCTTAATCGATGTTTTACATAAAACAGAGTTTTTCAGGAGTTCTGTGGATCCCTCTTGGAGTTGGGCAAGCGTTACGGAGTTTTGGTGCATAACGCTTGTGTGGGCTATTTGTCAATTTTTTCGTCCGTGGTTTGAGCGATGATTGATAATTACTAAATAGTATAAATTTTTATGCCATATTTACTGAAATATGGTATAATGGAATTAGTTCTCATGATGCAGAGGGGTGATAGATTGATTGAAGCGATCTCCCAAATTGGGAAGATAGTGCTTGAAAAGCAAGGAGAGGGGTCAGTGGTGGATCAGTTGGTGGAGAACCCCGGCTATCCTGCTTGTGTGCTTGTTGCAGTGCGTGCGGACGAAGAAGGGAATGTTGTTTGGGAAGGTTGCGAGATTGAGGAATGTGGGAGCGATTACAAAAAATATTTGTTTCGTTCCGGTTCGTCTCGTGGAACCAACTATTCGCCGACGGCGAAAATTACAACGATTGAAAATACATATGAACAGAAAGTCATTGGCTGGTTTCGAACGGTTACCCGCAAAATGGATCATCCCGTTCTTCGGGCGATTGAGCAATTGCTTGTGCAAAAAAAGGAAGCGATCTTGCAGGAGTTGAGGGAAAAGCTCTCTCTCTCAGCCGATCGTTCCCTTATTTCGCTAAAAATGAACGGCTCCTATTTATATGACTGTGAGCCGTTTCGCGATGCTTTTTTGCATCTAGTTCACGAGAAAGATATGGAGTTGTCGGCTCGGGACCAAGTATGCGCTATTTGTGGGGAGCGCAAAGATACGGTCATCGGAAAATTATCCGTGTTTCGGTTTTACACGTTGGACAAGCCCGGATTTATTACAGGAGGGTTTGACGAGGCCAAAGCGTGGCGAAATTACCCCGTCTGTTTATCTTGCAAAGCTCATATTGAAGAAGGAAGAAAGTTTGTGGAGTCCCATTTGCACTATCGCTTTTACGGCTTTTCTTATTTCGTCATTCCGACATTGCTTATCCCGGCTGGCAAGGATGTATTGGATGAATTGCTTCAATATTTGACAGACGGAAAGAAAGACATTCGCGTTCATCAAGAGCAGGCAGATTCCTTTATGACGACGGAGGAAGACTTGCTTGGACTCATGCAAGACTATGATAATTCCCTGTCGCTTCAGCTGTTGTTCTTGCAGAAGATTCAAAGTGCCGAGCGGATTTTGTTATTGATTGAAGATGTATTGCCGTCGCGAATTAGTGAATTGTTTCAAGCGAAGAAAGCGACGGAGTCTCTTTTGTATAGAGAAGGGGACCATCCTTTTCACTTTGGCTTTCTTCGCACCTTTTTTCGGCCGGGTGTCTATGATAAGTACTTTTTGCAAGTGGTGGAGTATGTATTCCAAAAGAAGCCCCTTTCGATCTCGTTTTTCGCTCCCTTTTTTATGGAGCAGCTTCGGGCTGATTTTTATGATTATGAGGCTGGCGATTGGTCGTTTGTCAACAAAACACGTCAAGCGCTTGCGGTTGTGCTTTTTTTAGAACAGGCGGGCGTGCTGGTCAGGAAAGGAGAGAAGGCGGTGCAAGGGAAATTTGCGCAGTTGTTTGATGCGTACGGGGGACAGCTGGAGTCTCCGGAAAAACAAGCTGTTTTCCTGTTGGGGGCATTGACGCAAATGTTGCTTGACATCCAGCAACAAAAACGAGGAAGCAAGCCATTTGTGAAGCAATTAATGGGGTTGAAGATGGACGAGAAGGCGATCAAAGGGCTGCTTCCGAAGGTCATCGGAAAACTCGAAGAATACGAGTCTTACTATGCGAGCCATCGACAGTTGGCGGAAGAAATTTCCCATTTATTCCTATCCTCTTCCCCAAGCTGGAAATTATCTGTCGATGAATTGAATTTTTATTTCGCCTGCGGGATGAACTTATCGTGGAAGGTCAAAGAAATCGTAGCGAACAAGGAGGAGAAATAATATGGTTAAGCAACGTTCCGAGCTGCTCTTTTTGTATGATGTGCAATGGGCAAACCCGAATGGCGATCCGGTTGACGGGAACAAGCCGCGCATCGATGAGGAAACGGGGAAGAATATTGTCACCGATGTTCGGCTGAAACGGACGATTCGGGATTATTTATATGACTATCGTCAACAAGAAATTTTTGTCCGCGAAATTGCGCAAGACGATGAGTATATTCAAGATGCGAAGGCCCGGGCGGAAGACTTTTTAGTGAAAGACGGCGAGAAACTAGATAAATCGAAACTGACCTTACGCGAAATGAAAAAAATCATCAACGATGAAGTGCTGCGTCAATGCATTGATGTGCGGTTGTTTGGTGTGACATTGCCGATCGAAAAAAACCAAAAGGAAAAAAGCTCAATTACCCATACAGGGCCGGTCCAATTTAAGATGGGGCAATCGCTGCATCGGGTGAAGATGGAGTATATCAAAGGAACCGGAGCGTTTGCCTCAGGTGGGCAAATGACACAAAAGACGTTCCGGGAGGAATATGTGTTGCCTTATTCCCTCATTGCTTTTTACGGGATGATCAATGAGGCGGCGGCGCGCTTCACGGGATTAACGGAAGAAGATGTGGAGTTGTTGACGGAAGCGATGTGGGAAGGTACGAAAAACTTAATTTCGCGTTCGAAAGTTGGACATGTTCCGCGGTTGCTTCTTCGCGTCGTCTATCAAGAGCCGTACTTCCATATCGGAGAGTTGGATAAGTATATTTCTCTTCACACCGAAAAAGCGGAAGAGGAAATTCGGGATGTCAGCGATTATGTGCTTGATGTGTCGCGATTGGTTGAAGTATTGGTTCAACAGAAAGAACACATCGCCAACATCGAGCTGCGTCAAGACGGAAGGCTTGCGTGCAGCGAGAATCTGGCTGAGCGCTTGCGCAAAGAAGGAATTACTGTCGATATTCGGTAACAGGGAATGAGTGCGATGAATGTGCTTGTATTCGATGTTCGAGCCGATTTTGGCCATTTTCGCCAAATGTATTCGACTTCCTCGCCGCTGACGTACTCGTTTATTCCCCCAACGGCTCTTTTTGGTTTGCTTGGCGCCATCGTTGGAGTGGGAAAAGAGGAAAATGACTATTTGCGGGTGTTTAACCATGAGACGACGAATGTGGCTGTACGCCTGATGGAACCTGTACGAAAAACAAGAGTCGGCATCAACTATGTCAACACAAAAGGGAATATATGGGTTCCGAAGCAGCGGCGGGAAGGAGCACGAACGCAAATTCGTGTAGAGTTTTTGCGTTTTCCTCGTTTCCGTTGCTACGTATATATGAACGATCACGAGCGATTTTCGCAGCTTGTTGATTTCGTTCGGCAGCACAAAAGCGTCTATACGCCGTGTCTAGGATTGAGTGAATGTTTAGCGGATGTACAGTTTGTCGCTGTAGACGATTTTCATCGGGTTGAAGCGATCGACAAAGAGTCTGTGCCTATTTGTTCGGTCATCCCAGGAAGAGACATACAAGCGCTGAAAGTAGAGCCGGGAAAAGAGTATCGCAAGGAACGAGTGGCTTGGGAGATGGATCCGGCCCGGGTAGTTTCTCGGTATGAAGAAGTGATTTTCGAGGCGGGGGCGCGTCCGCTCCTCGCTTCGGTCCCTTATTATTGGGAGAATGCGCAAGGAGAACGGATTGTCTTTTTCTATTCGAATGGAAAGGGAGAGTAGGATGTATTCTCATCCCCATTATTTTTTGTCGGATCATTTGCGAGGGGTGGAACAGCTTTCCTCCCTCTTTTTGTCTGAAAAGTCCGTCCGTCTCGCCGAGTCCGGACAGTTGGCGGAAGTGAATCGGTGGATTGCGTTTTTTCATGATATCGGCAAAAGTCATGCCTTCTTTCAGCGATACATCCAATCACCGGATTCCTTTCAAGATCCGCCTGCATTAAAAAGCCATGCGCTTTTGTCGGCTGTCCTATTAGCGGTTTTTTTACAAGAAAAGGGGATGGATGAGTTTTGGCGATTGTTGGCGTTTCTTGTCGTGAAGCGGCATCATGGGAATTTAGACGATTGGCTGGAAGAACTGAAGCGGATGGGGGACGAGGCCAAGACGTTGTTGAAGTGTCAAGCTGAAGCAACAGACTTTTCCGCACTATCCAAACAGATGGCCTGTTTGGGTGTTGGACAAGAAGCGATTTGGACGAAAGAAGTGTGGTTAGCGTGGATTGAACGATTTTTTGCCGAAGCTCGCTCGTTGCGCCGCTGGATCATGAAATGGAATCGAAGCAATGATTCGCTTGTGCCATATTTGCAACTGTTGTTTCTCTTCTCTCTGCTCATTGATGCAGATAAGTCAGAAGTTGGAATTTTGCAAAAGCAGTCATGGTCGTTTTCCGGGCGCAAGGACATTCCGGCCGACTTGATTCTGCGCTATAAGCAGCAACAATCGTGGCCGAAAACGAAGTTGAATGAATGGAGAGAGCGGGCGTTTCAAGAAGTGGATCAGGCGCCGATCGATTTGCGCCATCATGTGTATTCGTTGAACTTGCCAACCGGAATGGGAAAAACGTTAGCCGGTCTCCACTTTGCCTTGCGTCTTCGCCACGAAATCGAACGCCGTCAACGGGTGACGCCCCGAATCATTTACAGTCTTCCTTTTCTCAGCATCATTGACCAGACGGCAAGTGTTCTAAAAGACGTTTTTGCCGCGAGCGGAATGCAGGAGGATCACCAGCTTTGGCTTGCGCATCATCATCTGGCTGATATGCGTTATGTCACAAGGCAAGATGAGGAGCGTTACGACGCTGATTATGAGGCGGCGAAACTGCTGGTGGAAGGTTGGCATTCGGAATTGATTGTGACTACCTTTGTGCAATTGTTCGAAACGATTTTTTCTCACCGCAATGCTTCACTGCGCAAATTTCATCGGTTGGCTAATTCCATTATTCTCATCGATGAGGTGCAGGCCGTTCCTCATCGTTATTGGTTGGCTGTTCGCCGCTTGTTTGCCGCGATGGCGGAAGAACTCGGCTGTTATTTTATCTTCAGCTCGGCAACGGATCCAAAATGGTTTCCAGAAGCGGTTTCCCTTGTCAATGAATCGGCCTATTTTCAACTGCTTTCCCGGGTGACCTTGCATCCAGACATCGACGAGCCGGTAGAGATCGAGGAGTTTGCTCGGCAAATCGAGTGGGATGAGGAAAAAACATATTTATTCATTTTGAATACGATTGAGAGCGCTAAAGCTTTATACCGTGCCTTTCTAGACGAAGGCGTAGATGAGGGGGACATGACGTTTTTGTCCACGCATATTCCGCCAAAAGAACGCCTGCGGCGGATCATGGCGGCGAAAAACGGGGAATATCGGATTGTCGTTAGCACGCAGTTGATCGAGGCGGGGGTTGATATTGATTTTGATGTGGTCTACCGAGACTTTGCCCCCTTGGATTCCATCCAGCAGGCAGCTGGAAGGTGCAACCGCCATGGACAGCGGGGAGGGGAGGTGCACATTGTTCGCTTAACAGACAACAAAAAGCGATTATACGCGAGCTATATTTATGATGCGATCCGCTTAGACATTACACAGACTTTGTTAAAAGGAAAAGCAAAAATAGAGGAAAGCGAATTTTTACAGTTGATTACAGCCTATTTCGAAACGCTGACTGCACGAATGAGCAATAACGAGTCCGAACGGCTGTTAAAAGGGATGATGACGCTGTACTTTGATGGGGAAGAAACCGTTGATCGCCTTCCTGTGTCGCACTTTCGCCTGATTGAAGGAGAAGGGGAAAAATTCAATGTCTTTATTGAGCTGGATGAGGAAGCGAGCGAAGTGTTTCGTGAATATGAGACCATTTTGCGAATCAGCGATCGGTGGGAGCGGAGGAAGAGATTTTCTGATATTAAAACCCGCTTTTTTCAATATGTCATTGCGATTCCAGCACGGGTAGATCACCAGCCGCCGATTGTCCATGGGATCGGGTATGTGGGACACGATTCGCTGTCAGATTTTTACGATGAAGCGCTCGGGTACCGGACGAAAAGTGAAGGGCTCATTTGGTAGGTGAGATCGATGGAATATGAAATGCCTGTGACGGGAACGGACATTTGGTACTATTACATTTGTCCGCGCGAAGTTTGGCTGATGAAGCATCAGATTGCTCCAGACCAGGAAGATGAAGCGATAGAAATTGGGAGATTTCTTTCTGAAACAACTTACCAAAGGGACAAGAAAGAAATATCGATAGGTTCCATTGTCATTGATCGCATCCGTCAAGAAGACGGTCAGTTGATTATAGGAGAAGTGAAGAAGTCATCAAGCTATATAAAAAGCGCTCGAATGCAGCTGTTATACTATTTAGATACGTTGAGACAGGCGGGGATCCACGCAAAAGGGGAACTGTTGTTTCCAAAGGAGCGGAAAAAAGAACGTGTCGAATGGACCGAGGAAGGGCGGCATGAGTTAGAACGTGCCATTGCCGACATCCGCCGCATCGTTCGAATGCCTGTCCCGCCGCCGCCGAAAAAGATATCATTTTGCGGCAAATGCGCCTATCGTGAATATTGTTGGGCGGAGGAATAGAAATGAAAAAGACGCTTTATATTTTCCAAAATGGTGAGCTGCGTCGCAAAGACAATAGTCTGTATTTCGAAACAGAAGGACGTAAACGTTATATACCGGTGGAAAATACGAATGATATTTATATTTTCGGGGAAGTGGACGTATCGAAACGGTTTTTGGAGTTTGCGGCGCAAAAAGAGATCATCGTTCATTACTTTAATCATTATGGCTATTACGTCGGCTCCTTTTATCCGCGCGAACATTTGAATTCCGGACATGTCATAGTAAAGCAAGTTGAGCATTACATTGATCCGGCCAAACGATTGGAGCTCGCCCGTCTGTTTGTTCAAGGCTCCATCCGCCAAATGGAGCGGGTGCTCAAGTATTACCGTTCCCGCCTTTCTGAACCGGAGGAATTGGAAAAAGCGCTGCAATTGATCGAACGGGAAGAAGGGCGGTTGAATCAGGCGGAAACGGTGGAACAGTTAATGGCGGCAGAAGGCCATATTCGTGAAGCGTACTATGCTTCGTTCGATACCATCATCCGCCATCCAGATTTTGTGTTTGAAAAGCGGACCAAACGGCCGCCGCATAATCGTTTGAACGCACTGATTAGCTTTGGGAACTCGATTGTGTACACGATGTGTTTGAGTGAAATTTATAAAACGTATTTAGATCCGCGCATTGGCTTTTTGCATAGCACGAACTTTCGCCGCTTTTCATTGAATTTGGATATTGCGGAAATTTTTAAACCGATCATTGTCGATCGCTTGATTTTCACCTTAGTGAATCGACATATGTTGTCGCATAAGCATTTTGAGAAATTAACCGACGGCATTTTGTTAAATGAAGAAGGAAGAAAGTTATTTGTCAGTGAATTGGAGAAAAAAATGCAGACGACGGTTCAACATCGTCATCTCGGGAAGTCTGTGTCGTATCGTCGTCTCATTCGTCTTGAGTTATATAAAGTTCAAAAGCATCTTCTCGGTGAAAAAACGTACGAGCCTTATGCAGCTCGTTGGTAGGTGGAAGCACTGTGTTTGTGATTCTCGTGTACGATTTTAACGAAAAGCGTGTGGCCAAAGCGTTGAAAATTGCTCGTAAATATCTTCATTGGGTGCAAAACTCGGTGTTTGAAGGGGAAATCACAACGGCGAATTATGAAAAGTTAAAGATGGAACTGCGCCAAATGATGGATCCTGATGAGGACTCGGTCATTTTTTACACGTTTCGCACCCAAAAGTACTCGAAAAGAGAAGAAATGGGGGTGAAAAAGGGCGGGGATGAATTCATCTTATGACAATGAAGAAGAACTCATCTGCTTGAAGTTGCGCCTCGTTGACTCGGTTGGGGATGAGTTCATCCCATAATGAAGAAACGGTATTTATCAGAAGGCAGGGTATTCACATGAGACTGACCATTACGATGAACGGGCGGCAGGGTCCGGTGTCGCTGCCGCTTCATTATCAGCATTTGCTGCAAGGCCTGTTGTATCGGTCGCTAGAAAGCGAACGATTGGCGACGTTTTTGCATGAGATCGGCTTCCGCCATGGGAAGCGATCGTTTAAACTGTTTACATTTAGCCGTCTAGTTGGAAGGCATGAAGTGGATAGGGGAAAGAAAACGATCCGATTTTTGGACGATTTCCAATGGCATATCGACACGATTCTCCCGGATTTGACCGAGCAGCTCGGGCAGCAGTTGTTGCTGCGGCGGGAGATTTGGCTTTACGATCAGCCGGTGGAGGTCAAAAGCGTGAAGATGGACAAGGTGGAAATTGCCCAAAACACCATCGAGGTGGCCATGCTCTCCCCGCTGACCGTATACAGCACGTATGAAACGATCGATGGAAAAAAGAAAACGCATTTTTTCGGACCGGACGACGACGTCTTTCCCCACCTCGTGGAGCTGAATTTCCGCCATAAATACGAAGCGTACTATGGCGTCGAGCCAGAAGAGAGATTGATGATCGAGCCTGTCCATGTCCACCACCGTCATCGAGTGGTAACACGATTCAAAGATATGTATATTACGGGCTGGTTAGGCCATTATCTTCTTTCCTCTTCTCCCGAACAACTGACGTTTCTATACCACGTTGGCCTAGGCAGCCGCAATTCCCAAGGATTCGGCATGTTTCGGTTAATCAGCGAGTGAGCCATTCTGATTGTCGTCGACCTCCAATCGTGCAAAAACCCTAGGGGGTCGACGACATTGGTTTTGATCGCTTGATCCCTACAGCCATCATGGTTGAACTTGATTGACAGAATCTTCGAAACTTGTTATTCTGATGATGACGTTGAAGGGAAAAGGTTGCTATGACAACACTTTTTGGGGTTTTTATCGTACCTATGAGGGATTGAAACGCACATGATTCATTATTTTGTTAGAACACCTATTTGGGTTTTTATCGTACCTATGAGGGATTGAAACCCGGATTTGATCGTTCACCGGCTGATCCGGACGTATCGTTTTTATCGTACCTATGAGGGATTGAAACGCGAAGTGGAGGGAAAAACAAAATGAACCAATTACGTTTTTATCGTACCTATGAGGGATTGAAACGTCGATCAGTTTAAGGACGTCATCCAGCGGGATCTGCGTTTTTATCGTACCTATGAGGGATTGAAACTCCCAGAAGGTGATATATACCGTTTGATCATTAAAGGTTTTTATCGTACCTATGAGGGATTGAAACCCCATGGACCGTTATTGGCGGCTCTAGAGCGCTTGCGTTTTTATCGTACCTATGAGGGATTGAAACTTTGTAATGAATTTAAAAACGCAAAACAGGAAACAAGTTTTTATCGTACCTATGAGGGATTGAAACATTCGGTGACGAGTTGGGACGTCGAAGGGCATCGCGGTTTTTATCGTACCTATGAGGGATTGAAACGCAAACGAACAGGTCTCAAAGTGCGGCGCAGAAATGCGTTTTTATCGTACCTATGAGGGATTGAAACATGCGATGCATACGAATGTCGGAAATTGGCGAAAAAGTTTTTATCGTACCTATGAGGGATTGAAACAGACCGCGATGTACCACCTCGAGCGCCCCGTGACAGCGTTTTTATCGTACCTATGAGGGATTGAAACCGGTTCGGCACTGCTTCAAGCCCTCTTTATGATCAGCAGTTTTTATCGTACCTATGAGGGATTGAAACCCTCTCCCCCTTTAGAAAGGCACATAGATTCTATTCCCGTTTTTATCGTACCTATGAGGGATTGAAACAACTCTCGAATCCCGACTTCTTGCATCCATTTCCGTGTTTTTATCGTACCTATGAGGGATTGAAACGCCTTCGCTCCTTCGCGTTCCGCTAGGATGCGAGGGTTTTTATCGTACCTATGAGGGATTGAAACTCTAATGTTTCCAAACGTCTACGCGCCAACCTTTTGTTTTTATCGTACCTATGAGGGATTGAAACGTGTTGTATATACATTTCCTTCCGCATCTACCCTCGCGTTTTTATCGTACCTATGAGGGATTGAAACTCCCCTCCCGCTTTTTCGATTGCATACTTAATCGCCGTTTTTATCGTACCTATGAGGGATTGAAACTCCACAGTCGGGAACAACCTCCGCGATGTAGGACAGTTTTTATCGTACCTATGAGGGATTGAAACTACAGGCAGAAAGTATGGGCCACGCGTGATTGCAGTGGGGTTTTTATCGTACCTATGAGGGATTGAAACCGATCACGCGGTAAACTTCCTTTACGGGCTGGCTAATGTTTTTATCGTACCTATGAGGGATTGAAACTACATATCGCAATACTGATGCAACCATTTATGAGGCGTTTTTATCGTACCTATGAGGGATTGAAACATCACCGTCAAGCATGACTACTGGGCACCATACAAGTTTTTATCGTACCTATGAGGGATTGAAACTAATAATTGTAGTATCTGCCTTAATACTGGTGCTCCACGTTTTTATCGTACCTATGAGGGATTGAAACGTGGTCCCATGCACCAATCTTGGTATTCGAAGCTGTTTGTTTTTATCGTACCTATGACGAATTTCTCACTGTGTGCAGGATGCCGCCTTGGGGACGGCGAATAGAAAAGGAGAGACCATCAAGGTGAGGTGATTGAATGGCGATTGACCATGATCGGCTGTTCAAAGAGCTGATCCGCACGTTTTTCGAAGAGTTTCTGCTCCTCTTTTTCCCCGACATGCACGAGCATATCGATTTCCGCCATCTGTCCTTTTTATCCGAAGAGCTGTTTACTGATGTGACGGCCGGTGAAAAGTACCGCGTTGATTTGCTGGTCGAGACGAAGCTGAAAGGCGAAGACGGGCTGATCACCGTGCACGTGGAAACGCAAGGGTATGTCCAGCCGTCGTTTGCCGAGCGCATGTTCCTCTATTTCAGCCGCTTGTATGAAACCTACCGGACCCGCATCGTTCCGATCGCCGTCTTCCACCATGATTCCCTCCGCGAGGAACCGTCTGTGTTTTCGATGGAATTTCCGTTTGGCGAAGTGCTGCAGTTTCGCTTTTTTCCGGTGGCGTTGCGGAAGAAGCAGTGGCGGGAGTACATTCGGCAGGACAATCCGGTCGCGGCTGCGCTGCTCAGTCAAATGGGGTATACTGAAAGAGAGAAGGTGGAGCTGAAAAAAGAATTTTTGCGCATGTTGGTGCGGTTGGAGCTCGATGAGGCGAGGCAGCGGCTGCTGCTTGGGTTTTTTGAGACGTACGTGAAGTTGACGGAGGAAGAGGAACAACAGCTGCAAAGCGAGGTGAAGGCGATGGAAACGAAAGAACGAGAGAAAGTGCTGGAGCTGATCATCTCCTACGAGCAAAAAGGGAAGAGAGAAGGGTTGGAAGAAGGGGTAAAACGCGGCCTTGAGCAAGGGATGAAGCAAGGAATGGAACAAGGCATGAAACAGGGAATGAAGCGGCTTATTCAGACAATGGCGCAAAAAGGGATGACGGCCGCCGAGATTGCCCGGTTGGTGGATCTTTCTGAAGAAGAGGTTCGAAGCTTGCTGAGCGAGTAAGGGGAAAAGGGGTGATCGATCTCACCCTAGAAGGCCGGTGATTTAAGGGGGCAATCCGCTTGTCAAACCGGTTTCTCAAATAGATAAGCCTTGTCGCATCAGGAGCGCCTTTCAAACGTTCCCCCATTGCTCATGGAAAGAGGAATAGATTTATGACAGGAGGCTTCGCATCGATGCGCCAAAAACTTCGCGATCTCGGGTTTTCGATCGGCACGCTTCCGACAGGGAAGCGGAATCAAATTACGGATGTGTCCGGCGTTCGGGTCGGGCATGTGACGATTCGTGAAGAGCGGGATGAACGGACGGTGGTCCGCACTGGGGTGACGGCGGTGTTGCCGCATGGGGGGAATTGGTTTTTAGAGAAGGTGCCGGCGGCGTGCTTTGTCTTGAACGGGTTCGGGAAAACGGCGGGGCTCGTGCAAGTCGAGGAGCTGGGGACGATCGAGTCGCCGATTATGCTGACGAGTACGTTCAGTGTCGGCGCTGTCTGGCAAGGGACGCTTGAGTATATGATGGAGATGACGCCGGAGATTGGCGACACGGCCGGGTCTGTCAACATCGTGGTCGGGGAGTGCAATGACAGCTATTTGAATGCGGCGCGGGCGCTGGCGGTGACGAAGGCGCATGCGAAACAGGCGATTGCCGAAGCGCGGGTGGATATGGAAGAAGGAGCGGTTGGCGCGGGGACGGGTATGATGTGTTTCGGCTGGAAAGGAGGAGTCGGCAGTTCATCGCGGATCGCGGGCGGGATGTATACGGTCGGGACGCTTGTCGTGAGCAATTTTGGGCGGCGTGAAGAGCTGCGGTTTGTGCCGTATGTGCCGCCGTTGTTTGATGAGCGGGACGTGCCGCCTGGGTCGATTATGATGATCGTGGCGACCGATGCGCCGCTTGATGCGCGGCAATTGAAGCGGATGGCGAAGCGGGCGGCGGTGGGGCTGGCGCGGACGGGGAGTCATGTTCATCACGGCAGCGGCGATATCGTCATTGCCTTTTCCACGGCATACACGATTCCGCATGTTGCGGATTCCGGGCATCAGGCGCTGCCGCCGCTTGTCCGCGATGATGCGCCGCTCATGAAAGAGCTGTTTCAAGCGGCTGTTGAGGCGACAGAGGAAGCGATTTGGAACTCATTGACGATGGCGGAAACGACGACTGGACGGAACGGGCGCGTTGGAGAGGCGATTCCGTATTCGCTGCTTCAGCGGATGAAATGGGCGGGGGAATAGAAGGGCAACCGTTGGATGAAACGATGACAGGTGATGAAGGGAAGGTGTCCCACGTTTTGCGGACACCTTCTTTCATGTTCAATGCCGCCAGATCGCTTCGTGTCGATATAGCGTTCCCGGCCGAGTGAGGCGCCCATCTCAGTTGGATGCCGCCAAGTCGCTTACTGCCGGCTATGAAGGCGATGCGTCCACGCGGCGAGTTTTTCTTTCATCCCTTCGCGCCATGGGGTGGATGCACGGCGGTGGGCGTAGCCGACCAAGGCGCCGGTGGCGATCAGCAAAAGGCCGGACAAGGCGAAAATCGAAGCGATGGAAAACAGGCCGGCGATGGCGCCCGCGGCCGTTGGACCGGTCAAGTTGCCGAGGAAGCGGCTGCTGGCGGTGACGCCGAACACCCGCCCTTGAATGCGGCGCGGGCTTTGCGCGTTGATGAGCGCCTGGAGGGCAGGCCATACGCCGCCGACGACTAGCCCTTGCAAGAAGCGCCATACGTACAAGGCGTAAATGTGATCTGTCCAGACTTGCGGCAAGGCGAACAAGCCGGAGAGAACAAGCAAAATCGGCAATGTTTTCTCCTGCCCGATCCGATCGCCGAGCTTCCCTAAATACGGCGCGCCGATGATCGTGGCGATGCCGGTGATCGATGAGGCGAGGCCGGATAAAAAGGCGAGATTGCTAGTGTGGCCAACTAAGGATTGGACAAAAATTGTCATCATCGAGTTGACACCGAGAACGGCGATTTGCACAAGAAACGTGGCGACAAACAAGATGATGAGCGGCCGGTGTTCGAACACCTCTTTGAAACTCGCCTTGTTTTCTTTCGTCTGCGGCACGACCGGGTCTTTTTCAAGCCAAAAGATGACGGGCAAGAGGGTAAGCAAAATGCAAAGCCCGGTCACTAAAAACACCGGGCGGAAGCCAAACAGGTCGGACAAAGCGCCACCGATGAGCGGCCCGATAATGTTTCCGGCGATGCTTCCGGTTTGCAGCGTCCCGAGCGCTTCGCCGCTATGGTCTTTTGGGACGACGCGGGCCAAATAGGAAAACGAGACGGTGATGAAGCCGGAGAAAAAGCCGACAAGAAACCGAAGCAAAAGCAGCGCCGTGGGCGACGTGGCCAACGCCATGCAGGCGGTGATCAAACCCATGCCGATTCCGGCGCGAATCAAATTGGCACGCTGGCCATATTTATCGGCAAACATTCCCCAGATCGGCGCCATGATGGCCGCTGATAAGAAAGTGGCGGAAAAGACAAGCCCGGTCCACATGCTTAAGGCATGATGCTCAGTGACACCCATTTCCCATAAGAAAAGCGATAAAAAGGGAATGACCATCGTCATTCCAGCCGACACCATAAAATTGCACAGCCATAAAATGCGGACGCTTCGTTTCCAGTCCATGCGGGGTCATCTCCTGAATTATTTCGTTTCTCTAATGATTTTAGCACAATGGAAAAGAAGAGGGAATGATTTTGCTTACGCGTGACAGGGGAGCGAACAAACCAATCCCCCTTGCCGGGCAGGCAAGGGGGTCATCTATGTCAAAAAGGGGGGAGGGGGATTACGCGTTCGTCGCTTGGGCTTCTTTCCATTTTGCCAGCTCACGTTCCACTTCTTCCTCAAACGGCACAGGGGACAACGCAGCGTTCGCTCCGAAACGGGCGGCGGCCGCTTCCGCTTCTAAGGCGATGACGCGCTCTTCCATGCGGGCGAAGCCGCGCAGCGCTTCATCAGCGGAAAACGAAGTGAGCGCCGTGTCGATTTGCTTGAGTGCCTGAGCGGCGTTGACGCGAGCGGTGAGCTCAAGCTGCTTGGCGGCGAGCTCGTCATACCGTTCGCGCAGCTCCTGAAGACGGTGGGCCACCTCAGCGGTTTTCGCTTTGATCGCATCGTATTGTTGCTTATAGGCTTCCCGCTTTTTCTCGTGCAGCAGTTTGTCGCGCAGTGCCAGCTTGGCGACCGCTTCTTCGTTGCGTTCGAGCGCCAGTTTCGCTTGGCGGTTCCGCTTTTCCACCGTTGCTTCCGCTTGGGCGATCAGCGTCTCATAGCGCCGCTCAGCGACCCATTGCTGGGCGAGCGCTTGGCGCCCTCGTTCGAGCTGCTGCTCGAGTTCACGCAAATATTGTTTTGTCATGGCGATCGGGTCTTCCCATTGATCGATTTGTTCGTTCACTTCAGCGAGAACGATCGTCTTGATCCGACGAAAAATGCCCATTCGTCTGCGCCTCCTTTTGTATCGTTTTTTCCCATTGGTCCAGCCAATTGACAGAAACGGACGGCGGTGCTGGAGCCCACGCTTCAGCGGCTGCCGGTTTTCGTCCTTGACGTCGTCCGAACGTGTAGACGGCCACGAGCGCCAGGGCAATCAGCACCCATTTCGGCAACAAGGCGGCGACCCCTAAGGCGACGAGCGCCCAACCGATCCAGCGCTTCGGCCGCTTCATCGCGAGCCATACGGCGCCAACGCCGATAAGCAGCAAGGAGATGATCCACAGGAACAAGCCCGGAAGCATCCAGCCTGCGTGCGGCCCCATGCCCAATGCCTGACGGTGGTGCCAAACGCCGCTATGCATACCGTCAAACGGAACCCCGGGGCGTCCGTGAGCCATCGCTTCATGCGGCGTGAGCCCGTGAAGCAAGCTGACCCCAACGAGCGCCACAAGCGCGAGCCAAACGACTGCTCGAGTTTTCTTCAATCCTCTCACCTCCTTTTCCGTAGTGGACTGGCTTACGGTTTGTATTGTAGAAGGGGAAGGAGAAAATTAGGTGAAAAGCGAATGTTTTTTGAAGGAATTTTACATATATCATCCGGGGATCCGCGCAAGATGGACGGTGATTTTCGCATGACATTGTGGGGGAGGAAGGAAAGACGTGGTTCGGTCGTATGGGCTTGATGTGGGCGGCGCTTTGTTGGTGTTGTTGTTGTCCTTTTTGTTTCCAACGTTTAATGTCGGATATTATGCGTACGGCTCGTTTCTCGCATTTGCCATCGGCTCGTTGATCGTCGGCTTGGCGAGAATTCGATGGCATCCGCAGGCGCGGTTCGGCGGTACTCTGATCGGTTCGCTCCTCATCATCGCGATCTCTGTCCTCATCATCCACCTGTTTCCGATCGAAATCCGCGATGCCGGCGACTTGATCATGCCCTATGTCAATGCCGTTATGAATGCGTTGATTTATTTTCTGATGATGAACGCCCTCCACTTGTGGCATCGCCTAGCAGCGGGCAACGTTTCGTTTTGGAAAAAACGGTGAAGCGGCTCATGTGGCCGTCGTAAACAAAAGGCGCCCCAGTCTGCCTAGAGCGCCTTTTCCTTCAAAAGTCCGAGCGCCGTGTTCTAATGCCTAATAAAGTGAATACACGAACCCTAAGTTGATCGGTTTTCGATAATAAATATCTGACCCGGATGAGTAGCCGTATGTGAACCCTGCCTCTTTAAGAGCTGAAATGGAAAATGATCCTGTTATTATCAACTAGGTGAAGTTTAGTGGAATTCTGATCTTCCGTTCGAACCAAATTTACTTTTGATTTATCATAATGAATGTCCACAAATACGTTTTTGAGCTTCACTTTGTTTTCAATAAGCTGCTCAGCCCCTGCACTGGAAGGTGGGAAAAAGGCTGTAGCCAATAAGAAAACGGCTGATAGGAAGCAAAAAGAAAATCTTTTCACGATCAATACCTCCCGAAAAAATTTAATATTTTAAGATGATTATATATCATAACTGTAGATGAGCATTTTTCATTACAGTAATTTCCATTCCCTAAGAGACAAACAGGGTACCCCTTAGGCGACATGGAGCTGTTTTTTAATCACATCAATGGGAATATCTTGTTTTGCGGCGTCATAGATGAACTCGACGACGCTGTGCCCTTTCCGAGACCGAAGAAGCTCCAGGCCGGAAGAGAGGTCTTGTTGAGATTCCGCGATGCTGTATACGCAGGCGAACAGCACCACGACCCAATACCGTTTCACCCCCGAATGTGACGAACACGGTATCCATCGAGCTTCAGCTGGTCTTTGGCCTGCCGGAAAAAGCATTCGATCGTCCAGCGCTGGGCATAGTAACGCAAGATCTCTTCATCGCCTAGCTCCCGGTCGGTGCTCAAGACAACATGGAGATGATCTGGCGTCATCGGTTCATCCGCCTTCCAAGCCAGCAGCACCACCGCGTCATCGAGGCCATGGATCGCTCCCTCGTAGCGATACACGCGGTAACGCTCCTTCCCCACCGTGACGAGGCGGGTGTCGTTGGGCTCGATATAATGGGCGAACTTCTTCGCTTGGATGGCGATGCCTTTCGGATAGAGAATCCGGTTCGTCTTGAGCATGGCGATGACATGGAATCCTTGTTTCAGGCAGGCTTCGATGAGCGCTTGGGACGGATACCACGAATCCATGAGCACATACACCGGCTGAGCCCGTTTCCCCTTGAGCGAGGAAAGCATCTCGATCGCTAGGTCGATCTTGCTTCTTCCCGCCGTCTTGTCATACAGACGAAAGGCGAACGGAAACGCTTGCGAGAAAGTATGCACCATCAGCCAAACGAGCGAATGCCCCCAAACGGATTGATGATCTTTGTGCGAGTAGTGCCAATCACACCCTTGAATGGCGCGGGCAGCCCGTGACGAAGGCTTCGTTTTTTGGCAAATGGTATCATCAATCGAAACAAAAAGGGGTTGATTCTCCCGTTTGGCCAGGCGTTCGATCTGGCGAAGGATCCATTCTTGAAGCTTCTCAAGCAGTTTTTCCTCGTTCCAAGGGCTTTTCGTGAAAAAATGGCTGAGCGTGGTTCGATGATTCGGGTGAAAACTCCAGTACCGGACATCCGTCAATGTCCCCGAAAATCCCTTGGTCGTCAAGGCGTCGACAAGATGAACGAGATGCTTGATGACCGGCTTCGAGAAATAAAGCGCCAATCCCAGCGTCATGAAAAACTTGTGGATTCCTTGATGATGTGCTAATCTATTCATGAGACATGAACCTCCTTGTGGGTAGTTGGTGGTACATCTATTCTAACCAAGGAATCGGGTTCATGTCTCCTTTTTTATTTGGTTGTAAATTTATGTTAGCGAATTTGCTCATCTACAGATCATAATATTTTTTTGTAAAAAACGTTTTCCTGACCCGTGGTGCTAGTTGAGCGCTAGCGCTCAACTAGCACCACGGGTACACAAAGAATACGAAGGATGTTTTTGGTAATGCCAACTTTGTACGTGCGAGGTGAACTTCCCGTGAGGAAACGTTATGGTTTGTTGTCTATTCTTCTTTTATGCATATGCGGAGCAGTTATGTTCTTTCAAACATCCGAAAAAACAGATTTCAATCGGAAGAAAACAGAAGTCATTCGAGTAACAAGCAGGACAGAAAATTTTTCGAGCATTCATGAAATTCGAGACAAAAGGAAAATCAATAGAATAAAGGAAATCATGAAATTCGTAGAATGGTCAAAAGCAGCCAAAGTCGACGGAGATCAACCTGACTATCGTTTTTGGCTCGAACATCCAAAAGCGAAAGACCGGTTATTCAATTACAACATTTGGTTTAAGAAAAATCATACAATGATCTTCGATAAAAAAACAGGAAAATATGGGATTGTTCCTTCCAAGTATGAAATGGAATTGAAAAGTTTGCTCAAGGAGTAGGCAATGTTTCAAGGAGATTTTTGAACGTCAACTCACGTTTGGCTCCGTAACCGAGCAAACACCTAGAAGGCTGGTGAAAAACCGCTGATTCCCTTCATCAATGGAAGAATGATTGAAAAGAAGGCCCGATACAACAAGGTTTTTCTAATTGAGAAATGACATTGGAAAGCTGTATACCTCGTTAAATCACCAGCCTCCTAGAAAAAACCGCCTCATTTTCGCCCGGAAGGTGGGAAAGGTGAGAAAGAACATGAAAAAACCGTTCTTCCTCATTGTCTCTTGTATCAAATCAAAATCATGAAAGAATGACCCCAAATGGGATCGATAGTAAAAAAACAAGCTTCTGAAGCAATTGCTTCAGAAGCTTGTTCGATGGCGGTTGCAAATTGGTGGCGATGTTGGATAGTCAAATAGACGATCGTTCCTATCATCATGACGACAACAAATAGAAGCAGCTTGCCGACGTTTTCCCACATCAATGAGAAATTGCCGCTTGAGATGACCGCTTTCAATCCGAAAATCGAATACGTCATCGGAAGCCAAGCGTTAAAGTGTTGGAACGAACACGGGATCAGTTCGAGCGGAAATGTTCCAATGCTTGTTGTCAATTGCAAAATCAGCACGACAATCTTCTACCCGATTCAAGAAGAAAGCCCGAGCGCCTTGCCGCCTGCCAATGGCAAGCGCGCCCTACATCTAAGCAGGCAGACGTACGATAAACTCCGTCCCTTGCCCGAGCTGGCTGTCGACATGGATCGTGCCGCCGTGAGCGTCGATGATCCACTTCGCGATGGACAGCCCCAGGCCGTGGCCGCCTTGTTGGCGCGAGCGCGCTTTGTCGACGCGGTAAAAGCGGTCGAAAATGCGGCTGATGTCTTCCGGCGGGATGCCGATGCCGGTGTCTTTGACGGAAAGGATGAACTGCTTCGGCTCAGTGCGGATCGACAATGTCACTTCTCCGCCTTCTGGGGTGTATTTGATCGCGTTATCAAGCAAAATGTACAGCAGCTGGGTCAGTTTGTCCGGATCGGCCGTCACGACCGCTTGTTCCGGAGCGTGAAAGTGCATCGTGAGCTGTTTTTTCGCCGCCAGTTCCGCGACGAGCTGAAACGTGCGCTCGGCGTGCGGGCGAAAATCAAACGTCTGTTTCGCCAGTTCCAACGCGGCATGTTTGGCATCCGCGCGGGCGAGCGTCAAGAGATCGTTCATCAGCTTTGTGATCCGCTTCAACTCCTCGCGGAGGCGGTCAAGCAGACGGCGGGCAAACTCGTTTTTCATCACGTCTTCTTCCATTGTGAGCGCCTCAACAGATGAAAAGACGACGCTCAGCGGTGTGCGCAATTCATGGGAGGCGTCGGCGACAAACTGGCGCTGCCGCTCGTACGCTTCTTCAATCGGCACGAGCGCCCGCTTCGACATGAAGTAACTGAGCGCCACGCCGACGGCGAGAAAGAGAACGGCAAGACCGATCAGCACAATAAGCAGCCAATGGAACACCCCGAAAAACGAGGTCACATCCATCCCGATATACAAGATGCCGACGACATTGCCATGAATGACGAGCGGACGGGCGGCGGCGAGCACCCGCCAGTCACGGGCGGCGTCGCGGGCCAGGCCCGGCATATGCTCGGGCAATGATACGGTCAAATAAACTGGCGCACGTGCGTTCATATTTAGACGAGACAAGGCGTGCAAAAAGTACGGGCGCAGGCGCGGATGGACTTCATCCCCGGCAAGCAAATCGCCGTTAGGGCCGATTACGTAAAAAAAGAGTTGATCTTCGCTGAGCAATACGAGACTTTCGTCATCGAACAAGTCAAAATCGTTTTGCTTTAACAAAAACTGTTCCATCGTATTGGCTTCTTGTTCAGCGAGGCGAACGATGCGCCGCTCCTGATCCGATGTCGTGATCCAATAAAACAAAGCGGCGGCGATGACGATAAACAAAGCCAAGAACAAAGTAAAAATGCCGCTGTAAAGCGCCGTCAGCCGCCAATGGGTGCGGCGGAACAAGTCCGCGCTTCCTAAACGGCGCAGCCAGTTGCGCCAGTCATTCCATTGATTGATCAATTTTATATCCCACCCCGCGCACCGTTTGGATGACATCGTCTTTCAATTTTTTACGGAGCAATTTGATCGTCGCGTCGATCGTTTTCATCGAGACGTCAGCGTCCCAGCCCCAGACGCGGTCCAATATCGTCTCGCGCGGTACGACTTGCCCTTGGTTTTGCACGAGCAAATCCAGAAGCTGAAACTCGCGCGGGGTGAGGAAAATTTCCTCGTCACCGCGATGCAGCGTATGGCTTGTCCGGTTGAGGGTGAAGCCGTGAAACGACACTTTTTCCTCTTGGAGCGGGACGAACGTGCGCCGGGCGAGCGCTTTTAAGCGAGCGACAAGCTCATCGATTTCAAACGGTTTGACCAAGTAATCGTCCGCCCCGGATTCAAGCCCGGTGACACGGTCTTGCACCGCGTCTTTCGCCGTCAACATCAAAATGGCGCCTGTGTAACCGTTTTGCCGCAAGCGGCGGCAAATCTCCACCCCATCGCCGTTCGGCATCATCCAATCGAGCACGACGACATCGTAAAATTCCGCCATCGCGTAGTCGTACGCGTCTTCCCCCTCCTGCACCCAATCGATCTGATCAATCCCTTTTTTCTTCAACAAATGAACGATCAGTTCCCCTAAATGGAGATCGTCTTCCGCCAGCAACACTTTCATGGACGTTCCTCCTGTTTTCCATCCTTGCTTTTATCATAGCAAATCTACGTGAAAAAAAGGTGAAAATGGAAAAGGCAAAGGAAAGCCGAGCCGACGAGGATTTTTCACCGTTTTTTCACTTTGCTTCGGTATGATGATGGGCGAAGAGGAAAAGGAGGAGCATGACGATGAGGAAAATGAGAAATTTGCATCTTTGGATTTAATCGGAAACATCGTGGGAAAGAAGGAACGACATATGCTGTTCAACTATCGTAGAGAGAAAGCAGCCAATGACCGGAACATGTCATCGAGTCTTTGTGTACGACCGATGGATGTAGGGGACATCGTTGTGTTTCATCCTCCTTTCCGATGCTTTGGAGGCCTTCGCTCGAAGTTGTCCAATGTTTGGGTATGGATGACCATTCATGATAAAGGAGGAGATGACCGATGGACATGATGCCATTTGAACCAACCCCAACGCCGCAGCCGAAACGGCGCGGCCGCTTCATATCGTGGCTTGCCGCTTCTGTCGCGGGAGCGGTGATCGGCAGCGCCGCGACATGGTATGTGGCGCCGAAATGGTTGAACCAAGAAAGCGCCGCCTCCACGCAAGCGGCGCAAACGACTGAGCAAAAAACTGACGCCTTGCCGCTGCAGCCGACGGCGAATACGAAAACGAACATGATCGCCGCCATTAACAAAGTCGCGGATGCCGTCGTCGGCGTCGTCAACATCCAGAAGCAAGTCGACTTTTTCTCCGATCAAGCGCAAGACGCCGAAGCGGGGACAGGCTCAGGCGTGATTTTCAAAAAAGAGGGCAATACAGCGTACATTGTGACGAACAACCATGTTATCGAAGGAGCGAATAAAGTCGAGGTGGCGCTCGCGAGCGGCAAAAAAGTGAAAGCGGACATCGTCGGTGCCGATGCGCTGACAGACCTCGCCGTCTTGAAAATTCCAGCCGAGGGCGTGACGAAAGTGGCGAGCTTCGGCGACTCAGCGAACGTGCAAATCGGCGAGCCGGTCGCGGCCATCGGCAACCCGCTTGGTCTTGACTTGTCGCGGACGGTGACGGAAGGAATCGTCAGCGGCAAGCGGACGATGCCGGTGTCCACTTCAGCGGGTGACTGGGAGATTGACGTCATCCAGACGGATGCGGCGATCAACCCGGGCAACAGCGGCGGTGCGCTCATTAACAGCGCGGGGCAAGTCATCGGCATCAACAGCATGAAAATCGCCGAAACAGGCGTCGAAGGACTCGGCTTTGCCATCCCGAGCGAAAACGTCAAACCGATCGTCGAACAGCTGATGAAAGACGGGAAAATCAAACGTCCATATCTTGGCGTCCAGCTCGTCGATGTCGCGGATTTGTCCGATGACGTCCGCACCGGTGAGCTGAAACTGCCATCAAGCGTGACAACGGGCGCTGCCATCACCGCAGTTGAACCGTTCTCACCGGCGGCCGATGCGGGCTTGAAATCGAAAGACGTCATCACGGCGATCAACGGCCAAAACATCGACAGCGTCAGCGCCTTGCGCAAATATTTGTACACGAAAACAGCGGTCGGCGATCGCATCAAACTGACGATTTATCGTGATGGGTTTGAGACAACCGTCTCTGTCACGCTCAAGGCGAGAGAAAACAGCCAGTCGTAAGAACCCGAGTTCGACAGTTTTGAGGTCATTTTAGGCAAATGAAAATGGCCAAAATGCTGTTATATCAAGGGTTTCACCACGCCTCCCCTAGAAAAAACGCCGAATTTCATAGGCACACGATTTATTAATTTTCCCTTTTAAAAATAAAGTTTATACGTTATAATATAGGCATGTACATACGACGAGTTACACGCAAAAACAAAGATGGAACAACCGTCGCCTATCTCCAGCTTGCTCACAATGAATGGGATCCGAAGGCCAAATATGCGAAAGCGAAGGTGATTTATTCGTTTGGGCGCGAAGACGAAGTGGATCGCGCTGTCTTGGAGCGTCTGGCCAAAAGCATTTCACGATTCCTTTCTCCGGAGCAGGCTTGGGAAATCGAGGCGTTGGCAGAAGAAGTGTCGGATGGCTTTCAGTTTCAGTCAAGCAAACGCCTAGGCGGCGTTTGGCTCTTGGATCAGCTCTGGAGACAGCTGGGATTGGGAGACATTCTCCATTCCTTGTTTGCCTCCCGGCATCATCAAATTCCGCTGGAACGGCTGATTTTTGCCATGGTGGCGAATCGAGCCCTTCATCCATCAAGCAAGCTGGCGATGGAGGAGTGGGTGGAGAAGGACGTGTATATTCCCCATCTTCCCGAGGTCGCCAGCCATCAGCTGTACCGAGCGATGAATGAACTGCTGATCGTGCAATCGGACTTGGAACGTCAAGTGTTCCATGCTGTAGCTGACTTATTGAATCTGGAAGTCGATTTGCTTTATTTTGATACGACTTCGTCTTATTTCGAAGTCGATCCGTCCGAAACACCGGAAGAGGAATCCCTTCGAAAGCAGGGATTTTCCAAAGACAAGCGACCCGATCTTGTCCAAATCGTCATTGGGCTGGCCGTCACCCGGGAAGGAGTCCCGATTCGCGCTTGGGTATGGCCAGGCAATACGATGGACATGACGGTCATCAAACAAGTCAAACACGATCTCATCGGCTGGAAGCTCGGTCGTGTCATCAGTGTCATGGATCGCGGATTTTCATCTGAAGAAAACTTGCGAACCTTACAACAGGCAGGAGGACATTACATTGTCGGCGAAAAAATGCGGTCCGGCAAAGCCGCTGTCGAAGAGGCCTTAAGCCGTCGCGGGCGCTACCAACAAATCCGAGAGAACTTGCATATCAAGGAAATCACCGTAGGAGACGGAGAAGCGCGTCAGCGCTATGTTCTCGTGTACAATCCCAGCGAAGCCGAGCGCCAACGTAAGGAGCGGGAAACGCTGCTCGAATCGCTGAAAGAGGAGTTAGAAGGGCTTCGCCAACTCCCAAACGAGGCCCATCATAAGGCGACCTGCCGGTTGCGTTCCCATCCGTCCTACGGAAAATACTTGCGCCAGTTGAAGGACGGAACCCTTCGCATCGACAAGCAGGCGGTTCGTGACGCGGAAAAGTACGATGGCAAATATCTCATCCGGACATCCGATGACACCTTGTCTGCCGAAGATGTCGCGCTTGGATATAAGCAATTGGTGGATATCGAGCAGGCCTTCCGGACATTGAAGTCCACATTGGAATGGCGGCCTATGTATCATCGCTTGGAAGATCGCATTCGGGCGCACGTGCTGCTCAGCTGGCTCGCTCTCTTGCTGGTTCGGATCGTGGAGATTCGAACCCATGAATCGTGGCCGAAAGTAAGGGACGAATGCGAACGTCTCATGCTTGGACATTTTTCTTCAAAAAACGGTGACCTTTATCAACGAACCGAACTGACGACTAAACAGGCTCAATTCTTTGCGGCTCTAGGGCTGGAGCCTCCTCCGAAGATTCTAGGTATTCATCCTCGCGCCTAGATACACGCCCAACGTATGCCCAAATGCCTCTCGTCCCTTTGGTATCAAGGGATGAGAGGCATTTTGTTTGCCTAGTCACTGTCGAACTCGGGACCCTGTTAGGGTGCGAAATGTGAGATGTACTGTGTGAATGTCCAGAGAATAAAGGAGAGGTAAAAACAAATTAAAAAGCGCGGCTATAAAAGTGCGCTTTAATTTGTAAAATTAATTTTTTCCAATAAATAGGCTCTTCACCACAAAATGTACTTGACAAAAAACGTTTTTCATGATAAGAACGTCAAAAAGATTGATTACCATTTTTTGTTATTTTTGTTCAACCGGGAGGGATAATATCATGTTTGTTCCTAAAAGTCAAGTACATCTTTCGGTGATGAACCAATAAATAATAAATTATCCTTTTATTATCAGTTATTATAGAAACATCTGTTGACATTCCATTTTTGAGGTAAAGTTTATCACCTTTATAGTTATATAGAGGTTTCTCTTCTATACTAGCTTTAATTAAATGGAATTTCTCACCATTTTGTGTGAATGTGGCATCAGGGTTTATATGTATAATCTTACCCTCTAAATACCCACTTTTGTTATTAGGTAAGTTATAAAAATTGGTTCATCACCAAATTTTGTGATTTAGTGACAAAAAAGAGAAAGCACTGACGAGATCCTGGCAATAATGTTAGCGGTGAAATCAACATTAAGGAGGTCTCGTAAGTGCTTTCTATACCACTAGGATTGCCAGAATTTAAAGTGATTAAACAAGAACTTCATTCCTATGGTTATGCGATTCATGTAGAGAAAACAGAGACACAGGAACATTGCCCTCATTGTGGGTTTGCCACTTCCTCTGTCCACGACAGACGGACAAGAAAAGTACGGGATTTGGCGATTTTCCATCAACCGGTGTACTTGTTCGTGAAAATAAAGCGCTATCGGTGCTGGAATTGCTCTCAAGTGTTTTCCGCCTCTTTGGAATCGGTTCAACCCAATCAGCACTACACCAACCGATTTTGTGAGTACTTGTATGAACTTTGTGAAGGTTCCACCATTCAAGAGGTGAGCCGAAAGCACCGTATCCCATATACGACATTGGAACGCATCTATTACTCCATCGCATCGAAAAAAGCAAAAGAGCGTCAGACAGCGATAGAAACATCTTCTCAAGAAGAGATGGTGCTTAGCTTAGATGAAATCGCTGTAAAAAAGGGACATCAGTATGAAACCATATTGATGGATGCCAAAGCTGGATCCGTCATGGGAATGCATGCCGATCGCCAATGTGACTCCGCTATCCACTTGTTGAGCCAAAAGGTCCTGTCGAAAGAAAGGGTTCAAACGGTGATTCTTGACATGTGGGAACCTTATCATAAGGCGGTTCGTGCCCTGTTTCCATCTGCTTCGATTGTCATCGATAAGTACCATGTGGTTCAAAAAGTGACACAAGCCTTGGATCAAGCAAGAAAGGAATGTTCTCCATTGAAAAAGGCTCGATATCTTCTCTTGAAAGGCTGTGAAAAGCTTCGTAAGGACCAACGGCTTCGATTAGACGATATCTTGGAGGAGTATCCGGCACTTTCCATTGCTTATTATCTGAAAGAGTTGTTTCGGGATTTTTACCGAACCGATGGATATAATGAAGCAAAGGAACGCTTGGAAGAATGGATTCAGTTAGCCAAACAGAGCCCTTTTGCTTCTTTTCAGGAAGCAGCCAACACGCTTGAAAGGTGGAAGGAGCCGATTCTTTCCTACTTTTTGTGCCCCTATACCAATGCCCGAATCGAGGGAACGAATCACAAGATCAAAAACATCAAACGCCGGGCATATGGCTATCGAAATCGGGAACGGTTTCGTTTGCGTGTATTTCTGGAGTGTACAGGGAACACTACAGGTAGTCAGGCTGCCTAAACGCTCCCTTCTTCCGCTATCGATATGATCGTTGGTAGAATGGAACCCGTCAAGGAAAGCACTTGACTGTTTCCATTCTACCAACTTCGTGGTCTGTATGCGGAAGAAGGATCCTGACTGATGAACCTATTTCATCCAGCTAACATGTTTCTAGGATTGAGTGGAAATCACAGAAAATGGTGAAGACCCAAAATTTAAAGGAAGTTTTAAAACATGGTTATAATAACCTAACATAATAGATATGCTTAGACGTTGCCCAAGGTAAAGTAATAAATATTGTCTAAATGCTGATAATATTACCTGAAACAAATACATTATTATTAATCCAATAGAGATTATATGTAACGTACTTTTGATACCATTGGGAAGTATTTCATCTATAATTATTTGAAAATAAAAGGCGCCTAAAATACCAAAAAGTGTAATTATAAAAGAGGCAATAATGATATGAGTTAGTAAAGATTTCTGAGCAAATATTACATGCGAAAAACGAGAAAAAGTACTTTGTATTTGATCTTCTTTTTTAAATGTTTCTGAAGGAACCATTAATATCAAAATTCCAGTCCAGATTTTTAAAAACTCTTCAATTTTATACTTAACAATTCCCTTTCCTGGGTCGGCAATAATCATTTTGTCATTTCTTATTTCATGAATAACAACATAATGAAGTAATTTACCATCAATTACTACATGAGCTATAGCCGGTAAAGGGAATCGTTCTTTTAAAGCATCAGGATTAGCTTTTACCCCTTTAGCAGAAAAACCAAGATGTTCTGCAGCTTTGATTAAGCCATAAACATTAGTACCTTGCTTATCAGTTCCTGCAATTTCTCTAATTTTAGAAATTGGTACTTTTAAACCATAATGTTTAGAAATAGTTGCTAAACATGCAGCTCCACAGTCTTTTTCATCATGCTGTTTTACACAAATGTATCTTTTTAGGCTTAACATACCAATTCTCCTAACAAAATCAATTGGGAATAGTTTAAACCATCCCCAATTGATTTACTTTTATATAATTTTTATTTTCCACATTTATTTTTTTTATTTTCTTGTTTTTGATCCATGTAACCAGCGATTCCACCAATTATGAAAAGCCCTCCAGCAATTGCCCAAGGCACCCAACCGCCGTCAGTTTCTCTTAGTTCTTGTTCCGTTAAATCTCTTGCATTTGCAATTTCTAATTTAGACATGCTAACCCCTATCCTCCTAGTCTATTAAATTAAAAGTGTCTACCTACCCATCTTCCGACAGCATAACCAGCACCAACGATTGTAGCACCAGCTCCTACATAACCAGCAACTTTAAGGAATCCTGCTCCTACCCCAGCTAGAGCTGGTAAAACTCCTCCGTCAACTTCAATAGATTCATTTAAGTCTAACTCCTGCATATTATTATTTTTTAATACAGATTCTAAGTTTACTACTTTTTGTTCCATTTTCCTCACACTCCTATTTTAAAATATAGTATGTAAGGCGCCTTACAGCTATGGATTATATCGGTTCATCACCGAAAGATGTACTTGACTTTTAGGAACAAACATGATATTATCCCTCCCGGTTGAACAAAAATAACAAAAAATGGTAATCAATCTTTTTGACGTTCTTATCATGAAAAACGTTTTTTGTCAAGTACATTTTGTGGTGAAGAGCCTAAAAAATCCTTTCTTTCCATCCTGTTAGGGTGCGAAATGTGAGTTATACCCCATTTTGCTTAACAGAGCGGCGGCGACCGGGTTGTCATGGCGGATGTACTCGCGCCACGGGAGTTTGCGCAATTCTATGGTCAAAAAACGGAAATCGAGAACGGTCCAAAACGGAAACTCCACAGTGAAAGAGGAAGGTTCATGACGGGTGGCGTCATAGCTGAAGATAGCGATCGGAAGAATACGGCGGCGGTGTTTTTGAAATCAAAGGCTGAAAGGCAGGAAAGAGGAAAGAATTTGTCGAATTTTGATGCTGATGGAAAAATGATGAAACCAACTGGTGCTTCGGTCGTATGAATTGTTGACAGGGAAGGAGGGGGAGGAGATGGTGTTCGGCTATCCGCCTGAAGTCGTATACGGCGCGGTGCTGGTGGTTAGTGCGTTGCTGACGGTGTTGTATTTTTTCTTCAGCGATGTGCTTGACGGTCTGTTCGATGTGGCCGACCATCCGCTGTTCAGCCCGCAGCTCGTCTTATCATTTTTCATCGTCGCGAGCGCGGTCGGTTTGTTGGCGGAATGGTATACCGATTGGGCGTCCCGGTGGATCGTGGGGCTGAGTGTCGGTGTGGCGCTTGTCGTGGTATTGCTTTTGCACTTTTTCGTTTTTTTGCCGCTTCGGTCGGCTGAGGCGTCGCTTGGGTATACGGATGCCGACTTGGAAGGGTCGCTGGCGAAGGTGATCGTGTCCGTGCCGCCGGATGGGTTTGGTGAAATTCTCATCTCCCGTCAAAGCGGTGTGGTGGCCAAAGCGGCGAAAAGCGCAAACAATGAAGCCATTCCGTCAGGAGAAGAGGTCATCATCGTGCAAATGGAAAACGGCGTCGCTGTGGTGACGAGGCACGATCCGTATCATCTTTCCATCTAAAACAAAGAAAGGGGACCTGTCATGGTTGCGCCATGGTTGATTGTCATTGGTGTTGTCGTCTTGCTTCTCGTCGGACTCATTGCCATTTTTATCGCCCGCTACCGCACGGTCGGGCCGGATGAGGCGCTTATTGTCACCGGCAGCTACTTAGGAAACAAAAACGTCCACGTGGACGAATCGGGAAACAAAATTAAAATCGTCCGCGGCGGCGGCACGTTTGTCGTGCCGATTTTCCAGCAGGCCGAGCCGCTCAGTTTATTGTCGATCAAGCTCGACGTGCAAACGCCGGAAGTGTATACGGAACAAGGCGTGCCCGTCATGGCGGATGGAGTGGCGATCATCAAAGTTGGAAGTTCGATCAGCGAAATCGCGACCGCGGCTGAGCAGTTTTTAGGCAAAACACGCCAAGATATGGAAAATGAAGCGCGTGAAGTGCTTGAAGGCCATCTCCGCTCGATCCTCGGGTCGATGACGGTGGAGGAAATTTACAAAAACCGCGACAAATTCTCGCAAGAAGTGCAGCGCGTCGCCTCGCAAGATCTCGCGAAAATGGGGCTTGTCATCGTCTCGTTCACGATCAAAGACGTGCGCGACAAAAACGGCTATCTTGACGCGCTCGGGAAGCCGCGCATCGCCCAAGTGAAGCGCGACGCTGATATTGCGACGGCTGAAGCGGAAAAAGAGACGCGCATCAAGCGGGCCGAAGCGGATAAAGAAGCACGCAAAGCGGAACTCGAGCGGCTGACGGAAATCGCCGAAGCGGAAAAAATCAACCAGCTCAAGCTCGCTGAATTCCGCCGCGAACAAGACATCGCCAAAGCGCGCGCCGACCAAGCGTATCATCTTGAAGAAGCGAAAGCCAAACAAGAAGTGACGGCCCAACAAATGCAAATTAAAATCATTGAGCGGCAAAAACAAATCGAGCTTGAAGAAAAAGAAATTTTGCGCCGCGAGCGGCAATACGACTCGGAAGTGAAGAAAAAAGCCGATGCCGAACGCTACGCGATCGAACAGAAAGCGGCGGCGGAAAAGGCGAAACAAATCGCTGAAGCCGACGCGCAAAAATACCGCGTTGAGACGCTGGCCAAAGCGGAAGCCGAGCGGATCCGTCTCGACGGGCTGGCGAAAGCCGAGGCCGAGAAAGCGAAAGGGGAGGCGGAAGCGGAAATTATCCGCCTGAAAGGTCTCGCCGAAGCGGAAGCGAAACAAAAGATTGCCGAAGCGTTCGAACGCTATGGCCAGGCGGCCGTGCTCGACATGATCATCAAGATGCTTCCGGAATACGCCAAACAAGTCGCGAGCCCGCTTGCGAACATCGAGAAGCTGACGATCGTCGATACGGGATCGGGAACAAACGGCGGCGCCAACCGCGTCACGGGATATGCGACGAACTTAATGGCGAGCCTGCAAGAGACGCTAAAAGCATCGACCGGCATCGATGTCAAGCAGCTGCTTGAGAATCTCACAACGAGCGGCGCATCATCGGCCGTCACGGCCAAGCCAACTGTTTCCGAACAGGCGAATGCGAGCGAGTCATAAACAGTGTCAAGCGCCCTTGATCGAACAAAGGGCGCTTGTTTCCCGCGATAAATGGGGGAAAGTTGGGATCGTCAAACAAAGAGCGCTTCTTTTCCACAATAAATCGGGGAAAAGCTCGGTTCTTCGAACAAAAAGCGCTTCCTTCCCACGGCAAATCGCAGCAAAGCTCGATTTGTCGAACAAAGAGCGCTTCTTTCCTGCGATAAATCGGGAAACGTTCGGTTTATCGAACAAAGGGCGCTTGTTTCCCACGATAAAAGGGGGAAGGTTCGGGTTATCGCACAAAGAGCATTTCCTTCGCGTCCATATCGGCCAATGTTCACGACATTCTTCGGAGTTGCGCTTCAAGCATTATTTCGCTATGATGGGAACGGGTGGAATGGAAAAAAGGAAGTAGGTTGAGGACAATGAAACGAGCTCGAATCATCTACAATCCGACATCGGGCCGCGAGCAGTTTAGGCGCCATTTGCCCGATGTGCTCGTTCAGTTGGAAAAAGCGGGCTACGAAACGTCGTGCCATGCCACCGAGGGTCCGGGAGATGCGACAAAAGCTGCTCGGCAAGCGGTGGAGCGCGAATTTGACCTCGTGATCGCCGCCGGTGGCGACGGAACGATCAACGAGGTGGTCAATGGACTGGCTCATCAACCGTACCGGCCCAAACTGGGAGTCATCCCGGTGGGAACGACGAACGATTTCGCCCGCGCCATCAGCGTGCCGCGTACGATTGAAGGAGCGTGCGAGGTGGTCACCACGGGCGAGCCGGTGGCGATCGACATCGGCTGTGTGACGAACGAAGACAAAACACGCTATTTCATCAATATCGCGGGCGGCGGCCGTCTGACGGAGCTCACCTACGAAGTGCCAAGCAAACTCAAAACGATGCTCGGTCAGCTGGCCTATTATTTGAAAGGGATGGAAATGCTTCCGTCCATTCGCGCCACTGAAGCGAGCATTGAATATGACGGCAAACTGTTTGAAGGCGAAATCATGATGTTTTTAGTCTCGCTGACCAACTCGGTCGGCGGCTTTGAAAAGCTGGCGCCCGACTCGTCACTGAATGACGGCCTGTTTGACCTCATCATCGTCAAGAAAACGAATTTGGCCGAATTTGTCCGCCTTGTGACGCTGGCGGCGCGCGGGGAGCACATTAACGACCCGCATATCATTTACACGAAAGCGAATCGGGTGAAAGTCCGCTCACCGATGCAGCTGAACTTAGACGGCGAATTCGGGGGCATGCTTCCGGGCGAGTTTGTCAACTTATACCGCCATCTCGAAGTGTTGATGCCAAAAGAAAAGGCGGAACAAGTAAGAACAGGGTCATAAGCCTGTTCTTTTCTTATGTGATGACGCCCCCAAGGGTACGCTAACCTTACACGAATCGGCAGAAAGGGGAACGATATGGCGAAACAACAAGCACCAGTCGCCAAAAATGACTATTATGACGTCACATTCACCGATTTGACGCATGACGGGCTCGGCGTGGCGAAAGTGGACGGCTTTCCGTTGTTCGTGAAAAACGCGCTTCCTGGCGAGCGGGCCAAAGTGAAGGTGATCAAAGTGAAAAAAGGATACGGGTACGGCCGTCTCATCGAGCTGTACGAACCGAGCCCCGACCGCGTCGAGCCCCTGTGCCCTGTCTATCGTCAATGTGGAGGCTGCCAGCTGCAGCACCTGAGCTACGAAGGCCAGCTGAAGGCGAAAGAGAAGCAAGTGAAAGAAGTGCTCGCCCGCATCGGCAAGCTAGAACACGTCACCGTCCATCCCGTCATCGGGATGAAGAACCCGTGGCGCTACCGAAACAAGGCGCAAGTGCCGGTCGGCGAGCGCGAAGGGGGGCTGGTCGCCGGGTTTTACAAAGAGCGCAGCCACGAAATCATCGACATGGACGCCTGTCTCATCCAGCAGGAGAAAAACGACATCGTCGTCCAAGCGGTGAAACGGATCGCCGCGCGCTACGGCGTCCCGCCGTACGATGAACTCACCCACCGCGGTGTCCTCCGCCACATTGTCGCTCGCTACGGCGCGGCAACAGGCGAGGTGATGGTCGTGCTCGTCACCCGCACCGACCATTTGCCGCACGAACAAGAGATCGTTCGCGACATTATCCGCGCCATTCCGAACGTCAAATCGATCGTGCAAAACATCAACCCCGAGCGGACGAACGTCATTTTCGGCGCTAACACGCGGGTGTTATGGGGAAGCGAGTTCATCACCGACCGCATCGGTGACATCCAATTCGCCATCTCCGCCCGCTCGTTTTATCAAGTCAACCCGGAACAGACGAAAGTGCTGTATGACAAAGCGCTCGAATACGCCGAACTCACCGGAACGGGGACGGTCATGGATGCCTACTGCGGCATCGGCACGATCTCGCTCTTTTTAGCCAAAAAAGCGAAGCATGTCTACGGCGTCGAAATCGTTCCCGAAGCGATCGAAGACGCCAAGCGCAACGCCGAGCTGAACGGCATCACGAACGTCACCTTCGAAGTCGGCGCCGCCGAAGACGTCATCCCACGTTGGTATCAGGAAGGCGTCCGGGCTGACTGTCTCGTCGTCGACCCGCCGCGCAAAGGCTGCGACGCCACGCTTCTTGAGACGATCATCGCCATGAAACCGCCGCGCGTCGTCTACGTCTCGTGCAACCCCGCTACCTTGGCTCGCGACTTGCGCATTTTAGAGGATGGGGGTTACGAAACGATCGAAGTCCAGCCGGTCGACATGTTTCCCCATACGGCGCATGTCGAGTGTGTGGCGAAATTGCAATGGCGGATGTAAACGCCAAACAACTGATCTCGATTGAACGTCATGTCCAAAAGAAGTGCCCGCCTCAAGAAATGGGCAGTCCGACCGCCCGCTGAGCAGGCGAGCGAGGAAGGCCGTTAGCCATCATCAATGAATCGGATCAGTGGTGGTGAGAATGGATACTTTCGGAACAAAGGGAAGCAGAAAGGGCTGATGGGGAACACGCCCCAATCGCTTGAAGCCCCTTCTCCAAGCGAAACGCAGATGGCGGATCCGTTCACTTGTCGTCGACCTCCAATCGTGCAAAAACCCCAGGGGGTCGACGACATTGGTTTTGATCGCTTGATCCCTACAGCCATGACGGATGAACTTGATTGACAGAATCTTCGAAACGTGTTATTCTGAGGATGGCGTTTAAGGGAAAAAGCTTGATATGACAACAATTTTTGGGAGTTTTTATCGTACCTATGAGGGATTGAAACTCCTTTGCCTCCTCCCAAATCCAACTCGGGAGGAGGTTTTTATCGTACCTATGAGGGATTGAAACTAGCCGATGATGAATTGCACATCGGATTGTCCAGTGTTTTTATCGTACCTATGAGGGATTGAAACTATAGTTCAGCACCGCAGTGACGGCACTCGCCGACCGTTTTTATCGTACCTATGAGGGATTGAAACACTCAAGCGTACCATATCGGCTCGCCGTTGTCAAGCGTTTTTATCGTACCTATGAGGGATTGAAACTCCTATGTGTCTGTATATATACGAACGTATGTACTATATGTTTTTATCGTACCTATGAGGGATTGAAACTAGGAAGCGGGACGTTTTTTGTCCCGCTTGTCAACGTTTTTATCGTACCTATGAGGGATTGAAACACCCTAAAAACTTCGCCACCCCACGCGCGTGAGCTTCGTTTTTATCGTACCTATGAGGGATTGAAACCTTCCTCCTCACCTAACGAATCAATATAGGCTTGGATGGGTTTTTATCGTACCTATGAGGGATTGAAACCTTCCATCTTCAAACACCGCCGTCTCTCCCTCTTGGTTTTTATCGTACCTATGAGGGATTGAAACTTGAGGATGGCCAGATAGCTGATCGCGACATATTGAACAGTTTTTATCGTACCTATGAGGGATTGAAACTACACGTACGTTTCAAACCCCGTTCCCTTGCCAGCGTGTTTTTATCGTACCTATGAGGGATTGAAACATCGCTGCCACCGAACCAATGCCGTACAAAGCGTATGTTTTTATTGTACCTATGAGGGATTGAAACCAGTGGCGGCTACAAGGTACACAAACATGGAATACTGTGAGTTTTTATCGTACCTATAAGGGATTGAAACCCACGGCAACGACGAGATTTTTCGCGGTATTTTATTGTTTTTATCGTACCTATGAGGAATGGAGACAACTGTTACGCCTACAGCTGTCCATAGCATACCCTTGTGTTGCTTCCACTGATCTCCCCATTCAACCGCTTATGTTTTTGGCTGTTTTGGTTGCTTTTCTCCTTCATTTGGCCAACAGAGAGGGATTGAGTCGAGCGCATGTTCCTCTATTTCAGCCGTTTATAAGAAACTTGGCGCATCCGTAACGTTTTACTCCTGTTTTCCGCGGTGATTCCTTTGTGATTGTACCCATTGATGTTCTATAGGAAAGGGGAAATATCATTCAGAAAATATGAAAAAAAACTATTATAAAAAATTATTGAAACAGAAATATGCGATATTTATAATATAGCTTAGCCGTGTGTTATACAACAAAAGCAACTGAATCAATGAGGAGGGATGAATTTGATTGACAAACTTGTTGAGACGGTGAATGAGTTATTATGGAGCCCTCTCTTAATTCTTTTTATTGTTTTTTGTGGAGTGTATTTTAGTATTCGCACCCGGTTTTTGCAGATTCGTCATGTGAAAGAAATGGTGCGGCTGGTGACGACGGGGAAGGGTTCTGATGCGGGGGTGTCCTCGTTCCAAGCGTTGACGATGTCGTTATCCGGCCGCATTGGGGTAGGGAATGTCGCCGGGACGGCGACGGGAATCGCTTACGGAGGGCCGGGCGCCGTCTTTTGGATGTGGGTCATTACGTTTATCGGAGCGGCGACGGCGTATGTCGAGTCCACGCTGGCGCAAATTTACAAAGAAGAGCAAGATGGGCAGTACCGAGGCGGTCCGGCTTTCTATATTGAAAAAGGCCTTGGTTGGAAATGGTTTGCGGTCGTCATCGCCGCTGCCATCCTTCTTGCCATGGCGGTGTTAATGCCGGGAATTCAGGCCAATTCGATTGCCGATGGCTTTCACAATGCGTTTGGCATTCCGCAACTGGTGACAGGCATAATCGTCATTGCGCTTCTTGGCTTTACGATTTTTGGAGGGGTCAAGCGAATCGCGAAGACGGCCGAAATCGTTGTTCCGTTTATGGCCCTTGGCTATTTGTTGGTCGCTATTGCGATCATTGCGGTGAATTTTGAAAAAATTCCTGAGGTTTTTGGTTTGATTTTTAAAAGTGCGTTTGGAGCGGAACAAGTATTTGGAGGCATTATCGGGTCAGCTGTCATGTGGGGCGTCAAACGCGGTCTTTATGCCAATGAAGCCGGTCAAGGGACAGGTGCTCACCCGGCAGCGGCGGCCGAAGTGTCGCATCCGGCCAAACAAGGGCTGGTGCAAGCGTTTTCGATCTATTTGGATGTATTTTTAGTGGTGACGGCGACTGCGCTGATGATTTTATTTACCAATCAATACAATGTCATTAATGAAAAAACAGGGGAACCAATCGTTGTCCATCTCGAGGGAGTCGAACCGGGCGCTGGCTATACACAGGCTGCGGTTGACACGCTGCTTCCAGGATTTGGATCGGCGTTTGTCGCGATTGCTCTCTTCTTCTTCGCGTTTACGACGATGTACGCCTATTACTATATTGCCGAGACCAACCTCGCCTATCTTGTGCGTGGCAAACATCGAGGAATTGCCTTTTTGGCTTTAAAAATCATCTTTTTGGCTGCCACGTTCTATGGAACGGTCAAAACGGCGACAACCGCGTGGGCCATGGGCGATATCGGGCTCGGCATTATGGTCTGGCTGAACTTGATCGCGATTTTATTGTTGTTTAAACCGGCTTATCTTGCCCTGAAAGATTACGAAGAACAATTGAAGCAAGGCAAAGATCCAGAGTTCAATTCGTCAAAATACGGAATCAAAAACGCGACGTTTTGGGAAAATGGGTATAAGAAAGCCGAAGAAAAGCAAAAGGAAGCTTTATGATGATCGCCTTGTTGAAGCAATCCGTGTCTAAGGTTCACCGGACGTTGGTGAGGTTCGTGGTGTTGAGAGCATACGGCGCGAAATCGATCGTTCCTGAAGCGGAGGAGTCTTGCCTCGTTTGATTTTGCTTTCCTAAAAAAGTTTTGCCGTGAAGATGGGGCGATTGTTCACCAGTCTTCTAGCAGTCAAGGGTGTCCCGTTGCTTTTAGGACACCCTTTTTCTATCACCATCGATCCCCTAGAAGGCTGGTGAAAAACCGCTGATTCCCTTCATCAATGGAAGAATGATTGAAAAGCAGGCCCGATACAACAAGGTTTTTCTAATTGAGAAATGACATTGGAAAGCTGTATACCCCGTTAAATCACCAGCCTCCTAGAAGGCCGGTGAAAAAGTACACGCCAAGGCAGGGATGTAGGGGGCTTATGTCGAAAAAGGAAGAAGAATCTTTGAATGGAGCGTGAGCAGATCATGAAAGCCCCCAAACATCCTTCGACTCAGCCTCGTCTGTTTCAAGTCATCGACATGGAGGAACTGGTTCCCCCACATCATATCCTGCGCCAAATCAACGAAGCAGTTGACTTTTCCGTCATTCACGATTGGGTGGCTCCCCTGTACACGGAAAAAACGGGTCGTCCGGCGGCGGATCCGGAACGGCTGCTTCGCCTGATGCTGCTATCGTATTTGTTCGACCACTCCGAGCGGGAGTTGTATGAGATCCTCCCCATGCATGCCGGATACTTGTGGTTTTGCGGTCTCGACTTTGAATCCGTGCTCCATCCGGATCCTCATCACCCCACACTGCCGGATCGAACGACGCTCGTCAAAACACGGAAGCGCTGGCGCCAACACGGAATCTTTGATCGGCTGATGACCTACGTGGTGGATCAGTGCATCGCGGCAGGGCTGGTCTCGCCGGATGTGCATGCGGCGGCCGATGGCACTCAAGTGCGGGCGAATGCTTCGATCCACAGCTTGCGGGAAGTCAAGCTCGCTCCGGTGGAACCGTTGGAGGACTACCTCGCCCGCACCGCCCGGGAAGATGAACAGGCCGAGTCCCCGGAGGCGGACCGGGATCCCGATGACGACCCGCCTTCTCCGTCTCCCCCATCAGGGGAACGCGTCCATGCCGGAGAACGAGGAAACTTCCGTGGAACTACGTTTTCCAACCAAACCCATCGAAGCGTGACGGATCCGGATGCCCGGTTGTACAAGAAAGGCAAAGGACAGGAAGCGTATCCTCGGTATCTGGTGCACGACGTCATCGACGTCCAGTCGCGCGTGATTTTGTCCAGACGAGCCAGCCTCGCCACCGGAACGGCGGAGCGGGAGACGAGTTTGGAGCAGCTGGCTTCCATTCGGTTTCGCCACCCGTCGATCACGATTCGAACCTTGTCCGCAGACAAAGCGTATGGCACCACGGAGTATTTGAAAGAGCTCTTCGTCCAAGGCATCACGCCGCTCGTGTCGCTGCGCCGCAAGGAGATGGAAGAAATTCCAACCTGGAAGCGCCGGGCGAAGGATCCCGCTCAGGAAGCACAACGCCAGGCGAAAGTCCGGGAAGTTCAGATTCGCAACCAAGCGAGGCTCATTCAGCAACAGGGCGGTTATCGATCCATTCAAGCCCTTCGCACGCGTTGTGAGCATGTGTTTGCCGAAGGGAAGGAATGTCATGGGCTGGACCGGGCCCGAAGCCGAGGCCTTTACGCCATGGAAGAACAGGCGCTGTTGACCGCCGTCGTGCAAAATCTGAAGCGATTGTGCCGGTTTCGAAAAAAACGAGGGGAGACCGGCTCTTTGGCGTGCGCAAAAATGGAATTTGGGGCAGGAAGTCCTGCTCGTCCTCCCGTCCTTTGGCGCCAAATGGCGGGGAGAATGGTCCCCAAAATTCGATATGAGGGAAGTCTATGCCCCATTAATTCACCGGCCTTCTAGAGAACCTTTTTCTACGAATTCATTTTTCGGAGGTCATCCTTTTTTCTTCACCTGAAAGCGTCCCTTTTTGCACAGAATGGTGGCGTTTGCCCGCTCATACATCCGATAAAGGGGATAAAGTGTGACGAGAAACACGACGATTGCTGGCACGTGTTCGATCACGGGCCAATAAGATGCTGCAAACGCCTTGATTTGGACTGTCAGGAAAAGAAACAACGGGACGATGCAGGCTGCGGCCAGCAGCAAAACTGGCGTGATTCTCGTTTCTTTCAGCTTCACATCGCAATACGGGCATTTCATGGTCCAAGGTGAAGAAAATTGCATGACATCTTTAACAGTAATCGGATTCTTGCACTGCGGGCAAGAGATGAAAGGATCCATCTTCCCGTTCTCCTTCCTCTATAAGATGCAGCTGTTCGTCGTCATTGAAACCGGCGAATATGATGCGATTTTGTCGTCATCAGGGCTTTTCGTCTGTTTCCACCCACTGTTTGAGAGCTATGAGCCGTTCATCCCAATACGGTTCAAAGAAGGAAAGCCATGTTTTCAATTCGGCAAGGGGTTCGGGATGCAATCTGTACCTCGTTTCGCGCCCGGCTCTTCGACGGCTCACTAACCTTGCTTCCGCGAGGATATGAATTTAGTGTTAAAAGCAAATGAAAACGAATGCAGCTCCCATCGATCGGGAATGATGTTCTGCCGTTTTCAATGAAAGGCGTTCCTTGTTATAATGAAAAACGTATGTTTCCGCCAAGCATAAGTCCGTTGTGACAAAGTGTACAATACACTCAAGAATGAAATCAAGCTGATTCATGTCGAAAAGGAGGGAACCCATTGGGCGGTGTGACGAACCATTCGTTTGTGGCAGAAGTTCATCAGTTGGATAAAAAAGGAATTGGACAAGCTGCCGTTTGGCATGAAGAGGACGGAAAGAGAAAGAAGATGAAACTGGCCATTCCGTCTACACTGCCGGGTGAGAAGGTGCGAGTCGTTGTCGATGAGCCAAAACGGCGCAGAGTTCAGGCGCGGCTGGAAGAAGTGATCGAGCCGCATCCGGAACGGCTTGCGCCACCGTGTCCGCACTTTGACCGTTGCGGCGGCTGTGTCTGGCAGCACTGGCATTATGAAGGGCAGCTGCGCCATAAAACGGAGCATGTGAAGGCGCTCTTGGAGCAACACGGATTTGACCCGAACGTTGTCCGCGGGACGATCGGAATGGAACATCCGTGGCATTACCGCAATAAAATGGAGTTTACGTTTTCTCCGGAAGGGTTGCTTGGACTGCATGAGCACGGGAACTTCCGGCAAGTCATTTCGTTGGAGACATGCCTCATTGCTGGCGAGAAGATCGTCAAAGCGGCCATGGAGGTGGCGCGTTGGGCACGCGATCATCGGCTGCCTGGGTATCATAAGGATACGCATGAAGGGTTGCTTCGCCATCTCATGGTGCGCGAGTCGTTTGCGACCGGGGAAGTCATGGTGGCCCTTTTCGCGACCGAGGCGCCGGAAGGGGATCTACAAGAAGCGGCAGCCGATTTGACGGAGCGGATCACGAAGGCGCTCCCGGAAGTGAAAAGCTTGCTTTGGCTGGAAAACCGGGCGTGGGCCGACCGCACTCAAGCCGAACAAACCCATGTGTTGGTCGGTCGTGATTTCATTTATGACGAGTTGTGCGGGTTTCGCTACCGTCTGTGGTTTGACACGTTTTTCCAAACGAACCCGGTGCAAGCGGCCAAATTGGTCGAGCTGGCGTTGGAGATGGGAAATCCGCAGCCGCACGAAAAAATGATCGACCTCTTTTGCGGGGTTGGCACGTTTTCTTTGCCGTTTGCCAAGCGGGTCAAGGCGTTAGCCGGCATTGAAATTGTGGAAACATCAATCGAATCGGCGAAACGCAATGCGAAAGACAACGGCATCGACAACACGTACTTTTTGGCGCGGGATGCCCGGCGCGGCATCGATGAGGTGCTCGAACAGTTCGGACGGCCGGAGCTGTTGCTTTTGGATCCTCCGCGTTCAGGGGCAGGCGGGAAGGTGATGCGTAAAATCGGCCGGGCGCAGCCGGAGCGGGTCGTTTACGTCTCGTGCAACCCAGAAACGTTGGCAGCAGATATGGTCGAATTGGTTCCATTTGGCTATACATTGAAAATCGTCCAGCCGGTTGATTTATTCCCGCATACCGCGCATGTCGAGTGCTGTGCGTTGCTGGTGAAGTCATCGTAAAAGGTCGTTTTCTGAAGTGAAAGCGGACGATGAAGAAGAGCAGAAGGTGGTAGAAAACCTGAGTTTATCAGCCATGAAAACCTCAGCGTCACGATCGAGGAAGATAGCCGTTTTTTTGCACATTCTTTCAGAAAGCCCTATCCCCTTTTCTGAAGGAATGTGCTATGTTTTTTTGTTGATGATTTTGGACGAAGATTTTGATCCGTGGCGGGATGTGATACCATTTCATAACCTAGTCGTTGATGCTGAAAACGTATGCTGATTGCGGGAAAGAAAATGCCTTCCCTCTTGTGAAGTGGTGCTCTTTATGTAAAAATTTACCTATTGAACCATCATGGATATTACCAACGTTACACATTGACGGCGGGGGATATTGCCTTTGAGTTGTCCGGTATCATCGCTGCTAAGAATGCCGTCAAATGAAGACGGGGAACAGGTTGTATCCAACGTTTTACTCCCTCTCGCCATCGCTGTTTGTTAGCCACTAGTTTTGGAGAACTCTAAACAACAAGGTTTGTTCATTAATTTTTGCGTCATGTTTTCGATGAAATCACTCCTTGGCATAGGGGAAAGAAAAGGGGTATATTTTTAGATAAAACTAATGTATAATATAATGTATAGAATATACAGAAAAAACAATAAGATGCTGATGGGCGGGATGAATGATGGATTACTCTATTTGCATCGATGATAAGGCCAGGGAATGGCTGAGGCAGAAAGGAAGTGTGTTGACCATTTCAAAGTTCCAAGCGAACCATTGTTGTGTTCCGGCATCGGAAGTGTGGATTGAATTTCAGAAACCTGAAAATGAAAACCTTTACAAAAAGATTGTTCAACACGGGATTACGTGTTTTATCGAAAAAGGACTGGAGTTTAAGCAAAACCATTTGAAAGTGAAACTGACCGGTCCACCCTTTTTTCAAACGATTCGGGTGGAAGGGTTCAAATATTTTTAAAGAGGGGGAGGACGAATGGAGGGAGATCGGTTGACCCGTTTTGCCCATGAGTTAGCGAACAAATTCACGTTATATTTTGATGTATACCGCGATGAACAAATCAGCGATTTCCCCCTCGCGTTTATTGCCCACTACAAGCGGAGAGACGAACGGTATATGGTAACAAAAAAGATGAAAGTGTACGGCGTGGAAAATCAACAACTTGTTTTTGCGACTGTCGCAAACGAACCCGTCTCGTTACCATTTGTCAGGCGATTTCAGGATGTCATTGATCACTATAAGCATCAATTTATTCAAGAACATACAGAACATATGTCCACGATTGTGCTTGGTCTGATTATTGCCGATGGCAAGCTCGATGACGCGGTTTTGAAGGAGGTGAGGAAGTTTCGAAAAGTGAAGTTTTTAAAATTCGGCTGGCATGGGTGGATTGAGACGTATATCGCCATTCTCCATCCTAATCAAAAAAACGTGCATATTCACCCGAAGGGAAGGTCTTTTGTCAAGTCGATCGAAACTCTAATGAGGGAGGATAAAATTAGCCTATGAGCGCGGTGGCCTTATTGCTAATTTCAGCGATTGCCTTTATTGTCGCTTATTTTACGTATGGCAAGTATCTTGACCGCAAGCTCGGCGTGGATCCAAACCGGACGACGCCGGCCGTGGAGATGGCGGACGGGAAGGACTATGTTTCCACCAATCGTCCCGTTTTGCTTGGACACCATTTCGCTACGATCGCTGGCGGCGGTCCGATTGTCGGTCCAATTTCCGCGGCGGTATTCGGTTGGATTCCGGCTGTGTTGTGGATTGTGTTAGGAAGCATTTTCTTTGGCGGGGTGCATGACTATGCCTCGCTGCAAGCATCGATCCGACACAAGGCACAGTCGATCGGCACGGTCATTAAAGAGTATATCGGCAAGCGCGGCCAAACCTTGTTTTTATCGTTCTCTACAGCGACCATTATTCTTGTTGTTGGCGTGTTTATTGTGTTGGTTGCCGATACGTTTGCCAACGTTCCGGCGGCAGCGACTGCTTCCATACTGTTTATTCTCGTCGCGATGTTGTTCGGCTTTTTTGTCAACCAAGTGCGCGTCAATTTTGTGTTGGCGAGCATCATTGGTGTCATTGTCATGTTCGCCTGCGTTTGGATTGGCATGGTGTTCCCGATTAAAATGAGCGCGACGTTTTGGGTGTTTTTCCTGATCATTTATTCTTATGTGGCGTCCGTGTTGCCGGTTTGGTTGCTTTTGCAGCCGCGTGATTATTTGAACTCGTATTTGTTGTATGGCATGATATTGGGTGGGTTTATCGGCATTCTTTTTGCGAATCCGACGCTTCAGCTCGCCGGATTCACCGGCTTTTACAATGAGAAGTTAGGTCCGTTGTTCCCGATTCTCTTTATTACGATTGCCTGCGGCGCGATTTCTGGTTTCCACTCCTTGGTGGCGAGCGGCACGACAGCTAAGCAGCTCGACAACGAACGAAGCGGCCGTTTTATCGCCTACGGTGGGATGTTGATTGAAGGATTTTTGGCGGTGATTGTTGTCTGCTCGGTAGCGTATTTGACGACGGAGCAGTTCACACAGCGACTCGTTGAGCTGGGTGGGCCGATTCCGGCTTTCTCTGCCGGTCTTGGGTATTTTATGAGCCATTTCGGAATCCCAGAAGCGGCAGGTACGACCTTTGTCGCTCTGGCGGCTTCAGCTTTTCTCATGACAACGTTAGATTCAGCGACACGGCTTGGGAGATACGGTGTGCAAGAGTTTGCGGAAGGAAGATCCAAGACGTTTGCCAACCCTCATATAGCAACAGGAGTGATCGTCGTCGGTGCGGCGGCGCTGGCGCTCTCGGGAACGTGGAGCGATTTATGGCCGCTGTTCGGTTCTGCTAACCAAATGCTTGGTGCGTTGGCGTTGCTGGCCGTCAGCGTCTGGCTTGTAAAAAAAGGGACGAAGTCGTGGTTTACGATCATCCCGATGATCTTTATGTTTATTGTGACGCTTTCTGCATTGCTCGTCTTCATGAGAACGAATTTCTTAAACGGGAATATTTTCCTTGTGGTTTGTGGGTTTATCTTGTTTGTCTTGTGTATCTTCCTCGTCATTGAAGCGTATCGCTCCTTTACGAAACCGAAAGATAAAGATACGACGGTCAAAGCGTAATAGAGTAAGGTGATGCTGGAGTTGCTGAACATCCCCTTTCGGTAGACGGTTGTCTATTGAAAGGGGATTTGTTCTAGGAGACCGGTGATTTAATGGCGTATACGGATTTACCATGTCATTTCTCAATTAGAAAAATCCTTGTTGTATCGGGCCTGCTTTTCAATCATTCTCCCATTGATGAAGGGAATCAGCGGTTTTTCACCAGCCTTCTAGGAGGCCAGTGATTTAGTGCAAAATACTGCTGAGTTCCACCCATTTGTCAATTAGAGAAACCTTGCAGAATCGGCTTTCTTTTCTGAATGAAAATGCCTCCAGTTGGTGTGTGACAGCGATTTTTCACCGGCCTTCTAGAGGGGGAGAGGACGGGGCTAGGAGGTGAAAAAGATGTTAGTATGATTGCCAGAGTTTTTGCCTTGTCTTTGATCAAAATGGCGACACATGGCGGTTAGTTGGGATTGTTCATGGTCAAATGGACGGTGTAAGTTCCCCTGCTTTCCTCGCTCAAAAAAGCTCTATGTTCGTCAAAACAGTAATGGCGTAAAACTTGCAAGAGAGTCAAGTGGTTGACCTGTTTCATTATAGGGCAAAAGAGGCCAATGGCCCCTTTTGCTTTTTCGGTTCAGCTATATCGATGAATGGCATTGGCCAGCAATTGTGGCAGCGAGGCGAGATCGTTCGGCCCGTAGGTGAAGCGGACGAGCGTCTCGTCGATGTCGAGCGCCTCGGCGAGCAACCCGGCCAATCCGCGCGCTTTGCGGTCGATTTCCAAAATGGTTTCGACTCCGTGCTCGGACACAAAGAAGACGGCTTCCAATTCGTCAAGGCGGCCCCGAAACGCTCCGCTTGCCGGGCGAAACTCGAACTCTTGGACAAACGGCAGCCGCCGCTGCCAATGGCGCGGCGCTTGTTCGCACTTCACATGGTGGAGGCGGAATCCAAGCTGACGGGCGGCTTCAAGAAACGCTGTGACGAGCGGATGCGGTTCGATGGTGAGGTAGTCCCGGTCTTGCGGATCCAGCGCCATTTGAATATCCAAGCCGGTTTGCAGCCACACTTTGGAAGAGCCGAGCGTCACCGGTGTGTCATAGGGCAGGGTGAATCGGAACGGGATCGTTTTTGTTTCGTTCGGCCTGATCGTCACCGAGTCAGACACTTTGTGTCGGGCGAGCACAGCTTTTTCTTCGAATTTGTGATCGTCGACTTCGCGAATATACGTCGTCACTAAGGCTAGATCAATTTTATCAATGTGCTGCTCCACGCTGCCTCCGCGAATTTCGACGACTCCTTCGACTGTTTCCCCTTGAGTGTATTGCGCTTTGGCAAGCTTCGTGTCGACCGTGGCAGATCCGATGCCGATGGAACTTAACAGTTTTTTGAACAATGAGTTCGCCTCCCTATCATCGATTTCAGTTGAGAATACGGAGTGTCCAGTCAAAAAGTTTCGTCCTTTCAAAAAAAGAGGGAACGGCACCGTCCCTGCCTGTCCCTTTTGGCTTGACAACAGCCGATAAACAGCGGAAAGCGTCTTCTTGCCCCCGATCGTATGGTTTGGCAAACCCGTATAGCTCTTTAGCCAAGTTGGCCAGCGGCAAGGCGATGCCGCATTCGTCATGTTTGAAGGAGCTCCACTGTTTTGGAAAACAAAACGGTTTTTGCTAAAATGACGTATATGGATGAGAAGGGCGGGTCAGCAATGAAACGGGTTATTCCTGTCGTTGGAGCAGCCATCTGCAACGAAGAGGGGAACGTTTTATGCGCGCTGCGCGCACCGAATATGTCGTTGCCGAACGTCTGGGAGTTCCCCGGCGGCAAAGTGGAAGAAGGGGAGAGTCCGGCAGCGGCTTTAGTCCGGGAAATTCGAGAGGAGCTTGGCTGCACGATTTCCATCGGCAAACTGTTGGCGGATGTATGCCATGAATATGAACACGCCATCGTGCATTTGCGGACGTATGAAGCCCGCTTAGTTGATGGGGAGCCGCGGGCGCGGGAGCATGCCGAGCTTCGGTGGGTGCCGCTCTCGCAGCTTCGTGATCTTAGATGGGCGCCAGCCGATCTACCTACTGTTGAGGCGTTGTTGGCGAAGAGTTGCTCATAGCCGAGCAAGATGTCGTCTCGTGGAATGGGGCGTCGACTCTATTGAAAGAAAAACGGTTTTTCCCGGAGGAAGAACCGTTTTTGATTCGCACTATGGTCTACAATGTGAACATTTGAACGGATGTCCGCAAATCTTCGGCCATTTTAGCGAGCATTTGCGAAGATGATGTAATCTCTTCCATGGAAGCGAGCTGCTCTTCAGCAGATGCTGCAACTTCTTCGGATGTGGCGGCATTTTCCCGCGCGATATCCGCTAACTGATGAGCGGATGCGGTGACTTGCTGGGTGCCGGCTGAGATTTGCTCGGCAATCGCGGAGATTTCCTCGATTTGCGGGGCTACTTCTTTCATATTTTGGACGATTTGTAAAAAGCGTTGGGCTGTTTGCGTAGAAATGTGAAGGCCACCTTCAACATTTTCGGTCACACGGGACATATATCGGACGACTTCTGTTGTGCTTTGTTGGATTTTCTCAATCAATTCCTCGATTTGTTTCGTCGATGATTGCGATTGCTCGGCAAGTTTTCTCACTTCATCGGCGACAACGGCAAATCCTTTTCCATGCTCGCCAGCTCGAGCGGCTTCAATGGCTGCATTTAATGCCAGCAAGTTTGTTTGGTCGGCGATGGTGCTGATTACATCAAGGATTTTCTCAATTTCTTCAGAACGTTTTTCTAATGACTTCACTATTTGATCGCATTCTTTGACAAGTTGGTGAATGGCGCTCATTTGTTCAACCGTTTGGTTGACGTACACTTCTCCTTCTTCTGCTTGCTTCGTCGTTCCCTTTGCTAACTCGGTGACTTGCATTGAGCTTTCAGTGATCCGCATAATCCCTTGGGAAATCTCCTCAAGCGACTCGACGTTTTTCTCGATATTCAAGGTTTGTGTCTCGGCGCCACCTGCGACTTGTTGAATCGCCGAAGCGACTTGTTCAGTCGCTAACGTCGTTTGATTTGCGCTCGCGGTCAGCTGTTCGGCCGAAGCGGCTACCTGTTCGGCAGTGCTTCTCACTTCCCCGACGACGTTTCTTAAATGAACAACCATATCATTCATCGCGGACGCCAGCTGACTAATTTCGTCCTTCGACTTAATGTTGAGCAATTGCGCCGACAAATCACCTGATGCAATCATTTTCATGCGGTTGATCACTTCAAAAATTGGTTTGACGATCGTATGGGCAATGAGCAAGGCAGTTCCTACGCTAACGAAAATAGAGATTATGCAGATAATGACGAGAAGTGAACGCAACGCGCGGGTTTCCGCATTGGCCGTTTCGAGTTGAAACATTGTGAAAGCGCATATGGCGATTAAGAATAAATTCGATACGACTGAAGCGCTTACTATTTTGACTCGAAGACTTTTCATGTTGATCCCCCATTTTGTCGTGATGTATTAGGTGATTTTTTGAAGCAGAGCTCTAACTTATACGTTTATCCCTCCTCGACACGGAGCTGACAAAAAACCTGCCCCTTACTGAAAAGGGCAGGTTGTACGCATGCGAACGTCCACCTATGATGGGAAATCTTCCTGAACATAGCGTGGAGAACGACTGGCTGGCGTGTCTATCAGATTGATAGGTGCAGCCTCTATAGCTTTGCGTTCCGCTTTTTCAAGCAGTTTGCCCGCTCCATATCTAGGAGGCGGTGATTTAGGGGGAATACTGCTCTCCAACCGTGTTTCTCAAACAGAAAAAACTAGAAACATCATCATTTCATTCGTTGTGATTTCTTACCAATCGAGCGAATCGGTTGTTTTTCACCAGCCTTCTAACTTTTTATGAAGTAATGGCACATCCTGTTTGATATTGCAAATATTATAGTAACATGTTTTGTAGGCAATTTAAATTACTATTTATTTCATTATTTGATAAATATATGGCTCTTCACCACAAAATGTACTTGACAAAAAACGTTTTTCATGATAAGAACGTCAAAAAGATTGATTACCATTTTTTTGTTATTTTTGTTCAACCGGGAGGGATAATATCATGTTTGTTCCTAAAAGTCAAGTACATCTTTCGGTGATGAACCAAATATATGGTAATTTTTTTATTTATCGGCTCTTCACCAAAAGTTGTACTTGATTTTCTCATCACGTACCTTACTTATGCAACCAAGAAAGAACAGGAAACTAATCATGTTTTGCATACACTTGTGCAGAGAAGTGAACCGTCTGTCAAGTACATGTTATGGTGATGAGCCTATTTATCTCTTCTTTTCCATAGTTCTGAAAAAAGACTCTCGTTTCAAACGTGTGAAAGGCAAAGACGGACAATCAGTGGGGAGCGAGTGTCGGTTGGTGTCAGTAAAAACACGTGATCGGGGAAAACCAACGCGAACAAGCCTGTTGCCCGCTGCCTTTACGGCAGCCCCAACAGGCTTGTTTTTTGCTGCTTAGCGGGCAGACGATGATGTTTCTGCGGCGGTGCACGCTTCGGCTAGGGTGAGGTCGGCGATGGCGTCCTGCAGCGTGACAAGACCGCGCTCATTCGGATTTTCGATCAGGCGGCAAAAGTCAAGAAAGCGCGCTTGAGCGATCGCTTCGTACCACCCGTGGCGGTCCGAGAGCACCACGGTGCGTTCGTACGGGATGCGCGGGGCGTCTGACCGTGGAACCGACGGCAACAGGCGGTCGGCCGCTTGCCTGATTTGTTCGATGGCGCGGGAGGACGGTTGTTTCGGAATGGCATCGAGCAAAGCGTCCATATGCGTCGCCTCATCGGTTGAGACGAGGCCAGAGACGGATAGCTGCATCGGGATCCAGCCGTCAAGCGTGATGCGTCCGCGCGTCGTATGAACGTCCCAATGCGTCGACTCCGGAGCGGCTGGGTCCATCGTAAAGCCGTGGTAATAATGGACGGGGACGCGTCGTCCGTTGCCTTCATGAATGATCGTGGCACCGACGCGCGGCCGTGTGCCGTCCGAATCCGTTAAGGCGAACCCTCGCGCTTCAGCCGCCTCGCCGAACCAGTCACGTCCGACTTCAAAAAAGTGAACGCCGTGCTCGATCAGGATGCCTCCGCTTCGCCGTTCGTCCCAAAACCAATGGCCTTCGGCGACGCGATGGGCGGCGTTGTGAAGGCTTGCGTAGTCCACCGCTCCGAGAAGCGCGCGGCGGATGAGTTGCTTGACAGTTTCGGTGAGCGGGTGGTAGCGAAGAACGAGATTGACGGCCAACGCTCGATTTTGGCGGGCGGCGAGCTGGCTGTTCGCCCGCAGCGCTTCGGCGGTGAGGCCGCCTGGCTTTTCAAGCAACACATGTTTTCCTTCCTCAAGCGCCCGCTTGGCCAGCGGCGCATGCAAATGCGGTGGGGTGGTGAGAATGACGATATCAACGTGTGGGTCGATGATCAATTCTTCCGCCTCGCGGTATTCACGCACGTCGCCCGCCTGCGGCTGACGGCGGCGATAGGCATCGATAACGCGCTGGCGCTTGGCGTCCGTCCGCCCAGCGACGGCGAAAAGATGAAAGGAAGGAAGCGGAGCAAGCGCGCCGGCGAGAAACTCCGCGAATGCGCCGGCACCGGCAATGCCAACATGGTAACGGAAAGATGAAATCATGGCGTATTCTCCTCCTCCCTCACATATATATAGCATTACCGATATTCATTATACCGCAAAGAATAACGAAGAAAGAGAGAATGAGAGGCGGAACGCTCCTTGCTAAGCGGTAAAAAAGCTCGCCGACACGATCCGACAATCATTTCACTTGCCATCGAAGAAGAAAATTATGTATAGTATTATTAGCAATCACCACAGCTGAGTGCTAGCAATCTACGAACAACTTTCATTCTCTCGTTCATCCGTCGATGCCATGTTGATTTTGGTGAAAAAAGATATGGAGGGATGAGGAAATGAAAGCATTGTTGCTGGCAGGAGGATTAGGTACACGTCTTCGTCCGTTGACGGAAAACATCCCCAAACCGATGGCCCCGATTGCCAATCGGCCATGGCTTGAACACCTCATCGTTCATCTTCGCGACCAAGGAGTCAACGAATTTGTCATCGCCGCACATCATTGTTCAGACGTGATCCGTCGCTATTTCGAAGATGGGAAGCGCTGGAATGTGAAGATTACATACGCGCTTGAACCGTACCCGCTCGGAACGGCTGGAGCGATCAAAAACGCCGAACGCTGGCTGAAGGAACGGTTTCTCGTGTTTAACGCCGATATCGTTCATTTGCCGCAATTGATCCCGTTGCTTGATTTCCATCGTCAACATGGCGGTTTGGCGACGATTGTCTTAACGGAAGTAGACGATCCTTCTTCCTATGGGGTAGTCGAACAGAACGATCGTGGGCAAATTTTACGCTTTGTCGAAAAGCCGCGCCGCGAGGAAGCCCCATCGAACCGGATCAACGCCGGCATGTATATTTTTGAGCCGGACGTGATGCGCTATATCCCGGCTGAGCGGGAAGTGTCGATCGAGCGTGAAACGTTCCCGCTGCTGATCGAGAAGAATGTCGGTGTATACGGCATCGTCAGCAACGGATACTGGCGCGATATGGGAACGCCGGCCCGCTATCGCCAAGTGCATTGGGATGCGTTGAGCCGAGTGTTTCCGATTCCGCTCAAAGGACGTGAAATTCAACCGGGCGTGTTTGTTGGGGAAAACGTGGAGATTGGGGCTGGCGTCTTGTTTGTGCCGCCTGTGCTCATCGGTGATCACGTGAAAATCGGTCCGCAGGCCGTCATTGGCCCGAATGCGGTCATCGGTGATCGTTGTCAAATTGGCGCCCGCGTCCATTGCGCGCAAACGATCGTTTGGGACCGCTCTGTCATTCGTGACCGCAGCCGTTTGCAAAATAGTATTTTCGGCTATCGGACGGTGACGCCGGCGGGAGAAGTGTTCGAAGATTCGATTATTAATCAGTTCAAGGAGGCGGTGCAAGCATGATTCGAATCGCCTACGTCAGCACGTACCCGCCGCGGCGGTGCGGGCTGGCGACGTTTACGGAACATTTGCGCCAAAGTATTGATGGCGTCCGCGGTCCGTCCGACGGCGACCGCATCATCGTGTTGTACAACGAAAGCGATGGCGATGACGCCTATCGCCACAACCCAATGTATTGGCCGCTTCCGGCGCAAAACCGCGCGGCGTATGCCGAGATGGCCAAACGGGTGAATGAAAGCGACATCGACGTCGTTTTATTGCAGCATGAGTTCGGTATTTTCGGCGGCGAGGCGGGCGAATACATTCTTGATTTCATCGCCGCGCTCCATAAGCCGCTCGTAACGACGTTTCATACGGTGTTTGCCGAGCCTGAGCCGCCATATCGCCCGATTCAAGAGAAAATCGCGACAGCAAGCGATGCGATCATCGTCATGAACCGGCAGGCGATCCCCTACTTAGTGAAGGCGTTCGGTCTGCCAAAGGAGAAAATCGTCTACATTCCGCACGGTGCTCCGGGTCCAAGCAGTGAAACTCGCGATTCGCTGCGTTGCCGCCTCGGATTTAGTGGCCGCAAAGTGATGTTGACGTTTGGCTTGCTCAGCCGCGGCAAAGGCATTGAGTCGGTCTTGGCCGCATTGCCGGGCGTTGTTCGCAAGGTGCCGGAAGCGCTGTATGTCATCGCTGGACAGACGCACCCTGAAGTGAAAAAGAGGGAAGGAGAAGCCTATCGCGACGAGTTGAAATCGCTCATTCACCGTTTGGGGCTTGAGCGCCATGTCCGTATGGAAGATCGGTATTTCAGCGAAGAGGAATTGATTGATTATTTGACGGCATGCGATCTATACGTCACCCCGTACCCGGGCATGCAACAAATTACAAGCGGCACGCTTGCCTATGCGGTCGGTGTCGGTCGTCCGGTCGTTTCGACGCCGTATGAGCATGCGCGCGATTTGTTGCAAGGTTGTGAAGAGCTGTTGTTGCCATATGGCGATACAACTGTCTGGGAAGAGCGGCTCGGGCAGCTGTTGGCCGACGAGGCGGCGCTCAAGCGATGGGAGGAAAAGATGCGCCAAATCGGGGCAACTACGCATTGGCCGCGCGTCGGCGAACAGCATGTCGCCTTGTTTGCGCGCATGTGCGCCGCGAAACGTGGGGAGGTGAAGACCGTTGGCATCGTCAGTCATTAAGTTCGATCATCTCGAGCGCATGACTGACGACACCGGGTTGCTCGAGCACAGCTTAGGCCGCATTCCTCGCCGCCGCGAAGGGTATTCGACCGATGACAATGCCCGGGCGATATGGGTGTGTTTGGAATGGCTCGCCCTGTGTCAAGACACAAAAACAAACGAGCGGCTCTATCGCCTGCTTGATCGCTATTTGGCGTTTTTGCTTTGGGCGCAAAATGAGGATGGCACGTTCCATAACAACTTTTTCTTTGATCGGACAAAGGAGGAAGAAACTCCATCGGATGACTGCTTTGGTCGCTCGTTTTGGGCGGCGGCCATGGCGTACGTCCGCCTTCGTGATCCGGCGCGGCGCGAGGCGGCGGCTGAGATGTTGCGGCGAGCTATGCCGGCGGCATGGGGGCTTCGGTCGTTGCGAGGCTCGGCTTGGGGATTGGCGGCTTGCGGGGTGTTGCTGACGGAAGGCCGCCCTCCAGGCGTCGATGAGCAGGAAGCGTCCGCGTTGGCGGCACGATTCGAAGAGCGGCTCCTATCAGCGTACGCAAGCAACGCTGATGCCCGCTGGCGATGGTATGAACCGGAGCTGACGTACGCCAACGGGGTGCTGCCGTGGGCGCTTTGGACGGCGTATCGGCGCGCGCCGCGCCATGAGGTAAGGGAAGTGGCGGAAAAAAGTCTTGCTTTCCTTATTGACAACATGAGCGGACCGGGAGGGATCATCCGCCCGATCGGCAACCGCGGTTGGTGCAATCGCCGCTATCGCGCCGATTGGGACCAGCAGCCGCTTGATGTGATGAAGCTCGCTTTGGCGGCGCGCGAAGCGTATTGGGCAACGGACGACGGCCGGTATCGGGATGTCGTCCGCCGCTGCCTTGCCTGGTTTTACGGGGAAAACGATGGCAAGGCGCCGCTGGCCGATCCGAGCGACGGCAGCTGTTGTGACGGGCTTGGTCCGAACGGTCCGAACCCGAATCGGGGGGCGGAATCCACACTATCGTACTTGTTGACCGCAGCGATCGCACAATCCATTTCCGTGGAGGTGGCTGTTGATGAACTCGTTCACTACAAAACCGTTCGCATGGCCGGCGCACGTGTTTAAAGAGTACGATATTCGCGGACGAGCCGGCGAGGAGCTCGATGAGTCGTTCGCATATTGGCTCGGACGGGCTTTTGCCGATATGATGCAAAAGGAAGGGGAGAAAAAGGCGGTTGTTGCCCATGACAACCGTCTGTCATCCCCTAGGCTGCATCGAGCGCTCAAAGACGGGCTGCTCGATGGCGGCTGCGATGTTGTCGATATCGGACTTTCGACGACACCGATGTTTTACTACAGCTTATATTACACGAACATCCCCTGCGGCATGATCGTCACCGCCAGCCATAACCCGGGCGATGAGAATGGATTTAAAATCGCCATGGGAAAAACGACGATTTACGGCGAACGTATTCAGGCGCTCCGCCAAGCGATGGAGCGGCTCAGTCAAGAACAGCCGCAACCAGCGGCGCGCGGGCGCGAGGAGACGTTCGATCTTGTTCCGGCCTATATTGGCATGCTCAAAGAGAAGATTCAGCTTGGCCCCCGCAAGTTGAAGGTGGTTGTTGACTGCGGCAACGGCACTCCGTCGATCATTGCGCCGCAAGTGCTCAAAGAGTGGGGATGCGATGTCATCCCGCTTTATTGCGAATCCGATCCGACGTTCCCGAACCATCATCCGGATCCGGTCGTACCGGAAAACTTGACGGATTTGATTGAAACGGTGCGCAAAGAGAACGCGGATCTCGGCATCGCCTTTGATGGCGATGGCGACCGAATCGGAGTCGTCGATGAAACAGGAACCATTCGCTGGGGCGATCAGCTGATGGTGCTGTTCTGGCGCGAGATTCTCAAGCGCCATCCGGGAGCGGCGGCGCCGGTTGAAGTGAAATGTTCGCAGGCGCTTGTCGAAGAAATTGAACGGCTCGGCGGAAAGCCGTTCTTCCATCGGACGGGCCACTCGCATGTGAAGGCGACGCTGCGTCGCCGTCCAGACATCCCGTTTGCTGGCGAAATGTCTGGCCATTTGTTCTTTAATGATGAGTTTTACGGCTATGACGACGCTTTGTACGCCGCCGGGCGGTTGCTCCGTCTCTTGTCGCACGGCGAGCGCCCATTGTCCCAATGGTTTGCCGATGTTCCCCATTACGTGGCGACGCCGGAGACGCGCGTGGCTTGCCCAGAAGAGAAGAAAACAGATGCCATTGCCGCAGTGAAACAGCGATTCGCTGGCCGCTATCCGGTTGTTGATGTGGATGGCGCTCGCATCCAGTTTCCGGAAGGTTGGGGATTGGTGCGGCCATCAAACACGCAGCCCATCCTTGTCTTGCGCGCCGAGGCGAAGACGAAGGAGGCATTGGCCGAGATCAAGCGTGAACTTGCCGATGGTTTGCGGCCGTTTGGGCTGCGGGTGGATTGGTAAATTTTTTGGGGCTAAGGGTGTTTTTATTTGGAAGAAGGTTTGAAGCCGCTCACGCGTCCTTCCGTCTGAAGGGCGAATGGTTGTTCCGGCGTTGGACGCCCGGTTTCTGCGGGCGCTGCGCCGGTTTGTTTTTGTCGCTCCGATCACAAGCCTTAGGCTTGATTTCTTGCAAATGGTTTGTCCATAATATATTGAAGAATAAAAAAGTGGTGTAGGAGAGTTGAAGGCGTGGCGATTCGTGAACTGTTGCAATATGTCCAAGATGCGTATGCGGCCTTGACCCAACTGAGCATGATCATCGTTGACGATGACGGCAATCCTGTCACAAAAGTGTCCAACTTGACCGAGCTGGCGGAGCTCGTTTTATTTGTCGCCCAAAAAGAAGAGGCAACGTTTTTTCGTCCGCTTGAATTGTCGGCGGAAGGTTGGCAGCGGCCGATTTTGGCGCCGGTCGGTTGCCTAGGGATGAAAAGCATCATCGCTCCCATCTTTGTCGATGGCAAGGCGGAGTATTGGATTTGGTCTGGGGTGCTGATCGAAGAGGAAACGAAGTGGCTCGTTCGCGAGCAATCGATGGTTGATGACAAATGGGCGGCAGTGATTGCCCAAGCGGCCGTTCTGCCTGCCGGTGCGGTGGAGGCGAAGCTTCGGGACATTGAGCGAATGGCGGCCATATGTGGAGAACTGATCCGCGGCGAGCGCTGCAAACAGCGGTATCACGCGTATGGGAAACCGCTGGAGGCGGCGGTGGCCGACCATCCTCTTGTGTATGATGCCGGCCGGCTGTTAGCGCGTCTGCAAGAGTTGGATCCGCGGCTCGATGTCGCGCTATATATTGAAAGGCGTCCGCAGGCATGCGTCGTGGTGGCAGCCAACGGGGAGAAGGCTGAACGATTAAAAGGAAGGACCATTGATCCGCTGTTTCCGCCATTGGTGGCTTGGGATGGGCCATTTCATCCTATTTATTTTCAAGACGTCGCCCTTGATCCGCGCTTTTCTTTTTTCGTCCGCCATGACATCCGCCCCAAGATGCTGATCGCTTATCCAGCGGTGTATGAACAGACGTTGGAAGGATGGGCCGTTGTCGCTAGTGAGACGGCTCTTTTGCCGGCGGAGGAATTGTTGCCGCTTGGCCATATGCTCGTCCAACATTGGCTGCTGTTGACGAGATGTGCGGAAGCGAGCGCGAAAACGGACCGCCATTTGATGCGGCTGTCGATGTTAATGGAAATTGGCCGAGCGATGCGCGTAGTGCAAAATGAGGAAGAAATCGTGCGGATGATGGTCGAATTCGCGGTTGAGCTTGCGTATGGTGAGTATGTTTGTGCCGTCTGGTGTTGTGACGATAGGACGACGGTGATTCATGAAGGGGCGCTTACGGCTTCGGCGGCGTCCGGCTACCGGGATGAGGTGCGCCGGCGCTACGGACGCGGTGAGAAAGCGAAAAATCAAGCGCCGACCCTCGTTCCGATCGGGGACAAGACCGTGATGGAAGTGCCGTTTTTTGTCCGCGACGGTCATTATGGCGTCCTTGCTGTTCATATCAGACAGCCGGCCGAGGCGAAAGAAGCGGAAGTCTACATAGCGGCGCTGGCCGCCATCGGAGCGTTAATGATGCAAGGCGCCGTCTACCAAGGTGATGAAGGAATCATCGATATTGATATGTTGTCCGAACAGTTGACCGCCCGGGAGATGGATGTGCTCGAGCTGCTCATTCAAGGATGCAGCAACCGCGAAATTTCTGAACGGCTATTTATTAGCGTTCATACCGTTAAAAACCATATTACGAATATTTTCCAGAAAATTGGCGTCAATGACCGGTCGCAGCTGATCGCTCTAGTGTACCAATTAAACCACCGACGGCGCCGTTAGGGGGACATCATTGGGCAGACGATGCCATGATGTCCTTTTTTATCATGTAGGAAATTGGAACGAAACCCATTTTGTATTATAATGTGAGTATAGTAAACAGGAACTATTCTAGTACCTAGATGGAAGAGTGAGGAAATCAAATGGCCCTTTGAGTCTGTTTCCCCCAAAGTATGCCGTGCTGTATAGTGAGGAAAGTGCATATTGCCAGGGCTGCACGTACAAAGTGCATAAAGATAGGGGAATGTGAATGAAACATACGATCATGATCCGAACGATGACGATCATGAAACCGGCTGATATTTTAAAAGCGATGGAAGTGACAGAAGAGCTGGCCGAGCGGATGGGATTTTTGCCGCGTGACTGCCTTTTTCTCCGTTTAGCGACGGAGGAGGCATGCATGAACGCCTATGAATACTGTCAAAAGGTCCAGAAACTTCCGTTTAGGGTGTTTTGGAAAATCGATGAGGGGCAGTTAATGATTGTGGTTAAACAACAAGGAGGATGCTTTTCCATCACGAATCATGACACTGTCAACACAGGGCCGCGTGGCAGAGGGTTACAGCTGATCGCCCATATTGTTGACGATGTGTACGTAAAGCAGGAAGGGAACAACGTTTTGTTTTGTATGTGCAAATGCAAAAAAAAATGAGTGGCCATTGGAGGAAGCAGGATGGAGACGAAACAAGGAGCAATTTGCACGCTGACATGGACAGAGGATATTACACTGAACAATGTTGAATCGTTCCGACAAGCGCTTGAAACCTTGTTGAACGAACAGGCTGACTATCTCGTTGTCAACATGGAGAAAGTCAACTACATTAACAGCGCTGGGCTCGGTGCGATCGCTGACAGCGTGATGACGGCCAGGGCTTGTCAGAAAGAACTGGTGATTGCCGGTGTCAAAGGGTCGCTTGCTGAGATTTTCCATATTGTTAAATTTTCTTCGTTTATCAAACTATTTGCCACAGAGAAGGAAGCGCTTGATTATTTCGTCGGAGAATGACGTTCTATGGTGGATGGGTTTTGGGAAAGTGTGCAATGGAATGACAGTTTGGTTTGGCGGGAGCTGCTCGCCAATCTAGAAAAAATGAATGTGCTCTTTGGACCGCGGGATTATGTATATTGGCTGGCCGCTCCGGAAAAGAAGCAGCTTTTGTTTATTTCAGCCTCATGTGAGCGGCTGTATGGATTGCCGCCAGAAGCGTTTTATAACGATCGGGACATCTGGGAGAAAGTGGCCCATCCGGACGACCGAATCAAGGCGAAAGACAAATGGCGGCTTCTTTCGCAGATGGGGGAGAGCGCTCAAACGTACCGCATCATCAACCAACGGGACGGCTCGGTGCGCTGGGTGGCTGAACAAACGGTCCCCGTGTTGGCGCGCATGAAGGGGATCAAGCTGGTCAGCGGCGTTATCGCGGAGATTACGGAAGCGAAACGAAATGAGGACGAGCGCCAGCTGGCTGAACACGTGTATGAAGCCATCGAACAGGCGATGCTCGTGACGGATGGACAATTTACCGTCCGGCTCGTCAACCCGGCGTTTACCAAAATGACCGGCCATGGGGTGGAAATTATCGGCCAGCCGTTGCATATGCTGTATGCCGGCTATTATGATGCATGGTTTTATGAGGTGGTCAAGGCGGAGAATGAAGAAAGGGGGGAGTGGAGAGGGAGGGTGTGTTGGCGGCGGAAACAAGGATCGCCATGCGTGAGGCAAACGATGGTAAAAGCCGTTCGCGATCGCGCGGGGGAGATTGTTTTTTATTTGTTCCTCTTTTCTGGTTCGGCTTTAGAAGAGCCGGATATCACAGCGGTGAAAGACGATTTAAAGCTGGCCCGCGAAGTGCAAAAGCGGGTGTTGAGCAAGCCGTTATCCGCTGAGGGGATTTCCATCGCTGGAACGTACATACCGTCGCGGGAGCTGGGTGGGGATATGTACGCTTGGTATCCGATTGATCAACGGCGTTATGGCATTTTTTTAATGGATGTGATGGGGCACGGGGCGGCGGCTTCGCTCATTTGCATGTCCGTTCGTTCACTTCTGAACGGGGTCATCCGCAAGGGAATCGTTCCGAACGAAGTGTTCCAGGAGCTCAACCGCCATATGCGCCAACTGTATCACGAAAACGGGCGGACGACGTATTATTTTACGGCGATGTATGTGCTGGTCGATGTGAAGGAGCGAATGATCGAATATGCCTCGGCCGGTCATCCACCTGGATTTTTGTTTCAGCCGGATGGAACAGTGGCGGAGTTGGACCGCGGCTGTGCGCCGATCGGTTTGCTCCCGCGGCTTTTTGTCGAGAGCGGGCGGCTTCGTTATGAACCGGGGGCGACGCTCATTTTGTATTCGGACGGAGCCATCGAAGGGGAGGAGATGGGTTCAGTGCGTCAAAAAATTGAGACGTTTCGCGATGTGATCGCGCCGTATGTTTCGCTCGATGAACGAGCGCTGTTATCGCGCTTGCGCCGTTATTTTGTCCAAAAAGGGCCGCTCCCGGACGATTTTTCGGCAGTGGCTGCGAAATTATGGTAGTGAAACAGCGCCGGCGATCAAGGAGCGGTGATTCCGTACAAAATAGTGCGATCCCATCTGTTTCTCAGTGAGAAAAGCCTGGCAAAATCAGCCTTGTTTTTTGGCGCGATGCCGCCGATTTGCTCGTGGCAGCCGTCACCGACCTTATCGTCCGCGCGGTTACGTCCTCGTGCTAGAGAACGTTTTAGCGGTCATGAATGGTGAAAAAATGTTTTCCATTGGAAAAATGTCTGCTAAAATAAAGACAATTCCGCCGTTCATCAAGAATAGAATGATATCAGCGGAGTAAAAGGAGGAATGACAGATGGAAATGAACCGTCCGGCTGGATTTTGGAAACGGTTGTTGGCGAATGTGCTGGATGCGATTGTAGTCGGCATTCCCATTTCGATCATCGGCTATCTCATCACAGGAAATTGGGAAACGAACTGGTTTACCTCGGTCGCCAACATTCTTTACGCTCTAGTAGTTCCAGCGGTTTGGTATGGCTATACGGTCGGCAAACGGATGATTGGCATTCGAATCGCGAAAGTCAACGGGGGCAAAGTCAGCCTTGGCACGATGTTTTTGCGTTCGTTTGTCGGTGGACTTGTTTATTTTGTTACTTTTGGAATCGGTCTTATTATTAGTGCGATTATGGTAGCTGCAAGAGAAGACAAACGATCGATTCACGATTTTATCGCTGGGACGTATGTGACAACAGAAAAGCCGACGGCGTAAACAAGGAAACGAGCGGGCTTCCAAATGGGGGCCTGTTTCTTTTTGCTCGCAGATTTGCGATGTGGGATGAGGACGTCGGCGCTGACTCTCAAGAAGCGAAGCCTTGATAAAACGTGTCTTTGCCTCTCAGTCAGCTCCCGCGTCCTTCGAAAGCTGGCGATTTCATCGCGGGTACGGTTTTACCATATTGATCCTGTTTTTCACTCATTCTCCCATTGATGAAAGGAATCAGTGGTTTTTCACCAGCCTTCTAGAAGGCCGGTGATTTCGTGCAAAATGCCGCTGAGTTTCACTCATTTCTCAATGAGAGAAACCTCGCAGAATCAGCTTTCTTTATCTGAATGAAAATGCCTCTAATTGGTGTGTGACAGCGGTTTTTCACCGGCCTTTTGGCAACGGTGTTCATCCAATTCATATTTCGTGTGTTTTCGACGGAAATCGGGAGGATTTTTTTATTGCAACGTCGAATAAATTGGCTTAGCCAGCAATACATATTCATGCGCTTGAGAAAAATTTCAAAAAGATAAAAACGTGGTTGTTGGGGGGGCAAAGAGGCTTGAGGCATAAAAAAAGTTGTTCCGATGATCATTTTTCATTAAGTATAGTTCTTATATCGGTAAAATTTACATGAACGCACGGCAGCGAATCGATTTCATGCAGTGATCACCATGAAACGACTGACGTGACAAAAGAAGGAGGAGAAATGGTTTGTCGCTAACGAGCTATATCATCCGCACGCTGTTTGTTGTCATTCCGGGCACGGCAGCGATTGGCGCGGGGGTCTGCCTAGCGAATGGCATTCATGGTGCAGCGCTTGGATGGACGTTGATGGCCACCGTGCTGTTTGGCACCCTGATCGGTCTGATCTCCGCGTCGCTCAACTACCGGCGGTTTGTTGCGCCGATCGCCGTTATTAACCGCCACTTAGAGAAGATGACGGAGGGGGATTTGACGGCGCGCGTGCCATTGGACCGTGTGCGCCAGCTGCGGCCGATCGCGGCATCGTTAAATCATATGGCGGACGCATGGCAAGAAGTTATGAAAAGCATCCAGCATCATGCCGAGGAAGTCGCGCAATATTCGCAACAGCTTGCCGCTGTCGCCGAACAGACGACAAAAGCTACCGAACAAATCGCGACCACCATGGAAACGATGGCGTCTCATGCCGAAGAGCAGACTAGTGCTGTTCGCGGCACGGCGGCGGCAGTCAATACCATTTCCCGAACGCTCGGCGATGTGGACCGTCGGACAAAAGATGTCACTCATCGGGCCCAGGAAACCGCGGCAAAGGCCGAGTCTGGGGAGCAATCGGTGGAGAAAATGTCGGAGCAAATGCAGTTTATTTACGGTCATGTCCAATCGCTAGGCCAGATCGTCAAAGCGCTTGGGGAACGATCGAACGAGATCGGACAAATTACCGAGGCCATTACGGGCATCGCCTCACAGACGAACTTGCTGGCGCTCAACGCGGCGATCGAGGCGGCGCGCGCTGGTGAGCAAGGGAAAGGATTTGCCGTCGTCGCCGGCGAGGTGAGAAAACTGGCTGAACAATCGGCTCGTTCTGCGCAGCAAATTTCTGAGCTGATCGGCTACATCCAAGAAGAGACGAAGCGGGCCATCGCTTCCACCGAACGGGTCGTCTCGGAAGTGGCGCATGGACTGAACGCTGCCCATGCTTGTGGGGAATCGTTTGCCCATATCCGTGAGGCGGTGGGGCAGGTGAGCGAACAAATTGGACAAGTTTCGCTGGCGCTTGAACAGATGACAGGTCATGTTCGTCATGTGGATGAAGCGTTGCAACAGATGACCGATATTGTAGAACAATCGTCCGCCAGCACCGCTAACGTATCGGCGGCAACGCAAGAGCAGATGGCTTCCGTCGAAGAAATCGCTTCTTCGTCAGCATCGTTGGGCCGAATGGCGGACGAGATGCGGACGATGCTGAAGCATTTTTCGGTGTGATTTAAAAAACGTGGATACGAAAGGAGGGGGCCAAATCTCGCCCCAGTCGGCAGTGAAAAAAAGATTGCCTGCCGGCTGACGATGCGATACAATGAGAAAAAATGAGCTGTGATCGCGTCATACGCGTAATCTGCTAGGGGAGTCCGAGAGCCGGGCTGAGAAAAGAACGCGATGAAGTTCTTTGACCCTTTGAACCTGATCTGGGTCATGCCAGCGTAGGGAAGCAGGCAGCGGGAACAGATGGACGTGTCATGTTCGTTTGCCCTTTTGCCTTCGATCAGGTTCCGTTGTCGGAACCTGTTTTTGTTTTGTCTCGTCCTCTCTCTTTCCCTTTTGGATGGTTGCCTTCTTCCAAGCGTGATGGCATGGATCCAGTCGATGAAATCAAAGGAAAGGGGATCCATGCATGGAAAACATCCGCACATTGATGTCATTCCCATCTAGCCGCAAAGTGTATATCGAGGGATCGCGTCCGGACGTGCGCGTGCCGATGCGAGAAATTATGCTGTCGCCGACGAAGACAGCCCACGGCGAAGTGGAAAACGAGCCCGTGCGTGTGTACGACACGACAGGGCCGTATACAGACCCTCATTTTGAGCCAGATATCGAAAAAGGATTGCCACCTCTCCGGCATCGCTGGATCGTTGAGCGCGCCGATGTCGAAGAAGCGGAGCCGCGGGCGGTCGTCCCTCGTTCGCTGGCGCTTCCCTTTGCCCGCCGACCTTTGCGCGCGAAGCCAGGAAAAGCGGTGACGCAAATGCATTACGCCAAACGGGGGATCATCACGCCAGAAATGGAGTTTGTCGCGATTCGCGAACAAATCGATCCGGAAATTGTCCGCCAGGAAGTGGCGGCGGGGCGGGCGATCATCCCCGCCAACATCAATCATCCGGAGAGCGAACCGATGATCATCGGCCGCCGCTTCCATGTAAAAATTAACGCCAATATCGGCAACTCGGCTGTTTCGTCATCGATTGACGATGAAGTAGAAAAACTGCTGTGGGCGGTGCGTTGGGGCGCCGATACGGTGATGGATTTATCGACGGGCAAGCACATTCATGAAACGCGCGAGTACATTATCCGCAACTCGCCGGTCCCGGTAGGAACGGTGCCGATTTATCAGGCGCTCGAAAAGGTCGGGGGAGCGCCCGAGAAGCTGACATGGGACGTGTACCGCGAAACGCTGATCGAGCAAGCCGAGCAAGGGGTCGATTACATGACCATTCATGCTGGGGTGCGGCTTCACTACATTCCGCTCACCGCCAGCCGCGTGACCGGCATCGTCTCGCGCGGCGGCTCAATCATTGCGCAATGGTGCTTGGCGCATCATCAAGAAAACTTTTTGTATACGCATTTTGAAGATATTTGCCAAATTTTGCGCCAGTATGATGTGGCCATTTCGCTCGGAGACGGACTGCGGCCGGGTTCCATCGCCGATGCGAACGATGATGCACAGTTTGCCGAACTCAAGACGCTCGGGGAGTTGACGGCCATCGCCTGGAAGCATGACGTGCAAGTGATGATCGAAGGGCCGGGACACATTCCGATGCATAAAATTCGCGAAAATGTCGAGCGGGAGCAGGAAATTTGCCATGGGGCGCCGTTTTATACGTTAGGGCCGCTTGTCACCGACATCGCGCCCGGATATGACCATATTACGTCAGCCATTGGCGCCGCCATCATTGGGGCTTATGGAACGGCGATGCTTTGCTACGTCACGCCGAAAGAGCACTTAGGGCTGCCCAACAAAGAGGATGTGCGTGCCGGGGTAGTCGCTTATAAAATCGCCGCCCATGCCGCTGATCTGGCGAAAGGACATCCGGCCGCCCAGCAGCGCGACGATGCGCTCTCAAAGGCGCGCTTTGAGTTTCGGTGGAACGACCAATTCCATTTATCGCTTGACCCGGAGCGCGCCCGTGAATACCATGACGAAACTTTACCGGCTGCCGCGGCGAAAACCGCCCACTTTTGTTCGATGTGTGGGCCGAAATTTTGCTCGATGAGCATTTCTCATGAGCTGCAGCGGAAAATGAAAGAAGACGGCATGCAAGCGAAAGCGAAGGAATTTGTTCAGAAGGGCGCTTCTCTGTATCAATGACAAGTCCATTCAGGACCGACGAACGTATGAAAGCCCGGAAGCCCGCCAGTTGGGCAAGAGTATACGATTATGCAGAAAATATAGAATAAAAATATATTTACAAATTATTTTTTATCCGTTATGATAATGGCATAAGGGGTAAATTTCTAGTCATAACATAATTTGTGAAGGAAAAACTGCGCAGTCTATTGCGGCGCCTTCGCCGGCGTTTCGCTTCCATAGACAGCGGCCAGTTGCGTCATCGAACGATAGATGGTGCTGGCCGCTTCTTTTTATGGGCCAACGACGAAATGCAAGACTTTTCGAAGCGCCTCCGAATTTGTATGGCTGAGCACGTTGTTTTGGAAGCGTTTTCCGTGAAAATGCTGAACTGGCGCGGATTTTCATCCCTGGGTGGAGGGCAAACCATTGCCCATGGATCTTTTCTGTAAAAATCCCGTCGGCAAGCGTTGATTTTCATCCCCAGGTGGAGTGCAGATCACGCTGCCCATGGACCTTTTCTGGGAAAGTGCAGGACTGACGCCGATGTTCATCCCCGGTGGTGGAGGGCAAAATGTTGCCCATGTAACATTTCTGTGAAAATGCCGAACCGGCGTGAGATTTTCATCCCCGGGTGGGGCAGATCGCGCTGCCCATGGAACGTTTCTTTGAGAATTGGGAGATGTCAATGCGGGCGGGATCAGGAATGGGCATGTGAGCAGTGAGTGGGCGCATACACTGAAACGAAGGGGCATGAGGAGGGAGGGGATTGACTTTGTTTTCCGATCTTGTGGAGACGATGCCGCCTTATTTGTTTTCCCGTTTTCAACGGAAAAAAGAGGAGCTGGTGAAGCAAGGGGTCGATGTCATTGATTTGGGGATCGGCGCTCCCGATTTGCCGCCGCCCTCCTTTGTCATCGAGGTGTTGAAAAAAGAGCTCGAGGTGCCGGAACATTATACGTATTCGCCGTATGGCGGTTGCAAGGAATATCGGGAGGCGGTCGCCCGGTTTTATGAGCGGGAATACGGGGTCGTGCTCGATCCGGAAACGGAAGTGCTCGCTTTGATCGGCTCGAAGGAAGGGATCGTTCATTTGTTGCAAGCGGTTCTGAAGCCGGGAGAGCTCGTGCTTGTGCCGGATCCCGGTTATCCCGTTTATCGAACGGCGGTTCATTTTGCCCGCGGGCGGAGCCGGGCGCTGCCTTTGGATGCTCAAAACGGTTACGCGCCTCAGTTTGCTGCGCTTTCTCCCGACGTGTATGATGAGGCGAAGCTGATGCTCCTCAACTATCCAAGCAATCCGACCGCGGCCGTGGCCGAGATCGGCGTGTTTTCCGAGGCCGTTTCCCTCGCGCACCGGCATCGGCTGTTCATCGCCCATGACGCCGCGTATTCATTGGTGACGTTCGCCGGGTTTCAGTCACCGAGCATTTTGCAGGTGGACGGGGCGAAAGAGGTAGCGGTCGAATTTGGTTCATTGTCGAAAAGCTATAACATGGCGGGCTGCCGCATCGGGTATGTGGTGGGAAACCGACACCTGATTCGAGCGCTTTCGGTCATCAAAAGCAACATCGACACATGTCAATTCATTCCCATTCAAAAAGCGGCCGCTGCTGCGCTGACGAACGGGCAGGCTTTTGCGAAAGCGAACAGTTTGGTTTATGAAGCGCGCATGAACAGGATGGTGGAAGGGCTTCGCGAACTCGGCTTGAACGTGCAGCGTCCGAAGGCGACTTTTTTCCTATGGGTTCCCGTTCCCACAGGGTACTCATCCGAATCATTTGCCACCCAACTGCTCGATGATGCGGGGATTATCGTCACACCGGGAACGGCGTTTGGCCCGGCTGGAGAAGGGTACATCCGCGTTTCGCTCTCGGCGCCGATTGAGCGGCTCGAGCAAGCATTGGAGCGGTGGAAACGAGTGAATGGGGAGGCGCTGGCGCCATGAAACGAACGATCCGAAACGTGACGGTGGCCAAGGTCATTGTGGAATGTCTAAAACAGGAACAGATCCGCCATGTGTTTGGTGTGCCTGGGGAAAGCTACTTGCCGTTGCTTGACGCCATTTATGAAGAGCCGTCGATTGAGTTCATTTCTGCCCGCCATGAGGGAGGAGCGTCGTTTATGGCGGAAGGGTATGCGAAAGCGGCGCGGACATGCGGCGTCGTCTTAGCAACAAGGGCGGTCGGCGCGGCCAATTTGGCGATCGGCGTCCATACGGCTAGGCAAGATTCCACGCCGATGGTCGTATTTTTAGGGCAAGTGGACAGCCGCTTTCTTGGCCGGGAAGGTTTTCAAGAGGTTGATTTGGAGGCGTTTTTTCGCCCGCTCGCGAAATGGACGGTCGAAATTCGCGACGCCGAACGAGTGCCGGAGCTGGTGCAGCGCGCGTTTCGCACCGCGAAGACGGGCAGACCCGGTCCGGTTGTCGTTTCGCTGCCGGAGGATGTGCTTTGGCAAACCGTCCCGGAAGCTGTGATGGCTTCCACCCAAGTGCCGAAGCCGGCTCCGCGCCACGAGGACGTTCGGGAAGTCGAAGCTTGGCTGACGCGCGCCAAGCGGCCGCTCGTGATCGCCGGCGGAGGTGTCAAGTGGGCGGGCGCGGAGCCGCTGCTGCGGTTATGGGCTGAAACGTATTCGTTGCCGGTGATGGCAGCGTTCCGCCGCCATGACGTATTTCCCCACGACCACCCGTGCTACGTCGGGCATCTCGGCTTGGGAGCGCCAAAAGCGGTGAGGGAGACAGCGGAGCAGGCTGATGTAGTGATTGCGCTCGGCACACGGTTATCGGAGGTGACTACGCAAGACTACCGTGTCCCGTCTCCCGATCAGACGCTCATTCATATTGACTTGGACAGCGATGGGGTTGGAAAAGTGCGCGCGCCGGACGTGGCCATTTGGGCCGACTGTCGGGAAGCGCTATCCCGCCTGCTGACGATTGCGGTGCGGCCGAGCTGGCAAGAATGGGTGGCAAAACGGCGGGAGCAGTACGAACAAACCGCAACGCTGCCAGAAAAACCGCGCAATGTGTATGAAGCGGCCATGGCGAGTTTCGCACGCCATTTGCCGAACAACGCTGTTTTCACAAACGACGCGGGGAATTTTGCCGGCTGGCTTCATACGTTTTTCCCGTTTGGCGAAGGCCATACGTATATCGGGCCGACGTCCGGAGCCATGGGATACGGCATGCCGGCGGCCATAGGCGCCAAATTGGCATTGCCCGACCGAACCGTTGTGTCGCTGTCGGGGGACGGCGGATTTATGATGACGATGCAAGAGTTGGAAACAGCTGTCCGGTATGGTATTCCGATCATCTCCGTCGTATTTAACAACCGCATGTACGGGACGATTCGCATGCATCAAGAACTGCGGTTTCCGGGTCGGGTCATCGGCACGGAGTTGGGGAGCGTTCCGTTTGCCCGCTTGGCGGAATGTTTGAATGGGCTCGGCTTCCAAGTGCAGACGGAACAGCAGTTCACAGAGGCGCTGTGCGCGGCGCTGGCGGCCAAACGCCCGACGGTCATTGAAGTGCTGGCTGATCCCGATTGTCTTTCGGTCTCGACGACGATGCAGGAGTTGCGGGCGCGGCAATCGCTGTGACCGCGGACGGAAGCCGTTTGTTGGGAACGGCGATTGTTCCAAAAAATATTCACCGTTGCCAATGTTGATGTGCCGGTTGGATGGTTCGAAAAAGGAGGCGGCCGCAAAGGTGTTCCCGGCCACGGAGCCGGGAAATGCCGCGATTCGGCTCCATCATTCCATTGCGCGAAAATGGGGGGAGTAGGCGATGAACATTCAAAACTACATCAATGGAAAATGGAAAGACCCGAGCACCGGGCGGTGGGCGCCGGTGATCAATCCAGCGACAGGGGAAACCATCGCCAAGGCGCCGATGTCAGGGGCCCAAGATATCGATGAGGCGGTTCAGGCAGCCAAGGAAGCGCAAAAACGATGGGCGCTCGTGCCGGCGCCGAAACGCGCGGAAATTTTGTATCGAGTCGGGACGCTGCTTCAAGAGCGGAAAGAGGCGCTGGCTCGGCTGTTGACGATGGAAATGGGCAAAGTGATTGAGGAAGCGCGCGGCGAAGTGCAAGAAGGCATCGATATGGCGTTTTACATGGCGGGGGAAGGGCGGCGGTTGTTCGGCGACACGACGCCATCGGAGTTGAAAGATAAATTCGCCATGAGCGTTCGGGTGCCAGTCGGAGTAGTCGGCATCATCACGCCGTGGAATTTCCCAATCGCGATCGCTACTTGGAAGTCATTCCCTGCCCTTGTGGCCGGCAATGCGGTCGTGTGGAAGCCGGCGCTTGAAACGCCAATTATGGCGCAGGAGTTGGCGCGCATTTTTGAAGAAGCGGGTTTGCCGCCGGGAGTGTTTCATGTTGTCCATGGCGACGGGCCGACAGCTGGCAATGCGCTCGTCGAACATCCGGATGTCAAGGTCATCTCGTTTACCGGCTCGAATGAAGTCGGGCGGATGATTGCGGAAACATGCGGACGGCTGTTGAAAAAAGTTTCGCTTGAAATGGGCGGGAAAAACGCGGTGATCGTCATGGATGACGCCGACTTGTCGCTAGCGGTCGACGGCATTATTTGGAGCGCCTTTGGCACCTCGGGGCAGCGATGCACCGCGTGCAGCCGGGTCATTGTCCATGAGCGGGTGAAACAGGAGCTTGAACGGCGTCTGCTTGAAGCCGTGAAAACATTGAAAATCGGCAACGGGCTGGATGAAACGGTCAAGGTAGGGCCGGTCATCCATGAAGAAGCGTTGCAAAAAATCGACCGCTACGTGCGTATTGGCGTAGAAGAAGGAGCGAAGCTGCTTGTGGGCGGTTATATATTGCGTGAAGGCGACTATGCGCGCGGCTTCTACTACGCACCGACGATTTTCACCGATGTCACGCCGAAGATGCGCATCGCCCGCGAAGAAATTTTCGGCCCGGTCGTGTCGATCCTTTCCGTCCGCAGTTTGGACGAAGCGATCGATGTCAACAACAGCGTCGATTATGGGCTGTCAAGCGCGATTTTCACGCGCGATGTCAATAACGTGTTTCGGGCCATGCGCGATTTGGACACCGGCATTGTGTACGTCAACGCCGGCACTACGGGTGCGGAAATTCATTTGCCGTTTGGCGGTACGAAAGGGACGGGCAACGGCCATCGCGACTCCGGCGTCGCCGCGCTTGACGTATTCACCGAGTGGCGGAGCATTTATGTCGATTTCAGCGGCAGACTGCAGCGGGCGCAAATTGATACGGCTGACTGAACCGGGCTGCCATCGGCGCGGAACGGAAAAACGGCGGCCGACGAGGAGGACGGACAGCCAAAAGGAAGGGCATCTGCGGCAAAAGGGAAGAGCGTCTAGAAGGCGGGTGAAAACCGCTGATTCCTTTCATCAATGGGAGAATGAGCGAAAAGCAGGACCGATGCAACAAGGTTTTTCGAAATGCGAAATAACATTGTAAAGCGGTATCCACGATTAAATCACCAGCCTCCTAGAAGGTCGGTGAAAAACGGTTGTTTCTTTTGAGCAATGGGGGAGCATTTGAAAGGCGATCCTGATGCGACAAGGCTTTTCTATTTAAGAAACGGTCTTGATAAGCGGCTTGCCTCCTTAAATCACCGGTCTCCTAGAAGGCCGGTGAAAAACCGATGTCACACACCAATCGGAGGCATTTTCATTCAGAAAAGAAAGCTGATTCTGCGAGGTTTCTCTCATTGAGAAATGGGTGGAACTCAGCGGTATTTTGCACGAAATCACCAGCCTTCTAGAACGCGAGCGCATGATCAACAATCGGTGACAGGAGGGAGAAACGATGAAAGTGCTCGTGCTTGGCGCAGGGTTGATGGGAAAGGAAGCAGCGCGTGATTTAGTGCAAAGCGAAGCGGTGGAAGCCGTCACCTTGGCGGATGTCGATCGAACGAAAGCGGAGCGAGCCGCGCGGCAACTCCAATCGGAAAAACTTTCGGCAGTACAAGCGGATGCTGGCGATCAGCAACAGCTGTCCGCTTTGATGAAAAAGCATGATGTGGTGGTCAATGCGCTGTTTTATCGGTTTAATGAAACCGTGGCGAAAACAGCGATCGCCTCCGGTGTTCACTCGGTCGATTTAGGGGGGCATATCGGCCATATTACCGACCGCGTGTTGGAGCTCCATGATCAAGCCCAGGCAGCGGGGGTGACGATCATTCCTGACCTAGGTGTCGCTCCCGGCATGATTAATATTTTGTCCGGCTATGGAGCGAGCCAACTCGATGAAGTCGAATCGATTCAGCTGTATGTCGGCGGCATTCCCGTCCATCCCGATCCGCCGCTCGAGTACAACCATGTGTTTTCGTTGGAAGGGCTTCTTGATCATTACACCGATCCGTCTTTGATCATCCGCGACGGCAAGGTGCAGGAAGTTCCGTCCCTTTCAGAGATCGAGCCGATTTATTTTGAACGGTTTGGGCCGCTTGAAGCGTTTCATACTTCAGGGGGAACATCGACGCTGTCGCGCTCGTTTCCGAACTTGAAGCGGCTTGAGTATAAAACGATCCGCTATCGCGGCCACGCGGAAAAATTTAAACTCCTCGTTGACTTGAACTTGACGCGCAACGATTTTGAAGTGGAGATCGGCGGGCGCCCAATCAAGCCGCGCGACGTGCTGCTGGCCGTCTTGACGCCGCTTCTTGATTTAAAAGGGAAAGACGATGTCGTCTTGCTTCGGGTGATCGTCGGCGGGCGGAAAGAAGGAAAGGAAACGGTGCTCGAATATGAGACGGTCACATTCAACGACCGCGAAAACAACGTGACGGCGATGGCGCGGACGACAGCGTACACGATTTCGGCTGTCGCCCAACTGATCGGCCGCGGCATCATCCAAAAGCGCGGCGTCTATCCGCCTGAACAAATCGTTCCAGGGGATGTGTATATTGAGGAGATGAAGCGGCGCGGAGTGATGATTCGCGAGAAGAAAACAGATCGCTAGAGAAGAACGCACCAAACGAAACTACCCCACCCCGTTTTCAGCTGCGAAACGGGGGTGGGGTGGCGGTGCTGATTGCGCTGCTATGCGCGGCGGTTAGGCGGCTTTCGTTTCCGACGGCTCACCTTTGCGCCAAGCTAGGAAAAGAAAGGCGGCCAGCGCCATGGCGACCATAAACGGGGCTTTGACGGACAAAGCGTGCCACCACACCCCCCTTTCGGCAATGACCGGTAAAATCGGATCGACCACCCCGATGCCCATAAACGCCAAAAACGCATCGACAACGGTGATTCACCGCGCCCTTGTTTGTCTTCCTTCGTCCATTCTTCTCCCGCTTCTTGCAAGATCATGTTGACTCGCTTTTTCATTTGTTTCAATTCTTGTTTGAGCCGATAAACGCTTCTATGACAGCTGAGCGTTCTTGGCCGACTCTTTGTGCCGCCGGCTGCTTGGGGCGATGTCAGCTGGAAATGGCGCTAGCGCGTCACGCTCGTTTTGCTGGCTTTGAGCACTTCTTTGACCGCCGCTTCAATTTCTTGATAGCTCGTGCAGCGGCAAATGTTCGACTCGAGCCATTCTTGAATCATCGCGTCATCGGCGTCCGGATGCCGGTCGATGAGCGCCTGAGCGTTCATGATGAAGCCCGGCGTGCAGTAGCCGCACTGAAAAGCGAAGTGGCGGACGAAGGCGTGCTGTATAGGAGCATCATCGAGCCCTTCGATCGTCGTGATCGGTTTGCCGACCGTTTCGATCGCCAGCATCATGCATGATTTGATCGGCGTGCCGTTGACGAGGACGGTGCAGGCGCCGCAGTCCCCGTTTAGACACCCCGGTTTGGCGCCGGTCAGCCCGAGGTGATCGCGCAAAACAAACAGCAGCGTCTCCGCTTGGCGGACGACGACGGTTCGTTGCTCCCCGTTAATGTGCAACACAAGCTCCCGTTTTGTCGGTTCTTCCATCGTGCATGTGCACCTCCCGTCTAAGAGGCTGGTGATTTCATCGGAAATACGGCTTTAGACTGCCATTTTTCAATGAGAAAACCCTCGTTGCATCGCCCCTGCTTTTCGCCCCCGCATTGAGCAAGGGAATCAGCCGTTTTTCACCGGCCTCCTAGATGGATTCCCCTAACTCGTGAAGCGCATCTTCCAACAGTTGGGCGGCGACAAACAGACGGTAGTCCGCCGATCCTTCAATATCATGCAAAATCGGGCGCGGGAAGGCGGCGATCGCCGCTTGGATCCGTTCGCCAATCGGGCGGTTCCGGTCGTTGAGGTGCGCCTCGACGTCAGCCGAGCGAAACGGAAACGGGCAGATGCCGCTGAAAGCGACGCGAACGGCCTCGTCTTTTTTTAGCGCTGCAATCGTCACCAACGGGTAGCCGACTTCACCTTGTTTGCGGCGCTTGCGATGGAAATGGGGCAGGATGGCGGTGGCGCGGTCAACCTTGAACTGGACGACAAACTCACCGCGGCCCAGCTGCAGCTGTTGATGAAATAAATCATTGATGCGGGCTTGACGGACGCCGGCTGGCCCGGCGATGACGATGTCTGCTTCTGCAACAAGCAGCGCAGTCGCTGCTTCACGATAAAAAATTTGCCCGCATAAGTTGCCGCCGAGTGTAATTTGGTTGCGCGCCGTCCGATCGGCGATTTCTTTGGTCACCTTTGTCAACAAAGGGAACGGATTCGTTTCTTCGAGCTCGGTGAGCGCCAGCGCTGCCCCGAGCACGAGAGGATCCCCGTCGGCGTCAAGCACCCGGCATTCGGGAATCTCCTTAATATCAATGACAGCGGCGGTAGAAACGAAGCCGAGGCGCGATAGGGTGAGGATCTCGGTGCCCCCGCTGTAATAGAGCGGCTGTTTTCCTTGTTGTTCCAGTTCGAGAAACAGCGCCGTCGCTTCAGCGATCGACTGTGGCCGATAGTAGGCAAAATCAAAGGGAACCATAGCCGTCTCCTTTCTGTTTCCGCCAAATGAGTTCGGGAACGAGCGGCAGTTCGTTAAGCGGCACACCAGCGGCAAGCGATAAGGCGTTTGCCAAAGCGGCGGGCATGCCGATCAAGCCGTGTTCGCCGATGCCGCGCGCACCGTACGGAGCGTCGATTTGCGGCGTTTCGACAAATTCGACAATGTAGACGGGATGTTCGCCAAAGCGGATCGGCCGGTACGTGCGCAGCTGTGGGTTTAAGACACGTTGGGCTTGATCAAAAAGAAACCCTTCACGGCTGGCAAAACTCAGCCCCATGCTCATCGCCCCCATCGCCTGGCCAAGCGCCGCTTTCGGGTTGAGCACCTTGCCGGCATCGATGACCGCGTACGCTTTGACAACGCGGTACGTGTAGTCGCGGCGGTTGAACTCCACTTCGACTCCTTCGGCGCATACGCCCCATTCCGGTCCCGGTTTTCCGGCGCCGGTTTCCGGATCAAGCGGGGTCAAGTGGCGCAAAATATAGTGGCCGCGCCCGATCACTTGTCCGCCGATGGCGTTGCCGTTGGGAAATTTGTAGCCGTAGGCAATGTCTTTTACTGGGATGAAAATGGCCGGGTCATCGCGCAAAAAGACGCGCCCGAAGCCGACTTCCAAATCGGCGGGTGAGGCTCGCAGCACGCAGGCGGCGATCTCTTTCAGCTGGCGGATGGCGTCATCGGCGGCGGCCAAGGCCGCGCGCCCGGCCATAAACGTTCCGCGGCTGGCGACCGTTTTCCAATGCTCCGGCGTCGTTTGTGTATCGATGTCCATTTTGACATGAACATCGTCCACGTTCATGTTCAGCCGCTCGGCGACGATTTGCGCGAGCACCGTTTTCGTGCCTGTGCCGATTTCGACGACGCCGGAAATGAGGTTGACGCTGCCGTCTGAATTGAACGTTAAAATGACGCCGGAACTCGCGTCAGTGTCAATCGTTGACGTTTTCCAACCGCCGCTGATGCCTTTGGCCCGCACAGTATAGGCGTCAAGCTCGACGCGTTGCCACTCGTCCCAGCGCATCAGTTCACGCAATCGGTCGAGGCAGGCCGCCATATCCCCGACATTGCTTTTCGTGAGCCGCACTTGCGTCGGGGTCGTATGCCCTGGGCGGATGACGTTTTTGCGCCGCACGTCCCACGGGTCAAGCTGCAGCGCTTTTGCCAATTCGTCAATGGCACGCTCAACAGCAAACGACTGCTCGCAATGGCCGAAACTACGGAACGGTGTCGCATACGGCCGGTTCGTATAGACGCAGAGCGAATCGCACCAGACGTGTTCGACATGGTACGGGCCGGTGCAATCAACGGCCGCGGCGCGGCTGATGTCAATCGCCTTGTCGGAATAAGCGCCGCCGTCAAACAAAAAGAGAATTTCCATCGCTTTGAAAACGCTGTCGTTTGTCGCGCCGATTTTGACCGTTGCCTCCAATCCGATATGGACGGGCGAGGTGACCATGTCATGTTCGCGGCTGTTCCAAACGCTCACTTTCCGGCCGCCGACCGCCTTCGCGGCGAGGTAGGCGAGCAGCTCAAGCTGCACCGGAGCTTTGCCTCCGTAAGCGCCGCCGACAAGCGGCGTTTGGACGATGATCTTGCCTGTGTCTTCTCCAAAATAGGTGTGGAGCAGCTTTTTGATCATAAAGGGCGACTGTGACGAGGCGGTGATATGGATCGTGCCGTCCGGCCCAATTTCCGCTGTGGCGCAGCGCGTCTCCATCGCTGCGTGGTCGGACGGGTTGAAGGAGACGCTCGTTTCGATGATGACATCGCTTTCGGCAAAGCCTTGTTCGATGTTGCCTTTTCGGATTTTCGTCCGGTGGGCGATGTTGGTTCCTGGTTCAGGATGAGTCGTTTTGTTTTTTTCGTAGCGGTCGAGATGTTCATGCAATAGCGGAGCGCCTTCTTTCAACGCCTCGCGCGGCGAGCCGACCGCTGGCAGTGGTTCGTAAGCGACGCGGACGAGGCGGGCGGCTTGTTCGGCCTGGGCGAGCGTGTCAGCGACGACGACGGCGACGACTTCGCCAAAGTAGCGCACTTTGTCGACGGCGATCGGTGGACGATCGCGCATATCTTCACCGGTGAGCGGCAGCCCTTCACCGGTCACAACAGCATGGACGCCGGGGGCGGCAAGCGCGGCGCTTGTCTCGATGGAGGCGATACGCGCGTGGGCGTATGGGCTTGTCACCAAGGCGGCGTGCAGCATTCCCGGCTGTTTGAAATCGTTTGTGTACTTGGCGCGCCCGGTCACCTTATCCCGCGCTTCTTTACGGATCACACTTTTTCCAACAGCCATGGAAGGACTCCTCCTTTCGTTTTTGTTCCATGACCGCGCGCTCATAGTCGCTATAGGTGTCGATGTCCATGCCGATCCACTTGTCTCCTTCGCAGAAGAGACCGCGCCAATGCGGATGGTGAAACAGCTGCCGTCCGCCTGCATCCCCCTCAAGCGCCAGCAGGGAAGGAAACGTCCGTTTTCCCCAGATGACCGGGGGCATCGGTGTGCCCGAGCGGGAAAAGGCGAGGTAATCCGGGCGATGGCGACGATAAAGAGCGGCGAGAGCATCGATCGTTTCCGCTGTTACAAACGGCTGATCGGCCAATAATACGGCGGCGGCGTCCGCCTCTTCTGCCATCGCTGCCCGCAAGCCGCAGGTGAGAGAGTGCGCCTGTCCGCGGTGACAGGCGGCGCAGCGGACAAGGCGGCATTTGTCATGGCGAAGCAGCGCGTCAGGAAGCCAAGCGAGCGCGTCATTGGGCGGCACGACCACGATGACGGGCGAGAGGGAGGAACGAAGCGCCGCCTTGAGCCCGGCTGCCCCGAGCGTCCCGTCTCCCCAAGGTAAGGCGCGCTTATCGGTCCCCATCCGCCGGCTTTGCCCGGCCGCTAAATAAACGGCGGCGATGGCGCCCTTGTTCATCGAGAGGCCTCCAGCGGCCGCCCGCGAAGAACGCTGATCAGCTCGGCAACTATGCTAATGGCGATTTCCTGTGGGCTGCGCGCACCGATCGGCAGTCCGACCGGTGAACGGACAAACGGCGGAGCCGAGCCGGAAGGAAAAAGGCGATCCGTGCGCCGCCGCGGCCCGAGCACGCCAAGATAAGCGAGCGGTATGTCGGCTAACCATTGGGTAAGTTCCCGGTCGCGCTCGAACTGGTGGGTCATCATAATGACAAAGTCGCGTTCAGTAAGGTGCAGCATCGGCACCGTTTCATGCGGAAAGCCGACAACCCAAGCATCGGCGTTCGGGATGTGCGATGGCTGGCAAAACGCCGGGCGCCAGTCGCTGACGGTGACGGAAAACCCGGCGGCTTTGGCCGCCGAGACGAGCGGCGGGGCGTCCGGGCCGGCGCCGAAAATGACGAGGCGCGGCTTCGGCCAAAAATGTTGGATGTAAAACGCGCCGTCATCCGTTTCCTGCACCCCGTTTCGGCCGCGGAAAAACGGGGTGCCATGCAGCGCGTTGAGCCATTCCGGCCTCGGCGGTGAAACATAGCCGCCGAAGCGTTCCCCTGTTTCGCTTTGGAAAAACGGCGGTTCCTTAGGATGAGCGATGCTTCGCGCCATCAGCACATGTTCGCCGCGGTCGAGGCAGCGTTTGAGCGCCAGCCAGACCGATTTTGTGTCCTCTGTCACCGGCTCGAGCCAAACACGGATGAGTCCGTTGCAGCCAGCGCCTTGCCCCCAAGACAAATCGTCCTCGGTCCGCAAATCGAACGAAACAGCAGCGGCTTGGCGGCTCGCCAATACGTCACGGGCGTGGGCCGCCACCGCTTCTTCAAGGCATCCGCCGCTCAGCAGCCCAACCGTTTCTCCATTTGCGTCAATCCACATGCACGTCCCTTCCTTTTGATAGGCCGAGCCTTCAACGTCCATGATGATGGCTACCACGCCATCGCTTGGAGCGCTGGCGATCGCCTCGAGCACAGTATAGTAGCTTTCCATGCTTATCCTCCTTCCGCGTGGCGAAAAAGGCGGCTCAGCTGTTGAAAACGCGGCGTGACGATCAATAAACTTTCATAATGGCCGTAAGCGGCAGCCACCATCGGCACGAGCCGCATCAGCGCGTACGTGAGCGCTTGAAGCGGCACGCTCGGGTGGAACCGACCGACCGCTTTGAGCATCTCGTTCGTTTCTGCCATGGCTTCGGTCGTGCGAAACAGCACGCTTAGATGATATTTCGCTTCGTTTCGTTCAAGCGGTCCGCTAAGAAGGGCGGAAACGTGTTCCCTGAGTTCTTCGGCCAATGCGGCGAGCCGTTGAAAAAGCGGATAGGTGTACCGATGTTCTTGTACGTATGGGCGCAGCTGTTGCTGGATCGTTTCATTGGCCGCTTGAATGTCGCTGAGCAGACCGCTTATCTCTTTTCGATTGTCCCCTTGTTCATTCATCGCGATCCCGTTCTCTCCCTAACCATTTTTCGACTTTGCAGGCGCCGTTTTTAAAATGCGGCTGTTTTGACACTGGATCCCACGTATCGAGTGTCAGCTCGTTTGCCGCTTCCTGCTCAAGCAGCGATCCGTAGTGAAACGGAAGAAACACCATGCCCGGCAGCACGGAGTCGGTGAGGCGAGCGCGAACGATCACTTCACCGCGGCGGCTGGAGACGCGCACCCAGTCGCCCATTTGGATCTGCAGGCGGGCGGCGTCGTCCGGATGAATTTCCGCATACCCTTCCGGAGCCGACAGCTGCAAAAGCGGAGCACGCCCGGTTTTCGTCCGCGTGTGCCAATGGAAGACGTTGCGCCCGGTATTCAGCCAAAACGGGTATTCACGATCGGGCCATTCAAGCGGCGGCGACCAGTCGATCCCGTACAAAATGGCGCGGCCGTTGGCGCCGATGGCGGCGAACTCTTCGCGCGTTCGCGCCCGTCCTGTCCGCATGTCGCGGCCGTATGACTCAGCCTCATCGACAGCTGTCGGAAACACGTTGTCGGTGTACAGCCGTTTTTTTCCTTCCGGATATTGTTCGTTGCACGGCCATTGAATGCCCCCAAGCCGTTCGATTTTTTCATAGGTCATGCCCGACATGTCGCACGGACGCCCTTTTGAGACGATCCGCCATTCGTTAAATGCCTCTTCTGGTGTGGAGTAGGTGATGAGCGGCCGCCCGTTTCGGTCGCGAAACCCCATGCGCCGGGAAAATTCGATCAGCAGCTCCAAGTCGGACGGCAAGCCGAACGGCGGGTCGACCGCCTTGCGGAGCACGTTGACGCGCCGCTCCAAATTCGTCATCGTGCCTTCCTTTTCTCCCCATAAGGCGACCGGAAGAACGAGGTCGGCGAACTCGGCTGTTTCGTTGAAAAACGGATCTTGGACAACAAGAAACACCCGTTTGAGCAGTTCGATCACCCGCTTGCGGTTCGGCAGCGAAACGGCCGGATTGGTGGCGATCACCCAACACATGCGGATGTGCCCTTCCTCGATCAGCCGAAGCATCTCCATGACATGCGTTTGCGGGCCGACCGGCAGCGTCTCGACATCGACATTCCATAAATCAGCGATTTCTTGCAAATGTTTCGGGTTTTCATCGTTCCGGTATCCGGGGTAAAAGCCGGCGCCGCCGACTTCGCGGTTGGACATCGAGCTCGGCTGCCCGGCGTGCTGAAACGGCCCCGACCCCGGCTTGCCGATTTTGCCCATGATTAAGTGCATCGAATTGACGAGCGAGGCGGCGGCCGTAGCGTCCATGCTTTGATAGACGCCTTGCAGCAGGACGGTGACGGTTGTTTTTGACGTGCCGATCCATTCGGCGCACGTTCGCAAATCGCGTTCTGGCACACCGGTAATTTGTTCCACCACTTCGGGCGTGTAGCGGGCGGCCGTTCGCTCGAGTTGCTCATACCCAACCGTATAGCGTTCGATGTAGCCGCGGTCGATCCAGCCGTTGGCGATGAGCAAATGAATCAGCCCGTTTAAGACGGCGACGTTCGTGCCGCTTTTCGGCCGGAGCGATAGGTCAGCCATTTTTTGGCTGATGTCAAGGCGCGGGTCGATTTCCACAATTTTAGTGCCGCGCTTCCGCCGAGCATCGAGTACCCGTTCCCAGAGGACGGTGTTCGTCTCGTTCGAGTTCCGGCCGATAAATACGATGACTTCCGCAATATCCAAATCGTCAAGGCAGGCCGGAGGACCGTCGGCGCCGAAGCTTTGGATAAGCGACCATTCGGCTGTCGCCGTGCATAGCCTTGTATTGGCGTCAACGTGGTGGGTGCGCAAACCGGCGCGGGTTATTTTCGCAATCGTATAATATTCTTCTAAATACAGCTGCCCGCTATGGTAAACCGCAATGCTCTCCGGACCATGAGCGGAAAGCAATTCTTTCGTTTTTTCCACCAGCAGCGAAAGGGCATCGTTCCAGCTTGCCGGTACGAGTGTTCCGCTCCGGTTGCGGATGAGCGGCCGGGTCAGCCGGTCAAGGCTGTTGTTCGCCCACCATTGGTTTTCTCCTTTCGGGCCGAGCCGGCCGCGGTTGACTGGGTAGCGGACATTGCCTTTAATGCCGACGATGCGGTTGTCTTTGACCGCGATGTAGCAACCACAGCCGTTTGAGCAAATGCCGCAAGTGGAATACACCCACTTGTCAATTTCGCCTTGCGTATATACGCTCATATCTTCGCGCGGCGTCTCCCAAGCCATAATGTCATCCCCTTACGAAGGATAAATGATCGGCGGTGATAATCGCTCGCAGCTGCTGGTACGATGGATACGAAGATGTGTAGCCGATGGAACGGTACGGCAAAAACGGGGGAGGTACAGGCGTCGTTGCTGCGTAGATGGGAAGCTGTGACGGCGGCACGCCTGTTTCAGCGCGAAACGGCGGTGTGGTGAGCTGCCAAAAGGCAAGCGGCGGCAGCGGGTGCGGCATCGGTTCGCCCCCTTTCAAAAAGGCTCTGCTATCATTATATTTCTGTAACAAATGCCCATGACTGAAAAACAAAGAAGCCAGCTGTTGCCAGCTAGCTTCTTTTTTGATCCGTTTTTCCTTTTCCGAGCCGTCCGGCCCGCTTGGCAGCTTCCCGCAGCAAATACTCGATATGGCTGTTGACGCTGCGGAATTCCTCTTGCGCCCACTGTTCCAAGACGGCATACAACTCATAGTCAATGCGCAAAGGGAATGGTTTTTTCTTTGTCATCGCACTCCACAACCGTTAATATAGACTGCCCGTGTTGATCACGGGCTGGGTGGCTCGTTCGGAGACGATTGCCACCATCAAGTTGTTGACCATCGCCGCTTTTCGTTCATCATCTAACTCTAAAATGTTTTCTTTGTCAAGCTGTTCGATTGCCATTTGCGCCATGGAAACCGCTCCTTGGACGATCTTTTTCCGCGCCGCCAAAATGGCGGCAGCTTGCTGGCGTTGGAGCATGGCGCCCGCAATTTCCGGCGAGTACGCCAAATGGGTGAGGCGCGCTTCGATCACTTCGACCCCGGCAACGCGCAGCCGCTCTTGCAGCTCTGCGGCGAGAACATCGGAAATAATATCGGCGTTGCCGCGCAACGTAATTTCATTGTCGTCTTCAAACGTGTCGTATGGATATTTGGTCGCGACATGGCGGATCGCCGCTTCACTTTGAATCTCGACAAACTGTTCGTAATCATCGACGTCAAATACCGCTTTCGCCGAGTCAATCACCCGGAAGACAACTACAGCGGCGATTTCGATCGGGTTGCCTTGAGTGTCATTGACCTTTAGTTTGTTGCTCGTGAAGTTGCGCACGCGCAGTGACACTTTCGTGCGGACTGTGAGCGGCACGGTGAAAAACAACCCGCTGTCGCGGATCGTACCGAAATAGCGGCCGAAAAAGGTGAGCACTTTTGCTTGATTCGGCTGGACGATCGTGATGCCGGTCGCGAGCAGCACAGCCATGACGAAAAACAAAATGGCGGGCAAAAACAATTGCTGGGCGAGGAGGAGAAACCCGGCGATGAGAAGCATAGCGATGCCGCCGATACCGATGAATCCATCGAGATACCAAGCGTTCTGTTCCCTCATTGATTGTCCCCCTAATTCATATTAATTTGATATTTTTATGATATCATACATTCAATAAAATGTAAATCGAGTATTATGGTGGTTTTCAGCCATTCGCTGCTTTCCTATGATCGGTCAGGAAACATCCATCAACCACCGGGGGGTGGAAAACAACCTCACTTGCCATCCCTTCTGACCATAGGCCTTTATTCTGATAACAATTTATCGTGTTAAAATATGAAAAAAAACAATTGACTCCGTTTTTCCCGCTGTCATACAATAGAAAAAAAGGCAAACGGGAGCATCGAGCATGGGAAACGAAAAATCGGTGCGCATCGGCCGACTGGCGCTTTTGCTGGCGATGCTTGACGAAGGGGAGGAAGGCCCGGTCCTTCATCAGCTTGAGTCGCTCGCCTGGCGCTATTGCCAAGGGCGCGTCGGGGCGATGGAGCCGCAAAAAATCGTCGCGGCGATCGAGACGGCGGCGAAGCGGCATGAGGTGGTTGACGGCGGCTTGTACCGCGATATGCACGCCTTGTATCATGCGATTTTAGAGGCGGTGCACGGTGTGACGAGGGGGCAGATGGAGCTAGGAGATTTATTAAGAACGGCCGGCCTTCGTTTCGCCGTTGTGCGCGGCACACCGTATGAAGGGCCAAAAGAAGGAGAGTGGATCGCCGTCGCCTTGTACGGGACGATCGGGGCCCCGGTGCGCGGGCTCGAGCACGAGGCGGTTGGGCTCGGCATCAATCATATATAACGCGGCGGCTCGGGCCATTCGATAGAGACGGATCCGCCTAAAGCAATGAGTCATGAGGAGGCGAATCTTGCCGGAAACGGCAGGGGCGCCTCTTTTTGTGTTTGGACATGAACGAAAGGGGATGAAATGATGATCGTGTTGAACGGGCATTCGTTAACGCTTGACGAGGCAAGACGCGTCATTTATGGGAGGGAACGAGTGGCGGCCGCTTTAGAGAGCATGGAAGCGGTTCGAAAAAGCCGGGCGGCTGTGGAACAAGCGATTGCGAGCGGACGAACGATTTATGGGGTGAATACGGGCTTTGGCAAACTCGCTGATGTGCGCATTGAAGGAAGCAGCCTTGAGCAGCTGCAAATCAACCTTCTCCGCTCACACGCCTGTGCGGTCGGCGAGCCGTTTGCCGAGGAAGTGGTGCGGGCGCTGCTTCTGTTGCGGGCGAATGCTTTGTTAAAAGGGTATTCCGGCGTGCGGCCGGCGGTCATTGAGCAGCTGCTTACGTTTTTGAACGCCGGCATTCATCCGATCGTGCCCCAGCAAGGTTCCCTCGGTGCGAGCGGCGATTTGGCGCCGCTGGCTCACGTGGCGCTGGCGCTTGTCGGCGAAGGGGAAGTGATGTATCAAGGCCGGCGGATGCCTGCCGCCCAAGCGCTTTCGCAAGCCGGAATCCCACCGCTCTCCCTGAAAGAAAAGGAAGGGTTGGCGCTCATTAACGGGACGCAGGCGATGACGGCCGTCGGAATTTTGGCCTGCTTAGCGGCGGAACAGCTCGCTTACGACAGCGAGCGGATCGCCGCATTGACGGTCGAGGCGCTTTATGGCGTGACCGATGCTTTTGACGCCCGCATCCACGAAGCCCGCGGATTTCCGGAACAGGCGGAGGTGGCGGAACGAATGCGCCGTTACCTCGCTGGAAGCCAGCTTACGACAAGGCAAGGGGAGCGGCGCGTGCAAGATGCGTATTCGATCCGCTGCATCCCGCAAGTGCACGGGGCGTCGCTCAGAGCGCTCCGCTATGTGAGAGAAACGCTCGAAATCGAAATGAACGCCGCCACGGACAATCCGCTCATCTTTGCGAACGGGGACGTTCTTTCCGGCGGCAACTTTCACGGCCAGCCGGTGGCGATCGCCATGGATTTGTTGAAAATCGCGGTGGCGGAGCTGGCCAACATGAGCGAGCGCCGCATCGAGCGGCTCGTCAACCCGCAGCTTAATGAAGGCTTGCCGCCGTTTTTAAGCCCGCAGCCCGGTTTGCAGTCGGGGGCGATGATTATGCAATACGTCGCGGCTTCGCTCGTATCGGAAAACAAGACGCTCGCTCATCCAGCCAGCGTCGATTCCATTCCGTCATCGGCCAACCAAGAAGATCATGTCAGCATGGGGACGACCGCCGCCCGCCATGCGTACATGATCGTGCAAAACGCAAGAAAGGTGCTGGCGATTGAGCTCATTTGTGCGTTGCAGGCTGTCGAAGCGCGCGGCGTCGAGCGACTGGCTGCGTCAACGAGGCAGTTTTACCACGAGGCGCGCCGCATCGTTCCTTCCATTGTGGCAGACCGCGTGTTTTCCGATGACATCGAAGCGGTGGCGGCGTGGTTGAGCGAAAGGGCAAACCATCAACTTCTCCCCGATGAAACGAAAGCTTAGAAAAGGAAGACGCATGGCGGGCGCAGGTGAGGGGGCGTTCAAGGAGCGATATTTCAAAAAATGGAAGGTAGATAGACCTTGAACCGCCGCCTTGTTCCGCTAGAGATCGGGAAGCGGCCCGCGGTGAATATAGCTTGCCCCTTCATTCTTTTTGCAAAATTTGCCCGTCTTTCCTTTCAGTTGCTTTCTCGTTAGGCCGAGGGCATTGGTGAGTGGATCGAAGAATGTCATGAAAAAGCGGTGAAAAGCGCCCCTTCTCAAGCTGAGAAACTTTGGCGCATCAGCGTCTCTTTTATCAACTGAACGCATTCGGCGAGATCAGTCATTTTTCACCAGTCTCCCAAAGTTGTTCCCCTTGCAGATTTGCGGTAAGATGAGAAAGAGAGAAAAAGGGGAAAGGGTGGCTTCTGTTGACGATTTCGGCCGCGGCGTTGTTGGCCTTATGGAAGATTATTGCGATTGATATCATTTTGTCCGGGGATAATGCGGTCGTCATTGCGATGGCGACGCGGCGGCTGCCGAAAGACCAGCAAAACAAGGCGATTTTTTGGGGGACGGCCGGGGCGGTGTTGCTCCGCATCTTGTTTGCGGCCATCATCGTCTTTTTGCTGAACATTCCGTTCGTTCACTTTGTTGGCGGATTGCTGCTCGTATGGATCGCCTATAAAGTGCTTGTTGAACGGGAAGAGGAAGCGAACGTACAATCATCGGACCGGTTGCTGAAGGCGATTATGACGATTATCATCGCCGATGCGGTGATGAGCTTGGACAACGTTGTCGCTGTCGCTGGGGCGGCCGAAGGGCATCTTGGCATGCTGGCGCTCGGGGTAGCCATCAGCATCCCGATTATGATTTTCGGCTCCAAAGCGATCGTCCGGGTGATGGAACAACACCGATGGGTCGCGTACGTTGGGTCGGGCATTTTGGCGTGGACGGCCGGGAAGATGATCGTTGGCGATGAAGGGGTGCTCCGCTTGCTTCATCTTTCGCACGGTCCGTTCGTCTATGCCGTCGCGGCCGGTGTGACGATTTTTGTTTTGGCTGCCGGTTACATCGCGAATAAAAAAGCAGCGCGTGAAGAAGGGACGTTGATTTGAGCGGCTGGAGGTGGTGTGCGTCCATGAACATCCAACGCATTCTCGTGACGGGAAGGCTTTATGCCGAGCTTGCCGCTCTTCTTCCGGACAAGCGGCCCGATAAAGCGTTTCGCTTTGTCGCTGAAGACGAATTGCAGGAGGCGGATTTTGCTTGGGCGGACGCGTACATCGGCTTTCGGCCGGCCGGGCCGTTTTCGCTTGCCCATTTGCGCTGGGTGCATTCGCTCGGCGCGGGGGTCGACGCGTTTTTGTGGAAGCGGGAATGGAAGCCGGACGTGCTGCTGACGCGGACGATCGGGTCATTTGGCGAGCAGATCGCTGAATATTGCCTCAGTTACTTGCTGCGCGACGCCCAATGCCATGATGTGTATGCTTGGTATCAAGAACAGCGGCAGTGGAAGCCGGTCGCTCCGAAGCGGCTTAGCGAACAGCGGATGGTCATTTACGGGACGGGCGAGATCGGCCGGAGCATTGCCGAAACGCTTCGTCTGTTTGGGGTTTCGCCCGTCGGCGTCTCGCGAAGCGGCCGAGACACGCCGCCGTTTTCGGCTGTTTACCGCCATGATGAGGCGGGGGAAGCACTTGCTCGCGCCGATTGGGTGATCGCCGCGCTTCCGCTGACAGAGGAAACGCATCATCTCTTTGATGAGACGTTTTTTTCCTGCCTGCACAATGCGGGCTTTATCAATGTCGGCCGCGGCGCCACGGTCGAGGAGGCGGCGCTTGTCGGGGCGCTGGAAAACCGAAACGTGCGCCTCGCCGTGCTTGATGTGTTCGAAGAAGAACCGCTGCCGCCGCACTCGCCGCTATGGAGGCATCCGCATGTCATCATCACTCCGCATATCGCGGCGCTCACCGCGGCGGAGGACGCCGCCCGCTCTATATTGGACACGCTTAGCCGCATCGAAGCCGGGGAGCCGCTTGCCAATGCGGTTGATGTGAGCCGGCAATATTGAACGGCATCCTACTGTTTCACAAAGGCTTTTTGAGCAACTTTTTGACCGGCACCACGAGCGACGGCCGCCTTTTTGGCCATCGCTCGTCCCTCTTTGGGACATTTGTTTTCATCCATGTCCAAACCTTTCACAATCCTTGGCTGATCAGGACAGTGGGCGGTCCAATGCGTCCCGCGTATAGTTGGCTGCGATGGGGCTTTGTCTCATAAAACAAGCCAATCGCTTGGCCGACGTTGGCGAAAGGGGAACGGTGAAAAAATTTGTCCAATCGTGGAAAATACCGGTTCATCACCGAAAGATGTACTTGACTTTTAGGAACAAACATGATATTATCCCTCCCGGTTGAACAAAAATAACAAAAAATGGTAATCAATCTTTTTGACGTTCTTATCATGAAAAACGTTTTTTGTCAAGTACATTTTGTGGTGAAGAGCCAAATTCCGTTTTGTTATGATAAAAATAGGTTTATCACCACAACGTGTACTTGACAATTGAGACTTCTTTTCGTGTCGATATGTATGAAAATTGTTTATTTACTGTTTTTTCTTTACAGGAACATTCCTGTTTTTCACCCTCTTTCTTTCGAAAGGGAGTTCACGACTGTATATTGCGTTGGAGTTCAATGTTCCCGTAATCATAATCAATTTTGATAATGTGCTAAAAACGCGACTCGTTTCCACATCGCTTTGTGACTCCACAACGACCACGGAATTCAACTTTCTGAACTAAGAATCCAGCCGGTTTACCTCACTAGCTATACAACTGTCATGAAAAAGGGGAGAATCCACGAGATTAAAATGGCTTCGCGTTGTGTTTCTCAACTGAATTGGTGTTGGTATGATTGATGGAAAAAGGGAATAGCAAAGGAGAGTGAATGTTATGTTTCGCCCATTACAGTGGAAGCGATTGATCGCCTCGCTGATTGTCTTTGTCGCAGGACTAGCAAGCCTATTTGTCTCAGGGGGGAGCACGGCTACAGCTTTCAGTTTAGTAGCAAGCCCTTCAAGTGACCGTGATCTTGTCGCTGTACAGCAGACCATTGTTCAAGCTTTAGAGGCACGATGGCGTCTAATGATCGATCCACAGGTGAACATAAAATCGTTTTATGATCCGGACACTTCCGAACAAGAGGAAAGCCGCGAGCGTGCCTATGTGAGAAGACATTACTTGGAACCGGCTGCTCGTGCTGGATTTCGATATACGAGTGTAAAGGTTCATCCTGTCTTCGAAAATGTTGAGATTAGCGGCAAAACAGCCAAGGTTCAGGTCTTCGTTTCAGTTGAGTACGAATCTATGTTTCCGGGATCAAATGAAGCCGTGATGACCAAGGAAGCGAACATTCCTTATTTCGCTACCTTGGCCAAACGGGATGGTCATTGGCTGATTGTCAAGGTGAGCGGTCAAGATACGTATTCGAAAAGATGATACGTATCACCGTCATTGGGATTTGGGAGCGAAGACGACACGGTTCCTCCATGTGACGGATTACTATTGGGTGAACTAACCTAAAAGGCGGTTTTCCTAGCGTCTACAGGTTTTCCAGTATCATTTCTCAAATAAAGAAACCTTGCAACCCCGATTATTCTTTTCACACCGTCGTTCATGGACTAGGGGAAACCGCTGTTATACAATCACCTGCTGCGAAGTGTGATGCTAGACTTCCATGACGAAAAAAATTTGTCACCATCGAAAGAATGAAAATACCTTTCCACATGTTCGAATTTGGGGAGTTTCATGATAGATCGTCCAGCAAAAATTCCGCGTGCTATGGACGTATTCCAAAGCTGAGAGTTTTAAGTCTGTGGGAGCGGAGGAAGATGAAGTGCGCGTAGGCATCCCGTTGATGTTCATTTTTATGATGATTCTTTTCTCAGGATGTCGGCAACAACAGACTGTCCCTGGGTATGAAGATATTCCTTTGCATCCAAAAGCGAGCCAAATTCAATCGGTAGACGATAGGGTGGAGTTTGTCGTTTTGTCTTTGTCTGCCGATGAAATTGCTGACTATTATGCTCATGAGCTTGAGAAACGACAATGGATTCAAGTTGACAGATGGGGATCGGCCTTTGTCTATGAAAAAAGAGGACGAAAGATTTTGCTTGTGGTTACCGATGGGAAAAATCGCACTAAAGTATCTGTAAGCCCGTTTCATCATTAGAACCGCGCAAATTAGTGCGGGAGATGCTGACTTCAACGAATGAGAAGTGCCAAGCTTCATAGGTCAAGTGGGGGAGAAACGGCTTTTCTTCCTCTTAGGAAGCGTCAAAGGCGCCACGGTCGAGGAGGCGGCGCTTGTCGGGGCGCTGGAAAACCGAAATGTGCGCCTCGCCGTGCTCGATGTGTTTGAAGAAGAACCGCTGCCGCTGCACTCGCCGCTATGGGGTCATCCGCATGTCATCATCACTCCGCATATCGCGGCGCTGACATCAGTTGACGCCGCCGCCCATAGCGTTTTAGACACGCTCCGCCGCATCGAAACGGGCGAACCGCTTGCCAATGCGGTCGATGTGAGCCGGCAATATTGAACGAAAAAACGGTGCCCGATGAACAAGGGGCACCGTTTCGCGTTGCTTACCGGTCGGTGACAATGATATACGCCGCTTTCATTGGCCCGTGGACGCCGACGACCAAGTTCATTTCAATGTCGGCGGAGTTGCTCGGGCCGGTGATGAAGTTGATGCATGACGGAACGAGGGCGCCTTGTTCGATTTGCTCGTGAATGAGCGCCGCCGCTTGCGTCATGCGCGGCACGATGGTGCTTTTCGGAACGATGGCGATATACGTCTTCGGCAAAAAGTGAATGGCCCGCCCTTGTTCATTGCGCGAAAACAAAACGACTGTCCCTGACTCGGCGAGGGTGATGTCACTGAACGCGATGCCGACGTTCGCCTGTTCGGCGGCGTCAATGTTTTGGCGTCCAAGCGCCGGATTCCATATATGGATGGCTGTTCGCTCCGCAGGCCATTCGTCGCCGAGCAAGGCGGACAGCCCATATTCGGCAAAGCGCGGGTCATCCGGCACGATGACCGGGCCGCCGCCATAAGCCGTGACTTGTTGCTTGAGCACCCCAGCAAGTCCGGCGTTTGTCGTCTCAATGTAATCAGTGTGAATCAGTTTACATTGTTCGCGAAGCACTGCCAACAAGTCGTCTTGGCTATAGCCAGCCAAGACTTTCCATTGCGGCTGATCGCTCCATTGCGGCTGGGAGACGCCGGACAGGCGGGGAGCTCTCCCGAGGCGATGGGCGATGTGTTCTAAAAACGCGTCACGGTTGTGAATAGCACCACGCGTCATGACGGATTCCCTCCTTTTTGCCGATCGCGAAACCAATCGCGGAACCGCTCTTTGCTTGGCGCCGGAAATTCGCGGCTTTCCGTCCACGCTTTGAGCGGGCCGGGGCCTTTCGTGATGCGCCCGTCTTCGGCAAACGGGGCGAAGGCGCTTGGCGCCAACTTCGTGCCGAACCGGTACAATGACGGCGAGGCGGTCCCGAGGCGAAACGCCTTCATCGCCAGCTTTTCCGCGACCGACGCTTTTCCTTCCCGCTCGACGATGATTTGGCGATGTTTGATGAGCAGCTCATGAAGCGGAATTTTCACCGGACATGCCTCCGTACAGGCCGCGCAAAGGGAGGATGCGTACGGAAGCTCCTTGTAGTCGTCATAGCCGCCTAAGAGCGGCGACAAGACCGCACCGATCGGGCCGGAGTAAATCGAGCCGTACGAATGGCCGCCGATATGGCGGTACACTGGGCAGACGTTGACACAGGCCGCGCAGCGGATGCATTGCAGCACCGGCTGAAACTCCGTGCCTAAAATCGATGAGCGCCCGTTGTCGACGATGACGAGATGGAACTCTTCCGGTCCGTCAGCGTCCCCTTCGTCGCGCGGGCCGGTGAGGATGGTGATGTAGCTCGTCAATTTTTGTCCGACGGCGCTGCGTGTCAACATGCTCACAAGCACTTCCATTTCTTCAAATGTCGGAACGATCCGCTCCATGCCCATGACCGTAATTTGGGTTTTCGGCAGCGCGGTCACTAAATCGGCGTTGCCTTCGTTTGTCACGAGCGTGATCGAGCCTGATTCGGCGATGGCGAAGTTGCAGCCGGCGATGCCGATGTCAGCCGTCAAATAGTCGCGCCGCAGCGTTTCGCGGGCATGGCGGGCAAGTTCAACCGGATCGGACGATTTCGTATAGCCAAGCTTGCGGCGGAAGACGTCGCGAATTTGCTCTTTGTTTTTATGGAGCGCCGGGCCGACGATATGCGACGGCGGGTCATGATCGTCAATCTGCAAAATGTACTCGCCGAGGTCGGTTTCGACAACGTCACAGCCGATGGCTTCAAGCACCGGGTTTAAATTGATTTCCTCGGTCACCATTGATTTGGATTTGACGATTTTTTTCGCTTGCTTTTCCAAAGCGATGCGGCGGATGTAGTCGTTCGCTTCTTCGGCCGTCCGGGCGAAAAAGACGTGGCCGCCCCGGTTGGCAACGTTTTCACTAAGCTGCATTAAATAATAATCCAAGTTTTCGAGCGTATGTTTTCGGATTTGTTCAGCGAGCGAGCGCCACTCCTCCCAATGGCCGAGCTCTTCAATGACGCCAAGCCGCCGCACATAGCCGCGGTCTTGCATGCCGGCGACCGCCCCGCGCATAAAATTATTTTGCAAGTTTTCCTCGACCCGTTTCCAAAACGGCCCGTTTTCGATTTTCATCGGCATTGTCGTTCCCCTCCTTTTCGCTATGCTGATTTAACACTTCGGCGATATGCATGACGCGAATCGGTTTGCCGAGCCGCTCGATGCGTCCGCCGATGTTGAGTAAACAGCCGCAATCGGCGCCGATCACGTAGTCGGCGTCCACTTCGTCGATATGGGCGATTTTTTCATCTACCATTTGTTCGGAAATCGGACCCATTTTGACGGAAAACGTGCCGCCAAACCCGCAACATTGATGGGCGTTCGGCAGCGGAACAAGCTCAAGCCCTTCGACATGTTCTAATAAGCGGAGCGGCGCTTCTTTGACGCCAAGGAGCCTTGTCATGTGACAGGACGTATGGTACGTCGCCCGTCCGGGGAGCGAGGCGCCGACATCCTCGACGTTCAGCACGTCAACGAGAAATTGGGTCAGCTCGTACGTTTTCGCCGCTAGGCGCTTCGCTTCGTCTTCCCATTTGGGGTCGCCGCGGAAGAGGTGCGGGTATTCTTTTACCATGGCCGCGCATGAGCCGGATGGGGTGACGACATAGTCGGCATCGGCGAACGCGCGCATCATTTGTTTCATCGCCTCTTTCGCTTCTTGGACATAGCCGCTGTTATACGCCGGCTGTCCGCAGCACGTTTGCGCCTCGGGAAAATCAATCTCACAGCCGAGCCGCTCGAGCAGTTCGACGGTCGCTTTGCCGGCCTCCGTATAAAAGAGATCGATGAGGCAGGTGACGAATAACGAGACTTTCATCGGTTCTCCCTCCCGTGTACCGAGTTTAATGAACAGGTCATCTGATGACTATATGTCTATTATAAAATGTTTTTTTCCGATTCGTAGCCCTTTTTTGAAAAAAAAACGCACTCAGTCCGGTTGCTGAGTGCGAATGTAGCGGCGCAGTACGTTTTCGACATTGGTCAGATGCTCCAGCATGCGCGCCCGGGCGGCGTCCGGATTTTGGTCGCGGATGGCTTCGAAAATGGCTTGGTGTTCGGCAAGCAGTTTTTCGGTCGTCGTTTGTTTCGAAAACAGCCATATGCGGCGCGTCTCCCGCATCGTTTCGACGATCATACCGGAAACGCTGTTCATAATACTCATCAACATCGGATTTTGCGACGCCGCCGCAATCGCCATATGGAAGGCCAGATCCGCTTTTTCGCCAAGCTCATCGCTGCCGATCCCTTCTTTCATTTGGCGAAGCGCTTCGGTCATCGCATCGAGGTCGCGGTCTGTCCGCTTGGCGGCGGCGAGCGAGGCCGCGCCTGCCTCGAGCAGTTTGCGCACTTCAAGCAAATGCCAAATATCTTCCTTGTTCATTAAGACGGCAATCGATAAAGGAAACGTCATCACCGTTGGGTCAAATTCACGCACATACGTTCCTTCCCCTTGTTTGAGCTCGATCAGTCCCATCGCTTTCAAGGCGGTGAGCGCCTCGCGAATGGCGGCCCGTCCGACTTGAAACTGCTCGGCCAGCTGCTGAACGGAATCGAGTTTATCACCAGGTTTTAGCTCTCCGTTTTTAATCATATCAAAAATGGCTTCGGCCACTTCTTCGTAAATTTTTTTTGTTTTAATCCGTTTAAATGCCAATGGATCCACCTCAAATATGATTAAAGTAGCTTTCCGATTGTGAGGAAGGAAAGCTCCTGCACTGTCTATTATGATACAGCATCATCGCTCGAGACAAGCGCTTTTTGTTGCCGGTAGACGAGGGCGTCAGCGGTTCGTGGAAAACCAGCCATTCCATCATCGCGCATGGCGAAGTGTGAAGGCGACGGGCTGGGTTGTCGTCAACATCGTCAAGAAACTTTGACCGTATCGACAAGCAGGATGGTCATCCCCGTTGCCTGTCAACATCGGCGTGAGGAAACACAATGGATCGAAAGTTCAAAAAAATACAAAAACACCTATTGTCTTTTGCCGAAAACGCTTTTATAATTTGAGACAGATGGCGCTCTTATCCGGTCATCTGATGACTGGAAGAGTGAAAGAGAAAATAAGTGGGTGTTTATTTGCAAACGCCGCCAAGTCGGGCACAAAGGGGAGGAGAAAACCGCATGTGGAAGCAAGATTTTACGCCAATTGCTGATCAGCTTTGGTTATCGGCGATTGTCGCACTCATTCCGATTTTGTATTTCTTTTGGGCGTTGGCCGTCAAACGGATGAAAGGGCATGTTGCAGGGCTGACGACGTTGCTGCTTGCTGTTGTGCTGGCTGTAATCGCTTACAGAATGCCAGCTGGAAAAGCGGTCATGTCGGTGACACAAGGCGCGGTGTACGGATTGCTTCCGATCGGCTGGATCATCATTACGTCTGTCTTTTTATATAAGCTGACGGTGAAGACCGGCCATTTTGACATCATTCGCAACTCGGTCATTTCGCTCACTGAAGACCGGCGGCTGCAGGCGCTGCTCATTGCCTTTTCGTTCGGGGCGTTTTTGGAAGGGGCGGCCGGGTTTGGCGCGCCGGTAGCGATTTCGGCAGCGCTTCTAGTCGGATTAGGGTTCAACCCGCTTTACGCTGCGGGTATTTGTTTGATTGCCAATACGGCCCCGGTGGCGTTCGGGGCGGTCGGGATTCCGATCATCTCGATGGAAGGGCCGACTGGCGTGCCGGCGATGGAAATTTCGAAAATGGTCGGGCGGCAGCTGCCGTTTTTATCGATCTTTATCCCGTTTTATCTTGTTCTCATTATGGCGGGCTGGAAAAAGACCGTGGAAGTATTTCCGGCCATTATCGTCTCGGGTGTGTCGTTCGCCCTGACGCAATATTTGTCATCGAACTTTTTAGGACCGGAGCTGCCGGACATTTTGTCCTCGCTCGTTTCAATCGTCGCGTTGGCTGTCCTTTTGAAATATTGGAAGCCGAAAAGCACCTTCCGCTTTGCGACCGAGTCGGAGGTGGCGGCTGCCGGACAAGCGGCTCGTGCAACGCACAGCAGCTGGGAAGTGTTCCGCGCGTGGTCGCCGTTTCTCGTGCTGACAGCTTTGATCTCGCTTTGGGGCATCCCGCAGGTAAAGGCGGCGCTCACCGGTCATTATGAAGGAACAAACGCGTTGCTGAAGGCCGTCAATGCGATTGGCTCGCATTTGACGTTTATGCCGCCGGTGCCGGGGTTGAACAACCAAATTTTGAACGCGAGCGGCCAACCGATCGCGGCGGTGTATAAGCTTGAGCTGCTTGGTGCGGCCGGCACGGCCATCTTGCTCGCCGCGGTCGTGAGCAAGTTCATTGTCGGCATTTCATGGAAAGAGTGGGTGCGGACGTTTGCGGAAACGTTGAATGAGCTGAAATACCCCATTATCACCATCGCTTCGGTCGTCGGCTTTGCGTATATCGCCAACTCATCGGGCATGAGCACGACGCTCGGAATGGTGCTGGCGAAAACGGGGGCATTTTTCCCATTCTTCTCGCCGATTTTGGGCTGGCTCGGCGTGTTTATTACCGGTTCGGATACGTCGTCGAACTTATTGTTTGGCAACTTGCAAAAAGTGACAGCGACATCGATCGGCATGGATCCAGTGCTGGCGTTGGCGGCCAACTCCTCCGGCGGCGTCGTCGGGAAAATGATTTCGCCGCAGTCGATCGCCGTCGCCTGTGCGGCCGTCGGTTTGACGGGCAAAGAATCCGACTTGTTCCGCTTCACGGTCAAACATAGCTTGTTCTTAATCATCTTGATTGGCATTCTCGTTTATTTGCAATCGACGGTATTGTCATGGATGATTCCATAACGGCAACGAAGGGGGGACGGGGCTTGGCGAAGGGGGAAGAGAGGCGCCAAGCTCGGCCCCTTTTCCGCTATCAACAAGTCGGATGATCAACGAAAAACCCCGCCATGGAAGTGGGGTTTTTCGTGATGGTGGCGAAGTTTTCCGTTGTGCTCATGGGCGGTGTGGCCAAACGGTGACACACGGTTTTCATGATAAAAGGCGAAGACCAGCTGCATCAGGCGGCGGCTCGCTCGTTTTTGGGAGAAAGGAGCGCGCTACAGCGCCGCGCCGAGCTGTTTCGGCATCGCCCGCAGCGCTTTGCCGGTGCCGATGGCGACCGCCTCAGCCGGGTTGGGCGCCACATGCACCGGCACATGCAGCATGGCGCCAAGCCATTGTTCCATGCCGCGAAGCAAGGCCCCGCCCCCGGTGAGAACGATGCCGCGGTCGATAATATCGCCGCTCAGTTCGGCCGGGCATTCCTCAAGGACGGCGCGAATGGCTTCGGCGATTTGCAGAAGCGATTCTTTGAAGGCATGCTGCACTTCGGCGGGATCAAGAGAAATGGCTTTAAGAAATCCGGTGACCACATCGCGACCATGAATCGTCATTCCTTGTGTCAAAGACGTCCCGGGAGCGCTGCCGATTTCGATTTTCACTTGTTCAGCGGTTTGTTCGCCGATTAGCAAATTGTAGCGCTGGCGAACATATTGAATGATATCTTCGTCGAGCCGATTGCCGCCGATGCGGAGCGAACGGCAGGCAACGACGCCGCCAAACGAAATAATCGCGGCTTCCGTTTTTCCGGCTCCCAAGTGGACGATGACATTGGCGACAGGTTCACCGACCGGTAAGTCCGCGCCAATGGCTGCGGCTACCGGCTCTTCAATCAGGTGAATATGTTTGGCTCCACAATGTTTGGCGATTTCGTAAAAAGAACGGCGCTCGACGGAGGTGGCGTGAAACGGGACACTCATGACGACGTTCGGTTTTTTGAAGGAGAGGCCAAGCTGTCTGCTAGACTGTTTAAACACTTCCTGCAACAACGTTTTGGCGCGCTCAAAATCGGCGATCACGCCATGTTGCAACGGATAGGTGACCTCGACGTGGACCGGGGCTTTGCCGATCATCGTTTTTGCTCGTTGGCCGATGGCGATGAGCTTGTCCGCTTGGCGATGATAGGCGACCGCCGCTGGTTCGTCAAAAATGAGCCCTTTCGTTTGGCTAAACAGCCGGACATTCATCGTGCCTAAGTCAATGCCGAGCTCTGAAGAAACAAACAACCAAAACACCTCTCTTTTGCCAAGTTCGATGAACAGACAGCCCATCATCTATAACATTCGACACGAAACGGGTATTTATGACGGTGAGGCGGAAGACACAAGGGGGGATCGGCGGCGTAGCTGATGAAGGAAAGAAAAATTTTTTTGTTTTCGTGTATAAAAAATGAAAAAAGGGGAAAGGAATAATAGCGTAACGTTTTCCAAGTATTCCCCCGATCCCCTATGAATAAATATGGGCTCTCCGATTGCGGAGAGCCGCTTTTTTTGAAATCACTCTATGAGGCTGGTGATGTAATCGTGGATCCGGCTTTGCCATGTTATGTCTCAATTTAGAAAAATCTTGTTGCATCGGTTCTGCTTTCCGTTCATTTGCCGATTGACTAAGGAGGATCAGCCGATTTCCACCAGCCTTCTATGCTGTTATAAGACAACCGTTACAGCCGCTTGGCTCCTACATACTTCGGCTTCCAATACGGGTTGTTCAAATTGTCGATTTTCACACCGCGCGACACAGCGTGGATGACTTGATTGTTGCCGATATAAATCGCTACATGGGAGACGCCTTTCGTCCGTTTGGAAGTGTCGAAAAACACTAAATCGCCTGGTCGCAATTTCGACCTATGTACATATGTACCTTTTTTATACATTTCTTTCGAAGAGCGCGGCAAGGTAACACCAACTTTTTTATGGGTGTAGTAAACAAATCCGGAACAATCGAATCCTTTAGGTGTTGTGCCGCCATATCGGTAAGGAGTGCCAAGCAGTTTTTTCGCTTCAGCGATGAGCCGCGTTTTATTGGCGGCAGCATCTATGTTGGAAGTGTTTACAAAGAAGGAGGAAAAAAGAACGATTGTCAATACCGACAAAAGCGTGAGCCATTTTTTCATCATTTCCTAACCCCCGACAAACTCCGTTTCGTTTCGACGTTTCTAGTATAGCAGAGGAAAGCTATGTTGTTTTTTACAGTTGAATTAAATAATGTTACAATACAGTTACAGATATAGTACTTCGTCCTAATGATTCATCCTAACGACGTGCTTCTTTGTGCTCCATTGAACGTCTGTTTTCCTGTAGCAACGCCTCGCTCGTTTGACACTATTGTCCTATGACCCGTGTATGAATGTCGCAAGCTGTCGAATGAATAGGAACGGGGGAGGGGGGCGAAAGCGGGGAATGCCGCCGTATAATTGAAAAAAGAGGAGAGTCGAAAAATAGGTGGCGGTGATGGATCATGTCGAACCATATAGAATATGTGTTCTATTTCTTCGGATGGTTGTTGATAACGGGTGTTGTCTGTATATATGGGCATTGGATGGCGAAACGGCATTGGAAGCGCATGCCTTGGCGAGCCGCACCGAAGTTGACGGCAGGTTTTGCGATGGTTTCTCTTTTGCTTCTCGGAGTTGGAGAGGGATATATTCATTATATGGAACAGCATGAGCATCGCGAGTACGAGGAAAACGCGAAGCAAGTGGCGGCCATGGTCGCCGGTGATTTGGCCGCTATGGGGCATGAGCGCTTGGATGGGCACGCAGAGCGCCTGCCTGCGTATGACGAGATCATGGCTGCGCTGGAGCGATGGCAATCCCGCGGCCGCGTGCTGAGCATATACACGATGAAAAAGAACAAAAACGGCCAACTGTATTTTGTCGTTGCTCCGCCGACAGATTACAATCGAAACGGGCGCATTGACGGCGAAAAAGAACAAGCGGTTCCGCCCGGAACGGTTTATCGCCATGATGTTCCCGAAATCGACATGGCATTTCGCGGCCACTTTGCGATGCAGCCGCGCCCAACGACCGATGAATGGGGAAGGAGCATCAGCGCGTTTATGCCGGTGCGCCGCGCGGATGGGACGGTCGACGCTGTCGTTGGCATCGATTATGATGCCGCGATATACGAACATCGGCTGCAAAAAGAGCGGCAAAAAGCGATGGGCATGATGATGGCCGTTTATTTCATCGCCGCTGCCATTTATTTGCTTGCTTTGCATCAACAAATGGAGCGGAAGGCGTTCGCCGCTTACAAAAAGAGGCTGGCGGCCAACGAGCATCGGTTGCGGCGCTTGGCGGAAATGACGATGGAAGGCATTATTGTTTACGCAAACGGGAGGATTATTGAAGTCAACGAAGCGGCCTGCCGTCTGCTCGGTTATGCAGAAAGCGAGCTCATTCATTTGCCGATCGACGAATTGATCGTTCACGGCTCGATGAAGTTCAGCCAGCCGCATGAGGAGCGCGAACGTCTGGAGATGGACCTGCGTCGGAAAGACGGGACGGTGTTTCCAGCGGAAATCGTGCACCGCCGCTATGACTACGAAGGGGAAAACGTGACGGTGGCCGCTGTTCGTGATTTGACGGAGCAAAAACAGAAGGAACAACGGATTCGATACATTGCCAATCATGATGAGCTGACAGGCCTGCCGAATAAAGAAGCGATGTACAAGACCGTTGAACGCTGCTTGGCGGAGGCGAAACGAAACGGACAGGAAGCAGCGATTATTTTTTTTGAAGTGTCTGGCATTAAGACGATCAACGATTTTTACGGATATGCCGTCGGCGATGAAGTATTGCTTTACTTGGCGCGGGTGTGGAAAGAAAAGGCGGGGATGATCATCGGCCGCTGGAGTGGAAATGAATTCCTCGCTGTTGTTCCAGACAGCACGCTGGAAAAGGCGGAGGAAATGGCAAAGCAACTCGTCGAGGAAGCCGATGAGCCGATTACAGTCAACGGAATCGAATTGTACATCACGGTGAACGCTGGCATCAGCATATATCCGAAAGATGGGGAAGAAGCGAAAACGTTGATCCGCAAGGCGGATATCGCTCGCTATGAAGTACGGAAAAAAGCAGTTAGTGATTTTGTGTTTTTTACCGAGCCGATGGCCAATCGGCTGCACGAAAACATGGCGATGGAGCGCGACTTGCGGCGGGCGCTTGAGAGGGACGAGTTTGAATTGTACTACCAGCCGCAAATTCGACTGCACGACCGAAGTGTGATCGGCATGGAGGCGCTCATTCGCTGGCGTCATCCGGAAAAAGGGATGATTCCGCCGTCGCTGTTTATCCCTTTGGCAGAGCAGACCGGCATGATCATTCCGATCAATGAGTGGGTTATGCGTACGGCATGCCGGCAGACGAAGCAGCTGCTCAGCCAGTTTCCCCACTTGTCTGTCTCCGTCAACTTATCGCCGTACGAATTCGAAAGCCGCCGTTTTGTGGACAAATTGGCTCGCCTGCTCGATGAGATCGGATTGCCACCGCACCATTTAGATTTGGAAATTACGGAGCGAATGACGATGGATACTGAACGCGCGCTCGATATCCTGCCGAAGCTAAAAGCGCTCGGGGTAACGATCAGCATGGACGACTTCGGCACCGGCTACAGTTCGCTCAGCTACCTGACCGATTTGCCGATCGATCGGTTGAAAATTGACCGTTCGTTCGTCCAGCATATCCAAGGAAAAAAAGATGTCATCTTGCCCGCCATTATCCGCCTCGGGCATAATATAGGTGTAAAAGTGCTGGCCGAAGGGGTAGAAACAGAGACTGAAGCGGCTTACTTGCAAGGAAAACGGTGCGATGAGGCGCAAGGGTATTATTTTTCCCCGCCGCTTCCGTATGAGGAATTGGTCCACTTTTTAACCGAGCAGCATGCGAGGCGGCAGGCACAGGAGCTGACGTGAAATGGATGGATTTTGGCGCATTGCCGAGGAGAAAATTCGCGAGGCGATGAAAAACGGCGAGTTTGATCATTTGCCCGGTTTTGGAAAGCCGCTCGAGCTTGAGGATATTTCCCATATTCCCGAAGAGTTGCGGCTCGGGTATTTGTTGCTGAAAAATGCCGGGTATGTGACGGAAGAGACAAAATTGCGAAAAGAACTGATGACGCTTGAAGATTTGCTTCGCTGTTGCGAGGACGACGAGAAAAAACAAGAGCTGACGAAAAAATGGACGGAAAAACAACTCCGCTTTGCGGAACTGATGAAAAAGCGGCAGCCGACGAACGCCAAGGCGCTGCGCGATTACGGGCGGCGCATCGAGGAAAAATTCCGCTGAACGAGTTTTCTCAATAAAACATGGGGAGGTTCGATTTTTCACGAACCTCCTTAACTTTTTTATGCAATGATGCCCAAAAAACGGGGAAAATAGGAAGGAATGATCATTGGAAAGGGGAGATCGCCATAGACGTGAATGAACGGTGAATGGAGTGGGTCGAAGTTGCCATGGAGAAGAACCGAAAAGAAAAGGAGTGAAAAAGCATGAAAAACGTATGGTTAGCGTTTTTTGCTTCCCTCGTGCTGGCGATGCCGTCAAGGGTGGCGGCCGGCCATCATGAAATCGGCCATCTTCCTTTGCCGGTCGGACATATGTGGAAGCACGGGGCGCTCGATGAGCAAAAGTGGATGGAAATGGTTCAAACGTATACGCCAGAGCAGGCTGGCGAGTGGAAAAAGGTGCTCGATGAACGGAACGCGCTGCGCGAGCAGTTCAAGGACGAAAAAGTAAAACGGGCGATGAAAGAGAAATACAAGCAGATGAAAAAAGAGCGGGAGGCAAAGCTGGACCGGCTCATCGATCAGCTCGCGGACAAAAAAATTACGAAAGAGCAGTTTAAGCAAGAGCTGAAACAGTTACGGAAAAAGAAACATTGGATGACAAAAGAAGAAAAAAAGCGGCTCCATATGCTTCATGAGCAGACAAGACAGGCCATGGAAAACAATGATCAAGAGGCGATGAAAAAACTGCTTCCGCAATGGCTCGACTATATGAGAAAAGACAACGAGCGGTTGGCGAAATGCCTCCAAGAAGTTAAACAGGGATGACATACTAAGGGAAAAAACAAGCAGATGGCAGTACACCAGTTGGTATTGGAAGGGTCGCACAAGGGTGATATAATATAGGGAAAACGCCGTGTTTCGTGCACGGCTTCTTTTTTTCCCCTTTTGCCTATAAGGCTGGTGAAAAACGGTTGTTTCTTTTGAGCAATGGGGGATCGTTTGAAAGACGATCCGGATGCGACGAGGCTTTTCTATTTGAGAAATGGGCTTGATCAGCGGCTTGCTCCCTTCAATCACCGGTCTCCTATAAGGCTGGTGAAAAACCGCTGATTCCCTTCATCAATGGGAGAATGAGTGAAAAGCAGGACCGCTACAACAAGGTTTTTCTAATTGAAAAATGACATGGTAAAGCCGTATCCACGATGAAATGACCAACCTCCTATGGAAAAAAGAAAAGTTGATCGCGAGAGGAGCAGTGGGCCATGGGATATCCGGTTATGCTTCAAGTGCGCGGCCGGCGGGCGGTCGTTGTTGGCGGAGGGAAGGTGGCGGCGCGGAAGATTCGCGGGCTGCTTGCGGCAGGGGCGGATGTGGTGATGATCGCTCCCAAAGCCGAACCGGAGCTGCAAGCGTTAGCGGCGGCGGGAATGATTGGCTGGCGCGTCAAGACGTTTGCGCCGCATGACTTGGACGGCGCGTTTCTTGTCATCGCAGCGACGAACGACAGAGAAGTGAACGAAGCCGTGGCGCGGGCGGCAGCGCCGGGACAGCTGCTGAACATCGTTGACGCTCCGGAACAATGCGATTTTCATGTTCCTGCTGTCATCCGTCGCGGCCCGCTGACGATCGCCGTCTCCACTGAAGGAGCAAGCCCGGCGGTCGCTCGCCGCATTCGCCGCGAGCTTGAAGAGCGGTATGGGGAAGAGTACGGGGCGTATTTGGAGTTTTTGCGGCGAGCCCGCGCCATCGTGCTGCGCGAGGTGGCGGACCCTGAGGGGCGAAAGCGGCTGTTTCGGGCGCTTGCTGCGGATTCGTTTCGGCAAAACGGCCGCTGGGATGAGGAGTTGGCCGGCTTGTTGGCGAAGGAAAAAGAACGAAGCGGAGAAAGAGAGGGCAGGAACGATGAAGATCCCGATGTACATTGTTGAGGCGTTCACCGCTCGGCCGTTCGCCGGCAATCCGGCCGCGGCCTGTCTGCTGCCGCAGCCGGCTCGGGACGAATGGATGCAACGTGTCGTCGCGGTGATGAACTGATCTGAGACCGCCTTTTTCATTCCGCACGAAGATGGCTAGCGCCTGCACTAGTTCACGCCCAAAGCGGAAGTCGCTCTGTGCGGGCATGCGGCCTTAGCGAGCGCCCATGTGTTATGGGAGCGGGGTGAACGTTGCTGTGAAGAGACTATTTCTTTTTTGACAACTAGCGGCGGCGTTGTGCGGATGACGGTAGCGGGGGCAACTCGAAGGCGAAGCGGTCACCGTGTTGAAAGGAGCGCTGGCTGCAGCGGCTAGTTTCTATTAATCCTGGATACGGCTTTGCCATGTCATTTCTCAACTAGAAAAACCATGATGCATCGGTCCTGCTTTTCGTGCGTTCTCCCATTGATAAAGGGAACCAGCGTTTTTTCCCCAACCTTCTAAGCTTCAGCCAAGACAGCAGCTACTACGGGCGGCTAGATGGGCATCGTTCCACGCGGGCGCGAAACGAAAAGGGGATCCGTCGCGTTGGGACCCCCTTTTTAGACTGTATAGATCCGCTTCTTCTGTCAATCATCCCAGCGGTACGTCCAAAACCGCTCCGTTTTTAGCCACGCGAGCGCGTCGCCGCGCTTCGCGGCCGCCTGCATCAGCCCTTCGGTTTGCGAGCGGTGGGCGCGTATGGCGGCGAGTTTGGTGTCGATGACCGAGCTCACATCGCGGATGACGTCCGGTTGGCCGAGCTCCTGCTCGCAGTTTTTGGCAAAAGCGACGCAATACACGGTCGGCCGCTGTTCTTTGGGCCATCGCTTCAACGCGCGAATGACGGCGGCTCCGCATGCATCGTGATCGGGATGGACGCTGTAGCCGGGATAAAACGTAATGACAAGCGATGGGTTCGTTTCCGCCACGATGGCGGCGATGCGGTCCGCCAGCTCTTCTTCATCCTCAAACTCGATCGTCTTATCACGATAGCCGAGCAAGCGCAAATCATGAATGCCGAGAACGCGGCACGCTTCTTCGAGTTCGTGTCTACGAATGAACGGCAGCGTTTCGCGGTTGGCAAACGGGGGCACGCCCATATTCCGCCCCATTTCGCCAAGCGTCAAGCAGGCGTATGTGACCGGTGTGCCGCTTTGCGCATGCTGGGCGATCGTTCCCGAGACACCGAACGCCTCATCGTCCGGATGGGGAAAGACAACGAGTACATGTCGTTCGCTCATCGGAAGCCCTCCTTAGGCAAACGGCTTGCCGCTCAGTTCAAGGGCGACAGCCAGTTTTCCTTCATAGTCATGTCCCGCTAACAGCAATTGTTCTTCTTTCGTCCATTCCCAATGGGTTAACCCTTCGGCGTACACCCAGCCGATGTCTAGCTTCAGCCCGATGCGGTACGGCCCTAATCCGGTGATCTTGCCGCGGGTGAAGCGGATGCGGGCGTTGCGGATGAAAGCGCCGGCAGAAAAAAACCCTTCATTATGATGAGCGGCGTACGCCCCGTTCGTCGTCTCCAAATGAATGTACACGTCGCGGTTGGCCAAGCGGTTCAGCGCCTCTTGCACGGCGGCGGCATCGATCGGTTGCACGCGAAGTCCCTCCTTTTGCTGTTTTCTATATTGTACATGACCGAAGCATCAGAACGGAACTATTTCGCTTTTTTTTGTATAATAGAAACGGACACATCTTGGACTCATCCGCACCTAGAAGCGTTGACGGACCGTTCAACGAAAGGAAAGGTGAGGGGAAATGGGGTTTCAAGGAAATGGTGTCGCTTTGTTGCATCTCGATGGCACGTACCGGCCGCAAACGCGGCTGCTTCGTTTTCCGCACGAGTGGGTGGACCTCGCTGACGTGCCGGAAACGAGTTTGTATTGCAGCCCGACTGCGCTCGCTGAAATCGAACGTCGGCTGCGCCGACGGCGAAGCCGCGGGGCGGTGCTGATCGGGAGCGGCAACTATCATTATGTCACGTATTTGTTGTTGCAAGAAATACAGGAACCGTTCACTCTTGTGTTGTTTGACCACCATACCGATGCGGATCCGGGCGACGGCTTTCTCATGTCGTGCGGATCATGGGTGGCCCGCGCGCTTGACCATCCGCAGTTGCGGAAGGTGGTGATCGCTGGTCCGACGTTTTCTCCGAACCATCTCCAGTTATCCCCGAACATCACTGTTCTTTCGTTTGCTGACGATGACGAATGGCCGAGGGCGCTGCTAGAAGTCGTCCCGACAAGAAGCGTCTATATTAGCATTGACAAAGATGTGCTAAGCCGCGAAGATGCCGTCACGAACTGGGATCACGGAACGATGCCGCTTTCGGTGCTGCTTGCTTGCCTGCGGCGGCTGTTGCTCCAGAAAAACGTATTGGGCATCGATGTATGCGGGGAGTATCCACGGTCCGCTGTCGATGCGTTTGATCCACTTTGTCGTGAAGCGCAGAGGAAAAACGAGCAGGCGAATATGGCCATTTTGGAGACGTGCTTCCGCTATGCAACACCCCATTTGCGGCCCGCTTGATCAGGGCGAGAATCCTGCCGAGTTGCCCCGGAGCTGGCGAGCCGCTTTGTGCGCAAGCGAAAAACACGTTCGTTCGCCAGCGCCGCGTGCCGGACGGGCATCTTGCGCCCGCAACACACATTGGGCAGATGATGGAACGCGTGAACATAGCGGCTGATGCAACAAGTTTTTTCTACTTGAGAAACGAGGTTGGTAAGCGACCTGCTCCCTTAAATCATCGGCCTCCTAGAAGGCCGGTGATTTCGTGCAAAATACTGCTGAGTTCCACCCGTTCCTCAATGAGAGAAACCTCACAGAATCAGCTTTCTTTTCTGAATGAAAATGCCTCCAATGGGTGTGACAGCGGTTTTTCACCGACCTCTTAGAGGCGGTATTTCATTGGCCGAGCGGTCAGCACCCGCTCCCATACATAATGCGGAACGGTTTTTCATCAGGCCGAACATCGCGCGGCGCGATGTGCAGGCGTGTCACTTTGGCAAACATCGTTCCCGCTTCAATTGTTTCCAAAAAGAGTTGAAGAGCGCTTTCGTTCCCTTGCACTTCCATTTCCACTGTTCCGTCATCATTGTTTTTCACCCAGCCGGTCAGCTGCCGCTTCAACGCCTCGTGCTGGACGAAATAGCGAAAACCGACCCCTTGCACGCGTCCTTCGGCAATGACATGCACCCGTTTCATATCGCGACCTCCTTAGTTGCCTCACGCTCCGGCGATTTTCCTACCTTTGACGCGGGTCAAAGGCGGACAGCTATGAACGTTGCTTCGGTGCATAACGGAATGGTCTGTGCGGAGCGTTCAGCCAATGGTTGCCGCTGCTCTTTGCGGTCCCGCTTTCATCATATAATAGACGGGAATGAATGTACATACTGTAGATGAGCATTTTTCATTACAGTAATTTCCATTCACTAAGAGACAAACAGGGTACCCCTTAGGCGACATGGAGCTGTTTTTTGATCACATCAATGGGAATCTCTTGCTTCGCGGCATCGTAGATGAACTCAACGACGCTGTGTCCTTTCCGAGAACGAAGAAGCTCCAGGCCGGAAGAGAGGTCTTGTTGAGATTCCGCGATGCTGTATACGCAGGCGAACAGCACCACGGCCCAATACCGTTTCACCGCCCGAATGTGACGAACACGGTATCCATCGAGCTTCAGCTGGTCTTTGGCCTGCCGGAAAAAGCATTCGATCGTCCAGCGCTGGGCATAGTAACGCAAGATCTCTTCATCGCCTAGCTCCCGGTCGGTGCTCAAGACAACATGGAGATGATCTGGCGTCATCGGTTCATCCGCCTTCCAAGCCAGCAGCACCACCGCGTCATCGAGGCCATGGATCGCTCCCTCGTAGCGATACACGCGGTAACGCTCCTTCCCCACCGTGACGAGGCGGGTGTCGTTGGGCTCGATATAGCGGGCGAACTTCTTCGCTTGGATGGCGATGCCTTTCGGATAGAGAATCCGGTTCGTCTTGAGCATGGCGATGACATGGAATCCTTGTTTCAGGCAGGCTTCGATGAGCGCTTGGGACGGATACCACGAATCCATGAGCACATACACCGGCTGAGCCCGTTTCCCCTTGAGCGAGGAAAGCATCTCGATCGCTAGGTCGATCTTGCTTCTTCCCGCCGTCTTGTCATACAGACGAAAGGCGAACGGAAACGCTTGCGAGAAAGTATGCACCATCAGCCAAACGAGCGAATGCCCCCAAACGGATTGATGATCTTTGTGCGAGTAGTGCCAATCACACCCTTGAATGGCGCGGGCAGCCCGTGACGAAGGCTTCGTTTTTTGACAAATCGTATCATCGATCGAAACAAAAAGGGGTTGATTCTCCTGTTTGGCTAGGCGTTCGATCTGGCGAAGGATCCATTCTTGCAGCTTCTCAAGCAGTTTTTCCTCGTTCCAAGGGCTTTTCGTGAAAAAGTGGCTCAGTGTCGTTCGATGATTCGGGTGAAAACTCCAGTACCGGACATCCGTCAATGTCCCCGAAAATCCCTTGGTCGTCAAGGCGTCGACAAGATGAACGAGATGCTTGATGACCGGCTTCGAGAAATAAAGCGCCAATCCCAGCGTCATGAAAAACTTGTGGATTCCTTGATGATGTGCTAATCTATTCATGAGACATGAACCTCCTTGTGGGTAGTTGGTGGTACATCTATTCTAACCAAGGAATCGGGTTCATGTCTCCTTTTTTATTTGGTTGTAAATTTATGTTAGCGAATTTGCTCATCTACAGTACATACAAAAAAGGAGCTTGGACGGTCAAGCTCCTTTTTTCGCCAGCGCCAGCGACGCTACTTGTTGCCGAATGAGCGTCACTAGCCGCGGATGGTAGCCTAAGTAAGGACACAAATGCCATTGTTTGTCAGAAGTAGGGAACCCGCGCAGCTTCCGTTCGATCGTTTTCATTAAGACCCCGGTGAACAATAAATACGGAACGACAAACACGCGCCGGCAAGGTGAGGCGTTCGCCTGCTCAAGCCCTTCGTCAAGCGTCGGGCCGATGGCGGCAAGAAAGCAGACGCTAACGTGCGGGACGTGTGTTTTTTCTTGCAAACGCCGGGCGATGGCGGTGATGTCGCGCTTCGTATCGGGATCGCTGCTGCCGCGGCCGATGAGCAAAATCATCGATTCGCCATCGAGGGAAGACGCGCATTCACTGATGCGGTCAATGATGATGTCAATCATCGCATCATGAACGCCAAACGGGGAACCGCAGACGATTTCGACTGCTGGATGGCGCTGTTTCGCCAGCTCGAGCGCCGCCGGAATGTCGCGTTTGGCGTGTCCGGCCGATAGGAGCAAAAGCGGAATGACAATGATGCGCGTTGCTCCTTGGGCGACGCAACGGTCAACCCCGGTGATGATATCCGGTTCCGCCAGTTCGATAAAGCAAAGTTCTTGAATCGGGATGTCGACGGCTGCCTTGCATTGCTCGACGAAACGGGCCGCTTCCAAGCGCGCGGCAGCGACGCGGCTGCCGTGGCTGACGTATAAAACAGCTTCCATGGCGAACCGCCTCACGATGTGGCGCCAGCGGCCGCAGAGGACCACAACAGCCGCTCATACCATTGAATGTTCGCGCGCAGCCGCACGACCTCCCCGATGATGACCATGCTCGGATTTCGCATTTGCTCGTTGGCGGCGATTTCGGCGATCGTCGCTAACGTGCCAGTGACCGTGCGTTGAGCGGAAGTCGTTCCCCATTCGATGACCGCCGCCGGTGTTTCGGGCGACTTTCCATATTTCATCAGTTGGCCGCAGATGGAGGATAAGCGCTGAATCCCCATATAAATGGCAATGGTGTCGATGCCTTTGGCTAAGCTTTCCCATTGAATTTCGTCGCCGCTTCCTTCGCGCCGGTGCCCGGTGACAAAGGCGACGCTTGAGCTGAACTCGCGATGGGTGACCGGGATGCCGGCATACGCCGCTGCGGCGATGGCAGAGGTGACACCGGGAACGATCTCAAACTCAATCCCATGCTTGACGAGCGCTTCCGCCTCTTCGCCGCCGCGCCCGAACACGAATGGATCGCCGCCTTTTAAGCGGACGACAGTTTTCCCCTTTTTGGCATGCAGGACGAGCGCGCGGTTGATCGTTTCCTGCTGCATGGCGTGGCAGCCGGGCAGCTTCCCGCAAAAGATCAATTCAGCGTCCGGCTTGGCGTATGACAACAACTCTTCGTTAATGAGACGGTCGTACAAAATGACATCCGCCCGTTGAATGCATGTTAGTCCTTTGACGGTGATCAGTTCCGGATCGCCAGGGCCGGCGCCGACAAGGTAGACTTTTCCCATCGTTGTTTCAGCCCCTTCGTGCATGATTCAGCCAACCGCCGGAGAGCGGCGTGAATGCCTAGCTGTGCTTTTTATTGTACATCGTTTGCTTTTGTGCGCAAACGACTTTGGCAAATGTTCTTCCGTTCTTTTGAGCAAAGGAGGAACAATCAGTCCGCCTTCGCTGCCGGGATCATTCTCCGTTCGCGCAAATAAGCGAGCACTTGCTCGACGCATTCTTCGACCGAATAGCGGTCGGTTTCGATCGTCAGCTCCGGCGCTGTCGGCGCTTCGTACGGCGAGTCGATGCCGGTAAATTCGCGAATTTCCCCACGGCGCGCTTTTTCGTACAGCCCTTTTGGGTCGCGTTTTTCACATTCTTCAAGCGGACAGCTAACATAAATTTCGATAAACTCGTCCTCGTCGACGAGACGGCGGACGAGCGCCCGGTCTTCGGCAAACGGGGAAATAAACGCCGTTAATACAAACTGTCCGCTGTCGACAAACAGTTTTGCCACTTCGCCGATGCGGCGGATGTTTTCCGTCCGGTCGGCGGCGGAAAAGCCGAGGTCTTTGTTGAGCCCGTGGCGGATGTTGTCGCCGTCTAATACATAGTTTTGAATGCCGAGCTCAAACAGCCGTCTGGAAACGGCGTTCGCCACCGTTGATTTGCCGGAGCCGGACAGCCCGGTGAACCAAAGGATGGCGCTATGATGGCCGTTGCGCTCGCGCCGGTCTTGTTTCGTGACCGATGTTTGATGCCAAACGATGTTCGTGCTCATGACGCTCCTCCTTTACCGCGTTGACGGGGTGACCGCTTCGCGCTGTTGCAATCCTTTGATCAAGACGGCGGCGACTTCCGGGCGGCTGAACGTGCTTGGCGGCACTTGGCCGTTGCGCAGCATTTCACGGACTTTCGTGCCGGAAAGAACGACATGATGCTCAGCATCATGCGGGCACGTTTTCGTTGACGCCATGCCTTCGCATTTCGTGCAATAAAAGCTATGTTCGAAAAAGAGCGGCGTGATCCCGAGCTCTTCGGCCGTAAAGTTCGAGAAGATTTTTTGCGAATCATACGTGCCGTAGTAATTGCCGACACCGGCGTGGTCGCGGCCGACGATGAAGTGCGTGCAGCCGAAGTTTTTGCGCACCATGGCATGGAAAATGGCCTCGCGCGGTCCGGCATAGCGCATGGCCGCTTGGAAGACGCCAAGGAAGACGCGGTCTTTCGGATAATAGTTTTCCAGCAGCACTTGGTAGCTTTCCATCCGGATGTCAGCCGGAATGTCATCTGCTTTCGTTTCACCGACGAGCGGGTTTAAAAACAAACCGTCGACGATCTCAAGCGCGCATTTTTGAATGTATTCGTGAGCGCGGTGAACCGGGTTGCGCGTTTGGAAGCCGACAACGGTGTTCCAGCCGAGTTCGGCAAACCGCTGCCGCGTTTCGGCCGGATCGAAATAAAACGCGGCGAACGGTCCTTTATCGGTCCGTTTGACAAGCGTGACTTCCCCGCCGACGTACACATCCGGTTTTTCAAACAGTTTGCGCACGCCAGGGTGGGCGAGTTCATCCGTTTTGTAAACGAACGTAGCTTCCTTTGTTTTGTCTGGGCGGTACATATCAGCGATTTCGATGACGCCGTACACGTCGCCGTTATAAACGAGCTTCGCTTTATCGCCGACAGCAAGTTCTTTCGCTTTCTCCTCCGTCACCGCGAGCGTGATCGGAATGCTCCAGACGGTGCCGTCAGCGAGGCGCATCGTTTCCACAACCGCGTCGTAGTCCGCTTTCGTTAAAAAGCCGGTGAGCGGGCTGTACGCCCCGGTGCCGATCAATTCCAAATCGCTTAATTCCGCTTTCGACAGTTCGATCGTTTTGGATGCTTCGTCAAGCGGATAATCGGGATTCCAACGATTGATTAATGTGCCGCCATGCGGGATGCTTACGCTCATGTTCACAACCTCCTAGATTGATAGACTGAAAAATCGCTTAAATGCCGCCGCCATGTTCATGAAGCGAGCGCTTTTCTTCGGCGACCGTTTTTTTCAGGCTGATGACCCCAAGGGTCGCGAAACAAACGCTGAAAATGGCGATGACCGTATAGATATCGCTGTCAAGCAGCAGTTTCACAAGGCTGTACGAAATGACAAGGGAAAAAATTGGCGAAACGAGCCAAACTTTGAAAAGTTGGACAACGATGCGCTTCTGCCAGATCGATAAGCCGCTTTTGGCCGTGCCGATGCCGATGATCGCCGATGTCGTAATTTGCGTGAGCGGCACCGGCAAGCCGAACAGCGACGCAACGATGACAAGCACCGCTCCAGTGCCCGAAATGGCGCTCCCCTCGAACGGGGAAAAGTTCGTAATTTTCTTTCCGTTGGTTTCCAATACACGGTGTCCGAGCAGGAGCGCTCCGGCGGCGACGAACAAGCCGCCTAGGATCGTCGCGGGCCCGACCGCGATCAGCCCGGCGCCGACAAGCGGTCCGACAGCGTTCGCGACGTTGTTCATGCCGGCGGAAAACGCCTCAAAAAAACCGGTGACAATGAGTAAGATCATAAACGCCTTCTGCCAGCGGCCTCGCTCAAGCTGCGGATAGTTTCGCTTGAGCGCCAAAAACCATTTGCCGACGGCGAACGTAAATGAGAAGGCAATGATCGGAATGATGACCCACACCGAGACGATAAACAGCAGTTTGTGAAAGTACACCGCTTGGTAGGCAATGCCGACACCGACGACCGCCCCGACGGTGATCTCGCTCGTCGATAGCGGAATGCCCATGATGTTCGCAGCAAAAAGCGAAACGGTGGCCGCCGTTAAAATAATCACAACGATTTTGATGGTAAGGATCGAAGACGGGATAATGCCCGAGCCGATCGTTTTCACCACTTCTCCGCCGCCGAGGCTGCCAAGAAACACGCCGATGCCGCAAAGCAGGAGGGCGACCGATTTTCGGGGAATGGCGCCCGACCCGTAAGCGACGCCCATCGAGGCGGCCGCGCCGCTCGCCCCGATGTTCATGGCGAAGAAAAAGGAAACGATAAACGCAATCGCAAGGAGCATACGATGGGTTCCTCCTATGTGAGATGGAGCCCGCACTCGGTCTTCCCTTGGCCGGCCCAGCGCCCGGAGCGCAAATCGTTCGGATCGACTGCCGGCGCTGTACACGGAGCGCAGCCGATGCTCGGGTAGCCGCGGTCATGAAGCACGTTGTACGGAAGATCGTGCTTATACACGTAGTTCCATACGTCTTTCCATGTCCAATGAATGAGCGGACAGACTTTGACCGAACGGAATTTGTCATCCTTATTGATGTATTCGACATGGCGCCGCGTCGGCGATTGTTCGCGGCGCAAGCCGGAAATCCAGGCGGTCACCCCGGTCAGCGCTTCACGCAGCGGAATGACTTTGCGCAGCTCGCAACATTTGTTCGGATCGCGCTTCCATAGTTCATCGCCAAACTGGGCGGCTTGTTGTTCCAACGTCAGTGACGGGCGTTTCATCACGATGCGGAGCGAAGGATATTTTTCTTTCACTTTTTCGATCGTGTCATACGTTTCTTGAAAATGCAGCCCCGTGTCGAGAAAGACGATTTCCGCATCCGGCTTCACTTGGGAAATCAGATCGATCAGCACGATGCCTTCGATGCCAAAGCTACAGGCGTACACAATTTCATCACCGTACTCGCGGTACGCCCAAGCGAGAACGTCAAGCGCTCCTTTTGTTTCATTGTCAGACGGAAAAGACGGTTTTTCTGCCGTTTCCCACTGATCGTACGTGAGCATCGTTTCTCCCCCTTCTTGGCTGAAATCAAAGAAAATCAACGCAATTAGTCGGATATTGATGGAGAAAAAAAGCCGCCGCGGCGGTCAAAGCGTCGCTTTCCCTTCGACCACGAACCCGTTCCGTCTTCTCCGTTTGGTCTGTGCAAAAGCGCAAAGTGTTGCTTTTCCTTCGACCACGAACAATCGGGTGTTTCGTCAAAACAATCCCTGCTCGAAAAATGGCCGCTTGCTACACCGCGCGGATGGCCAACTTTTGTTTTTCTTCTCCGATCACCGGCATGGAGCGCTGGTCATTCAATGGACTGACATGCTCCCACCACCTACGCTGACGCTTAGAGGTGAGGGGCTTCTTAGGTCATCCCGCCCAACGACAGGAAGCGAACCGAGCGATCTCCGTGTGCCCCGCGGTTCCACATCCTGTTCGACCATCCCTAACTGTTTCGGGCCTTTCTTTATACCAAAATCCACCTCCCACGTTCCCTTTGTGTAGAGGGAGGAGATGAATTCCGCTGTTAAGTTAAAATTTTAGCACAATTGCCGCCAATGTCAATCCTAGTTTTTCGATGGGAATTATTTTTATCTTGGCGGGCAAGCGCCTTTGGATCATGGCTGGCCGGTGCGTCATGTCAGCGAAACCCGCGGTTCGGCGGAAAGACGCCTCGTTTTCCGCCCTTCAAAACCGCGCGCCCTTACGATCGGCAAGCCTTTACTTTTTGCGCAGATTCCCGAGTTCTTCCACAATGGCTTGCATTTCACTTGGACTGAACGTCTCGCGTTTCATCACCATCTCGAAAATTTCTTTCAATTCATCGTACCATTCCTCGGAAAAATGTGATGGCTTCATCGCTTCCCAATTGAGCATTTTTAATTTTTGTTTCAATTGGTCAATCATGTATTCGACGTTTTCCGCCGACGGTTTGGATAAGTCCATGATTCGGGCTCCTTTCATAGCGGTTATCATGTATTGTACCACATCGGCGCTGAAAAGCGGGAGAGAAGATCGTCTGTTGCCCAGCCGAGAAACAGACGGTATGGTAAAATGGAGAGGTGGGCCTGTGCGGTGAAAGAGAGGCTAGGCCGGCGAGAAAAAAGAAACAATACCGAATGAAACGATGTTCATCACGATGGCGAAAGGGAGGCCGTTTGGGATGGTGAAAGTGCTGTTCGTTTGCCTTGGAAACATCTGCCGTTCGCCGATGGCGGAAGCTGTTTTTCGCCATTTGGTGAAAGAGCGGGGACTAGAGCATGTCATCACCGTTGATTCGGCGGGAACGGGCAGCTGGCATGTGGGGGAACCGCCGCATGCGGGAACGCGGCGAATTTTAAGCGAGAACAAGATCGATTATTCCGGCATCCGCGCCCGGCAAGTCGCCCGCCGCGACTTGGAGGAGTTCGATTATATCATCGCCATGGATGCCACCAATTTGAACGATTTGCGGCGATTGGCCGGCCCCCGGTCGAGAGCGGTGATCGCTCGGCTGCTCGATTTCGTGCCGGAACGGGAAACGGACGACGTGCCAGACCCGTACTATACGGGCAATTTTGCCGAAGTGTACCGCCTGATCCGAGCGGGATGCGAGCATTTGCTGGAAACGATCATGCGCGATCATCGGTTGACGGAGGAGCATTGAGCCGCTTCCGCTTCGCCTGGCGCGGGAGCTCTCTTTCACGGCGCTGATGAAAAAAAGCGGTCAACGATGCAGTCGTTCGAAAAGCAAGGGAAGGGAGGACGGCCGATGTTGGTGAATGCGACATTCATCCGCGAGTTGGCCCGGCGTTTTCAGGAAGATGAAATCCCAAGACTATCGGCGGAGCTGGCGTATTATTTTCTCCTGTCGTTGTTTCCGTTTTTGCTGTTTTTAATGACGCTGTTAGCCTATTTGCCGATTCCGCATGAGGATGTGCTCGCGCTCGTGCGGCAATACGCCCCGAAAGAGGCGCTTCGTCTCATCGAGACGAACGTTCATCGCCTCATGGATGAACAAAACGGTGGCTTGCTGTCATTTAGCATCATTGCCGCTGTTTGGTCTGCTTCGAATGGGATGAGCGCGATTATGCGGGCGTTCAACCGCGCTTACGACGTGCAAGAAGATCGGCCGTTTTGGGTAGTAAGGGGGTTGTCGATCGTATTGACGCTCAGCATGATCGCTGTCATTATCGTCGCTCTCGTGCTTCCCGTTTTTGGAAGGATGATCGGGCTGTTTTTGTTTTCGGCGCTCGGGTTGTCACGGCCGTTTTTGGATGTTTGGAACACATTGCGATGGGTGACAAGCTCCCTGCTCTTGTTTGCGGTGTTTACTGCGCTTTACTATTTCGCCCCGAATAAGCGGCTGCGCTGCGTCAATGTGGTGCGCGGCGCCGTGTTTGCCACGGCCGGCTGGATTGCCACCTCGTCGGCGTTTTCCTATTACGTCAACAACTTCGCCAATTATACGGCGATGTATGGCAGCCTTGGCGGGATGATCGTGCTGATGGTGTGGTTTTATTTGTCTGGCATGATCTTGATCTTGGGAGGAGAGCTGAACGCTCTGTTCGATTGCGAACGGGAAGGGAGAAAGCGGGTCCGTTAAACGTGCATAAAACGAGTGCCGACCGGACAATGTAATGGTGTGGGGATTTTCATACAGGGGGGATGACGATGGCGAAGCATACGAAAAAAGACGGGGGAACGAAGCAAAAAGGGAAAAATCGGCCGAAGCATAAAACGAGTGGGAGTGCCAACGGCCAAAACGGTTACCATTGAAAATCAAGCCGACCCAAAACGTGTCTGTTTTGGGTCGGCTCCGTTTTGTGCCCATTCTAGCGATCGCTATTACTCCACAATTTCTTCGTGATGATGATACGAGCGTTCATACAGGTATTCAATCTCGGCGTCGGTCATGCAAGCAAGTTGTTCCCGCGACAAGCCCCGCACTTTTTCAATAAATTCGATCATGTTTTTCCGTTCTGTCCGGCTCATCATCGCCACATCCTTTCATATACTGTTTTAAAACACATCGTGATTATCTTGTTTTTATTATATAACAGAAAAGAGAAAACGGTCAATGATTTTTTAAAAAAAAACAGAAAATGAAAGGAAGTGGTCAAGCCGTTTTTTCCTGCTTTCGTCGCTTCACAAGGCCGAGAACCGGGAGCAGGAGAACGGCGCTGACCACTAGGAAAAAGGCGTCCGCCGCAACATCGACAGCGCTGCCGGAAAGCGGCGGGCCGATCATGCTACCGAGGCTGTACAACATTCCGCACAACAAATTCCCGGCCGGGAGGAGCGCCTTTGGCAGCAGATCGGTCATGTAGGCGATGCCGAGCGAGAACAGCGACCCCGTAAACATCCCGGCGGCAAATAAGCAGATCGCTAGGCTGACGGGAGAAGGATCGGCAGCAAACGCCGCCAAAAAACAGCCGGCGCCCGCCAACAGCGCCCCAGTGATGGTAATGCGGCGCCCGAGCCAGTCGCTCAATGCTCCAAGCGGCAGCTGAAACAGGATGCCCCCCAATGAGAAGCAAGGCAGTAAAAACGCGATTTGTTCTGTGCTCAACCGCTGATCCAAGGCGTACAGCGGGAACACCGAGTGAATGGCCGCTTCCAAAAAGCCGTAAGCAAACGGCAACAAGAGCGCGGGCCATGCCCCTTTCCACGCCCCTAGCCACCGCCCGGCCGCCGTGGACGTTCGTTCCAACGGCCGCGGTTTTTCATTCGGCAGCGAAAACACGGCCGCCCAGCCGATCAGACTGAGCAGAGCGCCGATGAAAAACGGCAACGCCTCGTTGACCGAAGCGAGCGAAGCGAGCAGCGGCCCGACGGTAAAGCCGAGCCCAAACGCTAAACCGTACAGCGACAGCCGTCGTCCGCGCTTCTCCGGCGGCGAAAAGTCAGTGATCCACGTTTGAGTCGCAAAATGAAGCATATGATCGCCTACCCCAATGAGAAAGCGCAGAACAAACCAAACGAAAATGGAAGGGAACAGTGGAAAAAGGATGAGCGAACATATTACAATAAAACCACCTAGGATAATAATGGTTTTGTATCCGTATTTAACCAAAGGTCGCTCCAGAAAAGGGGAAATGAGCAGTACACCGGCATACAGCGCGGCGGCATGCCCTCCGTTCACTGAAGAAGAAATCCCCTGTTTATCAAGCAAAAGAGCCAGCAATGGAAGCAGCATTCCTTGAGACAAGCCTGAGATGGCGACGATTCCGGTTAAAACAGCGAAACGCATTGGCAAGCCCCCGTTTCTGTGGATCGTTCGCGTTGCCGCTGCCAAACGACAGAGGCAAGGCAGCGTTATGCCGGTTTTTCGTGAAAAGGCCGCACTGGCGCGTGATGTTCAGCCCCGGATGGAGGGAAAACGCTGCCCGTCGAATTTTCTGAGGAAATCCCGTCGGCAAGCGGTCGTTTTCATCCCCCGGGCAGAGGGCAAAGCGTCGCCCGTGGGCCCTCCGCAAAAATCCCGTCACCAAGCGGCAGGGTTCCCCCCGCGGCCGATCACGCTGTCCTTCAAATGTTTCGGTGTAGATGCGCCACTCTTCATCGTACAGGCGAATGCCGGATTGTGCAACGAAAATGAATGGAAAGGTGGAAGAAGCGAAAATGAACAAAGTATTCGCTTGGATGACATGGATCGGCGTGCCGGTGTCCGTCATCGGCGGACTTCTTCACTGGCCGACCGTTTTGCTGTTTGGGCTATACTGTTTGACGATCATTGCGCTTGCCAGCTATATGGGGCGGGCGACGGAAAGTTTGGCGATTGTCGCCGGACCGCGCATCGGCGGGTTGTTGAATGCGACATTCGGGAACGCCGTCGAGCTGATTATTTCCATTTTTGCCTTGAAGGCTGGGCTCGTTGACGTTGTGCTCGCTTCCTTGACCGGTTCGGTGCTTGGCAACTTATTGCTCGTTGCCGGACTGTCATTTTTTGTAGGTGGGCTCAAATACAAACGGCAAGGATTTAACATTTATGATGCCCGCCACAACGCGGGACTGTTGACGTTTGCCATTTTTGTCGCCTTTGTCATCCCTGAGGTGTTTACGATGCAGATGGACCGCGGAGAGCAGCTGGCGCTCAGCGTCGGCATCGCCATCATCATGATTTTGCTTTATATCGCGGCCCTGTATTTTCGGCTTGTCACGCACCGCGGCGTTTATCAGCATCAATCCGATGAAACGGAAGAACACGAAGAGCCGGAATGGGGAAAAGGGAAAGCGACGACCATTTTGGCGCTGGCAACGGTGGCGGTGGCTTACTTATCGGAACGGCTTGTCCATACGTTTGAAACGGTCGCCGAATCGTTCGGCTGGAGCGAGCTGTTTATCGGGATCATCATCGTCGCCATTGTCGGCAATGCGGCCGAGCACGCTTCGGCCGTCATTATGGCGTATAAAAACAAAATGAACGTCGCCGTCGAAATCGCTGTCGGCTCGACATTGCAGATCGCCATGTTCGTCGCGCCGGTGCTTGTGCTCGTTTCGCTTCTGTTTCCGGAAAAAATGCCGCTAGTCTTTTCGCTTCCTGAGCTGGTCGCGATGGCCGCTTCCGTGCTGCTCATCATCGTCCTTTCCAATGACGGGGATACAAATTGGTTTGAAGGGGCGACGCTGCTGGCGGCGTATACGATTATGGGAATCGGCTTTTACTTGCTGTGACGGGGCCAAAAAGGTGCCTTCCGTTAAAAACGGTCTCCTAGGAGGGCGGTGATTGACTCGCGCCGCTGTTTCCTAGCATCGTTTCTCAAATAGAAAAACCTTGCGACAATGAACACTTTTTTCATCGATCAAAGGAAGCCAATGTTTTTCACCAACCTCCTAGGAGGTTGGTGATTTAGTGAGAAAACGACTGATTCGATCTGTTTCTCAATTAGAGAAACTTTGTAGAAACCGCTTTCTTTTTTGAATAAAATGCCGCCGATTTGTGTGTGACAGCAGTTTTTCACCGGCTTTCTAGTGGTTTGGACAGACGAAGAAAACGAAACGCCGAAGCAGGACAAAATTTTCATCGCCACGGATAAAGGTGCATCCCGCAAATCGTACGCGATGTCTTCTTCCCCGGACAAAATTTTCATCGCCGCGGATAAAGAGCAGGTTTTGAAAGAAACTAACCATGAATATCTAGGAGCGAAAGGAGTGAACATGCGGGATGAAAAAATGGTCCGTTTCGTTGCTGGTGAGCACGCTGCTTCTGTATGCGGCCGCAGCGCCGACGTTGGCGTCCTCCGGCAAACCGGCGCCCACCGCGGTGATCGATATATCGAAAGAAAATACGTACCCAAATCCAACGCAAGACTTGCCGCATTTAGAGCCAAGCTCGTTTGCGAAACAGCTGTTGAAATCGGCCAACGTGAAAATCGAAAATCCTGAATTGATCCATCTTTTAAACGAATCATCGGCGACGGACACGCCATGGGCCATCGGCTATCGAGCGACGATTTATTTAGGTCAATGGCCGCTCAATTACCAGTCGCTGGAGACATCAACGAATTGGGAATACCAAAAAGTCAACATGAATTTTCTCGATAATCGCGGCGGCGATGCCGCGCAAAAATTGTATTATAAACAAGAAATGCAAAAACACGTCCGCGGCGGGTTGACATCCAAAGTGCCGAATGAGGATGCTGTCAAGCGGATGATGCTGAACAAAGCGATGGAAAAAACGAATTTGCCGCTTGCGTTCAGCACGGTCGTCGGCCTTGGCACGAAAAAAGACCAGCCGTACCAAGTGCCGGCGAAAAAGATGGGGTATTTGTACGCCTATGTTCCAGCGGTCAATGAAAAAGGAAAAGTGACTTACGGCGAAGTGTATGTCGTTTTGCGCGGAAACAAAAAGAACATTGTCGTTAAAAACGTCACGACAAGAGGAGTGGGGGCGTGGATTCCAGTGCAAGATCGCCTCTACATGTCGTATGCGGTGAGCGAACAGCCGAGATAAACAAAGGAAGAGGAAGGCGGACTATGTCGCCTTCCTCCGCTTTTATCGCCATCGGCCACCGGATGGGCGGCGGTGGCGACGCTTCCGTCAATGTGCGGGATTGGCGCGGGCCACTCGCGCGGATCGCTTCGTAAAATCGATGTCGCGATAATACGTCTGCTTCACAAGAACGTTCGGTCCGAGGCAGCGCGCCGCCGGACAATGGCAAAGCAGCTCATTGGCCAATTTCGAGCGGCGCCATTGGTCATACACGTCAGGCAGCGAATCGCGGATGATGTTGCCAAGCGGCGGTTCATCGCCGAAATCGGTGACGATGACATCGCCGGTGAAAATGTTGACATTGAGCCGCGAGCGGCCGTCCGGGTCGTTGCGCACGGTGACGTTTTTGCTTTCATACAGCCGTTTCAATAGAGCCACATCTTCTTCATTGTCGCTGCACGGGTAAAACGGGAGCGTCCCGAACAACATCCAGACGTCCTCGTTGCGAATGTCAAGCAAATGGTGGATCGCTTGGCGCAATTCGTCCAAGCTCAACGTCTCAAGTGCACTGGCAAAATCGCTCGGATACATCGGATGGATTTCATGCCGCCGGCAGCCCATGTCCTCGACCACTTGGCGGTGGATCGTTTCCAAATGGCGAACCGTCCGCTTGTTGAGCATCGTTTCCGCCGACACCATGACCCCTGCTTTCGCCAATGCTTTCGCATTGTCGAGCATGCGCTGAAAATACTTTTCACGCTGGGCGCGCGTCGGTTTCCGCTCCATCATGGCGAATCCGCCGTCGACAAAGTCATCGATCGTTCCCCAGTTATGGGAGATGTGCAGCACATCCAAATACGGAATGATTCGTTCATAACGCGCTAAATCGAGCGTCAAATTCGAATTGAGCTGCGTCCGCACCCCGCGTTCATGCGCGTAGCGGAGAAGGGGAACAACGTATTGGTCAACGGATTTTAATGACAGCATCGGCTCGCCGCCGGTGATGCTTAAGGAGCGCAAATGCGGGATTTCCTCGAGCCGGCGGAGCAACAAGTCAAGCGGCAGCGCTTCGGGGTCTTTGGCTGTCAACGTATAGCCAACCGCACAATGTTCGCAGCGCATATTGCAAAGTGTCGTTGTCGTGAACTCGATGTTCGTCAGTTCAAGGTTTCCATATTCTTCAATATCGACATACGCCTCCCACGGGTCATACGCCGGTGTAATCGCTGGCATGGTCGATGAACGCATGTCTTTCTCCTCTTTCCATTCAAAGTCTCAACGTTCATTATCGGCAACAGTCACTCCGCTTGTCAATCGTTTTACCGAACCTCTATCCCATTCCTATGAGGCGGGCGGGGGACTGATGAGACAGAAAAGAAAGATTTTTTCCATAACCGAGAAAAAGCAGTATAATAGAAGGAGATAAGACAACTGCCGATAGGGCGATCAAAAGGGAAAGGGCGTGGAACCGACATGGAAAAATTCCAGCAAAGCATGTATGACTTGATCGTTGAGACGTCAACGAAGCTGCCGAAGGACGTTCGTCGAGCGATCGCTCGGGCGAAAGTGCGCGAAAACGCCGGCACCCGGGCGGCGATGGCGCTCGATACGATCGTCGAGAACATTCAAATGGCGGACGAAAACGTGTCGCCGATCTGTCAGGACACCGGCTTGCCGACGTTTAAAATCAAAGTGCCGGTCGGCGTGAATCAAATTGAAATGAAAAAAGCGATTCGGGCGGCCATCGCTGAAGCGACGAAAAACGGCAAGCTGCGTCCGAACTCGGTCGACTCGCTCACCGGCAAAAACAGCGGCGACAACTTAGGAGAAGGCGTGCCGGTCATTAAATTTGAACAATGGGAAAACGATTACATTGACGTCCGTTTGATTTTAAAAGGCGGCGGCTGTGAAAACAAAAACATTCAATACAGCCTGCCGTGTGAACTCGAAGGGCTCGGCCGCGCCGGCCGCGACCTTGACGGCATTCGCAAATGCATTTTGCATGCGGTGTACCAAGCGCAAGGGCAAGGGTGCAGCGCCGGTTTCATCGGCGTTGGCATCGGCGGCGACCGCTCATCGGGCTATGAACTCGCCAAAGAGCAGCTGTTCCGCCCGGTCGATGACGTCAATCCGATTGAAGAACTGCGCCAACTCGAAGAATACGTTATGGAAAACGCCAACAAGCTCGGCATCGGCACGATGGGCTTTGGCGGCGAATCGACGCTGCTGGGCTGTAAAATCGGCGTCATGCATCGCATCCCGGCGAGCTTCTTCGTTTCCGTGGCTTACAATTGCTGGGCGTTCCGCCGCATGGGCGTGAAAATCGACCCGGCAACGGGCGAGATCATCGAATGGCTGTACCAAGACGGCGAAGACGTTGATTTCGCGAAAGAATTGGAAAAAGCGGAAGCCGCCGCGGCGCTTGAACAAGGGGAGACACGCGTCATCGACCTCGTTCCGCCGCTGTCGGAAGAACAAGTGCGCCAGCTTCGCGTCGGCGATGTCGTCCGCATCAGCGGCATGATTTACACCGGCCGCGACGCTATTCATAAATATTTGATGGATCATGACGCGCCGGTCGACTTAAACGGGCAAATCATTTACCATTGCGGCCCGGTCATGTTAAAAGATGAAGAAGGCCGCTGGCACGTCAAAGCCGCCGGTCCGACGACGAGCATCCGCGAGGAGCCGTACCAAGGCGACATCATGAAAAAATTCGGCGTCCGCGCCGTCATCGGCAAAGGCGGCATGGGCGCGAAAACGCTGCAAGCCTTAAAAGAACACGGCGGCGTGTATTTGAACGCCATCGGCGGCGCCGCGCAATATTACGCCGATTGCATCAAATCCGTAGAAGGCGTCGATTTGCTGGAATTCGGCATCCCGGAAGCGATGTGGCATTTGCGCGTCGAAAACTTCACCGCCGTCGTCACGATGGATTCGCACGGCAACAGCTTGCATGAAGATGTGGAAAAATCGTCGCTTGAAAAGCTCGCTCAATTCAAAGAACCGGTGTTCAAATAAAAAGAAAGAAGCGATTTCAAACGAACGGCTGGCCGCTCAGCTCACCTAGCCCCAAACGCGCGTGCCACAGGCGCGTTTGGGGCTTTTTTTGCAAAAAATGGCGCGCGTAAAGCGCGGAGGCGGGAAGACAATAAGAAAAAGGAAACGACCGCAGCCAAGGAGGCATTGTGCGCATGAAATGGCTTCTTTCTCTTTTGTTGCTGTTCACGTTGATCCCCGCCCCCGCGTTCGCGGCAAGCCATGCGCCGATCCATTGGGGATTCAAGCGGAGCGAAAACCATCAGCCCCCATCGGTGGGAAAAGAGCTTGACGAACTGCTCGCCAAATACGATGCCTTTTATGTCGGCGATACGAGCGAAAAAACGATTTATTTGACGTTTGACAACGGCTATGAAAACGGCTATACGGCGCAAATTTTAGACGTGTTAAAAGAAAAGAACGTGCCGGCTGCCTTTTTTGTCACCGGCCATTACTTGCAAACCGCCCCTGAGTTGGTGAAACGAATGGCCGCCGAGGGGCACATCATCGGCAATCATTCATGGCACCACCCCGATTTGACAACGGCAAGCGAAGAGCGGTTCCGTGAAGAGCTGGAAAAAGTAAAAGAAAAGACCGAGGAATTGACCGGGCAAAAAGGGATGGCGTACCTTCGCCCGCCGCGCGGCATTTTCAGTGAACGGACGTTGGCGCTCGCCCGCGAGCTCGGCTATTACCACGTCTTTTGGTCGCTGGCGTTCGTCGACTGGCAGACCGACCGCCAGCGCGGCTGGCAATACGCGTACGATCAAATCATGAAGCAAATCCACCCCGGGGCGATTTTGCTTTTGCACTCGGTCTCGAAAGACAACGCCGACGCGCTGCCGAAGGTGATCGACGACTTGCGCAAACAAGGGTATACGTTTGCCAGCTTAGATGAATTGATGGCGAAAAAGATGGGCCTCCATCCGTGGCTGTTTCGTCCGTAAGGCCTTCAGCGCGGCCTGTCTGCTCATGGAAGTGAGCGCTTTTTGGTGCAAAGGTCAGCGCCGACAGCTTCTGTCCCCGTGTCCGTCGTCGTCGCGTTGCGGATAGTTAAAACAACAGGGTGCGCCGCTAGGCCATTCCCCGCCTCGCCACCAGAAACGGATCGGCTGCTTGTCCGATTCGTTGGTTTGGCGGGGCGTTTTTCGTTATAATAAGGGCACGGACGAACGAGAAAGGTGAGAACGATGTGGAAACAAACGATTACCGTGCCCGCGCCGTACGATTTTGCCCATGCGTTGGAGCGATTGGCGCTCGATCCGTTGCTGGCGGTTGATCTAGAGCGGCAGCGCGTCACCGTGCCGCTTCATCTCGATGACGTAAAAGTGCCCGTCGCGGTGGAAAGCATCGGCACAAAAGACGCCCCGCGCTTGATCGTGTCGGGGCCGCATCCCGAGCGGCAACAGGAGATCATTGAACGGATTTCCGATCTGTTTCAATGGCGGACGCCGCTCGCTTCGGTGCACCGTCATTTTCAGGCGACTGAGCTGGCGCCGCTGTTTGCTCGTTATGAAGGGCTGCCGCTGGTGCTTGATTTTGATTTGTATTTTTGCCTCGTCAAATGTTTGATCCACCAACAGCTTCATCTCAAAGTCGGCTATCGGCTCACAGAGCGGTTTGTGAAAACGTTCGGCGAGGAGCGGGACGGCGTTTGGTTTTACCCGCGCCCGGAAGAGATCGCCGCCCGCTCGTACGAGGACTTGCGCGCCTTGCAGCTGAGTGGACGGAAAGCGGAATACATCGTCGATATGTCGCGCCTCATTGCCGAGGGGAAGCTGCGGCTTGATGAACTCAGGCAGATGGAGGACGGCGAAGTGATGGAACGGCTGACCGCCATCCGCGGCATCGGGCCATGGACCGTGCAAAATTTCCTCCTGTTCGGGCTCGGCCGCCTGAACGTCTTCCCGCCGGCGGATATTGGCTTGCAGCGGGCGGTGGAACAGCTTTTTCAGCTGCCGAAGCGGCCGACCGCCAGCGAACTGGCGGCGCTCGGCGAGCGGTGGAAGCCGTATGCGAGCTACGCGGCGCTTTATTTATGGAGAAGCATTGAATGAGAGGGACCGATATGGCAAAGCGACAAACGAAGGTGAAGATTCGAAAGGGAGACCAATTTCCGCTGACGATTCAGCGGATCGGCATTAACGGCGAAGGGGTCGGCTATTTTCAAAAACAAGTCGTCTTCGTCCCCGGCGCCTTGCCGGGCGAGGAAGTGATCGTTGAGGCGACCGACATCCACCCTACCTATGCCGAGGCGAAAATCAAGCGCATCCGCAAGCGCTCGCCAAACCGCATCAAGCCGCCATGCCCGCTCTATGACCAGTGCGGCGGCTGCCAGCTGCAGCACTTGGCGTACGAAGCGCAGCTGGAGGCGAAGCGCGACATTGTCATCCAGGCGCTGCGCCGCCACGCCCGCCGCCTCGACGTCGATCAGCTTGACATCCGCCCGACGATCGGCATGGATGACCCGTGGCATTACCGAAACAAAAGCCAGTTCCAAGTCGGGATGAAAGAAGGGAAGGTGCTCGCCGGGCTGTACGGCCTCAACTCCCATCGGCTCATCGACTTGTCGGAATGCCGCGTCCAACACCCGCAAACGACGCGCGTGACAAACATCATCAAAACGATTTTGCAAGACTTGCGCATCCCAATTTACAACGAGCGGACAAGAACCGGCGTCGTGCGGACGATCGTCGCCCGCGTCGGCTTTCATACCGGCGACATCCAAGTCGTTCTCGTCACAGCGACGAAAGACATCCCGCGCCAAGAGCTGCTCATTGACGAAATTCGCCGCCGTCTCCCCGAAGTCAAATCGATCGTGCAAAACATCAACGGCGAAAAAACATCGCTCATTTTCGGCGATGAGACGGAAGTGCTCGCCGGCGACGAATACATTCAAGAAACGCTCGGCGATTTGTCATTTGAGCTCTCCGCGCGCGCGTTTTTCCAGCTCAATCCGATCCAAACGGTGAAATTGTACGATGAAGTAAAAAAAGCGGCCGCTCTCACCGGAACAGAGAGGATCGTGGACGCCTATTGCGGTGTCGGCACGATCGGGTTGTGGCTCGCCCGCGACGCCAACGAAGTGCGCGGCATGGATACGATTCCGGAAGCGATCGCAGACGCAAAGAAAAACGCCAAAAAACATGGGTTCACGAACACGCACTATGTCGTCGGCAAAGCGGAATATTGGCTGCCGAAATGGGTGAACGAAGGCTGGAAGCCGGACGTCATCATCGTCGACCCGCCCCGCGTCGGCTGCGACCGGGCACTGCTCGAAACGATCCTCCGCGTCCGCCCGCAGAAAGTCGTCTACGTCTCGTGCAACCCGTCCAGCCTCGCCCGCGACCTCGACACCCTAGCGGCCGCCTATCGCGTCGCCTACATCCAGCCGGTCGACATGTTCCCGCATACGGCGCATGTAGAATGTGTCGCGCAGATCGTGTTACGAGAAACGTAAGCAGGAAACGGGTTGTTTCCTGCTATTTCATTTTCGGAACAGAGAATCGACAAAAACGTTTTGGCCGTTCCATCGGGTTTCCACACGACCGATGAGGCGAGGGGAGAATTTTCGTGGTTCGTCTATCATGAATGACGAAATCTTGCAAAATCGAAGTTTCTACCAACGATAAAACGAGGTATAATTAAATTTGGAAATAATAAGGGGGCATCTATATGATGACAGGAGAATTAAAGAGCAAAGTCGATAAAATATGGGAAACATTTTGGACAGGCGGCATTACGAACCCGCTGACGGTTATTGAACAGTTTACATACTTGTTATTCATCAAAGGTCTCGACGAAGTCGAAACGCAGCGCGAACAGGAAGATGCTTTGCTGGGCATCGAATCGGAACGCATCTTTCCGCCAGATAAGCAGCACTTGCGTTGGAGCAAATTCAAACATTTTGAAGCCGCCCATATGTATGAGGTCGTTTCCAACGAAGTGTTTCCATTTATCAAAAACTTGCATGGGAACAAGGAGTCCGCTTATGCGAAATATATGGGCGACGCCATGTTCATGATCCCGACGCCGCAACTGCTCGTCAAAATTGTCGACGGCATTGACCACATTCCGATGAAAGACCGCGATACAAAAGGCGATTTGTACGAGTATTTGTTATCGAAAATCGCCACCGCGGGGACGAACGGCCAATTCCGGACGCCGCGCCATATTATCAACATGATGGTCGAACTCGTAAAACCGACGCCGGAAGACATCATCGTCGACCCGGCCGCCGGGTCCGCCGGGTTTTTAGTCGCCGCCGGCGAATATTTGCGCAACCATCGCAGCGACTTATTTTTAGTGCAAAGTTTAAAAGAACATTTTCACAACCAGATGTTCTACGGTTTTGACATGGACCGCACGATGCTGCGGATTGGCGCGATGAACATGATGCTCCATGGCATTGAAAACCCGAATATCGAATATCGCGACTCCTTGTCGGAACAAAACAACGATCGCGACAAATACACCCTTGTCTTGGCCAATCCGCCGTTTAAAGGCTCGCTCGACTATGAAGCGGTATCGAGCGATTTATTAAAAGTGGTCAAAACAAAGAAAACGGAGCTATTATTCTTGGCGTTATTCTTGCGCATCTTAAAACCGGGCGGCCGCTGCGCCTGCATCGTGCCAGATGGGGTATTGTTCGGCAGCTCGACGGCGCATAAAGCGATTCGCAAAGAAATCGTCGAAAACCATAAGCTCGAAGCGATTATTTCGATGCCAAGCGGCGTGTTTAAACCGTACGCCGGCGTATCGACAGCCATTATGATTTTTACGAAAACAGGCGCGGGCGGAACCGATCACGTCTGGTTTTACGACATGAAAGCCGACGGCTATTCATTGGACGACAAACGCACCCCAATCGAAGAAAACGACATCCCGGACATCATTGCGCGCTTCCATAACCGTGAAGCGGAAAAAGACCGAAAACGAACAGACCAATCGTTCTTCGTGCCGGTGGAAGAACTTCGGGAAAACGGCTATGACCTTTCAATTAATAGATATAAAGAAATAGTATACGAAGAAGTACAGTATGAAGAACCTAAAATCATAATTGAAAAAGTAAAGAAATTAGAAGAAGAAATTGTAAAAGGGATAAAAGAGTTGGAGGAAATGCTAAGTGAGTAGATTTAAAGTAATTGATCTGCTTGAAAATGTTGTTAGTGGAGAATGGGGCCAGGAACCAACTGGCTCTAATGATGTAAAAGTTATTAGGACTACAAATTTTTCGAATGATGGTAGATTAGACCTTAATAAAGAGATAGTATTTAGAAATATTGAACAACAGAAAGCGATTGAAAAAAAATTAAATTATGGTGATATCATTATAGAAAAATCTGGAGGTTCCCCTGAGCAACCAGTTGGAAGGGTTGTTTATTTTGATATTAAAAACGATATTTATTTATGTAATAACTTCACTAGTATTTTAAGACCAGATAGTAATAAGGTTATAAACAAATATCTTTTTTATTACTTATTTTATAAGTACAAGACTAAAGCTGTGTTAAAATATCAGAACAAAACGACTGGGATCATTAACTTGAAATTAGATAATTATTTAAAAAGCTTGAGTATAGACTTACCTTCAAAGGAAACTCAATTAAAAATTGTTTCTATTCTAGACAAAACCCAAGAACTCATCGACAAACGAAAAACCCAAATTGAAGCGTTAGACCAGTTAACGCAAAGTGTGTTTTTGGAGATGTTTGGGGATCCGGTTAAAAATAATAAAAACTGGGTCATGCAGAAGCTATCCGAGACAGGTGAGCTTAAAAGAGGAATATCGAAATATCGACCAAGAAATGCTCCTGAACTTCTGAATGGTCCTTATCCTTTGATTCAAACTGGGGATGTTGCAAATTCAGGTATATTCATAAAAAAATATAACCAAACGTACTCTGAGTTAGGTTTAAAGCAGAGCAAAATGTGGCCAAAAGGTACGTTATGTATTACAATTGCGGCTAATATAGCCCAAACAGGAATATTAACGTTTGATGCTTGTTTTCCAGACAGCGTTGTTGCTTACATTCCAAAAAATTATATGTCTAATATATATGTTCATTTTTGGTTCACGTTTTTACAAAGAATCATTGAAGCTAATGCTCCCGAATCAGCACAAAAAAATATTAATCTCAAAATTTTAAGTGAGTTAGAAATACCGGTACCACCTGTTGAACTTCAAAATAAATTTGTAGAGATAGTAGAAAAAATAGAATCTCAAAAAGACCTTCTTCAAAAAAGCCTAGAAGAACTAGAAAACAACTTCAACTCCCTCATGCAACGCGCATTCAAGGGAGAGTTGTTCAACGATTAACCGACAGGAAAGGAATTCGTACCGGTTAAGGAGGGGCGTTGATTGCGATCCAACTTTCAGTTTTTAATCGGCAAACCTCATTATGAGAGCTTTGCCAATGCGTGTTTGGAGGCGGAGAAAAGTCTGGTTGTCAGTCCGGCGACGTGCGCGATTTTGACGCGCCGGGCGCTGGAGCTGGCGGTGAAGTGGGTGTACAGCTTTGATGGCGCGTTGAAAGTTCCGTATCAAGATCGTCTTTCGAGCTTGATTCATGACCCCGGTTTTTTGGCCATTATTGATGAAGCGTTGCTGCCGCTGTTGCGTTACATTGTCAAGCTGGGAAATGTCGCGGTTCATACGAACTCGATGATTACGCGGGAAGAAGCGATTCTTTCCCTCCACAATCTTCATCAGTTCGTCTCTTGGATTGATTATTGTTATTCGGATGACTATACGGCGGCGGAGTTTAATGAATCGTTATTGCCCATCGGTGAGGAAAAGCGCGAGCGTCCGGAAGAGCTGAAAGATTTATACGAGCGGCTCAGTTCGAAAGACAAGCGTCTGGAAGAGATGATGAAAGAAAACGAACAGCTTCGCGCTCTGCTTGCCGCCAAACGGGAAGAAAACACGAAAGAATCCCATTTCCAAGTCGACGCACTGAGCGAATGGGAAACAAGGAAGAAATATATTGATTTAGATTTGAAGCTGGCGGGTTGGGAATTTAAAAAGGACGTTGTTGTGGAATATCCTGTCGTTGGCATGCCGAATCAAGAAGGAGTCGGCTATGTTGATTACGTCCTTTTTGGCGATAACGGAAAGCCGCTGGCGGTCATCGAAGCGAAACGGACAACCGCTGACCCGAACAAAGGAAAGCAACAAGCCAAACTATATGCCGACTGTATCGAAAACATGCACGGCCAACGTCCAATCATTTTTTACACAAACGGTTTTGAAACGTATCTTTGGGACGACCTTGCCTATCCGGCGCGGAAGGTTTCCGGCTTTTACAACAAGGAAGAATTAAGCTTGCTGATTGACCGCCGGACGATGAAAAAGCCGCTAAAACATGTGCAAATCAATGACAACATCGCGAATCGTTACTATCAAAAAGAAGCGGTGCTGGCGGTCTGTGATGCGCTTGAGAACAAGCGGCGCAAAGCGCTGCTAGTCATGGCGACGGGGAGCGGCAAAACGCGGACAGCGATTTCGATTGTCGATGTTCTTACCCGTCACAATTGGGTGAAAAATATTTTGTTTTTAGCCGACCGCAAAACGCTAGTTACACAGGCGAAAAACAGCTTTAGCCATCTGCTGCCGAACTTGACGCTTTGCAATTTGCTTGACAACAAAGACAATCCCGAGGAAAGCCGCATGGTGTTTTCGACGTACCCGACGATGATGAACGCGATTGACGAAGCGAAACGAAAAGACGGCAAACGTCTCTTTACCGTCGGGCATTTTGATTTAATCATCGTCGATGAGTCCCACCGCAGTATTTATAAGAAGTACCGAGCGATTTTTGACTATTTTGACGCCATATTGCTTGGGCTCACCGCCACACCGAAAGATGAAATTGACCGCAATACGTATGAAGTGTTTGATCTGGAAAACGGTGTGCCGACGTATGCGTATGAGCTGGACCAAGCCGTTCAAGACGGCTATTTAGTCGATTATCGGACGATTGAAACAACGCTAAAGTTTCTCGAAGAAGGCATTCGTTACGATGAGTTATCTGATGAAGAAAAAGAACGATATGAAGAAACATTTGACGAGGACGTCGGCGACGATATTGACAGCTCCGCGTTAAACGAATGGCTGTTTAACGATGATACGATTGATACGGTGCTGAGAGATGTAATGGAAAAAGGAATTCGCGTCGAAGGCGGAGACAAACTCGGCAAAACGATCATTTTTGCGAAAAACCATCGCCATGCGGAACGGATCGTGGAGCGCTTTGATCAATTGTTTCCCGAATACAAGGGCGGCTTTGCGCGGGTGATTGATTACAGCGTGAACTACTACCAAACATTAATCGATGACTTTTCCGACCGCAACAAATGGCCGCAAATTGCCGTATCGGTCGATATGCTTGATACGGGAGTGGATATTCCCGAAGTCGTCAACCTTGTGTTCTTTAAGAAAGTACGCTCGAAGTCGAAGTTTTGGCAAATGATCGGGCGTGGCACCCGTTTATGCAAAGACTTGTTCGGACCCGGGCAAGATAAAACGCATTTCCTTATTTTTGATTATTGCGGCAACTTTGCGTTTTTCCGCGAAAATCCGAAAGGAATCGAAGGAAAAGCGGTAGAAAGCTTAACGGAGCGTTTGTTTACCACCAAACTGGAAATCATTAAAGAGCTGCAGCATTTACAATATCAACAAGAAGAGTATATTGCCTATCGCCATCAATTGATTGACGAGCTGCTGGCAGAAATCAATCGGTTAAACGAAGAAAACTTCCGCGTGCGCCAACATATTCAGTACGTACACAAGTTCCAAAACCGGGAAGCATGGAACGGTTTAACGGCCATGGATGTCAATGAAATCAAAGAACATCTGGCGCCGCTCATCGTTCCGCTCAACGATGATGAGCTGGCCAAGCGCTTTGATTTGCTGATGTATACGATTGAGCTGGCGAAGCTGCAAACGAATAATGCCACAAAGCCGATCCGCAGCGTGATTCGCACCGCAGAGGCGTTATCTAAGCTCGGCTCGATCCCGCAAGTGCAGGAACAAAAATACATCATCGAAAAGGTGCAGACGGAAGAGTTTTGGAGCGAAGCCGATCTGTTCGAATTGGAAGCCGTTCGCGAAGCGTTGCGTGATTTAGTGAAATTCCTTGAAAAAGAAACGCAAAAAATTTACTATACGAACTTTAAAGACCAAGTTTTAGAAGTCAAAGAAAACGGCCCGATGTTTACTGTCAATGATCTGAAAAATTATCGCAAAAAGGTGGAACATTATCTGCACGAACACCGCGACCAGATGGCCATTTACAAGCTGCGGAATAATAAAAAGCTGACCATCCAAGACGTAAAAACGTTGGAGCATATTCTTTGGAATGAGCTTGGCACACAGGAAGATTATCAAAGAGAATTCGGCGCCACGCCGATTACAAAGCTCGTCCGCCAAATCGTCGGCCTTGACCCGCAGGCCGCCAACGAAGCGTTTTCCGAATTTTTATCAAGCGAACGGTTGAACATCCAACAAAGCCGCTTTGTCAAACTGATCGTCGATTACTTTGTGAAAAACGGAGTCATGGACAAGCGCGTGCTGCAGGAAGAGCCGTTCAAAACCGTCGGCAGCATCGTTGAACTCTTTCAAGACAACATGGACGACGCCCGGAAGATCATCCGCATTATCGATGAGATTAACCGGAATTCGGAAGATATTGTGGGGGCGTAGCTGAATATATTTCACACTTAACTATAAAGGCATCTTAGAGTTTTCATCCCCCGCTCTTAGATGCTTTCTTTAATTAGAAAATCAATCAACTGTTTATTAATGGAAGGGGAAAGATGTTTAAAATGAAGGATAAAGAGATATTGACATGATAACAATAAAGATTTAATAGTTATCTTCTAGTTAAAGTTCGAGGAGGGATACAGTTGTTTTTGTCAGAATTATATATTCAAAATTATAGAAATCTTGATGGAGTACATATAAAATTCCATCCTGATATTACTTTTATAGTTGGTGAAAATAATTTAGGTAAATCTAATGTATTGTCTTTAATTAATACAATTTTTAACTACCAAAGTTTTAAAAGCGAAGATTTTCATGATAAGGATAAGGAAATCAATATACTGTTATCTCTATTATTAAATGATTATGAGAAAGGAATGTTTGGTGATTTATTTGATCCTGAAAATAGCAATAGAATTAATATTATTGTTAGTCAAGAATCTCCCGATGAGTTTATCAACTTTACTCACAAAGAAACAGGGATAAATTTGTCTAATAACACTATCAAAAAAATATTGCATATCCATTATGACTCGCTTAGAAATCCAAGCAATGAACTGAGTTTTGAAAAAGGTAAAGGATCGGGAAAATTTTTGAGATTTCTGATTAAAACTCACATTTCGCACCCTAACAAGGTCAAAACAAAGGATTTTTTATTTAGTTTTTCAGAATAACTTTTTGACCAACACAACGAGCGATGGCTATCCTTTTTTTACCATCGCTGGTCGTTCCGTATGACGTTACACGTAAATGCTCTCATCCAGCCCCAACCCCTGCAGAATCCTTCGTTGTTCAGGGGTGAGGGAGCGATCCAGTGAGCGTTGGATGCGCCCATCCGGCAGCTCCAGGAGGACGACGTTCACATATTGAAACAGCTGAAAAATCGCCTGTCCCGTCGGCCGGGTCAGCTTGCGGCCTCCAGGACCCTTCAACGGGTGTTCTGGAGTAATAAACTGACGCACTCGGCGCTGAAAAACGCGGTAAATCGCCAAGGCCAACAGAAACAAATAGCCTAATACTGCGACCCGTTCTGGTTTTTTGACGTAAATCTCATCCGTGAAAAACGGATCTTTCAAAAAAGCGAAGTTCATTTCCACCGAGATCTGCCCTTTATATAGCTTCAAGATCTCTTGGGCATCCATTTGTTGGCCCTTCCATTCCTCCGGAACGGTCGTGACGAGGACAAACCGGGACGCTTTCCGTCTTGCCTGTTCCCACGCGTTTTGGTCGAATTCGACGTCAAGGCGCAAGAGATACCGCGTCTCCATCTCGGGTTCCACCCCTTTTTTCGGCCGTCCGCGCCGTTTTTTCGGGCGTACGATCTCTTCGACCGCGGCCTTGACCTGATGAAACCGTGGGCGAAGGGACATCTTGAGGGACGCCAAGGCTTGTTCAGCGTCTTCCCGGCACGAGAAAGGGTGGCGCTCCCAATGGGCTTGTTCCTCGCGAAGAAGCTCCGCTTCTTTGGTTCGTTCTTTTTCGAGCGTCTTTCCTTTTCGCTGGTCGAGCGCACTCGATTCGACGACGATCAGCCGAACGGGGTGGCCTTCATAGGTGGAGGATGTTTCCCATACCCGGTACGTGGCGCCGTTTCTCTCCGCCAGCGTAAAGGGTTCGCTCCACGGGATGTGAGGCGAATCGGCCTCCGCTAATGCCCGTTTCACGATCCGAAGCGACGAAGGGCCTCGGGTGATCAAAAAGGCGTTGGCCGCTTTGGTTTGCGCCAGAGTGTCTTTTGTCATCGCGGCGGAATCGGCCACGTAAATCCATTCGTCTTCCATCTTGGCTTGTTTGAGCTGTTCGTGGACACGGGACAGCACCTCCGGATTCCACGTTTTGTCAGGCAGGTTGCCGTCGTGCACATCGCCGTAAAACGGGATGCCGTCCTCGTTGCCGACCAGTCCGAAACCGATCTGTTTTTGCCAACGATGATGGCGGTTATAGCCATGTGTGATTTGTAAGGCCTCTAACGAGGCCGATTCATACGCGCCGTAAACGGTCTTGTCCGTCGTATCGGCGTGAAAGGCTCGGAGGGAAAGGCCTTCTTTGCGATAAATGTGAATCAAGCAAGTGCTGATCACCTTGTGAATATCGGCCTCATACAAGCGGTCGAGATGACGAGCCAAGGCATCGTCGTTCAACCAGGAAGGATGGAGACCGGGACGGATGAGTTTCTCTAGATCGATCTCCTGAGCCCATCGTTCCACGTGAACGAGGGCTTGCCGGCCGTCAAACATATTGTAGATGATGGCCTGAACGGCATCGCTGACTCGAGTCTGGCACTGTGGATCAACGGGAACGAGATGGTCAATCAATTGGGGCAGGCCCAGTTTCTTGAATAGGGCACTTATTATATTCAAATAATCATTACGATAGACCTTTTTGACTTGAACGTTCATGAGAGAAAAACTCCTTCACTTTCCTTGTGTGTCAAGGATTCATTCGACATCGGAACGAAAAAATCCTCCCGATTTTCGTCGAGAGGGTGCGAAATGTGAGTTAAAAAATATCTTAATACAAATAAAACTAATGACTTAGATTTTATTGATAAAGCAAAGCTACAGCAATTAATGGAATATATTAATAAGATCTTTAGAAAATTAAAGAGTTTTAATGATTTTAAAATTAATGCAAGTATAGATGACGAAGTTGAAAATTTACTTTCTAGAGTCTTAGTTTTAGCTGATAACGAGAAGTTAGAGATTACTTCGAGTGGGTATGGGGTACAGTACTCAATTATTATCGCCTTGGCCATTCTTGAAAGATTAAGTAATCTTAATAAAAATAAATTAGAAAAGATACTATATGAGGATAACAAGAACAAAAAACTAATTCCTTTAATCTTTTCACTAGATGAACCAGAAATACATCTACATCCTTATATGCAAAGATCATTGATTAAAAATATATATGAAATTATTCGGAATAAAGATACTGATTTTACAGCTCTATTAAAAGAGTTGTTTAATATAGACGGTATTGTTGGACAAAGTATAATAGTTACTCATTCACCTAATATCTTATTAAATGACTATAAACAAATAGTGAGATTTTACAAAAATTATGAAAATAAATTAGTGGTAAAAAACGGTGTCGATATCGATTTGCCTAAAAATATAGAAAAGCATCTATTAATGAATATGCAATATATAAAAGAAACTTTCTTTTCAAAATGTGTAATTATTGTAGAGGGTGAAAGCGAATTTGGATGTATGGACATTTTTGCTACAAAGTTGGGCGTAGATTTAGATGATGCCGGGATTAGTATACTAAAAGCTAATGGAGCAGAATCAATCAGCCCTTTAATGAATTTATTTAAAGAGTTTGGAATAAAATGTGTCGGAGTTATTGATAAAGATAAATATCTTGAAAAAGAAAAAATACTAAAGAAAATAGATAATCTCCTACATACTGATTGTCGTGATTTTGAGGATGAAATAGTAAGTAAGTGTTTTGATAATGACAGCATTACAATTTTAGAAAAAATCGTTAAAGAATATGATAGCTTGGAACTTGAAAGAAGTATTCAATCAAATAAACTGAAGAAAACAGCAGAGAAATATGGATTAGAGTTAAGAGTTGAATTAAATGGAGATTGCCGATTTTCTGAGGTTTCTGATCATCAAATTCTAAGAATTATGTATTTGGCATGGCTTGATATTAATAAATCTATAGTCTTGGGAAGAGAGATTGGCAGATTATTGACGCTTGATTTAATTCCAGAAGTGTATAAGAAAGCAATAATGAGGGCTAAGGAGATGCTTCGTAATGACTCAAGATGAAGCGAAATTAAAAGAAAAAATTGAACAGTTGCATTCAAATGATCCAATGCAATTAAAAGCCATTTATTCCAATTCAAAAAGATTATTAATTGAGGCACCCGCAGGTTACGGAAAGACTAAAACAATGATTAGTAAAATTGCATATTTATTAGTTACAAAAAAACTTAGTAGTAATAAAAAAATATTAGCGTTATCTTTTAGTGTAAACGCCGCTTATAAGATAAAAAAAGATGTTACCAGTCAATTGCCACAACTTATAGGAGCGTTAGATTTTAATATAAACGATAAATTATTTATTTCAAATTATCACGGTCTCTGCAGACGAATTTTAAAATATTATGGTTACTTATTACATCAAAATTTAAGGGAAATAGATAATTTAACTAGTATTAACGATGATGATTATCAAGAACTTATGAGTTTAAAAGTAGGATTGAGACATGAAGAAGCAGAACTCTTAACCAAGATTAGTGATTCAGTAAAAAATATTAATAATGCTAATTATAAGTTTCTGTTAGATAATTGGGATGATTATATTCAGATTGTTTGTAAAAAACTTATTACTAATAAATACATTCCCTATAATGCAATCTTAATGTTTGTTGTTCAATTATTAAAATCTTATACAGAGATAAAGAGTTTTTATCAAAAGTACTTTGAAATTATTATTGTAGATGAGTTTCAAGATACTAACATTCTTAGTTTTTTAGTTTTAGACCAGTTAATTGGTGAGGATAATCAAGTAGTTTTTATTGGAGATTCTCTACAAAGAATATATGGTTTTATTGGAGCTATTCCGAATCTTTTGGAAAAATGTAGAAAAATATATAAAATGGATAAAATCACACTAAGCCAAAATTATAGATTTAAGGATAATCCCCAAATGTTGTTATTGGAGAGAAATATTAGAGCCAATGCTGAAAATTTGTCTAAACCTAGTATCAGCCAAAATGCCTTAATACCTCTAGTGGTTTTAGATAATCAGGAAGAAGAAGCTATCTGGGTTGCAAACAAGGTTATTGAATTAAAAGAGGAAAAAGAATCTAACCGAATAGCAATTTTATCTCGATCAAGAGGTAAGAATATTGATGTGATAATTAATAAGTTTAAAGAAAATAAAATCAAATATTTTTATGGACTTTATACAGATGAAGATCCAATCTATATTGATTTTCACAAAAGATGTCAATCTAAGTTTATAGAATTTCTTCAATCAGAAAAGAATATTACAAAAACATTCATAAAGAAATATTTAAAGGAAATCGAAGACACATATAGTAAATCTTCAAGTATTATGATTGAATCATTATTGCAATTATTGAGTATCTTTTTGAATAGAATTTCGGAAGAATTTATGTCTCTACATAATGAAGATAAAATAAATCTAATACAGGAAACCTTTAATAATTATGCTTTAAAACAAAATATGGAGTTTGTGAATGAAAATGTGGTAATTTCTACAATGCATGCAGCGAAGGGATTAGAATGGGATTATGTTATATTACCCGATATGGAACAGAATGTATTTCCTTCTTATCGCGGTTTTTGTAGTCGTTGTAATTTTAAATTGAATACGGTTTCAGGATTTTTGTGTCACCCGAATTTTGGTCATTTTAATAAGAAGGATGAATCGAAATATTTGGAAGAAATAAGTGTATTTTATGTTGCAATTACAAGGGCAAAAAAGCAAGTTTTTTTTAGTGCGAGTAGATCCAGATTGAATAGCTCTGGAGAGGAAAAGAACTCCAAATTAAGCTGCTTTTTAAGTTTGTCAGGTTTAGTTTTGAAGGAACTCTAAGTAAATCATATTTATTCCTGCGAGGTCCCGAAAAAATGATTTTTAATTAGGACCTGTAGATGAGCAAATTCGCTAACATAAATTTACAACTAAACAAAAAAGGAGACATGAACCCAGCCCCTTGAGTAAAATAGATGTGCTCAAACCCATTCACACAAGGAGGTTCATGTCTCATGAATAGATTAGCACATCATCAAGGAATCCACAAGTTTTTCATGACGCTGGGATTGGTGCTTTATTTCTCGAAACCGGTCATCAAGCATCTGGTTCATCTTGTCGACGCCTTGACGACCAAGGGATTTTCGGGGACATTGACGGATGTCGGGTACTGGAGTTTTCACCCGAATCATCGAACCACGTTCAGCCACTTTTTCACGAAAAGCTCTTGGAACGAGGAAAAACTGCTTGAGAAGCTTCAGGAGTGGGTTCTTCGCCAGATCGAACGCTTGGCCAAACGAACGAATCAACTTCTGTTCCTTTCGATTGATGATACCATTTGCCAAAAAACGAAGCCTTCGTCACGGGCTGTCCGCGCCATTCAAGGGTGTGATTGGCACTACTCGCACAAAGATCATCCATCCGTTTGGGGGCATTTGCTTGTTTGGCGGATGGTGCATACCCGTCTCTATGATAAGGTGGCAGGAAGAAGCAAAATCGACCTAGCGATCGAGAGGCTTTCTTCGCTCAAAGAAAAGTGGACTCGGCCGATGTGCGTGGTATCCGTCCCAAGCGCTCATCGAAGCCTGCCTGAAACAAGGATTCCATGTCATCGCCATGCTCAAGACGAACCGGATTCTCTACCCGAACGGCATCGCCGTCCAAGCGAAGGAGTTTGCCCGCTATATTGAGCCCAACGACACCCGCCTCGTCACGGTGGGGAACGAGCGCTATCGTGTCTACCGCTACGAAGGCGCGCTCAACGGTCTTGATGACGCGGTGGTGCTGCTGGCTTGGAAGGCGGATGAACCGATGACGCCAGATCATCTCCATGTCGTCTTCGACACCGACCGGGAGCTGAGTGACGAAGACATCTTGCGTTACTATGCCCAGCGCTGGACGATCGAATGCGTTTTCCGGCAGGTCAAAGACCAGCTGAAGTCAGGTGGTACCGTGTTCGTCAAATTCGGGTGGTGAAACGGTATTGGGCCGTGGTGCTGTTCGTCTGCGTATACAGCATCATGGATTCAGTTAGCCAAACAGAGCCCTTTTGCTTCTTTTCAGGAAGCAGCCAACACGCTTGAAAGGTGGAAGGAGCCGATTCTTTCCTACTTTTTGTGCCCCTATACCAATGCCCGAATCGAGGGAACGAATCACAAGATCAAAAACATCAAACGCCGGGCATATGGCTATCGAAATCGGGAACGGTTTCGTTTGCGTGTATTTCTGGAGTGTACAGGGAACACTACTACAGGTAGTCAGGCTGCCTAAGCACTCCCTTCTTCCGCTCTCCGTATGATCGTTGGTAGAATGGAAACCTGTCAAGGAAAGCACTTGACTGTTTCCATTCTACCAACTTCGTGGTCTGTATGCGGAAGAAGGATCCTGACTGATGAACCTATTTCATCCAGCTAACATGTTTCTAGGATTGAGTGGAAATCACAGAAAATGGTGAAGAACCAAAATAACATTGTACTCATTGCTGCGGCGGGGAATGACGGTCATGGAAAATTAGACTATCCTTCTTCCTCTCCTTATGTTATAGCGGTAGGAGCTTTAAATACCAATACAGATAGGTGGGCATATTCGAATTATGGAAGTGAATTGGACTTTTTACTTCCGGGGTCTTCAATTAAAATAGGGGATGAGTTTGTAGAAGGAACTTCTTTCTCTGCAGCAATTCTAACAGGTATGGTAGCAAGAATCGAAGAAGAATTTCCTAATTCAACTCCTGGTTTCATATTCAAACGACTCGTAAAAATGACTTCCAATGAAACAAGAATTAATGATTATAAAGGGTATGGCACACCCACTTTTTAGAATGGGGGAAGATTGTTATTGATATATAAATTTTTTTCGTTAAAATCATTTTTTATATTTCTTATCTTACTCGCTTCGATAGGGGCTTTTACCTATCTATATGTCAGTAACTATCATTTTGTTAAGAATACAAATTTAGCTAACAGTTCTCTGGCTGGATTAAGAATTGGGAAGAAACTGGACTCGAGTGATATAAGACGAATAGAAGCAACTTTTGGTCCTGAGATAAAGAATCGTAATATAGTTGTTCTGGTAAGCGCACCTTATGAGAAATCTTTAAGCTATGACGGTTTGTTTATTGGATTAAGGGAAGGTAAAGTGGTTACAATCGTTGCTGAAAATAAAAAGGCTTTAACAAATAAGGGAATAAAACCAGGAGATCATTTGGAGAAAATACAGAAGAAATATGGAAAAAACTACTTGTCTACATCAGAAGAAATAGGAGAAACAGTATTGTACATTGATCGAAAAAGTGGAATAAAAATCCAGTTTGTTATGTATGATAATAAAGTAAAGCAATCAATTCTTACTGAACTCTATTAAAAATATAAGTTGGGGACGGTTGAATATGGGGATTTCTTTATTTATAATCCTTTTATTTGTTACCTCACTGATTTTATTAGTGTATGGATTCTTGTCGAAAATAAAGGGAATTAAATGGATTTCTTTCTTCTGGTATTATCTATAGGATTAGGGGCCTTTGTTTTTAATTTAATTGGTTACATGTAAAGAATGCTTCCAAGTAGGAGGATATTTTTCACATTCCAAGCCGATAGTAGTGCATGTAAATCAAGCAACGGGTGAGAAAACAGTGACAAGCAGTTTCAGAATACACTACTCTAAAACGGGTACTCATATTGTTCCAACAATAAGGAGAGGCGAGGAATGATGAAGCTATGGGAATATGTCGGTAAAAAAGTAAGAATTATATACAAAGACGGAGGTGTGTTGGAAGGATTTGTCCGTGATTACTGCGACGGAGAGGATAGTGAGGATGGAATTGACAGTTTAGAGATTACAAATGAAGAAACAAAAGGGCGGGGCTATGTTTTTGGTGTGCTGGAAACCGAAATAAAATCGATCGAAGTCATTGGCTAGAAGCGCTTAATCCCATTTAGGGGGTTGAGTGCTTTTTGGTTTGCTCTCGTCTTTTTAGCACCCGAGTTCGACAGTTTTGAGGCCCTTTTTAGGCAAAGGAAAATGGCTAACATGCTCTCATATCAAGGGTTTCATGATGCGGATCCTAGAAAAAACGCTGAATCTCATCGGCCCACGACTTGTTTATTTTAACTTTTAACTCACATTTCGCACCCTCTCGACGAAAATCGGGAGGATTTTTTCGTTCCGATGTCGAATGAATCCTTGACACACAAGGAAAGTGAAGGAGTTTTTCTCTCATGAACGTTCAAGTCAAAAAGGTCTATCGTAATGATTATTTGAATATAATAAGTGCCCTATTCAAGAAACTGGGCCTGCCCCAATTGATTGACCATCTCGTTCCCGTTGATCCACAGTGCCAGACTCGAGTCAGCGATGCCGTTCAGGCCATCATCTACAATATGTTTGACGGCCGGCAAGCCCTCGTTCACGTGGAACGATGGGCTCAGGAGATCGATCTAGAGAAACTCATCCGTCCCGGTCTCCATCCTTCCTGGTTGAACGACGATGCCTTGGCTCGTCATCTCGACCGCTTGTATGAGGCCGATATTCACAAGGTGATCAGCACTTGCTTGATTCACATTTATCGCAAAGAAGGCCTTTCCCTCCGAGCCTTTCACGCCGATACGACGGACAAGACCGTTTACGGCGCGTATGAATCGGCCTCGTTAGAGGCCTTACAAATCACACATGGCTATAACCGCCATCATCGTTGGCAAAAACAGATCGGTTTCGGACTGGTCGGCAACGAGGACGGCATCCCGTTTTACGGCGATGTGCACGACGGCAACCTGCCTGACAAAACGTGGAATCCGGAGGTGCTGTCCCGTGTCCACGAACAGCTCAAACAAGCCAAGATGGAAGACGAATGGATTTACGTGGCCGATTCCGCCGCGATGACAAAAGACACTCTGGCGCAAACCAAAGCGGCCAACGCCTTTTTGATCACCCGAGGCCCTTCGTCGCTTCGGATCGTGAAACGGGCATTAGCGGAGGCCGATTCGCCTCACATCCCGTGGAGCGAACCCTTTACGCTGGCGGAGAGAAACGGCGCCACGTACCGGGTATGGGAAACGGCCTCGACGTATGAAGGCCACCCCGTTCGGCTGATCGTTGTTGAATCGAGCGCGCTCGACCAGCGAAAAGGAAAGACGCTCGAAAAAGAACGAACCAAAGAAGCGGAGCTTCTTCGCGAGGAACAAGCCCATTGGGAGCGCCACCCTTTCTCGTGCCGGGAAGACGCTGAACAAGCCTTGGCGTCCCTCAAGATGTCCCTTCGCCCACGGTTTCATCAGGTCAAGGCCGCGGTCGAAGAGATCGTACGCCCGAAAAAACGGCGCGGACGGCCGAAAAAAGGGGTGGAACCCGAGATGGAGACGCGGTATCTCTTGCGCCTTGACGTCGAATTCGACCAAAACGCGTGGGAACAGGCAAGACGGAAAGCGTCCCGGTTTGTCCTCGTCACGACCGTTCCGGAGGAATGGAAGGGCCAACAAATGGATGCCCAAGAGATCTTGAAGCTATATAAAGGGCAGATCTCGGTGGAAATGAACTTCGCTTTTTTGAAAGATCCGTTTTTCACGGATGAGATTTACGTCAAAAAACCAGAACGGGTCGCAGTATTAGGCTATTTGTTTCTGTTGGCCTTGGCGATTTACCGCGTTTTTCAGCGCCGAGTGCGTCAGTTTATTACTCCAGAACACCCGTTGAAGGGTCCTGGAGGCCGCAAGCTGACCCGGCCGACGGGACAGGCGATTTTTCAGCTGTTTCAATATGTGAACGTCGTCCTCCTGGAGCTGCCGGATGGGCGCATCCAACGCTCACTGGATCGCTCCCTCACCCCTGAACAACGAAGGATTCTGCAGGGGTTGGGGCTGGATGAGAGCATTTACGTGTAACGTCATACGGAACGACCAGCGATGGTAAAAAAGGATAGCCATCGCTCGTTGTGTTGGTCAAAAAGTTATTCTGAAAAACTAAATAAAAAATCCTTTGTTTTGACCTTGTTAGGGTGCGAAATGTGAGTTTTAAAGCAGCTGAATATCGATGATCATATAGGCATGTACATACGACGAGTCACACGCAAAAACAAAGATGGAACAACCGAGGTGTATCTCCGACTTGCTCAACGAATGGGATCCGAAAGCCAAATAGGTGAAAGCGAAGGGAATCGATTCATTGGGACGTGAAGACGAGATGGATCGCGCTGCCTTGGAGCGTCTGGCCAAAAGCATTTCGCGGTTTCTTTCCCCTAGGCAGGCTTGGGAAATCGAGACGTTGGCAGGAGAAGAGTCGGATTACGCGCGCAAATGCCTATCGTCCCTTTGGTATCAAGGGATGAGAGGCATTTTTTTGCCTCGTCACTGTCGAACTTGGGAAGAACGGCAATGTTTCCTCGGGGGGATTGATGAGGCAGCGAAACAATGTATTTCCATTGTTGCCGTAAAAAACAGCTTCACGCGGCACAAGGAGTGCTCTGTTTGTCTTTTTCATATGGAAATGATTTCAATACAAGTGGCGCGGCTGCAGTGACCACCTCGCTTCCTAATTTTGAAAAATACGCCTTGAGTCGTAGTCAAAATATATCTTCGGAACGTGATGGGAGTTTGCGGGGATGCGATACGATAGGAAGCGAAAGGAGGCGAAAGGATGGCAAAAAAGATCGGGTTGTTCGTTGCCGGCGCGGCCGCTTTGCTGGTGCTCTTGTTTCATCTCGGGCCGCTTGTCGGGCTGGCGATCACGCTGGCGGTCTTGTACTATGCGTTCAAGAAATGTTTGAAAGCCCCATCGACATTTGGGAAAGTGGTGTGGGCGCTTATTGGCTGTGCGGCGTTGGTGGCCAGCGCTTCGAATGTGCCGGCGCTCATCGCGCTTGTGGCGGCGTATGTGTTGTATGTCGTGTATAAACAATGGAACGGAGTGAAAGGGGAACGTGTCGTTCCGGAAAGCGACGATCCGTTTGTCAACTTTGAAAAGCAGTGGGCCGAGCTGCAAAAACAGTATTAAGAGGAGTGATTGATGGTGGGTGTATTGTCGCGTTTGAAAACGATCATTGAAGCCGATCTTCACGAATGGCTTGACGAAAAGGAAAAGAAAAACCCCATTGCGCTTCTTAATCACTATTTGCGCCAATGTGAACAAGAAATCGAGCGGGTGCGGCAGCTGCTTGAGCGCCAATATGTGTTAAAAGAGCAGTTTGCCCGTGAACATCGCGAGGCGGAACAGATGGCAGAAAAACGAAGCAAGCAGGCGGAGGTGGCCGAGCGGGCCGGGGAAGTGGGACTAGCTGAATTTGCCAGACGCGAACAAGCGCAATATGCGGAACGGGCGGGCCGCCTGAAACAGCTGCTCGAGCAAGCGAGCCGCGAGCTGTTTGAGTTAGAGGCGAAATATGAGGACATGAAGCATAAGCTGAAAGACATGCAGATGCGGCGCATGGAGTTGATGGGGCGGGAAAACGCGGTGCGCGCGCACTACCGAATCCAGCGGGTGATCAACGGGGATGCCGGCCCGGCGCTGGCGGCGTTCGCCGATGCGGAAGCCTACCTTGACCGCCTCGAGCGGCAAGTCCAGTCCGATGATTACCGGAGCACGATCGACGCGCGCATCGCTCAGCTGGAAAAGCAGTTGCAGGAAGGAAACTAACCGGATATGCTAGAAGGTGTCCCGACATAGTGGGGCACCTTCTTTCATACTTGGTATGCACACCATGTTGGGCTTTGGGGCGAATCATCGTTTGAAACAACCTTTTTCATTTTGGACAACAGGGGGCTCCCCGCATGCTCGATCAACGGAAGAAAACGGATTATGTCAGTTGGGCGGTTTTGATCGCACTAGTGCTTTTGGCGATTGAAATTTCGTTTTTCCATCCCGGATGGTTGTTTTCGATCGGATTATCGATCGCTTTGCTTTATATCGGCAAACAGTCTTGGCCGCGCAAACGGGGGAAAGTGCTCTTTTGGCTCGGCGGCATTAGTCTCGTGTTTCATATGTTTACGATGGTGACGGCCCGGTTGATCGTTGTTGCTAGTTTGTTTTACTTTATTTGGAAGTTTGCTCAGTCCAAGCAGCAGCCGACCGTTATTCGTCCCGTCGTTACGGAAGCGACGAGTGGAAACGAGGAAATCATCGAGCGGCAGCCGTTGTTTTGTAATGTGCTGTTTGGACGGCAGGCGACTCCCGAACATGTGTATGAATGGGATGACGTCAACATTCAAACCGGCATTGGCGATACGGTGATCGACGTCAGCAACACCGTCTTGCCGAAAGGGGAAGCGGTGATTATGGTGCGCGGGTGGATCGGTCATGTGCGCGTGCTTGTTCCGTACGAAGTGGAGACGAAGGTCGTCCATTCGGCCATCGTTGGCGGTGCGACAGTGTTTGGGCATGCGACAGAACAGCTGTTTAATCAGACGTTCCTTTATCAGACCCCTTCGTATCAAGCGGCCGAGCGGAAACTGAAAATTGTCACCTCGATGATGATCGGCCATCTTGAGGTGAAGCGGCTATGAGCCGGCCGTTGATCGTTTCCGTGTTATCAGCGCTGATTGTTTTTGGTTTGTTGTTTGTTTCCTTTCTGTACACGTTTCCGCTTGGGACATGGGCGGAGCTGTGGGAGAGAACGGTGATGGGGGTCCCGTTTTTGCTGTTTGTGACAGCCGGCAGTTTGCTGGTTGGGATCGTGAGCGGGCTTCTGTTGGATATCGTTTGGCGGAGGCAGCGAGAGGCTCTCAGGCAGGCGCTGGAACACATTGAACGCGGTGAAATCGGGGAGCTTTACCGGACCGAAGCGCCATCGGAGCTGCAAGACGTCTGGCGACAAATCGAGAAGCTGCAAGCGCAATGGCTCGCGCAAATGAAGCGCGTGCAAAAGTTAGCGGCGGAAAAGGCGGAACAGGAAGAACGGCTCGTTGAACGCATTCTTTCGGAAGAGCGCACGCGGTTGGCGCGAGAGTTGCACGATTCGGTCAGCCAACAATTGTTCGCCGCTTCGATGATGATGTCGGCCGTCATGGAAACGATGCCGCCGGATGATGAACGGCAGCGCAAACAATTGGCCATGGTCGAGCAAATGATTCACCAGTCGCAATTGGAAATGCGGGCGCTGCTTTTGCATTTGCGGCCGGTGCAGCTGAAAGGAAAATCGCTTCAAGAAGGGATGAACGAACTGCTCACGGAATTGGCGGGCAAAGTGCCGCTTGAGATAAGATGGAACATCGAAGACGTTCCGCTCGATAAAGGGGTGGAAGATCATCTGTTTCGCATTTTGCAGGAGTCGCTGTCGAACACGTTGCGCCATGCGAAAGCGCAAACGGTGGAAGTATTGCTGATTGAACGGGACGGGTTTGCGATTTTGCGCGTCACTGACGACGGTGTCGGTTTTGATGTGGAACGTTCAAAAAGCGGTTCGTACGGGTTGAAGCACATGTATGAGCGGGCGGCGGAAATCGGCGGAACATTGAAGGTCGTGAGCTTAAAAGGCCAAGGAACACGGCTGGAAGTGAAAGTGCCGCTTTTGCATAGGGGGGATGACCGTGATCAAGGTGCTGCTTGTCGATGATCATGAAATGGTGCGGCTTGGCGTGTCGGCGTATTTGTCCGCTCAACCGGACATGGAGGTGGTCGGTGAGGCGGAGGATGGGGAAAAGGGAGTGGAGCTCGCCCTCCGGTTGCGGCCGGATGTCATTTTGATGGACTTGGTGATGGAACCGGTGGACGGCATTGCCGCGACACAGGAAATCATTCGCGCATGGCCGGGGGCGAAAATCATTGTCGTGACGAGTTTTTTGGATGATGAAAACGTGTTCGCGGCGCTTGAAGCAGGGGCGACGAGCTATTTGTTGAAAACATCGAAAGCGAGCGAAATTGCCGACGCCATTCGCGCTACGTTCCACGGACAATCGGTGCTCGAGCCGGAAGTAGCGGGAAAAGTCATGCCAAACCGGCGAAGACAACGAGAGCGGCTGCCACACGAACAGCTTACGAGCCGGGAGATGGAAGTGCTTTTGTTGATGGCGCAAGGGAAGACGAATCAAGAAATGGCTGATGAATTGTTCATTTCCCTCAAAACGGTGAAAGTGCATGTGAGCAACATCCTCGCCAAACTCGGCGTCCAAGACCGGACGCAAGCGGTGATTTATGCGTTTCGCCATGGGCTGGTGAAGTGAGGGGTGCATCATTTGGTTGCGATGGGAAAAAGATCGCCATGTTCAGACGAAAACCGCTCCGTTTCATCAAACGGAACAGGAGGATGAAACAGGAGCGGTTTTGTTCGTTGCGGTGGGTCAAAAAGGCTAACGTTTCGAGAGGAATTACGCTTGTTTTGCCAATTGGCGAAGCTTTCGGTCGTGATGGAGCACCTTCGTGGTCAACACGTCGACCGAGGTTTGCGTGTCTGCGAGTTCTTCTTCGAGGCGATCGCTTCGTTCGTTCAGTTGTCTGTTCATCTGTTGCATTTCCTCACGAAGGGAATCGATTTTGGCTTCAAGACGGGTTTCGACAGCATGGATTTCGCTGCGGAGCTGCTGGCCCATTTCGTGCATTTCACCGCGGAGTCGTTGTTCCATTTCCTCCATTTTCGAGCTGATTTTGTCGGAATGTTGTTCGAGGGCGTGCAGCACCGCTTGAATGATTGTGCTCTCTTCCATTCTTTTCACCTCCTCATAGCCATTATAGGCGAAACGGAACGGAAGCGAAAGAGAAAAGATGGCGGGTTTCGTCGAAACAGGGCGGTCGAATTTTTGGAGCGAACCGCGTGTTTTCGATTTATTATGCCGCCTGCTTTGCCATACAATAGAACTATAGCTTGGCCGAATAAAAGGAGATGATCAAATTGGATGTGGGTTGGACGTTTGACAACCGTTATGCAAGGCTGCCGGAACGCTTTTTCAGCCGTGTTCTCCCCACGCCGGTGCGCGCGCCGGAACTGGCGGTGCTCAACCGGTCGCTTGCGGCAGAACTTGGGTTGAATGAAGAAGCATTGCGAAGCGACGCAGGGGTGGCGGTGTTGGCGGGAAATCGGATTCCAGACGGGGCTGAGCCGCTGGCGCAAGCGTATGCCGGGCATCAGTTCGGCTATTTCACGATGCTTGGCGACGGACGGGCGGTGCTCATCGGCGAGCATGTCACCCCAAGCGGCAAGCGGGTGGATATTCAGCTGAAAGGCTCGGGTCGGACGCCGTATTCGCGCGGCGGCGACGGGCGGGCGGCGCTCGGGCCGATGCTGCGGGAGTACATCGTGAGCGAGGCGATGCACGCCCTTGGCATTCCGACGACCCGCAGTCTGGCGGTCGTGACAACGGGAGAGACGATTCGGCGGGAAACCGAACTGCTTGGGGCGGTGTTAACCCGCGTCGCCTCAAGCCATTTGCGTGTCGGGACGTTCCAATACGCGGCGCAATGGGGGACGAAAGACGAGCTGCGCGCGTTGGCCGATTACGCGCTTGAGCGGCATTTCCCTCGGTTTGAAGAGGCTGAGAACCGCTATTTGTTTTTGCTTGAACAAGTCATCGCCCGGCAAGCGGCGTTGATCGCCCAATGGCAGCTGGTCGGTTTCGTCCACGGGGTGATGAACACCGATAACATGACGATCAGTGGGGAAACGATCGATTACGGGCCATGCGCGTTTATGGACACGTATGACTTGAAGACGGTGTTCAGCTCCATCGATACGGAAGGGCGGTATGCGTACGGCAATCAGCCGTATATCGGGGGCTGGAACTTAGCCCGATTGGCGGAGAGCTTGCTGCTGCTGCTGGATGAGGATGAGGAAAAGGCGGTGGCGTTGGCGCAGGAGGCGCTCGATCAATATCCGGCGTTGTATCATCGTCATTGGCTCGACGGGATGAGAGCGAAACTCGGTTTGGCTGAAGCGCAAGAGGGGGATGGCGGGCTTATCGCCGATTTATTGCGGCTGATGGAAGAGCACCGCGCTGACTATACGAACACGTTCCGGGCGTTGACGTTAGGCGAGTACACCGGAATGGCGCTCTTTGACGCTTCCGAGTTTCGCGAGTGGCACGAGCGCTGGCAAACGAGGCTCAGCCAAGAAGCGGTTTCGCGGGAAGAAGCGTATGAACGGATGCGCCGCCATAATCCGGCCGTCATTCCGCGCAACCATCGAGTCGAAGAGGCGTTGGCCGCCGCGGTCAATTGCGGCGACTACAGCGTGATGGATCGTTTCCTCGAAGCGCTGGCCGACCCGTACGCTTATTCGCCGGAACAAGCCGAGTACGCGGAGCTGCCGCCGCTGTCCGACCGGCCGTACCGGACGTTTTGTGGGACGTGAAAAGGGCCCTTGGGAGCCCTTTTTTCATTTTCCTCTTTACGTTGACGTTGCGTCAAGGTGTATCGTCATCCATAGGGAGGTGAGGAACATCGAGTACACCGTGCATGCATTATTCCAAGGAAGCGCATGCCGGACTGGCGCGCCTGTATGTCGAGGACGAACGGTTCAAAGCGTATTATGACCAAGTGCATCCGGGAGCGGCTGAGTTTCTCAAAGAAGCGATTTGGATCTATACGGGGATGAAAGACCGGTAAGCAGCAGGCGGCCCGCCCGAAGAATAGGCGGGCCGCCGTTTTTGATGGCTCTGGATGAAGGCGTTCGGTTTGCGATACAATCAAAGTGTGCATAAAGGAGTCCTCGGTGAACAGCGAAAGGAAGGTGTGGGTGCAATGGAGGCGCTCAGACAACGACTGCGGGCCATTGACCAAAAGGGATATAAAGCGTACAAAACGATTGAGGGGGAGTATTCTTTTCCAGCGTTTACTTTGGCGATTGACCATGTGCAAGGCGACCCGTTTGCGGAACCGTCAAAAATTCGGGTGATCGTGCCGCGGCCGAAGACGGTGCTGACATCGGAGTGGACGAATACGAAACCGCGCCGCGTCCGTTGCGAAGATGTGCTGGTGCGCCGCGTCCATCACGAACTGCGGCAATGGCCGGCGCGGGCGCGCGGGTCGGGAAAAAGCGGGCTCGTGTCGATCGACGCGCCGGGGCAGAAGGTGCTCGAGCGAACGGCGGTGCAAATCACCGATGAGACGATCGCCATTTGTTTATCGGTTGGCTTGCCGGCCAACGGGCGGCGCATCTTAGCGAAGGAAGCCGAGGGCATCTTTTTCGAACAAATTCCAGCCGTGATCGAGCGGGCGGTGTACGGCCTTCGTGAAGAGGATATCCGCCCGGCGGTTGAGCTGGCCGATCTACAGCACGCCATCCGCCGCTATTTGCATGAGCACGGATTGGTGGCGTTTGTCGCCAACGGCGCGATTTTGCCGCGCGAAAGCGGGGTGAGCGACAAGCCGCTGCGGCGCGGCGCGGTGCCGTTTCAAAGCCCGCCGGAGCTCGAAGTGGCGATTCCGGTGCCGCATCGCACCGAACCGATCAAAGGCATGGGCATCCGAAAGGGGATCACGCTCATTGTCGGCGGCGGTTACCACGGAAAATCGACGCTGCTTCAGGCGTTAGAGCACGGTGTGTATGATCATATCGCCGGCGATGGCCGGGAGTTTGTCATCACCGACAGCGGGGCGGTGAAAATTCGCGCTGAGGACGGTCGCAGCGTGGCCAATGTCGATATTTCCCCGTTTATCGGCACGCTGCCGTACGGCAAGGAGACGACGCGCTTTTCGACGGAAAACGCGAGCGGCAGCACCTCGCAAGCCGCGAGCATGATCGAAATGATCGAAGCGGGGGCGTCGGCGTTTTTGATTGACGAAGATACGAGCGCTACCAATTTGTTCATGCGCGACGCGCGCATGCAGGCGCTCATCGCGAAAGAAGCCGAGCCGATCACCCCGTATATCGACAAAGCCCGCCAGCTGTTTCATGACTACGGCATTTCCACTGTCTTAGTCGTCGGAGGGTTAGGGGATTATTTTGAGATTGCCGATTGTGTGATCAAAATGGAACAGTATGTTCCATCCGATGTGACCAGCGAAGCGAAACAGATCGCGGCCAAGATGCCATCGGGGCGGAAAGCGGAAGGCGGAGCGTCGTTTGGCCGCATTCGTGAGCGCATCCCGTTGCCGGAGAGCTTAAACAGCCAAAAAGGAAAGAAAGCGAAAACGGCCGCGCGCGGTCGCCATGTCATTCAATACGGGCTGACGGACGTGCTGTTGTATGCGCTCGAGCAGCTTGTTGACGACAGCCAGACGCGAGCGATCGCTGCGGCGTTTTTGTATATGGAGCGAAAAGGGTGGCTCGACGGAACGAAGACCGTCCGGCAATTGCTCGATGCCATCGAGGAACGGTGGGACCGACACGGGCTTGGCTCGATTTCTTTCCGCAACGGCCATCCCGGCGAGTTCGCCCGCCCGCGCCGCTTCGAGCTGGCGGCGGCGCTCAATCGGCTGCGAACGCTTCGCTGCCGGCAGTGCTAGGAATAGAGAGCTGCGCGAAGCGGTGTCCGCTTTTTGCCGCCCGGCTTTGCTTCCGCCTAAACAACCGGCGCTTGTTGCGGGGAGGAACATCAGTGCTTTTACTGGGAACAAAATAAACACGCCCCGCTGGATCGCAGGGCAAAAGAGAAACATCAGCCCCTTTGCTCGGAACAGCGGCGGCTGTCTCCCGCGGGCTTTCCCCTGTTTTCCGGTGATTTGACTCTAGCGCCATAAAGCCATTGCCGCTATAATAAAGGTTATGAGTGCAACGTGGCGAAAGCGGCGGGAAGCCGCGGGCAAGTGAGGGGGTCAGGGCATGAACAAATCCAAAGGCTGGATCGAATCCGAAATCAGCAAAGCGTTGACGAAATGGGAAAAAGACTTTCTTGGCCGCGGCTCGGTGTCGGTCAAAACCGATATTTTGCGCGACATGATCATCGTGTCCTTGCACGGCATTTTGACGCCGGCGGAGTATGCGCTGTGCGAGACGAAAGAAGGGATGCTGGCGGTAAAGCGGTCGAGAACGAGTTTGGTTGAATCGGGAGTCGATGAGTTGAAAGAGATGATTTTGGAGATCACCGGCGAGCAGGTGAAAAGCTTCCACACCGATTTGAGCACGCGAACAGGCGAGCGCATCATTGTTTTTAAGCTGTTTCACGATTTGGAAAAACAGCTGACAAAGTAACGTTTTTCATGACAGGTCCATCAAGATGTTGTATAATAAAAACAACTTTTGTATAGTAAGGATAAAAGAAAATCGAGAGGACGATGCTGTCGGCAGCCCTTCAAAAAACCTAGGTCGGCTTAGGTTCGTTGAAGGGAAACCGACCGTCGCCCATTGCGAGAGAGCGCGCGGGAGATCTTCAAACAATCGCATCGAAGATTGGTTGAAGGTAAACCGGCTATGAGCAATCGCTCGGCAATGAAACGGCCTTGTGGGGCCGCCTTGCCGGATTGACATAGCCGGTTTTTTCTTTTCTTCCGCACCAAGGGCTCATCAAACAGAGGGGAGGAGACGGAATGGGAATGGAATGGATCGCTTCGGGATGGTTTGCATCGGTGGCCGTTGTCCTCATCAGTGCGCTGATCTGGTTGTTCCCGCGTGTGCCGGAGCGATACGTGCATGTTCATGTTTGGCTGTTGCTTTTGCCGGGGGCTGTCGCGCTGATCGGGTGGATCGGCGCTGGGACGGTGGATATCGGCCGCTTTCGGTTTGATGCCGTCAGTTGGCTGTCCGGCGTGTATGTTTCTTTGTTGAGTTGGGCGATTCAACGGTTTTCGATTCGCTATTTGCATGGAGATCGCCGCTATCGGTGGTATTTCTCGCTTTTGACGTGGACGACGGTGGCCGCTTCGCTCACGTGGGCCGCTCATGACTTGCGGTGGATCGCTGCGTGCTGGGGGCTGCCGCTCGTGGGGCTTGTGGCGTTGACGGCGTTGAAAAAAGAATGGAGTCCGGTTCCGTTCGTCGTTCGGCAAATGGGGCTAATGTTTGGCGCGAGTTGGCTCGCTTTGATCATTGTGGCTGTCTGGCTTGGGGTCGACAGCGGGGAATGGACGTTGACCGCTGCGTTATCCGCCGAGCGGATCGCCCACTTGGAAGCTTGGGAACGGGCGGTATTTAACGGGTTGCTGTTGGTGGCGGCCACCATTCCGGCCGGCCAATGGCCGTTTCACCGCTGGCTAATGGAATCGGTCGTGACACCAACGCCTGTGTCAGCCGTCATGCATGCCGGATTGGTGAATGCAGGTGGTTTGTTGCTCGGGCGCTTTGCCCCGCTCTTTACCGACACGTGGGCGCATGTTTTGCTCTTTTTGCTTGCCTTTGTCTCGATTTTGATCGGCACAGGCATCAGCTTTGTTCATGTCGACTACAAGCGGCAATTGGTCGGTTCGACGATGGCGCAAATGGGGATGATGCTTGTGCAATGCGCTCTTGGCGCTTACGGGGCGGCGGTGGTGCACTTAGTGCTGCACGGATTGTTCAAAGCTACGCTCTTTTTGCAGTCCGGTTCGGTCGTGCCGCGAGTGGGCCGGGCGGGAGAACGGGTCACGGCCGGTTCGTGGCGCGGAGGAATGGTTGTCGGGCTGGTGCTCGGTGCGGTCTTTTGGCAAGCGGCTCCGCATGAGCCGGCCCGGTTGTTGAGTTCGGTGCTGCTGGCGGCATCGGCGGCAGTGGCTTGGGGGAGGCTGGCAGATTTTCGCGAAGGGCGGTGGCTCGGTTTAACGGCGGTTGTCGGGCTGGCGTTATTGTCCGAAACGGTGCGCGCTCAATTGTTGCGATTGGTCGATCCGCGAATGTCATCCGCCTTTTTGCCGCCTTCTTCGTTTGAATGGGGCGTTTGCCTTTTGTTTGCCTTGGCTGCCTTGGCAGCGGTTTGGACGGCGAAGCACCGCCACTCTCCGCTTGCTGTTCGTTTGTATATGCGGCTCGTGCATTGGGGGGAACCGCGCCCAGCGGCGACTGAAGCCCACCCGCGTTATCTCGCATCCTATTTAGAGGAGGGGATGGCTCATGAGTAAAACCGTTGTTTCCGCCGGGCGGACATCGGCTGAACGGAAAAAAGACGTCCGTCCGCTCACTTCCCTCATCAGTGAGGCGGCCAAGGTCATTGCCCCGCTTTGGCCGATTTCGGCGTTTATCGCCCGCCATCCATGGATGGGGCTGGAGGAGGAACCGTTTGTCCATGTCGCGGATCGGCTGCAGGAAATGCACGGCATTGACCTGTATCCGCCGATGGCTGTTTTCCATGCCGCTTTGGCCAAAGGCGACATTGATCTTGCGTTTGTCGAGCGGCGGCTACAGCGGTGGCTCGACACCACCGCGCTTCCGGCTCCTCGCCACGAAGCGGAGCGGTTATGCCGCGCCCTTCTTTGGAACGATGCGCTGCCGGACGGAGCGCTTCCGGATGTGGAGCTGGAGCCGTTGGTGCCGCGCAGCCGTTGTGTTTTTCCCGTGTCTGCCCGCCTTCAGTTGACCCAGCGGCTTGACCAGCAAACGGCCAAATGGTGCAAGCTGTTTTATGACCGCGGTGAGGCGGTGTGGGCGTTGCCGCATCGCGAGCAAGGCTTTTATGCGGCTTGGCGGCGTTTGGCGCCCGAAGACCCCTCGCTGTCGAAGGACGAGAGAAAGCGGATTTGCGAGTGGCCGGAGCGCGCTGAAGAAGCGTTGCAGCAGGCGCTGAACAAGCTTGGCGTGCGGACGGAAGACGTGCAAGCGTATTTGGAAGCCCATTTGTTGGCGCTGCCGGGATGGGCGGGCATGGTCTTGTGGCAATCGCGCCGCAGTGGGGACGAAATCGGTGGGCTGCTTGATTATTTGGCTGTCCGTTTGTCGCTTGAATGGGTGTTCGCTGCTTTGCATGTGCCGCTTGAGGCGGAAGAAAAGAAAGAAGACCGCGCGGCGGCGTTCCTCTTGGCGGCTTGGATTCAGTGGGGCGGGATGACGCTTGACGAATGGCAGCGTTTGCCGCTTTCAGACCGCCAAGCCCGCTTGATGTTCGTTGATCGGTTTTGGCGGATTGACCGCCGTCATCTCTGGCTCGGGGCATGGGAGGATACGTATGAAGCGAAGTTGAAAGAGGCGATTCGCCCCGTTCGTCCGGACGCGAGCCAAGAGCAGGCGGTCGCGCAGCTACTGTTTTGCATCGATGTCCGCTCCGAGCCGTTCCGCCGTCAGATCGAAGCGGCAGGGCCGTTTGAAACGTATGGTTGCGCTGGCTTTTTTGGCTTGCCGATTCAAACGCGCGTTTTGGACGGTCATGATGCCCATCCATCTTGTCCGGCGATCGTGGCGCCGCAGCATGAAATCAAGGAAACCGCTGCTCCCGAAGTTGCCGAGCCGTATCGTCGCCGGCGCGATCTCGTCCGTTTTGTTGGCCGCACGTTCAAAAAAGTGAAGCAGCACTTGCTGGCCAGTTTGCTTCTTCCGGAAATGAGCGGGCCTTGGCTCGGCTTGCATACGCTTGCTCGCAGCGCGGCGCCGGCTTGGGCGGGAAGCGCCGTGCATGAAGCGTCCGCCGCGGCGGAGCAAAAACCGAAGACGGTGCTTTCCCTTGAGTACAAGGGGGAGAATGAAGTGGGCGGACTGCCGGTCGGCTTGACGAAAGATGAGCAGGTGGAATATGTCAAACAGCTTCTCGTCAATATTGGGTTGACGTCCTCGTTTGCTCCGCTTGTCGTCGTCTGCGGTCATGAGAGCGAAACGGCCAACAATCCGTACGCTTCTGCGCTAGATTGCGGAGCGTGCGGCGGCGCCGCTGGGGCGTTCAACGCCCGTGTGTTTGCGGCGCTGGCCAATTTGCCGCACGTGCGCGCGCAGTTGGCAAAAGAAGGGATTGTCATCCCGGATGAGACGGTATTTATTGCGGCCGAACATATTACGACTGTTGATGAATTGCAGTGGGTGGAAGTGCCGCCGTTATCGGGGGCGGCCGCGCAGGCGTTTGAACGATTGCAGCAGGCGTTACGTGAAGCCGGTCGCCGAGCGAACGAAGAACGGATGGCAAAGCTTCCGCATGTCGGCCGCCTGCCGCGCGATCCGGTTGCTGAAGCGCGGCGGCGCGCGGTGGACTGGAGCGAAATCCGCCCGGAATGGGGGTTGGCGGGCAACGCCGCTTTCTTGATTGGCCGTCGGGCGTTGACGAAGGGAGCTCATTTGGACGGACGAGTGTTTTTGCACAGTTACGATTGGCGCGAGGATCCAAGCGGTGAGGCGCTCGCCGGCATCATTGCCGGACCGGCGACGGTCGGACAGTGGATCAACTTGCAATATTACGCCTCCACCGTTGCGCCGCATTATTACGGAAGCGGCGACAAAACGACGCAGACGGTGACCGGCGGCATCGGGGTGATGCAAGGAAACGGCAGCGACTTGCTCGCTGGCTTGCCATGGCAGTCGGTGGCCGCTTCCGACGGCGAGTGGTTCCACGCGCCGCTAAGGCTTCTTGTCATCATTGAAGCGCCGTCCTCGTCTATCGAGCGCCTGCTCGATACAGACGAAGCGTTTCGCCGCAAAGTGCAAAACGGTTGGCTTCGGCTTGCCTCGATCGATCCTGACAGCGGGGAGTGGCTGAACTGGGAAGCAACCCATCCCTGCATTTGAACGGGATCGTTGAGCAGTCATCATCGGCCGCTTGGGGATGACCCAAAAGGCGATCTCCCCTCAAGAAAGACACAGCATCTAGTGTGGAGGGGCGGTTAGTGTCTATATGTAGCGATGAGAGAGGGTGTCCCGCTCCGTTTGGGACACCCTCAGCGGTTTTTTTCGCTTGTTGCCAAACGCAGCAGGGAAAAGCGAAGCGGGTGGCGAACATGGATCATGACGGATGTCAGCGCGAAAGGGGGAAACTCGTGAAAACGCAATTTATCGCTGGCCATGCGCGACTGCCGGCCGGAATGGCGGCCAAAAGCTTGTATGATACGCTGACGATTACGGCGGAAATTGATAAAAAGTATGGGGTGATCGTCGAAGCATCGTGCACGCTCGCCACCGAACACGGACGTGATTATATCGCGCGGATGCTGCGCGGCCATTCGCTTCGTGAGGGCATTGATGAGCTGTTGGCCGAGCTCGATGAGGGATATTTGGGCAAGGCGCATTCCGCTCTTTGCGCGGCGTTGAAAGACTTGTATAAACAATATTGCAAAATGGACGAGTAAAATCAGGAAGCGGCTGTTCCCCGTCCGCCGATGGAGAACAGCCGCGTTTTTGGGCGCGCGGGCACCGTCCGGTCAGCTCTCAGCGGGCTGCCATGCCGGCAACGTTTTGCGCAGCGGTTTGTCTTGGCGGTAGCCAAGCACGTATTCCGCCTGCATGATCGTATGGATTTCCCGCGTTCCTTCGTAAATGACCGGCGCTTTCGAGTTGCGCAAGTAGCGCTCGACCGGGTATTCGTTCGAATAGCCGTAGGCGCCGTGGATTTGCACGGCGTCATCGGCCGCTTGATTGGCATAGTCGCAGGCGACCCATTTGGCGAGCGAGGTTTCTCGCGTGCAACGCCGGCCTTCGTTTTTGAGAAAGCCGACTTTGTAAACGAGCAGGCGGCTGATTTGCAACCCGGCTTCCATGCGGGCGATCATTTGTTGAACGAGCTGATGGCGGCCGATTTCTTTGCCGAATGTTTTTCGCTCATGGCAGTATTTCACGCTCGCCTCAAGACATGCCATAATAAGGCCAACCGCGCCGGCGGCGACGGTGAAGCGGCCGTTGTCAAGCGCAGACATGGCGATTTTGAATCCTTCGCCTTCCTCGCCGAGCAAGTTTTCTTTCGGGACGCGGACGTTGTCAAAAAACAGTTCGCCCGTGTTGCCGGAACGGATGCCGAGCTTCCCTTTGATCGGCCGCGAGGAAAAGCCCGGCATCGTCCGCTCGACAATGAAGGCGGAAATGCCGCGATGTTTTTTAGTTTTGTCGGTGTAAGCAAACACGAGGAAATGATCTGCGATATCGGCGAGAGAAATCCACGTTTTTTGCCCGTTTAAAATGTAATCATCGCCGTCGCGAACGGCCGTCGTTTGGATGGAGGCGACGTCCGATCCGGCGTTCGGTTCGGTGAGTCCGAAGGCGCCAATTTTTTCCCCGCGCGCTTGCGGGACAAGATATTTTCGCTTTTGTTCTTCCGTGCCCCACTGCAGCAAAGTTAAGCTGTTCAGCCCCGTGTGGACGGAGACGGCGGTGCGGAAGGCGGTGTCGCCGCGTTCGAGTTCTTCGCAGACGATAGCGAGCGAGTTGTAATCCATGCCCATGCCGCCGTACTCTTCCGGAATGCAGACGCCCATTAAGTTCAGTTCGGCAAGCCGTTTGAAGATGGCGCGGTCAAATTCGCCGCGTTCATCCCATTCCTTAATATGCGGCATAATCTCGCGGTCGACGAATTTGCGCACCGTTTGCCGAAGCATGTCTTGTTCAGGTGTAAAATCAAAGTTCATCATCGATGGATCCCCTTTCTGTCCGATTGGTTTGAATTCGATCATCAGTTGCGGCGGTTGTTTCGCCTTCATATTCCGGCCGCTTTTCCCACGCCTTGGCGGCTTCGTCGTTATGCTCGCCGGGAAGGGGCGGAGGGAGCCGGTACGACACCGGCGTGTCAGAAAGTTTCAACGGGCTGGCGACCAGCTTCAAGGAACCGATGAGCGGGTGATGCATCGCCACCGTCATTTCCCGGGCGGCGGTTTGCGGATGGCTGAACAGTTCGTCAAGCGTCTGCACCGGCCCGCACGGAATGCCTTTTTCGGCGAGCAGCCGCTGCCATTCGGCTCGCGGTCGTTGCTTGATTTCGGAGTTCAGCCGCCGATTGAGCTCGTCGCGATGGGCGACGCGGCCGGCGTTCGTCTGAAAGCGCGGGTCGCTCCCGAGAGCGCGGTCGGACAAAAGCGAACAGAGCGCTTGAAATTGCCGATCGTTGCCGACGGCGATGACGATCGGCCCGTCGCTGGCCTCATAAGTAGAGTAAGGGGCGATGTTAGGATGTTCATTGCCAAGCGGCTTCGGAACCGCGCCGGACAATAAATAGTTGGCGGCAACGTTCACGAGCGCGCTGACCGCGCAGTCGAATAGCGCCAGATCAATTTTTTGTCCGCGTCCCGTTTTTTCTCTAGCGAACAGCGCTCCTTCGATCGCGATGGCGGCGTACAAGCCGGTGAACACGTCCGTGACGGCGACCCCGACTTTGAGCGGGCCGGTTTCCTCGGTGCCGTTAATGCTCATCCACCCGCTCATCGCTTGAATGATGTAGTCATAGCCGGCCAATGCGGCGAGCGGGCCGGTCTCGCCAAATCCAGTGATGGAACAATAAATGAGACGCGGGTTGAGGCGCGATAAGTCGTCATAGCCGAGCCCCCACCGTTCCATCGTTCCGGTTTTGAAATTGTGAATGAGAACATCGGCTCCCCCAGCGAGGCGGCGAATCGCTTCCCGGCCTTTTTCCGATTTTAAATCAACCGTCATGCTTCGCTTATTCCGGTTGATCGCCGTGTAGTAGGCGCTCATGCCGTTTTGAAACGGCGGTCCCCAAAACCGGGTGTCATCCGAGCCGCCTGGCGCTTCGACTTTGATGACATCGGCGCCTAAATCGCCTAGAATCATCGTCGCATACGGACCGGCCAAGACGCGTGACAAGTCGAGCACGCGCACGCCATCTAGCGCTCCTGGCATGGCATTTCCCTCCCTTCCGCGTTCATGGAAAAAGCCGGTTCCTATGCAGTCGTTTGGATAGGAACCGGCTGGAACGGACTGAGAAGACACCCCGGCATAGGGTGGCGTCAGGCCGCACAGTTCTTTGCGAATCGGTCTAGGAGGCTGGTGATTTAATCCTAGATCCCTATTTGCCATCTCATTTCTCAACTAGAAAAACCTTGTTGCATCGGTCCGGTTTTTCGAGCGTTCCCGATTGATGAGGGGAACTGGCGGTTTTTCACCGTCCTCCTAGGAGGCTGGTGAAAATCACCAGCTTCGTTCGACTTGTCGGAAATTACAAGGAATAAAATGATGGTGTTGCAAGGTTTTTCAATTTGATAAACAATGTTGGACAGCAGTATTTCCCCTTAAATCACCGTCCTCCTAGGTCAGAGAGCGATCGGTGCTGCCGATGGGGGCAGCCCGCGGCGAAAAACGGATCGTCTGCGCCGTCTGATCTGCACAGGCGGCTGTGCCGGCAGGAGACGGCTAGTTATTTTTATTATAAATTTTCGTTTGTCAATTGTAAATATTCAGATAGAAAAAGGACCGGGCGGCGTTTGCTCAAAGGTTAGGCGGGACCAAGGCGGTTTTTGCGTCTCCGTTACGGGTGTTGGTTCATGGCGGGACTCGCCCGCTACATGCCCTAGAAGGCTGGTGATTTCGTGCAAAATACTGCTGATTCCATCTGTTTCTCAATTAGAGAAACCTAGCAGAATGAGCTTTCTTTTCTGAATGAAAATGTCGCCGATTCGTGTGTAACAGCGGTTTTTCACCGCCCCTCTAGAAGAAGCGGGAAAGCGTTGTGATCGGAGACAGGAGGAAAGGGCGCAAGCGCCGTTTGGCTCTTTTCTTGAAAGGGAAAAAAATTTCTTCTATCCTAAAAGCGTAACCGTTTCGGTGAGACAAGCTGGGCGGTGTCGTCTTCCTTTTGAACGAACCGAGCGCCCGCGCTTTCCCGACCATCGGGCTTTCGAGGCGCTCAAGGGAAAAGAAGTGAAGCGTCTGGGACAATTGAAGGCAACCGCGAGAAAAACGCGAATATACTTGGTAAGGAAGGGGAATCGATGCTGCAAAGGAAGTGATGGGTCGATGTTTCATGTGTTAGTGACGACAGACGCCAATTACCTTCCACCGCTAAAGGTGTTGATGCATTCGTTGTTTTGCAACAATCAGCGCCCGTTTACGTTTTACTTGCTTTATTCACGCATTGCCGAACAAGACCTAGAAGCGCTCGGTGAATTCGTTCGCAGACAAGGGCATAAGCTTGTGCCGATCTATGTTGACCCGCAACTGTTTTGTGATGCGCCCGTGTTCCGCCACTACACGGTCGAGATGTACTACCGATTGGCAGCCCATTTATTTTTGCCTCCGCATGTTGAACGCGTCTTATACCTTGATCCGGATATTGTGGCGATCAATCCGATCGATGAGCTGTACGAGATGGACTTTGAAGGGAACTTATTCATTGCTGCTGAACACACCCATTCGACAAAAGTGGCGAATTTATTCAATAAGCTGCGGCTGAAAACGCCGAACGCCAAGGGGTATTTCAATACGGGCGTGATGATGATGAACGTGAAGTTGATGCGCACGCACGTTCATCTTGCCGACATTTATCAATTTATCCGCGATCACCGCTTTAAGCTCGTCCTGCCCGATCAGGATGTAGTGAACGGGCTGTATTGGGACAAAATTAAGCCGGTCGACGGCTATCGTTACAATTATGATGCGCGTTATTACGATTTTTTGCAGTTGTTGCCCAACCCGAAACACGATTTAGCTTGGATTGAGGAAAACACCGTTTTTATCCATTATTGCGGGAAAGAAAAACCGTGGAAAGACCATTATAAAGGGGAGCTCGGACGGTTTTACAAGCGGTACAGCCAAGTGCTGGAGCTCGAGGGCGAAGCGACAGTGTAAGGAATGGGGAGAAAAAGGTGTCCCGTTGCGGCGGGACACCTTCGTTGTTACCGTTTGCGCTCTTGGCGGCGGATGCCAGCGGCCGCCGCGCGCGCTTGCGCTTCGAGATCTTCATGGTCAGCAAACTCTTGCGAATAGTCCACGTCAATGCCGTCAGATTTCAGCTGTTTTGGCACTTGCGGCAAAGTCGCTTTGTTTTTGTCGCGCGTTCGTTGTCCGCGAGAACGGCCCATTCCCCATGCCCCCTTGCTGAAAGATGTGAATCGTACGATTCATCGATTAGGATGGCTTGAACGGGGCAAAGGTATAAATGGTAATCCTATCTAAGAGGCTGTTGATTTCATCGTGGATATGCTTTTACAACGTTAGTTCTCAATTAGAAAAACCTCGTTGTATCGGTCCTTTTTCCGCGCATTCTCCCATTGATGAAGGGGATCAGCCGTTTTTCACCAGCCTTCTCAGTGCGGGCTGAATCGTCAAAGCTAAGGACGGCTTTTTAGTGGCGAGCTTTTTTCGCTGTATAGCCGCCCGCTTGGTCCGCCAGTTTGAAATCGCGGGCATAGCTGACTTCTTGCGCGCTTGTTAGCGTATGTTTCGCTTTTTCGCGTTTTCGTTTTTCCGCCATCGCTTGTTCCCTCGCTTTTCATCGATCGTTTGTTGATTTTCATTTTGGACGAATTCTTCCGTTTTTATGCATAAAAAAAGAATGTCCGGACGGACATCCTTGTTTGACTGCTCCGATCGGCGCGCCTACGCTTCCTTTCGTTTCCCCTCTTCGGCGGCGAAGGAGGGATGGCGCATCGTATAGAGCGTGTAGTTGTCTTTCGTAATTTCATACAAATCGTACACGTCCGCGCCGATTTGTTCAAGCAGCGGCCGCCGCGTTTCGTTGGCGGGCGTGACGTACGGCAGTTTTTCAGCCGCTTTGATCGAACGGACGTTAGCTTTGCGGATGCGCAAAAACACCGTTTCCATCGACAGCTCATAAAACAGTTCATGGAAAAACGCTTCTTTCGCGCGGCGATTGTAGCCGAGCCCATGATACGGTTTGCCGAGCCACGTGCCTAAAAAGCCGGCGCCATTCTCGATGTCAAACAAACTGATCGTGCCGATCGGGTTGCCCCATTCGTCCAAAATCGTGCGCGAAATCAGTTCGCCGCGTTCTTCCGCCTCGATGAGCTGTTTGGTCATAAACAAAAACTCTTCGTACGAGCGAGCTTTCTGGCGCACGAAAGGGAAGACGTCCGGGTGCACCATCAGCTCGTACAGCGCATGGCAGTCTTGCAGCTCGCGTTTTTTCAACATGGCCAATCCCTCCTTCGAGACGAGGGCAGCCTCCCAGCAGGAACCCACCCTCGAAATTTTTTATCGAACGTTCATGAAAAAAATTTCGGGGTGGGAATCGAACCCACTAGAACCAGCGCGAGCGCTGGTGGCGCACCATTTGCCTTCCCTTTTTCTTGTCCGTATGCGGTTATGAACGGAAACTGCCTTCAAGTCCCTTTTATCATACACGATCTGTGTGAAAAAGAGAATGGCTTTTTTGTTAATTTTGTTTGGATATTTTTTGTCGGTCTTGTTGTAACAGCAAATCAGCGAGACAATCTTCCAACGTTGGAAACGAAAAGCGAAATCCAGCTTGCAGCAGTTTTTCCGGAATGACGCGTTGCCCTTCTGTCACGAGCATGCTCATTTCGCCAAGGAGAAGGCGGAGCGCTGCCTCGGGGACCGGAAGCCAATGCGGGCGGCGCAGCAAACGGGAGACGGTGCGCCCAAACTCATTCATCGAGACCGGATGGGGCGCCGTGAAGTTGATCGGGCCGGATAGCGTTTCGTGTTTGATGAGATAAGAAACGGCGCGGACGACGTCGTCAAGGTGAATCCATGACAGCCATTGCCGGCCGCTGCCGATCGGGCCGCCGACGAACAGCCGATACGGTTTGACCATCATCGGCAAGGCGCCGCCATGTCGGGCCAGCACGACGCCCAAACGGGCATAGACCGTGCGGATGCCGAGCTGTTCGATCGGACGGGCCGCTGCCTCCCACGCTTGAACCGTTTTGGCGAGAAAATCTTGTCCATACTCGTTCGTTTGTTCCGTAAATGTTGCGGTGTCCGATGTCCCGTAAATGCCGATGGCGCTCGCGTTGATGAACACGTTCGGATGGCGGGGGAGGGAAGCGATATATCGGGCCATCGCGTCGGTTGCCTGCAAGCGGCTGGCGACAATCCGCTCTTTTTGTTTGGCGGTCCAACGTTTCCGGTTGAGCGGTTCACCGGCTAAATTGACGGCCACATCGATCGTGTCCGGCCTTTTGTCATCGTCCAAGGAAAGATAATGAAGGCGGCCTTCCGAAGGACGGGGGGAGCGGGTAAAAATATAAACGTCATGCCCTTGTGCGGAAAAATGGCGGGCAAGCGCCCGGCCGATCAGTCCGGTTCCGCCGTTGATGGCGATGCGCATAGCGGTCTCTCCTTTCGCCAAACGATTTCTTTATTTACTATGTTCGTGCTGTGCGCGCCAATTCCTTTTTGTGATACGATAAAACGAGAGGAGAGATGGACAGGATGGGGACGATTATTGAAATCGCGCCCACGAAGGGAAACGGGGAACGGTTTTGGCTTGTCATTGACCGTGCCGAAGAGCCGCCGCTCAAGCTGACGGTCGATCAAGATGTGTTGCTCCAATTCCGGCTGAAAAAAGGGATGGCGGTCGATGAGGCGCTTTTGCGTGAGATCATCGCTGCCGATGGCGTAAAAAAGGCGTATCAGCAAGCGTTGTACTTTTTGGCGCGCCGGATGCGCTCCGAGCAGGAAATCATTCGCCATTTGCGCAAAAAGGGCGTTGCCGATGCGGTGGCGGAGCAGGTGCTCAAAAAGCTTCGCGCCGAGCGGTATGTGGATGACGAGGCGTTTGCGCGGGCTTATGTATGCACGCAGAAAAAGGCGGCGAAAGGGCCGCTGCTCATTCGCGCCGAATTGGAGCGGCTTGGTGTACCGACTAGTTTGATCGAGCAAAGTTTGGCCGAGTATTCGTGGGAGGAACAACTGCATGGCGCCCGCGCTCTTTTCGAAAAGGCCAAACGACAGCGCCGGGCTGAATCGGCCCGCGCGTTTTCCGAGCGGATTCGACAGCAGCTTGGGCGCAAAGGATTTCCTCATGAAGTGATTGCGGCAGTGCTGGAGGAAGGGAGTGGGCAAACGGACGAGCAGGAGTGGGAGGCGCTTGTCGTTCAAGCAGAAAAAGCGCACCGCCGCTATGCGCAGCACCCGCGCCCGCTGTACGAGCAAAAAATGCGCCAAGCCCTGTATCGCAAAGGGTTTTCCCTCCCTCTCATCGACGAATGGCTGCGATCTCGCGATGGCTGACGTTAGTCACCGCCGGCGATCGATCGAACGTCCGGGGCGCCGGGGCGTAGCCATCGCGTCGCGAAGCCGTCCGGGTTCATCCGACCGACCATCAAGGTGGGTGAAAAAACGCCGTTTGCCTTGATCGATGATGGAACGCGTGAACATCGAGGCTGATGCAGCAAGTTTTTTGGCTCTTCACCAAAAGTTGTACTTGATTTTTTCGTCACGTACCTTACTTATGCAACCAAGAAAGAATCGGAAACGAATCATGTTTTGCATACACTTGTTAAGAGAAGTGAACCGTCTGTCAAGTACATGTTGTGGTGAGGAGCCAGTTTTTTCTCCTTGAGAGCCGATGCCGAGAAGCGGTTGCGCAAGCCAATCACCAGCCTTCACCGGCAACGCGATTTCGCAGGCTGCAAGGGCAAAAAGAAAGGGGGAACTTCCGAATGATAAACGAAGGAGCCAAGCGGTACAGCGAAATGACGAAAGAAGAATTGCAACAAGAAATCGCCGTGCTGGCCGAAAAGGCGCGCAAGGCGGAGCAAATGGGCATGGTGAACGAATATGCCGTCTATGAGCGGAAAATCGCCATGGCAAGAGCGTATATGCTCAATCCGGCTGATTTTCGCCCGGGCGAGATTTACGAAATCGAAGGGGCGCCCGGCGAGTATTTCAAAGTGCGTTATTTAAAAGGGGTGTTTGCTTGGGGATGGCGATTGAAAGGAACCGGTGAAGAGGAGGCGCTCCCGATTTCGCTTTTGCGCCGACCGGTGAGAGAGGAGAACTAGGAAAAAGGGGCGTCCGCATGAAACGGAACCGCCCCTTTTGGCTAGGACTGCTTGCGCGTCTGCCGCTCCAAAATGATGAGGTCGAGCGTTTGTTGCGTTTCCCCGTTGACTTGCGAGTGGGCATGTTTCGGATTGGCCCACGGCTGTTGGAACGGATTGGAGTAAAGGTGATCGTAAAACGGTTTGTGCCGATGGCGACCCATGGCTGTTCACCTCGCTGCCGGAATGTGCCGGGGAGGGCGGTGGGCCGCACCGTGCCCCGGTGTGGCTGTTAGAAAAAGTCGCTTCGCTCTCCCGAGGCGCGCATCCGTTCCTGCGGGTGGGTGTTGGTTGTGCCGTCAGCCCGCTTCGATGCATATTCGGCTTTGGCGCGCGGCTCGCCTTCGAGCTTGTTGTTGTTTTGGTTTGGGAAATGGCGCTCTTTATTCCGCACGGCACATTCCCTCCTTTATGGCGTGCCCGTGTTGGGTGGCCAACACGGTATTTTTAGTATGGGAGGCTGTGCGGCGCTTATGTGTGAAAATGACTGGACGGCCACCCATCAGTTGTTAGGGGAATACGATCATTTGTTCTAATGGCGATCCGGCGACCGTCCGAACGGCCTCCATCAGTTGTTGGGGGCCAACTCCAGTTTTTTGCGCCGCCACGTTGGCACGGTAATGATGTCAGTGGCACCATTCACCGCGGCGCGGACGAGTTCTTTGACCTTCGCCTGTTGGCGGAAGCGGAACCCGTAGTAGATGACCATGAGTCCGTAAACGGCGAGGAAGGTGTAGCCGGGATGGGCGCCGAGAAACAGGCTGCCGATGCCGGCGAAATCGTTTCATGCGTTTGGTTTGGCTGCCGAGGAGCGCTTTGGCCAACGAAAAAGGCCGATGCCCGAACGGGAGATCTGCCGTTTCGGGCCGGCCTTTTTTGCCGCGCTTGATGGAATGGACGTTACTCCTTGCTTCCAAGCTGTTGGCCGATGGCTTTCAGCGCGGACAGGCCAAACCGGATTGCCCGGTTCGTGTCTGGATCGTTGAGCGCTCGCAACAAGTCAAGCAGTCCGATTTTTTTCGTCTCCGCCTCTGTCTGTTCGTACGCGTCCATCACGCCAGCGGCAAGCTGTCCGAGCAGTTTGGCTGTCTTTTCCGGGTCGAGAGAAGCGGCCAAACCAGCGATGGAGAACAGATGGTTGATCATCGTTGTCACCGGTTTTTGATTGAGCTGGCCAACGACGATTTTGGCTACGTCTTCCCGCGCTTTCAATAAGGCGTTGGCCGCTTCGAGCAAGCCGCTTTCGTGAAGCTGCTCGATCAACGTCAAGAGCTCGCGGACCGCCTCTTCGCTGTCGCCGACCGCCGCTTTCAGTTTGGCCAAAGCTTCGGCCCGTTTTTCTTCCTCGGTCAGTTGACGCTTCTGAATGGTGGTAATCGGTTTAGCCACCGATTTTCACCCCCTTGGTTTCCTCGGTGAGCGGCACGTAATCGCGGCGCCGCCATTTCCGTTCAACTTCCACCCCGTTTTGCGGATGACGCTGTTTAAAGCGCGGGTTTGTGCGCGGCAGCGGCGTCCTGCCGGATCGTTCGATCACTTCCATGCGCACGCGCGCTTGTTTGTAGGCCGGCGTGTTCGTGCGATGGTCGGTCTGCGGACCGGTCAACATATTAATGGCGCTTTCATTGGCGGTGGAGTGCATCGGCAAGAACAGCTCATTGCCTCTGACCCGATCAGTGACAAGCACGCGCACGTTGACGCGGCCGTACGGCGAGATGAGCCGGACGAGCGCCCCGTCCTCAATGCCGCGCTCGTTGGCGAGTTCCGGCGACACTTCGACGAACACTTCCGGGAATTTGTGCTCGATGCCTTTGGATTTATACGTTAAATTCCCTTCATGGAAGTGTTCCAGCAGCCGGCCGTTGTTGACGAGCAAATCGTATTCTTCCGGGTATTGCACCGGTTCGACCCAATCAGCCAGCGCAAAGCGGGCTTTGCCGTCCGGGAAGTTGAACCGCTCTTTGTACAAAAGCGGGGTATCCGCGCCGTCATAGCTGCCCCAACATAAGCTGTTCCAGCCCTCGAGCCGGTCGTAATGCGCCTGCGAATAGAGCGGGGCGAGGCTGGCGATTTCGTCCATGATTTCTTTCGGACCAGCGTAATTCCAGTCGGCGCCAAGTCGTTTGGCAATTTCTTGAATGATCCACCAGTCTGGCTTGGAGTCGCCAAGCGGCTCGAGCGCTTGGTAAAACCGTTGGATGCGGCGCTCGGTGTTTGTGAATGTTCCTTCTTTTTCCAAACTTGGCGCAGCCGGCAAGATGACATCGGCAAATTGCGCCGTTTTGGACAAGAAAATGTCTTGAACGACGACAAAGTCGAGCTTCGCCAACGTCTCTTGCACGTGGTTGGCGTTGCAGTCAACAAGCGCCATATCTTCGCCGACGATATACATCGCTTTCAGCTCGCCGCGCTCGGCCGCTTCAAGCATTTGGATGTTGTCAAGCCCCGGTTTCGTATCGATGCGGACGCCGTACGCTTTTTCAAACTTCGCCCGCGCCTCATCATCAGTGACATGTTGGTAGCCAGGCAGCCAGGCAGGAAGCGAGCCCATGTCGCAGGCGCCTTGGACGTTGTTATGGCCGCGCAATGGGAACGCGCCTGCCCCCGGACGGCCGTAGTTGCCGGTTGTAAGCAGCAAGTTGGAAATCGCTGCCGATGTGTCGCTGCCGCCCGTGTTTTGCGTCACGCCCATGCCCCAAAGGACGCACGTGCCGTCCGCTTCGTGAATCATTTCAGCGATGCGGATGAGATCGGCTTTGGCGACGCCGGTGACTTGTTCGGCATAGTCAAGCGTATAGTTTTCAAGCAGTTGCCTAAATTCATCAAAGAAATGGACGCGTTCGCGAATGAACGCTTCATCGTGCCAGCCTTGGTCGATGATGTATTTCGTTACCGCCATCAGCCACACTTGGTCGGTGCCTTGTTTCGGACGGATGAACAAATCGGCCCGCTCGGCCATTTCATTGCGGCGCAAGTCAGCGACGATCAGTTTTTGGCCGAACAGCTTATGCGCCCGTTTGACGCGGGTCGCAATTACCGGATGCCCCTCGGCAGGGTTGGCGCCGATGATGATGACCAAGCCGGCGGAAGCGATGTCATGAATCGTGCCGGAGTCGCCGCCCATGCCGACTGTGCGGAACAAGCCATCCGTCGCCGGCGATTGGCAATAGCGCGAACAGTTGTCAACGTTGTTCGTTTCAAACACTTGCCGCGCCAACTTTTGCATTAAATAGTTTTCCTCGTTGGAAATTTTCGATGAGGAAATGAAGCCAATGGCATTGCCGCCGTATTGTTGTTTAATGGCGCCAAGCTTTTCTGCGACCAAGTCGAGCGCTTCATCCCATGTCGACTCGACGAACACGTCGCCTTTACGGATGAGCGGCTTCGTCAGGCGCTCTTCGCTGTTGACAAAATCCCAGCCGAATTTTCCTTTGACGCATGTGGAAATCGCGTTGACCGGCGCTTCGGAAACCGGCTGGATTTTTAAAATCTTGCGCCCTTTCGTCCACACTTCAAACGAACAGCCGACGCCGCAGAACGTGCAAACCGTTTTCGTCTTTTTGATCCGCTGTTCGCGCATCGCCGCCTCAATTTCAGAAATGGCGAAAATGCTCGTATAGTTTGGCTCGACTTCTTTGACAAAATCGATCATTGGGTTGAGGACGTCTTTGTCCAAGCCGGTGAGAAAGCCCGCTTCGCCAAGCATCGATTTTTCCATTAAGGCGTTGCACGGGCAGACGGTGACGCAATGCCCGCAGCTGACGCATGACGATTCGTTGATCGGCACGCCGCCATCCCAAACGACGCGCGGCCGTTCCGCTTCCCAGTCAATTGAGAGCGTTTCGTTTACTTGCAAGTTTTGGCAAGCCTCCACACACTGCCCGCAGGCGATGCATTGGTTCGGGTCGTAGCGGTAGAACGGATGCGACATGTCCACCTCGGATGGGTCGACTTTCGGCCGGTACGGATACGTTTGATGTTCGATTTGCATCATTTCCGCTGTGTTGTGCAGCTTGCAGTTGCCGTTGTTGTTGTCGCACACCGTACAGTAGAGGAGATGGTTCTCCAACAGGCGGTCCATCGCTTCTTTTTGCGCGGCCTTTGCCCGCGGCGAGCCGAGTTCGACGACCATGCCGTCCGCAACCGGCGTCGAACAGGCGCGAAGAAGCGTGCCGTTGATCTCGGCAATGCATGTGTCGCACGTTTGAATGGCGCCAAGCTCCGGCGTGTAACAAACTTGCGGATGCCCAATGCCGTGTTCATTGGCGACGTCCAAAACGGTCATCCCTTGTTTGGCGCGATACGTGCGCCCGTTGATGGTCAATGTCACCATGGATGGTTCCATTCTCGCTCCCCCTTTTTCAAAAATAAAACTCCACCAACGATGCGTGCTTCATCGTGGTGGAGTAGTTCTTTAGCATGGCGATACTAAACAACCAATCCATCGTTTTGGCGACTTCGTAGAAAAATCACAAGGTCATGACCTTGCCTTATGATTTTTCCACTATGTATACATTTGCTATAGTTTATTATAGTACGGCAAAACGAAGAACACAACGGATGGGCCGGAACTTTTTCTGGCGGCTTTCGGAAAGGGGGAAGAAAAATGTCCAAAAAAGAAGCCGCTTTCAACGACATTGTGCGCAAAGTGCGCAAACAGCTGTTTGGCAAAGGGCCGGAACGGATTAAAACGTATTTTGTCGACAACTTGGCGATTACGATTTTGCACGGAAATTTAACGCCGACGGAAAAATTTATCGCCCGCACCCCGGAAGGCCGGGAGATGGTGCACGCGGCGAGAACGAAAATGATTCAAGACGTGTACGCTCAGCATGTGCCGGACGGCATGGAAGAGCTCGTCGGTTCGAAGCTGCTTTATTTGTTCAGCGACATTAAAGTGGAAGAAGATATGGCCGTGTCCGTGTTCGTGTTTGAAAAACCGATTGAATTGTGACAAATTTGTGAACAAAACGGTTGTCTTTCCCCGCTGTTCATGGTATGCTTATGAGTGTAAACAAGGTAAAACCAAAAGAAGCTTGGCCGGCTAGCCGCGGCTGTTCGGTTGGTTGGCAAGTTTCGAAACGGATGTGCGTTGGTTTCGCTGCAGAAGCGCTGGGCGCAAACTACCGCCGCTTTTCGCTGACAGAGGCAAACAGTGCCTTTGTCCGGAAGGCGGCGGTTTTATTTTGGTGGAAAGGGGGGATGGCAAGGGTGAGCGGATTTGCGGCGAAGCGGCGGCCGATTGTGAAATACCGGAACGGCCGCTTGGTTGAGGAAGAGGACGAGATCGCGCTCGAGTTTCCGTTGACCATAATGGTCAACGGCGAGGAGTTTGCGACGATCGTTTGCACGCCCGCGCATCTCGATGAACTGGTGAGTGGATTTTTAGCCGCGGAAGGAGTCATTCGGACGTATAGCGACATCAAAGCGATGACGATCGATGGCAAGCGGGGGTTTGCGTACGTCGAGCTCGCCGCAGGGGGACTGCCGGCCAAACAGTTTTATGCGAAGCGGTTCATCGGCTCGTGCTGCGGAAAAAGCCGCCAGTTTTATTTTTACAACGATATGAAAACGGCGAAAACGATTGTCGGCGGCATTACCGTGAAAGCGGATGACTGCATTCGCCTCATGGAAGCGCTGCACGATCAGTCGACGGACTTTGCGGCGACCGGGGGGCTGCACAATGCCGCGCTCGCTACACCGAATGGGATGGTCGTCGTCCGTTCCGACATCGGGCGTCATAATGCGCTTGATAAGTTGTACGGCTATTGCCTGCGCCATCAAGTGGCGATGAAAGACAAGCTGATTGTATTCAGCGGCCGCGTCTCGTCGGAAGTGCTTTTAAAAGCGGCGAAAATGGGCGTGAGCGTCTTGCTCTCGAAGTCGGCGCCGACGACGCTCGCTTTGGATCTCGCCGACGAGCTCGGCATCACCGTGGTCGGCTTTTTGCGCGGACAAGCGTTTAACGTGTATACGCATGAGAATCGGATTATCAGTGGATGAAAGGGGAAAAGAGGCGATGAAAAACCGTTGGCTCATTGCGCTGTCGGCCGTTGGCATTCATCTTTCGATTGGGTCGGTGTATGCATGGAGCAATTTTACCAACCCGCTAAAACAATTGTTTGGTTGGTCGGACCAAGAAGTAGCGCTCACGTTTAGCATCGCGATTTTGTTTTTAGGCTTGTCGGCTGCGTTCCTCGGCCATTTTGTGGAAAAACACGGACCGCGCAAATCGGGACTATTGGCTGCTATTTTCTTTGGCCTCGGGGTGACTGGTTCTGGATTGGCGGTGGCGCTCGGTTCTAAGTATCTTCTGTATCTGTTTTACGGCGTTTTAGGCGGGATCGGTCTTGGCGTCGGGTATATTGCGCCTGTGTCGACGCTTGTCAAATGGTTTCCGGACCGGCGCGGGTTGGCTACGGGGCTGGCGATCATGGGGTTCGGGTTCGCGGCGGCCATCGCGAGTCCCGTCATGAACAGCTTGATTGCATCCGTAGGCGTTCAGAACACGTTTTTTATTTTGGGGGTTACATACTTTGTCATTATGGTGCTCTCATCGCTTTATTTAGAAAAACCGCCAGAAGGCTGGCTGCCGGAGGGATTTCAGGAAAAAGTGAAAGCCGGAAAAGCGAAACCTTCGCTAGATTTGGCGCAGCTTACGGCCAATGAGGCGGTGAAAACAAGACGGTTTTGGTATTTATGGTTGATGTTGTTTATCAATGTGACATGCGGCATTGCTGTTTTGGCGGTGGCGAAACCGCTGGCAGTGGAAAGCATCGGCATCAGCCAAGCCGCCGCGGCGGCATTAGTCGGCGCCATCGGAGTGTTTAACGGGTTGGGACGCATCGGCTGGGCGTCGGCTTCGGATTATATCGGCCGTCCCAATACGTATACGGCGTTTTTCGTTTTGCAAATTTTGATTTTCTTCCTGTTGCCGAACGTGTCCATCAAATGGTTGTTTGTGGTGATGCTGACGATTGTGTATACGTGCTACGGCGGCGGATTTGCCTGTATTCCGGCGTACATCGGCGATTTGTTTGGAACAAAGCAGCTCGGTGCCATCCATGGTTATATTTTGACCGCTTGGGCCGCGGCTGGCCTCGTCGGACCGATGTTTGCCGCGTATATTAAAGACACGACCGGTTCGTACGAAGGAAGCTTGGCCTTTTTTGGCGGATTGTTTGTCATCGCTTTCATCATCTCGCTGCTCGTGCGCATCGATATTCGCCGATTGCGCGCCCAACATGAACAAATCGCCTATGTTTCGGCGGCCAAGGAAAGTTGAGAACGATGTCCTTTTGCTCCCGCGGCGTGCGGCAAGCGACGCCGGGGGTTTTTTGCTATAATAAAGTGGATATCGATTATAGGCATCATGGGGGAAACATTGCATGACAAAGGAAACAGAGCGATTTCCAGCGCGCGCGTTTCAGCGCGCTTTGCTTGACTGGTTCGCCCGCGAGCGCCGCGACTTGCCGTGGCGGAAAGACCGCGACCCATATAAAGTATGGGTGTCGGAGGTGATGCTGCAGCAGACGCGCGTCGAGACGGTTATTCCGTATTTTGAACAGTTTATCGAGCGGTTCCCGACGCTGGAGGCGCTCGCTGACGCTGAGGAGGACGAGGTGCTGAAGGCGTGGGAAGGGCTCGGCTATTACTCGCGCGTGCGCAATCTGCACGCGGCGGTGAAAGAAGTCAAAGAGCGGTACGGCGGCAAAGTGCCGGACGATCCCGATGAATTTTCCAAGCTGAAAGGAGTCGGCCCGTATACGGTCGGGGCGGTGCTGAGCCTCGCCTACGGCGTGCCGGAGCCAGCGGTTGACGGCAACGTGATGCGCGTCTTGTCGCGTCTGTTTCTCGTGACAGATGACATTGCGAAAACATCAACGAGAAAACGGTTTGAACAAATGATCCGCGAAATCATGGCGTACGAACATCCGGGGGCATTCAATGAGGCGTTGATCGAGCTTGGCGCCCTTGTTTGCACGCCGCGCCGCCCGTCGTGCCTGCTATGCCCGGTGCAAACCTATTGCCGGGCGTTTGCCGAAGGGGTAGCGGAAGAGCTGCCGGTAAAAACGAAAAAAACAGCGGTCAAACAAGTGCCGCTCGCGGTGGCGGTGCTAGCCGATGAGGAAGGCCGCGTGCTCATCCGCAAGCGCGACAGCTCCGGCTTGCTTGCGAATTTATGGGAATTTCCGAGCTGCGAAACGGCCGGTGCAGATGGAAAAAAGACGCTTGAGCAAATGGTTGGGGAACAATACGGCTTGCAAGCGGAGCTGACAGAAGCGATCGCTTCGTTGGAGCATGCGTTTTCCCATTTAGTCTGGAAGTTGACGGTCTTTCCCGGCCGCCTGATCAGCAGCCAGTCCGTCAAAGAGCCGCTTCGGCTTGTGTCTGAAGATGAGCTCGAAGCGCACGCTTTTCCGGTGTCCCAGCAGCGCGTTTGGCGCGAATACAAAAAATGGGCGGGCCAAATGCGCCGCCCCGATTAATCCGGCACCGGCATCGTGCCGTGTGTATACGTTGCTTCACGGCGCCCAAGGCCGCCGCGCGCTTCGATTTCTTCGATGATTTCGCGGTGAATCGTCTGCCCTTCGACGTTTAAATACGGAGCGATTTGTTGGAATGAATGATGAAAATAAGCAAGTTCGTCATCGGTCCATTCCGTTTTCGGAATCATCGCCAGCTCGGTCATGTCCCGGCCGACATACATAGGCAGCGCCTCCTTTGTTTGCGGAATTCGGCTATATTATACGTAAAGGAGAGGAAAAACATGAGCGGAAAAGTAGCAGTCGTCACCGGCAGCAGCCGCGGTATCGGCAAAGCGATCGCCTTGCGGTTGGCCAAGGAAGGATACGATATTGTCGTCAACTACGCCCGCAGCAAAACCGCCGCCGAAGAAACGGCGCGTGAAATTGAAGCGCTCGGGAGAAAAGCGCTTGTCGTGAAAGCGAACGTTGGCGACGTTGAGAAAATTCGCGCCATGTTCGCCCAAGTCGATGAGGCGTTTGGGCGGGTCGACGTGCTCGTGAACAACGCCGCCTCCGGCGTGTTGCGTCCGGCGATGGAATTGGAAGAAACACATTGGAACTGGACGATGAACATCAACAGCAAAGCGCTGTTGTTTTGCGCGCAGGAAGCGGCTAAAAGAATGGAGCAAGTCGGCGGCGGGAAAATTGTCAGCATCAGCTCGCTCGGGTCGATCCGCTATTTGGAAAACTATACGGCAGTCGGCGTCTCGAAAGCGGCGCTTGAAGCGCTGACCCGCTACTTGGCGGTCGAGCTGGCACCGAAAAACATCGCCGTGAACGCCGTTTCCGGCGGAGCGATCGATACCGATGCGCTGAAGCATTTCCCGAATCGCGATGAGCTCCTCGCTGACGCCGTGGCGAACACGCCGGCCGGCCGCCCCGTCAAACCGGAAGATCTCGTCAATGCCGTAATGTTTTTATTGTCCGATGCCGCTGAGATGATCCGGGGGCAGACGATCATTGTCGACGGTGGAAGATCTTTACTGTTGTAACGACAGCGGATAGAACGATCACCTCCGGGGCACAGTAAGGGATGTGGAGGTGAGAACAATGGCTAAACAACAAAATAAAACAGCAGCTGGCACGAACATTCAAGAAGTAAAACAACAAAACGCACAATCGGCTCAAGCTGCTCAAGCTGGCCAATTCGGCACCGAGTTTGCGGCTGAGACGGACGTGCAACACGTCAAACAACAAAACGCGCAAGCGGAAGCCCGCAAAGCGCAAAACGTCAACCGATAAACGAGTCATCACCGACGGCTGGGGCTTGCCCCTAAGCGATGGCAGCGGGTGCTGCGGAAGCGGGAGCAAGAACTGGCCGAACGAGGAGAGACGAAAAAAGCAGGGGCGGCATGCCTCTGCTTTTTTGTCGACAAAAGCAGTCACCGTTGCGCAAAATTCGTGCAAGGGATTTTTCCATCGAACCGCGAACTGATAAGAAAAACGCATGGTTAACGGGAGGGGAGAGAACATGGGGTACGCATGGACGGACGCAGAGGATGACGCGCTGTTTTTATGGCATGAAATGCAACGTTGTGAGGAGATCGCCCGCCAGTTGGAAGAGCTTGAGCACGAAGCGCCGACCGCTGCTCTTCGCGAGGAGGTTCGGCGGATGAGACAGCAGGTGGAAGACATTCGGCGCCTCTTTTTCGCCCAGCTTTCTCTAGATGGCTGGTGAAAAACCGCTGATTCCTTTCATCAATGGGAGAATGAGCGAAAAGCAGGACCGATGTAACAAGGTTTTTCTAATTGAGAAAAGGGATGGCAAAGCCGTATCCACGAGTAAATGGTTGTTTCTCTTGAGCAATGGGGGAACGTTTGAAAGACGATCTTGATGCGACAGGGCTTTTCTATTTGAGAAGCGGGCTTGATAAACGGCTTGTCCCTTAAATCGCCAGCCCCCCTAGGCGTTTCATGAGGCGAGATGGCTGTTTCCCACCGCTCGTTTGGCCGCTTCGGCGCGGCGAGCGGGCTCGCTTTCTTTCCATTTGCGCAGGAAACAAGGTATAATAGGTGAAAGAAAAAGCTCCCATTGGAAAGTAGGGAAGAATGATGCCAACGCACCCTCGAGAAGGGAAAATCATTCAAATCCATAGTTATAAACATAATGGGACGATTCATCGCATTTGGCAGGAAACCGTTGTGCTCAAAGGAACGCCGTCATATGTGATCGGCGCCAACGACAAAACGCTCGTCATGGAGGCGGACGGCCGGACGTGGGTGACGCGCGAGCCGGCGATTTGTTTTTTTCACGCCAAGCACTGGTTTAACATTATTGCGATGATCCGCGAAGACGGCGTGTATTATTACTGCAATTTGAGCTCGCCGTTCGTCTGGGACGAGGAGGCGCTGAAATATATTGATTACGACTTGGATATTAAGGTGTTTCCAGACATGACGTATATGCTGCTTGACGAAGACGAGTACGAGCGTCACCGTCGTGAAATGAACTATCCGGAAGTGATCGATCGCATTTTAAAAAACAACGTTCATAAGCTCATTGGTTGGATTCAAGAGCGGAAAGGGCCGTTTGCCCCCGAGTTTATCGACAAGTGGTACGGAACGTTCCAAGCGTATCAAAGATAACATAGCGGCACGAAAAAAGCCTGTTCGGCACCGCTGGCAGGTTTTTTCTGCTTTTCGGGGGGAATCGCCATGGACAGCATTCGTTGTTATTGGCAGTTGCGGTGTCAAGCTGTTTGGCGGCCAAACGCAGCGGATGGCCCGCCCTCGTGTTTTTGAAAAGCCTGCCGATTTTGATTTTTGATGAGGCGACGTCCGCCCTTGATTGACAACATGAGCAACATACTCAAGAAGCGGTTGAGCGTTTGGCGGAAAACCGTACGACGTTGATCGTCGCCCATCGTTTGTCGACGATCATCCATGTCGACCGCATTTTGTACATCGAAAACGGGCAAATCGTTGAAAGTGGCACGCATGAAGAACGTATGGCGAAGCGGGGGAGTTATGACCAGCTGTTTACGGTTCAGCATTTGTGATGATAGACAAAATAATATTTTTGAAGAAGCAGGTTTGTCCCGAAGAGCATGGTGTTGCAGCGGAGGAGGCACAACAACGAAGACCGAGCAGCTTTGCTGATGCTCCATTGATCTGTACGGCCCTTATACTAAGGGGTTCGCTCGCCGTCATCCTTCTGGACAAAGCTGCTTTTTTATTGTTTCGATGATTTTAATTTTTTGAAATATTATATTGTTTTATTGGATGAGACATGGCATAATTTTGTTCAGAGGGAAACGTTTGTTGGCATGGGACGGCGAGGAGGTGAGGCTGGTGGAAGGAGAGGTTTTGCTGGACGTTCGTGGGCTGCGGACATCTTTTTTTACCGATGAAGGCGAGATTCCAGCTGTCGACGGAGTGGATTTTGCTGTGCGAGCAGGCGAGGTGCTCGGCATCGTTGGCGAATCGGGCTGTGGAAAAAGCGTCACATCCTTGTCGATTATGGGGCTGTTGCCAAAAGGAATCGGCAAGGTGGTCGGCGGCGAGATTTTGTTTAAAGGGGAGAATCTAGTGGAAGCGTCCGAGCGGCGGATGAAGCAAATCCGCGGCAACGAGATCGCGATGATTTTCCAAGAGCCGATGACCTCCCTAAATCCATTGTTTACCATAGGCAATCAATTGGTTGAAGCGATTTGCTTACATACCAAAATGACGAAAAAAGAGGCGCGAGTGCGGGCGGCGGAGATGCTTCAGCTCGTCGGATTGCCGCGGGCTGAACAGCTATTGGACGCGTATCCGCACGAGCTGTCGGGCGGCATGCGCCAGCGGGTGATGATCGCCATGGCGATGGCGTGCCGGCCGGCGCTTTTGATCGCCGATGAGCCGACGACGGCGCTTGATGTGACGATTCAGGCGCAAATTTTAGCGCTGATGAAAGAATTAAACCGGGCGTTCGGCACGGCGATCATGATGATCACCCATGATTTGGGCGTGGTTGCCGAACTATGCGACCGCGTAATCGTCATGTACGCTGGCCAAATCGTGGAAGAAGGAAGCGTGCGCGATATTTTCCGTCATCCGCAGCATCCGTATACCGTCGGATTGATCCGTTCCATTCCGGACATTCGCAGAAAAAAGGAACGTCTGTATTCCATTCCCGGACACGTTCCAAAACCGGGAACCGTTCGTGGCGGCTGCCGATTTGCTGACCGGTGCGAATGGGCAGTTGACCGCTGTCGCCAAGAAGATCCGCTATTGTACGAAACGGGGGAACAAGGCCATCGCGCCCGTTGCTTTTTGGCGGTAGAGAAGGGAGGGCTAGCCGATGCGCGAACCGCTGCTCGAAGCGAAAGGGCTTAAAAAATACTTTCCGATCACTGGGGGCGTTTTTGGAAAACAAGTGGGGACGGTCAAAGCGGTCGATGATGTGACATTCACCGTGTACCGCGGCGAGACGCTCGGCATTGTCGGTGAGTCCGGCTGCGGTAAGTCGACAACGGGGCGAATGCTGCTGCGGCTCATTGAGCCGACGGACGGTTCGATCGTATTTGAAGGGAAACATGTAACCGCTTTATCAAAAGCGGAGCTGCGCCGGCTGCGGCGCGATATGCAAATGATTTTTCAAGATCCGTTCGCCTCGCTCAATCCGCGCCATACGGTCGAGAAGATTTTGGAAGAACCGCTCATTGTCCACGGCATGGGATCGAAAGAAGAGCGGAAGCGGCGGGTGCGGGAGATGCTTGAGGTGGTCGGGCTCGGTTCGTATCATGCTAAGCGCTATCCGCATCAGTTCAGCGGCGGCCAGCGCCAGCGCATCGGCATCGCGCGGGCGCTGATGACCCATCCGAAACTGATCATCGCCGATGAACCGGTGTCAGCGCTTGATGTCTCCATTCAGGCGCAAGTGCTCAATTTACTTGAAGATTTGCAAAGGCAGTTTGGCCTTACATACATTTTCATCGCCCATGATTTAGGGGTCGTTCGCCATATCAGCGACCGGGTCGGCGTTATGTATTTGGGCCGTATGGTTGAACTGGCGGACAGCGAGTCGTTATACGAATCGCCGAAGCATCCCTATACACAGGCGCTTTTGTCCGCGGTGCCGATTCCAGATCCTGATCATAAAAGAGAACGGCCATTGCTTTCCGGTGATTTGCCAAACCCGGCAAATCCACCACAAGGATGCGCCTTCCATACGCGCTGCGCATTCTGTATGGACATTTGCCGCGAGCGGCGTCCGGAATGGCGAGAAGTGACGGACGGACATTACGTTGCCTGCCACTTGTATGAGTCAGCTGGCGGGTGGCGTGATGATAGACCAATTGAGCAGAAGGGGGAAGCGCGATGAGGAAAAAACCATGGTTAACCTGGCTTGTCATGATGCTGGCTGTGACGCTTGTTCTTGCCGGTTGTGGCAAGTCGAAGCAAACCGCAGGGGGTGGCAGTGACAAACCGTCGACTCAAGATACACTCGTGTACGGGCGCGGCGGTGATTCGGTATCGCTCGATCCAGCGACCGTGACGGACGGGGAGTCGCTGAAAGTGACGAAAAATATTTTTGATACGCTGCTGGACTACAATGACAATGATACGTCCGTCAAACCGGCGTTGGCGACGGAATGGACGATTTCTGGAGATGGTCTGACGTATACGTTTAAGCTGCGCCAAGGTGTCAAGTTTCATGACGGGACCGAATTTAACGCCGATGCCGTCGTCTTTAACTTCGAACGGTGGGCCAACGGCAACGCCGACAAGTTTCCGTATTACGGATCGATGTTTGGCGGCTACAAGCAGGATGACAGCCATGTGATTAAAGAAGTGAAGGCGCTCGACAAGTACACGGTGCAATTTGTACTGAAACGCCCGCAAGCGCCGTTTTTGAAAAATCTTGCCATGACCCCGTTTGCCATTGCCAGCCCAGAAGCGGTGAAAAAATATGGTGACAAGTTTGGTGAACACCCAGTCGGGACCGGCCCGTTCGTCTTTAAAGAGTGGAAGCGGAACGAACGGATCGTGCTGGAGAAAAATAAAGACTATTGGGAAAAAGGCTATCCGAAGCTGAACCGGCTCATCTTCGTGTCCATTCCAGACAACTCGGCGCGCCTCAATGCGCTCTTAAAAGGCGAGATCGACATCATGGAAGACTTGAATCCGACGGACTTAAAACAGGTGGAAGGAAACAAAGAGTTTCAAATTTTCAAGCGTCCGTCGATGAACGTCGCCTATGTCGGGCTGACGGCGACAAGAGGGCCGCTGAAAAACAAGCTGGTTCGCCAAGCGTTAAACTACGCGGTTGACAAGAAAGCGATCATCGATGCGTTTTACGCCGGCCAAGCGGAACCGGCGAAAAATCCGATGCCGCCGAGCATCCCGGGTTACAACGATGCGATTCAAGACTATCCGTTTGATTTGAATAAAGCGAAAGAGCTGCTGGCGAAAGCGGGTTATCCGAATGGCTTCGAAATCGAACTGTGGGCGATGCCGGTGCCGCGTCCGTATATGCCGGATGGGCAAAAAATCGCCGAGGCCATTCAAGCGAATTTTGCCAAAATCGGCGTCAAAGCGAAAATCGTGACGTATGAATGGGCGACTTATTTAGACAAACTCGCCAAAGGAGAAGCGGACACGTTCCTGCTTGGCTGGACGGGCGACAACGGCGATGCGGATAACTTCTTATATGCGCTCCTTGACAAAGACAGCATTGGCAGCAACAACTACACCTATTTCTCGAACGATGAGCTGCATAAAATTTTGGTCGAAGCGCAAACGGTGAGCGATGAAAACAAACGGAACGAACTGTATAAAAAAGCGCAAGAGATCATTAAAGAGGAAGCGCCATGGATTCCGCTCGTCCATTCGACTCCGCTGTTGGCCGGCAAGGCGAATATTCAAGGCTTTACTCCGCACCCGACCGGTTCGGATAAGTTTACGAAAGTCGAATTTCGATAAGCGACTGAGAGAGGGGAAGGAGCGCGTCTTCCCCTCTTTGCTTGCCGCATGTTGAGGGAGGGAGAGTCAGGTGCTGTCGTATGTGTTGAAAAGGATGCTGATGATCATCCCTGTTTTATTCGGAATGTCGCTGCTTGTCTTCTTGATGATCCGAGCCATTCCAGGCAATCCGGCGCAAGTCATTTTAGGGCAAAAAGCGACGAAAGAGGCTGTCGCCGCTTTGACCCATAAACTCGGGTTGGATGAGCCTTGGTATGTGCAGTATGTCAAATATATCGGCGGCTTGCTGCGGGGGGACCTAGGGGAATCGATCCGTACGGGAGCGCCTATCGCAAAGGAAATCTGGCCGTATTTAGCAGCGACGATCGAACTGTCGCTGGCGGCGATGCTCATTGCCGTGATCATCGGCGTAAACGCCGGCATTATCAGTGCTTGGTTTCAAAATTCATGGTTTGATTATATGGCGATGGTATTGGCGCTGATTGGGGTGTCGATGCCGATCTTTTGGCTTGGCTTAATGGAGCAATGGCTGTTTTCCATCCAGCTCGATTGGTTTCCGACAGCAGGACGGGAAGATGTGCGCAACCCGATTGAGCCGATCACCCATCTGTATTTGATCGATACACTTCTATCAGGGAATACCGAGCAGTTTTGGCAAGTTGTTCAACATCTCGTCTTGCCGAGCATGGCTCTAGCGACGATCCCGATGGCGATTATCGCCCGCATGACGCGTTCGAGCATGTTGGAAGTGATGAAATCCGACTACATTCGCACTGCCCGCGCGAAAGGGTTAAGCATGTTTTGGGTTGTGTACAAACATTCGTTGAAAAACGCGATTATTCCCGTATTGACGGTGATCGGGCTGCAAACAGGGCTGCTGCTTGGCGGAGCGATTTTGACGGAAACGATTTTCAGCTGGCCCGGCATCGGACGCTATATTTATGATGCGATCGGGTACCGCGATTATCCGGTGATTCAATCGGGGATTTTGATCATTGCCACCATTTTTATTTTCATTAATTTAATCGTGGATTTGCTTTATGCGATCATTGATCCGCGTATTAAGTACAATTAAAGGGGAGAGCGCCTATGGCTGAACTAGCGCGCACACCGGCAACACCGCCGACGGCAATGGGGGAGATGGAATCCGTTTCTTTATGGAAAGAAGCGTGGCGGCGGTTTCGAAAAAATAAAATCGCTTTGGTTGGTGCTGGGATCGTTTTCTTTTTTATCCTTGTCGCCATCTTGGCGCCGTGGTTGGCGCCATATGATTATAAAGACCAACAGTTGGCCGAGCGGCTGCAGCCGCCTTCAAGCGAGCATTGGTTCGGTACCGATGACTTTGGACGTGACATTTTCTCGCGCATTGTATATGGGGCTCGCATTTCGTTATGGGTCGGTTTTTTTTCCGTGCTTGGCTCCGTCATCGTTGGCTCGCTGCTCGGCATTATCGCCGGTTATTACGGCCGGTGGATCGATGGCATCATTTCACGCTTGTTTGATATTTTGTTGGCGTTTCCGAGCATTTTGTTGGCGATCGGCATCGTCGCGGTGCTTGGTCCTTCCCTGCAAAACGCCCTCATCGCGATTGCGGTCATTAACGTGCCGAACTTTGGTCGTTTGATCCGGTCCCGTGTGTTAAGCATTAAGCAGGAGGAATACATTACGGCAGCGAAAGCGATCGGCATGAGCGATTGGCGCATTTTAATCCATCACATTTTGCCTAACAGCCTCGCGCCGATCATCGTCCAAGGGACGTTGGCGATTGCGACCGCCATCATTGAAGCGGCCGCGCTTGGTTTTTTAGGCTTAGGGGCGCAGCCGCCTACCCCGGAATGGGGAAAGATGTTGTCCGATGCGAAAGAGTTTTTGACGCAGGCGCCGTGGACGATGATTTTTCCCGGGTTGGCCATTATGTTGACCGTACTAGGGTTTAACTTAATGGGGGATGGGCTGCGCGATGCGCTTGACCCACGGATGAAAAACTGAAGCAGGCGGTCCGCTACGAGCGGCCGCCTGTTGCCTTTTCGAGCTCTTTTTCAAGTTTGTCATCGTAGTGATAATGATGGAAGCTGTCAATAAGTTTGTCAAGATGTTCAAGCCGGTCCCCGTAATCGATGAGCGCTCCAATCAACGAAAACAACCGATACTCAGCAGGCGGTTCGCCGCCAGCGTAAAGAGCGGAGGCGAGCCGTTCGCGTTGGCGGCCGATTTCCTCGGCCCTTTTGTCGTGGGGGAGCGGTTTGGCTTTATGGATAAATTTCAGCAACAGCTGTTCGTGATAGTCGAGCAAGTCGCTAAGGTGCAAGCAAATGGCTTCGCGGAGTTCAGCCGGCAAGCGGGTGAACTCGTTTTCGAGCTGATGAAGCCATTTCAAGACGGACAACGCGCGATGGGCGGCGGCGATCATTTGCCGGTATAACACGAGCTTGCGCGATTTTTGGAAGCGCAGGCGCCGGAAGTACGTGCGTTCTTCTTTATACATGAAGTACAGATGCTCCAGTTTTGTCATTTCTTCATGCAATGTTTCAATCTCGTCTTTTAAGCGATGATGATCGGCTGCCTGTTGTTTATGGAGGCGAATCCATTTTAAAATTGTTTCTGTTTCGCCGCTAATTTTTTCATACAATTTTTTTTCATATTTGGGCGGCAAAAAAATCAAGTTGACAAGAAAAGCGGCAAAAACGCCGAGCATGATTGTGAGAAAGCGGATGGCTGCAAACTCGATAAACTGCCGGTCAGTATATTCCATAATCGCGATCACGGTCACGAGCGCGACCGAAATTGTCGAGGATTCGAGGCGCATTTTCAGGCAAAGGGCGATGACAATCATGATCGTTAACCCGACGATCAACGGATCACGGCCGAGAATAAGAACGGCGGCAATGGCAAACAAGGCGCCGATCACATTCGCTTGCACTTGCTCGATCAGCGATAAATACGAACGATAAATGGTCGGCTGCATCGCGAACACCGCTGAAATGCCGGCAAACACCGGAGACGGAAAATGAAAGAGCGCCCCGAGAAACAACGCCAGCGCTACGGCGATCCCCGTTTTCAAAATGCGGGCACCGAGTTTCATCTATGATCAAAACTCTCCTTTTTCGTTTTCCTGAACCATTCAGTACTATACACACTTTTCTATATGAGTTCAAGGAAAAAATAGAACGGGGCTGACCAAAAAATAGCCTGCCCCAAGATAGCAACCCTATCAGGTGGCAGAAGCAGTCGGCACGCATATAGAAGCAATGAAAGAGGGGCTGACCGAAAAGGCGATCTCCCCCTCAAAACAGACAGAGCATATCGTGTGGCAAGGGAGCAGCTAGTGCCTATATAGCGGTGAGAGAGGGGCTGACCGAAAAGGCAATCTCTCCTCAAGAAAGATAGAGCCGTATGGCAGGGAAGCAGTTAGTGCCTCGATATAGCGATGAGAGAGGGTGTCCCAGCCTTTTGGGACACCTTCGTTGGCCGAAAGTTTAGAACGCGACGGGAAGGCGAGGGGTGCGGCGGTTGGAAAGGCGAGCGTTTACTTCTTGCCGGAAGCGGGTTCCCTCAAGCCACAGCAATGATCCAGCGGCCGAGCGGACAAGAGCCAACGGCCGACTAGGGGGCAACGGCTCGGCGTTGTCGCCGTACGGTTCAGTAGTGATGAAGATACGGGAAAGCGATTCCGTTCTCCACAGCGCCCCTTCCGTTTCAGCCAGCCATATCGCTTCATGATCCAAGCTGGCGACGATGCATCTGCTGTACGGCCGCGGCGGGGACGGGACCGTTTCTGGCGTCAACACAAGCGCGGCCGCCTCGAGCAAGCTGTAGCCATTGTCGTAGACGAGCGTTTCCACGGATGAAGCGGACGTCTCGCCGCCATCGACGAGCAGACCAGCTGCCCCAAGCCGCCGATAACCATGAGGCGCATCCGCCGTTTGGGCATACGCAAAGGCAACCGATGAGGCGAAGAACGGATGGGATACATCTAGGTCGCGCCGCAATTCGTCCACGGTGTTCGCTTCGTAGATGACGTGGAGATGGCTGAGCGAAGCGACGCGGACATCCGTTTGCCGCTCCATCGCGACTGCTAGGCGGAACAAGCGATCGGATAGGGAAAACACATCGCTCGGCAGCATGGCGACTTGCCAAAACAAGGAATTTTTTTGCCAAGATGGCCGAGTCGATTCGAACAGCAGAGTGAAGCCGAACTGTTTGATCAGTTGGCGCAGGCCCGCTTGAATCGGCTCCGGACGGGCGGAGCAGGAAAGAAGCACATGGCCGACGATGAAATGGTCGTTGGCGGCAATTTCCGGGTTTTGTCCGGCGTTGGCGAGCTTATCCATCCACAGCTTGCGCGGAATATCAAACTGAACGGCAATATTCGCTTCACGACAGTGTCGGTCGGCCGATTGGCTCCAGCCGGTGAGCGTTTCTAGGACGGCGTTCGTATGGCTCTTTGTTCCCATCCCGTTGATTTCCATGACCGCCGCGAAAAAGGCGGGCTGCCCTTTCGCCGCTTGGGCCGCGTTGGCTGTTGGTTGGTCCATGAACGTTAGGCGCAGGCGGAAGCGCACGCTCCCGTGGCGCCGGCCACCTCCTCTCAAAGCATGACGGAAAAAGGGGAGTCTTAATTTTCAAAATTTGTTGTTTATCATACCATGGGGGGCAGAGGAAATCAATGGACGTTTGTTAGGGGGTGATCATGTTCACAAAATTGTCGAAAAGTTTGACGAAAACGGCCATGTTCCCCTCGCATGGACGTTTGCGGGGCAAAAGGGAAACGTTCAACATCTCGGAGGTTGGAGATTTCATCTTGGATCGGGCTTTGCAATGTCATTTCCGAACTGGAATAAACTGTTGGTTTTCTGGCGTGCTCCATCGCCAAAAAGGAGTGAAGAGCGGCTCGGTCGCGATGGAAAGGGCACCTAATGTTTAGAAAAGGCGCCCTTCTGGACATGTCGGTGGACAGGCCGAGTTTTCTGCCCGTCCCGGCGATTCATGATCGCTTTTCCCACGTTCGGCAATCGATTGGCCCGCCACCTCCCGTTCTAGCGATTCGTTATGGATTTTTCCCCATCATTTCCGCGCGGCTTGCTGGGAACAGCCGCTTTTCGTCCTTCCTGCTTCGGCAAGGAAAGAGGCAGTTACAGTTGTCGGAACGCTTTGCCAACGGCATCGATCGTGTAGGCGATGTCGTCTTCGGTATGAGCGAGGGTGATAAACCATGCTTCATACTTGGACGGTGCAAGATTGATTCCTTGTTTGAGCATGAGCTTGAAAAATTTCGCAAACAACGTGCCGTCGCTGCGCTGGGCTTGCTCATAGTTTTCGACTTTTTCTTCCGTAAAGAAGACGGTGAGCGCGCCTTTTAAGCGGTTGACGGTCACCGGCAGGCCGCATTGGCGGGCATGGGCGAGGATGCCTTCTTCGAGCATGGCTCCTAGCCGATCCAGATGTTCGTAGACGCCCTCTTGCTTTAACACTTCAAGGCAGGCGATGCCAGCGAGCATCGACGCCGGGTTGCCGGCCATCGTCCCCGCTTGGTACGCTGGGCCGAGCGGAGCGACTTGTTCCATAATGTCTTGGCGTCCGCCGTATGCGCCGATCGGCAAGCCGCCGCCGATAATTTTCCCCATCGCTGTCAAGTCGGGTTCGATGCCGAGCAAGTTTTGCGCTCCGCCATACATAAAGCGGAAGGCGGTGATCACTTCGTCGTAAATGACAAGCGCCCCTTTCTTGTGGGCCACCTCATTGATCGCTTCTAAAAAGCCCGGTTTTGGCAGGACGATGCCGAAGTTGCCGACGATCGGTTCGACCAATACGGCTGCAACCTGCTCGCCCCAAACGTTCATCGCTTCACGGAACGATTCCACATCATTGTACGGCACCGTAATCACTTCTTGGGCAATGCTTGGCGGCACGCCAGCTGAATCCGGCGTCCCCAGCGTTGAAGGCCCCGAGCCGGCGGCGACGAGCACAAGATCTGAATGGCCATGGTAGCAGCCGGCAAATTTGACGATTTTGCTGCGGCCGGTGTAGGCGCGGGCGACGCGGATCGTCGTCATCACCGCTTCCGTTCCTGAGTTGACAAACCGCACTTTTTCAAGCGACGGGATCGCCTCTTTTAACATTTTGGCGAACGTAATCTCATGTGGCGTTGGCGTGCCGTACAGCACCCCGGTTTCGGCGGCGCGCCGGATGGCTTCTGCGATGTGCGGATGGGCGTGGCCGGCGATGATCGGCCCGTAGGCGGCCAAATAGTCGATGTACCGGTTTCCATCTACATCCCAGAAATACGCCCCCTGCGCCCGTTCCATCACGACTGGCGCTCCGCCGCCGACGGCTTTATACGAGCGGGAGGGGCTGTTCACCCCGCCGACAATGTGCTTAAGTGCTTCCTCATAGAATTGTTCTGATTTGGTCCACTGCATCGTTTGATCCTCCTGTTTCCGATGACTGCGCCTTTATTTTACCATAATGGGGTTGTCAGTTGCGGCTAGGGTGTTCGCGCGCACAAACGAGCGCCTTTGGTATGGATGAGAAACAAAACAGGTGCAAATGACGATGATTTATGTATAATGAATGGCGATGTAACGGAAAACAGGCAAACCCCTTTGTTGGTCGGCAACTAAAGAGGCGGGAGGAGAACGATGAACATCATTGAAGTTGAACAGCTGCGAAAAGAATTTAAAGTCCATAGAAGCCGCTCCGGCCTCGTCGGAGCGTTTCGCGATTTATGGACGCGCCGTTACACGACCGTTCGGGCGGTTGACGGCATTTCTTTTGCTGTCAAGCGAGGTGAAATCGTCGGCTATATCGGCGAAAACGGGGCCGGCAAGTCAACGACGATCAAGATGTTGACCGGTATTTTAACCCCGACGTCAGGTCGCATCGTCGTCAACGGGATGAACCCGCATCAAGAGCGGGAGAAATTTGTGCGCACGATCGGCGTTGTGTTCGGCCAGCGCTCGCAATTGTGGTGGGATATCGCAGTTCAAGAATCGTTTCGCTTGTTGAAAAAAGTGTACCGCGTTCCCGATGAACAGTACGACCGCCATATGGGCGAGGTGATCGAGATGCTTGAGATCGGATCGCTGCTTGACAAGCCGGTGCGCAAGCTGTCGCTCGGGCAACGGATGCGCTGCGAGCTCGCCGCCGCGCTCATTCACAATCCGCCGCTGTTGTTTTTGGACGAGCCGACAATCGGTCTCGATGTGCTTGTCAAGCTCAACATCCGTCAGTTTTTGAAACAGTTGAACGAGCGGTACGGAACGACGATTTTGCTGACGACGCACGACATGTCAGACATCGAAGCGCTGTGCGAGCGGGTGATCATGCTTGACGAAGGAAAAATCATTTATGATGGTTCGCTCGAAACGTTAAAAGAAAAGTGGGGACAAGGAAAACGGGTGGCGTTTACATTCACAGAAGCAACGACCGCTCCGTCTTTGCAGGAGCTGACGGTTGGCTTGGATGTCGTCTGGAAAAAAGGAGAGCAGCCGAACATTTGGGTGGCGCACGTTCCATCGGGAGGAGTACCGGAAGTCGTCAGCCGCGTCGCCGCCCGCTACCCGCTGCAAGATATTCGGATTTATGAAGCGTCGACGGAAGAGATCGTTCGCCACATTTACGAAGAGGGTGCGGTGCATGGATAAGTATATGGAAATGATTCGCATCCGCTTTTTAATGATGCTCGCTTACCGGACCAATTATTATACGGGGATTCTCATTTACGCCATTAACATTGCGGCGTACTACTTCCTTTGGTCGGCCGTTTATGGGGGCAGGCCGTCGATGCAAGGGATGTCGCTTGAGCAAATGACGACGTATGTCGCCATTTCTTGGCTGGCGCGGGCGTTTTATTTTAACAACCTTGACCGCGAAATCGCCATGGAAATCCGGGATGGAAAAGTAGCGGTGGAATTGATCCGCCCGTACAGCTATTTGGGAATGAAAGCGGTGCAAGGGCTTGGCGAGGGGCTGTTCCGCCTGTTCTTTTTATCATTGCCTGGGCTTTTGGTCGTATCGCTTTTTTTGCCGCTGCAGTTTCCGGAACACGCGAAAACGTGGTTCGCCTTCGCTCTGTCGCTTCTATTCAGCTTTATCATTTTTTCCGAGCTGAACTTGCTTGCGGGGGTTGTGACGTTTTTTACGTTCCGCAATGAAGGGTTGCTGCGGGCGAAGCGGTTTATCATCGACTTGTTTTCCGGGTTGATTTTGCCGCTTTCCTTTTATCCAGATTGGGCGCAGCGATGGATGCACTATTTTCCGTTTCAGGCGATCAGCTATATCCCGAGCATGATTGTTACGGAAAGCTTCCAAGGCGCCGCCGTTCGCGATGGCCTGCTCATGCAGGCGGCGTGGTGCGCGCTGCTGCTTTTGCCGATTGGGGTGTTATGGCGGATGGCGAAAAAGCGGCTCGTCGTGCAAGGGGGGTAAACGATTGTTTTATCTATCAGTCTTTTTTCAATACATGGCGCAATACATGAAGACGAAACTGCAATATCGTGCCGATTTGTTCGTGGAGTGGCTGTCCGACTTGATGGCTCAGGCGGTCAACTTGATCTTTTTGCTCGTTGTGTTCAGCCATACGCCGCTCCTTCAAGGTTGGTCGCGCGATGAGATGTTGTTCATTTACGGCTTTTTCCTCGTGCCGTACGCCGTATTTGCGGCCTTTTTCAACTTATGGGATTTTAATGAGCGCTACATTGTCCAAGGCGAAATGGACCGCGTGTTGACGCGCCCGGTGCACAGCCTGTTTCAGATCATTCTCGAGCGGATGGAGCTCGAATCGTTGCTCGGGGCCATACCGGGGTTAATTATTATGGTGTACGCTGGCGTCCGTCTGTCGCTTACGTTTCATTGGTATGATCTCTTTATCTTTGTTTTATTGGTGATCGGCGGCGCGTTCATTTATGCCGGCATTTTCATTTCACTGGCGACGATTAGCTTTTTTGCCGATGCCCGCACATCCATCATGCCGATGATGTACAACATCAGCAGCTATGGCCGCTACCCGGTCGATATTTACCATCGCGTCATCCGCTATATTTTAACGTGGCTGCTTCCGTTTGCCTTCGTCGGCGTCTATCCGGCTTCGTATTTTCTCCGCAAGGAAGAATGGTATGGCTACGCGTTTTTCACTCCGGTAGTCGGCGCCTTGTTTTTTGCCATCGCCGTCATGCTTTGGAACGCTGGGGTGAGGCGGTATCGCGGGACGGGGAGCTGACTGCCCTGTCCGTTGGTTTCACCACAGCGCCGCGACGCTGAAAGAGGTGCTGGCCCGCTTCTTTTTCCGGTGAGGAGTCGCCATGACAACGCGATTTGCGCCTCACTGAGCTGGCTGCCCACTTCTTTTTCCAGTGAGGAGTGCGTTCGGTCAAAATGACAACTTGCCATTTGACTGGATGAGCAACTCGACAGACGGCGCCTTGGCGCGGCCGGTTGTTTCACTCCGCGCTCGTTCCTCCCCGTCATAATTGCTTGTCCGGCCACGTATATATGAACAACGGACAAAGATGGGGGGATGCGATGGATTACGCCTTCCTCGGAGTGATTGCCGCCGTCATCCTAGGCAGTATCACCTCGCTTTGGACGGCGCGCGTGCAAGCGACGCACCGGCTTTCGCTCGACAGCTTATGGGTGCTTGTTCAGTGGTACGTAACGATGATGCTTGGGTTTGCTATGATTTACATGATTTTGCAGATCAACGGCCATCAAGTGTTTACTCCGTCTCCGAACAGTGCCACAGGAGAACGTCTCGCTTTGCTTGAGGATAGCTTGTACTTAAGCGGCATGACGCTCTTATCCGTCGGGTACGGGGATGTGACCCCGATCGGCATCGGGCGTTGGATCGCGATCGCGGAAGCGCTTCTCGGTTACATTATGCCAGCGGTTATCGTTACACGCACCGTATTGGACTGGGACCATCGCTGACAGTTGCAAATTCTCTTCGTCTTCGCTACGCTAAAAGAAAACAACGAAGACGGAGGGAATGCCATGACGGCAGTGATTGGCCAGCCAGCCCCGGATTTCACTTTGCCAGCAAGCAACGGGGAAATGGTGTCGCTTTCCGATTTTCGCGGTCAGTATGTTATTCTTTATTTTTATCCAAAGGACATGACGCCCGGGTGCACGGCCGAGGCATGCGATTTTCGCGACCGCTATGAACGGTTTAACGAATTGAATGCCGTTATCTTAGGGGTGAGCACAGACCCAGTCAAGCGGCATGAAACGTTCGTTGAGAAGTATGAATTGCCGTTTTTGCTTCTTTCCGATGAGCAGCATCAGGTGGCAGAACTGTATGGGGTCTGGAAGAAAAAGCGAAACTTTGGCAAAGAATACATGGGCATCGAGCGCTCGACGTTCATTATCGCCCCCGATGGAACATTGGTCAAAGAATGGCGCGGGGTGAAAGTAAAGGGGCATGTCGATGAGGCGCTCGCGCAGGTGGCCCGATTGGCCTCATCTAGGTAAGCGTCCAAGCAAGAACAACGTTTTTGCGTATGATGCATAGTAACCTCCTCAAATGAATGTATTGTGGCGGGCGGAAACGATTTCCGCCCTCTTTTTGTTAAATAAAGACGCTCAAGTCCCATATATTAATGGTATGTATATTGACAAAACGCATACATTCCTTGTAGACTAATTATAAATATTATAAAATGATAATTTTTTTCATCTTTTGCAGAGAGTGAGGTGCATGACGGTGTCTGTCAATGAGCAACTCAAGGAAGCGTTGGACATGTTAAAAAAGACGGGCATACGCATTACGCCGCAGCGTCATGCGATATTGGAGTATTTGATCAGCTCAATGTCCCATCCGACGGCTGATGAGATATATAAAGCGCTGGAAGGGAAATTCCCTAATATGAGCGTAGCGACCGTCTACAACAACTTGCGGGTCTTTAAAGAAATCGGGCTTGTTAAAGAGCTGACATATGGGGATTCGTCAAGCCGATTTGACTTTGTCACATCCAATCATTATCACGTCATCTGTGAGCAGTGCGGCAAAATTGTCGATTTCCACTATCCAGCGCTCGATGAAGTCGAGCAGCTTGCCGCTCACGTTACTGGATTTAAAGTCGATCATCACCGGATGGAAGTGTACGGGGTATGTCCTGATTGCCAAAGAGGCGGAGGACGGACACATTAAAAAGCTGATAGCGCAAAAGGGGCTATCAGCTTTTCCTTTTTTTGTTGTATTTTTCATCGAACTCTTTCCCTTCAAGCTCACGATCCAACGTCAGCGGCTCGCGACAAAACATACATAAGTCCACGCGCCCGAGCATTTTTGTCACCTTGCCGCATGAAGGACAAACGACTTGAACGGCTCTTGTCGAGAGCGTGCCGATCCAGAAGTAGACGATGCCGCTCGCGACAAGAAACAACATTCCGAACACCATAAACAATGTCATAATAATTGGGGACGTACGGAAAAATAGTCCAACATACATGACGATGACCCCGATAAAAATGAGGCTCAAGGCGAACGTACGAATTTTATTAATTTTACTTGAATATTTGATGGCCATGATTGTCCCTCCTAAACACCAATATACCATAAATCATGGGCAGAGCGAAAAAAGAAAGAAAAATCGCCCGAGGACGAATGAATGCTATTTCGTTTCAAAAAGCTATTGACTTGCTTGTCGAACGATGATATATTTTAAATCGCTGTTGCGGCAACAAAACATCACAGAAATAATAACGAATAAAAAAGATGTTGACAGCAGATAATAAAAGTGCTATGATGTAAAAGCCGCTTTCAAAGGGCGAAAATCTTGTTCCTTGAAAACTGAACGAAACGAAGCGCAATGAAAAGCTGAGGTCCGCGGGTCGCCGCGACGGGCAAATGTTCTTCACCCGCAGGGGTGCTTGCACCCCGAGGGGGAAGGTTATTTGACCCCGAGCGGCGGCGGACCGAAGCTAGACAATACGAAAAGCGGAGGCCGCTTGCCTATCGGCGAAACGCGCTGGAGGGCCTGCGAGGAGGCTGTTGCCGCCGCAGCAGGACCGAAGCGTCGCGAGCCGATAGCGGCCGAAGCTAGACAATACGAAAAGCGGAGGCCGCTTGACACGTTTGGTGTCGGCGCCGAAGCTTACAAAGCCAATCAACTTTCATTGGAGAGTTTGATCCTGGCTCAGGACGAACGCTGGCGGCGTGCCTAATACATGCAAGTCGAGCGGACCGAATCGGAGCTTGCTCTGGTTGGGTCAGCGGCGGACGGGTGAGTAACACGTGGGCAACCTGCCCGCAAGACCGGGATAACTCCGGGAAACCGGAGCTAATACCGGATAACACTGAAGACCGCATGGTCTTTGGTTGAAAGGCGGCCTTTGGCTGTCACTTGCGGATGGGCCCGCGGCGCATTAGCTAGTTGGTGAGGTAACGGCTCACCAAGGCGACGATGCGTAGCCGGCCTGAGAGGGTGACCGGCCACACTGGGACTGAGACACGGCCCAGACTCCTACGGGAGGCAGCAGTAGGGAATCTTCCGCAATGGGCGAAAGCCTGACGGAGCGACGCCGCGTGAGCGAAGAAGGCCTTCGGGTCGTAAAGCTCTGTTGTGAGGGACGAAGGAGCGCCGTTTGAACAAGGCGGCGCGGTGACGGTACCTCACGAGAAAGCCCCGGCTAACTACGTGCCAGCAGCCGCGGTAATACGTAGGGGGCGAGCGTTGTCCGGAATTATTGGGCGTAAAGCGCGCGCAGGCGGCTCCTTAAGTCTGATGTGAAAGCCCACGGCTCAACCGTGGA
>NZ_VJWB01000001.1:532500-2875000 GCF_007829715.1 Geobacillus sp. C56-T2
CGAGATTCCTGTACCACCTCCTTCCCGTTTGAGCGATGGGGGGACGCAGGAGGATAGGGCGAGCAGGCGGCTGGAAGAGCCTGTCCAAGCAGTGAGGCTGGCCAGTAGGCAAATCCGCTGGCCGGAAGGCCAAGCTGTGATGGCGACGGATTGATCCGGAAGTCCCCGATTTCACACTGCCAAGAAAAGCCTCTAGCGAGGGAAGAGGTGCCCGTACCGCAAACCGACACAGGTAGGCGAGGAGAGAATCCTAAGGCGCGCGGGAGAACTCTCGTTAAGGAACTCGGCAAAATGACCCCGTAACTTCGGGAGAAGGGGTGCTCTTTCGGGTGAAGAGCCTGGAAGAGCCGCAGTGAAAAGGCCCAAGCGACTGTTTATCAAAAACACAGGTCTCTGCGAAGCCGAAAGGCGACGTATAGGGGCTGACACCTGCCCGGTGCTGGAAGGTTAAGGGGAGCGCTTAGCGGAAGCGAAGGTGCGAACCGAAGCCCCAGTAAACGGCGGCCGTAACTATAACGGTCCTAAGGTAGCGAAATTCCTTGTCGGGTAAGTTCCGACCCGCACGAAAGGTGTAACGACTTGGGCGCTGTCTCAACGAGAGACCCGGTGAAATTATACTACCTGTGAAGATGCAGGTTCCCCGCGACAGGACGGAAAGACCCCGTGGAGCTTTACTGCAGCCTGATATGGAATTTTGGTATCGCTTGTACAGGATAGGTGGGAGCCTGAGAAGCCGGAGCGCCAGCTTCGGTGGAGGCGACGGTGGGATACCACCCTGGCGGTATTGAAATTCTAACCCGCACCCCTTAGCGGGGTGGGAGACAGTGTCAGGTGGGCAGTTTGACTGGGGCGGTCGCCTCCCAAAAGGTAACGGAGGCGCCCAAAGGTTCCCTCAGAATGGTTGGAAATCATTCGGAGAGTGCAAAGGCACAAGGGAGCTTGACTGCGAGACGGACAGGTCGAGCAGGGACGAAAGTCGGGCTTAGTGATCCGGTGGTTCCGCATGGAAGGGCCATCGCTCAACGGATAAAAGCTACCCCGGGGATAACAGGCTGATCTCCCCCAAGAGTCCACATCGACGGGGAGGTTTGGCACCTCGATGTCGGCTCATCGCATCCTGGGGCTGTAGTCGGTCCCAAGGGTTGGGCTGTTCGCCCATTAAAGCGGTACGCGAGCTGGGTTCAGAACGTCGTGAGACAGTTCGGTCCCTATCCGTCGCGGGCGTAGGAAATTTGCGAGGAGCTGTCCTTAGTACGAGAGGACCGGGATGGACGCACCGCTGGTGTACCAGTTGTCCCGCCAGGGGCACCGCTGGGTAGCTATGTGCGGACGGGATAAGCGCTGAAAGCATCTAAGCGTGAAGCCCCCCCTCAAGATGAGATTTCCCATCGCGTTAGGCGAGTAAGATCCCTCGAAGATGACGAGGTCGATAGGTCCGAGGTGGAAGCGTGGCGACACGTGGAGCTGACGGATACTAATCGATCGAGGGCTTAACCTAGAAAAGCGCAGGCGAGCGGCGGCGAGCCGGAGCTAGACCGGTCGAAACGCGGCTTCTTCCGACGGTTATCTAGTTTTGAAGGAATGAAAAAGCCCTTGACAATCCGCTTACTTTCCTTATAATAAAATGTGTCGATAATAGCCTAGTGGTGATAGCGGAGGGGAAACACCCGTTCCCATCCCGAACACGGAAGTTAAGCCCTCCAGCGCCGATGGTAGTTGGGGCCAGCGCCCCTGCAAGAGTAGGTCGCTGCTAGGCGGATATTTATGGAGGATTAGCTCAGCTGGGAGAGCACTTGCCTTACAAGCAAGGGGTCGGCGGTTCGATCCCGTCATCCTCCACCACTTTCAAACATACAAAATTCAGCGCATCATTGAAATAAGTTCATCTTCTATCATCGCGGGGTGGAGCAACGAGCATTTGCTTCATCGAATACGCTACGAGTTGCCTCGACGCATCGAACATCTTTGAATCAACTGGTAGAGGAAGAGGCAACAAATATTTCAATGATACTGATCTTTTATCGTCGCGGGGTGGAGCAGTCCGGTAGCTCGTCGGGCTCATAACCCGAAGGTCGCAGGTTCAAATCCTGCCCCCGCAACCAACAAGGTCCCGTAGTGTAGTGGTTAACATGCCTGCCTGTCACGCAGGAGATCGCGGGTTCGAGTCCCGTCGGGACCGTCTTTGTTTAAAAATTATGACAACCCTATATATTTTGGTTGCTTGCTTGGTAGAGACGAGCATCAGCATCATGGAGTTTGCTGCGAGTTGCCTCGACGCATCGAACATCTTTGAATCAGCTAGTAGAGGAAGAGGCATAGATCAATCAACGAGCGAGTTAAAAAATAACATATGGCTCGGTAGCTCAGTCGGTAGAGACGAGCATCAGCATCATCGAGTTTGCTGCGAGTTGCCTCGACGCATCGAACATCTTTGAATCAGCTGGTAGAGGAAGAGGCATAGAGCAATCAACGAGCGAGCTAAAAAATAACATATGGCTCGGTAGCTCAGTCGGTAGAGCAAAGGACTGAAAATCCTTGTGTCGGCGGTTCGATTCCGTCCCGAGCCACCATTCGCCGGCTTAGCTCAATTGGTAGAGCAACTGACTTGTAATCAGTAGGTTGCGGGTTCAAGTCCTGCAGCCGGCATCTTTTCTTTTGCTTGAGAGTATGCAAGTGTGTGCTTCACTAAGGGCCACCATGAGCCATTCGCTCAGTAACGAGCGTTGCATCTTTGAGTTCGCTGCGAGTTGTCCCGACGCACTCGGCATCTTTGAGTCGGCTGGTAGAGGAAGGGACATCGTCAAATATTTGGGTGTATACCAAACCATGAGCCATTAGCTCAGTAGGTAGAGCATCTGACTTTTAATCAGAGGGTCGGAGGTTCGAGTCCTCCATGGCTCATCATGTTGCGGAAGTAGTTCAGCGGTAGAACACCACCTTGCCAAGGTGGGGGTCGCGGGTTCGAACCCCGTCTTCCGCTCCACTGCCGCCGGGGTGGCGGAATTGGCAGACGCACAGGACTTAAAATCCTGGGGTAGGTGACTACCGTGCCGGTTCGAGTCCGGCCCTCGGCACTTGCGCTCGTAGCTCAATTGGATAGAGCATCTGACTACGGATCAGAAGGTTAGGGGTTCGAATCCTCTCGAGCGCGTTTTATCGGGAAGTAGCTCAGCTTGGTAGAGCACACGGTTCGGGTCCGTGAGGTCGCAGGTTCAAATCCTGTCTTCCCGATCACTTTGGGGCCTTAGCTCAGCTGGGAGAGCGCCTGCCCCGCACGCAGGAGGTCATCGGTTCGAATCCGATAGGCTCCACTTTTTCATCCGTTTTGGCGGTGTAGCTCAGCTGGCTAGAGCGTACGGTTCATACCCGTGAGGTCGGGGGTTCGATCCCCTCCACCGCCACTCTTATCGGACCTTTAGCTCAGCTGGTTAGAGCAGACGGCTCATAACCGTCCGGTCGTAGGTTCGAATCCTACAAGGTCCACCATTATTGTTGTTTTTTGGAGGAGTACCCAAGTGGTTGAAGGGGTCGGTCTTGAAAACCGAGAGGCGCCGCAAGGCGCGCGGGGGTTCGAATCCCTCCTCCTCCGCCATAAATAATCGTCTCATTCAGCTCAGTTGGCACAAATAGAATGAGACGGCATCAACTCGGTTTGAGCGTTCCGCTTTTTTCGACCAGTTGACTATTAGGAAAAACGATAAGCATTGCATAATATGGATTTATGCCGGCTTAGCTCAATTGGTAGAGCAACTGACTTGTAATCAGTAGGTTGCGGGTTCAAGTCCTGCAGCCGGCATCAACATCATGGCGACTATGGCGAAGTGGTTAACGCACCAGATTGTGGCTCTGGCATGCGTGGGTTCGATTCCCACTAGTCGCCCTTTTTCTTCCTAAAACCCGTAAGCTCTTGGTAAAATTGCAGCCACGAGCCTTAGCTTCACCGAATGAGCTGCGAGTAGCCTCGACGCATCCCGCTTCTTTGAATGCGCTGGTAGAGGAAGAGGCATGAAATTGCGTGGTGAATGGTTGAAGAAATCGATGTGCGGGTGTAGTTTAGTGGTAAAACCTCAGCCACGAGCCTTAGCTTCACCGAATAGGCTACGAGTAGCCTCGACGCATTCCGCTTCTTTGAATGCGCTGGTAGAGGAAGAGGCGCGAAATTGCGTGGTGAATGGTTGAAGGGTTATGTGCGGGTGTAGTTTAGTGGTAAAACCTCAGCCACGAGCCTTAGCTTCACCGAATGAGCTGCGAGTAGCCTCGACGCATTCCGCTTCTTTGAATGCGCTGGTAGAGGAAGAGGCATGAAATTGCGTGGTGAATGGTTGAAGAAATCGATGTGCGGGTGTAGTTTAGTGGTAAAACCTCAGCCTTCCAAGCTGATGTCGTGGGTTCGATTCCCATCACCCGCTTTTGGATGGGCCTATAGCTCAGCTGGTCAGAGCGCACGCCTGATAAGCGTGAGGTCGGTGGTTCAAGTCCACTTAGGCCCACTATTTCCCATTGCATATTGTCGGATGATTCGCTATAATAACGGTGAACCGTTGTCCCACCATTGCCGGATGGAGCAACGGTATGGTAGCCCGTAGGAAAACGGACATGGTGTTGAACCGTTCCGCAATAGCTCAGCGGTAGAGCAACCGGCTGTTAACCGGTAGGTCGTAGGTTCGAATCCTACTTGCGGAGCCATTTTCTCTGGAGAAGTACCCAAGTGGCTGAAGGGGACGGTTTGCTAAACCGTTAGGTCGCAGTTTTGCGGCGCGCGGGTTCAAATCCCGCCTTCTCCGCCATGCATGGCCCGTTGGTCAAGTGGTTAAGACACCGCCCTTTCACGGCGGTAACACGGGTTCGAATCCCGTACGGGTCACTGCTTATGGCACCAGGTTGCCTGGTGCCATTTTATCAAACTTGTTTTTGTCGAAAATTGCGCTTTTTCTTGCCGAATAGGCAATCATGAGATATAATGGGTTCCATAGCAGAAAGATTGGGGACAACGCAGTGTTTCGTTTCGTTGATGAACGAGGCATTGCGTTTTTTTATTGCGATCCCCTCCCGCCTGCGATTCACCGAAGCGGGAGGAACACGTCATTCAAGCAGTTGAACATCCGCTTCGCCGCCATGGATTTGCGTGAACATCGCTTGCATGGCTTCGAGCTGGCGATGGGCGACGTCTTTGGCGATGGAAGGTGGAAAGTATACAATCTGTAAGGCGTTTTTGGTGTCACGAGTGACGGCCGTCCGTTCCGAATCGACGATCGGACTGCCGAATGGACCGTATGCATCTTTGCTGACAAGTTTGTTGGCAAAGTTGACCGTTCGGCCGTTTAAAGCGACATATTCGTCTTGCTCAGCACCGATGGTTACGGTCACGGTCCCGTGTATGCGGTCAAGGTCGTAGATGCCGAGCGGAATCTTATAATAGAGTGAAAAGAAATTGTTGACATCCACTGCTGAATGAATGGAAGGAAGAAAGTGCTTCTTTTGAATGCGCCGATACAGACTTTCACTCGATGGGCGATAACGAGCGGGATCCGTCCCGATTTGCTTGAATACGTGACGCCATTCGGCCAGTTCAGGAATGTCATGGATCGTTTTTTCCTGCAGTTCGATATAAATTGATTCCTGAAACAGTTGCAACCGTCCTTTTAGCATTTGCGGCGAATCCCCTACTTCGATGTGCCGGTAGCAGATGATCCCGAACTTTCCGGAAGGGAGACGCCGTTTCAGCTCTTCTGATACGATATAGTTCATGTCAATCACCTCGCGCTTTATTTTATCATAGGAGTCGAAAGGAGGGAAAACAATGGATGTTGTCGCCTTAAAACAAGAGTTGATTGCGTACAGCCGGACGATCGGTATTGATAAAATTGGATTTGCCAGCGCCGATCCGTTTGTGGAACTAAAAGAACGGTTGCGACGCCAGCAAGAGCTTGGCTACCAGTCGGGATTTGAGGAAAACGATATTGAAAAACGAACGAATCCCGATTTGCTGCTTTCCGGGGCCAAATCAATCATTGCCATTGCACTCGCTTATCCGTCGAAAATGAAGCAGGCGCCGCGGGGGACAAAGACGGAGCGGCGCGGCCTTTTTTGCCGTGCATCGTGGGGCAAAGATTATCATGTTGTATTGCGGGATCGTTTACGGCAGCTTGAGGAGTTTTTGCTTGCCAAAGTGCCGCACGCCCGCGTTCGTTCGATGGTCGATACTGGAGAGCTGGCCGATCGCGCTGTGGCTGAGCGGGCCGGGATCGGTTGGAGCGGGAAAAACTGCTCGATCATTACGCCGGAATTTGGCTCGTACGTCTATTTAGGGGAAATGATCACAACCATTCCGTTTCCCCCTGATGAGCCGATTGAAAATCGATGTGGCACATGTACGAAATGCATCGATGCGTGTCCGACCGGAGCGCTCGTGCAAGGAGGGCAGCTAAACGCGCAGCGGTGCATCTCGTTTTTAACGCAAACAAAAGACTTTTTGGCCGATGAATTTCGCGAGAAAATCGGCAATCGGTTGTACGGCTGCGACACGTGCCAGTTAGTCTGTCCGGAAAACAAAGGGAAAGATTTTCATTTCCATCCGGAATTCGAACCCGATCCGGAGGCGGTCAAACCGAAGCTGATTCCGCTTCTCCAAATGAGCAATCGTGAATTTCAAGAAAAATTCGGCGCCATGGCTGGTTCATGGCGCGGAAAAAAACCGATTCAGCGCAACGCCATCTTGGCGCTTGCCCATTACAAAGACCGAACGGCGGTGCCGCATTTGTTGCGGCTGTTGAAAGAAGACAGCCGCCCGGTCATCCGTGGGACGGCCGCATGGGCGCTCGGAAAAATCGGCGATACCAGCGTGCGACCGCATCTCGATGAAGCTAGACGGACAGAGACGGATGAGGCGGTGCTTGCTGAAATTGAAAAAGGGCTGAAACTGTTGGAAGACAGCGTCAGAAAAGAAAGCTAATTCTGCAAGGCTTCTCTAATTGAGAAGACAGCGTCAGAAAAGAAAGCTAATTCTGCAAGGTTTCTCTAATTGAGAAACTGGTGGGATAGTAGCATTTTACACGAAATCCCCGCCCTCCTAAAGTAACGGGAAGGCTGGTGAAAACGAGCTTCCCCTAAGCGATGAGGGAAACGGGTAAAGGGCGGGACGGATGCCGCAAAGAAGCGGGAAAGAACAGCCGCTTCCCCACATAAGGTAGTAACAAAAACGAAAGTGGGGAACGGCATGAAACAACGATTGCGCGAGCGGCTGAACGAGCGGGCCCGCTCGTTTGTGTCAGGAAACGGGTTAAAGGATGAAGAGATCACGAGAAAACAGAAGCTTTGCCAAAAACGGGGAGTGGAAATCGTTCGCTGTTCGATTCGTGGGCAAATCGTCGGACGACAGACGGTCGAACGGGAAACCAAACTGGTGTATGTGGCCCATCATCAGTTTTTGCTGAAACAAGGAGACGTTTTATATGTGGAGGAGCAAGTCGAGGAGCGGTGCGCGCGGTTTGTAAACGGCGAATGGGCTGCCGACGATCGGATCAGCCGGACGGGAGGAAATGTCGAGGCGCCGCGGGTGGAGCGTGAGCAATGGCGGGGAGAGCGGCTTTCCTATCAATATGACCGCGCCCAGGCGGTGCGGTACGCGGAAACATGGTGGAATCGTCACAACCCGGCGTTCCCGTCTTTTCCTGTTGATTGCACCAATTTTGTCTCCCAATGCCTGTACGCAGGTGGGGTGCCTATGACGGGTTACCCGAATCGGGCGCGGGGGTGGTGGTGCCAAAACGGGAGCTGGAGCTACAGCTGGGCCGTCGCTCATTCCCTGCGCTGGTACTTAAGCGGGTCGCGCATCGGCTTGCAGGCGGTGGAAGTTTCCGAACCGGGACAATTGATGGCAGGCGATGTCATTTGTTATGATTTTCAAGGGGACGGGCGCTTTGACCATTCGGCGATCGTAGTGGCCAAAGACCAAGAGGGGATGCCGCTTGTGAACGCCCATACTACCAACAGTCGGATGCGTTATTGGTCCTACGAAGATTCGAGCGCTTACACCCCAAACATCCGATATAAATTTTTTCATATCATGGATCGCAAATAAACGATGTTGTTGAGGTGAAGAACATGCCGCTTCATGTTGTACTATACCAACCAGAAATTCCAGCCAACACCGGGAACATCGCCCGTACGTGCGCGGCGACGGATACGGCGCTCCATCTCATCCGTCCGCTCGGATTTTCGACGGACGATAAAATGTTAAAGCGCGCTGGCCTTGACTACTGGCCTTATGTCAATCTTTCCTATTACGATTCGCTTGACGAGTTGTTTGCCCGGTTTCCGGGAGGCGAGTTTTACTTCATTACGAAATTCGGCCGGCAGTATTATGATTCGTTTGACTTCAGCGATACAACCAAGGATATTTTCTTTGTGTTCGGCCGCGAGACGACCGGATTGCCAAAAGACTTGCTCGAGGCCAATATGGATCGCTGCCTTCGCATCCCGATGAACGACAAAGTCCGCTCCCTGAACTTATCAAATACGGCGGCCATTTTAGTGTATGAAGCGCTGCGCCAGCAACGGTTTCACGGGTTGTCGTAGGCGCGAAACAAAAAAACGACCTTCGCGACGGAGGTCGTTTTTTTGGGCTTTATTTCACGCCGGGTTTGTCCTCATAGCCGGCGGTGAAAATGGCCGTTAAGAAAGCAATGATCACTCCGAGCACAAGCAAGGTGCGCATCGTTTGCCCCTCCTTCAAGGCGTTTTCCCCTTTATTATAGCGGATATGGCCAAGCATGTGAATGACCGCGTTTGGCCGTCAGGAGACAAAATTTTTTTGCGGCGAATGATACAGGACATCCTCGCATAAATTGTAATAATCTTTCTGTTAGACATCCGAGGGTGAGGAGGTCCTTTATGGATATTTTGCAAAAAATCGCTCGATATCGGGAAGAAGAAGAGAAGCTGAAATGGGAAGGAACGTTTGCCGAGTATTTAGAGATTTTAAAAGAAAAGCCGTGGGTGGCCCAGTCGGCTCATTCGCGTGTTTATCATATGATCAAAGACGCTGGAGTTGAGGTGGTGAACGGCCGAAAGCGGTATAAGTTTTTCAGTCAGCACCTGTTCGGGCTGGAAGAAGCGCTGGAACGGTTAGTTGAAGAATATTTCCACCCGGCGGCGAAGCGGTTGGATGTACGCAAGCGGATTTTGCTGCTGATGGGCCCGGTCGGCGGCGGGAAGTCAACGCTAGTGACGCTCTTAAAACGCGGGCTCGAGGAATATTCGAAAACGGACCGCGGCGCCGTTTATGCGATCAAAGGGTGCCCGATGCATGAAGATCCGCTTCACCTCATTCCCCACCATTTGCGCGACGATTTTTACCGCGAATACGGCATTCGCATTGAAGGGGAGCTGTCGCCGCTCAATATGATGCGGTTGGAGAAAGAATACGGCGGCCGAATCGAAGACGTGATGGTGGAGCGCATTTTCTTTTCGGAAAATCGGCGCGTCGGCATCGGGACGTTCAGCCCGTCCGATCCGAAGTCGCAAGATATTGCTGACTTGACGGGAAGCATCGATTTCTCGACCATCGCTGAGTATGGCTCGGAGTCCGACCCGCGGGCGTATCGGTTTGACGGCGAGCTGAACAAGGCGAACCGCGGCATTATGGAATTTCAGGAAATGTTAAAATGCGATGAAAAATTTCTTTGGCATTTGTTATCGCTGACGCAAGAGGGCAACTTCAAAGCCGGACGGTTTGCGTTGATCAGCGCCGATGAATTGATTGTAAGATGATATCTACTAAAATCATATGAAAAGAAAAACTCCTTTATGACAAAAAGGAGTTATAAAAAATACGTGGATTAAACATTACATCTAAATCAAATTTTCCTTTCCCTGTTTTTGTTAAAACAACATAATCAAAGATACCGCGAAGTAACTCATTTTTTGCTTTCTTACTTAAGTTTCCATTTTCGTAGTAATCCAATAAAGTAGCCATTTCTTGTTGGATATTTTCAATGTCTAATTCCTCGATACCTTCATTTTCAATTTGTTGGCTCAATTCTTCAATATATAGTTTCTTTTCTTGGATTTGCTCCTCCACTTGTTCCCTAAGTCTTTTGTATCTGTCTTCATCCATTTCACCAGACGCTCTCATTAGAGTAATACCATCAAGTTGCTTTTCCAATCTTTCCAGTTCAGTTCTAACCTTATTCAATTGCTCTTGCGGAGAGTGTTTTTTATTATTCACCCTTTCAAAATCAATTAGTTCTCGTAATTTTTCTTTCAGTTCATCTGGCTTTATTTCGATAATATTATCTTTTAGAATTTGAATAAGGCTTCGTTCAATATCCCAATACTTGATATATACAGAACAATCAAGACACATCATAAATTCTTTTTCATATTTAGATTTTGTTCCGTCTTTTTTTGTATAGTATTGCACACTATACTGCCGAACCATTTTCTTTCCACAGCCAGAGCAAACAATTAACCCTGCGAGAACATTTGGCTCAAACTCTAGTTTCACAGAAGGCTTATTTCTGTTCTCTTTTAAAATTTCTTGTGCTTTGTAAAATATTTCTTCATCAACAATTGGTTCCCACGCATTTTCTACAATTATTTGCTCTTCTTCATCAACTTTTTGAATTTCTCCATCGATTTTTGTGGTTTGTCTGAAACGATACGTGCCAATATAAGCGTCGTTAGTTAATATACGACGAATGACGACGGGAGCCCAATGTCTTTTTCCGGTTGGGGTAGGTATTTGTTCTTTCTTTAAAATAGTGCTAATTCCATTGTATCCTATCCGTTCATTAACATATAGGTGAAATATTCTTCTTACCACTTCCGCTTGCTCTGGAATAGGAACTAATTTTTGAGTATAACTATCTAGCCGATACCCGTATGGAATTGCCGCCGCTCCACCCATGTGTCTACCTTGACGAGCATATGTGTATCTTGCTTCTTTCATACGTTGCTTAATCATGTCAAGTTCTATATTCCCCATAAACATATAGAACTTCAATATCCGTTCATCATTCGGGTTCAAAGGGTTATAAATCTGATAAGGAGTTATAATATAAACACATTTTCTTTTAAATAGTTTCAAAACAAGCCCCATTTGGTCTGGATCTCCGCGTCCTAAGCGTGTGATATCCTTGACGGCAATAGCAGCCGTTTTAGGTTTTACGTTCTTTAATTCCTCAAGAATAGAAGAGAATACTGGACGGCTTGCTATTTCATCACCACCAGAACGGATTTCTTCCTTCAAAGTGTAAGGAATCCCGTAATTCTCTTGTATATTATTTAATATACTTGTCATTAGTGCTCTTTGCTCTGCCAACGTGTCCTGATCTGTTTTCTTTTCCCTTATGATGTCTTGTCGTGAGCGTCGTATATATCCAAAAATAAATTCTACACTCTTAGGGAGTTCTAGTTTCATACTTACCCCCTCACTCTGTTTTTTGGTAGATGTTATATCTATTATACTACTAAAAATATATATGTAGCGCATACTAAAAATATAATGTAATACAAAATAAAAAAGAGGGGAGGTCATCCCACTCTAGCATGCAATTAATTCCCTTACCAAGTGAAGAACAAACGATCATAAACAGTTTCGTCCTCCATGATTTCACCTGCGCGTTGCAAGCGATTAATCATGCTTATACCACAATTAACAAAGGTTCCTCGTTCAAATTATGGGCAAAGAGGTTTTTGAAAGATGGCCTAAAATTTTAAGAACTGTACTTAATCAATACTATAAAAATAAATGAGTGGGGAGACCCGCTCATTTTTTATAAAAAAATTGTTGGATTCGGTTATTACATAAATTGTTGATTAGGGAATGCTGCAAAAAGTATAATGTGTGTATAAGAGATGTAGAAGATATAAAAAGCCCCTTTAGTTTAAGATTATATTTTAGAGATAAACAACTGCAAAAACTTCATGCTCAACTTTATGCAAAGAGAATGTAAGAAATGCAAGAGCAACGTCAAGAAGAAAGGGAACGATTAAAGGAAATCCTTTACCAAATTCGTCAGCGTAGAACATCTAAAACGTACACCGCTCTATATTATTATTCGTATCATTCCTCACCGAAAACTCATTCGCATCTTTGTATCTCCTATGAGGAATTAATTGAACGGCATTTAAGTGAATTAAAACAAATACGCGCAAAAGAAGAACTGATACCAGCAGGATTAAGGAAGGGTTGGGATATCATCCAAGACATTGTAAGAGCCGCTAAAAGAAGAAGGGAGTTTGATTATAGCCGTTTTAAATTACTTCTTAGCAATTTAAAAGTACCTTTAAGATAGAATAGGGGGTTATTTGGAGTATTTACAGCACTATATACGTAAAGTGAAGTAAACAAGAATAACCTAAAAATACCTCTAAAAATAAAAAAATAAAAAGGAACAAACGTTCTTGTAAAATTAATACTTTATAGTAAAATTATAGATAGGTATAATTCTACAAAAATGGACATATAACTGTACTAGGAATCGACATAAAAGTTATCAAGTTACAAAAAGCCGCAATTATTAAAGCAAAACGAGTACTTAAAGAAATTAAAAGTGAGGAGGAAATATGGGGGAAAAAAGACCATTTCAAATTCTATCAATTGATGGTGGTGGAATAAAAGGGCTATACTCTGCAGTTATTTTGGCTGATTTTGAGGAACGATATGGTCAGTTATATAAACATTTTGACTTGATTTGCGGTACTTCTACAGGTGGGATTATCGCTCTAGCATTAGCAGCAGGTGTCCCAGCGAAAGAAATTGTAAATCTCTACGTAGAACATGGTCCTATAATATTTCCTTATAAAAGCCGCATTAGTCGTCATATTGCATATTGGAAACAACTTATTATTAAGTCTAAATATGATGATGAAAAATTAAAAAGCGCTCTTAAGCATGTTTTTGGAAATAAGCGAATAAAGGATTGTAAATCCTATGTTCTAATACCTACCTCAAATATTACAGAAGGTAAGTCGTGTATTATAAAAACTGATCATGCTGATGAACTTGGGCGTGATAGCAATCATTTGTTAGTTGATGTTGCATTAGCAACTGCCGCTGCACCAACCTATTTTCCAATACAAAAGATTCCGACAATGCCTAAGCCCGATGACCAATTTGTAGACGGCGGTTTATTTGCAAATAATCCTTCCTTATACGGTATACAGGAGGCATATAGATTTTTTATCGGGAAGGAAAATTATGGTTATGAAAAATTCAGTTTACTTTCCATATCTACGTTGCAGAAAAATATCGGATTTCAAAGTGAAAATCGCCACCTGTCAATCCGTGGATGGGGTTCCAAGTTAATTTCCCAGATGATACATTTACAAACAATTTCTACTCATTTTCATATTGAGTATCTGAATAAGTCATTAAATGGTCATTATGTAAGGATTGAAAATGAGCCACTTACGGAAAAGGAAAGTAAATTAATTGATCTGGATATGGCTTGTGAGGAGTCTATCAACCTTTTGATAGAAAAAGGGCATGAGACAAGTAGTAAGTGGATAGATGATCCACGCCTACAACGCTTTTTTGAATTAGACAATCAGCAAATAAAGTTAAGGGGTGAGCCAGTTGGCGCAATGCAATGATTTATTTCTAAAATTTGACGAGAAAATTAAATTAAAGCCGAAAAAGAAAGAATCGTTACGAACATCGAGAAATGCACTGAGGAAAAAAATTCAGGATTATTTTGAAGAAACGTTAAAAGTATCTAAACCGAAATTCTGGGGACAAGGTTCTTATATGATGAACACCACAATTGAACCAATTGAGGGAGAATATGATATTGATGATGGTGTATACCTCATGCATTTGGCAGACAAAAAAGAAGAAGATTGGCCAGCCACTAGCACTGTTCATAATTGGATTGTAAAGGCCGTTGATGGACATACAAGTACACCACCAGTCGATAAAAATACATGTGTGCGTGTTATTTATAAAGACGATTATCATGTCGATCTCCCTATCTATATAAAGGCTGAAGATGCAGAACATCCTAAATTAGCACATAAAACAAAAGGATGGATAGACAGTGATCCAAAAGCGTTGACAAATTGGTTCAATGATGAAGTTAAGAATAAGGGAGATCAACTAAAACGAATAGTGCGGTACTTTAAAGCATGGAAAGATTATAAAAAAGGTGATGATAAGTTTCCGAGTGGTATGGTTTTTACCATATTGGCTGCCAATCATTTCGTGGAAGGTTATGAAGAAGATGATGATTCTGCATTTATTGCGATTGCTCAAGAAATTTATGATCAATTAAATTCTTCCTTTAGCCTTAAGAGACCTGTTTTTCCTGAGGAAGAATTGCTTGATGGATGGTCAGAAACCGCAAAAACTAATTTCCTTAATAAACTATCTAATCTTATTAAACAAAGTCAAAAAGCGTTGGAAACAGAGGATAAGAAGGAAGCCGCTGATATTTGGAGAAAAATATTTGGTGATCGTTTTCCGGAGTATACTCCACCTGAAGAAAGAATGGACAAAGGGTATGCATTACAAACATCAAAACCGGCGGTGTTAGGAAACCATGGACGGTCATCTTGATTTACTAGACATCTATGTTCAGATACGAAACGAATCCGTTGAATATCTAATGAGTAAATATCAGGCTATTATTGTAGAGAAAAACGAAGGAACAAATGATTATCCTGTTACTCTACAGATTAAAACTATTGTGGCAGACTATGAAGTCAAATTATTGATTAGTCTGCCTTTTAACTTTCCTGATTCGTTTCCAAAAGTTAAATTAGACGAACATAGTTTTAAGAAGTTATATCCTTTGCCGCATTTGAGTAAGTCTAAAACACTTTGCCTTTTTGATGATGTATTAGCCAGTCCCAATCCGGCTAATCCGTTAGGTGTTATAGACGCAACAATTCAGAAAGCCGAGGAAGTTTTGACAAAAGGGGTATCAAAACAGAACTTCCAAGATTACACAGATGAATTTGAAACTTACTGGGGTGAAGATAGCAAAGGAAGTTATTTGTCGATTGTAGAGCCATCTGAGGTACCAAAAGAAGTTTATTTAGTCCCATTTACGTACGCAAATTGGCACCAACAAGGAATTTTTGCAAATCAAAAAAGCGATGCTATTGACTGGGTTCAAAATTTAGGTGGAACGGTAAGAGAAGAAGAGATTGCAAAAGTGCTGTATATACCTTTATCTCAGCCTATGCAGTTTCCTTTTCCAAAAAACAATAAAGATATATACCATTTGTTAAAAGACAATAAACTAGCCATACAGGCTCTTTCGGAATATTTGACTAAGCATAAAAGGCCGACAAAAGTATTGTTTTCTATGCAATATGACGGTGATTATTCATGGGGAGTATGGGAGCATCTTCCCCAAATGAAAAAAGTAGTATTAAAATATAAAGGTTGGAAACGAATAAAAACTAGTATGGACGGCTTTAGAAAGGATAGGCGGCATGGATTGCTTGAGATAGTAAAGGAATTTCCAAAGAGAGAAATTGCTAAGTACTCTGTAGAAGATGTTAGAGCAGTGCGTCTGAAAAAACGTGGCGGCGATGGTAAATCCGAGAATCATGGATTAAAAATAGCCATCATTGGCTGTGGAGCACTTGGAAGCCATATTGCGCAAAGTATGTTTGATATCGGAATAGAGCATTTACTATTGGTTGATCATGACGTTTTAAGTTTTGAAAACATCAATAGACATCTATGCGGGGCTAGTTATGTAGGTCAACCTAAAACGGAAGCCGTTAAAAGCAAACTGCGAAAACATTATCCTACTAGTCAAATACATGTTTATAACCGTGATGTTTTATCATTGTTAGCATTCAGTCCCAACGCTTTAAATTCTTATGATTTAATCATTGTAGCAATTAGTCACTTTCCGACAGAGTTGAGATTAAATCAACTGCAAATTCAAGGTTTAATCAACAAACCTATGTTACATGTATGGGTAGAACCTTACTTGGCAGGTGGACATGCTATTTGGATTAATCCAGAAGACAAAATTTATCTTAAAACAATATATGATGAAAGTGGTGCTTATAAATACCAAATATTGAAAGATGGAAACCAGTATACTAAAAAGGAACTTGGCTGCAATACATCGTACGTTCCATATGGTGTATTAGAGTTGAAAAGATTTATATTCGACTTAATGCTATTTATTAAGCAGCAATTAAATACTGAACCACGTAGGAGTAAGGCCTTTACATGGTTAGGAAATATAACTGAGCAAAGAAAAAGCAGAAGGTTATTAGCACCGAAATGGGTAGGTGCCACTGACTTTTCTTTAAGGTTTTATAATTTAGAAAATAATCAAGAAAGTGTTGATTAATATGATATATAAATTTGGTGAAAAACATGTAGTTTTTACCGAACAAGTAGTAAAAACGTTTGAAAAGTACAGACAAATAAAGAAAGAGCAACATGAGTCAGGTGGGATTTTACTCGGTAAAGTGTACAAGGACGTCATTGTGATCGATATGGTTTCGGAACCATCGAAAGAAGATAAATCAGGGCGTTATTTTTTTGAGAGAAATGTTCGCAAGGCTCAAAAGATTATTGAAACAGCGTGGAGAGAATCGAATGGAGAGAGGATTTATTTTGGTGAGTGGCACACACATCCAGAGCATACTCCTACGCCTTCAAATGATGACAAAAAGTTAATAAAAAACATGTTAAAAGACTCTCGTATGGAAATAGACTTTTTATTTATGGTAATAATAGGTATTACCAATAATTATGTTGCGATACAGAAAAAAGGACAAAAGCATATGGAGTCACTCAAAACAGTTAGTCCCAAAGAAGGATTGGAAATAACACTTTATGAAAATCAAAAAGGGAAAATTTATGGATTTAAAGTTGCGGGGTACACAAACTTTACCCCAAATGGATACGATATCTACAATGCTGCGCTTTCACAAATTTTTTTTGGAACAATTAATTCCATTGTTGCTCTAACTGGCGTATCTGATTATATTGTGGAAGAAGCAAAGGCTTTCATAAGGTTCGTTATTCCTCGTCTTCAAGATAATGATGATGAGAAAATTTTTATTCTCTTTGATTCAATGGCAGTTCAGATACAAATGGTGTTAGAAGAAATGAAGCAAAAGGGATTAACAATGGTGAATGTAAAAGTCGAGAAATCTATTCATTCTTATATGAATAGGCGCTATTAAAGAATGTTATTGATCTTCTTGTTTAATTATCTTGAGAATTTGTATTTTCATTCCTCTGATGGTACCGCATAGAGTCTCTCATGGAAGAATAAAATTTCTTTCATTATCTGTGGTGCTGTGAAGCGGTGAATGGATGGATAACAGGGCAGAATAGTTAAAGAAGGAATATGAAACAATTATTGATAAAACATTAAAAGTAGGGAGTATATGAAAATGGAAATGAGTAAGTTTATACTTCATGGTGATATATTGAGTATGAAAGTAAAGATTGATGGTGTCGATTATACATTTGGTATTAGGTGGAGAGCGCCGAAGAAACCTTATGATGAGACTTGGGAACTTGTATCATATGCTAAAAATTCGACTGGCGAAAAGGATTTGAGTGAAGAACAAATTAAGAAATTTATGGATACAGTTAATCCCAAAATGAATTGGAATATAGCAGATTTCCAAAAGTAAACTTCTTGAACTAACGAGTGCTATTGTTGAATAAGTATATAAATTAAGGGATTTATCACGTCTGAGTCAATACTAATAATATTTAACAGAACCTATATAAAAAATGGTCCCAGTTAATGAAGAGTAGGCTTCATCAACTGGGAATTTTCTATTTTACCCATAATTTTACGGCCGCCATCTTGTTCTCATCTGTTAGGAAAGAGTAACGCAGAGCCATGTTTGGTGGAGAAATGGCCGCTTAGTGCTTGAAAAATACTAATATCTTCGCCGTTTCTTACCAGTCTGGTAATAAAAGTATGGCGGAGAGCATGAACATTGATTCCATACTTTTCGAATATGTACTGAACCGTTCACGGAGAAATTCGCTTAATTTTGTTTGATAAGAAAAAAGCAGGGGCATTGATGAAAGAACTATTGTTGACAAATATATTGTGAAATATCTACATTGCATATTGACTGACAATTCTAACTTCTATTAAAATCAAAACACGGTCCAATGATATGACAAAATATCTTTTGTTGGACCAATTTTTAAAACAGAAAGGAGAGTTCTCATAACACAATTAAAAACATGTAATTAGAAGACTGATCATAGCATTATAACTCTCCCTTTTTAAGAAAAAGGGGGAATGTCGTATGTTAAAAGGAACATTGGCAAAAGTGAAACTTAGTCTTGATTCACAGTGTTTTCATCGAAAGCCTGAGAAATGGGAAACAGCGATTATTTCTAGTCGTATTGCTAGTTTGCCGACAGAAATAACAATGCAAGAATTTGCACAGGCTGTTGTCATTCCAAATGGAAGAAGTTTTGCACCTGCAGTTTTTAAAGACGGGATTAGAAAAAATGCTTATTGGGTCAGCCAACAGGTTTTTGCGCTTGATATTGACGAAGGTTTGTCGGTTGCTGATGCTATAAACAGATGTGAGCGATACGATATTATGCCGAATTTCATTTATACAACGTTTCGTTCCACACCGGATCATGAAAAATTTAGAATGGTTTTCTTGGTAAATGAAGAAGTTCATGATATCCGAGTGCGAGAGTTGATACAACGTTCGTTAATGACGCTTTTTCCAGAGGCAGATGTCCAAACAAAGGATGCTTCCAGACTATTGTTTGGAGGGAAGGAACTGGTCTATGAAGCGTATGACAATGTCATAAGCGTTCCAGATTTATTAAATGCCGTTATATTGCACATAAAAGCAGGACCTAACCCGTCACGGGATATGGAACGTTACTGTCGCGTTGTTGGGATTGATTTAATCAACGGTTACCCGAATTATAAGTTGATTGATGAGAATGATGAAATAGCATCAGAAGATAACTTGTTTATTTCAATGACTAAAAAGCGCACCAATCCTATTATATTTAATAGGGAACGCCCGAAAATTAGTCATGGTTCCTATATGATTAAGTTTTCTAAAGAAAACACTGAGGAGTATCATAGAAAGTTGGACTCGAAAGACGAAGGGAAATTGCTTAAAGATTATTGTTTCCAAATTGATAAAGTGAAAGAGGGGTTTGCGCAGATTAGAGATTTTCCGTTTGAGAAACTAGAGGAGAACTGCAAACTTTATCGAGAATCCATACACGGTGATTATTGGCTGTATCACAACGAGATGTTTGGGGTTATGACTAATTTATTGAGAATAAAAGGTGGTAAAACGAGAATTGAACAGATTCTCAACAGTAGACCAGAATACGCGCAAAAGAAAATAGAATGGAAGGTCATGATTAATCAAATACAGAAGTCAAATTACGCTCCAAGCAGATGCGATTCGTACTGTCCATTTGCTGATGAGTGTGAACATGCGTTAAACATGATTGAGCAAGGGAAATTATTTAGAGGTAGAATTCAAGTGACTCAAAAACCGAATTTTCAACCTTTGGAGGATGCGGAAAAGAAACTGAAGCAGTATTTTCACGAAGCGCTTAATTGTGAAGAAAATGGCGTATTTGTGATTAAAGCCCCCACAGGAATTGGGAAGACTCAGTTGTATGTCAATGCGGCTCAAACTCATACGTTTACGATTGCATTACCTACCCATCGGCTAAAGGAAGAAGTTTCAGAGCGATTGAATCGTTTAGGCTGCAAACACGTTAAAGTGCCACAACTGCCAAACCTAGATATTGAATTTGCTGAGAAAATTGAACGTCTATACAATAACGGAGCGTATAAAGCAGTGAATGCTTTCTTAAAGAAAATGGCTCGGCAAAATGAAGAAATTCGGAACTATCTTGAAGAACTTGAAAATGTGCATAAAGCGCGAAATCAAATCATTTTAACTACGCATCAACGGAGTTTATTTACAAAAGAGGATGCGAACGGTACATTAGTTATTGACGAGGATATTATACCGAGCCTGTTGCCTGTGTCAAAAATGAGTGTTACAGATTTCACGCTTGTGTGCTCTAAATTAATGCAAAATGAAGAAAATAGGACGGCTATTTTAACGATTCAAAATATGGTCTTAAATGCACCGGTCGGCCTTGTGCAAGAGAGAGCAGCCTACTTGCTGCCGAATGCCAACGAGGTAGAAAAGATTATTGTAGAAGACAACGCTATAAAATCAGACATTCTGGGCTTCTTAAATTGCTCGTATTTTGTAAAAACGAAAGGACCGAACGGAAATGAATTCATCTATTTCATTCAGCGCCATCAATTGCCTAAAAAGAAAGTCATTATACTCAGCGCTACGATCAGCGAAACGATTGCTAAAATGATGTTTGGACCAGAAGTTAAATACTGGGATGTTGGATTGACGGAATCAAAAGGGGAAATTGTGCAAATTCCCATCAAAAGTTTTAGCCGCTATGCGATAAAAGAGAACGAAGAACTTTTGAACTTGGCAAAAAAGTTAATAGACATCTACAATCCTAACAGCACTATTATTACCTACAAAGGATTTATGGAACAAGATGAAGCGATTCCTACGTTTGGAAATACGGAAGGAATCGATTCACTCAAAGGACAGAACATTACGGTGTTAGGAACGCCTCACGTTAATCCAATTGCATACTTACTTTACTCGGCTGCGTTAGGGTATAAACTTGGACTGAATGATAGCAAAATGGAATATCAGCAAGTTCAACGAAACGGATTCAGATTTTTCTTTAATACGTATGGAAATAATGAGATATTACAGGAAATACAATTTTATTTGGTTGAGAGTCAATTGATTCAAGCGATAGGCAGAGCGCGAACACTTAGGGAAGATGCAAAAGTATTAGTTTTAAGCAATCTTCCGGTGCAATGTGCTCGATTTATCCATTTATCTCAACGAGACATACAAAATTTATTGCATTCCTAAGTTTTAGAAAAAATGGAGTTACTCGTCGGCACGGAGGCCACTTTCAAATAATAGTACGTTACATATTACTATTTATCATACATAACCACTTTACCTGCTTAAAGTTGCTTAAAGTTTTAACTACGAAACACTTCATATCCTACTTCATACAACACCATTTAACACTACATAATCATCCCCTTAATTTGCAAATCCGCTCACTACACATTTGATCCCTTGTATTTGCCGATTACAAAAACTGCGCAGAAGGCCTTCAGTTAAAAGATACTGAAGGTCTTTTTACGTATGGATATAGTGACCCAACCAAAAAGGTCATTCAGAAAGAATTTACAGCACTTTAAAACAAAATTTTTATCTACGAAAAAAAGTTTTTATTTTCTGAATTTTATTTTTATCTACGAAATAGACATAATTTTTTTCGTAGATAAAAAATAATAAAATTGCTTAATAATTGGAAGTTGAAAGTCATAAAGAGTTTATGTAAATATTTTATTGATATAATAATTTTGGAAATAAATGTTTTTATCTACGAAATCACCGCAAAGTATTTTAAAACAATGGGTTGTACGGATTTTCAATATGTTTTATACTGTAAATTACATCGAACAAAGATTTCGATGAATAGTTTTTGAGGGGGTGAATTAGGAGAAGTATAGCACGGTAACAATTATATTACCAAAATAATTTGATTTAACAGGAGATTAAATATCTGAAAAGTTAGTGTTTTTAAAAAAAGAAAAGGAGATGGTGTGAATGAAAAAAATTATCAACAGAAAAGTGTATGATACAGAAAAAGCAACGCTTGTTGCGAAGTACAGTAACGGTCTTCCGAGCAGTGACTTCAGACACGTTTATGAAGATTTATATATAACGAAGTCTGGTCAGTTTTTCTTGCATGCTCAGGGAGGTCCATTAACGAAATACAGTGAGTCAGAGGGGAACCTAACGTGGGGGATTGAAACGATTATTTTGTTAAGTAAAGATGAAGCGTATGAATGGCTTGAAGAACATGACAAAATTGAAGCGATTGAAAAGTATTTTGGTGATGTGATTCAAGAAGGATAAGGATAGGTAGTCCAAAACATATAATTTATGCCAAATATAAAGACTAAAACAAACGCTCTGTACATTCATATATACATGCAATACATAACATACAACGATTTTCAGCAAAACAAAAAGTTTTAGAATTAAAAAATAACACATTTTATAAAATACATATCAAAGATGAATTCATAGAAATAGAGGAATGGGACAGGGCTTTAGAAAAGAGGAGGATGATGCGTATGTTAAATGCGATTAGTGTATCAGAAAATGATAAAATGATGGAGGATTTCAAAGAATTAGTTATTATTTGGGGATTAGAACCGTTATTTACTGTTGGTGTAAAATTTAAAAATGGGCTGTATTTAGGTGTATCGTTGTATGGTCACGAAGATTTTCCAGATTGCTATGCTGTAGGGCTTAATGAAGCAAACGATGAAATCCGTTGGTTTTTTAAAGGTAGAGAAAATTTAGGGGAGCAAACCGCTAGAGGAATTGGTTGGTTGGGGTATTCTATAATTGAGAGTTGTATTGTTGAGGGAGTATGTGCTGATGAGTTAGGTGAATATCTAGAGTATGTCTTATCTCAATTGAAGGGCGAGAAGTTGAGTAAATATTTGAGCGAACAAGAGATTAGTCATGTAGAAGAGAGGTATAAAAGCGTATTGGAGAAATTGATTTTTGATCTTACTAACTAAAGTGATTTAAGGTTTAATTATTATATGAATAGTTAAGAAGTGAAGAATGTTGATAAATGGAAGGAGGGTGTTTCCCTCCTTATTTTTATGAAGTACGCGTTTCATCAAACTTCCTTATAGTATAATCCTTCTTGCTAATCTAGGAGCAAGAAAGTTGATAACAATACGTCAAATTCATGCACATGTTGCAAATTCTAACCGATGAAAACTACCTGTGCTAATTGTTTGGATTTTGTTCAAATTGTATATAGTAGTTAAAATTGTAAATATTCATGTTGATTAATAATGAATATGAGTATTCATAATGATTAGTATTGATAAGATTCAATAATATTCATTATGAGAAGTTAATAATGAAACATAATCATTATTTGCAACAAAATTTTTTCATGAAGAAGATGAAAAAAATGATTTTTTTCATACAACGGTCTCCTACATAGACAAATTAGCCCGAAAAAATAAGATAAAAAACGAATAAATTAGAAGAAAATAGATTCATAGCAGCATAAAATCATTTTGGCTTTAAAACGGCTCATATCGCTTAAAATAGCGAATTTCTTTATGCTTTTACCATGTTTTTGAAGACGATAAGGCGAAGGTTAAATGAAACAATTTTGGACAGGGTTTTATAAAAATTTTGTCGTTACCTAAAGGAATTTTAATAAATAGGGCGAATTAACAACTTTTGAGCAATATTTCTTTAGGGAGCGATGTGGTTATGACTAAAATTATCTCATTGTTTAATAACAAAGGTGGAGTAAGTAAGACAACAACAACCTTTCATTTGGGATGGATTTTGTCGGAAATGGGGAAAAGGGTCTTAATGATAGACGCAGATTCCCAGTGCAATTTGACTGGTTTGTGCCTTAGTTTAGCAGGAACTGAGGATATAGAGGAGTTTTATAATTATAGCGGAATTGACAATATAAAAACATCGCTTGAGCCGGTATTTGAAGGATTACCTAAAAGGTTAGAACCAGCCAAATGTTTTGAGTTCCCTAATAGAGAAGGTTTGTATTTGTTACCCGGGCATATTGGTTTTGCTGAATTCGATGTAACTATAGGGATTGCACAGGAATTAACAGGTAGTCTAAGAATGACACAAAATATTCCGGGAGCAATTAACTATTTAATTAACATTACTTCTCAGGAATATGGTTTTGATTACGTGTTAATTGATATGAGCCCAAGTGTATCTGCAACGAATGCAAATTTGTTAATGCAAAGCGATTATTTTATTGTTCCTTGCAGTCCTGATTACTTTTGTAATATGGCCATCCATTCATTAGCGCGAGTCCTTCCTGAATGGAAAAATACATATGATAATATTAGAAGGCATCCAATTTTCCAAAATGCAGAATATCGTTTTCCTAATACGCTTCCGAAATTTATTGGAACAATACTTCAACGGTATAGACCGAAAAATGGTGTTCCAGCAAGGTCATTCCAATCTTGGATTGATAAAATTAACCATAACGTCGCTACAAATTTAGTGCCAACTTTGAGGGAACACGGTATGTTAATTAATGAAGAAATGTTTAGTACAATTAGGATAGATGGAGAGCCTTACAATTTAGCAAATATATCTGATTTTAATAGTTTAATTGCCCAGTCACAGAAATACAGCGTTCCTGTTTTTGCTCTGTCGGAAGAGCAAATTGAACAATCAGGGAATGTTTTATTAAATAGCACGAATTCAAGAGATGAGTTTAGAGACACGTTCACACAATTGGCACGTAAGATTATTAGATTGACTACTTAAACAGTTTGTGTTTTTGGTTTAAAAACAAGGAAATCCCCCTCCCATTTCGAATCAGATGAGTGAAAAGGAGGGGATTTTTTATGGTTAAAATGTTGCTTGAGTATAATTTGCTTATATTCCAATGTTGTTTTAAATATACTGTGTTCAAATTCATCAACGCTGATAAAACGTATTATGCCGCTGTGGTGGAAATGTCTAATCGTGGGGGAGAATTTGAAATCATACAGAGCAAGGTGCTGGGCTGCCTGTCTGATGCGAAAAAATATTTGTTAGAGTTAAACGAATTCAACTTTCGATCGGATGATATTGATGAATTGAACGAGTTTATTCATTTTTTAGAGGAATAGGGTTTTCGATAAAAATAATCCCAATGATGCAGCCGATTCTGGGCTGCTTTTTTGTTTGGATAAAAGGGAATATATGTTCGATATCTAATTATAAATATGTAAATAATCAACAAACGAAAGGATTGAGCGTACTCATGTCAAATAAGGACAAACACCGTGGATTAAGGGAAACAAGTTTTATTAAGTTTAGACATGATGATTATATAATTATCATTGCTAGGCATAGCCGCTTCGCTTGGATACAGCATACAGACAGCAAGTACATGTACTTTATGTATATCACGCGTTTGCAAAAACGTTTCCTTGGAGACAACACGTCTGAAGTCGCAGAATTTAATATTTTATGCTTTTTCGGTATGTATAACAGTTTTCGTCATTTGATTCAAAACGTGCAGCCGATCCTATCGGAATATATTTTAGACTCAAAAAAGATAGTGGAGATCGTGATGTTATGCGAAGAGTTGTATGACAATGATGAAGATCATGTAGATGGAGAAGGAATACGGTAAAACAGCAAGGATTATCCTTGCTGTTTTGTATTTTATCAACATAAATGGAATGATCGTATAAATTAGGTCCTGTTTTTTGATTTTGATCGAGATATAATCGTGTTAAGCGAAAGAGGAATCATAGGAGAGTGATTAGGGTGGAAAGAATTTTGCCTAAAAAGCAGGGGAGGCTCGTCTTTTTTATGTATAACTTTGTTTTAAGGATTTTTTTAATCTTGCTCGCTGCTAAATTGAGTCAAAAATATTTTCCATATGGTTTTTGGCTATATGCATCTATTGCATATCTTAGTATGACAGGTGGCGCTTTTATTTATAGGCGAATGTATATTCCAACATACCAGATGCTTGTTATACAAGATGGGAAAGAGAAAATACCAGTAATCTTCGTTTATTGTATGCTCACATTGGTCATGGCTGTTTGTGTATTGGGTGGCTTGATTTTATTTTCCCAACACAAGGATGTGTTTACATTTATCTTTGTGCCCTTTTTCTTCTTTATGGGAGCGTTGATTTGGGAAATTTCAATAAGCCGAATGTTTCTTTTATTTGAGTGAATAAAAAGAAAATTAGTAATAAATAATCTTTTTATTAATTATATTCTAAGTTATAATTTGGTTGCACAGGTATTATTTTAGTTGGGGGTGCTAGTGGTGGAGCAACTGGAACTAATAAGAAAAATACTCATGTGGGGGTCGATTGCTTTACTCATTTTATCTTTTGTTTTTTTAAAAAAGGGTAAAAAAATGTCTAGACTTTATGGAAAAAAGCATATAGGGAAGATGAACAAAGCCAACCTAAAAATGACTATGCCGGTTAAGTTTTCTGAAGACAGCATTATAAAGGCAGCGCGTATTATAAAGAATATGCCGGACTACTATCTTGCGTTTGATACGAACATTTTGCTTGATTATCCGTATGTGCTTGTCAATTTGGGGGAAGATACCAAAATTTTAATTAGTGAGCAAGTTCGCAGGGAACTAGATAAGATTAAAGATAGTGATTCAGAAGCGAGCGACGCCGCTAGAATTGCCCTAAAAAACATTTCTAATCTTCATAAAGACAACAGGCTCGAAATTGTCCAAGTGGATAAAAAGAAACTGGAGGAATTAGGGCTTGATCCTAATTCGGGAGACGATTTGATCATCGGTTCCTATCTTGAGAGGGTAAAAGAAGGAAGACAGGTTGTTTTTATTACGAATGACAATAATGCCCGAACTACTGCTAGAACGACAAAATTGAAAGTGCTAGAACTTGATTGGGAAGAAAAACTATTGATAGAAAACAAAAAACGGAAAACGCCTGTATATCGTCCCGGATATGCCTATAAACTTTTTGCGATTATTTCGTTTTCTTTGTGTGTTGGATTCTTAGTAGGAATGGGACACATAGAGGAAAAGATGAAACAAGAAGTCCAACCAGCAATGGCCACCTCTTCTAGAAAAGGAGGACCAGCATATGTGAAAGGAAATTATCCTTATGTCATCAAGAATGAGTACGGAAACTCGTTTCAAGGAAAAAAAGCAGGGGATTGGGGCGCAAGCGCGATTGTAGATATTCGTTATTCTGACTCATTTTTTGCACGTACTTTCGGAAATTACAAAGTGACACTTGGGGTTTGGAATACAAAACAAGTTGAGGAAAAAACAAATAAGTTGACATATTTGATTGTCTTGAAAAATGGAAAGCAATACGAGCCGCTGTCAACAAACTTTTCTAATTATGACAAGAAGCAAGGAATTGAAATTCCTAGCGTTGATAGCCGTGTTAAGTTTGAAAATGTTAATGGATATGACAGCGTTGGTTTCAATATAGAGGAAAATGAATTGAAAGATTTAGAGAATGCGGAACTTCGTTTAGTGCATAAAGTAACGAAAGAAGTTATTCAAACATTGCCGCTGAAAGTATTGAAAAAATAATGGAAAGGACAGATACAGATGTCATTTTCGGACTGGCTATCATTGGTTTGGCACATTTTATATCCAAGTGTTGTCGTTTTCGCAGTTTTGTTTTCTGCTTGGAGAATCACTGTATTTTTGATGAATAGTTTTAAGCGTTTAGTCCAAAAAATTGATGGTACTGATCTAGCAAGTGGAAGTAATCTGACAGGTAGATATAATACTAAACGATATCATGTATTTTCAAAAACAGACAAGTACGATGGATTAGATGAACTAATGGACGATATGGATAGAAGGTTTCAAGAAGACAGTTTGCGATTTAGTGAGGAAAGTTTAAGGGAAAGTATGCGGTTTCAAGAAGAGTCAATACGCTCATTTAATGAAGATTCCATGCGTTTTAACGATCATCATGACCATCATAACCATCATCAGTGGTAACCTTTTTAGCAAAGATTGAGAATTTTCTGTGGAAAAGAGGTGAGAGTCCTAGAAATGTCCGTAAGAAAAGTTGTGCAAACAACATTAAGATGGCTTTTTCCATTTTTCTATGGACACGAAATAGAAATTATTGACCAGTTTCATGAATGGTCTGCTTATGAACGCATGCCCATCACTGTAGAAGATGTGAAATGGTACGTAGAGCAAGTGAGAGAAAAAGATCCTCGCGCATTAAAAGGTATCAAATCCATTATCTTGTGCAATATGGAGCCACAATTCCATCCGAATGTTCGAGGAAGTTATACTGTTGACGTTGAAAAAAGAGAAGTGAATATTCGATTGTATGGAATGGCGTACCTCCCCAGTATTGATACGTACACCCTTGATTATAGTGATACAGGAGAACTGAAAGCAGGGTTCACTCCTGCGCAAGCGAGAGATCTCATGCTTTCAACTTTAGGACATGAAATTGGCCATAATGTAGAATACAGGCGGTCAGGGCGGTTATTTGGTGATGATATTGAAAAATTTTGTGACCGATATGCAGATGAGTTGAACATTGTTGTAGACCCTGAGCGTAGTGGACAATGGAGACTATTTTTTATTGATGATGTCATCCCATTATGATTTTAGACTGTGAGGAGTGATCTAAATGAATGCTATAAAGCGTCTAACAATAATCGTTACGGCTTTATTGTTATGTTTTGCATTATTCCCGCCGAACAGTTCAGCCAAATCAAAATTCAAAGACATTCCTGACAACTATTGGGCGAAGAAAGAAATTGAAGAACTAGTGTCTAAAGGGATTATCAATGGATATCCAGATGGCAACTTTAAACCTGAGCAATATGTTACACGGGCACAAACAGCCGTTATTATTGGCAAAACGATGCAAATCGATACGGAAAATCGAAAAAATCCGGGTTTTGCAGATGTCAAAACGAAAGATTCTGCGTATCCATATATTGCGGCTTTAGTGGAACGTGGCATTTTTTCGAAAGGAAAGAAGTTTAATCCTAATAACCCGTTAACACGGGAACAGTTAGCAAAAATTTTAGTCGAAGCATTTGCCTTGCAAGGTACAACAAAGACGGAGTTTAAAGATGTTCCTAAAAATCATTGGGCATATAAATATATTAATACACTAGTAGCAACAGGCATTACAACAGGGAAAACATCTGACAAATTTGACCCGACTGGAAAAGTAACAAGAGCGCAAATGGCGGTGTTTGTAAAACGAGCATTGGATTACCAAGAAAAACAAATTGCTAATCTAAATCCTTTTGTGAAAGAAGTAGTAGATTTAGTCAACAAAGAACGTGCGAAGAAAAAACTTCCTCCATTAAAGTTAGCGTTAGATGTAACTAGAGTTGCTCAATTAAAAGCAGAAGACATGGTAAAGAACGATTATTATGATCATATATCACCTGTATATGGAGATCCATATACTATGTTAAGTAAATTTAACATCAAATGTAAGTTTGTAGGTGAAAATATTGCAGGAGGTGAAATGACCCCAGAAGAAGTAATGACTGATTGGATGAATAGTCCGGGTCATCGTGATAATATTTTAGACCCACTTTATACAGAAATAGGTGTAGGAGTTGCTAATATAGGCAGTGTGAAAGGAAAACCTATATATTATTGGGTGCAAATGTTTGTGACAAGATAATTATTTGTAATCTACTATTCTTTATGTTTTTCACACGGGGTCTTTGGCTCCGTGTTTTTATTTTGCATATAACAACCGATAAAAAGCAGGACTGAGGCCTTCGAAGTTTAAATGATGCTCAGTGAGCAGAATAACGTAAGACAAAGGAGGAGTTCTCATGTCAGAACTGCAATCACTGATTGCATGGGCAGAAAAGGCTTCAGACGTTTGTTTGCTGTTGTTTGTTTTTATACTTATTGCCTCACATTTCGCACCCTAACAAGGTCAAAACAAAGGATTTTTTATTTAGTTTTTCAGAATAACTTTTTGACCAACACAACGAGCGATGGCTATCCTTTTTTTACCATCGCTGGTCGTTCCGTATGACGTTACACGTAAATGCTCTCATCCAGCCCCAACCCCTGCAGAATCCTTCGTTGTTCAGGGGTGAGGGAGCGATCCAGTGAGCGTTGGATGCGCCCATCCGGCAGCTCCAGGAGGACGACGTTCACATATTGAAACAGCTGAAAAATCGCCTGTCCCGTCGGCCGGGTCAGCTTGCGGCCTCCAGGACCCTTCAACGGGTGTTCTGGAGTAATAAACTGACGCACTCGGCGCTGAAAAACGCGGTAAATCGCCAAGGCCAACAGAAACAAATAGCCTAATACTGCGACCCGTTCTGGTTTTTTGACGTAAATCTCATCCGTGAAAAACGGATCTTTCAAAAAAGCGAAGTTCATTTCCACCGAGATCTGCCCTTTATATAGCTTCAAGATCTCTTGGGCATCCATTTGTTGGCCCTTCCATTCCTCCGGAACGGTCGTGACGAGGACAAACCGGGACGCTTTCCGTCTTGCCTGTTCCCACGCGTTTTGGTCGAATTCGACGTCAAGGCGCAAGAGATACCGCGTCTCCATCTCGGGTTCCACCCCTTTTTTCGGCCGTCCGCGCCGTTTTTTCGGGCGTACGATCTCTTCGACCGCGGCCTTGACCTGATGAAACCGTGGGCGAAGGGACATCTTGAGGGACGCCAAGGCTTGTTCAGCGTCTTCCCGGCACGAGAAAGGGTGGCGCTCCCAATGGGCTTGTTCCTCGCGAAGAAGCTCCGCTTCTTTGGTTCGTTCTTTTTCGAGCGTCTTTCCTTTTCGCTGGTCGAGCGCACTCGATTCGACGACGATCAGCCGAACGGGGTGGCCTTCATAGGTGGAGGATGTTTCCCATACCCGGTACGTGGCGCCGTTTCTCTCCGCCAGCGTAAAGGGTTCGCTCCACGGGATGTGAGGCGAATCGGCCTCCGCTAATGCCCGTTTCACGATCCGAAGCGACGAAGGGCCTCGGGTGATCAAAAAGGCGTTGGCCGCTTTGGTTTGCGCCAGAGTGTCTTTTGTCATCGCGGCGGAATCGGCCACGTAAATCCATTCGTCTTCCATCTTGGCTTGTTTGAGCTGTTCGTGGACACGGGACAGCACCTCCGGATTCCACGTTTTGTCAGGCAGGTTGCCGTCGTGCACATCGCCGTAAAACGGGATGCCGTCCTCGTTGCCGACCAGTCCGAAACCGATCTGTTTTTGCCAACGATGATGGCGGTTATAGCCATGTGTGATTTGTAAGGCCTCTAACGAGGCCGATTCATACGCGCCGTAAACGGTCTTGTCCGTCGTATCGGCGTGAAAGGCTCGGAGGGAAAGGCCTTCTTTGCGATAAATGTGAATCAAGCAAGTGCTGATCACCTTGTGAATATCGGCCTCATACAAGCGGTCGAGATGACGAGCCAAGGCATCGTCGTTCAACCAGGAAGGATGGAGACCGGGACGGATGAGTTTCTCTAGATCGATCTCCTGAGCCCATCGTTCCACGTGAACGAGGGCTTGCCGGCCGTCAAACATATTGTAGATGATGGCCTGAACGGCATCGCTGACTCGAGTCTGGCACTGTGGATCAACGGGAACGAGATGGTCAATCAATTGGGGCAGGCCCAGTTTCTTGAATAGGGCACTTATTATATTCAAATAATCATTACGATAGACCTTTTTGACTTGAACGTTCATGAGAGAAAAACTCCTTCACTTTCCTTGTGTGTCAAGGATTCATTCGACATCGGAACGAAAAAATCCTCCCGATTTTCGTCGAGAGGGTGCGAAATGTGAGTATTGCCGCAATTGCTGATTTATTTATTAATCTTTGCTTTAAAAATTTTTCCAAAACGAGGGTTTATAGATACGTGAAGTATGTTATTGGAATTGTGATTTTATTGTCGATTTTTGGGGCGGTCATTTATTCGTTTGTAATGATTTGAGTAAAGAGGGGATACTGATGAAACTTTGAATGAAGTGAGGTAAACAAACATGGAGTAGGTGGTAGGAAGAGATTCGTGTTTAGGGAATATATGTTTATAATTCCCCTCTTTTTTATTTACGTCAATTTCGTTAAAATAAGATAGCATAGGAGTGAGGCGAATGGCGATTTTAATAACAAAACAACTTCAAAATATTGACAATGCTTTGGTAGAAGAGTTAAATTCTCTCCCAGTTAACACATGGGATTTTAAAGAGGAAGATACAAGAGCATTAACACATGGCATTCATAACTATCCTGCTGTAATGGTATACCCTATAAGCAGGGCATTAATCAGCATTTTTAAGAAACACCAGCCAAACATTAGGACATTCTTTGATCCATACATGGGAAGCGGGACATGTCTTGTTGAGGGGATTCTTGCCGATATGGAAGAGGTTTATGGAACTGATCTAAATCCTCTTGCAAGATTGATTAGTAAAGTAAAAACAGTTCCTCTTGAACCACATAAGTTGACGGAAGAGATTTTTAAGTTATATGACCGTGTTGATTACAACTTCAACGAATTGAACGGGATAATTGAGCGTTTTGATAACTACGTGAGAGTTGACCTGGGTTTAGATGTGGCTGATAAAGATGGTTGGGGAAAAAAAGCAGTAGAAATTACAACAGAATATCTTCATATGCACAATCTTGACTTATCTTTACCAAACATCAGTAATCTAGGATATTGGTTTTTACCTAAAGTTGTATTAGAACTACAATTATTAAAAAATTGTATAAAATTAACGAAGGACAAAGATATCCGTGATTTCTTCTGGGTAGCATTTTCCGAAACTGTACGTCTAACATCTAATAGAAGAAATGGCGAATTTAAAATGTTTAGAATGCCCCCAGACAAAGTAAGAGAATTTCGTCCTAATGTGCTGGAAACATTTATGAACTTACTGCAAAGAAATGAACAAAAAATGGTTGATTTCTACGAAGAATATAAAAAGAAAAAAGTCGAAACGAAAGTCTTTATTTATAAAAATAATACTATGGAGTTACCTGATATCCCAGATAACTCTATTGATTTATTGATTACTTCGCCACCTTACGGAGACAGCCGCACAACAGTAGCATATGGCCAGTTCTCCCGAACAGCACTGGAATGGCTAGACATGGAGGATGAGCCTCTTACAGAAAAGGATATTAGAAACATCGACAAAGAACTGTTAGGTGGTAAGGTGGATAAGGAGATAATATTTGATTTACCTTCTAAAACGCTTGAACGTTCATTCAATGTGATTAAAGCAAAAGATGAAAAGAGGGCGTTAGATGTATATGCTTTCTATCGTGATTTAAACATTTCTCTAGGTACTATAACACGTAAAATGAAGGCTAACTCCTATCAATGTTGGGTTGTAGGAAATAGAACAGTAAAGGAAGAACAACTTCTTACAAGTCAAATCCTTATTGAATTAGGTGAACAATACGGTTTAGAGCATGTAATTACATTAGGTAGAAATATTCCTAACAAAGTAATGCCTTTGCTAAATTCACCGACAAATAAAGCGGGCGCAAAAGTAACTACAATGACAAACGAACATATTGTGATTTTGAGAAAAAAAGCATAAAAAAGAGCAGTAGTAAAACTGCTCTCAGACTGTTGAAAAACGATTTTGTCAAGGACAAAATCGTTTTTCAATTGTATATTTTAGGTAGAGAAAATGGATAAGGGATTGCAGATTTGTGTATTTTCCTTCCTTAAATTAGGATATTCAAAAAATTCGACAATCTAAAGAAAAGAAAAAGCCCACATCTTTCGTGAACTTTTTCTTGACGTCCCACTTTTTCAACTCTTTGAGAGCAGTAGTAAAACTGCTCTTTTTTATTAGCATAAAACCTCCATTTTAAATACCGATGGAATATCGGGTTTTTTATACGGAATGCAGGGCCATGCTCGTGACTCTAAATCGTTTCTATATTAAACGCTAAACCAATAGCATTTTTAGGAATTCGGAATGCAGATCCATGGTCGTGTGGTTTGCCTAAGTTTTTGCCAGAACCGTAAACACCCACACGGAAGTCAAATTTGATAGTGCCATTTTCAACTAGATTTATAAATTTATCAAAAGTAAGACCACTGAGCAGGAGTGCTTTATCAAATATAAAATACTCTTGATCCCCGTGTTTGCGGTTTTTTGCATTAATATAAGCAATGTTTTTGCACTTCGTTTCCACAATTTCTTTTAAGACAGAGAAATCAAAATATCCTTCGTTATTTACAATTTTTCCTGTTTGTAAATCTTTTACTAGAAAACGGATTTTTTGCGCTTCACGATCAACTTCCATTTTAAAACCATATTTACTTTTATACGTGTTAAAATCTACTGCATTAACGGTAGTATGAAGAATATTATACTGAGAATACTTTTCGTGTGGGGTTCCATATAGGTCTTTTAGTTTGTTTACAATTCCCTTTGGTTCGGGTTGTTTTGTAAACAATGTCAGCATACTACCTGTGAATTGACGTTGAGACTTTAACTCAATATGCCCCTTGTAATCAACTAGTAAATTATTGTTTTCCTCTACGCCAATTAAATCTTCAAACGTTTTGCCTATACCAGTGTCATGTTTTCTGTTACTTGGAAATTCCTTACCTTTTATTTTAAGAAAGTCCTTTTTAAAACTTTCTAATGCGGTATTGAAATCGTTACTCAATGTTACATCCCTCCCTGTAAGATAGTACATATAAATTTTACATTTATTGATAGGTAATTGCTAGCATTATTATTAAAAAGACATTGATATTCAAGGATGTGAATGTTAATTTTATCTTTTTAAGGTTAATCTAAGTAAACTTATTAATGGCTTCTCTTGTTTTAACATAAAATTAAGTCATTCCATTTCTATATACATTCAGAGAAAATTACTAACATAAACAATATCTTAATTCCCTTGAAAAGCCACTAAACAAATGGGCAACGATAAATTGGAATATTAATTCTTCAAGATGTATGTGTATAGCAAAAACACCGTCTTGATATGGATTAAGAGGCACGGCAGGCTTGTTGCCGATCGAAACACTTGATGTGCCGCCTCTCGATTGAAAACATGCCTCTAGAGACTTCATGTCACATCTCGTATTTACCATTTGTCAATTTTCAAGTGGCTCACAAAGATGTAATCGGAGTGGCTCAAAATTCAATTAGCAAATACAGCATATAACAACTGATAAAAAGCAGGACTGAGGCCTTCAAAGTTTAAATGATGCTCAGTGAGCAAAATAGCGTAAGACAAAGGACAAAGGAGGAGTTCTCATGTCAGAACTGCAATCACTGATTGCATGGGCAGAAAAGGCTTCAGACGTTTGTTTACTGTTGTTTGTTTTTATACTTATTGCCGCAATTGCTGATTTATTTATTAATCTTTGCTTTAAAAATTTTTCCAAAACGAGGGTTTATAGATACGTGAAGTATGTTATTGGAATTGTGATTTTATTGTCGATTTTTGTCATAGTAATTTATTCGTTTGTAATGATTTGAGCAGAAGACATGCGCAGGGTAAAATAAAAAATTCCCTGCATTTTTTATTTCCGGCCCTTTACAAAACGATTCTACTATAGTATTATTATCCCATATATATTGTTACTGCTTATTATATCTAATATACTCTTATACACTTAATACACTCCTAGTTATTGAAGAATAAAGGGAAGATACCCATCTTCAATAAAAACTAGGAGGAGATTAGAATGAGTAAGAAATATTTATGTTTAATTAAAAGCGTAAGTCCATATCAGAAAGAGTTTTATGAAATTCATGAAGATTTTGCGAGATTAACAATAACAGAAGATGCAGAATTAACAACAATTGAATATGACTACTGGGAAATAGAAAAACTACTTAAAAAACACAAGTATGATAAAGTAATCGTTGATTATTTTTATATTGATAGTCTTAATGACTTAGATGATTTAAGAGACTTCATCAGATTATGCTGGGAAGAATATGAAACACCAATTGAATTCTTCTATCATCATGGTTATGTCATCGATAATAATACTGATGTTATTGGATTTTTGGATTTCATGACTAATAATCTGTAAAATAAAGCAGGGGATAACCTTCCTGCTTTTATTACAATAAAAAACAGCGAGTGGTTGCCATTAAAATACGAGAGAAAACTAATGTTTGTATAACTATTTACAGTATAGTTAAAACCACATTTATTAAGAACGATAATTAAAACACTGCTAAAATCACATATTTAAAGAACTATTTACAATACATACCACTCCTGCTGAAAGACAGTCAGGGGGGATGTATATGTTCGCATTACAAAAAAAATTCCACGAAAATAAAGCCAATCCCGCTCATATCTTTGTTGTAAAAGGTACGGGAGGGGTTGGCTTGGGAAATGTTAATGTTAAGGAAGAAACACCTGAAATTCACAAAGAAATTAAGGGGCAATATGGAACAATAAAAATTTTAAAACCACAACGTGAGATTTCCGATAAAGACGAAGATATAAATTCACTTCTGGCCCGTATCTTGCTAATGGAATATAAAAACAACCATTAATAACCACCGCTTATGGTGGTTATTTTTTTGTTTAAAAAATATAAAATGTGTATTGGCAAACAGAAATAAAAGTTTAATAAATACCTATTTTCATATTTTAGTAGATATCAAGTTACAATGAATGAACTGATCGTCGCCCATACGAACGAAACCGAGTACCGGTCATTTATCGCCAACAAAAAGAACGAAGCGCTCCATTCCCGCATTATCGTAATGCCGATTCCATATAACTTGCGCGTCTCGGAAGAAGAGCGCATTTATGAAAAGATGATTCGCGAAAGCGATGTCGCCGACGTGCATATTGCCCCGCACACGCTGCGCATTGCGGCCATGTTTACGATTTTGACGCGGCTGAAAGAATCAAAACGGCCGGATGTGGACTTGTTGAAGAAAATGCGCTTGTATGACGGAGAGATGATCGAAGGGTTCAACGAAGTCGATGTCGAAGAGTTGAAAAAAGAGCATCCGGACGAAGGGATGAGCGGCATCGATCCGCGCTATGTCATCAACCGCATTTCGGCCTGCATCATCCGGAAAGAAGTGCCGTCGATCAACGCGCTCGATGTGCTTCGTTCGCTGAAAGAAGGGTTGGATCAGCACCCATCCATCTCTAAAGAAGACCGTGAACGGTATTTGAACTTCATCTCACTCGTGCGCAAAGAATATGATGAAATCGCCAAGCAAGAAGTGCAAAAGGCGTTCGTCTATTCGTATGAAGAATCGGCGAAAACGTTGATGGACAACTATTTGGACAACGTCGAAGCGTATTGCAACAAAACGAAGCTGCGCGACCCGCTCACCGGTGAGGAAATGAACCCGGATGAGAAGCTGATGCGCTCGATTGAAGAACAAATCGGCATTTCCGAAAATGCGAAAAAGGCGTTCCGCGAAGAAATTTTGATTCGGATCTCCGCCTATGCGCGCAAAGGGCAGCGGTTTGACTACAATTCCCACGAACGGCTGCGCGAAGCGATTCAGAAAAAGCTGTTCGCGGATCTAAAAGATATCGTAAAAATTACAACATCGACGAAAACGCCGGATGAGCAGCAGCTGAAAAAAATTAATGAGGTTGTCGCCCGCTTGATTGATGAGTACGGATATAACTCCACATCGGCCAACGAATTGCTCCGCTATGTCGGCAGCTTGTTGAACCGATAGGCATGCCTCAAGCGCTGAGGCATGCTTTTTTATCACCGCGAAGAGTCGGGGTGGAAGAAGCGGGACGCTTCCCGGCCTTATTTCTCAAATAAAGAAACTTTGTCGCATCGGGCATGCTTTGTGCACGTTCCCTCATGGATCAAGGGAGAGCTTGTTTTCATGGAAGGTCAGGGCGCTGCATCACAACCCGAGAGCAAACAAGCAATCGGGCTTGTCCGATCCCACTATTTTCCGCATTCATTTGGCAATTATTTTGAATTTTTGCATAGGATAAAATAAACCAAACCTAGTATCGTGATGCGTTTGTTGTGATGACGCCAACATAAGTATATGCGGGAAAGCGAAAAGTGTGAAACCATTTTGACAAAGGAGGGAAAAATATGAAGGGGAATTTCGTTGTATCGAAAGAAGACTGGTCCCTCCACCGCAAAGGGCATGACGATCAAAAGCGTCACCAAGAAAAAGTCAAAGAAGCGATCAAAAATAACTTGCCGGATTTAATCACCGAAGAAAGCATCATTATGTCTAACGGACGTGATGTGATTAAAATTCCGATCCGTTCGCTTGATGAGTATAAAATTCGCTACAACTACGAGAAAAACAAGCACGTCGGTCAAGGAAACGGAGACAGCCAAGTCGGCGATGTCGTGGCCAAGGACGGAAGCGGGGAGGGACAGGGGCCAGGAAAAGGCCAAGGGGCCGGTGACCTGCCAGGCCAAGATTATTACGAAGCCGAAGTGTCGCTGATGGAAATTGAAGAGGCGCTGTTCAGCCAGTTGGAACTTCCGAATTTGCAGCGGAAAGAGCTCGACCAACACGTCGTCCAACAGATTGAGTTTAATGATATTCGCCGCACCGGGCTGATGGGCAACATCGATAAAAAGCGGACGATGCTCGCCGCGTTCAAACGCAACGCCATGAGCGGCAAGCCGAGCTTTTACCCGATTTATCGCGAAGATTTGAAATTTAAAACGTGGAACGAAGTCATTAAACCGGAATCGAAAGCGGTCGTCCTAGCGATGATGGACACAAGCGGTTCGATGGGCATGTGGGAAAAATATATGGCGCGCAGTTTCTTCTTTTGGATGACGCGCTTTTTGCGCACGAAGTATGAGACGGTCGACATCGCCTTCATCGCCCACCATACCGAAGCGAAAGTTGTCAGTGAGGAAGAATTTTTCACCAAAGGGGAAAGCGGCGGAACGATTTGTTCGTCGGCCTACCGCAAAGCCCTTGAACTAATTGAAACAAAATATTCTCCGTCACGCTATAACATTTATCCGTTCCATTTCTCCGACGGCGACAACTTGACGTCCGACAACGCCCGCTGCGTCAAGCTTGTTCAAGAGTTGATGAAAGTGTCAAACATGTTTGGATATGGGGAAGTGAATCAGTACAACCGCCATTCCACCTTAATGTCTGCTTACAAAAACATTAAAGACGAAAAATTCCGGTATTATATCCTTAGGCAAAAATCGGACGTTTTCCATGCGATGAAAACGTTTTTTCGCAAAGAAGAAAGCATACAGCTAGTTTGACCCTCTTTGCTGGCAAAGGGGTTTTTCTTTTGGCGGCGGGAGGGCGATGGCCTCCCGCCAAACGATTATTGTCGTTGCAACGTGGCGACCATGGCAAGGACAGCGCCGAGCGCATCTTCGCCATCAGGGGCATGAACCGTAAGCAGCAGTGGCGATGGCTGAGCGCTGGCGATGACGTGGACGGTGACGCCATCGGCTTGGGCGGTGTACCAAACGGCGTCTTGAAACGGGGCAGGGAGCTGCGCGGCTTGCCGGCGCGCGGCGCTGATGTTGACCGCTTGGGCGTGTTCCTTGGCCAATTGTTCGTAGTCGATCTCCTTGTCATGAAGGAGACGGATGCGGGCGAATGTCTTGCCATGAAGGAGAACGTCGGCGTTCGGTTCCTCTGCATCAAGCGTCCAGCCGTCCAGAACGTAGAGCGAGAAATGCTGGTTGTCGCTGACGGTCAACGTGGCTGTTCCGGTGACGATTTGCTTCCCTTTTTGGTAAGAAAGGGAAGTGGTTGGTCGGGAAGACGCCGGTTCATCCCCTGCCGTTTTGCCTTGTCCATTCCCGGTTGAGTGCTGCCCGCCAGCAGCGGTGGAGTTTTGGTTCGCAGGCTCTGTTGCTTGCGGATGAGTGCGGTGTTCGCCGGAACTTGCCGTTTGTTTGGCTTTTGCTTCGGCTTTGTCGGGCGGCGAAGAGTCCGCACCGCAGCCGGCAAGCAAGGCAGCGGCGGCAACGATGGAAATGAGCGATTGCCAATATCGAAACATCTTGATTCCTCCTTGCTTTCCATATACCATTCATTATAGCAGTTGAAACAGCGGAAACAAACGGGTTCACTTCCTTATTTTTTATGGTGGTTTGACTTCTGTTTCTCTTTGGCGCTGAGAGCGACATGAGCTCCTCCCCAAATGATCGCGACAAGCAAGGCGAGCAAGGCCAATCCATTGAGCATTGGCGTTCCACCTCCTGTATACTGAATGGCGAGACCAGCATAATGGATGAAACGCGTTTCAAGTCAAGCTGTTTTTCGGAAGGAGTGGAATTGTGGCGAACATCCGCGATTTAGCGAAAGAAGCGGGCGTGTCGGTGGCTACGGTATCGAGGGTGTTAAACGGGTATCCGTACGTGAGCGAGGAAAAGCGGAAAGCGGTTTGGGAAGCGGTCGAGAAGCTGAACTATACGAAAAACATTCAGGCTGTCCATTTGGCGAAAGGGAAGACGAGAATCGTTGGCGTGATGCTTCCGTACATTCATCATCCTTATTTTTCGGCGGTCATTGAAGGAATTTCCAAGGAGGCGCTTCGCTGCGGTTATCAGCTGCTTTTGTTCCAAACAAACTACGAGGTAAAGAGGGAGTTAGAAGCGTTAGAGCGGTTGCGGATGAAGCAAATGGATGGGCTGATCGTCTGTTCTCACGAGGCCGACTGGGAGGTGTTTGCCGCTTACCGTGAAGACGGTCCGATCGTTTTATGTGAACGAGCCGTTGGACACGATTTTTTCACGGTGTATATCGATCATTACCAGGCGTTTGCGCAGGCGCTTCGCTATTTGTTGGACAAGGGGCATCGGCGGATCGGCTATTGCATCGGAAGAACGACGGGACCGAACAGCCAAGCGCGGGCAGCGGCGTATCGGGATGTGCTGGGCAGCGTCGGCGTGATTCCGCAACCGCAGTGGATTTTTGACGGCTGTCTATTTCTTGAAGATGGCAAGCGTGTGATTGAGCGGTGGATGGACATGAAAGAACGGCCGAGCGCCCTGCTTGTGACGAGCGACCAAGTGGCGGCTGGCATCGTGCTGCATGCGCAGCGCGTCGGGGTGCACATTCCCGAGGAGCTGGCTGTCATTGGATTTGATAACGATCCGTTGGCCGAAATGCTAGGCATGACGACCGTGGCGCTTCCCCACTTTGCGCTTGGGGAAAAAGCGTTTCGCCTTCTTCATCATTGGCTTGAAACAGGAAATGTGCCGCGAACGCAAGAAGAGTTGCCGGCGCGGCTGATTGTGCGAATGACGGGCTGAGCTACGTCCGCTTCAGCTGATAGCGGTTGACGGGGCGGCCGACGCCGCCATACTGTACATCGAGCATAACGTTTCCGCTTTTTTCGAGATACTCCAAATAGCGGCGGGCGGTGACGCGAGCGATGCCGACCCCCTCGGCCACTTCTTCAGCGGAGACGGGGAAGCGGTGCTGGCGCAAATAAGCGATCACTTTTTCCAATGTCACTTCGTTTAATCCTTTCGGAAGTTCTGCCGTTGAGACGGCCGGCTGCTCCGGTGTTTGCCGCAGCGCATCAAGCTCCGCTTGGGTGAGCGACTCTTTTTCCGCCAATGATTGACGGAAGGTGCGATAATTTTCTAACGCCTGTTTGAGCCGTTCGAATTTGAACGGTTTGACAATATAGTCAAATGCGCCGTTTTGCAGGATGCGGCGCACCGTTTCGATGTCGCTGGCCGCGGTGATGGCGATCAGATCGACTTCATAGCCTTGAGCCCGGATTTGTTTTACGGTTTCAAGGCCATCCAACTGCGGCATATAAATATCGATCATCGCGATATCAGGTTGAAGTTCACGGATGAGGCGAAGCCCTTCCTCCCCGTTTCCGGCGAGGCCGACAACGGTGAACCCGTCCACTTGTTCGATCATTTGCCGGTTGACTTCTTGCACCATAGGGTCATCTTCGATCAACAACACGCGGTACATCGCTTTTTTCCTCCTTTGTTTTGGGCAGGTCACGTACGGCGGTCGCCCATGCATCAAGCCGGTGCCATCTCAAAGGTCATCGTGAAGACGGTGCCTTCGCCCTGCGCTGATTTGACATCGATCTGTCCGTTTCCTTTCTCGACAATTTGTTTTACCAAGTAGAGACCGATGCCGCGACCGTTCTTGCCTTTTGTTGAAAAGCCTTCGTCAAAAATGCGGTCGATATGCTCGCGGGCGATGCCTTGGCCGTTATCTTCAACCGAAAGCGAACAAATTTCGTCGTTTTGTTCGATGCTGATGTAGATTTCTTTCTCCCGGCCGGTGACTCCTTGGAATGCGTCGAAGGCGTTTTCAATTAAATTGCCAAGAAGAACGACAAAATCATGGTGATCAAGGTGCGGCGGGAGGCGGTGCAGCCGGCTGTGCCGATCGATCGTCACCCGAATGCCGAGCTCCTTGCCGCGGCGGATTTTGCTTAACAATAGCCCGGAAATGCTCTCATCCTTGATGTTGCGGCTTAAAAACTGCGTGAGTTCCGCTTGCTCTTCGGTCGCTTGAAAGACGTATTCGAGCGCCTTTTCAATATGGCCGAGCTGGATCAGGCCGGCAATCGTATGGAGCTTGTTCATGTATTCATGGTTTTGCACGCGCAAGGCGTGGACGAACGCTTTGACCCCCGTCAGTTCTTCAGCGAGCCGTTTCACTTCGGTGCGGTCTTGGAAAATGGCGATGGCGCCAACCGTCTTCCCGTTGACTTTGATGGGGATGCGATTGCTCCAAATCGTTAAGTTGCCGAGCTGCAGTTCTTTGTTGTAAATCGGTTTGTTCACTTCCAAGATTTCCGGAAGGTACGTATCCGGAATGACGGAACGAATTGGCCGCCCGATCACGTTCCCTTCGACGCCCAGCATTTGCTTCGCCCGGTCATTAAAAATGGTGATGTTTTCATTGCTGTCGATGGCGATGACGCCTTCGTGCATGGCGTTAAACGCTTCCGTCCGCTCCACGAGCAGCTTGGCGATTTCATGCGGCTCAAGCTCAAACATTTGGCGCTTGATGTGGGAGGCGAGCAGCCAAGCTCCGCTCCCACCGGCGGTGAGCGACAGAACGACCGCCATGGCGATTTCTTCTTTTAACGTATCGATCGCTTCCCAAAACGTCGGCAATCGGTAAGCGGCGATGGTGACGCCAATTTGTTCATGATCGCGATTCATGATGGGGACGAAGGCGCGCACCACTGTCCCGATTTCTCCGCGCGCTTTTGATGTGTACGTATGCTCCGCGAACGCCGGCCCTTCATCGGCTCCGTGGGAGACGGTGCCAATCATGGCCGGAAGCGGATGGGAAAGGCGGATTTTGTTCATGTCAAGCACAACAATATAATCGGCGTTATGAACGACCCTTACCCGCTCGACGATGGGATTCACGAGCGCCCGGTTTTGCTTCGACCCAACGATGTGCCGCCTCACTTCTGGCAATTCAGACACCGTGCGCGCCGTCAATAAGGCGCGCTGCCGCAATTCGTCTTCTTTCGTCTGGAAAAAATCGCCGATAATGAACAACCCGCTTAGCGACATTGAAAAAGTGACAATGACAAAAATGAAAATGGTAATTTTCCAACGAATCGGCAGCCGGTTCATAGCATGGCCCTCTTTCTCGGACAAACGTGGATGATGATTTATTTTAGCATGTTTACGGTGTATGATAAAAAGGAACAACGATCGAAAAAAAGAAATGGTGTTGAGCATGAAGCGAAAATGGAAGTGGTGGAGCCTGTTTTTCCTTCTCCTTGTCGTTCTTGTCGGCTGGGCTGTCAGCCGCCAGACCGTAAAGGAGCAAGTCGTGTATGACGATGAGCAAAAAGGGCTTGAAAAACAAATTATCGTTTATTTCAGCCACGTGGTGGCTGAAAATACGCCGAAAGGGCTGGCGGCGCAAAAGTTTGCCGAGCTTGTTGAGCAAAAGACAAACGGCCGCGTCAAAGTGGAAGTGTTCGCGAACGGTTCGCTTTATTCGGACGGAGAAGAGCTGGACGCCTTATTGCGCGGCGATGTGCAAATGATTGCTCCGTCGTTTTCGAAAGTGACGGAGCTCATCCCGGAATGGCAAGTGCTTGATTTGCCGTTTTTGTTCCGCGATGATGATCATGTGCGCCGCGTCTTGACCGGCGAGGTGGGGGAGGAATTGCTGCGATTGCTCGAGACAAAGGGGATCAAAGGGCTGGCGTTTTGGAGCAACGGATTTAAGCAAATGATGAGTACGGCACGCCCGCTCGTCAAGCCCGATGACTTCCGCGGGTTGCGCTTTCGCATTATGCCGAGCGAAGTGATTGAGAAGCAGTTTCGCTTGCTTAGCGGCGAACCGGTCGCTGTTTCGTTTGATCACGTGTACCGGGCGTTGGAGCAACATGAGTTTGACGGGCAAGAAAACACCATTTCCAATTTATATTCGAAGGGGTTCTACAAGTTTCATCCATATATCACCATCAGCAATCATGGCTATCTCGGCTATGTGGTGATGGTGAACGAGTCATTTTGGGATCATTTGCCTGCGGACATTCAACGAAACATGATGGAAGCGATGCGAGAAGCGACTGAGTGGAACTGGCAAAAGGCAAAAGAGCAAAACGAGAAGGAGCTCGCCCAGCTGCGAAGACGCCAAGATGTTCATGTCTACTGGTTGACGGCACAAGAAAAAGAGGAATGGGAGAAGAAATTTTCCCCGCTGTACGAGGCGTATACACGACAGTTTGGCTCGCGGTGGCTCGACGACATTCGCGAGCCGAAATAAGGCTTGGCCGACGTTGCTTTTTTCGAAGGCTGATGGCAGGCGAGGAAATTCTGTGCTTCAACAGGAGGGTGTCCCGAGGATCGGGGCACCCTCGTTTATCGCTCATCCATCAGCACCGACCGCTTCCCTGTCACGCGATAGGTTGTGTCTTTCTTGAGGGAGATCGCCTTTTGGGTCAGCTCCTTGCTTATTGCCATATATAAGCACTGGCCGCTTCTCTTCCACACGATAGGTTGTATCTCTAAGGGAGGGATCCCCTCTCTTATTTGCTCTATCTACGCGCTGGCGGCTGCTGTCACACCGTATGCTGTGCCGACTTTGCGGATAGGCAAACTTTCCGGTCGGCCCGTGAAACCTCACATCTTGTCAATCGAGTGAACTGGTTTTTCACCAGCTTTTTGCGCTTCAAGACCAAAATGACCAAAACGACCATTATCACCATAATATTTTTATTTCCCTGACTTTTCTTTATCATAGTGTTGAAAACGTTATCAAAAAAGGGAAAGGAGCGAGGGGAATGCGGGGCAAACTGAAAAATTTGACCGTGCAAGTCATTCTTGGCATTGTTTTCGGTATTATTGTCGGATTTTTATTTCCAGAGTTCGGAGCGAAATTAAAAGTGCTGGCCGATGGCTTTATTAAGCTGATCAAAATGGTGATCGCCCCGATCATTTTCTTTACCGTTGTCATCGGCATCGGCAACATGGGTGACTTGAAAAAGGTTAGCCGCATCGGCGGCAAGGCGCTCATTTATTTTGAAATTGTCACTACGTTTGCGTTGGCGATTGGGATTGTGGTCGTCAATCTTATCAAGCCAGGGGTTGGGTTTAACACTGACGCGGTAAAAGGCGGCGACATTTCCCAATATACGAAGCAAGCGGAAGAGACGAGCCACGGGTTTGTCGATTTCGTGCTCAGTATCATCCCGGACAACGTCGTTGCCGCAATGGCGAGCGGCCAATTGCTCCCGGTGCTGTTTTTCGCCGTCCTGTTTGGGTTGGCAGCGGCCGGTTTAGGGGAAAAAGCCAAACCGGTGCTTTCACTCTTTGAACGAATCGCTGACATTTTCTTTGGCGTTGTCAACATGGTGATGAAAGTGTCGCCGATCGCGGCGTTCGGCGCCATGGCGTACACGATCGGCACGTTCGGCCTCGGTTCGCTCGTGTCGCTCGGCAAACTGATGGGATCGGTATACGTGACGATGGCGCTCTTTATTTTCGTCGTGCTCGGTGGGATTGCTAAGTTTTACGGATTTAACATTTTCAAATTGCTCGCCTATATCAAAGAAGAGCTGCTGCTTGTCCTTGGCACTTCTTCGTCTGAATCGGCGCTGCCGCGGCTGATGGAACGTCTTGAAAAATACGGCTGCTCGAAGTCGGTCGTTGGTCTTGTCGTTCCAACCGGGTATTCGTTTAACTTGGATGGTACATCGATTTATTTGTCGATGGCGGCCATTTTCATCGCCCAAGCTTATGGCATTGATTTGAGCATCTGGCAAGAATTAACCTTGCTCGGCGTACTGATGCTTACTTCGAAAGGGGCAGCTGGAGTTACGGGGTCCGGATTTATCACGTTGGCAGCGACTTTGGCGGCGTTCCCGATGATTCCGGTTGAAGGCCTTGCCCTGTTGCTTGGGGTCGACCGCTTCATGTCGGAAGCGCGGGCGATTACGAACATTATCGGCAACGCTGTGGCCACGGTCGTCGTGTCGAAAATGGAAAATGAATTTCACCCGAATCGGAATGAAGCCGAGCCTGCCCGTATGACCGCCGTCCAATAAGCGGTCAAGTACCCAAAGGAAAAATGTCACGCATCCCGTCCTGCGGCGCCTTGGAAGGCTGGTGAAAAAACCGCTCGTTCCCTTCATGAATAGGGGAACGCGGGAAAAGCAGAACGGATGCAACAACGTTTTTCTCGTATTGCCAAGCGGTAGTTACGATTAAATCACTAGCCTCTCCGACCGATGCTCAAAACGAGCGTTCCCCCCGTCCGCCAAAGGCGGGGAAGGGTCGGCAAGGAGCTGGGCTCGTTTGGAGAGGGGAAGATGGACGCTTTCTTGCCGCAAATGAACCGAACGCGGCAGGGAAGCGTTTTTTTTGGAAACGAGCGGCCGAGCTCCGGTTCCTTTTAATGGTGAAGAATGAAATAAGGTGAAGTGGAAACCGTAATAGGTGGGAAGAAATTTCCCTTGCCAAAAAGGAGGAATGATCGGGTATGAATGTAAAACTTGCGATTATTTATTACAGTTCGACTGGAACGAACTACCGGCTTGCGCGTTGGGCAGAGGAAGCAGCGAACGAAGCGGGAGCGGAAGTGAAGGTGTTGAAGGTGCCGGAGTTGGCTCCGGAAGAAGCGATCGCAACCAATCCAGCTTGGAAGGCGCACATCGAGGAAACAAAAGACGTGCCGACCGCAACACCGGCGGACTTGGAATGGGCAGACGCCATCATATTCAGCACACCGACGCGCTTTGGCAACGTCGCCGCGCAGATGAAACAGTTTTTGGATACGACCGGCGGACTTTGGGCGCAAGGCAAGCTGATCAATAAAGTCGTCAGTGCCATGTCATCGGCGCAAAACCCACACGGTGGCCAAGAGCAAACGATTTTGCAGCTGTATACGACGATGTATCATTGGGGTGCCATTATTGCCGCGCCTGGTTATACTGATCCGGTCATTTTTGCGGCGGGCGGCAACCCCTACGGAACAAGCGTGACTGTTGATCAAAATGGAAACATGGTAGAAAACGTTGAGGCAGCGGTCAAACATCAAACCCGCCGCACGCTGCAAGTGGCTGAATGGGTCAAAAAGGGGCAAGGATAATGGAGCGAGGGAGCGCGTCCCTCGCTTTTTTGGCGGCAGCGGATCAGGGATGTTTGGTGCATATATTTTGCGTTTTCTTCACCGTTTTTCCATAATAAAGCTATACCGATGTTGGAGGGGGAAGCGACGTGAACCATTTACAAGATTGCGCGGTATTACATAACGGCGTGCGCATGCCGTGGGTTGGCCTTGGCGTCTACAAAGTCAAGGAGGGCGAGGAAGTGAAAAGCGCGGTGCGCACCGCGTTGGAAATGGGCTATCGCCATATTGACACGGCCGCTTTTTACGAAAACGAAGAAGGGGTCGGGCAAGCGATCCGCGAATCCGGAATCCCACGTGAGCAAGTATTTGTGACGACGAAAGTATGGAACACCGACCAAGGATACGAAACGACGCTGAAAGCGTTTGATACAAGCTTGAAAAAGCTCGGCTTTGACTACGTTGACTTGTACTTAGTCCATTGGCCGGTGAAAGGAAAATACAAAGAGACGTACAAGGCGCTTGAAAAGCTATATAAAGACGGGTATGTGCGCGCCATTGGCGTCAGCAATTTTCAAATCCATCATTTGCAAGATGTGTTGGCCGATTGCGAAATCAAGCCGATGGTCAACCAAGTCGAGTACCATCCGCGCCTGACGCAAAAAGAGCTGCACGCGTTTTGCCGGGAAAACGGCATCCAGCTTGAAGCATGGTCGCCGCTCATGCGCGGAGAAATTTTAAACGAACCGACGATCATGGAGATTGGGAAGAAATACGGGAAAACGCCGGCGCAAGTTGTGCTGCGCTGGGATTTGCAAAACGGCGTTGTCACGATTCCGAAATCGGTGACGCCGGCACGCATAAAGGAAAACGCAGATCTTTTCGATTTCTCACTGACCGATGAGGAAATGAAACGAATCGATGCATTGAACTTGAACAAGCGGATTGGCCCTGACCCGGACAATTTCAATTTTTGACGAAACGATCGTCTACACAGCGCCCGCGCCGGCGCTGTTTTTTGGTGAGGAAGGAAACCAAAGCGGCATGTTTGACGTATGAAATGATGAACAAGTACAATAAATAATAGTATACACATTTGATCATCATTGAAAAAACGGAGGGTACTGCGATGCTATTCCATCCGATGGATATTTTCATTTTTATCGCTTTCTTGATCTCGCTTTGGGCGCAGTGGAAAGTGTCGAGCAACTTCAATGCTTGGTCTGAAGTCCCGGCCTCATCGGGGTTGACAGGGGCGGAAGTGGCGCGCCTGATTTTAGACCGTCACGGCTTGCATCATGTGCCGGTAGAGGTCGTGCCAGGGCGGCTTTCGGACCATTACGACCCGATTTCCCGCACCGTCCGTCTCTCGGAACCGGTGTTTTACGGCCGATCGATCGCTTCCATTTCGGTGGCCGCTCATGAAGTCGGCCATGCCGTTCAGCATCAGCAAGGGTACGCGGCGCTTGTTCTTCGCCACCGGATGTTTCCGGTTGTGAACTTGGCTTCCGGCGTGGCTCCGTTTTTACTGCTTGTTGGGTTTTTGCTCCAACAATTTTCATTGATCGGTCTCGGCATTTTGTTCTTCTCGCTGGCGGTGGCGTTCCAAGTCATTACACTGCCGGTCGAGTTTAATGCGAGCGCGCGGGCGAAACGGTTTATGCTCGCTGAAGGGATCATCGCTCCAAACGAAACGCGTGGCGTGAATAAAGTGCTCGGCGCGGCGGCGTTGACGTATGTGGCGGCAACGTTGATCGCGGTGTTTGAGCTGTTGAAGTATGTGTTGATTTTTACCCAAGGGAACAACAACGAGGAATCGTAAGATGGTGGGCCGCCCGCTGCTGGCGGCCTAAAGTAGCATCAGTGTGCTGTAGAAACTTTAGTGCGCAGGAGGTGTAATCTGGGCGCTTCATCCGCGCTCGGAGACGAATTGGACATAGCCAGTTTGCTGTTGGTGGCATTGTTGATCGCTTGCACCGCCTTTTTTGTCGCTTCCGAATTCGCGATTGTCAAAGTGCGCAGCTCGCGCATTGATCAGCTTATTAATGAAGGAAATAAACGGGCGGTTGCGGCGAAAAAGGTGATTTCAAACTTGGACGGCTATTTATCGGCGAACCAGCTGGGCATTACCCTTACTTCGCTTGGTCTTGGCTGGTTGGGGGAGCCGACGGTGGCGCGGATGTTGCTGCCGCTGTTTGAACGCTTCCATTTATCGCAATCTGTATCCCATGTTTTAGCATTCATCATTTCCTTTTCGCTCATCACCTTTTTGCATGTCGTCGTTGGCGAATTGGCGCCAAAAACGTTCGCTATTCACAAGGCAGAAGCGATTACGCTGTGGACGGCCAAACCGCTCATTTGGTTTTACAAAATCATGTATCCAGTGATTTGGTCGTTAAATAATGCTGCCCGGTTAGTGACGCGTCTGTTTGGTCTCCAACCAGTGGCGGAGCATGAACTGGCCCACTCGGAAGAGGAGTTGCGTCTCATTTTGTCGGAAAGCTACAAAAGCGGGGAGATCAACCAATCTGAGTATCGCTATGTCAACAACATTTTCCGCTTTGATGACCGCGTGGCGAAAGAAATCATGGTGCCGCGCAAGGAAATTGTCGCATTGGATATTAACAAAAGCGTCAAGGAAAACTTGGAGATCATCCGGGAAGAAAAATATACGCGTTATCCCGTTATTGATGGTGACAAGGACCATGTACTCGGACTCATTAACGTGAAAGAAGTATTTACGGACTTTATCGCCAACCCGTCAAACGAAAAACAAATGAAAGATTACATCCGCCCCATCATTCAAGTCATTGAATCGATTGCGATTCATGATTTGCTTGTGAAAATGCAAAAAGAGCGCATCCATATGGCGATTTTAGTGGACGAATATGGTGGTACGTCCGGACTTGTGACAGTCGAGGACATCTTGGAAGAGATTGTTGGGGAAATTCAGGATGAGTTCGACATTGATGAGACGCCATTGATCCAAAAAATTGACGAGCGGTTCATTTTGGACGGCAAAGTGCTCATTAGTGAAGTGAACGATTTGTTGGGGTTAGAAATCGATGATGACGATGTTGATACGATTGGCGGCTGGATTTTGACGAAGCATTATGACATTCAAACCGGCGACAGCGTGGAAATCGATGGTTATTTGTTTACAGTGAAAGAAATGGACGGCCATCATGTGAAGACGCTGGAAGTGGTAAAAAAAGAGCCCGAGCAGCCGGAGCTGGGGCAGGAAAACGAGGAGCCGGCACGGGCGGAAGAAGAGCCATTGCGTTGGTGAGGCAGACGGAAACGCCGTCTGCCTTTTGCCGTTCTGCCGTGCAAGCGAAATCTAGAAGGGCGGTGATTTCGTGCAAAATACCGCTGAGTTCCACCCATTTCTCAATGAGAGAAACCTCGCAGAATCAGCTTTCTTCTCTGAATGAAAATGCCGCCAATTGGTGGTGACAGCAGTTTTTCACCAGCCTTCTAGAGGGGCGGTGATTGACTCGCGCAACCGCTTCTCAGCATCATTTCCCAAATGGTAAATACTTGAAATAATGCATGCTTTGTTCATCGGCCTTATAGAAGGCGAAACGGCCGTGATGGAAAGAGCGGCTTCGCCGTTTCCCTCAATTGGTGAACTCTTTGGGGAGTGGCTTTCGTTTTATGGTATTCGCCGGCGGTGAGGCCCCATCGCCGCTTTTTCATCGCTCTATTCGCGAGCGAGGGGCGAGAGATCGACCGGAAAGTCGCTCGTCGGCGCGAGGCAACTCACATTTCGCACCCTCTCGACGAAAATCGGGAGGATTTTTTCGTTCCGATGTCGAATGAATCCTTGACACACAAGGAAAGTGAAGGAGTTTTTCTCTCATGAACGTTCAAGTCAAAAAGGTCTATCGTAATGATTATTTGAATATAATAAGTGCCCTATTCAAGAAACTGGGCCTGCCCCAATTGATTGACCATCTCGTTCCCGTTGATCCACAGTGCCAGACTCGAGTCAGCGATGCCGTTCAGGCCATCATCTACAATATGTTTGACGGCCGGCAAGCCCTCGTTCACGTGGAACGATGGGCTCAGGAGATCGATCTAGAGAAACTCATCCGTCCCGGTCTCCATCCTTCCTGGTTGAACGACGATGCCTTGGCTCGTCATCTCGACCGCTTGTATGAGGCCGATATTCACAAGGTGATCAGCACTTGCTTGATTCACATTTATCGCAAAGAAGGCCTTTCCCTCCGAGCCTTTCACGCCGATACGACGGACAAGACCGTTTACGGCGCGTATGAATCGGCCTCGTTAGAGGCCTTACAAATCACACATGGCTATAACCGCCATCATCGTTGGCAAAAACAGATCGGTTTCGGACTGGTCGGCAACGAGGACGGCATCCCGTTTTACGGCGATGTGCACGACGGCAACCTGCCTGACAAAACGTGGAATCCGGAGGTGCTGTCCCGTGTCCACGAACAGCTCAAACAAGCCAAGATGGAAGACGAATGGATTTACGTGGCCGATTCCGCCGCGATGACAAAAGACACTCTGGCGCAAACCAAAGCGGCCAACGCCTTTTTGATCACCCGAGGCCCTTCGTCGCTTCGGATCGTGAAACGGGCATTAGCGGAGGCCGATTCGCCTCACATCCCGTGGAGCGAACCCTTTACGCTGGCGGAGAGAAACGGCGCCACGTACCGGGTATGGGAAACATCCTCCACCTATGAAGGCCACCCCGTTCGGCTGATCGTCGTCGAATCGAGTGCGCTCGACCAGCGAAAAGGAAAGACGCTCGAAAAAGAACGAACCAAAGAAGCGGAGCTTCTTCGCGAGGAACAAGCCCATTGGGAGCGCCACCCTTTCTCGTGCCGGGAAGACGCTGAACAAGCCTTGGCGTCCCTCAAGATGTCCCTTCGCCCACGGTTTCATCAGGTCAAGGCCGCGATCGAAGAGATCGTACGCCCGAAAAAACGGCGCGGACGGCCGAAAAAAGGGGCGGAACCCGAGATGGAGACGCGGTATCTCTTGCGCCTTGACGTCGAATTCGACCAAAACGCGTGGGAACAGGCAAGACGGAAAGCGTCCCGGTTTGTCCTCGTCACGACCGTTCCGGAGGAATGGAAGGGCCAACAAATGGATGCCCAAGAGATCTTGAAGCTATATAAAGGGCAGATCTCGGTGGAAATGAACTTCGCTTTTTTGAAAGATCCGTTTTTCACGGATGAGATTTACGTCAAAAAACCAGAACGGGTCGCAGTATTAGGCTATTTGTTTCTGTTGGCCTTGGCGATTTACCGCGTTTTTCAGCGCCGAGTGCGTCAGTTTATTACTCCAGAACACCCGTTGAAGGGTCCTGGAGGCCGCAAGCTGACCCGGCCGACGGGACAGGCGATTTTTCAGCTGTTTCAATATGTGAACGTCGTCCTCCTGGAGCTGCCGGATGGGCGCATCCAACGCTCACTGGATCGCTCCCTCACCCCTGAACAACGAAGGATTCTGCAGGGGTTGGGGCTGGATGAGAGCATTTACGTGTAACGTCATACGGAACGACCAGCGATGGTAAAAAAAGGATAGCCATCGCTCGTTGTGTTGGTCAAAAAGTTATTCTGAAAAACTAAATAAAAAATCCTTTGTTTTGACCTTGTTAGGGTGCGAAATGTGAGAGGCAAACGACTTCTTCGTTGGTAAACGGGTGGCGGAATGTCAGTTTAACAGCATGGAGCGCATGGCGATGGAACGATGGCTGGCCGCCATACAGCACATCGCCGACAAGCGGGTGGCCAATATGCGCCAAATGGACGCGAATTTGGTGCGTCCGCCCGGTGTCGAGGCTCAGTTCAACGAGCGAGGTCGACGGGAACGTTTCGAGCACGCGATAGTGGGTCACCGCCACGGCTCCGGTTTTTGAGACGCGCCGGCGCGTCGGATGATGGCGGTCGCGGCCGATTGGGGCGGAAATGGTCCCCGATGTTGGCGACAAATGGCCGTGAACAAGGGCGACGTACGTCCGCTTAATGGCGCGGCGGGCGAGCAGCCGATCGAGCGTCGCTCCGGCAAGCGGATGTTTGGCAAATAAAATCGCTCCGGAAGTGTCGCGGTCAAGCCGATGGATATGGCGGACTTTGGTCAAGATTCCTTGCGATTGCAAATAAAAAGCAACAGCGTTGGCGAGCGTGCCTGTCTGTCCCGGTTCCGATGGATGAACGTCTAGGCCGGCTTCCTTGTTCAAGACGAGCAAATGGTCGTCCTCCCATAACACGGAAAGCTCCCGGTATTCTGGAATGAGAAGAGACGGCTCCGGTTCGTAGGCGTAAAGCTGCAGGCGGTCGCGCTCTTTCAGTTCCGTCCGCCATGAAACCGTTTGGCCGTTCAGTTTGACTCCCTGTTCCATTCGCCACCGATGGGCGAGTTTTTTCGAGGCAGCCCACACCTCTTTCAGCAACTGTTCAATGGTCAACCCGCTCCAGAAACGCGGGATCATGCATTCGAGCCAGTCCCCTTTTCGTTTCCACAAACGTTGTCGCACCTCCCAGTTCCCTGTAGTCGTGGAAACACTTTCTACCTCAATCCCCACAGCGAATATGATACACTCATAGTATCCGTCTGAACGATGGAAAACGCAAGCATGGCGGCGAGAAAAGGTGGGATAAACGTTGAAAATGATGTATGCGGTAACTCCAGAGCAAGAAAACTACATGCATTATTTGCTCAACTACTTTTACAGTGGGATTTTCCCTTATTACTTTGATGACGAGCAAATCCGGCAATTCGAGGAATGGGGCATTCTTTCGCTGGACCACGAGCGTGTTACATACAACGGGACGATGAAGGAAGCGTTCCACATCATCTCGGCATTGCAGTCGCTCATTACGGTGATCGAGTGGATCGGGGAGCGAGGGGAATGTGAGCCGTATGAATGGTTGTTTGTCCGCAATCAAACCATTTTGGCCCGTTATGGCATTACTTTCCCTTTTCAAGCGAACCAATTCGCCAAAAAGCGCGCGTTCCCGTGCAGCCAGTACGTTCCTGCGGCCAGCGAGTGGGTGATGTGAACGGACAAGGAGCTTAGCCGAAAGGCGCAGCTCCTCTTTATTTTGACCGGGAGATGGAGGAGAAAAACTCACGGAACGTTTGCTCTTCATGGTACCCTTCGATTCGCTTCGTCTCTTTGCCGCCCTCGTAGTGGACGATCGTCGGGGTCGCTTCAATGCGGTAGTCGTCCCAACCTTCTTCGAATTCAAGCAAGTTGAACAGTTGTAAATCGATGCCGAGCTGTTTGGACAACGGCACGACAATGGGAGTCGTCCGCTGGCAATGCTGGCATAACGGACTGTAAAAGTAGACGGTCAGCGGCTTGCCCTCGGCCAACTCCCGTTTGAGCTCAGCGGGCAAAATGATGTTGCGGTAGTTTGGATCATCAAGCTGATCGACGGTGGCCGGATGCAAACGGCTTTTATGGAATGGATTTCCTTTTGCTTCTTCTTTTTGCTCAAGCTTTGTCATCCAAGCAATAACAGCAAACAAAACAGCGACCAACCCACCCCAGATCACCAGTTTTTTCAAACGTTGTTCCTCCTTTTTTGCTGGCGCATCACGGCAACGCTTAGCAATGCGATGATCAAAAAAGCGGTAAGGGCCAGAAACGGGATGGTAATGAAACCTAGCCAGTTCATGTATTGCCCTGTGCACGGGATGCGGCCGCATTGGATGGCGTAATGCTGAAAAACAGGTATTTTTTGTAAAGCGTAATGATAGAGCGAAATCAAGCCGCCGATCACCGATAACGCCAAACTGTAACGGGCAGTGGAAAACTCCTTGCGGACGATGGCGATCCCTAAAATGATGACTTGCGGATACATGAATATGCGCTGAAACCAGCATAAGTCGCACGGAACAAAGCCGAGCACTTCGGAAAAATACAAACTCCCTAGCGTGGCAACCAGCGCTGTCACCCAAGCGGCCAGCAGCAAGTTTTCCGCGCGTGTCTCCTTTTTCAATCCCGTTCACCTTCTTTCGTTCGCGCGCAAGAAATGCGGTTCACCTTTTCCTTTGCGATTGCGGCTCAGCTTCATTATAATCGACCGAAATCGACGCGTCCATCAACAAGAAAGGGGAGAACGGCATTATTTTCTACCTATATCGTTCGGGCAAACGAGCCAAACTAATCGGTGAAAGGGGAGGATCACATTGACGAACAACAGCGGAACGAAAGTGCAAGACATTATGACGAAAAACGTCGCGACCATTTCACCGAATCAAACGGTGCAAGAAGCAGCGCAAATCATGAGCCAAAAAAATATCGGCGCGCTTCCGGTTGTGGAAAACGGGCAAGTGAAAGGGATGATCACCGACCGCGATATTACGCTGCGCGTATCGTCCCAAGGGAAAAACCCGGCGACCGTCAAAGTCGCTGAGGTGATGACGAATCAAGTCGTCACCGGCACGCCGAACATGAGCGTTCAAGATGCCGCTAACGTCATGGCGCAGCATCAAGTTCGTCGCTTGCCAATCGTTGAAAACAACCAGCTTCAAGGCATCGTTGCTTTAGGGGACATCGCGACGAACAGCGCTTCGAATGAAGCGGCGGAACAAGCGTTGACCAACATTTCTGAGCCGTCGCAGCCGCAAGGATAACGGAAGAAAAAGGATGCCTTTATTTTCGAGGCATCCTTTTCCTTTTGGCAGGTATATTGTATGATGAGAACGAATACATAAACAGGAGAAAGAAAAACGGGAGGTAAAATGGATGGGGTGGAGACAAAAATACGAACAATGGCTCCGCGAACCGCAGCTGCATCCGGAATTGCGGCAACGCCTAGAGCAGCGTCGCGACGATGAACGGTGGCTCGAAGATTGCTTTTACAAAAATCTCGAGTTTGGCACCGGCGGCATGCGCGGGGAACTTGGCCCCGGAACGAATCGCATGAACATCTATACGGTCCGGAAAGCGTCGGAAGGATTGGCCCGATACATACAATCGTTTGGCGATGAAGCGAAGCGGCGCGGTGTCGTGATCGCTTATGATTCGCGGCATCAATCACCGGAATTCGCGATGGAGGCGGCGAAAACGTTGGCCACAAACGGCATTCAAGCGTATGTGTTTGACGAATTGCGCCCGACCCCAGAGCTGTCGTTTGCCGTTCGGCACTTGCGGGCGTTTGCCGGCATCGTCATCACCGCGAGCCATAATCCGCCGGAATACAACGGCTATAAAGTGTACGGCGAAGACGGCGGACAACTGCCGCCCGCTGTCGCCGACGAGGTCATTCGTTATGTCAATGAAGTCGAGAATGAGCTCGCTGTTTGTGTTGAGGATGAGGAAGTATTAAAGCAAAAAGGACTGATTCGGATCATCGGCAAAGAAATCGATGACGCGTACATTGACGCCGTCAAAACGATTTCGCTGCATCCGGAGCTGGCCAAGGAAACAAAGATGACGATCGTGTTTACGCCCCTTCACGGCACGGCAAACAAGCCGGTGCGTCGCGCGCTCGCCGAGCTCGGTTACCAAAACGTCTTTGTCGTCAAGGAACAAGAACAGCCGGATCCGAACTTTTCAACCGTCGCTTCGCCCAATCCGGAAGAGCATGCAGCGTTTGCCATGGCGATCGAGCTTGGCGAACAAGTGAACGCCGATCTGCTCATCGCCACCGATCCGGACGCGGATCGGCTCGGTATTGCGGTAAAAAATGGGGAAGGGGAGTACATCGTCTTAACCGGCAACCAAACGGGCGCGCTGCTGCTTCATTATTTGCTGTCGCAGCGCAAAGAAAAGGGATTGCTTCCACCCAATGGGGTCGTCTTAAAGACGATTGTCACGTCCGAGTTTGGGCGGGCGATCGCCGCCTCGTTCGGTTTGGAGACGGTCGATACGCTGACCGGGTTCAAATTCATCGGGGAAAAAATCAAGGAATACGAACAGACGGGACAGTATGTGTTCCAGTTCGGGTATGAAGAAAGCTACGGGTATTTGATCAGCGACTTCGTTCGCGATAAAGATGCTGTGCAGGCGGCTGTTCTGGCGGCGGAAGTGTGCGCCTTTTACAAGCAGCAAGGGCTGTCGTTGTATGAAGGGCTTCTTCAATTGTTTGCCAAATACGGCTACTATCGTGAAGGGCAACAATCGCTCACGTTAAAGGGGAAAGAAGGAGCGGAGGCGATCGCCGCGATTTTGGCTTCGTTCCGGCAGCAGCCGCCGGTGGAGGTCGCGGGGAAAAAGGTGACGGTGATCGAGGATTACAAAACAAGGGAGCGGACGAACACAGTCACCGGAGAGAAAACGGCGCTCACCCTCCCGGCTTCGAACGTGTTGAAATACGTATTGGAGGATGGCTCGTGGTTTTGTTTGCGTCCGTCAGGGACGGAACCGAAAATGAAAGCGTACTTTGGCGTGAAAGGGACATCGCTCCAAGACAGCGAGGAGAAGTTGGCCGCGCTGACGGGTGCCGTCATGCGGCGAGTGCACGACGTCTTGCGCGCGGTGTCGCCTTCTTACGCTCCGTAACGGGCAGACAAACAGCGGCGGGGGAATTGGACGAAAAACCAATTCCCCGCTTGCTTTAGGAGTAAAAATGGGCGTACGCTTCCGTCCCCATTTGTTGTTCACTGACTTCAAGAGCATGATCGATGTAGCGCAACAGAGCGTGGAGCCGCTCTTGAATGATCGAGTAATCATGCTCGAAATTATAAGCATGAAGGAACTTTTCGATTTTTTTGGATAGCATATCATCGGGCGTGCGCACCATTAAAATCAGCAAGTTATCCCATTCCGAGCGATGCGTGTAATAGAGCGCCTTATCGTAGTCGACGGTGTTCAAGCGGCATGCCTCCTTTGTTGGGAAGGAGTCATTGTTAGTGTATGACGTCCTCCGTTTTTGTTGCCCTGTAAATGTTGTGACAGAAGGCAAAATATAAATTATACCCGAAACGGAGGAGAAAAAAGAAAAGAAAATATTGCAATTTTGTGACAAGAATAGTATCCTCTAAGTAAGGGGATGATGAGAATGAATCAACGACATGAAGGACAACAAATGACCAACATGTGCAAATGGATGGCGTCCGTCGGCTTAACGGTCGGAACAGCGCTTTTTTTGCTCAGTTTTATCGCAAGCGCTTACAACAAAGACTTTTTCCTTACCATTGTCAGCCTTGGAATTATCGGCGCTTCGATGGTGATGTTCGGGTTCGGCTTGTTCATGGGCCTGCTCATGGAAACGTATCGCCGCGATTCGACCGAACACGTATAGCAGGAGCCGAAAAACGAAAAACACCGGCGTTCAGTCCGGTGTTTTTCGTTTTTGCTGCGTCCGCCACCAGAAGAGGGCGAAGCTGAAAGCGATCACGAAGGCGAGAAGAAAAAACGGGCGATAGGCGTGGAGGTATTGTTTGACGGCCGTCCAGCGGCTTTCAAAATAAGCGCCGATCGTCAAAAAAACCGCCACCCACACCATGGCTCCGCTGTAGGCAAATAGGGCAAACTTTCGCCATTGGTAGGCGTTCGTCCCGGCCCAAAAAGCGGCGAGATGCCGAACGCCGGGGATGAAATAGCAAATGAACAGGACAGTTGACCGAGTTTCACAAACAGCGCTTTCGTTTGCTCGAGCCGTTTTTCCGTCACGTGGAGTTTAGGACCAAATCGGTGTAAAAACGGCAACCCAAACGCAATTCCGAGCGTGTAGCTGAGCGAGATGCCTATAACGGCGCCAAGCCAGCAAAAAAGGAAAGCGAGCGGATAGGAAAACGAACCGGTCGATACGCGGTAGCCGGCATAGGTCAGCAGCAATTCATCAGGAATCGGCAGCCCGACGATGCCAAGCATGAGCGCGATCATAATGCCGATATAGCCGAAATGGTCGACGAGATGGTGCAAATAATGTTGCAAATAACCACCACGCTTTGCCGCGATTTCTTGTATATGACCATTATAAGCCAACGGTCCACAAATGAAAATGGGGCGCTGCGCGTTCATGCCAAACGATCGAACGTATCAAACCGCCGTTTCCCTCATACATTGTGGTAAGAAGAAAAGGGGGGATTCGATGCGGCAGGACGAGCTGAAAGAGCTGGAGCGGGCCATTGCGGAGATTACGGAAATTGCCGAAGGATTTGGCCTTGATTTTTATCCGATGCGCTATGAAATTTGCCCGGCGGACATTATTTACACGTTTGGCGCCTACGGGATGCCGACGCGATTTTCCCATTGGAGCTTTGGCAAACAGTTTTACAAAATGAAACTGCATTACGACTTAGGGTTAAGCAAAATTTACGAACTCGTCATCAACTCGGACCCTTGCTACGCGTTTTTGCTTGATACGAATACGCTGATCCAAAACAAACTGATCGTCGCCCATGTGTTGGCGCACAGCGACTTTTTCAAAAACAACGTCCGCTTCAGCAACACAAAGCGCGATATGGTGGAAAGCATGGCGGCGACAGCGGAGCGAATTAAGCGCTATGAACATCAATATGGAAAACTGGAAGTGGAGAAATTTTTAGACGCCGTCTTGGCGATTCAAGAGCATATTGATCCCTCGCTCCTGCGGCCGAAGCTGTCATGGACGTGGGAAGATACGGAAGTGTATGAAGAAGAAGAGGAGGCGAAAGCGCCAACGCCGTATGACGATCTCTGGTCGCTTGATGAACGAAACAAGCCAAAAGCGCCGCCGCGAAAAAAACGGCGCAAATTTCCGCCGCAGCCGGAAAAAGACGTGCTGTTGTTCATTGAAGAATACAGCCGTGAGCTTGAGGACTGGCAGCGCGATATTTTGACGATGATGCGTGAGGAAATGCTTTATTTTTGGCCCCAACTCGAGACGAAAATCATGAACGAAGGCTGGGCGACGTATTGGCATCAGCGCATTTTGCGCGAGATGGACTTGACGAGCGATGAAGCGATTGAATTTGCGAAGCTGAACGCCAACGTCGTGCAGCCGTCGCGCACCGGCATTAACCCGTACTATTTAGGGTTGAAAATTTTCGAAGACATTGAAGAGCGTTGGAACAACCCGACCGAGGAGATGAAAAAATACGGTGTCAAGCCCGGATCGGGGCGGGCGAAAATTTTTGAAGTGCGCGAACTGGAGTCGGACATTTCGTTTCTGCGCAACTATTTGACGAAAGAGCTCGTCATGCGCGAAGATATGTATTTGTTCCAGAAACAAGGAAAAGAATATAAAATCGTCGACAAAAACTGGGAGCATATCCGCGATCAACTCGTCAGCATGCGAGTCAACGGCGGATTCCCGTATATCACGGTCAATGACGGCGATTATATGCGCAACGGCGAGTTGTATTTGAAGCATTGGTATGAAGGGATCGAACTCGATCTGAAGTATTTGGAAAAGGTGCTCCCGTACATTTATCAGTTGTGGGGCCGTCCGGTTCATATGGAGACGGTCGTTGAAGAAAAGCCGATATTGTTTACGTATGACGGGAAAACGGTGCATCGAAAATATTTGTGATGATGAAAGGCAGGGACATCCTGCTTTTTTGTTTGTCACGATGAATATGTGAAAAACGACACAAATTATTCAAAATTAGGTCGGACAGTACCGCTGATTTTATGAAATAATAAGAAGTAGATTATTTGTGAAATTTGTCACAAAGTATTCATTGATTATTTTTCCGGGGGATGCGTATGTGGGAACGACACGAAAAAACGCTTGTGTTCGTTAGCTTTGCTGTTGCGGCTGTTGTCTTGCTTTCCTTGATTGGCCGCTTGTTTTCATAAGGGGGGATGAATCGTGAATAGCTACGATCCGGTGCTGCTTAGCCGTATTTTGACGGGATTGACGCTGACGGTCCATATCATTTATGCCACGATCGGCGTCGGGATTCCACTGATGATCGCGATTGCCCAATGGGTTGGGATTCGCAAACGTGATATGCATTATATTTTGCTCGCTCGCCGCTGGACGCGCGGTTTTGTCATCACCGTAGCGGTTGGCGTGGTGACAGGGACAGCGATCGGCTTGCAGCTGTCGCTTTTATGGCCGAACTTTATGCAGCTGGCTGGCCAGGTGATCAGCTTGCCGCTGTTCATGGAGACGTTCGCCTTCTTTTTTGAAGCGATTTTCCTCGGTATTTATTTGTATACATGGGATCGGTTTGAAAATCAGAAAAAACATTTGCTTTTGCTTATCCCGGTGGCGATCGGCTCTTCGGCATCAGCGATGTTTATTACGATGGTGAATGCATTTATGAATACACCGCAAGGGTTTGAGGTGAAAAACGGCGAGCTTGTCAACATCGATCCGATCGCGGCGATGTTCAACCCAGCGATGCCGACGAAAGTCGCCCATGTGCTGGCGACGGCGTATATGACGTCAGCATTCGTGCTTGCTTCGATCGCGGCTTGGCATTTATGGAAAGGCAATCGTCACATTTATCATCGCAAGGCACTTCATTTAACGATGAAAACGGCGTTTATTTTTTCAGTAGCCAGTGCATTAGTTGGTGACTTATCGGGTAAATTTTTAGCCGAATACCAGCCAGAAAAGCTAGCGGCCGCCGAATGGCATTTTGAAACGGGCTCCCATGCACCGTTGATTCTGTTCGGCACGCTCGGAGAAGACGGGGAAGTGAAATATGCTTTAGAAATTCCATACGCCCTCAGTATTTTAGCCCATAACCATCCCGCTGCGGTTGTGACTGGATTAAATGATATTCCAGAAGATGAGCGTCCGCCGCTATACATTCATTACTTATTCAATGTGATGGTCACGATCGGGGTGTTTTTAATGGTGGTCGCAGCCGCGTATTGGCTCGGATCGATTTTCCGCTGGAAATGGACGGCGAAAAAGTGGTTTTTTGGACTCTTGGTGGCGGGAGGGCCGCTGGCGATGGTTGCGATTGAGGCGGGATGGTACTTAGCGGAAGTCGGGCGGCAGCCGTGGATTTTGCGCGGCTATATGAAAACGGCGGAAGGAGCGACATCGTCTGCGCATGTTGATACGATGCTTGTGTTGTTTTGCCTTTTGTATATGGTGTTAGTAATTGCAAGCGCAACAGTGCTCGTCCGTATGTTCCGCCGCAACCCGGTTGAACGGGAGCTGGCAGAGCGGGCCAATAACGGGGAGGTGGCGCCATGACGCTCGAAGTCATAGGCATCTCGGTGTTATGGCTGTTTTTGTTCGGATACATTATCGTTGCTTCGATTGATTTCGGGGCCGGGTTTTTCAGCGCCTATAGCCATTGGGCAAACAAACAGCATATTTTGCACCGCATCATTCAGCGCTATCTTTCCCCTGTATGGGAAGTGACGAACGTCTTTCTTGTCTTTTTCTTTGTCGGCATGGTCGGCTTTTTTCCGAAAACGGCGTATTATTATGGTTCTATTTTGCTTGTCCCGGCGAGCATCTCGATCATTTTGTTAGCTATTCGTGGCTCGTACTACGCGTTTCATACGTATGGGGGGACGGAACGGAACTGGTATTTAATCGCTTATGGATTGACAGGGTTGTTTATTCCGGCCTCGCTGTCCATTGTGTTGACGATTTCCGAAGGCGGGTTTGTAGAGGCAGGCGCCTCAGGCGTTGCGCTTGATTATGGGAAGCTGTTTGCAAGCCCGTTGTCATGGAGCATTGTGCTGTTAAGTGTGACGAGCGTTCTTTACATTTCTGCCGTTTTCTTAACGTATTATGCGGACGCGGCCAAGGATGAACGGGCGCGGGCGCTGTTGCGCCGCTACGCTCTTCTTTGGAGCGGGCCGACGATGTTGTCAGCGCTGCTCATTATTTATCAGCTCCGCTACCATAATCCCGAGCATTACGCCAACCTATGGAACGTGGCATGGATGCTGGCTGTCTCTTTTTTGTTTTTTGTCGCCACCGTTTGGCTGCTTTGGCGGCAACGGCGGTTCGGCTGGGCATTTATTGCGCTTTTGTTTCAATATGCGTTCGCCTTTTATGCCTATGGCATTTCACATTATCCGTATTTGTTATACCCGTATTTGACCATTTATGACGGGTTTACGAATGAGACGATGGCTATGGCGTTGATCGTTGCGTTTATTGCCGGCCTCCTGTTATTAATTCCGTCACTTTATTTGCTTATGCGCCTTTTCTTGTTTAACAAGTCGTACGTGAAAGGAAAATGGGAAGGAGGGAAAGGATGATGCAAACATTTTTGATCATGTATGCGCCGATGATCATCGTCGCTCTGTCGATCATCGCCGCGTTTTGGGCTGGTTTGAAAGATGGGCACGTAAACGAGTAAATACCATTTTTTCGTTCATGCATAGTTTGCCGCCGATCGCCCACACTAGCGGATGACAAGACATCAAGAAAGGATGGGCGATCATGAAAGAAGTATTGCAGCGTGTAAAAGAGCAGCTGGAACAATCGTTTCACGAACCGCACTCGGCGAGTCTTGATGGGGCGATTCATGAGCTTGAACAAGTAAAAGCGAGCGCCGGGGACAAGCGGCAAATGATCGAAGACGTCATCCGCGCGGTGACTCACGCGCGCAATGCGCGAATGGAGCTGGCCGAGGCGGGAGATGAATCGGCGACAAACGCCTTCGCTGAGGCCTATCGGGCGCTCGACCAAGCGATTGAGTCGTACAGCGATGTGGATAACGATCCGGTATAAGGCAGGTGGGCATGTCCCGTCTGCTTTCTTGCTGTGCGGGCGGCACGATGGTCAAATCAGTGGCCGGTTGGCCGCAAACATGGTACAATAACAGGCGGAAAAACGAAGAAACAGGTTTTCTAGGGTTCCGCGGCTGCTTTGCGGCTGGCCTGCGACCGAGAGAAAACGCGCGACATTCTCGCGTACACGGAGGGACAAAAGCCCGGGAGGAGTATCATTTTGATATTTCTCACGGCTTTTTTCTTTTTTGAAAGGAGGAATGAAACATGGCGTGGATATACTTAGTTGTCGCCGGCGTATTTGAAGTTGTCTGGGCCATTGCGCTGAAATATACGGAGGGATTCACTCGCCTTTGGCCTTCTGTCGTCACCGTTTTGGGGATGGCCGCCAGTTTTTACTTTTTATCGATGGCCACTAAAACATTGCCGATCGGCACCGCCTACGCGGTATGGACAGGAATCGGGGCGCTTGGGGCGGTCGTCATTGGCATGATGTTTTTAAACGAACCCGTCAACGCGCCGAGGATCCTCTTTTTATTATTGATTCTCATCGGGATTATAGGGCTGAAATTCACCGCTGGGCCGTAGCGCGAAAAACGGGGGCAGCAAACGCACATCGCCATGTTGGCGCTTGGTCGGTGTGGAAACATCGCCTTTTTGTGTGATGTTTCGGCACAAATGGATTGACAGGTCGTATCAATATTGAATATGATAAAGTTGAACAAAGCGATATCGTTTTGTTAAAGGGGAGTAGCTTTAACAGCAAAGTCGTCAGTTCAGGGCGCAGTTCTCGCCCTCGGCTTTGTTGGCAACGGTGACGTTGTTAGCGAGACCTTTACCTGCTGCGGTAAAGGTCATTGTTTGCTTAAAGACCTTTACCAAGTATGGCAAAGGTCTTTTCTTATTTTTATGAAACGGAAGGGGGAAGCTAATCGTAAAGGAAGATGGGCTCGATTCTTAATGGGATAAACGATGATGAACGGAGGGAGATGACGTGCGCAAGTGGTGGAAACGACTTCGCTTCATCGTAAACGTCCGACGCTTTCTTCCGTTTTTGCTTGAATTTTTCGTCTCCGGCGATGTGCCGATGCGAAAAAAAGCATTCGCGGTTGGGTTATTGCTGCTGTATATGGCGCTGCCGTTTGATCTTATTCCTGATTTTCTGGCGTTATTTGGTTTTATCGATGATTTGGCCGTTTTCATGTTTATTTTGCAGCAAGTCGTTAAGATGGCTCCAGTTTCATTAAAAGAAAAATATAACCTATAAAGGGGGATGATGGTGTGGATTTCTTTTCTCCAGAGTTTTGGACAGCGTTGCTTTCCATTATCATTATTGACCTTGTCTTGGCGGGGGATAATGCGATTGTCATCGGGCTCGCGGCCCGCAACTTGCCAAAGCATCAGCAAAAAAAGGCCATCATTTGGGGAACGGTTGGCGCTGTTGCTGTTCGGGCGTTGGCAACGATTTTCGTTGTATGGCTTCTTAAAATTCCAGGTCTCTTGCTTGTTGGCGGTCTCTTGCTTGTCTGGATCGCTTACAAGCTACTCGTTGAGGAAAAGGGGCACGATGATATTGAGGCCGGGGGAAGTTTATGGGAAGCGATGCGCACGATTATTATTGCCGATGCGTTGATGGGGCTTGACAACGTGTTGGCGGTCGCCGGTGCCGCGCATGGAAGTTTTCTCCTTGTTGTCCTTGGGCTGCTCATTTCTGTTCCGATCATGGTATGGGGCAGCACGCTCATTTTAAAATGGATTGAACGCTTCCCGATCATTATCACGATCGGCGCTGGCGTTCTCGCTTGGACAGCATCAAAAATGATCGTCGGCGAGCCGTTTTTGAAAGAGTACTTTGCCAACCCTGTGATCAAATACGGATTTGAACTGCTTGTTGTGGCCGCTGTCATCACGGTTGGAACGCTGAAAAAAAGGAAAGCCGCCAAAGAACCGCAGCCGAAAGCCGCCAACGAATGATTGGCGGCTTTTTTTGATGGGTGGTTATGGAGCAGACGGCCGCCTCCATTTCAGCAGAACGACTTGCAGCAATCGTCCAACGGCCCATCCAGGAATGACCGATAAAATGGGCAGCCAAATCGGCCCAAAAAAGACGCCCGCAACTTTGACATCGAATGAATACATTAAACCGACCGTCACAGAGTAAGCGGAGAAAACAAACGGCAAAAACGAATACGGTGTTTGGCCGCCGCCGGCATCCTTAAACGCGTCCCATATGGCAAAAAAGTACAAACAAGGATAAAACATGAGCCAGCCGATATCCACCATGGCCGCCGCTTCATCGGTGCGCCCTAAAAAGCTGAGGCGAATGGCTTCGTTAAACCGCGATTGCGTGTTAATGAGCAGCTCTAAAAAAATCAAGGCGATTCCTTTGACATACTTTTTGTTTAACAGCTGCCCGAAACCGGGCAAGGCGATGCTCCATAACAATGCTTCGATGGCTTTCACTTTCTCGACCCTTTGCTAAAATAATGTTTTGTGACCGCTGCTCTGGTTGTTGCGCGATGAAGCAAGAGCAAAAAGAAGTGAGTGGGAGCATAAGATTCAGCCCAGCGGCGCGCAATTACATTTTTCGCTTTCCTCTTCGATTTTATGCTTTTTTGCAATAGCTAAATGGATAAGTTTTACTATAAAACCAAACACGCCATATGTATAAGAAAAAAACTTCTTTTGATTTTTCGCAATATAATTAATATAATTGTAATCGAAAGAATCTGGATTATCGCTAAAGGAGGAAAGCGTGTGAAGGGGCTAAAATCGATCTTGTTATGGGGCCTGATCTCGGTTCTAGGAGCCGCAGGGTTCGCCATTTTGGCTTTAAGCCGCGGCGAGTCGGTCAACGCCATGTGGTTGATCGTCGCTGCCGTCTGCACGTATGCGGTCGCCTATCGCTTCTACAGCCGGTTTATCGCCCGCAACGTATTTGGTCTTGATGATAACCGGAAAACGCCGGCGGAAGTGTTCAATGACGGAAAAGACTATGTTCCGACAAACAAATGGGTGTTGTTCGGGCATCACTTCGCCGCCATCGCTGGCGCTGGACCGCTTGTCGGGCCGATTTTGGCCGCGCAGATGGGGTATTTGCCGGGGACGCTTTGGATTGTGATCGGCGTTGTGCTCGGCGGAGCGGTGCAAGACTTTGTGATTTTGTTTGCTTCGATGCGCCGCAACGGGAAGTCGCTTGGCGAGATGATTAAAGAGGAAATGGGGCCGGTGACGGGCTTTATCGCAGCGCTCGGTATTTTGGGCATTATGATTATTTTATTGGCGGTGTTGGCGCTCGTCGTTGTGAAAGCGCTTGTCGGAAGCCCGTGGGGGATGTTTACGATCGCCGCGACGATCCCGATTGCGATTTTGATGGGCATTTATATGCGCTTCATCCGTCCAGGGCGCGTTGCTGAAGCGTCGCTTGGAGGATTTGTGCTGTTGATTTTGTCGATCGTGGTCGGGCAATATGTCGCGGAGCACCCGACGCTCTCGGCGATGTTTACGCTAAAAGGGGAAACGATCGCCATCTTAATGATCATTTATGGCTTTGTCGCTTCGGCTTTGCCGGTGTGGCTCTTGTTGGCGCCGCGCGATTATTTGAGCACGTTTTTGAAAATTGGCACGATCGTTGGCCTTGCGCTTGGCATTTTCGTTGTCACGCCTGACTTGCAAATGCCGGCGGTGACGAAATTTATCGATGGCACTGGTCCGGTGTTTGCCGGCAATCTGTTCCCGTTCTTGTTCATTACGATCGCTTGCGGCGCGGTGTCTGGATTCCACGCGCTCGTGTCATCCGGCACAACGCCGAAGATGATTGAGCGTGAAAGCCATGCGCGCCCGATCGGCTACGGCGCGATGCTGATGGAGTCGTTCGTCGCGGTGATGGCGATGGTGGCGGCTTGCGTCTTGACGCCGGGAGCCTATTTTGCCATCAACAGCCCGGCGGCTGTCATCGGCACGGATGTTGTCCAAGCAGCAAAAGTCGTGTCATCGTGGGGATTTACGATCACCCCCGATATGCTGACGGAGCTGGCGAAAGACGTCGGCGAGCAAACGGTGTTATCGCGTACGGGCGGGGCGCCGACGTTGGCGATCGGGATGGCGGTCATTTTATCAAGCGCCATCGGCGGCAAGGCGCTCATGGCGTTCTGGTACCACTTTGCCATCTTGTTCGAAGCGCTGTTCATCTTGACGACTATTGACGCTGGCACGCGCGTCGGTCGTTTTATGATCCAAGATATTATGGGGACGTTCTACAAACCGCTCGGCAAAACGGATTCGCTCGTCTCGAACTTGATCGCCACGACCCTTTGCGTACTGGCGTGGGGCTACTTTTTGTATCAAGGCGTCATCGACCCACTCGGCGGCATCAACACGCTCTGGCCGCTGTTTGGCATCGCCAACCAAATGTTGGCCGGCATCGCTTTGCTGTTTGCTACGACGGTGCTGTTTAAAATGGGGAAAAAAGCGTATGTCTGGGTGACGCTCGTGCCAACGACGTGGTTGCTTGTCGTCACGCTGACGGCCGGGTATCAAAAACTGTTCCATGAAAATGTCAAAATTGGTTTCTTGTCGCATGCGAAACTGTTCCAAGACAGCTTGAGCCAAGGCAAAATTTTAGCGCCGGCAACGAATGAGGCGCAAATGCGGCAAATTATTATGAACGACTACATTGATGCGACATTGTGCGCGATTTTCATGCTCGTTGTCATTGCTATGCTGATTTCCGCGCTCAATATTTGGATCAAGGTGCTGCAAAACAAACACGTGCCGCTCAAAGAAGCGCCGTACGTGCCGCGCGACGGAGAGGGAGCGAAGCACTATGCCTAAATGGCTGAAAAACGTTTTGGCTTATCGCCGCCAGTTTCTAGATTTGCTTGTCGGCGTGCCGAGCTATGAAAAATATGTCGAACATATGAAAACCCATCATCCTGGCGAGCCGATCAAGTCGCGGAAAGAGTTTTTCTGCGAGGCGCAAGAGGCGCGCTACAATGCCAAAGGCGGCAAAGTGTCGCGCTGCTGCTAGCGGCCTCGAAGGAAGAAGAGGCACGTCCTCTTCTTCCTTTTTTCTTCTTGCCCACGGTCATGGCGTTTCCATGGCCGTACGGCAGGATACGAGATGGCTTAGAGGTCCGGTGAAAAACAATGATTTCCTTGAGCATGCCTGTTTTTCATTCAGACAAAGACCGATTTCATATAAGGTTTCTCAAATTCAGAAATCCCTCTGTTCAACCGAATTTCCTGTTAAATCACCAGTCTTTTAGGTAAGGAAGGAGTGAGGGATACGATGCGCGTTCTCGTTATTGGAGCGGGGGCTGTCGGCGGCTATTTCGGCGGACGGCTGCTGGAAAAAGGGGTGGATGTTGCCTTTCTTGTTCGCGAGAGGAGAAAACGAGAGTTGGAAGAACGGGGGCTCGTCATCCGTAGCGTGCACGGTGACGCCGTGTTGAGGCCCAAACTGATCGTTGCGGGGGAGGACACGATGGACCGTTTGACGTTGTCGTGTTTGCAAGCAAAGCCTATCATTTGACCGGCGCGATCGCTGATGCCAAACCGTATGTCGGAGAGGCGACGATGGTGTTGCCGCTGCTAAATGGCATCGCTCATATGGAGTCGTTATGGGCGGTCCTCGGGCGTGAGAACGTCCTTGGCGGGCTTTGCTTTATGAAGAACGCTTGGCTGCTCGGCGATGAAATGGGAAAACGTCGTCCGCTTGGCGGGAGTCGGTCTGCTCTCGGCCAAGCGGCTGTTTTTTTGGAAAAGAGAGTTGTGCACGACGGAGATGTGTTGTACAGTTAATAGTGAAAACGTGTGCACAAAGGAGGAGCAGCCTTGAAGAAAACGTGGTGGAAAGAGGGCGTCGCCTATCAAATTTATCCGCGCAGTTTTATGGATTCCAACGGCGACGGCATTGGCGATCTTCGCGGCATCATTGAGAAGCTCGATTATCTTGTCGAGCTTGGGGTCGACATTATTTGGATTTGCCCGATTTACCGCTCGCCCAATGCCGATAATGGATATGATATTAGCGATTATCAAGCGATTATGGATGAATTCGGAACGATGGCCGACTTTGATGAGCTGCTCGCCGAAGCCCATCGGCGCGGGTTGAAAATCATTTTGGATTTGGTCATCAACCATACGAGCGATGAGCACCCGTGGTTCATCGAATCGCGCTCATCGCTGAACAGCCCGAAGCGCGATTGGTATATTTGGCGCGACGGCAAAGACGGGCGCGAGCCGAACAATTGGGAGAGCATCTTCGGCGGCTCGGCATGGCAATACGATGAACAAACGGGACAGTATTATTTGCACATTTTCGATGTCAAGCAGCCGGATTTGAATTGGGAAAACGATGAGGTGCGCCGGGCGCTGTATGACATGGTCAACTGGTGGTTGGAGAAAGGGATCGATGGCTTCCGCGTCGATGCCATTTCCCATATTAAGAAAAAACCAGGGCTTCCCGATTTGCCGAATCCGAAAGGGCTGAAATACGTGCCGTCGTTTGCCGGCCATATGAATCAGCCGGGGATTATGGACTATTTGCGAGAGCTCAAGGGGCAAACGTTTGCACGTTACGATGTAATGACCGTCGGGGAGGCGAACGGCGTGACGGTCGAGGAAGCCGAACAATGGGTCGGAGAAGAGCATGGTGTGTTCAATATGATTTTTCAGTTTGAACATTTAGGGTTATGGCAACGCCAAGCTGATGGATCGATCGATGTTCGGCGGTTGAAGCGAACATTGACGAAGTGGCAAAAAGGGCTGGAAAACCGGGGCTGGAATGCGCTCTTTTTGGAAAATCACGATGTGCCCCGCTCCGTGTCGACATGGGGGAATGACCGCGAGTATTGGGCGGAAAGCGCGAAGGCGCTCGGCGCGCTGTACTTTTTCATGCAAGGAACGCCGTTCATTTATCAAGGCCAAGAAATTGGCATGACCAATGTTCAGTTTCCTCATATTCACGATTATCGTGATGTCGCGATCTTGCGGATGTATGAACTGGAGCGGGCCAAGGGGCGCGCGCATGACGAGATCATGCGCACGATTTGGAAAACAGGTCGCGACAATTCACGCACACCGATGCAATGGTCTGCCGAGCCGAACGCTGGATTCACCACGGGCACCCCGTGGATTCAGGTGAACGATAATTATCGGACGATCAATGTCGAAGCCGAACGGCGCGACCCCCATTCGGTCTGGTCGTTTTACCGGCGAATGATCGAGCTTCGTAAACAACATGAACTGCTTGTTTACGGAACGTACGATTTGCTGCTGGAACATCACCGTTCGATTTATGCATATACAAGGACGCTTGGGAGCGAGCGAGCGCTTGTCATTGTCAACTTGTCGGAGCGGCCGGCTCTGTATCGTTATGACCCGATTCGCCTCCAATCGGACCATTTGGCGCTGAGCAATTATCCGGTTCGGCCGCATAAAAACGCCACTCGTTTTATGATGAAGCCGTATGAAGCGCGGGTTTATCTCTGGAAAGAATGAGAAGGAATTGGTTCGGTCGGCGTCGAATGGATGTCTAGAGGGCTGGTGAAAAACGGTTGTTTCTCTTGAACATGGGGGAGCGTGTGAAAGGCGATCCGGATGCGACAGGGCTTTTCTATTTGAGAAACGAGGCTGTTAAGCGGCCTGTTTCCTTAAATCACCGGCCTTCTATAGAAAGGAGAGGAGCAAGATGACGACCATCGACCCGATCCGTTATCCTATCGGAACGTTTCAACCGCCGGCGGCGTTTTGCGGCCAAGAGGTAGAGGAGTGGATCAAAGCGATCCGTGAACACCCCGGCGCTTTGCGGGAGGCGGTGAGCGGATTGAATGAAGAGCAGTTGAACACTCCCTACCGCGACGGCGGGTGGACGATCGCCCAAGTCGTTCACCATTTGGCCGACGCGAGCATGAACGCGTTTTTGCGCACGAAATGGGGGCTGACGGAGGAACACCCGCTGGTAAAACCATTTGCCGAAAGTGAATGGGCCAAAACGGCGGAGGCGCGCTCGCTGGCTATCGAACCTTCGCTCGTATTGCTTGACGGTCTTCACGCTCGGTGGGCAGCGCTGCTGGAAGCGATGACCGAAGCCGATTTTCACCGCACCGTTCGGCCGGAAGGAGCGGCGAAGGAGATGCCGCTTTACGTATTGACGGCGTTGTATGCATGGCATGGGAAGCATCATACGGCGCAAATTTTGGCGTTGCGCCAACGGAAAGGATGGTAAAACGCCGCTGCGGTCGAAGGAACGGAGGCCTCATTTTGGTTCGTTGGATTCAAAGCGTTGCGAGGCGTTTGTGGCCGGCACCTGCAATGGCAAGCAAGGAAACGTAATGGGTTCGGATCAACGGTTTAGCCGTTGTTTAGGCTCTGTTTTTACACACCTTTTGTCCTAGGATGGAGCGGCCTTTATCCGTTTAGCCTTTGTTTAGGATCTGTTTTTCCACAGATCCTTTTTGTTTTTTTTTCGGAGAACGGGGATGTCAAGGAATGGGGCGCTTGGCAATATCGTTTCGCCAATTGAAAAGTTTAGTCACATCGGTTCTTCTTTTCCTATGTTCCTCCTTGATCAAGCAGGGAAGCTTTTTTCCGCCTTTTTAGAAGGCTGTGATCTCCGAGCGCATACACGTTCCCTGCATCGTTTTTCAAGCGGAAATCCCTTATGGCATCGGCTTCATTTTTCACACGTTTCCCGATGGCGATCAGGGGAAGCGCGGTTTTTCTCCGCCTTTTTCGAAAACAGAAGGGAACCGATCATTTCCCTTACACAAACGCATACAGTATGTTATACTGACAAATATTGAGGGACACGAAAGATAGGAAGGGGAGAGATATGGGTGCGCAACAACAACCGGTGGTGACGGAGCAGAAAGAGAAAATTTGGACGCGCAATTTCCTGTTCATTTGCCTCGCCAACTTTTTTGTTTTCCTCGGATTTCAAATGACGCTGCCGACCATCCCGCTTTTTGTCGAGCATTTAGGTGGCAATGATCAGCTCATTGGCCTCGTTGTTGGGATTTTTACTTTTTCGGCGCTCGTCGTTCGGCCTTTCGCTGGCCATGCGCTGGAGACGAAAGGGCGGCGGTTTGTGTTTTTGCTCGGATTGCTCATTTTTGTCATTTCTGTCGGATCCTACAGTCTGATCTCGAGTATTTTCTTTCTCTTTTTCATGCGGGTGATCCAAGGAATTGGCTGGGGGTTTTCGACAACGGCATCCGGCACGGTAGCGACCGATATCATTCCGGCGAGCCGCCGCGGGGAAGGGATGGGGTATTACGGGCTGTCGGGAAATATCGCCCTCGCCTTTGGCCCGTCGCTTGGACTTGCGTTGGCGGCCTCTATTCCGTTCAACCGCTTATTTCTGATTTGTGCGGCGCTTGGTGTGGCTTCTTTGGCGTTTGCCGCGGCGATTACATATAAAAAAGCGGAGGCCAAGCATGGCCAAAAGGAAAGCAAATGGGATCTTTACGAAAAGACGGCTTTGATTCCATCTGTGCTGCTTTTCTTTTTAACGGTGACCTTTGGCGGCATCGCTTCCTTTTTGCCTTTGTATACGGCGCAAAAAAACATCGGCGGCTTGCAGCTATATTTTTTGCTTTACGCGCTCGCTTTAATGGTGACGCGGACGTTCGCCGGTCAGTGGTATGACCGGAAAGGGCATCGGGCTGTCTTTCTCCCCGGTGCCGGGCTCATTTTGTTGGCGATGCTGTTGCTCGCTTGGCTGCCGGGGGAATGGGCGTTATTGGCTGCGGCGGTGCTGTACGGTTTTGGGTTTGGCATGGTGCAGCCGGGGCTGCAGGCGTGGTCGGTGGAGCGGGCGCCTGTTCATCGGAAAGGGATGGCGAACGCGACGTTTTTCTCGTTTTTTGATTTAGGAGTTGGCATTGGGGCGATGGTGTTCGGCCAGATCAGCCATTGGTTTGGGTATCCGGCCATTTACTTATCAGCGGCTTGTTCCGTGCTCGTTTCGATGTTCGTTTATTTGGCCGTGCTGCGCAAAGAGCAGCCGTTTCCGCCGCGCCAAGGAAACAAGGCGTAGGGAAGGGGCGCCGAGGGGAACAACGGCTTCTAGGAGGCTGGTGAAAAACGGTTGTTTCTCTTGAGCATGAAAGGCGCTCCTGATGCGACAAGGCTGATCCATTTGAGAAACGGGTTTGATCAGCGGGCTTGCCCCCTTAAATCACCGGCCTTCTAGAAGGCCGGTGAAAAATCGCTGTCACACACGAATCGGCGGCATTTTCATTCAGAAAAGAAACTTGATTTTGCAAGGCTTCTCTAATTGAGAAACGGATGGAATCAGTAGTATTTTGCACTAAATCACCAGTCTTCTAGGAGGCTGGTGATTTAATGGCGTATACGGCTTTACAATGTCATTTCTCAATTTAGAAAAACCTTGTTGTATCGGGCCTGCTTTTCAATCATTCTTCCATTGATGAAGGGAATCAGCGGTTTTTCACCAGCCTTCTAGGTGCTGCCTCGTTTCCCCTAAACCCCTGTGCTCAGCCTGTGGGCTGGGCCATGAGGAGGAAGCTCGTTTCGGAGAAGGCCATGGTTATTGTTCGTAATAAAGAAGTTCCGCTCTCCATGTCCCGTCTTGATCACCTGACAAGCAGGCACGGTGACAAGAAGAGCGAACGATGCTGCGGAAAATAAAATGACACTGATATCGTTATCGCCGGGAGCGGACTTCGTAAATAGCGAATTTTAAATAATCTCCTTCTTCAGCGGCGAGCAGTTTTGGATGATCGTAGCCGGCGCCGCCCCAATAGACTTGGCGGAGCACTTTTTTGGCGTCAAACGCCGCAGCGGCGATCATCTCTTGAAACATATGCGGGCGGACGTGGTATGAGCAGCTCGAAGTGACAAAAAAGCCGCCGTCTTTGACGAGTTTGAGCCCGTTTAAATTAATATCCTTATAGCCGCGCAGCGCCTTTGGAACGGCATAGGCCGATTTGGCGAACGCGGGCGGGTCGATGATGACGACATCCCACTGTCGGCCGGCGCGCACGGATTCGCGCAAATAGTCGAAGGCGTTGGCGACGACAAAGTCGATGTTTGTAAAGCCGTTTAAGGCCGCATTGCGTTTCGCCGTCTCGATGGCGTGTTCGGAAATATCGACAGCGGTGGCATGTTTCGCGCCGTACAGGCAGGCGTTCAACATGAACGACCCGGTATGGGTGAAGCAATCGAGCACGGTCGTCTCCGGGCCGATCAGCGGGCGGAGCGCGGCGCGGTTTTGTCGCTGATCGAAGAAAAAGCCGGTTTTTTGGCCGTTTTCAATATCAACGATGTATTGAACGCCGTTTTCTTCGATCACGACCTCGGTTTCCGCTTGTTGATACCAAAAGCCTTTTTCTTGTTTGAGCCCTTCAAGCTCGCGAACGGACACATCGTTGCGCAAATAGACGGCTTTGGGGGAAAACACTTCCAGCAAGCCGCGTAAAATCCAGTCTTTGCGCCGCTCCATTCCAAGCGTCAATATTTGCACGACAAGGATTTCTTCGTATTTGTCGACGATCAGCCCCGGCAGAAAATCGGCTTCGCCGTAGATGGCGCGGCAGGAGCGAACGCCGGGGATCATCCGCTCACGATACGCCCACGCTTGGCGAATGCGCTCAACAAAAAAGCGCTCATCCAATTCGTCATCGGGGTTTTGCGTCAGCACACGGACGATGATTTGCGAGGCGGGGTTGATGTACCCTTTCGCCAGCCAATAGCCTTGATGGTTATAAACGTCCACGAAGTCGCCTGGCGTGATGTCGCCTTCAATGCGGTCGACTTCGCTTTGGAAAATCCATGGATGGCCTTGTTCAAGCCGTTTTTTTCGCTGCCGTTTCAAAATGACGTTTGCCACTCTGTTCACTCCTATCCGGTAGTCAATCGTTGCGCTTTTATCATAGCGAATGGCGGTGGCCGACGCAACGTTGGCCGGAAAAAACGGTTGACAACGGGAACGGCCGTGATATGATAAATGTAAACAAGGAAATAGCATCATTGCGATCCACTAGGGGGGCCTTTAGAAAGGCTGAGATCAAAGTGTGCCTTTGAGACCCTTAGCACCTGATCTGGGTAATGCCAGCGTAGGGAAGTGGAGGAGTTGCACGAAGGCGGGCTATGTCCTTTTTGCCTAGCCAAACGGTGAGCCCACGCCGCTTTCTTTACGCCAATCCGTAAAGGAAGCGGCGTTTTTATTTCGATGAAAAAGGGGGAGAAACCATGTCTTTTGCCAAGCGAGTGCGCGCAGCGGCCGACCCGATTTGGCAGGCGAGCTTTCGCCATCCGTTCGTTCAGGAGCTCGGCCAAGGAACGCTTGAGCGTGAAAAATTCCGTTATTATGTGATGCAAGATGCGTATTACTTGCGCCATTTTGCCCGTGTGCAGGCGCTCGGAGCCGCCAAGGCGCCGGATCTGGCCGCGACCGCCCGGCTCGCCCATCACGCGCAGAGCACCTGCGAGGCGGAGTTGTCACTGCATGAAACGTTCGCTGAGCTGCTTAACATTACGGAAGCGGAGCGGGCGGCATTCGTTCCCGCGCCGACGGCGTACGCGTATACTTCCCATATGTACCGGGCGGCGTACGAAGGGCACTTAGGCGATGTCATCGCCGCCATTTTGCCTTGCTATTGGCTGTACTATGAAATCGGTGAACGCTTAAAAACGTGCCAGCCGAACGATCCGATTTACGAAAAATGGATTGGCACATACAGTTCCGACTGGTTCCGTTCGCTTGTCGAAGAACAGATCGCGCGCTTGGATGCCATCGCTGAGGCGGTCACCGAGGAGGAGCGCTCCCGGATGGAGCAGCATTTCTTAATCAGCAGCGAATATGAGTATGAATTTTGGGACATGGCGTACCGGCTCGAACGCTGGCCGTCCGCGCGACTGGCGGCAAGCCGTTGACGTGGGCAAAACGAACAAAGGAGGGACATTGAGATGGAACGGAAGGCAAAAGGGTTGAAGATGGCCGACATTTTAACAACGATTGTGATTGCGATTGTGTTCGGGGTGATTTACAAAGTATGGGGGCCGCTGTACGATATGGTGAAAGTGTTTGGCTTCCATGCCGATCAATTGATTTATGGGATGTGGTTTATCGCCTCATCGCTCGCCTATTTGCTCATCCGCAAGCCCGGGGTGGCGCTGCTTGCCGAAATGGCGGCTTCGTCCGGCGAGCTGATCATGGGGTCGCAATGGGGGCTTGAAGTGCTCATTTATGGATTCATTCAAGGGTTGTTTGCCGAGCTTGTGTTTGCGGCGTTCCGCTATCGGCGGTTTGACGTGTTCGTCGTATCGCTAAGCGCGGTCGGCGCGACGGTCGGTTCGCTCATCATGGACTTTTACAAAGGCTACATTGACGCGCTCGCCCCATGGAACATGGCGCTCTTTTTGCTGGCGCGCTTTATCGGTGCCATCGTGATTGCCGGCGTGTTCGCTGTCTCGTTGGCCAAGGCGCTTGAGAAAACCGGGGTCACGCAAATGTGGCGGCCGGCTTCCCAAGACGACTATGACGCATTGAATCGATAAGGCGGCGAAGAAAAATGAAAGAAGCGGTATCGATCGAGCGGCTGCGTCTGAAATTTCCCGGGCGCGCTGGGCTTTTGTTTTGCGATTTGTCGCTTTCGATCGCTCAAGGGGAGAAAGTGCTCCTCCTTGGCCCGTCGGGATGCGGCAAATCCACGCTATTGCAAGTGATGGCCGGCCTTATTCCCAATTCGATTGACGTGCCGATGAAAGCCGAGCGTCTCGAGCGGCCGGAACGCTGGGGGTACGTGTTTCAAGACCCGGATGCTCAGTTTTGTATGCCGTATGCGGATGAGGAGATCGCGTTTGCCTTGGAAAATCGAAACGTGCCGCGCGAGCAGATGCCGGAGCGCATTCGCGCGCTGTTGGATCAAGTCGGCTTGGCCATTGCGCCGCACACCGACATTCATACGCTTTCGGGAGGAATGAAACAGCGTCTTGCTTTGGCGTCTGTATTGGCGCTGGAGCCGGATGTGCTGTTTTTGGACGAACCGACGGCTTTGCTTGACGAGGAAGGAACGAAAGCGGTGTGGCAAACGGTCAAACAAGTCGGCCGGGAGAAGACGGTCATCATCGTCGAACATAAAATTGACCATGTGCTCGATTTTATTGAGCGTATCATTTTGCTGGGGCGCGATGGTCAAATTATCGCCGATGGTGAGGCGAAAACGGTGTTTTCCCGCTATAAGCACGCCATTGGCGCCCACGGCATTTGGTATCCAGGCATCTGGGACGACTACGGATGGCCGGAGCGGCGTGCGGTCAGCGAAGAGGGCGAGGAGCTGCTTCGCCTTTCTCAGTTTCGCGGCTTTAGGGGGAAAGAGGCAAAAATTGAGGTTTCCGAGGCGGTGGTGAGAGCCGGCGAGTGGATCGCTGTCACGGGAAAAAACGGCGCCGGCAAAAGCACGTTGCTGCATGCTTTGATGCAACTCATTCGCACCGAAGGACGCTATCAGCTGTTTGGAAACGACATCAGCGAGCGGCAGCCGCTGCATCGCGATATCGCGTTTGTGTTTCAAAATCCCGAATGGCAGTTTGTCACCCATTCCGTCCGCGATGAACTCGCTTATTCCCTCAAGCTCCAAGGGCGCCCGGCGGCGGAAATCGAAGCGTTCGTTCACCGCTTTTTGGTCGAGTTTGATCTGATCGAGCAACAGGATGCGCATCCGTACCAATTATCGGTCGGGCAAAAGCGGCGGCTGAGCGTAGCGGCTTCCGTCATCGCCGGCCAGCGCCTTCTTTTGCTCGACGAGCCGACCTTCGGACAGGATGCGAAAAATACGTTCGCTTTGCTTGAACGGCTCGAATCGCAGCGCCAGCAAGGAGCGGCGGTCATCATGGTGACGCACGATGAGCACATTGTCCGCCGTTTTGCCACAAGGCGCTGGGTGATTGAAGACGGGGCGCTTGTCCGCGACGAGCCGTTGGACGTTTGCCAGTTGGCGATTGCCAAGAGGGGGATGGGACGATGAAGTGGGAAATCTCGCATCGGGAAACATGGCTTTATGAGGCGAATCCGACGCTGAAGCTCGCGGTGCTTGTCGTGCTCTTTTTGGCCGTGCTGTTGATTCACAATCCGAATGTGCTCATTAACTTGTCGCTAGCTCTTTTCCTTTTGTTTTGTTTTGGCACGGGGTATCCGGCGAACGTTTTATTCTGGATGTTTTTGCCGTTTTTCTTGATCTTTTTTTCCAGCGCCTCATCGATGATGATGTTTGGGGAAGGAACGACCACATGGTTCCGCTGGGGGCTGATCCATATTACAGCGGAGAGTTTTTGGCGCGGGCTGCATCTAGGATTTCGCGCCTTGGCGCTCGGGCTGCTTGGACTCATCTTTTCGTTGACCACCCGGCCCGTGCCGTTGTTTTACTCCTTGATGCAGCAGCTGAAACTGAAACCAAAGTATGCCTACAGCTTTTTGGCGGCGGTGCGGCTGTTGCCGATCATGCTCGAGGAGCTGCAAACGATTCGCCATGCGTTAAAGGTGCGAGGGGTGCCGCGCCAGGGCGGACTTGGCAAAGTGAAGCGCTACGCCATTCCGCTGTTGTCGCAAAGCATCCGCCGCGCCCAACGCATCGCGGTGGCGATGGAAGCGAAACAGTTTTCCGGAAGCGGTCCGCGCACGTTTTATTATGAGATCGGATTTAGCAAATACGATGGTTGGTTTGTCGCGCTGTTCGCTGCGTTCCTGTTTGCCGCTTATTACGTCGGGATCCACTATCCGTATATTCCTATCCGCGATGTGCGGTAGAAAGACAGGGATGAAGATGGGTGTTCTTCATTTGATTTCCACGGGCCGGCAGACAGCAGCGCAATTGGCTGCTATTTGTGCACGCATTCATCCGTATGCCGATGCCATTCACGTCCGCGAAAAGGGAAAAACGGCGCGCGAGGTGGCAGAGTTTGTGATCGCGCTGTTGCGGGCAGGGGTGCCGGCGCAAAAAATTATCGTCAATGACCGGGTAGATGTGGCCGCGGTCTACGGCGTCAAAGGGGTGCAACTCGCCTATCACAGCCTGCCGGTGCGCGCCGTTCGCCGCACGTTCTCGGATTTGGAGATCGGCTGTTCAGTGCATGGACCGATCGAGGCGAAACAAGCCCAACAGGCTGGTGCTCATTTTTGCTTGTACGGCCATGTGTTTCCGACGGAAAGCAAGCCGGGTCTAGCGCCGCGCGGGTTGGATGGGGTGGCGGACGTCGTTCGGGCTGTGCAAATTCCGATCATTGCGATCGGCGGCATTCATGCCGGCAACGCGCGTTCCGTTCTGAAAGCCGGCGCGGCGGGAGTGGCGGTATTGTCGGCGGTTTTTTTGGCGGAAGATCCTGTGCGGGAAGCGAAACAGCTCGCTGAGATCGTAAAGGGGGAGAGGATCGAGTGACAGCGTCTTCGTATGATGTCATTGTGATCGGCGGCGGAGTGATTGGGGCCGCTGTCGGATGGGAGCTCGCTAAGCGGCGGCATCGCGTTGCCATATTTGACATAGGGAAGGCGGGCAAAGAGGCATCAAGCGCCGCTGCTGGAATGCTCGGAGCGCAATCGGAATTTTCCGCGCCAAGCCCGCTCGTCCCGCTCGCTTTACAAAGCCGGGCGCTCATGCCGTCATTGGCTGCCGAGCTGAAAGAGCGGACCGGGATGGACATTGAATTGGTGGAAAAAGGGTTGATCAAAGCGGCGACAACGGAGGAAGAGGCGGACGATTTGCGCCGTCACTACGCGTTTTGGCGCGAGAGGGGCGAACCGGTGCACTGGCTTACCAACGAGGAAGTGCGGGAGATCGAGCCGCAGCTTCATGCCGAGGCGCTGACAGGGGCGATGTGGATTCCGGGCGATGGGCAGGTGAGCGCGCCCAACCTAGCCGCCGCCCTTGTGTCGGCGGCCGTTTCCGCTGGCGTTCATCTATATGAATATGCGGAAGTGCTGGATATTCGCTCTGGAGGCGGCGGTCATCTCGTCGATACGGCCGTCGGCACATTCGCCGCTGAGGCGGTCGTCATTGCTTCTGGAGCGTGGGCGGCTCGGCTCGGCGCCAAGGCGGGGCTTTCGCTCTCCATGTTCCCTGTTAAGGGGGAGTGTCTCATGGTGCGGGCGCACGTCCCTTTGTTGCGAACGACAGTGTTTGCGAAAAACGGCTGTTATATCGTCCCGAAGGCGGGGAACCGCTTGCTGATCGGGGCCACATCCACCCCCGGCACGTATGATCGCCGCATCTTGGCTGGCGGTCTGGCTCGCTTGTTGCTTCAAGCTGCTCATTTGCTTCCGGCCGTTGAACAAGCAGAATGGGTCGACGCATGGAGCGGAATTCGGCCGCAGACGAAAGATGGATTGCCGTATATTGGAGAACATCCTGAGCGGCCAGGAATATTCGTGGCTGCCGGTCATTACCGCAACGGCATTTTGCTTAGCGCCGTCACCGGAGCGATTGTGGCTGACTTGGTCGAGCGAAAGAAGCCGGCGTTTGATTTGTCGCCGTTCGCGCTAACGCGTCATGCCGAAGAAACGGAGGGGGTCAAATGACGTTAACGATCAACGGGGAAACGGTCACGGTGCCCGATGAAGTCAAAACGGTGAGCGATTTGCTCTCCTATTTCCAGCTTACCAATAAGCTGGCGATTGTTGAAGTCAATGTGCGCATCATTGAAAAACATGAGTACGGTACAACCGCGCTCGCCGATGGCGATCGCATCGAAATTGTTCATTTTGTAGGAGGCGGTTGAGATGCTGAACATTGGCCCATATTCGTTTTCTTCGCGGCTATTGCTTGGCACTGGCAAGTATCCGAGTTTGGAAGTGCAAAAAGCGGCGGTGGAAGCGTCAGGAGCGGAAATTTTGACGTTCGCCGTTCGGCGGATGAACATTTTTTCTCCGGAGCAGCCGAATGTATTGGAACAGCTCGATGTCACCCGCTACAAGCTGCTCCCGAATACCGCTGGGGCAAAAACGGCGGAAGAGGCGGTGCGCATCGCGCGGCTGGCCAAAGCATCGGGGTTATGTGATATGATTAAGGTGGAAGTGATCGGCTGCGACAAAACGTTGCTTCCTGATCCGGTCGAAACGTTGAAGGCGGCAGAGAAGCTGTTGGAAGAAGGGTTTATCGTGCTACCGTACACATCAGATGACGTCGTGCTGGCTAGGAGGCTCGAGGAGCTCGGCTGCCATGCGATTATGCCGGGAGCGTCGCCGATCGGGTCAGGGCAAGGCATCATCAATCCGCTCAACTTGAGTTTCATTATCGAACAAGCGACGGTGCCGGTGATCGTTGACGCCGGGATCGGCAGCCCGGCGGATGCGGCGCTGGCAATGGAGCTTGGTGCGGATGGGGTGTTGCTCAACACGGCCGTTTCTGGCGCGGCGGATCCTGTGAAAATGGCGAGGGCCATGAAGCTGGCGGTGGAGGCGGGACGGCTCGGCTATGAAGCCGGACGCATCCCGAAAAAGCGATACGCGTCAGCAAGCAGCCCGATGGAAGGAATGAGCATTGTTTGAATGAACGCTATTCCCGACAACAGTTGTTTGCGCCCATCGGCGAGGAAGGGCAAACCAACATTCGTAGGAAGCATGTGGTAATAGTCGGCGCCGGCGCGCTCGGGGCAGGCAACGCCGAGGCGCTCGTGCGCGCCGGCATCGGCAAATTGACGATCATTGACCGCGATTATGTGGAATGGAGCAATTTGCAGCGCCAGCAGCTCTACAGTGAAGCCGATGCGATCGCACGGCTGCCGAAGGCGATCGCCGCGAAGCGGAGGCTTGAACAGATCAACAGCGAGGTCGAGATCGAGGCGATCGTTGGCGACGCCGGGCCGGAAGAGCTCGAAGCGATCGCGGCTGAACAGCGCCCGGATGTATGGATTGACGCGACCGACAATTTTGATACGCGCCTTGTGCTCAACGATGTGGCTTATAAATATCGCATCCCGTGGATTTACGGCGCTTGCGTCGGCAGCTATGGCCTCAGTTGCGCGTTCATCCCGGGCCGCACCCCTTGTCTGTACTGTTTGCTTGAAACGGTGCCGCAAGGAGGGTTGACGTGCGACACGGCGGGGATCATCGGTCCAGCAGTGCAAATGGTGGTCAGCTATCAAGTGGCGGAAGCGTTGAAAATGTTGGTGGAGGATTGGGCGGCGCTCCGCGGCAAACTTGTTTCCTTTGACCTTTGGACGAATGAATACGCCGCTGTTCGCATTGACGCGGTGAAAAAGGAGGATTGTCCGACATGCGGACGCCACCCATCGTATCCGTTTCTTTCCTACGACCAGCGGACAAAGGCGGCAGTGTTGTGCGGGCGCGATTCGGTACAAATCCGCCCGCCTATCCGGCGCGAGTACGAGATCGATGAGCTGGCGGAGGTGTTTCGCCGTCAAGGGCTGCAGACGGAAGCGAATCCGTATCTCGTGGCCGTGTCGCTTGGCGGCGGCAAACGGCTTGTCGTGTTCGCCGACGGCCGCGCGCTCGTGCATGGCACGAAAGACGTGCACGAGGCGAAAACGATCTATTATCGCTACTTAGGATGAACAGGGGCGGCGACTGGTCAGCCGCCCCGTTAGTTTTGGATGGACATGGAAGTTTCGTACCCTCTCTATAGTCAGTTGGCAAAAAATTTGTTATATTTAAAGTGAAGGATGTTTTGATTGCTTCAGCGCTGCGAATGGTGTTTGCGCAAGCATGTTTCGGCCAAAAAATGGGTATGAATGAACATAGTCATGTTTCCGTTAGGAGTGTGAAGATTCATTGGAAGAGTGGCCGTTAAGGTTATTCGGATGGTTTTTCCTGTTCTTGTTCGCAAACGTCCTGTTTGCCTCAGCGGAAGCTGCGTTTTCTCAAGCAAGCAAAGCCCGATTGCGCCAGTACGTGGAAGACAATCCGCAAAATAAGCGCTTGCAAGCGGTGTTCGGCCAACTTGACCGCGTGTTGTTGGCGCTGGCCGTTGCCAACCGGTTGACGGGTGTAGTAGCCATCGCGTTGTTTCTTGATATCGCCGTTTCCCTTTTTGGGGAACGGATCGGTTTGCTTAGTGGAATTGCGATAATGACGGTGTTATCGGTGGTCTTCGGTGAAATTTTGCCAAAATCGATGGCGAAAGAGCAGGCAGAATCGCTGGCGGTTCGGTACGCGAGCCTCGCTTACGGGTTGATGAAATGGATGACGCCGATTACCGCTTCCTTTCACGTTTTAAAAGAGCGGATCGCTCGGCGCTTTGCCAACGGGGTCGCCGTGCCAGCGGTCACGGAGGAAGATATTAAAGTGATGGTTGAGTTGAGCGAAGAGGAAGGGGTTATTGACAATAAAGAAAAAGAGCTCATTCAACGTTCGCTCGATTTTGATGAAATTTTAGTCGAAGAAATTTTTACCCCGCGCGCCGATATGGTCGCGGTGGAAGTGAACCAGTCGATTGAAGAAATTCGCGACGTGTTTTTGGAGGAAAAATATTCGCGCATCCCGGTGTACGAGGGCGACATTGACAATGTGATCGGGATTTTGTCGGAAAGCGACTTTTTCGGCGAACTGGTGCGGAAGCGAGAAGTGCGCATCCGCGATTTGCTCCGTCAACCGTTGTTTGTCGTTGAGTCGATGAAAGTGTCCGACTTGTTGCCGGAGCTGCAAAAAAGCAAGGTGCATATGGCCATCGTCGTTGATGAGTTTGGCGGCACCGCCGGCCTGATCACGCTTGAAGATATCATCGAGCAAATCGTCGGCGAAATATGGGATGAACATGATGAAGCGGTGAAAACCGTGCGCCAAATCGATGAGCACAGCTTTGAGTTTAACGCTGAGCTGCCGTTGGATGAATTTTGCGAGGTAATGAATATCGAGGTGCCTGAAAGCGAATCCCATACGTTGGGCGGTTGGATTTTCGAGATGTTTGAGCGCATTCCGTCCGTTGGCGAAACGCTGCAGTACGGGCCGTTGACGTTCACCGTTCGTCAGGTGGACAATCGGCGCATCCGCAAAGTGCTCGTCTCCATGAGCCCACCGCTCGCCGAGCAAGCGGGAGGCGTTTAATCCGCCGTTTTTCGCAAGGTTCTTTTCGTCGAGCGAGAAAGATAAGGCCAACGAACCGCGCCAGCCGGAACGGAATCGGTTGCCATAAAGGAACATAGCAACGAAAGAGGGTGTCCCGATTTTGGGACACCCTCGTTTGCCATCTATATCAAGTTGTTTGCCGTGCTGTTATTGAATGTTGCCGAATTGGCCGCCAAGCTGTTGTTGAGCCATGGCAACAAGGCGTTTCGTAATTTCGCCGCCGACCGAACCGTTCGCGCGAGAAGTGGTGTCAGCGCCAAGGTTTACGCCGAATTCTTGGGCGATTTCATACTTCATTTGATCGATCGCTTGTTGAGCACCAGCGACTAACAGTTGGTTGTTGTTATTGTTGCGTGCCATAGTTAGATCATCTCCTCGTGAAAGAATTTTGATGGCTGGGTTGGCTGGATTTGCACCAGCGTTGCACGCCGTAAAGCGCGCTGCCAAGCTTGGCTGAACCCACCGCCCATCTGTTGTTTCGCCAGCTGTCCCGTTGCAACGGATTTGGCTGTTCCGCTGGCGGTACTCATAGTTTGGGACGTTTTTGTCTCGTTATTCGTTCAAAAGATATGGGAATTTTTTACGTTTTATCATCGCCGCGATTAGGGAATATATAGGTTGTAATCAACCATTTCCGATCTCCATGTTCCATCTTGATCACCTGACAAGCTGGCGCGGTGACAGAAGAGCGAACCATGCCATGGAAAACAAAATGGCAGCTTATTAAAGGGACAGCTGGTAGCGTCAAACGGGTGATCGAAATTCCGTACCGATCATCCCATTAGGCAGGGGGAAAGCGGGATGGCCCCTTGACCAAGAACAGCTTAGAAGGTCGGAAAAAACGGCTGCCACGAGCCAATCAGCGGCATGTCGCCAAAAAGAAGGCTGATTTCGCTAGGCTTCTTTCATTGAGAAACAAATGGAACAGCATTATTTCGTACGAAATCACCGCCCCTTAAGAGGAGGAAGCAGCATGAACGTTTGTCCGCTTTGCAACGGGCTGCGCCGAGTAACGGTGTGTTGCAGCAGCTGCCGGCAGCCAATGGAGGATCAAGGAAAGGTGACCGATTATTTTGATGATTACAGCCCGTATATGGATGCGGATATGATGAAACAATTCGACGGTTACGCACGTACATACACGAATCATGAATGTGTTCATCTGTTTTATTGTCCGCGCTGCCAGGCGGAGGAAGTGCGATTTATTCAAGAATAAGCGGTCGAGTGATGTCATAGCGCCGACTGGCAAAAAAACGGCGTCCCAGCTGGAGGGACGCCGGATCGTCAAGTGTATAGTAAAACAAAGGGGGGTTACTTTTCGTTCGCCGCCCGGATGCGCCGCTCGGTTTCGACATCAAAGAAGTGCGCTTTGTTCATATCGAGCGCCAAGTCGATTCGGTGCCCCGGCTTAATTTCCGTGCGGGCGTCAATACGGGCGACCATTTCTTGGCCATCGATGCTGAAGTAAATCATCGACTCGGCCCCGAGCAGCTCGGCGACTTCCACGTGCGCCGTTACTTTCGAGGCCGGTGAGGCTTCCAAGAAGAGCGGCTCATCGTGAATGTCTTCCGGACGGATCCCTAAAATGACTTCTTTGCCGACATATCCTTGTTCACGGAGCACTTTCATTTTCCCTTCCGGAATGCCGAACGAGGTTTGGCCGACGACAAACTTGCCGTCTTGCAGCGTTCCGCGCAGGAAGTTCATGGCTGGCGAACCGATAAAGCCGCCGACAAAAATGTTTTCCGGTTTCTCATATACTTCGCGCGGCGTTCCGACTTGCTGAATGACGCCGTCTTTCATGACGACAAGGCGAGTGGCCATCGTCATGGCTTCCGTTTGGTCGTGAGTGACGTAAATCGTCGTCGTTTCCAAACGTTGATGGAGCTTCGCGATTTCCGAGCGCATTTGCACACGCAGTTTGGCATCCAAGTTCGAGAGCGGCTCGTCCATTAAGAATACTTTGGCATCGCGGACGATGGCCCGCCCTAACGCAACGCGCTGCCGCTGCCCGCCGGAGAGCGCTTTTGGTTTGCGGTCCAAATATTGTTCAAGCCCCAGAATGCGGGCGGCTTCGCGCACGCGTTTGTCAATTTCCGCCTTCGGGAATTTGCGCAATTTTAAGCCGAACGCCATATTGTCATAAACGCTCATATGCGGGTAAAGCGCGTAGTTTTGGAACACCATCGCGATATCGCGGTCTTTCGGCGGCACGTCGTTCATTCGTTTGCCATCGATGTAAAGATCGCCTTTGGAAATTTCCTCAAGGCCGGCGATCATCCGCAATGTCGTCGATTTGCCGCAGCCGGACGGGCCGACGAAGACGATAAACTCTTTGTCTTGGATATGCAAGTTAAAGTCTTTGACGGCTGTGACGTTGTTGTCGTAAATTTTGTAAATATGATCCAAAATGAGCTCTGCCATGGCCAATCCTCCCGCTTGTTAAAATCGTTTTCCTCTAGCTTTAGTGTATAGAAAAATAGAAACATTCGTAAATGGACAACATGCACAAAAAACGGCGGCCCATTTTCGGCAGCCTGCCCAACGTTACGGACGGCGGCGATGCAAAATAGCGAGATACATCGCCGCCGCCCCTTTAAATCGCTTGATATCGAGACCGGTCTGCTCGGTCCATTTCTCGATGCGATATTGCAAACTGTTGCGATGCATGTAAAGGGCTTTCGCCGCCATCGAGACGTTTAAGTTGCACTGGAAAAACGTCTCGATCGCTTGGAGGTCATCTTCCTGCAGCTCGTTGAGAAACGAAAAGAGGCGATCGACGTTTCCGCTGTCCGTTTCGCCTGCAATGAGCGGAAGTAAGATGACGTCTTCCCATTCGTACACCGTTTGTTTCGGCCAAAAGCGCCGAGCGGCGGCGAAACATTCTTTTTCAAGAAGGAACGATTCGCGCAGATGGCCATCGGCGGGGCGGATCGGGCCGATCAGCACGTGGATGGCGGCATAAAAATCGGCAGCGAGCGCTTCGGCCATATCGGCAAGCGGCGGCCGCTCAGCGGTCCGTTTCGGCTTCGCTTCGACGATGATCCCGCGATGATCTTGCTCCCAGACGATCGTGATCGGCGAGGAAAATAAGCCGCGCAGGGCATCGGCAAAATCGTCTCTAGGGACGATCGGCCGGTTCGCAGTGAAATGAATAAACCGGCAGTACGGCGCGGTGAGTTGGGCGAGCGCCGCCGGGTCACCGCAGGCGATCCATCGCTTCCATGCCCGTTCCGCTTCTCCTTCCGGTGTGCGCCGCCCGCTGGCCGGTGTGAAAAAGAGCGACAGCAGCCGCCGCTCTCGGTCGGTCAACCGCTGTTTGGCAATGCCGATTTCATCTCCGTCTGCCGTATAAAACCAGTCATACGCTTCTGGCTGCTCCGTCTGGCCGTTGATGATGATATCCCCAGCATAAAGCGACTCGAGCTCTTTAAGCATCGCGCGCCATCCTTTCTGTCGTTTTGCATCCATTATAACAAAATCCGACTTCCCTTGGGGGAAGTCGGAGTGGTCAATCGCCGGCCTCGTGAGGCGGTTCCTCTTTGACGAGATCGCGCGCTTCTTCGATGTTGACTTGTTCACCGTGGCCGTAGACCATGCCGCCGGCCATTCCTTCATTGATCATGCGATCGATGTCCCACTCATACTCATCTCTTCCTTCATATAAGGCATCTTGGCGCCCCGTTTCTTTCCGTTCCATCGTTCTCTCCTTCCTTTTGGTTTTTTCTAGTTTGTCCGAAGTCGTCATCGTCTATCCGCTTCGTTCATATGGATAGTAGAGGACAAGCGGGAAGGAGTGATGGAAAATGACGATGATCATCCGACAATTGCTTCAAACGATCGCCGCGGCCGAAGAAACAGCCCAGCGGCTCGCTGAATTGGACAAGGAAGAAACAGAATGGGAAGCTTACTTGAAAGAGGCAGGGCGCCAGCGCCAATTTTGGGAATACATGTACCGGCTCATCGCCGGCCAAGAATGCGCCATGAAGAGCGCGGAAGGGGAGGCGAGTCACAGCGGTCGCCTTGAGCTGCTGGAAGCCCTCGCCGCCGCGGAGTGGACAAAGGCGCAATTATGCCAGCGGGTTTGCGGCAGCCTGAGCGGCGCGGCCCGGCAGGCCTCCGATCGCCTGTTTCACCAAGCGCTCCAGCAAAGCGGCGCGTTGTTAGCTATGGTGCAAGCTGAGCGAATGAAGCAAACAGTTCATTAAGCCGTTCAAGCCGCCGTTTTTCAATGTCTGGTTCATCGAAGGACATCGGTTTGGCGTTCATTTCATACACGTAAAGTTCATGGTTCGGGCCGACGCCGATGTCGGCGGAAAATTCGCCGACAAATCCGAACCGTTCGCTCAATCGCTCGCCGCTTAAGGCGATCAGTTGGGCAAGCGCCGCCTCGTCAATCCGCTTTTCGACCTCGGCATAGGGAAGAATCGTCCCGCCGTGAAAAACATGGGTTGTTAGCGCCCGTCTCGCGGCTAAGCGGACGCCGACGCCGGTCATTGTATAGCGGCCGCGCCGCCAATGAGCGAGCACGCGCAAGTCGTAGCGCTGGCCGTTCCACGTGTCCGTTCGGGCCGCCGCTTGGGCGATGTAGCCGCCCGATTCAAGCAACGGGGCGAGCGCTTCGAGGGAACGAAGCCGTTTTCGCCCACCGGGATGTTCGCATAAAACGGAACGGTCCGGCAAGACGGTGAGGCGAAATAGCCCGTTTCCTTTCGCGCCATCGTCTTTTTTGACGTAAACGCAGCTATAGCGGTTCAGCCATGCGCGAACGTCATCGGCTGTCCGGACCGGAGCGGTCGGCAGTAAATGCGGCCAAAGCCGGCCATCAGCGCGCAGGGCGTCATACACATCCGACTTGCGGAAAAACGACCGGTTGATCAAGGCAATTCCGCCCGCATCGAACCGGGCGGCCGCCGCTTGGAACCGCTCGCCGCTTTCTTCCGCTCGGCTTTTTACCCGGTTGTAGACGACATCAGGAAGCGGGGTGGATGCTTTGATCCAGCGTCCGGACGCCGGCACGAGCACAAAGCCGGAAACGGTGTTTTCCTTCACGCCAGCGGCGGTCGTGACGATGGCAATGCCGCCGGCGTCATGAACAGAACGGACGACCGTTTCCAGCCATCTTTTTTTCCCGACAAGCAAAGCGGGAATCGACGATTCGCTCACCAAAACGCCAACAAGTGGTCCGACCCGCCCGGCCCGCTCGCGAACGGGAAAGGTGAGGTCAGGAAGGGAAGCGGCGGGAACAAGGCGGCCGCTGCCAAACCGATATGGCTCGCTCAGCCGTTCGCCGACCCATGCACCGGTATCGCTTTGATAGCCGATCGTTATCATGGCCAAAGCGCCTCTGGGGCGGTGATGGCGGTTTTGCTCAAGTGGATGGCGTAGGCAAGCGGCAGCCGCACCGTTTGTTCGTCCGCTTCTTTAAGCTTCGGATGGTGAAAAATCGAACGTCCCGGTTTTGAGTTGGCTTCAAACATCCACACGTTTCCGTCGCGGTCGATTCCAAAGTCAAAGCCGATTTCGCCGATGAAGGCATCCAGCGTTTCCTCAAGGCAGCGGCTGAGCGTTAAGGCGGCGTCGCATAGACGGCTGATGAGCGCTTGCCGTTCGCCGGGGTCGGGGAAAATTTCCTCGAGCGTTTTCACAGTGCCGCCGCTGCGGATGTGGGTGGTCAAGCTTTCTTTTCCGGCGATTTTGGCGGCCATGGCGCTGACTTGCCATGCGTTTTGGCCGTCTTTATTTGTATGGACGCGGAAATCGACCGGTCGGCCGCGCACGGTCAGGAGCGGGATGGCCTGCTGAATGACGCAGCGATGAAGCGGAGCGGCGGCCAACAAATGATGCCATACCGCCATCGCGGTAGGAAAGGTCAACGTTTTGACGTCGCCGTGCTCTTCGCGAAAGCGGCACTCATACGCTCCGTTTTTTTTCGCCAGATGATAGATGCCGCGCCCTAAACTGCCATCGGCCGGTTTGATATAAGCTTCGGCGTATCGACGAAGGAACTGCTCGATCGTCTTGGCTGTGATATGGGCCGCCGTCGCTGGCAAATACGGCTTGGCTTGCGGATGAGTCGACAGCCGGCGGTAAATATCGGCTTTGTTGAAAAAATGGCCGTTAAACACAGGGATGCCATACCGTGTTTGCAACGTTTCCGTGATCGTGTGGAACGGTTGGGCGTTTTCGATGCGCCGGTTCGGCAGCCGGTTGTAAACGGCGGTTGGCAGCGGCACGAGATGCCGTTCCCAACCGCGCTCTGTGTAAAAGTAGCCGTTGACCATGCCGTTGTTCCAGTCGATATGAGGGGCGCCGAACAAAAACGCGAATCCCCCGACTTGTTTTTGTTGCGCCAGCAGTTTAGCGAAAAAGAGGCTGCGGGTTCCGACCGGGCGGTTGGGCGATGTGGTGAAGCCGGCTGTGAAAATGCCGACAAGCGGGCCGAAATGAACGGCCTCATCTGTCAAAAAGACATGGACCTCGGCGGCAAACGGGATCCGTAAGCGCCGCGCGACGTCATGAGCGATGACGGCTTCGTTCGTGAGCGAGGCCGAAGAGACGATTCGGCATGGCACGAACAGGCTGCCAAACGCCGCCATCGTTTGTCCTGCGAGCGGAAGCGAAGCGGGAAGCACGACGGTACCGGTTGTCTGTTCGTCAATGACCAAGGTGTACGTCACCGCTTGTTCACCTCACGGGCCAAAAACAAACAGTAGCGAAGCGGAGCCTCATAAATACAGTCTTGTTGTTCCGGCGGAAGAACGCTGATGATTTTTCTTCCCGGCTTTGAGTTGACGTCCAAAATCCAAACCGCCCCTTTGTCATCGACGCCGAGATCCAAACCGATTTCAAACAGCGGGCCGAATCGCTCCTCCATATATGCCGGCAACGCCCGAATGATCGTTTCGATGCCATCCATCACGACGGCGCGCCTCGGAATCGTAAGCCGGTCAAGCCAATCAGAAAAGGGCCGGATGTCTGCTCCTGCGCGGACGTTGGCCACCCACGCCCCCGCCCGGCCGACCCGAACCGCCCGTGCCCGTTCCCTCCACTCTCCCGCTTCGTTTTTTTGCAAAAGAAAGCGAAGATCAAACGGTTCACCGGCCGGAGTGGACAGCCGAAGAAGCGGTTGCAGCACATAGCGGCCGCAGCGGTTCAGCGAGGAGACGAACCGCTCAAGCTCGTTTCGGCGGGTGATGATCGTTTGGTGTTGTCCCCAGCCGTCTTCGCTGGACAACGCGGCTCCTTGTTTTCGCATCACGAAAATGCCGCGCCCGCCGGAGCCATGCACCGGTTTGGCGATGATCGCCTGCTGGCGTCGAAGACAGTGCAGCACATCTTCGGCGCCTTCAAGGGGAGAGGTCGGCGGAACGTACGCCGAGAGAAGCGGGTGGGCGGCAAGCGCCTCATACACCTCTCCTTTTCCGGGAAGTCCGTAGCCCAAAAACGTAACATCCGGCCGCTGCTTCAGCCATTGCATGATGGGCTTTGCTTTTTTGGAGCGGTCGTCAGAGCCGTAAAAACAACGATCATAAAGAAACGGCGGAATGGCGAACATAGCGGGCGTCCATTCGTTCGTTTCGGTCTGAAAAACAAGGCCGTGGACTTGTTCCGTCTGCGGGTCGATATCAAGCGGGGAAAAACGGCAGACGGAGATGCCGAAGCGTCCGGCGCGCTTGGCCAGTTCTGTGCAGTAGGGACGGTCTTGCTGCTTGTCAAGGGCGACAAAGCCGAGGGAAAGCAAAGCGGCTCACTCCTTTTCTTCTATCAATGTCAAACTGTAGTTGACGATCGCCTTAGCTGATGGCCGGATCGTCTTCGCGGCGGGAACCATTTCCACGTGCTTGGACGGCTTGCTGTTCACTTCAATAATCCAAGGGTGGTCGTGGATATCGACAGCAAGATCGATGCCCAACTCCCCGTACATCCCGTCGACTTCTAGCGCCAGCGCTGCCGCCGCCTCAAGGGCGATTTCTTTGAGGAGCTGTTTTTGTTGAAAGGCTACAGATTTCGGATACCACTCCTGCAAGACCGCATTGACGGCCAGCAGTTCTCCGCCGCGGGCGAGGTTGGCGACGAACTGGTCGGGCGATGCCGCGCGGGCGACGGCGGAAGTGACGCGCCAAGCGTTGTGGCGGGTTCGATGGCAAAGGAAGCGAAAATCGACCGGGCGGCTGTCCAGCGAGCGGAGCTCAAGCCCTTGCTGAATGATCATCGGCGCGGTTGTTTGTTGCCACAAGGTGGAAACGAAGACATCGATCGGCTGGTCAATCGTTGCCGAGGCCGCCGCCGTGGAACGGCGCAGGCCTATTCCGCCGTTTTGGCGTTCAAGGCGCAAAATCCCCCGTCCTTGGCTGCCGTGGATCGGTTTGAGAAAGACCGCCGGGAAGGCGGAAAGAAACGCTTCGAGTTCTCGCGGATCGTTCCATAGCGAGGTTTTGGGCAAGTACGGGCGCAAATGGCGGTGTCGTTCAATATAGCCATGCACTTCCCACTTATGCAGAAAGCGGCGGTTGAACATCACCCCGCCTTCTTCCGCAAGCCGGGTGAGCAGTTTGGCAAACGCCGGAGAATGCTCCGACGAGCGCGAGTGCAAGCGGTTGTAGATCACGTTGGCGGGAGGAACGTCTTGTTTGCTCCACGCGCCGTTGCTTCGCCGATAGCCGAGGCGCTGCAAATAAAGCGACGGCGAGGTGACGTAAACGAAGAGACCGCGTTCGCTTCCGTACTGTTCGAGCTCCTCGCAAAAACGATGAATGGAACCAAAGCGGGCTTGTTCATTTTTGTCTTTGATTTCCGTCAAGACAGCCATCGTCGGTTGTTTCTCCATCGCAGTCCCTCATTTGCGCATTCATCACGCAAGCTCTATAATGAACAAATAGGCAAACGTTTATATCGCTATCGTATGATGCCGGCCGCCGCTTGGTGACAACGGCGGAGAAGAAAGGGGAAGACGATGGGTTCGTTCGCGTACTGGGTGCTGATGATCGCCATCGGGGCGTTCATTGGCGGAATGACCAATTTTATCGCCATCGTGATGTTATTTCGCCCGTATGAACCGCTGTACGTCTTAGGAAGACGGCTGCCGTTCACCCCCGGATTAATTCCAAAGCGAAGACGGGAACTCGCCGAACAACTAGGGAAGACGGTCGCGGAGCATTTGGTGACGCCGGAAGGGCTGCGGCGCAAACTGACCGCTCCTGCTTTCGCGGCCGAGGTGGCGGAGCAGGGGCGGACATGGCTGAAACGATGGCTTTCACGCCAAGAAACGCCGCTTCAATGGCTTGAGCGCCTTGGCGTTCCTTCGCCTGCCGAGCGGCTCGGCGAGTGGGCTGCCGGGCAAGCGGACCGCGCGTATGAACGGTGGGCAGAAGCGTGGAGACGGCGGCCGATTCGCGATTGGCTGCCGCCGGAATGGAAGGAGACGATGGAAGCGCGCCTCGAGGGCCTCGCACACTATTTGGCCGACCGGGTGCTTGAGTACATGCAGAGCGAGGAAGGAAAGCAGCAGCTCGCCGGCATGATCCGCCGCTTTTTTCAGGAGCGCGGCATGATGGGAGGCGTGCTGCAAATGCTGCTTGGCAATGTTCAGCTCGTTGATAAAGCGCAGGTGGAGCTCGGCAAATTTTTGCGGCATGCCGGGACAAGAGAGGCGCTGGCCCGCCTTCTCTTTGCGGAATGGAACAAATGGATGGACACGCCGCTAGAGGCGGTGGAGGAAATGATCGGCCGCCAGCGCGTTCATGAGGCGGTGCGGACGGTTGCCCGCCGTTTCGTCTTGGAAAGCGGCTGGCTGCATCGTCCGATCGCTGAACTCATCGCCCCGTATGAGCAGCGGCTGTTCCAACAACTTGTTCCGCAAGCGACGGAAACGGCGCTTCGCCTGCTCAGCGGCCAAATCGAGGCAATGGTGGCGCGGCTCGGGCTTGAGGACATCGTGCGTGAGCAAGTGGAGTCCTTTTCGTTAAGAAGGCTTGAGGAAATCGTTTTATCGATTGCCCGCCGTGAGCTGAGCATGATCACCTATCTAGGCGCCTTGCTCGGCGGGCTGATCGGCGCGGTTCAAGGAGCCATCGGCTTATGGCTGTAACCGCCCAAGTCTATCGCCGCCCGTTGACAGCGACGATCAACGGCGCCAACGCGATCGAGGCTGGTAACCCTAGAATCATATGAACGCCGGTTCGTGCATACGCTAAAACGAAACCGATCTTCAAGTAGGAGGCGCTCGCTTATGTCACTATCTCTTCAGGCGCTCGCTCGACAGCTTGAGCAGGCGATCCGCGACAGTGAACCGTTTCGGGAGCTGAAACAGGCGTACGAAGACATCCGCCGTGATGAAACCGCCTATCGGATGTTTGCCAATTTCCGCGACATTCAGCTTCGATTGCATGAAAAACAAATGCGCGGGGCCGCCATTTTGCCCGATGAAATCGAGCAGGCGCAAAAGGCGATGGCGCTCGTCCAACAAAACGCCAAGCTCGCGCGGCTGATGGCGCTCGAACAGCAAATGAGCATGGCGCTTGCCGAAGTTCAGCACATCGCGATGAAACCGCTCGAAGAATTGCACCGCTCGATGATGGAAGGCGATTGAGCGGACGGAACGGAAAAACGAATCGGGCCGCCTCGTTTTCGTTCCCGCGCTGCCTATGGAGAACGGTGAAAAACGGCTGCTTCCCTCACGCAAAGGGGAGAATGAGCGAAACGCAGGACCGATGCCACAACGTTTTTCGAATGGAGAAATGACAGTGTAAAGCCGTATCCACGATGGAATTACCAGCCTCCTATGACGGGAAAAGAAAAACGGCGGGGCGGTTGCAAAACCCCTACAGGGCATTCAAGCGGAGACAGATATGGTCAAAGCGAAGAAAGATGGCGGTTGAAAAACACCCTACAGGGTGTTCTTTTTTTGTCCGGTTCATCATAGTCATGAAAATGATCAGAACGGCAAAGCCGCCGCAGCGGACAACGGGCGGCGCCGCTTTAGGCTGACTGAAAAGAGGGACGAACAAAGGGGGAGACAGCCGTGTATAAGCTGCTGGCGCTGAACATTGACGGAACGATTTTAAAAAATAACGGCCGCCTGTCGCGGGAAACGAAAGAGGCGGTCGACTACGTGCGGAAAAAAGGGGTTTACGTGACGCTGATGACGAGCCGAAATTTTCTTTCCGCTCGCAAAGTGGCGAAGGCGTTGCGGCTCGATGGAATGCTGATCACGTTTCAAGGGGCGCTGATCGGCAAATCGCTCGATCATCGACTGTTTGCCGCCGTCATCCCGGAAGAACGGACGTTTAATATCGTGCAGATTTTGGAAAACTTCCCTTGCAACATTCGCCTGATGCACGAACGGTATTCGCTTGGCAACCGGAAAAAAGTGAAGCGGAATCTCGTCGTGCAGACCGTTCTTTCCTCGAGCGATCCCTTTTTCTATCCGACCCAGTTTGTCGATTCGCTCGGTGATGTGTTGATCGATGAACCGATGGCCGTGCCCAAAATCGATGTTTACTTTGCCGATGATGCAGAGCGGGAGGAAGCAGCCCGCTTGCTTGCATCCGCCATTCCGTCCATTGATATGATTATGCAGCCTGAAGGCAAAATGGAAATTGTCCCGCAAGGCGTGTCAAAGCTGGCTGGACTGCGCCGGCTCACCCAACATCTCGGCATTTCGTTGAAAGAAACGGTGGTGATTGGCGACGGCCTCGATGATTTGCCGGCCATTGAAGCCGCAGGGCTTGGTGTGGCGATGGGCAATGCGCCGCTTGAAGTCAAGCGGGTGGCTGACTGGGTGACGCGCTCGAACGAACAGCTCGGCGTCGCTTACATGGTGAAAGAGCATTTCCGCAAACAGCAGCGGATCGAGTTTTTGCAAAAGCTAAAAGGCCGGTGAAAAACGGCTGCCACGAGCAAATCAGCGGCATTTCGCTAAAAAAGAAGGTTGGTTTCGCTAGTCTTCTCTAACTGAGAAATAGAGCGAATCTAAGGATTTTATACGAAATCACCGCCCCTCTAAAAACAAAACAAGGAAGAAGCAAAGCAAGGCGCCCCGGTCGGTTCGGGGCGTGTTTTTTCTCTTTGCCGAAAGTTGTAGTTGCCGGTTTGAAAACCTACCATCCTTCGTAACGCAACGATGTTCATACATGGCGAAAGAAAGACGTCGACATGTGAACTTTTTTAGCTGGCCGCGTTTATTGGCGAGCTGCGCAGGCAGAAACGTTGGCAACAGCCGGGCGGGAAAGGAGCATTCTTCCGCTTGACGAACGAAACGGCGGTTCGCTACACTGAAAGAAGTTTGACAGAAAAGGTGATGAACGTGCGCATCAACATTCTAGGACTGCCGAACCCGGAACGGTTTCAGCGCCCGCTCGAAGTGATGACCGAGCTGTTTTTCGAAGCGCCCGCGCTTTCGTTTGCGCCGCTGCCGGAAGCGGATGTTGTCGTTTCGTTGACTGTGAACGAGAACGGCCGCATCACCGTTTCTGGAACGCTGGCGGACAGGACGTCCGGGCGCGTTGAGGAGGCTAGGCATGAGCATGAGGCGCCGGTCGAAGCCGATGGAAAAGCGCGCGAAAAACAGTTGAAAAACGCGGTTTTCCATGTGTATATAACGCTTCTTGAACGCTATACCGGCATCGTGCAGCCGTGGGGCATTTTAACCGGCGTCCGCCCGGTGAAGCTGCTTCATCAGCTGCTGCGTTCCGGGATGACGAAAGAAGAGGCGCATCGGAGACTAGCGGAAGACTATTTAGTAACAAAAGAAAAAATTGACCTCATGCAAGCGATCGTTGACCGCCAGCTCACGGTGGTGCCGGACTTGTACGAGTTGGCCGATGAAGTGAGCATTTACATCGGCATTCCGTTCTGTCCGACGAAATGTGCGTACTGCACGTTCCCGGCGTATGCGATCAACGGCCGTCAAGGATCGGTTGATGATTTTTTGGCCGGGCTTCATTACGAAATGGAAGCGGTCGGCCGCTTTTTGCGTGAACGCGGCATCCGGATTACGACGATTTATTACGGCGGCGGGACGCCAACAAGCATCACGGCTGAGGAAATGGACCGGCTGTACGCCCATATGTACAACGTATTTCCAGATGTCGACCGCGTCCGCGAAATAACCGTCGAAGCTGGGCGGCCGGACACGATTACACCAGAAAAACTGGACGTCTTGAAAAAATGGCGGATCGACCGCATTAGCATCAATCCGCAGTCGTATATCCAAGAGACGTTAAAAGCGATCGGCCGCCATCATACTGTTGAGGAAACGATCAACAAATTTCACTTGGCTCGGCAAATGGGGATGAACAACATCAATATGGATTTGATCATCGGCTTGCCGGGTGAAGGGCTGGCGGAGTTTACGCATACGCTCGCCGAGACGGAACGGCTCATGCCGGAGTCGCTCACCGTTCATACGCTGTCGTTTAAGCGCGCTTCGGAAATGACGAAAAACAAACAAAAGTACAAAGTCGCCGGTCGCGAAGAAATACAGGCGATGATGAAAGCGGCCGAAGAGTGGACGCGCCAGCACGGCTATGTGCCGTATTATTTGTACCGGCAAAAAAACATTCTCGGCAACCTCGAAAATGTCGGCTACGCGTTGCCGGGAAACGAGAGCATTTACAACATAATGATCATGGAAGAGCAGCAGTCGATCATCGGGCTCGGCTGCGGAGCGTCCAGCAAATTCGTCGACCCGAAAACGCGAAAAATCACCCGCCAGGCGAACCCGAAAGAGCCGAAGGTGTATAACGAACATTTTATGGAATATACAGAAGAAAAATTGACCATCATGGCCGCCTTGTTTGGCTGAGCGAAAGAGGGGCTGGCCTAAAGATCTCCCCCCCCCCCAAGAAAATACAACCTATCGTGTGGCAGGAAGCGACTGGTGCTTCTATATGGCGATGAGAGAGGGGCTGGCCCAAAAGGCGATCTCCCCTCAGGAAAGACACATCATATAGTGTGGCGGAGCGGTTAGTGCCTATATACAGCGATGAAAGAGGGTGTCCCAAAAGGATCGGGACACCCTCTTTTATGGCTAGCCCGTACGGACTGCTTCGATCGCACGATGGTTGTGCCGATCTTGAAAGCAGGTAACCGTTTGGCTCAGCCTCTTCATTTAGCGGTGAAACAAAATCAGTTTGCCGCTTGCGTTGACGCAGCGGTGGGTTTTCTCCCAACAGCCGCGTTCGCGCAGCTTCTGCTCGCCGATTTTTTTCGCCTCTTCATCATTGGCGGCCTCAAACGTCTCATCGAGCAGCTTCTCTCCGTCGGGTTCAAAAGCGGTCAACGTATATGTCGGCATCCGTTCATCCCCTTTCAATGAATGGTGATTCACTTTTTTCATTAGCGCTTGGCTGTGAAAAATCCTGCTTGTTGCTGAAACTTTTTTCGGCAGCAAACGTCAAATATAATGATGGAAAATTTGCTTTCATTTGGGGGAATGTGGATGGGTTTGGAAGTGGTAGGGGTGACGAAGCGATTTGGGGAGACGACGGCGGTTGATCAGTTGACATTGACGATTCCCGAAGGAAACATGTTCGGGTTGCTCGGGGCGAACGGGGCCGGAAAAACGACGACGTTCCGCATGATATTGGGCCTCCTTGCTCCGACAGAAGGCACGATCCGCTGGCAAGGGGAGCCGATCGATTATTCCAAAAGCCATTTGATCGGCTATCTGCCTGAAGAGCGCGGGCTCTATCCGAAATTGAAGGTGAAAGAACAGCTCGTTTACTTAGGGCGGCTGCGCGGGATGAAAAAGGCGGAGGCGCTTTCTGAAATCGATCGTTGGCTCGAGCGGTTCCATATTCGCGATTACGCCGATCGACGGGTCGGGGAACTGTCGAAAGGCAACCAGCAAAAGCTCCAGTTTATTGCCGCGGTATTGCACCGGCCGAAGCTCGTCATCTTAGACGAGCCGTTCAGTGGGCTCGATCCGGTGAACGTCGAGCTGTTGAAAGAAGCGGTGCTCGATTTGAAAACAAACGGTGCGACCATCGTATTTTCCAGCCACCGAATGGAGCACGTCGAAGAGCTGTGCGAACATGTTTGCATTTTGCGCCGCGGACGGGCGGTGGTGGCCGGCCGGCTGCGCGAATTGAAACGTTCCTTTGGCAAGAAAAATCTTGTCATTCATGGGGAAGGGCCGTTGGAAGAGTTGGAACGGTTCCCGGGCGTGCTTCAGTGCAAGCGGACGGCCGAAGGAGTGCGGCTGCAAATCGCCAGCGAGGAGACAGCGCAAGCGATTTTTGCCCATGCGGCGGGGAAGGTGGCCGTGCGTTTGTTTGCGCTTGAGGAACCGTCATTGAATGACATTTTTATCGAAAAAGTAGGTGCGGCGTATGAATAAATTTTGGCTCGTCATGGGGCATACATACGTAACGAAGCTGAAGGCAAAGGCGTTTCTAGTGACCACCGCTTTGACTTGCCTGTTGATCATCGGGTTGGCCAATGTGCAGACGATCATCGAGGCGTTTACCGGCGATGAAACGGCCCATGTCGCCGTCATCGATCGTACACAATCGCTGTACAAAGCGCTTGAAAAGCAGGTGAATAACAAAGAAATCGCGTTAACGAAAATTACCGATCTCGAAGATGAAGCGAAAAAGGCAGTGAAGGAAGGAAAGTGGGACGGATTGCTCGTATTGTCCACGGATGAAAAAGGATTGCCGAAGGCTTTTTATTATGCCAATACGATCGCCGACAATCGAACGTCTGAAGAGCTGGAACGCGGGGTAAACGCGCTGAAAACGGCGCTTGCCGCCGCCAAAATCGGCCTGACAAAGGAACAATTGGCCGTTCTATATCAGCCCGTTCCGTTTCAAAAGGTGGCGCTGGAAAAAAACGCGAAAAGTGAAGAGGAGCTGAACGAGGCGCGTTCGCTCGTTTACGTTCTGCTGTTCGCGATGTATATGTTTGTTCTCATGTACGGAGGCATGATCGCCACTGAGGTCGCCACGGAAAAATCGTCGCGCGTCATGGAAATTTTAGTGTCAAGCATTCACCCGGTTCAGCAGCTGTTTGGCAAAATTATCGGCGTGGCGCTTGTTAGCTTGACGCAGTTTTTCGTGTTTTTCGCCGTTGGGTTCGCTGCTTTGAAAGCGAGCGGCCAAGAAGTGTGGCGCTTTCTCGGGCTGGATCAGACGCCGCTGTCCATATGGGGATACGCACTCATCTTTTTCCTGTTGGGGTATCTTTTGTATGCGGTGCTGTTTGCCGTGCTCGGTTCGCTTGTCAGCCGCGTTGAAGATGTGCAGCCGGCGATTACTCCGGTCATGCTGATGGTTGTCGCCGCATTTATGATCGCCATGGTTGGGCTGAACATGCCGGAATCGCCGTTTGTTGTCGGCGCCTCGTTCATTCCTTTTTTCACGCCGATGCTCATGTTTTTACGCATCGGCCTCGTTTCAGTACCGGCGTGGGAGGTGGCGCTCAGCCTCGCTTTGTTGGTAGCGACGATGGCGCTGCTCATTTTGGTTGGCGCGAAAGTGTATCGCGGCGGCGTGCTTATGTATGGGCGAATGAACGTGTTCAAGGATATGAAACAGGCCATTCAGCTGACGAAAAAGTAAGCGATCGGAGAAGGCATAAAAACATCGAATCGTTCCTTGCCGGGCCGGCAAGGCTTTCTTTTTTGCCGTTTCCCCGTTATGGTATACTAAAGGATACGTAAAGAGAAACGGAGGAGAACGAACGTGGCGAAAGGGATTATTCACTATGAAGTCGGGGAACAAGTCGACTTGTTTTTGCTCATTAAATCAGCGACAAAAGGAATTGCCAGCAACGGCAAGCCGTTTTTGACGCTGATGTTGCAAGACAAAAGCGGCGACATTGAAGCGAAACTTTGGGACGTGTCTCCCGATGATGAGGAGCGGTACGTGCCGGAATGCATTGTCAAAGTGGTCGGCGACATTCATAATTACCGCGGCAAACTGCAGCTTCGCATCCGCTCGATCCGCCCGGCTCATCCCGGCGATGCGGTGCGTGTCGACGATTTTTTAGAGACCGCCCCGCTTGCCCGCGAGGAAATGAAAGCGAAAGTAATGGAATACATATTTGCGATGGAAAATCCAAACATTCAGCGCATTACGCGTTATTTGCTGAAGAAATATGAAAAGCCGTTTTTTGAGTATCCGGCGGCGACCAAAAATCATCACGAATTCATCTCCGGACTCGCGTATCACGTTGTGTCGATGCTCGAACTTGCGGCGGCGCTCGTCCGTCTGTATCCATCGCTGAATAAAGATTTGCTGTATGCGGGAGTGATTTTGCACGACCTTGGCAAAGTGATCGAGCTGTCCGGCCCGGTCTCGGCGGCGTATACGCTTGAAGGCAACTTGCTCGGCCATATTTCGATCATGGTCAGCGAAATCAGCAAGGCGGCCGAGCAGCTCGGCATCCAAGGCGAGGAAGTTGTCATTTTGCAGCACCTTGTCTTGGCCCACCATGGCAAAGCGGAGTGGGGCAGCCCGAAGCCGCCGCTCGTCAAAGAAGCGGAAGTGCTTCATTATATCGACAATTTGGACGCGAAAATGATGATGATCGATCGGGCGCTGGAAAAAGTAAAACCGGGCGAATTTACCGAGCGCATTTTCGCTCTTGACAACCGTTCGTTTTACAAGCCGGCGTTTTTGGCTGTTTCAACATCGGAAAAAGCGGGTAAAGAGAAGTAGCGACACGCAAAGGAGGGATGAGTTTGATCGAACCGATCATCGAAATCGTCCCCGTCACCCAATACGAGCAAGCGAAAGAAGAGCTGAAAGAGCTGCAACGGCAATGGAGGAAAGCAAAGCAGAAAAAGAAAAAGCGAAACGAAGCATAAGCGTTGTCCCAACCAAAGAGGCGGCATGTCCGCCTCTTTTTATGCATATGACCGCTCCTTTGTGCGTATAGTTTAGTGAGACAAGCATACGAAAAGGGGGATGGAGATGCTTAGCCTGCCATGGTGGGTGTATATCGTGGTGGCCGGCATTCTGTTCAGCGGCTATATGACCGTAAAAACAGCGGCGCGCGAACGGGAAATGGACGAAGCGTTCATTGAAAAAGAAGGGGAAGTTTATATGGAACGCATCCGCCAAGAGCGAGAGCGGCGGAAGCAGGCCAAGTCCTTGTGATCGACAAGGGCTTTCTTTTTTTATGATGTTGAAAGCGCTTTTTTCGAAAAATTCCCTTTCTTTTTTTTCGAATCGTGTTAGGATAATAATATCGATGGACTACTAGGAGGCAAAGTGAGGGATGACGATGAAACGCGCATACAACTTCAACGCCGGCCCGTCAGCGCTGCCGCTGCCGGTGCTTGAACGGGCTCAGCGGGAGCTGCTCAACTTCCAAGACACCGGCATGTCGGTGATGGAGTTAAGCCACCGAAGCAAGGAATATGAGGCGGTTCACCAAGCGGCAAGCGAACGGCTCAAGCGTCTTCTTGACGTTCCGGACGACTATGATGTGCTATTTTTGCAAGGCGGGGCGAGCCTGCAATTTTCGATGGTGCCGATGAATTTCCTCGCCGAAGGGCAAATCGGCTGCTACGTGTTAACGGGCGCGTGGTCGGAAAAAGCGCTGAAAGAGGCGCAAAAAATCGGGGCAACGACAGTCGTCGCCTCAAGCAAGGACGCCAACTATACGTACATTCCTTCATTGGATGAAGTCAAGTGGCCCAAACAGGCCGCCTATGTCCATATTACGTCCAACAACACGATTTTCGGCACGCAATGGCGGGAATTTCCTGATGTGCCCGTTGATTTGATCGCCGATATGTCGAGCGATATTTTGAGCCGGCCGTTTGATGTCAGCAAATTTGCCTTGATTTACGCCGGGGCGCAAAAAAATCTCGGCCCTTCCGGCGTGACGGTCGTCATCCTTCGTCGCGATCTGCTCGATCGCATTCCCGACGGGCTGCCGACGATGCTCGATTACCGCACGCACCAGAAGAGCCGCTCCCTTTACAACACGCCGCCGACGTTTGCGATTTATATGTTGTCGCTCGTGCTCGAATGGGTCGAAGAACAAGGCGGCGTCCCAGCGATGGAAGCGCGCAGCCGGCAAAAAGCGGCCGTGCTGTATGACGCCATTGACGAAAGCGGCGGCTTTTATCAACCGCATGCAGAAAAAGGAAGCCGTTCGCTCATGAACGTCACGTTTACGCTTCCGAGCGAAGAGTTGACGAACACGTTTCTCGCCGAAGCGAAGGAGCGCGGGTTTATCGGCCTTGGCGGACATCGGTCGGTCGGCGGCTGTCGGGCGTCGATTTACAACGCGGTGCCGCTCGAGGCGTGCGAGGCGCTTGCCTCGTTTATGAACGACTTCCGCCGCCGTTTTGCCTGAAAATTTCTTCTTCACTTTTACACAGCAAAGTGATATAATGATAGAAACATTCTCAAGCAGGAAAATAGACGAGGAGAGATGAGGAGAGATGAGCATGAACGTAAGAACATTAGTATCGATGGCGCTGTTAGTTGGAATCGGGGCCGTCCTGCACGCGGTCATTCCCGGGCTGTTTGCCGGCATGAAGCCGGACATGATGCTGGCGATGATGTTTTTGGCAATTTTGTTGTTTCCAAGCGCCAAAGCCGTCGGCCTTGTCGGCGTCGCCACCGGCTTCATTTCCGCCATGACAACAACGTTCCCGGGCGGACAGCTTCCGAATATCATCGATAAAATCATCACCGCCTTTGTCGTTTTCGCCTTGGTGGCGGTGCTTCGGAACTATCGTCAAACGGTGATCGGGGCTGTCGTGCTGGCGGCGGTCGGCACCGTCATCTCCGGGACCGTGTTTTTGACGGCGGCGCTGTTGCTTGTCGGGTTGCCGGGAGGAACGGCGTTCTCGGCGCTGTTTGTCGCCGTTGTGCTGCCGACCGCGGCGTTGAATGCGGCGGCGATGGCCATCGTCTATCCGATCGCCGCGGCCATCTTCCGGCGGATGAACGTGACAGCGCACGTGTGAGCGGCAAAAAACCCGATCATCGTTGGTCGGGTTTTTTGCTATATAAGTTGCGAGTTTGTTTTCCATGGCATTGTTCGCTCTTTTTGTCACCGCGCCAGCTTTAGAAGGCTGGTGAAAAACCGCTGTCACACACCAATCGGCGGCATTTTCATTCAGAAAAGATCCATGGGCAGCGCGATCTGCTCTCCACCCGGGGATGAAAATCCGCGCCAGCGCGGCGTTTTCATTCAGATAAAGAAAGCTGATTCTGCGAGGTTTCTCTCATTGAGAAATGGGTGGAACTCGAGCGGTATTTTGCACGAAATCACCGGCCTTCTAGGTGATCAAGACGCGACATGGAGATCGCAAATTCTTGATATCTGCTGAACAAACGGCGATAGAAGACGGTGAGAACGAAGCTCAAACATAGCGAAGCAACCAAGCCATGAGCAGACAAGCGCACGCTATTCCAATATAGCGCATCGCCTGCTCTTTCAACAGCGCTTTTGGCGGGTACGCCCGCGCTTTCCATAGCGAGACAAACGTGTTTATAAAGAGACAGAAAAATAAGAACCCCGTTGCGAAAAGGAGCCATTGTATATACGTCATTGCCTTCTCCCCCTGTGTGCGGCCAATGCCTCAAGCTTTACTACTATGAATATGCAAAAAAAGTCATAAAAATAAATATTTTTGTCTTTATTCCTTTTTGTTTTATTGATATAATAGGTAATAAAAAATACGGTGAGGGAAGAGTGGGTGGAACGATGAAAGGGACAGAACAGCATTATTCCGTCAAAGAGGCGATGCTATTCAGCCAACGGATCGCCCAGCTGAGCAAAGCGCTGTGGAAGTCGATTGAGAAAGACTGGCAACAGTGGATTAAGCCGTTTGATTTGAACATCAACGAGCATCACATTTTGTGGATCGCTTATCACTTTAAGGGCGCTTCGATTTCCGAAATCGCCAAGTTTGGTGTGATGCACGTATCGACCGCGTTTAATTTTTCTAAAAAACTGGAAGAGAAGGGGCTGCTTTCGTTCTCGAAAAAACAGGATGACAAGCGCAACACCTACGTTGAGCTGACGGAAAAGGGCGAAGAAGTGCTGATGAGACTGATGGAGACGTATGATCCGAGCAAAAATGCCGTCTTTAACGGAGCGCTGCCGCTGCGAGAATTGTACGGGAAGTTTCCAGAAATTTTAGAAATGATGTGCATCGTCCGCCACATTTACGGCGACGACTTTATGGAAATTTTTGAGCGAGCGTTCGAAAACATTAAAGAAGATTTTGAGGAGCAGGACGGCAGGCTCGTCAAACGTAAGGCAAAAGCGGAAGAGCGTGAGAAGGAGCTGGCCGGCCAAGCTAACTGACGGCGCGAATGAGCGCTTTCAGCTCCGTCATCAGCGGCACAAACAGTTGCTGGGTGAGCAGAGCGTCAACCGTTTGTTCGAGCGGGAGGTTGGGAGGCAGCATCCCTGCGAACTGGACGAGCAAGGGAGTGAAGATCGTTAATCCTTCCGCTTTCTGCTGTTCGTATTGGTCGGCAAGCTCTTGGCAAAAGGCCAAGAACGCGTCGACCTCTTCTTTCGTTAAGTCGGCGCGGATGACCAAGGCGTAAAACGGTTTTTTCGCTTCGTCGACCATTTCCATCAACAGTGACTGGTGAAACTCCAGCTTGGCCACTCGCTTTTCCAACGATTCCATACATCGCGCTCCTTTGACAGACATCAACGTACGCTTGTTTATCTTCATTTTACCGGATTTGCGCGCACGGACCAACCAAAAAATCCGTCTGCCCGCGAAGCAGAAAACGATTGATTTCGGGCGGCGAACGATGTAAAGTTAAAGCCATGGGCGGCGTTTGGCGAAAAAGAAAGGGGGATTCGCTTTGACGCTTGATTATTATTTTCTCCCTCTTGCAGTCATCGTTTTGTTTTTCGTGAACCGGTTCACCTATTTGCTGTGCGCGCAGCGCGACATTCCCGAGGAGCAGCAGCCGGCCGTGTTTCGGACGATCAATGTGCTGACCACCATGTTACTGATTTCCTCATATTTGGAAGTATTGTTTACATAACCAAACGGCTGTTTCTGCGACTGACAGGGGGGAACGTACAGAAAGAGGGTGCCCGAGCGGGAGAGCACCCTCTTTTTGCTTAGTAGATGACGCAGGCGCAGCCGACGATAATGAGCAAAATAAACAGCACAACAATTAACGCAAAGCCTCCAGCGTAAGGTGCAGGTGCGCTCATCGTAACACCTCCTTTCGGCAGGGGGAGCCCGCCGCGGCGCTTCACCCTCATCATATGTATGGCAAACGGGCATGTTATGGGCGGATGACGGAGCCGGAAAGAGGTTTTTTTTTCTTTGGAAATATGGTATAGTAATTGTCGTGGCTAAAGCGAACAAGCCGTTTCGCCTGCTGCGGGGCTCGAACAGCCAAGGCGAAAGGCGGAAAAATGAAATGGGAGTTGTGAAGCGGATGAAAAAGTGGATGATGGCGGCCGCCGTCGTTTCGGTCATGGCTTTATCGGCCTGCAATAACGGCGGTTCTGAGGCGGTCGTGGAGACGAAAAACGGCAATATTACGAAAGACGAATTTTACAATGAAATGAAAGAACGCGTTGGGAAATCCGTCCTCCGCGATTTAATCGACGAAAAAGTATTGAGCAAAAAATACAAAGTAACCGATGAGGAAATTGATCGGGAAATCGAGCGGATTAAAGACGCTTATGGCACACAGTACGATCTAGCCGTGCAACAAAACGGCGAAAAAGTGATCCGTGAGATGGTCAAACTTGACTTGCTGCGGGCCAAAGCGGCTGTGGCAGATGTGAAAGTGACGGAGAAAGAGTTGAAGGACTATTACAACAACTATAAGCCGAAAATCCGCGCCAGCCATATTTTAGTGAAAGATGAAAAAACGGCGAAAGAAGTGAAAGCCAAACTAGACAAAGGCGAAGATTTTGCCAAACTGGCGAAAGAATACTCGCAAGACCCGGGATCAGCGTCAAACGGTGGCGATTTAGGCTGGTTTGGCCCGGGGAAAATGGTGAAGGAATTCGAGGAAGCGGCCTACAAGCTTGATGTCGGCGAAGTGAGCGACCCGGTCAAAACGGATTACGGCTATCACATCATTAAAGTGACGGATAAAGAGAAGAAAAAATCATTTGCCGAGATGAAAGACGAAATCGCCTTTGAAGTGAAGCGAAGCAAGCTCGATCCGTCGACGATGCAGTCGAAAGTCGATGAGTTGGTAAAAGAGGCTGATGTCGAGATTAAAGATAAAGACTTGCAAGACGTGATCGAACAAGGGAAGAAATAAAAAACGGAAGCCGCGTGTTGCTTCCGTTTTTTTTGTGCGCCACAGCCGGCAGAAAAATCAGCCGAGCTGCTCGCGAATGGCGGCGGCGATCGTCTGCAAATCGGCAGGAGTGTAATCGCTTGCGTGCGATTTCCAAACCGCCCCAAATCCGTCGCCTTTGCCGTAGCGCGGAATGAGATGGAGATGGTAATGAAACACCGTCTGGCCCGCTTGCTCGCCGTTATTGTTCAACACGTTGAGCCCGACGGGGGAAAATGCGTGCTTGAGCGCGTTGGCGATCGCCGGCACGACGCTGAACAAACGGCCAGCGACGTCCGAAGTGAGCGTAAATACGTTTTCCGTATGTACTTTCGGAATAACCAGCGTATGCCCTTTCGTCACTTGACTGATGTCCAAAAAGGCGAGCACGTGTTCATCTTCATACACTTTCGCCGCCGGCAGCTCGCCGTTCACAATGCGGCAAAAAATGCAATTGTCCACTGGAATGGCCCCCTTTCCTTTTCCCTCATTGTACCATAAAAAAACCGGGATGTAATCCCGTGAAAACGGCTACATCCCGGCTGTGAAAAGGGGAGAGGGAAATCGGTCCGATGTGCGTTTGATGAACACCCCATTTGCGGCGAAAGTCGTGTCAGCGTGAGCGTTTTCCTTTGTTCAACGTGACCATCCCCTTTGAGAGGGTCGCTGCCATTTGCATTTGGCAACAGGCAGTCATGGCTGCAAAACGGTCACCATCGTTTTCGGCTCACTGCGGTGTCTTTGACGAACACCCCATTTCTTATGGATCGATTCATCTACGTTTGGCTTCGCCTCATCCCCTCTTCGTTTTTTATCATGTCCGAAAGCTGGGGATGTATGCGGGGGTTTTTTTGGTAAACAAGGCGGTTGTTTGGTACAATGGGGACAAAAGCCATGATCACAGCAGAAAGGGAGAAACGATGGCGCTTTTGCAAGTGGAGCATTTATACGGAGGCTATACAGCGCAAAACGTATTGGAAGATGTGACGTTTGCCGTCAAGCCCGGCGAAATGGTTGCCTTAATCGGGCTGAACGGGGCTGGCAAAAGCACGACGATCAAACATGTGATCGGTTTGCTCGATCCGCGCCGCGGCGCTATTTCCATCAACGGTTATACGCTCGAAGCCGAGCCGGAAGCGTATCGAAAACAGTTTGCGTTTATTCCGGAAACTCCGGTGCTGTATGAAGAGTTGACGCTTGAAGAGCATTTGCGTCTCGCGGCGATGGCGTACGGGCTGAACGAGGACGAGTATGAGCGCCGCCTTCCGCCCTTGCTTCGCGAGTTCCGGCTCGAGCGCCGGCTTTCCTCGTTCCCGGCGCACTTTTCCAAAGGAATGAAGCAAAAAGTGATGATCGTTTGCGCGTTTTTGCTTGAGCCGCCGCTGTACATTATCGACGAGCCGTTTCTCGGCCTCGACCCGCTTGCCATTCACGCGCTGCTTGAACGGATGAAGCGGGAAAAGGCGAAGGGAGCGGGCATTTTGTTGTCGACACACATTTTGGCGACCGCCGAGCGATATTGTGATTCGTTTGTGATTTTGCATCAAGGCCGCGTGCGGGCGAAAGGGACGCTTGACGACATCCGCCGCCAATGCGGACGGAACGAGGCGACGCTCGATGAGCTGTATATCGAATTGACAAAGGATGATGAATCATGATGGATGCCGGCCGGCTTTGGCGGCAGCGGGTATGGGCCGATTGGAAAAAAAAAGGGTCGCTATTGGCGGTACATGTTGAACAGCCATTTGCTCGTCGGCTTGCTGATCGTTTTGGCGGGCTTGGCCGTGGGGTATGAGCGTTGGGCGGCGGGACTTCCGCGCTCGTTTCCGTATCCGCTCATCGCCGCCGTGGTGTTTGGATGGGCGGCTTCGTCCGGAACGGTGCGCACGCTGTTTTGCGAGGCCGATCTTGTGTTTTTGCTTCCAGCGGAACGGCAGCTGCGCCCGTATATTCAACGGGCGTTTTGGTTTTCTTTAGTCTGGCACGTTTACGGCCTCTGTCTGCTGTTGTTGCTGGCTGGACCTCTTCATGCCCGTTTTTCGCCGCTGCCTTGGCCGCTGTTTTTGCTCATCCTCACGGGGCTGAAACTATGGAATTTGTGGGTTGCCTGGAGAGGAAGTCGAATCGCTGATCCGTCTTTTGGGCGCTGGAGTGCGTTTGTCCGCTTCAGCTTGGCGGCGGCAGTGATCGGTCTTGTGCTGGCGTCAGCGCCGTGGCCGTTTTTGGCGGCGGTCGCTTTGTGTATCGTCGGTGTTTCTGTCTACGTATGGCGGCTGACGAAGGGAAAAGGGTGGAAGTGGGAGCGGCTCATTCGTGACGAACAGCGGGCGAAAAACAAATTTTACCGCTTGGCCAGTATGTTTGTCGATGTTCCCGGATGGCAGGAGGAAGCGAAGCGGCGGCGCTGGCTTGATCCGGCGCTTCGCCTCATTCCGTACGGGAGGGCGCACGTCTTTTTTCACTTATACGTGCGCACGTTCTTCCGCGCTGGCGGATATGCCGGTTTGTATATCCGTCTAACCGCGATCGGTGGCGTCCTTCTTGCGTTCATCGGAAACGAATACGCCCAAGCGGCCATCGTGTATTTGTTTCTTTATGCGACCGCGCTGCAATTGGCGGCGCTGTTTTATCGTCATCGCCATTCGCTATGGCCGCGGCTTTATCCCGTCCCATCGACCCAGCCAGCCGCGGCGGCGGTTCGGTTGTTGTTTGTTTTGTTGCTTGGACAAAACACCGTGTTTCACCTTGTGCTCGCCGCCGTTTCGCCGCGCGGGCTTTGGGTGGCGACTTGGTTTGTGGGAACCATCATCGCGTTGTGGGCGGCGAGGCGGCACGCGGCTCCCAAGCGGGCTTGACGCCATCCGCTGGCGTTTTTGGCGCTGGCGGCGGCTTGTCTGTTTGGTTCATCACTAGTACTTGACAGACGGCACACTTCCCTCAACAAGTGTAGGCAAAACATGATTCGTTTTCTGTTTTTTCTTGGCTGCATGAGTAAGCGATGTGACGAAAAATGAAGGACAACTTTTGCTGAACAGCTGTCTGTTTTTCCATCCGTCCTTTTGGTCCCTTTTCACACCTTGATTCCCGCTTCATATGCTGTAGTACACCAGCCCGGATGGGGAATGAGCCCATTAGGCTGGAAGCAAGGAGGAAAGGGGATCAAGGTTGATGGGGACGGAGCTTGTTGCGCTGCACTGGATTTACTTGCTGTTTATTTTGCTCATTATTGGGTTCATGGTCGCCCGCAAAGATACGACGCTCGTTTGCATCGCTGGCATTTTTCTGTTGGCGGCGGTCGCCACCCATTCACTGAGCGCGGCAGTCAGCGGGGTGTTTAACAGTTTTATTTACGCGATTACGGAATTGCTGCCAACGATTTTGGTCATTTCCGTTATTGTGGCGATGAGTAAAGTGCTGGCCGTGACCGGCATCAACGATGTGATGGTGTCGCCGTTTGTCCGGCTCATTCGGACGCCGGCTTGGGCGTACTGGACGATCGGCGTGTTGATGATGGTCATTTCTTGGTTTTTCTGGCCGTCGCCGGCGGTGGCTTTAATGGGAGCGGTGCTGCTGCCGGCAGCCGTCCGCGTCGGACTTCCGGCCATCGGGGCGGCCATGGCCATGAATTTGTTCGGGCATGGCATCGCTCTTTCTGGTGATTTTATCATTCAAGGTGCCCCGAAACTGACGGCGGATGCGGCCGGATTGCCGGTGGGCGAAGTGATTGCCGCCAGTGTGCCGCTCGTTTTTGTCATGGGAGTGGTCACGACCGCCACGGCGTTTTATTTGTTGCGCCGTGATATGAAGCAAGGGCGCTTGGCGAGCGGGGAGGCAGAAATCGCCGCTGCCACTGATGCGGCGCTCGAGAAAACGGGAGGGCTGCTGGCTGAGCCGACGAAAAAATGGCTGGCGTTGTTGATTCCGTTGTTGTTTGGTTTTGACGTCATCGCCATGTTCTATTTGCGTTTGCAAGGCGGCGAGGCAACCGCCTTAGTCGGCGGAACGGCCATTTTTATCTTGATTCTCATTTCCGTTTTCGCCCACCGTCAGGAAAGTTTTTCTGAAGTGACCAACTATTTTATCGAAGGATTTCAATTCGGTTTTAAAGTGTTTGGACCGGTTATTCCGATTGCCGCCTTTTTCTATCTTGGCGATGCCGGCTTCACGAAAATGATCGGCGACTATTTGCCGCAGTCGTCACACGGCATTGTCAACGATTTAGGGGTCGCCTTGGCCCACGCCGTGCCGCTGAACGGTGAGATCGGGGCGGTCACGCTCACTGTCGTCGGGGCGATTACCGGCCTTGACGGTTCCGGGTTTTCCGGCATCTCGCTCGCCGGCTCGATCGCGCACTTGTTTTCGGTGGCGATTGGCGGCGGAGCGGCGACATTAACCGCGCTCGGCCAAGTCGCGGCCATTTGGGTTGGCGGTGGTACGCTCGTTCCGTGGGCGCTCATTCCGGCCGCCGCGATTTGCGGCGTCGATCCGTTTGAGCTGGCGCGCCGCAACTTGCTGCCGGTTGCTATCGGTTTGGCGATCACGACCGTTGTCGCCATGGTTCTCATCTAATGAAAAACGCTGTCCCGTGCTGTCGGGACAGCTTTTTGTTATAATAGGCACAGGTTGAAAAATCGGTCGATTTTTTGACAGTTCGTTTCCTTCTCTATACATTGGACATCGAAAGCGGTATAGTGAAAAAGAGATACGCAATGCGAATGGGCAAAAACGATAAGGAACGGCTGATTGGACTGGGTGAAAGAAAGGCGGATGAAGATGACGAGACGAATGAACGATACATTTTTGCGCGCCTGCCGCGGCGAAAAAACGGCCTATGTGCCGGTTTGGTATATGCGGCAAGCTGGACGATCGCAACCGGAATACCGGGCGCTGAAAGAAAAGTACTCCTTGTTTGAGATTACGCACCAGCCGGAGCTTTGCGCTTATGTCACCAGGCTGCCGGTGGAGCAATATGGCGTCGATGCTGCCATTTTATATAAAGACATTATGACACCGCTGCCGGCCATCGGTGTGGACGTGGAAATTCGCGGCGGCGTTGGTCCCGTCATTTCCAACCCGATCCGCTCGCTTCATGATGTGGAGCGGCTTGGAGAGATCGACCCGGAGCGCGATGTGCCATACGTCTTGGAAACGATTCGGCTACTTGTCAACGAACAGCTTGATGTGCCGCTGATCGGCTTTGCCGGCGCGCCGTTTACGCTCGCCAGCTACATGATTGAAGGCGGCCCATCGAAAAACTACCATAAAACGAAGGCGTTTATGTACGCGGAACCAAACGCGTGGTTTGCCTTGATGGACAAGCTGGCGGCGATGACGATCCGCTATGTGAAAGCGCAAATTCGAGCCGGGGCGAGCGCCGTGCAAATTTTCGACTCTTGGGTCGGGGCGGTCAATGCGGATGACTACCGCACGTTCATCAAACCGGCGATGGCGCGCATTTTTGCCGCTTTGCGCGAAGAAGGGGTGCCGCTCATCATGTTTGGCGTCGGCGCCAGCCATTTGGTGCACGAGTGGAATGATTTGCCACTGGATGTCATCGGTCTTGACTGGCGGCTGTCGATTCGCGACGCGCGTCGTCAAGGGGTGACGAAAGCGATTCAAGGCAATTTGGATCCGGCCGTGCTGCTCGCGCCGTGGGATGTGATTGAAGAGCGGGTGAAGCGCATTTTGGACGAAGGAATGGAGCGGCCAGGCTATGTCTTCAACTTAGGACACGGCATTTTTCCAGATGTTGAGCCGGCGACATTGAAGCGGCTGACCGCTTTTATCCATGACTATACTTCACGGAACTAAAAGAGGTGCAATACGATGGCAAACAAAACGATTGGACTGTTGGTGATGGCGTACGGCACGCCGTATCAAGAAAGCGATATCGAACGGTATTATACGCACATTCGCCATGGGCGCAAGCCGCCTCAGGAACAGATCGATGATTTAAAGGCGCGCTATCGGGCGATCGGCGGGCTGTCGCCGCTCGCCGCCATTACAGAGGCGCAAGCGAAACGGCTGGAAGAGCGGCTGAACGAGATGCAGGATGATGTCGAGTTTCGCGTGTATTTGGGTCTCAAACATATTGAACCGTTCATCGAGGATGCCGTCAGGCGCATGCATGAGGACGGCATCAGCGAAGCGGTCGGCATCGTCTTGGCCCCACATTATTCAACCTTTAGCGTTCGCTCGTACAACGAGCGGGCGAAACAAACAGCCGAGCAGCTGGGCGGGCCGACGATTTATACGATTGATCAATGGTATGACGAACCGAAGTTTTTGCAATATTGGGCCGAGCAAGTGAAGGCGATTTTTGCGGCCATGCCGGAGCATGAGCGCGAGCGGGCCGTACTGATCGTATCCGCCCATAGCTTGCCGGAGAAAATCATTCAAGCCGGCGATCCGTATCCTGCGCAGCTTGAAGACACGGCCAAACGCATCGCCGAGCAAGCCGGGGTCGCCCATTACGCCGTCGGCTGGCAAAGCGCCGGACAAACGCCGGAACCTTGGCTCGGTCCGGATGTGCAGGATTTGACGCGCGAGCTTCATCAAACTTACGGTTATACTTCATTCGTCTATGCACCGGTCGGCTTTGTTTCCGACCACTTGGAAGTATTGTACGATAATGACATTGAATGCAAACAGGTGACCGAGGAAATCGGAGCCCGCTATTATCGTCCGAAAATGCCAAATACCGATCCGCTATTTATCGACGCGTTGGCGACGGTCGTGCTCAATCGGCTGGCCAAAGAAGGCGATCGCGATGAGTGATGGGCAACGGACGGTGGTCATTGTCGGCGGCGGCATTACCGGCCTGGCCGCCGCCTACTACTTGCAAAAAGCGATCAAAAACCAACGTCTCCCGCTGACGTGCAAGCTCGTCGAAGCGACGCACCGGCTCGGCGGAAAAGTGCAGACGGTCATTCGCGATGGCTTTGTCATCGAGCGCGGGCCGGATTCGTTTTTGGCGCGGAAAACAAGCGCGTTCCGCTTGGTGCAAGAGGTCGGGCTTGAGCGCGAGATCGTTCATAATGCGACGGGAACGTCGTATATTTTAGTCAATGACAAACTGTATCCGATCCCAGGTGGGGCGGTGATGGGCATTCCGACGCGCCTCGCCCCGTTTTTGACGACCGGTTTGTTTTCTCCGTTCGGCAAGCTGCGCGCGGCGCTTGATTTCGTGCTGCCGCCGGTGAAAACCGAGGGCGATATGCCGCTCGGCCACTTTTTCCGCCGCCGTTTAGGCGACGAAGTGGTCGACCATTTGATCGAGCCGCTGCTATCGGGGATTTATGCCGGCGACATCGACAACATGAGCTTAATGGCGACATTCCCACAATTTTTCCAACTTGAACAAAAATACGGGAGCCTCGTTCGCGGAGCGAGACGGACGACGCCGAAGGAGCAGAGAGAGCGAAAAGGGGCGTTTCAGACGTTAAAAACGGGCTTGCAATCGCTCGTTGAAGAAGTGGAAAAACGGCTCGAGCCGGGCAGTGTCATCAAAGGGGTGCGCGTTGAGCGGATCACCCGCCTCGGCTCGACGTACCGGCTGCGGTTGAGCACGGGCGAAACGTGGGAGGCGGGCAGCGTCATCGTCACCACCCCGCATCACACGGTGCCGGATCTGTTCGCCGACTACCCGTTTTTTGCCCCGTTCCGGTCAGTGCCGCTCACATCGGTGGCAACGGTCGCGCTCGCCTTTCCGGAAAAAGCGATTCGTCGGGACATTGACGGCACCGGGTTTGTCGTTTCGCGCCGCAGCGATTACACGCTGACCGCATGCACGTGGACGCATAAAAAATGGCCGCATACTGCGCCCCCCGGCCAGGCGCTTTTGCGCGGCTATGTCGGACGGCCGGGCGACGAAGAGATCGTCGATCAGCCCGATGATGAAATCGTTCGCGTTGTGCTCGATGATTTAAACAAAGTGATGAACATCGACGGCCCGCCGCAGTTTGCCGTCATTTCGCGGTGGAAGCGGGCGATGCCGCAGTATACGGTCGGTCATCGCGAGCGGTTGGCGGACATTAAAGCGCAGATGGCCGCCGCGCTGCCGGGGGTGTTTTTAGCAGGCAGTTCCTATGAGGGGCTCGGGCTGCCCGATTGCATTGACCAAGCGGAGAAGGCCGTCCGCGATGTGCTTGAGTATTGGGGAAAACAGCAGTCCGTTCAAATGATGGAAGCGGGGAGCAAACGCGCTGAGTAATCGAAGGCCGGGGCCGAACGGTTTAGGGAGGGGCGCTGTTTTCTCACTTTGAACCGAGAAGCCTTCGCCCTCTGGACCCCGGAGAGAAGGAGCGTTCAGCGGTGTGCAGGCGAGAGGGGACGATCTTCTTGCAGCCGAAGAAGCCGCGCCGTTCGGCGGCTTCTTCGCAGCGGGAACGGGGCTGATCGAAAAGGCGCTCTTGAAGATCGACTCGCATGACGGAAAAAATTCGTCACATTTGGAAGGATGAAAATCCCCCGGTCCATTTTCCGATTTTAGGTATTTTCACGATCGTCATAATATATAGTGTGGCCGAGAAACGTTTGGTGCTTATATAGCATATAGTGTGTCCGAGAAGCGCCTCGTGCTTATATAGCGATGAGAGAGGGGCTGACCCAAAAGGTTGTCTGCTTTCAAGATCGGCACAACCGATTGTTCGGCAGAAGCAGTCAGCACGTATGTAGAGCAACGAAAGAGGGTGTCTCGCTCCTTTTGGGACACCCTCGTTGTCTCTCCGTTCCCCCTTTACAGGAAACGCGGGCTATGATAACATAAGGATACGGATTGACCGAATTGTTCATTTAGTCATATTGAAGGATGAGGCTCATGGCAAGCGACCGGAGACGACAAATCATTTCTGCAGCGGCCCAATCATTTTCCGCTTTTGGCTATAAAGCGACGACGATGGAACAAATCGCTAGGCTCGCCAACGTCGGCAAAGGAACGATTTATACGTTTTTTAAAAGCAAAGAGGAGCTTCTTGATGAAATTATTTCTTCCTTAATCGCTCAAATTAAAACCGAAGCCGAGCAGGCGATGGATCCGTCGTTGCCGTTTTCCGAAAATGTTCCCCGCGCCTTGTATCGCATTTTGGAATTTCGCCAACGCCATCAACTGACCGCCAAGCTGCTTCAAGAAGTGCGCAGCATCGGCACGGCGGCGGTGCAGGAAGTATTGGCGAAGTTTGATCGCGAGATGGTCCGATTCATTCGATGTAAAATCGAGGCGGCGGTGGAAAAAGGCGAAATCCGCCCTTGTGATTCGGAAATTACGGCGTTTGTGATGCTGAAAACTTACATCGCCTTGATCGTCGATTGGGAAAAGGAGCATGAGCCGCTGAGCAAAGAACAAATCGCCGAATTGTTCACACTGTATTTTTTGCAAGGATTATCAAAATAGATGATCCGTTCTTTTTTTTCGTGTTTGACTAAATGGACAAATTGGTCATTTGTACAAAGGAGGGACTTTTCCTATGTTCGCCAACGAATGGCGGGCGATTTTGTTTCGTCCTAAAGTGCTGATTCCCATTGCTGCTGTTTTATTTATCCCCCTTCTTTACAGCGGGTCGTTTTTATGGGCGTTTTGGGACCCGTATGGTCATTTGGACCGCTTGCCCGTAGCGGTCGTCAATGAAGATCGGGGGGCGAACCTCGATGGCCACTCCCTTCATCTCGGTGACGATGTGGTGAAGCGGTTGAAAAAAACCGATTCATTTTCTTGGCACTTTGTCAATCGCGACAAGGCGTTAAACGGTTTGCAAAACGGCGACTATTATATGGCGATCGTCATTCCATCGGATTTTTCCGAGCGTGCCACAACGGTGCAAGACGCGGCACCTGAACCGCTTCGCCTCAACTATATCGTCAATGAAGGGGCGAACTATCTCGTCGGAAAAATCGGTGATTCTGCCGTTTCAGCTATCAAAGAGGAGATCGGCAAAAATGTCACCAAAGCGTATGCCGAAGCCATGTTGACGAAAATGAAAGAAGCGGGAAAAGGTTTGAAAGAAGCAGGGGAGGGCGCCGGTCGCCTGCATGAAGGCCTTCAATCGGCGGAACAAGGGAGTCGGCAGCTGGCAAAAGGGATGGGAGCCGCTGAGCAGGGGAGCGGCCAGTTAGCGGCTGGCGCGCAAAAACTGACAGAAGGAGCCGGAAAAATATCCGGCCATTTAACCGAGTTGGCTGAAAAATCGATCATGTTTGACCAAGGGCTTCAGTCGGCTAGTGCCGGTGCTTCGCAAGTGAAGGACGGAGCGTCCGCTCTCAAATCCGGCCTTGGGCAATTGGCGGCCGGAGCTGACCGCCTAACCGATGGGGAGCGGCAAGCGCAAGCGGGTGCCGCACGTTTAGCCGGCGGGTTGAATGAATCATTAAGCGGGCTGCAAACATTGCAATCTCGTTTGCCGGCGCTGACGGACGGGGCCTTGCGCGTTCGCGACGGCGCTGAACAGCTTTCGCAAGGGATGGCGCAGTGGAAACAGAAAGCGGGAGAAGCGGCCGCCGGCGCCGGTCAAGTCAGCGAAGGGCTGCGGCAATACGCGGCGGCGCTGCAGGCGCTGTCCGAACAAGCGAGCGATCCGAGCCAAAAAGCGATGTTGCAAACGCTAGTTCAACAGCTGCAGCCGCTTGTTGACGGAAGCGAAGCGGTGGCGGCAGGCGTCGGAAAACTGGCGGAAACGGCCGGGCCGCTGCAAGATGGTGCCGCTCGTCTTGCCGATGGGGCGGATTCCCTTGCCAATGGGCAACAAACCGTGCAAGAAGCGGTGAAGAAGGTGACAGACGGTCAGCGGCAGCTGGCGGCTGGGGCGGCCGAATTATCCGATGCCCATCAGCGGCTGGCGGCAGGGGCGGCGGAGCTGGCGCAGCAGCTTCACCGCGCTGAACGCGGCGCCGAGGCACTAGCTTCCGGCAGCGGCCGATTGGCGCAAGGAGTCGAGACGCTGGCTTCCGGAGCTGATCAATTGGTGTCCGGCACACATCAATTGGCATCCGGCGCCAAACAGCTGACCGCTGGCGCAAAGGGGCTGGCCCAAGGGGCAGGCTCGCTTCAGCACGGAATGGAGCAGCTTTCCGACGGCAGCCGGTCGCTATCGACGGGATTGGCTTCACTGGCCAAAGGCGCGGCAGAAATGGAGGATCGACTGAAAGACGGGGCGAAACAAGCTGCCCACGTTCAAGCGAACGACCGCGTGTATGATATGATCGCCGATCCTGTGCAAAAGAAAAAGCAGCCGCTCCATCATGTTCCTAATTACGGAACGGGATTTGCGCCCTACTTCTTGTCATTAGGGCTGTTTGTCGGCGCGTTGCTGCTGACGATTGTCTTTCCGCTGCGTGAACCAGCGGATCGCCCGACTTCTGGAATAGCATGGTTCTTCGGGAAATGGGGAGTATTGGCGGTGGCGACGGCCGTGCAAACGCTTTTGGCCGACGCATGGCTGCTGTATGGACTCGACTTGCACGTGCAAAGCGTTGGGCGCTTTTTGCTGTTTACGTGGATCATCAGCCTGACGTTTATGATGATCATTCAATTTCTTGTGACCTTGTTTGATAATCCCGGCCGTTTTCTCGCTATTTTGCTGCTGATCGCCCAGCTGATCGGAAGCGCTGGAACGTATCCGATTGAGCTTGTTCCGGATCAGCTGCAGGCCCTTCACCCGTGGTTACCGATGACTCATGCGATTCGCGGGCTAAGAGCGGTTATTTCAAGTGGCGATTTTGCGGTGATGTGGGAAGAAGCGACGAAGTTAGGAATGGTGGCGGTGATTTTTGCGGCTGGAACGTTGCTTTATTTTCACTTTTTGTACCGGCGTCGTTATCGGACGGCTGCAGAGGAGCCTGCCATGCAAGGCTGAGTGTGATCTGTGCTTTGATTCGCTCCAGCAGGATGAGGAAAGTTCGTTTTTCTCATTTGTTTTTAAATGCTGTCCTTTTTCGCTATTGAACTGACCATATTCATTGTTCGGTCACGAGCGAAATTTGCTAAGTGAAGAAGGGGGGATTCCACAAGGATCGGGATCCCCTCTTTCGTTGCGGTTGACGGCTTCTACGACACGATCGGTTGTGCCGATCTTGAAGGCAAACCACCTTTTGGATCAGCCTATTCTTTATCGGATGCAGGAGATTTTTATGCTCATCATGTTGGGGGATATCATGCAAAAAAAAAGACGCCTCTATTATGATGGAGGCGTGTGCAAAAGATAGGCTGCATCGGGGAACAGCCGCTTGCCGGCGGGGCAGCCGGCACAATGTGTGACGCAAGGGATGCGTCCGCTCACCTATTGGCGGTAAGCGGCGCCAAGGCAGTCCGAGCACGTGTTGCCGTAGCATTCATGTTGCTCATCCATCTCTTTTCCGCAGTGCAGACATTTTTTCGGCGGTAAGTTTCTGAAAAATTCCAACACTTTAGCCAACATTCCGATCCCCTCCGTTGTCTTGTTGGTTTTATTGTATTATAACACAAACCAAAATGTCAATAGGTGTTTTAAAACAAAATGTGAAAGATGAAAAAATAAGCTTCGTTGTGTATGATGGAAATAAAACGAAAGAAAGGAGAGAACGGCGATGAAAGTGACGGTCATCGGTTATTGGGGAGGATTTCCCGCTGCCAATGAAGCGACATCAGCGTATTTATTCGAACATGATGGGTTTCACCTTCTTGTTGACTGCGGAAGCGGAGCGCTTGCCAAACTGCAAAACGAGGTCGATGTCCGGCAGTTGGACGCGGTTGTCCTTTCCCATTATCATTACGATCATGTGGCCGATATTGGACCGCTTCAATACGCGCGCCTCATTCATCGAAATTTGGGCGCCGATTTGCCCGTGTTGCCGATCTATGGCCATGCGGAAGACGAGGAGGCGTTTGCCCGCTTGACCCACAGCGGCATCACCGAAGGCGTGGCGTATGATCCGCAAGAAACGGTAACGGTGGGGCCGTTTGCGCTGTCGTTTCTCAAAACCGCCCATCCGGTGCCGTGCTACGCGATGCGGATTAGCGCCGGCGGCAAGGACGTTGTGTATACCGCCGATTCCAGCTATTTGCCGGAGTTTGTGCCGTTTGCGCAAGGCGCCGATTTACTGATCAGCGAATGCAACTTTTACGCTGGGCAACATGCGGCAGCGGCCGGACACATGACGAGCGAGGAGGCGGCGGCTATCGCCAAAGGGGCAGAAGTCGGCGAATTGTGGCTGACGCATTTGCCGCACGTTGGCCGTCATGAGCAGCTTGTCGAAGAGGCTGCCCGCTTATTTGGTGGCGTCATTCGCCTAGCTCGCACCGGGCTCGTATGGGCGCCGTAGCCGAGCCGGTTTTAGGAGGATGTAATGGATTTTGTCGAAAAATATTTTTTTGACACCCCTGAGAGGCCGCAAAGCCTTGATACATCAATATTTATAGAGGGAGGCTGGTGAAAACGGTTGGTTCTCTTGAACCATGGGGGAACGTTTGCAAGGCGCTCCTGATGCGACAAGGTTTATCTATTTGCGAAACAGGTTTGATAAGCGGCTTGCTCCCTTCAATCACCGGCCTTTTAGAGAAGCAGCAAAGGAAACGCTTTCTCTTGTCCTTTGCTGCTCTTTTTTTTATAATAGGTATAGTTCGAATTTTTTTACTTATAAAATGAATGGTCATTCATTCATTTTGGGGGAGGAGCTTCGCATGAACTTACCTGCACGATTGGCGCAAATCGCAAAGCAATTGCCGGACAAGGAAGCGTATGTGTTTTTAGGGGAGCGCTGCACCTATCGGCAGCTCAACGCCGCTGTTTCACAATTCGCCGATGGGTTGGCACAGCTTGGCATCCGCCGCGGCGATCACGTTGCCCTGCTGCTTGGCAACTCGCCGCAGTTTGTCATCGGCTTGTACGGGGCGCTAAGACTCGGCGCGACCGTCATCCCGATTAACCCGATTTACACGCCGGAGGAAATCGGCTATATTTTGCAAAACGGCGATGTAAAAGCCGTCATCGGCCTTGATTTGCTCGCGCCGCTGTTCGCCGAGGCAAAGCGGCGGCTGCCGCTGCTTTCCCATGCGATCGTTTGTGAAACGCCGCAAGGAAAGGAAAAAGCAGTTCCGTTGACCGAAGAGATGAAAACGTTTGCCGCCGTGTTGGCTGCCGGCAGCCCGGAATTCACCGGCCCTGAGCTTGCCGATGACGAAGTAGCCGTCATTTTGTATACGTCGGGAACGACAGGAAAACCGAAAGGGGCGATGCTCACCCATAAAAACTTATACAGCAACGCCCAAGATATAGCCGATTATTTAGGCATCAATGAGCACGATCGCGTCATTGCCGCTTTGCCGATGTTCCATGTGTTTTGTCTGACCGTCGCTCTCAATGCTCCGCTGATGAACGGGGGAACGGTGCTCATCATGCCGAAGTTCAGCCCGGCGCAATTGTTTGCGCTTGCTCGCGAAGAGCGGGCGACGATTTTCGCCGGCGTGCCGACGATGTATAACTTCCTTTACCAGTATGAGGAGGGGAGTGCCGACGATCTGCGGACGCTTCGTCTTTGCATTTCAGGAGGCGCTTCCATGCCGGTTGCGTTGCTGAAAAACTTCGAAGAAAAATTCAATGTGATCATTTCCGAAGGGTATGGGCTGTCCGAAGCGTCGCCGGTCACTTGCTTTAACCCGCTCGACCGGCCGCGCAAACCGGGGTCAATTGGGACGAACATTAAGAACGTGATCAACAAAGTGGTGAACGAATACGGTGAGGAAGTGCCGGTCGGTGAAGTGGGCGAACTTGTCGTCCGCGGCCCGAACGTCATGAAGGGGTATTATAAAATGCCGGAGGAAACGGCCATCGCCTTGCGCGACGGTTGGTTGCACACCGGTGATTTGGCGCGTATGGACGAGGATGGCTACTTTTACATCGTAGACCGGAAAAAAGAGATGATCATTGTCGGCGGCTATAACGTGTACCCGCGTGAAGTCGAGGAAGTGCTGTACAGCCATCCAGATGTGGTTGAAGCGGCGGTGATCGGCGTTCCCGACCCGGATTACGGCGAGGCGGTAAGGGCGTTTGTAGTGACGAAAAATCCGGAGTTGACCGCCGAGCGATTGATCGCCTATTGTCGCGAACGGCTGGCGAAATATAAGGTGCCGACTGCCATTGAGTTTTTGGATGAACTGCCGAAAAACACAACCGGAAAAATTTTGCGCAGGGTATTGAAAGAGCAATTCGTCGCTTCTCGCGCTTGACGGCTGAAACAGAAAGCGCCGGGAGGTCCGTGACGCGGCAAAGAAGGGGCTTGCGCGTCTGGGCCTCTCTTTTTTCTTTTCTGACAATAGTATATTGAAAATAATTTTATTATTTTTTATAATTTTAAACATAAGATAGTTTCGAATTATTTTACATAGGGGGATAGATCATATGGGCAAGCGTATTCGGCGGTTCGCCATCGTCTGTGCGGCCGGCTTGTTCCTGCTCGGCGGCTGCGGCGGAGCAAAGGAAACAGGGAGCGGCCAAGGAAACAGGGGGGGCGGAGGACAGAAGGAAAAAACGTACAAAATCGGCGTGACGCAAATCGTGGAGCATCCGTCGCTCGATGCGGCGCGCAAAGGATTCCAACAGGCGTTGCAGGACAAAGGATTGTCCGTCGATTATGACGTGCAAATCGCCCAAGGCGATCAAAGCACCAACCAAACGATCGCCAACAATTTTGTCTCCGATGGCGTGGATTTGATCTTTGCCAACTCAACCCCAAGCGCGCAGGCTGCGCTCAATGCGACGAAAGACATTCCCATCGTCTTTACATCGGTAACCGATCCGGTTGGCGCCCAGCTCGTGCAATCGATGGAACAGCCGGGCGGCAATGTCACAGGAACGACGGATACCCACCCTGACGCGATTCCGAAAACGGTGCAGTTTATTGACAAGTATGTGCAAGGCCATCGTGTCGGCATGGTGTACAATGCCGGCGAACAAAATTCGGTCGCCCAAGTCGAGCAAGTTAAAAAGGCGATGGAAGGGACAGATTTGCAGATCGTGCCCGCATCGGTATCCACGTCCGCGGAAGTGAAGCAGGCGGCTGAATCGCTGGTCGGCAAGGTCGACTGTTTTTACATCATTACGGATAACACGGTTGTGTCGGCGCTCGAATCGGTCATTCAAGTCGCCAATGAACACGACATCCCGCTGTTCGTCGGCGAGCTTGATTCTGTCAAACGCGGTGGGTTTGCCGCCTATGGCTTTGACTATTACGACATCGGATATGAAGCCGGGGAAATGGCGGCGCAAATTTTGCAAGACGGCAAAAAGCCGTCCGAGCTTCCAGTGCAGTATCCGAAAAAGCTGAAGCTGGTCATCAACAAAAAAGCGGCCCAAGAAATGGGGATTAAACTCAATCCGGAATGGGATTCGATCGCGGAATACATTGAATAAACGAGCGGCTTCCCCCTTCGACGAAGGGGGATTGCCGTCAAAAGGCGGGTGAATGGTGTGTGGACGGCCATGTTCAGTTCGGTGGAGGCCGGCTTGATTTACGCTGTGATGGCGCTTGGCGTCTATTTGTCGTTTCGCGTGTTGGACTTTCCCGATTTGACGGTTGACGGCAGCTTTGTCACCGGCGCATCGGTCGCCGCCGTGATGATCGTCAACGGAGCGAATCCGTTTGCCGCTTCGGCCGCGGCGCTATTGGCCGGATTTGCCGCCGGAGTCGTGACAGGACTTTTGCATACAAAAGGGAAGATCAATCCGCTCTTGTCAGGCATTTTAATGATGATCGCGTTATATTCGATCAATTTGCGCATCATGGGAAAATCAAATATTCCGCTCCTTCAAGAGGAGACGGTCATCAAGCAAATTACAGCCGCTTGGCAGCAGGCCGGATGGGATGATGTGCTCAACCGAGCCGTTTCCTTCACAGGATTCGCGCCGCGAACGTGGGCGGTGCTCGCAGCGATGGCGGCGGTGGCGGTCGTGGTAAAAGGAATGGTGGACTGGCTGTTGAAAACGGAGTTGGGCATTGCCATGCGGGCCACGGGGGACAATCAGCCGATGGTGGCGAGCTTTTCCGCCAATACGGACGGCCTCATCATCTTCGGGCTTGGGCTGTCGAATGCGCTTGTCGCTTTTTCCGGGGCGCTCGTCGCCCAGTACGGAGGATTTAGTGACATCGGCATGGGAATTGGCATGATTGTCATCGGGTTAGCTTCCGTCATTATCGGCGAGGCGCTGTTTGGCGCTCACTCCGTTGTTCGGGCGACGTGGGCAGTGATCGGCGGGGCCATCGTCTATCGCCTGATTTTGGCGCTCGCTTTGCGGGTCGAGTTTTTGGAGACGAGCGATGTGAAGCTGATTACCGCTCTCATTGTCATGGCGGCCCTCATCGTGCCCAACCTCTGGGCGGCCCAAAAAGAAAAGCGGAGAAAAAGACGAAAAGCCGAGCAGCTGGAGAGGGGGGAGGCTGTTGCTGGAGCTGAAACGAATTACAAAAGTGTTTAACGAAGGAACGGCCGATGAAAAAATCGCTTTAGGCGGCATCGACTTGACGCTTTCCCCCGGCGATTTCGTCACGGTCATCGGCAGCAACGGCGCCGGGAAATCGACGCTGATGAACATCATTTCCGGACGGCTGTCTCCCGACACGGGGGAAGTGTGGATCAATGGCCGCAATGTGACATCGCTTAAGGAACATGCGCGCGCCCGTTATATCGGTCGCGTTTTCCAAGACCCGATGGCCGGCACCGCCCCGCATATGACGATTGAGGAAAATCTTGCGCTCGCTTACAACCGGACGAAGCGGCGCACGCTCCGGTTCGGGGTGACTAAGGAAAAGCGCGAGTGGTTTCGCGAGACGCTGCGAACGCTTCATTTAGGGCTAGAGGACCGGCTGACAGCGAAAGTAGGACTGCTTTCCGGCGGCGAGCGGCAGGCGCTCTCGTTATTGATGGCGACGTTTACCAAGCCTGATGTGCTTCTTCTTGATGAACATACGGCTGCTCTCGACCCGGCGCGCGCTGAGCTCGTTACTGAATTGACGAAGGAAATCGTCGCCAAACACCGTTTGACGACGCTGATGGTGACGCATAATATGGAGCAGGCGATTCGCCTTGGCAACCGGCTCATTATGATGGATGGCGGACAAATCATCTTTGCCGCCGAAGGAAAGGAAAAGGAGGAGCTGACCGTCGAACGGCTGCTTGCTGAATTTCAACGCATTCGCGGCAGTCAATTTGCGAGCGATCGCGCGGTCCTCAGCCAATAGACGAGGCGAGGTGCCCCGAACGAGAGGAGCGGGACACCTCGCTTTTCATTGGTGGGCCCACTAGGCGTTGCGCGCGGCCGGCTGCGTTGCCGTTTGGTAGGCGGCTTGCAACGATTGGGTGACGGCTCCCGGCTGGCCGCTGCCGATCGTCGTGTCGTCCACTTGGATGATCGGAATAATGGACGAGGTGGTGCTCGTTAAAAACAGCTCATCGGCTTGGGCGAGGTCGTGGACCGAAAACGCTTCTTCCATGAACGGGATGCCAAGCTCTCCGCAAAACTGCTTCACTTTCGTGCGGACGATGCCGTTTAAAATCCGCTCGGTGGCAGGATGGGTATATACCGTCCCAGCTTTGACGAGAAAAATGTTCGACGAACTTCCTTCCGTGACGATGCCATCGCGGTGGAGAATCGCTTCGAATGCCCCGCGCTCGACCGCTTCTTGCTTGGCCAGCACGTTTGGCAACAAGTTCAAGCTTTTAATATAGCAATACTCCCAGCGGACATCCTTGGTCACAATGACGCGCACGCCACGCGTCATTTCGTTTCTTTTCCGCGCCATCGGCTCGATGTAGGCATACAAGTTCGGGCGGTTTTCCGCCGGAAAAGCATGGGCGCGGGGAAAGCTTCCGCGCGTCACTTGCAAATATAAAATGGCATCTTCGTGCACATCGTTCAAGCGGCGGAGCTCCTCGAGCCGCGCGGCCAGCTCTTCGGGAGCGAACGGGACGGACAGGCGAATAGCGGCCGCCGAACGATACAGACGATCGAGATGTTCTTCTAACCAGATGTACGTTCCATTGTATAGGCGCACGACTTCGTAGACGCCGTCGCCGAACTGCAAGCCGCGCTCTTCCATCGGATACGTCACCTGCTCATAGCGGAGAACGCCGCGTTCGGTCAATACGTACGGTTTTACTGACACAATAGCCCACTCCTTTTCAATTGCGCACATAATGAACCAATTCGATTATATCATAGATGGAGTTTCTCCCCTACTCCCGCTTTGTGCCAAAGCGGGAGTTTCCTAGGGGGCTGGCGATTTAAGGGACAAGCCGTTTATCAAGCCCGTTTCTCAAATAGAAAAGCCCTGTCGCATTAGGATCGTCTTTCAAACGTTCCCCCATTGCTCAAGAGAAACAACCGTTTTTCACCAGCCATCTAGGAGGCTGGTGATTTAGTGTAAAATGTTACGGATCCCATCAATTCCCCAATTAGAGAAACTTTGTAGAATCCGATTTCTTTTCTGAATGAAAATGCCGCCGATCGGGGTGCGACAGCGGTTTTTCACCGGCCTTCTAGTTAAGAGGATAAAAGAATTGACCTATGTTCGGGTTGCGAAATGACAGCGATTTTTAGACAATAAACATATGAAACTAGCGAAACGGGGGAATGGATGGATGGAAACGACATGGACGGCTAGGAAAATGGCGCCGTTTCGCCAAGGGGTGCAGGCGGGGGTGGCGATCGCCATCGGCTATATGCCGATCGCGCTGACATTTGGCCTGCTCGCTAAGACGACCGGGCTGACGCTCGCAGAAACGGTGCTGATGAGCGTCGTCGTTTTTGCCGGCGCCTCGCAATATATTGCCCTCAGCTTGCTTTCCGTCGGTACCGGCATATTTGAAATCATTTTAACAACATTTGTTTTAAACATTCGCCATTTTTTAATGTCCGCTTCGCTCAACGAAAAAGCGGAGGCGGATGCGCTTTGGAAAAAGGCGCTGTATGCGTTTGGCATCACCGATGAAACGTTTTCCGTTGCGGCCATGAAAGAGGGGACGGTCAGCGCTTCGTATATGTTTGGATTGATCATGATGGCGTACGGTAGCTGGGTCGTCAACTCCGGCATCGGTTATGCTGTCGGGGCGAGTTTGCCGGAAAGCTTACAAGAGAGCATGTCGGTCGCTTTGTACGCCATGTTTATCGGCTTGCTTGTTCCAGCGCTGAAAAAGGAGCGGAAAACGGTATGGCTCGCAGGGTTAGCGGCCGTGTTCAACTCGCTCGGCACGCTTGTCTTTCATCTGTCTAAAGGCTGGTCGATCGTGCTGGCGACGCTTCTTTCCGCAGTCGTCGTCGAGTGGCTGGCGAAGAAGGGGGAGAATGAGGATGAATAACGCGATCGTTTGGATGATTCTCGGCATGGGGATCGTCACGTATTTGCCGCGCATGTTGCCGTTCGTGCTGCTTGGGCGCGTCGAGCTGCCGCCGTTTTGGCAAGGGGTGCTGAAAAATGTGCCGTATGCTGCACTTGGCGCGCTGATTATCCCTGATATTTTTTTCATTCAAGACGACGTTCTTTTTGGGGTGATCGGTTTTGCGGCGGCGGTGGCGGCCGCCTGGCTCGGTGCGAATGTTATTGTTGTCGTGCTTGCTGCGGTTGTCGTGCTTAGTTGCTATTCGATGTTGATGTGAAAGGTTCGGCGTTCTTCAATGAAAAAAGGGCAGACAATGCCCTCTTTTTTTTACACCTGTACAAAACCGTCACGACAATTCATCCATAATCGTTTCGTACACATCATCAACACGAAATCGTGACGCTCCCCCCATGTCGATCTGTTCGATGACCCGTCCGTCGCGATTGAGCAAGTAAGCGAGCGACGTATGCACCATCATGCCGTTTCCCGGGTCACGGTATTGGAAGTGGAAAGCGTCTGCCATCGCTTTTGTCACCGCTTCGCTGCCGCGCAAAAACACCCATCCTTGCCCATCGCCAGTTACGCCAAATGCATTTGCGTATGCTTGCAGTTTTTCTTTCGTGTCGCGCGCCGGGTCGATAGTGATCGTGACGAATTCCACATCGCGCCCGAACACTCCGGCTTTTTGCAGCCGGTCGCGCAGTTTGGCCATTTGCATCGTCGTATTCGGGCAAATATCCGGGCAGTTCGTATAGATGAATTCGACGAGTCGAACTTTTGGCGGCAAGTCGTCAAAGGAATAAGGGGCTCCCCACGCCGTTTCCATCGTCACGCCATCCGGCAGACGCATAGCAGACGGCTTGTAGACGGCGAAGTAAAAGATGCCGGCACCGATGCCAACGAGCACAAGCGATGCGGCGATCATATACCATTTTTTCATCATCATCACTCCTCTACTATTGATCATACCAAAATGATGGACAGAAAAAATGCCGTTTTTATGAACGTTATGCGTCTATTTTCTTAATTGAGAAAAGTTTCAAAAAAGGGCTTGCATTTTTTCTTAACTGTTATATAATAAAACCGTAAATAAAAATAATGTAATATAACAAGAGATGGGGGAAAGGAAAATGGCGTCATTTGCTGAACGTGTTCGTCAATTGGAGGAAAGTTGGAAAAATGAGGAGCGCTGGAAAGGAATTGTTCGCCCGTACAGCGCGGAAGATGTCATTAAGTTGCGCGGCTCGCTTGATATTGAGTATACGCTCGCTCGGCGCGGAGCCGAGAAGTTATGGCAGCTGTTAAATACGGAAGATTACGTTCATGCGCTCGGCGCGCTGACCGGCAATCAAGCGGTGCAACAGGTGAAAGCGGGGCTGAAAGCCATTTACTTAAGCGGCTGGCAGGTGGCGGCCGATGCCAACCTCGCCGGGCATATGTATCCGGACCAAAGCTTGTATCCGTCCAACAGCGTTCCGCACGTTGTGAAACGCATTAACCAAGCATTGCAGCGCGCGGATCAAATTCAATATTTGGAAGGCAGCGGCGATATCGATTATTTCGTGCCGATCGTTGCCGATGCCGAGGCTGGGTTCGGCGGCCAGCTGAACGTGTTTGAGCTCATGAAAGCGATGATTGAGGCGGGAGCGGCTGGCGTCCACTTTGAGGATCAGTTGTCATCGGAGAAAAAATGCGGGCATTTAGGGGGCAAAGTGCTGTTGCCGACGCAAACGGCGGTGCGCAACTTGATTGCGGCGCGCCTCGCTGCCGATGTGATGGGCGTTCCGACGGTGCTGATCGCCCGCACCGATGCCAATGCCGCCGATTTGATCACAAGCGACATCGACCCGCGCGATCAAGAATTTATTACGGGCGAGCGGACGCCGGAAGGGTTTTACCGCACGAGGGCTGGTCTCGATCAGGCCATCGCCCGCGGTTTGGCCTATGCGCCGTATGCGGATCTCATTTGGTGCGAAACGAGCGAACCGAACTTGGAGGAAGCACGGCAGTTTGCTGAAGCCATTCACGAGAAGTTCCCGGGCAAGCTGTTGGCGTACAACTGCTCGCCATCATTCAACTGGAAGAAAAAGCTGGATGATGAAACGATTGCGAAGTTCCAGCAAGAGCTTGGGAAAATGGGATACAAATTCCAGTTCGTCACTTTGGCCGGGTTCCATGCCCTCAACTATAGCATGTTCGAACTGGCGCGCGGTTACAAGGAGCGCGGCATGGCGGCGTACGCTGAGCTGCAGCAAGCCGAGTTTGCCGCTGAGAAGTACGGGTATACGGCCACGCGCCATCAGCGCGAAGTCGGCACCGGCTATTTCGATGAAGTCGCCCAAGTCATCTCCGGCGGCCAGTCGTCGACCGTCGCGTTGAAAGGATCGACCGAGGAAGAACAGTTTACAAAGGCTTGAACGAAACGGACCGAAACGGTTGTCTGCCTTCAAGATAGCATCGCATATCGCATGAAACACAAAGCCGATGCGCCGATCACTGCGAAAGAGGGGGTCCCGATCCTTCGGGACAACCTCATTTTTTTGGTTTGGCTGCAAGTGCAGCGCATAAAAGGAAAAAGACGGCGCATGCTATATAGGCAGGAGGCGATGCGATGAAAAAGGACAAAAGCGAGCTGCCGGAGGTAATGCCGGCCGAATTCCGCGTCAGCACCGATCTCCATTTTGAACAATGGGGAATGAATGAGGAAACGTACGCGGGCGACTCTGTCGGCGAACATACGGCGCTGGAACAAGCGAATGAATATTTGGCGATGAAAGAAATCGGTCAAACGTTTGAGAACGCCTAAACCGACCCATGACCAGCGTCATGGGTTTTTTTCATTAACTTTGGTTCGTCATCAAAACGTGTACTTGACAGACAGTGAACTTCTCTAAACAGGTGTATGCAAAAAATGATTGATTTCCCTGTTCTTTCGTGGATGCATAAGTTAAGATGTGTAATGAAAAAATCCAGTACAACTTTTAATGAAGAACCTTAACTTTTTCAAAATATAGAAAAATATAACTACTTGTGTTATGATAGAAAATAGTGAGCGAACAGGAAAGGAGATGGATCGATGAAGATCAACGAGTTCATTGTCCTTGAACAGTTCATCGTCAGTCGATATACGATGGCGATTCTCCCCTACTTTTTGAACAGCGACGTGTATGCGAAAGTCATCGAGGAAGATGGCGAGTACATTGTGAAAAAAACGCCGACCGATATCGTCAAACAGAGTTGTGATTATTACGGGAGCAGCTACCGGGGGAGGAAAGAGGGAACAAAAGCCATTATCGGCATCACCCATAAGGCGCCGATCGCCATCGAACCGTCCAATGAAATTTACGTATTTCCAACCGCTTCTCCACGAGATTTCCGCTGCGTTTGGCTTTCGCACATGCACGTCTATCGATACGAACCTGCCAAATATGAACAGACCATCGTGTACTTCCGCAACGGAAAAAGTGTCTCCCTCGATGTTTCCTGCAAGTCGTTTATCAATCAATTGCACCGGACCGCCCAACTGCGGACGAAGTTATCCGAACGGATGGAAGCGCGAGAACGCAAACTCCAGTACATATTCCGCATGCAGCAGGAAAAACAGACGTGATTTTGCAAAGGTGAGTTCAAATTGGGCGCCTAGGGGTGTAAAATAGACATATAAACAGCATTTGAATGGGGAAAGATACATGGACATGGAAACCGTCAAACAATGGTTCACACTCGATCACATTCTTGCTTTGCTTGAACAGTATCGCTCCTTCGGCGTGCTTCCCGGCATCGCGGCGACGCTTTTGGAATCATTTTTTCCGATTTTGCCGATGGTTGTTTTTGTCATGGCCAATGCAGCGGCGTTTGGGTTGTGGAAAGGATTTTTCATTTCTTGGTTCGGCGCCTCGCTTGGGTCGCTCCTCGTTTTTTGGCTGACGCGGAAAGTGGGGCAAAAGCGCTTTTTTCATTTTGTCCGCCGTCATCCGAAGGTGCGCCAGTTTATGCATTGGATTGAACGGCACGGATTCGGGCCGCTGTTTTTGCTGTATTGTTTTCCGTTCACCCCGTCGGCGCTTGTCAACATTGTCGCCGGGCTGTCGCGCATCAGTCGGCAGCAGTTTATACTGGCTGTGCTTCTCGGAAAGATGATCATGGTGTTTACGATCAGTTTCATCGGCTACGACTTGGTGGCGCTCGTCCGCCAGCCGCTGCGGACGGCGATGATCGCCGCAGCCGTTTTCCTTCTTTGGTATGCCGGAAAGCGGGTCGAAGCGAGGTTTTCACTGACGGAAAAACGCGAAAGCGAGGGGGACGGAGAGTGACAGAACGGAAAGAGAAACAAGGGCGCCGGTGGCTGTGGATGACAGCCGTCTGCCTTGCGGTTGCGCTCCGTTTGTTTGTGTTCAGTCCTTATATCGTTGAAGGAAAATCGATGATGCCAACGTTAGAGAGCGGCAATTGGCTCGTTGTCAACAAGCTGTCTTATGACATCGGTCCGATTCATCGGTTTGATGTGATCGTCTTTCACGCCACGAGAAACGAAGACTACGTCAAGCGCGTCATTGGCTTGCCGGGCGACCGGATTGAGTATAAAAACGATGTGTTGTATGTCAATGGGAAACGGATGGATGAGCCGTATTTGCGCCCGTATAAGCAAAGCTTAGCCGGAGGCAAGCTGACCGGTGATTTTACGCTTGAGGAAGTGACAGGAAAAACGAGGGTGCCACCTGGCTGTGTGTTTGTCCTTGGCGATAATCGTTTGGGCAGTTGGGACAGTCGGCATTTCGGCTTCGTGAAAATCAGCCGAATCGTCGGCAAAGTCGATCTTCGCTATTGGCCGCTGAACGAGTTCGCGTTCCAGTTTTAACGGACCACCGGAAGACGTCTCCCACTTCGAAACAATAGTGAAAGGGAGATGAATTTCGGTTCCATCTTAAAAAGAAAGGCCCAAAAAAGCGTCAGCGTAGCTGGCGGGAGTATGTCACGCTGGATGAGGCAGCGCTTTTTTCTTTCCAAAAGCGAACGTATGTGCTAAAATAAAGAAAATAAAGGAAACGGATGGTGGTAAGAGCCATGTCGCTTCGGTTTTTGCTCGGGCGGTCGGGGAGCGGGAAAACGGCCGCCTGTCTGGGCGAAATACAAACCATGCTGAAAGAAAGCCCACAAGGACGAACGATCGTTTACCTCGTTCCGGAACAAATGACGTTTCAATGCGAATACGCCCTAATACATACAGAAGGGACGGACGGGATGATCCGTGCCCAAGTGTTCAGTTTCACGCGCCTCGCTTGGCGCGTGCTGCAAGAAACCGGCGGCATGAACCGCTATCACGTGCATGATGTTGGCGTGCAAATGATGATCCGCAACATTATTGAACAGCGCCGGCAGGAGCTTAGACTGTTCGGACGCGCGGCGGACAAACAAGGGTTTATTGAGCAGCTGCACGACATGATCGCCGAATGCAAACGATATTGCCTGACGCCGGGGGAGCTCCGCCGCCACGCCGAGGCGCTTACGGCCGATTCGAATCAACCGGGACGGCGGCTGCTCGCCGACAAACTAAGCGATGTCGCGCTCGTCTATGGCGAGCTCGAACGAAGCCTGAGCGGCCATTATCTCGATTCGGAAGATTATTTGCGCTTGCTCGCTGAACAAATTCCGCACTCCGTTTATTTGCGTGACGCTGAGATTTATATCGACGGATTCCATCATTTTGCGCCGCAGGAATACGCGGTCATCGAACAGCTTCTCCGCCATTGCCGACGCGTCACCGTTTCTTTGACCATTGACCGGCCATATGACGATGGCGTGCCGGATGCGCTCGATCTGTTTTATTTGCCGGCGCAAACGTATCAACAGCTGCGCGCACTCGCGCTCAGCAGCGGCGTATTGATCGAAGAGCCGGTCGTGCTTACGGAAAACCGCCGGCATGAAAGCAGCGCGCTTGCCCATTTGGAAAGGCAATTTCACCATCGTCCGTTGATTCCGTATGAGGAAAAGACCGATGCGGTTTGCATTTACGAAGCAGCCAACCGGCGGGCGGAAGTGGAGGCGGTTGCTCGCGAAATCATTCGCCTCGTCCGCGATGAGGGAGCGCGCTATCGCGACATTGCCTTGATCATTCGCGATCTTGAATCATATCGCGATGTGGTCAAAACGGTACTTTTTGACTTTGGCATCCCGTCCTTCATGGATGAGAAAGAGCCGATGCACTACCATCCGCTCGTTGAGCTCGTACGCGCCGCGCTCGAAACCGTCGTGACGCGCTGGCGCTACGAGGCGGTGTTTCGGGCGGTGAAAACCGATTTGCTTTTTCCGGCTGACGAAGACGCGGCCTGGTGGCGCGAGGCGGCGGACAAGCTGGAAAATTACGTGCTTGCCCATGGAGTGAAAGGGGATCAGTGGACGAGCGGCGAACGTTGGACGTACCGCCGCTATCAAGCGCTTGACGGGTTGAATGTGCCGCAGACTGACGAAGAGCGGCAGTTTGAAGATGAGTTGAACCGGTGGCGCGAGGTGTTGACCGCCCCGCTTCGCCGGCTTGACCGCCGCTTGCACCGGGCTTCGGATGGACGCGGGCTTTGCACGGCGTTATATCTCTTTCTCGAAGAATTGCAGATTCCAAAAAAACTCGAGAAAATGAGCGCCGAAGCCGAAGCGGCCGGGCGCTTAATCGAGGCGCGTCAGCACGAACAAGCGTGGAACGCGGTCGTTGACTTGCTCGATCAATATGTGGAAATGCTTGGCACCGAGTCTCTTCCGCTCGCCGAGTTTGCCAAAATCATTGAAGCCGGGCTCGATCGCCTCGAATTCTCGCTCGTTCCGCCGGCGCTCGATCAAGTGATTATCGCCCAACTGGATCGTTCGCGGCTGTTTGACATCAAGTACGCGTTTGTCATTGGCGTCAACGAGGGCGTCATTCCGGCCAAAGTGAAGGAAGAAGGGCTGATGGCCGAGATCGAGCGCGAACAATTGCGCGCGCTCGGCGTGTCGCTAGCCCCCGGAAGTCGGGAGCAGCTGTTTTATGATCCGTTTTTCGTCTACTTGGCGCTCGTGGCTCCGCGCCGCCGTCTGTACGTCGCCTATCCGCTCGCTGACGGCGAAGGAAAGGCGCTGATGCCGTCCCCGCTCATTCAACAATTGAAGAATTTGTTCCCGCTGGCGCCGGTGAAGTTATGCAGCAATGACCCGTTCGATGTTCCGGAGGAGGAGGCGGAAGCCTTCGTCACCGTCCGGAGGGCGACGCAAACGTATTTGGTCAGCCAACTGCGGGTGTGGAAGCGGAATTATCGCATCGATCCGTTGTGGTGGGGAGTGTATAACGCGCTCGTCCGCCATCCGGAGTGGCGCAAAGACGTGCAGCATGCCGTTTCCGCCCTCTTTTATACGAACAAAGCGGCGCCGCTGAAAAAACGGTGGAGCGAGCGGCTGTACGGAACAAAGATTCAAGCGAGCGTCTCGCGCATGGAACAGTTTCAAAAATGCCCGTACGCTCACTTTGCCTCGCACGGGCTGCGTTTGAAAGAGCGCCATGTTTTTCGGCTTGAGGCTCCCGATGTCGGGCAGTTGTTTCACGCTGCCATCAAGCAAATCGCCGACCAGCTCCGTGAACGGCATGTCGAATGGAGCAAATTGTCAAAGCTGGAATGCGAGCGGCTGTCGGCCGAGGCTGTTGAGCGGATTGCCCCGCTCATTCAGCGGCAAGTGCTAGCAAGCTCATCTCGCTATCAATATATGAAACGGAAACTGCAAAACGTGGTCGCCCGCACGGCGTACGTGCTAAGCGAGCACGCGCGGGCGAGCGGCTTCGTTCCGGTTGGGATGGAGCTGTCGTTTGGACCGGGCGGCGACTTGCCACCGCTTCGCTTTCGGCTCCGCGACGGAACGACGATGGAACTCGTCGGGCGGATCGACCGCATTGACAAAGCAGAAAGCGGCCAAGGGGTGCTGCTTCGCATCATCGATTACAAATCGAGTGCCAAAGCGCTTGATATAGCGGAAGTATACTATGGGCTGGCGCTGCAAATGTTCACGTATTTGGACATTGTATTGACGTATGCCGAACAATTGGTCGGAAAGCCGGCGCTTCCGGCGGGAGTGCTTTATTTCCATATTCACAATCCGATCGTTCAAGCGAAACAGTGGGTCGATGACGAAGTGAAGCTGGTGCAAAAGTTGCTTGAACCGTTTCGGATGCGCGGGCTGCTGCTCGCGGACGTGGAAGCGATCCGGCTGATGGACAGCAAGCTTGAAGACGGGCAATGGTCGCTGATCGTACCCGCACAAATCACCAAAAGCGGATCGATCCATTCGCGCTCATCGGTGGCGAGTGAATCGGATTTTACGGCGCTTCGTCGCCATATCCGCCGCTTGTTTGTCGAGATCGGCGGGCAAATCGCCGATGGCGTTGTATCGATTGCTCCATATAAGCTAAAAGAGAAAACGGCGTGCGAGTTTTGCCCGTTCAAGCCGGTGTGCCAGTTTGACGAGGCGCTTCCGGGCAATGAATATCGAAAACTAGTTCCGCAGACGAAAGAAGCGGTCTTGGAAAAAGTAGCGGAAGGAGAGGACGAGCGATGAACATGGCGATTCGCCCGAAGCCGGCCGGAAGCCGATGGACGGAAGAACAATGGAAGGCGATCACCGCCGGCGGCCGCGATCTTCTCGTTGCCGCGGCGGCCGGTTCTGGCAAAACGGCGGTTCTTGTCGAACGGATCATTCAAAAAGTGACGGCGGAAGAAGGAGCGGTGGATATCGACCGCCTGCTTGTCGTCACGTTTACCAATGCCGCTGCGGCTGAGATGAAGGCAAGGATCGGCGAAGCGCTCGAACGGGAGCTGGCGAAACGCCCGCATTCTCTCCACTTGCGGCGCCAGCTCAGCCTGCTTCCCCGCGCTTCGATTTCGACGCTTCATTCATTTTGCTTGGATGTCATTCGCAAATATTACTATTTGCTTGATTTAGACCCGTCGTTTCGCATCGCTGATGAAACGGAGATCGAGCTGCTCAAGGAAGACGTCCTTGAAGACCTGCTTGAAGAAGAATACGGAAAGGCGGACAATGATCGCTTTTTGGCGGTCGTCGATGCTTATACGGGCGATCGGAGCGATGCAGAGCTACAGGAAATGATTTTCTCGCTTTATGAGTTTTCTCGCTCTCATCCTGAGCCGGACGAATGGCTTGCCGGCTTGGCGTCGATGTATGATGTTGATGCTGAAGCGGACGTGAGAACGTTGGCGCCGGCACGCTATCTCGCTCAGCATGCAGAAATGGAGCTGACGGCGGCTTTGCGATTGATCCGAAAGGCGCTGGAGCTGGCGGAAGCACCGGGCGGTCCCGAGCCGTACACGGAACGGTTGCGCGAAGACGCCGCGCTCGTTTCCGGGCTGCAAATGAGGGTCGCCGGACCGTGGGACAAGCTGCACGAGGCGTTGCAATCCTTGTCGTTCGGACGCTTGCCGTCGTGCAGCAGCAAACGATACGAAGCGCACCTGATCGATGAAGTGAAGGCGTTGCGCGAGCAGGCGAAAAAGAAAATCGAAGCGCTGCGCGACCATGTATTTTCGCTTCCTCCGTCCGCTTGGCTCCGCCACATGCAGGAAATGAAACCGATCGTGGAAACGATCGCCGCGCTCGTTCGCCGTTTTGCCGCTAGGTTTCAGGAAGCCAAACGGGAAAAAGGGGTCGTAGATTTCTCCGATTTGGAGCATTATTGCTTGCGCGTTCTGCGGCACCGCCATCCAGAGACGGGCGAATGGCAGCCCACCGCCGCCGCCCTCGAGTACCAAGCTCAGTTTGATGAGGTGCTTGTCGACGAATATCAGGATACGAACCTTGTCCAAGAAGCTATTTTGCAATTGGTCAAGAAAGGAAGCGAGCGGACGGGCAACTTGTTTATGGTCGGCGATGTCAAACAGTCGATTTATCGATTTCGGCTGGCCGAACCGCTGCTGTTTTTGGATAAATACAAACGGTTTACGGCGGACGGAGAAGCCGGGGGCATGAAAATCGATCTAGCGAGCAACTTCCGCAGCCGCCGGGAAGTATTGGACGGAACGAATTTTCTTTTTTCACAAATCATGGGCGAAGCCGTTGGGGAGCTCGTTTACGATGAAGCCGCGCGCCTGAAATACGGCGCCGATTACCCCGACGGGAGCGATGCCGTCCCGGAAGTCGTGGTCATCAATCGGCAGCGGACCGAGGAAGAGGAAGAAGAGGAAGCGGCTGAATTGGCGGCCGCCGAGCTGGAAGCGCGCTGGATCGCCAAAAAGGTGAAAGAGCTCATTGCCCGGCCGTTTTGGGTGTACGACCGTTCTACCGGTGCACCGCGGCGCGTGATGTACCGCGATATCGTCATTCTTGTCCGCTCGATGACCAATGCGTCGCCGATGATCGAGCAGTTGCAGGCGCAAGGCATTCCCGCGGCGGCTGACCTGTCTGCCGGCTATTTTCAGGCGACGGAAGTATCCACCATGCTGTCGCTGTTACGGGTTATCGATAATCCGGATCAAGATATTCCGCTGGCGGCTGTGCTCCGTTCGCCGCTGTTTCGTTTTGATGAAAACGAGCTGGCGATGATCCGCTTGGCCGCTCCGAAAGGCACGTTTTATGAAGCGCTGCAGTCTTTCCGGAACAAGCCGGCCGAGACGGATGAGGAGGAACAAGCGAAGCGGAAGGCGGCGGTTTTTCTCGAGCGGCTGGCAAGCTGGCGCACGATGGCGCGCCGCCGTTCATTGGCCGACCTCATTTGGCAGCTGTACCGCGATACACAGTATTACGATTTTGTCGGCGCGCTGCCGGGCGGAAAACAGCGTCAAGCCAACTTGCGCGCCTTGTATGATCGCGCTCGCCAGTATGAATCGGCGTCGTTTCGCGGGCTGTTTCGCTTTCTTCGCTTCATCGAACGGCTGCAAGAGCGCGGTGACGATCTCGGCTCCGCCCGGCCGCTCGGCGAGCAGGAAGATGTTGTGCGGATCATGACGATCCACAGCAGCAAAGGGCTCGAGTTTCCGGTCGTCTTTTTGGCCGGGCTCGCGCGGCCGTTTTATACGCGCGATTTGCATCATTCGTATTTGCTCGACAAAGAGCTTGGTTTTGCTGCCCGCTATGTCCATCCGCGGCTGCGCATCAGCTACCCGACGTTGCCGTTTATGGCCATTCAGCAAAAAAAGCGGCTCGAGCTGCTGGCGGAGGAGATGCGCATTTTATACGTCGCGCTGACGCGGGCGAAAGAAAAGCTGTATTTCATCGCTTCCGTTCCTGACGCGGACAAGGAGCTGAAAAAGTGGAGAGGGGCGATGGCGGAAGACGGCTGGCTTCTTCCTGACGACATGCGGGCATCGGCTCGCTCGTATTTGGACTGGATCGGGCGCGCCCTCATCCGCCACCGCGCCGGCTGCGAGCTTGTGGGAGAACCGGCGCCTGCGGAGATCGCTTCCCACCCGTCTGTCTGGCGCATCGTGATCGTGCCGGCCGCCGAGCTTCACGGCAGCGAAGCGACAGCGGATGAGACAGAGCTTCACCTATTGACGGCTCTAAAGGAGGGACTTCCCGTTCCAGCCGGCGAGGAGTGGGAGGGAGAGGCCAAGCGGCGCCTTATGTGGACGTATCCTTACGAAAAAGAAACAGCGGTGCGCGCCAAACAATCCGTATCTGAGCTCAAAGAACAGCGCGCGCTGTTTGGCGAGCAGGCGGACGAATGGCGGCCGCGCCAAGGGACGGCGCCGGTGTTTTCCCGTCCGCGCTTCATGCAGGTCAAAACATTAACGCCCGCTGAAAAAGGGACGGCGCTTCATGTCGTGATGCGACATCTCGATTGGCGTGCTCCGCTTGATGAGCGAGCGATCCGCAGCCAGATTGCCCGCCTCGTGGAAAACGAGCTGCTGGCCGCCGAACAAGCGGAAGCGGTGGACAGCGAAGCGATCTTGTCCTTTTTCGCCACCGATATCGGCCGACGCCTTCGTGAAGCGCGCGAAGTGCACCGCGAAGTGCCGTTCAGTTTGGGAATTCCGGCGGCTGAGCTTTATGGGCGCCTAGGGATGGAGAGCGACCGCCGCGTGCTTGTGCAAGGGGTGATCGACTGCGTGTTTGCGGATGAACGCGGTTATGTGATGCTCGATTATAAGACCGACGAAGTGGTGGATCGCTTTGGCGGACAACTGGAAGAAGCGGCTCGATTTCTGCTCGGGCGTTACGGGGAGCAGATGCGCTTGTATCGTCGGGCGATTGAGCAAATCTGGCGGGTGCCGGTTTCGGAATGCTATTTGTATTCATTTTCCGGCGGGTGTGCGATTGCTGTTGACTAACGGCGGAAACGACCGGGGAAAAGAGCGTGGCGATAGAAAGAAAACGTGGCGCCGATCGGGCCAAAAGCCATAGCCAAGGGGGAGAGAGAAAGATGCGCATTTTGCATACGGCGGATTGGCATTTCGGGCGAACGCTTGAAGGGCGGAGTCGGCTCGCCGAACAAGAAGCGTTCGTTGATGAGCTTGTGGAACTCGTTTCAGCCGAACGAATCGATGTGGTGTTGATGGCGGGGGACGTGTTTGATTCCGTCAACCCGCCGGCCGCCGCCGAGCAGCTGTTTTATGAAAGCTTGGCCCGGCTGTCGGATAAAGGCCGCCGGCCGATCGCGGTCATCAGCGGCAATCACGATCACCCGGAGCGTATTAGCGCCGCTTGTTCGCTTCTTTTAGAGCATCGTATTTTCCTATTCGGACGGCCGCAGGCTTCGGTTTGCCGAATCGACGTTCCATCTTGCGGCGAAACGATGGTGCTTGCCCCTCTGCCGTATCCGTCCGAATCGCGCCTCGCTGAGCTGCTGTCGACGGAGCATGACGAAACGGCGCTGCGCGATCGGTACGACGACCGCGTCCGCGCCTTGTTCGAAGCCATGGCCGCTTCGTTCACCGCTGAAACGGTCAATGTCGCCATGAGCCATCTTTACGTCGCCGGCGGCCATGCGTCCGATTCGGAACGGCCGATTGAAGTCGGCGGCGCCTATACGGTGGCCGCGGAGAGCTTGCCGGCTTCTGCGCAGTACGTGGCGCTTGGCCATCTCCACCGGCCACAGGACGTCAGGCGGGCGAGAACGTCGGCGCGTTACGCCGGCTCGCCGCTTGCTTACAGTTTTTCCGAGGCAGGGCATGCGAAATCGGTTACAATTGTGGATGTCCAGCCGGGCGGCCAAGCCAATGTCTCGGAAATTCCCTTGTCTGCTGGAAAACCGCTCGTTCGCTGGCAGGCGAAAGAAGGTTTGGCCCAAGTGTACCGGTGGTGCGAGGAAGGGCGGGACCGGTCGGGGTGGATCGATCTCGAGCTTTATGTGACGGAACCGTTGACGATGGAAGACATTCAGCGGCTGCGCAAGCTCCACCCGGGATTGATCTACATCCGTCCGGTACTGCGAGACGAGCCGCGCGAAAACGAAGCGTCCGCGGTCAGCCGTGAGCCGCTGTCCCTCGCCGAAATGTTTCGCCGCTTCTATGAACGGCAAACCGGTGGGCACTCTCCTGATGACGAGTTGGTCCGCTTATTTTTGGAGCTGGCGGTGGAAGAAGAAGAGGAAGGTGAAGGGGAATGAAGCCGATCTCGCTGACGATCGCTGGGCTTCATAGCTTTCGTGAAAAACAGACGATTGATTTCACCGCGCTGTGTGCGGGCGGGGTATTCGGTATTTTTGGGCCAACCGGCAGCGGCAAGTCCACGATTTTGGATGCCATGACGCTCGCCTTGTTTGGCAGTGTTGAGCGAGCGGCCAACCGCACACAGGCCATTATCAACCATGCCGAGCAGGAGCTGTTTGTCTCATTTACCTTCGAGCTGGAAAATGCCAACGGGACTAGGCGGTATACGGTGGAGCGGAGCTTGAAAAAAGTGGACGAGTGGCGGGCGCGCAGCGCTGTTTGCCGACTGATCGAACATCAAGCGGAGCCGATCGTCCTCGCTGACAAACTGTCCGAGGTCGATCGAGAAATTGAACGGTTGCTTGGGTTGACGATGGATGATTTTACGCGGGCGGTCGTTTTGCCGCAAGGGAAGTTCGCCGAATTTTTGTCGCTCAAAGGAGTGGAGCGGCGGCAAATGCTGCAGCGTTTGTTTCACCTTGAGCGGTATGGCGATCGGTTGAACCAAAAGTTGAAGACGCGGCTTGCAGCTGCCGAACAAGAGCGGGAAAAGATCGAGGCGGAACAGGCGGGGCTTGGCGACGCCTCCAAGGCGGCGCTCGAACAGGCGGAAGCAAAAGAGCGCGAGCTGGTGGCGCTGTTTGCCAAGCGGAAAAAAGAGCTGGCCCAGGTGGAAGCGGAGGTTGAACGAACAAAACTTCTATGGGCGTGGCAACAGGAAAAAGAAGCGGTGGAACGGGAGCTCTCCGAATGGAAACGGCGCGAGGCCGGGATTCGCGAGTTGGAAGAGAAAAAAGAGCGCGCCGAACAAGCGGAGCGCATTTGGCCGTATTGGGAACAGTGCGAACAGGCGGAGCGACTGCGGGCCGAGGCATTCCGCCGCGATCAAGAGTTGGCGCGGCGCCTTGAAGAAGCCCGCACCCATTATGAGGATGCGGCGCGCGCCTATGAACAGGCGCGGCAGGAAAAAGCGCAGCGCGAGCCGCAGCTGTTGGCGGAGACGGAGCGGCTTCGGCAGGCTGAGGAGCTCGAACGGCAAATGGAAGCGCTCAAGCGCGAATGGGCGAGCTTGCGCGAGAAACGGGAGCGCCTGCTCGCTGAGGAGAAAGCAGCGGCACGCCGGTTCGAAGAAGCGTCCGCATGGTATGAGCGGGGCTTAACGCGGCAACAGGAGCTGAAGGAAGAGGCAAAGCGATTGGCGGCAGCGCTGGCCGACAAAGACGAGGTCGAGCGGGCGCACGCCGAGAAGCAGCCAATCGAGCAAGCCGCCGCGGCCATTGCCCGCCTCGATGCCCAGCTTCGGCAAAAAGAATCCGCTTGGCGTCAAGCGGAGGAGGAAAAAGTGAAGAAAGAACAGCGAGCTAGAGCGGCGGAAACGAAGCTTCGCGAGCTGTTCCGCTTCGTGGAGAACACATACCGCTCCGTCTGTTGGCGGCAACAAGAGATAGAAAAGCGGGCGCATAGGTTGCAGCAAGCGATCGAGATGGAGCGAAAGCAGGCGGAGGAGGCGCGGACGGCGGAGTTGGCCGCCTTGCTTGCCGACGGCCTCCGTCCGGGTGAACCGTGTCCTGTGTGCGGGTCGCGCGAGCACCCGCGTCCGGCTGTGATGTCTCATCGAAAACCAAGCCGGTTGCCAGATCTCGAGGAGGAATGGCGGCAGTGCGAGCAAAAACGACAGACGCTGCTGTCGCTGAGGGCACAGTTGGAACAGCTCGCTGAGCTTGCAGCTAGCCACGGCGCGCCGCCGGCCTTGACGGAAAGCGCCCCTGCGGATGAGGTCGCAGATCTTTCTGTTGAGGTGCGAGCGCTTGAACAAGATGTGATCGCCGGCAAAGAATCCGTTTACCAAGCGCTCTCGAAATGGCATGAAGCCGAGGCGGCGCGGCGCGAAGCGGAAAACGCGTGCCGGTGGTTGGCCGCCGATCTCGAGGCACTGCAAGCCGAGAAACGGCGGCTCGAAGAGGAATACGAGCGGCTGATCGGGCAGTGGCGGCGCGCCTATCCGTCGTTTTCATTAGAGGAAATCGATGACGTCTACGAACGCTTACGCGAGCAGGAGAAACAATGGCGTGAGGTGCAAAAGCGATTGGACGATAGCGTGCCGTTTTTGGAAGAAAAGCAGCGGGAAAAAGAGACGGCGGCACAAGAGCAGCGGCGGCTCGAAACGGAGCGGGTGCGCCTTGAGTCGCTGCTTGACGCCAAGCAGCAGCTGTGGAACGAATACGAGCAACAGTGGAAAGAAAAGACCGGTTCGAATCCAGCCCACATGCAGTTGCAAGCGGTGGAAGCGGAATGGCAGCGGTTAAAGAGCAAAGAACAGCAAGCTTATGAGGCATGGCAGCATGCCCAGCGCCAATATCAAACATTCGAAAGCGAGAGAAACGCTGCCAAGCATGCGGCGGAAGAGGGAGCGAAGCGGGTGGAAGAAGCGCTTGCCCGTTGGCGGCAGGCGCTGGCCGATACCGTTTTCACCGATCGCGAAGAAGTGAAGGCGGCCAAGGTGCCGGCGGAGCAACGCCGGGAATGGGAAGAAGCGATTCGCCGCTATTGGCGGCAAATGGAACAGGCTCAACATCGCCTTGCCCAGCTGGAGGCAGCGATTGGCGGGGTGGAGGTGAGCGCGGAACAATGGGAAATGATGCAGCTCATCTATGCCGAGCTGAAAGCGCAAATGGAAACGTTGACCGAACAGCTTGGCGCCATCCGGGGAAAGGTGACGGAGCTGAGGAGCAAGCATGCCCGGTTTGTCGAGCTTGAGGCGAAACGGGCGGAACTTGACCGGCAAATCGCCAAGTATCAGCAACTGCAATCGTTGTTGCGCGGCAATAGCTTTGTCGAATTCATGGCGGAGGAACAGCTGGAGCAAGTGACCATCATGGCGGCCGAGCGGTTGCAGCGGCTGACGCAGCACCGCTACTCACTGGAACTTGATTCACAAGGCGGATTTCTCATTCGCGATGATGCCAACGGCGGCGTCAAACGGCCGGTGACAACGCTCTCAGGCGGAGAGACGTTTTTGACCTCGCTGTCGCTGGCCTTGGCGCTATCGGCGCAAATTCAGCTGCGCGGCGAATACCCGCTTCGCTTCTTTTTCTTGGACGAAGGGTTTGGAACGCTCGATCCGGAACGGCTTGAGACTGTAATCTCCGCCTTGGAAAAGCTGCATACCGAGCGGTTGGCTGTCGGTGTCATCAGCCATGTTCCGGAAATCCGCCATCGTCTGCCGCGCAAGCTAATTGTCGAGCCAGCCGAACCATCCGGCCGCGGCACGCGCGTATGTTTGGAAGTGATGTAATGGTTGCGGCAGCCAATAGCGCCTCGTTGGCTGGTATCGTTCATGGCTGGGCGTTACAAATGAAAAGGGGGCCTGGCGAGCCCCTCTTTAGTTGTTGGCCGCGACCGCTTGATCGACCACGTCCGGGTCAAAGGCGTTCGTAAAGCTAATGGCGTTGTTCGTCATCACAAAGTCGCCGGTGTTGAATCCTCCGGATCCTGCTTGCGTTTTGGTGGCGACTTTCGGTGCGATATACAGGCAGTCGCCCACTTGGACAACAGCGCCGCTACCGACGCTGTTAATTTTAATCGGACCGACGAATGAAGGCATGTTCAAACCTCCTCAGCCAAGGCATAGCGACGTCGAAAAGGAAGCGGTTCCCGCTGTTGGCGCCTAGTGCCGGAGCGTGCGGCTGGCGGTTCGTTCCGGGCTCGTTCGTTTACGCCCCTGGCTCCGGAGCGGCGAGCTCGCGTATATGTTTTATTCTTGCTTCCGCCTCAACCGTTGAAGTAGAGCCAATCTGGACGACGGCGGATGAAGAAATCGCCAATATGCGTACATCACGGACAGAAAGAACCGGGGATTCGTGGATCGTTTGGCGGACAGTGATCGGCGGCGGTGAAAGCCAGCGCGGGATCGGTTTAGTGAAAATCGGGAATGCTTGTTCTCCTTCCGCTCCGAAAAACAACTCATATTGACGCTGAACGGCCAAGGCGCGTGTACGGGCGGAAATCCGCTCGGAGTCGCCGATTTGCAGTACCGAACTGATGATGAGGGTTTCTGCGTGAAACGTTTGCACCACCGACGTCCGTTTCACGATTGTTCCCCTCGAGCCGGCACGAGCGGAACGAACGGGCCGATAATGAGCGACTCCGGCGGCGTGTCAAACGCCGAAGTCAAGTGAATCGTATCAGCATCGCCGATTAAAAACAGCGAGGCGCTCGTAACAGCCACGAGGCGGATTGCGCCGACGTGTACATCGCGGTTGATGACGGTATAGTTCATGTCTGTTCTCCTCCTGAAGGCAAATGTTTCAAAAACATATCGAGCGACTGTTCAATATCGGCTTTGACTTTCTGAAAAATTTCGTTTTCAGTTGCCTCATCGCGGTCGGCGGGCGGGATATAGCCGCTGGCGGCTTTTTCTTGCAAATAAAAACGAATGCGCTCTTCCGTTTGCCGACCGATGTCTTGCAAAATAAATTGGCGGTACGGGTCATCGAGGCGGCGGCCGTATCGCTGCTCAAGCTGCTTTAGCGTTTCCGGCGCTTCTTTGGCTAGGTACGCCGCCACCCTCTCCTGAATCGCACGCATCAGTACGGGTTCCGGTTTGGGAACGACCGTTTTAACCGGCTCTACAGCCAAGTCCTCAATCGTCCCGCCGGCCCCGGGCGGTGCGATGCCGATGTTCAGCGTGCCTTCCAGCGTTTCGACTTTGAGCTGATCAAATTTATATTCGATTCGTTCGATCGAAGTGCGCGGCTGGGCTTCGATTTCTTGAAGCCGGGCTTCAAGGGTGCGAAGCCGGCGTTCCAACGCGCGCATCTTGTTCGTCTGCCATACTAAATAGCGGTGCAGCTGGGCGAAATAGTCATGGACACTCATCGGGCGCCATCATCCTCTCCAAGTCCCCTCTTACTTCAATATATGGACGGCCTTTTGCCATCATCACTGTTTGTGTTGAATTTAGCGGGTGGCGGAATGGAGAGGAACGAGCGGAGCGGATGGCTGCACCGCTGTTCCTAGCGGCACGATGGCCTGCGGCGCCGGCTCGGAGAAGCCTCCCGTGTTGGCGAGCGTCGACAGCGCTTGGATGCTTCCGGCGCTGCCGATCTGCAAAACCGATGAATTGGTCACTGAGCCGATCCGCAGCTGGTGGATGCAAATGCTTTGACTGATGTAAAAACGCATCCCCTCTTCCTCCTTATACGTTTCCGACGACGTTTTCGTCAGCGACATCTGCGTCGTTCGTGTTCGTGTTGCTGTAATAGTTGTAAACGTGGAGCCCGTCGCCCGTATTGAACGAACCGGCACCGGCAAACGTTTTGGTCACACTTTGCGGAGAAATGGCAAACACATCGCCGATATGGAACACGCCGCTGCTTCCAATGCTGTTCAGTTTCACGATCCCGACAAAAGCCGGCATGGGGGCATGCTCCTTTCACAGCGTCCTTATCCATAATGTATGGGCGCGCACCGAAAAACGTTCCCTTCAATTGTTTGCCGCATTATTCGAATCGGAGACGTCCGGATCGCCGGTATTGGTGAAACTAATAAATGTATTCGTCTGCATAAAATCTCCGTTGTTGCTTCCACCTGAACCTGTGTGGGCTTTCGCTGTGCTCTTGGGGGCAATTTGCAATACGTCCCCGAAGTTGACCGTTCCATCTCCGCTCACATGGGTAATTTTAATCGGTCCGCTGATAAATGAGGGCATAGGACTTTCCTCCTTCCGATGGCATCGCTATCGTATTGTATGTAAAGAAGGGAAATTCGGTTCAGCGCCGGGCAGGTGTCCGACGAGCCGGTATCATTGCGGCATATAATAAAATAAGGAAGGGACAGAAAGGAAGGGAAAGGCGATGCCAGCGATCGTCATCGGCGGGATTAAAGTGACCAACGTCAGCGGCAATGGCACCGTAAACATGGGAGATGTGCTGCAAATCGCTCCGAAAAGCACCGCGAAAACCAACTCCGGTGCTGGCGGCGGCAATACGGGTGACTTTTTGCAAACAAACACGTTTTGCAGCGTCACGAATACGGTGGATCCCGATGTGTTTGATGCCGGAGCGAAAGGAAACAACTAGACGGCTGCGACGATTCGTGACGGTTGGCTGTATACAGGGGATATGGCGACAGTCGATGAATACGGGCATATTGATATCGTCGACCGGAAAAAGGATATGATTATTAGCGGAGGAGAAAACATTTCCTCGATTGAAGTCGAAGGGGTGCTTTATGAGCATCCGGCTGTGCTTGAAGCGGCCGTCATCGCCGTGCCGCATGAAAAATGGGGGGAAACGCCGCATGCGTTCGTCGTCGTTCGACCGGGGCATACGGTGAGCGAAGAAGAGTTGATCGCCTTTTCGCGGGAAAAGTTGGCCCATTTTAAAGCAATCACAGGTGTAACGTTTGTGGATGAGCTGCCGAAGACCGCGTCTGGAAAAATTCAAAAAGTGCATTTGCGCCGTCAATATTGGGATTCGATGGGGAAAACGGGGCGTTATGTCAACTGATGGCGTGACGTGCGCGGGCTGCTCTGACAACAGAGATCGAAGGCTGGCGAAATACGGTTGTTTCTTTTGAACAATAGGGGGAGCTTGTGGAAGACGATGGGCTTTTCGATTTGAGAAGCGAGGCTGATAAGCGGCCTGCTTCCTAAATCATCAACCTTAGAGAAAACGGCAGGAGATCATGATAGGTGGCGGAGGGTTTGGTGGTGCAAGGGTGCCGACTGTTCCGTAATGGGGCGAAACGTTTGGCGATCACATGAGATTGCCCACTCAGTAAGCCGCCTCCTTCGGCATAGCGAAAAGATAGAAAGAAGGGATTTGGTGACACCTTTATCGGCAGAACGGATCGCGGCGGCTGACATCTTGCGCGGCTTTGCCTTGTTTGGCATCTTGCTTGTCAACATGCGCTATTTCTCGTCGCCGGCGTTATATGTGGAAGACGTCGGCGACGGCGTCCTCAACCGCGCGGTTGCCGCAGCGATTGATCTTTTGTTTGAAGCGAGCGCCTATCCGTTGTTTGCCTTTTTATTCGGATTCGGCACGGTCGTCCTTTACCACCGATTGCGCGAGCGCGGGAAGCGGCCGCTTCCGATTTTGCTGCGCCGCTTCCTTCTTTTGTTGGCGTTCGGCGCCATTCATGCGTTCGGCCTATGGTTTGGCGACATTTTACTTCCGTACGCGCTTGTTGGGCTGATATTGCTGTTGTTCATGAACGTCCCCTCACGCTGGTGGCGGACGACAGCGTTTGTTAGTTTTTTCCTTTTTCACAGCTTCATGACCTTGTTGCTGGCCATAAGTATGGTGGCCGGTTGGATGGGGGCAGCCAATGACCGCGAGGTGGAGGCGTCCGTTGCTCTTCGCCATTACCAAAGTGGAACGTTTCGCGATGTGTTTTGGCAACGATGGCACGATTGGTTGTATCTCAATAGCGATGGCGGGCTTCTATTTACGCTTTTGGCGGTATGGCCGTTTTGCCTTCTCGGCGCCTATGCCGCCAAAGAGCGCTGGCTTGAGGCCGGACGCTATCCGGCCGCGACGTTGCGCCGCTTCATGGTCGTGTCGCTATGCCTCGGTCTGACGTTAAAAACGATTCCGTATTGGGCTGGGGCCAACGCGTTGACGATGTATATCCAAGACAACGTTGGCGGCACGGTTTTGGCGGGGTTCTACGCCGCGGCCGCCGTGTTGGTTGGCGGGAAAGCCAATCGACGGCCGGCGTGGCGCTGGCTGCAAGACGCGGGAAGAATGTCGCTCACTCATTATCTTCTGCAGTCGCTCATCTGCACATCGTTGTTTTACAGCTACGGGCTTGGATGGTATGGAAGGGTGGAGGAATGGCAAGGAGCGCTGCTGGCCGTTGGATTGTATGCACTGCAAGTGTGGGTGAGCCGCCCTTGGTTTCAGTCGTTTTATTTTGGACCCGCCGAATGGGTTTGGCGATGGGCGACGTACGGAAAACGGCCGCCGTTTCGCCGCCGACCGAGCCAATAAAAAACCCGCCGTTATTGAACGGGCGGACAAGATTGCTTCGACTCACCGGTCTGGCGCAAATATTCATTGATCAACTGATCGAGTTGTTGGCTGCATTCGATCGTCTCCTTTGCCGTTAGTCCATAGGTGAGCGCGAGTTCGATCATCTGCTGCCGCTTTTCTTCAATGAGCAGGAGAACCATTTCCTTCACCATCAATTCGTTGGAATGTCGGTTAAGGCATGCCGTCGTAGACAAAAAAACGTTCAGTGCGCACCGAAAAAGGTTGATGAAAAATCGCTGTTTGCCTTGATCGATGCTGGAACGCGAACATAGAGGCTGAGGCAACAAGTTTTTTCACTTGAGAAACGATTCGAAGCGGTTGCGCCAGTCAATCATCAGCCTCCTAAAGTTGCGGACGGCGAGAGGAGAAGTTAAACATTATTATACATAGAACGACGAAAAAAGAAAGAGATTCGAGAAAATAAGCGATAAATTTCCTAATTTAGACAAAATTCTACAAGAGACAGGAGTTTTGGCATCGATGGCGAATAGGAGAACGTGGAAGCTTTGCCACAGGCAGAAACGGTCGAGGGCGCTGACCCGCGTTTTTGCTAGGGCAACGGAAGACGGATATGGAAAGGAAGAAGGATGATGAAGCTTGTCACAGCGGTTGTCAACGGTGAATCGTTTGTTGGAGCCGTGCCGGAAGGGGAGACGACGGTGATTCATTTGCGCGGTGCGGAGCGGGCCATGAGAGGGACGGAGACGATACCGGCTTCGATGTTGGCTGCGATCGCGCAAGGAGAGCCATTTTTGGCGCGGGCGCAAGAGGTCGTTGATTGGGCGCTTCGCCAGCCGAAGCCCGACTACGTCTTTCGCCTTGATGCCGTTCGTTTGTTGGCCCCGATTCCACGGCCGGCCAAAAACATTTTTTGCATTGGGAAAAACTATGCTGATCACGCCCTTGAGCTCGGCGGCTCCGCGATTCCCGAACATTTGATTGTGTTTACGAAACCGCCGACGACGGTGATTGGCCATGGTGAAACGATTTTACGCCATGCCGATGTCACTGATGAAGTTGATTACGAAGGGGAGCTGGCGGTGGTCATTGGCAAACGGGGGCGGGCGATCCGCCGCGAGGAAGCGCTCGATTACGTATTTGGGTACACAATCATCAATGATGTGACCGCCAGAGATTTGCAAGAGCGGCACCAACAGTATTTTCTCGGCAAAAGTTTGGATACGTTTTGTCCGATGGGGCCGTGGATTGTGCCTAAATCGCTGCTGCCACACGCGAACGACTTGCGGATTGAAACGCGGGTCAACGGCGAAGTGCGCCAGCAGGCGAGCACTAAGCAACTCATTTTTTCGCTGGGAGCGATTATTGAGACGATTTCCAAAGGCATCACCCTTGAACCGGGCGACGTGATCGCCACAGGCACGCCGGCGGGAGTCGGAAAAGGGATGAATCCGCCGCGGTTTTTGCAACCGGGCGATGTCGTTGAGGTCACGGTCGAAGGAATCGGCACGCTGCGCAACCAAGTGGGCGAGTAATTTGCGCGTAGGCAGCCGACGGCGACAAAGCGCCGGCTGTGCTGCTGCCACGGCCGCAAAAAGCCGCCCCTTTCCAGTCGCCGCTCGCGGTTCGGGAAGCGGGAAACGACGCGTTCGGCTGTCATCGTGTTTGTCAATGATCCGCCGCCCATGCTATGATGGGGATGAACATGGAAACGCTGGAGGGATGGACATTGACGCATGCTCATATTACGAGCTGGCTGATCACGATCGTGCTGTTTCTCATCGCCGTATCGATGGCGCGGCGGGGAGCAGGCAAGGCGAAGGTTGTGCAAATGGTGTTGCGGCTGTTTTACCTCATTACGCTGGCGACAGGGTTGATGCTGTTGCATGGCATCACAACGATTTCACCGCTTTATTGGTTGAAGGCGCTCGCCGGACTGTGGGTGATTGGGGCGATGGAAATGGTATTAGCGGCAGAAAAAAAAGGGAAACGCACGGCGGCAGGATGGACGCAATGGATCGTTGCGCTCGTGGTCACGCTGTTTTTAGGGTTGATGCTGCCGCTCGGTTTTGACTTGTTTTAGGCGCAACAAGGGGGTGTCCCAAAAGGCCGGGACGCCCTCTCTCATCGCCATAGACAAACAACGGCCCCTTCCCTGCCAAACGATATGTTGTGTCTTTCTCGAAGGGAGATCGCCTTTTCGGTCAGCCGCTTTTTCGCCGCGCCGGGATCAACCGGCGGCTTCTGTTCACGGCGAGAAAGCCCGCTCCTGTCCGCCGGCGATCGCCAAACGATCCGCCGGCTGCAGCTTGGCTGCCCATGACGATGAGGGGGAAGCGGCCTTTCCACGCCGGAAAGAGGAAAGGGAACGCTGTTTTTTATTTTCTTAATTTTCCGCAAAAATATCGTCGGAAAGCGGGCTTTTTCATCCCTAGGTGGAGGGCAGATCACACGGACGAGGGGGCGGTTTTCCATAATGAACGGTTGGGATGGTGGCCTTCTGGCGGTTGCTTGGTTGAGAAGCGTGGGGCATGAGAGGTGGGGCTGCTTGCTCGCCTGATTGTTCGATCGGCTCCACTCGGGCTTTTCCGGATGTCCAATGAAAGGGGGGCGGATCGTTGATGCGGTTTTTTGGCTGCCGCTGCGTAGAGGAGCTGCACGATTGGCTTAGGGAGCATCGCTTCTTAGCGGACGAGCCTTCGTTTGTACAAGTTGCTGGCCATGATGAAACGGACGTGCGCCGCGCGATCGAGGCGCTCGCTCACCATTGGCCGCAATCCGAAGTGATCGGGATGACTAGCCCGCTGGCTATGGTGGGAGATGCTTCACTCATGATCGGCGCCGCTTCACTGACCGTTTCCAGCGTTTCCATGCTGGAGCTGCCGGCGAGTGAATTCTCCCGTCCCACAGAGCTGGCAGCGTTGGTGGCCGAGGCGGTCCTTCGTGACGATACCGCTTGGCTGCTGCTGCTAACCGATCGCCGCGCGGATTTGCCTTCTTTGCTTCGCCATGTGCCGCTGGTGAATGAGCGGATGGTCATCGTTGGGTGCGCGCTGCCGGAACATAGCGTGCTAGTTTCGCGTGACGGCCGGTTGGAGGGCGGGGGAGTCGCCGTTTCGTTCAGTGGCCCGGGGCTTCGCAGCCACTGTTTTGCGCCGTTTTTGTGGGAGCCGGTCGGGCTGGCGTTCACCGTTACGAAAAGCCGCGGCCAGCGGCTTATGGAGCTGGAGGGGCAAAAGGCGTCACTTTATTTGGAACGATACTTGGGAAAAGAGTTCATTGACCGTTTGCCGCTGTCGGGAATGGAGTTCCCGTTTCTAGTGGAACGGAATGGGCAGGATGTTTGCCTGCCGATTGTGGAGGTTGATCAAGACGGGGCGGTTGTCGTGCGCGGCCGCGTCCGTGAAGGGGAAAAAGTGCGGTTTTCTTATGTGCATGCCCCGTCGCTGTACTGGAGTGGGCGCGATTTGGCTGGACAAGCCGCCAAGCAGCCAACCGGCGGAATGTGGCTGTATCATAGCGCGGCGCTGGGCGGGTATACGCGTTCCTTGTTTGACGGCATGGCGGCGGCTCTGCAGCCAGCGGCATTATTCCCGGCGGTGGAAGTGATCGTTAAAGACGCTTATGCTCCGGTGCGACCGGCCGTGTTTGCTGCGGTTTCGCTGTCGGAAACATCGGCAGTGGCAGACAGTGGGCTGCCAGCGCCGTTGCCGACGCCGCCTGATGGGGTGATGGCCTTGGCCCAGTTGATGGCCACCGCATCGCGTGATATGGAGCGCCTCCATGCCCGCCTGCAAATGTCGGAGCAACGGTATAAGTCGTTGTTTGAACATAATACAGATATTGTCTATTCGACCGATTTGCATGGGTATTTTACGAGCGTCAATCCAGCCTTTGAGCGCGTGCTGGGCTACCGGAAAGAGGAGATTTTGCATACGAACTCACTGAAGTATATTCAACCGAGCGACATCCCGCGCGTCATCCGTTATTTTTATCGGGCGCTGCGCGGGATGGTGCAAACGTATCAGCTGGAAATCCCAACGAAAGCAGGGGAGCGCCTTCTTTTTCAAATCAAAAACATCCCGATCATCATCGATGGAAAAAAGGTCGGCATTTATGGGATCGGGCACAATATTACGGAGCAAAAAAAGGCGGAAGAAAAAATCGCCTATTTGGCGTATTACGATCCCGATACGAACTTGCCGAATCGGACGAAGTGGGAAGAGCTGCTGGCTGAGCAGCTTGAGAAAGCGAGGCGGAAGCAACGAAAAACAGCCGTTGCGTTGATCGACTTGGATCGGTTTAAATGGATCAACGACAGCATCGGCCATTACGCCGGTGATGGCGTTTTGCGCCAGCTTGTCGAGCGCATTCAACGCGTCTTGCCCGTCGGCGCCGCGCTTGGCCGGTTTCACGGCGACAAGTTTTGCTTGTTTTTTCCGCTCAAAACGGAAGAAGGGGCGATGGAAACGGCGCTCCGCGTTGTGCGGGAAGTCGCGAAGCCGACCGTGTATGGCGAAAAAGAATTTTTTATTACCGCAAGCATCGGGCTTGCTGTTTTTCCTGACGATGGAGCGGATGAGCAGGCGCTGTTGCGCCACGCGGACATCGCAGTCAATCGGGCCAAAAAGGTCGGCGGCAACCGGGTCGAGCGGTACAGTGCCCAAATGAATGAGGAGGCGCTGCATCGGCTCGAAATGGACAGCTATTTGCGCAAGGCGGTGGAAGAAAATGAACTGTTTCTTTGCTATCAGCCGATCGTGGACATACATACAGGGGCGGTGAAGGCGACGGAGGCGCTCGTTCGCTGGCGTCATCCGAAACTCGGTCTCGTGCGTCCGGATGAGTTTATCCCGCTGGCCGAGGAAACCGGGGTCATTCATGAAATCGGCCGCTGGGTGTTGCGGACGGCGTGCCTGCAAACGAAACGATGGCAGAAGATGACAGGCAACGATGATCTAGCGGTGTTTGTCAATGTCTCCGCCGTCCAGTTTCAGCACGAACGGTTTGTCAGCGATGTGAAACAGGCGCTCAGACAGTCGCAGCTGCCGCCGTCTTGCCTGCATCTTGAACTGACCGAACATTCGATGTTGCGCCATCTCCCCAGCACGCTGCGAACTATGGATGAACTGAGGCGGCTAGGGGTTGGGATCGCTGTCGACGATTTTGGCAGCGGATATTCGTCGTTTCATTATTTAAAACAGCTGCCGGCCACCATTTTGAAAATCGACCGGGCGTTTATTGAGCACTTGCATACGAACGCGTCGGATGAGGCGATTGTCAAAGCGATGATCACGATGGGACGAGGGCTCGGGCTCGAGACGATCGCGGAAGGGGTGGAAACGGTCGAACAGCTCGATCGGCTCCGCGATTTGCAATGCACGTATGCGCAAGGGTACGCGCTATGCCCGCCGCTGATGGCGGAAGAGGCGACTCCGTATGTGGCGGGAGTTCGGAAATAAATCGTCTAGCGGTCATGCTGCCGCCCAAACGGCCGAAGCCCGCTCATCGGGCAAAGCGGCGCAACGGAAGGTTTCGCACGCTCCCAAGGCGGGCTGTCGGTCAGCCTATGTGGGCGCAAATGGCCCGCTTTCCGTTGTTGAAGGTGATTTCAAAGCGGTCGCTCGCCCGTTTTCCGCGCTCATAATAATGGTGGACGCTGCCGATTTGCTCGCTGTTATCATAAATGATAAAGTTCACACCGATAGGGCGGGCGAACAGCAAGCCATTATAGCAATACAAACAATCGTAAAGAGAAAAACCTAGGCCGTTCAGCCAATGAACGAACTGGAAAAAGGATGGGTCAGATAGGGAAAGAAGCCACTGTTGATACGCATAGGTCAATGGCTTGCGAAAACGGATGCGATCGCCATGGCGAACAGGAAAAACGCCAAGATCGGTGGCGACGGCGCCGTTTTCCTGCCATTGGCCGGATAACCAATGCCCGCCGCGGAACAGTTCGACCCCTTGTTCCGCGACTTCTTCCACTAAAGACGCTTCGTCGGATTCGTCATCAAAAAAGATCCATTCGTCATTGACCAACTCGGCAGTTCCATGCACATAAGCCCGCGGTTGTTCAGCGATCGATTGCAGTCGTTCTTGGATCGTCACGTCGTTTCCTCCTCCTTGTGTTCGTTTTTTCCATTTTTTTGTTTGTTTATTCGTGCGGTGGTCATGATTGGACAATTCAACGAACGAAAAGACGCTGCATAAAATGAAACCATGCCGATGGGGAATGGGCGGTCGTGTCGTCAAAACGGGCGATCGCTGACCAATGCCGTGAAAAACGAGACGGGAAAGGAAATGGAGAAGGCGGAGAACGCCTGTTTGCCATTTTCGATCAGGAAAGGATTGATTCATATGTGTGGCATCACTGGCTGGGTCCATTTCGGCCGCGATTTGCGCCGCGAGCAGGCGGTCATTGCTCACATGACCGAGACGCTGGCTCAGCGCGGACCGGACGATACCAACATTTGGTTGGATGTTCATGTCGCCTTTGGCCACAAGCGGCTCGTCGTCGTAGATCCGGCGGGCGGCAAGCAGCCGATGACCCGGCACCAACGTGGGCACCGGTATACGATCGTCTATAACGGCGAGCTGTATAATACAGAAGAGATTCGCAGAGAACTGCTGGGCAAAGGCTATACGTTTGAAGGCCATTCCGATACCGAAGTGCTGCTTGCTGCCTATATGGAATGGAAAGAGCAATGCGTCGACTGGCTCAACGGCATTTTTGCCTTCGCCGTTTGGGATGAGGAGCGCGAGCAGCTGTTTATGGCGCGCGATCGACTCGGCGTCAAGCCGCTGTTTTATCGCCAAGCAGATGGGGGGCTGCTGTTTGGATCGGAAATCAAGGCGATTTTGGCCCATCCGGAAGTAAAAGCGGAAATCAACGGCGAAGGGCTGGCGGAAGTATTCGGTCTCGGGCCGTCGCGGACGCCGGGGCACGGGGTGTTTTGCGGCATTCAAGAACTGCGTCCGGCGCACGCGCTCACGTTCTCTCGCTCCGGGCTTCGCCGTTGGCGGTATTGGAACGTCGAAAGCGACATCCACCGCGATTCGCTTGCCGAAACGGTGGAGAAACTTCGTTTTTTATTGACCGATGCGGTCAAGCGCCAATTGGTCTCCGATGTGCCGGTATGCACGTTTTTATCAGGCGGTGTCGACTCGAGCGCCATTACGGCCATCGCGGCGACGGCGTTTGCTGCCGATGGCCGGGGGCCGCTGCATACGTACTCGATTGATTACGAAGGAAACGATCGCTATTTCCAAGCAAACGATTTTCAGCCCAATACGGATGCGCCGTTTATTGAACAAGTATCAAGCCAATTTCAAACGATTCATCACCGTTGTGTGATCACTCAAGACGAACTGTTCAGCCATTTGCGGGATGCCGTCATCGTCCGCGATGTTCCCGGCATGGCGGATATCGATTCGTCGCTTCTCTGGTTTTGCAAGCAAATTCGTGAGCAATTTGTCGTCAGTTTGTCTGGGGAATGTGCCGATGAAATTTTCGGCGGCTATCCGTGGTTTCACCGCCCGGATGATTTAGCGCGAAAAGGATTCCCGTGGATGCGATCGATTGAGGCGCGCATCGGCCTGTTAAAAGAGGAATGGCGGCAAAAGCTTCGGCTCGACGATTACGTGCAAATGCGCTATGAAGAAACGATGGCCGAGGTGCCGCGCCTTGAGGGGGAAAGCGCTGAAGACGCCAAACGGCGCGAGTTGTTTTACTTAAATATGATTTGGTTTATGACGACGCTTCTTGACCGAAAAGATCGAATGAGCATGGGAGCGAGCCTTGAGGTGCGCGTGCCGTTTGCCGATCATCGGCTCGTTGAATATGTCTGGAACATCCCGTGGGAGATGAAAATGTATGGCGGCCGGGAAAAGGGCATTTTGCGCAAGGCGCTCGAAGGGCTGTTGCCCACGGAGGTGCTCTACCGGAAGAAAAGCCCGTATCCGAAAACGCATCATCCCTACTATACGAAACTCGTCAAACAATGGCTGGAGCAGCTGCTCCGCGATCGCTCTTCCATTTTGCATGAGCTGTTCGACCGAGAAAAATTGACTGCGCTCATTGAATCGGAAGGGAAATCGTTCCAAGTGCCATGGTTCGGCCAGCTGATGACCGGCCCGCAGCTGCTCGCTTACCTTGGCCAAGTGCATGTTTGGTTTGAACATTACGGCATTGCGATCAAAGAATAACCGCTGGGCGGTAAGGTGGCGGATCAATAGCGACGAAAAAATCAGGGGGTGTCCCAAAAGGATCGGGATCCCCCTTTCGTTGCTCTATATACGTGCTCACTGCTTCTGTCGCACGATCGGTTGTGCCGATCTTGAAGGCAGACAATCTTTTGGGTCAGCCTCCCTCTCTCATCGCTATATAGAAGCACCAGCCGCTCCACTGCCATACTATGTGCTGTGTCTTTCTTGAGGGGAGATCGCCTTTTGGGTCAGCCTTTTTTGGCCGCGCAGGCACGGCCTTTCCGGCAGGTCGTTGATGGGTCCCTTGGCGGCGTCGAACTTCTGTTTTTTGCTTCGGTCTCAAATCAATTCCGAGGAGCAGCCCTTACTTTGGCGGCGCTGAGCGCGAGGAACTATGCCATCTTCGCTCGAGTGAGCGGCGCTTTTTTCATCCAAGCCCGCGACCGCCAGCGCCAAAGCATCAACAGTCCGCGCAGCCACTCATCGGCGATGAATGACAACCAAATGCCAACAAGCCCCCATTCAAGCGCGATGCCGAAGACGTATGCCACCGTCACGCCGACTCCCCACATCGACAAAATGCCCATATAGACCGGAAACTGTACGTCTCCCGCCGCCCGAAGTGAGCTGATGATCACCAAATTGAAGGAACGGCCCGGTTCAAGAATGATCGTCAGCAGCAGCAATGTTCGGCCGAGTTCAATGAGCGAACGGTCATCAGTAAACAGCGACAACAGCGGCTCGGCAAACCAAAAAGCAACGGCGGCAAGCAGCACGGAAATGGCAATGGCGCTATACAGGCTTTTCAGACAACGAGCATAAGCTTCTTCGTAGCGGCCGGCGCCGACGAGATGGCCAACGAGAATTTGCGTTCCTTGGCTGACAGCGATGCCAAACAAAAACACAAACATCATGATGTTTTGCGTATACACTCTCACTGTCAACGCTTCAGCGCCAAGCCAAGTGATAAAATAGGTAATGGCCATTTGCGCCGTGTTGTAAGAAAGATGTTCTCCTGCTGCCGGAATGCCGATTTTCAGCAGTGAGCGCAAATAATGAAACGGCAGGGAGCGAAACGCGCTCGGGACAAGGGTAAGGTTTGTTCGTTTATACAACAAAAAAAGCAAGGCGACAAACGCGACTCCGCGGCTGGCAGCGGTGGATATCGCCGCTCCTTCTACACCGAGGCGGGGGAAGCCTAACAAGCCGAAAATGAGCAGCGCATTGGTTATGACGTGCAGCACGTTCATCCCGATGGTCACATACATAGTGTCGCGTGTATAGCCATAACTCTTCAAAATGGCGCCGACTGTCATCATCAGCGCTTGGATGAACAAACAGCCGCCGACAATGGTCAAGTAACGGCTTCCTTCATCCAACAGCTCGGTCGGCAAATCTATCATGCGGAGCACCGGGCGGCTGAACGCAGCCAACAACGCACTCAACAGCAGCCCAAACACCAAATTGGCGGCGATGGAAACGAGCGACACTTCCATCGCTTTCCGCTCTTGGCGGGCTCCTAAATATTGAGCGACCAATACAGCGGTGGCCAAGGCGACAAAATTAAACAGCACGATCGTTAAGGCGATGATTTGATTCGCGACCCCGACCGCTGCGACCGCCTCGTCTGAGTACTGGCTGAGCATGAGGGTATCGGCGTTGCCCATCAACATATAGAGCATCGTTTCAATAAAAATCGGCCACGTCAAAGAAAACAGTGACCATGTGTCCGCTTTACGGCGCATGGCAAGACAACTCCTTTTCTGATTCCGACTTGAACGATATATCCAGTTTAGCTAGTTTGTTGCATAATGGAAAGAGAAAGAAGCGATTTCACTTTCACTTTTCCGACAAGAAGAGAGGGAGAACAATGAATTACGTGCTGTTCCCGTTACCTCCGCTTCCGGTGTTCATTAAAGGGGGGGAAAGCGTGTTTCCGAAGGGGAAGCGCCATTTTCGCCGCACCTTTTCCGTATTTGACTTGCTGTATGTCAAACAAGGCTGCCTGTATATGACGGAAAACGGACACCCCTTTTCCGTTGGCAGCGGGCAATATTTGTTGTTGATTCCGGGAAGAGATCATTACGGTCATCTTCCGTGCCGGGAGCGGACGCAGTTTGTCTGGCTTCACTTTTTGCTTCCTGATTTTGAAGTGGCGGCTGATTGTTCGATAAACCGGCAGCGGGTCGTAGAGAAAGAGGCGACCTACACAGAGCCGATTCAATATCGGTTTGCGATTCGCCAGTATGGGGAGTTAAAGCAGCGGGAGCGGGCTGAGCAGCTGCTTAGCCAGATCGTTGAGCCGAACGTTGATCGAGACATCGACCGGCCGTTGCGGCAGTTGCTTTTGTTCGTCGAATTTCTTTGGCTGTTGCAAAAACAAGAGCTTTCCGTCCCAAATGCTTCCGAACAAGTCAGTGCAGCAGCGGTTGCGTATATCGAAAAGCATTTTCACGAGCCGGTGACATTGGAGGGGCTCGCTCGCGAGCTCCGCTTCCATCCCGATTACGTTACCCGCTGTATGCAAAAAACGATGGGCATGGGGTTTAGCCGCTATTTGGCGTATTATCGGCTGTCAAAGGCGAAACAATGGCTGGCGGAAACGAACGAAACGATTGAGGCCATCGCCAAGCGGGTGGGCATCGATGACAGCGCCTACTTTTCGCGGTTGTTCAAAAAAATGGAGGGCATGACGCCAACCGAATATCGTCGCATGGCGCGCCGCATATAAGGAGCGATCGGCAAAGGAGCGGCTTGACGGACAGGCCGCTATGCCCGTGAACAAAAGGGGCCGTTGCTGTTTGCGATCGCGGGCTGATTGGCGTTCGGAGCCGGCGCTTGTTCGCGGTGCCGGAAAAGAAAGACGGAGCTATCCTCAAGACGAACAACCTATCGTGTGATTGAAGCGGTCAGTGCGGGAGGAGAAGGGGCAAAAAGGACGTCGATCTTTAAGGCGGGCGCAACAGATCGCCCATCAGAAGCAGCGAATACGTATATATGATGAAAGAGGGTGTCCCCTTCCTTTCCGGACACCCTCTTCCTTGACGTTGTCGATCCGGCAAGGCCGCGTTTGGTTATGGCGTTGCCTTCGGGGAATGTGAGCGGTGAAACGGCTACTTCTCCACGGCATAGAGCGCAAACCCATACGCCGGCAACGAGACGGAAAGGCCATCCGCTTCGGCCGCCCACCGTTCGCCGGTGAGCAGGTTGACCAACCGTTTCTGTTTGGCGTTGAACGGGAGTGGAATGTCGGCTGCCTGGTTGCTGCGGTTGATGATAATGACAACGGTTTCGTCCCCGTCTGTTTTTTCATAAACCAACTGATTCGTTTGCTCATCGGCATGCAAAACGGCGATATGGCCCCGACGCAAGGCCCGGTATTGGCGGCGGAGCGCAATCAGCTGTTTGACGTGCTCATACAGGCCGCGATGCTGCTTGTCATCGTCCCAGATCATGCATTTTCGGCACCCGGGATCATTTCCGCCCGTCATGCCGATTTCATCTCCGTAATAAATGCACGGTGAGCCGGTGAACGTCAACTGGAACAGAAACAACAGCTTTGCCTTGCGGACATCCTCGCCGCAGACGGTGAGGATCCTCGGTGTATCATGGCTGCCAAGCAAGTTGAAAGCCGCCTCATTGACGGTGGCCGGATACGAATGAAGCACGCGCATCAATCGCTCGGCGAACTCACGGGCGTTTATTTCTTCTTTGGCGAAAAAGCGAAGCGCCGCGTCCGCAACGGGATAATTCATCACGGCGTCAAACTGGTCGCCGCGCAGCCACGGCATCGCATCATGCCAAATTTCCCCAAGGATGTATACGTCCGGTTTCTGGGCTTTCACCGCGCGGCGAAATTCACGCCAAAACTCGTGGTCGATCTCATTGGCAACATCCAACCGCCAGCCATCAATATCGCATTCGCGAATCCAATATGTCGCGACATCAAGCAAGTAGCGTCTCACGTCCGGATGGGCGGTGTTGAGCTTCGGCATTTGCGGGACGAACGCGAACGTGTCGTAATTCGGCCGCGGCTCGCTTTGCAGCGGAAAGTCGCGAATGTGAAACCAATCTTTATACGGCGACGATTCCCCGTTTTTCAGCACATCTTGAAACGGCGCGAACTCGTAGCCGCAATGGTTGAATACGGCGTCAAGCATGACGCGGATTCCTTTTTCATGGCAACGTTTGACAAGCGTCTTCAACGTTTCTTTATCCCCAAAGTGGGGATCGATTTCCAAATAATCAGCGGTATCATATTTATGGTTAGATGGTGCGCGAAAAATCGGGGTCAAGTAAATGCCGCTGATGCCAAGGTCAACTAGGTAATCGAGATGGTCAATGATTCCTTGCAAGTCGCCGCCAAAAAAGCTGGTCGGCGTCGGATCTTCACTTCCCCACGGCCGTACTCCCTCGGGGTTGATGGCCGGGTTGCCGTTGGCGAATCGATCTGGAAAAATTTGATACCAGACGGTGTCTTTCACCCACTCGGGGGCATGGAACGAATCGACGTCATGGAGAAACGGAAAACAAAAGTAGTAAGCGGTGTCATCGGCAGGCGGCGTCAGATAAAACCCTTTTTCCGTATAGACGAGCGTCTCCTCCCCGGCGTGGAGCACAAATCCGTAGCGCAGCCGTCGGTATGGCGGCTGCACTTCCGCCAGCCAGTAGTCAAACCATTCATCGCTTCCTGTTTTTTTCATCGGCATCGTTTCGAATTGCCAAGCGCCGTTCCGCCATTCGTATGGGTCGCCGTGCAGCAGCTCCACCTTGTCGACATCCCCTTTTTTGGTCCGAAGCCGAAGATGAAGCGTTCGTTCGTCATAAGCATAAGCGAAGTTGTCCGTTGGACGATGGTAAACAGCCTCTTTGAACACGGGGCATCCTCCTTATAAAAGCAATCGTTTGCATCATTTCCTCTTTAAAAAAAGAGTAAAACAAGAAGAGAAGAAAAGTCAAATTTTATAGAAAAAGAGCTTGTAAAATAGAAAAAAGGCGATATAATAGAGATGAGCGGTGCAATCGTTTTCATCGATAACGTCGTTGTTTGATTGTGCAAACGATTTCCTAATGGTTGCACTGTGGCCGTGTTCTCAAACTTTCTTGTTTAGGAGGGGGATTATGAGAAAAGCGTTGTCGTTGTTTCTCATGGCGGTGCTCTTTGTCGGTCTGCTTTCCGCCTGCGGGCCGAAGCGGGATGCGGAGCAGCCAAAACAGACCAACAATGGGACCGAAGAAGCGAAGAAACCGGAAAAGCTGGTCGTTTGGGTGAACGATGATGAAAAACAAAAACAAGCATTGAAGGATATTTTCCAAAAGTACACCGAAAAAACCGGAATCAAAATCGAAATGGTCGCCGTCAACATGCTTGACCAAACGAAAAAATTGGCGCTTGACGGCCCAGCCGGCAAAGGGCCGGACGTGTTCTACCAGCCGCATGACCGCATCGGCGACATTGTGCTGCAAGGGCTGGCCGATCCGGTTGACCTTGGCGATGCGAAAGGCGAGTACAGCGAGACCGCTGTCAACGCCGTGACGTATGACGGCCAAACGTACGGTGTGCCGGCGGTCGTGGAAACATACGGCGTGTTCTATAACAAAAACTTAGTGCCGGAAGCGCCGAAAACGATGGATGAGTTGATGAAGATCGCCAAAGAAAAAACGAATGCGGCCAAAGACCAATACGGCTTTTTAATGGAAGCGGCGAACTTCTACTTCGTTTATCCGTTCTTCGCCGGCTACGGCGGCTATGTGTTCAAAAATGAAAACGGCAAATACGATACGAGCGACATCGGTTTGGCCAACGACGGAGCCGTCAAGGGGGCAGAGCTCGTCCAATCGTGGTTTAAAAACGGATACATTCCGAAAGAAATCACCGGCGATATTATGAACGGGCTGTTTACGAAAGGGAACGTAGCGGTCGCCATCACCGGCCCGTGGAACATTGCTTCGTACAAGGAAGCGTTAGGCGACAAGCTGGCGACGGCTCCGCTGCCGGTGCTCGACAACGGCGAACATCCGAAATCGTTTGTGGGTGTCAAAACATGGATGTTGTCCGCTTATTCGAAAAACAAAGAGTGGGCAGTCGATTTCATGAAATTTGTGACGAACGAAGAAAACTCGCTCCACTACTATGAAGTGGCCGGCGAAATGCCAGCAAACCAAAAAGCGTTGACGAACGAAAAAATCACGAACGACCCGCTGATCGCCGGCTTTGCTGAGCAAATCCAATACGGCGAACCGATGCCGAACGTGCCGGAAATGTCGCAAGTATGGGAGCCGATGGGCAACGCGCTGCAATTCATCGCGAAAGGCGATAACCCGAAAGCGGTGCTCAGCGAAGCGGTCAAAACGATTCAAGACAAAATCGCGGCCAGCGGTGCTGGAAAATAATACGTCATATGGCGGTGGATAGGATCATCCCTATCCACCGTTCTTATCCATCGATAGGAGGGAGTTCCGATGCCGGAAGCGAACGTCCGTCATCGGCCGGCGGTGGCGATGGCGCTGTCATTGCTGTTTGCCGGCCTTGGACAATTGTACAACCGCCGCTATATCAAAGGAATTTTGTTCCTCATCATCGAAGCGGCGTTCCTTATCACCTTTTATAACTTTTTGAACATCGGGCTGTGGGGACTGGTGACCCTCGGCGAAATCCCGATGCTTGATCATTCGATTTTCTTGTTGATTCAAGGGCTTGTTTCCGTGATCATCATCGCTTTTGCCGTTGCGTTGCACGTTGCCAACGTCATTGACGCCCGCAACGACGCCCGTCGGCGGCAGCGCGGCGAGCCGTTTCCCTCGCTTGTTGAATCGTGCCGGAACGCATGGGACCGAGGGTTTCCGTACATTTTTGTCACGCCTGGGCTTGTCATGCTTTTGTTTATCGTTGTGCTGCCGCTGTTGTTCATGGTGTCGCTCGCCTTTACGGACTACAACTTGTATCATTCACCACCGCGGCATTTGTTGAATTGGGTCGGATTTGACAACTTCAAAAACTTAGTCTCCATCCCGATTTGGAAAAGCACGTTTTTCAGCGTCCTCGCGTGGACGATCGTCTGGACGGTCGTAGCGACGACGATGCAAATCGCGCTTGGGCTGTTTTTGGCGCTGCTCGTCAACGATCCGCGCATTAAGTTGAAACGATTCATCCGCACAGTGCTCATTTTGCCGTGGGCCGTGCCAGCGTTTGTCACGATTTTGGTGTTTGCCGCGATGTTTAACGATAAATTCGGGGCGATCAACCGTGAGGTGTTGAGTTTGTTCGGGTTGTCGGTTCCGTGGATGACCGACCCGTTTTGGACGAAAGTGGCGCTCATCTTGATTCAAACATGGCTTGGTTTCCCGTTTGTGTTTGCGTTATTTACCGGCGTTTTGCAAAGCATTTCCCGCGATTGGTACGAAGCGGCTGATATCGACGGGGCGACGCGCTGGCAAAAGTTCAAATCGATCACCTTGCCGCATGTGCTGTACGCCACGGCTCCGCTGTTGATTATGCAATACGCGGGGAACTTCAATAACTTCAACATCATCTATTTGTTCAACGATGGCGGTCCGGCCGTGCGCGGGCAAAACGCCGGCGGAACGGACATTCTCATTTCGTGGGTGTACGATTTGACGTTTACGACGAACAACTACAATATGGCAGCTGCGATCTCGCTCATCATCGGCTTGATTGTGTGCGGGTTTGCTGTTTACCAGTTCCGGCGCACCCGTTCCTTTAAAGAGGAGGGGAACATGTAATGAACCGCAAATGGAAATCGCATATCGAAGTCACGCTCATTTACTTGTTTATCGCGTTCATGTTTGTCGTCATCGCTTATCCGCTTCTTTGGACCATCAGCATGTCGCTCAATCCGGGCACGAGCTTGTACTCGGCATCGCTCATTCCGGAAAAATGGACGCTCGAGCATTACAAATGGCTGTTTACCAGCCCGCAAAGCGATTACTTGCTTTGGTATAAAAACAGCTTGTTTGTTGCGGCGGTGAACGCGGTGTTGTCCGTTTTCTTTACGGCGCTCATCGCTTATGCGTTTTCACGCTACAAATTCGTCGGACGGAAAACGGGGCTGTATTTGTTTTTAGTCTTGCAAATGTTTCCCTCGCTCATGGCGATGGTGGCGCTCTATATTTTGCTGAACATGCTCCATTTGCTCGATTCGCTTTGGGGGCTCATTCTCATTTATGTCGGTGGGCAAATCCCGTTTAACGCTTGGCTTGTGAAAGGCTATTTTGATACGATTCCGCGCGAGTTGGACGAGGCGGCGCGCATCGATGGCGCCGGTCATTTCGGCGTCTTTTTCCGCATCATGCTCCCGTTAGCCAAGCCGATTTTGGCCGTTGTCGCCTTGTTTAACTTCATGGCGCCGTTTACCGACTTTTTGCTGCCGTCGATCGTCTTGCGCGATCCGGACAAATTTACACTGGCGGTCGGATTGTTCAATTTCATCAGCGACCGGTTTGCCAACAATTTCACCCGCTTTGCCGCCGGCTCGATTTTGATTGCCGCCCCGATTGCCATCGTCTTTTTGTTCTTGCAGCGATATTTGATTTCCGGCTTAACAGCGGGTGGCACAAAAGGGTAAGAACCGCTATCATATAATAGTGGGCTTACCCGTTTCCACACAGCTAAACGGACAGTAAAGGGGGGAAACGGAAATGGGGAACCGTCTTGGTGTACTGTTCATCCTTCCGTTCCTTCTTTTTTATGCCATGCCGGCTGCGGCGGCGGAAAAAGAAGAACGGACGTGGCAAGACGAAGCGATTTATTTCATCATGGTCGACCGTTTCAACAATATGGATCCGACGAACGACCGAGACGTCAATGTCAACGACCCAAAAGGATATTTTGGCGGGGATTTAAAAGGGGTGACCGCGAAGCTCGATTACATCAAGGAAATGGGGTTTACCGCCATTTGGCTGACGCCAATTTTTGAAAACATGCCGGGCGGCTATCATGGGTATTGGATCAAAGATTTTTATCGCGTCGACCCGCATTTCGGCACGCTCGATGACTTGAAAACGCTGGTCAAAGAGGCGCACCGGCGCGACATGAAAGTCATTTTGGACTTTGTTGCCAACCATGTCGGCTACGACCATCCGTGGCTCCAGGATCCGGCGAAAAAAGACTGGTTCCACCCGAAGAAAGAGATTTTTGACTGGAACAATCAAAAGCAAGTAGAAAACGGCTGGGTGTATGGGCTTCCCGATCTGGCGCAGGAAAACCCGGAAGTGAAAAAATACCTCATTGACGCCGCCAAATGGTGGATCAAAGAGACCGACATTGACGGCTACCGGCTCGATACGGTGCGGCATGTGCCGAAATCGTTTTGGCAGGAATTTGCCAAAGAAGTGAAAACGGTGAAAAAAGACGTTTTCCTTCTCGGTGAAGTGTGGAGCGACGATCCGCGCTATATCGCCGATTACGGGAAGTACGGCATCGACGGGTTTGTCGATTACCCGCTCTATGGCGCGGTGAAGCAGTCGCTTGCGAGGCGCGATGCTTCGCTCCGCCCGCTCTACGATATATGGGAGTATAACAGAACGTTTTATGACCACCCGTATTTGCTCGGGACGTTTTTGGACAACCATGATAATGTCCGCTTTACGAAGCTAGCGATTGACAACCGCAACAACCCGATTTCGCGCATTAAGGTAGCGATGACGTATTTGTTCACTGCTCCGGGCATTCCGATCATGTACTACGGAACGGAAATCGCGATGAACGGTGGTCCGGACCCGGATAACCGCCGATTGATGGACTTCCGGGCTGATCCGGAAATTATCGATTATTTAAAGAAAATCGGCCCGCTCCGCCAGCAGCTGCCGTCGTTGCGGCGCGGCGATTTTACGCTCTTGTATGAAAAAGACGGCATGGCGGTGTTCAAGCGGCGCTATCGGGATGAAACCACTGTCATCGCCATCAACAATACGGGCAAAACGCAGCACGTGCATTTGACGAACGATCAGCTGCCGAAAAACAAAGAGCTGCGCGGCTTTTTATTGGACGATCTCGTCCGCGGCGATGGGGACGGCTACGATCTTGTATTGGACCGCGAAACGGCGGAAGTGTACAAACTGCGGGACAAAACGGGGATCAACATCCCGTTTATCGCCGCGCTAGTCGCGGTTTACGCGCTATTCCTCTTGTTTTTATACATGGTGAAAAAACGAGCCAAACGGGCAGATGAATAAAGAAAGCCGCGATGCATTCACCTTTCTAGGAGGGTGGCGAAAAAACCTAACCGACGTCAGGTGATTTGAAACTAAGAAGCGGATGCCGCATGGTTTCTCTATTTGAGAAATAAGTGAGGGGAGGCAACACGCTCCTTCAATCACCAACTTTCGAGAGAGGAGGGAGTCTATGACCGTTACAATTAAAGATGTCGCCAGGCGGGCCAATGTCGCGCCGTCGACCGTATCGCGCGTCATCGCCGACAGCCCGCGCATCAGCGAGAAAACGAAGCAGCGGGTGCGCGAGGCGATGAAAGAGCTCGGCTACCATCCGAATTTTATCGCCCGCAGCCTCGCCAGCCAAGCAACGCAAGTGATCGGCATCGTCATGCCAAGCTCGGCGGACCAAGCGCTGCAAAACCCGTTTTTCCCGGAAGTCATCCGCGGCATCAGCAAAGCCGCCCATGAAAAGCGGTACGCCTTGCAAATGTCGACCGGGGAAAAAGAGAGCGACATTTACGAACGGGTCGTCGAGATGCTGCAAGGGCGGCGCGTCGACGGCGTCATTTTGCTTTATTCAAGGCAAAACGACAAGCTGATGAAATACTTGCAAAAACATGACTTCCCGTTCGTCGTCATCGGCAAGCCGCACCAAAAGGCCGAACAAGTGACCCATGTCGACAACGACAACGTGCAGGCGGGAAAAGACGCCACGACCTATTTAATCGCCCACGGCCATGAACGCATCGCCTTTGTCGGCGGCAATCCGCAATATTTGGTGACCATCGACCGCCAAACCGGGTATGAAGAGGCGCTTCGTGAAGCGGGGCTGCCGTACCGGCCGGAATACGTCATCCATGAGGAGTTTTTGCAAGAAGGCGGCCAAGAGGCGATGAAAGAGCTGCTTTCTTTGCCCGAGCCGCCGACCGGGCTGGTGGTCGCCGACGATCTCATGGCGCTCGGGATGCTGAAGACGCTTGATGAAATCGGCCTGCGAGTCCCCGAAGACGTGTCGATCGTCAGCTTTAACAACACCTTGCTCGCCGAAATGTCGCGCCCGCCGCTCACCTCGATCGACATCGGCATTTTCCAGCTCGGCTGCGAAGCGGCGAAAAGTTTAATTGAAAAAATCGAAAACGAAGCCGAACCGATCAAGCGCATCATCATCCCGCACCGGCTTGTCAAGCGGGGTTCGTGTGCGAGGCGCTAGATCACGGAAGCGCTATTGGGGAAAAGATGTTCGTCGCATGGGCGGGCATCTTTTTCTATTTCTACATAGAGCTTAGGAGGCTGGTGATTTCATCATGGATACGGCTTTACGATGTTATTTCTCCATTAGAAAAACCTTGTTGCACGGTCCTGTTTTTCACTCATTCTCCCATTGATGAAGGGAATCAGCCGTTTTTCACCAGCCTTTTAGAAGGCCGGTGATGTGTGAAGACAATCAGCGCGCGATCTGCCTTTCTCCATTTAATTATCGTTGGATCTTCCGGTCTTTTTTCATAGAGAAAAAACTTACTATGACTCCGTAGAAAAGATGCCCGATTTGCCAGCAAAGGAGCGCCACGCCTGAGGTCAAGGGCGGCGTTCGCTCTGACAGCGCGGTTGTCGGATAAAGGATCAGACCAAGCAAAAAGCAAACAATGGGAATGCGGATGAACATTTGCTTAGTGGTCCACTGTTGCTTGACCGCAACATAGAAAAGGCCTACTGCCAATACGATCGATATAAATAGATGAAAAGAAAACTCGACCGCTTCCGAAAAGGCAAAGCGATTGAAAACGGGGACATAGTCGATATTTAGAAGCAGCGTATACAGTTTGATGTTCCAATATGTCTCAAGCATTTTAAAAAACAAGCCAAGCCATATGCCTGACACCAAGCCAGCCACACTTCCTTTTATGACAAGCGAGCGATTCATGACTCTCTCCTTTTATTAAATAATCAGTCTTAAAAAAGGACTGACATATCAATAAAATTGGATAGTAATAATCATTCAGTATTCTCATTGTATTATCATCTTGTATTGGTTGTAAAGCAAGCATTGGTTAGGGCTCACTTACCAGAAACATTGTGATAGGCTAAAAGAATGTTTGAGACATCGGTTAGATAACCGTTGTCTTTTTTTATTTGCCAAAATCAGTACTCTCGGATGATCATGGTGAGCAAACGAAAGTCATAAAGCCTAGCGGTCAGGAGATGAAGAATTTGATCTTTTGTATATTATTGTATACAATTGTATACAGAAAGGAGGGGAGAAGGATGGAACTGAGGCGTCGATATGATCACCATGAAGGATGGGAGTTGGTTCGGCAATGAAACCGCTACTTGAATGAACAGTTTGCTCCGCAAGATGAAGTGCTTGCCAGTGTCTTACGATCGTTGGCGAGAGTGAAAGAAACGATGGGAAAGGAGGAAAGATGAGCAAATGCATGGACATTTTTTTCCCGGGGATGGGCATTCATTCGAAGGTCATCCCCCTTGGAAAGGCCCCCATATGCGCATACGGCCTCATCGCGGCGCCAAAACATTTCGACGGGGACGGGTGCTCGATTTTTTACAAAGGTTATACGTCAAGCGTGAAACCTTAAAGCAGCAGTTGCAGTCGCCAGAGCTTCAATCGATTCATCCTGTGCTGACGGGGGAATTGAAAGCGATCGAAATGGTGATCAACGAATTCATTCAGTCGTTTGACATTCATGATGATGAGTTGAACATGATGTTGGGGATCCACAAGTCCGATGATGCCCAAATCGCTGAACGCGATGATGAAGGGAATGGCGAAGTAAGAAAGGAATGACCATCCAAAAAAGGAGAGAGGATTCATGTTTGTGCAAATGCGCAAAATTACAGTGGCGGAAGGATTCGCTGACCAAGTGGTCGAACGCTTTCAAAAACCAGGAATCATCGAGCAGCAAGAAGGATTTGTTGATTTGAAAATTTTAGTAAAAAAAACGCGTCGTGGTGATGAGGAAGTCGTGCTTCTGATCACATGGGAATCGGAAGAACATTGGAAAAAGTGGGAGAAAAGCGATGCGCACATCGCCGGTCATAAAGCGAAACGAAATGAGCCCCAACCGGAGTTTATTCTTCATGTAGAAGTAGGGCATTACGAAGTAAAAGCAGTGAAACAAGGGGGACAGTCGGCAGCGGCCGAAGATTGAAGGGAGACAACAAAGCTCCTCTTTCACCGATGGCGGTCGGGGGAAGAGGAGTTGAACAGGTTATTGTTTTGCTTCGTTTGGGACATTCGGCGTTCCGTAAGTATGGAACGTTTCGACGGTTTTGTTTCCCCATGCCTGCCCTCGGCTTCTCTCTTCTTCAGTCCATGTAATCGGTTTCCAATCCGGCGCTACGACGAGATAGCCGCCGGCACGTCCTTTTATCTTAATTAGGCGAGAAGACTCCCACTTCAACGAAGCGAAGCGGCGCATTAAACATCTTAAAGAAAAGTAAAGCTGTAGACCTGAGTGTCTTATGCTCTAGCGGCGAAGTGGACACGCCTCAAAGAATAAGGATTGCTTGAAGCAGTCAAACTTCTTTGGAAGCCTCCACTTCAAATTTTCGCTAGAAAATTAAGTGGGGGTAGTTCACTCAGTCCCTTCCTTTTCAAAAACAAAACCTCCGTTATAGACAACGCGCGCTCAAGGAGAGATGGGGGACGATTCACAAAAGGCTAATTGGTCAGGTTATTCTCTGTTCGCCTTTCACAGTCAAAGAAAACACCCGCCCCATCCGGGACGGGCAGAGAGAAGAGGGGCACCTTGTTACGAAGTAGGGAACATCGTAGCTTTATCGTACACGATGTTTTCCTATCGTTCCATATTTTTGTAAGAAAAGGTAACGCGATTTTGTCAAAGGGTTGGCGTCAGCGGTGGCTGCCATCAGCCGCTAATGAATTGGCCGCCGTCGACATGAAGCATTTGCCCGGTCATGTACGATGATTCGTCGCTTGCCAAAAAGACGTAGCACGGGGCGACTTCGCTCGGCTGGCCGGGCCGTTTCATCGGGGTGTTGGCGCCGAACGTGGCGACTTGGCTGCTTTGGAATGTCGACGGAATGAGCGGTGTCCAGATCGGGCCTGGGGCGACGCCGTTGACGCGGATGCCTTGGCCGACGAGCGCTTTGGCCAGCGAGCGGGTAAAGGCGACGATCGCTCCTTTTGTTGCTGAATAGTCAATCAGCTGTTCATTGCCTTCATAGGCGGTGATGGAAGCGGTGTTAATGATGACGCTGCCGTTTTTTAAGTGCGGGAGCGCCGCTTTCGTTAGGAAAAAGTAGCCGAATACGTTCGTGCGGAACGTTTTTTCCAGCTGTGCCGCGGTGATGTTGAGAACGTTCGGCTGCGGGTGCTGTTCAGCGGCGTTGTTGACGACGATGTCCAACTTGCCGAACGTCTCGATCGTTTGTTTCACCGCCTCTTTGCAAAACGTTTCATCGCCAATGTCGCCGGCGATCGCCAAACACCGTTTTCCTTCCTGTTCGACGAGCCGTTTCGTTTCCTCGGCGTCCTCGTGTTCGTTCAAATACAAAATGGCGACATCGGCTCCTTCTTTGGCGAAATGAACCGCGACCGCCCGGCCGATGCCGCTGTCGCCGCCGCTGATGATGGCGACTTTATTCGCCAATTTGCCGCTTCCTTGATACGAGTCTTTGATCGTGACCGGCTGCGGGTTCATCTCCGTTTGCAGGCCCGGCTGGCGCGTCTGGTGCTGCGGCGGCAGCGTGGCTTGTTGCTTTGTGACCATATGTTCTCCTCCTTGGTGGGTATTGTCATCGTTAGTATGGAACCGAGGGGCGGAAATATGTGCAGAGAGGCGATGAAGGAGCCGGCGGTTATCGTTTTTCCGCCCACGTTTCCATCCAGATCGTTTGTCGGTCACGACGCATGGTATATGCTTTTTTCTGAAGCGGTAAGGCGATAGCCGTTGAGCCAAAGGAACGGGTTCAAGGCGGCGAATCTTGTTCGTTGATTGGCGTGATGAAACAGATGATTTTGGCAGAGACTAGAATCTAACGCTGCCGCCTTTAGCTAAAGGGGGAAGCGTCCTGACCGAAAGCGCTTTGTTTCGGACGGTTGACCGCGCTGTTCAGCAGATCTGGAAATTTACGGAGCGTGCTTTTTCTCTTCTGGTTTTTCGTGTCTAGCCATAAACGTCTTGGGTAATGAGATGGTCTTTACTTTTTGATTAAGTAAAGATAAAATAGTGAGCAAAGAGGAAAGGAGGAATCGTGATGAAGCGATCCTCACATGAAACGCATACGTATTACTCCACACTTTCTTCGAAAAATCAAGTGACAGTTCCAATGAAGATTAGAGAAGTGCTTGGGGCAGAACCGGGAGACCAAGTCGCGTTTGTTTATGGAGAAAATCAAGAGGTAACGTTAAAGGTGAAAAAGAAAGATGCGTTGCTATCTTTGTTCGGCACCATGCCGCCTAGAGGAGACCGCCGTCCGATGGCATGGGCGGATATTCGCAAACAGGCGAAAGAGGAACGGATGGTCAAGAGGGAAAAGAACAAGGAGTAGATGATCGGGAGAAGAGGATGGAACGTGTATATTTTAGACACGAACATAATCATTCGTTTTTTAACAAATGACGACCAAGAGCAATCTTCCATTGCCTATCGGTTATTTGAAAAGGCGGTTAACGGTGAACTTTTGTTCCTATTGCATCCTCTTGTCGTAGCGGAATGTTGCTGGGTGCTGGAGTCGAAACGGTATGGGTATGCGAAAGAAGAAATCGCAAGCAAGTTGAAGCAAATGATAGAGGCTTCTTGCGTGAAGACGATCGATCAAGAAGTGGTTGAAAAGGCATTGGATGATTACGCCCGCTGCGGTGTCGATTTTGCTGATGCGTATCTTTCGGCGTTGACTAGGCACACTTCATCCATTCAAGGGATCATCACTTGGAACGAAAAAGATTTTCGTCGACTTGGCGGGGAGTGCTATCTGCCGGAGTCCATCATTGGAATGGCTCAAAGCTAGGATGTGGACCAATATCGCGGATTTTTATGATTTCGTTCCCCCTCGTCTTTTTGTTCCGAGACGATGGCGTGGCTAAGGTTTGTTGCGTGAAAAACGAAGAGAGGAAAACGAGCTGACTCGTTTGAGCCAGCTCGTTTTCTTTACAGCACATTGAAATACCGCGCTTCCGGATGGGCGACGACGATCGCCGAGACGGAGGCTTCCGGCTCCATCATGTAGCCGTCGGTCAAGCGGATGCCGACATCTTCCGGGCGAAGGAGGCGGAACAGTTTTTCTTGATCTTCCAAGTTCGGGCAGGCTGGGTAGCCGAACGAGTAGCGCTGGCCTTGGTATTTGGCGGCGAAGCGCTCTTCCATCGTGAAGTCCGGGTCGTCTGGGAAGCCCCAGCGGTCGCGCATAATTTGATGGATGCGTTCGGCGAACCCTTCGGCGATCTCGAGCGCCAACGCCTGAATGGCATGGCTTTTCAAAAATTCGCCTTCGTCTTTCCACTGTTGGGCGAGTTCGCGGATGCCGTGCCCAGCGGTGACGGCGAAAAAGCCAACATAGTCCATTTCCCCGCTCTCTTTCGATTTCAAGTAATCGGCGAGGCAAAGGTGCGGCGCCCGCGGCTGGCGCGGGAAGTCAAACGTCTCAAGCACGGTTTGCCGGTCGGTCGGGTCGTAAATGTACACGCGGTTGCCGTCGCTTTGCGCCGGGAAAAAGCGGTAGACGCCGGCCGGCTGAATCCAGCCGTGTGTTTTGGCGGCGGCGATCAGTTCATCGACGACCGCTTTTAAGGCGAGCGCTTTTTCGTCTTTTTCTTCCAACAGCCGCTTCACTTTTCCTTTCAAGCCGAGATGATGGCCGAGCACCATTTGCCAGTTGACGTACGGCAACACGTGGTCAAGCGGCACATTCCTTAGCACGTGGCGGTCGAGATCGGCCGGCACGTAGACCGGGACGTCGGTCGAAACGTTGGATTTGGCGGCCGCGGCGACAGCCGCCGTTCGCGCCGGTTCGTGTCCAACGGTTTCTTTTTTTTGATAGTCGATCTCGCCTTGCTGGATTTGGTTGGCAAGGGCGAGCCCATCCATGGCGTCCTTCGCGTACAGGACGATGCCGTCGTATTCGGGCGCGATTTTGTTTTCCGTAAACTTACGCGTCAAGGCGGCGCCGCCGACTAAAATCGGGGTCGAAACACCGGCTTGCCGCAAGTCTTGGGCGGTGACGACCATTTGTTGCGCCGATTTGACGAGCAGGCCCGACAGGCCGATGATGTCCGGTTTATGCTCGCGCACCGCTTCGATGAGCTGCTGGGGGGCGACTTTGATGCCAAGGTCGATCACTTCATAGCCGTTGTTGCTTAAAATAATGTCGACCAAGTTTTTGCCGATGTCATGCACATCGCCCTTCACCGTCGCCAAAATCACTTTTCCTTTCGTGCTTCCTTCTTTCTTTTCCATATATGGTTCTAAAAAGGCGACGGCCGCTTTCATTACTTCTGCGCTTTGCAATACTTCAGCGACGATGAGCTGGTTGTTGTTAAACAGCCGCCCGACTTCGTCCATGCCGGCCATGAGCGGGCCGTTGATGATCGCGAGCGGATCGGAGTACGTTTCCAGCGCCTGTTCCAAATCGGGAATGAGCCCGTCTTTTGATCCTTCAATGACGTAGCGGGCGAGCCGCTCTTCCAAGCTCAAGTTCGTCTGCACCGGCTTGGCGGCGGTGATTTTGCTTCGGTAAAATTCGATAAAGGCGTTTAACGTTTCGTCGCTGGTGGCAAAAAGAAGCGCCTCGGCCATCCGCACTTCTTCTTCCGGAATCGAAGCGAACCGCTCGAGCTTCTCGGTGTTGACGATGGCGTAATCGAGCCCGGCTTGCGTGCAATGGTACAAAAAGACCGAGTTCAGCACTTCGCGCCCGGCCGGCGGCAAGCCGAACGAGACGTTGCTGATGCCGAGCATCGTTAAACAATGAGGAAGCCGCTCTTTAATGAGGCGGATCCCTTCGATCGTTTCTTTCGCCGCGCCGATGTATTGCTCATCGCCGGTGCCGACCGGGAAGACGAGCGGATCGAAAATGATGTCGCGCTCAGGCACGCCGTAGCGGTTCACGAGCAAGTCGTACGAACGCAAGGCGATCTCGAGCTTCCGTTCGGCGGTAACCGCCATTCCTTGTTCATCGATCGTCCCGACCACAACGGCGGCGCCGTAGCGGTGCAGCAGCGGCACGACGTTGGCAAAGCGCTCTTCGCCGTCTTCGAGGTTGATCGAGTTAATGATCGCCTTCCCTTGTGAATACGTGAGGGCGCGCTCGATGACGCGCTCGTCGGTCGAGTCAATGACGAGCGGCACTTTTACTTTTTTGACGACTTCGCGGACGAACTGTTCCATGTCGGAAAGCTCATCACGGTCCGGATCGGCGAGGCAAATGTCGATGACATGGGCGCCGTTTTTCACTTGGGCGCGGGCGATTTCCGCCGCTTCTTCGTATTTGCCTTCGGCGATGAGGCGCTTAAATTTGCGCGAGCCGATGACGTTCGTCCGCTCGCCGACAAAAAGCGGACGCATCGTTTCATCATAGATGAGCGCTTCAATGCCGGAGACGGCGTGGACATCAAATGAAGACGGGATCGCCCGCGGCGGAATGTGGCGCACCGCTTCGGCGATGGCGCGGATATGGTCCGGCGTCGTGCCGCAGCACCCGCCGACGATGTTGATCCACCCTTTTTCGGCAAAGCGGCGGATTTTTTCCGCGAGCATCTCCGGTGTTTCATGGTAATGCCCTTCTTCGTCCGGCAGGCCGGCGTTCGGGTAACAGCTGACCGCCGTGTCGGCAAGCGAGGCGAGCGTGCGCAAATGATCGGTCATAAACTCCGGGCCGGTCGCGCAGTTTAAGCCGACGGCGATCGGCTTCATGTGGCGGATCGAGATGAAAAACGAATCGATCGCCTGCCCGGCAAGCGTCGTACCCATCGGCTCGATCGTGCCGGAAATCATGAGCGGCACGCGGCGGCCGACCGCTTCAAACGCTTTGGAAATGCCGATGAATCCCGCTTTGACATTCAAGGTATCTTGGCACGTTTCCAAAAGGAGAAGGTCGACGCCGCCCAAAAGCAGTCCGCGCGCCTGTTCTTCATAGGCGGCAACGAGTTCGTCAAACGTCGCTCCGCCCGTGACCGACAAAGTTTTCGTCGTTGGCCCCATCGAACCGGCGACAAAGCGCGGCCAGTCGGGCGTCGCGAACGACTCGGCCGCTTGTTTGGCGAGCTTTGCTGCTTCGATGTTCAGTTCGAGCGCCAAATGGCCAAGCCCGTATTCGTCAAGGACGATGCGCGTCGCCCCGAACGTGTTCGTTTCGATGATGTCCGCGCCGGCTTCCAAGTACGCTTCATGAATGCGGCGGATGACGTGCGGGGCGGTGATGGTCAAGTATTCGTTGCACCCTTCATACGCCTCGCCGCCAAAGTCGGCGGCTGATAAGTTGGCGCTTTGGATCATGGTGCCCATGGCGCCGTCGATGACAAGAATTTTTCGCTGCAGCTGTTGTTCGAAGATGAGGTCAGCCATGAACAACCTTCCTTTCTTTCGTGGCCGCTTCTTTTTCGTGAATGTAGCGGATGAGTTCCACCGTCATGTCGTAACGCAAAAATGGCGTAATTAAATAAATGCCGTGAAACAAGTCGAACGCCGCATCAATGAGCGCTTTGGCGATGGCGATTCCTTCGCGCGCCGCCCGCACCGGGTCGTCACCGCAGGCGGCCATGCGGGCGCGAATCTCATCGGACAACGTAATGCCCGGCACCTCATGATGCAAAAACTCGGCGTTGCGCGCGCTCACAAGCGGCATAATGCCGATGTAAATCGGCGCGTACAAATGTTTTGTCGCTTCGTGCACGGCCACGATTTTCTCTTCCGAATAAATCGGCTGGGTCAAGAAATAGTGGGCGCCGCATTCAATTTTTTTCTCCATCCGTTCGACGGCCTTATCCAAGTGACGGACGTTCGGATTGAACGCCGCGCCGATCGAGAAGTTCGTTTTTTGTCCGAGCGGTTTGCCCGAATACGACAATCCTTCATTAAATTGGCGGATCAAGCGGATTAAATCAAACGACGATAAATCGTACACCGATGTCGCTCCCGGAAAGTCGCCGATTTTTGACGGGTCGCCGGTAATGGCGAGCACGTCGGTGATGCCGAGCGTATGCAGGCCCATCAAGTGCGACTGCAGGCCGATCAAGTTGCGGTCGCGGCACGTAATATGCACGAGCGGGCGGACGCCGAGCCGCTCTTTGATGATGGTCGCGACGGCGGCGTTGCTGATGCGCGGGGTGGCGAGCGAGTTGTCGGCCAGCGTCAGCGCGTCAATGCCGGCGTCATGGAGCGCTTTCGCCCCGGCGAGAAATTTGTCAATGCCCAGTTTTTTCGGGGGATCGAGCTCGACGATCACCGAGCGGCGGGCGCGGACAAGTTCGGGAAGCGGCGTCGCTGATGATGGAATGTCAGATTGGACCGACACCGGCACGGCGCGCCGTTTGACCGTTTTTTCCGTGACCGGCGTCCGGTCTTGCAGCGCCCGCGCCATCGCTTCAATATGTTTCGGCGTCGTGCCGCAGCATCCGCCGAGCAGCCGTACCCCTTGGTCGCGAAACGCTTTCGCCGTTTCCTCAAAGTATTCGGCATTCGTCTCATAGACGAGCCGGCCATCGCGATAGTCGGGGAGGCTCGCGTTTGGGTACGCCGATAAAAAGGCGCGCGTTGGCAGCGGCACTTCCTCGAGCGATTGAAGCATATAGTACGGCCCGAGCCGGCAGTTGAGCCCGACGACATCGGCGCCAAGCGCTTCTAAGCGGGCGAGGGCGTCAGCGAGCGGCGTGCCGTCTTGCAAGACGCCCACTTCATGGAGCGACACATGGGCGATGATCGGCAAGTCCGTCTCTTTGCGGGCGATGGCGAGCACCGTCTCCAACTCTTCTAAATCGTAATACGTCTCGAGCAGCACGCCATCGACCCCCTCGGCGAGCAAGACAAACAGCTGCTCGCGGAACGTCCGCTTCACTTCATCAAGCGGCACGGCGCTTTTGTTTAACGTGCGCAGCCCGCCAATGGTCCCGAGCACGTACGCCCGACCGTTGGCGGCTTGTTTGGCGAGCCGCACCGCCGCCCGGTTGATGGCCGGCACTTCATCTTGCAAGCCGTAGCGGGCGAGTTTCACATAGTTGGCGCCGTATGTATTCGTCTGGATGACGTCGGCGCCTGCCGCGATATAGGCTTCGTGAATATGGACGATGTCTTCCGGTTTCGATAGATTCAATTCTTCAAAACAACGGTCAACGCCATGCGAATAGAGAAGCGTTCCCATTGCCCCGTCGGCGATCAGCACGCGTTGTTTCAGCTCATCAAGCAATCCCATGTTCCATTCCCCCGTTTCTTGGCAAGTAAAAGAAAAAAGCCTTCTAAGAAGAAGACTTTCCGTTCGCTTCTTCTTATCTTCCAGGCTGCTGCCTGTCTGGATTTAGCACCTTGGCCGCGGCCAGGTTGCTGAGGGTTCACCGGGCCAGTCCCTCCCCCTCTCTTGATAAGAATGTCCGTATGCGATTATTAGTTCTTGTTTTGACTATTACTATATAATTTAATGCATTTTCTGAAATTGTTCAATACGGTAAAGAAGAAAATTTGAAAAAATGCAAGGAAGCAAGAAGGGAGCGGCATAGAGAGGGAGAAAAAGATAGGAAAAGGAACGCTCATAATGATATGGGGGGACAAGATATGCCGGTACGTTTACCGATGGAAGAGGAAGTGATGGAGCTTCTCGTCGGCGGTTTTTCTGTTGTCATGTTGATCGCCATCACGACGGTTGTTTTCCTTTGGCGGAAATATCGGGCGCGGCGTTCGGCGTTTTTATGGATAACCGCCCATTTTCTGCTGCACGCTGTCGCTGCCTATTTGGCATGGAGGATCACAGGGTTTGATCTTACCGACGTGCAGGCTTCGGAAGAAATTTCGCTGCTGCTCGGCCAAGCGGGAGTGGCGTGGGGGGCAGGGATGATTTGTTTGTTGATTGGGATGGTGAAGCTTTCAAGATAAGGAAGGGCTGCCGCTCGATTGGTGGCGGCTTTTGTTCCTTTTGGCAACTTTCGGTTCATGGTTGTCATGATTTTTTATTGCCTTTTTTACGCTGAGTATGCTTTCATTAGAAATGACGGAAATAGGTGGAGTAGGGGGGGCGAAGGTGAGCGGACAAGCAATCATCCGCTTTGACCATGTGACGAAGGAATACGATGGGACAGCGGTATTGGACGACGTGAGTTTTGAGATGGAGCGAGGCAAATTTTATACGCTGCTAGGTCCGTCCGGATGTGGGAAGACGACGATTTTGCGGCTGATCGCCGGGTTTATTGAACCGACACAAGGGACGATTTATTTTCACGGGAAGCCGATGAATCACGTTCCGCCCAACAAGCGGCAAGTCAATACGGTGTTTCAAGATTACGCCTTGTTTCCGCATTTGGATGTGTTTGAAAATGTCGCTTTTGGTTTGCGGGTGAAAAAAATGAAAGAAGCGGACGTTCGCCAAAAGGTGAAGGAAGCGCTCCGTTTTGTCAACTTGGAAGGGTATGAACGCCGCCGCATTCAGGAAATGTCCGGAGGCCAGCGGCAGCGCGTCGCGATTGCCCGGGCGATCGTGAATGAGCCGGAAGTGCTGCTTCTTGATGAACCGCTCTCGGCGCTGGATTTGAAGCTGCGCACGGAAATGCAGTACGAGCTTCGCGAATTGCAGCGCCGGCTGGGGATCACGTTTATTTTCGTCACGCATGATCAAGAAGAAGCGCTGGCGATGTCCGACTATATTTTTGTCCTCCATAAAGGGAAAATTCAGCAATTTGGGACGCCGAAAGAGATTTACGATGAGCCGGTCAATCGGTTTGTTGCTGATTTCATCGGCGAATCGAACATTTTGTCGGGGCGCATGATCGCAGACTTTCTCGTCGAATTTGCCGGCCGACAGTTTGCCTGCGTTGACCGCGGCTTTGCGTCCAACGAACCGGTTGATGTTGTCATTCGCCCGGAAGATTTGGAGCTCGCCGCACCGGAAGACAGCCAAATCGTCATTCGCGTCGATTCGCTTTTGTTCCGCGGCGTTCATTATGAAATTTGCGGCTATGATGAAAACGGCAATGAATGGCTCGTTCATTCAACGAAAAAAGCGGAAGTCGGGGAAACGATCGGGCTTCGCTTTGAACCGGAAGCGATTCATGTCATGCGAGCCGAGCGCAGGAAAGGGGACGAAGGATGGAACGGGCATGGCGAAACTGGTATTTGATCCCCTATGCGGCATGGCTGGTGTTGTTTGTTATTGCGCCGCTCGTCTTTCTCGTGTATGAGTCGTTTTTGGATATCGACGGACAGTGGACGCTGGCCAATTATGAAAAGGTGCTGACGCCCATTTATTTGAAAATGATGGCGTATTCGTTTTGGTACGCGCTGCTGATTACGCTCGCCTCCTTGTTGATCGGCTATCCGACCGCGTATTGGCTGACGAAAACGCGGCATAAGCAGCTATGGCTGCTGTTGCTCATTTTGCCGATGTGGGTGAATTTGCTGCTGAAGGTGTATGCGTTTTTAGGGCTGTTCGGCACATATGGATTGGCCAACGCTTTTTTGCAGGCGATCGGCCTCGGGGCGCGCCAGCTGTTGTTCACCGATTTCAGCTTTGTGTTCGTCTCCGTGTACATTTTTATTCCGTTTATGGTGCTGCCGATTTTTAATGCGCTGGAAGAAATGCCGCCGTCACTCATTGATGCCGCCCGCGATTTGGGCGCGTCCGGGTGGACGACGTTCCGCCGCGTCGTGTTCCCGCTCACCCTCGGTGGGGTGAAGGCCGGCTGCCAGGCGGTGTTTATCCCGGCGTTGTCGCTGTTTATGATTACGCGCCTCATTGCGGGTAACCGCGTCATTACGCTTGGCACGGCCATTGAGCAGCATTTTCTCGTCACCCAAGATTGGGGGATGGGGGCGACGATTGCGGTTGTGCTCATGATCGCGATGGCGGTCATTGTCTTTTTGACAGGAAGCGGAAGGAAAGAGGGAAGTCGATGAAACGCACACATCGGTGGGGGCGCGTCTATTTGCTTTTTGTGTTTGCCATCATGTACACGCCGATTGGGTACTTGATGTATTATTCGTTCAACAGCGGCGGGACGATGCACGATTTTCAATCTTTCACACTGGAATGGTATGGCGAGGTGCTATCGGATGACCGTTTGTTGATCATTGTGCTCAATACGCTGGTCGTCGCGTTATTGTCGGCGGCGGTGGCCACGATTTTGGGCGTCATCGGGGCATTGGCCATTTACTATGTCAAGCGGCAGCGGATGAAAAATACGCTGCTTGCTCTCAACAACGTGCTGATCGTCAGCCCGGACGTCATCATCGGCGCTTCGTTTTTATTGTTGTTTACGCTGGCCGGCATCAAGCTGGGGTTTGTGTCCGTGCTGTTGTCCCATATCGCCTTTAGTGTGCCGATTGTCGTGCTGATGGTGCTGCCCAAGCTTGAGGAGATGAGCCCGACATGGATCGATGCGGCGCGCGATTTGGGGGCAGGATCGCGGCAAGTGCTGTCGCGGGTGATCCTCCCGTTTTTGACGCCGAGCATCTGGGCTGGGTTTTTTATGGCACTCACGTATTCGCTCGATGATTTTGCCGTGACGTTTTTTGTGACAGGGAACGGGTTCTCGACGTTGTCGGTCGAAATTTATTCGCGGGCGCGTCAAGGCATTTCTCTATCAATCAATGCGCTGTCGACATTGCTGTTTTTGTTTACGATGCTGCTGGTCGTCGGCTATTACGTGCTCAGTCAAAAAGGCGGCCGCATGTACGGAATAGGGGGACGAAAGTAGATGAAACGGCTCGTTCAAGGGTTTGCCGCTATATTCATCGCCGCGTTCGCCCTGATGTTCATGACCCATCGGCTCAACGAAGCGGAAGGATATGGAGGCGACAAGACGGTCAGCGTGTACAACTGGGGCGATTACATCGACCCGGCGCTGATTCGGAAGTTTGAAAAAGAAACCGGCTGGAAAGTCGTTTACCAAACGTTTGATTCGAACGAGGCGATGATGGCGAAAATCGCCCAAGGCGGCGCGACGTTTGATGTCGCCGTTCCGTCCGATTACGACATCAGCAAGATGATCGAGGAAAACTTGCTTTTGCCCCTCGACCATAGCAAACTCCCGAACTTGAAATACATTGAACCGCGGTTTCTCGATTTGTCGTTTGACCCACATAACCGCTATTCGGTGCCGTATTTTTGGGGGACGGTCGGCATCGTCTACAACCGCGGGATGCTGGGTGGCAAAACGATCACCAGCTGGAACGACTTATGGGACCCGGATTTGCGCAATCAAATTTTGCTTGTTGACGGGGCGCGCGAAGTGATGGGGATGGCGTTAAACAGCCTCGGCTATTCGCTCAACGATACGAACAAGCAGCATCTGCAAGAGGCAAAACGAAAGCTCGACCGGCTTATGCCGAATGTGAAGGCCATTGTCGGCGATGAAATCAAACTGCTTCTTGCCAACGAAGAGGCGGCGGTCGGTGTCGTCTGGTCGGGCGATGCGGCGGAAATCATTTCCGAAAACGAAGCGTTGGACTATGTCGTGCCCAAGGAAGGATCCAATTTATGGTTTGACAACATGGTCATTCCGAAAACAGCGAAAAACATCGAAGGCGCGCACGCGTTTATCAATTTTATGCTTGACCCGAAACACGCGGCGCAAAACGCCGAATATGTCGGCTACTCGACGCCGAATCGCGCGGCGCTTCGCTATTTGCCAAAAGACATCGCCAATGACCGGCGCTTTTACCCGGATTTGGATGCGGCAGGGCGCTTGGAAGTGTACGAAAACTTAGGGAAACGTATGCTCGCCTACTATAATGAGTTGTTTTTGCAGTTTAAGATGCAGCAAAAATAAACCATTGCCGGATGAGCGAGGGCGTGTCTGAAAAAACTTGACACGCCCCCGCTTTTTGCTGGGGGGCTAGCGTTTTCTTTTTCTCGGGATCGTCAACGCTTTCCAGCGCTCGGCGTTCAGCTGTTTCGCGATATAGACGATTTGTCCGATATGATACGAATAATGGTACATTTGTCGCTCAATCGCTTCGATGACAGAATGGGGCTCACCGCGGATCGTGACCGTCCGCAACAAGTCCGTTTCTTGCAGTTCGCTGAGCGTCTGAAACAAAGCGGACCACCCCTTTTCCCAGCAGGCCATGACTTCTTCGCGCGTATGAAAATCGTTGATAAACTCATCATCGCGGTTGCGGTTCGGTTTTTCCCCATCCGATGACAAAAAGTCTGTCCAGCGCGACACCATATTTCCGCTCATATGTTTGACAATGATGGCGATGCTGTTGGCCTCCTCATGAAAACAATGGAACAGTTGTTCCTCCGAACATTGAGCCATCGCTCGTTCGGCGATCGTTTTCATGTCGAGAAAGCGCGCGCGCACCACTCGCAAATATTCTTGGCCGATGCTCATTGGCACACCCCTTTGGCAAAGATACGTTTACTCTTTTATTCGTCATCGCCGCTTTGATTCCTCGCCATGTGACGGAAAAAGTCAAAAAACAACTGCATGAGCCCGCCATCTGGTACGCCGCCGCACAAAACGTCGCCGCGTCGAATATGACGATGGCGTCCCCGGCGCGAATCGCGCTCGTCGCCTCAACACTCGGCCGCCCCGGTGGGGAAGGAGAGGCGATGCGCCTTGTCGGTCCGATCGCGGGCGCGGCGTTGGTCATCATTGTTCTTGGCGTGCTGACCGGGCGGGCGGCCGTTGGCATGTAGGGGTCGTCTGCCGGCTCAGTGGCCGATATTATGCGACCGCTGTTTGCCCAATTTCAGGACGGTCCATCCTCACAACGCGCCGTCTAGCTTTTCTTTCAAACGTTCCGTGGAAATCTCGCGCCGGCGAGCGGTGATTTTCATCCCCAGGTGGAGGGCAAACCGTTGTCCAAGAGCTTTTTGTAAGGCTGGTCAAAAACGTGTTGTTCGCTCCGATCGGTGCGGCTGGCGAGAACAGAAAACGTTGCGGTTCTTATTTCTCCCAAAAGAAAGAATTAGAAGCCCCCATTTTTATCTGAAATCACGGCCTTCGATCGTTCTCCCTGTAAACCAAAAAAGCGGATCGAGGATTCCCTCATCCGCTTAACGATAATTCACAAACTGCACCTCAATTGGCAAATCCGCTTCGCGAATGGCGGCGATGACCTTTTGCAAGTCGTCTTTGCTTTTGCCGCTGACGCGAATTTGGTCATCTTGCACCTGGCTTTTCACTTTCAGCCCCGTGTTTTTAATGATCGTGTTGATCTTTTTCGCGTTGTCTTTGTCGATTCCTTGGACAAGCTTGGCGCGCTGGCGCACCGTGCCGCCTGAGGCCGGCTCAATTTTGCCGTATTGGATGTTTTTCGTCGCCACCCCGCGTTTAATGAGCTTGCCGATGAGCACGTCCTTCAGCTGCTCCAGCTTAAACTCATCGTCGGAGATGAGAACGAGCTCGTCTTTCTCGAGCGAAATGTCGCTTTTGCTTCCTTTAAAGTCATAGCGCGTTTTGATTTCTTTCATCGCGATATTGATAGCGTTCGCCACCTCAGCCAAATCGACTTTCGAGACGATATCAAACGAACTTTCCTTCGACATACGAAACCTCCCGGGCGTGTGATGTACTTTCATTATAGAAAAAGGTGGCAGCGAACACAACCATAAGCAAATGGAAGAAGAGAACAATAAGAAGATTTTTGGTTAAAACGCTAAAACATCCTCCAATTCCGCCGATATATGTTAATGGACATCATGGGAAGGAGACAGGGAGATGAATCGGTGCAGACGACTATGCTATTTTTTGTTGGGGCTTATGGTATTGGTAGCCGGCTGTTCGCCTCATGCCCCCGCTGTGCAGAAAAAAAGAGTAAAAGTCGGTATTATGTTGTCAGACGTCGGACTGGGGGATCAGTCGTTTAGCGATGCCGCGTTTCGCGGTTTGATCAAGGCGCGGGACGAATTAGGTGTTCAGTTTGACTATCGTGAGCTTAGTGAAACAAAGACATATGAGCAAGGGTTGAAAGAATTGGTCGCCGCCGGCAATGACGTGGTCATTGGGCTGGGATTTATGGTGCAAAACGATTTGGAAAACGTCGCGAAACAATACCCAAGACAACGGTTTATTCTGATTGATGCGGAATCGACGCTGCCTAATGTGACATCGATTACCTTTAAAGAGGAAGAAGGAAGTTTTTTGGCTGGAGTGGTAGCGGCGTTGGCAACGAAAACAAATCATGTCGGGTTTATCGGCGGAGCCGATGTGCCGTTAATCCGGAAGTTTGCTGACGGATTTGAGAAAGGGGTGCGGTCTGTCAAGCCGCAAGCAAAGGTGACAACCGTCTATGCAGGTGATTTTGGCAATGCTGATCTTGGCGCACAATGGGCGAAGAAGCTGTTTGCTAAGCAGTGCGATGTCATCTATACGGCGGCTGGGTTTACCGGCATTGGCGCGCTTCGCGAGGCCGAAGCGCGTGGAAAGTATGCGATCGGTGTCGACAGCGACCAATATATTTACGCGGAAAAAGCGGTGATCACCTCGATGGTGAAAAATATTGATGTTGCGCTTTATCAAGTGATCAAGCATTATGTGAAGCAAAAACAATGGCCCGAGGGCACGGTTACGTTAGGATTGGCCAAAGACGGAGTCGGTTTGGCACCGATCCGGGTCATTCCGTGGGATGAACAAAAGCAACGTCTGGTTGACAGTTGGGCGCAAAAAATCATCGACGGACAAATCGCAACAAACTAAAAAGAGAAGGGGAGGACCATGACGATTCGCCAAAAACTATGGCTGCATGCTTTCGTTGCACTCGTGGCCGCCATCGGCATCATCGGTTACATCATTGCCACCATGTTATCGATTCAGGAGAAAAACGAGGATATCGTTCCGGTGCTGCTTTCAGTAAGACAGTTGGAAGCTGATATGAAGGGGGCAAAGCAAAGCTTAAACAGCGCTTCCTACAATATGACGGAAGGGAATAAACAACAGGCGTTGGCGCAGCTTCACGTCGTGGATCAACGGTTAGAGGAGCTCAAAACAGCGGTTGAACAACCGCGTTTTCGTTCTTTGATCGAGAAAGCGGGAACGAAATTTGCCGCTGTGAAACAGGCGGTCGGAACAGCGTTCGCGAAAAAGGATGCGGCAGAGGTGCGGCGCCAAGCCATGCGCATTGAAGGGGCGATCAACGATGTTGTTGTTCTCGGTTGGGAGACGAATGACCGCTATCAGGCTGTCCAGAAAGATTTGAAGCAACAAATTCAAACGGTCATTGGGACGGCTGTGATCGGCAGCGCCTTGTTGATGATGATCTCCGGATTGGCGAGCTGGCGTCTTACTCGTTCGATTACGTCTCCGCTCCGACAGTTGGCGGCCAATGCGGGGGAAATTGCAAGCGGAAACTTGATCGTCGCTCGTGTCGATTACCGGGCCAAGGATGAGCTCGGTTCATTAAACGAGGCGTTTGCTGCAATGGTCGAGCAACTAAAGCAATTGCTAGGATCAGTTGGGAAAGCAAGTAAACAAGTGGAACAGTTTGCTCAAGAGATGGAAGCTGAGCAACAAACGCTCACTTCCATTCATGAACAAGTCACGGTGTCGGTCAATGAACTTTCCACTGGGACACAAAATATCGCCGAGGAATTACAGCAAGCGGTGGAACAAATCGAAAAAATGGATGAAACGTTTGCCAAAACGGCAGAGAGGACCGAGCAAACGGCCCGTTATGGCAGCGCGGCGTTAGAAGCGGTCGAAAGCGGCCGGGCAGCCATGGAGCAGCAAATGCGCCTTATTCACCAAAGCGTTGAAGCAACTCGCCTGATTGAACAGGCGACAAAACAATTGGCTGGGTATGCGAGCCACATTCAACAAATGGCAGCCTCAGTCGCTGAGATCGCCGAACAGACGAATTTGTTGGCACTCAACGCGGCGATTGAAGCAGCCCGCGCCGGTGAAGCGGGGAAAGGGTTTGCCGTTGTGGCTGATGAGGTGAGAAAGCTAGCCGAACAATCGGCTCAAGCAACGAAGCAAATTTTTGCGACTGTTTCATTGATTGAGCGCGGTGTTGCGTCCGTCACCGATGCGGTGACCAACGGGATGGAGATGGCGCGCGAGCAATCGGAGTCGGCCGAAGTAACAACAAAGGCGTTTGCGAAAATTGACGAGACCGTCACAAGCATTTCCGCTGATCTCCAAGCACTTGCCGATGCGTTTTCCGACTTAAAATGGCGTGAGGAACAAGTGTTCAAAAATGTGGAAAGTATTAGTGCCGTTGTTCAACAATCGGCTGCCGGCAGTGAACAAATCGCCGCATCGATGACTGAACAGCTTGCCGCATTTGAACGAATGAAGGAAAAAGCAACAACGCTCCGCGAGTTGACAGATGAATTGCGTGAGGCGATGAGTCAGTTTCAAGTCAACGAAGAGGAAAAGCACATGGAAAGACAAAGGTAAAAAGGCGGTCGTTCGGCCGCCTTTTTGTCAGTTCGCTTATAGATGATCCGTCTTCTTCGAATACGCGAATTTCCCGGCTTCCCGGTTTTTCTCGCGCATCATGTTTTTTTCATGGCGCTTCGCTTGGTTGTCGCGCGCTTTTTTATCGTTGTCGCTTGTGTTTGGCATGGACCAGCCCTCCCTGCATTCCGATCGTGTAGTATTAGTATGGGCAACTGAACAGGAAATATAGAGGGAGTTGATGGGAAAATAACGGAAAGGTTTTCCGCGGCCACTGGCCCGCTTGCGGATCTGTAATGAATAGAGGACTGTCAGCAATGAGAAGGGAGAGGCTTTAAGCGATGGGGGACGCAGGAGGATAGGGTGAGCGTGGGCTGTCGTCAATGAGAAGGGAGAGGCGCCTGTGTTGAGCAGGCGCCTCTGTTTCGTTTCGCGTCAGATTTCAATGTATTGATTCAGAAAAAACAGAGCGATCGTCCCCGGTCCGGCGTGGGCGCCGATGGCGCTGCCGATGTCGGAGAGGAAAAAGCGCGTGCAGCCGTGCGTTTCTTCGATCATCCGCTTCAGTTCAAGCGCTGTTTCTTCGTCATCGGCATGGCTGATGCCGATTGTTTGTTTTTGAAGATCGTCGCCACGTTCGCCCATCAACTCGACCATCCGCTTCAACACTTTTTTCCGCCCGCGCAGCTTTTCCAGCGGAACGAGGGCGCCGTCTTCGACATGAAGAAGCGGTTTGATGTTGAGCAAACCTCCGAAGGCGGCGGCGGTTTTGCTGATGCGGCCGCCGCGCGCCAAATAGTCGAGATTGTCGACGGTGAAAATGTGTTCCATATGGCGGCAGTACGCCTCGATCGTTTCGCAAAGCAAGTGGTATGGGGTGTGGTGTTCAGCCAACTCGACCGCTTTCATGACGGCAAGCCCTTGGCCGAGCGAGGCGCATTTCGAGTCGATGATCGTCAGGCGAAACTCAGGGTATTCGTCAAGCAGTTCGCTGCGGACGGCCATGGCGGTCTGGTATGTACCGGATAATTTCGAGGAAAAGGCGATGTACACGCATGGCCGATTTTCTTTGGCGTACGGCAAAAACAGCTCCTTCATCGTCAGGGGGCTCGGTTGGGCCGTTTTCACCGCCTGTCCTTGGCGCATGGCGTCATACACTTGTTTCGGCTCGATCGTCACCCCATCTTCGTAGTCTTGGCCGTTCCAATGGACGACGAGCGGCAAAAAAGCGATATGATGTTCACGAATGTACGATTGCGGCAAATCCGCGCCGCTGTCGGTAATGATTTGAATGGACATTTTTCGTCCTCCTCTTTTCTCCTTCCGCGTTCCCCGCGGCTCGGTCGGATGAACCAACCGTTTTCGCAGGTGAACGGTGATTCATGTTTCTATGTTCAGTGTAGCGGTTTTCAGCTCGGAATACAACGGAAAATCGGGAGCGGGCGAAAAAAAGAGCTGCGGGAAGCCCGCAGCGGTTATTGAGTGAGCCCATCAAGCTCAGCTTGAAATTGACGCAACTGCGCTTTTTCCGCCGCATTGGAATGCGCGTAAGCTGAAGACAACGCGTTTTTGGCGATGGCGACAGCGCGGTCGACGCTCATGTCGATTTCACCGTTGGCGGCTTGCTTCGCTTGGGCGACCGCTTTTCGCGCTTCTTGAAACAAACGGTTGCCCATCGCTACACGCCCCCAAGCGACGTTTCCACCGCTTTTTCCGCTTTTCGTGCTTCCGCTTCGGCGTACGTCAAATGGTAAGGGATTCGTTTGTCATGCCGTTCGACTGCATCGACGCTTTGCTGGACGAAACGCTTCGATTTGTTTCGTTTGCCCACGACGGATTCCCCCTTTAAAAAATGAAGACGCACGTTGCGTCACGTATAGTGTAACCGCGGGCGGGGAACAGTAGTAAGGAAATTCGTTACAAAACCGCCGTTCGTCGCTCTGAAGCGGAAATCCGCTTGACACGACAGGAAGGACAAAAAGCAATGCAAGGGCGGAAAGAAGCGGTTGGGAGGCGCGAGAAGCCTCCCGTAGCGGGGAAATCGGCATGGCTACAGGGCTAGAACGTCTTGTAAATACAAGCCAACGCCGTCTTCTTCGTTGCTTTTCGTCACATCATCGGCGATCGTTTTCAGCGGTTCGATGGCGTTGCCCATGGCGACGCCCAATCCGGCCCACTCAATCATCTCCAAATCGTTGTCTTCGTCGCCAAAGGCGATCACTCGCTCCCGAGGGATGCCGAAGTGATCGGCGATTTGTTTTAAACCAGCGGCTTTATGGACGCCGCGGCGGACGATTTCAATCACGTGCCAAGGTTCATTCCAACGGCGATGGTGCAATACGTTGGTATATACATTGGATAAATGGGACTGGATTTGTTCGATATGATCACGGTCTGTATACACGAGCACGCTCGTCGGGTCTTTGCCGAGCGAGCGGCGCAAATCGCCAATTTTCACCGTCGGGTTGCCGAGGCGGACGATGTCGAGCAACACTTCGTCATGTTCGTGAAAATAGACGTCGTCCATCACTTCCGCCAAAATGTTTTTGATTCGATACGTTTCCCCAAGTTCGACGATGTCTTTCACAACAGGCAACGGCAACGGAACATGGTGGATTCCCCATGACGGTTGGCGCGGGTGGTGGACAAACGCGCCGTTGAAATTGACGATCGGTGTCGTGAGGTTCAGTTCCTCGTAATACATGCGGCTCGCCCGGTACGGCCGACCGGTGGCGATGACGACAACATGGCCGGCGTCAATGGCGCGGCGGATGACCTCTTTGGTCAGCGGGGAAATCGTCTTATCCTCTCTCAACAACGTTCCATCCAAATCCAAAGCAATTAAATATGGCTTCATGTCTGACTCCTTTGCCTTTGTTTTTCTCATTACCTAGTGTAACTCTTTTCCAAAATCGCTGTCCATATGGTACACTATACAGCGATGGAAAAAGAAAAGGAGTTTGTGCAGCGATGGTGATCATTGAACAACAACAGTTGGCCGGCGTGCCCGTTCTACATGTCGTTCAGCCGGAAAAACGGGACGAACCGCTTCCGCTCATTTTCTTTATTCACGGCTTTACGAGCGCCAAAGAACATAATTTGCATTTCGGCTACTTGCTCGCCGAGGCGGGCTATCGCGTTGTGCTTCCCGATGCGCTGTTTCACGGCGAGCGGGACGAAGGGTTGAGCGAACGGAAATTGCAGTTGTCGTTTTGGGACATTGTGGTGCGCACGATCAGTGAAATCGACGAGATGAAAAACGACCTTGTGAGCCGCGGGCTGGCTGATTCGGGACGAATTGGGCTTGCCGGAACGTCGATGGGTGGGATCGTCACGTTCGGAGCGCTCGCCGTCTATCCGTGGGTGAGGGCGGCAGTGGCGCTGATGGGCTGCCCGAATTTCAGCGCCTTTTTTGATGCCATGATTGAAGAAGGGAAGCGGCGCCAAATCGACATTCCGATGCCGCCGGCGTTGTTGGCGTTGGAAAAAGAAAAGCTTGCCCGCTATGATTTATCGAAACAACCGGAAAAACTCGCCGGGCGGCCGCTGTTCATCTGGCACGGGAAAGCCGACCAAGTCGTCCCGTATGCTTATACATATGAGTTTTATCAGCAAATTAAACCACTTTATGAAGGGAACGAAGACCGGCTGCAATTCATCACCGATCCGCACGCCGGCCATAAAGTGACGCGCGAAGCGTTTTTGGAGACGGTGCGTTGGTTTCGCGAATACGTATAGGGGAAGCCGACGGCAATGGGCCTCATGGCCGCGGCGCGTTCATCAGACCGAGATCCGCCTTTCGCTGCGACGAAGGCGGATTTTTGTCATACAGGGAACTTTTTTTCATTCAAATGAATATTTGAATATCAAAAGGGGATATGATATTCTATATTCAAACAACTATTTGAATGTTGGTAAGGAGAGGAACGGAATGAACCGCCAAGATGTATGCGATGTTTACTGTTACGACGAGGAGAAGGTCAGGCGGATTCAGCGCCGGCTGAATGAGGAAAACATGGCGTCGATTGTGCCGTTTTTCAAAGCGTTGGCTGATGAAAACCGGGCGAAACTCGTCTATGCGCTTTGCGGCGAGGAAGAGTTGTGCGTCTGCGACTTAGCGAACGTCATCGGGGCGACGGTGGCAACGACATCGCATCATTTGCGCATTTTGTATAAACAAGGCATCGTGAAATATCGGAAAGAGGGAAAACTCGCCTTTTATTCGCTCGATGACGACCATATTCGCGAGCTGTTGCTTGTCGCGCTCGCCCATCAGAAAGAGGGGGATCACCGTGGCGAATGAACAAACATTGGACCGGGTCGGGGCCAAAACATACCGGGTGCAAGGGTTAACGTGCGCAAATTGCGCTGCCAAGTTTGAGCGCAACGTCAAAGCTTTGCCCGGCGTCAAAGAAGCGAAAGTCAACTTCGGCGCCGCCAAACTCACGGTGTGGGGCGAGGCGACGGTGGAAGAACTGGAACAAGCCGGAGCGTTTGAACGCCTGAAAATTCGCGAAGAACGCGAGCGCACTATCCGTCGGGAGCCGTTTTGGAAGAAGAAAGAGAACCGAAACGTCCTCGTCTCTGCTGTATTGCTTCTGATTGGCATTGCGGCCGATGCGGCGGACAGCGGAGGAATGGCGGTCGCGATGTATTTGGCGGCGATCGCGCTCGGCGGCTATTCCTTGTTTTGGACGGGGCTGCGGAATTTGGCCCGCTGGCAGTTGGACATGAACACGTTAATGACGATCGCCATTCTCGGTGCGGCGGCGATCGGCGAATGGCAAGAGGGAGCGGTCGTTGTCATTTTGTTTGCCATAAGCGAAGCGCTCGAGCGCTACTCGATGGACCGAGCGCGGCGGTCGATCGCATCGCTGCTGGAAATGGCGCCCGCTGAAGCGACGATCCGGCGCGGTGCGGAGGAAGTGACCGTTCCGGTCGAAGACGTTCGCCTCGGAGAGGTCATGATCGTGAAACCAGGCGCGAAAATTCCTTTGGATGGCGTTGTCGTCAATGGGGCGTCTACGGTCAATGAGGCGGCGATGACCGGCGAAAGCATCCCGTTGGAAAAAACGGTCGGCGATGCGGTGTTCGCTGGGACGCTGAACGGGGAAGGATTCCTGGAAGTGAAAGTGACGAAGCGTGCGGACGAAACGATGTTGGCGAAAATGATCGATCTCGTTGAAGAGGCGCAGGCGGAGCGGGCGCCGTCGCAAGCGTTCATCGATCGGTTTGCCCGCTATTATACGCCGTTCATTATGATTGTGGCCCTGCTTGTCGCTGTCATTCCACCGCTTGTCGTGGGCGGCAATTGGCTTGATTGGGTGTATCGCGGCCTCGCTGTTCTCGTCATCGGCTGCCCGTGTGCGCTCGTCATCTCGACACCGGTGGCAATTGTTACCGCTCTCGGCCATGCAGCCCGGCGCGGCGTGCTCATCAAAGGCGGGGTATACTTGGAACAAATCGGCCGGCTGCGAGCGGTTGCCTTTGATAAAACCGGGACGTTAACGGAAGGGAAACCGTCCGTGACCGATGTCGTCGTGTATGAAGGAAGCCGTGAACGACTGCTGGCGGTGGCGGCAGCCATCGAAAAACGGTCGCAGCACCCGCTCGCTTCCACTGTCGTCCGTCAGGCGAAAGAGGAAGGCGTGCCGTTTCTTGACGTGCCGGTGGATGAATTTCAGTCGTTGACGGGTCAAGGGGTGAGGGCGGTCGTTGGAAACGAAACGTACTACATCGGCCGCCCATCCTTGCTCGCCGAGGTGCTCGGCCGTTTGCCGGGTGAAGCGGAGGAGCGAATCGCCGCCTTCCGCCAAGAAGGAAAAACGGTGATGGCGATCGGCACGGCCCGTCGGCTGTTAGGATTGATCGCGGCGGCTGATCGACCGCGGCCGTCCGCCGCGGCGACCGTTGCGGCATTGCGGCGTCTCGGGGTCAAAGAGATCGCCATGGTAACCGGCGACCATAAACAAACCGCCCAAGCCATCGGCCGCCAAGCGGGCGTGTCGGCCATTCACGCCGGGCTGCTTCCGGAGCAGAAGCTGGCAGCGATCCGCGAGCTGAAACACCGTTATGGCATAACGGCCATGGTCGGTGACGGGGTGAATGACGCCCCCGCTTTGGCCGCGGCCGATATCGGTGTGGCGATGGGCGGAGCGGGGACGGATGCCGCTCTGGAAACGGCGGACGTCGTGCTGATGGCCGACGACTTGCGCCAATTGCCATACACCGTTCGCCTCAGTCGCCGGACGCTTGCGATCATCAAGCAAAACATTGCCTTTGCCTTAGGGTTAAAAGCGTTAGCGCTCATTGCCGCCATCCCCGGCTGGCTCACCCTTTGGCTCGCGGTGTTCGCTGATATGGGCGCCACATTGCTCGTGACCTTCAACAGCATGCGCCTGTTGCGGGTGAAGGAATGAGTGGGGGCTATGGCCAGCTAGGAACGGACCTTTGTCCTCTGGCATGCTCGTGAAGGGAGCGGCGGCTAGTCAAGTCAAACGGTTTAAGATGGCATCAATGGAAGGAGGCATTATGGCCTCTGACTATGAAAAAGCAACGCGAGGTACAAAAGACAATCCGTAGAAGAGAAGCAACGGATGGATGATCGGGTATTTTCGCTGACCGAAGAGTGGGACCGCATAGCAGCGGGAGGGGGCGATGAAGCGGGAAGTCTTCGATTAGTCGGGATTTCCCAGGTGGATTCGGTATTTTGGGTGCATCGCATTGCCCTGCTTTGTCATCGTTCCTTTGTTGACGTGGCTGTTGAACGTTTGTCTTCAACGCGCGGTGAAGGGGAAGAGCTGTAGCGGAAAAAGAACAAATAGGCACAGCGGCATTCCGCTGTGCCTAGCTTTTGTGAACGTTTTCAATCACTGGTGGCATTTGTCTGGCTTAGCGTGTTCGTTCTCCTTTTGTTTGTCATGGCATGGAAAGCAGTACAACATCTCGGTTTCGCGACTGACCACTCCGTTTAAAAACCCATGCAAACAATGGATCGGCTTGCCGCATTGCGCGCAAAAGCCAACGAGCTCTTCCAACCGCCATTTCTCCTTTCATGGGGATTGCACATGTTCAACTGCGGGCGGCGACGCTCGTCACCGCATCCTAAGGCTTGAGCGGTTATGATGCAAGTATATAATTCATTATACTACAAAGAAGGCTAATGTTATGAGCAAATTTGCTGCTAAGAGTCAGTCAAGACTTTACGGAGAACGTTTTTTTCGGTCCACTACGGGCGTTATCAATCGCTGATTAACAGGTCGTTTTCAGAAGCGGAACGACAAACATGCTTCCTTGCCAACGGGTGATGGCTGTTCGACTAGTCTAAGATTTGTCGCGACAGGCGGATATCTTTTTTCTCGCCGGTTCGTATGGTACGGTAGGAACAGACGAGGTCCGGAAGGGGGAGTGTGATGAAACAAACGATTGCTGGAGTGGTGCTGGCCGGCGGCCAGTCGCGCCGGTTCGGGCGGCCAAAGGCGTTCGCGCTGCATCAAGGCACGCCGTTTTTCGCTTGGTCTGTCGCCGCGCTGGCTCCGATCGCCGATGAGTTGTATCTCATCAGTCATCCGGCGCTTGTCGGCGAGTTTCGTCGGCGAACGGACATCCCGGTGCTGCTCGATGTGGAGCGTTACCGCGGTTTTGGGCCGCTTGCTGGTATTTACACCGCCATGGAACAGAGCCGATCCGATTGGGTGTTCATTCTGCCGTGCGACATGCCGTATATGAACAAGGACGTAACGGAACGGCTCGCCGCCTATGCCGATCCGTCCTTTGACGCTGTCGTTCCGCTCCATGCCGGCCGCCCGGAGCCATTGGTTGCCCTGTACCACCGGCGGCTTCGCCCGCTGATCGCCAAGCTGCTCGATGCCGGCGAACGACGGATGGTTTCGCTTCTTGACGGCGCCCGCATCCGCTATGTTGACGCCCAACCGCTTGCCGCCGATGAAACCGTATGGCGCAATGTCAATACGGAGGAAGAGTACCGATAAGACGGGAGGATCCATCTTTTGCTGATCGGAAGAGCGATCCTTGACCACCCGGCTCTTCACCACCAAATGTGCTTGATACAGAAAGACGCTCATCATGAAAAATGATTTCACCTGTCCAATAACGTTCCGTTGTCAATGATGAAACGGCAACAGTGCGAAAAAAGAGCCGAACGACCTCGGCTCTTTTGCGTTATTGGACTGGAGATTGATTTTGATCCATTTCCTTCGCCAACTCTGCCACTTCGGCGACAGTCAGCCCCGTTCGTTTCGCGACTTCGTGAATCGGCAGGACGTCAAGCAAGTTTTTCGCGATTTCGATGGCTTTCTGTTTTTCCGCTTGTTTGACCGCTTTCTCTTTTTCCTGTTCTAGGAGGCTGGTGATTTAGTGCAAAATACTGCTGATTCCATCCGTTTCTCAATGAGAGAAGCCTTGCAAAATCAGCTTTCTTTTCTGAATGAAAATGCCGCCGATTCGTGTGTGACAGCGGTTTTTCACCACCCCTCTAGATCTTCTACGAGTAAACGAAAAACTTTATTCATTTTCATCCACTCCTTTACTTTTTGGGCGTATGACGGGTCAATAAACTTGTCTGTGGCTGTCAACACACCGGCAATGATGTGCAGCTGTTTCGGTTCCTCACGGATCGTTTTCGCCAGTTCGATCGTTTTTTCGATCATCGTTTGCCGGTCGAGGCGGGTGTGCATGAGCGGAACGAGGATGAGCTTCATCGTCTCGCCGGGAGTCAGTGGTTCACCGTTATGGATTTTTTCTTCAATGGCTTGAAAAATCGCATCCCCGTTGAATTCACCAAGCAGCACCGCCTTGGATGAAAGAAACACATCTCCGGCGTCCAGATGTTGGTGAACGCTTGTGACATCGCTCGTGTAAATCACAACAATGCGAATGGGCCGGATTCGTTTTTCCTGTTGGTAGGATGTGCGCAAGATTCGGCAAGCATACTCAAGATACTTCAAATGGTTGTCAATGAATCATTCGTTGCTTTCGTACTCAAGAAGCAAAATGGAATCATCTTCGAGAAGAAACACGGTGTCGGCGCGTTTGTCATCGGCCCGTACAGACGGAAATTCGTTCGGCAGCAGTGCTTTGATTCGCGGGAGTCCGTGAAGTCCGTACACATCGAGGGCTTGGTTTTGGTACAATGCACTGAGCGATTTGAACAAAATATCTTTGGCGTGGTACGAGATCCCGTCTGGCATCGTCTCATCTCCACTCGTTTTTACTTATATTATACCGCCTGTTCAGACGGCTGTCATCTTCGCTCGTGGCACGATCACCGTCGGCTGTGGATGTGATGGATATCACATAACGCGTCCAGCCATTGCGGTACAATGGAGGCAATGAGGGAATGGGATGCGCGATTTCAATGAAAATCCGTTTATTGTGATTTGGGAATTGACAAGGGCGTGTCAATTACAATGCCTTCATTGCCGCGCCGAGGCGCAATATCACCGCGACCCGCGCGAGTTGACGTTTGAGGAAGGGAAAAAGCTCATTGACGAGATTTACGATATGGATCAGCCGATGCTTGTTTTTACCGGCGGTGATCCGCTCATGCGGCCGGATGTGTACGATTTGGCGAAATATGCGATCGATAAAGGGTTGCGCGTGTCAATGAAGCCAAGCGCGACGCCCAACGTGACGAAAGAGGCGATCCGCAAGGCGAAAGAAGTCGGCTTGGCGCGCTGGGCGTTCAGCCTTGACGGACCGAACGCCGAGATTCACGACCATTTCCGCGGCACGAGCGGCTCATTTGCTTTAACGATCCGTGCGATTCAATACTTGCATGAGCTCGACATTCCCGTACAAATCAACACCGTCATTTCAAGGAAAATGCGGCGTCTGCGAATTTCGCCACGTGTGCGGCGGCTCGCGTTCACGCGCTTACGCCGTAACGGTCGACTATTTGGAAAGCGAACCGTACTGCATCTATATTCCGAAGGCGCTGCGAAACAAAGAAGCAAACCGCCGCTAGGCCAACGGGGGCGGCTGTCCCCGGCTTGGCTTGCCGCCCCCGGACGCAGCGGGGGCTTTTTTGCGGCCGCGGATGGATGAATGAGCGAGCGACACGGGCCGCTGGCCTGTGGCAAGAGGGGGTATTTGGCGTCTATTCGTGTTCGAGATCGACAATAAACGTTTCCGGCCCGGTCGGCGTCACGCTTCCTCCTTTTGGTTCGAGGCTCGCTTTAATTTGTTTGAACCGTTTGACGTCCTCGCCGGTGATCAAAATGCGCGATGCCCCATGGCGGATCGTCAATAGCTCTCCTTTCATCTCATTATCCGTGTACACAATCCACAATTGGTAGTCGCGAGCGGCGAACGGTTTGAGGCCTTCAATCTCCATCACCATTTCTTTCGTATCATCATTGAGCCAAATCGTTCCGTTCAGCTGTTCGAAATGGGCTAACGGTTCGATTGAAAACCGCTTCGTTTCCGGATGATGAACGATTCGTTCGGGCGGGGCTTCGACAACGACATACCGGTAATGGTCGCTGCTTGGTTCATGCGGAACAACGCTCCCATCGCCAGAAATGGAAGAGCGGACGAAGAAAAGAAAGGCAACGAGCGCCGCGCCCCCCAGCCCGACCGCCCACCGGAGACGGTGCTGCATTCGCTTCGCCTGTTTTTGCGCCTCCATGTTGGCCCAAATTCGCTCTTTCATGGCAGAAGGAGGCTCACCGGATCGAGATGTCGCTTCCATCCTGATCGCTTCCCACGCTTTGAGCGCGTTTTGACAAAAGGCGCATTGGCGGAGATGGCTCGACACGGCTTCTTTTTCTTGTTTCGGCAGCGTTCCGAGCATCCAATCGACGATTTTCGTTTCCGGAATATGGCTATGCTTCATGCTTGTTTTCACCTCTCCCGGCTTCCAACCAGCGGAACAGCTCTTTTTGTTTTCGCAAATTGCGCAAGCCGTAGCGGATGAGCGATTTGATAGAGCCTAGCGGCTTGTTCATGGCGGCAGCGATTTCCCGTTGGGTTTCCCCGTGAAAATAAAAGTGAATAATGGCTTGCCGCTGCGCCTCAGGGAGATGGGTTAAGGCGTCCAAAATGACTTGTTGTTCCAGTTGGCGGAGAAAATAGAATTCGGCCCCGTTTTCTTTTAATGCCGTTTCCTCAAGGCGGTTCACTAACAAATCCCGTTTCTTGCGCAGGCGGTCGAGCGACCGGCTTTTTGTTTTTACGGCAAGAAAGGCTTGAACGCTTCCTCGTTTCGGGTCGAATTGATGGGGGTTTTGCAAGATTTCGAGAAACACATCTTGGCTGACATCTTCCGCCTCCGCCTCGTCGCCGACGATCCGAAGAGCGATATGATAGACCATCGGGGCGTATTTTTCGTAGAAACGGTCAAAGGCGGTGCGCGAGCCTTCGGCGATCTTCTCGAGCAGTTCGAGGTCTTCCCGTCGGTCTTCCATCTTGCCCACCTCCCGACGCATGCTTGGAATGGTTGCTCTGTATCTATTCTACAACTGAATTTTTCTCCTGCAAAACAAATCCATTGATCGATTTCTGGCGTATACGAAATGAAAACAGAAGGAGGGAGTGAATGTCGTGCGAAGCAGGATGATTGCGATGGTTGCCATGATCTTGACTCTCTTTTCTCTTTTTCTTCCGATCCGTCCAGCCTCGGCGGCAAGCGGCGTTGTTCTTTTCACGCCGTACACCGGGCTTTCCGTGACGCCGGGGGAGACGATCGACTATACAGTTAATGTCATCAACAACGGTTCCAGCATCGAAAATGTCACCTTCTCGTTTGACCGCCTGCCGAAAGGATGGTCGACATCGATTACCGCGGAGGGGCGAACGATTGAACAGCTTTCCATCCGAGGCGGGAAAGAAGAAGAGGTCACGCTGGAAGTGAACGTGCCGCTGGATGTCGACAAAGGGGATTACCGCTTTTGGCTTGTCGCCAACGGGGAGAGCGGTTCAGCGAAATTGCCGCTGCTTGTCCGCGTGACGGAACAAGGGTCATTTAAAACCGAACTGACGTCGGATCAAACGAACCTTGAGGGGCATGCCGATTCGAGCTTCACGTATGATGTCACGCTGAAAAACCGAACCGCCAAGACGCAAAATTACGCGTTAAGTTCGGCGGCGGAAAAAGGGTGGCAAGTCACGTTCAAATCGGAAGGCAATTCCGTGACATCGGTCAAACTCGAGCCGAATGAATCGAGAGACATTACCGTAGAGGTCAAACCGCCGGAACAGGTGAAAGCGGGCACGTACAAAATCCCGATCAAAGCGCAAACGAGCGACACATCGGCCGAGCTGACATTAGAGGCGGTCATTACCGGCACGTATGAGCTGAAACTGACGACGCCGTCAGGAAACTTGAGCACCGATGTGACGGCGGGGAATGAACGGGTGATCGATCTGGTCGTTAAAAACACCGGAAGCACCCCGCTTTTGAACATCAACATGACGGCTGACGCTCCGCCTGACTGGGAAGTGGAATTCGATCAAAGCACGATCGATCAGCTGAACCCTGGCGATTCCAAAACCGTCAAGGCGAAAGTGAAAGCGTCGGATGAAGCGATTGCCGGGGATTATGTTGTCAACTTCCAGGCGCAAACCGCGGAAACGTCGGCGGAGGCGGCGTTTCGCGTCTCAGTCAAAACGTCAACCGTTTGGGGCGTGGTGGCGGTGTTGATCATTGTCGGGGTGGCCGGAGGGCTGTATTATTTGATCAAAACATACGGGAGGAGGTAAGCATGGCAGCACCCGCCGTCATCGAACTGAACAACTTATGCAAAACATATGGCGACCACCGGGCGGTTGACCATTTGTCGCTTTCCATTCGAAAGGGAGAAATTTTTGGCCTTCTTGGCCCGAACGGGGCCGGAAAGACGACGACGATTTTAATGATGCTCGGGCTTACCGAGCCGACATCCGGTTCGGTGCGTGTATGCGGCATCGATCCGGTGCGAAATCCAATTGACGTCAAACGGAAAGTCGGATACTTGCCGGATGATGTCGGATTTTACCATCACATGACAGGCTTGGAAAACTTGCTGTATACGGCGGCGTTAAACGGCATCCCTCGCACTGAGGCGGAAAAGCGGGCATGGGAGCTGCTCGAGAAGGTGAATTTGACTGATGCAGCCCATAAAAAAGCGGGGAAATACTCGCGGGGGATGAGGCAGCGGCTCGGTTTGGCCGATGTGTTGATGAAGCATCCGGAAGTGATCATTTTGGATGAGCCGACGCTAGGCATCGACCCGGAAGGAGTGCGTGAGCTGCTGCGGCTGATCCGCGATTTGAGCCGCAATGAAGGCATCACGGTACTGCTGTCCTCGCACCAATTGCATCATGTTCAGCAAATTTGCGACCGGGTCGGTTTGTTCGTTGATGGGAAACTGCTGGCCGAAGGGAATATGGAACGTCTCGCGCAACAGCTGTTTTTGCAGGATGCCTATGTCATCCATGTGGCCGCTTCACCGCTTGACGCTTCCTTACGGGCCAAAATCGAGGCGATTCCGGGCGTCAATAAAGTGGAGCAAACGGAAAATGGATGGGATGTGTATTGCCAAACGGATGTGAGCGCCGCCATCAGCAAAACCATCATCGAATCCCAAGCTTTCTTGTTCCACCTGAGCCGCCGCCATTTCGGCCTCGATGAGATTTATCACCGCTATTTTGAAGGGAGGGATGGACGTTGAAGGCCCGTAAGAAGGGGCGATGGGAAAACGGTGGTTTTTCATATGCAAAAAGATGGGGAAAACGGCTGAAGGCGGGGGCGCTTGATGAGAAGAAGCGGACAAGAGGGGCGAGCAGCGCCTTTTCGGCCATTGTCAAAAAAGAACTGGCCGATTATTTGACGAGTTGGCGCATGATCATTTTGATCGCTCTCATCTTGCTCACTTGCTTCGGGTCGCTGTATACGGCGATGACGACGATTCGGGATGCGCTCGATTCGTCGGAAGAGGCCAAGGAAATCGCGAAAGGCGCCTACTTGTTTTTAAAATTATTCACTGTCTCGGACGGAACGCTGCCATCGTTTGTGACGTTTGTCGGTTTTCTCGGACCGCTGCTCGGCATCGCGCTTGGATTTGATGCCATCAATTCGGAGCGGAATCGCGGGACGCTGAGCCGGCTCATGGCGCAGCCGATCCCGCGCGATTACGTCATCAACGGCAAGTTTGTCGCCGCTTTGTTGTTGAATGCGGTGTTGTTTCTTTCGCTCGGCCTGCTTGTGACGGCATTAGGCATTTTGGTCTTGGGGATTCCGCCTACTTTCGAAGAGTTTGCCCGCATGGTCTGCTTTTTGTTGTTATGCCTTGTGTATATCGCCTTTTGGCTGAATCTCGGCATTTTGTTTTCCGTCATCTTCCGCCAGGCGGCGACATCCGCGTTGTCAGCGCTGGCCGTTTGGCTGTTTTTCAACCTTTTTTACGCGATGATCGTGGAAGTATTTGCGAAGTCGTTTTTGCAGTCTGATGCGATTACGTCCGTTGAGCAGGCGGTCGGCCGTCAAGAGTTGGTGCTTGGTCTCATGAGATTGTCGCCGAGCTACTTGTTCAACGAATCCACGACCGCTTTGCTTTCGCCGGACGTTCGGACGCTAGGGATCGTCACCGTGGAACAAACGGCCGGCGCTGTTGCCGCCCCGCTGCCGTTCTCGCAAAGTGTCTTGCTCATTTGGCCGCAAGCGACTGCTCTGATTGCCGCCACTCTCGTCTGCTTTGCGATCGCTTATTGGTTGTTTATGAGGCAAGAGATACGGGCGAGCGGGTGAGGGAACAGGCTGTTTGGAAAGACGTGTGTGCGCCCCAACAGCGTTTCTGCTCGTTCGTATGGGAAAACCGTTTTGCCCGATCATGTCCGTTCCTTTTGGGGGACGGACTTTTTTTGTAGGTGACAAAACCGTGGCAACGACGGTGACAAAATGGTGACAACAGACAAGAATGTGATCAATCTCACAAATCCGTTTCCTTCACCTGTGTATGATGAAAGTACAAATAAAGCCGCATATTTTCGAGGATTAGGGGAGCGCAAGCGGGAAAAATCGTGGTTCGCTGCCGTTTGGCTTTGCCGTTCCATGATCGACAACTCCATTTGTTCGGCTATTTCTATTGTAAAAAAACATCACAGTGGGGACAGCGTGAAAAAAATCAGCGTTTGTCGCTTTTTTGTGCAGGTTGTCACAAATTTTTCTAAGCGGGATTTCCCCGCCCATATGATACAATCAATGTAAGCAGCATCACAGCGTTTACCTGCTTGTTTTCGTATCGTTAGGATGAAGATGGAACAAAGAGAGGCTGACCCATGACAACGTTTTGGTCACCGGTTTGGTTATCGATCAAAGTATCGCTCCTCGCTGGCTTGATTGTCGCGGTCTTAGGGACAGCGGCGGCGAGGCGGATGGCGCGCCGCCGGTTTCGCGGCAAGACAGCGGTGGAGACGGCGTTTATGTTGCCGCTCGTGTTGCCGCCGTCGGTCGTCGGTTTTTTGCTCGTCGTCTTGTTTGGCCGACATAGCCCCATCGGCCGGTGGATCGAAGCGTCGTTTCATACGACCGTACTGTTTACGCCTAGTGCCGCGGTGATGGCCGCCGTGGTCGTGTCATTCCCGCTCATGTATCAGGCGGCCAAAGCCGGGCTTGAAGCGGTCGATCCAACCATTGAAGGGGCGGCGCGCATCGATGGGGCGAATGAGCGCCAAGTCTTTTGGTATATTTCGCTGCCGCTTGCCAGACACGCGTTATTATCCGGAGCGGTGCTGTCGTTTGCCCGCAGCCTCGGGGAGTTTGGCGCAACGCTCATGTTCGCCGGCAATATTCCGGGAAAAACGCAAACGATCCCGACCGCCGTCTACATGGCCATGGAAGCGGGGCGGATGGAGTTCGCGTGGGCATGGGTGGCGGTCACGATCGGATTGTCATTCAGTTTATTGGTCTTTGCGACGAAACTCGGTCGTTTACGGGAATAAACAAAGCCGCCTGACAACAGCGTGCGGCGAACGAAACAGAAAGGAGGGAGCGCGATGGGCGAGCGCAACCAAACGAACGTCATGGACCGCCTGTCCCGCCCGCTTCGCGATTTGCGGTTATCAGTGATCGACCAATGCAATTTTCGCTGCGTCTATTGCATGCCGGCCGAAGTGTTCGGGCCGAATTTTCGCTTTTTGGCGGAAGGCGAGCTGTTGACGGTCGAGGAAATGGCGCTTCTATCGGAATGCTTTGTCGAGCTGGGCGTCGAAAAAATCCGCCTGACGGGCGGCGAGCCGCTCTTAAGGCGCGATTTGGATGCGCTTGTGGCGCGGCTGTCTGCGATTCCCGGCCTGCGCGATATCGGCTTGACGACCAATGGCGTCCATTTAGTGAAATGGGCGCAGCGGCTGAAAGAAGCCGGGCTAAAGCGCGTCAACGTCAGCTTGGATGCGTTGGATGATGACATTTTCCGCAAAATGAACGGCATCGGCGTCGGCGTCGCCCCGGTGTTAAAAGGCATTGAAGCCGCCCGGGCGGCGGGGCTCGGCGTCAAGGTGAACATGGTCGTCAAAAAAGGATGGAACGACTCGCAAATCGTGCCGATGGCGGCCTATTTCAAAGAACAAGGCATTCCGCTCCGTCTCATTGAATTTATGGACGTCGGCACAACGAACGGCTGGGATTACTCCCATGTTGTGACGAAAAAAGAGATGTATGAACAAATCAACGCCATGCATCCGCTCGAACCGGTTGAAAAAGCGTACTTCGGCGAAGTGGCGAGCCGCTATCGCTACGTCGGCACGGAGGTGGAAGTCGGCTTTATCGCCTCAGTGACGGAAACGTTTTGCCGCAGCTGCACGCGGGCGCGCATTTCCGCGGACGGGAAGCTGTATACGTGTTTGTTTGCCTCGAAGGGCGTATCGTTGAAAGACAACCTGCGCGCCGGGGCGACGAAAGAGGAACTGAAGTCGTTGATCACCGCGGTTTGGAACCAGCGGACAGACCGCTATTCGGAAGAACGGACGGAAGAAACGGCGAAACAACGGGCGAAAATTGAAATGTCGTATATCGGCGGGTAACAAAGAAGCAGGGCCGCTCTTTCCAGCGAAGAGCGGCCTGTTCATCGATCGCTGCGCCTGCCTTTGCCTTAGAAATGGGGGAATGGCCTTGCTTCACCGCCGCCAGCACGCGCGGGAAGAGGACGTTGTTTTCTAAATGGATGTGGGTAAACAAATCTTCTTCGAGCGCCGCGCTTTCAATCAATCAGCCGCTTTCGGAAATGGAGTGACGATATCGCCAATCAACGATTGTTCAGTAAACCGCTGTTCCATTCATCATCCCTCCATTGATCCAATCGTTACAGCTTCAGCATACCGTGTTTTCCGCGGCCACGTTGTGATTCATCTCACAGCAGCGAAAAAATGGAGACGGAGAACGAATGTGATCAACATCACAACGGTACTTTTCATTTTTGATGTAAAATCAAGACAAAAGAGCGGATCGATCGAGTCGAACATCGGGCTCAAGACGTGCTAAACTATAGTCAGGAACAATACCGCTAGGCGGATAAAGTGAGGCAAGAGCTCGCACCGTCGGCCGCTTTGTTCGGCGAGACGCGGGAAAGGATGTTGGCGCATATCGCCGCTGTAAGTGTCGGTGATGAAATGCTGGCGGGAGGCATCAAACCGCTGCAACCGCGTGAAAAGGACGAGACCATAGCCGCCAGCCATATAGTCGAAAGGAGAGAGAGACATGGTCGAAAGACGAACCCCGATTCCTGTAGCGGAAGCGATCGCTCGGGTGATGCGTTACGCCGGAGTGGGAGAAGAGGAAACGGTGCCGCTTCGCCAGTCGTATGGCCGCTATTTGGCCGAAGATTTGTGCGCTGACCATGATGTGCCGCCGTTTGACCGATCGCCGTATGACGGATTTGCTATTCGCGCCGCCGATTCGGAAGGAGCGGGGCTGGATCGTCCGGTCGAGTTTGAAGTGATCGAAACGATTGGCGCCGGACAAGTGGCGAAACAGCCCGTCGGCCCGTTTCAAGCGGTGCGCCTGATGACCGGAGCGCAAATTCCACAAGGGTGCGATGCGGTCGTCATGTTGGAGCTGGCCAAACAGTATGAACGGGATGGAAAAACGTATATGTCGATTAAGCGCTCGTTCCGCCCCGGCGACAACATCTCGTTTCAAGGAGAAGATGCCAAAAAGGGACAACCGCTCGTCGAAAAAGGAACGCGCATCAATCCGGGAGTGGCGGCGCTGTTGGCGACGTTTGGCTACGCCGAAGTGAAGGTGGCGAAAAAGCCGCGGATCGGCTTGTTTGCGACCGGCAGCGAGCTGCTTGACGTTTCTGAACCGCTCGTTCCGGGAAAAATCCGCAACAGCAACGCCTACATGATTGAAGCACAGGCGCTCAAAAGCGGCGCTGAGCTGATCTATTTTGGCCAGCTGGCCGACGACCTTGACGCGTGCTTTCACGCCGTGCGCGAGGCGCTCGATCAAGTGGACATGCTCATGACGACCGGCGGCGTCTCGGTCGGCGATTACGATTATTTGCCCGCCATTTACGAGCGGCTGGGGGCGAACGTTTTATTTAACAAAATCGCCATGCGCCCGGGGAGCGTGACGACCGTCGCGGAGTGGAATGGCAAGCTGCTGTTTGGCCTCTCCGGCAATCCGTCGGCATGCTACGTCGGCTATGAACTGTTTGTCCGCCCGGTCGTGCGGACGCGCTTGTTTTCCCCCAAGCCGTATTTGAAAAAAGTGAAGGCCACGCTCGGCGCCGATTTTCCAAAGCCGAATCCGTTCACCCGCTTTGTGCGCAGCCGAGTCGAAGCGATTGACGGCCGGCTCATCGTCAAACCGGTCGGCATGGATAAGTCGAACATCGTCACCTCGCTCGCGGCGGCCAACGCCTTGATGGTGCTGCCGGGCGGGACGAGAGGATTCGCTAAAGGTGACGAGGTGGACGTATGGCTGCTCGATGATGATGAGGGATCGAGCGAATGAACGTCTGGCAAGTTGTCGGCTATAAACATACGGGCAAGACGACGCTCGTCGAAAGATGGGTGGCGGCCGCCGTCCGGGAAGGATGGCGCGTCGGGACGGTAAAGCATCACGGCCATGGCGGCGAGCCGGCACGGCCGGAAGGCGTCGATTCCGTCCGTCATGAGCGGGCCGGGGCGGTGGCGACAGCGGTGGAAGGGGATGGGCTGTTGCAGCTGCATCTCCGCCGCCCGTTGTGGCGGTTGGATGATGTGTTGGCGCTTTATGCGCCGCTTCGACTGGATCTCGTGCTGGTCGAAGGCTATAAGCAGGCGCCGCATCCGAAAGTCGTGCTCGTGCGCTCCGAGGAAGATTGGGCGTCGCTTCAGCACCTCGCCAACATCCGCGCCGTCATCGCCTGGGAACCGCTTTCCCGGCCGCTGCCGCACCCTGTGTTTTCGCTGGCTGATGAGGCCGCATATATCCCATGGTTGATGAATGAGGTGAGAAGAGAGACATGACGGAATCGTTGTTTGCCATCACGTCTGAACCGATTTCGGTCGAAGACGTGATGAAAAAAGTGATGCGCCCGGAAGCCGGCGCGGTCGCCGTGTTTGCCGGCACGGTGCGCGAATGGACGAACGGCAAGCGGACGCTCTTTTTGCAATATGAAGCGTACGTGTCGATGGCCGAGAAAATGCTGGCGCAAATCGGAGCGGAAATCGCCGAACAATGGCCGGGAGCGAAAACGGCGATCACCCATCGGATCGGGCGCCTTGAGATCGGCGACATCGCCGTCGTCATCGCGGTTTCTTCGCCGCACCGCGCGGAAGCGTATGAAGCGAACCGCTACGCCATCGAACGGATCAAACAAATCGTACCGATTTGGAAAAAAGAACAATGGGAAGATGGCAGCGCATGGATTGGCGATCAACTGGAAACAAAAGCTTATCCGTCCGGAAAGCCGGAGGTGAGTGAATGATGATCCGTCTCTTGTTTTTTGCCCATTTGGGCGAACAAGTCGGCGAGCGGCAAGTCACATGGCCGCACGTCCCCGACACCGTAGGAAAGCTGAAAGAAGAAGTGGAAGCGCGTTACGGCTTGCCGCTTGACCGCGTCATGACCGCGGTCAATGAGGAGTACGCCCGCGACGACGCGCCGCTTCAACCGGGCGATACAGTCGCTTTTATTCCGCCAGTGAGCGGGGGGTGAGAGCGATGGCAAACAAAAGCAAATGGGTGATGCCTAAACAACATGGCGCTTGGGCGATGCTCATCATCCCGTTTTGGCTCGGGGCATACGCCGGCGGACTCACGTGGGTTCACGCGCCGCTCTTTCTCGCTTGGCTTGCCCTCTACTTGGCGACGTATCCGCTCTTGATGGCGGTCAAAACGAAGCGGAACGAGCCGTACGTGCCTGCTGCCATTCGCTATGGCGCCATCGCCGCGCCGGCCCTGGCCGTTTCCCTTTGGCAGCGGCCGGCCCTTGTTCTCTTTGGCTTGGCGATGATTCCGTTTTTCCTAGTAAACATCTACTACAGCAAGAAAAAGAACGAGCGCGCTTTCTGGAATGATGTTGCGGCCATCGCGTCGTTTTGCGTCGGCGGCCTGGGCGCCTTTTATGTCGGGCGCGGGGAATTGACGGTGGAGGCGTTCGAATTGGCCGCGTTTTCCTTCCTCTTTTTCATTGGCAGCACGTTTTACGTCAAAACGATGATTCGCGAAAAGAAAAACGTGCGATACAAATGGCTGTCATGGGGATACCATGCCTTGTTGATTGCCGGTCTCATCGCCATCGGCGAGCCGTTCGCCGTTTTGGCCTACGCGCCGAGCGCCATTCGCGCCGTCTACTTATACGGAAAATCGCTGCCGATCATGAAACTAGGCATCTTGGAAATCGCCAACGCGGCGTACTTTTTCATTGCGATGATCGTGCTCTACTCTTGAACGAACCCCAAACGGGAGGCATCAATGACCGTTTGGGGTTTTCGTTTGGTTAGGCGGTATGGCTTTTTTAACACATTCATCGAGAAGTCTCCTACCTCGAAATGGGATGTAGGCGGGAGATGAATCGGGCGGCGGTTTCGATCCAACCTTCCAAGCCAATCGATAAAATTGACATATCCGCTGTCTTCCGTGGCAATTACACGGGAACGGTATGGTTTGACGCGATCCGGCTCATGGAAGGAAACGTGGTGACGAAAAACAAGTATGATGCAAGCGGAAATTATGTCACGGAAGAAGTGGATGAAGAAGGCTATGTGGCGAAAAAGAATTATGATGCCGTAGGAAACCTGTTAAGCGAGTATGATAAGAAAGGAAACAAGAAAGAGTACACGTATGATTTCTCGGATCGCTTAAAACAGCTGTTGTTAGCGAACGGTACTTCCGTCAACTACGATTATGACTTAAATGGCAATATGACTTCAAAAGTCATTCGAACCAGCGACGGCCAGTCTCAAACATTTGCCTATTCTTATGATGCGACCGGTAAACTCATTAAAACCGTCGGTCCGCTGAATGATGTGACCACCAATGAATATGATGCCAATGGAAATAAAATCAAAACGGTCTTGCCGAAGGGAAATACAATTCAATGGACGTACGACGGAACGGAACGGGTCGACACGATTTCTTACAATGGAGTTCCATATTACAAATTCCGTTACGACAAAAACGGAAACGAACTTTCTGTTCAATATCTAAAAGATGGCACCACCAAAACAAGAACATTTGATAAAGCAAACCGGCTGACGGAACTGTCAGACCGCGGTGGGCTGCAAAAATGGCTGTATCCAACCACATCGGATAAATTGCAGCAGTTCATGTTCTCTCATGGGTCCTTTAGCCAAACGATCAATTACCAATATAATAAATTGGATCAAAATACGGTCGTCCAAGATGGAACGTATACGTATCGCTTTGACTATGACGAGAGAGGAAACGTTCGCACCTTCACGACAGGAAACCGAGCCGGCTCGACCTTTACGTATGATGACCGCGGCTTAGTGGAAAGCATTTCGGTCGGTACGGCGGACGGAACAGAAATTTTATCGGAAACGTACCGTTACGATGAAAACGGCAATCGGACAGAAATCGCCACCCCGACTGGCGCGAAGACGCTCTATCGTTATGACGCCTTAGATCAACTAGTGGAAGAGCAATGGCCGGATGGAACGACGATCGCGTATACGTACGATGGATTCGGGAATCGGAGGCAAATCGTCAAAACGAAAGACGGACTATCCACGACGATCACGGCCGATTATAATGCGGCGAATCAGTTGGTTCGTTTCGGCGATGAAACGATCACGTACGATGCGAACGGCAACCGATTGGAAGACGGCCAGTATCGATATGAATGGAACGAAGCCGACCAGCTCGTCTCCATCACAAGAAAAGGCGAAAGCGCGCCGTTTGTGACGTACAAATATGATGAAGATGGCCGCCGCATCCAAAAGACTGTGAATGGCGTCGTGACGAACTACCATTACCAAGGCGACAGCCTCAATGTCTTGTATGAAACCGACGCAAGCGGAAATGTGGTACAATCGTATATATACGGAGAAAACGGGCAACTCCTTGCCATGAAAAAAGGCGGGGCGACGTACTTCTACCACTACAACGCGCATGGCGATGTCATCGCCTTAACCGATGCACAAGGAAACATCGTGGCCCGTTACCAATACGATGCGTGGGGGAACGTTCTTTCCCAATCGGGCGAGATGGCAGCCGAAAACCCATACCGCTACGCCGGATACCAGTATGATGAAGAGACCGGGCTGTACTACTTGATCGCCCGTTATTACCACCCGACCCATGGCGTGTTCTTGTCCATGGATCCAGACCCAGGCGATGCGGATGACATCTTGACACAGAACGGCTATACGTACGCGAACAACAACCCGGTGATGCTGGTCGATCCGGATGGGCACCTTCCTTGGTTGTTAATTAATGCAGGCTTTGCGGCGTATGAAGGGTATAAGGCATATAAAACCGGAAGAGGATGGATGTATGTCGCCAAAAAAACGGCTCTTGGCGCGGTTGGTGGAGGAAAGTTTAAGCTTGTTCGAAATACGAGTAAATACGTCATTAAGGGGATAGGGAATTTAAATAGAAGAGAGCAGCTTTTAGGCCAAGTTACAAATAAAAAATTACGAAACGTTATTCATGAAATGTTTCGTCCGAATGCTACGGTAGGCGATGGTAGCCTAGCTGCTGCGGTTAGGCTGGAAGTTAGAAAAGGAATTTTAACAGGGGGAAAATCTCATATTATAAAGGCAAAAGAAAGGATAAGAAACCTAGAAAAAATTTTAGCTAAAGAAAATTTAAATGGTAGGGAAAGGAGAATAACAAATCATCTATTAATTGAATTAAAAAGAGCTCTAAATGGAAAATGAATGGAGGGATTATTATTACTATTGAAGTTTTTATGAAGAAATTTTTAGAACTATGTCCCGAATATAAAGAAGCCTATGTTAAACATATCGAATACAATGAGGAGTTTCTACCCCATGTATTTTTTGGTGAAACGTTAAATGAGGATTTGCCAGAGTTAGTGAGAAAGCGGGCATGGTATAAGGTGAAAAAAATCTTTGATTTTATTGAACTCATGCTTAAGGAGGGAGACATAAATGTTCAAGAAGTAATTACTATGACCGTTTTAGCGAGATTAGGAGATGAACGAGAGATCATGGAGAAAACATTAAAATATATGGGACCTGAGACAAGAAAAGCGTCGGAGGAGATAGAAATTTTTTGGGGAAGACAACCGTGATTTAAGTTTCACGAGGCTATCTCTAAAGGTCGTAAGACGATCTTTGGAGATCAGCCCTATAAGCCCCGCTGTAAATTAACACATTATTTCGCGGAATCCTTATGGAATAATTTCGAAAATGATTCGGGAATAATGTTCAAAATTTTTGAAGCTTGCTCCGAATTTTACATATCTTCTTGTTTAAAGTACGCTTGTCAATGAAACAAGACGACGCTACGTACTTCTACCACTACAACGCCCATGGCGATGTCATCGCCTTAACGGATGAGCAAGGAAACATCGTGGCCCGTTACCAATACGATGCATGGGGAAATATTCTTTCCCAATCCGGCGAGATGGCAGCCGAAAACCCATACCGCTACGCCGGATACCAGTATGATGAAGAAACCGGGCTGTACTACTTGATCGCCCGTTATTACCATCCAACGCATGGCGTGTTCCTGTCGCTTGACCCAGACCTAGGCGATGCCGATGACATCTTGACGCAGAACGGATATACGTACGCGAACAACAATCCGGTGATGTTGGTCGATCCGGATGGGCATTTTCCTTGGTTGTTAATTAATGCAGGATTGGCGGCGTATGAAGGATATCAGGCGTATAAATCAGGAAAAGGATGGAAAGGTGTCGCGGTCGCGGCGGCGTTTGGTTTTGTTGGTGGAGGACGAATTAAAGCTACTAAGCAAGCGTCATATAGTATTTATGTATTGACTAAGAATAACAAGGTTGTGTATGTAGGAAGAACTAAAAATGTTGTTAGTCGGAGAAGTGCCCATAAACTAGGGAAACATCGAGATGCAATGTTTAATGTTGTAAAATCGAATCTGACTTATGCAGAAGCTAGGGGATTAGAGCATAGATTATATCTAAAATATGGTGGGAAAAAGAAATTGAGAAATGTTATTAGACCAATAAGCCGCAAGAATAAAAAGTATAAATATTACATGAGCGTATCTAGAAATGCGTACAGATCATTAAGGTAGTTGAGGGGATCAAATGAAGGAAAAAATACTAAAGTTACATGAGGTACTTACTTCTAATCTTAACGAAATTAACGATGTTACATTAAAAGAAATTGAGAATAGAATAATGGAGGCTATCAATTTTGACAATAGAAAAATACGTGATCTAACAATAACAGAAGTAAAAATAAAGTTTAAAAAAAACAGGAGCAAATATTTTAAAGAAATTAATCAAGGAGATATTTTTGAAATTTATTTGCGGGACATTAGTAAATATGTGTACGGTATTGTTGTATCGGGGGAAATAAACAAAAATAAGGATGAAGAGATTTTAATTGGTTATTTGAACAAATTCTCTCCCACAGCGCTTCTAATAGATGAAATTTTTCAGTTGGTCAAGCAAAGGAAATTTTTATTCATTGCAAATACAGGAATTAGCGGTATTAGGGAACGTAGGTGGAGATTTGTTACTAATTACTCCGATAAAGTATTTAGTGATGAAGAGCTAAGAAAGATACCATATAAGGCCTATTTTTTAGATAAGTATCGTAAGAGTGTCGGGGATAGTGTAAAAGAAATCGCAGAATGTGAAGTGATTTCGAAACAGGAAGCCGATAAGATTCCTAATCCTCTTGGGATTGTTGGTGAGAAAGCGATTGAAAATTTATTAATTGAAAAATTCCAAGACACTACTTGAACGAGGGTGCAATCTTTTTGCTAAATTCTATGATCGAATCGTAAGGACGTCTTCCAAATATTTCTCAGTGAGAGGTTATCCGAGAATTTCTACGGTAACCTCTTTTTGTTATAAACTGTAGATGAGCATTTTTCATTACAGTAATTTCCATTCACTAAGAGACAAACAGGGTACCCCTTAGGCGACATGGAGCTGTTTTTTGATCACATCAATGGGAATCTCTTGCTTCGCGGCATCGTAGATGAACTCAACGACGCTGTGTCCTTTCCGAGAACGAAGAAGCTCCAGGCCGGAAGAGAGGTCTTGTTGAGATTCCGCGATGCTGTATACGCAGGCGAACAGCACCACGGCCCAATACCGTTTCACCGCCCGAATGTGACGAACACGGTATCCATCGAGCTTCAGCTGGTCTTTGGCCTGCCGGAAAAAGCATTCGATCGTCCAGCGCTGGGCATAGTAACGCAAGATCTCTTCATCGCCTAGCTCCCGGTCGGTGCTCAAGACAACATGGAGATGATCTGGCGTCATCGGTTCATCCGCCTTCCAAGCCAGCAGCACCACCGCGTCATCGAGGCCATGGATCGCTCCCTCGTAGCGATACACGCGGTAACGCTCCTTCCCCACCGTGACGAGGCGGGTGTCGTTGGGCTCGATATAGCGGGCGAACTTCTTCGCTTGGATGGCGATGCCTTTCGGATAGAGAATCCGGTTCGTCTTGAGCATGGCGATGACATGGAATCCTTGCTTCAGGCAGGCTTCGATGAGCGCTTGGGACGGATACCACGAATCCATGAGCACATACACCGGCTGAGCCCGTTTCCCCTTGAGCGAGGAAAGCATCTCGATCGCTAGGTCGATCTTGCTTCTTCCCGCCGTCTTGTCATACAGACGAAAGGCGAACGGAAACGCTTGCGAGAAAGTATGCACCATCAGCCAAACGAGCGAATGCCCCCAAACGGATTGATGATCTTTGTGCGAGTAGTGCCAATCACACCCTTGAATGGCGCGGGCAGCCCGTGACGAAGGCTTCGTTTTTTGGCAAATCGTATCATCGATCGAAACAAAAAGGGGTTGATTCTCCTGTTTGGCGATTCGCTGGATGCGATGAAGGATCCATGGCTGGAGTTTGCGAAGCAACGTCTCTTCATCCCAAGGGCTTTTCGTGAAAAAAAGGGCTGAGCGTGGTTCGATGATTCGGATGAAAACTCCAGTACCGGACATCCGTCAATGTCCCCGAAAATCCCTTGGTAGTCAAGGCGTCGACAAGGTAAACGAGATGCTTGATGACCGGCTTCGAGAAATAAAGCGCCAATCCCAGCGTCATGAAAAACTTGTGGATTCCTTGATGATGTGCTAATCTATTCATGAGACATGAACCTCCTTGTGGGTAGTTGGTGGTACATCTATTCTAACCAAGGAATCGGGTTCATGTCTCCTTTTTTATTTGGTTGTAAATTTATGTTAGCGAATTTGCTCATCTACAGTTATAAAAATAGGACGAAGACGGCCGCCGCATCCAAAAGACTGTGAATGGCGTCGTGACGAACTACCATTACCAAGGCGACAGCCTCAACGTCTTGTATGAAACCGACGCAAGCGGAAATGTGGTACAATCGTATATATACGGAGAAAACGGCCAGCGGTTGGCAATGAAAAAAGGCGGGGCGACGTACTTCTACCACTACAACGCCCATGGCGATGTCATCGCCTTAACGGATGCGCAAGGAAACATCGTGGCCCGTTTGTTTAGTGCAAAATGAAAGTACAGAGTTCTGCAACAAAAAAGTGCAGAGCTTCATGGCATAAAAAAAGGCTTGCCAGCTCCTAAAATTCCCTCTACTGTTAAGGTTGTGAAGAACAAAACAGTGGAGGTAAAGAAAGGATGCTAGCAATGCCTGAAATTCATCATATCAAACATTTGCGTGAAAAGAAAGGGTTATCGCTTTCCGAAATTGTCCGCAGGACGGGATTTAACTGGAGAACAGTCAAGAAATATGCGGATGGAGACATTTCGGTCAGACAAAAATAAAGAGAAAACGGGGAATGATGGAGGAAGAAGGATACGGTCAAATCATTGATGACTGGCTGGAGGAGGACGCCAAACTGCCAAGAAAACAACGGCGGACAAGCAAGAAGATGTACGAACAATTAAAGCAGGAACATGGCTTTAAAGGGTCTTATCGAACGGTTTGCGCCTACGTTCAAAAACGAAGACCTCAGCTTAAGCTGGAGAAGGAACAGCGTTACGAGAGGCTGGAACACCCTCCGGGGGAAGCGCAGGTGGATTTCGGCACCATGTCCGTTGTGACGAAGGAGGGAAAAGAGGAAGACCGATCAATTCTGATTTTGAGCTTTCCGTACAGCAACGCCGCGTATGCGTATCCATTGCCGGCGGAAAACAGCGAATGTTTTCTTTACGGGCTCACTCAGCTGTTTCGCCAAGCTGGAGGCGTCCCGAGAAAACTGCGCATCGACAATTTGGCGGCGGCGGTGGTTTCGATCCGAAAAGGAGGCGAACGTCAATATACTGAAGCATTTGAGCGATTCCGGCTTCATTATGGGTTTGACGTACAGGCGTGCAATCCGTATAGCGGACACGAAAAAGGGAATGTCGAACGGAAAGTTTACTATACTCGTCAACACTGCTTTGTCCCTGCTCCGTTGATCAAGGGGGATGAAGAACTGGCGGAGTGGCTGCATCGCAAGATGATCGAAGATCGAGCCCGCCCCCACTATGAAAAAGGGAGAACCATTGAGGAATTATGGCAGGAAGAACAAAAGGAGTTGCTTGTCCTGCCGGAGAGAGATCTCCCGATCTTCTCCTTCCACCACGCCAATGTCAATAAATACGGGGAAGTAACGGTGGATGGGGAGGCGTTTGTGGTTCATGGGATCCCGGTCCCCAACCGTGTCCTTGTCAAAAAGGAATGGGATCGTTTCATGGTTTTGTCCCAAGAAGGGGAGGTGTACCTGGAAGCGCCAAGGCCGTACACGAAAAAGCAACGGGAGCTCCCTTGGAAGGACATTTTGGCGGAATGGGCGCAAAAGCCCCGGGTGGTGGAGTATTCGCGGTTTCGAGTTTACTTACCGGAGGCCATTAGGAAATACTTCATGGAACAACCGAAACAGACGGCATCACGCATTCGAGGGGTGCAGAAGCTGCTGGACCGGTACACCGTCTATGAGATCGCTCAGTGGCTTGACAAGTATCAACGGTGGGATTTGGCGCCCCATGAGATCGGGGTGTTGATGGAGGCGAAGCGTTCGGAGTATCCCGCGAAATGGGAAGAAGCCTATACCCCTTCCGTTTTCGTCGACTATGAAACCGATTTACATGTGTATGATCAACGTCTTTGTCCGTCAAGGGAAGGGGGAAGCCGGGCATGAAGATGGATTTAAAAGAGATTTGTAAAGCCCTGCATTTGGCGTACATCGCGGATCGATTCGAGGAGGTGGCCTACGAGACCAAGGAACAGTTTTTGCGTGATGTGTTGGCGTTGGAGCTGTCGTTCCGTCAGAAAGCAAAACAGGCTCGATTGATCAAGAAGGCGAAGTTCCGGGAGTTGAAATGGCTCAAAGATTACGAATGGTCGGATCAGATTCATTGGCCGACCACGACCTCGAAGGAAGAACTTTGCGACCTTCGCTTTTTGGAGCAAAAACAGAACGTCCTGCTTTTAGGTTCGCCGGGAACAGGAAAAACCCATCTCGCCACCGCATTAGGATTAAAAGCGTGTGAACGGGGCCATGAAGTTCGGTTTTTCCGTGTCGCCGATCTTGTCGCCCAGCTCGAAGAGGCGTTAAAAGACGGCACCCTCGGACGGCTCAAACGGCAAATCGACACATGCGAGCTGTTGATTTTGGACGAACTCGGCTATGTACCTTTCCAAAAGCAGGGATCGGAACTGCTGTTTCACATCATTGCCGATTGTTATGAACGAAAAAGTGTCATCGTGACATCGAATTTAGAGTTTGGACAGTGGAATCGAGTGTTTGGGGACAACCGCCTGACGGCAGCGCTGGTGGATCGTTTGGTCCATCACGCCCACATTCTCGCGTTTACGGGTGAGAGCTACCGCTTGCGGCATGCGCTTTCTGCCGTTCAGTCGCTCCCTTCTCACTCGGTTGAAAGGTAAATTCATTGAGCCGGCAAGCCTATGTATTTTTTCTTGCAATTCTCTGCACTTTTTGCTTGCAAAAAACACATGAGGTCGTAGTATCTATGGTACGTAAAGTCCGATATATAGACGGACCCCAGTAGCCTGGTGCACCACGGAATGTCGCTCCCTTAAGGGAAGCACGCAGGATAGAATGCTTGAACAAAGGCTGCTGCACCAGCTGTTTTTGAGTAACGAAGCAGGGAGGGAAACCGATGCGCGTCTTGTATGAACGCTGTTGCGGATTGGACGTGCATAAGCAATCGATGACGGCTTGCGCCCTGACCCCTGAAGGAAAAGAGATTCGCACGTTTGGTACGCTGACCGACGATCTCGAGGAGTTGGTGGATTGGTGTAAATTAGCACATTATTTCAGAATCCCTTTTTCAAATTATTTCAGGCGGATTCCGAAATAATGTGAAAAATTTTTGCGGATTGTTCCGGATTTTGCACATTCTTTCGGAACGTTTGCACGCTATTTCAGATGAAGATTTCCAGCGCGCCTGGTGGACCGATGGAAAAGAGAAAGCACAAAAGAGGCCGATTCGGCCCCTTTCGTGCTAATACCCCATTTCCTCTGTGGCCATGCGTACCACTTCTTCGTCAATGACGTCCTTTTTCAGCTGATGCCCGTACAGCAGGCATGTCGTAGCCAACGTGTTGATCACCTGAGGCCATCCCTGCGACTGCAGGGCAATCGCCTCTAACGCCGATGGAGTGAAGATCGGATGCTTCGCCCCAGCCTGTTTCATCCGATGCTCGATGTAGCCCGCCACCTCCTCCTTCTCGAGCGGCCCCATCCGGCATCGCATGATGATCCGCTGATCGAGAGGGCGGTGCTGATGGAGCCGCAGCTTCCCCTGTAAATGGGGCAGCCCAGCTAACATCAAGACAAAGGGGTTGGTTGAATCCATCTCAAAGTTGAACAAGATGGCGATGTCCTGTAAAAAGGCATCCTTCGCTAAATGCATCTCGTCCAATATCAACACCGGTGTGATCCGCCGTTCATGATACAACCGCTCAATCGCCTGCTGGATTTGGCCGAAGAGATCCACCTTGCGGTATTTCGGTTCTTCCCCCAACCCAAGAGCCAGCCCGCGGTAAAAATCCATCACGCCTCCGGTCGATAACGGGAAGTAGACCACGTGATACAAAGAAGGGGACAACGATTCTTTCCACGCCCGAAGGGCGAATGTCTTGCCCGCCCCCGGTTCTCCAGTCAACAGCCCGATTCCCCGGGTTCGTTTCACGTACTCCAGCGCCCGCAGCGCTTCTTGAAACGCTGCCCCTTGATACGCCTCGGACGGGGCGGTTTCTTTCGCAAACGGCTCCCGTGAAAGAGAGTAGAACGATTTATACACCGTGTTCTCCCTCCTTCGCTGGAACTGCCGCAAACGGCGACCGGTGACGCTTTACATGGGCGTGATCCTCCAAACGCACCCGAATGGCTTCCGCTACCCGTTTGCCGTCTTCGTACACATAGACACCTCGTTCGTCATAGCGGAGCTCAATCGATTGCCCAATGAACCGAGGCGGCACTTCGTATAGCTGTTGATTTAGGGTGATCGTGCCATCGGCTTTCACCTTGCGGTGCTCCCGTTTCAGAAAAATCGCATCCAGCCAATCGATGTCTTCGACCCACACCACTCGTTCCACTTGGGACTGAAACACCTCATGCGGCGTTTTTCCGTCCAGTGAGGCGTGTGGTTTTCGGTGATACTCTTCTTCAAGCCACTTCCCAAACTGCTCGTTCAACTCGTCCAGCGACTTTGGCGGATTCAGCTCCAACAGCGGATAAAACCGCGTCTGTACGGTGCGGAAGAACCGTTCGATTTTCTCTTTGCTTTGCGGGTCATACGGCTGGGTGTGGATGAGCGTAATCCCCATCTCGGCGCACGCATACTGCAGCACCTCGGACCGGTAAATTTTCCCGTTGTCCGAGTAAATGCGTTTCGGCTTCCCGCAACGAAGCACCGCTTCCTTTGTGACGACCCGCAGCCCGTCAAACTTCTCCGAAGGGAAACTATACGTACGGCACCAACCGCGAGCAGTCATCGATATAAGCGATCAGAAACGTTTTCTGGGCTTTCCCATGGACGCGAATCGTGGGTCCATGGGATAAGTCTCCTTGCCATAGCTCATTGATCTGGTCATACGCAAAACGCTTTCGCTCCGGTATGGGCAAGATTTCTTTTCCGTGTGAGTAAAATATTTGTGGGTGACGTTCAGGAAGGATCCCCGACGAGGGTTGCGAACTTTTGTTCGCGACGCTCGTCGGGGCCACCAAGCGAAGCGCGGTAGGAAAAAGCGGATCTCATGCAAAAAGGACTCTCTCCCTGCTATGATAGTGATTGTCCACATCAACCGAAAACAGGAGGGAGAGAGTCCATGAAACATCTTACCACACAATGGCCTTTATTAAAAGAGCTGGAGGAACAATTGTTGAGAACCCTTCAAAACGTGTTTGCCACCTTGTTGGCGGCCCTTTTGGAGGAAATCGATCAACAACTGGCAGAAGCTAGGGACAAGCGCCGCTATCAGCTGAAAGACAAACGGCCGACCACCCTCCAAACGCTGTTTGGAGACGTGACGTTTCGACGGAACTACTACTATGATCGGCAGGCAGGGGCGTATACCTTCTTGTTGGATGCCGAACTGGGCTTTGATGGAGCCCAATCGATCAGTCCTTGCCTTGAGGAAACGGCAGTCGAGTTGGCTGTAGAGTGCTCTTCCTACCGCAAAGCAGCTCGCACGTTGGAGGCGATCGTGGGGTATGCGGTTCTCAGCCATGAGGCGATTCGTCAGCTGGTGTTGGCGGCTCCTGTCTCGCTGCACCACCCTGTTTCCCAACGGCATGGCCGGGTGCTATTGGTGGAAGCGGATGGACTGTTCATCTCCCGCCAAGGGAAAGGGAAACGGGCGAAAGAGCAGAAAATCTTGGCCGTTCACGAGGGATGGAGACGGAACGGCTCGCAGCTGGAGCTCGTGAACCGGCGCCACTACCTCCATGAAGGGGCGGGGGACGTGTGGGAAGGGTTCGAAGCGTGGCTGATGAAGGAATATGCCTATGATCCGTGCCGGGACCTGTTGGTCATCAACGGCGACGCGGCATCTTGGATTACCGCCTGCCGGGAGTATTTCGGAAAGCGGGCGTGCTTTCAGTTGGATCGGTTCCATGTGGCGCGGGAGCTTCGTCAGTGTCTGTCCGGCCACCCACGTTGGCGGGAGGTGCGGAAGAAGCTGGCGAAGCAAGACGAGGAAGGACTTTTGGTGGAACTGAACAGCGCCGTCGGTACGTTGGGGGACGAAGCCAAAGAAGAGCCGTTGGCCGAAATGATCCGCCGGATCCAGTCGATGCCGGGATGCATCCGGGACTACCGGGAGTGGCTGTCGGCGCAAGGGGTGGAGACGGCCGGCATGCGTCCGATGGGCCACGCCGAGAGCGTGATGAGCCGGTTCGCGTACCGGGTGAAATCCCGCCGCAGCTGGAAGGACCAAGGACTTTGGGCGTTTCTGAAGGCGATGGTGGCCCAAATCGACGGAATAGGGTGGAGAACAGGGCAGTTGGAGGAGGAAGAGCCCCGGAGGGCAGCCTCGGCCCCGACGAAGCTGGAGCGGATCAAACAGGCCAAACGGAAGGCAGGGCGGTTGTTGGCGGAGGTGATGCGCCAGAACATCCTGTGTCTTCAGCGGTCATCGGGGACGCCGATCTACCAAGCATTGTCGGCGCTTCGGGACGGTGGATGGATGTAAAAAAATGGATAGAAAAACCCATCTCTAGATGAGGGATGAGAGTCCGAAAGCGCTTACGATAACAATTCCTAAAAATGGTCTACCAACCGGTGATTGACAACGCCCGTAGTAGACCGAAAAAATGTTCTCCACAAAGTCTTGACTGACTCCTCAACGTCTTGTATGAAACCGACGCAAGCGGAAATGTGGTACAATCCTATGTATACGGAGAAAACGGCCAGCGGTTGGCGATGAAAAAAGGCGGGGCGACGTACTTCTACCACTACAACGCGCATGGCGATGTCATCGCGTTAACCGATGCGCAAGGAAACGTGGTCGCTCGTTACGAGTACGACACATGGGGTCGGCTTCTTTCAAAATCCGGTGAGATGGCAGACGAAAACCCGTATCGCTATGCGGGGTATCAATATGATGAAGAGACCGGGTTCTACTACTTGATCGCCCGTTATTACCACCCAACACATGGAGTGTTTTTATCGCTCGACCCAGACCTAGGTGATGCAGATGACATTCTCACGCAGAACGGGTATACGTACGCGAACAACAACCCGGTGATGTTGGTGGATTTGGATGGGCATTATGCTATAGGAGTTTACTTTATTCCAGGAATTGGAGAAGTAGCATTGCTAGTAACAGGTATGGTGGTATTAGGTGGAATAACCTACAAAGTGGGGTCTTGGCTGGGAAAACGAGCAAAAGAGTGCTATTTAAAAGCTCAAAATAATAAACAAGTGAGGAAGAGAATAGAAGGTTTAGAAAAACAAATAAAAAAACACAAAGAAAAAATATCTAAAAATCCAAATTCAACAGCAGTCAAACACTGGGAAAAGGAAATAGAGGCTTGGGAGAAGGAGATAGCTAGATTGAAAAAGCGTCTAAAAAAGTAGAGTAGGGTGGGAGCAAAATTGAAAGAGATACATTTAGAACAATTAATGAAAAAACTCTCTCTCATTTCCCCTAGGAGGGAGAAAGACGAATTAGCGATAGATTTATATGATATTTATGAGAGCAGTCAGAACATAGAAAAACTGTTAAATGCGATGATTGACTCTCAACAGGATAAAGAGCAATTGATCGACACATTGATTGAAATAGAGGTAGAACTTGATCATATTAACTGGCATTACAACAGTTTCAAAAAACAACTGAAATCATTATTAACGGATTAATTGCAAGTACACGTATGAACTTTATTCGATCGTTGTTTGCAGACGGCACGTCCGCCAACTATGGGTAGAAAAGACGAGAGCACGCCGTTTGTGACGTACAAATACGATGAAGACGACCGGCGCATTCAAAAGACTGTGAATGGCGTCGTTACGAACTATCATTACCAAGGCGACAGCCTCAACGTTCTGTATGAAACCGATGCGGATGGAAATGTGGTAAGATCATATATATAAGGAGAAAACGGCCAGCGGTTGGCAATGAAAAAAGGCGGGGCGACGTACTTCTACCACTACAACGCGCACGGCGATGTCATCGCCCTGACGGATGCGCAAGGAAACATCGTGGCCCGTTATCAATATGATGCATGGGGGAACATTCTTTCCCAATCGGGCGAGATGGCAGTCGAAAACCCATACCGCTACGCCGGATACCAGTATGATGAAGAGACCGGGCTGTACTACTTGATCGCCCGTTACTACCACCCAACACACGGCGTGTTCCTGTCGCTTGACCCAGACCTAGGCGATGCCGATGACATCTTGACGCAGAACGGGTATACGTACGTGAACAACAACCCGGTCATGTTGGTCGATCCGGATGGGCACCTTCCTTGGTTGTTAATTAATGCAGGATTGGCGGCGTATGGAGCGTATAAGGCATAGTTGGGAAAGGGATGGAAAGGTGTCGCGGCTGCGGCGGCTATCAATTTTGTTGGAAGAGAAATATTTATGGAAGAGAGAAAACTCTGAAGTGGGAGAGAGGAAGAGCTTATGCAGTGAGAAAAGCTGGGGGAATATGTATCTTCATGTCAGACCGTGATAACATAAAGAAAGGGGTAAGCTATGTTACTGAAAACATTTCTATTATTAGGAGAAGAAGGGATATCCGACGTTAAAAAAAGTTTTTCTTTTCAAACTAGATGTATCACCAAATTGTATGAGCGGGTCTTTGATAAAAAATATAAAACCGCTGATTGTAGGCAGTTAAATTTCCATTGTGGTAATTACTCCGAGATGAACCTATTAGGATGTTTTGATGGTTTTTGTCAAGTCTTAGTACCATATAATATTCAAGAATTTCTAGAGTATGCAGATAACAAAAAAAAAATAGAGATCCTAGAACTGTTGAAAAATAGCCTCGATTTTGTTACTAGAGAAAAAAATTGGGATCCTAATCCTTTTCAAAAAGCTTATGAGAGAGTAAAGGAGTTAAACTATATTAATGAGTTTATTTGGAACAAGCCTAAATTAAGTCCAAATAAAAAATATGGTTCATCACCAAATTTTGTGATTTAGTGACAAAAAAGAGAAAGCACTGACGAGATCCTGGCAATAATGTTAGCGGTGAAATCAACATTAAGGAGGTCTCGTAAGTGCTTTCTATACCACTAGGATTGCCAGAATTTAAAGTGATTAAACAAGAACTTCATTCCTATGGTTATGCGATTCATGTAGAGAAAACAGAGACACAGGAACATTGCCCTCATTGTGGGTTTGCCACTTCCTCTGTCCACGACAGACGGACAAGAAAAGTACGGGATTTGGCGATTTTCCATCAACCGGTGTACTTGTTCGTGAAAATAAAGCGCTATCGGTGCTGGAATTGCTCTCAAGTGTTTTCCGCCTCTTTGGAATCGGTTCAACCCAATCAGCACTACACCAACCGATTTTGTGAGTACTTGTATGAACTTTGTGAAGGTTCCACCATTCAAGAGGTGAGCCGAAAGCACCGTATCCCATATACGACATTGGAACGCATCTATTACTCCATCGCATCGAAAAAAGCAAAAGAGCGTCAGACAGCGATAGAAACATCTTCTCAAGAAGAGATGGTGCTTAGCTTAGATGAAATCGCTGTAAAAAAGGGACATCAGTATGAAACCATATTGATGGATGCCAAAGCTGGATCCGTCATGGGAATGCATGCCGATCGCCAATGTGACTCCGCTATCCACTTGTTGAGCCAAAAGGTCCTGTCGAAAGAAAGGGTTCAAACGGTGATTCTTGACATGTGGGAACCTTATCATAAGGCGGTTCGTGCCCTGTTTCCATCTGCTTCGATTGTCATCGATAAGTACCATGTGGTTCAAAAAGTGACACAAGCCTTGGATCAAGCAAGAAAGGAATGTTCTCCATTGAAAAAGGCTCGATATCTTCTCTTGAAAGGCTGTGAAAAGCTTCGTCAGGACCAACGGCATCGATTAGACGATATCTTGGAGGAGTATCCGGTACTTTCCATTGCCTATTATCTGAAAGAGTTGTTTCGGGATTTTTACCGAACCGATGGATATAACGAAGCAAAGGAACGCTTGGAAGAATGGATTCAGTTAGCCAAACAGAGCCCTTTTGCTTCTTTTCAGGAAGTAGCCAACACGCTTGAAAGGTGGAAGGAGCCGATTCTTTCCTACTTTTTGTGCCCCTATACCAATGCCCGAATCGAGGGAACGAATCACAAGATCAAAAACATCAAACGCCGGGCATATGGCTATCGAAATCGGGAACGGTTTCGTTTGCGTGTATTTCTGGAGTGTATAGGGAACACTACAGGTAGTCAGGCTGCCTAAACGCTCCCTTCTTCCGCTCTCGGTATGATCGTTGGTAGAATGGAACCCGTCAAGGAAAGCACTTGACTGTTTCCATTCTACCAACTTCGTGGTCTGTATGCGGAAGAAGGATCCTGACTGATGAACCTATTTCATCCAGCTAACATGTTTCTAGAAGGCCGGTGAAAAATCGCTGCCCACACCAATTGGAGGCATTTTTATTCCAAAAGAAAGCTGATTCTGCAAAGTTTCTCTAATTGAGAAATGGGAGCGATCAGCAGCAGTTTACACGAAATCACCGGACTCCTAGAAGGCCGGTGAAAAAGTACACGCCAAGGCAGGGATGTAGGGGGCTTATGTACGAAAAAGGAAGAAGAATCTTTGAATGGAGCGTGAGCAGATCATGAAAGCCCCCAAACATCCTTCGACTCAGCCTCGTCTGTTTCAAGTCATCGACATGGAGGAACTGGTTCCCCCACATCATATCCTGCGCCAAATCAACGAAGCAGTTGACTTTTCCGTCATTCACGATTGGGTGGCTCCCCTGTACACGGAAAAAACGGGTCGTCCGGCGGCGGATCCGGAACGGCTGCTTCGCCTGATGCTGCTATCGTATTTGTTCGACCACTCCGAGCGGGAGTTGTATGAGATCCTCCCCATGCATGCCGGATACTTGTGGTTTTGCGGTCTCGACTTTGAATCCGTGCTCCATCCGGATCCTCATCACCCCACACTGCCGGATCGAACGACGCTCGTCAAAACACGGAAGCGCTGGCGCCAACACGGAATCTTTGATCGGCTGATGACCTACGTGGTGGATCAGTGCATCGCGGCAGGGCTGGTCTCGCCGGATGTGCATGCGGCGGCCGATGGCACTCAAGTGCGGGCGAATGCTTCGATCCACAGCTTGCGGGAAGTCAAGCTCGCTCCGGTGGAACCGTTGGAGGACTACCTCGCCCGCACCGCCCGGGAAGATGAACAGGCCGAGTCCCCGGAGGCGGACCGGGATCCCGATGACGACCCGCCTTCTCCGTCTCCCCCATCAGGGGAACGCGTCCATGCCGGAGAACGAGGAAACTTCCGTGGAACTACGTTTTCCAACCAAACCCATCGAAGCGTGACGGATCCGGATGCCCGGTTGTACAAGAAAGGCAAAGGACAGGAAGCGTATCCTCGGTATCTGGTGCACGACGTCATCGACGTCCAGTCGCGCGTGATTTTGTCCAGACGAGCCAGCCTCGCCACCGGAACGGCGGAGCGGGAGACGAGTTTGGAGCAGCTGGCTTCCATTCGGTTTCGCCACCCGTCGATCACGATTCGAACCTTGTCCGCAGACAAAGCGTATGGCACCACGGAGTATTTGAAAGAGCTCTTCGTCCAAGGCATCACGCCGCTCGTGTCGCTGCGCCGCAAGGAGATGGAAGAAATTCCAACCTGGAAGCGCCGGGCGAAGGATCCCGCTCAGGAAGCACAACGCCAGGCGAAAGTCCGGGAAGTTCAGATTCGCAACCAAGCGAGGCTCATTCAGCAACAGGGCGGTTATCGATCCATTCAAGCCCTTCGCACGCGTTGTGAGCATGTGTTTGCCGAAGGGAAGGAATGTCATGGGCTGGACCGGGCCCGAAGCCGAGGCCTTTACGCCATGGAAGAACAGGCGCTGTTGACCGCCGTCGTGCAAAATCTGAAGCGATTGTGCCGGTTTCGAAAAAAACGAGGGGAGACCGGCTCTTTGGCGTGCGCAAAAATGGAAGTTGGAGCAGGAAGTCCTGCTCGTCCTCCCGTCCTTTGGCGCCAAATGGCGGGGAGAATGGTCTCCAAAATTCGACATGAGGGAAGTCTATGCCCCATTAATTCACCGGCCTTCTAGGATTGAGTGGAAATCACAGAAAATGGTGAAGACCCAAAAATATAAAGCTGAGGTACATTGTAATCACGATCTGTATGATTTTACAATAAAGATGGTGATTAAAGATAGAAAAGATAAAGTATTACTTGAAAAAAAAATAGTGTCAACTGAACCCGATGAACTTATTTACGATAGGTTTTTAGGACATTTAATGTGGATAAGTGATGATGAAATAGCGCTTTACGAGAAAAATTCAAAGCGTTATACCTCTGTAAAATTAAGAGAGGCATAATGAATAGCTCTAAAATATTATCAAAGTTGAATCATTTTTCACAAGATTGACAGTTTAAAACTTTTCTGGCTCTTCACCAAAAGTTGTACTTGATTTTTTCATCACACATCTTACTTATGCATCCACGAAAGAACAGGAAATCAATCATGTTTTGCCTACACCTGTTCAGAGAAGTTCACCGTCTGTCAAGTACACGTTTTGGTGATGAATCAAAAGTTTATTGAAAGGGAAATATTTCGAATTTTTTTACAAAATTCATCCGGAAAAAGATCTGTTAATGGAACTAAAGAAACGTGATCATTTAAATGATATTCCATTACGAGTGAAAAAATACTTTGGATTAGAAGATGCCGATGAATGTTAAGAGTTTTGAATTCCGAATATGAAGTAACAGATATCTATTAAGTATACCAACCTTAGGAGAGTCTATATCTCTCTTAAGGTTTTTCCCTTTTTTCAAGAAGGCGAGAGCATACCGTTTGTGACGTACCAATACGACGAAGACGGCCGCCGCATTCAAAGGACTGTGAATGGCGTCGTGACGAACTACCATTACCGAGGCGACAGCCTCAACGTCTTGTATGAAACTAATGCAAGCGGAAATGTGGTACAACTGTATATAATACGGAGAAAATGGGCAACTCCTTGTCATGAAAAAAGGCAACGCCACGTATTTTTACCATTATAACGCCCATGAAAATCATCCTCGTTTTAAAGGTAATTTTTATAGAAGTGGAGCGGCCTAGAGGATTACAATATGGAAGGCGAAGAACAGGAAAAAATAGCTTATATATTTTGTAAAATGTTTATATGTGGAGGGAAAAGATTAATGAATTTTTTAAAAAATATTTTCTTTAGAAAATATGAACAGTTTGCTAAAGAGCTTGGCTATCGTACATGGTCTGAGGCTAGTGATCATACATTCTTTATGTTTCATATTCGAGAAGACGGGGGATGGTATGTTACTGAATTGCCAAATAGAACTTGGGCAGTATGGAATAATGAAGGAGATCCACCTTATAGTTTTGTTACTTTTTTGACATGGAGTGAAACGATAAGGTATTTGAGGAAGTTGTTTGATGAATATGGTTATCCTGAAACTTATTGGGCTCCAGAAGGATATGACATTGATGATGATATGTTTGTAAATCCACCTCAAAAAGATAAGAAGTTATAGACTATGTAAGAAATTTTACTAGAGATGTGCGAGGCCGTGTGCTGGTGGTGGTAGAGAAAACGCCGTTTCCGATGGACATTGCGAATCAGACGATAGGGGGCGAATGGAGCGTTATCGGCGAAGCGAGACGCTCAAATGCCTACAGAAGCTTGTCGAAAAATATTTTTTGACACCCCTAAGATGCCAAGAAACCTTGATATATCAACATTTTTAGAGGGAGGGATCTTTATATTATCTAATAAGGATAAAATGGTCGGTGCTTTAAAGAAAATAGTAGTCCCAGAATTAAGAAGCAGGGGATTTAAAGGGGCTTTTCCTCATTTTAGGAAGCAAGAAGGTCAGTTAGGTTATTTGCTATCGTTTCAATTTGATAAGTGGGGAGGAGGATTTATAATAGAAGTTGGAGTAGCAAGGGTTAATAAGGAAGGAAACGTGATCGTTGATGGTATAGTTCGACCATTTCAAAAGATGAATGCTTTTCACTTAAACAATCGTTTTAGAATACTGAATAATAAAAATGGGGATAAAGATTGGTTTAAATTCGATAACGAAAACCAAAATTTAGAGGAAACAGAATTTATTCGCATAGCCAAGAATGTTTTACCATATTTGGACGTTGCAGAAAATTGGTTTGAAAAAATAAAGCAAAAGCAAACAGCACGATAGAGCCAATCTAGGCGGAGGCTGGTGATTTAGTGTAAAATGTTACTGATCCCATCAATTTCTCAATTAGAGAAACTTTGTAGAATCCGCTTTCTTTTTTTGAATGAAAATGCCGCCGATCGGGGTGTGACAGCGGTTTTTCACCGGCCTTCTAGGCGACCTGCTTGCTTTATAGCAGTGTCGTCTTTTTTATAACAATTTAGCTAAGCGATTGACTCAAGAAAAAGTAGTAATAAGATGGTATAGTTGGTGATACAATGTCATTTTGGGAAAGCATAAAGAACAAGGAAACAGTTGTTTTAAGTGATGATGCAATCGATTTGTTAAGTGATGTGCTCTTAGAAATCAAAAAAAATTTATCAAGAAGATTTAGAAAGAATGCCAACGGTAGCTGAATGGGAAGCATTGATTATGGAGGCAATGCAACTTGATTCAAATATAGCGGAACAATTAGAGGAAATGGAAATCACAGATGTAAAATTTAAATTGAAAAAGAGGAAAAAGGACCCTAACATTGAACCTGGTATTGTATTTGCAATCCCACTTAAAGAAATTGAAAAATATGCTTATGGGTTAGTAGTAAGAGGAGAAGGGCTAAAGGATGACATTTATATACAATATTTTGATATCTTTACTAATGAAGTATTAGATATAAAAACCTTTAGTCATCAATTTGAAAAACTTTCTGTTCTATATACGATCAACAGTGGAATATATGGAATCGTTAATAAAGAATGGATAATTATCGGGAAATTGTCTAAAGGGAAATTCAATCCTGAAGAATATGAGTTACCGGATTTTGTGTTTTACAATGGCAAGGAATATTTTGTGAGTCGAGGGGATGCGAATACACCAATAGCAGAATTAGAGCCTATTTCTAAAGAGGAAGGGGAAAAAATAAAAAATCCAATTGGTCTAATTGGCAGTAATAATATAGCGCAAATGCTTATTAATTCTTACCATGAGAAACAAAATCAAAAATGTACTTAGCCTTTTGGTCGTGATTTAAGGGATAACTTTTTTCTTGTACAGTGAAGACGTACCCATTCAAAAGACTATGAATGGCGCCGTGGCGAACTACTATTTACCAAGGGGCGAGTGATTAGTATGAATCAAAAGAAATTAGTTGCTTTATTAAATGAAATGTGGGCTTCCGTAGTCAAAAGTTTTCATATTGATATTTTATCTCATACGATTAGTCTAAATGTGAAAGTAGTTGATAATGAGAAAGATGATAAGATTGTGTTCAAAGGTGTTTCCTCTTTTTATTTCGTAGAAAACTCTGGAGATTCCCGCTTGAACCCTGTTGATCCAGAAGATGGAGATTACATTGAGCTAACTTCAATTGATTACTATAAGAATGGTATAGGTAAAATTCATATCAGTTCGTCAAAAGAAATTTGGGGTGGTGAATACTTTTCTTCAGCTAACTTTGTACTTGAATTTTGGGAGGCACTATTATTTATTGAAGCTAAAAGTATAGTGATCAATGGAGAGGAGTTTCTAGTAGATTATCCAGTTAATTAAAGTGCAAAGTTAAAAATTTTTGATTGTTTAATATTGCAAAATGGGCTGTCACATCTATATAGGACAGCCCTTGAAACGGAATGTAGGTGGGAGAGGTTCATTAAAAGGAAGTGAAAAAATGACTGTTATAAGGGATATTCAACTTTCTATTCCAAGTGATATAAACTATTTTGATCATACTGTAATAGTTGACGATGATACTGGTGAGACAAGCCCCTTTACCGATTATAGGCAAAGCAAGTCCGCCATCTTTCATTATGAAACAAGATGTATTACGTCACTTTATACTCGTTTTTTGCCCGAAATTCATACAGATGGGGAAAAGGGAATTATCATTCAATGCGTACCGGATCTATCTAAATTAAGCGAGAAAGAAATGGAAATGGAAAGGGTACCCGATTTTATTACTGTTTATGTTGAAATGGATTATAATCAATATTTCTCTCTTACGGATGACTTGGAAAAAAAGAAAATGGCATTAGAAGTGTTACAAGAGGGTATGGAAAAACTTGCTGATGAGCGAGGATGGGATAAGCAAGTTTTTCGTGAAATATACAACAAGATAAAAGAATTAAATTACAAAAATACATTTATCTATAAGAAAAAGAGCAGTCCTAATCGTAGATATATATGTAGCATTATATGTGAACACGAAGTCTCTTATGTAGATATATATTTAGAAATAAAACGTCAAAAAGGAAATAAAGTTTTAAAGAAAGAAAGATTAGTAAGAGTAGACAGACCACACGAATCTTTTTATTGGAGATATTTGGGTGATTTAATGTGGACGCTAAATCATAAGGTGACGTTTACTGATCGTTTACATCATTTCGGGTGGGTTGTAACTTTTTTAGAAAAAGAAAACGAAACACAGATTATATGGAAAAGTTCCATGGGCAGCGCGATCTGCCCTCCACCAGGGGATGAAAATCCGCGCCAGTTCGGCATTTTCACGGAAAATAAATAAAGTGTCTTATCTTTCTTCATAAACACAATAAAAAAGGAAAATATGGGAGGTAAATCTAGATTTAACGTGGTGGAGCTTATGAGATATACATTTTTAAAAGGGAGAGGTTCCGTTGTCATCGGCACCACATTACCTGATTCCGATCCAAGCAAAGCTTGATGATTTACGTCGAATTTCCCAATCACAACATATACGAGTATTTGTAAGTTGTTCGTATTTAGATCCTGACTATCCGAGAAGCTTTTCGCTGCACACAAGTCGTACTGCAGGTGAATCATCAGGAATGTTATGTAGTGACGGCGGAACAAACAGAAATCGCTTATAAAGCGGAGATTGACCATCTGTTGATCAAAAAGGAAATAGAAATGCCAACATTACAATCGTTCAATCCTAAAGAGAAATTAGAGTTCATCCAGATAAAAGAAATGCAATCTCAAAATGGATTTCAGCTTAGCACTTTTTTAGAGGATGCATACTATTATAAACCGAACTCTAATAAGCTCGATTTCACTTTTGAAGCAGGAGCAGCACTTATGTTCGCCAATCATAATGAAAAAATTTTCATTAGCCTTGGAAACACTCCGTATGTGCTCCTTACGACCTCAAACATTGAGGATATTCATAAGATTTTATTAAAAAGGAGTTAAAGCCTTATACATTACAGATAAAACCTAGTATTTAAAAAAAACAAGTTAACAGAAGAAGATTTTTCTATATATTGCCTCTCTATAAAAAGAAAGGGGTTATATATTTGAATACTGGCAAATTAATATTTACTAAATATTATGAAATTAAAGAATTGGGTGAATGCCAACCTATATATGTAGACTTGGGATTAAAAGACGATATATTGATACTTTATTTACATGAAAATACTAATGGCAATCCCTTTTTATATAAAATAGTCCATTTAGATAATGGAGAGAAGCGGTTGTATGAAGTCGTTGCAAATAAAGAATTACAATTCTTGCAGTTAATAGAAGATAACTATCTACTAATCTGTGGTTACTTAACACATGATCAAGAAAATAATGCATTTATATATGACAAAAAAGGAAATTTATTAAAAGAATTTTGTGTAGGTAATGGAGTAAATACATGTAAAGTAGATCAAGATCACCATATATGGATTGGTTATAGTGATGAAGGAATTTTTCATGAAAGTGAAATAGGAAGTAAGGGAATTGTATGTTTCGATAAAAATGGGGCTATGATATATGATGCATTTGATATGTTAGTTGAGCAACGAAATTTTCCACCCATTGATCATTGTCATGCAGTAAACATTTCTGATTCTAACGATGTATGGCTATATTATTATAGTGCAGATGCAAAATATCCTATAGTGCAATTAAAAAAGAATAGTAATACTGCTTGTTGGTGGGAATCGAATGTTAGTCGTGGAGAAAATTTGGTTGTGGGGCACAATATGGTTTTTGTTGTAACTAATGAAGGAGATATTGTCGGAATTAATCTAGAAAATAAGCAGCATAAAGAATATACAGCATACGATACAAAAGGTAACAAATTAACATTTGATTATTATTTTGGTAGAGGAAGTATATTGTATGGAGTTAGTAAAAATATTATTTACAGGATAAATTTGGAAAGATTATGAATGGAACAATGTTTTCAACAGCCTTCTAGAGCTTCCACGAGATGTTGACGGTGATATTCGATGTAGGTTCTATTTCAAAGTTGAAGGTAAGGAAGTTGACTGTCTTGACCTTGATAGAATAAAGGAAAGTAGTATTATCGTTTCATCATTAGAAGCGAACATTTCAGAAATAATAAATCCATCATTAGAACTCGAAGGTCTTAGAGAACTATTAAAGAAGAAACCCGTTCTCTTATACCAAACAACCATTAATGAGAAACAATATTTAGGTATAGATGAAGGAAGAGCGAAAAAAGACATGGACTATAGCGATCACGGGAATCCGAAACATCATCTTTGGGGGACCACATTGACATAAATGGAAAGAGAAAGTGGGACCAATGAATAAAGATAGAGGAAAGTAGGAAGAAAAATATGAGTTTAGAAAAATTAATAGAGCTTATAGAGATTGGGCATGATATAGAATTTATCTATAAGGGTGAACGTTATTCAATAACTAATACTCAAGTAGGCATTTGCCTTACAAAGTACTATAATTTAAATCAGCAAGAATATACAAATGTAAGTGATTTTATAAATCATGCATTGATTGGTGAAGAAAAATTAAAAGACATTGTATCTCAAATTGAAATTACCGGTATTTTTTAAGCTCGTAGTGCTGGTTAAGACTAGCGCCCAACTAGCGCCGCGGGCAGAAAGTATAGGTGTTGATTTCATAACGTTTTGGAAGAGTAGTAAGAATTAAAAAATAAGATTGGGTTCAAAGGTGTTTCCTCTTTTTATTTCATAGAAAACTCTGGAGATCCCCGCTTTAACCCAGTTGATCCAGAGGAGGGGGATTTTGAGCTAACATGAATAAGGATGCAATCATACAAGAGCTAGAAATGGAGAGAAAGTATCTTCAGATCCTAAAAAAGGAGGGAAAACGGCAAAAGTAAATGAATCTTGAAAAATTCTTTATTAAAAATAAAAACGATTATAGTAAGATGAAAGAAAGATTGAGTCACATTTTTATACTTAATCAATCCATGCCAAATCAGGTCTTTCGTAAAGAGTATAATGGTTTCCTTTTTGGGGAATATCACGGTATGTATGAAGAGCAGTTCTGGAACGGATTGCAAATATTAGCTCGAAAATCAGGTGATAAATATATTCTATTGGCTGAACTAGAAAACGATTATAATGAAAGAATGAAAAGGTATGAATGGGCAAAAATCCCGGTCGATCTTTCGTACGAAAATTATCTAGACATCTTAAACGCAGAACCTTTGGAGAATATTTATATTGGGCTGGTTGACTATAGTTGTAAATTAGTGTTTACCTCACCATCTCTACAATGGGGGATTTGGGGAGAAAGAGATCAGGAGCTTTATGTATTTGCTTGCAAAGAAAATGTTAAGTCCCAATTTAAAGAATCCCTTTTACCGGACGCTTTGCAGTTAAATGAAGCTTTGGATTATATTTATGCAGTCTATCATGACAAGGAAACCGCTAAATCGTTTTGCGAGAAGTTGTTGGAAAACTACAAAAATTAATAACTCGAAGATAATACCGTTTCAAAACTTAAAGGATTAAGGTAACTCTCAAAAGGGGCTGACCCAAAAAGCGATCTCTCCTCAAGAAAGACACAACATATAGTATGGTAGGGAAGCGGCTGGTGCTTATATATAGCGATGAGAGAGGGTGTCCCAGTCGTTTTGGGACACCCTCTTTTTGATTAATGTTAGTGGATTCGGACGGGCATTTCTTCTGGTTTGTAGTTAACGCTGGATTTGCGGTGTATGATGGGTATAAGGCGTATAAAACCGGAAACTGAATGGCCGTAACATGGAGGGACTATAGAGTATGAAAGAATACGAAACATTGTTTAACGAGTATGTACGTGAGCTAACAGAAGCAGTAAAGGAAGAAGAAGAAAGATTAAAAAGAATTAGAGAGATAAATCGTAATAAATTTGATACTGAAGAGGAATTGGAAAATTTCATCAAAGAAAGATTTGACCCAATATGTCATTCAGGAAGAGTTATTGCTGTATTTAGAAAGTATTGGCTTGAATGTAATAAATTAAATGAGGCAAATATCGGCTATGTAAATCCAGAGGATTTTACGGTAGATTGGTTATCAGGAAGACATGAAAGTCTTTATAAGATTGTAACTGACATGGCTTACTATCCAATAGGCATTGATGAATATGGCAATTATTGTTGATAATGATTATTACTGGATCTTCACCACAAAATGTACTTGACAATCAAGTTGTTTTCTGATCAAGGGTACAAAAAATGCGAAATTTCCTGTATGGTAAAGGTAACCAAACCATCAACCATGGAGGAAATTTCGCATGCAATCTCAGTTTATCAAAGATTTGATCACTTTACCAGGCTTTCTTATTCATGGAGAACGAAAAGAGGGAGAACGATGGATTTTTGAACTTTCCCTCCCTCCTCATTGTCCGATCTGCCCGACTTGCTTCGGACGAACCATCAAAATGTCATCGAAACGGAAACAATGGATTCATGGCTATACCAATACGGTCGGTTTATTTTGGATTGAACTTCCCATCGAAAGACGGCGTTGCCAAGCCTGTTCTCTGACGTTCACCGTTTCTTATCCGGGACTTCCGTCTCACAGTATCGCGACGGAATCGTTTCAACAATGGGTCGCCCAGTTATGCATCGGAAAAACGATTCAAGAAGTCGCTCGCTTGTTACAACTCGCCTACACGACCGTAGAACGCTGGTTTTATCAATATGCCCCGGCTCTTTTACCAACATCGAATCCTACCGTCGTATGTGTGGATGAATTCGCTTTCCGAAAGGGACATGATTACGGAGTAGCGGTGATGGACACACAGACTCGGAATGTCCTTTCCATTGCTTCTGGAAAAAATGAAGAAGCCATTGTGGAGACGCTTCAACCCGTCGCCTCCAAAAAGTGAAGTATGTAGTCAGCGACTTGGCTCCTGCCATGAGAAAAACCATGGAAAAGGTATGTCCAAAAGCCATCCATGTTCTTGACCACTTCCATGTGATTTGGTTATTCACCGATGCACGGGAACGTTGTCGCAAATCCCTTGCCAAAGGCGGAACCAAACATGGAAGCGTTCGCCGCGTGTGCCGATTGTTCAGCCAACGTCCAGAAAATGAACAGAAGAAGAGAGACAGGGAGTTCGACAATGGTGCCAAGAAAGTGCTTATTTACGTGATGTTGATCAAGCACTTCAACATTTCCGTTACGTATCCAAAAGCCAAACAACAAAGCAAGCCGAAACTCGTTTGACCCAATGGTTTGACCGGTACCTTTTTAGCGATTGTGCCGCCGTACGCAGGATGGCCAAGGCACTCATCACTCGAAGAGACGCAGTGCTTTCTTGCATCGTTTTTTCTTACTCAAATGGTCCAATGGAAGGAATCAACAACAAAATAAAATTGATCAAAAGGCGAGGATATGGGTATCGAAATATCCAGCGTTTTACTTTGCGTGTCCGTCTAGAGACCTCTATCACATTTTAACGTAAAAATCAAGTACATCTTTTGGTGATGAACCTTATTACTAAAAATTATGGTGTTAAATGGAGAACTCGTAAGGGTATAGGATACACATATAAATCATTCGAATTTCATCCCCCTCATAACGGTCATGGTTATCATTGGCAGTTAAATAGGTGGAGCTATTATCAGGGGAAATTTAGAAGAAGTAGTAAAGGAACTAAACGTTGGACATGGTATGGTAAACGTATTAAGGGATAACTTATAAATAAAGGTGGAACTCTGTTAAGTTCCACCTTTATATTAGGAGCATTCCTGTTAGAAGCTTTTCCGAGGACTTGAACAAAAAAAGCCCTCTTGGTATGATGCAGGGGTGTCAACCAACAAATGGACCCTGAATTCATGCCAAGGAGGACTTCAGATGAATTGTACACAAAATCACAAGATCGATCAAGTCACGGATGAAACACTCGTGGTAGGGATGGACATCGCCAAACGAAAGCACTATGCCTGCTTCGTCGATGCCCGGGGACGCGTGCTCCAGACATCGTTTCCCGTCATCCAGTCGAAACAAGGCTTTGAGCAGCTGGATCAGCGCATTCGACAAGCGATGAACGAGTTTGGGAAAACCAAGGTCATCGTGGCGATCGAGCCGACCGGGCACTACTGGTTGAACCTGGCCTATTTCCTTGAGGAAAAAGGGATCCCGTTGGTCATGGTCAATCCTGCGCATGTGCGCCGATCGAAAGAGCTCGATGACAATCTGCCGACGAAACACGATGCCAAAGACGCACTGGTCATTGCCAGACTGGCGAAAGACGGGCGGTTTAGCTTCCCTCGGCTCCTTCGCGACATCGAAGCGGATTTACGCGTCGGGAGCACGCTGCGGGAGACGTTCATGAACGAGCATACAGCTGTGCGCAACGCGATGATCCGTTGGACCGACCGGTATTTTCCTGAGTTCTCCGCCGTCTTCTCCAACTTAGGGAAAATGGCGCTGGCCGTGCTGGAACTCACCCCGTTTCCGGAGGAGATCACCGGCCGCACCGTGGAGGAGCTTGTGGAGATCTACCGGCAAAGTGAAGGGCTGAAAGCGCCCCAGAAACCGAAAATCCGGAAGCTGCTTGAGGCCGCGAGCCATTCCATTGGCGTGACGGAAGGACAGCAGATGGCCCGTTTTGAGATCGCCGCGCTCGTCCGCCGATATCGCCAATTGGAGGAGGAAATCGCCGCACTGGATGCGGAACTGACAGCATTGGCGCAAACGACCGTGGAATATCAGTGGTTGAAAACGGTGGATGGTCTGGGAGATGCCACGATCGTTGACCTGTTGGCCGAGATCGGGAGCTTTGCCCACTACCGGGACCCGCGGCAACTGATCAAATTCGCGGGCCTGACGCTCAAGGAGAACTCCTCCGGCCAGCACAAAGGGCAAAAACGGATCTCGAAACGGGGACGAAAACGGCTGCGTTCGGTTCTGTTTCGGACGATGATCCCCCTGATCCGCCATAATGAGGCGTTTCGCGAGTTGCATAATGATTACACGACCCGGGCGGTGAATCCGCTGTCCAAAAAACAATCGATCGTGGTGTTGTGCGGCAAACTGCTCAAGGTGTTGTTGACCATCTGCACGAAGAAGCAAGCGTTTGATGGAGAACGAATGAGGCAAGATGTCTTCGCCCATGTTCAAGTCCGGGCCGCCTAGTGCCTATCTTCTCGCGTAAAACGGAACTCTCTTGACAACAGGATGACACCGGAGAAGCTGGCGCGATATCATCCATTCGACCTTGAGTCCCTTAAGGAGCTTAGCCGGCCTCTGCCTGATGAAGAGACCGAACGAGGGAATGTTGGCGCGAAGACGCCCGGAGACATGGGAGGGTTCGTCCTCATCAGCGATGCAGAGATCCAAGGGTGCATCGAATACGCTTATCCCCACTGCAGTAAAAAATACCCAGCAGTGGCCGCGAAGCGCACCCTAGGTCTGTAAGATATCCACAAAACTGAAAAAGGATGTAAGGGATTTTGTCGAAAAATATTTTTTTGACACCCCTGAGAGGCCGCAAAGCCTTGATACATCAATATTTATAGAGGGAGGGAGGAATTAGAGATGAAGAAAAAAAAGTTTAAGGCCGTCAAACTGGATGAATTATCAAAAACGAGAGTTTTCGAACTAGAAGAACAAATTGAAGAAATAATCGTGGATATACTTAACCAGTATCAGCAATTTTTTGTCCAAAATGGCTATATTTTAGATATTAAATTAGAACGAATTAATGAAGTTGATGCTTTGAAAGGTATTGAGGAGCATGGTATGGAAAAAGGTCAATGCTTTGAAACAAATTACTATTCTTTGGTTTGTTTAGCTATTAACGATTCAAGTGGAAAATTAATCGGTAATGAAGAAGAGGGGTATTTAATAGAAAATATCCATATTTGGAATGTCAACAAACCGTTTTTTTCATCAAAAAAGGGATATATAATTAATTTACCGCCTTTCGAAATAAAAAAGGAAATTGAAACAGTAATTAAAGATTTTGCGAGAGTTTTAACTATAACTGTAGATGATCAAATCCGCTAACATAAACTGACAACCAAATAAAGCAGGGGACACGAATCTGCTTCCTTGGTTAGAGTCGATGTACAGGGGGATGCCTCAGGAATCGATGAGCACATTATCAAGGAATCCACAAGTTTTTCACGAGCCTTTACGACAAGACGGCTGGGAAAAGCAAGGGGGGACTCGCGATCGAAACGCCTTCTTCGTTGGATGTACACCGCGTCCCGCTTATGGGCGGATGGATTCGTGCGATCCTTCGCCAACGCTCGTTTTAGGGGTGAAAAATATGAATCAATATGAGGAGACGGTGAGAGATTTAGTTAATAATTTTAATGAGCATAATATAGATATAGTTGCTCCAGATTTAGCTAAGATGGGAAGGGATATAATTACTATCTTACAAAAATACTTTTATAAAGTAGATCCTAATGGTAAGATTGGGATATTAGAAACATTGAGATTAGTAAATGACAGTAGTGTCATCCCTTTTCTGAAAGCTATTCTTGAAGATGAGGCAGAGATATTTTTTGTTAAAGCTTATGCAGAAAGTGTATTGGATTTTTTAGAGGGGAAAGAAACTCAATTAAAAAGAAAAATTCACAATTTATCTAAAAAAAGTGGCACGGATTTAATCGCAGATATAGCTATGATAGGAACAATTGGCGATGACAATGCTATAAGAGAATTAGACAAAATCAAAACGGATAACAAAGAGGCACTGGAACAAATCAAGGTAGCGAAATTACAAATAATGTATGGAATAGAAGAAATAATCAAGGAGTACAGAAAACCAGATTCCCGTTATTCTCACAAAGCATTAGCAGAGGCTATTTATCATTCATTTGATCATCCAGAAGCATCAAACGTTATAATAGAAGATCTCTTTAGTGAGGCATTTGAGCGTATTTTTAGTGCCGTTACTCTACTTGCTTTCGCAGAAAAATTTCCTAAGGACAAAGTTACGAGAGATGTAGTAAATAAGTTCTTTGAAATTTTAACGGGTGATTTTAATATAACACTAAAGGCTCATGCCATACTTGCAATAGGTAGATATGGAAATGCTGATGATGCATCAAGACTTGAAAGAATTGTTGAGGAAAAAACGTATTTAACAAAAAAGAAATTTTGGAAATGGTTAAGTGAAAGCGCGCTGGTCGACGATATCAACATCACGATAAAGAAATTGAAACGAAAGAAATAGACCTTTCCCAATCCAAAAGGGAGCAAAAGAAGTTAAAATAGGGTGATTCCAGTGAATTTAGAAGCTTTATTTGTTAGGGATAAAAAGGAATTTAATAAGCTAATAGAAATGGCTAGTGATGCGTTTTATTTGGAAAATAGATTGCCTAAACAGGTATTCCGAGAACAATTCAATTATTTTTTGTTTGAAGAGTTTGACTGGGGAATGGACGAAGATTTTTGGAGCACAATCCAACAATTATCTAAAGAAACGAAAGATGATTATGTCCTTACCGCAGTGTTGGACCCTAATCCAGTAGAATATTTTTACAAAGAGTTTAATTATTATAATTGGATGAAACTCCCGGTCCATTTATCACCTGATGAATATTTAGATGTTCTTGAATTAGGCCCTGAGGAAAGTCCGGCGGATGCGTTGTTATACAATTCTTATACCATTATTTGGCTACCTCTTTCAATGAAATGGGCAATATGGGGAGAAAGATGTTATGGGATTTGTGTTTTAGGGCTTCAAAATAGGAACAATGGTGCGGATTTATTGCCGATTTTAAAAACTGGGCGTTCTATTGATCAAACAGTTCTATCGTGGGTGGCACTCAATTTTGTAAATCAACAAATTCCACAAGAAATTGCTAATACATTGTTCCTAAATTATTCTAACGGCATCAAGTAATGTGTAACGCGGAGCGATGGGGGAAGCTATATACATGCAACATGAAGAGTTAACCTCTCCGTTATCCTGCACACCCTAAGCGCTGCATCATTTCCTCCAAAGATCTTGTAGGCTCAACCTGCAGGCTGAGCCATGGGGGAGGAAGCTCGTTGCAGGAGAAGTCAAAAGTTAATTTTTCAATGAGCATGTATTATAGATGTAGACGGGCGGTGACAAAAGGGCACATCATGCTCTCGAGCATCGTTTCTTAAATCGAAAAGCTTTGTAGCATTGGGATCGCTTTTCATACGTTCTTCCCATCGATCAAAGGAAATTGCCGTTTTTCACCGGCCTCTTAGAAAAGTTCTATATACATGAAGGGAGTCGTATACATGATAATCCCTGAATTGTTTTGTTTAACGATAATGGAGGAAGACTGGGGAGAGAAGGTTGATGATTTTTGGATAGAAATTGAAGCGGATATTGGTATCAAGGGGAACTCGGATTCTGCTGAAGTATTTACTATTTATGTTACAAGTCCAAAAAGGTTAGAAAATATGGTGGAAAAGTCAGGATTGGAGATAGCGAGAGGATTGTTTATCATGAAAGACTTTAATATTAAAAGTGTAGAGGATCGTCTCAAAAAAATACTTGCCCATTGTTCAAGAAAAACTTGGGGCGAAACAGCTTTAGCTATTAGTTGTTACGCTATTTGGGAGTATGAAAATTAAATCGAAGTATAAATCAGAAATTTTTTAGAAGGCCGGTGAAAAACCGCTGCCACACACCAATTGGAGGCATTTTCATTCAGAAAAGAAAGCCGATTTTGCGAGGTTTCTCTCATTGAGAAATGGGTGGAACTCAGCGGTATTTTGCACGAAATCACTAGCCTCTTATATAAAGGTGATGAAACGATCACGCACAATGTGAACGGGCAACCGCTTCCAAGACGGCCAGTATCGGTATGAACGGAGCGCCGCTGATCCACTTGTCGCGATCACCCGAGAAGGCGAAAGTGCGCCGTTTGTGACGTACCAATACGATGAAGACGGCCGGCGCTATTTTTTGCAAGCCAAAAACAACCTGAGACAAGAAAAGCGGCGGAGGAGAGAGAAATTGTTTGGAGAAGACAACCATGATTGAAGTTTCAAGAGGCTGTCTCCAAAGGGCGTAAGGCGATCTTTGGAGGTCAGCCCCTTCTTTTTTGCCGCACCCGCCTGTCAGTCAATGCTGCACAGCTCGGGCGGGCAGCCTTCGCAGGCGATCTCATCGCGCAAGTATTGCAAATGGTGGACAAGAATTTTTCCTTTTTGCACGGAGATGACGCCTTTTTTCCGCAAGTCGCCGAGCATGCGGTTGACGACTTCACGGGCGGTGCCGCAAAAGTTGGCAAGTTCTTGGTTCGTAAGAGGGAGGTCGATCAAAATGCCGTCTTCTTTCATCACGCCGTAGCTGTTGCAAAGGCGGATGAGCGTGGAATAGAGCGCCCCTTTTTTGCCATGCAAAATCAAATCGCGGAATTTCGTTTGCGTTTTGCGGAAATGGAGGCTCATCCATTTCATGAACTCGATGGCCAGCTTCGGGTTGTTGGCGAGCTCTTGTTCGAGCGCCTCGCGCTTAATGGCGGAAACGACGCCGTCTTCCAGCACTTTCGCCGTCAACATATAGCGGGCGCCCGGGCAAAAGAGCGTCAGCTCGCCGATCAAATCGCCCTCACTGCAAATGCGCAGCGTCAGCTCTCGCCCGTCCATGTCCATTTTGCTGATTTGGATTTTCCCCGATTGAATATAGTAAATCTCGTCTGCCTTTTCCCCTTCTTGAAACAAGTACGTTCCTTTCTCAAGGCGAAGATCATGTCCAAGTGATGGAAGCCATTTTTGCCATTCACGAGATTCAACCTCGTTCATCGGATCACAACCTTGCGTAGAATGTGTCGCTATATAACAGTGTACAGGAAAAAAGAGGGAAGTCAATATAAGGATAGTGGAAAGATTGAAAACTTGTTGAACATTGGTTGAATCTTTCGTGATCGTCTGTACGCTGGAGTCAATGGTGGATGGGTAAAAGAATGGATTCCATCAGTGCAGTCAGAGCAGGTTTGGCCGCTCCGTTGGGAGGTGAATGAGAAAGAAAAAAATTCCTCAAAAATTATTAAATATACATTTGATTTTATTTTTATACAGTATTATAATGGGTACTACATGAGGCACACGGGTGAGGGGGAACGTCATGAAAGTGGCAATCATCGGGGCGACGGGATACAGCGGCGCGGAGCTGTTTCGCTTGTTGCATGGGCATCCGCACGTTGACCGCTGTGACGTCTATTCGTCGTCGCAAGATGGGATTCATTTATCGGAGAGTTTCCCGCACATCGGTGATATCGATGATGTGGTGTTGCATAAACTGGACATCGAGGCGCTCGCCAAGTATGACGCGGTCTTTTTCGCCACGCCGCCCGGGGTGTCGGGGGAGTGGGCGCCGGCGCTTGTCGACCGCGGAGTGAAAGTGATTGACTTATCGGGTGATTTCCGTTTGAAAGACGGCGCGCTGTACGCACAATGGTACGGGCGTGAGGCGGCGCCGGCCGCGTATTTGGAGCGGGCGGTGTACGGATTGACCGAGTGGAACCGGGAAGCGATCCGCGAGGCCGAGCTTTTATCCAACCCGGGCTGCTATCCGACGGCGACGCTGCTTGGTCTGGCTCCGCTTGTCAGAGAAGGATGGGTCAGCGAAGACTCGGTCATCGTTGATGCGAAGTCGGGCGTGTCGGGCGCGGGACGGAAAGCAGGGCTCGGGACGCATTTTTCCGAAGTCAACGAAAACGTGAAAATTTATAAAGTGAATACCCATCAGCACATTCCGGAAATTGAACAAATGCTCGGAACATGGAACGAGGCGATGGAGCCGATCACGTTCAGCACCCATTTGATCCCGATGACAAGAGGCATTATGGCGACGATGTACGCGAAGGCGAAACAGCCGCTTTCCCTTAGCGATTTACTAGATTTATATAAAACAAGTTACGAAGATTCGCCGTTTGTCCGCATTCGCAAGCCGGGGCAGTTTCCGGCAACGAAAGAAGTGTACGGCTCGAACTATTGCGACATCGGCCTCGCCTATGATGAGCGGACGGGACGGGTGACGGTCGTGGCGGTGATCGATAACTTGATGAAAGGGGCGGCCGGGCAGGCGGTGCAAAACTTCAATTTGATGATGGGGTGGGATGAGGCGGCGGGCCTCCCATCCTTGCCGATCTATCCGTAAGGAAGGGGAACGAACGATGACAATGACGAAACAAACGGCGCAAGTGACGGCGCTTGCCGATGGAACGATCGTCACGCCGAAAGGATTTCAAGCGGCTGGAGTGCAAGCCGGGCTGCGCTATTCGAAAAACGATTTAGGAGTCATTATTTGCGACGTGCCAGCTTCGGCCGCCGCGGTGTATACCCAAAGCCATTTTCAGGCCGCGCCGCTGAAAGTGACGCAGGAAAGCCTTGCGGTCGAGCAAACATTGCAGGCGGTCATCGTCAACAGCGCCTGCGCGAACGCCTGCACCGGTGCGCGAGGGCTTCGCGACGCGTATGAAATGCGCGACCTGTGCGCGAAACAATTCGGCCTTGCGCCGCATCATGTGGCCGTCGCTTCAACGGGCGTGATCGGGGAATATTTGCCGATGGAGAAAATCCGCGCCGGCATCGAAACGCTTGCCCCAGGAGCGACGATGGCGGATGCTGAAGCGTTTCAAACGGCCATTTTAACGACCGATACGGTGATGAAGCATGCGTGCTATCAAACGACAATCGACGGCAAGACGGTTACGGTCGGCGGGGCGGCGAAAGGGTCGGGGATGATTCACCCGAACATGGCGACGATGCTTGCGTTCATTACGACCGATGCCAATATTTCGCCGCCGGTGCTGCAGGCGGCGCTGCGAGCGGCTACGGACGTTTCGTTTAACCAAATTACGGTCGACGGCGATACGTCGACGAACGATATGGTCATCGTCATGGCAAGCGGCTTGGCTGGAAACGATGAACTGACGCCGGATCATCCGGAGTGGGAAAACTTTTATGAGGCGCTGCGAAAAACGTGCGAGGACTTGGCCAAACAAATCGCGAGAGACGGCGAGGGAGCGACAAAGCTCATTGAAGTGCGCGTGCGCGGCGCGAAAACGGATGACGAAGCGAAAAAAATCGCCAAGCAAATCGTCGGCTCCAACTTGGTGAAAACGGCCGTCTACGGCGCAGACGCCAACTGGGGGCGGATCATCGGCGCGATCGGCTATGCGGATGCCGACGTGAACCCGGACAACGTCGATGTTGCCATCGGGCCGATCGTAATGTTGAAAGGGAGCGAGCCGCAGCCGTTTTCCGAAGAGGAAGCGGCCGCCTACCTGAAAAACGACATGATCGTCATTGACGTCGATCTTCATATCGGCGATGGCGTTGGAATCGCTTGGGGCTGCGACTTGACGTACGATTACGTGAAAATTAACGCCAGCTACCGGACATAAGGGGAGAGAGAAATGGGGAACACGGTCGTGATCAAATGCGGCGGCAGCGTGCTTGATGAGCTGTCTCCCGCCTTTTTTGCCAGCGTGAAAACGATGCGCGAACAAGGGATGAATGTCGTCATCGTCCACGGCGGCGGCCCGGAAATCGGGCGAATGTTGAAAAAACTGGCGGTGCCGAGCGAGTTTGTCAACGGCTTGCGGAAAACGACCAAAGACGTGCTTGCCGTTGTAGAAATGGTGCTCTCGGGCCAAGTGAACAAACAGCTCGTCGCCATGCTCACCCAGCGCGGCTTGCCGGCGGTCGGCGTTTCGGGCGTGGACGGAGGGCTGCTCGAAGCGGAACCGATTGACTTGAATCAACTTGGCTATGTCGGCCGGGTGAAAACGGTTCGTTCCCGTCTTTTGCGCACGCTGCTTGAAGCGGGCTACATCCCGGTTATTTCCCCGCTTGGCGTCGACCAAAGCGGGCAAACGTACAACATTAACGCCGACACGGCGGCCGGGGCGGTGGCCGCAGCCATCGGCGCGAGCCAGCTCGCCTTTGTGACGAACGTGCCTGGCATTTTGCAAGACGGCGCGCTCGTCGAGGAAGCGACAGCGGAGATGGTCGAGCAGTTGCTCGAAGCCGGCGTCATCACCGGCGGGATGATCCCGAAAGTGAAGGCAGCGCTCTCCGCCTTGTCCGATGCGCTGCCGGAAGTGGTGATCGTCAGCGGCAAAACGCCGTTTTATGAGCAAGGGACATGGCACGGGACAACGATTCGAAAAGAAAACGAAGTGGGGGTCTACTCATCATGAGCGCGCTGTTTCCGACATACAACCGCTGGAAGATTGCTGTGCAATCGGCGGAAGGCACGGTGGTGACCGATGTCAACGGAAAACAATATCTCGATTTTGTCTCCGGTATTGCTGTTTGCAACCTCGGCCATCGTCATCCGCACGTCCAACAGGCGATTGAAAAGCAACTCAATCAATATTGGCACGTATCGAATCTGTTTACGATCCCGATTCAGGAAGAAGTCGCTTCCTTGCTTGTCGCTCATAGCGCCGGAGATTGCGTCTTTTTCTGCAACAGCGGGGCCGAGGCGAACGAAGCGGCGTTAAAGCTGGCGCGCAAACATACGGGAAGGCACAAAGTGATTACGTTCCAGCAATCGTTTCACGGCCGGACGTTTGCGACGATGGCGGCGACCGGGCAGGAGAAAGTGCATAGCGGATTCGGACCGCTCCTTCCGGAATTTATCCATTTGCCGTTCAATGATGTGGCTGCGCTGAAAGAAGCCATGAGCGATGAGATCGCGGCGATGATGCTTGAGGTCGTCCAAGGCGAAGGGGGCGTCCGCCCGGTGGACCCGGCGTTTTTGCAAGCGGCGGCCGAGCTGTGCCAAACATACGGCGCGCTCCTGATCATTGACGAAGTGCAAACCGGCATCGGTCGGACCGGGAAGCCGTTTGCTTACCAGCATTTTGGCATTGAGCCGGATATCATGACGGTCGCCAAAGGACTTGGCAGCGGCATTCCGGTGGGTGCGATGATCGGCAAGGCGTTTTTAAAGGAGTCGTTCGGTCCTGGGATGCACGGATCGACGTTTGGCGGCAACCCGATCGCGATGGCCGCCGCCAAGGCGACGCTTGAGGTCGTGTTCGATCTGGCGTTTTTGCAAGAGGTGCAAGAAAAGGGGAGCTACTTGCTCGGACGGTTAAACGAGGCGCTCTCCCCGCTTGACATCGTCACGGACGTGCGCGGGCTCGGACTGCTCGTCGGTGTGGAATGCCAAATGGACGTCGCGCCGCTGTTGCCTTTAATTCATGAAAGCGGGTTGCTCGTTTTGCCGGCCGGACCAAAGGTGATCCGCCTGCTGCCGCCGCTTGTCGTCACGAAAGCGGAAATCGATCGAGCGGTCGACATGTTGGCAGCGGTGTTGAAAAACGCGGAGGCGTCGGCCGTGTTGTCACCCGATGGTTGAAGGGGCTCATTTTTATTCTTGTTCATGCATAAAAATTCCTTAACGGTTATAAAAATCAAACGATGAGGTGGCGCCAATGAAAGCGTACTTGCATCTGGCCAGCGGAAAAACGTTCAGCGGCGAGCTCGCCGTTCCGCTGGCGGAAAAGGTGAGCGGGGAGATCGTCTTTTTCACCGGCATGACCGGGTACCAAGAGGTGCTGACCGATCCGTCGTATAAAAATCAAATGATCGTCTTTACGTATCCGCTCATCGGCAATTATGGCATCAATGAAGAAGACTTTGAAAGCAAGCGCCCGCATGTGGAGGCGGTCATCGTCTACGAGGCGAGCCGTGAAGGGTTTCATTACGGGGCGAAATACAGCCTGGCAGAATATTTGCGGCATTGGAACATTCCGCTGCTCACCCACGTCGATACGCGCGCCCTTGTCAAAGAAATCCGCACCGAAGGGACGATGATGGCGGAGTTAAGCTTGTCGTCCGTTCCTTCTGCCTTCCGTGAAGAAGCAGCGTTCCCGGTGCGCGCCGTGTCGACGAAACGAATGGAGACGTATGGCCGCGGGGGGCCGCATATTGTGCTCCTCGATTTCGGCTATAAAAAATCGATTTTGCGCTCGCTCGTTGCGCGCGGCTGCCGGGTGACGGTCGTGCCGCACGATACGACGCCGGAAGCAATTGAGGCGCTCAAGCCGGATGGGCTTGTCCTCTCCAACGGCCCTGGCGATCCGAAACAGCTGCGCCATCAGCTTCCCGTTATTCGCCAGCTGATCGATCGGTATCCGACGCTCGCCATCTGCCTTGGCCATCAGCTTGTCGCCTTGGCGTACGGGGCGGATACGGAAAAGCTCCGCTTCGGTCATCGCGGAGCGAATCAGCCGGTGTGGGACGCGGTGAAACAAAACGTCGTCATGACGTCGCAAAACCATAGCTATGTTGTCAAAGAGGACAGTTTGGCGGCCACACCGCTTGCCATTCGCTTCATCAACGTCAACGACGGCTCCATCGAAGGGATGATCCATCGCCATAAGCCGATTTTATCGGTGCAATACCATCCGGAGGCGCATCCGGGGCCGCACGATACCGGCTATATTTTCGATGAGTTTTTGCAAACCGTCGCAAAGGGAGAGAAAGTCTATGCCTAAAGATTCCTCGCTTCAATCGATTCTCCTGATCGGGTCGGGGCCGATCGTCATCGGCCAAGCGGCTGAGTTTGACTATTCCGGCACGCAGGCGTGCATCGCCTTAAAAGAAGAAGGATACCGCGTCATTTTAGTGAACAACAATCCGGCGACGATCATGACCGATGACGTTCACGCCGATGCCGTCTATTTTGAACCGCTCACCGTCGACGCCGTCGAAGCGATCATCGCCAAGGAACGGCCGGATGGGCTGCTGGCCACATTCGGCGGCCAAACCGGGCTCAACTTGGCGTTTCAGCTGCATGAAGCCGGCGTGCTGGAAACATACGGGGTGAGACTGCTCGGAACACCGATTGAAGCCATTCAGCGCGGAGAAGACCGCGAAGCGTTCCGCGCGCTGATGCAAGAGCTTGGCGAACCGGTGCCGGAGAGCGAAATTGTCACAAGCGTCGAAGAAGCGGTCGCGTTTGCCGAAAAAATCGGTTTTCCGATCATTATTCGTCCTGCCTATACGCTCGGCGGGACGGGCGGCGGCATTGCCGACAACATGGAGCAGTTCATTGCGCTCGTGGAAAAAGGCCTAGCCGAAAGCCCGATTCGCCAATGTTTAATCGAGCGGAGCGTCGCCGGATTTAAAGAGATTGAATATGAAGTAATGCGCGACCAATCGAATACGTGCATCACGGTTTGCAATATGGAAAACGTTGATCCCGTCGGCATCCACACCGGCGATTCGATCGTCGTCGCGCCGTCGCAGACGCTGACGGATGAGGAATACCAAATGCTTCGTTCTTCAGCGGTGAAAATCATTTCGGCCTTAGGGATCATCGGCGGCTGCAACATTCAATTCGCCCTTGATCCGAACAGCAAGCAATACTACTTAATCGAAGTCAACCCGCGCGTCAGCCGTTCGTCAGCGCTCGCCTCGAAAGCGACCGGCTATCCGATCGCCCGCATCGCCGCCAAGCTGGCTGTCGGCTATACGCTGGCCGAACTCGTCAATCCGGTGACGAAAACGACGTATGCCAGCTTCGAGCCAGCCTTGGATTATGTCGTCGTCAAGTTTCCGCGCTTGCCGTTTGACAAGTTTCCGCACGCCGACCGCAAGCTCGGCACGCAGATGAAGGCGACCGGAGAAGTGATGGCGATCGACCGCAACATGGAGCGAGCGTTCCAAAAAGCGGTGCAGTCGCTTGAAGGCAAAAACAACGGGCTGTTTTGGCCGGAACTTGCGGCGAAAACGAACGATGAGCTGAAACAACTGCTTGTTGACAAAGACGACCGCCGCTTTTTCGCTATCTTAGAATTGCTCCGCCGCGGGATGACGGTCGAAGACATTCACGCATGGACGAAAATCGACCGCTTTTTCCTTCGCTCGTTTGAGCGGCTCGTGGCGCTCGAAAAACAGGCGGCAGCTGTGTCAATCGATACGATTGATGAAGCGACCTTCCGCTTTTTGAAAGAAAAAGGATGCAGCGATGCCTTTTTGGCCGAAACGTGGGGCGTGACCGAGCTTGACGTGCGCCGCAAGCGGAAAGAGCTTGGCATCGTGCCGTCGTACAAAATGGTTGACACGTGTGCGGCCGAGTTCCATTCGGAAACGGATTACTACTACTCGACGTATTTCGGCGAAGACGAGCGGAAGAAAGCGAGCGGCAAGGAGAAAGTGCTGATCATCGGCGCCGGACCGATTCGCATCGGCCAAGGGATCGAGTTTGATTACAGCTCTGTTCACAGTGTGTTCGCGTTGCAACAAGAAGGGTATGAGACGGTGATGATCAACAACAATCCGGAAACGGTGTCGACCGATTTTGCCGTCGCTGACCGCCTGTACTTTGAGCCCTTGACTTTAGAGAGCGTCCTCGATGTCATTGAAGCCGAACAAATCAAGCATATCATTGTTCAATTCGGCGGCCAGACGGCGATCAATTTGGTCAAAGGACTCGAGGAAGCCGGTGTGCCGCTGCTTGGCGTCACCTACGAGATCATTGACCAGCTGGAAGATCGCGACCGTTTTTACCAGTTGCTTGAGGAGCTTGACATTCCGCACGTCCCCGGCTTGATGGCGAACAACGCCGAAGAGCTCGCTGCCAAAGCGGCTGAGATCGGCTATCCGGTGCTGCTCCGCCCGTCGTATGTGATCGGCGGCCGCGGCATGTTCATCGTCCGGAACGAGATCCAGCTTGCCGCGTTGATCGAACAAGGTGAGTTGACGTATCCGATTTTGATCGATGCGTATTTGGACGGGAAAGAGGCGGAGGCAGACATCGTGACAGACGGAACGGACCTGTTGCTGCCGACGATCATCGAACATGTCGAAAAAGCCGGCGTCCACTCCGGCGACAGCTACGCTTGGCTGCCGGCGCAGACGCTCACAGACGAAGAAAAAGCGAAAATCATCGACTATGCGAGCCGAATTGCCAACAAACTCGGCTTCAAAGGAATCATGAACATTCAATATGTCATTGCCGATTTCCATGTGTATGTTCTTGAAGTCAATCCGCGCGCGAGCCGGACGGTGCCGATCGTCAGCAAAACGACCGGCGTGCCGCTGGCGCAAATTGCGACAAAATTATTGCTTGGGAAATCGCTTGTCGACATGGTCGATGAAAACATGCGTAAATTGGCGGTCATGCCGTACGTTGTGTTGAAGTACCCGGTATTTTCCACGTACAAACTGCCGGGCGTTGACCCGACTGTTGGGCCGGAAATGAAATCGACCGGTGAAGGCATCAGCATCGCCGCGACGAAGGAAGAAGCGGCGTACAAGGCGTTTTACGCCTACTTGCAAAAGAAAGCGAACGCCAATGAAATGTACGTCATCGGCGGCATCGATGAGGCGCTGGCGGCGGAAATCGAAGCGAAACAGCTGGTGATGGTGTCCGAGCTCCCGTTTGCTGAGTGGGTGAAACGCGATGCGGCGCTGGCAGTGATCGACTTGGGCAAAGAGGAAGGCGAGGCGCCGAAACGAATGGCTGCGTTGTCCCGACAATTGCTCGTCTTCACAGAGCCCGAGACGTTGAAGCTCTTCTTGCAGGCGCTCGCTGTCGATCAGCTCGATGTGCAGCCGATCCACAGCTGGCTGGAAAAGAAAAAACAGGCAGAACAGGCGGTGATTTTATGAATGCAGTCATGTCACTGAAAGGAAGAGATGTGTTAACGCTGCTTGATTTTTCCACAGACGAAATTTTCGATTTGTTGGCGCTCGCCGCCGACTTAAAGGCGAAACAAAAAGCAGGGATTCCGTATACGCCGCTTGTCGGCAAAACGATGGCGATGATTTTTGAAAAGCCGTCAACGCGCACGCGCGTGTCGTTTGAAGTCGGCATGATCCAGCTCGGCGGCCAAGCGCTCTACTTGAACGGCAACGACCTGCAGCTCGGCCGCGGCGAAACGATCGCCGATACGGCGCGCGTCTTATCGCAATACGTCGATGTCATGATGATCCGGACGTTTGCCCACGAAAAGGTCGAAGAATTGGCGGAATACGCGTCGGTTCCGGTCATCAACGGCTTGACCGATGACGACCATCCGTGCCAAGCGCTGGCGGATTTGCTGACGATTTATGAAGTGAAAAAAACGTTCCAAGGCGTCAAGCTCGCCTATGTCGGCGACGGCAACAACGTCGCCAACGCGCTCCTAGCAGCCGCGGCGAAAGTGGGCATGGATGTGGCCATCGCCTGTCCGCCCGGCTATGAACCGAAAGCCGCCTATGTGGAGGCGGCGCGCCAAATAGGGGAAAAAACGGGCGCCGCTGTCACGGTGACCCACGACCCGCTTGAGGCCGTGGCGGGGGCTGATGCGATTTATACCGATGTCTGGACGAGCATGGGCCAAGAGAGCGAAAGCGCCGAGCGGCTTCGCGTGTTTCAGCCGTACCAAGTGAATGAAGAGCTCGTCAAAGCGGCCAAACCCGATTACCTCTTTTTGCATTGCCTGCCGGCCCACCGCGGCGAGGAAGTGACCGCCGGCGTTATAGACGGACCGAACTCGTTCGTCTTTGAGCAGGCCGGCAACCGGCTTCATGCCCAAAAAGCGATTTTAGTGTCGATCCTATAGAAAAAGGAATTCCCGCTTCGGGAGTTCCTTTTTCGCTCTTCCTAAGGAAAAAGGATTTCCGGAGGGGAACCCTTTTTCCTTGTCAAAGGCTTGGCGCTCCGTGTGCGGCTTCCCCATCAATTTCCTTCTTATGAACAGCGGCGAAACCGGGAAAGCTAACAAATGCAATCGAAGCAAGGGGGATGAAACAAATGGGTCAACCGCGCCATTTTAAACCGGGAGACAAAGCGCCGAACAACGGCATTTACATTGAGATCGGCGAAACGGGAGACAATGTGAAACATCCAAAAAAGCTGAAACTGAAAGCCGGTGACACGTTTCCGGAAACGTCGAACCATAACCGGCATTGGACTTATTTGCGCAAGCCGTAAGGCCGATGAAACGAAAAAGCCATTCCCAGCGCGGAGTGGCTTTTGGTTTGCTTACCGGGCGGTGGATCCGCTATAATCATTTATGGTCAAAAAAGGTCAAATGGAGGGAACGGCATGGATGCAAGCCGTTTGACGGAAAAACTGCAAGAGGCGTTCGTGGCGGCGCAATCGCTCGCCAAAGAACGGCATCATCAACAGCTCGATGTCGAGCACTTGCTGTTGGCGCTCTTTGACCAAGAAGGCGGCCTGGCGCCGCGGTTGTTGGCGCTTTCGGGCGCTGACAAGGAAAAGGCCGCTGACTGGCTGCGCCACCAGCTTCGGCAAAAACCGGAAGTGCATGGAGCGGCAGAAGGACAGCTGTACATCGCAACGGCGTTGGCGCGGCTGCTTGAGGAAGCCGAAGCGGAAGCAAAACGAATGCAAGACGAGTACATATCGGTTGAACATGTGCTGCTCGCGTTGCCTCGCGGCGCCGAGCCGGTCGCCCGGCAGCTGGCGCCGTTTGGGGTGACTCGTGAAGCGCTGTTGGCCGCATTGACAAAAGTAAGGGGGAATCAACGCGTGACAAGTCCGAATCCAGAGGCGACGTACGAGGCATTGACCAAATACGGACGCGATTTAGTGGCGGAAGCCAAAGCAGGGAAAATCGACCCGGTCATCGGCCGCGACAGTGAAATTCGCCGTGTCATCCGCATTTTGTCGCGCAAAACGAAAAACAATCCGGTGTTGATCGGCGAGCCGGGCGTCGGGAAAACGGCCATTGTGGAAGGGCTCGCCCAGCGCATCGTGCGCAAAGACGTCCCGGAAGGCTTGAAAGACAAAACGATTTTCGCGCTTGATATGAGCGCGCTCGTTGCTGGAGCGAAGTTTCGCGGTGAATTTGAAGAGCGGCTGAAAGCGGTGCTCAATGAAATCAAAAAAAGCGACGGCCGCATCATTTTATTTATTGACGAGCTGCATACGATCGTCGGCGCCGGCCGGGCCGAGGGGGCGATGGACGCCGGCAATATGTTAAAGCCGATGCTCGCCCGCGGCGAGCTGCGCTGCATCGGAGCGACGACGCTTGATGAGTACCGGCAATACATCGAAAAAGACCCGGCGCTCGAGCGCCGCTTCCAACAAGTATTGGTCCAAGAGCCGAGCGTCGAAGACACGATTTCGATTTTGCGCGGGTTGAAAGAGCGGTACGAAGTGCACCATGGCGTGAAAATTCACGATCGCGCGCTCGTCGCGGCTGCGGTGTTGTCCGACCGTTACATTTCTGACCGCTTTTTGCCTGACAAAGCGATTGATTTGGTCGATGAAGCGTGCGCGACGATCCGCACGGAAATGGATTCGATGCCGTCCGAACTCGATGAAGTGATGCGTCGCGTCATGCAGCTCGAGATTGAAGAGGCGGCCTTAAGCAAAGAAACAGATGAAGCGAGCCGCGCGCGGCTTGCGGCATTGCAAAAAGAACTCGCTCATTTGCGTGAAAAAGCGAATGCCATGAAAGCGCAATGGCAGCAGGAAAAAGAAGCGCTTGACCGCGTCCGCCGTCTGCGCGAAGCGCTCGAGCGGGCCAAACGCGAACTGGAAGAGGCGGAAAACGAGTATGATTTAAACAAGGCGGCCGAGCTTCGCCATGGCCGCATTCCGCAGCTGGAAAAGCAACTCAAACAGCTTGAGCAAGAAATCAGTGAGCAAAGTGAAGGGAAATTGCTGCGTGAAGAAGTGACGGAAGAAGAGATTGCTGAAATCGTGTCGCGCTGGACGGGCATTCCGCTCACCCGCCTTGTCGAAGGGGAGCGGGAAAAGCTGCTTCGCCTTCATGAATGGCTGCACAGGCGGGTCATCGGTCAAGAGGAGGCGGTCGGGCTCGTCGCCGATGCCATCTTGCGGGCGCGCGCCGGCTTGAAAGATCCGCACCGCCCGATCGGTTCGTTTTTGTTCCTTGGACCGACCGGCGTCGGCAAAACGGAACTGGCCAAAGCGCTCGCCGAAGCACTGTTTGACAGCGAGGAGCAACTCATTCGTTTGGACATGTCCGAGTATATGGAAAAACACGCTGTCTCCCGCTTGATCGGAGCGCCGCCCGGCTATGTCGGCTATGAGGAAGGCGGCCAGCTGACCGAGGCGGTGCGGCGCAAGCCATATTCCGTTCTGTTGTTTGATGAAATCGAAAAAGCGCATCCGGACGTGTTCAACATCTTGCTGCAGTTGCTCGATGACGGGCGGCTCACCGATTCGCACGGGCGGACGGTCGATTTTAAAAACACGGTCGTCATCATGACATCGAACATCGGCTCGCCGCTGTTGTTGGAAAACAACCAAGGCGGCATCGATGAGGGCACGCGCAACCAAGTGCTTGGCCAATTGCGCGCCCATTTTCGCCCCGAGTTTTTAAACCGCATCGACGATATCGTCTTGTTCAAGCCGTTGTCGATGAACGAAGTAAAAGGCATCGTCGACAAATTCGCCCGCGAATTGTCGGGCCGTTTGGCCGATCGGCATATCGAGCTCGCGCTGACCGAAGCGGCGAAGCAATACATCGCCGAAGCGGGTTTCGACCCGGTATACGGCGCCCGCCCGCTCAAACGGTTTATGCAAAAACAAATCGAAACGCCTCTCGCCAAAGCGTTGATCGCTGGGCAAGTGAAAGAACATAGCGCCGTGACGGTCGATGTCGAAGACGGCACGATCATCATCCGGCCGTCTTCGTGAGCGCGGCTGCGGCTCTGCGAGTAAAGGGGGAACATGTGCCTGTCGGAGAAAAAGAAGCCCCAACGGTGGTGGGGGCTTCTTTTCTTCGCCGGGCGTTGGACGTATAATGAGGAGCGAAAGGAGGGCTTCCGGGTGGCACGGGAACGGAAGATTTCGCTGACAGAACTGTTTGCCCAAACGAAACAACTTCTTCTCGAACACGGGTACGAAGGATTTACGTTCGGCTTGCTCGCTGATCGGCTCGGAGTCGCGCGCAGCGCCATTTACAAATATTTCGAGAACAAAGAGGAATTGATCACCGCCTATATGGTCGACGAAATGGAACAAGTGTTTGAAAAGCTCACCCGCATTCACGATTTTCCAACGTTTGAAGAGCAATTTCGCTTTTTGCTCGATTTGATTTTATACCACGATGACCTACATGAGATGATTGCCATCGGAAAGAAAATTCCCGAGATTCACCCGAAAGTGAAGGAAAACAAACGCCGTCTCGCGCAATTTCACGAGCGGATGTATGACGAAGTGCAGCCGGTGATTCAGCGAGGAAAACGGGAAGGGAAAATGAAACCGCATCTTCCTGATCGGGTTGTTCTAGGGTATATTTTCCAGTCCGCGGCGGTCCCTCATTTTCCCGGTATTTCGTTGGCGGAATGGGCGGAAAGCATCCGCGAAATCATTATGCACGGTGTGTTGAACAGAAATTGACAACAGTGTCACTTTCCCCTTATCATGAAATTGTGCTGAAAGTGACGAATGTGTCACTTTGCGCAAACTAGGAAAAACGGGGGAATGAATATGAGCAGATGGCTGCGCGCTGTCACGGATTGGGTGGCGACAAAAAAAGGCATGTGGTGGACGTTGGCGTTGTGGCTGGCGGCGATCGGGGCATTAGCCGCGTTGGCGCCCAACGTGAAGCAATACGAAGCATCCAGCATCGAAACGGTGCCGAAAGAGGCGCAGTCGATGGTGGCGCAGGCGAAAGTCGATCGGTATTTTCAGGCCGATGACGGCATTCCTGCTATTTTCGTGTTTCGCTCAGAAAAGGAACCGGTCTCCAAAGACGCGCTGCAGCGTTTGCTGATGCAAATTCAACAGCAGCATCAAGAGGCGATTGAAAAGCTTGTTCCGGTCGCTTCTCTTCCGCCGCAAGCGGCCGCCAGCTTTTTCGCCAAAGACGGGAAAACCGTTGTCGTTCCTGTGACGTATAAAGGATCGTTGGAATCGAAAGAGATCGAGACGTTGAACAAAGACATTCGGCAACTGGTCAACAACAAGAGCGCCATGAAACTGTATATTACCGGACCGGCCGGCATTGCGGCCGATACGCTCGCCTTGTTTTCGCGCGCGGATGTCGTCCTCCTCTTGTCAACGGTCGGATTGATTTTAGTGCTGCTGATCGTCATTTACCGCTCGCCGCTCTTGGCGCTGATTCCGCTTGTCGTCGCCGGGATGGTGTACGGGGTGGTCGGGCAGCTGCTCGGGCTGTTAGGGCGAGGGGGGCTCGTCATCTCGAAACAAACGGTGTCGATCATGTCCATTTTGTTGTTTGCGGCGGTCACCGATTATTCGCTGTTTATCTTTTCCCGCTACCGCGAGGAGCTGAAACGGCATGAGGACAAGTGGGAAGCGATGAGGCAGGCGATGCGCGAAACCGGGCTGCCCGTGTTGTTTTCCGGCGGCACCGTGTTGGCGGCGATGCTCGTGTTGTTTTTCGCGAAATTGGGCGATTACCGCAATTTCGCCCCCACGTTCGCCCTAGCGATGGCCGTCATTATGATCGCGTCGGTGACGTTGATTCCAGCCTTGTTCACGTTGTTTGGGCGCAAAGCGTTTTGGCCGAACATTCCGCGCGTCGGTGAGAACAAAGCGAGGGGAAGACGGACGTTTTGGGAAACAGTCGCCCGCTTTGTCGCCGCCAAGCCGCGTCTGACTGTAGCGGTCATTGGAGCGCTGTTAGTGGTGCTCGCTAGCCATTCGCCTTTTTTGCGTTATGAGTATGATTTGATCAAATCGTTCCCGCAAGATATGCCGTCGCGCCAAGGATATGAGTTGCTCGAGAAGCATTTTGCCAAAGGGGAGTTGGCGCCGACAACGGTGTTGTATGAAGGAAAAGAGGCGCTGTCCCCGCAACAGCTTGCCCGGCTGCAGGACGAACTCGGAAAGCAGCCGCTTGTCAGTGAGGTGCGCCCGGCCGGCACGGCGGATGACGGGCGTGTCGTCTCGTTTACGCTGACGTTTCGGGAAAACCCGTACGAGGCGAAAACGATCGATGCGCTAGAACGGATCATCGAGCGGAAAGAAACGATTCTCAACGAAAGCGGGCTTGACGGACGTCTCTATTTTGCCGGAGAGACGGCGGCGAAGGTGGATGAGCGGGCGCTGAACCATCGCGATACCGCTGTCATCGTTTCGCTGGAGACGGTGCTCATTTTCCTTTTGCTGTTCGCGCTGACAAAATCGGTTAAGCGGTCGCTGTATATGATCGGTACGATTCTTGTCTCATTCGCGTCCGCGCTTGGTCTTGGCATTTGGCTCGCCGATGGGCTGTTTGACATCAACGCCGTCAGCGACCGCGTGCCCATTTATGCGTTTGTCTTTTTGGTGGCGCTTGGCATTGACTATAACATCATACTCGTGTCGCGCTTTCAAGAAGAGTGGCGAACCCATTCCGTCAAGGGGGCAGTTGAGCGAGCGGTCGTCCATACTGGCGGTGTCATTTCGTCGGCCGGCCTCATTTTGGCGGCGACGTTTGCCGTGCTGATGACGCAGCCGGTTCAGCTGTTGTTCGTGTTTGGATTTCTTGTGGCCATCGGCATTTTGCTGGATACGTTTTTGATTCGCGGCATGTTGCTGCCGGGGCTGATCGTTTGGTTGGAAAAGGAGCGCACGGAACGTCCGCTGCCCGGAAATGGCTGATCATCCGGCGCGTTTCGCTATAGCCATCCGGATGATTCTGGCCATGTTCAATCGAGCGGCTCGCTTCATCGCCAGCTCGAGAAAGGAAGGGAGCGGCCGGAGACGGAAACCGGGGCGTTCGAATATGTGGCTATGAAGAAAGCAGGGAAAAACCGGGTTCCTGTTAGATTTTTCGGCTTCGGATGTAAGAAGGCGGATGGGCTGTTAGGGGTCCATTCGCCAACAAGGGGTCGAACGAAAAGGTGGTCTGCCTTCAAGATCGATACGATCGATCGTGCAGCAGAAACAGTCAGCACGTATATAGAGCAACGAAAGAGGGTATCCCGATCCTTTTGGGATACCCTCTCCTTTGCTCTTGTGCGTTTGCAAGCCATAAGGTTAATGATGGTGATTTCCAGCTGGTTCATCCGGAATCAGGGCTGCCACCACGATGATCAGAACTGTCACGATCACGCCGAGCATCGCGCCGGTCGCGAAATCGTAGCTGATGCCTTGCATCGAGCTCATGACGTAGGTGGCCATTTGCACGAGCAAAAACGTCCAAAAAAACGTCCAGAATAGGCGCATCTTTTGCTCCTCCCATCTTTGTCTCATTTCCTTGTTCTATCTTATCATAAATGACGCCTATAGGCATATACCCGGACGTTTTTTTTCGCCTGACATATCGTATACTGTACCATTATGCATTGCCAAAACAAGGGTGAATGGAAACGATGGCAGGACAACAGCGGTTTTTTCAACTTGATGAGCAATGGTGCATCGTTCATATACCGGAGCGCCCAAATGGATTTGCCCTTTTTGTCATCGGCGATGGCGACCATTTTGTGAATGAACGGACGAGTTTTTGGCTGGAACATCCAACGCGGCGGCAATGGCTCGAGGAGTGGCTCAAACGCGGGTACACGGTCTTTTCGTCCCACTTGTACGGAAGGCATTGGGGAAGTCCAAAGGCAGTTCGGCTGGCGCGCCAGCTCGTTTACTCCGTGCTGAAAAGTGAAATTGTCAATTCGCGCATTTATCTCGTCGCGGAAGGAATGGGCGCGCTCATCGCTTCGCAGCTGCTTAGTGCCATGCCAAGGCAAATGCGGGCGGTCGCCATGATCAATCCTTGCCTTGATGTTCGCGCCCAGCTTGATCATGAACGGGACCATCCGCTCATGTACCGGCGGATGATGAAAGAGATCGCCTTCGCGTATGGCATGAAAGAAGAAGAAGTGCCGGAGGCCGTTCCCGCCCTGTTCTTGAGTCCGCACGATGTTCCTGTGATCATTTGGCAACTCTCCGGTGTGAGCCCGTATCCATTTGCCTTGCACGGCCGAAGATATGAGCAATGGATGAAAGCGACCAACCGCCATGTGCGCATCATCGATGAACTGCCGGAAAAGCGGCCCCAACTTGCGGCGCAAATCGCTCGCTTTTTTCATCAGCACAATGAGCTTCCGTGATCAAAGAGCGCACTGGATGGGAAAACAGAGACCGGTGCGGAGAACAGCCGGCCAACGCTGGTCCGCTTTTTGAATAGCAACCAGTCCGGCTGAAAGGCTGTCCATTTTATAAAGAAGAGAAAGGCCCCGAAAACGGGAGAGGAACGGGAAGGGAAAAAGGGTGACCCGCTGCCAAATAGTGGGTACCTTTTGAATTATTTTTTGAATAGGTCAACAAGCGATGTCATTTTTCTCATCAGCGGTTTCAGTTGCTGCAGCGAATCGGTCAGCGCGCCAACTTGATCAAACAGCTTCACCCAGTCAATGTCAGGCAGCGGGAGCACTTCATTTTCCCCCGTCTCTTCCTGCCGCTCTGCTCGCCGCGGCGGAAAAGGTTGAAACATCAGGCGGGAAAAACGATCGGTCGCCTTGTTGGATGGTTTTGGCGCTGGACTGTCGGCCATGCGTATCTCCTCCTTTTTCGATGATCGCTTTATCGTTATCGTATGGGGAAGCGGGAAAAACGGTTTGGACCATTGTCCTAGAAGGGCGGTGATTTAAGGAAACAGGCCGCTTACCAGCCTCGTTTCTCAAATAGAAAAGCCCTGTCGCATCCAAGATCGATCGGCTTGCAAACGCTCCCCTATTGTTCAAGAGAAACAACCGTTTTTTCACCAGCCTTCTAGGAGGCTGGTGATTTCATCGTGAATACGGCTTTGCCATGTCATTTCTCAACAAAAAAACCTTGTTGCATCGATCCTGCTTTTTGCCCATTCCTCTCATTGAGTAAGGGAATCAGCGGTTTTTCACCGCCCTCCTAGCTGTCGTGTCCAACCGCCGCTGCTTTTTGGTTCGTGGTGGCGGGCTGTTTTCGCATGGAGAACATGCGTCAGAAGGGGAGCGAACGGGTCCCATCCCTTGGCGGACGGCGTTTTTCCTATTGCATTGCCGCCCTCTTTCCGCTAAAATTAGTACCAAGTAATAATAATTGGTGATGTAGATTGATCGTACATGCTCATTCGTTCGGCAATGGGGGATATTTTGGAAAGAAAAAGGAGATGGATGGTATGGGAGCAGGAATTATCGGTGTCGGCCGTTACGTGCCGGAGCGGGTGTTGACCAACTTTGATCTTGAACAAATGATGGATACATCCGATGAATGGATTCGGACGCGTACAGGGATTGAGGAGCGCCGCATTGCCCCGGATCACATCGATACGTCCGATATGGCGTATTTTGCCGCGGAGCGGGCGCTTCGTAACGCCGGCATTGAGGCGAAGGACATCGATTTGATTATAGTGGCGACCGTTACACCGGATCGGCCGTTTCCGTCTGTTTCTTGCATGATCCAAGAGCGGCTGGGAGCGGTGAAGGCGGCAGCGATGGATTTGAGCGCCGCCTGCTCCGGATTTATGTACGGGATGGTAACGGCCGCTCAATTTATTGACACGGGAGTGTATCGGTATATATTAATAGTGGGAGCAGACAAATTGTCGAAAATTACCGACTGGAGCGACCGCAACACCGCTGTGTTGTTTGGTGACGGGGCTGGAGCGGTTGTCATGGGACCGGTGTCGTCGGGGCGCGGCATGCTGTCGTTTGAATTGGGGGCCGATGGGACAGGAGGAAAATATTTATACAAGGACGAATATATTGTCATGAACGGCCGAGAAGTGTTTAAATTTGCGGTCAGGCAAATGGGGGAATCGAGCGTTCGCGTCCTAGAGAAAGCGGGACTGGCGAAAGAGGAGGTCGATTTTCTCATTCCGCATCAAGCGAATATTCGCATTGTTGAAGCGGCTCGACAGCGATTGGAGCTGCCGGAAGAAAAAATATCGACGACGATTCGCCGCTATGGAAACACATCGGCGGCTTCGATTCCGATTTCGCTCGTTGAGGAGCTCGAGGCAGGCCGCATTCATGATGATGACGTCATCGTCATGGTCGGTTTCGGCGGCGGGCTGACGTGGGGCGCGATCGCCTTGCGTTGGGGGCGGTGAACTCGCAGACATTTTGCGTAGGGACGGTGGAACGGTCGGACGGTTTCCCTTCCTCGAACGTTGAGCTCGCAGACATTTTGCACAAAGGAGAGACGGAGCGATGGAAAAAAAACGAGTCGTCGTGACTGGGCTCGGGGCGGTTACCCCGCTTGGAAACGATGTGGAAACAACGTGGAAAAACATTGTTGCCGGCCAGTCGGGCATTGATATCGTCACTCGCGTGAATCCGGATGATTTTCCGGCCAAAGTGGCAGCGGAAGTGAAAGATTTTGACCCCTCGTTGTTCGTCGATCGCCGGGAAGCGCGGAAGATGGACCGCTTTACCCAATTCGCCGTCGCGGCGGCGCTTATGGCGGTGAAAGACGCCCAGCTGGAAATTAACGAACAAAACGCTGAGCGAATCGGCGTCTGGATCGGTTCAGGCATCGGCGGCATGGAGACGTTTGAACAGCAGTTTGAAATTTTCCAGCAGCGCGGCTATCGGCGAGTGAGCCCGTTTTTCGTGCCGATGATGATTCCGGATATGGCGGCCGGACAAGTGTCGATCCTCTTGGGCACGAAAGGGATCAACTCCTGCACGGTCACCGCTTGTGCGACTGGAGCCAACTCGATTGGCGATGCGTTTAAAGTCATTCAGCGCGGTGACGCCGATGTCATGATCGCCGGCGGGACGGAAGCGCCGATTACGAAAATGTCATTCGCCGGCTTTTGCGCGAATACGGCTCTCTCCACCAATCCAGACCCGAAAACGGCGAGCCGTCCGTTTGACAAGCATCGCGATGGGTTCGTCATGGGAGAGGGGGCCGGCATCGTCGTTCTTGAGGAATTGGAGCACGCGCTGCGCCGCGGTGCGAAGATTTACGCGGAAATTGTCGGCTACGGCGCGACGGCCGATGCGTACCATATCACCGCGCCGGCGCCGGGCGGCGAGGGCGGCGTGCGGGCGATGCGGCAGGCGCTGCAAGATGCCGGCTTGAAGCCCGAGGACATCGATTACATCAATGCCCACGGCACGAGCACGGAGTACAATGACAAATATGAGACGGCGGCGATCAAGGAAGTGTTCGGCGATCATGCGTATCGGCTGGCGGTCAGCTCGACCAAATCGATGACCGGTCATTTGCTCGGGGCGACGGGCGCCGTGGAGGCGATTTTCTCCGTATTGGCGATCCGCGACGGCGTCATTCCGCCGACAATCAACTATGAAACGCCCGATCCGGAATGCGACCTCGACTATGTGCCGAATGAAGCGCGGAAACAAGAGGTGCGGGCGGTGTTAAGCAATTCGTTTGGATTTGGCGGCCATAACGCGACATTGATTTTTAAAAACTATCGGTAATTGAGAAACGGAGAGCCTGAACGGAGCGGAACTGCCAAGCCTAATGAACGGCGGTCCGCTTCACCGTTAGGCTCTCTTTTCGTTCACCGTCTTTTCCCTGCCGACATACCGTAGGGGTAGGAGGGAAAAGCGATGGGATTGCTTCCGACCGATCGATGGCTTGAAGAGGATGAAGGTGATCCGTTCCGGCTGTGCGCGCGGTTGGTCCCGTTTTTTGCCAAGGCGTCGGCGCGCGATATTTTCTCCTATTTGCGGCGGTATGGGATGTATCGCAGCGCCCAGCAGGCGGCGCGCCTGTTGCCAAGGATGAGAGAGCAGCGGCTCTGGGCGCGCGTCGGCCGGATTTATGAACGGCAGCGATCGGCGTGGAAAGGGCCGGATGTGCCGGTGTTTCTGCTGCCGGCGGATGACCGCAACGGAAAGATGAAGCGCGAGTTTCAAGGAAAAGGCGGGGTGGCGTTTGCCGATAAGTTGTTTTTCTTCTTGCTCCCGGATCACCGCGACGAGGAAATCGCCGCATTGGTGGTGCATGAATACAACCACGTATGTCGTCTCAAGCGGTTGCCGAACGACGGTCGGGACGCGACATTGCTCGACGCCGTCGTCATGGAAGGATTGGCGGAACACGCGGTTGCTGAAACAGTCGGCGACGCACAGTGTGCCAGTTGGACGAGGTATTACGGCGAACGCGAAATCGAACAGTTTTGGCGCCGCTACATCGCCCCCAACCGGGACGTTTCCGCCTCGCATCCGCTTAGCGCCCGGCTTTTGTACGGGCTTGGTTCGTATCCGAACATGGGCGGCTATGCGGTGGGGTACGCCATCGTTCGCCGCTGTCTTGAGCGAGGGCATTCGTTGACGGAGCTAATGGGGATAGAAGCAAGGCAAATCGCTGCCTTAGCTGGCTTTGCCGACGCTGAATAAGCAGGTTGTCCATCGGAGCGGCAAACGAACAGTCATGTCGTCCACAAAGCCGACATATATGTAAAACGAGGAAAGTGGACAAGAAGGAAGGGAAGCCCGATGGTCCGCCTGTTTTTTTATTTGGTCGGCTTCGGTTTTTCCGTCGTCGGCGGCATGATGGCGATTGCCTATTTAAACCTCATCACTCCTGAGCGCGGCTTTTGCGACTATTGGGTTTACATTGCCAGGCGGCCCGAATGTTATTTGCTGCCGATCGGCCTGCTTTTCATCTGGGGAAGTTTGTCGTTTCCAAGCCGCGGCCCGTAGTGGGGAAAAGAGGACGAAATGGAATAAAATTCTGCCCCTCTGCCTATACTGATGGACAAACACGTCTGGAAGTGAGGGGTATCACATGCTTTGCTTGCATGACATCTGGGTGAACTGGTTTGAAGGCGAAGAGAACGGATACAACGTCTGCCATTTTCATGAATGGCGCAAGGACGATCAAATCGAGCTGCTCGACCAAGTGCCGCTGCTAAAAGTGACCCCGGCTCTGTTCCATTATATCGAAAACAGTCTGTCTGATCTTCCCAAACTGTTGCTAGATGATGTGTATCAAAAAGCGTATGTGCGCAAAAACCATGAGCGCATTCCGTTGGATTATTGTTTCATTGTGACCGACGGGGCCGGCATTTTGGCGGTGGATACGATCGGCTACCATATTCCGATTCGCAAAAGCCGCCTGATCCCCCGGCAGGAACAGCTTGTCTATGAGATGGTGGCGGACGCCGAAGAACGGGACTATCCGCTGCCCGAATACAACAAAGAATACCATATTTTATCTCCCGCGCCAGAACTGATGTGGGGGTTGACGCGCAAGGAGCGACAGCTGAAGCAGCTGCTATTTATGGCGCTTGATCAGCTGTATTCGACAAAAAACGGCGCCGAAGTGCGGTATTGGTATACGGAATGGGCGCCGGAAAAATACGCCGATATTCAAAAAATGTCGTTTGAAGAAGCGTGGACGCGGCTGTATGAAGAAACGAAGCACGGTTGGTCCAAGCGCCACGAGCAGCTATGCGAACACTTGATCAAGGGACAGCCGTTTTTCGAAAAGTTGTGGGAAATGGAGCAAGAACCAAAGGTGAATTAAAAACGGGCGAAGGCGCTTAGCGCCCGCCCGTTTTTTGTCCGGCATTACCGCCGACGCCCAAGTCCCATGGCTTGCTCCATTTTGCGCACCATTTCTGCTGCCACCCGATTGGCTTTTTCTGCCCCTTCGTCCAACACGCGATCAAGCTCCTCGCTTTCCATCCATTGGTGATATCGCTCTTGAATCGGCCGGAGCGTCTCGATGACCACTTGGGCGAGGTCGGCTTTAAAGACGCCGTACCCTTTTCCTTCGTATTGCCGCTCCAACTCCTCGATCGGCTGACCGGATAACGTTGAATAAATATTGAGCAAGTTCGAAATGCCCGGCTTTGCCTCCTTATCGTAGCGGATCGTCCCCTCCGAGTCGGTGACGGCGCTTTTGATTTTCTTCTCGATCGTTTTCGCGTCGTCAAGCAGTGTAATGTACGCTTTCGGGTTCGGGTCGGATTTGCTCATTTTTTTCGTCGGCTCGACGAGCGACATAATGCGGGCGCCGACTTTCGGAATGCGCGCCTCGGGAATCGTGAACAGCTCGCCGTACCGTTTGTTGAAGCGCTCGGCTAGATCGCGCGTCAATTCAATATGCTGTTTTTGGTCATCGCCGACCGGGACGATGTCGGTGTTATAAAGCAAAATGTCGGCGGCCATCAGCGGCGGGTACGTGAGCAGCCCGGCGCTGACCGCCTCTTTGCCGGCCGATTTTTCTTTAAATTGCGTCATCCGTTCCAGTTCGCCGACATAAACGAGGCACTGTAGCATCCAAGCCGCTTGAGCGTGCGCCGGCACTTCAGACTGGATGAACAGCGTCGCCTGCGCAGGGTCGATGCCAACCGCCAAATAGAGGGCGGCGAGGCGGCGAATGTTTTGCTGCAATTGGTCGGGGTCTTGCGGAACGGTAATGGCGTGTTGATCAACGATGCAAAAATAGCAGTTGTATTCATGCTGCAGCTCGACAAACTGCCGCAGCGCCCCGATGTAATTGCCAAGGGTGATGACGCCGCTTGGCTGAATGCCAGAAAAAATCGTTTTCATCGCTTTTCACTCCCTTAAACCAAAAATAAAAACGGTCCTTTCCCTCCCATGGATAGGGACGGTAGGACCGCGGTGCCACCCTACTTATTGCGCCCATAGCGCAATCGCTTAGCCCATGCCTCACGCATGGCCTCCTGTAACGCGGAGGAACGTCCTCGCCTACTGCATCGCCGGTTCGGCGGGAAGCTCGAAAGCCCATTCCATATGGCTAGCCGCTTGTTCGCACCGTCCACAAGCTCTCTGAAGGCATCGCCATATGTACTTTTCTTTCTCATCGCCCGATTGGTTTTCGATTTGCCTTATATTATACGGAAAACATGATGCTGTTGCAACCTTATTGCACGGCGTATCCGGCGGCGATCATCGCGAGAAACAGAAGGAGTCCGGACAAAAGAAGCGGATAAGTGACCGCAAAACGCCGCGGGCCGGGCGGTTGTGAGGGTTCCTGCTCCGCGGCCGCTTCTTCAAGATACCGCTCCGCCTTTGTCCCCGCGCTCTTGCGCCATTTTTGGAATCCATACGCAAATCCGCTGAAAAACCCGCGTTCATAAACAAACAAAAGCCCCCCCAATGACAGCGGCACTAAAGAGAGCAAAAAGGTGGCGTTAATGAAGGCGACAGCCGTCCATGTCCCTTGCCAAGCGACGATGAGCGCACCGGCTGCCATCATGGCGGCGATGAGCCATCCGGTTCGAACCGCAGTCTGTTTCATCATCCTTCCCCTCGCCTTGTCAGTCGTTGCCCTTATTTTATCATATCCCGCGTTCGTTTGGTTCGCGTTCGAAACAAGGTGGTCAACTTGATTGACAAAATTATATCAAAAAACAGAAAGAAAAATAAAAATGGCCGAATCGCTCTGAATCGAGCGCTCGCGGCAGCCGGAGAAAAGTTATATTGTAAGCGCTTTCTGAATTGTTGACAGAAATTTTTTATTTACAAATGAGCTGAAAATAGGTACAATGCATCTTGGTAAGAATACGGCGCTTTGTTTTGGATCATAAGTAATTCGAAAATTTTTATTTGAGGAAATAAAAAAATTCTTTTCAAGTATACTAACACGAGGTATAATAAGGCATGTAAGTACAATCTTCTGAAATCAAATGGTTCAGAAGATTTGTAATACACTACATAATCTTTAAGGGGGGTTTTTTAGTGAAGAAGCGATTTTCATTCTTCCTCGTCCTGCTTCTCGCGCTGTCGACGTTTTTAGCGGCGTGCGGCGGGGGCGGCAAGGACAACAACAATGCCCAAGGTGGAAAGGGCGACGAAAAGCCGGCGGAGCAAAAGGAGCAAGTGCTGAATTTGCTCGATTCTTCGGAAATTCCAACGCTTGATTCGGCGCTCGCTACCGACCAAGTATCGTTTATCGTTTTGAACAACGTCATGGAAGGTTTGTACCGCTTAGGCAAAGACAACAAACCGGTGCCGGGAGTAGCGGAAAGCCATGAAGTGAGCAACGATGGCAAAACGTACACGTTCAAGCTTCGCAAAGACGCGAAGTGGTCGAACGGCGATCCGGTGACGGCGCACGACTTCGTGTTTGCTTGGAAGCGCGTGCTTGATCCGAAAACGAAAGCCGAATATGCGTACATTATGTACGACATTAAAAACGCGGAAGAAGTCAACACTGGCAAACTGCCAGTTGACCAGCTGGGCGTTAAGGCGCTTGATGACCACACGCTTCAAGTGGAGCTGAAAAACCCGATTCCGTATTTCATCAGCCTGACGGTATTCGGCTCGTTCATGCCGCAAAACGAGAAATTCGTGAAAGCGCAAGGCGACAAATACGGTCTCGAAGCCAACACGACGCTGTACAACGGCCCGTTCGTGTTGAGCGAATGGAAGCACGAACAAGGCTGGGTTTACACGAAAAACCCGAACTATTGGGACAAAGACACGGTGAAGCTCGAAAAAGTCAATGTCAAAGTCGTGAAAGACACGGCGACAGCGGTCAATTTGTATGAAACGAAACAAGCCGATCGCGTCGGTTTGACGGCTGAATTTGTTGATAAGTATAAAAATGATAAAAACTTCAAAACGGAATTGGAGCCAACTCTGTTCTGGTTGCGCATGAACACGAAAAAAGAACCGCTGAACAACGTCAACGCCCGCAAAGCGATCGCGATGGCCATCGACAAAGAAGCGATGGTAAAAACATTGTTGAATAACGGTTCTGTTGTGGCCAACTATGCGGTTCCGAAAGATTTTGTAACCGGTCCGGACGGCAAAGACTTCCGTGATGCCAATGGCGATTTAATGTCCTACAATGTCGATGAAGCGAAAAAACTGTGGGAGCAAGCGAAAAAAGAGTTGGGCAAAGACAAATTCACGGTCGAGCTGCTGAACTATGACAGCGACAGCGCGAAGAAAATCGGCGAGTATATAAAAGCGCAGCTTGAGCAAAACTTGCCGGGGTTGACTGTGAACATTAAACAACAACCGTTTGCGCAAAAGCTGAAACTCGAAAGCAACATGCAATATGATTTGTCGTTCTCCGGCTGGGGTCCGGACTATCAAGACCCGATGACGTTCCTTGACTTGTGGACGACAAATAACCCGCATAACCAAACAGGTTGGTCGAACGCTGAATACGACAAATTGATCAAAGATGCGAAAACAACGTTGCTTAGTGATTTGCAAGCCCGTTGGGATACTATGCTGAAAGCCGAAAAAATCATCTTTGAAGAAATGCCGTTTGCTCCGCTGTATCAGCGCGGCGCTGCCTACTTGCAACGCGAGTATGTCAAAGATCTCGTTTCGCACCCGTTCGGCGGCGATTACAGCTTGAAATGGGCGTATGTCGAGTAATCCATTGTTCTCTTGAAAATGTGGAGGAGAGTATATGCAGAAGGCATATACTCTCCTTTTGCCTGCCAAGGCGAAAAATGTCGAAAAACAACGAAGATTATAGAAAAGATCCATGCTAGGTCATAAAAATCATGATTCAACAGCATGAGACGGTCAAAGAAACGTCTCATGGACAATTTACCTGACATGAAAACGATTGATCAAGGCGCGTGCATTTGCAAAGAAGGATCCATGGGCAACGGTTTGCCCCCCACCCGGGGTTGAACGTAACCATTCACCGGCGTGGGATTTTCCAAGAAAAGCAGAGGAGGTGCGTCCATGGCACGATACACGCTTCAACGGCTCGCTTATATGGTCGTTACATTGTTCATTATCGCCACGCTGACGTTCTTTTTGATGAAGCTGCTGCCCGGCTCGCCGCTGCAAAACCAAGAAAAGCTGACGCCGGAGCAAAAGGCGTTGATTTTAAAAGAATACGGATTGGATAAACCTGTTCCTGTTCAGTACATGCTCTATTTAGGGAATTTGCTCAAAGGCGATCTCGGCGTATCGTTCCAATATGACAACCGTCCGGTGACGGAACTGATCAGCGACCGAATTGGCCCGTCGGCCCAGCTCGGGTTTCAGGCGATCGTTTTTGGGACGATCGTTGGGTTGATCCTCGGAATTATTGCGGCGATTCGCCACAATCGCTGGGAAGATTATACGGCGACAGTCATTGCCGTATTGGGCGCCTCCATCCCATCGTTTGTGCTTGGCGGATTTTTGCAATACTTTATCGCTGTGAAATGGCAGTTGCTCCCGGTAGCGTTTTGGGAAGGCTTCAAATATACCATTCTTCCGACCTTGGCACTGTCTGTCGGGGTCATCGCCAGCATCGCCCGCTTTATGCGCACGGAGATGCTGGAAGTGTTGAGCTCTGATTATATTTTGACCGCTCGGGCCAAAGGGCTCAGTCAAGCAGGGGTTATTATCAAACACGCCATTCGCAACTCGCTGATCCCTGTCATTACGATTTTAGGTCCGATGACGGTCAATTTAATGACCGGAACGTTGGTGATTGAGAAATTGTTTGCTGTTCCTGGCCTTGGGGAGCAGTTTGTTCGCTCGATCGAATTGAACGATTACCCTGTCATTATGGGCACGACGTTGTTTTATTCCGCTTTGTTGATCTTGGCTGTCTTTATCGTTGACGTGTTGTATGGCATTGTCGATCCACGCATCCGGTTAGCGGGAGGGAAAAAATAATGGCAAAACAAAACTATGGGCAACTTTCATCGGATTGGTTTCAGCCCGCCCCGCCGAACGTCGGTGAGCAGGAGAAGATCAATCGTCCGAGTTTGACGTTTTGGCAGGATGCTTGGCTTCGCCTTCGCGAAAATAAAGCAGCGATCATCGGGCTTATGATGATCCTTCTTTTAGCGCTCATGGCGATCATCGCCCCGATGGCGAGCGACCGGACGTACAAGGAGCAAAACTTGCAGCACGCGAAACTTCCGCCGAAAATCCCGGTGCTTGAACATATCCATTGGCTTCCGTTTGACGGCCGGGATGCAAACGGCGTTGATGTGTATAAACAGCGCGGTGTCAAAGAGTACTATTGGTTTGGCACGGATGACTTAGGGCGCGACTTGTGGGTGAGAACGTGGTACGGCACGCGCATCTCCCTTTATATCGGCTTGCTGGCCGCATTGATCGACTTATTGATTGGGATTGCGTACGGCGGCATTTCCGGGTACTATGGCGGCCGCGTCGACAATGTGATGCAGCGGATTATCGAAATTTTAAACGGTATTCCGTATTTGATCGTGGTCATCTTGTTCATTTTGATTTTTGAACCTGGAATCATTTCCCTTACCTTGGCAATGGTCATTACCGGTTGGACGACGATGGCGCGGATCGTGCGTGGACAAGTGCTGAAATTAAAGAACATGGAATACGTGTTGGCGGCACGGACGCTCGGGGCGCCGACATCGCGGCTTATTTTCAAACATTTGATTCCGAACGTCATCGGCCCGATTATCATCACGACAATGTTCACGATTCCATCGGCCATCTTCACCGAGGCGTTTTTGAGCTTTATCGGCCTTGGCATCCGTCCGCCGGAAGCATCGCTCGGTTCGCTTGTCAACGATGGGTATAAGTCGATTCAAACGTATCCGCACTTGATGATCATTCCAGCGGTCGTCATCAGCTTGCTCATTTTGAGCTTCAACTTGTTGGCTGACGGAATCCGCGATGCGTTGGACCCGAAAATGCGCAAATAAGGAATGGAAGGGGTGAAACCGATGGAGAAAATTTTGCAGGTAAACGATTTGCATGTTTCTTTCGACATCCACGCCGGCGAAGTGCAAGCCGTCCGCGGGGTCACCTTCGACTTGTATAAAGGGGAAACGTTGGCGATTGTCGGTGAGTCGGGGTCTGGGAAATCAGTGACGTCCAAAGCGCTCATGCGCCTGCTGCCAACGCCGCCGAGCCGAATCAAACAAGGGGAAATTTTATTTGAAGGGAAAGACTTGACGAAGCTGTCTGAGAAAGACATGCAATCGATTCGCGGTGCGAAAATTTCAATGATTTTCCAAGATCCGATGACATCGCTCAATCCGACGATGACGATCGGAAAGCAAATTATGGAAGCGATTTTAAAACATCAAAAGCTGTCAAAAGACGAAGCGCGCAAACGGGCGATCGAACTGTTGCAGCTGGTCGGCATTAAAAACGCCGAGCTGCGCATGAAGCAATACCCGCACCAATTTTCCGGCGGGATGCGCCAGCGCGTGGTGATTGCCATCGCCTTAGCGTGCAATCCGAAAATTTTGATCGCCGATGAACCGACGACTGCGCTGGATGTGACGATTCAGGCGCAAATTTTGGAGCTGATGAAAGACATTCAGAGAAAGCTCGGCATGTCGATTATTTTCATCACCCACGATTTAGGGGTCGTTGCCAACATGGCCGATCGGGTTGCGGTCATGTACGCGGGCAAAATCGTGGAAATCGGCACGGTCGACGAAATTTTTTATAATCCGAAACACCCGTACACATGGGGACTGCTCGCCTCGATGCCGAGCCTTGACCATAAAGATACAGAGCTGTATTCGATCCCGGGTTCGCCGCCCGATTTGTTAAATCCGCCTAAAGGCGATGCGTTCGCGCCGCGCAATCCGTACGCGCTCAAAATTGACTATGAACTTGAGCCGCCGATGTTTCAGGTGTCGGACACCCACTATGCGGCGACATGGCTATTGCATGAGATGGCGCCGAACGTCGAGCCGCCGGCGATCGTGCGCGAGCGGATGAAACGGTTCGCCGAGATCGTCGCTCGGAAAGGAGGAACCCCGCGTGGCTAGACAAAAGCTGTTGGAAGTGAAAAATTTAAAGCAATATTTCCCGGCTGGCCGCGGTGAAGTCGTCAAAGCGGTCGACGGCGTGACATTCGATATTTACAAAGGCGAAACGTTCGGCTTGGTCGGCGAGTCAGGCTGCGGCAAGTCGACGACCGGGCGGACGATCATCCGGCTGTATGAGGCGACGGAAGGGGAAGTGCTGTTTAACGGCGTCAATGTGCACGGCAAGAAATCGAAAAAAGAGCTGAAAGAGTTAAACCGGAAAATGCAAATGATTTTCCAAGACCCGTACGCCTCGCTCAATCCGCGGATGACGGTCGCCGATATCATCGCTGAAGGCATTGACATTCATGGGCTGGCGAAAACGAAAGAAGAGCGGATGCAGCGCGTTTATGAGCTGCTGGAGACGGTCGGTTTAAACCGCGAGCACGCGAGCCGCTACCCGCACGAGTTTTCCGGCGGTCAACGCCAGCGGATTGGCATCGCCCGGGCGCTGGCTGTCGAGCCGGAGTTCATCATCGCCGATGAGCCGATTTCCGCGCTTGACGTCTCGATCCAGGCGCAAGTCGTGAACTTATTGAAGCGGCTGCAGCGCGAAAAAGGGTTGACGTATTTGTTTATCGCCCATGACTTGTCGATGGTCAAATACATTAGCGACCGGATCGGGGTCATGTATTTCGGCAAAATGGTCGAACTGGCCGAATCAGAAGAGCTGTACCGCAACCCGATCCATCCGTACACCAAGGCGCTGCTTTCCGCCATTCCGCTTCCGGATCCGGAAACGGAGCGAACGCGCCGGCGGATCGTTTATGATCCGTCTCAGCATGGCTACAAAGACGGTGAAGAGCTCGAATTTCGCGAAATTACACCGGGGCATTTTGTGCTTTGCTCCGAAGAAGAATACAAACGATACCGGGCGATGTACGCCTAAACGGTCGCCCGGCAGGCGAGCGCCAAAAAAAGCGCCGTCTCTGTACCGCAAGGAAAGCGGCGGGAGACGGCGCATGTGCGCGCGCTACCTCGAGAACGGTTATTTTTTCCCGCCGACAGCGTTCCAGCCTTGCTGAATGTGACGGGAGGCCTCAATGTGTGCCCTTCTTTTGTTTCGACCAAACAAACGCTCTCCCATCGTACGGCTGATGTTTCCCATCAACGCCGTGCCCGCGACGATCAGCGCCGCCACGATGACAAAATCGAGGAAATAGCCGGCCATTCGTTTTTCCTCCCTTTTCCTCTTCTTCTTTCATTGTAGACGATTTTTAGAGCGCTGGAAAGTAGAACGAAAGAAAATTCCATGGTTGATGGAAAAACTATATCTTTCTTTGCGGATTTATTGTATAATATATCATGTTAAAGTCATTTCAATTTGCAAACGATTGGCAAACCTGCTGACGGCCGCATCGGCGGGTGTAGGCCGTACCGCTATGCCATCGAATGCTTCGCATGATGCCTGTCCTCGCGTAAAGCGGACAGATGGAGCAAGGGATTCCTTGTGAAAAGGAGTGATCAAAGTGGTCAAGCTATACACATCACCGAGCTGCACATCGTGCCGGAAGGCGAAGGCGTGGCTCGAGAAGCATGATATTCCATATGTGGAACGCAATATTTTCTCCGAGCCGCTAACGGTTGAGGAGATTAAGGAAATTTTGCGGATGACGGAAACGGGGACGGATGAAATCATTTCGACTCGTTCAAAAGTGTTCCAAAAGTTGAACATTAATTTGGAAACTTTGCCGCTTCAAGATTTATATGAGCTCATTCAAAAAAATCCGGGCATTTTGCGCCGACCGATCATCATTGACGAAAAGCGGCTGCAAGTCGGTTACAATGAAGATGAAATCCGCCGCTTTCTGCCGCGCAAAGTGCGCGCGTATCAGCTGCGCGAAGCACAGCGGCTCGTCAACGGCTGATAAAAAACTTCTACATGGTTCGCCATGTAGAAGTTTTTTATCATAATCTGTTCCGTGAACATGTCGCACTGGCGCCTGCTTCTTCCCCTTGGGGTGAATGGCAGATTGTGGCCCATGCAACTTTCGTGAACATACGCATCGGTGAGCGATCGTTTTCGTCCCCCGGGTGAAGGGCGGACCGCTGCCATTGGAACTTTCGTGAACATACGCATCGGCGAGCGATCGTTTTCGTCCTCCTAGGTGAAGGCGCTGCCCGTGGAACTTTCGAGCCTGTACGCCTTGGCGAACGATGATTTTCATCCTCGGGTGAAGGGCAAGGCATTGCCCGTGGATCGTTTTGTGAAAATCACGCGCCGGCAAGCGGTCAGTTTCCTTCCTAGCTGGAGGGCAAGGGATTGCCCATGGAGCGTTTCGGGTTATGCGGCGCGCGATCGATGGTTGGCCGCAAAGCCAAGCAAAACGGCAAGAACGGCCGCTGAAAGCGGGAAGAGGAGTTCCCAGCGCGGGTCATAAAACGGGCGCAGCCGTTCTTCGGCGGCGATCATTTTTCCGGCTGTATACGCGAGCAAGGCGCCGCCGACATAAATGAGAAACGGGAACCTCTCCAAGGCATAAAGGATGAGTTTGCTGCCTACAATGATGATAGGAACCGAGCAGAGAAAGCCGAAGATGACAAGCTCGATATGACCTTGGGCAGCCCCGGCGATGGCGATGACGTTGTCAAGGCCCATGGCCACGTCAGCGGCAACGATGGTTCGAACGGCCTTCCAGAGAGAGGGTTCGGCTTTGATGACAGCCGATGTTTCTTCTTTTTTCCCAATCAGCTTGAGCGCGATCCAAAAGAGAACGATGCCGCCCGCCAGCTGCAAGAACGGCACGGTCAACAGCCAAACAACGGCTGTGGTCAAGACAATGCGAACAGCGATGGCGAGAGCGGTGCCGAGAATAATGGCGGCGTTGCGTTTTCGTTCCGGCAAGTTGCGGCTCGCCAAGGCGATCACAACAGCGTTATCCCCACCGAGAATGACATCAATGCCGATAATGAGCAAAATCGAAACGATATATTCGTCCATCATCGCGTCCCTCATTCCGTCCGTGTTCATCATCATTATAGTAGGACATGGCCGGTTTCATAACCAATTTTTTAAAACGCGTTTTTTTATTTCCCTTCCTCTGTTTTTTATCATAAAATAAAAGTACAAGATATGCAGTTTGGCATAGTCTTTGGGGGTTTGGATCCCTTCCCTTTTTATTTCTCTTGTGTAGAAGGGAGAGTTGAGAAAAATGGAAATGGAACGTATTAACGAGCATACCGTGAAATTTTATATTTCTTACGTTGATATAGAAGAGCGCGGCTTTGACCGTGAGGAAATTTGGTACAATCGCGAACGGAGCGAAGAATTGTTTTGGGAAATGATGGATGAAGTCCATGGGGAAAGCGACTTTTCGCTCGAGGGCCCGCTTTGGATTCAAGTGCAGGCATTGGAAAAAGGTCTGGAAGTGGTGGTGACGAAAGCGCAGCTGTCCAAGGATGGAAGCAAGCTGGAGTTGCCGCTCCCGGAAGAAAAATGGCGCGAGTTTACGCTGTCCGCTGATGAGAAAATGGAATCGCTGTTCGGCCATCATTTCCATTTCGGGGCCAAGGCGGCTCTGGAAGATGGCGGTGAACAAGATGTCCTGCAATTTATCCTTTCCTTCAACGATTTTGAGGATATCCTTTCGCTGGCGTACCGCGCTGACTTTTCTGGATTGTCGAACCGTTTGTTCCAATTTGAGGGGCGGTACTACTTGTTTGTCGAATTTGGCGACCATTACTCTGAACACGAAGTCGACAATGTGCTCAGCCTTCTGTTGGAATATGGAAGCGACTCGCAGCTGACGATTTACCGCCTTGAAGAGTATGGAACAGAAATCATGGGCGATAATGCGCTCGAAACGTTGAAAACGTATTTTCCTGCTCGATAAGGTTCTTTCGCCGATTTCGCGCCAGAAATCGGCGTTTTCTGCGTCAATGGCCAAAGTCAGCCCGCGGGGCGGGGAAACAAAGAGAAATTAGGCGGCCGCTTATGAAAAGCAGGTGGGGGGGTCTTTTTGAGAAATTCATCTAGAGTCGTCATTCTTGTTGTCGTTGTCGGTGCGCTGCTGACCTTGACACACGGATTTTGGGAAGGAAAGCTGCTCGGTATTTTCAGCGTGCTCATCTCTTGTTCGGTTGTCTTTATTGCGTTTGTCATTTCGTTGGAAAATCGCCAGCCGGCGCAAACGATCGCTTGGCTTGCCGTGCTGGGCAGCTTTCCGCTCGTCGGCTTTTTGTTTTACCTTTTGTTTGGGCGCAACTATTGGCAGCAGCGCCGTTTCAAGAGAAAAGCAGACTTTGATGAAGCGGTGCTGCTTCGGTTTCAAGAGCCGTCGCCGTTTGCCGTCGAGCGGCTGCCGATGGCGCCTCATCAGCAACCGTTGTTGCGCTTGGCCTATCGCATCGGTCAGCACCCGGTTTCGCTCGCATCGCAAACCGCGGTGCTGACCAATGGGGACGAGACGTTTGCCGCGATTTTTGCGGAGCTGGAAAAAGCGGCTCATCATATCCATTTAGAGTATTATATCGTCCGGCATGATGAGATTGGTCAACAATTGAAGCGATTGTTGATCAAAAAGGCTCGCCAAGGGGTGCGAATCCGCTTTTTATACGATGCGGTCGGAAGCTGGAAATTATCTAGCGACTATATTGAGGAGCTGCGCGCCGCCGGTGTCGAGATGATCCCGTTTTCCCCCGTGCGCCTGCCGTTTTTGAGCAATCAAATCAACTTTCGCAACCATCGCAAGATTATCGTCATCGACGGAAGCGTCGGATTTGTCGGCGGGCTGAACATCGGGGATGAATATTTGGGGAAGAACGAATATTTCGGGTTTTGGCGCGATACGCATTTAGTCATCCGCGGGGAGGCTGTCCGAACGCTGCAGTTGATCTTTTTGCAAGATTGGTATTATATGACGGGCGAGCGGCTGTTGACGCCAGACTACTTGTCACCGCCGTTGATCGACGAAGAAGGGCAAGGCGGGGTGCAGCTGATTGCCGGCGGTCCCGATCAGAAGTGGGAGGTCATCAAGCAGCTGTATTTTGCCATGATCACTTCCGCCAAGCAGTCGATTTGGGTGGCTTCGCCGTATTTTGTGCCGGATGAAGACATTTTAACGGCGCTGAAAGTGGCGGCGTTGAGCGGTATCGATGTTCGTCTCTTGGCGCCGAAGCGGCCGGATAAAAAGATCGTTTTTTACGCCTCGCGCTCCTATTTTCCTGAGCTGTTGGAAGCGGGGGTGAAAATTTACGAGTATGAAAAAGGATTTTTGCACAGCAAAGTCATTGTCGTTGACGGTGAGCTCGCGTCGATCGGCACTGCGAACATGGATATGCGCAGCTTTCATTTAAATTTTGAAGTGAACGCGTTTTTGTATTATACTGACAGCATTCAAAAGCTCGTCCAAGATTTTCTGGAAGACTTCCGCCATGCGACCGTGCTCGATTATGAACAGTTTCAGCGGCGCCCGTTTCGCGTTCGCCTTGCTGAATCGGTGTCCCGGCTGTTGTCTCCGCTCTTGTAACGCGTCGTAAGGAAAACCTGCTCATTCGGGCAGGTTTTTTTGCTGCGCTACGGGCAGGAAAAAGGACGGGGGCTGGCGAATACAAAACGCGTAAACCGGCAACCGTGAAAGGCATGATGACGCTCTCAGCACATCCGTTCGTTGTGTGGAACGGGAAGCTTGTCATTTTTCATCCGCAATCGAAGGGAACGAACCGTTTTCTTGATGGGAACGAGTGCCGTCCGTCGTGTCCTTGCCTGTGTGTCGGATTGGCACTCGCCCCCTGTCTAGAAGACTTGGTGAAAAACGGCTGATTCCCTTCATCAATGGGAGAATGAGCGAAAAGCAGGACCGATGCAACGAGGCTGTTCTAGTTAAAAAATGACAGTGTAAAGCTGTATCCATGATGAAATCACCAGCCACCTAGTTTTGATGGACAAAGGAGTGATGCGGTTGTTCGTTGCTCTTTTAGCGGACGGAACAGTGTTGTCGCTTGTCGGAGCGGAACGGTGGAGCGAGGAGCGGCTGGCTGGTTGGAAGCGCCGCGCGCCGTTTTTTTGCCCTGCCTGCCGCCAGGAAGTCGTGCTGCGGTCCGGCCCCCGTCGCTTGCCGCATTTTGCTCATCGGAAAGGAACGGCTTGTCCGGCTGAGCATGAACCGGAATCGGAGCGGCACTTGATCGGAAAACGCGACTGGTTTGTATGGCTTACCGCCCAAGGCATCGAAGCGAAGCTAGAACCGTATTTGCCTGCGATTCGCCAACGCCCCGATGTGCTGTTCCGCCATCAGTGGCATCTCTATGCCCTCGAGTATCAGTGCTCCACGATCGAGGAATCCGTGTTTTACGAGCGCAATGACGGTTATCGCCGCCTCGGCATTCGCCCGCTCTGGGTGTTGGGCGCTCATCATTTGCGACGCTTGTCAACGCCGGCGGGAGATGTCGCGCTTTCCCGCTTTCAATGGCTGTTTGCTCATCGCTTTTCCTCTTCCTCTCTTCCTCATATATGGTACTACAGCACCGAAACGAAGCGATTCATCCGTCTCGTCCGTCCCTTGCCGTTGTCTGTTCGCCGCGTGTTGGCTACGATTGACTCTGTCCCGCTTTCCTCGCTCGATTTCACCGCTTTGACCGCCGCTTGCCATCCGCCGCTTCCCCCGCTGTTTTGGGAGCAATGGCTCGAAAAGAAAAAACAGTGGCGCCGGACGTTTCCGCTTTACCCGAACCGGGCGACTCGCTTGATCTGTTCCGACTTTTACCAGTTGGGAATCGTGCCGGCGCTGTTTCCGGTCGAAGCGGGCTGGCCGCTGCCGCGCGGCTATTTATGGGAGACGGCTCCGTTCATTTGGCAGACGTACGTGCTGCTTCCATTTCTTCGCGCGCCGGGGCAGACGATGACGATGGCCCAGCTCTTGCGCTGGATGGATGAAAAAATCCGCACCGGACGGCTTGCCCCCCGCCGCTTGCCGCTTGTCGGCCGCGACAACTACCGGCAGGCTGTCGCTGAGTATGTGCATTGGCTGCGGCTGCTCGGCTATCTTCAGCGCGAAGCTGGGGAACGGCTTCGCCTCGTCAAGCCGCTCACGTTTCCGGCCACCGTGGAAGACATGCTGCGGCAAGAGGGGAGACTTCTCGAAGCGATCCGCGACACGCCGGCACTGGCGACGTATTGGCGGGCGCTCGAGTTGGCACCAATCGGAAAACATGAGCAAAAAACAGGAAAAGAAAAAAGAAATGGAGAATAATAATTCGTGTATCGATCATATTGTGGAGGAGGATGACACGGTGGAGGAAAAGAAGGCCAAAAAGTCGCTGCCGTCGCGCAGCGAGATTCCGATTGAAGAGACATGGAGGCTAGAAGACATTTTTCCGGCCGATGAGGCGTGGGAGCAGGAGTTCCGTCAAGTGAAAGCCATGATCCCGAAGCTCGGGGAGTACAAAGGGCGGCTTGGCGAATCGCCGGAACTGCTGTATGAGGCGCTGCAATATCAAGACGAGGTGTCGATGCGGCTTGGCAAGCTGTATACATACGCCCATATGCGCTATGATCAAGACACAACCAACTCCTTTTACCAAGGGCTTGACGCTCGGGCGAAAAGTTTATACAGCGAAGCGTCCAGCGCGATGGCGTTCATCGTTCCGGAAATTTTGGCCATCGATGAGGCGACGTTGCGCGCCTTTTTGGAACAGTACGAGCCGCTTCGATTGTATGCTCATGCCTTGGATGAGATTACGCGCCAACGCCCGCACGTTCTCTCGGCTGAGGAGGAGGCGCTGTTGGCGCAGGCGGCCGAGGTGATGCAGTCAGCGTCCAACACGTTCAGCGCGTTGAATAACGCCGATTTGACCTTTCCGGCCATCGTCGATGAAAACGGTGAAGAAGTGGAAGTCACGCACGGACGTTTCATCCGTTTTTTGGAAAGCGCGGATCGCCGTGTTCGCCGCGATGCGTTTTACGCGGTGTACCAGACGTACGATAAATTCCAACACACCTTTGCCAATACGTTAGCCGGCGCGGTGAAAAAGGATAACTTTTTTGCTCGCGTCCGCCGCTATGAATCCGCCCGGCAGGCCGCGTTGGATGCGAACAACATTCCTGAGAGCGTATATGACAACTTGATCGCTACCATCCACGAGCATTTGCCGCTGCTGCATCGCTACGTGCGGCTGCGCAAACGAGCGCTCGGGCTCGATGAGCTGCACATGTACGACTTATATACGCCGCTAGTCAAAGAGGTTAAAATGGAAGTGACGTATGACGAAGCGAAGCAGTATATGTTGGAAGGGTTGGCGCCGCTCGGTGAGGAATACATTGCCATTGTCAAAGAAGGACTTGAGAATCGCTGGGTTGATGTCCGCGAAAACCGAGGAAAGCGGAGCGGGGCCTATTCCTCGGGAGCGTACGGCACACACCCGTACATTTTGCTCAACTGGCAGGACAACGTCAACAATTTGTTTACGCTCGTTCATGAGTTCGGCCATTCGGTTCACAGCTACTACACACGCCGAACGCAGCCGTATCCGTACGCCCATTATTCGATTTTTGTCGCCGAAGTGGCGTCGACGTGCAACGAAGCGCTGTTGAATGATTATTTATTGAAAACAATCGATGATGACAAAAAGCGGCTGTATTTGCTCAACCATTACCTTGACGGATTCCGCGGCACCGTCTTTCGGCAGACGATGTTCGCCGAGTTTGAGCATTTGATCCATTTGAAGGAGCAGCAAGGGGAGGCGCTGACGTCAGAGACGCTGACATCGCTGTACTATGACTTGAATCAAAAGTACTTCGGCAGCGACATGGTGGTCGACAAAGAAATCGGCTTGGAATGGGCGCGCATTCCGCATTTTTATTACAACTACTACGTGTATCAATATGCGACTGGTTTCAGCGCGGCGACGGCGCTTAGCCGGCAAATTCTTGAAGAGGGTGAACCGGCGGTGAAACGGTACATCGACTTTTTAAAAGCGGGTAGCTCCGATTATCCGATTGAAGTGCTGAAAAAAGCCGGGGTGGATATGACGAGCGCCGAGCCGATCCGCCAAGCGTGCCAAGTGTTCGCCGAAAAACTGGAAGAGTTCGAGCGGCTGCTTGGGAACTGAAACGAATGCGGCTACAGCCGCATTCGTTTCGATGGCAATCCCTTAAACTGATGACGGCGGTTCCAAGTCGATACGAGCCCAAGGAGACAGCAAAACAGCAGCGGCATTGTCGCCCAGAGCGGAATGAGCCGCATGAATCCGAGCAAGTTCAAGATGAATGCGACGATGACGGCCGCCGTCCAAAAGAAAAAAGCGATTCGCCCTTTCATGAAGACGACCTCCCTTGTTAGGCTGTCTTCCTTCATTATATGCCGTCCATCTACGTTGCAGGCCGGCGGATGAAAAAAGAGCGGCTTCGCTGATTTGAGTGCGGAAACGGAGCAGGCTGGTGCAAAACAACCGATTCGCTCGATTGGTGAGAAATTACAAGGAATGAAATGATGACATTGCGGGGTTTTCCGTTTGCGAAACATTGTTGGAGAGCAGTATTTCCCCTTCAATCACTGGCCACGAAGGAAGCGGCCAAAATTATGACAATCATGTGAACAAACGAGCAAAGGGGTTGTCAATCGATTCGTCCATTTGGTAAGATAAAAACGTGAACGGAAGACAAAAACCTGATACCCCTTTGTTTGACCGTGAACAATTTCTCCCATCCCCTTTGTTGTCTTGACAACGCAAAAGAGCCCGGCGAATGCCGGGCTCTTTTGTGTCATGGTTTGAGTTAAGGTTCGGACTCTTCGATATAACGCCAAAACGTTCCGTGCTTTACAGGCACCCGCTCGACTTTTTGCTTCAACTGCAGTTTTTTCATTTCCGTTTCCGCTTCCTGGATCGTCCAATTGTACACAACGGCAACTTCTTTTGTGGCGACGAATTTAAAATGACCTAAAAATGATTCTAGCGGAGGAGGAGGGGACGGCTCGGGATGGAAGCCGAGCATTTCGGCGATCAACTCGGCGTAAATCTCGTACGGGTAGCATCCGGAAATTTTAATGCCTTCATCCTCGATATTTTCATTAAACAAAACGAGCGTCGGGGTTTCTTCTACATCCATTTCCGACGTGATTTTTAAATCGCATTGGAACGCTTTTGCCGCTCCGGGCGAGTGCATATCGCGCAAAAATTCATCGACGTCAAGCCCGGCTTCTGTCGCGCATTCAGCCAACACTTCCAAATCGGCGACGTTTTGCTTTTCAAGAAACAGCTGCTCTTGCAGTTTGCGCAAAAAGCGGAGACCGGCCCGTTTTCCTTGCATTTCCGCCGCTTTAATGGCGAGCGACGGGGCAAACGGGCTGGAAATCCGGTTTTCGAGCCACACGCTTCCGTCACATGACATGCCAGATCGGTTCGCTATCCATTCCCACGCTTTTGCTAACGCTTCGGCCTTCGTCCCTTTCGCGCGCCATGTCGCCCATTTTCCGCTCAATATGTGCCGCAGTGTGAAAAAACGGCCGTATTCGATCGTCAGCTTTTTTACAATGGGCTCAAGCCCCCAGCATTCCGGGCATAAAGGATCGATAAAGAGATACAGCTCAAGCGGTTTCTTCGTGCTGCCTAGCGGCTGGGAATCGGCACAGGCCGGCGCCGTTTTCCCAGCGAACTTCTCACTCAAGGGAATGCTCCTTTCTGTCCTGAGAATCTGGAGTGTTGACCATATGATGGGCCGTGAGCACAAGCCGATGGTAGAACTGTTCGCGCGCTGGACCGGACAGGCCGATTTCATCCATCGCTGCCCGCATGCAAGCAAGCCACGCTTGTGCCCGCGTTGGCGTGATTTCAAAGCGGAGATGGCGCGCCCGCAACATCGGGTGGCCATGCTCCTCCGTATAAAGCGGTGGCCCGCCTAAGTATTGCGTTAAAAATTGTTTTTGCTTCCGGGCGGTTTCCGTCAAATCGTCAGGAAAGATCGGCTTTAAGTCCGGGTGCACAGCTACGCGCCGATAAAACGCTTCGACAAGCCTAGTGACCGTCTCCTCTCCACCAATCGCCTCATAAAGAGTTTGCCATTGCTCTCCCATCGCGGATGCTCCTTTTGCTTGAAGATCATACGTTGTCGCTTGATTGCTATTTTATCAGCAACGGCCGCCCAGCTCAAACAAAGCGACTTGACCGCCGTTTAGATGCGCCAGCGGTCGAGCACGCGTCTAACATACGCTTGTGTTTCGGCAAACGGCGGCACTCCGCCGTAACGATCGACGTTTCCGGGGCCGGCGTTGTACGCGGCTAAGGCGAGCGTGACATCGCCGTTATACCGGTTGAGAAGCTGGCGCAAGTATTTCACTCCGCCGTCGATATTTTGCGCCGGATCAAGCGGATTCTCCACGCCCAGCATTTTGGCGGTGCTCGGCATCAGCTGCATCAATCCAAGCGCTCCCGCTCGACTTTTCGCGTCAGGACGAAAGCCGGACTCTTGGTGAATCACAGCGCGGATCAGATGTGGATCGACATCGTACTTTTCCGCGGCCGCCGCAATAAGACGATCAATGGAAGATGCCCCGGAGAACGGGACCGTTTCCTTGTTCGGCGCGCTGGCATTGGCGCGCCCTGTATCCGAAGTCGAAAGCGTTTCCGCCGCCTCGGTTTGGTTTTTCATATATTCGGCCAAGAGGGTCGAAAACAGCGAAGGGACGGGCGACGAGAGGCTGGAACGATTAGGCGAAAACGAGGCGAGCGCCTGCCATTCCACAAGCAATTGCAACGGTGAAATCGTCATTCCTTTTCCCCCATTTCATCCTTTTGAGCATAAAAGCGGGCGATTTTGTTCGGCGCCGGACGGCGGGGAATGCCAAGCGCAGTGAGCAGGCGCAAAAACCGTTCCTCACCCGCCACGGCGTCATCGGTTTCATATTCGAGTTCATAATCTTCGCAATGCAAGTAGCGGTTATGGTCAAGGCATAACGTACCGCCTTCGTATGGCCATTCGGCGCGATCGGTGACGAGGGAGCCGAAACAGCGCAAACGATGCGGATCGATGCCCAAATTTACTAGCAGCGATGCGATTCCGCCGCGCGGGGCGGCCCCGTTGAGAAGCGCGCTCGCTTCAGACGGCGTCAGCGGCTCGTGCGTTTCCAGCAGCGTCCCGTCCGTTTGCGTTTGTTTCAGCGTCAACATCAGGCGACCGTCTTTGGCGCGAATGCGCAGAGCCGCTCCTTGTTGTTTCAAAGCAAACGAAGGGGTGTCGAAGTAATAGTTTTCTTGGCGGCGGAAAGCGTCGTCATCCAAGCCGAAAGCGGCCCGGATGGCAGCGAACTCTTCCCGCGTCAGCAAGTTTTTCCATTCCCTCTCTACTTCTTGGTGCATCGTTGTTCTCCTTCTTCGGACATCGTCTCTTTCTATTATCGTTTGTTTTTCGCTGAATATCAATTATTTCGTTTGCAGAGGGTGAATATGGTAAAATAAAGGGCGGAGGTTTGGTTGAGGTGGAAGGAGAGAAAGCATGAACGAGAAAGTGACCGTTCATCACGCGGAGCGGAAAGCGGGGCGGCTCTGGCTGCGCGCTGATCTTCCCGTTTCGCTCGCCGATGTGGCCCCGAAGCGCCATATGCTCGTTGATTCCGACGGGCTGGCGTTTGTTTACCTTTTGGAAACGAATGACCGCTTTCTTTACGTCGCCATTCCCCGACAATGGTGGCGGGAATTGAAAGCGACGCTAGCCGCCAAGGAGCCCGTTTGGCTGCAAAGCGGAGAGGAAGCCGTCGAACTCGAACAGTTTGACGAGGAACTCGTTTATTTGCTCGATAACATTCGCGGCAATGCCAATTATGGGGAAGAGCTGGAACAGGCCGTGCAAGAGGTGTTTTTTACAGAAAAAATCTATGGACAGTGATCTGCCCTCGACCCGGGGATGAAAATCCGCGCCAGTTCGGCATTTTCATGGAAAGCGATGTAACATCGACCCTAGGATGAAAGTGACCGCTTGCTGACGGGATTTTTCGTAGAGAAGTTCCATGGGCAGTGACCCGCCCTCCACCCGGGGATGAACATCGCGCGTCAGTTCGGGATTTTCACGGAAACGTTCCATGGGCGGCGTTTTACCCTCCATCTGAGGATGAAAATTCGCGTCAGTTCGGGATGTTCACCGAACAAGAAGTGCGGCTCTTCGTCTGGCTGGAAAAAGAGGACGGCAGCGGCGTTCCTTGTTTGTTGGCACCGAGCTGCGGGAGATGGAAACGTATAGAGGCAGGTGGTACGATGGTGAATCATTGGGATTTGTTTTTAGCCCCGTATAAGCAGGCTGTCGAGGAGCTGAAAGTGAAGCTGCGGGGCATTCGCGCCCAGTTTGAGATGATCGAGGCGCACTCGCCGATTGAATTTGTCACCGGGCGAGTGAAGCCGGTGGCCAGCATTTTGGATAAGGCGCAAAAGAAAAACATCCCGCTTGACCGCCTTGAAGAGGAGATGCAAGACATCGCAGGGCTGCGCATCATGTGCCAGTTTGTCGACGACATCAAGACGGTCGTCGAACTTTTGCGCCAACGAAACGATTTTACTATCGTTGAGGAGCGCGACTACATTACGCAGAAAAAGGAAAGCGGCTACCGTTCGTACCATATTGTCATCCGCTATCCGGTGCAGACGATCCGTGGCGAGAAACAGATTTTGGCGGAAATCCAAATTCGCACGCTGGCGATGAACTTTTGGGCGACGATTGAGCATTCGCTAAACTATAAATACAGCGGCCGTTTTCCGGAAGATATTAAAGCCCGGCTGCAGCGGGCCGCCGAGGCCGCTTACCGTCTTGATGAGGAAATGTCCAAAATCCGTTTTGAGATTCAAGAGGCGCAGGCGGCATTTTCCAGAAAACAAGAGGCAAAAGGAGAAGGACAATGACAAGAACGGACGCACCGCTCGCGTTTGCCATTACGTCCAAAGGCGATGACGTCTCAAACGCCTTGGCGCAAAAGATGAAAACGTATTTGCTCGATTTTGATCTGCGCTGCGACGAAGCGGAGCCTGATTTGGTCATTTCCGTCGGCGGGGATGGAACGCTGCTGTATGCGTTCCACCGCTACTGCCATCGGTTGGATCAGACGGCGTTCGTCGGCGTTCATACAGGCCATCTCGGTTTTTACGCCGATTGGGTGCCCGAGGAGCTCGAAAAGCTGGTCATCGCCATCGCCAAAACGCCGTATCAAGTCGTCGAGTATCCGCTCCTTGAGGTGACGATCCGTTATATTAACGGCGGCGGAGAGGCAAAATACCTTGCGCTCAATGAATGCACGGTGAAATGCGTCAGCGGGACGCTCGTCATGGACGTTGAGATTCGCGGCGATTGGTTCGAACGGTTTCGCGGTGACGGGCTATGCATCTCCACGCCGACCGGCAGCACGGCTTACAACAAGGCGCTCGGCGGTGCCATTTTGCATCCGTCGCTTGAAGCGATTCAAGTGACGGAAATGGCGTCGATCAACAATCGCGTCTTTCGCACGATCGGCTCGCCGCTCGTGCTGCCGGCGCACCATACGTGCTTGCTCAAGCCGGTCAATCATGTCGATTTTCAAATTACCATCGACCATTTGTCGCTGTTGCACAAAGAAGTGAAATCGATTCAATGCCGGGTGGCGGATGAAAAAGTGCGTTTCGCCCGCTTTCGCCCGTTTCCGTTTTGGCGCCGGGTGCGCGACTCATTTATCACGGAGTAGAAACGTTTCTGTTCCTAGGAGGCCGGTGATTTCGTGCAAAATACTACCGCTTCCACCCATTTCTCAATTAGAGAAATCTTATAGAAACAGGCTTCTTTTCTGAATGAAAGTGCGATCATTGGTGTGTGACAGCGGTTTTTCACCAGCCTTCTAGGCGGAGGGCGCGACTCCTTCGCAACGGCGTCGAAGCCTTCAGCGTAAGGTTGGCTTGGGAAAGGGGCCAACCGATGGAGTCGATTTGTAGCTTCAGCGTAACGTTGGTTGGGGGGCTCATTGATAACGGAATCGAAAGTGAACCATCTTCTGATTTTGGAAGCAGAAAGGTGACAAACTGTGCCGCCGTTGACGATGACGTTTTTGATCGATGAACAGCATGACGGAAAGCTGCTGCGCCAGTTTTTGCAAGAGAACCACATTTCGCGCACCGCGCTTACCGATATCAAATTTCACGGCGGGGCGCTGCTTGTGAACGGACAGCCGGTGACCGTCCGCCATGTGCTCCGCGCCGGCGAGAGGCTGTCTGTCGTTTTTCCGCCGGAGCGGACAAGCGATTGGATGGAGCCCGAGGCGATGCCGCTTGACATCGTGTATGAAGATGACTACGTCCTTGTCGTCAACAAGCCGCCCGGATTGGCGACGATTCCGTCGCGCCATCACCCAGGCGGAACGCTGGCGAACGGGATTCTTCACCACTATCGACAGCAGCAGCTCGAGTCGACCGTTCATGTGGTGACGAGGCTTGATCGCGACACGTCGGGGCTTGTGCTGGTGGCCAAACACCGCCATGTGCACCATTTGCTGTCGGCGCTGCAGCAAAAAGGGCAAGTGACACGCACGTATGAGGCCATCTGCCATGGCGTCATTATCGAGGAAGAAGGGACGATTGACGCGCCGATTGGGCGGCGGAGCGACAGCATCATCGCCCGCGAAGTGCGGGAGGACGGGAAACGGGCCGTTACTCACTTTCGCGTGCTGCGGCGGCTCTTTGGCTATACACATGTTGCCCTTCGGCTTGAGACCGGACGTACCCACCAAATCCGGGTTCATATGGCCTATCTTGGCCATCCGCTGGCCGGTGATGAGCTGTACGGCGGAAGTCGGGAAATGATCGGCCGCCAAGCGCTTCATAGCCGAGCGTTGTCGTTTGTTCATCCGCTGGAAGGAAAGCTGTATACGTTCGCGGCTCCGCTTCCCGATGATCTCGTTCGTCTGATCAAAGGCGCGGGCGGATGAACAAACGGGGCCTGTTACGAGAACGCCCGGAATTTCTCCGGCACGTACGGCATGGATGACGGCACAGAGACGGTATTCATTTCCGGATAGCGAAGCGCGGTCAACGCGCCGCCGAATACGCAGCCGGTATCGATGTTGACCGTTCGGCCGACAAAGCGCGGGACTGGAACGGGCGTGTGTCCATAAACGACCCAGGCATCGCCGCGGTATCGCTTGGCCCAGTCGCGGCGCACCGGTGTTCCGTCATCGTTCGTCTCGCCGGTGATGTCCCCGTAAAGGACAAACGTTTTCACTTTTTTGTCCAACCGGCCGATATGATCATGACGAATGCCAGCATGGGCGATGACAAGCCGCCCTTCGTCAAGCACGGCATAAAGCGGCGCCCCTTCATATAAGCGGATGAACGTGCGGCGAATTCTCTCTTGTTCGCTTGGCGGCAAGGCGCGGTATTCGGCGACCGTTGTTTCTAAACCGTGGGTGATTTGCACGTTCCGGCCCAGAAAAAAGCGGTACAGCTTGTTGCAATGGTTGCCCGGCACATAATACGCAAGGTTTCGTTCCACAAGCGCCGAAACGACCTCGATCATTTTCAGCGACTCCGGCCCGCGGTCGGTTATATCGCCGACAAACCCTAGTTTTCGTCCGCCAGTATGAACCGGCACTCCCTCCTCCCATCGGTAGCCGAGTCGTTCGATGAGCGCGGCGAATTCACGAAAACAGCCATGAATGTCGCCGATGATGTCCAGCATCATATGGGAAGGCCCTCCTTTCGATGGATGATCGAGATAAAACTAGTATATCCGTTGCCGCCGGAAATCCTCGGACGGGGGATTGAAGGGTGCAAGCCGCTTATCAAGCTCGTTTTTCAAATAGAAAAGCCCTGTCGCATCATCACCGTTCTCCTAGGAGCTGGATTGGCCGAAACCGCAGCGGATTCAGACGGACTTTGGATAAAACAAAACCGCCTGCCGAGCGGCGGCAAGCGGTTATTCCTCGCTCGCAAACATAAATTTTTTGGTTCGCGAATGGACGTTTAAGACGAGGCCGATCGCCAGCATATAAGTCGCCAGCGAGCTTCCCCCATAGCTGATAAACGGGAGCGGCAGCCCGGTGATCGGCAAAAGCCCGATCGTCATTCCGATGTTTTGAAATACTTGAAACGTAATCATGCCCGCTACGCCGGCGCATAAATAGCTGCCGTACAAGTCGTTGCTCTCTAGGGCGATATGAACAAGGCGATAAACAAGCAGGAAAAAGAGCGAGATGACAATGCTCGAGCCGACAAACCCAAATTGTTCGGCGATGACGCCGAAAATAAAGTCGGTATGCGCTTCCGGCAAATACACTTGCAAGTTGCCAAACCCTTTTCCATACAGTTCTCCTGATCCGATTGCCATCAGCGAGCGAATGAGCTGAAATCCTTGATCTGTCGAGTACTCATAAGGCGCAAGCCAACCGTAAAAGCGGTTGAGCTGATAGTCTTCCTCAATAATATAGCGATGGAAAAAATCAGGGAAATAGAAGTAAATGAATACGACAGACGCTACCACCGCCACACCGGAGAAGACGATGCCGAAAATGATGCGCCAGCGGATACCGGAGACGAGCACCAACGTGCTAGTAATGGCGATAAACACCATCGACATCCCCATGTCCGGCTGTTTGGCAAGCAAAAAGAGCGGCGGCAAAACCGTGGCGGCGATTTTGCCAAGCAACTTGAAGTCATCCTTGATCGTCGGTTCGGGATATTTTTCCCGATGATTGACAATGATGCGGCCAAGGACGATGATCATAAAAATTTTCATCAGCTCGGATGGCTGAAAGTTCCCCCCTGGTAAGCTGTACCAACTTGTTGCTCCCTTGATGGTCACGGATCCGGGAACGTTCAACTCCAAGCCAAGCAGCAGCAACATCCCGAAGCCATATAAATACCAGGCGATTTGAAACAATCGGTCGTAATCGATAATCATCGTCAACGCGATCACCACGGCGCCAATGGCGTACCACTGCAGCTGTTTCGAAGCGAAATTGACGTTTTGCAGCTTTTCGGGAAGCATCGGTTCGGCGCTATGAATGGCGATGGCGCTAACAATGGCCAGTAAGAACAAAAGAAATAACAAATGGTAATCAAGTTTCGAACGGGATAAACGGTCATGATCCATGGAACGATCCTCTCCATATGAGCGAAATTTGCCAAAAAACTCTCCTCTCTCAAAAAACCGGCATAGTGATCGTCTAGCGAGAGACGGAAGAGGGAAGCGTCAAGGGTTTGAAGATGCCCGCTTCCCGTTGCCGATCTGCGAGGCCGGTGATTTCATCCTAGAGACGGCTTTGCCATGTCATTTCTCAACGGGAAAAACCTTGTTGCATCGGTCTTGCTTTTCATGCGTTCTCCCATTGATGAAGGGAATCAGGTGTTGTCACCTGTCGCCCGATCTGCTCCCCACATGTCGGGTCCGCTTGGATGAAGGGAATCAGTGTTTTTTCACGAGCCTCCCGCGCTCCGCCTCAACGGGAAGCAGGGGCGTAGGAAGGCAGGTACCATATACCATATTAGCGAATCCGCTCGGTTTTGCAAAGTGGGAAAAACCGCCGTCATTCAGAAAGAACGGAAAACGCAACACGCAACACTCATTTACATTACCGCCGGCATCCCCTATAATAGAATTAACACCTGGTGCTAAGAATAAATGATAATTGGGAGGATGGACGAATGGTTTTATCATTGGAAGGGCGCACGTACGTCGTCATGGGGGTGGCGAACAAGCGGAGCATTGCTTGGGGAATCGCCCGTTCCCTTCATGCGGCCGGAGCTCGGCTTGTGTTCACCTACGCCGGGGAACGGTTTGAAAAAGAAGTGCGGGCGCTCGTGGACACATTGGAAGATGAACGCTCGCTTTTATTGCCTTGCGACGTGACAAGCGATGACGACATTGTCCGCTGCTTTGCGCAAATCAAAGAGCAAGTCGGCGTCATCCATGGTCTCGCTCATTGCATCGCCTATGCCAATAAAGACGATTTGAACGGCGAATATATGAAAGTCAGCCGCGACGGCTTTTTGCTTGCCCATAACATCAGCGCCTATTCGCTCACCGCAGTGGCGCGCGAGGCGAAAGAGCTGATGACGGAAGGAGGCAGCATCGTCACTCTCACGTATTTAGGCGGCGAACGCGTCGTGCAAAATTATAACATCATGGGCGTGGCGAAAGCGGCGCTCGATGCGAGCGTCAAATATTTGGCGAACGATTTAGGCAAATACGGCATCCGCGTCAACGCCATCTCTGCCGGTCCGATTCGCACGCTGTCGGCCAAAGGGGTGAGCGATTTCAACTCGATTTTAAAACAGATCGAGGAGCGCGCCCCGCTCCGCCGGACGACAACTCAAGAGGAAGTCGGCGATGCGGCGCTGTTTTTGTTCAGCGACTTGTCGCGCGGCATCACCGGGGAAATTATCCACGTTGATTCAGGGTATCACATTTTAGGATATTAACAATACGGCAGCCGTCCCGAAGCGAGGGGCGGCTTTTCTGTTGGGATTAAGCAATTTTGCCCAGCGTGTGCATACATATATAAGGCAAGCAGAGAGAAAGGGGGAGAGCCATTGAGCCGAAAGAAAAAACTGATGGAGACCGAGCCTTTGCTTTACATCGTGCAGCCGAAACTTCGTCCTCCAACCGCTTCGATGCAGCAATCCTTTGTTCGACGTGGAAGGGAGTCCGTTCTTGTGGAGAAAGAAGAGGAACAACAGCCATTCGAACCGGAATGGAAACCATCGTTTTCGCAAATGACCGTTCCGGAGCAATTGGCGTTTTTGGCTTCCTTGCCTAGCCACTTGCCGCCGGTGAAATGTCTTTTGGAAACGAAATCGACCCAACCGCTCGAAGGAATTGTCACCGAATGCGAGGAAGGACGGGTAAAAATCGCCACGAATGAAGGGGAGCGTCAACTGAACGCCGATGACGTGCGGCAAGTCATTTTGATTGGGTGGACACGGAAAGGGGAGCCGTAACGAGTGCCTTTGATGGATATGTTTCTCCTCGTTTTCGCCGCTTTCCGTCTCACCCGCCTTCTCGTTTATGATCAGATCACCGCTCCGTTGCGGCGCCCTTTTTACGAAGCGGCAGAGGAAGTGGGGCCCGATGGGGCGAAAGAAATCGTCTGGTATGTGAGAAAGGAGCCGGTCCGGCGATTTGTCGGGGAGCTGTTGTCCTGCTATTGGTGCACAGGCATTTGGAGCGCTGGCTTTTTATGGCTAGGGTACGTATGGTGGCCAGCGTTGTTTCAGCCCGTATGTTCCATCTTGGCCGTTGCGGCATTGGCGGGACTGGTGCAATGGGGAATGGATCAGTGGGAACAAAGGAGGCAAAGCTAAAAAAGTTACGGAAGGTGTCAAACAGGCGTCCCATTGCGTTGCCGGGACGCCCGTTTTCTTTTATAAAATGTCGACGAAGACAAGCAACGCCAACAGCAGCTGCAGCATAATTTGGATATTGATCGCGGCCTGGGTGTCTGTCGTTTCAACGGTGACATTGCGAGAATTTTCAATGACCGTTTTTTGGCGCGACACTTGTTTGACTTTCACGGCTTGCAGCAGTTCGGCGGCGACTTCTTCCGCTACTTCGCTGTCAGCAATCGAGATTTGCAGCAACACGATGATGGCCAGCTGCAGCGCTACTTGCAAGTTGACAGCGGCTTTCGTATCGGTAGTGGATACTTTCACTTCGCAAGAATCTTTAATGTAAATCCATTCTTCTGACAATTGGTATTCCGCTGCCTTTTGTTCGGCGTCTGCTCCAGTCGTCGCGTCCTCACAATTGAAAACCGGGTGGGTCATCGTGGGATCGGTGGCGCACCAGCGCCGCGGTTCTTGAGCAGCTGTCTCCATCAATGGATAGGCGCGGTTATACATCACTTGGCTCATGTCCAGTCCCTCCTTTAGTCGTTGTAGTATATCATACGGTTTGTGGCATTCGGTGTGTAGGCCAATGGACAAGGGGAATGGCCCGTTTTTGATTCCATGGATGCCGTCGTTACTTTTTCGTTTTTTTCCCTTGCTTCTTTGTTGGGGTATGGGTGTTCGGATCGACATCATGTTCTGTGACACGCTGTTCTAAGCTTTCCAAGTACTGTTGCACTTGGGCTTGCAATTGCTGGACCATTTGCCGAATTTGTTCTTTTTCTTCTGCTGTCAGCTGCACTTGTTTCGCTGTGACGCCATGTTTTTTCAATGTCTTTTCGACCAACAGTTGCAGCAGCTGCCGTTGGGGAAGATCGGGCGAGAAGGACGGTTCCGTCATTTCCAGATCCCTCCTTTCTTGGCGAAGATGCTTTCTTGGCCACCGGTGAAAATCAGCCGCGTTCTCGCGATGATCGCACTGCCGAATCCGCCGCACAGGGGATTGAACAGAGAAGCAGCTTTGGCCGGAGATGTTCCTTCACCGGAGCTGAGAAGGCTGGTGAAACACGGCTGTTTCCCTTGACTACTAGGGAACGTGTGTACCGGCGCTACAGGTTTTTTCTATTTGCGAAACGAGGCGAGGAAGCGGCCTGTTCCCTTCAATCACCAGCCTTTTAGAGATCTTGGCATTACTACTGTATGAACAGCGAGGCGAAAAGGAAAGGGACAAATATGGAGTTTTGCCTCTTGGCCAGAGCTTGTCCGCCTAGAAGGCTGACCAAACACGGTTATTTCTTTTGAGCAATGGGGGAGCGTGCGAAAGGCGATCCTCATGCCACAGGGCTTTTCGATTTGAGAAACGAGGCTGGTAACCAGCCTGTTTCCTTCAATCACCGTCCCTTTAGGGGAGCGGCTGAATGATCAGCGGATTGACGGCTTCGATCCCTTGTTCCGATTGCGCGCAATACACGGTGGCCGCTACACGGAGCGGTGCAGACAGCGGATGGTTCACGCGAATTTGAAACGAAGGAAATATAAGCGATTCCCTTGGCGCGAGGGAACGATGGACGGCAGGGCGAATCCAATATTCTCCCTTTTCACGAACGAGACGTTGCCAATCGGAATGAACGAAAACCCATCCCGGCTGCTGGTCTGGATCACTCAGCGAAGAAGAAGCGATTTTTCCGCTTAAGGAGCCAGCTTGCTTAGGAGTGACGGTTAGGCAAATCGAGGCGATATCTGCAGCTGCCGTCCCGATGTTGTCCATGATGAGATCGCCGATGATCCAAATCGGCTCTTCCGGATGCGAAGGGAGCATAACGGAAAAGCGAAAAAAGGCATGGAGACGCAGTTCATCGGTCGTGAAAGGAGCGGGCTGATGCGCTTGTTCCTCGAGTGCGACTTGACAACGCAACAGTTCTTGTTGGAGAACAGCGATAGTTTGTTCGTACTCATTCAAAACGGAAGTTTTCCATTCTTTTGCTTTTTGTCGCCAATACTCGGTGCGAAGCCGTTCTTTTTCTAGCTGTTGTTGCAGTTCGGTCCAGCGCTGTTCCCACTGAATCAATTCGGAACGATAATGAATGAGTTTTTGCTGCAGCTGGAGTTCTCGATCCGAACGGTGATGAGCCATTTGTTTGCCCTCCTTATCGTTCGCTTTGCTAGAAGGCCGGTGAAAAATCGCTGCCCACACCAATTGGAGGCATTTTTATTCCAAAAAGAAAGCTGATTCTGCAAAGTTTCTCTAATTGAGAAATGGGAGCGATCAGCAGCAGTTTACACGAAATCACCGGACTCCTAGAAGGCCGGTGAAAAAGTACACGCCAAGGCAGGGATGTAGGGGGCTTATGTCGAAAAAGGAAGAAGAATCTTTGAATGGAGCGTGAGCAGATCATGAAAGCCCCCAAACATCCTTCGACTCAGCCTCGTCTGTTTCAAGTCATCGACATGGAGGAACTGGTTCCCCCACATCATATCCTGCGCCAAATCAACGAAGCAGTTGACTTTTCCGTCATTCACGATTGGGTGGCTCCCCTGTACACGGAAAAAACGGGTCGTCCGGCGGCGGATCCGGAACGGCTGCTTCGCCTGATGCTGCTATCGTATTTGTTCGACCACTCCGAGCGGGAGTTGTATGAGATCCTCCCCATGCATGCCGGATACTTGTGGTTTTGCGGTCTCGACTTTGAATCCGTGCTCCATCCGGATCCTCATCACCCCACACTGCCGGATCGAACGACGCTCGTCAAAACACGGAAGCGCTGGCGCCAACACGGAATCTTTGATCGGCTGATGACCTACGTGGTGGATCAGTGCATCGCGGCAGGGCTGGTCTCGCCGGATGTGCATGCGGCGGCCGATGGCACTCAAGTGCGGGCGAATGCTTCGATCCACAGCTTGCGGGAAGTCAAGCTCGCTCCGGTGGAACCGTTGGAGGACTACCTCGCCCGCACCGCCCGGGAAGATGAACAGGCCGAGTCCCCGGAGGCGGACCGGGATCCCGATGACGACCCGCCTTCTCCGTCTCCCCCATCAGGGGAACGCGTCCATGCCGGAGAACGAGGAAACTTCCGTGGAACTACGTTTTCCAACCAAACCCATCGAAGCGTGACGGATCCGGATGCCCGGTTGTACAAGAAAGGCAAAGGACAGGAAGCGTATCCTCGGTATCTGGTGCACGACGTCATCGACGTCCAGTCGCGCGTGATTTTGTCCAGACGAGCCAGCCTCGCCACCGGAACGGCGGAGCGGGAGACGAGTTTGGAGCAGCTGGCTTCCATTCGGTTTCGCCACCCGTCGATCACGATTCGAACCTTGTCCGCAGACAAAGCGTATGGCACCACGGAGTATTTGAAAGAGCTCTTCGTCCAAGGCATCACGCCGCTCGTGTCGCTGCGCCGCAAGGAGATGGAAGAAATTCCAACCTGGAAGCGCCGGGCGAAGGATCCCGCTCAGGAAGCACAACGCCAGGCGAAAGTCCGGGAAGTTCAGATTCGCAACCAAGCGAGGCTCATTCAGCAACAGGGCGGTTATCGATCCATTCAAGCCCTTCGCACGCGTTGTGAGCATGTGTTTGCCGAAGGGAAGGAATGTCATGGGCTGGACCGGGCCCGAAGCCGAGGCCTTTACGCCATGGAAGAACAGGCGCTGTTGACCGCCGTCGTGCAAAATCTGAAGCGATTGTGCCGGTTTCGAAAAAAACGAGGGGAGACCGGCTCTTTGGCGTGCGCAAAAATGGAAGTTGGAGCAGGAAGTCCTGCTCGTCCTCCCGTCCTTTGGCGCCAAATGGCGGGGAGAATGGTCTCCAAAATTCGACATGAGGGAAGTCTATGCCCCATTAATTCACCGGCCTTCTAGAGACGCAGGTTGTTACCATGCATATGTAAAAAGGCAGCGAAACATGTATGGCATCCGTGAGGCAGAAAAAAGCTTTTTTGCCGGAGAGTTTATCAAAAGCGATCCGTTCAAGCTTTCGAATCCATGAGGCAGAAAAAGCTTTTTTGCCGGGGAGTTTATCGAAAGCGATCCGTTCAAGCTTCCGAATCCATGAGGCAGAAAAAAAGCTTTTCTGCCAGCCAAGCGAGAAAGGCTCGCTGGGGCAGAAAAGCCGTTCATTAACGAGCGGGGAAGACTTCCGGGCATTGCGGCGGGAACTTGGCTGTCGGGCAAAGGGTCGCTTCTGCCAGCTCTTCGCGCGGTTGGCACAGCCGGGCTTCGACTTCGATTTTGACGTCTGCTTCCATTTGCACTTCTAAGCAAAGCGTGATGGAGACGTCGAGCTGCGAGAAGTTGTCGGTGCAGACGAGGCTGGAGTCGCATTCGAAGAAGGAAATGTGTCCGACCAGCTCTGTGCCTTCAGGAGCGCAAAGGATGAACGTTTGAGCTGTCGCAAACGGGATCGGTTTCGACTCGCAAACGACAACGCCGTTTCCGCTCACAATTTGGACGACGACATGGCCTTTGATGAGAGCTTTGACCTTTTGCAATGTGACGGTGTCGCCGGATGGCAGTGTGATGTTGACCGGCTGGCGCCCTTGGGGCTGAACAATTTCTTGGAAAATGAGCGCATCTTGGTCAACGACCGGGTCAATCCGATTTCCTTGAGCGTCAGAAAGGAAGCAACGAATCGTTAATTCGGACGGATCAAGCCCCCGCTCGGCGATGCAGTCGCATAGCAGCCCTTGACGCGGGCATTTGCTCGTTGGAAAGATGTCTTCCAGTTCCGGCCCGTTGAAGCTCCGCAACGGAACGTCAATTTGTCGAGTGACCCAGTCATAGACTTTGCGAGTTCGAATGCACAGCCGTTCTTTGTCGTGACGATGATGGTAATGACCCATTTGGCATCCTCCTATCCTTCGATCATTTTTCCCCGTTCCTTTGATTGGGTGGGGCTACTGTATACTATGAACCCTCTAGGTAAGTGTGTTGGGACAAAAGCGGATTTTGCCAACATCCATGGCTCTTCACCAAAAGTTGTACTTGATTTTTCCATCACACATCTTACTTATGCATCCATGAAAGAACAGGAAACCAATCATGTTTTGCTTATACCTGTTCAGAGAAGTGCACCGTCTGTCAAGTACACGTTGTGGTAATGAGCCACATCCATGTCAAACAAGGAAAAAGAAGGGAAAGGGAGGAAAACCGAGCATGGAGAAAGGTGAGAAAAAATGGATGGAGTTGTGGCGCCGGTTGAAAGAAGTGGAAGCGGAAAATATCGTTTTGCGCGAGTTGGCCCATCAAAGCGAACAACGTTATGAACAAGTGAAACAATTGACAAAGGAAAATGAAGAGCTGCGCCGCCGGTTGGAGCAGCTGCTCGAGCCGGAAAAGGACGGCAGCCCCGAAGAGGAGCGGCCGGACAGCTGGTTTTTCCGCACGTTAAGGCAAGAAAAAGCGATCTCATCCCGCCGTGGGCAAGACAAAGAAAAATAAACGGCACCCTTGGCCTATACGGCCATACACTAAAAATAGCCTTACATTTTTGCCAGATGGGGGGATGAAAGCCATGATGAAGCCTGTTCGAACGAACCCCGTTTCGCCCAAACCGACGACATGGGCGCTTTCCTCGACCACTCAGCCGGTACGGCGCCCGCGGGGCTGCGGCTGCGGCCGGCCGCCGATGGTAAAGAAATGAGGCCGATCCGTGAGAGATGCCCATACTCCAGAGCCTTTCCGTGCATAGTCTAACAATGCCACTAGGCGAAAGGAAGGGGGGATGGGGATGTCGGATCGGAAAAAAGGGAAGGTCATTCATGTGGATAAGCTGATCATTCACGCCGATGACGTCATCATTGTGCCGCGTGGGCGCATCCGTGACCCATGGTTGTTCCCGCATCGGGCAGACGCGGTTGAAGCCATGGAGGACGTGCGGGAAGAGGAAGGGCACGATGAAGGCGAACACGGCCGGGACGAAGGGGAACGGAGACCGTTCTCGTGGATTTAAGCGATAAGGAAAATGGAGGACAGAAGCGGTGGAACGTTTTAAAAATTACGGACTCTGGCTAGGAATCGGGTCGTTTGTCGTCTTGGCGCTTGAAACGTTCGGTGTGGATATCGATCTCGGCAAATATGAGCAGCTGTACCACGCCTTGTTGAGCATTTTCGTGATGGCCGGCATTTTAAACAATCCATCGCTTGGCCGCGGCTATTCCGACAAAGTCGATCCCAAGTCATAAACAGCAAGAGGGGCTGTCCGATCAGTCCCTAACAAGGAAGCAAGTGGAGAAAAACCTTTCGTTTCTCTTCACTTGCTTTTATCTTTTTCCGGTTGTTATGTGAAGAGGCCAATGGTTTTACAACAACTTACAATTATAATTTGGCGGAGAAAACTCATTCTAATCACTGTCAGCGTCAATTTTCACTGCTAAAGGAGGACATTCATCATGACAGTTGCGACACAAGTGAAACAAACATTGGCTGGATTAAAAGCGGCTCAAGCGAGCTTTGAAACGTTTGCCCTGCAAACGGAAAACCAAACCGCGAAACAGCTTTATCAACAAGCCGCTCAACAAACGCAAGCGGTCATTGATTTAGTGAACTCGCGCGTGCAAGAAATTCAAAACGAAGAGCCACAATATAAACAGCAATAACTTTCGCTAAAGGAGCTGTTTTTCGGTGGAACGGTTGAACCTACGGCAACCGTTCCGCCCCTCTAGAAGGCCGGTGACAAAACGCTGATTCCTTTCATCAATGGGAGAATGAGCGAAAAGCAGGACCGATGTAACAAGGTTTTTCTAATTGAGAAATAACATTGTAAAGCGGTATCCACGATTAAATCACCAGCCTCCTAGGAACGTACATAAAACGAATGGGTGAGTAGCGATGAAACGATGGTGGTTGGCAGCGGTGGCTGTTTGGCTCGCCGCTAGCGGTTGCGCAAAAGAGGAGACAGAGCAAAAACAGTCGCTGCAAGGGACGGATTGGATGCGCGCCCAAACGTCCGGGACGGCAAAAGGGGCTGTGTTGGATCAAGGGCCGGCGGAGCGGGCGGTCGCTTCGTTGCGCCGGCGCGATGACGTCCGCGAGGTGGTGGCGGTCAACAGCGGAGAGCGGCTGCTCGTCGCTTATCAAATCCCCCATCTGAAACGATGGAAACGGAAGGAAATTGAAAAAGAGATTGCCGAACGATTGCGCGCCATGTTTCCCGGGTATGATGTCGTCTCTTCGAGTGATTTGAAAATTTTTTGGAAAACGAAAGACCTCAAAACGAAGATGGAGAAAAAGCGTTGGGATGAACGCGATCTCCAGCGCGAAATCGGGCGCATCGAAAAGCTAAGCAAAGAGCAGACGTAAGAGAAGAGGTGTCGGTATGGCGAATGAAAAGCGGAAAAAATTAACTCCGGCTCAACAAGAGTACCACTTATTCGAAAAAGAACGGGAAACGAAGCGCCCGATCGTTCGCAACTGCGCCTGCGCCTTTCTCGTCGGCGGGACCATTTGTGCGATCGGACAGGCGATCTCTTATTTTTATATGTATTTCTTTGACTTCACCGAGCAGACGGCAGGGAACCCGACGGTGGCGACCATGGTTTTTTTGTCCATGATTTTAACCGGGCTTGGCGTTTATGACCGCATCGCCCAGTTTGCCGGGGCGGGGAGCGCGGTGCCGGTGACGGGGTTTGGCAACGCTGTCATTTCTGCGGCGATTGAACACCGGACGGAAGGATTCGTGCTCGGCGTGGGCTCCAACATGTTCAAGCTCGCCGGCTCGGTCATTTTGTTCGGCACGTTTGCCGCATTTGTCATCGCCCTCATCAAAACGATTGCCATACAGTGGGGGGGATTGTAATGCTGAAAGGGCATCGCACGTGGGTGTTTGCCAACAAACCGGCCATCATTGCTACGGCAGTCGTCGGCGGGCCGTTTGAGGCCAATGGCCGACTCGCCGACGATTTCGATCTTCTTCACGAAGATTTATGGCTTGGCGAGGTGTCGTATGAGAAAGCGCACCGCGTTTTGCTTGAGGAAGCGGCGTTTCAAGCGATGGAAAAGGCCGGTTTGCAGAAGGAACAGGTGCAGTTTTTCATCGCCGGCGACTTAATCAATCAAATGACGCCGACTAGCTTCGCCGCCCGGACGCTCGGCGCCCCGTATCTCGGCGTTTTTGGCGCCTGCTCTACGTCAATGGAAGGGCTGGCGCTCAGTGCTTTTATTACCAACTACGGCGGGGCAGACTATATAGTGACCGGGGCATCGAGCCATAACACCGCCGTCGAAAAACAGTTCCGCTATCCGACAGAGTACGGCGGACAAAAGCCGCCGACGGCGCAGTGGACCGTCACTGGCGCCGGGGTCGCCATCGTCAGCCCAAAAGGGGACGGGCCGCGCGTGACAGCAGCGACGATCGGACGGGTCGTCGATATGGGAATGGCCGATCCGTTTAATATGGGCGGTGCGATGGCGCCGGCGGCGGTTGATACGATTGAAGCGCATTTGCGCGATATGCAAATCGATGCATCGCACTATGACTTGATTGTCACCGGCGACTTAGGGAGAATCGGGCGTCAAGTTTCCTTAGATTTGTTGCGCCAGCACGGCATCGAGATTGATGAGGAGCGTTACCAAGATTGCGGGCTCCTTATTTACCGCGATGGGCAGCCCGTGCTGTCCGGAGCGAGCGGGGCGGCTTGTTCCGCTGTGGTCATTTACGGCCATTTGCTCAAACGGATGCGGCGCGGCGAGCTGAAGCGCATTTTAGCTGTAGCGACCGGTGCGTTATTATCGCCATTGTCGTTCCAGCAAAATGAAACGATTCCGTGCATCGCCCATGCGGTGGCGATCGAGTATGGAGGTGAGGCGTAGCGTGCTAGCCATGTTTTTTTGGGCGTTTGTCGTCGGCGGGTTGATTTGCGTCATTGGCCAGATTTTGCTGGATGTTTTTAAGCTAACCCCCGCCCATACGCTGACGATTCTCGTTGTCACTGGAGCGATTTTGGATGGATTTGGTTTGTACGAACCGCTCATCGACTTCGCCGGCGCCGGGGCAACGATTCCGATTACAAGTTTTGGAAACTCGCTCGTCCACGGGGCGATGCAGGAAGCGGAAAAACACGGCATCGTCGGCGTGTTGACCGGCATGTTTGAAGTGACGAGCGCCGGCATTTCCGCTGCGATCGTCTTTGGATTCATCGGAGCGCTCTTGTTCCGCCCGAAAGGATAGGAGGGACGTTCATGACCGTTGCTTCGCAAGTGAAACAAACGTTAGCGAGCCTAAAAGGCATTCACGCTGGGCTGCAACAGTTGGCGCTCACATCGCAAGACGAAACAGCGCAGCGGACGTTTCATGAGGCGATGCTCGCCACCGAGGAGATCATCGCCGAACTGAAAGACCGGGTCGGCCGACTCGAATTCGAGGAGCCGCAATATCATGGAAAGTAAGGAGCATGATCCATGCCTGTATGGTTAGAAGCCGCCATTCGTTCCGTTTGTATTTTGATCGGACTGTTTATCATTACTCGCATTCTCGGCAAGAAGCCATTGGCGAAGCTGTCATTTTTCGAATATATTGTTGGCATTACGGTCGGTGACATTGCCGGAACAATGTCTGTCGATTTAGGGATTTCCCTCGAGGAAGGGATCACAAGCATTTTAATTTGGTCGCTCATCCCGGTGCTGGCCGCCCGCATTTCGCTGCGCAACAAAAAGTTCCGCGATTTCGTCGAGGGCAATTCGACCGTCTTGATCAAAAACGGCAAAATTTTGGAGGAGAACTTAAAGCGAGAGAAATACACAGTTGACGAGCTGCTTGAGCAGTTGCGCAAAAAAGATGTGTTTCGTGTCGCGGATGTCGAGTTTGCCTTGCTTGAGCCGAATGGCGATCTGAACGTCTTGTTGAAGCGGGAAAAGCAGCCGCTTACGGTTGGCGATGTGTTTCCGAACCCGCCGCGGGAAAAAGAGCCGCAAACCGTCATTATGGATGGCATGATTTTGGACGAGCCGCTTGCGACGATGGGGCTTGGCCGCGGCTGGCTGAAGGAGCAACTTGATAAGCAAGGAGTAGCGGTCGAAAACGTCTTTCTCGCCCAAGTCGATTCATATGGACAGCTGACGATTGATTTGTACGATGACAAAATTCAAGTGGCCGAGCCGCAGGAGAAAAAGCTGCTTCTCGCCGCAATGAAAAAAGTGCAAGCCGACTTCGAGCTATACGCGCTGCAGACGAATTCGGAAGAAGCAAAGGCGCTGTATGAAGCCCATGCGGCGAAAATGACCGAGCTCATCGAAAAAGTCGAACCGCTATTGCGAAACTAATGTCGAGGAGGATCCGAGCATGGAAAAGAAGCGGACAAAAACTACGGACGAGGAAATCCGGATTCAGCTGAAAACGGACGGCCGCTCTGAACGGACGCGGACGACCGATGAAGAGATTTCGATTTCGTTTATGTTTGACAATCCGCAGCTAACACGGCAGCCAAAAGACTATGATGAAATCGAATACTAACGGCTAATAAGTGACATTGTTAGGGGTGGCGACGGTTAACGAGGGTGTCCCAAACGGAGCGGGACACCCTCGTTTTTGGCTAAACGCAAGCGCCGTTTTACGCCGGCAACGACTGCAAAAAGGCGCGCACGTCTTCCGGTGTTTTGGCATTCGCGCTGTGCAAATGGGCGATTTTTTCCCCGTTTCGGAAGACGAGCAGGCTTGGAATGCCGAGCACTTGGTATTTTTCGCCAAGCTCGGGGAATTGATCGCGGTCGATCTCCAGCCAATCGTATTGCCCGTACTCGCGAATGATCTCATCGATGAACATGTTCAAGCGCACACAGTCCGGACACCATGTCGTATAAAATTTGATCACCGTTGGTTGGCTGCCGGAAATGGCTGCCTCGAATTGTTCCAGCGTTTCAATGCGTTTCATCGTTTTTCCTCCTCTTTCTGCCACTGTTTTGAACTACTCCACCTTACTTGACAAAATTTGAGGAGATTCCTGCGAACGCCAAGAAGGCGGGTGAAAAACGGTTGTTTCTCTTGAACAATAGGGGAGCGTTTGCAAGCCGATCTTGGATGCGACAGGGCTTTTCGATTTGAGAAACGAGGCTGGTAAGCGGCTTGTTTCCTTCAATCACCGCCCTTCAAGGCATCCCTCAATTATTGAGCAGGCGATCCCCGTCGCCCGGATGGCTGGCAGCACCAATAATGTAAGTCTTTTTTAAGTGTGGAAAACTTGTACATCGGACTTGCCACGCCCTCTACTTTCGCTTAGTTTTCGCAGCTTCGGTGTGCGTGGTAGACGAATGGATGCTTGGATATTTTCCATGACAGAGCCTTTCCTGTCACAGCCCTATATATCCAGTTTTCAAAGAACATCGACAGGAATAGGATACCATACAAACAGGCGTTTTGGCCATCGTCAACCGACATTCATTTCCCACTTATTTTGGGCTACGCTCTGCACAAAAATGAAGTAGGAGAAACACATGATAGGTGTTACAAAATCCAGACTCCCTTCTGCCCTGCACAGAATTGAAGTAGGAGTCTGCTGTCGGAAACGATCAAAAACGGCCAAAAAAGAACCGCAACGCCTTCACCACTTCCCCCCTATTTGGCATACAACAGAAAGAAAAGGGGGGAAACATCGTGAGCAAAGAACTGGAAAAAGCATTGGAAGGCTGGGTCGCCTCGCGCAAAGAAGGACATGAAACGTTCATCCGCCTGTTTGAACAATGGGGGAGTGATTTTACCAAACAGCTGCAAGAAATCGAAAAGCTGAACAACGGATTTCTCCAAAAGGTGCAAGGCAACTTGGACTACATTGAGCGATGGTTTACTAAGAAGGAGCGGGAATTTGCCGAGCTATTCCGCCGATTTGGCTGACAAAATGGCGGTTGCGCCCATACGCTGGCGCGCGTTCATGAATACGATACAGTAAACGGAGAAGGAGGTGCATCCGAATGGGCTTCTGCGGTTACGGCTTTCCGTATTACGGCTACGGCTATGGCGGTTTTGGCTATGGCGGTGGCTTTGTGTTGATTGTTGTGTTGTTCATCTTGCTGATCATTGTCGGCGCTGCATTTGTCGCTTAACAGACGCGCGCAGTCGATACGGGCCGTTTCGGCGCCACGGAGCGGCTCGTATTTTCTTTCGGTCACGTGCACGCCGAAGGAGCGTTGTCATACGATATAGCAGGAAGAAGGGGGAGGAACTATGGATCAGCAGTTTTTCAAAAACATCGAAAAGAAAACGGGCGTCAACATGAAAGAGATTTTTGAGCTCGCCAACTCGCTGCAAAACGCCAACTTCAGCGATGAAAAAACGGTTCGTCAAGTCGTGAAACGGGTGGCGCAAATCGCCAATCGGAAAGTGCCAAAGGAACTTGAAGATCAAATTGTGAAAACGATCGTCCATAACGGCAAGCAAATCGATTTGAATACGATTGCCAATATGTTGAATAACAAAAAATAAGCGAAAGGGAGCTCTGCGCGTGCAAGCTCCCTTTCGTTCGCTATTCGAGCGGCTTGACCATGGCGACGTGCGGAATGCCGGCATCTAGAAATACATCGGACACGGTTGTATAGCCGAGCTTTTGGTAAAACGGTTCCGCGTGCGTTTGGGCGTTCAGCTTCACTTTTTTCGCCCCTTTTGATTTCGCCAGCTGCTCGATGGCTTCCATGACCATGCGGCCGGCTCCTCGCCCCCGGTAGGAAGGCAAGACGCAAATCCGTTCGATTTTGCCGACCCCTTCGTCGATGAAACGAAGACGTCCGGCGCCGACCGGGATATCACCATCATATAAAACGAGATGAAAGGCGTCATCCTCAAACTGATCGATTTCTTCTTCCTCCGGCACGTGCTGTTCCTCGATGAAGACAAGGCGGCGGACGCGCAACGCGTCTTCATAAAGGGGACGGTCTTTGCTCGTTCCAATGGCGATGTTCATCGGCTACACCGTTTCCTTTCCTCCGACGATAAACGTCTCGTAGACGGTCCACGACCCGTTGTCCAGCTGATAAAGGAGATGGAAGCGATCGACCGTTTCCTCAAAATGGACGTCTTGCAGTTTCAGCTGGCTGTATACATCGGCGTATTCGCCACTCGGCAAGTCCCGGCCGATCGTAATGTGCGGCACGAACACAAACTCCGGCTGCCCGGAAAACAAGCCGCTGTGCAGCTGCTCATGAAGGCGTTCAAGCACGTCGTTTGGCTCCACTTTCAAATAAATGACGTTGCTGGTCGGGTAAAACGAGCTGAATTTCGTCACTTCGATCGGAATCGGAGGCGTTTTCGCTGCGATGCGACGCAGTTCCTTTGTCATCGCTTTCAACTGTTCCTCGTCCGCCTCAAACGGATATTTCAATGTAATGTGCGGCGGGATGAGGGCGTAATGGCTGTCATACCGTTTCCGGTAGGAGTTGGCGAAATCTTGGATTCGTTTGGACGGAAAGATGACAATGCCGTATTTCATTTCAATTCCCCTCCTTGAGATGGTTATCGTTGGACGGCTACAGCGTCAAAATCGTCGATAGCGCCCGAGGCACATCGGGCTGCCAATGCGTCCACGCATGGCCGCCGGCAAACTCATGGTACGTATAGGCAAACCCTTTTTCGACCAACAAATCCCGCGCCTTTCGATTCGGGGTCACAAAGTCGCGCACTTGTCCGTCTGTCGTTTTTACAGCCGTTTCTTCCGAGCCGACGGAATGGTAAATGGCGAGCAGCGACGGATCGCGGAATGAGCGAATGAGCGCCAAGAGCGAATCATCGATGTAGGGAGACTGCATGGCGATTTTTCCGAATGTATGCGGATACAACAGTCCGGCGGTCAACGATACGGTCCCGCCGAGCGAATCACCGATGAGCGCCCGGCCTTTGCCCATTTGATACGTTGGCAGTTCGCGGTCCAAAAACGGAACGAGTTCATGGGCTAGAAAGCGGAGATACGCTCCGTGCTTCGTTCCCGATGGATGATACTTTTCATAGCGGTCGTTTACATTCCGATACGGAATACCGACGACGATCGTGCGGTCAATCGTGCCGTTGGCCATTAACGTTTCGACAGCCGTTTTCATTTTTCCGTACATAAAGTAATCTTTGCCGTCTTGAGCGATTAGTAAAGAATATTTGTAAAGCGGAGAAAAATTGCTTGGCAAATAGACGAGCAGTTCGATTTTCTCCTGAAGCTCCCCGCTATATAGCGCGTAATCGCGCATCGTTCCTGCTGTCATGACCATCCTCCAGTGAAAGCGCAAGTTCATCTGTTATTGTAACATATTTGTACAAAAAATGTTAATCAAGGGCTCGAATTTTTTGTGAATTTGCCGAGTGATGCGCAGCGAAAAAAAGACTTGCAAAAATCGCTGGAATGCGTTACATTTCTTAATAAATAAAATTGCAACAAAATTGAATACCCATCCTGTTCTTATCGAGAGAAGCGGAGGGAACTGGCCCAATGAAGCTTCAGCAACCAGCCGCCCGGCGGCCAGGTGCTAAATCCAGCGAATTGAGCATTCAATTCGGCAGATAAGAAGAAGCATGACCATTGTGTATGGAAAAGTCTTCTTCTTGGAAGACTTTTTTTATTTTCCTTTGTTTCGGCGGCCGTTTTGCCGACCTGTGAGGCAGGGCGGCAGCGAAGCGCTCGGCTGTCGAGAAGGCCAGTGATTTAGTGCAAAATGCTGCTGAGTTCCACCTATTTCTCAATTAGAGAAACTTCAAAGAATCAGCTTTCTTTTCTGAATGAAAATGCCTCCAATTGGTGTGTGACAGCGGTTTTTCACCGGCCTTCGAGACAAGCAGCGAAGCGTTTGGGCGCTGCGGCCGCCGGTCGTTGGGCAAGAGGAATTTTTTTGCAGAAGGAGAGAGATGAGATGGAGAAACTGGAGACGTTGTTAGCGCAAATCGGAAACCGGAGCGAAACCGTGACAGGAACGGTCAACCCGCCCGTCTATTTTTCGACCGCCTACCGCCATGCCGGCATCGGGGAATCGACCGGGTTTGACTACATCCGCACCGGTAATCCAACGCGCAAAATTGTTGAGGAGGCGATCGCAAAGCTGGAAGGCGGCGATCAAGGCTATGCGTTCAGCTCCGGCATGGCCGCCATTCAGACGGTGCTCGCCTTGTTTGAGAGCGGAGATGAGTTTCTCGTATCGGCCGACCTTTACGGCGGCACGTACCGGCTGTTTGAGCGCGGCTGGCGCAAGTACGGTCTTCGGTTCCATTATGTCGATTTTTCCGATCTCGATGCGGTGGAAGCGTGTATCAGCGAAAAAACGAAGGCGATTTTCTTGGAAACGCCGACAAACCCACTGATGCACGAGACCGATATTTCCGCGGTCGCCCAGCTTGCCCAACGGCACGGGCTATTGTTGATCGTGGATAACACGTTTTACACCCCGGTGCTCCAGCGCCCGATCGAACAAGGAGCCGATATCGTCATCCACAGCGCCACGAAATATTTAGGCGGCCATAACGATGTGTTGGCCGGCTTGGTCGTTGCCAAGGGAGAAGCGCTTTGTCAACGCTTGGCCGAGTACCATAACGCCATCGGCGCCGTCTTGTCCCCGTTTGACTCTTGGCTATTGATCCGCGGGATGAAAACGTTGGCGCTAAGGATGCGCCAGCATGAAGAAAACGCCAAGCGCATCAGCGCCTTTTTGCGCCAACATGAAGATGTGACCGACGTCTTATATCCAGGAAGAGGTGGGATGCTGTCGTTCCGGATTGCCGATGAAAAGTGGGTGAACGGATTTTTAAAAAGCTTGCGCCTTATTACGTTCGCGGAAAGCTTAGGCGGGGTTGAAAGCTTTATTACGTATCCGGCGACACAGACGCACGCGGACATTCCGGAAGACATCCGCATCCGAAACGGCGTCTGCAACCGGCTGCTCCGCTTCTCGGTCGGCATTGAACACGCCGATGATTTGATCGCCGACTTGGCGCAAGCGTTCAAAAACATGAAAGAGGTGTGAGCGATGGAACGGGAATGGTCGTTTTCGACAAAACTGCTCCATAACGAATGGAAAGTCGACCGCGCAACCGGGGCGGTGAGCGTGCCGATCCAGCACGCCTCCACGTTCCATCAGTTTGATTTCGACTCATTCGGAAAATACGACTACAGCCGCTCTGGCAATCCGACGCGCGAGGCGCTTGAGGAGACGATCGCCGCCTTAGAAGGCGGTGTGCGCGGGTTCGCGTTCGCCTCGGGCATGGCCGCCATCTCCACGGCGTTGTTGCTCCTGTCCAAAGGCGACCATGTGCTCGTAACCGAAGACGTCTACGGCGGCACGTACCGGATCGTCACCGAAGTGCTGAGCCGATTCGGCATTGACTATACGTTCGTCGATATGACCGATCTCAAGGCGGTGGCGGAAAACATCCGGCCGAACACGAAAGTCATTTATATGGAAACCCCGTCCAACCCGCTGTTAAAAGTGACCGACATTCGCGCTGTCGTCGAGCTGGCGAAAGCGCACGGCTGTTTGACGTTTTTGGATAATACGTTCATGACCCCGGCGCTGCAGCGGCCGTTGGATCTCGGCGTCGACGTTGTCCTCCACAGCGCAACAAAGTTTTTAGCCGGCCATAGCGACGTCGTCGCCGGACTGGCGATCGTAAAAGACGAGGAGCTCGGCAAACAGCTGTACAAATGGCAAAACGCCTTTGGCGCCGTTCTCGGCGTCCAAGACGCGTGGCTTGTGCTTCGGGGGCTAAAAACGCTTCACGTTCGCCTGAAACAGTCGTCCGAATCGGCCATGGCCATCGCCGAGTATTTGCTCCGCCATCCGAAAGTGGAAGAGGTGTATTATCCGGGATTGGCGAACCATCCAGGCCATGATATTCAACGCAGCCAAGCGGCGGGGTTTGGCGCCGTGCTGTCGTTCCGCTTGGCCGATGAGGAAGCGGCCCGGACGTTCGTCCGCCACGTCCGCCTGCCGGTGTTCGCCGTCAGCCTTGGGGCGGTCGAATCGATTTTGTCGCACCCGGCGAAAATGTCGCACGCTGCCATGCCGAAGGAAGAGCGGCTGCGGCGCGGCATTACCGACGGCTTGCTGCGGCTGAGCGTCGGGCTTGAGGATGTCAACGATCTGATCGCCGATGTTGAGCAGGCGCTGTCGTTTGTGAAAGAACGGCCGTCGATTTCGGCGCGCTAAAAGGCGGCGAACGAAAGCTTCGTTGTCGTGGGGGAAGTGATGAACATGGTCATCACGCAAATCTATCCCTGCGCCAGTGCCAACGCCGGCCGCGCCCGGAAGTGGTGAACATGGTCATCACACAAAGCGCGAAAAGAAGGTGAACCAAAGCCCCGCCCGTCGCCGTGCCGCCGTTTTTCCGCCGACCGATGCCGAGGGCGCTCCAATCGTTCAACGTGGTCATCGCAAAACGGAGGGGAAACCACTGCGTACAGCCAGCGGTTGACGCCCATTCCCCCTCAGCACGAAACCGCCATGGAGCGCCTTCGCTCGGCCGTAAACATCACCCCATCCCTGCGCCTCCCGGCAAAACGGCAGCCTTCGCCGAAGAATAGCGCCGCCGCGCCACTATGCAATACGAAACCACCTGTCGCCGTTGCCCCCGCTCTTGCTCGAACCGTTTCAACACAGGCTGTTTCTTTGAGGGAAAGGCGTCTTCCCTTTTTCATGATGAACAGCGATTTTTTTTAAAAAAGTTGTTGACAACGTATATGCTCGTCTATATAATTAAAAATGTGTTCGATAGCGGACAACAATATATGATTCCGTAGCTCAGCTGGGAGAGCGCCACCTTGACAGGGTGGAGGTCGCTGGTTCGAGCCCAGTCGGAATCATCAAGTGAAATCCCTTGAGCCACAAGGCTTCAAGGGATTTTTTATTTTTCTGTTGTTATTCGTTTAAAAATTTACACAAATTAAATATTAAATATTCCAAAACATTAACTATGTATAGGGCGCTATTGAGTGGTAAAATATTCATCATACGGTTTGGAGAGATGCAAGGCCAACCTCAACCTCATGAAAAACTTGTGGATTCCTTGATGATGTGCTCATCGATTCATGAGACATGAACCTCCTTGCAGGGAGTTATAGGCACATTAGTGCTGGATGGGAGCATCTACGTGCAATGTGATTCGGAGCGACCGGCGATGGTAAAAACGTATTACTATCGCTGGTTGTGTTGGTCGGAAGTGATTCTAAAAAACGAAATCAATTCTTTCTTTCATCCCTGTTCGGATGCGGAAAGTGAGTTTACCATTCAACCAGATTGTAAATAGTGATGTTGAAGGGGATGGTTACAAATGATTGATTTACCTGATAAAATCAAGAGCCTAATTCATGAAGAGGAGTATTCTATTGACGATGTAGGAATGTCAGATTCTACAGTCGTTCTGTTTAAGGATAAAGTGCTTAAAATCCAAACCATAAGTGAAGAAGCAGAAAATGAATATCATGTGATGGAATGGTTGCAGGGCAAACTACCAGTCCCTAAGGTTTTGGGATATGAAAGAGATGAAAAGAAGACCTATCTCTTAATGAGTAAAGTACCTGGAGAAATGGCGTGCGCAGATAAATATCTGAAAGATCCGGAGCAATTAACGACGATGCTAGCAGAAGGGGTGCAAATGCTATGGAATGTTGATATCCGTAACTGTCCATACAGTTGGAATCTAGAGAAAAAATTGCAGATGGCGAAATATAGAGTGGAAAATAACCTTGTGGATATAGATGATGCAGAGCCAGGTACATTTGGTGAAAATGGATTCCAAAATCCACATCATCTTCTTGAATGGCTTAATAAGAATAAGCCAGAGGAAGAGCTTGTTCTATCCCATGGAGACTTTTGTCTTCCAAATATATTTTTAGCAAATGGAAAAGTTTCAGGATATATTGATTTAGGAAGGGCAGGGATCGCAGATAAATGGCAGGATATCGCTTTGTGTTATCGCAGCTTGCTCCATAATCTTAATGGGAAGTATACTGGAAAGCAACATCAGGGATTTTATGCAGATATGCTGTTTGAAAAGTTAGGATTAGAACCCAATTGGGACAAGATTCGGTATTACATTCTTTTGGATGAGCTTTTTTAATGCCTCCGCAAAAGAGAAGCTGTCCTTCATGATTTCAGGGCTAGAGCAAAGTTATAAAAAATACAGACGCATTAGCTGTTGTGAAGTTATTACTTTGAAGGAAAGACAGTTGAGAAGATACCTGAGAAATTAAATTTACCGCCAAAAAAGTTACAGATAATAAAAGAGAGATTTGAGTCTACAGCAACTTGAATGAAAACGTCCTGCGTTTGCACAGGACGTTTTTTGAAAAATTGATTCGTTTTTTGAAAGAGTGAAGTGCTGAGAATCCGAGTTCGACAGTTTTGAACTCACATTTCTCATTCTTTCGATGAAAATCGGGAGGATTTTGTGTCCATTGTCGCATGAATCGTCATATCCATGCTGTTTTTTCCACTTGTCTTGTGCCACTTGATTAAGAAGCTGTAGTTGAGTTTTAATGTCCGCTGCGAGTGATCAACATCTTTGGTCAATGCGTTTATGAGCACGAAGCGTGACGGGGATGGGCTTCCCGCCCGTTAAGATACTGCTGTGGCGGTCGATGGCATCGTTTCTTCCATCCACTGCAAAAAGGCTTCCACCATTTCTTCATCCCACTGTGTTCCTTTTCCTTGACGCAAAATAGCGGCTGCTTGGTGAATTTCCATGCCTTTGCGATACGGGCGATCCGATGTCATGGCATCAAATGCGTCAGCGACGGCGATGATGCGTCCGAACAGAGGGATGTCCTCGCCGCGCAGTCCATCTGGGTATCCTTTTCCATCGATCCGCTCATGATGGGAACGGATCCCCGGCAACAGCGGCTCAACCGGTTCTAGCGGTTGGATCTCGCGCAAAATCGATTCGCCAATGACAGGATGTTTTTTAATCCAAGCAAACTCTTCCTCGCTCAGTTTCCCTTCTTTCAGCAAAACAGCGTCGGGGATGCCGATTTTGCCAATATCATGGAGAAGGGCTGAGCGGTATAGCACCTCAAGCTGTTCCGGCGGCAAAGCGAGCTTTTCCCCGATGGCGCGGGCATAATGCGCCACGCGCAACGAATGTCCCGCGGTGTAAGGGTCGCGGGCGTCCAACGCCGCGGTCAAAACCGTGATGAAACTGTCCAGCAGCTGTTTATTCAGCTGATCACGACTGTGTACAGCGCCGATCATATGGTTGAATCCGCGAAGCAATTCGGCGAACTCATCGGTATAAACGTTGTGGGCGATCGGTTCATACGCTTCCGTTTCCGCCCGTTTCATGTGAGTGAGCAAAACGTTGACCGGTTCATGGATTTCTTCGACCAATAAGCGCGTCAAAAATATAGAAAAGCCGATGCAAAAGAGCAAAATCGTCGCAGCCCAAGGCCAGTAGGACCAATGGGCCCCATTTGGATCGGTCATCGACCATTTGATTTCAGTAGCAAGGCTAAACAGCAGAACAGGAAACGCACTGCTGAATAACACCGTGAGCTGCAGTTTCGTTTTTAAGGAAATGGAAAGCGGCACTTGTTCCGTCCTTGGACCGATTTGCGCCGATAAAGATGCCAACAAGGGTCGGCATGCTTTCGTTGTCAAAAAAAACTCAATGAGCGCATGGAGCGAGGCGATCAGCACAGCCCCGGCCAACGCGTACAGAATATACCGATATGGAAGGGACAAAATATGGTAGTGAATGCACAAGGCGGTCAGCCCGGCGCCCGGGATCGACAATCCGAATAAGTGCGGCCCTAAAATCCGCCGAACGGCCAACAGCGGAAAGCGCTGCACTTGTTTGAAGGCTGCGAGCGCCAGTGACGGGTCTGGAGATTGGGATGCAAAAAAGCGGCGAATAGGGGCTACATCCCGGGCGAAGACGATCGCTTCCGCGGTCGCCATCACCATTGCCGATGTGAATAAAATGGCGATCAGCCATTTTCCTTCCTGCGCTGATACACGCAACGTTGTCAACATGAACGTTGTGCCTACTCCTCCGACGGCCATTGCGGATCCCATGACGTAGTAGCGCCATAATTGCCGCAAAAAGGAACGATACATTGGTTTCCTACCTTTCTTTGTCTAATTCGGCAAGTGATGATGTCTGGATGCTGTAGAAGCCCCGTCCGCTAAGGCGAGCGAGGGTGGAAACTTGCATTCGGCGCACCATGTCTTTCGTTTTGCATGTTGCTAAAGGCCGGTGACAACGAGGCACCGGAGGGATGAAAAACGGAAAAGCCAATGGTAGTCCTAAGCGTCCGGTGATTGATTCGTGGATACGGCTTTGCCATCTCATTTCTCAACGAGAAAAACCTTGTTGCATCGGTCCTGCTTTTCACGCGTTCCCCCATCGATGAAGGGAATTAGCGGTTTTTCACTAGGCTTCTAAGTCTACTATACTAGTTCTTTGGCATGGTGACAATGTGTGTAAGCGATTTTTTGAAATGACATCGATCGACTGGTCGTCCACTCGTTTGTCGGCGGAAGGGGACGGGCGAGCTTGCCGATGGCCGCCAAAAGGTGGCGGGTGAGCGAGAAAGACCGGCTGTGCTTATGTATGGGCCAATAGAGCGTCCCGCTGCACTGAGACACTCCATTGGCTGAGAAAGGTGAATTATTGTTGATTGTTTTGGGAAGTAAGCGGCAAGCCGCCGAGCACGTTGAGCAGTTGCTGCAAGACGGAGAGGACTTGTTGCAAGGTGGAGGAAATCGTTGGCAGCGTCGTGTTGATCGTATTGATCGCGCTAGGCAATTGTTGCAGTATCGTTTGGATGTTCGGGAGTTCAGCGGTTAAGACGGTCAACAATTGGCCGGCTTGAGCTAAAACCGGCGCCAGCGTGTTGGATAAGAAATCGAGAATGGCTTGCACGGTCGTTTGCAAGTTGGTCAGCAGATTGTTCAACGCATCGACAATCGTTTGCACGAGCGGTTGCAACGCTGTCGGCAGATTGACGACCGCATCGAGAATCGATTGCAAAATCGGCTGCAAGTTGGCAACGGCATTGGTAATGGCATTGAGCACATCTTGTAAAATCGGCTGCAAGCTAGCCAGCACGTCGTTGAGGGCGTCAACGATCGTTTGTACGAGCGGCTGGAGCTGCTCTGGCAAATTGGTCAGAGCGTCCAGAATGTTTTGCAAAATCGGCTGCAACGCAGCGGGCAAACCTGTTACGGCATCGAGCAAATCTTGCAAAATCGGTTCTAGATCGGACAATAACCCGCTGATGGCATCGGTGATGGCGGTGACCAATGGCTGCAGCTGTTCGGGCAAATTGGTCAACACATCGAGAATGTTTTGCAAGATCGGTTGCAATTGTCCCGGCAAGTTCGTGATGGCATCGGCGATGCTCTGCAAAATGGGCTGCAAGGTCGCTACCGCGTTGTTGAGCGCGTCGACAATGTCAGCGACGAGCGGTTCGAGGGCTTCCGGCAAATTCGCAATGGCATCCAATAAAGAATCAATCAATGGTTGCAGTTGTCCCGGCAGGTTGGTGATCGCCTGCAAAATTTGCTGCAGCAACGGAACGATTTGTTGCGGCAAGGCGTTGATCGCTTGAATGAGCTGCTGTAACAGCGAGCCAATCTCGTCGTCAGAGCCGTTTGTCACCGTGTCCAAAATCGTTTCCAGCAGTGCGGCTAGGCTGTCTAAGATGGATGGAAGGCTGGTTGACAAGAGATTCAGCAAGTCGGTCAGCAGTTGTTGCACATCATCAATCGTTGTCGAAGCTGCGTTTTCGATCAGCGTCAATACTTGCTGCAGGACGTTGACAATCGCGTCGACGATCCCATCAAGCTGCTGCGCCGCTACTTCATTCGCGGTCGGCGACGCGGAGGGGAACGAACGGCGCAGCTTGGTTAATGAGCGTTCGATTTGCGAAGCCCATGAAGTCAAAGCCTGCTCTTGATTCGGATTGGCACCGGGAACCGAAATTTGTTGAATGGCACGAAGGGCGGCTAACGCCTTGAGACGTTTGCGCAACATGTTCGACTGATCCATCAAGTACGCCTCCTTTATTGAGCAGAAATTCATCTTGTCGATTCACCATATTCGTGTGGAAAAGAAATGGTATAGACAAGTTCCCTGAAAAACAGAAAAAAGGCGAATGCCGTCGAGCCGGTGGATCGATCGATTCTTCCATAAACTGCGTATACCGCACTTGACCGCATTCACCAAGTGGTGGAGATGTTCACGAAAAAAACCGGGCGGAACACGGCCCGGTTTTTTCCATCTTGAATTCTGGTGACCGATCATCATTACCTAGCTTGATGCAGCTTGCGGATGATAAAACTAGCCAGCAAAATGAAAATGACCGAACCGATCAGAGCCGGAATAATATCAAATCCGCCGATGGTCGGCCCCCAATTGCCGAATAACTTTGCTCCAAGCCATGCACCGATAAACCCGGCGATGATATTGCCGATGATTCCTCCGGGAATATCGCGACCTGTCAAAAGCCCGCCTAGCCAACCGATGATACCGCCAACGATCAAACTCCATAGAAATGACATAGATGGTTCCTCCTTGCCGTTTGGTGAAAACGGTTCTTGGATGATAGTTTACGTTAAACGACATGCACGTATACGTGAAACGGTTTGACATGCATCGTTTGTTGCCGATTTCGTTGCTTGGGAGGATGGGGACGTTTGTTTTCTGTATCGTTGTTCGTTTGTCTTCAGCTTTTGGGCCCGCTTGGACGCGCGAGCGGAGAAACAGAGACGCCGCGTCTGACGATAAATCAAACGCGGCTCTTGGAGTGAAGGGAAGTTAACGAACGGATTCGAGTTGCTTGGCCAGATGGTGGAGCTTTTTCTCGTGCTGGATGGTTTTCGACGCGAGGAAATGGACGGTTTCTTGCGTTTCTGTCAACTCCACGCGCAAGCCGGCGAATTTTTGTTCGAGTCGATCAAACCGCTCGTTCACCTCGGCGCGAAATTGTTGCATTTCCGCTCTCAATTGATTGGCTGTATCTTGCATTTCTGCTCTCAGTTGGTTTGCCATATCTTGCATTTCTTTCCGCAGCTGATTAGCGGTGTCTTGCATTTCCGCTCTCAGTTGGTTAGCGGTGTCTTGGATTTCGGCTCGCAATTGGCTTCCCATTTCGTCAATTTGGGTGCGGATGTCGCGGGAAAACATTTTCAGCGCCTCGACTACTTCTTTCACGATGGTATCGCGTTCCACGCTTGTTCACCTCCCTCTAGTTTGATTATACAATGTGCAGCTGGGAAAGAACATAGCGTTTTGAACAGCTTTTTCTTTGTTCGGATCCCTTGAGCCGCAGGGTTAGAGGGAAGAGAACATTCGGGCCAATAGCCATAGCCGCGAGTGGCAGGAATGAAGGGGTCGCTTTTCAACTTCTGTTGTGTTTTATACCCATTACCGGTATAATGTAATTGAAAGAGGTGATGTTGGATGAACCATTATGAAGATCACCGTATCGATCACAAAATGGTTCCACGGACGGAACAGGAAATCGAACGCATCATCAAGCGTTTGAAGCGCATCGAAGGGCAAGTGCGCGGGGTGCAAAAAATGGTGGAGGACAATCGGTATTGCATCGATATTTTAGTGCAAATTTCCGCGATTAGAGCAGCGTTGAACCAAGTCGGGCTACAGTTGCTTGAACGCCATGTGAGCCATTGTGTGGCCAAAGCGATCCGTGAAGGGAGCGGAGACGAATCGATTCGCGAATTGATGGATGTGATGAAACAATTTTCAAAGTAAGGGAGGGAAAGGGAAATGGGGGAGCTGAAAACCGTGACGCTGAAGGTGACGGGCATGACATGCGCCGCGTGCGCCAATCGGATTGAGAAAGCATTAAATAAGATGGACGGCGTCAACGCCCATGTCAATTTGGCCATGGAAAACGCAACGATTCACTACGATCCAGCGAAGCAAACGATCGCCGATCTCGAAACGAAAATTGAGCATTTAGGGTATGGCGTGGCGACGGAAAAAGTAACGCTCGATATTGAAGGCATGACATGTGCGGCCTGTGCGACACGGATTGAAAAAGGGTTGAATCGGATGGAAGGGGTGACAAGCGCTGCGGTCAACTTGGCGACCAACAGCGCGGTCGTTGAATACAAAGAGGGAGTTGCATCTGTCGAAGACATTTTAGAGAAAATCAAAACGCTTGGGTACAGGGGGCAAATTCGAAACGAAGAACAAGACGGCGCTGGCCGGAAAGAAGAGCAGTTGAAACAGAAGCAGCGGCGACTCGCCATTTCCATCCTCTTATCGTTGCCGCTGCTCTATACGATGCTGGCGCATATGCCGTTTGCTGTCGGCTTGCCGATGCCGCATTGGCTGATGAATCCGTGGTTCCAGCTTCTTTTCGCTACACCCGTTCAGTTTTACATCGGCGGTCCCTTCTACGTCGGGGCGTACCGGGCGTTGCGAAACAAAAGCGCGAACATGGACGTCCTTGTGGCGCTCGGAACATCCGCCGCGTACGTGTACAGCTTGTCTGAAGCTTTTCGGACGCTCGGGAATCCTGACTATATGCCGAGGCTGTATTTTGAAACGAGCGCCGTTTTGATTACGCTTGTGCTTGTCGGCAAATACTTTGAATCGCTTGCGAAAGGGCGGACAACCGAAGCCATTTCGAAGTTGGTCAGCCTGCAGGCGAAGGAAGCGACCGTCATTCGAAATGGAAAAGAAATGAAAGTTCCGCTCGAGGAAGTGGTGATCGGCGATACGATCGTTGTCAAGCCGGGAGAAAAAATTCCGGTAGACGGTACGGTCATCGCCGGAGCATCTTCCGTAGACGAATCGATGATTACCGGTGAATCGATTCCGGTTGATAAGAAGGAAGGCGACTATGTGATCGGGGCAACCATTAATACAAATGGGGTGCTGACTATTCGCGCCGAAAAAGTCGGAAAAGATACCGCGCTGGCCAATATCATTAAAATTGTCGAGGAGGCGCAAGGGTCGAAAGCGCCGATTCAGCGGCTGGCCGATGTCATTTCCGGCATTTTCGTACCGATTGTTGTCGGAATTGCGGTTGTTTCCTTTCTCATCTGGTACTTCTTCGTTGTGCCGGGTGATTTGGCCAAAGCGCTTGAGGTGGCCATCGCTGTTCTTGTCATCGCGTGCCCTTGTGCGCTCGGTTTGGCGACACCGACATCGATTATGGTCGGCACCGGCAAAGGGGCGGAACAAGGCATTCTCTTTAAAGGAGGTGAGTACCTAGAGGGAACGCATAAAATCAATGCCGTATTGCTCGATAAAACAGGAACAGTGACAAAAGGAAAACCGGAAGTCACCGATGTGCTAGCCTTCCGCAAGGACATGGTTGATTATGCGGTTTCCGCCGAGAGCGCTTCCGAGCATCCGCTCGCTCAGGCGATTGTCGAATACGGGAAGAAACAAGCGATTTCGATGAAGCCATTGGAGCACTTCTCCGCTATTGCCGGCCATGGCATTGAGGCGGTCATTGACGGCAAAACCGTTTTGATCGGGACGCGGAAATGGATGAAGGACCGCGCTGTTGAGATTTCTCAGTGCGAAAATCGCTTGATAGAGCTTGAAAAACAAGGAAAAACCGCGATGCTTGTGGCCATCGATGGAGAGCTGGCCGGCATCATGGCGGTCGCGGATACGGTGAAAGAAAGCGCGAAAGAAGCGATTCAAACGTTAAAACAAATGGGCATCGATGTCTATATGGCAACAGGGGACAATCAGCGGACAGCGGAAGCGATCGCCCATGAAGTCGGCATTGAGCATGTGTATGCCGAGGTGCTCCCGGAAGAAAAAGCGAACATCGTCGAGGAATTGCAAAAACAAGGAAAACGTGTGGCGATGGTCGGCGATGGGATTAACGATGCGCCGGCTTTGGCCAAAGCGGATATTGGGATGGCGATTGGCACAGGAGCGGATGTGGCGATCGAAACGGCCGATGTGACCTTGGTCGGCGGCGATTTGCGCCATATCCCGAAAGCCATTGAGTTGAGCCGGCAAACGATGAAAAACATTCGGCAAAATCTGTTCTGGGCGTTGTTTTATAATACGATCGGCATTCCGGTCGCCGCTTTCGGATTGTTGGAGCCGTGGATCGCGGGAGCGGCGATGGCGTTCAGCTCTGTGTCGGTTGTGACCAACGCGCTTCGGTTGAAGCGTGTGAAACTATAAACATTTAAGGAGGAATCGATGATGACGATTACATTGCAAGTCCAAGGAATGACATGCGGACATTGCCAAGCGGCGGTGACGAACGCCCTTCAAGCATTGGATGGCGTCAGCCGCGTCGAAGTGCATTTGCAAGAAGGTACGGTCGATGTGGAGTATGATGAAACAAAGATCAGCGTAGAAAAACTGAAAGAAGCGATTGAAGAGCAAGGATATGATGTGAAATAACGGGAAAGGGCCCCGAGGGAGGACGGGGCCTTTTTGATCGAGAGCGTAACGGGACATGACGAGCTCTCGGCTAGGGAACGTTTTTCTCTTCCTGGAGAATATCGAGAAAGCGGGATGTTATAATGAAAATAACAGGCGCGGAAAAAGGGGGGATTGATTTGCGATCGCAACAAGACATCCTTAATGAAATGGCGAAATGTTTAGATTTATGGAAGAAAAAGTATGGTGTGAAGCGAATCGGGTTATTTGGCTCGTACAGTCGGGGGGAACAAAGGGAGTCGAGTGACATTGATGTGTTGGTAGAATTTGTGGATCATGCGGTGACGTTTGATCATTATATGGAGTTGAAACTGAGTTTGGAAGATCTTTTTCAAAAACCAGTGGATTTAGTGATTGTAGATGACATCAAACCAGGATTAAAGCAAACTATTTTAAGGAGTGTGAAGTATGCAGAGGGATCCTAGCGTCTTTTTGCAAGATATTTTGGTTGCTGCAGAGAAAATTGAGAAGTACACCCAAGGGCTTTCTTATGATGACTTTTTAGATAATGATTTAGTATCAGATGCAGTCATTAAAAACATATTAGTGATTGGAGAAGCAGCGAAAAACATTCCAGACGAAATTAGGCAAGCATCCCCATATATCGAATGGAGAAAGATGGCTGGCATGAGGGATATGCTGATCCACAGTTATTTCTCCATTAATTATCGAATTGTGTGGGATGTCGTTCGAAATAAGATTCCTGTATTAAAACAGCACGTTGAACGATTGCTAAATGAAAGTTAGACTTCCATTCAAACCGTATGCGCCGTTTGGGGATAGCTCATTATTCAAAAAAGGGGTTGGCCTAGAAGACCAGTGAAAAAAGGTTTCCGCGCGCCAATCAGCGGTATTTCACAGGAAAAGAAAGCTGATTTCACAATGCTTCTCAATAGGATAAAAAATAGATGTGCAAAATGTATGGAGAAAATCGTTCAACGAAAATGAAAAAAAGCAAGCGATTCGGATCCGCCGAGCTTAGCGGCGATACGTAATCGCTTGCCGTCCCATTTGAACCCAAGCCGCGATAAACTCTTGCTTTGGTGCTTTTTGATTTTTGATGGCGGTCAATGGGTCGTTGAAATAAATGTACTGCTCATCGTATCCCGTAATGAGCACCGCGTGTTCCCGATACGTGATTTTGATCGGTCCTTGCGGTGTTTGCCATTCGCGAAAGGCGGAGGGGGGAAGCGGACGGAAGGTGGTGTTTGTAATGACCCACACCGGGGAGCCTTTCGCTACGTAGTCATAAATGTGTTCAAAGGATTGTCCGGTCAAGTCGACGATTTGCGTTGGCAAGTATCGTTCGGCCAGCTCCTTAATGGGTTTGTGATATACGCCGTATCCAGGCTTCGACAATGTATACATGTCGCCGACAAATCCTTCATTCGGATGGCCGTAAAAGACGCGGCCGTTTTTTACTTGATATGGCGTCGGATTTTTCCGCACTTGTCTCGCTAATGTCATTTTGTCAACACGAACTCCTGCATGGTTCAGCAGCATGGCTAAGCTGGTGACTTCACATCCCCTTGGCAGCTCGGGGAGTTGCGAGATTAACGGTGCGTCAATCAACACCGTTGATTTCAACGTCGATTTGTCGGCGTTCGCCGCTTGGTCATGATTGACAAGCGGGACGATGGTTTCCTGTACAAAATGTTGAAATCGATCCCTTGTTTGCGCCCAGCTTTTATGATTGGACAAAACGGCTAGAAGCAAGGCGAGACAGCCCGCGTATACAGCCAGCAACAGCTGGTCCCTTTTGCGGCTGAGAGGGCTTCGCAAAAGAGCGAGGCAGAGGAGCACGATGAGAGCGGTCAACAGCGAGATCATGGTGAGCAAAGCCATTCTCCCCCTTCATCGGTCAGTGGCGTTTCAATGGCGGCTTCTGGGCTGTTTTGATTGTTTTCCCGTTTCCAAAGAAGGGTATTGGAACAAGAGGGCGTTAAATGTATAGTCAGCTGCCCATTGTGCCTCCGATGGTTGTGATGGAACGTTGGGTTTTGTCAAAAATGGCGAAAGATTGGTTTTGAAACTTTGCTTTTTGTAAGATAGAATGGAACTGGTTTTGTTTTCTTCTTTGCCTATTATTTTATTGCAACCGAAGGCGTAAGGTAAAGAATAAAAACGGGTTGCCTTGATGTCAATTCATTGGAGGGACAGTCATCGTTATGTGTGGATTTATTGGATGGATTGTCGATCGTCCGGAATGTCAAGATCCGGGATGGAGCGAGGAATTAAGGCGGATGAACCGCCTGATTACCCATCGCGGGCCGGATGATGAGGGGTATTATATGGATGAGCACGTCGGGTTTGGATTTCGGCGGCTCAGCATCATCGATTTGGAAGCGGGGCACCAGCCGCTCTCGTATGAAAACGATCGGTACTGGATCATTTTTAACGGGGAGATTTACAATTACGTCGAATTGCGGGAAGAGCTGACGGCGAAAGGATTGTCGTTTGCGACGAACTCTGATACGGAGGTCATCGTTGCGCTTTATAGCATGGAACAAGAAAAAGCGGTCGAAAAGCTGCGCGGGATGTTTGCGTTTGTCATTTGGGACAAGCAGGAAAAAACGGTGTTTGCAGCCCGCGATCCGTTCGGCATTAAACCGTTTTTCTATGCGAAACAAGGCGGCCGCACGTTTTTCGCTTCGGAGAAGAAAAGCCTTTTGCTTGCGTTTGGTGAGGAAACGGTAGATCATGAATCGCTCCAGCATTATTTAACCTTCCAATACGTCCCCGAGCCATCGACGATGTCGGCCGGTATTTCGAAGTTGGAGCCGGGGCATTATATCAAGAAACGAGTCGGTGAACCGCTCACGATTCATCGCTATTGGAAGCCGTTTTTCCGCCCTGTTCGCCAGTCGGAGGAGGAATTGGTTGAGAACATCCGCACGGCGTTGGTTGATTCGGTCCGTGTCCATATGCGCAGCGATGTGCCGGTCGGGGCGTTTTTGTCGGGCGGCATTGATTCATCGTTCATCGTCGCCATCGCCAAACAATTCCATCCGCACCTGAAGACATTTTCCGTCGGGTTTGAGCGGCAAGGGTTCAGCGAAATCGATGTGGCCAAGGAGACGGCTGAGAAGCTGGGTGTAGACAATATCAGCTATGTCATTTCGCCGCAGGAGTATATGGACGAGCTGCCGAAAATTATGTGGCATATGGATGATCCGTTGGCGGATCCGGCCGCGGTGCCGCTGTATTTTGTCGCCCGTGAAGCGAGAAAGCATGTTACCGTGGTGCTTTCCGGCGAGGGGGCGGACGAGCTGTTTGGCGGCTATAACATTTATCGTGAACCACAATCGTTGCGGTGGTTGGAGCGGATGCCGGGAGCGGTGAAGAGCGTGCTGCGCTTCATCGCCAAGTGGCTTCCTGACGGGGTGAAAGGGAAGAGCTTTTTAGAGCGCGGCACGACCCCGCTTGAGAAACGGTATATCGGGAACGCCAAAATATACAGTGAAGCGGAAAAGGCGGCCTTGCTCAAAACGTATGAAAAAGGCCGTGAGTATACAACGGTGACCGCGCCGCTCTATCAAGAAACCGTTCATTATCCGCCGGTCAACCGGATGCAGTACATTGATCTCCATACATGGCTGAGAGGCGATATTTTAGTTAAGGCCGATAAAATGACGATGGCGCATTCGCTTGAGTTGCGGGTGCCGTTTTTGGACAAAGCGGTGTTTGCAGCAGCTGCTACGATCGCTCCGGAAATGAAAACCGCCAACGGCACGACGAAATATATTTTGCGCAAAGCGGCCGAAGGCATCGTGCCGGATCATGTATTAAACCGGAAAAAATTAGGATTTCCTGTGCCGATTCGTCACTGGTTGAGAAACGAAATGTATGATTGGGCGAAACAGCTTATTCACGACAGCGAAACGGACCACTTGTTCCATAAAGACGTGCTGTATCGCTTGCTCGATGAGCATGCGCAGCAGAAAGCAGACCATAGCCGCAAGCTGTGGACGGTGTTGGCGTTTATGATTTGGCATCAAGTGTATGTAGAGCGAGCCTACGATTTTGTTTCATCTGGACAAAAGGAAAAGCCGCTGGCGCCTGCTTTTGAGGCGTAAGGGGGAACAGGACGAGGCGTCCCGGAATTCGGCCGGGGCGCCTGCCTGTTTTGGTCCGGAAACCATAAGGGGCGGTGATTGACTCGCGCAACCGCTTCTCGGAATCGTTTCGCCAGTAGAAAAGACTTGCTGCATCAGCCTCTGCGTTCACGCGTTCCATCATCGATCAAGGCAAGCAGCGGTTTTTTACCAAAAAGGGACGGTGTGAGCAAGGCGAAAGCGCTGCGCTAGTTTCGTTTGGTCGGGCAGGGGGCCATGATGGGGATATGGTGTTGGGGTGAATAGCAGGAGGAGGAAAAACGGGATGTGGCCGCTGTTTACCGAATGATCGGCTTGGCGGTCTGTTCTTTTCTATCTCTTTGTTCGGTTGGCATGATATAATTTAAGAAAAATGAAACAACTTGTTGCGAAGATGGAAGGGAAGAAAAAATGGAGAAAAGACGGGAGCTGGAGCGGCTGCGTGAACAATTGAACCAGTGGCTTGCCGAAGAGGAAAGCGATAATGATTGGGAATGGATCAGACGGGGCGAGGAGATCGTTGAACGGTTGTCTCAGCTAGAGCCGGAAAATAAGAATCTTAGAACATGGTTTGCCCAAGTTTTATGCCGTTACGGGCGCGATATAAAGCTGAAGAAGCGGAACTTTCAAAAAGCGCGGACATTGTTTGAAGAAGCGTTGCGTTTTGATCCGGAGGACCCGGTTTGCCGTTATCATTTGGGCCATCTCGAGCTGTATGACAGGAAATGGAGAAAGGCGATTCAGCAGCTCGAATTCGTTTGGAAGTCAACCCATCAAGCCCTCAAACCGTATCATTATATTCGCGCGCTCTGTTCCAGTGCGATTGCTTATAATCAGCTTGGGGATCCGAAAAAAGCGCTCGAATTGCTTGACCAAGCGGAGAAAAAGACCGACAGCCATTTGTACCAAACCGAGATTGACAACGTCCGCTTGCAAGTGAATGTGCGTGAAAAAGCGGAGGCAGAGAAAGACGAGTGTTTATTTCTCCTCATCGAAGAAAATCGGCGCTTGCCCATTACCTATGGGGAAGCTTGCGAGCTGGCTGAGGAAGACGATCAGTACGTGATTTTGGATATGCGGAGAAACGCGGTGTTCCACGGTCCTTGCGATTCGGTTCCATTGCCGGATCGCCTGGTTAAATTGCTTCAATGTTTGCTGAAGGCGGCGCCGAACGTCAGAGAGTACAGTGACATCCGAGCAGAAGTATGGGGAGAAGGGGAGGATGTGAGGGACGACGTTGTGAAAAAAATGATCGAAAAATTGCGGAAACGGCTAGCATCTTGTTTTTCTGAACCGATTGATCAGATTATCGTCAATGTACGGGGAAGAGGGTATCGCTGGGAATGCGAAATTCCTTATCGCATCATTGTGTCGCAAGATGATTATGAATATGTCATATGAAAATTATGAAAAGCGGGAAATGGTCACCTAGCCGGTGACCATTTTTTTTTATAATGCCATTGTCAAAAGCAAAAAAATCAAGGAGGGATTTGTAATGGGGACATTAACGGCACAGTTGTTGATTGGAAAGGGGCATCCGTACCATGGCGGCATCAGCCCGACACATTATTTGTTCTTGTCCGAGAATAGCGTACCGGCGTGGATTTTAGTCCGGGAAAATTTGCTCTCGTCTAAGCAGGAGAAACCGTTCATGAAAAAAGTATGGATTCCGACGCTTGAACATATGCTTGAGGACGGGCTGCTCATGGTGGCGTATTACGTCCTTCATGACCCTGTGATCCAAGAAAAGGCGAAACCGTTCATTGAAGGGAAAAAGGGCGGACGTGTTCAATTGTACGATGATATTGATATGAGCCATCTTCGCGAGCTGCATTCGCTCTGCCGGCAAATCGACACCGACTATAAAATTGCGTTCACTATTTTTGATGATTCCACATTAAACGGTCATTTGGATGTATTGAAGCAATACAAGATGGATGTGGAAATTTGCCTTTCATGCTATCACCGTTATAAGGATGTGTGGAACCGGCGGACGGTGGAAAGAGGAAGCTGGCCGATTCGCTGACAGTGCTGTTTCCCCGGGCGGAATGGCCGCCCGCCACGCCTGGGGGATGTTTCAACGCTTGGTGAGCTGTGAGGATTCAAAGGGAATGGAACGATAAATCACAAAGACGGAAGGGGAATCAAAATGGAAACGATTAATGTATTTGTGTATGGGACACTGCGGATAGGAGGACGCAATCATCGGCTGATTGCCAATTATGTGCAGTCCGTTCGCAAAGTGACGGTGAAAGGGAGGCTGTTCCATTTGCCAGCTGGCTATCCGGCGATGGTGGACGGAAACGGGACCGTTCACGGCGAAATGTTCGAACTAAGCGATCCGGAAGCGGTGCTTGCTTTGCTCGATCAACTTGAAGGGTATCACGGCCCGGGGGAGTTGAATCATTATGAGCGAATCACTGTTGTCGCAACGGATGCTGATGGCAATACGTATACTTGTTACGCTTATGTTTATCCGCAGGAGCAGGAAGAATGGCTCACACAACACGCTCAACTCGTTTTCGGGGGTGATTGGATGACGTTTCTCCATTCTCCAAAGGAAGTGTTGTATTTTGCGTATGGCTCGTGCATGAGTGAACGCGATTTTCGGCCCACTGTTCCCCATTTTGAAGTGATGGGCCGGGCCGTGCTTGATGACTATCGGCTGGCGTTTACCCGATATTCGTGCAGGAGGGAGGGCGGAGTGGCCGATATTGTGCCTTCCCCCGGCGATCGGGTCGAGGGGGTGCTGTATAAAATTCCGGAGCACTATGTGGCGAATCTTGATCGGCGCGAAGGAGTTCCAGCCGGTGTGTACCGCCGAGAATACGTCGATGTGCAGTTTCACGGGCAGTTTGTCCCCGCACTTACGTATGTTGTCGTTGACAAACAGGCAGAGGAAATTGCGCCGAGCGCATCGTATGCCGCTATTATTCTTAATGAAGGGATGTCCCGCTTGAGCCGGCAATACGCTGAACAAGTGCGGCGCCATATTGAAAGATTATGGGAAAAAGGGCGCGGAAAGGGAGGCAGATAAAAACAAGTTTGTAGATTTTGAGAAACGCGGCTGGGAAGCGGCCTACGCCCTTAAATCACCCCCTTTCTAGGACAGTGTTTCTAAGGATTGATCGAGAAAATCTCGCTTGTCCCTTGCAATTCTTGTTGTTTTAGTATATGCTTGTTCCATCAGGATGATCATCCACTATATATTGTTTTGTTCTCTTTTTTAAACAACTATATATCGTTTCGCCAAGCAATGGTGTCCATCAGGACTTAATAGGGAATCCGGTGCGAATCCGGAACTGCCCCCGCAACTGTATGTGCGGACGAAATGGGATGGCCACTGGCGGTAAGAGCCATTTAGCGCCGCTGGGAAGGCCCCAAAGTAGGACGATGCACGAGTCAGGAGACCTGCCTTGCTTGGAACGTTTCATGTTCTTCGGGGTGTGAGAAGATGAAACGATAGGGGAAAAGAAAAAGGGAGTTCGTCTGCCTTTTTCCGTCTGTCGTTTCATCCGCTCGCCTGCCCGAGCGGATTTTTTTATGGAGGAGAGGGGAAACGAATGACAGTGTCGACGAAATCAATTGTTGTCGATGATCAAGGAAAAGAGAAAGCATTTTCGCGCGAGGAGTTTGCTAGGTTGGTGGAGCAGGCGGCGGCCGACTTTGTCCGTCTGTCGCTCGAGGAATATGAAGAACGTGTATGGCAGCTTCTCAGCCGAAAAGAGATGGTCACCTTCCGGCAGCTGTATCAAACCGCCATTTTGGAAGGGCTGTCGTATATTAGTGAGCAGGAGCCGGAATGGACGTTTGTGTGCGCCCGCCTGTATTTGCAGCAACTGTACCGCGAGGCAGCACGGCATCGCGGGTACGATGAGCGCAAGCGGTATGGCGATTTCTACTCGCTCCTTGTTGTGCTGACGGAACAAGGAGTATATCATCCGCTGCTGCTTGAACGTTATACGAAAGAAGAAATTGAGTCCATCGGTGCGTTTCTTGATCCGGAGAAGGACAAGTTGTTTACGTACATAGGGTTGCGCACGCTTGCGGATCGGTATTTGGCCCGCGATTATGAGCGGCGGCTGTATGAATTGCCGCAGGAGCGATTTTTGGTCATCGCCATGACGCTCATGGCGAACGAACCACAGCAGCGGCGGCTTGAGCTGGTGAAGGAAGCGTATTGGGCGTTAAGCAACCTATACATGACCGTGGCGACGCCGACGCTTGCCAACGCCGGGAAGTCATACGGCCAGCTGTCGAGCTGCTTTGTCGACACGGTCGATGACAGTTTGCAAGGGATTTACGACAGCAACACCGATATCGCCAATTTATCGAAATCAGGCGGCGGCATTGGGGTTTATTTAGGGAAAATTCGGTCGCGCGGCAGCGACATTAAAGGATTCAAAGGGGTCTCTTCCGGTGTCATCCCGTGGATGAAGCAGCTGAACAACACAGCGGTGAGCGTCGATCAGCTGGGACAGCGAAAGGGAGCCATTTCCGTCTATTTGGATGTGTGGCATAAAGATATTTTTGCGTTTCTCGATGCGCGGCTCAACAACGGCGACGAACGGCTGCGGACGCATGACTTGTTCACCGGCGTTTGCATCCCTGATTTGTTCATGGAACAGGTCGAACAGCGCGGCGACTGGTATTTGTTTGATCCGCATGAAGTGCGGACGGTGATGGGATTTAGCTTGGAAGACTTTTATGATGAGGAAAAAGGGAAGGGCAGCTTTCGGGAGAAATATTGGCAATGCGTCAACGAGCCGAGGCTGTCGAAAGAAAAAGTGCCGGCGATCGAAGTGATGAAAGGCATTATGCGCAGCCAGCTCGAGTCCGGGACGCCGTTTATGTTTTACCGCGATGAAGTGAACCGGCAAAATCCGAATCGCCATCTCGGGATGATTTACTGCAGCAACCTTTGCACGGAAATCGCGCAAAACCAAAGCCCGACGGTGATGAAGCGGCAATATGTGAAAGACGGGATGATTGTGATCGAAAAAATCCCGGGCGATTTTGTCGTCTGCAATTTATCGTCGATCAACTTGGCGCGTGCGGTGACCGATGGGGTGTTGGAGCGGCTCATCCCGATTCAAATGCGGATGCTTGATAATGTCATTGATTTAAATAACATTCCGGTGCTGCAGGCCGGTTTGACGAACGAAAAATACCGCGCTGTCGGGCTTGGCACTTTTGGCTGGCATCATTTGCTGGCGTTAAAAGGCATTCGCTGGGAGTCGGAGGAAGCGGTTCGCTACGCCGATGAACTGTATGAAACGATCGCGTATTTGGCGATTCAAGCGAGTATGGAGCTCGCCAAAGAAAAAGGGAGCTACCCGGCGTTTGCCGGATCGGATTGGCAGACGGGTGCTTATTTCGAACGGCGCGGCTACCAAAGCCACGGCGAGCTCGATTGGGACCGACTCAAGAGCAATGTAGCCCGCTACGGGGTGCGCAACGGCTATATCATGGCCATTGCGCCAAACGCCTCGACGTCGATCATCGCCGGCAGCACGGCGAGCATCGATCCGATTTTCTTAAAAGTGTATGCCGAGGAAAAGAAAGATTATAAAATTCCTGTGACCGTGCCGGATCTAAACGAACAGACGACATGGTATTACAAATCGGCGTACCATATCGACCAACGTTGGAGCATCAAGCAAAACGCCGCGCGCCAGCGCCATGTCGACCAAGCCATCTCGTTTAACTTCTACGTCATGAATACGATCAAGGCAAAGGAGCTGCTCGATTTGCATTTGACAGCGTGGAAGTCGGGGTTGAAAACGACGTATTACGTGCGTTCGACATCGGGGACGATCGAAGAGTGCGATTCGTGCGCGAGCTGACCGGGGCCAAAAGAGGCGCACTTCCTTGTGCCGGAGAGGCGTAAGCGGTTGGCCGCTCACACGATACTATATAAGCTGCAATTTTGTTTTCCATGGCATTGTTCGCTCTTCTTGTCACCGTGCCAGCTTGTCAGGTGATCAAGACGGGACATGGGGATCAGAAATTCTTTAGAAAACGAAAGGAAGGAATGGACGATGACGATCAGTGTAGTCAAACGGCCCATTATGGATCCGGAGGCGCCGAACCGTTCGACGGGCATCATCAACGGCCGCTGCTCGAATGTGTTGAATTGGGATGATCTCGCCTATCCGTGGGCGTATGGCAAATATAAGCGAATGCTCGCCAATTTTTGGACGCCGTTTGAAATCAATATGGCGCAAGATGTGAAGCAGTTTCCGCAATTAACGGCCCGCGAGCAGGAGGCATTTTTGAAAATCATCGGTCTTCTGGCGCTGCTTGACAGCATCCAAACCGATTACGCCGGACGTGTCGCTGATTACATTACGGACCCGAGCATCAACGCGCTCATGATTATGCTCGCCCAGCAGGAAGTCATTCACAACCATTCCTATTCGTACGTGCTTTCGAGCCTTGTGCCGAAAGCGAAGCAAGATGAAGTATTCGACTTTTGGCGGAACGAACCGACGCTGCGCAAGCGGAACGATTTTGTGACGAACGGCTACAAGGCGTTTGCGGAAGAGCCGAATGTGGAAAACTTGTTGCGCTCGATCGTTTTTGACGTCATTTTAGAAGGACTGTTTTTCTACTCAGGGTTTGCGTTCTTCTACAACCTCGCGCGCCAGCAAAAAATGGTGGCGACGAGCACGATGATCAATTACATCAACCGTGACGAGCACATTCATGTCGATTTGTTTGCGAAAATTTTCAAAGAAGTGTTGAACGAATATCCGGAATATCGGACGCCGGAGTTGGCGGATTTTGTCCGGGAAACGTTTACGAAAGCGGCTGAGCTGGAGATCGAATGGGCGCGGGAAATCATCGGCCATGAGATCGATGGCATCGACTTGGCTGATTTGGAGGCGTACATTAAGTTTTACGCCAACGTCCGTGCCCACCAGCTTGGGTTTGACCGCCCGTTCGACGGCTATCGGACGAACCCGCTTCGCTGGATTAAAGCGTATGAAGAAGTCGACCTTGGCAAATCCGACTTTTTCGAACAAAAACCACGCCAATATACGAAAGTGCAAGTGGACAACGGATTTGATGAGTTGTAATGAAGGAGAAGCCACGTTTGACAGCGGTCAGCGTGGCTTTTTTGTCAGGCAAGGCGCCTTTGGCTTGATTTGCCGTTTTTTGAACGAATAGGAGCGGACGTTTGGGCAGGACAGATGGCCAAGCAGTCTGCAAACATGAGCGAGAAACTACGTGAAGCTGTCGTTGCGGTTGAACAACAGATGGCCAAGCAGTTTGCAAGCGTGAGGGGACGATAAGGATAGAAGCGGGCGTTCGATGGGGGCTGTACTGTTGGTGCGCAAAGCAGCTCACCTGATTCAAGGGTGAGCTGTTTCCGTTCAGAGGAGAAGAATCAGGCAATGAAAGAGCAAGAAAAGAGACGATAGCGTGGCCCATCCCACGTCACCTTTTGGCCCCGTCCGGAATAAAACAGAATCAGGAACATTGCCCACTTGATATGGGACGCGATTCCGGCGATAATGGAAACAGTGCGTGATGGATGCGCTTGTCAGCATGGAATGAACGAAGAAGGTGACACACAGTTGAAATAAATTTATAAAATTTCGTAAAACTCTATATACAATTTATAAAAACTATGTATATAGGTGATAAATCGGTTTGAAATGATAACTGACATAGGGAAAACCAAGAAAATGATTCAGGAGTTAGTAAAAGATGATCAAGACTTATAAAGTCATGCTTTTACCAAACAATAAGCAAAGAACAAAGTTATTTGAGTGTGCAGGCGTATCCCGATGGGCATACAATTGGGCATTGGCTACACAACAAGAAAACGACAAAAATGGTGGAACGTTTTTAAACGATCGTGAATTGAGAAAAATCTTGACGCAATTAAAAAAGCAAAAAGAATATGCTTGGCTTAACCATTATTCCAATAATATAACAAAACAAGCGATTAAAGATGCCTGTCAAGCGTACAAAAACTTCTTTGAAGGCAGGACGAAGTTTCCAAAATTTAAGTCAAAAAAGAGAAGCAAACCAAGTTTTTATCAAGATACAGCAAAAATCAAAATCACAAAAACGCATGTAAAATTGGAAAAGCTGACCACTTCGAAGAAAAAGAATAGGCAGAAACTTAACTATGTTAAGTTGGCTGAAAAAGACAGAATCCCAACAGGGAGTAATATAAACTATCTCAACCCAAGAATCACGTTTGACGGAATAAATTGGTGGCTTAGTATTGGAGTTGAAGAAGTTGAAAACAAAAACCAAAATTATACTGATGGCATAGGCATCGATTTAGGGGTGAAAGATTTAGCTGTCGTTAGCAACGGGCAGAGGTTTCCCAATATAAACAAATCAAACAAAGTGAAGAAGTTGGAGAAAAGGCTGAAACGGTTACAACGTGAGTTATCAAGGAAATATGAGAAAAACAAAATAAAAACAGAAGGAGGTGAATTCCGTTACAGAAAAACAAACAATATAAAGAAGTTGGAATTCCTTGTTCGAAAGACGTACCGAAGGCTGAAACACATTAGGCACAATTCTATTCATCAAATCACTACATCTTTGGTGAAAACCAAGCCAGAGTATGTAGTCATGGAAAGTTTAAACACTCATGGAATGTTAAAGAACAGAAAGCTATCGAAAGCCATCCAAGAACAAACATTCCACGAGTTGAAAAGGCAAATGGAATATAAGTGTGCCTGGAATGGAATTAAGTTTATACTTGCCGATCGATTCTTCCCTTCGTCTAAAACGTGCAGCCATTGTGGGGCTGTAAAAGAGAAACTTTCTTTGTCAGAAAGAACGTTTGTATGTGATGAATGCGGAAATCACATAGACAGGGATGTAAACGCAAGTAGAAACTTAAAAAAATATGGTGAGTCAATAGCCTAGCACGTAAAGCGGCTATTGACATGTACCCATTCGTTAGTGGGGAATTGAAGCCTTCGGAGCGCCACATCCAACGAGAGTAGCTTTGGCGAAATCGGGTGCGATGAACAAGGAAAGAAACATAGGTCTTTATAAGATGTTTAACTATCTTATAAAGCCTTATAAGTTTTCTGTAACGGTGACAGAACGATGGAACATGCCGAACATATTTATCAAAGACTCGTAGAGATTTGTGGTGAACGAAATGTCCTTCGCGATGAGCCGATGAAAAACCATACATTGGTGCGGATCGGCGGCAAGGCCGATTTTCTCGTCTGGCCGGAGACGTACGAGCAAGTCATTGAGGTGCTGCGGCTGAAAGAGGAGTACGGGCTGCCGTTTACGCTTCTTGGCAACGGTTCGAACGTCATTATCCGCGACGGCGGGCTGCGCGGTATTGTTATGCAGTTGAAGCATCTCAATCGCATTTGGCGTGAAGGAAACAACGTGATCGCCCAAAGCGGGGCGGATATTAAAGCGGTGTCGCGGTTCGCGCTTGAACAACACCTCACCGGGTTGGAGTTTGCCTGCGGCATTCCGGGGTCGGTCGGCGGGGCGATTATGATGAACGCCGGAGCGTACGGCGGTGAAGTGAAAGATGTGCTTGACCATGTCAAAGTGGCGACGCTCGCCGGTGAGTTGAAAACGTTGAAAAAGGAAGAGCTGGAGCTTGGCTATCGAACAAGCTTGATCAGCCGGACGCATGATATTGTGCTCGAAGTGGTCTTTGCGCTCCAGCCAGGTGACTATAAGCAAATCAAGGCGAAAATGGATGATTTAACCTTTCAGCGCGAATCGAAACAGCCGCTGGAGTATCCGTCGGTCGGAAGCGTGTTTAAGCGTCCGCCGGGCTATTTTGCCGGCAAGCTCATCCAAGACAGCGGCCTTCAGGGAAAAGGATTCGGCGGCGCCGAAGTGTCGACGAAGCATGCGGGATTCATTATTAACAAAAACAATGCGACCGCTGCCGATTACATTGCAACGATCGAAATGGTGCGCAAAACAGTGAAAGAAAAGTTCGGGGTCGATCTGGAATTGGAAGTCAAAATTATTGGCGAGGAATGAAGGAAGATCCGAATCCGGTTTGCGGGTTCGGATTTTTTCATTTTGACGAGAGGAAAAATGAAACCGACCGCCAATAGGTAAGAAAAGGGGTTATGAATGGGGGAAGAGGATGAAGCTTTGTTTTATTATCAACCCAGCCGCCCAAAACGGCCGGTCCGTGTCCGTTTGGAAGCAGCTGCAACCGCAGCTAGATCGGGAAGGAATCGCCTATCAGGCGTATTGGACGAGCCGAAAGGGAGAGGGAAAGGACATCGCCCGCCGCATCGGTGAGGAACGTGTTGAGCCGACGGTGATCACGGCTGTCGGGGGCGATGGGACGGTGCATGAAGTGGTGAACGGCGCGGGTATGTTTCCGCACGTGGCAATAAGCTGCATTCCCGCCGGAACGGGAAATGACTTTGTCCGCGGTTTCCGTCTGGCCCGAAAACCGAAACAGGCGCTCCAACGGCTGATCAATGACGCTCGATCCGGCAAGGCTTGGACTTTCGATCTCGGCCGTTTTGCCAGCCGCACCGTGCCGGACGGCGTGTTTGCCAGCAGCATCGGCTGCGGATTTGACGCCCATATCGCCCGCGCGGTCAACCGCTCGAAATGGAAAGGAAGGCTGAATCGCGTCGGGCTTGGCGCGCTTACTTATGCCGTTTATTTAGTGAAAGAGCTGTTTTGCTATCAACCAACGAACCTCGAACTTTTCATTGACGGACGGGCTTATTCGTTTCCTAAAGCCTGGATGGCGACGGTGTCGAACCATTCGTACTACGGCGGCGGAATGCGCATCGCTCCGTCGGCGCGGGCGGACGATGGCCTGCTTCATGTGACAGTTGTCGGCGCGATTTCCCGCTGGAAAATTCTTGCCCTGTTTTTGCCCGTATTTTGGGGCGGGCATGTGCGAATGAAAGAAGTGTCCGTGTTCGCTGGACGAAATGTGTGCATTCGTCCGGCAACCCCTGTTCCCGTTCACGCGGATGGGGAGGAGGCGGGAGAAGGGGAAGTGTCAGTTTGGGTAGAGGCTAGAGGACTGAGAGTGATCGGAGCGGAAACGCAATGAAAGGTTGAGGCGTATATGAATAGAGAACAGTGGCGAGGGGAGGGGGACGATGGGGAAACGGGTAGTCATGCTCGATGTTGTCTTCTATGTTGTGTTTCCGATCGTTCCCCGTATCTCGAAAATCATCTCGGAGCGGGAGAACCGTCATCACCTGGCGTGAGTGTGAAGGAGAAGTCTGACGAAAAAGGGGACTACGCATGGCGAAGAACGGCTGTTTCCAACGAGCGTTGAAAACAGCCGTTTTTCTCTGAAAACGGGGAGAATCTCCATTTTTCGCGTGTACGCAAGTGGCGGGGATCAGGCTTATTTCTTTTCTTGCTTGTTCGGTTTGTGAACGGCCCGATGGTCGGCTTTCGCTTGCGGTGTGGCCGCCTGCTTCAGTTGATGTGAATGAGAAACCGAGATACGGGCTTCTGCTTGTTTCGAGACATGGGCCTCTGCTTGTTTGTTCACCACGGCCGTCGCTTGATGTTTTTGGCCGTTTGCTTTGACGCTGGCGGTCGCCTCTTGGTGGACGTTTCCATTTGTTTTCGTTTTGGGCGTTTGCGTGAGAGACGATGTCGTTTCTGCTTTTATGTCGGTGTCCGTTTGTTCGTTTTCCAGAATTACTGTTTCATCTCCCACCGGTGCGGATACAGGAGCTAGTTTTTCTGTCTCGGTTGATTCAGGAGCGGGTGATGCGTTTTCGTGTTTCGGTTCTTCCGCATCCGTTGTCGTTTTGTTGTTCGTTTCCTCTACCTCGCCGCTCCGTTGTGCTTGTTTCGCCAGCCGTTTTTCTATTTTGGTTTCCAGTTTTTGTTTCGCTTTTTCAATGTTGCGGGCGAGCACCTCTTTGGCGCGCGGGTTTTTCACCCGTTCCAGCGCCGCTTGCAAGGCTTCAATGTTGTGAGAAAACTTTTTTTCAAGCTGCTGGCGCAATGCCTCGACATCGGTTTCCGTTCTTTCACCGTTTTGTTCGTCCGCCTGTTTTGCCTCTTCATAGATGCCCCAAGCTGCCTCTTGTTGTTTGAGAGCATTCGCAAGCGCTTCTTTTGCTTGCTCGATTTCTCCTTGTTCGAGCAGCGCTTTTACTTCGGCAAGCCGCTCCTCGGCGAACTCAGCGATTCGGTTCGCTTTTTCGGTATCATCAAAGGTGAGGGCAAGCTCAATGTGTTCCATGATCGTTTTTACAAAGTAGAAAAAGTCACCCGGCAGCAACAGTGGCGTGTCAAGCGTACCGCTAGCCGCTGTTTCAGTGGCCACGCTTCCTTTTGGCGATGCGGCAGAATCGGTGCTGGCGAATGCCGGGCTATAGGAAGCGAGCATGACCGTTGTTGCCAGCGCGCTTGTAGACAGCGCGCGGGGGAGGGAAAAGCGTTTCGCTGTCATAGTGATATTCCTCCTTTGCGTTGTTCGATTGGGGGGGTTCGCTATAATCTGTTCGCGGCTTGCCCGTTGTTTTTGCCTGCTAATAAGGAAAAAGGTCCAAAAGGGACAAAAAACTAGCAAAGAAAGGAAAACGGTGCGACCTCGTTCGCTGTTTGGCAATGGCTAGCGGGTTTGGTATAATGGAGGAAAGTTGGGTGAGAACCGTGTGTGAGCAAAACTCCTGCCATCGATTGGCGGGAGTTTGTTTTTGCCGGCGGATGTGCAAAGGAAAGGAGACGGATGGATGATGGGCGAGCGAATTGAGGACGTTGTCGATGTTTGTTTGCTGGCGGGAAAGTTGATGCTTGAAAGCGGCGGGGAGACGTATCGGGTGGAAGATACGATGATGCGGATTGCGGCTTCGTTTGGCATGGCGCGCTCCCATAGCTATGTCACGCCGACAGCCATCATTTTTTCGATTGAGGGAACGAACTCGACGCGGTTGATCCGCATTTCTGAGCGCTCGACCGATTTGGCGAAAGTCGCGGTTGTGAACGATATTTCCCGGCGCATCAGCCGCGGTGAACTGACGCTTTCGGAGGCGCGCGAGGAGTTAGCGCGCGTCGCGTATGCGCAACCAAGCTACCCTCTTTGGCAGCAAACCGCCGCGGCTGCGTTGGCCAGCGCTTGTTTTGCTTCGCTGATCGGGGGCATCGCTCATTTTCTCCCGTCGCTCGTTTCCGGAGGAGCTGCCTTTTGGTGCTTTGAAATGGTGCACCGATTGGTGAAAATACGGTTTTTTGCCGAATTTTTCGCCGCCTTTGTCGCCGGTTGGCTTGTCTTATGGTTGGCAAAGGCTGGATTCGGTCGGGATGTCGCAAATATGATGATCGGATCGGTGATGCCGCTTGTGCCAGGATTGGCGATCACGAATGCGGTGCGTGATTTAATGGCCGGTCATCTGATCGCCGGGCTGTCCCGCGGAGCGGAAGCGTTTTTGACTGCGTTTGCGATCGGCACGGGCATTGCTTTTGTTTTGTCTATTCGATGACAGGGGAGCAGGGAACGATGATCATGATGCAGTTGTTGCTTAGTTTTATGGCATCGGCGCTGTTTGGCATCATTTTTAACATCCCTCCGCGCTTGTTGCCGCATAGCGGGTTTGTCGGGATGAGCGGGTGGGCGGCTTATATGTTCGCTTTCCGATCCGGAGCGGATGGGGTGATTGCGACGTTTATGGCTTCGTTTTTTGTCGCCTTTTTGAGCAATGCGTTCGCCCGCCGTTATCGGGCGCCGGCGACCATTTTTATTGTTCCCGGCGTTCTTCCGCTCGTGCCGGGCGGGACGGCGTTTGAAGCGATGCGCCATGTCGTTATGAACGATTACAATACGGCGATGGCTCTGGCAGCAAAGGCATTGATGATTTCCGGCGCCATTGCCATGGGCTTGATTTTTTCGGAGGTCGTCAACCAACTGGCGAGACGCCGCCGTCATTCATCGCGATAGGTTGTTTTTTCCTTTCTGCCTATTTGTCGTTGCATTTGTTTATTTGAATATTATAATAAATATAATCATCATTTCATCTTTTAAACAGCCGGGGGAGAGCAATGAAGGACATCATCAGACAGCTGAAAACAGAGCTATGGGAGATTTTTGACCATCTTCATCGTCATCCAGAAATCAGTTGGGAGGAGTGGCAGACGACGGAATTTGTTCGTCAGGAGCTGGAGCGCGAAGGGTATCGGGTGCGAACGTTTGCCGATTGTCCGGGCGTGGTGGCGGAAATCGGCGCCGGCCCGTTTACGGTCGGGGTGCGCAGCGACATGGACGCTCTTTGGCAAGAAGTCGACGGCGTTTGGCAGCCGAACCATGCGTGCGGGCACGACGCTCACATGACGGTCGTGCTTGGGGTGGCGAAATTGCTTCGCCGCATCGGCTATGAGCCGCCCGGGACGCTCCGGTTTTTGTTCCAGCCGGCCGAAGAAAAAGGCACAGGGGCGTTGAAGATGATAGAAAAGGGAGCGGCCGATGGCTTGGCGTTTTTGTATGGGATTCACTTACGGCCGGTTCAGGAAGTCAAAAGCGGGTACGCGGCGCCGGCGATCCTTCACGGAGCAGCGCAATGCATCGAAGGACGAATTCGCGGTGTAGCGGCCCATGCCGCGCGGCCGCACTTAGGCGTCAACGTCATTGAGGTCGGCAGCGCTATCGTGCAGGAGCTGGGGAAAATTCATATCGACCCCCAAGTGCCGGCATCGATCAAGATGACGAAGTTTCACGCCGGTGAAAAAGATGCGAACACGATCCCGGACTACGCGGAATTTGCCCTTGATTTGCGGGCGCAAACGAACGAAGCGATGGAGCGGCTCATCGAAGGGCTGCGCCATGTGATCAACGGGGTCGCTGCGATTTACGGAGCTGATATTGAGCTTATGGAGCGGACGCGCATCGTCGCCGCTCATCCCGATCCAGATGCCGTGCGGCTGATGGAGGAGGCGATTATCACGACTTTGGGGACGGAAAAGTGCGTTCCGCCAGTCGTGACGTCGGGAGGGGAGGATTTCCATTTTTATTCCTTTAAGAAACCGGAACTGAAAACAACGATGCTCGGATTAGGCTGCGACTTGCATCCTGGACTCCATCATCCGAAGATGACATTCCGGCGCGAGGATTTGCTTTCCGGCGTGGAAATTTTGGCGCGGGTTGTGATGAATACGTTTGCGACGTTTGCGCCGCGGGGGGAGAGCGAGCGTGCCTCTGTCGCTGCAAATCATTGAGACGATCGAGCAGTTGAATGAGATGGCTAGGCTTGAGGAGGAGATTTGGGGAACAGCGCCAATTCCGCTTCATCAAACGCTGACGGTGGCGAAAAACGGCGGCTTGATCATCGGGGCGTATGCGGACGGGAAGCTCGTCGGCTTTGTCTACAGCTTTCCTGGATTTCGGAACGGGGAAGTGTATCTTTGCTCCCATATGATGGGGATTGCCGAATCGTTTCGCGATCAAGGGATCGGCTATCGCTTGAAAATGAAACAGGCGGAAGAAGCGCGACGGCGTGGTTATCGGGTCATCCGCTGGACGTACGATCCGCTGCAAAGCCGCAACGGCTACTTGAACGTAGCGAAGTTGGGGGCGGCAGCCGTCGGCTATGTGGAAAATTGCTACGGCGAAATGAATGATGCGCTGAACGGTCAACTGCCGTCCGATCGCTTCATTGTCGAATGGCGGCTTGATGAGCGTCCGACCGGGGAGCGGAGCTTGGCTACAGCCGATGTTCTCAAGGCAAGAAGTCTGGCGGTGCTCGATGCAGACCAAAGGGCTGACGGCCTGTTGCGGCCGTTGCTGAAGGACGTCGATGAAAAAGCGGCGCCGTTGTTGTTGGCTGCGGTTCCGCTTGACTTTCCTCAGTTGAAAGAGCGGGATCTGGCGTTGGCGCTTGAGTGGCGGCTGACGACGCGCGCTTTGTTTCAGCGGCTGCTCACGGAAGGCTGGATTGCCGCCAGCGCTTGGCGCCGTTCTGGGGAGCCGGAGATGTATTACATATGGGTGCGGAGAAACGAATGGCTGCCGCAGAAAGGGGAAGAGGAATGACGATCAGCATCGAGTACGTCATATTGCGCCATTTGCACATGGAGTTGAAGTCGCCGTTTACAACGAGCTTCGGCACGTTTCAAGCGAAAGAGTTTCTTTTAGTGGAAGCGGTCGATCGCGACGGCGTTTCCGGCTGGGGCGAATCGGTCGCCTTTGCCGCCCCGTGGTACAGCGAGGAAACGGTGAAAACGAACTGGCATATGCTCGAGGACTTCCTTGTCCCGCTTGCGCTGGCGGAGCCGATCGATCATCCAGAGGAACTGTCAAAGCGCTTTAACGCCATCCGCCAAAATCATATGGCGAAAGCGGCGCTTGAAGGAGCGGTGTGGGATGTATATGCCAAGCGGCTCGGCGTCCCGCTTTATCAAGCTCTCGGGGGGACGAAAAAGGAGATTGAAGTCGGCGTCAGCATCGGCATTCAGCCGACGGTGGGCGACTTGCTGCGGGTCATTGAACGGTATGTGGCGCAAGGATATCGGCGAATCAAGGTGAAAATAAAGCCCGGATGGGATGTTGATGTCATTCGCGAGGTGCGGCGCGCGTTTCCGAACGTGCCGCTCATGGCCGATGCCAATTCGGCGTACACGCTTGCCGATATGGATCGGCTGAAAGCGCTTGATGAATTCGGATTGATGATGATCGAACAGCCGCTTGCCGCCGATGATCTCATCGATCATGCGCGCTTGCAGCCGCTTCTTGAGACACCGATTTGCCTCGATGAAAGCGTTCGTTCCTATGACGATGCGCGCAAGGCGCTGGATCTTGGCAGCTGCCGCATCATCAATATCAAAATTGGGCGTGTCGGCGGGCTTGGGGAGGCGAAGCGCATCCACGATCTTTGCGCTGAGCGCGGCGTGCCGGTGTGGTGCGGGGGAATGCTCGAAGCGGGCGTCGGGCGCGCCCACAATATTGCGATCACGACGTTGGAAAACTTCACCCTTCCTGGCGACACCGCTGCGTCGTCCCACTATTGGGAGCGGGATTTGATCATTCCAGAAGTTGAAGTGGATGACGGCTTGATTCGCGTGCCGGACGCCCCCGGCATCGGCTACGGCATTGACCGCCGCCAAGTCGAGCGGTATACACAGTTTGCCAAGGTGTTTCATCGGGCGACGACATAAAGCGGATGGCATTCAATAAGCCTTCCATTTAAAAGGGGAAACGAAAAATGATCATAAGACCGATTGAGGTGAGCGATGCGGCAACGGGGAATTTGTCAACGAATATTATATGTACAAACTGCTGTAGCACTCATTTTCAGCTGGCCCAAAACGCGTTGGCGCTTTGGGCCAGCTCTTTGTTCGTGGCGTTACACCCGTCCGATTCCGGTATTCGCTTTGACGACAATTTCGGTGTATTTCTTTTCGTCCGCTTTTTTCGACGAAACGAGCGTGCCGATGACGGCGCCGATAAAGCCAAGCGGGATTGAGATGATGCCCGGGTTGGCGAGCTTAAAGAGCGGTTCGCCGACGAAAATGGCGGCTCCTGGCTGCGGCGACCAGACGTTCGGGCCGAAGAAGACGAGCACCAAGGCGCTGATGAGCCCGACAAGCATCCCGGTAATCGCCCCAGTCGTGTTAAAACGGCGCCAGAAGATGGTGAACACGATCGTCGGCAAATTGGCGCTCGCCGCCACCGCAAAGGCCAGCGACACGAGGAAGGCGACGTTCATTTTTTGCGCGAACAGCGCTAACAAAATTGATAGTGCCGAGACGCCGACCGATGCCCAGCGCGCCGCCAACATTTGTTCTTTTTCCGTTGCTTGGCCGCGCCGCAAAATATGGCTGTAAAAATCGTGGGCAAACGCCGAGGCCGCTGACAACACAAGTCCGGCGACAACCGCCAAAATCGTGGCAAAGGCAACCGCGGCAACAAATGCGAATAAGAAGTCTCCACCAAGCGCTTCGGCTAGCAGCGGGGCCGCCATATTGCCGGCAGGGTCAGCGGCGACGATTTTATCATGACCGACAAACGCAGCGGCACCAAATCCTAAAAAGATGGTCAAAACATAGAAAACACCGATAACCCATGTTGCATAAACGACTGACTTGCGCGCGGTTGGCGCGTCTTTGACGGTGAAGAAGCGGATCAAAATATGCGGCAATCCAGCCGTCCCTAAGATGAGCGCCAAGTTGAGCGAAATCGTGTCCAGCGGATTTTTAAACTTGTTGCCCGGGTTTAAAAACGCTTCACCAAGTGGTGTTGCCGTTTTCATCTCGTGGAACATTTTGGCGATGCTGAAGTCGAATTTAGCAAAGACGATGATGGAAATGATAAACGTACCGACCATCAACAAAACGGCTTTGATGATTTGCACCCAGCTTGTCGCTGTCATGCCGCCGAACACGACATACACGGTCATTAAAATGCCGACGATCAAGACGGAATAAATGTAATCGAGCCCGAGCAGGAGCTTAATAAGGCCGCCGGCGCCGACAAGTTGTGCAATCATATAAAAAGTCGAGATGGCGATCGTATTCAAGGCGGCGACACCGCGCACTTTTTTATCATCAAAACGGGCGGCGATCATGTCGGCCATCGTGTATTTGCCGAGGTTGCGCAGCGGTTCGGCGACGATGTACAAGACGACAAGGTAGGCGACGAGAAACCCAATGCTGTAAAAGAAACCGTCAAATCCGGTCAGGGCGATCATGCCAGCGATGCCCAAAAAAGACGCTGCGGACATATAGTCGCCAGCGATGGCCAGCCCGTTTTGCCAGCCGGTAAGGCTGCTGTCGGCCGTATAAAACTCGCTCGTCGTTTTCGTCCGTTTCGAGGCGTAGTACGTAATGACAAGCGTCAAGACGACGATGACGAGGAAGAGGAAAAAGGCTAATCCGTTCATTAAGCGTTTCCTCCTTCCTTCGCTTCTTGCCTTACTTGTTCAACGATGTCGTCCAACTTAGCAGCCCGTTTCGAATAAAGGATGCATAAAGCCCATGTCATGATAAATTGCGCGAACGCAAACAGCCAAGCCCAGCTGACCGGTCCGATCGCCGGAGTATTGAGCACTTTCGAATACGACGTTAATACCGGAAGGGTGAAGTAAAAAACGAAGAAAAAGACGGTCGCCGGAACGATAAAGCGTTTCTTCGCTTGGATGAGGGCGCGAAATGAAGCGGACTGGGCGATCGCTTCGTAATTGGCGCCGACCGGCTCGGAAAATGATTGCTTTTTGACGGCCATGAAAATCCCTCCTTAGTTTGAATTAAAACGTTTTCAAAACGAGATATCAACGCGCACCACTGGTTGGAAAGACCGTCCTCCTTTCTTGTCACAAATTTGTCACATGTTCATTATACATTTGACTGAAAAATTTGTAAATTGTTTTTATTTGATCGATAACGAAAAATTTTTTTGCTTTGGCGCGCCAAACGGAAAAAATTTTTTGCTGTTTTTCTTATTTTCGCACTTTACAAAAAAACCATCATCATGTAGAATGCTAACTGTACTTTTCGATAAAATTCAACAAATTTCTACAAAAAACGACAAGGGGAGACATCTATGAGTTTGTTTCGTAAAAAACCGATCCACTTGCTGATCAATGAATCGGTGGCGAAAGAAGCTTCGCTGCGCAAGGAATTAGGGGCGTTCGATTTGACGATGCTCGGCATCGGCGCCATCATCGGGACGGGCATTTTCGTCTTGACCGGGGTGGCGGCGGCAGAGCATGCCGGTCCAGCGCTCGTTCTCTCGTTTATTTTATCCGGGTTAGCGTGCGTGTTCGCGGCGCTTTGTTACGCGGAGTTCGCTTCGACCGTACCGGTGTCCGGAAGCGCGTACACATATAGCTATGCCACATTTGGCGAGCTGTTCGCTTGGATTTTAGGATGGGATTTGATTTTGGAGTACGGCGTCGCTTCATCGGCGGTTGCCGTTGGCTGGTCCGGCTATTTCCAAGGCTTGCTCGCTGGGTTTGGCATTGAGCTGCCGAAGGCGCTCACGAGCGCATATGACCCGGAGAAAGGCACAATCATCGATTTGCCGGCTATTCTTATTATTTTGTTCATTACGTTTTTACTGAACATGGGCGCGAAAAAATCAGCCCGTTTCAATACGATCGTCGTTTTTATTAAAGTGGCTGTCATCTTGCTTTTCTTAGCGGTTGGCGTTTGGTATGTCAAGCCGGAAAACTGGACACCGTTTATGCCGTACGGGTTTGCAGGTGTTGCGACCGGCGCTGCAACAGTGTTTTTCGCTTATATCGGGTTTGACGCCGTGTCAACAGCTGCCGAGGAAGTGCGGAACCCACAACGCAATATGCCGATTGGCATCATTGTGTCGCTGCTTGTCTGCACGTTATTGTACATCGCCGTTTCGCTCGTGCTGACGGGCATCGTTCCGTACGATCAATTGAACGTGAAAAACCCGGTGGCGTTCGCGTTAAACTACATCAATCAAGACTGGGTCGCTGGTTTTATTTCGCTCGGAGCGATCGCCGGCATTACGACGGTGCTTCTCGTGATGATGTATGGACAGACGCGCCTTTTCTACGCCATCAGCCGCGACGGGTTGCTGCCGAACGTGTTTGCCCGCATCAGCCCAACGCGCCAAGTGCCGTATGTTAATACGTGGCTGACTGGAGCGGCTGTAGCGGTGTTTGCCGGCGTCATCCCGCTCAACAAATTGGCCGAACTGACGAATATCGGCACGCTCTTTGCCTTTATTACCGTTTCAATCGGCGTGTTGGTATTGCGCAAGACCCAGCCTAATTTAAAACGGGCTTTCCGCGTTCCGTTCGTCCCGGTCGTTCCGATTTTGGCTGTCTTGTTCTGCGGTTATTTAGTCCTTCAGCTTCCGATGACGACATGGATCGGTTTTATCTCATGGTTGTTAATCGGCGTAGTCATTTACTTTGTGTATGGTCGCAAGCACAGCGTCCTCAATCAGGCGGGTGCCAAAGAAGAGAAAGTCGGCTGACGATTGTCAAAAGAAGAGAGGTTGATCCAAACGGTGTCGTTTGGACAACCTCTTTTTTGCTTCGGACGGCTAAGCAGCGGAAAAACGGACAGAGGTTGGGCAAATGGAGCTTGGAAAGGGGACGGGAACACCGGGGCCGGCCACATTTCTCAAGCAGGTCGGTGAAACACAGCTGCCACGAGTCAATCATCGGTATTACACCATAAGGATGATTTTTCTATTTCTGATTTTTACCCAGCGAGCGAACCGGTGATGTTTCAGCCGTCTTTTCTAAAGGGGTGGTGAAAAACCGCTGTCACACACGAATCGGCGGCATTTTCATTCAGAAAAGAAAGCTGATTTTGCAAGGCTTCTCTCATTGAGAAACGGATGGAATCAGCAGTATTTTGCACTAAATCACCAACCTTCTAAACGAGTTCCCCGGTTGCGACACCTTTCTCTTGAACGACGCCCACATTTCCGTTACGATGTACGAATAGTGTAAAGAAGAGCGTCAGTCCGTTTCATTTAAGCGGGGTGAAATCGATGTTTGGCACATTATTGAAAAAGAGAGAGAGAACGCTTGAACGGACGGTGGCAGAGATCCAGCAAGGGAATGAAGCGTTGCGCAATGACTTGATCCAGCAATACAAGCCGTTTATCGCCAAAACCGCCTCGAGCGTCTGCAAGCGGTTCATCCGTGAGGAAGATGATGAGGCGAGCATCGGGTTGATTGCATTCAATGAGGCGATCGAAAAATATGCGCCGCACAAGGGCGGCTCGTTTCTCTCCTTCGCTGAGCTGCTCATTAAGCGGCGGTTGATCGATTACATTCGGAAAGAGGCGCGAATGCGCGAATCGGTCTGGCACGTTGAGGACGGCGAGGACAGCGAACAGGCAGCCCAGACGTATTTGGATGCCAAACTGTCCATTGATGAGTTTTACAAGCAGATCGAGCAGCAACAGCGGCGCGAAGAAATCATTCACTACCGGCAGGTGCTAAAACAGTTCGGCATTGATTTCCATGATTTGGTTGAACAGTCACCGAAACATAAGGATGCCCGTCTCAACGCTGTTCGTGTCGCCCAGTTGTTGGTTGAAAACGAGGAATGGCTTGCCCTCTTGTTTCAGAAAAAGCAATTGCCCATCAAACAGCTCGAAACAATGGCATCCGTCAGCCGCAAAACCATCGAGAGAAACAGAAAATACATTATTGCGGTCGCGGTCATTTTGGCGGGTGATTATCTTTACTTAAAGGACTATATAAAAGGGGTGCTTTCATCATGAAAAAGGGGATTGTGCTCGAATGGGACGAAGAGTTCGTCACGGTGCTGACGCCGGAAGGAGAATTCGTACAGCTAAAAAAAGAACGAGAGTACGAAATAGGGGAAGAAATTGAGGCGCGACCGGTCCATTCATCGTTTCCGTTTCGGCGCCGCTCCTTTCGATACGCTCTTGTGAGCGCCGTCATCGCTGCCGCGCTGCTGGTGGCCACTTGGATACAGCGGCCCGCCGATGCGGTGTACGCGTATATGTCGATCGACATCAACCCGAGCATTGAAGCCGGAGTGGATGATGAGCTGCGCGTATTGACGCTCAAAGCCTATAATGAAGAAGGGAGCGACGTGCTCGCGGCGCTTTCAGCATGGAAAAGCGAACCGTTTTCAACGGTGGCGAAACAAATTATTGCTTTGAGTGAACAAAAAGGGTATTTAAGAGCGGGGGGAGAGGTGCTGATTACGACGGTGGAAACTGAACGCGACCCCTCTTCGGAACGGAAGCTGTCCGCCGAGCTCGCGGAAATCCGGCAAGCGGTAGCCGATGAACAGATTGTCGTCACAACGAAACAGAGCACGATGGAAGTGCGCCATCGAGCCGTCAAACGGGGAATGACAACAGGAAAGCTGCTGCAAATCGAGAAAAAAGGAAAACCTGTCCCGCCATCGCCCTCTCATTCGCCAAACAGCAAAGAGAAGGAAGGGAAAAAAGGAAACGAACCGTCGCCGTCGTCCACGAAGCCGTCGGCACCAACGAAGAAACATCACGATGAGCCCAAACCGAAGGGGCAGAAAAACGAACAACAGCCGCCGCATCAGCGGAAAAACGCTGATTCCCCTTCAAAACCGTCCCCTGCGGACAAAATGTCCCCCAAAGGGAAAAACAATGGGACCGCCCGTCCTCTGCGGCCGGGCGGTCATGATGAAAACAAACGGGCCGGGGAGGGAAAAGGCAACCCTACACGCGGTTCGCTCGCTCCAAACGAGACCGACCGAAAGACGAAAGCAACGGATGGCAACACAAAAAAAGCCGAGTGATTGCGCTCGGCTTTATTCCGTTCTTCGGCCCGTCAGCTCGCTTTGCGCCTGAGCGATGAGCCGTTTCGTTATTTCTCCGCCGACAGAGCCGTTGGCGCGCGAAACAGTGCCAGCCCCAAGCTGTACGCCAAACTCTTGGGCGATCTCGTATTTCATTTGTTCCAATGCTTGTTCAATGCCTGGAACAAGCAGTTTGTTGCTTCCACGTGCCATTCTTTTTTGCCTCCTTCGTCATGTTTCGATGTGGCATCATTAGTATAAGCAAACCGTTGCTGGGATATAGGTGGGAATTAAAGGGAGGCAAGATGATGAAAAAAGTCGTTGCAAACGTTTTCTGTTTTTCGTTATAATAAGAGCAGCAAAAGATCCGAAACGTTTTGGAGGAATGGCAGTGACAACCATCAAGGATATCGCTAAGGCCGCCGGCGTTTCCGTGACAACCGTTTCGCGCGCTTTAAACGGGTATTCCGATGTAAATGAAAAAACGAGACAAAAAATCATCGATATCGCCAAGCGGCTCAATTATAGTCCAAATACGCTTGCCCGCGGGCTTGTCATGAACAAAACGAAAACGATCGGCTTGCTCGTTTCCGGACTTACAAAAGAAAGCGCCAAGGACAATTTTACATTTGAAGTATTGGCGGGGGTCAACGAGTATGTGAGTGAAGTCGATTATGACATGGTGCTGTTCAGTACAACCTCAACGAAACAACGGGAAAAAACGTACACGCAATTGTGCCGCGAGCGCCGCGTTGATGGGGTGATTTTGCAGGGAATTCGCACCGATGACCCGTATTTGCACGAGGTGGTGGAAAGCGACATCCCTTGCGTCTTAATCGACATTCCGATTGAGTCGAAGACGGTTGGATACGTTACGACCGACAATGTTGAGGGAGCCAAAATGGCGGTGCGTCATTTAGTTGAGCTTGGCCATAGGCGCATTGCCATGATCAACGGTTATGAGTATGCTTTTGTAAGCGAACAGCGGGTGAAAGGGTTTAAGGAAGCGCTCCTTGACGCCGGGCTGCCGGTGCGGGAATATTGGATCGCGGACGGGGCGTTTCGCGAAGAGATTGCTGAACAAGAGGCGTTGCGGCTGCTTGAGCATTATCCAGAGATCACGGCCTTTTTTTGCGCCAGCGATTTGATGGCGTTAGGGGTGATCAAAGCGGCCAAGCGGCTTGGGAAACGGGTGCCGGATGATGTTGCCGTCATCGGGTATGACGACATTATTTTAGCTTCCTATTCGTCGCCTCCGCTCTCAACGATCGCTCAGGACAAGTTCGCCATGGGTTATGAAGCCGCCAAGCTGCTGATCGCTATGTTGGAGGGAAGGGCGGAGTCGCGAGTGAGAATGCTGCCGATAGAGCTAAAAATTCGCGAATCAACGGTTAAGGGGATCAATTAACCTTCCCCTTCTTTTTCAAAGAAGGCAGGCGAAATTTTTTTCTTAAAAACTGAAAACGTTTCGGGATAGGAAAGAAAATTTGTTCGTTAATAAAAACGTTTTCAGCTGGATTTTTTGTTATTTCGATCCCGAAACGTTTCGGAATTGGATCAAAACCATCAGCAGGGGGAAGCAACATGGATTACCGTGTGATCAAAGAAAACGATGTATTTTTATTGACGGATCGCGAAGGAAATATTCCGGAGCATCATCCGTATGGGCTCGGTTTATACACGAAAGACACTCGTTTTTTAAGCAAATGGGATTTGCGCATCAATGGGGAAAAACCGGTGTTGTTGTCGTCTGATGCGGCGGAAAATTATGTTGCTACGATTCTGTTGACGAATCCGCACATGGAGAAAAACGGCGAAGTGGTGTTATGGCGGGAATCGTTGGAAATTGAACGAAAGCGCTTCATATACGACAACGCTCTCTATGAAACTATCAAACTAAAAAACTATCATCCTAAGCCGGTACGTTTTGAAATGAGTGTCCATCTCGATGCCGACTTTGCCGATATGTTTATCGTACGCGGATTTCAGAGCGGGGAAGTAGGCAAACGGACCGGACAGATGATCGGCACCCGCTCTCTTACGTTTGGCTATGTGGGAGCGGACGGGATCAGGCGGTCGACCGAAGTCATTTGGGATCGGCCGGAAAAGGCGGTGTCGGAACATGGGGACATTACTTTTGATTTTGCCCTCCAGCACGCCGAAGAGCAAACCGTTACGTTTACGATTATCCCCCATGTAGGCGAAGGGGAGGAAAAACGACTCGTACCGTTAGCGGAGGCGCTTTGCCGTCTCAAACAATCATATGACCGCTGGGAGGAGAAGACGGCGAACATGATCACCGATGATCAGCGCCTAGAACGCCTCGTTCGCCGGGGAATCATCGATTTGCGGGTGTTAATGACCGATTTGGGATACGGGCCATTTCCTGTTGCCGGACTGCCATGGTTCGGTGTGCCGTTCGGCCGCGACAGCTTGATCGCCGCGCTGCAACTTCTCCCGTTTAACCAAGAGGTGGCCAAAGGGACATTGCTCACGATGGCCCGATATCAAGGAAAAAAAGAAGATCCGTGGCGGGATGAGCAGCCAGGAAAAATCATGCACGAAATTCGATTTGGCGAACTGGCCAACACGAATCAAATCCCGTTTACTCCTTACTACGGAACGATTGATGCGACTCCGCTGTTTTTGGTGTTGCTGGCTGAGTACGTCAAGTGGACAGGAGATTTTGCACTGGTCGATCAACTGCGCGAACCTATTGACGCCGCGCTCGCTTGGATCGATCAGTACGGCGATCGTGACGGCGACTTGTTTGTTGAATACCATCAGCAATCAAGCAAAGGCATCGCCAATCAAGGTTGGAAAGATTCGGGAGATTCCATTGTGCATCAAAATGGCGAGTACGCCCGTTCGCCGATTGCTCTTGTTGAGGTGCAAGGATATGTGTATCATGCGAAAACGGCCCTTGCCGATATTTTTGACCATCTTGGGGAGACGGAGCGTGCGCGGGAGCTGCGGCGCCAGTCCGAGGCGTTGAAGGCGAAATTTGAGGAACGATTTTGGATGGAAGATGTGCAATTTTATGCCATTGCCTTAGATGAAAACAAAGAACAAGTGAAAACCGTGACATCCAACCCCGGGCATGTGCTGATGTCGGGAATGCTTGCCGATGAACGGGCCGAAGCGGTAGTTCGCACGCTTCTTTCGGCGAAAATGTTTTCCGGCTATGGGATCCGCACGATGGGGGAAGGAGAAGCGGCATATAACCCGATGAGTTATCATAACGGGAGCGTATGGCCGCACGACAACAGCTTGATTTTGCTCGGGCTAAGCAAGATGGGCAAACGCCTTGAGGCGAAGGCCGTGATCGAAGGATTGATCGAAGCGGCGAACTACTTTGAATATGATCGACTTCCAGAACTGTTTTGCGGATACAGCCGCCTAGCCGGCAAACCGGTTCGCTATCCCGTTGCCTGTTCGCCGCAAGCGTGGGCAGCCGGGACGCCGCTCGTGTTTATCCAAGCTTTATTAGGACTGTTTCCTAACGCATTGGAAAAGAAAATTTACTTGTCGCCGATGCTGCTTGATACGATGAACGTATTGCGGGTCGAAAACATCCCGATGGGCGGCGGACGGTTGTCATTGACCGTCATGCGCGGGCCGGAAACGTTTGACGTTCAAATCGACGAAAATACGACAGGATGGGATGTTGTCATTCGTTAAAAACAGAGAGGGGATTTCCTCTCTCTGTGGATATAAACCATTGTTAAGGAGGTTGTTTCCATGGCGAAAACAAAATGGATGGCGACGCTAGGCATTACGACGGTGCTGCTTGGCGGTCTTTTGTCCGGTTGTGGAGGCGGTGAAAAAAGTGAACAGGCAAACGGAGGAACGAAGCAAGGAGAGAAAGTGGAGGTCACGCTGGCCGGCTGGGGCGGCAATCCTAGCGAGCAAAAGCTGCTGAAGCAAACGCTTGATGATTTTGAGAAAAAACATCCGAATATCAAAGTTCGGTATGAGGTCATCGCCGATCAGTATATGGATGTCATTAAAACCCGCTTGGCAGGGGGACAAGGGCCGGATGTGTTTTATCTCGATGCGTTTGAAGCTCCGGCGCTCATTGAGACAGGGGCGCTCGAGCCGCTTGACAAATATGTGACCGATGAGTTTGATGTGAACGATTTTGAAAAGCCGATGCTCGACGCATTTAAGGGGAAAGACGGAAAAATCTACGGTTTTCCGAAAGATTATTCGACGTTAGCTCTGTTTTACAATAAAAAAATGTTTGCAGAGGCAGGCGTCGAGGTGCCGAAAACGTGGGATGAACTGAGAGAAGCGGCGAAAAAGCTGACAAAAGGGAAAGAAGTATACGGGTTTGGCGTTGCTCCAGAATTGGCCCGGCTGTACTATATCGCCGAGTCCAAAGGCGGCAAAGTCGTCACGGACAACAAAGCTAGTTTTGCCGATTCACGAGTGGTGGAAGCGCTTCAGCCGATCGTTGATATGCACTTGAAAGAGAAAACGGCGGCTCAGCCGAATGAAGTTGGGGCCACATGGGGCGGCGAGATGTTCGGCCAAGGCAAGGCAGCGATGGTCATTGAAGGCAACTGGGCGATTCCGTTTTTGCAAGATACATTTCCGAATTTAGAATTTGGAACGGCTGAAGTCCCGATGATCAATGGCAAAAAAGCGACGATGGCGTATACGGTGGCGTATGTCATGAACAAAGATTCGAAAAAGAAAGAAGCGGCGTGGGAGCTGATTTCGTATTTGACCGGAAAAGAAGGGATGAAGACGTGGACAAGTAAAGGCTATGCCTTGCCGACGCGCAAATCGGTTGCCGCCGAGCTTGGGTTTGATAAAGACCCGCTGCGTGCGCCATTAGTGGCTGGCGCCCCGTACGCTACGGTATGGCAGAACGGGACGAACTTGCCGATTATTGTTAACAACTTTAACAACCAATTTATCAGTGCGTTCTTAGGGGAGCGTCCGCTTGCTGAGGCGTTGAAAGAAGCGGAACAAACAGCGAACAAAGAAATTGAAGGCAAATAAATGACCAAGCCTCCGGCAGAGGGGTTCTTCCTCTGCCGCGAGCTGTTTCTTTCTTTGCTAACTGCGGCTTTGTGGCTGCGTGCGGAAGAAGGGGACAGTGACTTGAGCGCAAGGGGATGAAAACGAATGAAATGGACAGGAACGAAGCGAATGTGGCGAGAAACAGGAGCGGCCTACGCCTTCCTGTTGCCCGCTTTGTTTGTGCTTGCTTTATTCATCATCGGTCCGATCGTATTTGCCGTTTTTTTAGCATTTCATAAAGTGCAGCTGTTAGGAACGGCATCTTTTGAGTTTGTAGGGTTTGATAACTTTGCGCGCATGGCGCATGATACTCGGGCAAAAATCGCGTTGTGGAACACCGTGAAATACGTCGTTATTGTCGTTCCTTGTCAGACCGTTTTGGCTCTTGTATTGGCGGCTACTTTAAACGCAGGGTTAAAAGGAGAAAAGTTTTTCCGCATCGTTTACTTTTTGCCAACATTAACGTCCTCTGCCGTGCTGACCCTTATTTTTATGTGGATGTACAACCAAAACGGCTTCATTAACCATGTGCTTGAAGCGGTTGGACTGCCGACTTACAATTGGCTAGGCGATCCAGACGTTGCTTTGAACGCGATCATGATCATGAATATATGGTCGACGGCTCCGTATTTTATGGTTATTTACTTGGCGGCATTGCAAGATATTCCTGATTCCTTGTACGAAGCTGCGGAATTAGATGGGGCCAATGCTTGGCAGAAGTTTTGGCACATTACCATCCCTTATTTGCGCCCAGTGACGTCGTTTGTCGTGATTATGGGGTTAATTGGAACATTCCAGTTATTCGACCAATCGTACATTTTCTCGGCCGGTTCTGGCGGGCCGAACAACTCGACGTTAACCGTGGTGCTTCTCATTTATCAATACGCGTTCAAAACGTTAGGGACGATGGGATATGCGGCCGCGTTGGCATTTGCGTTAGCCATCGTCATTCTCGTGGCGACAATGCTGCAACGAAAGTTATCGAAAGAGGAGTCCCTCTATTAAGGAGTTGAGGACGAATGAGGAAAAAAACACGGATCGGAAAAGCCTTGCTGTATGCGGTGCTTGTGATTTATGCGGTCATTACGCTCATTCCTTTTTTATGGGCCCTATCCTCTTCCTTCAAAACCCTTGAGGAAATTGTCAGCGGTACGATTTCGTTGATTCCCAACCACTTCACGCTTGAGAACTACAAGCAAATTTTTGTGGAACAGGAGCTGTTTCCGCGTTGGCTCTTGAACAGCGTAGTGATTGCGGTCGTCGTCACGGTGCTGAACTTATTGTTTAACTCGATGGCTGGCTATGCGCTCGCACGGCTGCAATTTCCCGGGAGAAAACCGCTGTTTTTGATCATTTTGGCCGTCTTAATGGTTCCAGCTCAAGTGACGATGATTCCGAACTATTTGATTTTGAAACAGCTCGGCTGGTTGAACTCGTATCAAGGCATGATTGTGCCGACGATGATAAACGCGACGTTTATTTTCATGATGAGGCAATTTTTCATTAACTTTCCAAGAGAGTTGGAAGAAGCGGCGGAGCTTGACGGCCTTGGTCGGTTCGGAACCTTTTTCCGGATCGTGCTGCCGCTCGCCCGCCCGGCGCTGGCGGCTCAGGCCATTTTCGTCTTCATGGGTTCGTGGAACGACTTTATGCGCCCGCTTATTATTTTGTCGGATCCGCAGCTGTTTACGCTACCGCTTGGCCTGAACAGCTTCAAAGGGCAATACATCAGTTATTGGAACTACATCATGGCCGTCTCCATGGTGTTTACTTTGCCGGTATTGATCATTTATGCGTTTTTCAATCGCTATTTTATAAAAGGGATTTCGTTTACGGGCGGGAAATAAAGATGGGTTTGTTTCTGTGTGCGCGTTGAGAACGGAAGAAAGGGCTTTGATAAGGCTGTACCAAGGTCTTCCTGACCTTGGTACAGCTTTTTTTCCATGCGGCATAGGCGTTGAAAAAACGAGCATCATATAGGTGAAATACCTACGCTGCGAGGAAAGGGATCAACGCCATGGAATGGACGATGCGGTGGCCGAGGCAGGCAGGAAAGAGGATAAGGCGAGGATGGGGGGCGGCTGCGCTTGCCTCGATTCCGCTTGTGATGACGCTCGGCAATTCCATGCTCATCCCGGTGTTGCCGGTGATGGAGCGGCAGCTCGGCATTACGCCGCTGCAGTCAAGCTTGCTGATTACGATGTATTCCGTTGTGGCGATTTTGTTCATTCCACTTACCGGATATGCAAGCGATCGCATTGGAAGAAAGAACGTGATCATTCCGAGCCTGCTGTTGGCTGCAGCTGGCGGGGCGATAGCTGGATGGACGGCGTGGCGAATGGATGAACCGTATGGGTGGATCATGGCCGGGCGCATGCTGCAAGGGCTTGGGGCGGCCGGGGCTTTTCCGGTTGTGCTGCCCCTTGTCGGCGATTTGTTTCCGGATGAGGAGGAGGCGAGCCGTTATTTAGGAACGGTTGAAACGGCGAACACCTTCGGCAAAGTGCTAAGTCCGATTCTCGGGGCGATGCTGGCTGGCATCGTTTGGTTTTTGCCGTTTTTTTCATTTCCTGTCTTTTGCCTGCTATCGGCGGCGTTGATGGTTTGGTCCATCCAAGCGCCGGTGCATCGGGAGCGGCCGTTGCCGTTTCGGGACTTCGCGGCGGCGGTGAAGGTGATTTTCCATCGTGAAGGGCGCTGGCTTGCTGCTGTTTTTGCGATTGGCGGCCTGCTCATGCTTGTGTTGTTTGCCTTTTTATTTTTTCTTTCGAGCCGCCTTGAAGAGGTTTATCACATCGACGGGGTGAGGAAAGGATGGGTGCTCGCTATCCCGCTCGGAGCGCTCTGTTTTGCCTCGTTTGTCGCCGGCAGGCTGATTGGCGGCCGGAAGGAGCGAATGAAATGGGGGGCGGTCGCGGGTTGCGTTTTGTCCGCCGCCGCGTTGCTCCTCGTTCCCGTTGATTCGTCCCTTTTCCTTTGGCTGGCGCTGTTTTCCGCCGCCGGTATTGGCATCGGCATCGCCCTTCCGTGTTTGGACGCTTTGATTACAGAGGGGATCGAGAAAAAGGAACGCGGGACGGTGACATCGGTTTACAGCTCGCTTCGTTTTATCGGGGTGGCTGCCGGTCCCCCGTTGGCGGCGTGGCTCATGAACAGCGGCGTCGCCTCGCTCCTTTTCTTGCTTAGCGCGCTGGCGCTCGTCGGCGGAGGGCTTGCCTTTTGGCTCATACATCCAGAAATGGACGGAGGGAAAGAAAATGAAAGCGGTGACATATCAAGGCATTAAAGATGTCGCGGTGAAACAAATGCCAGATCCGAAAATTTTGAAGGATGATGATATTATTGTAAAAATCACAAGCACCGCCATTTGTGGCTCTGATCTTCATCTCGTGCACGGCATGGTCCCGAACATGCCGGAAGATTTTATTATCGGCCATGAGCCGATGGGCATCGTCGAGGAAGTCGGACCGGCGGTGACGAAAGTCAAAAAAGGCGACCGTGTCGTCGTGCCGTTTACGATTGCCTGTGGACAATGCTGGTATTGCCAGCACGGGCTTGAGAGTCAATGTGACGCATCAAACCCAAACGGCGAGTCGGGGGCGTATTTCGGCTATTCCGAAACGTTTGGCGGCTACCCGGGCGGGCAAGCTGAATATTTGCGCGTGCCGTTTGCCAACTTCACCCCGTTTGTCGTTCCCGACGACTGTGAATTGGAAGATGAAAAATTATTGTTTTTGTCCGACATTATTCCGACCGCGTTTTGGGGCGTCGATGAAGCAGGAGTGAAAGACGGCGACACAGTCGTCGTGCTCGGCTGCGGGCCGGTCGGGCTGTTGGCGCAAAAGTTCGCTTGGCTGAAAGGAGCGAAGCGCGTCATCGCTGTCGATTACATCGATTACCGGCTTGAGCACGCGAAAAAGACGAATAAAGTAGAGACGATCAACTTTACCGAATACGAAAACACCGGTGAATACATGAAGGAGCTGACCGGCGGCGGGGCGGATGTAGTCATCGATTGCATCGGCCTAGACGGAAAAATGACCCCGCTTGGGCTCATCGGCTCGGCGCTGAAGCTGCAAGGGGGCGCGATGGGGGCGATCGTTATCGCCTCGCAGGCGGTGCGCAAAGGCGGAACGATTCAGCTCGTTGGAGTGTATGGCTCCCGCTACAACCAGTTTCCGCTTGGCGATTTATCGTCTTAGCCGAGAAGACTCCCACTTCAACGAAGCGAAGCGGAGTAAGTGGGAGATGAATCGGCTTTCGAACAAGAAAGGGTTCATCCCTTTCGATTGTCCGACATATCAAGTGCATATTGAATTAGATAAATAATGGCTTGTGTTCGCGTAGTGAATCCTTTTTCTTTTTTGAATTTGTCAATGCGTTTTAGTAATTCAACAGGATAACGCATATTAATCACTTGCTTATCCAACGGAATCCCTCCTATTGTGTATTGAAATAACACATGATATAATAAGTGTGTATTAGTATTATACACAAAAAGGAGGTGAAAATCAATGTTGGTCCATAAAGCATACAAATTCCGTATCTACCCAAACAAAGAGCAAGAAGCGTTGATGACGAAAACATTCGGTTGCTCGCGTTTTGTATTCAACTATTTTTTAGCGAAATGGGAGGATACTTACAAGCAAACGGGCAAGGGATTAACATATAAACTGTAGATGAGCAAATTTGCTAACATAAATTGACAACTAAACAAAAAAGGAGACATGAACCCGATTCCTTGGTTAGAATAGATGTGCTACCAACTACCCACAAGGAGGTTCATGTCTCATGAATAGATTAGCACATCATCAAGGAATCCACAAGTTTTTCATGACGCTGGGATTGGCGCTTTATTTCTCGAAGCCGGTCATCAAGCATCTCGTTCATCTTGTCGACGCCTTGACGACCAAGGGATTTTCGGGGACATTGACGGATGTCCGGTACTGGAGTTTTCACCCGAATCATCGAACGACACTGAGCCACTTTTTCACGAAAAGCCCTTGGAACGAGGAAAAACTGCTTGAGAAGCTGCAAGAATGGATCCTTCGCCAGATCGAACGCCTAGCCAAACAGGAGAATCAACCCCTTTTTGTTTCGATTGATGATACCATTTGCCAAAAAACGAAGCCTTCGTCACGGGCTGCCCGCGCCATTCAAGGGTGTGATTGGCACTACTCGCACAAAGATCATCAATCCGTTTGGGGGCATTCGCTCGTTTGGCTGATGGTGCATACTTTCTCGCAAGCGTTTCCGTTCGCCTTTCGTCTGTATGACAAGACGGCGGGAAGAAGCAAGATCGACCTAGCGATCGAGATGCTTTCCTCGCTCAAGGGGAAACGGGCTCAGCCGGTGTATGTGCTCATGGATTCGTGGTATCCGTCCCAAGCGCTCATCGAAGCCTGCCTGAAACAAGGATTCCATGTCATCGCCATGCTCAAGACGAACCGGATTCTCTATCCGAAAGGCATCGCCATCCAAGCGAAGAAGTTCGCCCGCTATATCGAGCCCAACGACACCCGCCTCGTCACGGTGGGGAAGGAGCGTTACCGCGTGTATCGCTACGAGGGAGCGATCCATGGCCTCGATGACGCGGTGGTGCTGCTGGCTTGGAAGGCGGATGAACCGATGACGCCAGATCATCTCCATGTCGTCTTGAGCACCGACCGGGAGCTAGGCGATGAAGAGATCTTGCGTTACTATGCCCAGCGCTGGACGATCGAATGCTTTTTCCGGCAGGCCAAAGACCAGCTGAAGCTCGATGGATACCGTGTTCGTCACATTCGGGCGGTGAAACGGTATTGGGCCGTGGTGCTGTTCGCCTGCGTATACAGCATCGCGGAATCTCAACAAGACCTCTCTTCCGGCCTGGAGCTTCTTCGGTCTCGGAAAGGGCACAGCGTCGTCGAGTTCATCTATGACGCCGCAAAACAAGATATTCCCATTGATGTGATTAAAAAACAGCTCCATGTCGCCTAAGGGGGACCCTGTTTGTCTCTTAGGGAATGGAAATTACTGTAATGAAAAATGCTCATCTACAGATATAAAATTTGTTCTTCTCAATTAACACAACTAAAAAAAGAATTAACTTGGTTAAACGAAGTGGATAGTATTGCGCTACAATCCTCATTGAAAAACCTTGCCGATGCGTATTCCCGCTTTTTGAAAAAGCAAAATGACAAACCCCGCTTTAAATCGAAAAAGAATAAGGTGCAATCCTACACAACAAAATATACAAACGGAAATATTGCCATTGACGGAAACAAAATCAAACTTCCGAAACTTGGGTTTGTTCGTTTGGCAAAAAGTCGTGAGGTAGAAGGCCGCATTTTGTCGGCTACGGTGAGACGAACTCCGAGCGGGAAATACGTTGTGTCCATTTTAGTTGAAGCAGAAGTACAACAGTTGCCTAAAACGGGTTCAGCCGTTGGCATCGATGTTGGTTTAAAGGACTTCGCCATTCTTTCTGATGGAACAAAGTATGAAAATCCGAAATGGCTTCGTCAGTTAGAAAAGAAATTAGCGAAAGCACAACGTGTGCTTTCCAGACGAAAAAAAGGCGGTTCGAATTGGAATAAGCAACGAATAAAAGTTGCACGATTGCATGAAAAAATCACAAACGCACGACACGATTATCTACACAAAATCTCCACCGAGATTGTCAAAAACCACGACATCATCGGGATGGAAGATTTGTCAGTAGGTAATATGTTAAAAAATCATAACCTTGCAAAAGCCATTCAAGAAGTATCATGGTCAATGTTTAAAACCATGATCGTATACAAAGCCAAATGGTACGGGAAACAAGTCGTCACCGTAGCAAAAACCTTTCCGTCCAGCCAGCTTTGTTCGTGCTGTGGCTATCAAAATAAAGACGTGAAACATCTCGCTTTGCGCGAATGGGAATGCCCCGTGTGCCGTACCCATCATGATCGAGATGTGAACGCAAGTATGAATATCAAAAACGAAGCCGTCAGGCTTCTAACCGCAGGAACTGTGGGGATCGCCTACTAAGATATTCGCTCGATCGAGCGAAGTTCGTAGGAATCTCCCGCTTCTAAGCGAAGCGAAAGCGGGAGTAGTTCAATTTCACGCAACGTTACGCTGAAAATGGGACAGGCGCCGGTCATTCATTACATTCCGATGCTGTATGAGTGGATTGTCGAAGGAAAGTTTGACCCGACCGATATTATTACGCATCGCCTTCCGCTCGATGAGGCACAATATGCGTATGAAATTTTCGATGAAAAGAAAGACGGCTGCATCAAAGTCGTGCTGAAGCCGTAATGGTGCATAAAGCGTGCCTGGCCGAGGCACGATAAGAAAAAAGCGGAAGGAGGATCAAGGTGGCTGACATCGCATTCCCGGTTGCCCGTCTTCATGACGGGACGCTTCGCCAGCTCCAGCAGTTGGAGCAGCGGTTGCGCGAAGAGACGGGGGAAGAAATTGTGCTTGTCGCTTATGAGCGAAAAACGGTGGATGAAGGGGAGACGAAACGATGATGAAACGAAAAGTGAAATTTGACGCAGCGAAAAACAACAATAAAACGCCGACCGAGAGCCTGCCGGATACGGAATTTGCTGCGCAATACGCCGGCGAAGAAGACATGATTCGCGGCGCGAACCGCAATTCGAAAAAAGGACGCCAAGGAGGCGGCGATGGATAACGATCAGAAGGAGCGGCCTGTCCAACGAAATGAAGAAATGGCGTTTGAATGGGGCGATTTTGCCGCTCATCAACCCATTTGGCTGATGGAAGAGCAAAAACGGGCGAAGAGGAAGGAAACAAAAAAGGAAGACCCACCGCGGTGAGAGGGCTGTCTGCCAGCCGCTTTCACAGCAGGCAAGCGAAAAAATAAGGGCGCCGGAAGCGGCGTTCTTTTTTCGTGCCATGAATGGGCAGCTCCCATTTGCGAATGAATCGAATGTGGCGAAACAGCAGCGATGGTGAGACGCGACTTCATCGATTCACGGAAACGAGCCCGCCGTTGATCATCCAGAATCGGGAACATCCGCATGCGCTGACGGAAGGAGTCGGTAAGCGGGTGCTCAATGGAAAAGAAAAGCACTGACAACACTCCGGACGTAAGGCCCGAGTTCGACAGTTTTGAGGTCATTTTAGGCAAACGAAAATGGCCAAAATGCTGCGATATCAAGGAGTTCACGATGTGGCCCCCTAGAAAAAAACGCCGGATTTCATAGGCATACGACTTTCCTATTTTACCTTTGGGCCACGTCGAGAGTGTGATGAGCCGGTTCGCGTACCGGGTGAAATCCCGCCGCAGCTGGAAGGACCAAGGACTTTGGGCGTTTCTGAAGGCGATGGTGGCCCAAATCGACGGAATAGGGTGGAGAACGGGGCAGTTGGAGGAGGAAGAGCCCCAGAGGGTAGCCTCGGCCCCGACGAAGCTGGAGCGGATCAAACAGGCCAAACGGAAGGCAGGACGGTTGTTGGCGGAGGTGATGCGCCAGAACATCCCGTATCTTCAACAGTCATCGGGGACGCCGATCTACCAAGCATTGTGGGCGCTTCGGGGCGGTGGATGTATGTGAAAAAATGGATAAAAAAACCATCTCTAAGATGAGGGATGAGAGTCCGAAAGCGCTTGTGATAACAATTCCTAAAAATGGTCTACCAACCAGTGATTGACAACGCCGTAGTAGACCGAAAAAATGTTCTCCACAAAGTCTTGACTAACTCAATCGGAAATTCTTTATTGCAACTTAGATAGTTCATTTAAGTATAGTTTTTTTAAATTCTTTAGTATATTTTATAATCGGATTAATTATGTTTCATTACTTTGAAAAGATAGCATTGAAAAAGGGAATTCAAAGTTAAAGAGGTGATATTAATGTTCAAATTGGTAAGAATGTTGAAATTGCGAGACTTAGAGTTGTTTCGTTTAGATAATCAAGATAATGAAACTGTCTGTATGCTATTGATTTTAGATTATAGGAGACCTAGTGTTTTAGATGATTTTCCTATTTTAAAGGAAATAGAGGATGAGGATTCATTTGAAGGCGCGGAGAATTATATCCACACGGTAATAATTTCAGAAAAAGAATTAGAAGAAAATATTGTGAACCAAATTGCTGAGGTAATCGAAGGGTTAGTTGAACATAAGCCAAATTGTGATAATAATAACTCTTTCTATATTAGTAAATTCCCTCATCATTTTGAGGTTGGCACACATTTAGTAGAGTATATTAAACCTATCTTAGATAAGATGAATTTTGACATTGATTTAACATATATCACTGATAAACATTTTAATTACTTGACTCAGGAATAATCTTTAACTCACCTTTCGCACCTTAACAGGGTAGAAAGAAAGGATTTTTTATTTCGTTTTTCAGAATACCATTTCGACCAACACAACGAGCGATGGCAATCCTTTTTTTACTATCGCTAGTCGTTCCGTATGACGTTACACGTCAATGCTCTCGTCCATGTCCAATCTTTGCAGGATCCTTCGCTGATCAGGGGTGAGCGGTTTCCCTAACGCGCGTTGGATGTGCCCATCCGGCAGCTCTAGTAGGACGACGTTCACATACCGGAACAATTGAAAAATCGCCTGCCCGGTCGGGCGGGTCAGTTTCCGGCCCCCCGCGCCCTTTCATGGGCGTTCCGGGGTGATGAACGGACGCCCGGCGCGGGAAATGGCCAAGGCCAACAGAGAGAGGCTTTCTTTCTTGTCGATCTGCACGAGGCAAGACGAAAGGACTTGATGGAGATTCGCCTCATACCGTCGATCCCAATGACGCGCGATGGCATCGTCGTTGAACCAAGACGGCTCCAGCCCTAGCCGAATCCGCTTCGACCAATCGATGTCATGCGCCCATTGTTCCAAATGAACGAGCGCTTGCCGGGGCCGCTCAAGATATCCAGAATGATTAGTTTGACGATATCGCTGGCTCGAGTTTGGCATTGCGAATTCACGGGAACGAGATGATCCATCAACTGAGGAAGGTCAAGATCTTTGAACACGGTGCTTATTCTATTCAAATAAGAACTTTCATATAATGGCCCGAATTCGAACGTCCATGATGGGCAAACTCCTTTGCTTTCCTTGTGTTTCAAGGTTTGATTCGACAGGAAGATAAAAAAAGCCTCCCGATTTTTGTCGAGAGGGTGCGAAATGTGAGTTGGATATCTTGAGCGGCCGGCCATGATAAAAAGCTTTCCGTCTACGCCGATGCCGAAGAAGCCGACAACGCTGAAAGCGGCGCGGAAAACAGCGTCGCACCGGCACCGGACGGGTCGAAGTAGGCGACGATGACGGTTGGCGTGAACGAAAGCTGTTTTTTGGCCGTATAGCGGCCGACATCCACCGGCACGATTTCAACGACCGTATGTTTAAACAGTTCTTTTTCCCCGAGCCCAAGGGCGGCAAAATCCGCTCCGAGCGCCTCAGGGCGCTCAAGCAGCGCCCGGTAGACGGCCGCGCGCGCCGTTTTTTCCGTTTTTTCGTCCCACCACGGCTTGCGCGGCTTATATTTTTGATTGCGCAAGTAGTCGTATTTCATGAGCGATTCGGCGATCGGCAAAGCGTCTGGCGCAGAGGTGCGCAAAAACTCATGGAGGCGGCGGAACAAGTCTTCTAACTGGTGGCCGATGCGCGCCCAACCGCGTTCATCCCAATACGTGCCAAACTGTTGGAAAAAGTCAAACGGCGATGGGAAGACGTCGGTGACTAAATATTCAATCGTTTCATCCATCCGATGGGCGTTCCAATATTTCTCGAGCACATCTTCCACTTGCTTGATGCGAATCACGTCCTCAAAGGAAAGAACGTTGTTGCTCAGTATTTCGTACGGCGCATGATCCATATATACGTAGCCGTATTCATGGGCGCGCAGGCGCAGCCCGGTGCCGCGCAGCAGTTTCAAAAACCCGAGCTGCAGCTCTTCGGGACGAAGAGCGAATACGTCATTGAACGTCTTCCGGAACGAGTCGTAATCCTCTTCCGGCAGCCCGGCGATCAAATCTAAGTGCTGGGCAATTTTTCCGCCTTCTTTAATCATCGTCACCGTCCGCGACAACTTGGCGAAGTTTTGCTTGCGCATGATCAGGCGGTTCACCTCATCGTTCGTTGATTGAACGCCGATCTCAAAGCGGAACAGCCCAGGCGGCGCTTCGTTGTTTAAAAACTCGATCACCTCCGGGCGCATGATGTCGGCGGTAATTTCAAACTGAAACACCGTCCCCGGCACATGCTCGTCAATTAAAAAGCGAAACATGTCCATCGCGTAGCTGCGGCTGATGTTGAACGTCCGGTCGACGAACTTGATCGTCCGCGCCCCGTGCTGCATCAAATAGCGCAAGTCATCTTTGATTTTTTCGCGGTCAAAATAGCGGACGCCAACCTCAATGGATGACAGGCAAAACTGGCAGCTGAACGGGCAGCCGCGGCTCGTTTCGACATAAACGATCCGGTTGGGAAGATGGGGGATGTCTTCTGGAAAGCGAAACGGTGACGACATGTCCGCCAAGCGAATTTTGTTCCGCTGCGGATTGACGACGATGCGGTCCCCGTCCCGAAACGCCAGCCCGGCGATATTGCTTACGTCCCCGCCGCCGTTTAGGGCGAACAGCAGCTGTTTAAACGTTTCTTCTCCTTCGCCGATCACGATAAAGTCCAATTCCGGCACCCGCTCCATCCACTCGCGCACATCATAGGACACTTCTGGTCCGCCGGCGACAATGATCAGATTCGGCGCCGCTTTTTTTATCATTTTTACGACTTTAATCGTTTCTTCAATGTTCCAAATGTAGCAGCTAAAGCCGACGACATCGGGCCGGCGCTGGTACAAGTCGGCGACGATGTTCATGGCCGGATCTTTGATCGTATATTCAACGAGCTTGACGTCAAACTCTGGCTGGGCGTATGCTTTCAAATAGCGGATGGCTAAGTTCATATGGATGTATTTGGCGTTTAAGGTCGTGCAAATAATGTTCATCGAAATGAAAACCCCTTTTCCCATTCGTACTAACCTTTCATTATAGCGCAGTTTCGCCAAATGAAAAAGAAGAAAAAACTTGTCGAACATTGAAGAAAAGATTTTTGCAAAATCTTCGTAAATAAAGGGAGGAGTAAATTTTTCCACAGCGAATATACATATAGTTGATACGGTTTGAATAGACAAGGAGAGATCGATATGGCCAAAAGCCTTTCTCCCCGGGAAGAACAACATGCATCGCCGGACGTGCGGCTGCTCGAAGAAGAAAATCGACGTTTGAAGGAGCGGTTAAACAGCTATTCAATCATTTTCGAGCGGTCGCTCGATGCGATCGTCATTTTAAATAAAAACGGCGAATTTGTCGATGTGAACGAAGCGGCGTGCAAGCTGTTTGAAATGGATAAGTTTTCGCTCGTCGGCCGTTCCTTCTCTTCATTTTTGGAACTCGTGCCGCCGGATATTTTACTGTTTCAGCGCTCGATGCTGCAAAAGTTCGGTTCGTTTAGCGATGAATTGCTCATCAAGCTGCCGGACGGCAAGGTCAAGCATGTTGAATTTTCGATGAAAAAAGATGTGTTCGACGAATTTGACCTCGTCATGATGCGCGATGTTTCGGCCCATAAGGCGCTTGAGCGCGAGCGGATCATTCACGAGTTTTTGTTTCGCGACGTCTTTAACCGCGCGGTCGACAGCATCGTCATTTTTGATGAGTTCGGCCGCTTTATTGACGTGAATCCGGCGTTTTCGCTGAGTTTGAATTTGGAAAAAGACAAGTTGCTGAACTTATCGTTCCAGCAGTTTGTCGCCCGCGAGTGCGCCGAGGAGTTCGCCCGTTTGCTGGTGGAGATGAAAGAAAAAGGGACAGCCAAGGGCGAGCTGTCGCTCATTCGCCCCGATGGCACGGTGAAAATGTTCGAGCTGACGGCGACGTCGAACGTGTACAGCGGATTTTACATGGCCATTATGCGCGATGTGACAGAGCGGAAAAATATGGAGGTCAAACTACAAAAAAGCGAAGAACGATTCCGGGCCATTTTTGAGCAGGCGCACGAAGCGATTCTCATTTGGGACGACTTTGGCTACATATTGAACGCCAACCCAGCGGCGAGCCGCACGTTCGAGCTGCCGTTGAACTTGCTTGTGCGCCGCAATTTATTGGATTTTGTCGACTATGGAGAGGAAAAGGTGAAGCGCATTTTTAGCGAATTTCGCCGCAAAGGAGAAATTCGCGATGAATTGACGTTCCATATGCCGAACGGTGAGGATAAACAGCTCGAGTTTACGATGAAAAAAGGGGCGATCGACGGCTATCATTTGACGATTTTTCGCAATGTGAGCGAGCGGCGCAAAATCGAACGCGAGCTGCGCGAAAGCGAGCAAAAGTTCCGCAGCATTTTCGACCATGCGATGGACGGCATTTTGCTCTGGGATCGGGAGCATCGCATCATTGACGCCAATCCGATCGCCTGCGACATCTTTGCGGCTGCCAAAGAACAGCTGCTCGGCCGAACCGTGGGAGATTGCGTTCCAGATCGGGCGCGCCGCCAGCTGAACAAGCTGCTTGCTCAATGCGAGCGAGCCGGTGAGGCGAGTGGAGAAGTGGAGTTTTCCGATGAATGGAAAGGAAGAATGGTCGAATTTTCGTTGAAAAAAGAAGTGATTCCCGGCGTCGGGATGATGATGCTCCGCGACGTGACGGAACGGAAGGAGATGGAGCTGCAGCTTCGCAAATCGGATACGCTCAACGTTGTCGGGGAACTGGCCGCCGGCATCGCCCATGAAATCCGCAACCCGATGACGGCGTTAAAAGGGTTTATCCAGCTGCTGCAAGGAAGCATTGACGGTGACTATTCAATGTATTTTAATGTTATTATGTCGGAGTTGAAGCGGATTGAGTCGATCATCACCGAGTTTCTCGTTCTGGCGAAACCGCAGGCGGTGCAATACAAGCAAAACGACATTTGCAAAATTATGCAAGATACGATCGATTTGATCAGCGCCCAAGCGATGATGCATAACGTGCAAATCATTGCCGATTTCGAGCGCGCGCTGCCGCCGGTGTATTGCGAGCCGAACCAGCTGAAGCAAGTGTTCATTAACATTTTGAAAAACGCCATTGAAGTGATGCCAAAAGGCGGGGACATTACGGTGCGCATCGCCCGCGCCGGTTGCCATGTGCGCATCTCGATCACCGACCAAGGGTGCGGCATCCCGAAAGATAAAATTAAAAAGCTCGGCGAGCCGTTTTATACGACAAAAGAGCGCGGCACCGGGCTCGGTTTGATGGTCAGTTATAAAATTATCGAAGAACACCAAGGGAAAATTGACGTGGAAAGCGAGGTCGGCGTCGGCACGACGTTCCATATTACGCTGCCGATCGAGCGAACGGAAAGAGAGGACGACGATGACGATTGACTATGCGGTATACCGTTCAGCGCTGCTCGGCGATATGTACATCGCTTCTGACGGTGAGGCGATTGTGAAAGTTGAGCTGTTTTCGGAGGAATGGCGCGCGTTTGCAAGCAGGCATCCGGTTGTAGAAAGCCGGTCGCCGCTTTTGGAACGCGCGCTTGCGCAGTTGGATGAATATTTTCAAGGCCGCCGTCAAGCGTTCGATTTGCCGCTGCGGTGGCAAGGCACGGCTTTTCAACAAGACGTGTGGAAGGCGCTCTGCCGCATTCCGTACGGCGAAACGGCGACCTACGCCGATATTGCCGCGCAAATCGGCCGGCCGAAAGCGGTGCGCGCCGTCGGACAGGCGAACCGGGCGAATGAACTGGCGATCATCGTTCCGTGCCATCGCGTGATCGGCAAAAACGGCGCCTTGACCGGCTATGCCGGAAGCCGCACCGATGTGAAGGAGAAGCTGTTGGCGCTCGAGCGGCGCCACAAATAGGCGCAAAGGTGCAAAAAAACGCCGCCCCCCGGGGCTCGAGTCCACAGGGGCGGGATCGGGCGTTATTTTTTTTGCCAATGCGACAACGCGAGGGCGCCGACTAAAATGGCGCCTTTTATAATGTCTTGGGCGTAGTACGGAACGTTGGCCATCGTCAAGCCGTTCAACAACACCCCCATCAAAATCGAGCCGAACAACGTGCCGATGACGTTCGGCTTGCCGGCGCCAAAGACGGAAAAGCCGATGTAGGCGGCGGCGACGCCGTCCATCAAAAACGAGGCGCCGGCGGACACTTGCCCGGTGCCGATGCGTGAAGCGAGGACGATGCCGCCAAGGGCGGCGAAAAAGCCGCTAATGACGTACGCGTACGTCCGGTAACGGTTCACCGGAATCCCCGACAGCCTTGCCGCTTCCCGGTTTTCCCCCGTCAAATAAAAGAGGCGCCCCGGTTTGGTGTATGTCAAAAACAAATGGGCAGCTATAACGACAAACAGCATCAGCAAAACGGAAAACGGCACGCCGAACAGCTCTCCTTGGCCGATAAATAGAAAGGAAGGGATGAATTTGCCCGGCGCCGTGCCGCCGTCTGGCAGCGGCATATCGTTATAAATCGAAAATCCTTTCGTATAGGTGAGCTGTACCCCGTTGATGGCGTACATCGTCGCCAATGTTGCAAGCAAATCCGGCAATTTGAATTTGACGATCAAGAGCGAGTTGAGCAGTCCGACGGCGACGCCGAGCAACAGCGGCACGAGCAAGGTGACGAAAATTTCTTGGCGATACAGAACAAGCGCCGCCGCACTGGCGATCGTCGCAAGGCTGACCGTTGACCCGACCGATAAATCGAAGCCGTCAACGATGAGCGAAAACGTGATGCCGATCGCCACGAGCGTCACGATCGAAATCGAACGCAAAATGTCGCTGAAGTTTTCATACGTGAAAAACCGGTCTTGCGTGATGCCAAAATAGGCGATCACGGCCAGAATGGCGAGCAATGTCCCATGTTTATACAAAAACTCAAGAATAGACGGCGCCGTTTTTTTCGACGGCGTCGCGGAAACGGCCGGCTGATTCATCGATTTCACCTCCGCTGCAATAATAAACAAGCTGCTCGTACGTAAGGTCGGCGGCCGGCAGGCGAGCGAGCAGCCGACCGTCGACCATCACGTAGATGGTGTCGCAAATGTCAAGAAGCTCTTGAAATTCACTGGAAAAGTACAGCACCGTTTTTCCTTCATCGGCAAGGGAGCGGATGATGGCAAACACGTCCTGCTTCGCGTGAACATCGATCCCTTTCGTCGGCTCGTCGAACAAAAAGACGCGTGCATTTGTGTTGAGCCATTTGCCGATCACGACTTTTTGCTGGTTGCCGCCGCTCAAATGGCGGACAGCCGTGGCGCTTGACGGCGGATGGATGGCGAGCGAGCGCACGAGAGCATTGGCGGCTTCCGCTTCTTGTGCCCGCTTGATCCATTGCCAGCGCGTCAGGTGGGAAAGAAGGCGCACGGTGATGTTTGCTCGCACCGATTCGGGCAAAAACAGCCCTTGTTTGCGCCGCTCTTCGGGAATGAGGCAAAGTCCGGCTTCGATGGCTTCGTAAGGTGACGGAAATACATAGCGCTGCCCCTCGATTTCCCATTCGCCCGCCGTTTTTCGATGGGCGATCAAGCTTTCAGCAAGCTCCGTCTTGCCGGCGCCGACCAAGCCGGCGATGCCGACAATTTCCCCGCGATGGGCGTATAGGTCGACGGTCGTGCCGGTTTTGTCAATCGTGATTCCGCGGGCGACAAAGGCGATGTCGCCCCCGTACGTGCGCGCCTGGTTGGCAGAGGTTCTTCGCTTCGTCCCGGTCATATGCAGGACGATGTCTTCAAGCGACAGGCTGTCGGTCGCGCCTTGATAGACGACGCGGCCGTCGCGCAAAATCGTCAGCCGGTCAGCGATTTCTTGCACTTCTTTCAGCTTATGAGAAATATAAATAAAGCCGACGCCTTGCTGTTTCAGCTCATGAATGATGGCAAACAGCCGCTTCGTTTCCGCCTCGCTCAGCGCCGCGGTCGGTTCGTCCAAAATGATGTAGCGCGCGTCGGATGACAGCACTTTCGCGAGCACGATCAGCTGCTTTTCGTGGAGCGAACAGTCGCGCACGAGCTTCGTCGGCGGGATGGAAAGGCCGACGCGGCGAAGGAGAGCAGCCGCCCGCTCTTTTTCTTGGCGCAGCGAACGGATCGGCCGCTGCGTGGCGCGAGCGAGTTCATCGGCGGCGATGTTTTCGTACACTGGCAAACCAGGAAACAGCGCTGTGTCGACTTCTTGCACGACAAAGCCGATGCCGGCTCGTTTCGCGTCAAACGGCGAGGAAAACGCGCATGGGGCGCCGTCGATTGCGATCGTGCCGGCATCTGGCGAAATGGCGCCGGCCAACATGTTCATCAGCGTGCTTTTGCCGGCGCCGTTCATGCCTAAAAGGGCGTGGACTTCGCCCGGACGAACGTCGAAGTCCACGCCGTCAAGCACGCGCACGGCGCCAAACGATTTTTCCATGCCCCGCATTGACAATCCGTTCATTTTTTGTTCACCTGAGCTTCCAGCGTTTTCATCCACGGCGAGATGGCGACGTTCGATTGCCCCCAGCCCGGGATGTATTGCGAGAGGTCGCTCATTGATACTTGTTTGTCCGGCAGGTCGGACCGTTTCACTAAATGCGGCTCGAGCGAGTAAATGTTCGGCGTTTTTTCACCAGCAATTTTTTGGTAGGCGAAGCGAACTTGCACGCGGCCGACTTCCGCCGGATCCGTCGCCGTCGTCGCCACCCACGGGCTGTTCGGTTTTTGGATCATTTGCAAGTCTTCATCGCTCAAATCGATGCCGTACACTTTAATTTCCGTGCGTCCAGCTTGCTCGATCGCGCGCGTCGCCCCTTTGGCGAACTCGTCCCATGTGGCGAAGACGGCGTCAATGTCGCCTTTGTTCGGGTATTTTTTCAAAATCGCTTCCATTTGCGTTTGCGTGTCCAGCGCGGTGTTGGCGCTCGCTGTGCCGAATTTGGCGATTTCCTTAATGTTCGGGTAGCGTTTTTTAAACGCCTCATAAATGACGTGGCGCCGTTCCATTGGGGTAAAGCCGCCGACCCAAATCGTGACGATTTCACCTTCGCCGTTTAAATCTTCGGCGAGCGTTTTTAACGTTTTCCAAGCGAGGCTATAGTCGTCTTGGTCGATAACGGTGACGCCGGGAATGTTCAAATCATTGTCAAAGGCCACAACCGGAATGCCTTTGGCGACGGCTTTTTTCACCGGCCCTTCGAGCGCATCGGCGCGGCCGTGGTCAAGCAAAATCGCGTCGACGTTTTGCGTAATGGCCGTTTCAACATACGATGCCATCTTTGTCAAATCGTTGTCGGCGTTATACACTTGCACTTCGCCGCCGAATTTTTGCACTTGTTCTTTCACGCCGGCGATGTATTGCGAGGAGAATGTGCCGATCGACAGTTGCATAATGGCGGCGATTTTCACCGGTTTTTTCAGTTTTTCCGGAATGGCCGCCTGCTCGCTGCTCGCGGCGGTTGAGCTGTTGGACGATGCGTCGTCGTTGTTGTTCGTTTGTTTCGTTTCATTGGCCGGCTTGGCGCTCATGGCGTCTTGCTCGTTCGTGCAGCCGGCTAAAATGGAGAACACAGCAAAGAAAAGAAGAAAAAGGAACGATAAGGCCTTAAATTGTTTCATGGTGCTCCTCCTTTGCGAATAACGATGACAGCGCCGTTTCGTAACGGCCGCGGACGATGCCTTTTTCGGTAATGATGGCGGTAATGAGTTCGTTTGGCGTCACGTCAAACGCCGGGTTGTACACGTTGACGCCTTCCGGGGCGATGCGCACGCCGGCGAGATGGGTCACTTCGTCCGGATGGCGCTCTTCAATCGGGATATCCGCCCCTGTTTTTGTCTTGATGTCGATCGTTGACAGCGGGGCAGCAACGTAAAACGGAATGCCGAACGATTTGGCGAGCAAAGCGAGGCCGAACGTGCCGATTTTGTTCGCTGTATCGCCGTTTCGCGCGATCCGGTCGGCGCCGACGATGATGGCGTTAATGTGTTTCGCCTTGATCGTTTGCGCCGCCATGTTGTCGGTAATAAGCGTCACATCGACGCCCGCCTGCATGAGCTCCCAGGTGGTCAGGCGCGCCCCTTGCAACACCGGCCGCGTTTCTAGGGCGTAGACGGACAACTCGATTCCTTTTTCTTTCGCCAAATAAAACGGGGCGAGCGCCGTCCCGTAGCGGGCGGTGGCGATCGAACCGGCGTTGCAAATCGTCATCACCCGGTCGCCCGGACGGAAAAGGGACAAGGCGTATTCGCCGATGTGGCGGCACACATCCTCATCTTCGATTTGGATGCGGATCGCTTCGTGAATGAGCGTTGTTTTCGCTTCGTTGACGGAAGCGGCGCTGTTCGCGGCGGCGACGAGCCGGTCGAGCGCCCAAAACAAGTTGACGGCCGTCGGGCGGGCGCTCGCTAAGTAGTCGCGGTCTTGTTGCAAGCGGCGCTGAAATTCGTCCACCGCTTCGGTTTCATAGCGCGAGGCGGCGAGCGCCAAGCCGTAGGCAGCCGTGATGCCGATCGCCGGCGCCCCGCGCACTTTCAACGTCGCGATCGCTTCATGGACGTCTTCGAGCGTATGCAAGTCGATGTATTCGGTGACCGATGGCAGTTTTTGTTGGTTTAAAATCGTCACATGCGTCTCATGCCATTCGACAGAGCGCGGGATGACAAATGAGTTCATCGTCGTCTTCCTTTCTCGGTTGGTCGATTGGCCCAAGCTGGCGTTGGACGGCCGGCCCGGACAGAGGGTGTCATCGTTCCGTTTCGATAAACAGGCGGCGGAAGCCGTCCGTTCCCGCCAGTTCGGCGCGCTCAACGATCAGGCGGCGGCCGAGACGGAGCGCGTGCCGTTTCGCAGCGAGCCGTTCGTCTTTTTGTTCAATGCCGTCGAGATCCGCCACATGGGCGAGGCCGATCGTCCGGCGGATGACTTCGCAGCCGGCAAAACCGACGGCGTCAACGAACGCCTGCCGCAGCACCTCATCAAGCAGTCCGGGCGTCGCGGCGTACGTTTCGACGCTTTCCGTCTGCCACAGCTCAGCGAAAATGGACGTAAACACCTTCCATGTTGAGTCGATGTGAACAAAGAGCGGTTGACGCTCCGCTTCAGGGCGGGACAACGCATTTAACAGCAAGTTGGCGAAAAATTGGCCAAGGTCAAACCCGATCGGGCCGTAAAAGGCGAATTCCGGGTCGATCACTTTCGTTTCGTCGTCGCTGGCGAAAATGCTGCCGGTATGCAAATCGCCATGCAAGAGCACATCCGCTTCAGTTAAAAACTTACGCTTCAGCTTCGCCGCTTCGAGGCGGAGGCGGTCATCTTGCCAAAGCGTTTCAACGTCTGGGCGCAATTCATCTTCAAAGTTGTTCGTGTCATGGTCGAAAAACGGATCAGTGAAGACAAGGTCTTCCGTAATTTTGCATAGCTCTGGATTGACAAAGCTTTGCGCCAACTTCTTTTTCTCTTGTTGATTCATGCCGAAATCAGACGTGTAAAACGCCGTTTTGGCGATGAATTCGCCGATATGCCGCGACAACAGTGGGTACGTTTTCCCTTCGATCAGCCCTTTGCGTGCGATTTGCAGGCGGGACAAATCTTCCATCACCGTGATGGCGAGCGATTCGTCAGAATAGTAGACTTTCGGAACGTATTGCGGCACATAGCTGGCAAACGTGCGCAGCGCGTTGCTTTCAATGACGGCGCGCTTTAACGTAAGCGGCCAGCTTTCCCCGACAACTTTCGCGTACGGCAGCGCTTGTTTGATGATGACGCCTTGCTTCGTTTCTTGGTCGACGATATGAAAAACAAGGTTCAAGTTTCCGTCGCCGATCTCACGGCACAGAAGCGGCGCCCCGTCGCGGAACAAGCCGAGGCGGACGGCGAGGGCGGTCGCTTTTTGTTCGGTGAGCGGTTCGTAAACAGCTGATTGGACAATCGTCATTTTCACGTTCCCCCTTTACGTTTTGGCAAATGAAAAAGCCTCTTTCGCATACGGAAAGAGGCTTGAAGATGCATCGTCTTCGCGCCTCTTATCTTTCAGAAAGACAGCGGTCTTTCTGTTGGACTTAGCACCGTGCCCTGCGGAAGCGGGTCGCTTCCGGCGCCGCCCTTGGCGTGCGCCCTATCTCACGATAGCATTACGGTCGGTTGCTGGGCTTCATTGGGCCAATTCCCTCAGCCAACTCTTGATAAGAGTACCGGTCTAGCTATTGAGTTTTTGCAATTTTCACGATGTTAACAATCGTTTGGTTGCTTGATTCGAATGATACAGGTTGGGCAGGCGGATTGTCAATACGTTTTGAAAAATTTTTTTGCCGCCTCGTCGTAATCGTGCGGCCGGCGGTCGGCAAACACCGGGATGCGCGCACGCACCTCTTTAACGAGCGCCGGGTCGATGTCCGCTAGAAGAACGCCCGGCTTTTCATCGGCCTCGGCGATGATTTCGCCCCACGGGTCGATAATGAGTGAATGGCCGGCAAAGACGTTGTTCGGGTCGCTTCCGGCCCGATTGCAGGCGATGACGTAGCATTGATTTTCAATCGCTCGCGCCATCAGCAACGTCCGCCAATGGTGAAGGCGAGGAAGCGGCCATTCGGCGACGACAAACAGCACTTCCGCCCCGGCTAAAGCATGGACGCGAATCCACTCCGGAAAGCGGATGTCATAGCAAATGACTCCGGCGCACGACAGCCCGCTAAGTGAAAATAACCCTGGTTCGTTTCCCGGCTGCAAATACAAATGCTCATCCATCAATTGGAACAGATGAAGTTTGCTATATTCACTGACGATTTGGCCGCTCCGGTCGGCGACAATCATCGTGTTCGTCACACCGGCAGCGGTTTTTTTGGCGACTGAGCCGGCGACGAAATGGACGCCGTATGTTTGCGCTAGGCGGGAGGCGAACGCTTTCGCCCGCACGGCATCGTCATCGGCAATTTCGTCTAGGCGCGCCAAGTCATAGCCGGTCGTCCATAGTTCCGGAAGCACGACGATATCGGCTCCTTCGTTGGCGGCGGATTGCACGGCTGTTTCGGCTCGCTGTTCGTTCGTTTGCGGATCGCCAAACGCGATATCGAGCTGGAGGCAAGCGATGCGGATGGTCATTGTTTTTCACCCCAATGAAAAAATTTGCTTTACATTTTGCTTTTTACGATATATGATGTTGCACTAGAATTTCAAGAATTTTTGAGAAGGTGTGGGCGATGACGATCGAATTTCCTTTTTCCGAACTGCTTGAACAGCTGCCGAAGCAGTTTTTTGCTTCGCTTGTCGCCAAAGTGGGAGAGAAAATCAAAGCCGGGCATGATGTCATTAATTTAGGGCAAGGCAATCCGGACCAGCCGACGCCGAAGCATATCGTTGAGGCGATGCAGCGGGCGGCGGCCAATCCGAAGTACCATAAATATTCGCCGTTTCAAGGCTACTCGTTTTTGAAAGAAGCCGTTGCCGCCTTTTATGCGCGCGAGTATGGAGTTAAGGTCGACCCGACCCGCGAAGTCGCCATTTTGTTTGGCGGCAAGGCCGGGCTTGTCGAGCTGCCGCTTTGCCTCGTCAACCCGGGCGATGTGGTGCTCGTCCCGGACCCGGGCTATCCGGATTACTGGTCGGGAATCGCGCTCGCCCGCGCGCGGATGGAAATGATGCCGCTTGTCGCCGAGCAGCAATTTTTGCCCGATTACAGCGCCATTCCGGCGGCGGTCGCCGATCAGGCGAAACTGATGTTTTTAAACTATCCGAACAACCCGACCGGTGCGACGGCGACGAACGAGTTTTTCGCCGAGACGGTGGCGTTCGCCGCCAAGCACGGCATTGCCGTCGTGCACGATTTTGCTTACGGGGCGATCGGTTTTGACGGCAAAAAGCCGGTCAGCTTCCTCGAAGTTGACGGGGCGAAAGACGTCGGCGTCGAGATTTACACGTTTTCGAAAACGTACAATATGGCCGGCTGGCGCGTCGCGTTTGCCGTCGGCAACGAGCGGATCATTCGGGCGCTTGAGCTGCTGCAAGATCATTTGTACGTCAGCCTGTTCGGCGCCGTCCAAGAAGCGGCGGCCGCAGCACTTCTCGGCCCGCAAGATTGCGTCAACGAGCTTGTCGCGCTGTATGAAGCGCGCCGCAATACGTTCATTTCTGCCTTGCGCGAGATCGGCTGGGAAGCACCGGCGCCGTCCGGGTCGTTTTTCGCCTGGCTCCCCGTACCGAAAGGGTGGTCGTCCGCCGAGTTTGCCGATGTGCTCCTTGAGCGGGCGCATGTCGCCGTCGCTCCGGGCATCGGTTTTGGCGAGCACGGCGAAGGGTATGTGCGCGTCGGCCTATTGACCGATGAGGCGCGGCTCTGTGAAGCGGCGGAGCGGATCGGACGGCTCGGACTGTTTTGAAAAAAATGATTGACAACGGCGGCAAAGGCTGTCATAATTCAAAGTAAATTTGCCATACTCGCCAAAATCGTTTGACAAGTGTATAGTTACGCAAGCATTCTTATCAAGAGCAGGCGGAGGGACGAGCCCAATGAAGCCCGGCAACCGGCTTGGTACATTCAAGCACGGTGCTAATTCTTGCAGCGGAAACGCTGAGAGATAAGAAGAGCGCCATAAACGAATGACGCCTCTTCTTATGAAGGGGCTTTTTTCTTTGGAAAGAGGGATGAATGATGAGTGCAGTGATGGCAACGTATTTGCTTCATGACGAGAAAGACATCCGCAAAAAGGCGGAAGGGATCGCGCTCGGCTTGACGGTCGGCACATGGACCGACTTGCCGGCGTTGGAGCAGGAGCAGCTTCGCAAACATAAAGGGGAAGTGGTCGCCGTTGAGGAGCTTGGCGAAAGCGAGCGGGTAAACGCGTATTTCGGCAAGCGGCTGAAGCGGGCGATCGTCAAAATCGCCTATCCGACGGTCAACTTCAGCGCTGATTTGCCGGCGCTTTTGGTGACGACGTTCGGAAAGTTGTCGCTTGATGGGGAAGTGCGGCTGCTTGACCTTGAGTTTCCGGATGAGTGGAAGCGGCAATTTCCGGGGCCGCGCTTTGGCATCAGCGGCATTCGCGAAAAAGTCGGGGTATATAACCGCCCGCTGTTGATGAGCATTTTTAAAGGCATCATCGGCCGCGATTTGGCGTATTTGACGTCCGAATTGAAAAAACAGGCGCTTGGCGGCGTCGACCTAGTCAAAGATGACGAAATTTTGTTTGATAGCGAGCTTCTTCCGTTTGAGAAGCGGATTACGGAAGGAAAGGCCGCGCTTCGGGAAGTGTACGAACAAACGGGCAAACGGACGCTGTACGCCGTCAACTTGACCGGCAAAACGTTTGAACTGAAAGAAAAAGCGAAACGGGCCGCCGAGCTTGGCGCCGATGTGCTGTTGTTTAACGTGTTCGCCTACGGGCTTGATGTGTTGCAAGGGCTGCGCGAGGATGAAAACATCACCGTGCCGATTATGGCGCATCCGGCGTTTAGCGGCGCGATCACGCCGTCTGAGTTTTACGGGGTCGCCCCGTCGCTGTTGCTCGGCAAGCTGTTGCGGCTCGCCGGGGCTGATTTCGTCCTGTTCCCGTCGCCGTACGGCAGCGTCGCTCTCGAGCGCGAGCAGGCGCTTGGCATCGCCCGGGCGCTCACCGATGACCAAGAGCCGTTTGCGCGCGCCTTTCCGGTGCCGTCGGCCGGCATTCATCCGGGTCTCGTGCCCCTTCTTTTCCGCGATTTCGGCCTTGACAGCATCGTCAACGCCGGCGGCGGCATTCACGGCCATCCGGACGGGGCGATCGGCGGCGGCCAGGCGTTTCGCGCGGCGATCGATGCGGTGTTGGCCGGTCGGCCGCTCCGCGAAGCGGCTGTTGAAAACGAGGCCCTGCGAAAAGCGATCGACCGCTGGGGCGCTGTTGAGGTGGAAGCATGACAAGACAGCTTGTTCTCTTTTGTGATTTTGACGGCACGATTACGGAAAACGACAACATTATCGCCATTATGAAACAGTTCGCCCCGCCGGAGTGGGAGGCGCTCAAAGACGACATTCTCGCTGAGCGCATCTCCGTTCAGGAAGGGGTCGGGAAGATGTTTTCCCTCCTTCCGTCTTCGCTAAAGGGCGAAATCGTCGATTTTCTGCGGGGCACCGCCCGTTTGCGGGAAGGGTTTCGCGAATTCGCCGCTTGGACGAAAGAGCAGGGCATTCCGCTCTATGTGGTGAGCGGCGGGATCGACTTTTTTGTCTATCCGCTGCTTGACGGGATCATCGAACGAGAGCGCATTTTTTGCAACGGCTCCGATTTCAGCGGCGCGACGATCCGCATCACATGGCCTTACGCGTGCGACAGCGAGTGCCAAAACGGCTGCGGCTGCTGCAAGCCGTCGCTCCTTCGCAAGCTTTCCCGCCCGGACGGGTATCATGTCGTCATCGGCGATTCGATTACGGACCTAGCGGTGGCGAAGCAAGCGGATTACGTGTTGGCGCGCGATTTTTTGCTCCAAAAATGCCAGGAGTTTGGCTTACCCCATGCGCCGTTTGCGACGTTTTTTGATGTGATGGATCATTTGCAGCAGGTGGAGGTGATCGTATGAGCCTCGTCGTGCAAAAATGGAACGAGCTCGCCGGGGTGAAGGCCGAGCTTGCCGCCCGCGACTGGTTTTTCGCGACAAGCGGCAATTTGTCGATCAAAGTGACAAACGATCCGCTCACCTTTCTTGTCACGGCCAGCGGCAAAGACAAACGGAAGCAGACAGACGAAGATTTTCTGCTCGTTGATGGCGATGGAAACCCGGCGGAAGACACGCATTTGAAGCCGTCGGCGGAGACGCTGCTGCATGTCGAGATTTATCGGCGGACGAAGGCCGGTTGCGTCTTGCACGTCCATACGGTTGACAACAACCTCATTTCCGACGTGTACGCCCAAAACGGGGAGGCGGTTTTTTCCGGCCAAGAAATCATCAAAGCGTTCGGCATTTGGGAGGAAAACGCCGCGGTGCGCATTCCGATCATTGACAATGACGCCGACATCCCGACGTTGGCCGCTAAATTTGCGAAACATGTCGACGGCGATACGGGCGCGGTATTGATCCATAACCACGGCATCACCGTCTGGGGCCGCGACGCCTTTGAAGCGAAAAAACATTTGGAAGCATGGGAGTTTTTGTTCCGCTGGCAAGTAAAGCGGCTGCTTTTGCAACGGGCTGGCTTGCCAGTTGGTTGATCTATATTCATTTCCAAGGAGGATGAAAACGATGGCAGTCATTAAAGTGAAAAAAACTGGTCAAGTGATTGAGGGAGAGGACAACGTCCGCGCGTTTTTAAACAGCCAAGGTGTCTTGTACGAGCATTGGGATATTACAAAGCTGCCGGAACATTTGCGCGACAAGTATGTGTTAAGCGATGAAGAGAAAGCGGAAATTTTAGCGGCATTTAAAGACGAGATCGAAGACTTGGCGGCGCGCCGCGGCTACAAAACATGGGACATTGTCGCTTTGTCCGACGCGACGCCGAACTTGGATGAGCTGCTGAAAAAGTTTGAACAAGTCCACATTCATACAGAAGATGAAGTGCGCGCCATTACGGCCGGCCACGGCATTTTCATCATCAAAGGCGACAAAGAAACGGGCTATTTCGATGTGGAACTCGAAGCCGGCGATGTCATTTCCGTGCCGGAAGGGAATCCGCACTACTTCACATTGATGGATGACCGCCGGGTGGTGGCTGTCCGCCTGTTCATCGATCCGTCCGGTTGGGTCGCTCATCCGTATGAGGAAACAGAAGAAGGAACCCGCTGAAGCGGCTGTCGCGATACGGCGGAAAACGGCTGATTACTCCGAATCGTCTGCTTTCCCCGCCTTTTTCGCCTAGGCGCGCCGCTGCGCTGACGATCCGGTCGCACAAGGGGCTGACGTCGTCTGCCTTCAAGATCGGCGCAACAGACCGTGCGACAGAAGCAGCCCAACCTGTATACGGCAGAAAAGGGGGCTGTCCCAAAGGGCGCTTTCCCCTCAAGAAAGCTCCCACCTCGTGTGGCAAGGAAGCGGTTAGTGCCTATATATAGCGACGAGAGAGGGTGTCCCGGTCCTTTTGGGACACCCTCTTGTACGATCCATCTCCTTGATGGAAGTTTTGCTTTCTTGTGCACGGAACTCATGTTTCGCGGCCTTTGCATATTATACAAAAAACAGCCCATCAGCGGTTGCGCGAGCTAATCCCCGGCCTCCTAGAAGGCCGGTGAAAAACCACTGTCAACTCCCGATCGGCGGCATTTTCATTCAGAAGAGAAAGCGGATTCTGCAAGGTTTTTCTAATTGAGAAATGAGTGGAATCAGTCGTTTTTGCACTAAATCACCCGCCCCCTAGAGATGGTCAAACGTGTTTGGCCCTTGCCAGGAGGGCGTTTGGTGCGTTCCTAACGAGGCGAAGGCCGGCGTTAAAACGATTGGGTTAAAAATATCATGAATAAAATGCCGACAATAAACGCATACGTTGCTGCTCGTTCGTGTCCATCGCCATGGCTTTCCGGAATCAGCTCTTTGTAAATAATAAACAGCATGGCTCCGGCAGCAAACGCCAATCCATACGGAACTAAGCCGCGAAAGACGGAAGTCAAATAAAAGCCGAGCAGCGAGGTGACGATTTCAACCGCCCCCGTTAACGTGGCGATCAAAAAGGCTTTGAAGCGGCCGATTTGCTGGTTGACTAAAAACAAGGCGACTAGAAATCCTTCCGGCGCATTTTGCAAGCCGATGGCTAAGGCGATCAAATTGCCGATGGAGGAAGCGCTGTCCGAGGCGTAACTGACTCCGACCGACAGCCCTTCCGGAAGGTTGTGCATTGTAATGGCAGCGATAATGAGCAGCGCCTTTTCATCAAATTGCAAGCCGCTTTTTGTATGTTCCAAATCTATATGAGGCACAGTCATTTCAAGCAGCGTTAAAACAAGCACCCCCGCCGCCAATCCGATCAAAAGCGCCCCAAAACCGCCGGTTTGCAATGCTTGCGGGATTAGGCTAGCCATGGAAGCTGCCATCATAATGCCGGCAGAAAAGGCGAGCAACATGTCGCGCCACCGATGGGTGAGCGATTTGGCCATAAACAAAATCGGCACGGCGCCAAGCCCGGTCGATAAGGCGGACAGCACGCTGCCGACCAACACTTCGCTCATCGAATCCCTCCTCCTCATCCTTTATTCTTTTCATATGCGCTGGCAAAGAAAACGTGACAATCGCCCAAAGAGGCGGCGATTTCGTACAAAATTCTGCGATTCCATCTCGTTCTCAGTCAGAAAAGCTTGGCGAAATCAGCCTGCTTTTTTGGCAAAATGCCGCTCATTCCCTTCATCAATCGGAAAACGCCTGAAAAGCAGGGCCGATGCAGCATTTTCGTTAGAGAAATGAGATTGCCCATCGTATACGATGAAATTACCAGCCTCCTAGAAAGCTGGTGAAAAACGGCAGATTCCCTTCATCAATGAGGGAACGCGTGAAAAGTAGGACTGATGAAACAAGGTTTTCGAATGGAGAAATGACACGGCAAAGCCGTATCCACGAGTCAATCCCCGGCCTCCTAGGCGCTGCTACATAGGCTGTCATAAAGCAATTCCGGCTCAATCCCTTGGCAAGCTGGCACGGTGACAAAAAGAGCGATGCCGCCAAAAACAAGCGCGGCTTATATGATAACTTATCATAACGGAATTGGAACGGGGTTGGCGAGAAAAATGCATACATAAAAAAACGGTTGCCTGCTCGTTTTCTGTTCCAGTATAATTGCAAGTAAGAAACGGCCAAATGCAAAGGATTGGATGTTATGGAACAGAAAGGACAAGCACTCGAGCAATCGTTAAAATTATTTATCGTTCTCTCGCGGGCGTATCGTGCGGTCAGCGATCAAGTCAACAAATCGATCCACTCATTCGGGGTCAATCCCACGGAGTTTGCCGTGTTGGAACTGTTATATCATAAAGGCGATCAACCGCTCCAGCAAATCGGTGAGAAAATTTTGCTCGCCAGCGGCAGCATCACGTACGTTGTCGATAAACTGGAAAACAAAGGGTTGATCGTCCGCCGCGCTTGCGAGCGGGATCGCCGCGTCACATACGCTTCGATTACGGAAGAAGGACGGCGGTTTATTGAGCGCGTTTTTCCAGAACACGCCGAAACCATTCATGACACCGTGTCCGCGCTTACGGCAGAGGAGAAGGAGCAGGCCATCGCTTTGTTGAAAAAATTAGGATACGGGGCGAAACATGCCCTTACCGATCGAGACTGACGGTGTGTCAGTCTCTTTATTTTTGCCGAAAATGGATACGTTAATAAAGAAAGCAACAACGCCAAAGGAGGGAACGTGTATGATGATTCCCGTGGGGGTGTCGAACCGCCACATTCATTTGTCGAGCGAGCATATGGCGGCGCTGTTTGGCGAAGGCGTCGAGTTGACGGTGCTCAAGCCGTTGTCGCAGCCCGGGCAGTTTGCGGCGAACGAGACGGTGACGGTCGAAGGGCCGAAAGGGAAAATCGAAAACGTCCGCGTCCTCGGTCCCGTCCGTTCGCTGACGCAGCTCGAGATTTCGAAAACAGACAGCTTCAAGCTCGGCGTCGCGCCACCGGTTCGCTTATCCGGCGACATTGACGGAACGCCGGGCATTACGATTCACGGACCGAAGGGGACGGTGACCGTCGACAAAGGGGTGATCATTGCCAAACGGCACATTCATATGACGCCGAAAGATGCCGAGACGTTCGGCGTTCGCGACAAGCAAGTCGTGAAGGTGAAAACGCAAGGGGAGCGGGCGCTCATTTTTGATGAAGTCATCGTCCGCGTCAGCGACGATTTTGCCTTAGATATGCACATCGACACGGATGAAGCGAACGCAGCCGGCCTGAAAACGGGCGATTATGTTGAGCTGCTTCCGTCGTGAAAATCATTCGTGTCAAAGGCGAACAAAGCGCCCTCTCGTTTGTACCGAGAGGGCGCTTCCCTTTAACGCGGACGCTTCTTCTCTGATCGATCTAGGGTGCCGATGAGATGAAACGGCGCATCACGTCGAATGGCATCAATGACACCGCCGCTGATTGATGACAAGGGCGTGCATGGCCGCTCCTCCTTTCGGGTTAATGCAGCGATTCGTTCAAATAACGGTCAAACCATTCGACGATATGGCGAAGCCGCTCGAGGCGAAGCGTCGGGTTGCCGGTGCGCGACAAGTCATGGTTGGCGTCCGGAAAGCGAACGAATTTCGTTTCTCGCCCGAGTTGTTTCAAGGCGATAAACAGCTGTTCCGCCTGCTCGATCGGGCAGCGGTAATCGCGCTCACTATGAAGAATAAGGAGCGGCGTGTTCATCTGTTTGACGTATTTGAGCGGCGAATGATGCCAAAGCCGCTCGGCGTCTTCCCACATGTCGCAGCCGACCTCCCATTTGGTGAAAAAGTAGCCGATGTCGCTCACGCCGGAGAAACTGAGCCAGTTGGAAATCGAACGTTGGGTGACGGCCGCTTTGAACCGGTTCGTATGCCCGACGATCCAGTTTGTCATAAAGCCGCCGTAGCTGCCGCCGGTGACGCCAAGCCGTGTTTCGTCAATGAAGTCGAATTGGCGAATGGCGGCGTCGACGCCGGCCATAATGTCTTCATAATCCATGCCGCCATAGTCACCGCGCACGGCATTGACAAATGCTTGGCCATATCCGTGGCTGCCGCGCGGGTTCGTGAATAAGACGGCATAACCGCGCGAAACGAGCAATTGAAATTCATGAAAAAAGGTAAATCCGTACATCGCATGCGGCCCGCCGTGAATTTCGACGATAAGCGGCGCCTTTTCCCCTTCGCCAAGCCCGGGCGGTTTCATGATCCAGCCTTGAATGTCCGAACCGTCTGTTGATTGGTAGGTAAACGGTTCGGCATCAGCGAGCGCGACTTCGTTCTCGAGCGCTTCATTGACCGTGGTGAGCCGCGTTTTTGCGCCGCTTTCAAGTGAGATGGCATACAAATCCCCAATCACTGTCGGCTCGCTAATCGCGGCAACGGCCTGCTGTTCGTTCGGATGGACGGCGAGGCCGTATACATGGAAGTCTCCTTCGATGATCGGAACGACGGGTCCGTCAAGCGGGATGAAAAATACGTTGACGCGCCCGCGCTCCGAGGCGGTGACATACAGGCCGCTCCCGTCGTTTGCCCAAATCGGGCCCGGGCCTTTCGCATCAGCGTGCATGTCGCCGATCATCGCATCGCCGAGATGGACGTCCCAATCGGCGGTCAGCACCCGCGCCGTTCCACGCTCCGGCTCAAAAACGTAAAGCCGGTGAAGCGTCGCCCCGAGATAAGCCAAATCATGGCCGATGGCGGCGAGTTTTGTTCCGTCCGGCGACCAAGCGAGCGAGGTGAAGGTGCCGCATCCGTTCGTCACATTCGTTTCCGCTTTCGATTCGAGGTCAAGCAGCACAATGTCGCGTGTAAAGACGGTGTCGGGATCTTCGTTCCGGTTGGCCACAAAGGCAAGCGTCCGTCCATTGGGCGACACCGCAAACGAACCGATTTCCTCCTCGCGGCTCGTTAACGCTTCCGCTTTTCCCGTCGCCGCATCGATGCGCACGAGCACCGGTCGTTTGTCGTCAAGAAATCCTGCCGCGTCTGATTTGTAATAGAGACGCTCGACTACGCGCGGTTTCGGGTCCGCCGGCTTCGCTTCCTTTTTTTCCGGCTCTTCGCGGTCGGCGATCGTTTCGTCGTCGCCGATCGTCGTTAGGGCGATGAGAAACGTTCCATCCGGCGCCCAAACGTAATCGCGCACCCCATTTTTGAAAAACGTCAGCTGGTGCGCTTCGCCGCCATGGGCAGGCAATCGCCAAAGCTGTGCGCGTCCGGAGCGGTCGGATAAAAAGGCGATCTCTTCCCCCGTTGGGGAAAAGCGCGGTTTCGTATCGCGCCAGCGCCCGAACGTCCATGGACGGACGGAGCCGTCTTCGCTCCACATCGATAGATGCGAGCGGTACTGTTTTTCCTCGTCGATCGATTTTTCCACAAACACGACGCGCGTCCCGTCCGGGGCGTAGTGCGGGTCGCGCACGGAGCGGAGGCGAAGCAAGTCTTCTGCCGTCATGCCGCGGCGTTTCGTTTCGTGTTCGCTGTTCATGCCTGATCCCTTCTTTCGTAAGAAATGCTTGGTTGATAGATTGTTTCGCTTTTCGAAAGAAAAATCCTGCTTTTGGTGAAAAAAAAACGAACGTCCGTTGAGACGGACGCCCGCTTTCGATTATGCCGATCGTTTTTGTTTTTGTCGCTCGTGCTGTGCTGCTTTTCTCACTTGCGGGTAAAAGATCAAACCGCTCGCGAGCAAAGTGAGACCAAAGAGGAACGTTTTGATGTCCGCCGTGCCAGCGATGACGACCCAGACCGAATAGACGGTCGCTACAGCGGCAACGACGCCATCCGTTAGGCGGCTGCGCTCCCCTTGATATGTTTCGCCCGTGATGACAAGCTTTAATTGAAAGACGGACGCAATCAAGTACGGGACGAGGTACGCCAGCGTGGCGATGTAAATGACAAAGTCAAACGCCGCGGCCATCGAGTGGGAAATCGTTGAAAAGATAAACAGCTGGGCCAACGCATTGGACAAGGCCAATGAAAAGCTCGGCGCCCGTCTGTCGTTTTCCTTTAAAAAAGACGGCAAAAACATCCCTTGTTTCGCCGCTTGGTACGGCACCTCAGCGCTCAACAAAATCCAACCGAGCGTTGAACCGAGCAAGCTGATGAGGCCGAGTCCGGCAAGCACGTAGCCGCCGATAGGACCGACGATGGCGACAATGGCATCGACGAGCGGTTTTTCCGATTGAATGAGCTTCTCTTGCGGCAAGACGCCCATCACCAAAAAGCTGATGCCGATATAAATGGCCAAAGCGATCAGAAGACCGGCGATCGTCGCCCGTTTGACGTCCGCCTGTTTGCGGGCCCGCGCTGCGAACACCATCGCCGATTCAACGCCGACAAACGCCCAGAGCGTCGCTAACGCGGCGTTGTTGATTTGCCCGAGCAGGCTGATCGCTTGCCCATCCCCGTCATAGCGCGGAGCGTCAAGCGGGCCGATGACCGCCTTGTCAAAGGCAAACAGCGCGACGACGATAAACAGGAAAAAGCCGAGCACTTTGGCGGCGGTAGCCACAAAATTGAGCTTTCCAGCATTTTCCACCCCGCGCAAAATGATGGCATGCATCCCCCAAAGGAGCGCCGTGCAGACGAGAAACGTCAGCAAATTTCCTAGTTTCAAAGGAAACGAACCGATCATGGCCACGGTGTGGTCGCTTGTCAAGACAGGAAAGAATGTCGATAAGTAGCTCGCAAACGTTGTGATGATGGCGACATTGCCGGCAAAGTTGCCGACCCAATAGCCCCATGATGACATAAACCCGGATAAAATCGACCAGTTCGACCCTTTCGGGAACAGCTCTTTCGCGTAAATTTGCGGCCCGCCGCTCAAGTTCGGTTTGCGAATCGCTAAGTTTCCAAACACAAGCGCCGTCATCAAAACGCCCGTTCCGGTCAACAGCCAAGCGAGCATGACGCCAAGGGGGCTGGCAGCCTCCGCGAGCGAACGCGGCAGCATAAAAATTCCCGAACCGACCATATTGCCGACGACTAGCGCCGTTAATACCCAAACGCCTAGTTTTTGTTGCTTGCCCAACCGCTAACACTCCTTTTCGAAAAAAATATGCACCCGCGCCTCTTCAGCGGGTGCATGGCATGTTCGCATCCAGACTGAATGGCGATAGCGCTCCATCGCCGTAGGCGATGGCAGTCCTGCGCCTGTTCGGCCGCAGTCCCAGCTTGCGGCGCCGGAGCGCGCCGCAAACTTCGGCGGTGAACCCTTTCCCGCTGCGTCATCAGCCGCTCCGAGCCTCGGCAGCGCTACTTTTGTTCACCGCAACCTCTATCCCATTGGTGGAGAGGGGGTATATGGTTGCCGACATTATCGTACTTAATTCGACAAAAAACGTCAAGTTGTTTTTGCTGGAAACGGTGCCGAACCGTTCGGATGGAAAAAGCCGGTACGAAGCGGTTTTTCACCAGCCTTTTAGATGTCTTGTGAAAAACGGTTGTTTCTTTTGACCGGTGGGGGAGCGTTTGAAAGACGATCCTGATGCGACAAGGCTTTTCTATTGGAGAAACAGGTTTGATCAGCGGCTTGCTTCCTTAAATCACCGACCTCTTAAAGGCTGGTGACTTTGGTCGATGAAAAAAAGTGTGCACTGTTGCAAGGCTTTTCTATTTGAAAAACGATGCTGGGAAGCGGTTGCGCGAGTAAATCACCGCCTCTTAGAAAGATGTGGGACGGAAGAAGGATGTTCCCGCTTTTTTCGGATCGTCCGGGCAAAATTCAAAGGTTGGAAAAGGCAGGAGATTTTTGCACGACGGCGAATAGACAAAAAGGGCGAAAAAATACGAGCCCAATGCATGGTGATGAGATCATTCGTGAAGAGAGAAGGGGATGACGATGAAATTTTCCGAGTTTCGCTATGAGCGGCCGGACATCGATCAGTTGCAGGACGCGTTTCAAGAAGCGCTCGATGCGTTCCGCCGCGCCGGGAGCGCCGCCGGTCAGCACGAGGCGATGAAACGGGTGAACGAGCTGCGCCGCCGCTACAGCACGATGGCGAATTTGTGCCACATTCGCCATACGATCGATACAAACGATGAGTTTTATAAGAAAGAACAAGACTTTTTCGATGAAACGGAGCCGATCGTCAAAGGGCTCGTCAACGACTATTACCGCGCCCTTGTCGAGTCGCCGTTTCGCGCCGAGCTCGAAAAAACGTGGGGGGCGCAGCTGTTTGCCTTGGCGGAAACGCAGCTGAAAACGTACGCTCCGGCAGTGATGGAAGACTTGCAAAAAGAGAACAAGCTGGCAAGCGAATATACGAAGCTGATCGCCTCAGCGAAAATCATGTTTGAAGGCGAAGAGCGGACGCTCGCCCAGCTGCAGCCGTTCGTCGAATCGCCGGATCGCTCGGTGCGCAAACGGGCGAGCGAAGCGAGGTTTTCGTTTTTCACCGATCATGAAAAAGAGCTTGATGAGCTGTACGATGAGCTCGTTCATGTGCGCACGGCGATCGCCGAGAAGCTCGGGTTCAAAAATTTTGTCGAGCTCGGTTATGCCCGTTTAGGCCGGACCGATTACAATGCTGAGATGGTCGCCAACTTCCGCCGGCAAGTGAAAACGCACATCGTCCCGCTCGCCGCCAAGCTGCGCGAGCGCCAGCGGCAACGGATTCAGGTCGACCGGCTTACGTATTATGATGAGCCGTTCATGTTCCCGAGCGGCAACCCAGCGCCAAAAGGGGACGCCGCTTGGATCGTTGACAACGGCCGGCGCATGTATGAAGAGCTGTCGCCGGAAACGGGCGCGTTTTTCCGCTATATGATCGAACATGAACTGATGGACCTCGTCGCCAAAAAAGGGAAAGCGAGCGGCGGCTATTGCACGTATATTGACGACTACCAAGCGCCGTTTATTTTCTCGAACTTTACCGGAACATCCGGCGACATTGACGTATTGACCCATGAAGCCGGCCATGCGTTCCAAGTGTACGAAAGCCGCCATTACGATATCCCGGAATACAACTGGCCGACGCTTGAGGCGTGCGAAATCCATTCGATGAGCATGGAATTTTTCACGTGGCCGTGGATGGAGCTGTTTTTCGCCGAAGATGCCGACAAATATCGGTTCGCCCATTTGAGCGACGCGCTCTTGTTTTTGCCGTACGGCGTCGCGGTCGATGAATTCCAGCACGCCGTCTACGAGCGCCCGGACATGACGCCGGCCGAGCGGAAGAAAACATGGCGCGACATTGAGAACGTGTATTTGCCGACAAAGGATTACGACGGCCACGATTACCTTGAACGGGGCGGCTTTTGGCAGCGGCAAGGGCACATTTACACCGATCCGTTTTATTACATCGACTATACCCTCGCGCAAGTGTGCGCGTTCCAGTTTTGGAAGCGGGCGCAAGACGACCGGGCTGCGGCGTGGCGCGACTATGTGGCGCTTTGCCGATTGGGCGGCAGCCGGCCGTTTACCGAGCTCGTCCAATGCGCCAACCTCCAATCGCCGTTTGCCGACGGGGCGGTCGCTTCGGTTATCGGCCATATCGAGCGGTGGCTGGACAGTGTCGATGACAAAGCGTTGTGAATGAAAAAGGTGGAACGGCATCGTTTCACCTTCTTTCTTCAAGACGGAGAAGCACTCATTGCGCTAGGGGGAAAAACGATGATTCGGAAAGCAGTTTTCACTGATGCGCCGGCGATTGCCGCTGTCCATGTGGAAAGTTGGAAGACAACGTACAGCGGCATCGTGCCGGACGCGTACTTGGAGACGTTGGCAGTGGAAGAAAAACAAGCGTTATGGGAGAAGGGGCTCAGCCAAGCGGACCATTCCGTGTTTGTCGCCGAGGAACACGGGCGCGTCGTTGGATTCATCTCCGGCGGACGAAACCGGGCGAGCGACGGCCCAGCGGCCCGATATGACGGGGAGCTGTACGCGGTGTATTTGCTCAAAGAGGCGCAAGGAAAAGGATGGGGACGGCGGCTTGTGCAAGCCTTGGCCCGCGACTTGGCGCAAAAAGGCATTCATTCGCTCGTCGTCTGGGTGCTTGCCGACAATCCGTCACGCGGTTTTTACGAACGGCTTGGCGGTGAAAAACTGGCCGAGGAAAGGGTGGAAATCGGCGGAACAGCGTTATCGGAGTGGTGCTACGGCTGGCAAGACATTCAAACGATGAACTAGTTTGACAACGAATATGAGACGTACGAACAGTTTTTGCGCGCGGTGTTCTCCAACCGCTACGCCTTTGTGAAAACGTATCTGCCGGCGATTCGCGTGCTCTGGCAGGAGCTGGCCTTTCATTCCGAGATTAAACAGTGCTTTCAACGCGTGTTTACCGAGCATGTGTATCCAAAATTCGCCCGCATTGTCCGCCATTTTCAAGAGAAAGGGGAGTTGGCCGAGCTGCCGGTCGATTCGGTCATCCGCTTGACGATCACATCGCTCGCCGGCTTTTTGGCCGCCCGCTTTCTCCTTTTGCCTGACCACAACTGGGACGATGAGGCCGAAATGGAACGGACGATCCGCGTGTTGATGAACGGTCTGCGGCGCTAACCGGCCGGCTTCCGCCAAGGAGCCGGCCTGGTTGCTTTCTTTCGCATAACGGAGGATAGCTTCGGCATCAAGCAGCGACGGACGTGCGTTCGGTCAAAACGTTTGACCGAACGGCCGTCATGTTCTGGCACCGCCGTCTTCCGAAATGACGCTGGACCCTTTGTTTGGATCGAACGATGGATACCACTGGACATCATTAAAAATATGGACAGGGGATCGCTCTTTGTCCAAGATGAGAAGATTGTACCGCAAGTCTCCATGATTGATTCGATTGATCAAATCTTTTGGTATATCGTCTATCCATGAGGAAGAAATGGTGATGGTATATGACAACTGTCCGTTGGCCGGCAAAGGGCCTTTGACGACGTTCGAACGGTCAACATGGGTCACGCGAGAAAGTTCCTCTGGATATTGAATGACGAAATAGTAATCTCGATACTGTTCAAGCAACTGATACAGCTGCTCTGAGAGGGTGTAATGCATCGTCAAGTGAATCGATCGGCTCGTTGCTTTGGCGGTAAATTCATTGACTAAAAAATGTGGCGGCAGAAATTTCTCCTCTAGCGATAACGGCTTCTGTTCCTTTTTTGCTTTTTCCTTTTGCTCGTTTCCTTGCGCCGCTTCTTTCTCTCCATAGTGCGGAGCGGGGGTAGGATCATGTCCGCGCTCGCACGCCGCCAGCAAGAGAACGCCGATAAAAAGAGGGTAGAAGAACTTTTCCTTCATAAAATCACCCATTTCATGAAGATAAGTTGGGGGAATTGGATTCCCGCCTTTTCAGATGCCAAAACCAAGGCCGAGAGACAGGATCGCTTTTTACGCTACAAACACTAACAATATTTTCAAATTGATTGTCTCATCAAATAAGAAAAATGCCAAGCACAACCGTTAGTGAAAATTCGACATCTTTCGACTTGTGGTTTGTGGTATTGGTCATAAAAAAACGCCTCACCTTTTGTTCAAGGTGAGACGATGTTCGTCAGACGGTTATGAGGCGATTTGCGCCACGATGGCGTCTCCTTCAACATCGATGCGGATCGCGCGCACCGATTGGTCAGCGTCAAGCAGGCAGTCGGCGATGTTGTCTTCGACATGCTCTTGGATGACGCGGCGGAGCGGGCGGGCGCCGAAGGCCGGATGGTAGCCGAGTTCGGCCAGTTTTTCTTTCGCCGCTTCCGTCACGTCGAGTTCAATGCCTTGTTCGCGCATCGCCGCTTTGACATCGGCGAGCATCAAGTCGACAATCTCAAGCAAGTGCGCTTTTTCGAGCGGCTTGAACTCGATGATGGCGTCGAAGCGGTTCAAAAATTCCGGCTTGAAGTAAGCGCTGAGTGAGTCAAGGACGCTTGATGGGCCGCCGCTTTGTTTTTCAAAGCCGACGGTGATTTTTTTGTCGGTGACGCCGGCGTTGCTTGTCGCGATAATGACCGTGTCTTTGAAGCTGACGGTGCGGCCTTGGCTGTCTGTTAAGCGGCCGTCTTCCAAAATTTGCAGGAAGATGTGCTGCACGTCCGGGTGCGCCTTTTCAATCTCGTCAAGCAAGATGATGCTGTACGGATGGCGGCGCACTTTTTCCGTCAGCTGACCGGCTTCTTCAAAGCCGACATAGCCCGGCGGTGAACCGATCAGCTTCGAGACGGAATGTTTCTCCATGTATTCGCTCATATCGAGGCGAATCATGGCGTCTTTCGTGCCAAACAGCTCTTCGGCGAGCGTTTTGGCGAGCTCCGTTTTCCCGACGCCGGTCGGGCCGACGAACAAGAACGAACCGATCGGACGGTGTTTCGCCTTCAAGCCGGCGCGGCTGCGGCGAATGGCTTTCGCCACTTTTTTCACCGCTTCCGCTTGGCCGATCACTTTTTTCGCCAAGTTGTCTTCGAGATGTTTCATTTTTTCTTTTTCATCGGCTTGCAGCTTGCCGACCGGGATGCCAGTTTTCTCGGCGATGATTTGCTCGATGTCAGCAACATCGACCGTCGGGCGTTCTTGCGCGACGCCTTGTTCGAGCTGTTTCTCCAGTTTCAGCTCTTCATCGCGCAGTTTCGCCGCCAGCTCATAGTTTTCTTCTTTCGCCGCTTGTTCTTTTTCTTTCGCGATTTGCATCAGCCGCTCTTGCAGCTGTTTTTCATCGGTCGGGCCGAGGCGCAAGTTCGCTTTCGAACCGGCCTCGTCCAACAAGTCGATCGCTTTGTCCGGCAGGAAGCGGTCTTGGATGTAGCGGTGCGCGAGTTTAACGCACGCTTCGATCGCCTCGTCTGTATAACGAACGTGGTGGAACTGCTCATATTTTGGTTGAATGCCTTTTAAGATGGCGATCGCTTCGTCAACGGTCGGTTCGTTTACGATGACCGGTTGGAAGCGGCGTTCAAGAGCGGCGTCTTTTTCAATGTGCCGGTATTCTTTCAACGTCGTTGCCCCGACGACTTGCAGTTCACCGCGGGCGAGCGCCGGTTTTAAAATGTTGCCGGCATCCATCGACCCTTCGGCAGCGCCAGCGCCGACGAGCAGATGAATTTCGTCAATGAACAAGATGACGTTTTTCCGCTCTTGCAGTTCGGCGATGAGCCGTTTCATCCGCTCTTCGAATTGACCGCGGATGCCGGTATTGGCGACAAGCGATGCCACATCAAGCAAGTACACTTCTTTGTTCAACAATTTTTCCGGCACGTTTCCTTCGGCGATTTTCAGCGCAAGCCCTTCAACGATCGCCGTTTTCCCGACGCCCGGCTCCCCGATCAACACCGGATTGTTTTTGTTGCGGCGGTTCAAAATTTCAATAACGCGCGCAATTTCTTTGTCGCGGCCGATGACGGGGTCGATTAAGCCCGCTTTGGCCATTTGCGTCAAGTTGCGGCCAAATTGATCCAAAAATCCTCCGCCATGACGCTGCGGGTGTTTGGCCGCTGTTTCCGGCGCGGCCGCTTGCGCGTTGGCCGCCGCCAGATGACCAGCGAACCAGTCGTCAAACGAAAACGGCGAAAAGCCGAAGTTCATTGGAATCGACAGTTGTTGTTTTTGTTTTTCATAGCATGTATGGCAAAGATGAAGCTGTTTTTTCTCACCATTCCATTGCAAGTTGACAAACACCGTTGCTTCACGTTGTTGGCATGCTTGGCAACGCATGAGGAATACCCCCTTCTCCGTTACTAGTAGTTTGACTTTGACTTTCTTTGACCTTCTGACTTTATTATACTTTGACCTTTTTTGACTTTCAAGTGTTTTGTGCAAAAAAATTTGTGATAACGATGAAATGTTTTTGAAAAAATGGTGAAGACTAATAGAGGTGGGACGAAGCTATGATAAACTGAAAAACAGAAAAAGAGACTGTTTTGTTCACCTGTCCGGTCGGGCAAATGGCATGACAGCTCTTAGATGGAAAGGAGAACAGGAACATGAAACGGTTCGCGTTAGCGTGTGCGGCCGTGTTGATCGGCCTCACAGCGGCGGCCTGCTCGGACAACAATAAGCGGGCAGAAGCGCCGGCTGTGCTTGATGTGAAGATGGAGATACCCGATCATATCGAGTTGAACAAGCCGACGAAGCTCGCTTGTGTCGTGACGTATGGCGGTGAAAAAGTAGACGATGCGAGCGAAGTAAAATTTGAAGTGTGGAAGCACGGCGCCGGCGATCGCGACATGCTGGAAGCGAAGCGCGATGGCAACGGGCGCTATTCGGTCACCAAAACGTTCACCGAAGCGGGGACGTATTCCGTTGTCGCCCATGTGACGGCGCGCGATATGCACAACATGCCGAAAAAAGATGTTGTCGTCGGCAATCCAAGCCAAGCGGCTGAAAAAGGAGAATCGGACAGCCACCCGTCCGGCGGGGCGGATCATCAGCACGGTGAGGCAGACCATCACCACGACAACAGTGTGTCCATGTCGTTATCTTCCCATTCGGTGACAGCCGGAAAACCAGCGACCTTAGCGGTTCGCATCATGAAAGACGGAAAGCCGCTGACGAAGGCGACCGTCCGTTTTGAGATTTGGCAGGCGGACAACAAACATGAGTTTGTCGAAACAAAAGAAGCCGGAAACGGTGACTATCAGGCGGAGGTGACGTTTGCTACGCCGGGAACGTATTCCGTGAAAGTGCATGTCGAAGCGGCCTCCCTGCATGAACATCAAGTCGAACAAGTGATGGCGCACTAACGAAGACGAGGGTGTCCCAAAAGGATCGGGATACCCTCGTCTTCGTTACCATTCTTTCGTTGCTACCTAACGTGCTGACTGCTTCTGCAGCACTATATGTTGTGTCGATCTTGAAGGCAGACAACCTTTTGGGTCAGCACCGTTTTTTCTATTCTTGAAGGCAGACAACCCTTTGGGTCAGCCTGTTTTTTCTATTGAGGAACATTCTCCGGTTCGGCCGTCTTTCTTGTCCGCTGCGGACATATACATGGAATGAAAAGAGAGGGCAAGAGAAGGAGATGGCAGACGGTGAGAAAAAAAACGGAATGGGCGGAGGCGTGGCAAATTGCCGCCGTGTATGTCGGTACGGTGATCGGCGCTGGATTCGCGACGGGCAGAGAAATCATTGAATTTTTTACCCGGTATGGAACAGCGGGGACGATCGGGGTGGCAGTCAGCGGCGCGCTGTTCACTTGGGGCGGGGCGCGGCTCATGGTGATGGCGCGCCGCCTTGGCGCCGCCTCTTACGATGAATTGAACCGCTATTTGTTCGGGAAACGGCTCAGTCCGCTAGTGACCTTCGTGATGACGTGCATGGTGGCAGGGGTGACGGCGGTGATGATTGCCGGGGCGGGCGCGGTGTTTGAAGAGCAGCTCGGCTGGCCGCGGCAGGCGGGGATTGCGCTGACGCTTGGCGCGGCGTTGACGGTCATGTTGCTCGACCGCAAAGGGCTGTTTGGCGTGAATGTGTTTGTAGTGCCGATGATGGTGTTGTTTAGCGTCACGATTTTGCTCAAAATGGCGACAGCCGGGCATCTATGCCGACCGGGGGCAACAGCAGCGGACTATTCGCTGAAAGCGATGATGGCGCCGTTTTCTTATGCGGCGTTTAACTTGGCCATGGCGCAAGCGGTGCTTGTTCCCGTCGCCCGCGAAGCGGCGAATGAGCGGGTGGTCAAGCGCGGCGCGGTGTTGGGCGGCTTGCTGCTGACGGGGCTGCTGCTGTTGAATCATACGGTGCTGTTGTCGTTTCCGCATCACGCGGGCGATGAAATCCCGATGGCTCAGGTGGTTCGGACGTTTTTCGCCGTGCTTTATTGGTTTTATGTCGTCGTGATTTACGGGGAAATTTTCACCTCCGTCATCGGCGGATTGTTTGGGCTGGAACGTCAGGCGCGCGCCTGGTGGCCCGGGGGTGGGAAACCGCTTGGGGTGCTGCTTGTGCTGCTGTTTGCCGCTGTCAGCCCGTTTCGCTACGGGGAGCTGTTGTCGATGGTTTATCCGTTGTTCGGTTACATAAGCGTTTGTTTGTTATGGCTTCTTTGGCGCCGGCGCATGCCAAAGCGGTAAACAAGCCCTTTTGTTCCTTGCCCAAGCGGCCGAGAAGCAAAAGGGCTTGCTTTGATAAAACCGGTCATTGAAGGGAGGTGGGCCTGTCACCAACTTCAACGGTTTTCTCGGTCTTTTCGAAGTGAAAGCGGGAAATCATCTTATCCAATTCGCGCGCTGCCGCTGCCAGCGCATCCGCTTCACGCGCCAGCTGATGAAGAGCGAGCGTCTGCTGTTCGAGCCCGGCCGATGTTTCATGAACCATGTTGGAAAATTCGGTGGCGACAGTGCGCACGCCTTCCATCAATTCGCCGAGGCGTCTGCCGTCGGCGGTGATATCGTTGACGTAGGCTTCGTTTTGTTGAAGCAAGCCGTTCAGCTGTGCAAACATGTTGCCGAGCGCCGTGAATGTTTCCCCGGTTTTCCACAGCGAATCTTTCGTTTTTTCTACGTGCCGGCCGCTTCCTTGCGCGGCATCGACCGCTTCTTTGAGCGCGTTCGCCATAGCGTCGAGGGAGGAAAAAATTTCTGACGCAAACGCGTTCGTGTCCTCGGCGAGTTTGCGCACCTCTTGGGCGACGATGGAAAACCCACGCCCCGCCTCGCCGGCCCGCGCCGCCTCGATCGACGCGTTCAGGGCGAGCAAGTTCGTCTGTTTGGCGATCGTGCGAATGGCGGCGATCATCTCATGAACGCGCCCGGCTTCTTTGGCCGCCTTGTCGATTAAGGCGGTCGTCTCCCCGATGCCGATCTGCATGGCATCCATATTCGTTTTCGTTTCGTCCATGAGGCGAATGCCCTCAGCCGCCGATGACCACGCTTCATCCGCCTGCCTGACGACCCGCTCTACAGCGGAACGCATTCCTTGGACGCGCTCGACCATTTGTTGGATGACGTTATCGGCTTGTCGGACGGCATCGGTTTGTTGCTTGGCTCCTTCACGGAACGTTTCCACTGCGGCAGCGATTTCGTCAAACGATTCGGACAAGCGGCGCATTTCCATTTGCTGCTCATGGCTGACATCCCGCACCGTTTTCGCTGCTTTGCCGAGCTCGGTGATCATCGTGCGGATGCCGAGAATCATTTTGTTGATTTCGTAAGCGATTTGGTGAAATTCGTTCCGTTTCCCCGCCGTTTCCACTTCGGCGTGCAATTGGCCGGAAGAGGCGGTGCGGGCAACGCGGTACCAACGGCGCAGTTCGGTTGTCAGCCGCCGTTCCCAGAAAAACGAAAGCGCTGCGCCCGCTATCATCGCGGCCAAGGCGGCCAACCAGACAGGCAGCCCAGCGGCCGCCATTCCCCCGCCAACTGCGACGGGAAGGGCGACGAGGCTGGCGAACACCCACGGCAAATACGGGCGATGCATGAGCCGCCCCAGCCGCAAATTGATCCGTCTTCCACTCGGCTCTGTCCAAAGCGGGCAGCTAGCGTCAATCAACACTTCGCCCGTGTCGCGTTCGTACACTTGCAATAGCGGCTCATTCGTGCGGGCGGCGGCGAGCCCGACCGGATCGGCGAAGGTTCGCCCTTCGCGTAGACGGTTAGTATGGATGAGGCCGTATCCGTTTTCGTCGACAACGACAAAGTATTCGTCATGGCCGAGCCGCTCATCCAACAAGGCGCGGAGGCGGTCAAGCTGCTCCTCAAGGGGGCGCGTCGGGTCCATGGACCGCCGCAGCCATTCCGCTGTTTCTGTCGCTTTTTTCAACGCCTGTTTCGCGCGGCGTCGCTTCGTCAAGTCACTCATTCGGCATTCTCCTTTTTCTTTTCGTCAGTCTTTTACACGCGTCCAGCCAAAGAGCACGCACTGGCGTGATAGGGAAGAAGACGCCTCCTTCTGGTCGGCACGTTTCACCAAGGGGGCTATTTTTAATAATATATAGAAGATTTTGTCGAATCAATAGGAGATCAGAGGGGGATGAAGAAAAATCATCGATGGTTGGAAGTGGACTTGAAAGCTGGCGAAAAAAATAGATTCGCTCGATTGATGAGAAATTACAAGGAATGACATGATGACGTTGCAAGGTTTTTCCGTTTGAGAAACATGGTTGGAGAGCAGTATTTCCCTTTAAATCACCAACCTTCTTGGTTCGTCCGCCTCCAAGTCGGCTGCTGAGGATGAATAAAACTCATGGATAGCTGGGAGACTATGGCGTAAACGGAAAAGCGAGGGGATGGACGTGGGGTTGTTCACGTTTTGGAAAAATAAGAAGAAACGCCCTCCCAAGCGCCCTGTTTCGCAGCTTTGGGAACAATTGCGGCAATCGAGCGACTTTGCCGAAGTATCGTTTCGCGTTGGAGGCAAAGAGCTTTCGATTTATTATTTTGATTCACTCGTCGATCCCCAACTGTTGCAAGAGCGGATTCTTTGCCATCTGCAAAATGACATTCCAAAGCATCCAGACGTCCGGCTGGAAGATTTGCAGCAAATCGTGCCGATTCAGCGCATTGAAGTGAGCGAAGACACGGCGCTGATCGAAGAAAAAGTGCTGAAAGGATTTGTCGCTGTCACCTTCCGCGAGCAGCCGAACAAAGCGGCGCTTATGAGCGCCCCGGCTGACAATTTAGGGCTGCGGGAAAACAACGATTCGGAAAATGAGTTCAGCGTCGTCGGGCCGAAAGTCGGGTTTATCGAAAACATCGGCGTCAACCTTCATCTCCTCCGGCGGCAAATCGCCATCCCGAATTTGGTGTTTCGGGAAATGGCGATCGGTTCTGTATCGAAAACGAAAGTCGTCGTCGCCTATATCGACGGCGTGGCCAATCCGGAAGTGGTGCAAACGGTGACGCAGCGGCTTGAGACGATTCACTTTGACGTCGTGTTTGACAACGCGATTTTGGATCAGCTGCTCGCCGACAATTCGCGAACGCCGTTTCCGCTCTTTATCTCGACCGAGCGGATCGATCGCGCGGTGTATGCCCTCATTTCCGGGCAAGTCGCGGTGCTTTGCGACGGTTCGCCGTATGCGGTGATCGGGCCCGCGGCGCTGTTCGATTTTTTTACGTCGCCGGAAGATTACTATTTGCCGTGGGTACTCGGTTCGTTTTTTCGGCTGATCCGGTTTTTCGGCGTGGCGTTTTCCGTGCTGGCTTCGCCGGTTTATGTGGCCGTGTTGACGTATCATTACGAAATGATTCCCGAGGATCTGCTCGGCCCGATCATTTATTCGCGTTCCAATGTGCCGTTTCCACCCGTGCTCGAAGTGCTGTTTTTGGAAATTACGATTGAGCTGCTGCGTGAAGCCGGGGCGCGGCTGCCGACGAAAGTCGCGCAGACGCTCGGGATTGTCGGCGGGATTGTGATCGGGCAGGCGACCGTCGATGCCGGTTTGACGAGCACGATTTTGTTGATTGTCGTCGCCTTGGCCGCGCTCGCGTCGTTTACCACACCGATTTTCAAAATGTCCAACACGATTCGGTTCATCCGGTTTCCATTCATTTTGTTTGCTGCCGGCTGGGGCGGGGTCGGGATTGCTTTTGCCGTCTGTTGGCTGCTCATTCATTTAGGCCGGTTGCAGTCGTTTGGGTATCCGTATTTGGTGCCGTTTTATCCGTTGCGGTTTCCGCATTTGAACGATACCTTTATTCGCTCCCCGTACAGCCAAGCGGCGGAGCGGCCGCAGTTTCTTCGCCCGCGGTCGCGGTTTCGCTTTGACCCGAAGGAGGCGAAGCAAAAGCGCGATATTGATGAGTAAAGTACGATGACCGACATGATCGCCGCCCGTTTTGACGAGAAGCAAAAGCGCGATATTGATGAGTAAAGGGGGATGTTGATGCGGCGCGGGTGGCTATGGATCGGGGCGCTGCTGTTGCTAGGCGGGTGCGCCAGTTCGTCACGCCCGATCGACGAAATTCAAATTATCCAGCAGATGGGATATGATTTTGAAAACGGTCGTTATACAGGGACAGCCGTGTACCCGACATTCAAACAAGGACCGATGACGAAACCGAACATATTGACGACGACGTCGCCAACGATTTACGACCTCATTCCGCGCCTGTCGTCGAAATCGCCGTTGCCGATCGAGGAGGGGCAGCTGCGCCTCATTTTGTTCGGCAAGGAGTTTGCGAAGCGGGGAGTGACGCAGATTACGCACAGCTTGGCACGCAACAACAAAGTCGGAAGCCATTTGCTGCTTGGCGTGGCCAAAGGCAGCGCCAAGGAGCTGTTGCACATCACAGCGAAGACAACGCTCAGCGATACGCTCTATTTGCCGAACCTCGTCGAGCAAAATGAACAGTCGATGAACTTGCCGAAGACGAACTTGCATCTGTTTTTGTATCGCTACTTTTCCCCGGGGAGCGATCCGTTTTTGCCGTACTTTGAGAAAAAAGGCGATTTTGTGAAGCTCGAGGGGCTCGCGTTGTTTCGCGACGACAACTATGTCGGGCACGTCAGCTTGCGCGATGCCTTTTTAATGAAAATTTTGCTCGGGGAAACGAAAAACGGTGTTTATCAGCTGAAGGTTGGCAATCGCGGAAAACAAGGCGAGGATCGGGTCATGCTGCAAAACTTATGGGCGAAGCCGAAATATGAATGGAAACGTGACGGAAGCCGCCATCGCCTCGATGTGTTCGTTCATATTCATGCCTCGGTGCGAGATTATCCGTCATGGCTCGATCCGGTCATGGGGAAGCAGTTGGATAACGTGAGAAAAAAAATGGAAAGCGAATTGGAGCACAATATGGAACGTTTATTCCGCTCTTTTCAAAAAAAACGAATTGACCCGCTTGGCTTCGGCGATTTTGTCCGCAGTGTGACAAGACATTGGGATCAGGCTGCGTTTTACCGCGAATACCCGGACTTGGACATCCGCCCCCATGTGACAGTCGACATCGTGCACACGGGCATTGGCGAATAAGACGGGGACTATGAGGAGGGAAAATCATGAAACAACCGATTCCAGACCGGTTTCTCATCTCCCCGTTTTTCGTTTTTTTCGTCGTCCACGCTACACAAATTGGGATTGGGGCGCTCAGCTTCCAACGGCCGCTGATGAAAGCGGTCGGGCAGGATGCCTGGATGGTCGTGCTTCTGACCGGGTTGGCTGCCCACTTGTTCATTTGGTTGATGTATCGCCTGCTTTCCCACGCTCCTTTCGGCGGGGATATCGTCTCGCTTCATCAACATTATTTGGGCCGGTGGTTTGGCGGCCTGTTGAGCGTAGGGGTGCTGTTTTACTATTTGTTGGCGGCGCTGACCGTGCTGCAGGCGTACATTGAAATCATTAAAGTATGGGTGTTTCCGTTCATGGGAACATGGCAGTTCAGCCTCATTTTTTTGGTGCTCACCTATTACGCCGTTCTTGGCGGATTCCGCGTCGTGGCGGGACTGTGTGTATGGGGGGTGGTCATTCCGCTGGCGACCATTTTCCCGATGTTGTTTTTCCCGCTGGAGTACGCGCAGTATCGAAACTTGCTGCCGATATTCGATCATTCGTTTGGGCAGCTCGTTAGCGCATCGAAAGAGATGACGCTGCAATATTTAGGATTTGAAATGTTGCTCATGTACTACCCATTTGTGAAAAACGCGCCGTCTTCGCAAAAATGGGCGCATGCCGCCAACGGTTTTACGACCTTCATTTACCTTGTCATCATTCTTATCTCGATCGTGTTTTATAATCAAGAACAAGTGCAGCACTTAACATGGCCGACGTTGACGCTGGCGAAAATTCCCGAAGTTCCGTTTATCGAACGGATGGAATACATCGTCATCTCGATTTATGTGCTTGTCGTGTTTCCGATTATCACCCTCTCGGTTTGGGCGGCGACGCGGGTTGTGAAACAGCTGTTTGCCGTCCAGCAGCGCCGGTCGCTGCCTGTGCTTCTTGTCATTTTGTTTATCGGCACGCTCTTGCTTCAAGAGAAAGCGGACATCGAACGGATCAGCCAATGGACGGCCAAGCTCGGATTGTATCTTGTCGCCGTCTATGTTCCGCTTTTGTGCGTCAGCGTGTGGGTGGTGGAAAAGGTGAAAAAAACGCTACAACAAAAGCCGTAAATATGGTATAGTGAGAAAGAAAACAGAAGAATACAATTCCGTACGTTTGTACGGGAGAGGTTTCTAGCAACACCCTCTATAAAAAACTAGGGACGGCTGTATCCTAGGGGTATGGCCTTTTTGTTTTGGAAACCTCTTCTTCTGCTCATTCAGAAGGAGGCGGATGAGGATGAAGCGAAAGGAAGAAAAGGCGGTCGTCGTCTTTAGCGGCGGCCAAGACAGCACAACGTGTTTGTTTTGGGCGAAAAAGCAGTTTGGTGACGTGGAAGCGGTGACGTTTGACTACGGCCAGCGCCACCGCCTAGAAATAGAAGTGGCCTCGTCCATCGCCGCAGAACTTGGCGTCCGCCATACGGTGCTTGATTTGTCACTTCTCGGGCAGTTGGCGCCGAACGCCTTGACGCGGCGCGACATCGCCATTGAACAAAAGGAAGGCGAGCTGCCGACGACGTTTGTGGACGGGCGCAATTTGTTGTTTTTGTCGTTCGCTGCTGTGCTTGCCAAACAGCGGGGGGCGCGCCATATGGTGACAGGTGTGTGCGAAACTGATTTTAGCGGCTATCCGGACTGCCGCGATGTATTTATCAAATCTTTGAACGTCACGCTCAATTTGGCGATGGATTACGAATTTGTCATTCATACGCCGCTCATGTGGCTGACGAAAGCGGAGACGTGGAAGCTCGCTGATGAGCTCGGGGCGCTCGAGTTCATCCGCACGAAGACGCTGACGTGCTACAACGGCGTCATCGCCAACGGCTGCGGCGAATGCCCGGCGTGCGTGCTGCGCAAGCGCGGGTTGGAGGAATATTTGCGGGAAAAAGCGGAGGTGGAGGCGCGATGATGCACCAGCTCTATCCGCAAGTGGCGCATCACTACCGCTATGAGTTGAACAAAGATATGCACATCGCCGCTGCCCATTTCATCCCGCACAAAGCGGCGGGAAGCTGCGCCAACGTTCACGGCCATACGTACATCGTCAATGTGACGATCGCCGGCGACGAGCTCGATGAGAGCGGTTTTTTAGTCAACTTCCAAACGGTAAAGAAGCTTGTCCACGGAAAATTGGACCATACGCTGCTCAATGATCACAACGATTGGTTTGACCGTCACGACCCGAACCGGTTTCCGACGACCGAAGTGGTGGCGCGCACGATTTATGAAACGATCCAGCGCTATTTGGATACGCTGCCGCACAAGCCGAAATGTTTGCAAGTGTTTGTCCGCGAAACGCCGACGAGCTATGTCGTCTACCGGCCGAAAGCGGGGGAGCGGTAATGGCGCGCACGATTCCGGTGTTGGAGATTTTTGGTCCGACCATCCAAGGAGAAGGAATGGTGATCGGCCAAAAGACGATGTTCGTCCGCACCGCCGGCTGCGACTACCGCTGCCGCTGGTGCGATTCGGCGTTTACGTGGGACGGGTCGGCGAAAGACGAGATCGAGCAGCTGACGGCCGACGACATTTGGCGGCGGCTTGAAGCCATTGGCGGCCGCCGCTTCCGCCACGTGACGATCTCCGGCGGCAACCCGCTGCTGATCGCCGCGCTCGGTGAGCTCGTCGCGCTCCTTCATGAAAAAGGGGTGCGAGTGGCGGTCGAAACGCAAGGGAGCCGCTGGCAGGATTGGCTGCTTGACGTTGACGACGTCACCCTTTCCCCGAAACCGCCAAGCTCGGGGATGGACACCGACTGGACAGCGCTCGATCAAATCATTGAACGGCTGCTGGCCGATCGAAGCCGGGCGCGGCGCGTCAGCTTGAAAGTCATCGTGTTTGACGACGCCGATTTGGCGTATGCGAAACAGGTGCACCGCCGCTACCCAGGCGTTCCATTTTACTTGCAGACCGGCAACGCCGATGTGGCCGCTTCCGAGGTCGATGCCCTCCGCGCGAAGCTTCTCAGCCGGTTGGAATGGCTCGTGGAGCAAGCCGCCGAGTCGGAGGAGCTGGCCGACGTCCACATCCTGCCGCAGCTGCACACGCTCCTTTGGGGAAACAAGCGCGGCGTGTAAAGCGAAAGCGGTTCGAGCGCAAAATGACAGCGAAGGAGGAAGGAAGAATGTCTGGAAGAAAAGAGGAAGAATTGAAAGACTTGACACTGCTTGGCAATCAAGGGACGACGTATTCGTTCACGTACAATCCGAATCTTCTTGAAGTGTTTGACAACAAACATCCTGACCGGGATTATTTCGTGAAGTTCAATTGTCCGGAGTTTACGACGCTGTGTCAATAAGGGCACACTTCAGCGGTGACGCTGTCGGCTAAACCTTGTGAATTCAGGGGAAGAAAGGGCCCTCTACTTTTCCGACCCTGAGCCAAGCCTCAGACGGCAAGCGGTTGCTCCGTTTGAGGAAGGTGCAGAGACTATCGAAATCACTTCAGAGTGAAGCGAGTAAGAGTAGCTCTGAAGGAAGAGAGTAGAGTACACCGTTGCACATTGTTGCCGCGGTGGAAGCGCAAGGGTTCTTATTCAGTATCGCAGCTGAATAAGAATAAGATATAGTCCACCTGTTTGCGTCGGCAAACAGTTGCCAAAAACCGGACAACCGGACTTCGCGACGATTTACATCAGCTACATCCCGGACAAAAAATGCGTCGAAAGCAAATCGCTCAAGCTGTATTTGTTCAGCTTCCGCAACCACGGCGACTTTCACGAAGACTGCGTCAACATCATTATGAACGACTTAATCAACGTGATGGAGCCGCGCTTCATCGAAGTATGGGGCAAATTCACCCCGCGCGGCGGCATTTCCATCGACCCGTATTGCAACTGGGGACGCCCCGGGACAAAATATGAACAAATGGCTGAATATCGGCTGCTCAACCATGACCTATACCCGGAAAAAATCGACAACCGCTAAAGACGGTAAAAAAAGAGGTAGTTTTTTCGCCAAACCTCATATATAATGAACAATGAATGTTTTGCCTTGGAGGTTTTGGCGTTGGAGCGAAGAACAGCGCTTTTGCTTGGAGCGAGCGGCTTGGTGGGCGGCGAACTGCTGGCTTTGCTGCTGCAGTCGGATTTATACCGGCAAGTGACTATTTTCGTCCGCACCCCGCTGCCGTTGGAACATGAAAAGCTGCAGCAAGTCGTCGCCGATTTTGCCCGGCTCGAGTCGTATGAGCGGTATTTTTACGTCGATGACGTCTTTTGCTGTCTCGGAACGACGCGGAAAAAGGCGAAAACAAAGCAGCAGTTCATTCAGGTCGACTATGAATATACGTTGCGCGCCGCGGCGCTGGCGGAAAAGTGCCGGGCGAAAAGCTTTCTGACCGTTTCCTCGATTGGCGCCAACCCGTGCTCGCCGTTTTTTTACCAACGCGTCAAAGGGGAAACGGAAGAAGCGCTGCAACGGCTTTCCATTCCATCGCTCCATATTTTTCGCCCGTCGCTGCTTGTTGGCAAGCGCCGGGAGTTCCGCCTCGGCGAGGCGCTCGCCGGATGGCTGTTCGGTCGGCTGCCGTTTTTGTTCGTTGGCAAGTGGAAAAAGTACAAGCCGATTGATGCCCACGAGCTTGCGTTGGCGATGTTTTACCGGGCGTTGTCGGCGGCGGACGGCGTCCATATTTATGAATGTGATGAACTCGCCCGCATTTCGTAAACAAAAAAGAGGCTCTTGGCAGCCTCTTTTTCCTATTCAATAATTTTATAATTTTTATGATTGACAACCGTCCGTTCTTGCAAATCGAGTTCACGGTAGTTTTCCATGTATGTCAAATCCACGATGACTGAGTTTTCATTCACCTTCTCCACAATGCCGCGCAACCCATTTTTAAACTCGATGATATCTCCGACTTTGGCTTTTTTCATCGTCATTCCCCTTTTATCCAATTTGATCATCAGCCGAATTTGCTGCGATGGAGCCACTCGGTGCACTTATTCTTGCAACCGGCTTTTTTACTAGTTTGCCGTATTTTTGAATACAAGTAAAGGGGATATATGTCCTAAAAAATTGAACGTACGTTCCGAAACAAATCCCCTGCCTCAAGGGGAATGAAGGGCGACGGCTCGGCGAAGCGCAACGGAGGGCGTTCGCGATTGAAAAAAGGGGCGAAACCGCCCCTTTGTTTTCGTTTATTTAGCAAACACATGGTTGCCGATGACAACGGTCACCGGGCGAGAGCGCAGCCAGTTGCTTTTCGCCGTTTTCGGATTATAGAAATAGAGCGAGCCGTTTCCTAAACCGCGAAAAGCAAGTGCTTCTTCAACGGCGCGGTAAGATTCGCGGTCAGCCGGTTCGTTGATCGTTCCGTTTGCGACCGGCGTGAACGCGTAATGGCCGCCAGAGCGCTCATAAATGACGTCGCGAATCGTATCCGGAAAATCAGGGTGATCGACGCGATTGAGAACGACCGTCGCCACGGCCACTTTCCCGGCATACGGTTCTCCCTTCGCTTCGGCATGAACAAGGCGAGCAAGCAAATCTTTTTCTGCCGCTGTGATGCCGGCATCAGGGATGACGAGTTGTTCGCCAGGGTACAATAGATCGCCTTTGCGATTCTTTTGTTTCAGCTGCTTCAGCGGTACGCCGTATTGTTTGGCGATTTTCCAAAGCGTATCGCCGCGTTTGACTGTATGAATGGTCGCCGCATCGGCGTGGCCGGCAAAGAAAAACGTTCCACACAATAGCGCCATCACCCATGCCTTTCCTCGTTTCATCCACATCCCTCCTCTCGTAAACTCGCTACTAGAGTAACAAGGATGGCGTCGTTCTTCATTATCTAAATGATGGAAAAGTGTGCGAAGCGTTGATAGGACGAGTTTCATAGAAACATTGGAAATTTCTCCGCCAAAAGCAACATCCGGCTTTCTTCCCCTTGAAAGCCGGATGTTGAAACGATGAAAAACAAAAAAGTCAGCTGCGCGGGGTATCCATGTAATGGTAGAGAACGTGGCCGCCGCGCTGGGCGATGCCGCGGAACTGTTTGAAATCGGGCTGTTGGATGAGCACGGAGCGGAAGAGTAAAAAATCTTCTTTTTTCACCAATAGTTCAGAGATGACGCCGTTGCGCAGTTCGTTGATTTTTTGAACGGCCCATGCTTCATTCATCATCGATCCCCCCAACCGTTGATGAAATCGCCTTGTCAACATTCATCATACATCATAACGCAGCCGACGATGCGGATAAATACCCATATTTTGGCCGGGCAAACACCCTTTGCTTGTTCCGACATACAATATGGGTGGGTACGCGCCCCGAGAATATGAGTGAGAAAGGGAGAGGACAATGAATCATTGGAATTCGTATGTGAATCAACCATTTCCGGCGGCTGCCGGCTATAGCGGCGAGACGGGCCCGGCCGAGCCGGCGATGCCGATGACCTACTATCCATCGATGATGCCTTACAGCTACTGGTGTCCGCCGGCGATGCCGATGGCGCCGTTGGTCAGCCCGGCTTATATGGGCGGGCTTGAGAGCTCGGATAGTTTCGACAGCCCAGACAGTTCGAATCTGATGCCGCCGCTCAGCCTAGGAACCATGCCGAATGTGGCGCCCGCTTCGGCCGGGCCGATGGGCGGAGAAGACAATGCGCCGCCTGCCGGCCATATGGCTCCGTACGGGAGCATGACGCCAGCTGTTGGCATGGGAGGCGGCCCGGCGCCAGCGTTCATTCCCCATATGTCGACGGGGGTGACGCCGGCTGTTGTTCCTAGCAGCGTCCCGTATGCGCCGATGTACTATCCGGTGCCGCACTCCACCATGCCATACGGTGGTTACGCCGCGCCGTGGATGCCGTCATATGATGGCGGTCCCACCCCTTACGCCCCTGGATGGTCGACGCCGTATATTCCATAACTCGTGGAAAAAGACCGCGATAAAGCGGTCTTTTTTTTGCGAGTGGACTCCATGTCATTGCGCCGAAAAGGCCGGTGAAAGCCGGCTGCCGCAAGCAAATCTGCGGCATGGCGCCAAAAAAAGGTTGATTTCACTAGACTTTGGCTCTTCACCACAAAATGTACTTGACAAAAAACGTTTTTCATGATAAGAACGTCAAAAAGATTGATTACCATTTTTTGTTATTTTTGTTCAACCGGGAGGGATAATATCATGTTTGTTCCTAAAAGTCAAGTACATCTTTCGGTGATGAACCTAGACTTTTCTAACCGAGAAACAAATGGAATCGCACAATTTTGTACGAAGTCACCGTCCCTCTAGAAGGCTGGTGAAAAACGGTTGTTTCTTTTGAGCAATGGGGGATCGTTTGAAAGGCGATTCTGATGCGACAAGGCTTTTCTATTGGAGAAACGGGCTTGATCAGCGGCTTGCTCCCTTCAATCACCGGTCTCCTAGGAGGGCGGTGAAAAACGGCTGATTCCCTTACTCAATGGGGAGAATAGACGAAAAGCAGAATCGATGCAACAAGGTTTTTCTAATTGAGAAATGACATGGTAAAGCCGTATTCACGATTCAATCACCAGCCTCCTAGGATTCAATCACCAGCCTCCTAAGGAGCGGGCGAATGTTTTGTGACGCTTCTGAATGGTATAATAAGCGGTAGTTTCCCGAGCAAGAAAAGATGGAATTTTTGAGAATGCGGAAAGGAGAACGGGTGGAATGGGAATGAAGCAAAAGACGGTGATTGTTACGGGTGGAGCGAACGGAATTGGCAAAGCCATCGCCACAATGTTCGCCAAAAACGGGGCGAATGTTGCCATCGTCGACATGGATGCGGAAAACGGGGAAAGGCTAGCCGAACAGCTGCGAGCGGAAGGGAGGCATGCGGCGTTTGTGAAAGCGGACGTGCGCCGGGCCGCTGAGATTGAGCGGTTTGTCAAGGAAGCGGCCGATCGTTTTGGCGGCATTGACTATTTAATTAACAACGCCGGCGTTTCGCGCTGGAAATCGCCGTATGACTTGACCGTCGAGGAGTGGGATGACGTGTTGGCGACGAACTTGCGGAGCGCCTTTTTGGCTTCGCGTGAGGCGGCGAAATATATGCGCCGCAACGTCAAAGGAGGGGCGATCGTCAACATCGCCTCGACGCGGGCGCTGATGTCCGAGCCGAATTCGGAGGCATATGCCGCGTCAAAAGGCGGGCTCATCGCGTTGACCCATGCGTTGGCGGTGTCGCTTTCCCAAGATCGCATCCGCGTGAACTGCATCAGCCCTGGCTGGATTGAAACCGGCGATTACCGCCAATTGCGGAGCATCGACCACGAACAACATCCGGCCGGCCGCGTCGGTCAACCGGATGATATCGCGCGCGCTTGTCTGTATTTGTGCGATGAAGAAAACGATTTTATCACCGGGACGAATCTCATCATTGATGGGGGGATGACAAGGAAAATGGTGTATATTGAGTAGGGAGCAGGGGTTTGCTAAAATAAATGAAATGGGAAGTCTTCAAAAGGTGGGATGAGGGAATGAAAATCCGCAAAACGCCGGTCGTGGACGGACAAGCTCCTACGCGCGTTTATCTTTATGAAAACCGAAAAGAGGAGTACATTCTTCTCGCTATTCCGGCGCTTGAGTGGTCCTTTTCATTCTCTTATGAGGAGGAAATGGAAGAGACGGCGCGGCGGTTGGAGGCATCGTTGGAAAAACGGCTCGGTCGCGAGCGCGCCGCCTTGTTGGCGAAGCAGCTGCTCGGTTGGGCGCGGGAAATGTAGCCCGGCGGCCCACGATTTTTGCATGTTAGGGGTTCGATGGGGACGTGTTCAACAAATCAAAAGTCATGGCAACCTATATGATCGGCAGTGTAGTATGGATCGTTGCCACCGATGTCTTGCTCAACGTGCTGCCGGTCGGCCGCGGCGTCTATGCGGTGCTCAGCGCGGCCAAAGGAACGGTGTTTGTGTTGCTGTCGGCCGTGTTTTTGTATCAGCTGCTGAAAAAACGCGAGCAGCTGGAAAAAACGGAGGAAAACGAGCAGCAACTATTGACGCTCATTAACTCGATGCCTGATTTTGTTTGTTTTAAAGACAGCGAAGGACGATGGCTGCGCGTCAATGATTTTGGCCGGCAGCTGTACGGCTTGGAACAGATCGACTATATCGGGAAAACCGACCGCGAACTCGGCGAACGAATGCCGTTTTTCCAAAAGGCGTTTGAGCAGTGCATAGAATCGGATCGCGAGGCATGGGAAAGCGGAACGGTGACGCGCCGCGAAGAATCGTTCGAGACGCCGGACGGGGAAATGAAAACGTTTGATGTGATTAAAGTGCCGCTGTTTGAAGAAAACGGCAAGCGCAAGGGGCTGTTGACGATCGGCCGCGACATCACTCAACAAAAACGAGCCGAGGAGTTGTTGCGAAAGAAAGAAAAACTGTCGGTCCTCGGCGAACTCGCGGCAGGCATTGCCCATGAAATCCGCAACCCGTTGACGTCCATGAAAGGGTTTATTCAAGTGATGCAGGAGACGCGGGAAGTAAACGATCACTATATGCGCATCATGTTGAGCGAACTTGGCCGCATCAACCAAATTGTCAGCGAACTGTTGGTGCTGGCGAAGCCGCAAAGCCACGATTACCGCCCGTTTTTGCTCGGCGAGGCCCTTTCGTATGTGATCAGTTTGATCGGCCATGAGGCGACGTTAAACAATGTTTCCGTATCGGTCCATAACAACGCTCCGAAAGCGTATGTGCACGGCGATCAAAACCAAATTGTCCAAGTGCTTTTGAACATTATGAAAAATGCGGTCGAAGCGATGCCTAACGGCGGAACCTTGTATGTCCGCGTTTCTGAAGCTGAAGGGAGCGTCTGCATCGATATTGCCGACACCGGCATAGGCATTCCGAAAGAGCGGTTGCAAAAAATCGGCGAACCGTTCTTTACTTTGAAGGAAAAAGGAATGGGGCTCGGGTTGACGACGAGCATGAAAATTGTCCAAGAGCATAAAGGGACGATGCGGATTGAAAGTGAAGTGGGGAAAGGGACCGTCGTTTATTTAACTTTTCCGTCCGCCCGTGCATCTTAGGCGAACACATCGTCCGGAAGGGGCGAAAAAGATAAAGGGACAAACAGAAGCGGTCAACGAATGGGAAGCGTTCTATGGATCGGTTAAGCGAAACAGATAACAGAAGGGGCGGGTCCCATGTATGAAAATTGAAACCTTCGGCGGATGATAAGTGGAATCAAGAACGGAAAATCGCGCCAGAGGCTGTGATGGAATGCGGATTGGCCGATTGACCGTCATTTTATGCGCCGCCAAACTGATCGCCATGGCTGCTGCTCAAAAAGCCGGGGCTGACGGAAAGCTGTCGAAAGGAGGGCTTTTTCCGTCCGCCCCGGTTTGATAGTTATGAGCGGTTTTTTTTCGCTTGTTTCCCTGTATCGACGCTGTCTTTGGCGAGTTCCGCTTCCGCTTTCGAGACGGTTGGATTGGCTACTTCTTGGCTGACCTTATTTTGTCTTCCTTTTTTGGACATCTCTGTTCCCTCCTTTCATGTAAGCAGCCGCTTCTTGCTATATAGACGCAAGATGTTGTTTAGCTCACGGCTATGTTTGGTCGGAATGGGACGAACCCGTTCGTTCATCGAGAGGTAAGGCATCCCATTCCCTCCCATCCGCGCCCTCTTGATAGTATGGAGAAAAGGGCGGCGTCTCATCCGGCAACACACGATCTTTTTTCATTGAGTCTGACGGCCGGTCCGGTTTATAATGAGTTCGCATAGCTCCGAAGCAAACGATCCGCATAGAAAGGAGGAGCTCGATTGGCACAGCCGTTTCGCGTCGAAAAAGCACTGAACAACAATGTGTTGATCGCCTCCCACCCGGCGTATGGCGAAGTCGTTTTGATCGGCAAGGGGATCGGCTTCGGCAAAAAACGGGGGGATGAAATTGCCGAGAGCGCAGTGGAAAAATGTTTTGTGCTGAAAAATGAGCGTGAACAAGAACAGTATAAAAAGCTGCTGCCTGAATTGAGCGAGGAATTGATCGCCTTGATGAACGAGGTGATTCAGCATATTACACGGCGCGTGGACGCGCCGCTCGATGAGCATATTCACGTGGCGCTGACCGACCATATCGCCTTTACGCTCAAACGGCTCGAGCAAGGGCTTGACGTCAAAAACCCGTTTTTGGCGGAAACGAAAAGTTTGTATCCACTCGAATATGAAATCGCCGGCGAAGTGGCCGGCATGATTGAACGGCGGCTTGGCGTCGTGTTGCCGGAAGGGGAAACAGGCTTTATCGCTCTTCATATTCATAGCGCCATTTCGAAGCAAACAGTATCGGAAGCCAACCAATACTCGCAGCTGATCGCCAAGCTTGTTGAGATCGTCGAACAGCAGCTCGGGGTTGAGATCGACCGCGAGAGCATTCATTATTTGCGATTTGTCCGCCATTTGCGCTATGCGATTGAGCGGATGAAAAAAGGGGAAAAAGTCGAAGAACCGAAAAATTTGTCGAAAATCTTGAAAGAAGCGTATCCGCTATGCTACAATTTAGCGTGGAAGCTGATCAAAGTCATGCAGCAAACGATTCGTCAGCCCGCAGATGATGCGGAGGCGGTCTATTTGACGTTGCATTTGCAGCGGCTGGCGGAGAAAAAAAGCGGAACAACGGCATAGCGCTGCCTTGCTTTACGTGTTACTGATTCGATCAGGCATGAGTAAAGAGGGCAAAAAGGGACGAAAGCAGCTGGCGTTTGCTGGCTGTTGTAAGCGTTCTTTTTTGCTGCTCTTTATTCATGCTTTTTTTGTTGCGCTGGCCGATCTCAAGGGCTGTTTCTGTCCCAATGGGCTAGTTTTGCGTCGGCAAAGCCACGCCGAGAGGCTCGATCGAAGGCGCTTTCTCCCTGCTGCTCCGTTTTGCTGCGGATCGCCCACCGCGCCATTTTCGGTACATGAATTTGCCGTTTGCTGCAAAACTTAAGAAAAGGAACCTAAAGGAGGGTGTCACATGAAACGAGCGTTTGGCACGCTGCAAAAAGTCGGGAAAGCGCTTATGCTTCCGGTGGCCATCTTGCCGGCGGCCGGGATTTTGCTGGCGTTTGGTAACGCCCTGAAAAATCCGGCGCTGACCGATAAAATTCCAGCTTTAAAAGCCGATTGGATTGTGCTTGTCTCCAACGTTATGGAGCAAGCAGGCGGCATTGTTTTCTCGAATTTGTCGCTCTTGTTTGCCGTCGGGGTGGCGATCGGCTTGGCCGGAGGAGATGGTGTGGCCGGCTTGGCCGCGATCATCGGCTATTTGATCATGAACGTCACCATGAGCGTCATTTTAGGTGTCAGCGCCGATATGGTCGGATCTGACCCGTCCTATGCCAACATTCTCGGCATTCCGACATTGCAAACGGGTGTTTTCGGCGGGATCATCGTTGGGATTTTGGCGGCGTACATGTACAACAAGTATTTCAATATTGAGTTGCCGCAATATCTCGGCTTTTTCGCCGGCAAGCGTTTTGTGCCGATCGTGACAGCGGCATCGGCGGTCGTGCTTGGCATTTTGATGACATTCGTTTGGCCGCCGATCCAACACGGGCTCAACGCTTTCTCCCATAACATGATTGACGCGAACAAGCCGCTGGCGGCGTTCATTTTCGGCATCATCGAACGGGCGCTGATCCCGTTTGGGCTCCATCATATTTTCTATGCGCCGTTTTGGTTTGAATTCGGCCAATATGTCAACAAGGCCGGCCAAGTCATTCACGGCGATCAAAAAATCTTTTTCGAGCAGCTGAAAGACGGGGTGGAGCTGACGGCTGGCACGTTCATGACCGGGAAGTTCCCGTTTATGATGTTCGGTCTTCCGGCAGCGGCGCTCGCCATTTATCATGAAGCGCGTCCGGAAAACAAAAAGGTCGTGGCCGGTATCATGGGGTCGGCGGCGTTAACGTCGTTTTTGACCGGGATTACCGAACCGATCGAATTTTCGTTCTTGTTCGTTGCTCCGGCGCTGTTTGCCATTCACTGCGTCTTTGCCGGCTTGTCGTTTATGCTCATGCACTTGCTGAACGTCAAAATCGGGATGACGTTCTCCGGCGGCGTGATTGACTTCCTGCTGTTTGGCGTCTTGCCGAACCGGACGGCTTGGTGGCTTGTCATTCCGGTTGGGTTGGTGTTCGCCGTCATTTATTACTTCGGATTCCGCTTTGCCATCCGCAAGTGGGATTTGGCGACGCCGGGTCGTGAAAAAACGGTTGACGAAGCGCCGCGGACCGAGGCGGCCGCCGGCGATCTGCCGTATGAAGTGCTGGCCGCTTTAGGCGGGAAAGAAAACATTGAACATTTGGATGCGTGCATCACCCGCCTCCGCGTCTCGGTTCATGACATCGGTCAAGTGGATAAGGAGCGGCTGAAAGCGCTCGGCGCTGCCGGGGTGCTCGAAGTCGGCAACAACGTGCAGGCGATTTTTGGGCCGAAATCGGACATCTTAAAAGGACAGATTCAAGACATTATGCAAGGAAAAACGCCGGTCAAAGCGAAAGAGGAAGCGAAAAAAGCGGCACCGGCCGCAGCGCAGGCGGAACGGATCGCCTCGCCGCTCGCCGGGGAAATCGTCCCGCTGTCTGAGGTGCCGGATCAGGTGTTTTCGCAAAAAATGATGGGCGACGGCTTTGCGGTTATGCCAACAGAGGGTACTGTCGTTTCCCCGGTTGACGGGAAAATTTTGAACGTATTCCCGACCAAGCACGCGATCGGCATTCAATCCGTCGGAGGCCATGAAGTGTTGATCCACTTTGGGATTGACACCGTGAAACTGAATGGCGAAGGGTTCGAAGCGCTCGTGAAAGAGGGCGACGCGGTGACAAAAGGACAGCCGATTTTGCGCGTTGACCTCGACTATGTGAAGCGGAACGCGCCATCGATCGTGACGCCGGTCATTTTCACGAACTTGCAAGCGGGCGAGACGGTGCGCGTCCATAAGCAAGGCACGGTCGCCCAAGGAGAAGACGGTGTGGTGGAAATCGGCTGAACAGCCGGCTGATCGGTTGGGGCGGGAGGACAAGCATTTTCCGTTGCCTCCTCGCCCCAGCATTTGATATGATGGCAAGGAAAATAATGATGAAAGAAAAGGGGATTGATGAACGATGGCAGAAAAAACGTTTCAAGTCATTTCCGACTCCGGCATCCATGCCCGCCCGGCGACGATTTTAGTGCAAACGGCGAGCAAATTTAACAGCGAAATCCAACTTGAATACAACGGGAAAACCGTCAACTTGAAATCGATCATGGGCGTGATGTCGCTTGGCATTCCGAAAGGGGCAACGATTAAAATTACGGCGGAAGGGGCCGATGCAGCAGAAGCGATGGCAGCATTGACGGACACGTTGGCGAAAGAGGGTCTCGCGCAGTAATGGAAAAAACCATCCATGGGATTGCTGCATCGAGCGGTATCGCCATTGCCAAGGCGTACCGCTTAGAAACCCCTCATTTGGCGACTGAAAAGCGAACGATCGCTGACGTCGAGGCGGAAGTGGCGCGGCTTGAGGCGGCGGTCGCCAAGGCGAAAGAAGAGCTCGAGGCGATCAAACAGCACGCGTTAGAGAAGCTCGGCGAAGACAAAGCCGCCATTTTTGCCGCCCATTTGCTTGTGCTTGATGATCCGGAACTGTTGAACCCGATCAAAGAAAAAATTCAAACCGAACAAGTGAATGCCGAGTATGCGCTTGAGGAAACCGCCTCGTTTTTCATTTCCATGTTCGAGGGAATGGACAATGAATACATGAAGGAGCGGGCCGCCGACATCCGCGATGTCACGAAACGCGTCCTCGCCCATCTGCTCGGGGTCACGATCTCGAACCCGAGCCTCATTTCTGAGGAAGTCGTCATTATCGCCGAAGATTTGACGCCGTCCGATACCGCGCAGCTCGACCGGCAATATGTCAAGGGGTTTGCGACCGACATCGGTGGACGGACATCGCATTCGGCCATTATGGCCCGTTCGCTCGAAATCCCGGCCGTCGTCGGCACGAAGGCGGTGACGGCGGAAGTGAAAAACGGCGATATCGTCGTCATCGATGGGCTCGATGGACAAGTCGTCATCAATCCGTCGCCGGAGCGGCTCGCCCATTATGAAGAAAAGCGAGCCCGCTATGAGGCGCAAAAGGCGGAATGGGCGAAACTCGTCGATGAGCCGACGGTGACGGCCGACGGCGTCCACGTTGAGCTGGCGGCCAACATCGGCACGCCGGACGATGTAAAAGGGGCGCTGGCGAACGGAGCGGAAGGCATCGGCTTGTACCGGACGGAGTTTTTATACATGGGTCGCTCGGAGCTGCCGACGGAGGAAGAGCAGGTTGCTGCCTACCAAACGGTGCTTGAACAAATGAATGGCAAACCGGTCGTCGTCCGCACGCTTGACATCGGCGGCGATAAAGAGCTCCCGTATTTAAACTTGCCAAAAGAAATGAACCCGTTTTTAGGGTTCCGGGCGATTCGTCTTTGCTTGGAAATGCAAGACATGTTCCGCACCCAGCTGCGCGCCTTGCTGCGGGCGAGCGTGCACGGCAACTTGAAAATCATGTTCCCGATGATTGCCACGCTCGAGGAATTCCGCCAAGCGAAAGCGATTTTGCTTGAAGAAAAAGAGGCGCTCCTCCGCCAAGGTGTGCCGGTTGCCGATGACATTGAAGTCGGCATGATGGTGGAGATCCCGGCCGCGGCGGTGATGGCCGATCAGTTCGCGAAAGAAGTCGACTTTTTCAGCATCGGCACGAACGACTTAATCCAATATACGATGGCCGCCGACCGGATGAATGAGCGCGTTTCGTATTTATATCAACCGTACAATCCGGCGATTTTGCGGCTCATCAGCCACGTCATCGACGCCGCCCACCGCGAGGGGAAATGGGTTGGCATGTGCGGGGAAATGGCCGGCGACCCGATTGCGATTCCGATTTTGCTCGCCCTTGGCCTCGATGAGTTCAGCATGAGCGCCACTTCGATTTTGCCGGCGCGCGCTCAGTTGAAACAGCTGGCGAAAGAAGAAGCGGCCCGCATCAAAGAGACGGTGCTGTCGCTCGGCACGGCGGAGGAAGTAGTGGCGTTGATCAAACAAACGTTCCATATCGCCTAAATGAAGGCGCGGTGACATTCGTGTTCGCCGCGCTTTTTTTTGTCCTTACGCGAGCAACGGAGCGGACGTCTCGTAACCGTAGCGCTGCCTAACGGTAAGGGAAAGGCCGACGGCGATGACTTTCGCCATTTGATAAACAATGTGCAAATTCGTATACGGAAGCACGCTCATATCAGCCGTATCCTCCATCATCACTCCCATGATGCTGAGATCGCCGATCGATGGAAGGGAATGACCAAGCGCCGTGCCGGGAGCGAGCGCCCCGGGACGAATGGCGATCGTATGGACAAACGGCCACGGACCGACGATACTGTCGATCGCCAGCACGTAGGAGCCGCGTTCGTTCAGCCGCTCATGCACGAAGCGGAGATTGGTGGCATCGACGGGCGCTTGCAGCGTGCCGATGACGGTCAGATGATCGGGATACACATTCTCAAGCAGCGTGCCGACAAACGGTCCTAAACTGTCGCCGTTAATGCGGTTGCTGCCGATGCAAACAACCGTCAAATGGCCGATGTGCGCCGGCAGCAACGAAAACAGTTCATTGCGAATGAGCAAAGGAGCGAGCGGATCGCTGTAAGGAATCGGTCTCATCGCTTACGAGTCCTTTCCGTTTTTGTTCTTGCTGTCTTATTCGCGATCGCCGCCAGCGATTCCTTTCTGTTCACGATTGAAAGTTTTTCCTCATGTTTGCTTCAACGGATTGCGCCACTCCATTAACACCGCGTGATTGAGCGATTCTTCGTCTTCCAAATAATTGCGGACAACCGCAAGCGGTGTGCGCCCGCAGCGAAGCAAAAACGTAATGACCGGGTCTTTCAACTCACCGGCTGTCACTTTGCGAATGTATTCTTCCGGGGACAGTTCGTTCGCATAGCGGTGATAACCGGGCATCCGTCCGCCCCCGAGCAGCCGGTCGAGCCCGAGATGAACGACGACTTCATACATCGACTGCATGAGCCACTTGCCAAGGCCGAGCTTCCGATACGGCGGGGAAACACAAATGTCAACGACATAAAGCGTATTGCCGTCCGGGCGATGGTTGCGAATATAGCCGCCATCGGTTATTTCTTCCCACGTATGGTCGGCATGGTTCGGGTCAAAGTCGACGATGAGCCCGGTCATAGATCCGACGATGCGCCCATCGACTTCGGCGCATAGCGCCCCTTCGGGAAACAAGGTGACATGGTTTTCCAGCTGCGCCTCGTTCCACCACAGTTCGGACGGAAACGGAGGCGGAAAGCTTTCCTGCTGCACGCGGATGAGAGCGGGAAAATCGCTTTTCGTATAGTTGCGGATGACGGCTTGCCGCGGCGTGTCGCCGTCGAACACGTATAGCCGTTTTTTGTACACGCCGATCCCCCTTTCGTTCGTTTTACCTTCATCATAACCGAAAGATAGAAAAGACGCCAAGAAAAGGTTCATCCAAGAGGAAACCGACCGTTGGCCGATAGATGAAAGGGATCAGCGTTTTTCACCAACCTTATGTATGAATTAAGAAGCTAATCCTATAGACGGGGGTCGATTGTCCTTCTATAATGAAACATAGTTCGACAAAAAGAGGAAGAAGAGGGGAGAAATAGCGAGTGTTTCGGACATTGCGCAGCAAACTCATTGTCTTAATGGCTTTATTGTTGGTCATTTCGTTAGCCGCCGTGCAGCTCGTCGGCGTGATCCAAACGCGGCAGCTCGTGGACGCTGACGTGAAACAGCGCGCTCAGTCAGCGCTGCAAGGGCTGCTTGGCGACATTCGCACCAGCTTTCAAAGCGAGGAAAACAGCCTTGTCCAATTCAGTGAGTCGCCTTCGGTCTTGCAAATGGTTCAAGATGAAAACGCATGGCCGCAGTTGGAAAAGCAGTTCCGCACGTTTTTGCGCATTCATGAAAACGTCCAGTTCATTTATATCGGCACGGAGCGGAAAAGCATGTACATAACGCCAACGACGGAGCTTCCGGATGGATATGATCCGACGAGCCGCCCGTGGTACAAAAAAGCGATGGAGAAGCCGGACGAGGTCGTGTGGACGGAGCCTTACGTCGATGCCATCACCGGTAAACACGTTGTGACGCTGGCGAAAGCGGTGAGCGAAAACGGCCGCATCTTGGCTGTTGTCGGCATTGACATGACGCTGGATACAGTCACAAGAATCGTCAATGCAAGCGACGTCGGCTACCACGGTTATCCCGTGTTGTTTGACGAAAAAGGGGTGGCGGTCGTTCATCCTGAGTATAAAGGGAAAAACATGGCGAAAAACGCAACTGTTCGCTATATGCTCGAGCATGACAAGGGCATGCGGCAGTACGAGCAGGATGGCGAACAACGGGTGATGTATTTTACGACCATTCCGGAGCTCGGCTGGAAGTTGGGCGTCGTTTATAAGGAAGCGGACTTGTCGGCGATGAGCCGCACAATCGGAACGAATATGCTTGTCATTACGGTGATCGCCCTCATTGTCGCGCTTGTTGCCATTTACTTTTTGGCCCGTTCGATTACGAAACCGGTGATCGTTCTGCAAGAGCAAGTCGAAAAGGCAGCAGCCGGTGACTTGACGGTGCAGGCGCGGGTAACGGCCAAAGATGAAATCGGGCGCCTCGCCCGCCATTTCAACGACATGATCGGGCATATGCGGGCGCTGATCGGAGAAGTGAACCGCTCTGTCAATGAATTGGCAGCTTCCGCTGACCATTTAAGCGCTGTCTCCGAGGAAACGATGGCCACAAGCGAACAGGTGGCGAAAGCGATCGGTGAAATTGCCAAAGGGACGACCGATCAAGCCGGAAGTCTTGATACGATCAATGACCAGACGTCAGCGCTGTCACGGCAAATCGAAGCGGTCACCGGTGCAACAGCCGACATGGAGTCGCTGTCGCACGAAACGAAAACGGCTAGCTATGACGGACTGGAGCATTTAAATCGTTTGCAGCAAAAATCCGAAGAAGCAAAACAGGAGCTGTCCGGCGTAGAAAGCGTCATCAGCGATTTAGTGAAAAAAATGGGCGAAATTGACGAAGTGATTCAAACGATTACCGCCATTTCCGGCCAAACGAACTTGTTGGCGCTGAACGCCAGCATTGAAGCGGCGCGCGCCGGGGAACACGGCAAGGGGTTTGCCGTCGTTGCCAATGAAGTGCGCAAGCTGGCGGAACAATCAGCGAAGGCGACGGAAATGATCCGCGCAACGATCGCGGCTATTCAGCAGCAGGCCGGATTGGCGATCGAGGCGGTCGGCCGCTCCAAACAAGCGTACAACGAGCAGCGGGAAGCGGTGCACACGACCGGCGATTCGTTCGTGAAAATCACCGACATGATGGAACAGTTAACAGCCGCGCTCGCCAATGTAATGGAGGGAGCGAAGCGGATGAACGGAAGCAAGGACGATGTGATTGCCGCGATGCAAAACATCGCCGCCATCGCCCAGCAGTCGGCGGCAGCAGCCGAAGAAGTGGCCGCTTCGGCCGATGACCAGCTGCAGGCGCTCGCGACGGTGACGCAATCAGCGGAAACGTTAAGCGAGATGAGCCAGCAATTAAAGCAGCTCGTAGAAAAATTCAAGCTCTCGTAACAGAAAAACGCAGCCGTTGTCCGGCTGCGGTTTTCATTATTCGAACTATTCCAACAATGATAATGAGTTGAATTTTTTTAAGTTTCTGCGTCGATTTTAACGGGCAATAGTGTTAAAATAAACAGTGAAAGCGTTTATTGTCGTTAATTTGCCGTTCATTCGGGAATAATGGTAGCCAAATGGGAGTGCGGTGTCTTGCTAACTGCTGTTAGCTTGACCCGAGGGACACGAAAACAAGTTGGAGGTTTTTTCACGATGGCAAATCAGACCAACTATGCTCAACCGTGGAGCCAGTTTTACGGGCCGAACCTCGGTTACGTCATCGAAATGTACGAACAGTACCTCGATGATCCGGACAGCGTCGACCCAGAACTGAAGCAGCTGTTTGAACAGTGGGGGGCGCCGCTGTTGGAAGAACCGGTTTCTTCCGAAGCGGAGGAAGCAGCGCAAACGCACCAAACGTTCCGGCTGCCGGAAACACCGACCGTATTCAGCAAGCTTGTCGCCGCCGTCAAGCTGGCGGACAGCATCCGCCATTACGGTCACTTGGCAGCGGACACGAATCCGCTCGTCAAAGAGGAGAAAACGTTGCGCCGTTTAGAGCTGGAGGAGTATGATTTAACGGAAGACGATTTGAAGCGCATTCCGGTTGCGTTTCTTTGCCCGCATGCCCCGGCGCATGTCAAAAACGGCTGGGACGCCATCTTGCACTTGCGCAAAATCTATACCGATAAAATCGCCTTTGAATTCTCGCAAGTACATAATCTAGAAGAACGGAACTGGCTCATCCAGCAAATTGAATCCGGAGCGTACTACCCGAGCTTGGCGAACAAAGAGCGGGTCGCTTTGTTGCGCCGTCTGACGGAAGTGGAAGGATTTGAAAAGTTCATCCATCGGACGTTTGTCGGACAAAAGCGGTTTTCCATTGAAGGCTTGGACGCCATGGTGCCGCTATTGGACGAGTTGGTTCGCCAAGCGATCGAGCATGAAGTCGACGCGGTCAACATCGGCATGGCGCACCGCGGCCGGCTGAACGTGCTGGCCCATGTGCTTGGCAAGCCGTACGAAATGATTTTCGCTGAATTCCAGCATGCGGAAAGCAAAAACTTTATCCCGTCAGAAGGAGCCATTTCCATCACTTATGGTTGGACGGGCGACGTCAAGTATCACTTGGGAGCTGCCCGCCGTTTGCGCAATCAAAACGCCCATACGATGCGGATCACGCTCGCCAACAATCCAAGCCATCTTGAGGTCGTCAATCCCGTTGTGCTTGGCTACACGCGCGCCGCTCAGGAAGATCGGACGAACCCAGGCGTGCCGGCGCAAAATACGGACGCGTCATTTGCCATTTTGATTCACGGCGATGCGGCGTTTCCGGGGCAAGGCATTGTGGCTGAGACGTTCAACCTTAGCCAGCTGCGCGGCTATACGACCGGAGGGACGATCCATATCATCGCCAACAACATGATCGGCTTTACAACGGAAAGCCATGACTCGCGCTCGACGACGTATGCATCCGATATGGCGAAAGGGTTCGAAGTGCCGGTGGTGCACGTCAACGCCGACGATCCAGAGGCCTGTTTGGCGGCGGCGTGCTTGGCGTTTGCGTACCGCCAGCGATTTAAGAAAGACGTTGTCATCGATTTGATTGGCTATCGCCGCTTCGGCCATAACGAAATGGATGAGCCAATGGCGACGAATCCGACGATGTATCAACTCATCAGCCAACATCCGACCGTGCGTCAATTGTATGCCCAAAAATTGGTTGAAAAAGGGATTTTGACGGAGCAAGAAGTGGAAGAAATGGAGCACGAGGTCGCCGAACGGCTGAAAATCGCTTATGAGCGGGTGCCGAAAAACGAAGATGAGCTCGATTTCATTATGGATCCGCCCAAACCGGTCGTCGATCGGCTGCCGGAAGTGAAAACAGGTGTGGCGAAAGACGCGCTTCATCGCATCAACGAGGAGCTGCTCCAGTTCCCGGCCGACTTTCATGTGTTTACCAAGCTGGAGCGCATTCTCAAACGGCGCAGCGGCGTCTTTGCCGAAAATGGCAACATCGACTGGGCGCACGCGGAAACGTTGGCGTTTGCCACGATTTTGCAAGACGGCGTGCCGATCCGCTTGACCGGCCAAGATTCGCAGCGCGGCACGTTTGCCCAGCGCCATTTGGTGCTGCACGATGTGAAAACGGGCAAAGAGTATGTTCCGCTTCATCACATCAGCGGCGCGAAAGCTTCGTTTGTCGTGTACAACAGCCCGTTGACAGAAGCGGCCGTGCTCGGCTATGAATACGGCTATAACGTCTACGCGCCGGAGACGCTCGTGCTTTGGGAAGCGCAGTTTGGCGATTTTGCCAACATGGCGCAGGTGATGTTCGACCAGTTTATCTCATCAGGACGGGCGAAATGGGGACAAAAGTCCGGGCTTGTCATGCTTTTGCCGCACGGCTACGAAGGGCAAGGACCGGAGCATTCAAGCGGGCGCGTCGAGCGGTTTTTGCAGCTGGCCGCGGAAAACAACTGGACGGTCGCCAACTTGTCTACTTCGGCGCAATATTTCCATATTTTGCGCCGGCAAGCGGCACTGTTGCAAAAAGAAGAGGTGCGTCCGCTCATCATCATGACGCCGAAGAGCCTGCTTCGTCATCCGCTGGCTTCATCGGATGCCGATGCGTTCGTGAACGGCTCGTTCTCTCCGGTGCTTGAGCAGCCGGGGCTAGGGACGGACGCCGGCAAAGTGGAGCGAATCGTATTCGGCACCGGCAAACTGATGATCGATTTGGCGGAGCAGTTGAACAAAATGGAAGGGCTAGATTGGCTGCACATCGTGCGCATCGAGGAGCTGTACCCGTTTCCAGAAGAAGCGTTGAAAGGCATCATCGCCCGCTATCCGAACGTGAAAGAGATCGTCTGGGTGCAAGAAGAGCCGAAAAATATGGGCGCTTGGACGTACATGGAACCGCGCTTGCGGGCTTTGGCGCCCGCTGGCGTCGATGTCAGCTACATCGGACGGCGCCGGCGCGCGAGCCCGGCGGAAGGCGATCCGGTCGTTCACCGGAAAGAGCAGGAGCGCATTATCCGCTGTGCATTAACGAAACATGAATGATGATTATGGAACGTTTGAGGAGGGCATCAACGTGGCTGAAATCAAAGTCCCGGAACTAGCAGAGTCCATCACCGAAGGCACCATCGCTCAATGGTTGAAAAAGCCGGGCGACTACGTGGAAAAAGGCGAGTCGATTTGCGAGTTGGAAACGGATAAAGTGAACGTTGAAATCATGGCTGAAGAGTCGGGCGTTTTGCAGCAGCTGTTGGCAAATGAAGGCGACACGGTCGCCGTCGGCCAAGCGATCGCCGTTATTGGTGAAGGAGCAGCAGCCCCAGCGGCCGCCCCGCAAGCGGCATCGCAGCCGGCCGCTGAAACGGAGCCGGCCATGCCGGACGCCCGCGCGGACCAAAAGGCGCCGCAGCCGGCCGCTGTCGCCCAAGCGCCAGGACAGCGCCCGATCGCTTCGCCGGCGGCGCGGAAAATGGCGCGCGAAAAAGGCATTGATTTGACGCAAGTGCCGACCGTTGATCCGCTTGGGCGCGTCCGCAAGCAAGATGTCGCTTCGTTTGCCGCTCAGTCGGCCGCCGCGCCGCAAGCGGCGCCGCAACCGGCTCCGACGGCGCCATCCGTTTCGACGCCAACGCCAACTCCGGAAAGCGGCAAGCCGGTTATCCGCGAAAAAATGTCGCGCCGTCGGCAAACGATCGCCAAACGGCTGCTCGAAGTGACGCAAACGACGGCGATGTTGACGACGTTTAACGAAATTGATATGTCCGCCGTCATCGAGCTGCGCAAACGGAAAAAAGACAAATTTTTCGAAGAGCATGACGTGCGCCTCGGCTTCATGTCGTTTTTCGTCAAAGCAGCCGTGGCGGCGCTGAAAAAATATCCGTATGTCAATGCCGAAATTCAAGGCGATGAAATTTTGCTGAAAAAATATTATGATATCGGCGTTGCCGTATCGACCGACGAAGGGCTTGTCGTTCCGGTCGTGCGCGACTGCGACCGGAAAAACTTCGCCGAAATCGAGCGCGATATCGCCGAGCTGGCGGTGAAAGCGCGCAGCAACAAGCTGTCGCTTGCCGATTTGCAAGGCGGCACGTTTACGATCACAAACGGCGGCGTGTTCGGCTCGCTTCTGTCGACCCCGCTCTTAAATGGCCCGCAAGTCGGCATTTTAGGAATGCATTCCATCAAACTGCGCCCGGTCGCCATCGATGAGGAACGGATCGAAAACCGACCGATGATGTACGTCGCCCTGTCGTACGATCACCGCATCATCGACGGCAAAGAGGCCGTAGGGTTCTTAAAAACGGTGAAAGACTTGATCGAAAATCCGGAAGACTTGCTGCTGGAAAGCTGATTAGGAAGGAAAAGAGGAGCCTGCGATGTGCAGGCTCCTTCTTTTTCGCTGGCTGGGGCCGGTTGGGGAATTTTCACCTTTTCTTGTGGAAACATATTCAAAATAAGAGAAGAGATGCTTGCCATCATCCTGCGACGCCGCTTATATTGGAAAGGTGCCAATGTGCACAAAAACAGACTTCTCGATGCACGAACAAACACGACGTTACGGGTAGCGATGGTTAAGAAAAGAAAACAAGCCTACAAACAACAAAATTCCCCCGAGTGTCTTATACGTGCTTATATATTCCTTTAGCATTTGCAAGTATTCTTGAGAGTCGACAGAGCCGCCCATCGATCGAACCCATGATGATGCAAGCCGACTCCCCAATTCAGGGCTGTTTAACATGAGCAACAATCCAATGAGAGAAAGAATGAGTGAAACAAACTTCATCCTGCTAGGGTCTTTGAACATATTTTTGTATACCTCCTTTTTAACGGCCGTTTATGCTAGAAGGCTGGTGATTTACAAATGCTACTCTCTACCAGTGTCTCAAAAATTGAAAAACCTTGCAACACCATAACTTCGTTCTTTGTGATTGATCGCCAATCAGGCGAATCCCATTGTTTTTCTTGAGTCTTAGATGAAGAACAAAAACAAAAGCAAGTTTCATGGAAAACTTGCTTCTGTATTCTTACTGATAACAGAACATTACTCATAGTAATAAAAGCACACCCCTACAGGTTTAGCTGCATATCCATATCCTACTTTAGAATCCCATCCAATAAGGGGGTCGTACCAAACATCAAAATTATAAACTTTGTAATACGGTCTAGCAATAATGGTATAGGTTTTTCCCGCTGGAACTCGAATTTGATAGGTGTCTGTAACTTCATAAGATTTTGTCACATTAAATCCCAACGTTGCTGAAACTGTTTCAGCGCTTATATTTGTGTTCGATGACCATGTGGCAGAAACACCTTGTTTTACAGACATGGTAGCTGTTGATGGTCCTTTAAAGGTAGATTGTCTTATTATTTCTATTCCGCATGCCTCACTAGTAGTAATGTTTTTTAGATAATAACCAGTTCCTAATTGCGGAGTCACTACAGAACGGTCATTTGAAAGGGACAATTCTTGTGTTTGAGTGTATGCGATCGAAACCCCAACTAGTTTTTTCCCGTTTGGTGCAGGAACAGAAGTTTCTAATCGTTTAAGAACTTCTGGGTCTGTTATTTCAACTACTTTATTTCCGTTTTGAGATACAACTACTTTCGATTCTTTGGTTCTATCTAAAAACCCATTTAATGTCACATTCGCCTTGTTGTTCAATGAACACTCTGTATTTGAAGTCTCTTCTTCAGCGGAAGCGATGATGCTACTCTCCACCAACAACAGACTAAAAGCTAACGAAAAAACAAAAAATAATTTTGTGAGATTTCCTAAGGTATTTTTTATCATTATTGTTACTCCTCCTATTGTAGTTATCAAAACAATCAAAGAACGCAATCGAACGATTGTCTCTAAAAATGCCTATGCTGTCGTTGACAGTTTGCCTCTTCCGTTGTGCCTCCAGCGAAAATGTAGCACGGCAAGCAATTTCGAGGGATTGCAGATATGGATTATTGTGTTTCTAAAAAGCAGTGGTGCTACGGTTTCAAGTTGCATCTTCAAATGACGGAGGTTAAGAGTGTCCATAGGCTATGTCGTGACGGAAGCGTCCCAAAGCGGTTGAAATGGTGATAACTCAAATCTCCCTCCTCTCTACAACTTTGGAGACAAAGGGTGCATCAGCTGCTCGTTTTGCGAAAAGCTGTACGACAAGCCATGTCTTTGACACAAGCAAAAGCATGGCGTATCCAAGGCATGGAAAGAATCGGTTCGAAAAAACGCAAAGGAGTTGAAATGGTGTTTTCGATTCTTCTAGAACAACACGAGATCATCGACATTCAGGCGAATTCTGTGGCTGGATTTGAGGTGGTCCTTGATGGCATCTTGCTGGCGTATTCCCTGGCCATACAAGGACTGGTTGAGCGCTGGCATTCAACTAGTGAAAAGGATTATTATAATTAACTGCAGATGAGCAAAAGCAAATTTACTAACACAAATTGACAATCAAACAAAAACGGAAAGAAGCTAGATCAACCTAGCTGGTGATCGAGATGCTTTCTTCGCTCAAGGGGAAGCGGGCCCAGCGGGTGTATGTGCTCATGGATTCATGGGATCCGTCCTAAGCGCTCATCGAAGCCTGCGTGAAACAAGGATTCCATGCCATCGCCATGCTCAAGACGAACCGGATCCTCTACCGGAAAGGCATCGCCATCCAAGCGAAGGAGTTTGCCCGCTATATTGAGTTCAACGACACCTGCCTCGTCACGGTGGGGAACGAGCGTTACCGCGTGTATCGCTACGAGGGAGCAATCCATGGCCTCGATGACACGGTGGTGCTGCTGGCTTGGGAGGCGGATCAACCAATGACGCCGGATCATCTGCATGTTGTCTTCGGCACCGACCGGGAGCTTAGCGATGAAGATATCTTGCGTTACTAAGCCCAGCGATGGACGATCGAATGCGTTTTCCGGCAGGCCAAAGACCAGCTGAAGCTTGATGGGTACCGCGTTCGCCACGTTCGGGCGGTCAAACGGTATTGGGTCGTGGTGCTGTTCGCCTGCGTATACAGCATCGCGGAATCCCAACAAGACCTCTCTTCCGGGCTGGACCTTCTCCGGACTCGGAAAGGACACAGCCTGATTGAGTTCATTTACGACGCGGCGAAGCAAGATATTCCCATTGATGTGATCAAAAAACAGCTCCATGTCGCCTAAGGGGTACCCTGTTTGTCTCTCAGAGAATGGAAATGATTGTAATAAAAAATGCTCATCTACAGCCTGATATTGCTTTTCAAATGTTTATACAGGAGCAAGGGGGAGAATTAAATGAGGAAACGATGTTTGTCTAATGGTCTTTGTCTATGGTCGTTTAGTTGCCCATCTACAGTGACGCAGAACGTTCGCCAGAAAGGATGCAATATTCTTGGTGAGGCGCAAAGACCATTCTTCATTTCACGAGTATGGAGTCGTGACCGCTTTTTCGCGGGGCGAAAGAAGGAAAATCGAGCATAGCCGCGAATATTATGACTTGCGATGATTTTTTTTGGGGGGATGACGATGGAACTCGGATTGGCGGGAAAAACGGCGTTGGTTGCCGCCTCAAGCCAAGGGCTCGGCAAGGCGATCGCTCGGGCGCTTGTGCTCGAAGGGGCGAACGTGATGATCACGAGCCGAAGCGAAGAAAAACTGCAGCAGGTTGCTGAGGAGCTGAACGGGTTACATAAGGGGCGCGTCGCTTACGTGCGCACCGATGTGACGAAAGCGGACGAGATTCGCCAGCTGGTCGCCAAAACAGTGGAGACGTTTGGGACGATCGATTTGCTCGTCAATAACGCCGGCGGTCCCCCCGCGGGGACGTTTGAAACGGTGAGCGACGAAGACTGGCAATATGCGTTCGAGCTCAATTTATTGAGCTATATTCGGCTCATTCGCGAAGCGCTTCCTTATTTAAAGAAAAAGGGCGGAAAAATTGTCAACATCACCTCCTCATCGATCAAAGAGCCGATTCCGGGCTTGATTTTATCCAACACGTTCCGCACCGGCATCGTCGGGCTGACGAAAACGTTGGCTGGGGAGCTCGCTCCGGATGGCATTTTGATCAATACGGTGGCCCCAGGGCGAATCGCAACGGAACGGGTCGCCTTTTTGGACAAGGTGAACGCCGAGAAACTAGGCATTACGAAAGAAGAGATGGAAGCGCGCATGAAAAGCGCCATTCCGCTCGGTCGCTACGGAACTCCCGAAGAGTTTGCCAACATCGTCGTTTTCTTGCTGTCAGAGGCGAACTCGTATGTTACCGGGCAGGCGCTCATTGTCGATGGGGGCATGGTGAAGGCCATCTAAGCCGAGCGGATCGGTAGCGTCAAAACGGTCATGAAATCTGCACGATCTCATTGAGCATGGGGGATAGGTGGAGAAGCTAGACTCGTCCTTGACCAACACCCGCCAAAGCGGATCGGAGGGGAGAAACAACATGAAAACAATCGGGTTTATCGGACTTGGTGTGATGGGGAAAAGCATGGCGCGCCACTTGCTAAAAGCAGGCTATCCCCTTCTCGTCTATACGCGAACGAAAGAAAAGGCAAACGACTTGCTGGCAGAGGGGGCGGCATGGAAGGAAACGGTCGCTGATTTGGCCCGGGAGGCGGATGTCGTGATGACGATGGTCGGCTATCCGCGCGATGTCGAGCAAGTGTATTTCGGTGAGGGCGGCATTTTGGAGAACGCGCGGCCGGGAACATACGTCATCGATATGACCACATCGACGCCGACGCTGGCGCAATCGATTTACGAAGCGGCGAAGCGAAAAGGCGTTCATGCGTTGGACGCGCCGGTGTCCGGCGGCGACATCGGCGCGCGCGAAGGAACGTTGACGATTATGGTCGGCGGTGACGAAGACGTGTTTTTGGCGTGCAAGCCGATCCTTGAGCGGCTTGGAACTAACATCATTTTGCAAGGGAAAGCGGGAGCTGGCCAACACACGAAAATGTGCAACCAAATCGCCATTGCCACGAACATGATCGGGGTGTGCGAGGCGATCGCCTATGCCAAGCGGGCTGGTCTTGATCCATTCAAAGTGCTTGAAAGTATCGCTAAAGGGGCGGCCGGCAGCTGGTCGCTGAGCAACTTGGCGCCGCGCATGCTCGCTGGCGATTTTGCTCCCGGATTTTACGTGAAGCATTTCCTCAAAGATATGAACATTGCCCTTGAAGAAGCGGAGCGGATGAACTTGCCGCTGCCGGGCTTAGCGCTTGCGAAGCGGCTTTACGAGGAGCTGGCACAAGCCGGCGAGGAAAACAGCGGCACGCAGGCGTTGTACAAACGGTACGCGTCAGAATGATGGCGCGCGTTTTGGGCTGCCCTAGCGTCCGTTGCCCCTAAGGCGCGACGAATGCTAGGGCTTGCTGCTGTTTGGCCGCTAGCAAGCTGGTGAATACCAGCGGTTTTTCCCCGTCCATGAGCGAATGGAGGAAAACGAAAACCGGATGCTACGAGGTTTTTCGATGAGGGAAACGATGCTCGGAAGCGGGATGTTCGATTCAGTCCCGGTCCTGCTAGAAGGTCGGCGTTGGCGTGGGAAAAGCCGTTCAGACCGACGGAGAGTGCAGCGATTATTCGTCAAAAAATATTGAATATTGTTTCTTGGCGAGGTATAGTAGTAGTAAGGGGACATACCAACCGGTTAGTATAATAAGGAGGGGAGCAGATGGACTTTTCCTATTCGCCCAAAGTGAAAGAGTTGATCAAAAAATTAAGCGCTTTCATGGAAGAGTACATTTATCCGAACGAGAAGGTGTATGAGGAGCAGCTGAACGCCCAAGAGTCGAGATGGGCCGGCGTGCCGCCGATCATCGAACAATTGAAGGAAAAGGCGAAAAAAGAAGGGCTTTGGAATTTGTTTTTGCCAGATAGCGAATACGGCGCGGGATTAACGAATGTCGAGTACGCGCCGCTTTGCGAAATCATGGGCCGCTCGCTCATCGCCCCGGAAGTGTTCAACTGCAATGCGCCCGATACCGGCAACATGGAAGTGCTCGTCCGCTACGGCACCGAGGAGCAAAAGAAAAAGTGGCTCATCCCGCTCTTGAACGGAGAAATCCGCTCGTGCTTTTCGATGACGGAGCCGGATGTGGCGTCGAGCGATGCGACGAACATTCGCGCTTCGATCGTTCGCGACGGTGATGAGTATGTCATCACCGGACGGAAATGGTGGTCATCCGGGGCCGGCGACCCGCGCTGCAAAGTCGCTATCGTCATGGGAAAGACGAACCCCGATGCGCCAAAACATGAACAGCAGTCGATGATCATCGTTCCGCTTGATACGCCGGGCGTGAAAATCGAGCGGATGCTGCCGGTGTTCGGCTTTGACCATGCGCCGCACGGACATGCGGAGATTACGTATGACCATGTGCGCGTGCCGAAGGAAAACATCATTTGGGGCGAAGGAAAAGGGTTCGCCATCGCCCAAGGCCGGCTCGGTCCGGGGCGGATCCACCATTGCATGCGCTTGATTGGGGCGGCGGAGCGGGCGCTTGAACTGATGTGCCGCCGCGTGCAGTCGCGGGTGGCGTTCGGCAAACCGCTCGCCGAGCACGGCGTCATCCGCGAGTGGATCGCCCAGTCGCGCATCGAGATCGAGCAGGCGCGCCTGTTGACGCTCAAGGCGGCGTACATGATGGATACGGTCGGCAACAAAGCGGCGCGCAAAGAAATTGCGATGATCAAAGTGGTCGCGCCCAATGTCGCGCTCAACGTCATCGACCGCGCCATTCAGGCGTTTGGCGCCGCCGGGGTGAGCAACGATTTTCCGCTTGCCGCCATGTGGGCGAACTCGCGCACGCTTCGTTTGGCTGACGGGCCGGACGAAGTGCACAAAGAGCAAGTGGCGAAGCTTGAATTGCGGCAATACCAACCATAAGGGAGAGGAAGAGGAGCTTATGCATGTGCTGGATTTATTCAAAATCGAAGGAAAAATCGCCATCGTGACGGGCGGCGGGCGCGGGCTCGGTGAGCAAATCGCCATCGGCCTCGCTGAAGCCGGAGCGAACGTCGTCGTCTGCTCGCGCAAGGTTGAGGCGTGCGAGCAGGTGAAAGAAAAGCTCGAACAGCTCGGTGTCCGTTCGCTCGCATTGCGGTGCGATGTGACGAACCCGGAGGACGTCAAACATGTTGTCGAAACGACCGTCAACGAGTTCGGCGGCATCGACATTTTAGTCAACAACAGCGGGGCGACGTGGGGGGCGCCGGTCGAGGAAATGCCGCTTGAGGCATGGCAGAAGGTGCTCAACGTCAACGTCACCGGCACCTTTTTGATGAGCCAGGCGGTCGGCAAGGTGATGATCGCCAAACAAACGGGCGGCGCCATTGTCAATATCGCGTCGGTCGCCGGCCTTGGCGGCACGCATCCGGACATTTTGAATACGATCGGCTACAACACGAGCAAAGGGGCGGTCATTACGTTTACGAAAGATTTGGCCGCCAAATGGGGAAAACACGGCATTCGCGTCAACGCGGTAGCGCCGGGCTTTTTCCCGACGAAAATGTCACAAGTCGTCCTTCAGCATGTCGGCCAAAAAGTGCTCGAGCATACGCCGCTCGGCCGTTTCGGCGGCGACGATGACTTAAAAGGCGCGGTCCTGTTCTTGGCTTCTCCGGCTTCCGCGTTTGTCACCGGCGCGCTTCTTGTCGTTGATGGCGGCAGCCATGCTGCTGGAATGTAATCAAAATGGAAGGGGGAAAAAATAATGAGCGAAAAACGGGCGTTGTCTCTTTATCCGGAACATGTGTCGTTTCATATCGAGATTCCGAACAAAACGGTGTGCGAGGTGCTGCATGAACGGGCGGCGGAATTTGGCGCTCAGCCGGCGCTGACGTTTTACAGCCAAACGATCACTTACGCTGAGCTCGCCGCGGCGGTCAACCGCTTCGCTTCTAGCCTGCAAGCGCTCGGAGTGCAAAAAGGCGATCGGGTCGCGATCATGCTGCCAAACTGCCCGCAATACGTCATCGCTTACTACGGCATTTTGCAGGCGGGCGCCATCGTCACCCAAGTGAATCCGATGCTCGTTGAGCGCGAGCTTTCCTACTTGCTCAATGATTCGGGGGCGGAGATGATCGTCATTTACGAGCCGCTTTATCCGCGTCTAGCTGCCGTGAGACAAGAGACGGCGGTCAAACGGGCGGTCACTGTCCAGTTCGGGGCGCCGGCTTCTGTCCCGCTCGCTGAAGGCGATGTGACGTTTGAACAGTTTTTGGCCCAAGGGGATGGACAAGTGCGCCCGGTGCCGATCGAGCCGGCGCATGATATCGCTGTGCTGCAATACACAGGTGGAACGACAGGGCGATCGAAAGGGGCGATGCTCACCCACCGCAACATTTTCGCCAACGTCTTGCAGTGCGCCGAATTTTTCAAAGGAACGTTTGAATTTGGAAAAGAGCGGTATTTAACCGTCATTCCGTTGTTTCACGTATTTGCGATGACGTCCGGCATGAACTTGGCGATTTACCAAGGGGCGGAAAACATTTTGTTGCCGCGCTTTGAACTGAAAGAAGTGCTCGAGACGATCCGCGACAAGCAGCCGACCGTGTTCCCCGGCGTGCCGACGATGTACGTCGCCATCACGAACACCCCCGGGGTTGAGCAGTACGGCATCAGCAGCATCAAGACGTGCAACAGCGGCAGCGCGCCGATGCCGCTGGAGCTCATGCGCGATTTTGAGGCGAAAACGGGCGCGGTTGTGCTTGAAGGATACGGGTTGTCTGAAGCCTCGCCGGTGACGCACTGCAACCCGCCGTTTGCGGCGCGCAAGCCGGGGACGGTCGGCATCGGCATGCCGCTCACCGAGTACAAAGTCGTCGATGTGGCGACCGGCACGCGCGAGCTGCCGCCGGGCGAAGTCGGCGAGCTCATTATCCGTGGGCCGCAAGTGATGAAGGGGTATTGGAACATGCCGGAGGAAACCGCGGTGACGTTGCGCGACGGTTGGCTGTACACCGGAGATTTGGCTTCGATCGATGAGGAAGGGTATGTGACGATCGTCGACCGGAAAAAAGATTTGATCATCGCGGGAGGGTACAACATTTATCCGCGCGAAATCGAAGAAGTGTTGTATGAACACCCAGCGGTGAGAGAAGCGGCGGCCGTTGGAGTGCCTGATCCGTACCGCGGCGAAACGGTGAAGGCGATCATCGTCGTAAAAGAGGGGATGCAGGCAAGCGAGGAAGAGATCATTGCCCATTGCCGGAAAAACTTAGCGGCGTACAAAGTGCCGCGCATTGTCGAGTTTCGCGCCGAGCTGCCGAAAACGAACGTCGGGAAAATTTTGCGCCGCGCGTTGCGTGAGGAGGCGGCGCGCTCGCAATAACGGCGCCTTTGTCGGCTAACGCCAAGAAGGCTGGTGAAAAGCCGCTACTTGCCTCGATCGGAGCGAAAAACGCGGCAGATGTTGCTCGCTTCATCGTGTGAACAACCGCTGGTTCCCAGCAGCGATGGGGAACGCGTGAAAAGCAGGACCGATGCGACAAGGCTTTTCGGTGAAAATGCCGGCCGAGCGCGAGATTTTCATCCCCGGGTGGAGGGCAGGTCGCGCTGCCCATGGAACTTTCTGTGAAAATCTCGTCGGCAAGCGTTGATTTTCATACCAGGGCGGAGGGCAAAACGTTGCCCGTGAAACTTTCTGTGAAAACGATACCAACACCGCGGCAACCGATGAATCGACTCCGCCGCGCTGCCCATGGAACTTTCCGTGAAAACGATACGGCAAAGCGGTATCCATCATTTTATCACCAGCCTTTTAGGCAAGACGGGCCATTTTATGGTACAATAGCTGGCAGTGATGACGCAGGGCAAGAGGTGGGAGAACATGAGGGAAAAGATTATCGCTGCCAGCATTGAACTGTTTGAGCAAAACGGGTTCAGCGAAACGTCGATTCAAGATATTGTCGACGCGCTTGGGGTAACGAAAGGGACGTTTTACTATTATTTCAAAAGCAAAGAAGAGCTGCTGATGGATATTCATCTTCGCTACATTGAAGGGCTGCTTCGCGAACAGCAGCGCATTATCAATGACGGACGGCGATCGGTGCGGGAAAAGCTGTATGCCATTGTGTATATGCTTATTCACAACGTTGAGCGCCAAGGGCGGCAAGCGCGCATTTTTTTCCGCGAAATGAAACATTTGAACGAGGAGCATTTGCAAAAAGTGAAGGAAAAGCGCGATTTGTTTCGCTATCAGCTGCAGGCGTTAATTGAGGATGGAATGAAAAGCGGCGAACTGCGCCGCGATTTGTCGCCATCGATTGCCGCGCTCACGGTGCTCGGGGCGGCCAATTGGAGTTACCATTGGTTTCGCCCGGACGGCGGGCTGACTGATGCGGAAGTGGCCAAACAGATGATCACCATTTTGATCGATGGGATGGGGCCGGCGTCTTAACAAGCACCATGCGCCCGCCATAGAAGTCAAGGTCGCCGTTCATGTCGCTCGTCTGTCGATGTTTGACCAAACAAAACGCGCTCGCCAAAAGGGGGAGAGGGAAATGAGCGCCATTATTCCGGTGCGCAAAGGGGAAGAATTGCCGGTTGGAAAATTGGCCGCGTTTTTGCGCTCAGTGCTGCCGGACATGCCGGATGGGGAGCTGGAGATTCGGCAATTTTCCGCCGGCCGCTCGAATTTGACGTATTTGCTCCGCTGCGGGGAGTGGGAGGCGGTGCTGCGCCGGCCGCCGCTTGGCCCGGTGCCGCCGAAAGCGCATGATATGAAGCGGGAGAGCACATGGCTTGCCGAAATCCATCCGCTCTTTCCGCTGGCGCCGAAGCCGCTGTATTTTTGTGACGATGAGTCGATCATCGGCAGCCCCTTTTTCGTGATGGAGCGGCGTGATGGCGTTGTCATTGACGACGATTTTCCGGACGGCGTTGTGCCGACAGAAGACGTCTGCCGCGGCATTTCCGAAACGATGGTCGAGACGTTAGTTCGCATCCATCAAATCGATTATACGAAAACGCGGTTGGTGCACATGGTCAAGCCGGAAGGATTTATGGAGCGGCAAGTGCACGGATGGATTCAGCGGTACGAGCGGGCGAAAACCGACGATGTTCCAGCGGCTGAAGCGCTGACGAAGTGGCTCGCTTCCCACATTCCGCCGCAGCGGGAGGCGACGGTCATTCATTACGATTTTAAGCTGAACAATGCCATGTTTGCGAAAGATGATATCACCAACATAGTCGGCTTGTTTGACTGGGAAATGTCGACCGTCGGCGATCCGCTGGCCGATTTGGCAGTGGCGATGAGCTATTGGATTGAAGAGGATGATCCGCCGCTGGTGAAAAATGGATTTGGTCGCGCGCCGGCCACCGTCCGGCCTGGATTTTACACGCGCGAACAGTTCATTGACGCGTACGCGAGAAAAAGCGGCCGCGATGTGTCCGACGTGCACGTGTATTTGACGTTCGCCTACTTTAAATTAGCGGTCATTTGCCAGCAAATTTATTATCGTTATCGCCGCGGGCAGACGAACGATGAGCGGTTTCGCCATTTCGGCCAGTTTGTCGAAGCGCTTATCGAGCATGCATGGCAGCTGGCGACGGGACGGTGAGGCAGCGTGATGACAAACGTGCATGTCGTGCTGCGCAAGGAAGACATTGATGAGACGGCGCTCGCTGATGGGAAAGTTGCTGTTGTGTTTGACATTTTGCTTGCCACCTCATCGATTGCCGCCGCGCTTTCGGCCGGCGCTCGTTCGGTGATCCCGGTCCGCGATGCCGAGGAGGCGAAGGCGGTCGCGATTCACTTGCCGGCGAAAAGTTATGAGCTCGTCGGTGAACGGGAGGGGCGGACGATCGATGGCTTCCATCCTCCGGCGCCGCTGTTTTTGCAAACGATCTGCCCGGGAAAAACGGTCGTGTTGTCGACGACCAACGGCACGGTGGCGGTTCATAAAGCGCAGTCGGCGAGCGCGGTATACACGGCGAGCTTGCTGAACAGCCCGGCGGTCAGCGAGCATGTTTGCCGATGGCATCGCGACGAAACGATTATCGCCATCTGCTCCGGCTCGTCGGGTCGTTTTTGCCTCGAAGACTTTTACGGCGCCGGCTATTTCGTGCATTGCCTCGTCGAGCAAGGGATCGATGCGGCCAAGCTGTCTGACAGCGCGATGGCCGCATGGCTCTTTTACCGGCAATATTCGGGGGAAGAAAGGGCGAAAGAAGTATTGTTCGCCTCGCGCGTCGGCCGCTGGATGGCGGCGTACGGTTTGGAATCAGAAGTGGATTACATTAACCGGCACGGGGCGCTTTCTTCCGTTCCGAAACTTGAACGAGGATCGTTCGGTTTGGAGCTGCGCGATATCGCGCCAACAGAAGCCATGAAAGAGGGGATATCGTCATGAAATTTGTCCAATTCGTTGAATACGGTGGGCCCGATGTCTTGCGTGTTTGCGAAGGGGAACGCCCGAAGCCCACAGGTCGGCAAGTATTGATCGAAGCCGAAGCGATCGGTGTCAACTATGCCGATACAGCCCGGCGGGAAGGGCGCTACGTGGTGCCGACGCCGCTTCCGTTCATACCGGGGACGGAGGTGGCCGGCGTTGTTCGCGAAGTTGGTCCGGAGGTGCAAACGATCCGTCCAGGGCAGCGCGTCGTCGCGTTGATTGAGTCGGGGGGCTACGCCGAGTGTGTTGCTGTTGACGAGCGGGCGGTCGTGCCGCTTCCGGACGGCATGGATGCTCGGCAGGCGGCGGCTTTGCCGGTGCAAGGGCTGAGCGCCTACCATATTCTCAAAACGATGGGCCGCTTAGAGGAAGGAGAAACCGTGCTCGTTCACGCCGCCGCCGGCGGCGTTGGAACGATCGCTGTCCAGCTGGCGAAACGGTTCGGCGCCAAAACGGTCATCGCCACGGCGAGTACGGAGGAAAAACGGGCGCTCGCCCAGCAGCTTGGCGCTGATGTTGCCATTGATTATACAAAAGACAGCTGGGCCGCGGACGTGATGGAGGCGACCGGTGGCCGCGGCATCGATGTCGCCTTGGAAATGGCGGGCGGCGATGTCTTTCATCAGACGCTCGATTGCCTCGCTCCGTTCGGCCGTCTTGTCGTCTACGGGGCGGCGAGCGGGGAGATGACGCGTCTCAATCCGGTTCGTCTCATGGCGAAAAACTGGTCCGTCATCGGTTTCTTTTTGCCGCAAATCATGCGAAAGCGGGCGCTGTACGAACAAAGTTTGCGCGAATTGCTTTCATGGGTGCAAGACGGGAGCTTGCAGCTGACGATCGGCGGCGTCTACCCGCTTGAGCAGGCGCCGATGGTACATAAACTTCTTCAAGAGCGGAAAACGCACGGCAAGCTGCTGCTTGTGCCATAAGGAACGAAAAGGGTGTCCAGACACGGAGCTGGACACCCGCAACTTCCTGAACGTAGTCGGCATCCGCCAGCTACGTTTAGAAGGTTGGTGACACATCGCTGCTTCCCTTCATCAAATGAGTGAAAAAACAGACCGATGCAACAAGGTTTTTCTCATTGAGAAATGAGATGGAAAAGCACGAGTACGTCACCGGCCTCTTAGGAGATCAGTGATTGAAGGGAGCAAGCCGCTGATCAAGCCCGTTTCTCCAATAGAAAAGCCTTGTCGCATTAGGATCGCCTTTCAACCGATTCCCCATTGCTTAAAAGAAACAACCGTTTTTCACCGGCCTCTTCGCGATGTATCGACTAGTCTCTGTTTTGGCTGTTAGGAGGAACAAGCCGTGAACTACTCCCACTTCGTTTTGCTTGAAGTGGGAGACTTCTTTCGGAATTATGTTAAAAAAGAACCGGTGTGGATCGCGCCCATTACGGCCGCCGCCGTTTTTGTTGAATGTACCGCTCAAGCCGATCGAGTCCTTCCTTTAACACATCGAGTGAATAGGCGTACGACAGTCGGACGTGGCCTTCACCGTAGTCGGAAAAGGCGCTGCCGGGAACGAGGGCGACGCCGGCGTTTTCGACGGCATCGAGGGCGAAATCGAACGAAGACATGCCAAAGGCGGCAATCGACGGAAACAAATAAAACGCCCCGTCCGGCTTTTCCACCGGCAGCCCCATGGCGGTGAGACGACCGTAGGCATACTCAAGCCGCTTTGCATAGGCGGCGCGCATCGTCTTGGCGTCGTTTTTGCCGGCGGTGAGCGCCTCGAGCGCCGCTTTTTGGCTGATCGATGATGTGCACGAGACGCTGTACTGGTGCACTTTGATCATTTGTTCAACGGCGAACGCTGGGGCGAAGACGAAACCGATGCGCCAACCGGTCATCGAGTGCGATTTGCTCAAGCCGTTGATGACGATCGTCTGCTCCGGCAGCCATTCGGCGATCGAGCGGTGGCGTCCGCGATAGACGAGCTCGCTGTAAATTTCATCAGACACGATCCAAATCGGCCGTCCTTTCAAAAGCGAAGCGATGCGGGCCAGCTCTTCAGCCGACAGCGCCGTCCCTGTTGGGTTGGATGGATAGGGAAGGACCACGCAGCGCGTCTTTTCCGTCAAATAAGGTGCAATGAGCTCAGCCGACAGACGGAACCCGTTTGGCCTTGTGTCGATGTACACCGGTTTTGCCCCGCACAAACGGATGAGCGGCTCATAGCCGGGATAGACCGGCGCAGGAAGGAGCACTTCCGTCCCTTCTTCTAAAATGGTGCGGAACGTGATATCAAGCGCTTGGCTGGCGCCGACGGTGGCGATGACTTCATCCGGCGTGTAGCGGAGGCCGTACTTGTCAGCGACGAATTGGCAAGCCGCTTGGCGCAGTTCGAGCAGCCCAGCGTTGGCGGTGTACGTGGTGAAATCAGCGGCGATCGCTTCCTGGGCGGCGGTTTTGACATGTTCGGGCGTTGGAAAGTCGGGCTGGCCGATCGTCAGTGAGATCACTCCTGGTCGGCCGGCGACGAGGTTGAAAAACTGGCGGATGCCTGATATTTGGATGGATTGGACGCGTGGCTGAATGAGGTGTTTCATGGCGTGTCCACCTTTCTTTTTTTCTCTATTGTATCATTGTTCAACGCAAACGGAAAAACGAAAATCAGCCCCATTTCCGTTTGGGTGGTTTCCGCAGACGGAAAGGGGGCCTACGTTGCGATGGATGATTCACACTCCAATTTCGTTCGCTCCTTTTACGCGCCGTATTTTTTCAACAAGTCATTGTATTGGGCGGAAAGCTGCAAAAACAGCGGCTTGTTGCCGGCGGCGAGCGCCTCGTCGATTTGCTCCATTAATTTTTTTCGCTGAAATTGGAAAATCGCTTCGTTTAGCACCTGTTCGGCGATCGGGCCGTAGCTGCTTTTTTCTTCCGGTTGGTTGAACAAGACGGCGCCTTCGTTTGGATATTGTTTTTCGTACATCGTTGATTCCCTCCTATATGGGAACGAAATGGTTCCCTTTTTTATATTATCCTCGTTTTTGAAGCTAATGTAAAGAAAATTTCGATAAATATTTTTTGTCAATTTTTTCTCTACATGATTTGAATACCCGTTTTTTCTTGGGCGATAACAGACTTTTCGGTTATGATAAAAAGAAGAAACAATGGCAGGGTGATGGAAATGATTCGCACATGTATCGTGACAAAAGAATTTGAGATTTTGGCTGGGGTAGATCTTACGATGGTCAACAGTCCCGACGTTTCTTGGTATTGGGTCGACTTTCATGAGCCGACGGATGAGGAGTCGGAGCTGCTCGCGTCGTTTTTTCGCTTTCACCCGCTCGCGATTGAAGACTGCTTGGAATATGTGCAGCGGCCGAAGCTCGATTTTTACGACCGCTACTTGTTTGTCGTTCTCCATGCGATCGCTGGGATGACGCTCGAGGCTGAGGAAGTGGATTTGTTTGTCGGGCAAAATTTCATCGTTTCGTTTCATAAGTCGGCCATTCACGCGGTCGATGAAGTGTGGGAGCGGCTCAAACACGAGGCGGATGTTCAGCAGGGACCGTTTCATGTGATGTATCGGCTCATTGACAAACTCGTTGACGATTATTTTCCGCCGTTGTACCATATTGAAGACGTACTGAACGATTTAGAGGAGAATACGAACAACGAACCGATTCATGACATCATTGAAAAAGTGTTTGACATTCGCGGCGATTTGTCAAAACTGCGGCGGACGATTGTGCCGATGCGCGATTTGTTATACCGCATCATCCATTCTGACCGGCTGCAGCGCATGAAGGAGCGGCAGCTGTATTTCCATGATATTTACGATCATTTGCTCAAGCTGTCGGAAATGATTGAGACGAACCGGGAAATTACCGCAGACATCCGCGACAGCTATTTGTCGCTCAACTCGAATCGGATGAACAATATTATGATGACGTTTACCGCCATCACGACCATTTTCATGCCTCTTACCTTCATCGCTGGCATTTATGGGATGAACTTTGACTATATGCCTGAGCTGCGTTGGAAATACGGCTATTTCGCCGTACTAGCGATCATGGCTACGATCGGCATGACGATGTTCGTTTGGTTTAAACGCAACGGTTGGTTTCAGCTGCTCAAGAGCGACTGGGCGGATGAAGAACGGAAGCGGCGACCCTAGCCGTATAAGCCAAGCGGTTCCCTTCATATACATAGCTATAGCGATGCGATCGCAAAGGAGGGAAACGGGTGGCAAAGGGAATTTGGGGAGTCGACTCGGCTCAGTCTGTTACGGAGCAACTGTTGCAATGCGTCCGGACCGAGCTAGGCGCTCCAAAATTTTGGGGCCGTTATTTAGTTCGGGTTCCAAACGTATCGGAAGGGTTGACACGGGAGGAAATCACGCGCATCCGCAACAACGGCATCAAAGTGTTGCCCATTTACAATGCGTTTCGTGAGGCGGTCGGCTATGCGAGCGGACAGGTGGCGGCGCGCAATGCGGTGTTTCATGCGCGACGGCTCGGCATTCCGAAAAACAAGCTGCTGTTTGCCAACATTGAAGATTTTTTTGCCGTAGACGCTGCTTGGATCGCCGCTTGGGTGGAAACGCTCTATCCGACCGGGTACCGGCCGGGGCTGTACGCTGACCCGACGAAAGGGGACTTTGCTGCCGCTTATTGTGAGGCGGTCAGCCGGAACAACCAAGTGGCCGTGCAAGCGGTCATTTGGAGCGCCGCACCAAGGCCGGGGGCGACGAAAGAGCAAAAAGCGCCCCGATACCAGCCGGCCGCCCCACCTTGCAGCGCCAATGTCTGGGTGTGGCAGTACGGGCGCGACGCGGAGGTGTGCCCGGTCGATACGAATTTGGCTGACCGCCGCCTGCTTGATTTTCTGTATTGAGCGAAGCCGTTGCCAACAGCAGCGGCTTTTTGTATGGGCGGTGAAAAGTGGAGCGGTTTTGAGTTTATTTTCTTTCATGTTTTGCTTCAGATCGATTATATTAGTAATAGGAAAAAAGGACGGATTGGCGATTGGACGCAGACATATAGTCGGAAAGGAGGGGGAGCGTGGATCGATCGACCGCATTGTTATTGGCACGCATGAAGGAGCAGTACGAACGATGGAAGGCGGCGCCTCTGCTGACCAGCCGGGAATTCGCCCGGTTTTTGCGCGCCGTTGGCCGGGCGGCAACCGTGATCGGACGGCCTGACATCGCCGCCGAGGCCGAACGGTTGAGCCGTCGGGTGAACAGCGGCAAAGAGAAGGAATGGACAGCTGAAGAAGCGCTGGCGGAGATCGCCCCTCTTCTTCGCTGTTTCTATGAAGAGAAGGAAACGCCCTTTCCGCTCCCTCTCATCAAAAGCGAACAGGAATCGGAAGCGACGATCCTCCTGTGCGGAAACGATCCGCTGTTTTTTACGTATCTTTGCCACGCGCTGGATGCCGCGCCATGGCGGCTGCTCACGGCGCCGTCGCTCGAGCAGGCGGCGGCTTCGATCATTTGTCTTAGTCCGGACTGCCTCGTGGTCAGTCTTAGCGAGGAAGACGGGGAACCTTCTGCGTTGGCTCGTTTGTTGGAGAACGCCGGACGGCACCCGTATCTTCCCGTTGTGGTCATCAGCGCCGATGGGCGGAAAGAGACGCAGTTGAAATGCTATGAGCTCGGCGCCGATGATGTCGTGGCCCCGATGGCCGCCGATGAGCTGTTTATCCGCATCCGCCGGTTGATCGAAAAAAAGAGAAAAATTGATGAGCTTGTATTGATAGATGAATTGACAGGCGTCTATAATCGGAAATATTTGCCGCGCGTGTATGCCCGCCTCCGCAGCGATTTGGAGCGTTCCGGCACGCCGAGTTGTTTAGCGCTCCTAGACCTCGACCATTTCAAACAGATCAACGATCGCTTCGGCCATTTGGCCGGCGACGCCGTGTTAAAGAAACTGGCTGATGTGCTCCTTCAGCATACGTGCGGCTTGGATACCGTCATTCGTTTTGGTGGGGAAGAGTTCATCGTTTGGCTGGCCAAAACGTCGAAACGGGAAGCGCGGGCGGTGCTTGAGCGTCTGCGGCACCAGTTCGAAGGCGAAGAAATCGTGGCCGACGGGTTCCGGCTGTCGTGCACGTTTTCTGCCGGTTTGGTGGAATGCGATCAAGCTGATGAATCGCTCGATCATTGGCTGCGTCTCGCTGATGCCGCGTTGTACGAGGCGAAAAAGAAGGGCGGCAATCGCATCGAGGAAGCTGGCGCGCCGTCCGCCCCTCACGATGACGGCCAAGAGCGAAGCCAGCGCCGGCGAACGAGCGGGCGGCGGTGGGCGGTGGCCATTGTCGATGATGATGAACTGGCGCGGGCGGTCATTGCTGATCTTGTTCGCAAGTTGGCGGCTGAACAACAGCGGGAAGTGGACATTGAGGAGTTTGGCGACGGGCTTTCCTTTTTGCAGTCCCCGCTGTACCGAGGCGGTCGGCGGTTCATTGTGATTCTCGACCGGGTGATGCCGAAAATGGACGGTCTAGAGGTGCTTGAACGCCTCCGCCAAGAGCGGAAGCGATGCAAGGTGATGATGTTGACATCGCGCCACGATGAGCGGGAAATTGCCCATGCGTTGGAGCGCGGGGTGGATGAATATGTGACCAAGCCGTTCAAATGGCTTGAGCTGGAGGCGCGGTTGCGCCGGCTGCTGAGGGGGCTCGATTCGTAAATGGCGCTGAAGGTTGCCGTTTCCCTCACCTTCTTTTTGTTTGGAACGTTGACCGCGGTGTTTGCGTATTTGATGGTGCGCAAGCGGCGGGAAAACCGGCGCCAAGCGGCGCTGCGCGCTGGCAAGGAACAGCTTCGACTTCCGTTGCTCCGCTACTTGCTTGGCGACGAGGAACAGCCCCCTTGGCCGGCTTCTTTGCTGGAACGAGAGGCGCTGCTTGAGCTGCTAGACGATTTTGCCGCGCTGCTGAAAGGGGAGCAAGTGCAGGCAAGGATTCGGGCGTTTGCCGAGGAATATTTTGAAGGCTGGCTGCGCCGCCGGTTGGCAAGTCGACATTGGGGAGAGAGAATGAACGCGCTGTTTTTCATTGAGGATTTGCAGATGAAGGCGTTGCTAGCCGACATCGAGCGGCTGTATCGCTCCCGGATCGCTACCAAAGGGGAAGTGGTAAAAATATTGACGATTTTCGCTAAATTTGATTACCGCTCGGTTGTCGTGTACGTGCTTCAACCGAAACATGAACTGACGGAATTTGCGTACCGCGTCATTTTTGGCCATATGAGCGAAAGGCTGCTCCAACAAGTAAAAAGGCGGTTTACCGAGCTCCCGCCGGCAGGCCAATATGCATTGATCGACATCATCGGCATCCGCCGCCGTCAGGAACAGTCGTTTTTGCAAGAGCGGCTGGCATCGGAAGAGCTGGAAATCCGTGTCCGCGCGCTCAAGGCCATGGCGGAAATCGGCGCGCCGCTTCATGCGCGTCAGCTTGCGCACCATCTAAGTTCCCCGCACTGGCAGGAACGGTTGATGGCCGCCCGCCTTGCCGGTCGATGCCGCGAAGAACGGCTGCTTCCGCTTTTGTATGAACGGCTGTCCGACCGCTCCTTTGCGGTTCGTGCGGAGGCCGCTGCCGCTCTTGCGCGCCTCCCTGATGGCCGCATCGCGTTGAACCGGGCGGCTCAGCAAGCCGATGACCGTTATGCTCGCGATATGGCCCGACAATGGTTGGAAGGCGGGGAAGGATGATGGCGTTCTGGCAGTCGGTTGTATCGTTTGTTGGGAACGCGGTGCTTGTTTATATGATCGGGGTAGTCGCTTTTTATACGTTTTTGCTTGTCGTGTCGTTTTGGCATTTGCGCCGCCTCCATCGGCTTGATGACTGGGAGCCGTATGAAGAGCTGCTTGAAGCCAGTTACGCCAAGCCGGTGTCCATTCTTGTGCCTGCCTATAATGAAGAAGCCGGCATCGTCGGTTCGGTTCGCTCCTTGCTCGCCATTGAATATCCGCAATACGAGGTGATCGTCATTAACGACGGTTCCACAGACCGGACGCTCGAGCGGCTGATCGAGCATTTCGAACTTCGCCCGGTCTATCGTGTCATTCGCCGCCAACTGGCGACAAAAGAAGTTAAAGCGATTTATCAATCGCCGGCTTATCCGCATTTGTTTGTTCTTGACAAGGAAAACGGGGGGAAGGCTGACGCGCTGAATGCCGGCATCAACGCTGCCCGCTATCCGTATATTTGTTCCATTGACGGCGATTCGGTTTTGGAACGGCACGCGTTTTTGAAAGTGATGAAGCCAATGCTCGAATCCGATGGCGAGGTCATCGCCTCCGGAGGGACGATCCGGGTCGCCAACGGCTGTCAGATTGAACGCGGTGAGATTGTCAAGGTTGGGTTGTCGCGGCAGCCGCTCGTAGTGATGCAGACGATTGAGTATTTGCGGGCGTTTTTGCTCGGCCGCCTTGGTTTAAGTCGTCATAACTTGCTGCTGATCGTCTCCGGGGCGTTTGGTGTCTTTTCCAAGCCGTGGGTGATTGAGGCTGGAGGGTATGCCGACACAGCCGGTGAAGATATGGAGCTGGTCGTCCGTCTGCATCGGCTGGCCCGGGAAAAAAACGAGCCGAAAAAAATCATCTACATCCCAGATCCCGTTTGCTGGACAGAGGCGCCGGAAACGTACCGCGATTTGCGGCAGCAGCGGCGGCGTTGGCATCGTGGGCTGCTTGAGAGTCTGTGGCGGCATCGCGCTTTGTTGTTCAATCCGAAATACGGCTCGATCGGCCTTTTGTCGCTCCCGTATTTTTGGGTTATTGAGCTTCTTGGCCCGGTCGTTGAACTGGTGGGGTATATGTTGATCATCCTTTCATTGTGTTTCGGCACCATCTACATCGAGTTTGCTCTTCTTTTGTTGACTGTTTCTGTTTTGTATGGCTCGCTTTTGTCAGCGGCCGCAGTGCTGCTTGAGGAATGGACGGAGCGGAAGTTTCCGAACGTCTCGGATTTGGTTCGGCTGTTTTTCTTTTCATTGACGGAGACGTTTTGGTACCGTCCGTTGACCGCGTGGTGGCGGTGCGAAGGGATCATCGATGCGTTTCGCCGGCAAAAGCAATGGGGAAGCATGAAACGAAAAGGGGTATCCGCTTAATCGGACTTGAGGTGTTGCCGCTGGCAGATGAACGCTTGCGTGGTTTACGGTTCGGTTCGTGAATTCCCCGCCATGAAGAAAAGGGGGTCCCAAGCAGCGGGACCCCCTTTTTTCATCGGAAATCAAGGACATGAACGGAGGGGAGTCTGAGCAACGCGGTCTGTCATTGCGATGGGCATTGAGAGCGTTCTTTGGTCAATAGCGGTCGCCGAGCCGCCTAAACACGGGTTTGGTCATCCGCTTTGGGGCCCGCTCCAACGGCTCGTTCAATCCGGTGTAGGCGATGAGAATGGCCTTGGCTTCCGACAAAGGCATGCGAGCCGGAGGATTGCGGTACGAATCATTGAGTGCGCCAAGATGCGGGAGGACGGCGAAATCTTGTTTCGTCGGAGGGATGTGGAAATAGTAATCGCCGACGGCAACGAGCACATCCGACTGCTGTTGGCTGTATTTTGGGTTGCGGGAAAAATGGAGGCCGACCTTTTTTGCCTTGCCTTCTGCGAGCAGTTTTTCGATGGCTTTTTTCTTGAGCAGATAAAGAAACGAAGGGTTTAATGCCGTTTTGGCGTGGCGGTTGACCGTAAAAATGGCTTTGGCGATATTGTCGACCGACAATTGCAATGGTTTCATCGGCATATCTCCTTTTTTCTTTCTATTATAGCATACGGACGCCCGGCTTGGCTTCTTTTTCGAAAGGGACGGGCAACAACGGCGTTTGTTCGTTTGCGACCAAAAAAGCCGCTATGTCCCCTCTTTCTTTGAGCGGCTTCAATCACTGACTCGCCAACGCTCACCGGTGGGCGAGCGAAAAAACGGTCAGTTCCGGTGGGGCGAGAAACCGAAGCGGCACTCCAGCGCACGTCGCCAAAGGAGGAAGACGCCGCCAACGCTGCCGTGAGGCCGGTGCGCGCCCATTTTTTTAAAACGCGCGTCGGTTCATATAGGTTGGTTCCATGTGAGGCATAATGTCGCCGTCCTTTCATAAGCAGTTTTATTATAACGAAAAAGGAAAGAGAAGGACAACCGGAGAAAAATATCGAATATTCAATGATTATGTAGTATGATGAAAATATGAATGAATGATCACTCACAGGAGGGGAAAAAGATGAATGGAAAGGTCGTCATTGTGACCGGCGGGTCGAGCGGAATGGGCAAGTATATGGCGAAGCGGTTTGTCGCTGAAGGGGCGGACGTCGTCATTACAGGAAGGCGGGCGGAAGCGCTGGAAGAGGCGAAGCGGGAAATGGAAACGCCCGGCGGCGGGCGCGTGCTTGCCGTCCCGATGGATGTGCGCAACCCGGAGCAAGTTGCGGACATGGTCGCGCGGGCTGACGCCGAGTTTGGCCGCATTGATGCCCTCGTCAACAACGCGGCCGGCAACTTTATTTGTCCGGCGGAAAAGCTGTCGATCAACGGCTGGAACAGCGTCATCAACATCGTGTTAAACGGCACGTTTTACTGCAGTCGGGAAGTGGGAAACTACTGGATTCAGCGCGGTTTGAAAGGGAACATCATCAACATCATCGCGACGTACGCGTGGCATGCCGGCGCCGGAGTCATTCATTCCGCCTGCGCCAAAGCCGGGGTGTTGGCGATGACGCGCACATTGGCGGTCGAATGGGGGAAAAAATACGGGTTTCGCGTCAACGCCATCGCTCCGGGGCCGATTGAGCGCACCGGAGGAGCGGAGCGTCTTTGGGAGTCGGAAGAAGCGGAGCGGATGACGTTGGAAAGCGTGCCGCTCGGGCGGCTCGGAACGCCGGAAGAAATCGCGGCCGTCGCTTCGTTTCTGCTTTCCGATGAAGCCGCTTACATCAACGGCGCTTGCATCACCGTCGACGGCGGCCAATGGCTGAATCGGCGCCCGTTTTAACGTCATTTCCGAACGAAGCCTCCCACTTCAAGGAATGGACGGGACAACGCCCAATGAGTAGGTGGGGGATACATGTCGGTTGACGACCGCCGACCGATGTGGTTATTGTTCGAACGGACGCTTCCGAGCGAAGGAAAGCGTAAAGGGTTCTTGTGTGCGGCTTGCCGTTCGGCGAACACGCACAAGTCGCTTGAAGCTTCCACCTCCAAGCGAAGCGCAGGTGGCGGGTAGTTTGCGCCTTGAGCGCTAAGCGAAGGCGACGGCGCGCTGACAGCGCGCGGATCCGCGTCCAAACCGTGCCTCTCATCCTTTTTGTCGCAACGGATGGGAGGCGTTTTGTTTCGAGTTTGGTGGGGAGGAGGACAGTCTGTTCGGGTCGCTGTTTTTCCGTCAGGAACGACGAAGCCGTTGTGCTATAATAAAAGCAGAGATGGTCGACGAGAATGAGGTGAGCGCAAATGGATGCATTAGACGTGATGGCCAACTTGTCGCAAGTCGTTCCACACTACCAGCCGATTTTCAGCGCCGATGAGCATGGAGTCATCGGATATGAAGTGCTCGGGCGTTTTCAAACCGAGGAAGGGACGGTCAGCCTCGGTCCGTTTTTCCACGATGAGACGATTCCGGAAGAGTTTCGCATGGAAGTCGATGATGTGATTACTAAAAAGGCGCTTGATTATTTTTTGTCGCTCGATGACGAGACGCTGCTGATCTTTTTCAACCGTGACGCCAATTTGTTGATGCTTGACCGCGGCGAATCGTTTTTGCAGCTGCTTCTTTCTTATCAAGCCAAAGGGCTGGCGCTTGACCGCATCGTGTTGGAAATCAACGAGCAGCATTTTAAAGGCGATTTGGATCAACTCAGCCACCTGTTGACGTACATTCGCACCTACGGCATTCGCGTGGCGGTTGACAATATCGCCGAACATAGCATTCATCTCGAGCGAATCGGCGTGTTGTCGCCTGACATTTTAAAAATCGATTTGCACGAATTGCGGAAAACATCGGTCCACCAAGCTTACCAAGAAATCGTTCACTCCATTTCGTTGCTAGCGCGCAAAATCGGAGCGACGCTGTTGTATGAGGATATCGAAACTTCCTTTCAGCTCCAATACGCCTGGCGGCATGGCGGCCGCTATTATCAAGGATATTATTTGGCAAAACCGGGGCCTGAAGTCGTGCCGCGCGATTTGCTGAAAGACTTGCTGCGAAAAGAGTGCCATCGCTTCATTCAGCAGGAAAAGAAAAAGCTTGAGACGCTGTATCACATTTCCGAACAGTTTCAGCAACGAATTGCCGCGCTGCTTGGCAAATACAAAAAAGCGGGCGGCTTCAACGAACTCATTTCGCTGTTGGCCGATGAGCTGGATGACGTTTGCTTCCGCATTTACGTTTGTGATGAAGACGGCTTTCAGCAGTCGGGCAATATGTTTAAGCGCGACGGGCGCTGGACATTGGAGCCGCAGTACTATATGAAAAATTGGAGCTGGCGCCCGTATTTTTTGGAAAACATTATTCGGATGCGCTCGCGCCGAAGAGGCATTTTGTCCGATTTGTATACGGACATCGAAACGGGCGAAACGATTCGGACATATTCGTACCCGATCGATGAGCGCCATTATTTGTTCATCGATTTGTCGTACAGCTATTTGTTTGAGCACGATGCTCATTATTAAATCGTATAAAATCTCCTCGGTGCGGCAAAGTATAGATGAGGTGAACGAAGATGGCACAGCTTGCCTTTGTCTTATCGATTTTGTCCGTCTTGATTGCAGCGATCGGATTCATTTATACAGTTCGCCTTGGCCGCCAGCAACGCTGGCAAGGGGAACTTGACGGGCCGATTCCGAAATCGGTGGAGGAACATGCTTATTTGCGCAATCCGATGCTTCTCGCCTACGTGCTCGCTGCTTTGCTCGCCGCGTTTGCCATCGGGTATTTGGCGCTCCGATCTTATTGAACAAAGGGGCTAGCCCAAAAGGTTGACGTCTTCAAGATGAATTCCTTGACGAAACAATTTCGTCATCATCAGAAGGATGAAAATCCCTTTGCCCATTTTCGACCGGCAGGTATTTTCACGATCGGCACAATCGATCGTGCAGCAGAGGCAGCCAGTACGTATATAGTGCAACGAAAGAGGGATCCCGATCCTTGGGACACCCTCTTTCTGTTTGCCTCTACATGACGCTTTTTTCCATGACTTTTTTTTGTGGCCGGCGAATATATATGGAAGCGGAAGAGGCAAAGGGGGAATGGAGATGGCCAAGCGGCTGCCGCCGGAGCTGTCGGGCGAGGAAGCGATGTTGTTGCTTGACGTGTTGTTCAGTCAGCAATATGCGCTAGAGCTCGTCCGTTCCGAGCTGGCGGATATCGAAAACGGTGATAAAAAAGCCGATGAACAACGATACCGGCAGCTGTTGCGCTTATATGACCGTCTGTTTACTGAAGAAGCTTAAAAGATTGTCTCGCGCTATCGCTTGGCAAGAAGCGATAGTCTTTTTTATGATATGATGATGAGGGAGAGGAGAAGACAAACAGAGAAAGGCGGAACAACGGTATGACATGGTTGAAAGACAAAGAGGCAATTCTTATGACAGTCAAACCATTTCTTATTTCTGCGGATAAAGTGGCGCACGTCCAGCCGGAAAACTATTTGGATCACGCGCTGCTCGTTCTCACTAAAACCGGTTATTCAGCGATTCCGGTGTTGGATACATCCTACAAGCTGCAAGGGCTGATCAGCATAACGATGATCATGGACGCGATTTTAGGATTGGAGCGCATCGAATTCGAACGGCTCGAAACGATGAAAGTGGAAGACGTGATGAACCGAAACATTCCGCGCCTGCGGCTTACCGACAGCCTGACGAAAGCCATCGGGCTCATTGTCAACCATCCGTTCGTCTGCGTCGAAAATGATGATGGCTACTTTGCAGGCATTTTCACTCGCCGGGAGATATTGAAACAACTGAATAAACAGCTGCATAAATCTAACGGCGGCCGGAAGTCGGACCGAAAAGAAGCTGAACAATGAGCAGGAAAGTTGCCATCTGCAACATGGTTATCGTTCGTTCCGACCATCGCCTCGGCGATCGTCCCCCGCCGAGGCGGAAAGGAAAAGGAGGATCGTTTTGAACAGTTCAGAGTATGAAATCCTCGCTGTTTTGGCGGAAGAATTGAATATGAGGAAAGCGGCCGCCCGGCTGTATGTGACGCAGTCGGCGTTGTCTCAACGGCTGCAGGCGATCGAAGCGAGCTGGAATGTGAAAATATTTATCCGGTCTCCGCGAGGGTTGCTGTTAACGCCAGAGGGGGAAAAAATCGTCCAACTGGCGAAAGAAACCGTGCAGAAAACGAAGCGAGTCAAAGAGGAGATCCAACGACGGGTCGGACAGATTAGCGGGACGTTAACGATAGCGGTCACGTCCATTGTTGCCCAGCATTGGCTGCCCCCCGTTTTAAAAACATTTATCAAATTATATCCGGATGTCAACGTTTCGTTGACGACGGGATGGACAAGCGAAGTGCTGAGCCATATGTACGAAAATCGATTTCAGCTTGGGATTGTTCGCGGAGAGCCGAACTGGAGCGGGATCGCGACGCGGCTATTTACCGATCAGCTCTATTTGGTCGACCAAGAAATTCACGATTTGGAGCAGCTGCGCCACACCGAGCGCCCGTTCATTCAATTTAAAAGTGATTCGACTTATTCGCTGCATATTCAACAATGGTGGCATGAACAATTTCAAGCTTTGCCGGCGCGCACGGTGATGGTCGATCAAATTGAAACGTGCAAACAGCTCGCCTATCATGGCGTTGGTTATGCGATTTTACCGGAAATCGCTTTAGATGACCGCGAACAATATGTTGTTCATATGATACCGTTAAAAAATAAGCGCGGTGAGCCGATGACGAGAGATACGTGGCTGATCAGCTCGGAAGCGGCGTGGCAGCTTCCGCAAGTACAAGCCTTCGAAAAGGTGCTGCGCCGTTTTGTCCCGTGAATTTATGCTTGTCACGATGAACTCTCGTTTGCTAAAGTAAAAAAGAATACAGCTGCAAAGGAGGATGTCGCCCATGAAGATGATGGACGCCAATGAAATCATTTCGTTTATTCAAAACAGCAAAAAATCCACGCCTGTGAAGGTATACATAAAAGGAGAGCTTGATGGCATCGATTTCGGCCCAAGCGCGAAAACGTTTATGACCGGCAACGTCGGCATCGTGTTTGGCGAATGGCAAGACATTCAAGCCGCCATCGAGGCAAATCAAGACAAAATTGAAGACTATGTCGTCGAAAACGACCGCCGCAACTCGGCCATTCCGCTCTTGGATTTGAAAGGCATCAAGGCGCGCATCGAGCCGGGAGCGATCATCCGCGACCATGTCGAAATTGGCGACAACGCCGTCATTATGATGGGAGCGGTGATCAACATCGGCGCCGTCGTCGGCGAAGGAACGATGATCGACATGAACGCCGTGCTCGGCGGCCGGGCGACGGTCGGGAAAAACTGCCATATCGGTGCTGGTGCCGTGTTGGCGGGCGTGATCGAGCCGCCATCGGCTAAGCCGGTTGTCATTGAAGATGATGTGCTTGTCGGGGCGAACGCCGTCATTTTAGAAGGCGTGACCGTCGGCAAAGGGGCGGTCGTCGCTGCGGGCGCGGTCGTCGTCGAAGACGTGCCGCCGTATACGGTGGTCGCCGGCGTGCCGGCGCGCGTCATTAAGCAAATTGACGAGCAAACGCGGGCGAAAACGGAGATTAAACAGGAGCTTCGCCAATTGTAATCACACGAAAGGCTGTCCCTTGACGAGGACAGCTTTTTTCCCATGGAGGAGAAGAAGATGGAAGCGATCAGCCGATTTGTCGCCATTCGCCGCGACTTGCATCAAATCCCGGAGCTTGGGTTTCAGGAGGTTAAGACGCAGCACTATTTGCTGCGTTATATCCAATCGTTGCCACAAGAGCGGCTTCAAGTCCGGACGTGGAAAACCGGAATTTTTGTCAAAGTCAACGGAACATCACCGCGCAAAATGATCGGCTACCGCGCCGATATGGATGGGCTGCCGATTCGCGAGGAGACGGGCTTGCCGTATCGGTCGACGCATGACGGCTGCATGCATGCGTGCGGCCACGATGTCCATATGAGCATCGCCCTTGGCGTGCTCACCCATTTTGCTCATCATCCAATTCAAGATGACTTGCTGTTTATTTTCCAGCCGGCGGAGGAAGGACCGGGTGGGGCCAAGCCGATGATCGAAAGCGACATCATGCAGGAATGGAAGCCGGATATGATCCTTGCCCTGCATATTGCCCCGGAATATCCGGTCGGCACGATCGCAACGAAAGAAGGGCTGCTGTTTGCCAATACGTCGGAGCTGTTTATCGACTTGAAGGGAAAAGGAGGCCACGCAGCGTTTCCGCATTTGGCGAATGACATGGTCGTCGCCGCTTGCGCGTTGGTGACGCAGCTGCAGTCGATTGTTGCCCGCAACGTTGACCCGCTTGACAGCGCGGTCATTACGATCGGAAAAATTACCGGCGGGACGGTGCAAAACGTCATCGCCGAGCGCGCTCGGCTCGAGGGAACGATTCGGACGCTGTCGGCCGCGGCGATGCAGAAGGTGAAACGGCGGATTGAAGCGATCGTGCACGGTGTTGAAGTCGCGTACGAATGTGAAGCCGCTATTGATTACGGGGCGATGTACCATCAAGTGTACAACGATCCGGAGCTGACAGCGGAATTTATGAAGTTTGCTGCGGCGCACGGCGGCGTGAATGTCATCAGTTGCAACGCGGCGATGACCGGCGAAGATTTCGGCTACATGCTGGCCGACATCCCGGGTTTTATGTTTTGGCTCGGCGTTGAGTCGCCATACGGGCTGCACCATGCCAAACTCGCTCCGAACGAGGAAGCGATCGACCGCGCGATTGCGTTTTTGATCGACTATTTTTCCTGGAAGGGGAATTCAGAAGTATAGTTCCACCTCTGACAAGGCACATTATGGGTGAGGAGGTGGAGTGGGATGGCGAAAATTGGTGTTGAGCCATCGCTGACCGATGTGCAAGAAGCGTTGAGAGAACGAGGGCATGACGTTGTGCCTCTCCGTGGGGAGCAAGACGCAAAAGGTTGCGACTGCTGCGTCATTACCGGTTTGGATGCAAACGTTGCCGGCATTCAAAACGCGGTCACGTCCGGCCCGGTGGTGGAAGCGAGCGGGCTCAGCGCGGAAGAGATTTGCCAAAAAGTTGAAGAAAAACTTCGTTGATGATCCAAAAACCGGGCTAGGCGCGCTGACAGCCCGGTTTTTTGTGCGCCAAGCGGCTAGGCTCTTGACACCTAGAAGGCCGGTGATTTACTCGCGCAACTGCTTCCCAGCATTGTTTCTCAAATAGAAAAGCTTTGCAACAATGCAAACTTTTTTCGTCAACTAAAGGAAACCAATGTTTTTCACCAACCGTCTAGAAGGCTGGTGAAAAACCGCTGTCACACCAATTGGAGGCATTTTTATTCAGAAACGAAAGCTGATTTTGTGAGGTTTCTCTCATTGAGAAATGGGTGGAACTCAGCAGTATTTTGCCCGAAATCACCGGACTCCTAGTTCGCTTTGATTTTGCCTCGTTGTCAGTGCGGACGCATGGCGGTTTTGACTTCTGGCGACCAAGAGGATGGTCTTTCACCCCCTACCGAAGAGGCGGAAACAGCAGCAGTCAGTGGCCGCATTTTTTGGTACAATAGGAGCGAAGAACGATGAATTGACGAACGATGGAGGAGAAACGATGAAAAAGAAACAATTTGCCGTCATCGGACTCGGGCGTTTTGGCGGAAGCATTTGCCGCACATTGAGCGAACAAGGAATGGAAGTGCTCGCCATTGACATTGATGAGGATCGGGTGAACGAGTTTGCGTCCATCGCTTCGCACGCCGTCGTCGGTGATACGACCGATGAAAACGTGCTGAAAAGCTTAGGGATCCGCAACTTTGATCACGTCATTGTTGCGATCGGCGACAACATTCAGGCGAGCATTTTAACGACGCTCATTTTAAAAGAGCTCGGTGTCCACCATATTACCGTCAAGGCGACCAATGACTATCATGAGAAAGTGCTGAAAAAAATCGGTGCCGATCAAATCGTGCACCCGGAGCGGGATATGGGCGAACGGATTGCCCATAATTTGATTTCCAACAACGTGTTGGATTATTTGGAGCTCTCTGATCAATATAGCATCGTCGAGATCGTGGCGAGCCAACGGCTTGACGGTCATTCGCTTTTGGAACTTGATATCCGCGCCCGCTACGGCATCAACATCGTCGCCATCAAGCGCGGGGCGAGCGTCATCGTGTCGCCGCTCGCCTCGGAAATCATCCGCAAAGGCGATGTGTTGGTTGTGATCGGCGCCGACAGCGACATCGACCGATTTGAGGAAGAAGTCGTCGGGTGACGGTGAATCGGAGACGTCGGCAGCGAAAAAAGGGCTGTCCGATCAGTCCCTAATAATGAAGCAAGTGGAGAAAACGATTCGTTCTCTCCACTTGCTTTTCTATTTATCTGAAAGTAGTCGGCGGATGACACAATCCTTTTTTAGGAGGCTGGCGATTGACTCGCCTAACCGCTTCTCGGCATCGTTTCTCAAGTAGAAACCGTTGTTGCCTCCCCCGCTACAATCACCGATCAAGGGAAATGGTGATTTTTTGCCAACCTTTTAGATTTCCATGATGATCGGCAAAATCATCGGCCGCCGTTTTGTCCGCTCGTATAAGAACGGGGCGAGCGTTTCGGTAATTTCATTTTTAATTTCCGACCATTGGTTCGTTTTTCGTTCGAGCACTTTCGCGAGATGTTTGGCAATAAGCGCCTGCGCTTCGTTGATCAAATCGCCTGATTCGCGCATATAGACGAAGCCGCGAGAGATAATATCAGGGCCGGCGGCGATTTTAAAGTCTTTCATGTTGATGCTGACGACGACGATCACGAGCCCTTCCTCCGACAAAATGCGGCGGTCGCGCAAGACGATGTTGCCGATGTCGCCGACGCCGCTGCCATCGATGTAGACCGAACCGGACGGAATTTTGCCGACGATGCGCGCTTCTTTGTCGCTGATGCCGAGCACTTCGCCGTTGTCCATAATAAAGCAGTTTTCCTCCGGCACGCCGCAGTCGATGGCGAGCTTGGCGTGCATTTTTTGCATCCGGTATTCGCCGTGGATCGGCACGAAATATTTCGGCTTCATCAACCGGATCATCAGCTTTTGCTCTTCTTGTCCGCCGTGCCCGGAGGTGTGGATATCGTTGAGCGGCCCATGAATCACTTCGGCGCCGGCTCGGTATAGCATGTTGATCGTTCGGTTGACGCTCACGGTGTTGCCCGGGATCGGCGATGAAGAAAAGACGACCGTGTCGCCCGGGATGATTTGAATTTGCCGGTGCGTACCGCTCGCGATGCGCGACAAGGCGGCCATCGGTTCCCCTTGACTGCCGGTGCACAAAATCGTCACCCGATGCGCTGGCAGGCGGTTGATTTCGTTCGCGTCGACGAACGTGCCTTTCGGGCATTTAATGTAGCCGAGATCTTGTCCGATTTCAATGGCCGCTTCCATGCTGCGGCCGAAGACGGCGATTTTCCGGTTGTTGGCGACAGCCGCTTCCGTCACTTGCTGAAGCCGATGGATGTTGGAAGCAAAAGTGGCGAAAATGATGCGCCCTTCTACTTTGCGAAAAATGTCGTGGATGCTTTCGCCGACGCGCCGTTCGGACATTGTAAAATGCGGAATCTCGCTGTTTGTGCTGTCTGATAATAAGCAAAGGACGCCTTCTTTCCCGATTTCGGCCATTTTTGTCAAGTTGGCCGGCTCGCCAACGGGAGTAAAGTCGAATTTGAAATCTCCGGTATGGACGATTTGGCCAACCGGCGTTTTGACGACGATGCCGTAGCTGTCCGGAATGCTGTGTGTCGTCCGGAAAAAGGTAACGGCCGTTTTTTGGAAGCGGATGACATCGTCTTCGCGAATTTCAATAAGCTTTGCTTGGCGCAGCAACCCGTGCTCTTCCAATTTGTTGCGAATCAGCCCGAGCGCCAGTTTGCCGCCGTAAATCGGAATGTTCACCTGCCGGAGCAAGTACGGAATGCCGCCAATGTGGTCTTCGTGCCCGTGGGTGATGAACAGCCCTTTCACCTTGTCGGCATGCTTTACTAAATACGAATAGTCGGGAATGACGTAATCGATGCCGAGCAACTCATCTTCCGGAAACTTGATGCCCGCGTCAATCACGATAATTTCATCTTGGAATTGTACGCCGTATGTATTTTTGCCGATTTCACCCAGTCCGCCGAGGGCAAAAACGCCAACTTGTTCGTCTGTCAATAGTTTCATGATGACGTCTCCAATACTTGAAAATTAGGGCTTTTCTTTTCGTAGTCTAAATGCGCTCCCTCTAACGGCTGAATATATTCGATGTTGATCGAACGGCCATCGAGCTTTCGGCGTACTTCCCGCTCCGATTCTGCTTCGATATAGAGCGTTTTTGTTTTTTCTCTTACGGGCACCTCGTCCGCGTTTTCTTGGTAAAACACTTTGAAAATCATCACAAAATCTCTCCTTATCGTGCAATCGTTGCTTTATTTATTATATAGGAATGGAATGCCATTTTCATGTGTTTTGTTGCAAAAAGCAAAAAAACAGGCCGACGATATGTACATCTTTGACGAACATCGGCCGTTTCATTCGTCAAAGTGGGAAAGAAGCCCTTCAAGCGGAAGGGCTGTCGTTGTAGCGGCTAGGCGATTGATTTTTTTCGGAGCAGATCTTTCCACTGTTGAAGCAGCTTTTTTTTCAGCTTTTTCAACATGTTTCATCACTCCTTACCTTTTATTGTACTCATTTTGTGGCGAAAGTAAATGTTCTATTATATATGATATGTAGACAAGGGCTTGTTTTTCATGGGTAAAAATGGAACCTCGGCGTCTTTTCGATTGACATTTTTGCGATTTTTCAGTACGGTAAACGAATGAAGAATCGATTTTCAGCAAGGGGAAGAGAACATGGATCAAAAAATAGTGTTTTTCGATATCGATGGGACGCTGCTTGACGAACGAAAACAGCTGCCGCCGTCAACGATCGAGGCGATCCGGCGCTTGAAGCAATCGGGCGTGTATGTCGCCATTGCCACAGGGCGAGCGCCGTTTATGTTTGAGCATGTCCGCAAACAGCTTGGCATTGATTCGTTCGTCAGCTTCAACGGTCAGTACGTCGTTTTTGAAGGGAATGTGCTATACAAACAGCCGCTTCGCCGCGAGAAGCTCCGGGAGCTGGCCCGCGCCGCTCATGAAAACGGCCACCCGCTCGTTTTTATGGATGCTGAAGAAATGCGGGCCAGCGTCGGCGACCATCCGCACATTCACGTCAGCATGGGCAGCTTAAAATTTGCCCATCCGCCTGTTGATCCCCTCTACTATGAAAACAATGATATTTATCAAGCGCTGCTGTTTTGCCACGCGGCGGAGGAACAGCCGTATGTGCACCAGTATCCGGAATTCCGCTTTGTCCGTTGGCACGATGTTTCGACCGATGTGCTGCCGGCAGGAGGCTCGAAGGCGGAAGGCATTCGCCTAATGATCGAAAAGCTCGGGATCGATAAGAAGAATGTGTATGCGTTTGGCGACGGATTGAATGACATTGAAATGCTCTCGTTCGTCGGAACCGGGGTGGCCATGGGCAACGCCCATGAGGAAGTGAAAAGGGTCGCCGACTTCGTTACGAAGCCGGTCGATCAGGAAGGCATTTGGTATGGATTGAAACAGCTGCAGCTCATCCGATGAAAAAGCGGCCTTGGCCTTTTCGGCTGGGCCGCTCGCCATTTATAGGGGGCTTTTAACGCCCAATTGGAATCGCCCCGTCCGGAACTCGAAACGGGTCATCGGGATTGATGCGGTCATAGAACATAATGCCGTTTAAGTGATCGATTTCATGCTGAAAGACGATCGCCGGCAACCCTTTCAAGCGCAGTGTGACGTCTTCGCCGTCGATCGTCGTCCCGGTCACAGTGATGCGCGCATAGCGCGGCACATATCCCGGCACGTCGCGGTCGACCGACAGGCATCCTTCCCCGGTCGTCAAGTAGCACTGCTGAACGGAGTGGCTGACGATTTTCGGATTGAACAGCGCGTAGCTGTGCAATGTCCCGTTTTCATCGGTGACATGGACGGCGATCATCCGCTTTGAGACGTTGATTTGCGGGGCGGCGAGCCCAATGCCGGGCCGCAGCCCGTATTTGGCCGCCAGCTCAGGGTCTTGACTCATTTTCACATAGTCGAGCAAGCTTTGCAAAATGCGCTGATCTTCTTCCGAAGGCGGCAGCGGAACAGGTTCGGCCACTTTCCGCAGCGTCGGATGCCCTTCTTTAATAATATCTTTCATCGTGATCATTCGCTCGTTTCACTCCTTGTCTTCGGCATCGCTGTCTATCGTCTAGTCTAACAAAACGCCCACCGTGCGTAAATGAAAATGCAACGGAACGGATACATTATTGGAGAATAAAGAAGTTCAGCAACAAAAATCGGAAAACGCTTTCATTTCCTTAGCCAAATCATCATGCATCTTCTATTGTGGAAAAATATAATACAGGACTTAGACAGGGTTCGGTTCATGTAATATAACAGTTTTGATCGAGAAGTTTTTTTATCCAAATTCATCCATAGGTAAGAAAGAGAATCGCGATAAATCAAAGTCGTTGACGGTTGGAAAAAGAACGTGTAAACTAAAACTTGCAAATGCACGTTGTATTAGTCGGGGCAAAAAAAACAGTAATACAGGTTTGGCGTCTCGTTTTGTGACCGAGGGCGCCTGCGGGTGATTGTTTTTTTATTTCTTCTTCCGTTTGGGTACAGTAATAGTATATGGATGGATGCAGCCAAATTTCCAAATTACCGATGAAAGGCAGAGGTGAACAAAATGGGTGTGAAAACCTCCCAATTTCGATTCGCGGAGCAGCTCGAAAAAGTGGCCGAGCAGTTTCCGATGTTCCAAATTTTGAATGAAGAAGGCGAAGTCACTAACGAAGAGGCGATGCCGGAGTTAAGCGATGAGCAGCTGAAAGAGCTGATGCGCCGCATGGTGTATACGCGCATTCTTGACCAGCGCTCCATTTCGTTGAACCGCCAAGGGCGCCTCGGCTTTTACGCGCCGACTGCCGGACAAGAGGCGAGCCAAATCGGCAGCCATTTTGCGCTTGAAAAGGAAGATTTCATTTTGCCGGGATATCGTGACGTTCCGCAAATCATCTGGCATGGGCTGCCGCTGTATCAAGCGTTTTTGTTCTCGCGCGGTCATTTTCACGGCAACCAAATTCCGGAAGGCGTCAACGTCTTGCCGCCGCAAATCATCATCGGGGCTCAATACATCCAAGCGGCTGGCGTGGCGCTCGGCCTGAAAATGCGGGGCAAAAAAGCGGTAGCCATTACATATACGGGTGACGGCGGCACATCGCAAGGCGATTTCTACGAAGGGATCAACTTTGCGGGGGCGTTTCAAGCGCCGGCCATCTTTGTCGTGCAAAACAACCGCTTTGCCATTTCGACGCCGGTTGAAAAGCAGACGGTCGCCAAGACGTTGGCGCAAAAAGCGGTCGCGGCCGGCATTCCGGGCATTCAAGTCGATGGCATGGATGTGCTGGCGGTTTACGCGGCGGTGAAAGCAGCCCGCGAGCGCGCGGTGAACGGCGAAGGGCCGACGCTCATCGAAACGCTTTGCTTCCGTTACGGTCCGCACACGATGTCCGGCGACGATCCGACGCGCTATCGTTCGAAAGAGCTCGAAAACGAATGGGCGAAAAAAGACCCGCTGGTGCGTTTCCGCAAGTTTTTAGAAGCGAAAGGGTTGTGGAGCGAAGAAGAAGAAAACCGCGTCATCGAGCAGGCGAAAGAGGACATCAAAGAGGCGATCAAAAAAGCGGATGAGACGCCGAAACAAAAAGTGACCGACTTGATCAGCATCATGTACGAAGAGTTGCCGTTCAACTTGAAAGAGCAGTACGAAATTTATAAAGAGAAGGAGTCGAAGTAAGCCATGGCGCAAATGACAATGGTTCAAGCGATCACCGATGCGCTGCGCATCGAGTTGAAAAACGATCCGAACGTGCTCGTGTTTGGGGAAGACGTTGGGGTCAACGGCGGCGTCTTTCGGGCCACGGAAGGCCTGCAAGCGGAATTTGGCGAAGAGCGCGTCTTTGATACGCCGCTGGCTGAATCGGGGATCGGCGGCTTGGCGATCGGCTTGGCCTTGCAAGGATTCCGCCCGGTGCCGGAAATTCAGTTTTTCGGCTTCGTCTATGAAGTGATGGATTCGATTTGCGGACAAATGGCGCGCATCCGCTACCGCACCGGCGGCCGCTACCATATGCCGATTACGGTTCGTTCGCCGTTCGGTGGCGGCGTCCATACGCCGGAATTGCACTCGGACAGTTTGGAAGGGCTTGTCGCCCAGCAGCCGGGGCTGAAGGTCGTGATTCCGTCAACGCCGTATGACGCCAAAGGGCTGCTCATTTCGGCGATCCGCGACAATGATCCGGTCATTTTCCTTGAGCATTTGAAGCTGTACCGTTCGTTCCGCCAAGAAGTGCCGGAAGGAGAGTACACGATTCCGATCGGCAAGGCGGACATTAAGCGCGAAGGAAAAGACATTACGATCATTGCGTACGGGGCCATGGTGCATGAATCGCTAAAAGCGGCGGCAGAATTAGAGAAGGAAGGCATTTCCGCTGAAGTTGTCGACTTGCGCACCGTGCAGCCGCTCGATATTGAAACGATCATCGGTTCGGTGGAGAAAACGGGCCGCGCCATCGTCGTTCAAGAAGCGCAGCGGCAGGCCGGCATCGCCGCCAACGTGGTCGCCGAAATTAACGAACGGGCCATTTTAAGCCTTGAAGCGCCGGTGCTTCGCGTTGCCGCACCGGATACGGTGTATCCGTTCGCCCAAGCGGAATCGGTGTGGCTGCCGAACTTTAAAGACGTGATCGAGACGGCGAAAAAAGCGATCAACTTCTAATCAGGACAAGCCGGGGGAACGAAGCGTTCTCCCCCGCTCATTTTCGGCAAACGATAGGAGGTCGACCTACAGTGGCATTTGAATTTAAGCTGCCGGACATTGGCGAAGGCATTCATGAAGGCGAGATCGTCAAATGGTTCGTCAAGCCGGGCGATGAAGTGAACGAAGATGACGTATTGTGCGAAGTGCAAAACGACAAGGCGGTCGTGGAAATTCCCTCCCCGGTGAAAGGAAAAGTGCTTGAGATCGTCGTCCCAGAAGGAACGGTGGCGACGGTCGGACAAACGCTCATTACGCTCGATGCGCCCGGATATGAAAACATGACGTTTAAAGGGCAAGAGCACGAAGAAGAGACGAAAAAAGAGGAAAAAGCGGAAACGGTGTCGAAAGAGGAAAACGGTGGGACCGCCGCTTCAGCTGCCGCCGACGCGGAACCGAACCGCCGCGTCATCGCGATGCCGTCCGTGCGCAAATACGCGCGGGAAAAAGGCGTGGACATCCGGCTTGTGCAAGGAACGGGCAAAAACGGCCGCGTTTTGAAAGAAGACATTGACGCCTTCCTCGCCGGCGGCGCCAAAGCTGCAGCTCCTTCGGCAGCGCAAGCGCCGGAAGAGAAAGCAGCGCCGCAAGCGCCAACGGCGAAACCGGTTGTGCCGGAAGGCGAATTCCCGGAAACGCGCGAGAAAATGAGCGGCATCCGTCGCGCGATCGCCAAAGCGATGGTGCATTCGAAACATACGGCTCCGCACGTGACGCTCATGGACGAAGTCGACGTGACGAAGCTCGTTGCTCATCGGAAAAAGTTCAAAGCGATCGCGGCGGACAAAGGAATCAAGCTGACGTTCTTGCCGTACGTCGTCAAAGCGCTTGTTTCCGCGCTGCGTGAATATCCGGCGCTCAATACGTCCATTGACGATGCCAGCGAAGAAATCATCCATAAGCACTATTACAACATCGGCATCGCCGCTGACACGGACCGCGGCTTGCTCGTCCCGGTCATTAAACATGCCGACCGGAAGCCGATTTTCGCCTTGGCGAAGGAAATCAACGAACTTGCGGAAAAAGCGCGCGACGGCAAGCTGGCGCCAAATGAAATGAAAGGCGCCTCGTGCACGATCACGAACATCGGCTCGGCCGGCGGGCAATGGTTCACTCCGGTCATCAACCATCCGGAAGTGGCGATTCTCGGCATCGGCCGCATCGCGGAAAAACCGATCGTCCGCGACGGGGAAATTGTCGCCGCACCGGTCTTGGCGCTCTCGCTCAGCTTCGACCATCGGATGATCGATGGGGCAACGGCGCAGAAGGCGCTCAACCATATCAAACAGCTGTTAAGCGATCCAGAACTCTTATTAATGGAGGCGTAAAACGATGGTAGTTGGCGATTTTGCAATTGAAACGGAAACGCTCGTCGTCGGCGCCGGCCCTGGCGGTTATGTGGCCGCCATTCGCGCCGCGCAGCTCGGGCAAAAAGTGACGATTGTCGAAAAAGGGAATTTAGGCGGCGTCTGCTTAAACGTCGGCTGCATTCCGTCAAAGGCGTTGATCTCGGCCGGTCACCGGTATGAGCAAGCGAAACATTCCGAAGAGATGGGCATTAAGGCCGAAAATGTCACGGTCGATTTCGCAAAAGTGCAGGAATGGAAAGCAAGCGTCGTCAAAAAGCTGACAAGCGGCGTAGAAGGCTTGCTGAAAGGCAACAAGGTCGAGATTGTCAAAGGGGAAGCCTATTTCGTCGACGCCAACACGGTGCGTGTCGTCAACGGCGACAGCGCGCAGACGTACACGTTTAAAAACGCCATTATCGCGACCGGCTCGCGCCCGATTGAACTGCCGAACTTCAAGTTTTCCAACCGCATCCTCGATTCGACCGGAGCGCTCAACCTCGGGGAAATCCCGAAATCGCTTGTCGTCATCGGCGGCGGCTACATCGGCATCGAACTTGGCACCGCCTACGCCAACTTCGGGGCGAAAGTGACGATTTTAGAAGGGGCCGGGGAAATTTTATCCGGCTTTGAAAAGCAAATGGTCAGCATCATTAAGCGCCGTTTGCAGAAAAAAGGCGTCGACGTGGTCACGAACGCGCTCGCCAAAGGGGCGGAAGAGCGCGCAGACGGCGTAACGGTCACGTACGAAGCCAACGGCGAAACGAAAACGGTTGACGCGGACTACGTGCTGGTGACGGTCGGCCGCCGTCCGAACACCGACGAGCTCGGCCTTGAACAAATTGGCGTCAAAATGACCGAGCGCGGCTTGATTGAAGTGGACGACCAATGCCGCACCAGCGTGCCGAACATTTTTGCCATCGGCGACATCGTTCCGGGACCGGCGCTCGCCCATAAAGCATCGTATGAGGGGAAAGTGGCGGCGGAAGCGATCGCCGGCCACCCGTCGGCGGTCGATTACGTCGCGATTCCGGCGGTCGTCTTCTCCGATCCGGAATGCGCCTCGGTCGGTTACTTTGAGCAGCAAGCGAAAGAGGAAGGCATCGATGTCATCGCGGCGAAGTTCCCGTTTGCCGCCAACGGCCGCGCCTTGTCGCTCAACGATACCGAGGGCTTCGTGAAACTGGTCGTTCGCAAAGAAGACGGCGTCGTCATCGGTGCACAAATCGTCGGCCCGAACGCTTCGGACATGATCGCCGAGCTTGGGCTGGCGATTGAAGCCGGCATGACGGCTGAAGACATCGCCTTGACGATCCACGCCCACCCGACGCTCGGTGAAATCGCCATGGAAGCGGCGGAAGTGGCGCTTGGCACACCGATTCATATTGTCACAAAATAAGCCGAAAGCGGCTGGGCTTGAAACCGTTCAAGCTCAGCCGCTTCGTTTTTTAGCCGGTTTTGATCCACTTTTGTCCCATTCCCATACTATTTTGTGGCCTTGTCTCATATCGTTATGGTAAAGAAACGCGGGAGAAGGGATCAGATGAAAGCGTATGTGGCGTTTTTAGTGCAGATGATGATTTGGAGCAGTTTTTCAATCATTGAGTGGCTGTCCGGACGAGATCGGCCGTTTTTCCGCGGGGTGATGCTATGCGTGTTTATGTATATCGCCTTTTTGTTGGCGCGGCGGCTCGGTCTGGCGACGCGCCAGGCGGCATTGACGACGATTGGGACAGCGGCGGTGTACTTTGCCGGTCAGCAATGGGTATGGCAAGCGGTGCAGTGACGGAGGGCAGAGGCGGAACGGTCGTCACCCCCGCCCTTTCCCGACGAGAAAAACGTTGTTGCATCGGTGCTGCTTTTCACGCGTATGAAGGGAATTCGCCGTTTTTCATCAGCCTGATGAAGGAAATCTGCCGTTTTTCACCAGCCTTCAAGGTAAACCGCGGTTTTTCACCGACTTTCTTGACGAATGCCTTCGATCGTTTCACCGGCCGTCTGCCCGTTTATGAGGCGTCAAACACCATCGTCCGGCCGCTAAACAAATGCCATTCGCCGCCAAGCGTTTTGGCCAGCCACCTGCCGAACTCATTCGCCTTGCCTTTGTCTCCGTGCGTGGCGCCCGGCGGCAGCGCGATGTCGATGAAACATTGTTCGCCGGCGGTGCGCACGGAAACGGCCATCCCTCGATACAGGCGGCCGTCGCCTTGCAAGTACAGCACTCCTTCGCGCTCATGCACTGTATATGGGAAAGCCGCTTGTTCATACGCCCAGCTTAGCTGTTCTCCTGTCTTGCCGAGCGCCGCCCGGTAGCGTTCAAGCAGCTGTTTCACTTCATCGAGCGCGACGGTTTGTCCTGCCTTCAGTTTCAAGCTTGTTTTCATGCGCCCCTCTCCTTTCGTTCTTTACGTCGATTGTACCACATTTTTTCTGAATATTGATGAAAAAGTTTTGAAAGGAAGATGATTGGTTTAAATGTGACATACAAATTAGAGTTGACATTCTAAATATGATATATTATTATAAAGTCAACAATGAAATTTATCATCACAAAGGGGTTTTGGGGATGGGCACGATCGTATGCCAAACATGCGAAGCGACGATTGCATACTTCGAAGATGAAAAAGTGACTACGCTTTACGGTCAATGTGATGGTTGCGGGCATGACGATGACGGTGAAAAAGGGGAGTAAAACGGTCAAACAAAATGGGGGAAGGAATGAAGTAGCGCGCATGTGATGGGGGCACATGCGCGCTGTTTATTTAACAAAACCGCCCAAGCCGGCGAATGCGGCCTAGGCGGCTACCAAATCGGCTTATGTTCCTTAATGACGCGCAACGTTTGCAGCGTATCGTCTTCCGGGCCTTGGACGGGGAGGCCGGCGGCTAAATTCGTCTCGATATAGTTCAAGTTTTCTTCCGTAATAATTTCGCCCGGAATAAAAATCGGAATGCCTGGCGGATACACCATCACAAACTCGGCGATAATCCGCCCGGCCGATTCGCGGAACGGAACGACTTCCGTCTCGGCGTAAAAGGCGTCGCGCGGCGTTAACGCGAGCGCCGGAATGTCCGGGAGAAGCACTTTCGGTTTTACCCCTTCTTCCGCTTGGTGGCTGAATTGTGCCGATAGGCGGCGGAGCGCTTGCACGAGAAGGCCGGCCTCGCGCTCGCTGTCACCGGGGGTGATGATGCACAAAATGTTGTACAAATCGGAAAGCTCGACTTCAATGTTGAACGCTTCCCGCAGCCATTGCTCGGCATCATGGCCGGTCAATCCGAGCTCTTTGACGGAAATGATCAGCTTGGTCGGGTCGTAGTCGTAGACCGCTTCCGTGCCTAAAATCTCCTCGCCGACGCAGTACAAATACGGGATTTCATTGATTTGTCGCCGCGTCCAGTCCGCGAGGCGGATGGCGTTGTCGATGAGCTCCCGGCCTTTGGTGGCCAGCTGTTTGCGAGCGACATCGAGCGAAGCAAGCAGCAAATACGACGTCGATGTGGTCGTCAACATGCTGAGAATCGCCTGTACGTGCTTCGCTGAGACGAGTCCTTCGCGCACGTTTAAAATCGAGCTTTGCGTCAGCGAGCCGCCGAGTTTGTGAACGCTTGTCGCGGCCATATCGGCACCCGCCTGCATCGCCGAAAGCGGCAAGCGCTCATGAAAATGAATATGCACGCCGTGCGCTTCGTCGACGAGCACCGGAACACCGTAGGCGTGCGCGATGTCAACGATTTTTTTCAGATCGCCCGCTATGCCGAAGTACGTCGGGTTGATGACGAGCACCCCTTTGGCATCCGGGTGCTGGCGGAGCGCTTTTTCCACCGCTTGCGGCGTGATGCCGTGGGAAATGCCAAGCTCCTTGTCGATTTCCGGATGAATGAAAATCGGCGTCGCCCCGGAAAAGACAATGGCGGACATCACGGATTTATGGACGTTGCGCGGCACGATGATTTTATCGCCCGGCCCGGCGACCGACATGACCATCGTCATGATGGCGCCGCTCGTTCCTTGCACGGAGAAAAACGTGTAGTCGGCCCCGAACGCTTCGGCAGCGAGCTCTTGGGCCCGCTTGATCATTCCTCGTGGATGGTGCAAATCATCGAGCGGACCGATGTTGATCAAATCCATCGCCAAGGCATTTTCTCCGATAAAAGAGCGGAATTCCGGATCCATGCCGGCCCCTTTTTTATGGCCGGGGATATGGAACTGGACCGGATTTTTTTTTATGTGTTCCAACAAGCCGGTAAACAACGGTGTTTCAAGCTGCGACAATGGTTTTTCACACCTCTTTACCTAAAAAATAAAACAAATGCATTATAGCATGGATTTTTTCGTTTGCAAAGAAAAAGAAGCGAGCGCGGAAACAGGAAAACGAAGAGGAAGTCAAGAATAGGTAGAAAGACGAGATAAAAGAAGGAGATGGGTTTGATGGAGTGGAAGACGAGAGTGACAGAGCTGCTTGGCATCACCTATCCGATCATTCAAGGCGGGCTCGCCTATTTGGCGTACGCCGATCTGGCCGCCGCTGTCTCGAATGCCGGCGGCCTTGGGCAAATCACGGCCATGTCGCTTGAAAGCCCGGACCGGCTGCGCGAGGAGATTCGCAAGGTGAAAGCGAACACCGATCGCCCGTTTGGCGTCAATTTCGCCATCGGCCAGCACGGCCGTCCGTTCGCCCATATGCTCGAGGCTGCGCTTGAAGAGGGAGTGCCGGTCGTTTCAGTCACCGGGGGCAACCCGGCCTCGTTTTTTGAGCAATTGAAAGGCACGAAGGTGAAAAAGCTTGTTCTGGTGGCCGCTGTCCGCCAAGCGGTAAAAGCGGAAGAGCTCGGGGCGGATGCGGTGATGGTTGTCGGTCAAGAAGGGGGCGGGCATCTCGGCAAAAATGACACCGGCACGTTCGTTTTGATCCCGAAAGTCGTCGATTCGGTCTCGATTCCGGTCATCGCCTCCGGCGGTATCGCCGATGGGCGCGGGCTGATGGCGGCGTTGGCGCTCGGCGCGGAGGGGATCGAAATGGGAACGCGGTTTATCGCCACGAAAGAATGCGTCCATGCCCATCCGGTTTACAAGGAAATGATTGTGAACGCAACAGAACAGGATACGATCATCATTAAGCGATCGCTCGGAGCGCCGGGGCGGGTGCTCGCCAACGCTTGGGCGGAAAAAATCGTGGAAATCGAACGTCAAGGCGGCACGTACGATGACTTGAAGGAGTATATTAGCGGAGAAGCAAACCGGCGCTTCATTTATGAAGGAAAGGTCGATGAAGGGTTCGCTTGGGCCGGACAGGCGATCGGCCTCATTCGCGACATTCCGTCTGTCGCTGAATTGTTTGCCCGCATGATCGAAGAGGCGGAACAAATTCGGAGCCGCTGGGCAAACTAACAGCGGAGGTGGGAAAATGAGCTATTCGTATCCGTTTTCCTATGAGTGGTCGACGCAAGAAATCATCGATGTCATCAAATTTTTCACGGCGATTGAAACGGCCTATGAACAGGGAATTCGGCGCGAAGAACTGATGAGCCGATATCGCCGTTTTAAGGAGATCGTCCCGTCGAAAAGCGAGGAGAACCGGTTGTACGCCGAATTCGAGCAAGAAAGCGGCTATTCGTCCTATGCGGTGATGAAGCAGGCGAAAGAGGCGAAAGACGGCGATTGGATTCACCCCGCCCCGAACGGGCCGCAGCGCGGTAGGTAAACACACGTGTGAGTAAAATATTTGTGGGTGACGTTCAGGAAGGATCCCCGACGAGGGTTGCGAACTTTTGTTCGCGACGCTCGTCGGGGCCACCAAGCGAAGCGCGGTAGGAAAAAAGCGAATTTCATGCAAAAAGGACTCTCTCCCTGCTATGATAGTGATTGTTGACACCAACCGAAAACAGGAGGGAGAGAGTCCATGAAACATCTTACCACACAATGGCCTGTATTAAAAGAGCTGGAGGAACAATTGTTGAGAACCCTTCAAAACGTGTTTGCCATCGTGTTGGCGGCCCTTTTGGAGGAAATCGATCAACAACTGGCGGAAGCCAGGGACAAGCGCCGCTATCAGCTGAAAGACAAACGGCCGACCACCCTCCAAACGCTGTTTGGAGAAGTGACGTTCCGACGGAACTACTACTATGATCGGCAGGCAGGGGCGTATACCTTCTTGTTGGATGCCGAACTGGGCTTTGATGGAGCCCAATCGATCAGTCCTTGCCTCGAGGAAACGGCGGTCGAGTTGGCCATAGAGTGCTCTTCCTACCGCAAAGCAGCCCGTACGTTGGAGGCGATCGTGGGGTATGCGGTCCTCAGCCATGAGGCGATTCGTCAGCTGGTGTTGGCGGCCCCTGTCTCGCTGCACCACCCTGTTTCCCAACGGCATGGCCGGGTGCTGTTGGTGGAAGCGGATGGACTGTTCATCTCCCGCCAAGGGAAAGGGAAACGGGCGAAAGAGCAGAAAATCTTGGCGGTTCACGAGGGATGGAGACGGAACGGCTCGCAACTGGAGCTCGTGAACCGGCGCCACTACCTCCATGAAGGGGCGGGGGACGTGTGGGAAGGGTTCGAAGCGTGGCTGATGAAGGAATATGCCTATGACCCGTGCCGGGACTTGTTGGTCATCAACGGCGACGCGGCATCTTGGATTACCGCCTGCCGGGAGTATTTCGGAAAGCGGGCGTGCTTTCAGTTGGATCGGTTCCATGTGGCGCGGGAGCTTCGTCAGTGTCTGTCCGGCCACCCGCGTTGGCGGGAGGTGCGGAAGAAGCTGGCGAAGCAAGACGAGGAAGGACTTTTGGTGGAACTGAACAGCGCCGTCGGTACGTTGGGGGACGAAGCCAAAGAAGAGCAGTTGGCCGAAATGATCCGCCGGATCGAGTCGATGCCGGGATGCATCCGGGACTACCGGGAGTGGCTGTCGGCGCAAGGGGTGGAGACGGCCGGCATGCGTCCGATGGGCCACGCCGAGAGCGTGATGAGCCGGTTCGCGTACCGGGTGAAATCCCGCCGCAGCTGGAAGGACCAAGGACTTTGGGCGTTTCTGAAGGCGATGGTGGCCCAAATCGACGGAATAGGGTGGAGAACGGGGCAGTTGGAGGAGGAAGAGCCCCAGAGGGTAGCCTCGGCCCCGACGAAGCTGGAGCGGATCAAACAGGCCAAACGGAAGGCAGGACGGTTGTTGGCGGAGGTGATGCGCCAGAACATCCCGTATCTTCAACAGTCATCGGGGACGCCGATCTACCAAGCATTGTCGGCGCTTCGCGATGGCGGATGGATGTAAAAAAATGGATCGAGCAAAAATCAGCTCAAGAAGAGGGATGAGAGTCCGAAAGCGCTTACGATATCAATTCCTAAAAATGGTCTACCAACCGGTGATTGACAACGCCCGTAGTAGACCGAAAAAATGTTCTCCACAAAGTCTTGACTGACTCTAAACACACAAATTAGTTGCATACACCTCTTTTTCCACATAATATAATATAAAACAAAACGAAGCAGGCAAAGGGCGCCGGAGGTTTCGCGGATGACAGGGAAAGGGGTGCGGATGAACATGAAAAAAACCGCCAATTCGCTGAAACGCCCAGACGGGGATAAACGCATGGCGGTGCTGCGGCTCGAGCTCGATTACGAACTTGCGACGCTGTACGAAGCCATGATGGAAAATGATGAGGAAAAGAAAAAAGAATGCAAACGGCGGCTGGAAAAACTGCGCCAAGAACTGATGCGCCTTCAAGTATGATCATCATTCAAGGCGAACCATGCGGTTCGTTTTTTTCTTGACAGCGGTGATGTACATACGAAAGCGAGGAGGAATGGACATGACAGCAAAATGGGATGAAATCGACCAATGTGCCCAGCAATGGATTCGCGAAGCGGGGGAGCGCATCCGCGCCTCGTTTGCCGAAAAGCTGACGATCGAGACGAAAGCGAATGCAAACGATTTGGTGACCAACGTTGACCGCGACATTGAGCAGTTTTTCGCCGCGCAAATCCGGCGCCGGTTTCCGGACCATCATCTGTTGGGCGAGGAAGGCTTCGGCGATCCGCTCGAGGCGCTTGATGGAATCGTTTGGATCATCGACCCGATTGACGGCACGATGAACTTTGTTCATCAACAGCGTCATTTCGCCGTTTCGATTGGCGTTTTTGCCGACGGCATCGGCCAGCTCGGCTATGTGTATGACGTCGTCGTTGACGAATTGTATTGGGCGCGAAAGGGACAAGGGGTGTGGTTGAACGGCGAGCCGCTTAGCCGCCTGCGGCCGGTGCCGATCGCGGAATCGGTCATCGCTGTCAATGCGACATGGCTGATGGAAAATCGCCGCCTTGACCATCGCCCGCTTGTGCGGCTGGCGAAAGAGGCGCGCGGCACGCGCTCATATGGGTCGGCGGCTCTCGAGCTCGCGTATGTCGCCGCCGGGCGTTTGGACGCCTATCTTTCGCCGCGGTTGTCGCCGTGGGACTTCGCTGGCGGGATGGTTTTGATTGAGGAAGCGGGCGGAGTTGTGACAAACTTGAACGGCGAGCCGCTTGATTTGCTCGGCCCTAATTCAGTGCTCGCCGCCAAACCGGGAGTGCACGAAGAGATTTTGCAGCGCTATCTTTCACGTTGACAGCCGCCGCCACGGTGGCGCTCATTGCCCCAAAAGGTTGTCTGCTTTTTTGCCGAATATTTGCGGCCGACTGCTGGCGGCCATCATCGAATAAGATCGGCACAACGTATCATGCGGCAGAAACAGTCAGAACGTATAATGCAACGAAAGAGGGGCTGACCCAAAAGGCGATTTCCTCTCAAGAAAGACATAGCATATCGTGTGGAGAGGGACAGTTAGTGTCCATATATAGCGATGAGTGAGGGTGTCCCGCCCCTTTGGGACACCCTCCTCGTTCATCGGCGCGTTCGTTTTTTATGGGCGAATCCAACGCCCATGACAGCGATAAAGATCAGTGTGGAAGCGGCGATGCCGATGGCGCTTTGCTTGGCAATGAAGACGCCGATCGCCATCATGGCGGCCACCGCGACAATCGAAAGCAGCAGCGGCACAAGCTCGATTCGTTTCATCTCGCGCGGGCGATTCCTCGGCTTAGCAGCGGAAGCAACCGCCTAGAATCCCCCTTCCTCCTTTCGCTTCGTCCTCTTTCAGTTGAACCGCAAGCGGCCCAAGCAGGCCGGCGTTCAGCGGCTGTTTCAGCCTCGTGCATTGACGCGTCTTTTTTAGTTTACCGGAAAATATGCTGATTTTCTATCGTTGTGATATAATAGACAAGCAGTTTGCCAAACAGGAGTGACCGACATTGACAAACAGACGAATGGATATACGCAATATCGCGATCATCGCCCATGTCGACCACGGAAAAACAACGCTTGTCGACCAACTGCTTCGGCAGTCAGGAACGTTCCGCGAGAACGAGCAAGTCGCCGAGCGGGTGTTGGACCGCAACGATTTGGAGCGGGAGCGCGGCATTACGATTTTAGCGAAAAATACGGCCGTTTTGTATAAAGGAACGCGCATCAACATTTTGGATACGCCCGGGCACGCCGATTTCGGCGGAGAGGTAGAGCGGATTATGCGCCTTGTCGACGGGGTGCTGCTCGTTGTCGACGCCTATGAAGGCTGCATGCCGCAAACGCGGTTCGTCTTGAAAAAGGCGTTGGAGCAGCAGCTTGTGCCTATCGTCGTCGTCAATAAAATCGACCGCGAGTTTGCCCGCCCGACGGAAGTTGTCGATGAAGTCATCGATTTGTTGATCGAACTGGGCGCCACCGAAGAGCAGCTCGACTTTCCGGTTGTGTATACATCGGCGCTGCGCGGGACATCAAGCCTTGATCCGGAGCGGCAAGACGGCGATATGACCGCCCTGTTTGAAACGATCATCGATCATATTCCGGCGCCGGTTGATAACCGCGAGGGGCCGTTGCAGTTTCAAGTGGCGCTGCTTGATTACAATGAATACGTCGGGCGCATCGGGATCGGCCGCGTGTTTCGCGGCGCGATGAAAACCGGCCAGCAAGTGGCGCTCATTAAGCGCGACGGATCCGTGAAGCTGTTCCGCGTCACGAAACTGTTCGGGTTCATCGGTTTGAAACGAATCGAAATCGAACAAGCGCAGGCCGGCGACATCGTTGCGATCGCTGGCATGGAAGACATTAACGTCGGCGAAACGGTGTGCCCTCCGGATCACCAAGAGCCGCTGCCGCCGCTGCACATTGATGAACCGACATTGAAAATGACGTTTCTTGTCAACAACAGCCCGTTCGCTGGCCGTGAAGGCAAATACGTGACGGCGAGAAAGCTCGAGGAGCGGCTGCGCACACAGCTCGAAACCGACGTCAGCCTGCGCGTGGAGCCGACCGAGTCGCCGGATGCGTGGATCGTTTCGGGGCGCGGCGAGCTTCATTTGGCGATTTTGATTGAAAGCATGCGCCGCGAAGGGTATGAATTGCAAGTGTCGAAGCCGGAAGTGATTGTCAAAGACATCGATGGCGTTCGCTGCGAACCGATTGAGCGAGTCGTCATTGATATTCCGGAAGAATATACGGGGGCGATTATGGAATCGCTCGGCAGCCGCAAAGGCGAGCTCGTCGACATGGTGCACGGCGATAACGGACAAGTGCGTCTTGTGTTTTATGTGCCATCGCGCGGATTGATCGGTTATCGGAGCGAGTTTTTATCATTGACGCGCGGCTACGGCATTTTGAACCATTCGTTCGATCATTATGCCCCGCTGCACCCTGGTGCGATTGGCGGCCGCCGTCAAGGCGTGCTCGTTTCAATGGAAACGGGAAAAGCGACGGCCTACAGCATCATGCAGCTGGAAGACCGCGGGACGATTTTCGTTGAACCGGGCACAGAAGTGTATGAAGGAATGATCGTTGGCGAGCATAATCGCGAAAACGACCTCGTCGTCAACATTTGCCGGGAAAAACATGTCACGAATGTGCGCTCCTCGACGAAAGAGCAGACGGTGACGATGAAAAAACCGCGTCTGTTGACGCTTGAAGAGGCGCTCGAATATTTGAGCGACGATGAGTATTGCGAGGTGACGCCCGCTTCGATTCGCTTGCGCAAAAAAATCTTAAGCAAGAGCGAGCGCGAAAAGGCGGAGAAGAAGAAAAAAGCGGCCGAACAGGCGAAATAGCCGACATCGTTCCTCGTTCCGCCAAAAAAGAGGGAAGCCGGGCGCCGCTTGGCGTCTGCGCGTCTTTGAGCGGAGCGGATCATCTGGATGAAATGGGGGGAAGCGAATGAACGTGCTCGAACGGTTGACCTTTTTCGCCTCGCTGTATGACGTGCATGATCATCCCGAGCGAGGCATGTGGTTGCTTTATATCACCGTGCTGCTGCTCGCGGCGTTGGTGTATCGGCTCGGGTTTGCCCGTCGCCTGCCGCTGTTGAAAAACGTCATCATCTATGGATTGCTGGCGCTCGGCTGCACGATTTTAACTTTTTTTGCTGTTTTTTTGCCGGTGGCGGAAGGATTGGCCGTCGCCGCACTCGTATTAATCATATATAAAATTCGGCTGAGGCAGGCGAAAGAGGGAGAAAACGGGTGAGATCCGTGGAAGATGTTCTTGGCCATTGGCTGACCATCCATATTGTCTCCACCGCTCGTCCGCACGATGCCGCGGCGCGCGACACCGCTTCCTTTTTCCGCTCGCTGCTTGCGAGCGATTTTGGCGTCACCGCGGTCGCGGCCGTCAAAGATGAACAAAGCGGACACTATATTGTCGAATACGAGCGCGGCGGGGAGAAACGTGTCGCCCGGTTTTCGATTGAGCTGGCGGAAGCGATGTGGAGGCAAATGGAGGCCGAACCGGAAAAATACGGATGGTAACAACGCGGCGCTGAAAAGCGAATGCTTTCAGCGCCGTGTTGTTAGCTCGGTCACCAGTCGTCCCCCGCCCGGTGGCCGCGGTAAAAACGAAATTTTCCTGTCGAAAGCCGCTGCTTCGTTTTTTCGCTGATGCGGTCATGGCATTTGTGACACATGTACGTATGGATCGGACGGTTGCGCAGCCGTTTGGCAAGCGGCGATTCATCGTCAATCGTCTCGATTTGATCGCAAAGCACGCATTTGACTCTCATCGTTCACCTCAGGAAAGGGCTGATTTCCCGTTCCATTATACCATAACCGCACCGGAATCGGTTAGCGATTTAAATATTGATTCGATTGGTTGTCTTGGCGTTCATTGAGCTGCCGCTCCTGCCGTTCGTTCAGCTGTCCATCGTTTTCTTCGGTTGGCGTTGGTGTCGTTTCAAACAAGTCGCTCGGCACTTCCGGCATCACCCGCCCGACAATGTCGGCGATTTCGTTCATGAACGCTTGCACCGGACGGCCATCGTCGATTTGCCGGCCGATGTTGCGCACGCGGGTGTAAAGGTCCGGATCCGCAACAATGATGGCGTTGGCACCGTATGGGTCTTTTTGCAGCGCCTCGGCAACCGAGTATTTGATCGTGCCGACGCGCGAGGCATCGACATTGGCGCCGACATCGATGCCGACAATGGCGTATTTGCCGACAACGAGCGCGGCAGCGTCATGGACATTCGGGACGCGGTTGGCAATTTCTGCAAGCCGGTGGGCGATCGCTTGTCCCGATTTGTTTTCCACCCGCTCGTCCACTGTATTTTTCACGCGCACCAGCCTAGAATCGTCCGCTGCCTTGTCGTTTCCTCCGTTGCAGGCGCCTAAAAGCAAACAGCCCACCAACATGAGCAGCCATCCGTTTCGCTTCATCATTTGCCACCTCGACTTTTTTTCTTTAGTTTGCAAATGTCCTTCTATCCTTATACATTTGTTCATAATGTTATACTACAGCTATTCCCATCCGGCGCCGAAGGTGAAAAACGGATATAGGGGGAAAAGAAATTTGGGAAAGAAAATTTATGTGCTGGATACAAACGTCCTTTTGCAAGACCCGTATTCGATTTTCGCGTTTGAGGATAATGAGGTCGTCATTCCCGCCGTCGTCTTAGAGGAAGTCGATTCGAAAAAACGGTATATGGATGAAATCGGCAGAAATGCTCGCCAAGTGTCAAAGCTGATCGATCGCCTGCGCGAAAACGGGAAGCTGCACGAAAAAATTCCGCTGGAAAATGGAGGAGCGCTGCGTATCGAATTGAACCATCGCTCGTTTCACCAACTGCAGGAAATTTTTGTTGAAAAAACAAACGACAACCGCATCTTGGCGGTGGCGAAAAATTTATCGCTGGAAGAGCAGGCGAAAGAAGACGGGCGCTCCGTCATTTTGGTAAGCAAAGATGCGCTCGTGCGCGTCAAGGCTGATGCGATCGGGCTGCAGGCGGAAGACTTTTTGAGCGACCGCGTCGTTGATGTCGATCACATTTACACCGGCTTTTTGGAGCTGTACATAGGAAAGGATCACTTGCAGCGGTTTTACGAGAAAGGGGAGCTTGTGCTCGCCGACCTCGCTGACCATCCGTTTTATCCACACCAGTTCATCATCATGAAAGATGCGTTTGGCAGTTCGGCATCGGCGCTTGGCATCGTCGACCCAAACGGAAAAAAGGTGAAAAAACTCGTGTTTCAAAACGAGCACGTATGGGGAATTAGGCCTCGCAATGTGCAGCAGACGATGGCGTTCGAGCTGCTCATGCGCGATGACATTCCGTTGGTGACATTAATCGGCAAAGCGGGGACGGGAAAAACCTTGCTTGCTCTTGCGGCTGGATTGATGCAAACCGAAGATTTGCGCACGTACAAAAAATTGCTCGTCGCCCGGCCGATTGTGCCGATGGGGAAAGATCTCGGCTTCCTGCCGGGGGAAAAGGAAGAAAAGCTGCGCCCGTGGATGCAGCCAATTTTTGACAATCTCGAATATTTGTTTAACACGAAAAAGCCGGGGGAACTGGACGCGATTTTGGCCGGCATGAGCTCGATCGAGGTGGAAGCCCTCACCTATATTCGCGGCCGGAGCCTGCCCGAGCAGTTTATTATCATCGATGAAGCGCAAAATTTAACGAAGCATGAAGTGAAGACGATTTTGACACGGGTTGGCGAGAAAAGCAAAATCATTTTAATGGGTGATCCGGAACAGATCGACCATCCATATTTGGATGAATATAATAACGGGTTGACGTACGTCGTCGAAACGTTTAAAGACCAAAAAATCGCCGGCCATATCCGCCTTATCAAAGGAGAGCGTTCAGCGCTCGCCCAGCTGGCCGCTGATTTGCTGTAAAAGGTTGGTAAAAACCGCTGATTCCGTTCATCAATGGAAGAATGAGTGAAAAGGGGGATCAATGCAACAAGGTTTTTCTGAAAAATGACATCGCAAAGCCGTATCTGCGATCAAATCACCAGCCTCCTAGCGGCGTAGGGAGCGCCGACCGCAGACGGCCGCGGCGGCGCCCCTTGACAGCCGCGGTCAACGGACGACAAGCCGACGCACGTGGGTGATGGGCGCTTGGCGGTTGGAGCCGTCTCCGAAATAAATGTGCACCGGCCCGTCATCGCGCAGCGGCTTCCCGTTTTTCGAAAACGCAAAAATCAACTCGTACGCCTGTTCCAGCGGGATCGCGATCTCCTCCGTTTCCGTTATGATGACTAGCTCCGACGCGTCCTCATGCGGCTCGGCGTTGCGCAAAAACGGAGCGAACGGCATGCCGAACGAACCGGTGACGATTTTCTCTTTCAAAAAGCGCCGCTCCGTTTTCAACGTCGGAGGAAAGACGGCGCCCTCCTGAATTTCCCGATCCCAAAACGCGGACAGCTTTTTGATTTCCTCTTCGTCCTGCTCCGCTTGTTCGACCTTTGGTTTTGGCTCTGAAAAATAGGTGTCCAAGTCGACTTTCCGGTCGTCGAAAATCCAAACGCCCGGGTCGAGCGTGATCGTAAAGCGCACGTTTCCTGTCAGCACGATAATCTCACTCATCAAACATCCTCTCCTCTGCATGTCCCGACTGTTTCTTATAATAAAATAAAACCGGGCGTTTGTCATGTTCGAAGCGAAATCGCTGTCAACGGTTTCAACTTGCAAAATGGCTTGTTTCACGTTAAGATTTAAAGAAGGATAGGGGAGAGAACGGAGGGATGGATGTGACGAACGAAGCGATGAGCCATCGTGAAAAAGCGTACGCGCTTTTGCAAGCAGATGCAGAAAAAATTATCCAGCTCATCCGCGTGCAAATGGATCATTTGACGATGCCGCAATGTCCCGTCTATGAAGAAGTGCTTGATACGCAAATGTTCGGTTTGTCGCGGGAAATCGATTTTGCGGTGCGCCTTGGGCTGGTGGAGGCGAAGGACGGAAAGGCGCTTCTTGATCGGTTGGAGCGGGAACTTTCCGCCTTGCATGAGGCGGTAGCGAAAAAGCGCGTGCGATAAGGATACATGACCACTCAAACGGTTGGCGCGTCCATCGTTTGAGTTTTTCTGTTTTTCGGCAGGAAAATGCCATGCTGCTGCGAATGATTTTATGTACATACTCGTTTGCGAGGAAGAGGGACAATGGAACAGCGATTATGGAAAAAAATCGTCAAGTGCTATGACTATCCGCTCATTGCCGCCGTCGTGATGCTTTCGCTGTTCGGGCTGATCATGGTGTATAGCGCAAGCATGGTGACAGCGGTCACCATTTTTGGAGTGTCGAGCGATTACTTTTATGAGCGGCAAAAACTGTGGGTGATCGTCGGTTTGGCTGCTTTTGCGGCCATGATGATGATTCCGTACAAAGTGTGGCGGAACGACCGGCTGGTGAAATTGGTGTTTTTTGCTTCCCCGCTGCTGCTTGTCGCCGTTGCGCTTTTTGGTCATACGTCAAACAATGCGACAAGCTGGTTTCGCATCGGCGGGATGTCTTTCCAGCCAGCCGAACTGGCAAAGCTTGCCTTGATTTTGTATTTGTCGGCCGCGTTCGCCAACAAGCGGAAACGGTTGGCTGAACCAGTGAAAAGCAACTTATTTCCCATTTACTATACGCTGTTGATCTGTTTTCTGATCGCCATACAGCCTGACTTCGGTACGGCGGCGATCGTGTTCGTCATCGCCTTGTGCGTTATCGTTTCCTCTGGATTGCGCCTCGGTCTGCTGCTGAAGCAAATGCTATTTTTTTCTTTGCTCGCTTTCGCCGTTTCGCCGTTTTGGCTGCCGGCCGTCGGAAAAAAAATTTTTTCTCCTGAGCGGATGGGGCGGCTATATAGCTATTTAGATCCGTTTCAGTACGCGGAGACGGACGGCTATCAGCTCATCAGTTCATACGTGGCGATCGGGCTCGGCGGCCTGAAAGGGGTCGGGCTGGGCAAAGGGGTGCAAAAATACGGCTATTTGCCGGAAGCGCACACCGACTTCATCATGGCGGTGGTAGCCGAGGAGCTCGGGTTGATTGGCGTCACGTTTGCGCTCGGATTATTGGCGTTTATCGTGCTGCGTGGACTTTGGATCGCCCGCCGTTCGAGCGATGCGTTCGGAAGTTTATTAGCTATTGGCATCTCGGTCATGATCGGCTTTCAAACGTTCATTAACATCGGCGGGGTCACCGGGCTCATCCCGATCACCGGCGTGCCGCTGCCGCTCGTCAGTTACGGAGGGACATCGCTCGTTCTCACGATGGCCTCGCTTGGCTTGCTTGTCAATATTTCTATGTTTGTCAACTATGAACAACGATACCGAAACAACGAACGGACGATTCACAGCGAGCAGAAAAGAGGTCTGACTTTTTAGAAAGTGTATTTACAAATCGGCAAAACTTTTATACTTTTATTAAATAAAGGAGAGGAGGGGCAAAATGAGAACGAGACGAATTCGCAAAGTGCTGGTGGCCAACCGCGGCGAGATCGCCATTCGCGTGTTTCGCGCTTGCACGGAGCTCGATATTCGCACGGTGGCGATTTATTCGAAAGAAGACGCAGGATCGTATCATCGCTACAAAGCGGATGAAGCGTATTTGGTCGGCGAGGGGAAAAAGCCGATCGAGGCGTACTTGGACATCGAAGGCATCATCGAGATCGCCAAAGCTCACGATGTCGACGCCATCCACCCGGGATACGGGTTTTTGTCGGAAAACATTCAATTTGCCAAACGATGCCGCGAGGAAGGGCTCATTTTCATCGGCCCGAACGAAGAGCATTTGGATATGTTTGGCGATAAAGTGAAGGCGCGCCATGCCGCCATGAAGGCCGGCATTCCCGTCATCCCGGGCAGCGACGGATCGGTCGGCGGCCTTGAGGATGTCGTTCGCTTTGCCGAGACGCACGGATACCCGATCATCATTAAAGCGGCGCTTGGCGGCGGTGGGCGCGGCATGCGCATCGTTCGCTCGAAGGCGGAGTTGAAGGAAGCGTTCGAGCGCGCCAAATCAGAGGCGAGAGCAGCGTTTGGCAGCGATGACGTTTATGTTGAAAAGCTGATTGAAAAACCGAAGCACATTGAAGTGCAAATTTTGGGCGACCACGAAGGAAACATCGTCCACCTTTATGAACGCGACTGCTCGGTGCAGCGCCGTCATCAAAAAGTCGTCGAAGTCGCGCCGAGCGTCTCGTTGTCGGACGAGCTGCGCGAGCGCATTTGCGAGGCGGCGGTGCAGCTGATGAGAAGCGTCGGCTACGTCAACGCCGGCACGGTCGAGTTTCTCGTTTCGGGCGATGAATTTTATTTCATCGAAGTCAACCCGCGCATTCAAGTTGAGCATACGATCACCGAAATGATCACCGGGATTGACATCGTACAGTCGCAAATTTTAATTGCCGACGGCTTTTCGCTTCACAGCCCGGAAGTCGGCATTCCAAAGCAGGAAGACATCCGCGTCAACGGCTATGCCATTCAATCGCGGGTAACGACCGAAGATCCGCTCAACAACTTTATGCCGGATACGGGAAAAATTATGGCGTATCGTTCCGGCGGGGGCTTCGGCGTGCGCTTGGACGCCGGCAACGGCTTCCAAGGGGCGGTCATTACGCCGTATTACGACTCGCTGCTCGTCAAAGTGTCGACATGGGCGTTGACGTTTGAGCAGGCGGCGAGAAAAATGCTGCGCAACTTGCGCGAATTTCGCATTCGCGGCATTAAAACGAACATTCCATTTTTGGAAAACGTCGTGCAGCATCCGAAGTTTTTGTCCGGGGAATACGATACGTCATTTATCGATACAACGCCGGAATTGTTTGTATTCCCGCGCCGAAAAGACCGCGGGACGAAAATGCTGACGTACATCGGCACGGTGACGGTCAACGGCTTCCCGGGCATCGGCAAAAAGAAAAAGCCGGTGTTTGACAAGCCGCGCGTGCCGAAGGTGAGCCAAACGGAGCCGATCCCAGCGGGGACGAAGCAAATTTTGGATGAACGCGGCCCCGAGGGGCTCGTCCGCTGGATTCAAGAGCAGCCGCGCGTACTGCTCACCGATACGACGTTCCGCGACGCTCATCAGTCGCTGCTCGCGACCCGCGTCCGCACGATCGACTTGTTGCGGATCGCCGAGCCGACGGCGCGTTTGCTGCCCAACTTATTCTCGCTTGAAATGTGGGGCGGGGCGACGTTCGACGTGGCGTATCGCTTTTTGAAAGAAGATCCGTGGGATCGGCTGCTCAAGCTGCGCGAGCGCATCCCGAACGTGCTGTTCCAAATGCTGTTGCGCTCGGCCAACGCCGTTGGGTATAAAAACTATCCGGACAATGTCATCCGCGAGTTTGTGGAAAAATCGGCGCAGGCCGGCATCGATGTGTTCCGCATTTTCGACAGCTTAAACTGGGTGAAAGGCATGACGGTGGCGATCGACGCCGTCCGGCAAAGCGGCAAAATCGCCGAGGCGACGATTTGCTATACGGGCGATATTTTGGACCCGAACCGGCCGAAGTACAATTTGGAGTATTACAAAGCGTTGGCGAAAGAGCTCGAGCAAGCCGGCGCGCACATGTTAGGGATTAAAGATATGGCCGGGCTCTTGAAGCCGCAGGCGGCGTACGTGCTCATTTCCGCGCTCAAGGAAACGGTCGACATTCCGATCCATTTGCATACGCATGACACGAGCGGCAACGGCATTTATACGTACGCGAAAGCGATCGAAGCCGGCGTCGATATCGTCGATGTCGCCGTCAGCTCGATGGCCGGCTTGACGTCACAGCCGAGCGCCAATACGCTCTACTATGCGCTTGAAGGAACGGAGCGGGCGCCGGAGGTCGATATTTACGGCTTGGAGCAGTTGGCCCGCTATTGGGAAGACGTGCGCAAGTTTTACCAAGAGTTTGAAAGCGGCATGAACGCCCCGCATACGGAAGTATACATGCATGAGATGCCGGGCGGCCAGTACAGCAACTTGCAGCAACAGGCAAAAGCGGTTGGCCTCGGCGATCGCTGGGATGAAGTGAAAGAAATGTACCGCCGCGTCAACGACTTGTTCGGCGACATCGTCAAAGTGACGCCGTCATCGAAAGTCGTCGGCGACATGGCGCTTTACATGGTGCAAAACAACTTGACGGAGCAAGACATTTTTGAACGCGGCGAAACGCTCAATTTCCCGGACTCGGTCGTCGAGTTTTTCGAAGGCTATTTAGGCCAGCCGCACGGCGGATTCCCGAAAGAGCTGCAGCGCATTATTTTGAAAGGGCGGGAGCCGATCACCGTTCGTCCGGGCGAGCTGCTCGAGCCGGTGGATTTCGAGCAAATCAAGCGGGAGCTGTACGACAAACTCGGCCGCGAAGTGACCGACTTTGACGCCATCGCCTACGCGCTGTATCCGAAAGTGTTTTTGGAATATGCCGAAACGGTGGAAAAATACGGCGACATTTCGGTGCTCGATACGCCGACGTTCCTGTATGGCATGCGCCTTGGCGAAGAGATCGAAGTGGAGATCGAGCGCGGCAAAACGCTCATCGTCAAGCTCGTGTCAATCGGCCAGCCGCAGGCGGACGGCACGCGCGTCGTTTACTTTGAGCTGAACGGCCAGCCGCGCGAAGTCATCATCCGCGATGAAAGCATCAAGGCGGCCGTCGCTGAGCGCATCAAGGCCGATCGGACGAATCCGAACCACATCGCCGCCACCATGCCGGGCACGGTCGTGAAAGTGCTCGTGGAAAAAGGCGAAAAAGTGGATAAAGGCGACCATTTAATGGTCACGGAAGCGATGAAGATGGAAACGACGGTGCAGGCGCCGTTTGCCGGCGTTGTCAAAGACATTTACGTCAAAAGCGGCGACGCCATTCAAGCGGGAGACTTGCTGATCGAGCTGTCCAAATGAAACTGTTCATCGCGCGCAAAAAGAGGGTGTCCCAAACGGATCGGGACACCCTCTTTCGTTGCTATATAGGTGCTGACTGCTTCTGCCGCACGATCGGTTGTGTCGACTTGAAGGCAGACAACCTTTTCGGTCAGCCCCTTTTGGTTTGCGGACGGACGAACGTCATTTCAACGTCGCCGGCGCCGCTTCCCGCGCTGAATGGTCGGCGGCTTTTGCCGGCGCGCGGCGGGTGCGGAGCGCCAAAAGCAATAAATAGCTGAGCACGCCGAACAGGCAGGAAATGAAAAAGGCATGCGCCAAGGCGACGTATAAATTCAGCTGCGTAAACACGACAAGCGCGCCAGTCGTCATTTGCGCAAGCACGAGACAAAGGGCGATCAGCCACCCGTAGTAGATGACCGGCTGCCCGCGATAATGGCGCACGGCATGGATCGCGGCCGCGGCGATCCAAATGACGATGACGGCGGCGGCCAACCGATGGCCCATCTGCACCCATTCATGAAATTGAACCGGGAGGATGCGCGTTTTCGCGCACAGCGGCCAGCTCGGACAGGCGAGGCTGGCGTTCGTATGGCGCACCAGCGCCCCGGTGTAGACGACGATGTACGAGTAAATGATGATGCCGTAAATATGAAACCGCATTTTGCCGTCAAGGGAAAGCGAAGCGGCAGAAAACATGTTGTCGGCTTCAAAAATCAGCAGTGTCAATAATAACACAGCAGCAAACGAAATGAGCGAAATGCCAAAATGCAAGGCGAGGACGAAATCGGACTGCCCCCACACGACCGCGGCGGCGCCGATCAGCCCTTGTAAAACGAGAAAGACGAACGATAGGACGGCCAAAAACTTCGTCTCCCGCACATGCCCAATGGCTCTCCACGCCCAGATGGAAAGGATGAGCACCATGATGCCGGCCAGTCCGGAGACGAGCCGATGGCTCAGCTCAATGATGAGTTCAGGCGTCACGCGGTCCGGCACCCATTGGCCGTTGCACAGCGGCCACGACCGGCCGCAGCCCATGCCGGATCCTGTTTTGGTCACAAGCGCGCCGCCGATTAGGACAAACAGCATCGCTAACGTCGTTGCCGAGGCAAACCATTTTAGTGAACGTTGCAAAATCTTCACCCTCTTGGATTGAGAAATTGGGATTTTGTCCATATTAGTAAAGTGATGGATTTTACCGCAGCCAACCGTGCTGCGAAGCCAAATCTATTTTACACGATGGCGGCCGGAAACACAAAATGACGTTTGTGTATTGAATAAGTCGAATAAGTTTGCTAGAAATATTAATGGGACAAGCGAAAGCGCCGCTTGGCGCCCGCTGATTCAAAAATTTGACACAAATTATTCAAAAAAAGTTCACATGATGAAAACAAAATGTGATTTAATATAATAGAGAAACAGCATGTGCTAATCGCTTGCTTTGGCTGTTAAGCATCGCTGGCCAAGCAAGATAACGGCGCCGTAGGGACGAGGCGGCGCGGCGAGGAGGAACCAGGAACATGGCTGATTTGAAAGCGGTACATCAAACAGTGAACGATGTCGGGCATCGTTCAGAGGCAAGTGTGAAGGCCGTTTGGAGAGAGTTGTCGTCGGTTGTCAAAATCGGGATCGTCAATTCCAATTTGATTACAACGTTCGCCGGGATGTGGCTGGCGTTTTATTTTACGGGAGAGCATTTTTTGGAAAACTTGCATCTTGTCTTTTTTGCGCTGTTTGGGGCGGCGCTTGTCATCGCCGGTTCGTGTGCCATCAACAACTATATTGATCGCGATATCGACCGCTATATGGAGCGGACGAAAACGAGGCCGACCGTGACCGGGACGATGGACGCGCGGCGCGTGCTTTGGGCAGGGATCGTGCTCGTTTTCATCGGCGAAATGAGTTTGCTGATGACAACGGTTACGGCGGCGGTCGTGGGATTGATCGGAATGGTGGCGTACGTGTTTTTGTACACGCTTTGGACGAAGCGCCATTACACGATCAACACGATCGTTGGCAGCATTTCTGGCGCCGTTCCCCCAGTGATTGGCTGGACGGCGGTCGACCCGAACTTTCATGTCGTTCCGCTCGTCTTATTTTTCATCATGTTTTTATGGCAGCCGCCGCACTTTTTGGCGTTGGCGATGAAGCGGTGCGAGGAATACCGTGCTGCCGGCATTCCGATGTTGCCGGTCGTTCATGGCTTTGCCATCACGAAGCGGCAAATTGTCGTTTGGGTAGCGTGTTTGCTGCCGCTTCCGTTCTATTTGTTTTCGCTAGGCGTCCCGTTTTTAACCGTGGCGACGCTGTTAAACATCGGTTGGCTGCTGCTTGGGCTTGCCGGCTTTAGGATGAAAGACGATCTGAAATGGGCGAAGTGGATGTTTGTCTATTCGCTCAACTATTTGACGATTTTGTTTGTGGCCATGGTGATCGCCACGGTTTGGTGAACAGGGTCAAATTCTTTCTCTATAGAAAGAATTGATATACATTTCTCCACATCAAAGATCAATGAAAGAGGGGTTTGGTGAAGCTATGAAGAAGGGGCTGCGTAACTGGCGCTTATTTTCCTTGTTCGGGATGATGGCGCTGTTGCTCGCCGGCTGCGGCAAGCCGTTTTTATCGACGCTCCAGCCTGCCGGTGAAGTGGCGGACATGCAGTATTCGCTCATGTTGTTGAGCACGTCGATCATGGTGCTCGTCATTATCGTTGTAGCGATTATCTTCGTTTATGTCGTCATCCGTTTCCGGCGTCGCAAAGGGGAAGAAACTAAAATTCCGAAGCAAGTGGAAGGAAGCCATAAGTTAGAAATTATTTGGACTGTCATTCCGATTATCCTCTTGCTCATTTTGGCGGTGCCAACGGTATCGGCGACGTTTAAGCTCGCGGACGTGAAGCCGATGAATGACAAAAACCGCGATAAAGACACGGTTGTTGTCAACGTGCGCGCCAATTTGTATTGGTGGGAATTTGAATACCCGGATTACGGCATTATTACGAGCCAAGACTTAGTCGTGCCGACGAATGAGAAAGTGTATTTCAACTTGATTGCGTCGGATGTCAAGCACTCGTTCTGGATTCCGCCAGTCGGCGGCAAAATGGACACAAACACCGACAACAAAAACCAATTTTGGCTCGTCTTTGACCAAAAAGCGACAGACAAAGCGGGTGGCATCTTTTACGGCAAATGTGCGGAGCTTTGCGGTCCGTCCCATGCGTTGATGGATTTCAAAGTGCGTCCGCTGCCGCGCGATCAGTTTGACGCTTGGGTGAAGAAAATGCAAAACGCGAAAAAGCCGGTTGTGACCGATCCGGTTGCCAAACAAGGGGAAGCCATTTTCAATAAAAGCTGTATTGGCTGCCATGCGGTGTCGCCGGTGGACAAGCGTCCAGAACAGGCACGCACAGCGCCGAACTTGGCGAACTTTGCCGATCGTGAGCGGATTGCCGGTATTTTAGAACACAATGAAGAAAACTTAAAAAGATGGCTGCGCGACCCTGAAAGTGTAAAACCTGGAAACAAAATGACAGGTACATACGACCAACTGACAGAAGAGCAGCTTGATGCATTGACGAAATATTTAATGAGCTTAAAAGTGGAATAAAGGCGTAAAGGGAGGTTTCACTGTGAGCACGATCACTCGCAAAAAGGGTGTTGGCGCCGTTTTATGGGATTACCTAACGACGGTTGACCATAAAAAGATCGCCCATCTGTACCTAGTTTCTGGTGGATTTTTCTTCTTGCTCGGTGGTCTTGAGGCGCTGTTCATCCGGATTCAGCTCGCAAAGCCGAACAACGACTTTCTTGTTGGTGGTCTGTATAACGAAGTGTTGACAATGCACGGAACGACGATGATTTTCTTGGCTGCCATGCCGCTTATTTTCGCGTTTATGAACGCGGTTGTTCCGCTGCAAATCGGCGCGCGCGACGTCGCGTTCCCGTTTTTAAACGCGCTCGGGTTTTGGCTCTTTTTCTTCGGGGGTTTGTTCTTAAACTGTTCGTGGTTTTTAGGCGGCGCGCCTGACGCCGGTTGGACGTCGTACGCGTCGCTAGCGCTCGATTCGAAAGCGCACCACGGTGTCGACTTTTACACGCTTGGATTGCAAATTTCCGGAATAGGCACGTTAATAGGTGGAATTAACTTTCTTGTTACGATCATTAATATGCGCGCCCCGGGCATGACGTTTATGCGCATGCCGATGTTCACATGGGCGACGTTTGTGACGTCGGCGCTCATTTTGTTTGCGTTTCCGCCGCTGACTGTGGCGTTAATTTTCATGATGATGGATCGGTTGTTTGGCGGCAACTTTTTCAATCCAGCCGCCGGTGGCAATACGATCATTTGGGAGCACTTGTTCTGGGTGTTCGGCCATCCGGAAGTATACATTCTTGTATTGCCGGCGTTCGGCATTTTCTCTGAGATTTTCGCGACGTTCTCGCGCAAACGGCTGTTCGGCTATTCGTCGATGGTGTTTGCGACGGTATTGATCGCTTTCTTAGGATTTATGGTGTGGGCGCACCACATGTTCACGGTCGGGATGGGACCGATTGCGAACGCGATCTTTGCTGTGGCAACGATGGCGATTGCGGTTCCGACGGGGGTCAAAATTTTCAACTGGCTGTTTACAATGTGGGGCGGAAGCATCCAGTTCACAACGCCGATGTATTATGCTGTCGCTTTCATCCCATCGTTTGTTATGGGTGGGGTCACTGGCGTTATGCTGGCAGCGGCAGCAGCGGACTATCAGTATCACGACAGCTATTTCGTCGTCGCTCACTTCCATTACGTTATCGTCGGTGGGGTTGTGTTCGCCTTGCTAGCCGGCACGCATTACTGGTGGCCGAAAATGTTTGGGCGCATGCTGAATGAGACGCTTGGCAAAATGACGTTCTGGCTGTTCTTTATCGGTTTCCATTTGACGTTCTTTATCCAACATTTTCTTGGCCTAATGGGAATGCCGCGCCGTGTGTTCACATTCTTGCCCGGACAAGGATTGGAGACCGGCAACCTCATCAGTACGGTCGGGGCGTTCTTTATGGCGGTCGCCACGGTCATTTTGCTCATTAACATCGTGATCACGACGGCAAAAGGAGAAAAAGTGGCGGGCGACGCGTGGGGTGACGGCCGCACGCTCGAATGGGCCATCGCTTCGCCGCCGCCGGTATACAACTTTGCCCAACTGCCGCTCGTTCGTGGATTAGACGCTTATTGGCTTGAAAAAATGGAAGGCAAAAAAGAGTTGACGCCGGCCGAGCCGCTCGGCGATATTCATATGCCGAATTCATCATTCTTGCCGTTTGTCATTTCATTTGGCTTGTTTGTCGCGGCATTCGGTTTTACGTACCATCAAGAGACGGCTTGGGGCTTGCCGATCGGCATTCTCGGCTTGCTCATTACGCTCGGTGCGATGTTCTTGCGCTCGGTGATTGATGATCACGGCTTCCACATTCATAAAGAGGAAGTGCTTGAACTTGAGAAGAAGGGGGCGAACGCCTGATGCACGTGGAAGAAAAACTGACGGCCGAGACGTTCCCAGCCGCGCCGGAGCGCGCCACGCTTGAAGGGAAAAACAAATTCCTCGGCTTTTGGCTGTTTCTAGGCGGAGAGACGGTGCTGTTCGCCTCTCTCTTTGCCACCTATTTGGCGCTCAAAGACAAAACGAACGGCGGTCCTTCCGCGGAAGAACTGTTCCAAATGCCGATCGTGTTTATGGCGACGATGCTTCTGTTAACGAGCAGCTTGACGAGCGTGTACGCCATTTATCATATGAAAAACTTTGATTTTCAAAAAATGCAGCTTTGGTTTGGCATTACGGTGCTGCTTGGCGCTGGCTTTTTGGCCTTGGAAATTTATGAGTTTTATGAGTATGTTCATGAAGGCCATAAATTTACGACGAGCGCCTTCGCGTCCGCCTTTTACACGCTCGTCGGCACGCACGGCGCCCACGTTGCATTCGGACTGCTTTGGATTTTGACGCTTATGATTCGCAATGCCAAGCGCGGGTTAAACTTGTATAATGCCCCGAAGTTTTACGTCGCGAGCTTGTACTGGCACTTTATCGACGTCGTCTGGGTGTTCATTTTTACCGTCGTATATTTAATGGGAATGGTGGGGTGAACGTATGGCGAACCAAACGAACTCAGGAAATGAGCGCATCGACCTAGCGTATCGCCGCCGGAAAAATGCGGAAGAAATGCGTCATCAAGTGATTGTCTTTGTGCTGATGATTTTATTGACGCTCATCGCCTTTGCCGCGGTCGGTTATGAAGAGTTTTCCCATTGGTTTGTTGTTCCGTTTATTTTGCTTTTAGCTGGCGTGCAAGTGGCGTTTCAGTTGTACTATTTCATGCATATGAGTCATAAAGGGCATGAATTTCCATCGATGTTTATGTACGGCGGTGTGCTTGTCATGTTGCTGCTCGTTTGGGCGTTTTCGACGGTCATTTGGTGGTAAACACAAGGGGGAATCGGTGCAGATACCGGTTTCCCCTTTTTCCATAGCTCTTCGGGTGCTGCATGTAGTATAATGAGAAAAGGACAGAGCAGGAGGGAAAGTAGTATGTTTCAATCGCTGCAAATGTTTGGCCCCGTTGCCCTTTGGAGTCCGTTTTTTCTGTTGGCGTTGACAGCCGTTGCTTTGTTGTATCTCGCGGTCACCGGGCCGTGGCGGCAGCGGTTTGGCATTGATGTCCCTGTTTCAAGAAAACAAAAGGCGTACTTTTTGACAGGAATAGTGCTTCTTTACGTATGCAAAGGCTCTCCGCTTGATTTGATGGGCCATTTAACGTTCACCGCTCACATGGTGCAAATGGCGCTGCTTTACTTAACGGTGCCGCAATGCTTTATTTTAGGGATTCCGGAGCTGTTTTATGAGCGGATGTTCCGGATTGCCGCGGTGCGCCGTTCGTTTCAGTTATTGACAAAGCCAATTGTGTCTTTGCTTTTGTTTAATGGGTTATTCTCTTTGTACCATGTCCCAATGATTTTCGATATCGTAAAGACAAATATGTTCTTGCATGCGTCTGTCACAACAGCCATTTTCATTGCGGCCTTCTTCATGTGGTGGCCGCTTGTGAATAAACTTTCCGGATGGACGACATTATCCGGGTTAAAAAAAATGGGCTATATTTTTGCCGACGGCATGCTGCTCACACCGGCCTGTGCCCTCATTATTTTCGCCGGCACTCCGCTGTATGAGACGTACACGGATCCGGAAGCATGGATGACTGGGTTGGCGCTTTGCGTCCCGTCAGGAATATTAGCTTCGCTTGACTTGACAGGACCGCAAATGTTTTTGTCGATGTCACCGCTTCATGATCAGCAGCTCGGCGGGGTATTGATGAAAATTATTCAAGAAATTATATACGGGGTTATGTTGTTCTTTATTTTTAGCGAGTGGTATCGGAAAGAACGGGAAAAAGAACCGAGCATGGATATGGCGCCGCGGCCGACGAAACTGTAAGGCGCCATCCAATGGCAAAAGAGACGAAGGAAAGGGAGAGAAGCTATGGCGATTTTACCGACGATCAGCACGAGTTGCATTGTGATCAGCGCTTTGCTTGTCGCCTACGGCTGGTACTTGATTGGCCGCAGGCGGACGGAAGCGCACAAAAAGGTGATGTTGACCGCTGCCGCTTTTGCGCTTTTGTTTTTTATCATTTATATGTCGCGGACGTTGTTTATTGGCAATACGAGTTTTGGCGGACCGGAAACGGTGAAAGTGTATTACACGGTATTTCTTGTTTTTCACATCGTTTTAGCGACCGTAGGGGCGGTGTTTGGCCTTGTGACCATTTGGACAGGGCTAAAGGATCAACGGGGTCGCCACCGCCGCTTAGGGCCGGTTACGAGCGTCATTTGGTTCGGCAGCGCCTCGACCGGAGTCGTCGTTTATTGGCTTCTTTACGTGCTTTACCCGGGCGGAGAGACGACGTCGCTCCTCAAGGCGATCTTAGGTTTTTAGCCGGCCGAATGACGCCGGCCGGCCGCGCTGCATAGCATAACATAAACAGAGAATGCAGAGCGGGGGAGTGCGGTGAATACGTTCCGATACCGAAGGCGGAGCGCCGTGGAGGCGACGTTGCTGACGATTGTGATGATGTGTGTGCAGGAGCAACGCGATGTCGTTCTTGACGACTGCGAAGCGCTTGTCATAGCAGGCCAAGATGGACGGTGCCGCGTGCTTGTGAAGCTGTCTTTGCACTACGGAGCGCCGGTGATGGCCGTTTGCCGCCAGTTGCAGCGACAAATTGCCGAGGAAATCGCGGCGATGACCCCGTATGTAGCGGAGGCGGTTGATATGGTGGTCAAACGGCTCGCCATGCCGTGAAAAAACGCATGAGCGCAAACGTCTCATGCGTTTTTTCATTACTCTTTGATCTTCTCGATTTCGCTTTTGACTTGGGCCAATACGTTTTGGCACTGGTTGACAAGGGAAGACGGGAAATGCTCATCTTCGCCATACTCGACGCCATGCGGATAATAATGTTTGCCTAAAATCGGTGTGAGCAATTTGATGAGCGCATAACGCGAATCAACGTCGCCTTCGATGGCGTACCCTTGGACGCGTAAATAGTACGTCCCTTCTTTCACAACGTATTTGCGGTCGTATGTAACCCGCTCGTAGTCCCATTGCCCCGCGCGCACAAAGCCGAGGCGCTCCATAATGTCATCAAGGCGGGACAGTTCAACCGTCTGATTTTCCAGTCCGCTATTTTCAAATTTCATGCTTCTTCCTCCTAACAACGCAGTATGGAAAGCGCCAAAAAGAAATGATCCCCTCATTTATAATAGTACGAAAACGGTTTGTTTTTCAATGAATTGTTTGCCGCCGTTGCCGTTTCGTCTTGCATTTTTTCCCGCGCCAAGACGCACAATATAGAACGGAAAAGTTCCATGGGCAATGGGTTGCCCTCCACTGGGGATGAACATCCGGCTCAGTTCAGAATTTTCATGGGGAGCGATGTAACATCGACCCGGGGATGAAAGCGACCGCTTGCTGACGGGATTTTCGCAGAGAAGTTCCATGGGCAGCGGACCCTGCCCTCGACCCGTGGATAAAAATTACGCGCTAGTGCGGCATTTTTACGGAAAAGATCCATGGGCAACGTTTTGCCCTCTACCCGAGGATGAAAATCCGCGTCAGTGCGGCATTTTCTACAGAAAGGAGGAAAATCATGCAAACGGTGCGGGATATTATGTCGACGGATGTGCAGTATTGCACCCCGCTTGACAATATGTATGAAGCGGCGGTAAAGATGCGCGATTTCGATATCGGGGCCATTCCGATCGTTGACGATGGGCGGCTTGTCGGAATGATTACGGACCGCGACCTCGTCGTGCGCGGCATCGCGGAAAAGCATCCGGGCTCAACAGCGGTGACGGAAGTGATGAGCCGCGATATCACGGCGGTTTCTCCCGATGATTCCGTGCAGGCGGCGGCCGATCTAATGGCGCACCACCAAATTCGCCGCCTCCCGGTCGTTGAGAATGGCCGGTTGGTCGGGATGGTTTCCCTCGGCGATTTGGCGGTGAATCGTTATTCTGATGAACGGGCTGGCCGCGCGTTAAGCGAAATTTCTGAACCGGCCCGCCATCCGTAGGACGACGGAGCTTGTGCCGCTTTTTTCGCAAAGAAAGGGGGCGTTTTTGGCCGCCCTCTTTTTTTTGCTTTCCCAAAACCGCTATAATGACAGTAAGAAGACTGTGCAGAAAGCGGGAGTTGCTGGGTGAAATGGATGTTCCTTTTTTTGCTCTTGTTCATCGGATTGTACTTTTTCACGCCGAGTCCGCCGCCCCCAAGCCCCCCGGGGCAGCCGGAAATCAATGGGCATATGTTGAAAGAACCGAAGGCGACAGCCGGCTTAGTGACATTGATTGGCCAGCCAGTACAGGCGGTGAACCAACAGCTCGGTCGGCCTGATCGCGTCGATCCATCCGCCTATGGATATGAATGGTGGGTGTACAGGCGTCATCTCGACTCCTATGTCCAGGTCGGTGTTGCTCGCGGAAAAGTCGTCACCATCCTGGCCGGTGGGGAACGAGTGAACGTTGAGCCGTTTGCGGTCGGCCAGCGCCTGCAGACGATTTTTCAAACGATGCCGGTTCTATCCAATATTGAAATCCAGCTCCCGAGCGGAACGTATCGATTCGAGCTGTCGGAGCAAGATTATTCGTCAAGGCCGGTGGTGAAAGTCGGTGCCGTTTATGCTCAGCTGTACGTGGACCGCTTCACTGGCCAAGTGGCGGCCGTGCGTTTAATGGACGCGGAAACGTTTGTCAAGTTGCGGCCGTACGAGCTCGTTTATCGCGGGCATCTACCTGACGTTCCTACCCTTTCGGAAGAACAGCAGCGGATGATCGATGCCAGCAATGCGAAGCAAATTTTTGACTGGACGAATCTCTTTCGCCGCCGCCATGGGCTGCCTGTTCTCGCTTGGGATGACGACGCGGCGGCGGCCGCAGCGAAGCACAGCCGCGATATGCATGATCATCAGTTTTTTTCCCATAAATCGCCGCGGTACGGTGATTTATCGGAGCGGTTGCAGGCGCTTCGCATTCCGTTTCGGGTGGCTGGGGAAAACATCGCTGCTCACCAAGTGGACGGCGTTGAGGCGGCCATCGGTTGGTTGAATAGCGAAAAACATCGGGAAATAATGATGAATCGGGAGTTTACGCATCTCGGCGTCGGCGTTTACGGCGATTATTACACGCAAAATTTCTTTACGCCGCGTTGAAAATTGGGCGCACCCTCGCCTGTCAGGCACGATATGATATGGCAGATAGGCAAGAGTGGAGGAAAGGGATGAGAGCGACCATGGCCAAGCCTTTGCACCCATCCGTTGAACAGTTTAAGCAGTTTGTAAAAAAACATCCGAAACTCATCCAAGAGGTGCGCAGCGGCAAAAAAACGTGGAAGCAAGTGTATGAGGACTGGTACTTGTTCGGCGAGGACGATGAGATATGGGATCGTTACCGGGAAAGGGACGGCAAACGGAACGAAGGCGAAAAAGGGGCGAGCAAGTGGCTCGACAAGCTGGCCGCCATGCTTGGACAGATGGACGCCGCTGAAGTGCAGAAACATTTGGCGAACGTTCAGCAGGCGATTGGTGCCATTCAAAGCATTCTTTCCGAATTCCAAGGGGCCAGCCAGCAGCGCCCAAACAAAGATGAACATCCGTTTTCCTTTCGGAAGGATTGAAGGATGGTGGCGATGAGAAAAGACGTATGGCAATATGTGCAGGGACAGCCGATGTTGCGAGCATTTTTGCGTGAACAGCCGCGCTGGTACCGGATTCTTGCCCGCCGTCCGCATGAGCTGTCCGCGTTCCAGCTGGCGGCGTTGCGTCATTATGAATTGACGATCCCGGACAAGGTCGAAAAATTTTCCCAGTCGCTGCAAATGGCTTCGCTGATGTGGCAAGTGTTTAAAGCTATGCGCGACTAATGGCTTCTTCCGACTCACAGCCAACATGATGAGAAGCGGGTTGGACATCATACACGACTAATTGGGCCGTCGGCGGCAAAGACTATGAGTCAGAAAGGGAGTGATATCTTTGCCGAAACGGCTCAAATCGTTGGCTGGAGCCATGCTGTTCGTTGTCTGCGCCTTCTGGGCGTTGGCGCCTGCTCATGCCGAACGGGCGGATGCGCCGCTGCACGTCAACCATGAGGTGAAAGGAAGCGACGTGTTCATCGAATGTTTCGCTCCCCGCTTTCCGTTTCGCCAAGGGAGCGGCGGCGGGCATGTCGATGTGTATGTCAATGGGAAAAAAGTAACCCAAGTGTATACAGCCGCCTTTGTTGTGCGCGGCTTGCCGAGCGGAACCCATCATATTCGTCTGGAGTTTGTCTATAACGATGGGAGAACGGCCGGCGTGGGGCACGAATTTGACGTTTCGATTCCGTAAGGATTGAAGAAACCGGCTGTTACGGTCGAGCGTAGGCTGAGCCGCTTCTGCCATGCGCGCATGATCACCTAGAAGGCCGGTGAAAAACCGTTGTCGCACACCAATCGGTGTCATGTTCATTCAAAAAAGAAAGCTGGTTCTGCAAAGTTTCTCTCATTGAGAAATGGATGGAATCAGGAGCATTTTGCACGAAATCACCAGCCTCCTAGTGAAGAGGGCGTTCCACAGCGCGGGACGCCCTTTTTCGTTTTCCCTCCTTCTCTTTCCTTTTCCTTTTCGTTTTATTCATGGTATGATGAACATATGGAGGTGCCATGTTGGTGAGAATTGCGACTCTCGAGCGCATCGAGATTCTAGATAAAGCAGAAGGGTTAGCGAAAATGATTGTCGAGTCCGAACTGGCCGAGGAATACCGCCGCGCATTTTGGCGGCTGAAGCAGGACCGCCGCGCCCAGCAGCTGATTTCCCGATTTGTTCAGCTCAAAGAGCAGTATGAGGACGTGCAGCGCTTCGGCAAATACCACCCTGATTATCGCACAATCATGAAAGCAGTGCGCGAAGCGAAACGGGAGCTGGATTTGCACGAAACCGTCGCCGCTTTTAAACAGGCGGAGAAGGCGCTGCAACAGCTGCTTGATGAAATCAGCGTGCTGATCGGCAAAGCGGTATCGGAGCATGTGAAAGTGCCGACCGGAAATCCGTACTTTTTGTCGGCAGGTTGTTCCGGCGGCTGCCGAAGCGGTGGAGGCTGCGGCTGCCGCACATAGAAAAAAGGGGAAGGGACTATGTTTCCACAACGGCAAGGAATTATTGTTTGGCTTCATTCGCTGAAACACGGAAAACAGCTGCGCAAGTTTGGTAACATTCATTACATCTCCAAGCGGCTGAAGTATGCCGTCTTATACTGCGACATGGAGCAAGCGGACTATGTCATGAAAAAGCTCGCCGCGCTTCCGTTTGTCAAACGGGTGGAGCCATCGTACCGCCCGTTTTTAAAGCTAGAATTCGAATCAAAAGGAGAGAAAGAGAAAGATTCCCCCTATCCGCTTGCCTGAACGAAAAGAGGGCACGGAACGCGCCCGGGTGGGGAAATCGCGGCGGAATGAGGACGAAAACGGTCGAAATGTTCGCTGATTTGCGCATCGTCCATCGTAAAATGAGGACGAAAACGGGAAAAGCCGCTGGTTTTCAATCACATCGATCACAGGCGGTGGAATGCCAGTACGTATCGAAAAGAGGGAGTTCCGGCTTTTTTGGGGAACTCCCTCCTCTTTTTTGCCATGGCCGATCGCGCTGCAGCGGGGGCGGAAAGCTTGTTTCCCCTCAAACGCTGACGGTGGAAAGAAACCGGCTATTTGCCAGCACTATTTCTCCAATCAAAAAATTGGTCGCACCGGTGCTGCTCGCCACACGTTCACTGATCGAGCAAGCGGAACCGCTCGTTTTCGCTCTCGTTCGTTCCCGTTATTGAAGCGGGGGAATAAAGCGGTTTAGGCGCATGATGCCGATCAAATGTTGATAATACAAATCGCGTTCGGCAAACCATGTCGATGGCTTGACGTCGAGATGAATCACGTTCATACCGAGCGCTTGGGCCGTTTCGGCAAACAGCTCATACCGTTTGTTTGGCTTGACAGCCGGGTCGGGAATGCCTTCGCGGCAAATGTAAAGCGGCTGGAAGTCGCCAGGGTCGGTCGGATGCAGGACAACGGCCAAGGAAACGACGGCCCGTCCTTGTTTCACCGTATGGAAAGCGAAAAAGCCGGAGACGCGATGACGGTTCGCGCGCGCCAGCTCGATCAGTTCATATATATCGGAATACCCTTCACCAAGTTCAATGAATCGTTGGATCATTGCTTGTTCCCCCTTGCAACCATCGTCCATTCTTAACTTTACCGGCTCTTGGCCGCGATTGCAATAAAAAAAACCTTGCGGAACCGTTCCGCAAGGTCCTTTCCAGTTTCTTGCCTCCGCGCAGGGCGGAACAAGAAACGGAAAGAATAAAGAAAAGGGAGAGGAGAAACCGGAGGAAGAACTTATGGGGAAACGTAAGTCTTCTCCGTCACTGGCAACGATGATGTTGCCATTACTCATTATGGCCCGTTCGCTCGTTTCTATACATTCGCGGGCGAAAAAATTCTTCAGTTTGACGTTCCTCAACTTTATGGTAAGATTACAACGAATCGATTTTGCGTGCGATGAGATGGAAACGACCAAGAATGGGTGAAGGCGATGAGAGTCATTTCCGGAACGTGCAAAGGAAGGAAACTGCAAGCGGTTCCAGGAATGTCGACACGACCGACGACAGATAAAGTGAAAGAGGCCATCTTTAACATCATCGGCCCGTATTTTTCCGGCGGCATCGGTCTCGATTTGTTCGCTGGCAGCGGTGGTTTGGGCATCGAGGCGCTCAGCCGCGGGCTCGATCGCGTCATTTTCGTTGATCACGATCGGAAAGCGGTGCAGACGGTGCGAAAAAACGTCGCGGCCTGCGGGCTTGAGAAGCAGGCGGAAATTTACTGCAACGATGCCGAGCGAGCGCTGAAGGCGGTGGCGAAACGCGGCCTCCGGTTTTCCGTCATTTTTCTCGACCCGCCGTATAAAGAGAACAAGTGGCCAGCGCTTCTGTCCGCGCTTGCCGTTTGCCGGTTGTTGGAGCCTGGCGGCGTCGTCGTTGCTGAGCATTCGGCGGAAGCGCGCTTGCCGGAAACAGCCGACGGCTTGGTGCAATGGAAGCGGGAAACATACGGCATCACCGGTGTGACGATTTACAGGTGGAAAGGAGACGAAACCGATGGCGAGCATTGCCGTTTGTCCAGGGAGTTTTGATCCGGTGACTTACGGACATTTGGATATTATTAAACGCGGGGCGAGAGTGTTTGACCAAGTGTACGTCGCGGTGCTGAACAACTCGGCGAAAAAGCCGCTGTTTACCGTTGAGGAGCGGATCGAACTGTTGCGCGCGGTGACGCAGTCGCTCCCAAACGTCCATGTCGAATCGTTTCATGGCTTGCTGATTGATTACGCCCGCAGCAAAAAAGCGAATGCCATCTTGCGCGGTTTGCGCGCGGTATCTGATTTTGAGTACGAAATGCAGATCACGTCCATGAACCGCGTTCTTGACGAAAACATTGAAACGTTTTTTATGATGACTAACAGCCAGTACGCGTTTTTAAGTTCCAGCATCGTCAAGGAAGTGGCCAAATACAACGGCGATATTTCCGAACTGGTGCCGCCGGTTGTCGAGCAGGCGCTCAAAAAGAAATTTGCTTCGCTGGCTGCCGACGGGCCACAGCGATGACGGACAGCCCCGCCCCTCGCCCGGCCGGGCCGGCAGCGGGCGAGGGAGGCGGTCAAGAGCAGCGCGGGCGTCTCGCGGATTTAGGAACGGCGGGGCCGTTCGCTGGCCGCTTTGGCCGTCAGCCATATATACAGGCAAAGGAACAGCATGGTGATCAGCGGCCCGTATGGCGGCAGCCCTAAGTGTTCCTCAGGGCGAGCGTAGGTCAACATATGGAAAAACGCCGGAATGTGGCCCGACTCGCCAGTCGCCGTCTCGACATACAGCGGCTGCCAAAGCGCATATGTAAAGATAGCAGCAAAGAGCCCGTGCAGCAGGCGGGCGACCAAAAACGGCTGAAAGCGAATGTTCGCTTCGGCTAAAATGCTCGCGACCTGCGCTTGAACGGAAAATCCGCCGAACGCGAGAATGAAGCTGACCGCCACCGCTTTTTCCAGCAATGTCGCCCCGTCGGTTTCGCTGATCATCTGGCTGCCGAGCGTAATTTCAAACAGGCCGGAAAACACCGGGATATCGAGCTCTTCCGGCAGCTGGGCGAGGTGAAGCAGACGGCGGACGAGCGGAGCGAGCTGCTCGGTGAAATGCATAACGTTCAACAGTTGATTGACTACGGAAAAGAGAATAATAAAACCGCCGATCATCAACAGCGTTTGCACAGACGAGCGCACCGCATCACCAAGCAGTTTGCCAAGCGGCTGTTCGTTTTTCAACCGCGTGCGGTGCAGCGTCCGCAAGGCATACGGCAGCGAGAACGGCCGGCGTCTGCTTTTTGGCTGCCCCCGCTCCTTTCGGATGCCGTGAAAACGCATGATCAGCCCGACGGTGATGTTTCCTAAGTAATGCGAGGCGGCCAGCACGAAGCCAAGCTGTGGGTTGTGGAAAAATCCGGCTGACACTGCGCCGAAAATGAACAGCGGATTCGATGAATTGGTAAACGAAGAGAGCCGCTCCGCCTCAATGGTGGACAGCTGCTTTTCTTGGTATAACCGCGCTGTCAGCTTGGCTCCCGATGGGTAACCGGACGCCATGCCCATCGCCCAAACGAATCCGCCGACTCCCGGGACGCGGAACAGCGGGCGCATGAGCGGCTCCAGCAAGACGCCGAGAAAGTTGACGACGCCAAAGCTGATGAGCAGCTCTGAGACGATAAAAAACGGCAAAAGCGATGGAAACACGACTTCCCACCACATCGTGAGGCCGCGGATGGACGCCTCAAGCGACTGTTTCGGGTAGCTAATGAGCGCAAACGCGAACAAGGTGGCAGCGGAAGCGAGCAGCGCCGTTTTCCCTTTTGTTCCCCAGTTTCGTTTCAATGGTCTCCCCCCTTTTTTGCCGTGCAGCTTCGCGCGGTACAACCTCATATACCCTAATATACGAGCATAGGGGGACGTTTTAGACCATAAGATGGGAGCGGAGAACGCTGCGGCAGCAAAGGGGGGAGGAGGCATGCCGCCGAAAATAGGCGTAGCGCTTGGGTCAGGGGGAGCGCGCGGGTTTGCGCACCTTGGGGTTTTGAACGTGTTGGAAGACGAACAAATTCCGATTTCCTATCTGGCCGGCAGCAGCATCGGGGCGCTTGTCGCTGTGTTGTACGCGAGCGGCCACGGCCTTCATCGCCTTTATCGGCTCGCCCAATCGTTTCGGCGCAACGATTTTCTTGATTGGACAGTGCCGAAAATGGGGTTGATCGCCGGGGAACGAATTACGCAGTTCATTCGGTTGCTGACGAAAGGGAAGCGGCTTGAGGAGCTCTCGCCGCCTGTGGCGGTGGTCGCCACCGACTTGCGGACGGGGGAAAAGGTCGTGTTTCGGGAAGGGGAAGCGGCGCGTGCGGTGCGGGCGAGCATTTCGATCCCCGGCATTTTTGTGCCGGCAGAAATGAACGGTCGGCTGCTGGTCGATGGCGGCGTTGTCGACCGCGTGCCGGTGTCGGTCGTCCGCGCGATGGGCGCCGACCTTGTGATCGCCGTTGATGTCGCTCCGCTGAACACGAACGCCGAAATCACGTCGATCGCGGATGTGATTTGGCAAAGTTTAGATATTTTACAAGCGGAGCTCGTCGTCCATCGCCAGCTCGCTTCGGACGTGATGATTCGTCCGCGTGTTGAATCGTACAGTTCCCGAGCGTTTACAGACATCAAGGAAATCATCGCCCGCGGAGAAGAGGAAGCGCGCAAGCAAATCGCTGCGATCCGCCGAGCGATGGAACAGTGGAAGGAGCCATCGTCACGATGAAAAGACGAACGTATATCGTTGCTTTTGTTCTTGGTGTCGTCCTTGCCTCTCTCTTCATTTTTATCAAATTGCCGTACTATGTGACGATGCCGGGAAGCGCGCAAAGTTTACGGCCGCTCGTGCACGTTGAGCACGGTGACCGCGATGCCGGCACGTTGATGTTGACGACGGTGCGGATGGGGCGGGCGAATGTGGCATCGTATTTGCTCGCCCATATCCGCCCGTTTTATGAGCTGCATCCGGCGGAGGAAATCAAGCAGGAAGGGGAGAGCGACAAAGACTATACGCTGCGCCAGCTTGAGCTCATGGAACAGGCGAAAGAAGCGGCGATCATCGTCGCCTATCGGCGGGCCGGGAAATCGGTGTCGTATCAACCGCGCGGTGCTTATGTCATGAGCGTTCTTTCCGATATGCCGGCCGCCGGGCGCTTGAAAACCGGCGACCTCATCGTTGCTTTGGACAGAAAACCGCTCGCCACATCGGAGCAAATGGTCAGCTATCTCCGCGGAAAGAAGGCAGGCGACCGCGTTCGTGTCACGTTCATCCGCGGCGGGAAGCGGCGGGAAACCGAGATTGCTTTACGGCCGTTTCCAGACCATCCCGATCAAGCCGGCCTTGGGGTGATGCCGGTGACCGAGTATGACATCCGTACCGATCCGCCCGTTGAGATCGATTCGGAACAAATCGGCGGCCCGTCGGCCGGGCTCATGTTTTCGTTGGAAATTTACAATCAGCTCGTTTCCGAAGACATCACGAAAGGTCATAAAATCGCCGGCACCGGAACGATCGATCTGGACGGAAACGTCGGCCCGATCGGCGGCGTTTCGCAAAAAGTGGTGGCCGCTGACCGCGAAGGGGCTGAAGTGTTTTTCGCGCCCAACGAACATGGGGCACCGGCATCCAATTACCGCGAGGCGCTGCGGACGGCGAAGCAAATCGGGACGAAAATGAAAATCGTCCCGGTCGATACGTTTGATGATGCGATTCGTTATTTGCGCTCCATGCCGGAAAAGTAAATGGGCGCTGTGGCGTATTCTTCCCGAAAAGCACGGCTTGCAAGCGGCTCGGGAAAAGCGGCGGCGTACGCGGCCGCCGCTCGTTTTTCCTGCTCGTAAAGCGGATCGCCGTTGAGCTTCGCGGCTTTGGCAACGAGCGGCAGCGCCAGCTGTTTTTTCACCTGCTGCAAGTAGCGGCGGCCGGTTTCGCTCATGCCTAGCAGCCGAATGTACGTCGGGTCGGCCGCCTCGCTTTGCGCTTCTTTGGTGAAGTGGGTCAGCACATGGGTGCACAGACGCTGCAACCTTGTCCACGTGTAGCGCTTCGTTTTCACCGCAGCGATGAAAGCGGCAAACGTTTCCGCCGCGGCGATGTGCTGTTTCAGCCGATGTTCAATTCCTTCTTCGACCCCGGCGATGCGGCGCAAGTCGGCTTCTGTGGCCGTCAGCAGCCGGTATTTTAACAGCGGAAAGTACATTTCCCAATCATGCAAGCGGCTGTACGTCTCTTGATATTGGCGAAGCTGGTCGAGCGCGGCGGCCGGTACGTACGCAGCGACCGCTTCGAGCTGCCCGGTTTGCCGCAAAATTTTTCGCACGCTAGTGGCGCTGGCGATCGACGGGTGGGAAACCGATTCATCATGGTAGCCGGCCGCGCGCCTTGGGATCGTGTGAGGCGTCATCGGCAATGCGTGTTGCCGGATGGCTTTCACGTAGGCAAAGCCAAGCACGTTGTTCGGCTTCGATAAATCGAGCGGAGCGGCGCCAAGCGCTTGCCACGCCGCGGCCGCGGCTCTCGGAAAGCTTTGTCCGCGCGCCAGCTCAGCGCGGACGAGGGAATCGAATGGCTCCTGCTGCTCGCTCCATGTGTCGGCCGCCGATAAAAACGCGGCAATGTCCCCGGATTCACTGCCGAAGCAAAGCTCTCGGCAGCCGATGGCGGCGAGCAGTCGAACAGCGCCTGAGGCGAACCGTTCCGCCGCTTGGACAGCGAAGGCGTACGGCAGCTCAATGACGATATCGATGCCGGAAGCGAGCGCCATTTTCGTCCGCGCCCATTTGGAGACGATGGCCGGTTCGCCTCGCTGCAGGAAATTTCCGCTCATGACCGCAATCAAGCAATCCGCGTTCGTTTTTCGTCTCGTTTCTTGCAAATGGTGAAGATGACCGTTATGAAAAGGGTTGTATTCCACAATCACGCCAACGGCTTTCACGGTTTTCGCTCCTTTTCGTCAAGGCGATGGTTTCTTTCGCAAACATAAAACAAATGCGAGCCATCTGTATTCATTTGTCCCCTTTTTGTTTCAAAATTCTTTCGCGAACATAAAACAATGCGAGGCCGGACGTGTCCGGCCAGACCGCATCATGGGGATCCATGCATTTAGTATGAAGCATGCAAGCAACTTCCAACGCCCGTCCTCCTCTTTCGCAAGAGGCGCTCCATGCATTTAGTATGAAGCATGCAAGGGCATCGGTTCAACCGTTTTGTCCTTTTGCCTCCGTGGAAAAACAGCCGTTTTTTCGCCGGGCTTTTAGGGCGCATGGGGAGGGCGCCGTTTGGAAATGATGGAACTATGCGCCTCTGATTGGCGGGCGTCAAGAAAGAGGAGGGAAGCGTTCCGGTTCCGTCGCCGATGTTCGTTGGTGAACGAAAGGGGCGGGATGGTCAAGAGGTGTCGAGCGGAGAGAGTTCGCGTCCGCTGTTGCCTTCGCTGTCGGCTTTCAACACTGATGGTTGTAAAGAAAAAACATTGACAAAAATAGAAACGAAACGTATAATTTTATTCGTTGCCTTGAGGTGATAGTTGATGAAATGGACGGTCCAACAACTTCGCCGTTTCCAACATAAGGAAATGGTGATTGATGAGACGATCGATGTGTCTGATTTGAAACAAATCGACACATTGATTCGCGACATTTCGCCGGTGCGCGTTCAAGGGAAAGCGGATGTTGCTTCGACAAAGTTTACGTTTCATTTGACGCTGTCCGGGACGATGGTGCTGCCGTGCTCACGGACGCTTGTTGATGTCCATTATCCGTTTTCCATTGAGACGACGGAGACGTTTTTTGCCGAGGGTGCCGGTTTGGCGGAAACGGATGACGATACCCATGTGTTGACCGGAGATACGGTTGACTTACATCCGATTATCCGTGAACTCATTTTACTGGAAATCCCATTGCAGCTCATCGCCGACAGCCCGGCGGCTGATGGAGCGCCGCAGCACGGAGAGGGCTGGGATGTCCTCACAGAGGACGAATGGGAGAAAGTCGTGCAAGAGCGCGAGGCGAACAAAGTGGATCCCCGCCTGGCGGGGCTGGCGAAATTTTTTGAGGAAAAACGGGAGAAATGATCATGAGCGGCCTTGCCGGCTGAAGGCGCCGGAAGCGAGCGCTTCGGTCCGGCAGCTGCCTTGTTTGCCGGCAGGGGGGCGTCCGGAAAGGGCGGCCGCCCGCTGGCATCGATATGCTGAATGCGCTCGACAAGGAGGTGGGAACGATGGCGGTACCTTTTCGAAGAACATCGAAAACGAGAAAACGGCTGCGCCGTACACACTTCAAGCTGCAAGTGCCGGGCATGGTGCAATGCCCAAACTGCGGTGAGTGGAAATTGGCGCATCGCGTCTGCAAAGCATGCGGAACGTACAAAGGAAGAGATGTCGTTAACAAATAATGGCCGACATCTGACGACAAGCTGTCCGATTATCGGACAGCTTTTTTTATTTCCGCCAGGCAGGAAATCGGTCGATGGCTGCCCAATTCATCAAGCGAAAAGGGAGAGAAGCAGCGAGGGATGCAAGCGAAAGGAGAGAAGCACCGATGGAAGCGAAAATGGAATATGAGGCTGGCGTTGGCCTGTTTACGATTTGCCGGCCGGAAAAGCGCAATGCCATCAACTTTGCGGTGATGGAGGCGTTGGAAGAAGCGATGAAACGGGCGGCGGCCGATGAACACGTCAAAGTGTTCGCCATAACGGGCGCCGGCGGCGAGGCGTTTTGCTCCGGCGGCGATTTACACGAGTTTGGGCATTTGCGCGGCGCGGAAGCAAAACAAATGCTTACGCGCATGGGAGAGCTGCTGTACAAGTTGTTGACGTTTCCGAAACCGACGGTCGCCCTCGTCAACGGAACGGCGATCGGCGGCGGCTGCGAGCTGGCGACCGCTTGCGATATCCGTTTGGTCAAGGAAGGGAGCCGGATTGGATTTGTGCAAGGGCGGCTTGGCATCACTACCGGCTGGGGAGGGGCGTCGATGTTGTTCGCCAAGCTTCCGTACGGACAGGCGCTCGATGTCTTGCTGCGCGCGGAGCTGATGACGGCTGAGGAGATGAAAGCGCGCGGTTGGACAGACGCCATTGTGCCGGCCGAGTCGTGGCGCGAACAATGGCGTCAGCGGCTCGCGGTCTACACGGAGCGGCCGCTTGCTGTTTTACAGGCGTACAAAGCGACGGCCGGCGAAAAATGGCGAACGGCTTGGTTTCGTGAGCAGTTTTTCGCCGAGATCGGCCGCTGTGCCGAACTGTGGGGATCTCGCGAACATGAACAGGCGTTGCGCGCTTTTTTGCACAAGAAGTAATTTTTCCTTCTACCGTTTCTAGTAGCCGCATACATATAATGACAAAGCGGTGATCAGGGGGAGGGGGAAGGAGATGACAGGCATCCGCCAAGACGCATGGACGAAGGAAGAAGATGAGCTGTTGGCCAGCGTCGTTCTTCAGTATATTCGCGAAGGCAACACCCAGCTGGAAGCGTTTGCTGAAGTGGGACGACGTTTGTCGCGGACGGCGGCGGCGTGCGGATTTCGGTGGAACTCGTGCGTCCGCAAGCAGTATAAAGAGGACATTGAACTGGCGAAGCAAGAGCGGAAAAGGCGAAAAAAAGAGGTGGCAGCGATCAAGGAAAGCGGGGGACGGGCGAAGGTGGAAGCGGAAGGGAAACAGCACTTGTCATGGCCGGACGTGCTGGCGTTTTTGCAGGCGGAGGAACAAAAGGCGCGCGAGGCCCGGCGGGCAGCGGACGAAAATCGGGCGCTGAAAAATGATATGGAGCAGCTCCAGCAAATGGTAACCAAGCTGCAAATGGAGAAAGAGGCGCTCGAAAAACAGTTGGCCGCCGTTCAAGAAGAGTACAAGACGTTGTTGGCGATTATGGAACGGGCGCGTCAAATGGTGGCCGATCATGAGAAGCCGGCGCCGAACGAGGCGGATGGCGCCGGTGAAAGCTGAAAAGCTGGCTGTTAGCCGGCTTTTTTTCTTAACGGAACCAACAGATGTTTGCTACAATAAGGCTAACGTCATATGCCAAGAAAGTGGGGGAGAGGAAGCTTGAAAATCGGGATTGTCGGCGGCGGGGCGGTTGGTCTGCTGCTCGCGGCTTACCTTGGACGCCACCATGAAGTGACGATGTACACAAGACGCTTGGCGCAGGCCAAACAGCTGGCTGAGCAAGGGGTGGCGCTCGAAAAAGACGGGGAGACGACAACGGTGGCGGTCAGGGCGCGGCCGTTTGCCGACGCGGAGCTGGACGAGCCGCTCGTGTTCGTAGCGGTCAAACAGTATGACCTTGATGCCATCTGGGCACGAGCCGACGCGTTTCGTCGCGTGCACACCCTCGTGTTCGTGCAAAACGGCATGGGCCATCTTGATTCGCTTCCGTTGTTGGCCGGCCAAACGATTCTGGCTGGCGTCGTTGAACACGGGGCGTGGAAACGGGATGATCGCACAGTCGTACATACAGGCGTCGGCAAGTTGACGTTGGCAGTCCGCTTCGGCTCGATTGGCGCTGCTCGCGAACTTCAGAGCGACGATCCTCATTTTCCGATCGAGTGGGCCGATGATTGGAAGCGCATGCTTGTCGACAAGCTTGTCGTCAATGCGGTTATCAACCCGCTCACGGCGCTTTTGCAAGTGAACAACGGTGCGCTCCTGAAGGTGGCTCCGTATCGCGAGATGATGGCGCAGCTGTTTGATGAAGTGCGGCAGGCGCTGGCGCTTGCCGATGAGCAGCGGGCGTGGGAACGCATCGTTCACATCTGCCGAAAAACGGCGGACAACTATTCGTCGATGTATATGGATTTGGCGCATGGGCGTCGAACGGAAATTGACGCCATTTTAGGCTATGTGCTTCAACAAGGTGAAGCGCGCGGGGTGACGCTGCCGCTTATTCGCTTTTTGCTTTGCGCCATCAAAGGAAAGGAAGGGAGGGAGGAGGATGGATGAGTGGCTTGCTTCAGCGTTGGCAACGTTTATTACCGCGCCGCTTTTGTTGTTTTTGCTCGTCTACGTTGGCGCACGCCTGTTTGGCCGGCGCAAGCGGTCATCGTTTTACGCCGCCGTCAACGCGGCAACGGTGTTTTTCATCGCCGCTGTTTATTTTTTGCTGGCGGTCGTGTTTCATCGGTCGTACTTCGTTCCTCTTCTTCTCTTTTTGTTCGTCTTGCATGGATTGATCGCGCTCGGCTATTGGCGAAAACAAGGGGACTTCCGTCTGCGCGCGGTGTTTCGCTTATTTTGGCGGGCGAGCTTTCTTATTTTTGCCTCTCTTTACGTGGGGCTAATGGTCTACGGCATTGTCGTGCGCATTGCGGCCAGCCTTTAAAAGAGGAAGGGGCGGCGCGCAGCTCGATCCGGATCTCCGGTGGCCGGCTAGCGAAGAGGCGGTTTCCGTCTTTTAGTGGGGTGGTGAAAAACTAGAATGGCGACGCAGGCGGATATAGACGCCTCTTTCCGCCTTCTAGGAGGGCGGTGAAAAATGGTCGTTTCTCTTGAGCAATGGGGGAACGTTTGAAAGGCGCTCTTGACGCGACAAGGCTTATCTGTTTGAGAAACGGGCTTGATAAGCTTAAATCACCAGCCTTCTAGTGGATTGGTGAAAAACCGCTGTTTGCCTTGATTGGCGATGGAACGGGTGAACGTCGCTGTTTCCCCCGATCGATCAAGGGAGGCGCGACATCCGAACGGCTGAGCATGGCTTTTTTCTCTTGGCGCCAAACGTGCTATACTCAGGAAAGAATACATAGAAAGGGAGTTTTGGGCCATGGAAGTTCGCGACATTTCGCTGCCGGCAGCGACGAAGTTGGCCGCTGATTACATAACAGGCGCGTTTCCAGCTGAGCGGGGGTTCGCCTATGCGCGAGTGGACGATGAGGCGTTCCGCCGGCGGCTGTCTTATTTGCAAGAAAAAACGTATGCTCGACGCGCGCTCGCCGATTATTTGCGCGCCTACCATCGCCGGCTGGCGGCGGGAGCCAAGACGATGAGCAACATTGAACGATTGAGCGACGAGCGGAGCGTTGTCGTCGTCGGCGGGCAGCAAGCCGGGCTGTTGACCGGTCCGCTTTATACAATTTATAAAATCATCACGATCATCCGTTTGGCCAAAGAGCAAGAGGAAAAACTAGGTGTGCCGGTCGTCCCGCTGTTTTGGATCGCCGGCGAAGACCATGATATCGCCGAGATCAATCACGTTTACGTGGTGGAAGGGGGAGAAGTGAAAAAAGCCGTCTATCCGCACAAGGTCAATGACAGGCGGATGGCGGCCGATCTCCCGCTTGATCGGCGGTTGGCCGAAGAGTGGGTGGAGCGCGTCGTCAAAACGTACGGGGAAACAGACGTCACGAATGAACTGCTCTCCTTCCTTTTTTCCTGTCTCGATGGGGCGGCTACGTTTGTCGACTTTTTTGCCGCCATCGTGCTGCGTTTGTTCGCCGATGAGGGACTGGTCGTTTTGAACGCCGGCGATGCCGCCGTGCGCCCGCTTGAACGCCGTTTTTTCGCCGAGCTTGTCAACCGTCACCGGGACGTAACGTCCGCTGTGTTGGCTCAGCAAGAAGCGCTGCGCGCGCTCGGGTATGCGCCGCTCATTGAAATAGGGCCTGATGCGGCCAATTTGTTTTATTACGACGGCCATGAGCGCTCGCTGTTGCACTACGATGAACAAACCGGACGGTTTCGCACTAAAGCGGGGAATGTCGCTTGGACGAAGGAAGAGCTGCTCGCGCTCGCTGAAACGAAGCCGGCCTGTTTCAGCAACAACGTCGTCACCCGCCCGCTCATGCAAGAATATTTGCTGCCGACGCTCGCGTTTGTCGCCGGGCCCGGCGAGATCGCTTATTGGGCGGAATTGAAGGAGACGTTTCCGCTGTTCGGGATGGAAATGCCGCCGGTTGTGCCCCGGTTGCAAGCGACGATCGTCAGCCGTTCGCTGCAAACGGACTTGGACGATCTCGGCTTGGAAGCGGCTGACGTATTGCGCGGGCAGCTTGATGTGGTGAAGCAGCAGTGGTTGAAACGAACGGCGGAAGCCCCGCTTTCGAGCGCGTTTGCCAAAGCGAAAGCGGAAGTGGAGGCGGCGCATCGGCCGTTGCGGGAGCTCGGGATGGCCATTGATTGCGGATTGGAGGGATTGATGGCGAAAAATGCCGCCATCATCCAGGCGCAAATCGAGTTTCTTCAACAGGCGCTAGAGCGGGCGCTTTTGCGTAAACACGAAACCCAATGGCGGAAATTTTGGCGCGTGGAAACGGCGCTTCGGCCGCACGGCGCGCCGCAGGAGCGGATTTGGAACGTGTTTTACTATGTGAACCGTTACGGATTTGATTTTGTAGAAAAACTTTTGTCCATCCCTGCTCCGGAAAACGGAATGCATAAAATTGTATATATATAAGGCTTTTTCAAAGAAAAAGTCGAAAAGAAAAATCCTGTTTCAAGCAGGATTTTTTTTTTGTAAAAGGAATTGTAAAAAAACAACGTTCGTGTTTTGGAAATAAAAGTAAAGTCTGTCGAGGCGGATAGCGCACTGCTCGTTTCGCCATCCGACAAAAAGAAACAAAAAGGGACGGTTTTTTACAAAAAAAGCTAAAATTTTGCTTCTGTTTGCGATATAATAAGGGAGCGGCCCTTGGTGACGCCAAGGAGCCGGCAAGCAGCAAAGGTGGTGGACATGTGTTTCGACATACAACAGTGTTGCTGAAAGAGGCGGTGGATGGGCTGAACGTTCGCCCGGACGGCGTTTATGTCGATTGTACGTTGGGCGGCGGCGGCCATAGCGAATATTTGCTCTCTCTTCTTTCAGAACGCGGCAAACTGTTTGCGTTTGACCAAGACGAAGCCGCCATTGCTCATGCGCGGAAACGGCTGGCCCGCTACGGCGAGCGAGTGCAGTTCGTGCACCGCAATTTCCGATTTTTGCGGGAAGAGCTTTCAGCGTTTGGCGTTCACTGTGTTGACGGCGTCCTTTTTGATTTAGGGGTTTCTTCGCCGCAGCTCGACGAACCGGAGCGCGGCTTCAGCTATCAGCATGATGCGCCGCTGGATATGCGGATGGATCGTACCCAGTCGCTGACGGCGGCGGAAATTGTCAATCGTTGGCCATATGAGGAACTCGTGCGCATTTTTTTTCGCTACGGCGAGGAAAAGTTTTCAAAGCAAGTCGCGCGCAAAATTGAAGAGGCGCGCCGCCAAAAGCCGATTGAAACAACCGGTGAACTCGTCGAGGTGATCAAGGCGGCCATCCCGGCACCGGCGCGCCGCAGCGGTGGGCATCCCGCCAAGCGCATTTTCCAGGCGCTCCGCATCGCGGTCAACGATGAACTCGAAGCGTTTCGCGAGGCGCTCGAGCAGGCGATTGAATTGCTAGCGCCGGGCGGCCGCGTGAGCGTCATTACGTTTCATTCCCTTGAAGACCGCATTTGCAAAGAAACGTTCAAAAAGGCGAGCGAGCGTCCGCCGCTTCCCCCGGGGCTTCCGGTTCTTCCCGAGGAAGGGCGGCCCGTGCTGAAAATCATTACGAAAAAGCCGATCGTTCCTTCGGAAAACGAGTTGGAGCAAAACCATCGCGCCCGCTCGGCCAAGCTTCGCATCGCTGAAAAACGATGACCGATGCAAAGGCGCAGCGCCCAGTAGGGCAACGGCCGTCAAGGGCAAAAGAAGGGACATGACATCGAACGGCCATGACCACATGGCGGTTGCCCATACCGAACAAAACGAATGGAGAAACAGGAGGGGAACAATGGTGAACGATGCAGCTGTCAAAGTCGTGCGTGAACAAGGACGTCCGGCCGCGTCGCCGAGCCGGGCGCCGCGGCGGAAGCGGCGTTTTCGCCTGTCGCTTGCTGAAAAGCTGTTGTTTGTTTCGTTTTTCTTGGTTGTCGTTTATGCGGCTGTTCACATCGTGGCCAACCAAGTGCGCCTTTATGAGCTGAACCGGCATGTCCAGCAGCTTGAAGCGACGATTGGCGAGCAGAAAAAAGCGAACAACGACTTGTACGTCGAGGTGCAGCGGCTGAGCGCGTACGAGCGCATTTTGCAAAAGGCGAAAGAGCTCGGTTTGTCGCTTGACGAAAACCGCGTGAAAGTTGTGCAGGAATGATGGCCGATGGAAACAAAGAAGCATCGCAACACCCATCGGGGGGCATGGCTGTTGTTTTGCCTGTTCGGATTGGCTTTCTCGCTCTTGTTTGCCCGCTTTATCCAGCTCGGATGGACCGGAAAAGCGGAAGGGCACCCGGTGGCGGAAATCGCCGAGCAGCAGCGCAAGCAAACGCGGACGCTTGAGGCGAAGCGCGGCACGATTTTCGACCGCAACGGCGGCATTTTGGCCCAAGACGTGCCTTCCTACACGCTTGTCGCGGTGTTGGATCCGAACATGACGACCGACCCGGACCATCCGCGCCATGTCGTTGATCCGGAAAAAACGGCGAAAAAGCTCGCTCCGTTGCTCGGCATGGACGTCGAAAAGATGGAGCGCATTTTAACGAAAAAGGCGAAGCAGGTAGAGTTCGGATCGTATGGCCGCAACATCAGCTTTGAGCTGAAGCGGAAAATTGAAGCGCTCGACCTGCCGGGCATCGCTTTCATCCGCGATACGACCCGGTTTTATCCGAACGGCACGTTCGCTTCGTATGTGGTCGGCTACGCGCAAAAAAACGAGCATAACGAAACGGTCGGCCAAATGGGAATCGAAAAACAGCTTGACCGCTATTTGCGCGAAAAAGACGGCTATGTATCTTTCGACGGCGATGTGAGCGGGTTTCGCCTTCCCGGGGGAAAGGAGCATATCGTCAAGCCAAACAACGGAGCGAATGTGTATTTAACGATCGATGAAAAAATTCAAACGTTTTTGGAAGACGCCATGAACGGCGTTGAAAAACAATATAGGCCGAAAAAGATGATCGCCATTGTTGCCGATGCGAAAACGGGAAAAATTTTGGCTATGGCGACTCGCCCGAGCTTTGACCCCAACAAGCGCAACATCACCAACTTTTTCAATGACGCCATCTCCTACCCGTACGAACCGGGCTCGACGATGAAAGTGTTCACGCTCGCCGCAGCGATTAACGAAGGGGTGTACAACGGCAATGAAACGTACCGCTCGGGCTCTTACAAAGTCGGGCCGAATACGATCCGCGACCATAACGATGTCGGTTGGGGAACGATTACGTTCAATGAAGGAGTGCAGCGCTCCTCGAACGTCGCTTTCTCGATTTTGGTGAAAGAGAAGCTGGGAGAAGACCGGTTTTTGCAATATTTGCACCGCTTCCGTTTCGATCGAAAAACCGGCATTGACTTGCCGAACGAGGCGGTCGGACAAATTCGCTACCGCTATCCGATCGAACGGATCACGACGGGATTCGGCCAAGGGACATCGGTGACGCCGATTCAGCAAATCCAGGCGGCAACAGCGATCGCGAACGATGGGAAAATGATGAAGCCGTACGTCATTGAAAAAGTCGTCGATCCGGACAGCGGCAAAGTCCTCCTTGATCATGAGCCGACGGTGGTCGGCGAACCGATCACGGCGGAAACGGCGCGAAAAGTGCGTGACATTTTAGAGACGGTCGTCACGTCGGAACACGGCACCGGCCGTCCTTATCAAATCGAAGGCTACCGCGTCGCCGGCAAAACCGGAACGGCGCAAATTCCGTCCGCCACCGGCGGCTATTTGACCGGGCGGGAAAACTACATTTTTTCCTTTTTAGGCATGGCGCCGGCCGATGACCCGAAGCTGCTCATGTACGTCGCCGTTCAACAGCCGCACCTCGATGTGACCGAAACCGGGGCGGCGCCGGTGTCGCAAATTTTTACAACGGTGATGAAAAGCAGTCTGCAATATTTGCACATTCAACCGGTCGAAGAGAAGCGCACCGAAGAAAAGGCGGCGCGGCGGCCGCTCGATTCCTTCATCGGCCAGCCGGCGGAACTGGCCGCCAAACAGTTGAAAGAAAGCGGCTATGTCCCGGTCGTGATCGGTCGCGGCCGCTACGTTGAAGACCAGCTGCCACAAGCCGGCGAGGACGTGCTCGTGGGCGAGCGAGTCGTGCTCAAGACGGATGGGACCGCCGCGATGCCGGATTTACGCGGCTTTTCGCTTCGTGACGCCATGAAAGTGGCCCGCGTTCTCGGATTGCGGCCGAGCACCAAAGGAAGCGGCTACGTCATCAGCCAAAATATTCGCCCGGGGGCGGAAGTGCGCAAAGGAGATTACTTGATCGTCGAGCTCGCTCCGCCGCGCCAGTGGGAGGAAGCGGCGGCGAGAAAGGCGAAGGAGGCAGCGGAACGAAAAGACGACGGCCCGCATGAATGATTTTTTGCCGTTCTACAACGGGGCGTACAAGCATATAGTGGAACGAGCCCACGATAAAGGAGGTTCCGCCATATGCGCGTATCGTACGTGACCGTGCGCAAGCGGTTGACGATCGTCTTTTTGATCGGAATTTTGATTTTTGCGATTATCGATCTTCGTCTTGGCTACGTCCAATTTTGGCTCGGCGATCTGTTAGCGGAACGGGCGAAAGGGCTGTGGGGCAGGAACATTCCGTTTGAGCCGAAACGCGGCGAAATTTTGGATCGCAATGGCGTCCCGTTGGCGACCAACATGAGCGCGCCGACGGTGTACGTCATTCCCCGACAAGTGAAAAACCCAGCGCAGGCAGCGGAAAAATTGGCGCAGGCATTGGGAGGCTCCGTCGAATCGATCTATAAACAAATCACGCAACCAACATCGATCGTCCGTCTCAAAGAGGGGCGGAAAATTTCCGATGAAAAGGCGGCGGATGTGCGCGCTCTCGATCTCGATGGCGTGTATATTGCCGAAGACACGAAGCGCTATTACCCGTTTGGCAGCTATTTGTCGCATGTGCTCGGCTTCACTGGCATCGACAATCAAGGGCTCACCGGGCTTGAGCTGTATTATGATAAGGAGCTGAGCGGCGAGCGCGGATCGGTGCAGTTTTACTCCGATGCCAAAGGCCGGCGCATGCCCGACATGGCGGATGATTATACGCCGCCGACCGACGGCTTGAATTTGGTGTTGACGATCGATTCGCGCATTCAGACGATCATCGAACGGGAGCTCGACATTGCGGAGGCGAAATACAATCCCGATGGCATCATTGCCATTGCCATGAACCCGAACACCGGCGAAATTTTGGCGATGGCAAGCCGTCCGACTTTCGACCCGTCCAACTACCGCAACGTTCCGCCAGAAATTTACAACCGCAACTTGCCGATTTGGAGTACATATGAACCGGGATCCACGTTCAAAATCATTACGCTGGCCGCGGCGCTGGAAGAGCACAAAGTGAACTTGCTGAAAGACCATTTCTTTGATCCGGGGTATGCGAAAGTCGCCGGCGCTACGCTCCGTTGTTGGAAAAAAGGCGGCCACGGAGAGCAGACGTTTTTGGAAGTCGTGCAAAATTCGTGCAACCCAGGATTTGTCGAGTTGGGGGAACGGTTAGGGAAAGAGACGTTGTTTAAGTATATTAAGCAATTCGGGTTTGGCGAGAAAACCGGCATTGATTTGCAAGGGGAAGGAACGGGCATTTTATTTGATTTAAAACGAGTCGGGCCGGTGGAGCTGGCGACGACGGCGTTCGGCCAAGGGGTGTCGGTGACGCCGATTCAGCAGGTGGCCGCTGTATCGGCGGCGATCAACGGCGGCATTTTGTACACGCCATACATCGCCAAGCAATGGGTTGACCCGGAGACGGGGGAAATCGTGCGCCGCAATACCCCGAAGGCAAAACGGCGCGTCATTTCCGAGGAAACATCCAAACAAGTCCGGTACGCGCTTGAGAGCGTCGTCGCGCAAGGAACAGGGAAAAAGGCGTATGTCGAAGGCTACCGCGTCGGCGGAAAAACCGGAACGGCGCAGAAGGCGCAAGGCGGACGCTATTTGCAAAACAATCATATCGTATCGTTCATCGGCTTTGCTCCGGCGGACGATCCGCAGCTCGTCGTCTACGTGGCGGTTGACAATCCGAAAGGGACCGTTCAGTTCGGCGGCACGGTGGCGGCGCCGATCGTAGGGAAAATCATGGAAGATAGCTTGCGCACGATCGGAGTGAAGCCGCGTCCGGATCAATTGGAAAAAGAGCGTGATTGGAACGAGCCGAAAGTGATTGAAGTGCCGAACTTGATCGGGTTGACAAAAAAAGATTTGCAAGAACAGCTTTTTGACTTAAAATTAGATGTTAGTGGCGAAGGGGATGTCGTGGTCGAACAATCTCCAGAGCCGGGAGCGAGAGTAAAAGAAGGCTCGACCATCCGCATTTATTTCGCAAAAGAACGGTAAAGGGATCGGGCAAGGGGCGGCCGATGCGATGACACGTCGGGTTGGCTGGGCCCCTTTTTCCGCTGTCCGCATCGTTCGGCAGACGATTTCGAAAGGAAAGGAATGGGCCAACATGAAGCTGCTGACATTATTGTCCCGTTTGCCTAGTTTTTGGACGCATCGCGGGGGAAACCCGGATATCGTTGCGCTCGAAATGGATTCGCGCCGTGTCCAGCCTGGCTCTCTCTTTTTTTGCCTGAAGGGATTTACGGTTGACGGCCACGATTTTGCCGCTGAGGCGGCGGCGCGCGGCGCGGCGGCTATGGTCGCTGAGCGGCCGCTTCCGGTTGACGTTCCGGTCGTGATCGTGCCGGATAGCCGGCGGGCGATGGCCATATTGGCGGATGCGTTTTATGGACAGCCGACCCATCGCCTTCATTTGGTGGGCGTGACGGGCACAAACGGCAAAACGACGACGACTTCGATCATTGAACAGATTGCCAGATACAACGGCAAAAAGACGGGGCTGATCGGCACGGTGCAGATCAAAATCGGCGACCGCTCTTATCCGTCGGTGAATACGACGCCGGAGTCGCTTATGCTGCAGCGCACGTTCAAACAAATGGTGGATGAAGGGGTCGAGTTCGCCGCGATGGAAGTATCGTCGCACGCGCTGCACCAAGGACGGGTGCACGGCTGCGACTATGATGTGGCCGTCTTTACGAATTTGACGCAAGACCATCTCGATTATCATGGGACGATGGAAGAGTATCGAAATGCCAAAGGGCTGTTGTTTGCCCAGCTCGGCAACCGCTATGACGAACAGCGCCCCAAATTTGCCGTTTTGAATCATGACGATCCGGTTTCGCAATATTATAAACATATGACGGCAGCGCCGATCATCACTTACGGGATAAACGAAAAAAGCGATGTAACGGCGGAAGACATTCGCATGACCCCAAGCGGAATGGCGTTTCGGCTTTGCACGCCGCATGGGGCGTCCGCGGTCGAAACGAAGCTCGTCGGGGCGTTCAATGTATATAATATTCTTGCCGCCGCTTCCGCTTGCCTCGCTTCCGGTTTTCCGCTGGAAGCGATCGCCGCTGCGCTCGCTGCTGTCGAGCCGGTACCGGGACGCTTTGAAACGGTTGATGAAGGGCAACCCTTTACGGTCATCGTCGATTACGCCCATACGCCGGACAGTCTAGAAAACGCCTTGAAAACGGTGCGCCAGTTTGCGAAGCGGAACGTCTATGTCGTCATCGGCTGCGGCGGTGATCGCGACCGGTCGAAGCGGCCGCTGATGGCGCGGGCGGCGGTGCAATTCGCCGATCTGGCCATTTTCACTTCCGACAATCCGCGTTCGGAAGACCCGAAGCAAATTTTGCGCGACATGGAAGCGGGAGTCGAGCCTGGCATGGGAGCGTATGTGACGATCCCCGACCGAAAAGAGGCGATTCGCTATGCGATACACAACGCCCAGGAAGGGGACGTTGTCCTGATCGCCGGCAAAGGGCATGAAACGTACCAAATCATTGGCGATGACGTGATTGAGTTTGACGATCGCGCCGTCGCCCGAATGGCGCTGAAGGAGAGAGGATGACGATGATCGCGTATACGATGGTGAAATCGGTGGCAACGGAGGCGCGCGGAATTGTCGATGAAACGATTCGCTTCCATGCCGTATTTGTCGATCCGACAAGACGAGTGAAAAAAGGATTGTTTGTGCCGCTCGAAAACGGGGCGGAAACGTTGAAACTGGCGATTGAACATGGTGCGATCGGCGCGTTTTGGCGGCTTGGCGACCCGCTGCCGCGCTACATCCCGAACCAGTTTCCGCTCTTTTTCGTCCCATCGCCGCTGGAAGCGGCGGCCGCCCTGTTTGCGCGCTATGTGGAGCAGTCCGGCGCCGCCGGGGAAGCGGAGTTTTTCTTCACCCTTCCCGATGGCGCCTCAGTGGATGAGGACGTTCGCCGCCGGCTCGCCGACTTGCAGAAGCGGTGGCTGAACGTGCGGCCGGCTAAAGGATGTGAAGACGTATGCGAGAGCCAATGATCATCATGGCCATGGCGGTTTCCTTTTTCGTCACCGTCATTTTGTCGCCGCTCGTAATCCCGTTTTTGCGCCGGTTGAAGTTTGGACAAAGCATTCGCGAAGAAGGGCCGAAGTCGCATCAAAAAAAATCAGGTACCCCAACGATGGGGGGAATCATGATTTTGGCGGCGATTGCGGTGACGACCGTATGGGTGGCGCCCCATTTCACCCCCGTATCCACAGGGACGTACTTATTGTTGTTCGTCACCATCGGCTATGGGGCGCTCGGTTTGCTCGATGATCTGATCAAAGTGGTGATGAAGCGGAACCTTGGCTTGACGAGCCGGCAAAAATTTATCGGCCAGCTCGTCATTGCGGCGGTCTTTTTTGCCGTTTACCGTCAAAGCGGATTTTCCACCGCGCTACATATTCCTGGCACCGATCGGTCGGTCGAGCTAGGTGTGGCTTATGGGGTGCTGCTGTTGTTTATGCTTGTCGGTAGCTCCAACGCCGTCAATTTGACGGACGGGCTTGACGGACTGCTCGCAGGGACGGCGGCGATCGCTTTCGGGGCTTACGCGGTGCTGGCTTGGAATCAGGGGCAGTACGACATTGCTGTCTTTTGCGTGGCCGTTGTCGGGGCGGTGCTCGGCTTTTTGGTGTTTAATGCCCATCCCGCGAAAGTGTTCATGGGCGATACCGGTTCGCTGGCGCTTGGCGGCGCGATTGCGGCCGTTGCCGCTTTGACGAAACTGGAGCTATTGCTTGTCGTCATCGGCGGGGTGTTTGTCATTGAGACGCTGTCGGTCATCATTCAAGTCGCTTCGTTCAAAATGACCGGCAAGCGCGTGTTCCGCATGAGCCCGCTTCATCACCATTATGAGCTTGTCGGTTGGTCGGAATGGCGCATTGTCGTCACGTTTTGGGCCGTTGGGCTGTTATTCGCCATGTTAGGAATTTATATCGAGGTGTGGATGTAATTGAAACCGACTCTGTCTTATCAACATCGTCGTGTGCTGGTCATTGGATTAGCGAAAAGCGGAGTGGCGGCGGCGCGGCTGCTTGTGGAGCTGGGCGCCGATGTGGTTGTCAATGACCAAAAGCCGCTTTCCGAAAATGCGGAGGCTCAAGAGTTGAAAGAGCTTGGCGTCCGCGTCGTTTGCGGCGGACACCCGCTCGAGCTGCTCGATGAGCCGTTTGATCTTGTCGTGAAAAACCCGGGCATTCCGTACACGAACCCGATGGTAAAACGGGCGCTGGAAAAAGGGCTGCCGGTTGTCACCGAAGTGGAGCTTGCCTACCACATTTCCGAAGGGCCGTTTATCGGCATCACCGGCTCGAACGGAAAAACGACGACGACGACGCTCATTTATGAAATGTTAAAAGCGGACGGAAAAGATCCGCTGCTTGCTGGCAACATCGGCCTTGTCGCCTGTGAAGTGGCGAGAGAGGCAAAGCCGGGACAATGGCTCGTCACCGAGCTGTCTTCGTTTCAGCTCGCCGGCATTGATCAGTTCCGGCCGGCCATTGCGGTATTGCTCAACATTTTTGACGCGCATTTGGATTATCATGGAACGAAAGAGGCGTACGTGGCGGCGAAGGCCAACATTTTCCGCAACCAGACGGAGCGCGATTACGCCGTTGTCAATGCCGATGATCCGATTGTGATGGCCGCCGCTTCGTCGATTCGGGCGCAAAAAGTGCTGTTTTCGGCGACGAAACCTCTCGGCGAAGGAGCGTACGTTCAAGACGGCGCCGTCTATTGGAATGGCGAGCCCGTCATTCCAATAGACGACATCGTGCTTCCAGGTCAGCACAATTTGGAGAATATCACCGCGGCGGTGGCGGCCGCCAAGTTGGCCGGCGCCAGCCATGAGGCGATCCGCCGGGTGCTGGCGACGTTTTCCGGCGTCAAACACCGCCTTCAGTATGTGGCCGAAGTCGCCGGCCGGCGGTTTTACAACGACTCGAAGGCGACGAACATCTTGGCGACGCAAAAGGCGCTCTCGGCGTTCGCTGGCGAGCCGGTCATTTTGCTCGCTGGCGGGCTTGACCGCGGCAATGAGTTTGATGATCTTCTTCCGTATTTGCAACGGGTGAAGGCCGTTGTATTGTTCGGCCAGACGGCGGCCAAAATCGGTCGCATCGCCCAACAAGCGGGAATAGAAACGATCCGATATGTCGATAATGTGGAAAAAGCCGTCCCGGTTGCTTTCGAGCTTTCCGAACCGGGCGACGTCATTTTGCTCTCTCCGGCCTGCGCCAGCTGGGATCAATACAAAACTTTCGAGGAGAGAGGGGACATTTTTATCAACGCCGTGCATAAGTTGAAATAGAGGGAAAGGGACAGCCCTTTCCCTCTAGTTTACAAAAATAGAGGTGTTGGGCATTGCCGCGGAAAAGGTCTGCGCCGGATATTTTGCTCATTCTTTTAACGTTTTCGCTTCTGGCCATCGGGCTGATCATGGTGTACAGCGCGAGCGCCATTTGGGCGGAATACAAGTTCAATGATTCGTTTTTCTTTGCCAAGCGCCAGCTGTTGTTCGCAGGTATTGGCGTCATCGCGATGTTTTTTGTCATGAACATCGATTATTGGGTATGGCGCGACTGGTCGAAAGTGCTGCTTGGCGTTTGTTTTGTGCTGCTCGTTTTGGTGCTCATTCCCGGCATCGGCATGGTGCGGAACGGATCGCGCAGCTGGATCGGCGTCGGCGCGTTTTCCATTCAGCCGTCTGAGTTTATGAAGTTCGCCATGATCGCCTTTTTGGCCAAATATTTATCGGAAAACCAAAAAAAGATTCCTTCGTTCAAACAGGGACTGCTGCCGGCGCTGTTGCTCGTGTTTGGCGCGTTCGGCATGATTATGCTGCAGCCGGACTTAGGAACGGGAACGGTCATGGTCGGCACTTGTGTGACGATGATTTTCGTCGCCGGCGCCCGCCTCAGCCATTTTGCCGGGCTTGGCATCTTGGGGCTCGCCGGGTTTGCCGCCCTTGTTTTATCCGCGCCGTACCGGATCAAACGAATTACGTCCTTTTTAAACCCGTGGGAGGACCCGCTCGGAAGCGGGTTTCAGATCATTCAGTCGCTGTATGCCATCGGGCCGGGCGGTTTGTTTGGCCTCGGGCTCGGGCAAAGCCGGCAAAAGTTTTTTTACTTGCCGGAGCCGCAAACGGATTTTATTTTCGCCATTTTGGCCGAGGAGCTCGGCTTTATCGGCGGCTCGCTCGTTCTATTGCTTTTTGCCCTTCTCCTCTGGCGCGGGGTGCGCATCGCTCTTGGCGCGCCCGATTTGTACGGCAGCTTTTTGGCGCTTGGCATCATTTCGATGATCGCCATTCAAGTGATGATCAACATTGGCGTTGTGACCGGATTAATGCCCGTCACCGGCATCACCCTTCCGTTTTTGAGCTACGGCGGATCATCGCTGACGCTCATGCTTATGGCCATCGGCGTGCTGCTGAACATCAGCCGGCATGCCCGCTATTAGGCAGGCGGCGAAGATCCGCCGCCTTTTTTGTTCGCCCGCGCGTCGAACAGTGCCGGCAAATGCGGCAAAAACAGGCTCTCGCTCGCTTTTTGTTTGTGATATAATGAAAACAAATGCAAAAAAACGGCATCGGCCTCATGGGTTGGGCCAACAGACCAGCGGCGGAAAGCAGGGCGTTGGAGAAAGAAAGCGGGGAATGCGATGGAAAAAGGAAAGGTCGTCGTCCTAGAGGATCGTGTGCCAAAGTTGAAAGAGCGGCGTCGTCAAAAAGCAAACCGCCGGCTGATTGCGTATTTGTTCTTCTTTTTTCTGTCCATCTTGTGCGTTCTTTATTTCCAATCGCCGCTTAGCGCGGTCAGGCACATTGAAGTGAGCGGCAACCGCCATTTGTCAGATGAGCGCATCATCAGCCTAAGCGGTGTGACGAAGCGGACAAGCTTTTGGAAAGTGAAGGAACAACAGGTGGAAGCGAACATCGCCCGCCATCCGGAAGTGAAAGAGGTAACGGTCAAAAAGCGGCTGCCGCATACGCTTGTCATTCATGTCCGCGAATGGCGGCGGATCGCCTATGTATACGATCAGCAAACGTTTTTTCCCCTGCTCGAAAACGGGCGGCTGCTGAAGAAGGAAGGCGTCAAAACGGCGCCGACCGATGCGCCTGTCTTGGTCGGCTGGAAAAACGGCGACGCCATTGCCGAGATGACGGGACAACTGGCCGAACTGCCGGCCGCCGTGCTTGGCGCCATGTCGGAAATTCATTACAAGCCGACGAAGGAGTATGAAGACCGCGTCATCGTCTATATGAACGATGGCTATGAGGTGAGCGCGACGATTCGGCGCTTTGCCGACAAGCTGGCGCATTATCCGGCGATTGTCGCCGCGCTGGACCGAAATGTCAAAGGAGTTATTCATTTGGAAGTCGGCAGCTACTTTGTTCCTTACGATCCGCCGAAAAAGGAGGATGACGATGAAGCGCCAAGCTCGTAGCCGCATCCTTCTGACGATCATTTGCTTTATTTTCGGTGCCATGCTCGGGTTTTCGTATCAGCACGCCAGCAAAGAAGCGTCCCGCCGCGAATGGAGGGACGGCGAGTGGAGCAAAGAGTATGAATATCGTTCGGCGCTTCTTTCTTTGCAAAAAGAAAACCGGTCGCTCAAGCAACAGCTTGTTCAAAAACAAGAGGAGCTGGCCGCATGGGAGAAAAAGCTTTCCGAGAAGCAGGAAAGCGAAGCCGGGTTGGCAGAGGAAGCGAAACAGCTGCGCATGTATATCGGAAAAGCGAGGGTGAAAGGGAAAGGCGTTGCAGTCACGCTTTCCGATTCCTCTTATATCCCCTCTGAAGCGAGCGCTACCGATTACATCGTTCACGAACAGCACGTCTGGAGCGTCGTTCATGAGCTGCTCATCTCCGGTGCTGAAGCCGTTGCCATTAACGGGCAGCGCATTTCCCATCGTTCGTACATCGTTTGCAACGGCCCTGTCATTGAAGTGGATGGGACGCCGCATGCAGCCCCGTTTGTCATTTCGGCGATCGGCAATCCGGATGTGCTCGCCTCCGCGCTCGGACTCCCTGGCGGCGTTGTCGATCAGCTCGTTGAAGACCATGTCGATGTGAAAGTGGAAAAGCAAGAGGCGATCGTTCTTGATCCGATTTTTGCGCCCAAACCATAAGAAAGGGCGGTGAAGCGCATTGCACCCAAAAAGACAGCTGTATTTTGCCGGAGTCGCCGCCGTGTTTGGCATGATGATCGCGGTGGGGCTGCGCACGACGCTGCCTGCAGAAGGACGCGACACGCGCGACATTTGGCAGCTGCGCGCCGATTTGACGAAAGAGCAGAAACTAGAACAGCAGCTGCTTGACGAGCTTGAAAAGTATGAGGAGCGGCTGCGCTACTATCGACAAAAAGAAGCGACAGGCGGGGCAGAGGCGCTCGAGACGACCGTCGCCGAACTTCGCGAAGAGGCCGGGCTGACGGAAGCAAAAGGCCCCGGTGTTGTGCTGACGATCGCGCCGCTTGCCGGCTATGTTGGGCCGGTCGCGGCAACCGTGTCGCCGGAGCTGCTGCAACGGCTGGTCAACGAGTTGAATAAGTACGGAGCGAAAGAAATCGCCATCGGTGGGGAGCGGCTGACGAATGGGACGGCGATTCGCGACGTCAACGGCATCACCAAAGTCGGGCTCCGCCCCGTAGGGCTGCCCACCACCGTCAAAGTGATGGCCGATGATGTCGATAAGCTGTACAGCGGATTGTCTGTTTCCCCGATTCGCGATGACTTTGCCGTTGAAAATCTGGACTTGGCGATCTCTCCCCCTCAACCAACCGTTGTCCTTCCGCCTGCTTCCGCGCGGCCGAATGTCAAGTATATGGAAACGGTCAACGCCGGCAAGGAGGGGAAATAGGATGTGGCTGCCGCTTCTCGGATTGCTGCTTGGGTTTGCCATCGGCGTTCTTGCCGGCTGGGAAGTTCCCGATGCGTATTCCAGTTATTTATCGATTGCCATTTTGGCTGCCTTTGATACATTAATAGGAGGGTGGCGCGCCCATTTGCAGCAAACGTATGACGAAATGGTATTTATAACGGGATTTTTTTTCAACATTGTTCTTGCTGCAACTTTAACTTTTCTTGGGGTGCATCTTGGTGTAGACTTGTACTTAGCAGCCGTGTTTGCTTTCGGCGTTCGCCTTTTTCAGAACATGGCCATCATCCGCCGCCTTTGGCTTGCCGAGTGGGCGAAGCGGCGGCAAAATCGTGAAAAAAGTTAAGCGAATGACAGGGAAAGTCTTTTCGCGTGTTGAATTATTTATGAAAGAAAACTAGCAAACGCAACAACCGTTCATAGATGAAAAGAGTGGGGAAATTTCAGCCGAAAAAGGAGGTGTCGCTGCTTACTGAAACGCCGGCCGGCACCGGCGCGTTTTTAGTAGGCAGATGCCAAAAGATGAGCAGCAATGAGATCGTCGTGAGCTTAGATGTGGGAACATCGAGCGTCAAAGTCATCATCGGAGAAATGCTAGGAAGCTCCATCAATATTATGGGAATTGGCAATGTCAAATCAGAAGGGCTGAAAAAAGGTGCGATTGTTGATATAGATAAAACGGTGCATTCCATCAAGCGCGCGGTCGAACAAGCGGAACGGATGGTCGGATTGTCGATTCGCCGCGTCATCGTCGGGGTGACGGGAAGCCATATTCAGCTTCATGATTGCCATGGCATCGTGGCGGTGGCAAGCGAAAACCGTGAAATCAGCGATGAAGATGTCGCGCGCGTCATCGATGCGGCTCAAGTCGTCTCGATTCCCCCCGATCGGGAGATTATTGGCGTCGTTCCGCGCCAGTTTATCGTCGATGGACTGGACGGCATTCATGACCCGCGCGGCATGCTCGGCGTCCGTCTGGAAATGGAAGGGACTATGATCACTGGCGCGAAGACCGTGTTACATAATCTTCTTCGCTGCGTGGAGCGGGCCGGCTTGGAGATCAGCGACATTTGCCTTCAGCCGCTAGCCGCCGGCTCGCTTGCGCTGTCCGATGACGAGCGGCATTTGGGAGCGGCGTTGGTCGATCTTGGGGGCGGCTCGACAACGGTAGCCGTCTTTGAACAAGGGGCGCTTCAAGCCGTTTCCTCGCTGCCGGTCGGCGGTGAGCATATTACGAAAGATTTGGCGATCGGGTTGCGAACGACAACGGATGACGCGGAAAAAATCAAACTGAAGCACGGGCATGCGTGCTACGATTACGCTTCTGAAGAGGAAGTGTTCAGCGTTCCGATCATGGGCACGGATCAGCACCAGCAGTTCAGCCAGCTCGAGATTGCTGACATTATTGAGGCGCGAGCGGAAGAAATGCTGCAAATGGTCCAGCAGGAAGTGCGCCGGCTCGGGTTTCGCGATCTTCCCGGCGGCTATGTGCTGACCGGCGGCGTGGCCAATCTGCCGGGGCTGCTTGAATTGGCCCATATGGTGCTCGGGACAAGCGTTCGCGTTGCCATGCCAGACTATATCGGCGTGCGTGACCCGCAATATACGGTTGGCGTCGGGCTGCTCAAGTTCGCCTATCGGCAGGCGCAGCTGCAAGGGAAAGCGGTCCCGGCCGCTGCTGCCGCGGAGCCAGCGGACCGCCCCGCGCCGAAACAGCAGATGAAGCCAAAAAAGAAAGAGGACCATTTCGGAAGGAAAGTCAAACGATTTTTCGGTTCTTTCTTCGAATAGAGATTGAAATGTAGGAGGATTCGGCTATGTTGGAGTTTGAGACAACGGTTGATCAGTTGGCAACGATCAAGGTGATTGGGGTCGGGGGCGGCGGCAACAACGCCGTTAATCGAATGATTGAGCACGGGGTGCAAGGTGTCGAATTTATCGCAGTCAATACCGATGCGCAGGCGCTCAACTTGTCAAAAGCGCCGATCAAGCTGCAAATCGGGGCAAAGCTGACACGCGGCTTAGGTGCGGGGGCGAACCCGGAAGTGGGAAAAAAAGCGGCTGAGGAGAGCAAGGAGCAAATCGAAGAGGCGCTGCGCGGCGCCGACATGGTGTTTGTCACCGCCGGCATGGGCGGCGGCACGGGAACGGGAGCAGCGCCGGTCATCGCCCAAATCGCCCGTGAATTAGGGGCGCTGACGGTCGGTGTCGTGACCCGTCCGTTCACCTTTGAAGGGCGGAAACGCGCAACCCAAGCGGCCAGCGGCATCGCCGCCATGAAGGAAGCGGTCGACACGCTCATCGTCATCCCTAACGATCGGCTGCTCGAAATTGTGGACAAAAACACGCCGATGCTCGAGGCGTTCCGCGAAGCGGACAACGTATTGCGCCAAGGGGTGCAAGGCATTTCCGACTTGATCGCTGTGCCGGGGCTCATCAACCTTGACTTCGCCGATGTGAAAACGATCATGTCCAATAAAGGCTCGGCATTGATGGGGATTGGCATCGCCAGCGGGGAAAACCGGGCGGCGGAGGCGGCGAAAAAGGCCATCTCCAGCCCGTTGCTCGAAACGTCCATCGATGGCGCGCAAGGCGTGCTCATGAACATCACCGGCGGGATGAACTTGAGTTTGTATGAGGTGCAGGAAGCGGCCGATATCGTCGCTTCGGCGGCCGATCAGGAAGTGAACATGATCTTCGGTTCCGTGATTAACGAGAACTTAAAGGATGAAATCATCGTGACGGTCATCGCGACCGGATTCAACGAAAACGTCGCTTCGCAGTCGCGTCCGTCGCGCATCGGCACGGCAACGAAGGCCGCGCCAGCACCGAAACGGGAAAAGCGCGACGAACCGGCGCAAGATTACGCGGCGCTCCGTTCAGGGCAAGCGGAAGACCCGCTCGATATTCCCGCCTTCTTGCGAAACCGCAACCGTCGCCGCTAGCAGCGGCCGCAGATAGTAACAGCTGCGGACGGCAACGGACGACAGCAACCGCCTATAGCGATGAAAGAGAGGCTGACCCAAAAGGTTATCTCTCTTCAAGATTGGCACAACGTATCGTGCGGCAGAAGCAGTCAGCCCGTATATATAGCAACGAAAGAGGGTGTCTCGATCCTTTTCGGGACACCCTCGTTTTTTTGCTTAGGTGTTGACGTGCGCTTGCCGCCTCTTGGCATCGGTGGGGAACGGGCCGCATGGAAGCGTGCGGCGGGCGCTTCTTTTCGTTTGGCTGCCGCTTGTTTCAGCAAACACGGTCAGGCGGCCGCGCCCTTGGGTTTTTCGGTTTCGCTTTTTGTTCCCCTTGGCATGATGCGACACGAAACGAAACGGCTCCTTGGCGCTTGCCGTTGATCTGCCGCGATTCCCCTCGCTTTGACAAAACATCCTTTTTTTCACGGCCATCGATTGACAGACTTCCTGCTGGCAGGTGCTATATACTTGTTTCAGACAAAGCCGCTGGGGGCAGGGGAGGGCTTTTTGTTTTGGTCGTCTATCTCGATGTTATTTGGCTGTTGAACGTTTGCTTTGACGCGCTGCTTCTGTGGCTGACGGCGCTTATGCTCAAGCGGCCGATCGTCTGGTGGCGATTGTTGGCCGGAGCGCTCATCGGCTCCATGCTCGTGGTGCTGTTATTCACCCCTGCTGCCGCCATCGCCCAACATCCGCTGAGCAAAATCGGCGTGTCGGTGCTGATTGTGCTCGCCGCTTTCGGTTTTAAGCGGCCGCGTTATTTGCTTGAAAACATGCTGGCGTTTTATTTTGCTACCTTCGCTGTCGGCGGCGGCATGCTGGCGGTCCATTACTTTTTCGCCCAGCATTGGTCGGTTCGGCAAGGGCTTCTTTTCATGCGCCAGCCCGGAGCGGGCGACCCGATCAGCTGGCTGTTTGTGATCGTCGGGTTTCCAGTTTTATGGCTGTTTTCGCGCCGCCGTGTGGAAGCGATTCGCGAAAAAAAACTTCGGTTTGAGCATATCATCGACGTCACCGTCATCTGGGACGGGCGAACGCTCGCGCTCCGCGGCTTGATTGACAGCGGAAATCAGCTCGTCGATCCGCTGACGAAAACGCCGGTGATGGTGGTGGAGCGGGAAAAAGCGAAAGGGGTGCTGCCGGAAGACTTGCTCGTTTGCCTCGGCAGCCATGCGTCCTTAGACGCTCTTCCAGAACGATGGATGGACCGTCTTCGCCTCATCCCGTATCGCTCCGTTGGCAGCGGCCCGCAATGGATGATGACCATTAAGCCGGATGGCGTAATGCTGCGGTATGAAAACGAGTGGCTGGAGGTGACGCACGGGCTCGTCGCGCTCAGCACGGAACCGTTGTCAGCCGATGGGGAGTATGACTGCATCGTCCATCCGAAAATGGTACAGACGGGAAGGAACGTAACGGCTTCGTAGGCGCTTCTTGGCCTGCCGGAGCGGTAGGCCGTGCTTAATGGGAAAAAACAGTCGGTTTCGTAGCTCGTTACTATATCATACTCGCTTTTGATGCGTTTAGAAGGGGGATTTTCATGAAAAGATGGAAATTTCGTTTCATGTACTGGCTGTATAAGCTGCTGGCGAAAATCGGCCTGAAGGCGGATGAAATTTATTATATCGGCGGCAGTGAGGCGCTTCCCCCGCCGCTGACAAAAGAGGAGGAAGAGCAGCTGATCGCGCGGCTTGCCGCTGGCGATGAGACGGCCAGATCGCTGCTTATTGAGCGCAACTTGCGCCTCGTCGTTTACATCGCGCGCAAGTTTGAGAACACCGGCATTCACATTGAAGATTTGATCAGCATCGGAACGATCGGCCTCATCAAAGCGGTCAACACGTTCAACCCGGAGAAAAAGATCAAGCTGGCCACATACGCCTCCCGCTGCATTGAAAACGAAATTTTAATGTATTTGCGCCGCAACAATAAAGTGCGGGCCGAAGTATCGTTTGATGAGCCGTTGAATATCGATTGGGACGGCAATGAACTGCTGCTGTCCGATGTGCTTGGCACAGAAGACGACGTCATTACGAAAGACTTGGAAGCGGACGTCGACCGGCGCCTGCTGCTCAACGCCTTGCGCCAGCTGAGCGATCGTGAGAAGCAAATTATGGAGCTGCGTTTTGGCCTGTCAGGCGGTGAAGAAAAAACGCAAAAAGATGTCGCTGATTTGCTCGGCATCTCGCAATCGTACATATCGCGGTTGGAGAAGCGGATCATTAAACGGTTGCGCAAAGAATTTAATAAAATGATGTAGACAGGCGGCGGGGCGAGGCTTCGCCGCTTTTTCCATGTTGGACAGGCTGTGCATATTTTTCCCTCCCGAGGAGATACTGAAAACTGACGACTTAGCATCTCCTGATGGGAGGGAACAACTTGACAAGGAACAAAGTCGAGATTTGCGGCGTAGATACTTCGAAGCTTCCCGTCCTCAAAAACGAGGAAATGCGTGAACTGTTTCGGCGGATGCACGAAGGGGATTTAGAAGCGAGGGAAAAACTAGTCAACGGCAATTTACGCCTCGTGTTGAGCGTCATTCAGCGCTTCAACAACCGCGGCGAGTTTGTAGATGATTTATTCCAAGTCGGCTGCATCGGACTTATGAAATCGATCGATAATTTTGACCTCAATCAAAACGTGAAATTTTCCACCTATGCGGTTCCCATGATTATTGGCGAGATTCGCCGCTATTTGCGCGACAACAACCCGATCCGCGTCTCCCGCTCGCTGCGCGACATCGCCTACAAAGCATTGCAAGTGCGGGAGCGGCTCATGAGCGAGACGGCGAAAGAGCCTTCGACAGAAGAGATCGCGAAAGAGCTTGGCGTTGCCCATGAGGAAGTCGTTTTCGCCCTTGATGCCATTCAAGATCCGGTTTCATTGTTTGAGCCGATTTACAATGATGGCGGCGACCCGATTTACGTGATGGATCAGCTGAGCGACGAGCGCCACCGTGACAGCCAATGGATTGAAGAGATCGCCCTGAAGGAAGGGTTGCGGCGGCTGAATGAGCGGGAAAAAATGATCATCCGGAAACGGTTTTTCCAAGGAAAAACACAAATGGAAGTAGCCGAGGAAATCGGTATTTCCCAAGCGCAAGTGTCAAGGCTGGAAAAAGCGGCGATCCGGCAAATGAACAAAAACATTCAAGTGTAACGGCTGCCTAGGCAGCCTTTTTTCTTTGGTACATAACCGTTCCGCGCCCGTCATATAGATGAAAGAGAGGGAAGAGGAAAGGCGGGGAAGAATCGATGATGAGAATTTCCGAGTTTCAGACGAAAGATGTCGTCAATGTGGCCAACGGAAAAAAGCTTGGCAATATTGGCGATATTGACATCGATTTAGATACGGGCAAAATTCGTTCGCTCATCATTCTAGGCGCCGGAAAAATGCTTGGGCTGTTCGGGCGCGAGGAAGCGATCGTCATTCCGTGGCAAAACATTGTCAAAATTGGCGCTGATGTCATTTTAGTTCGCCTTCACGATGCCGATGGGGGATGAACAACGCGCCCGCGGGCATGGGGGACGCGTCCGCGCGCCGGCCCGCTGTCCCCGCTGCGCCTGGCGTTTTGTGGCGCTTTAGGGTGCAGTGTCGATGGGGCGGAGGGATCGGCACTCGGCTGCCGCAGCGCTACGTTTCGCGACATCACCGGCAAGATTTCGACAAAATCACAAATAAAGGTTATCATCCGTCAACAAACTATGATAAAATAGGAAAAAAGTGATGAAAAAACGACAAACAGGCGTGGAGTTGACGCGAATGCCGGATGTGTTTCAACACGACTCCCACGGCTGGCTCCGCTGTACGGCACCCCCGTTTGCTGGGGCGGTCGTTGGGATGACGACAAAACAAGGAGGAGAAAGCAAAGGGGCGTTTGCCTCGCTTAATATGGGGCTGCATGTCGGCGACGAGCGCGCGGCTGTCGTCAACAATCGCCGCCGCCTCGGAGAATGGCTCGCTTTTCCGCTTGAGCATTGGGTGTGTTGCGAGCAGGTGCACGGTGCCGAGATTCAGAAAGTGACCAAACACGACCGCGGGAAAGGGACCGATGATTGGGGCACCGCCATCCCGGGCGTTGACGGGCTGTACACAGCGGAGCCGGGGGTGTTGTTGGCTCTTTGTTTCGCTGATTGCGTGCCCGTTTACTTGGCGGCGCCGTCGGCGGGACTGGTCGGCCTTGTTCATGCCGGCTGGCGGGGAACGGCGCGCGGGATTGCCCCAAAGATGGTGCAGCATTGGCGGTACCAGGAACGGGTGGAGCCAGACGCCATGTATGTCGCCATTGGCCCCGCTATCGGTCCGTGCTGCTACACGGTCGATGATCGGGTGATCGCCGGTTTGCGCGCGACTCTTCCGAAGGATTGCCCGCTGCCATGGCGGGAAACAAGCCCTGGGCAATATGCCCTCGATCTCAAGGAAGCCAATCGGCTTCAGTTGCTCGCCGCCGGTGTTCCGAACAGCCAAATTTGGGTGTCCGAGCGCTGTACAAGCTGTGAGGAAACGCTGTTTTTTTCCCACCGCCGCGACCGCGGGACGACCGGAAGAATGGTGGCGTTCATCGGCCGAAGGGAGGAATGATCATGACGGTGCGCGACAACTTGGCTCTCATCCGCCGACAAGTGGAAGCGGCTTGCGCGCGCGTTGGCCGCAACCCGGCCGACGTACGCATCATCGCCGTCACGAAATATGTGGATGCGGCAAGGGCGCAAGAAGTGCTCCATGCTGGCATCGGCGACTTGGGTGAAAACCGTTCCGAGCAGCTGCTCGAGAAATACGAAGCGCTCGGCAATCGGGCGACATGGCATTTTATCGGAACGCTTCAATCGCGCAAGGTGAAAGAGGTCATCGACAAAGTCGATTACATTCATTCGCTCGATCGCCTGTCGCTCGCCAAAGAGATCGAGAAGCGGGCGGCGCGGCCGGTGAAATGTTTTGTGCAGGTGAACGTATCCGGCGAGGCGACGAAACACGGACTCGCTCCCGAGGAGACGATCCCGTTTATCGAGCAGCTTCGCTCGTTTTCCCGCATCGAGGTAGTCGGATTGATGACGATGGCGCCGCACACGGATGACGAGGTGGTGCTGCGCTCCTGCTTCCGCCGTTTGCGGGCGCTGAAGGAGCGCGTTCAGGAGTTCGGCTGGGCTCATGCGCCATGCACCGAGCTGTCGATGGGCATGTCGAACGATTACGTGATCGCGGTTGAGGAAGGAGCGACATGGATCCGCATCGGCAGCGCTCTAGTTGGATCACTGTAGGAGGTGGATTCGGTGGGATTGATGAAAAAATTTCGTGATTATTTTTTAGAAGAAGATTACGAAGACTATGAAGAAGAGTACGAAGCGTCGCAGCCGGAAGAGGAAGCGCCGGCGCCGAAAGCGGCGAGCAAATCGAACGTTGTCAGCTTGCAAAGCGTGCAAAAATCGGCGAAAGTCGTGCTTGTCGAGCCGCGCGTGTATGCCGAGGCGCAGGAGATTGCCGACCATTTGAAAAGCCGGCGCGCCGTCATCGTGAATTTGCAGCGCATTCAGCACGAACAGGCGAAGCGGATCGTCGACTTTTTAAGCGGCACCGTGTACGCCATTGGCGGCGACATTCAGCAAGTCGGCGCGAAAATTTTTTTATGCACGCCGGAAAATGTCGATGTCAGCGGTTCGATTTCGCTTGACAGCGAGGATGACAGACCGATGAAGAGGTGGTAGCGCTTGGATTATGTGCTTACATTTTTGACGACGTTGATTCAAGTGTATTCGTACGCCTTGATCATTTACATTTTGATGTCGTGGTTTCCGAATGCGCGCGACTCGCGGTTCGGTCAGCTGCTCGCTACCATTTGCGAGCCGTATTTAGAGCCGTTTCGGCGCGTCATTCCGCCGCTTGGTATCATTGACATTTCACCGATCGTCGCCTTTCTTGTCCTTGAGTTTGCGACGAGGGGGCTTTATGCCTTGTTTGACATTCTTGAAGCGCAAATTTAGGGGCGGCGTTGGCGGCTGAACCGATCGGTTTGGCGGGGAGGGGCATCGCCCGCTCGTTGCGCGGGCCGGACGACGCTCCGTTCTTGCGCCGGTGTTGGAAGCGGAACGGACAATATGTCTGTCTTTCGTTGAGGAAAGCAAGGTGAAATTTGATGGAATGGTATCAGCATTTTCGCCAAGAGGAGCGCCCGTTCATCGATCAAGTGCTCGAGTGGAAGGAGATGGTGAGCCGCCAATACGCTCCGAAGCTGACCGATTTTCTTGATCCGCGCGAGCAGCAGATCGTGCAAAGCCTCATCGGCAGCGGCGGGGACGTGCGCGTTTCCTTTTTTGGCGGGGCTTCGTTTGCCGAACGCAAGCGCGGGCTGCTTTATCCGCCCTATTTTGCCCCGGAGGAAAACGATTATGAGATCGCGCTTTTTGCCGTTCGTTATCCGGCGAAATTCGTCTCCCTCGGGCATCGCGATGTTCTCGGCGCGCTCATGTCGCTCGGATTGCGGCGGGGCAAATTTGGCGACGTCCTTGTTCAAGGTTCGGACATTCAATTTTTTGCCGCTGCCGAAGTCGCCGACTACGTCCGTCTGCACATCGAAGCGATCGGCAAAGCTCCGGTGGCGTTGGAGCCGCTGCCGCTTTCCGCTGTCTTGCCGGTTGAAGAACGATGGCAAGAAGGGACGGTGACCGTCTCTTCGCTTCGATTGGATGCGCTGCTTGCTCAGGCGTTCCGTCTCGCGCGCGAGAAAGCGCGGGCGCTGGTGGAAAACGGGCTTGTCAAAGTCAACTGGAAAGTGGTGGACAAGCCCGATTTTCTCTGCGGCCCAGGCGATGTATTGTCGGCGCGCGGGTTTGGCCGCTGCAAGCTAATGGCTGTGGAAGGACCGACAAAGAAAGAGCGCTGGCTCGTGCGCATCGGTTGGCAAAAATAATCGAATGGCAGCAGGAAATCGGCAAACCTTGTCGAAGAAAGAAGAAAAGGAACGATGAAGACGGAGGTGGCCGCTGTGCCGTTAACGCCATTAGATATTCACAACAAGGAATTCAGCCGCGGATTTCGCGGATATGATGAGGATGAAGTCAACGAGTTTTTGGATCAAATCATTAAAGATTACGAAATGCTCATTCGCGAGAAAAAGCAGCTCGAAGATAAAGTAGCGGAGTTGACAGAGAAGCTGAACTATTTTTCCAATATTGAAGAAACGCTAAACAAGTCGATTCTCGTCGCCCAAGAAGCGGCTGAGGAAGTCAAGCGAAATGCGCAAAAAGAGGCGAAGCTGATCATTAAGGAGGCGGAAAAAAACGCCGAGCGCATCATCAGCGATGCATTGGCGAAATCGCGGAAAATCGCCCTCGAGATCGAGGAGCTGAAGCGGCAGTCGAAAGTGTTCCGCGCCCGTTTCCGCATGTTGGTCGAGGCCCAGCTCGATATGATCAACAGCCGCGATTGGGACGAGTTGATGGAGTATGAGGCGCCGGATTTGGAAGAAGGGGCGAGAGAACCGCTGTCACAGCCTTGACGAACGGAAGGCGTTTCAGTTATAATGATTGGCAAAAATCGCCGCATCAGCCGCCTTAGGAGGCGGTTGGCTTTTTTCCGTTATGAATTGCGAATAACCATCGACGATGAAAGGGACAGTAGCTCTTGCACGACCGGTCGCAGCGAGCCGGGGATGGTGGAAGCCCGGCATCGGCGCAAGAGTGAACATCACCCTGGAGTTCCATGCCGAAACAACGAGTAGGACATGGCGCGTCATTCCCGTTACGAATGAAAAGTGGGCCTGTGCCTTTGCATGGCCAAAAAGGGTGGTACCGCGAGACCGTTCTCGTCCCTTGCCGGGAGAGAACGGTTTTTTATTTGGAATTATATTGTTCAAAGGAGGAGCAGCGATGGATTACAAAGACACATTGCTCATGCCGAAAACCGAGTTTCCGATGCGCGGCAATTTGCCGAAGCGGGAACCGGAAATGCAAAAAAAATGGGAGGACATGGACATTTACCGGAAAGTGCAGGAGCGGACGAAAGGCCGGCCGCTGTTTGTTCTGCACGACGGCCCGCCGTACGCCAACGGCGATATTCATATGGGGCATGCGTTAAACAAAATTTTAAAAGATATCATTGTCCGCTATAAATCAATGAACGGTTTTTGTGCGCCGTACGTGCCGGGCTGGGATGCGCACGGCTTGCCGATTGAAACGGCGCTTACGAAACAAGGAGTCGACCGCAAATCGATGAGCGTCGCTGAGTTTCGCAAGCGGTGTGAGCAGTACGCGTATGAACAAATCGACAACCAGCGCCGGCAGTTCAAGCGGCTCGGGGTGCGCGGCGATTGGGATAACCCGTATATCACCCTCAAGCCGGAATACGAAGCCCAACAAATTAAAGTGTTCGGCGAAATGGCGAAAAAAGGGCTCATTTACAAAGGACTGAAGCCGGTCTATTGGTCGCCGTCGAGCGAATCGGCGCTCGCTGAAGCGGAAATCGAATATAAAGATAAACGGTCGCCGTCAATTTATGTCGCGTTTCCGGTCAAAGACGGCAAAGGCGTGCTGGACGGTGATGAGCGGATCGTCATTTGGACGACGACGCCGTGGACGATTCCGGCGAACTTGGCGATTGCCGTTCATCCGGAGTTGGACTACCATGTCATCGACGCCAACGGGCAGAAATACGTCGTCGCCGCCGCCTTGGCCGAATCAGTGGCGAACGAAGTCGGCTGGGCGTCGTGGTCCGTCGTTAAAACCGTAAAAGGAAAAGAACTTGAGTACGTCGTCGCGAAACATCCGTTCTATGAGCGCGATTCGTTGGTCATCTGCGGCGAGCACGTCACGACCGACGCCGGCACCGGCTGCGTCCATACGGCGCCGGGCCACGGGGAAGACGACTTTCTCGTCGGGCAAAAATATGGGCTTCCGGTGCTCTGTCCGGTTGATGAGCGCGGCTACATGACCGAGGAAGCGCCCGGGTTTGCGGGTCTGTTTTATGAAGAAGCGAACAAGGCGATTACGCAAAAGCTCGAAGAAGTTGGAGCGCTCCTGAAGCTCGGCTTTATCACCCACTCGTATCCGCACGACTGGCGGACGAAGAAGCCGACGATTTTCCGGGCGACGACGCAATGGTTTGCCTCGATTGATAAAATTCGCGGCCAGCTCCTTGACGCCATTAAGGAAACGAAATGGGTGCCAGAATGGGGCGAAATCCGCATCCATAACATGGTGCGCGACCGCGGCGACTGGTGCATTTCCCGCCAGCGCGTGTGGGGTGTGCCGATTCCGGTCTTTTACGGCGAAAATGGCGAGCCGATCGTCACCGATGAGACGATCGAGCATGTGTCGAACTTGTTCCGCCAATACGGCTCGAACGTTTGGTTTGAGCGCGAGGCGAAAGACTTATTGCCGGAAGGGTTCACCCATCCGTCAAGCCCGAACGGTCTGTTTACGAAAGAAACGGACATTATGGACGTCTGGTTTGACTCCGGCTCGTCGCATCAAGCGGTGCTCGTCGAGCGCGATGATTTACAGCGTCCGGCTGATTTGTACTTGGAAGGGTCTGACCAATATCGCGGCTGGTTCAACTCGTCGTTGTCGACGGCGGTCGCCGTTACCGGCAAAGCACCGTATAAAGAGGTGTTAAGCCACGGCTTCGTTTTAGACGGCGAGGGGCGGAAAATGAGCAAATCGCTCGGCAACGTCGTCGTGCCGGCGAAGGTGATGGAACAATTTGGCGCCGACATTTTGCGCCTTTGGGTCGCCTCCGTTGACTATCAGGCCGACGTGCGCATTTCTGACCATATTTTGAAACAAGTGTCGGAAGTGTACCGGAAAATCCGCAACACGTTCCGGTTTATGCTCGGCAATTTGTTCGACTTCGATCCGAACCAAAACGCCGTTCCGGTTGGGGAGCTTGGCGAAGTCGACCGCTATATGCTGGCGAAGCTGAACAAGCTGATCGCCAAAGTGAAAAAGGCGTATGACAGCTACGATTTCGCCGCCGTCTATCATGAGATGAACCATTTTTGCACCGTGGAATTGAGCGCGTTTTATTTGGATATGGCGAAAGACATTTTGTACATCGAAGCGGCTGATTCGCGCGCCCGCCGCGCCGTGCAGACGGTGCTGTACGAGACGGTTGTCGCGTTGGCGAAGCTCATCGCGCCGATTTTGCCGCATACGGCCGATGAAGTGTGGGAGCATATCCCGAACCGGAGAGAAAACGTCGAAAGCGTCCAGCTCACCGACATGCCGGAGCCGATCGCCATCGATGGCGAAGAAGCGCTGTTGGCGAAATGGGATGCGTTTATGGATGTGCGCGATGATATTTTCAAAGCGCTCGAGAACGCCCGCAATGAAAAAGTGATCGGCAAATCGCTGACCGCCAGCGTCACGATTTATCCGAAAGACGAGGCGCGCAAGCTGTTGGCGTCGCTTGACGCTGATTTGCGCCAGCTCCTCATCGTCTCTGCCTTTTCGATCGCCGATGAGCCGTACGACGCCGCACCGGCCGAAGCCGAACGGCTTACCCATGTGGCGGTCCTCGTCCGCCCGGCCGAAGGCGAGACGTGCGAGCGGTGCTGGACGGTGACGAAAGAAGTCGGCGCCGATCCATCGCATCCAACGCTTTGCCCGCGTTGCGCACATATCGTGAATGAACATTATTCCGCGTAACGAAAAGCGGCAGGCTGCCTTGGGGCGGCCTTGCCGCTTCATTTGTTTGCCATGGCGAATTATGCTACAATGCAAAAAGGATGAATGAGAAGGACAGGGGGACTTGGCACGGTGGCATACTATTGGATTGCGGCGGCGGTCATCATCCTCGATCAATGGACGAAATGGCTTGTCGTCCGCTATATGCGGCTTGGGGAAAGCATCCCGATCATCGATAATGTGCTCTACATTACGTCGCACCGCAATCGCGGGGCGGCATGGGGCATGCTGCAAGGGCAGTTTTGGTTGTTTTATTTAGTGACAGTCATCGTTGTGGCAGGAATCATTATCTACATCCGCCGCTTGCAGCCTTCGGAACGATTGGCCGGCGTGGGGCTTGGGCTGATGCTCGGCGGGGCGATCGGCAATTTTATCGACCGCGTATTCCGGAAAGAAGTGGTCGACTTTATTCATACGTACATCGGCACTTACAGCTTTCCGGTGTTCAATATCGCCGACTCGGCGCTGACCGTCGGCGTCATCTTGCTGTTTATTCATCTATTTTTTTTCGCGACACCAGAGAAAGGGAATGAGTAGATGGACACGATCACGTTTCACATCGAAGACGAATATGACGGCGAGCGGATCGATAAAGTGATCGCGGCGCTAAATGACGAATGGTCGCGTTCGCAAGTGCAGCAATGGATCAAAAACGGGCTCGTGACGGTCAACGGCCGCACGGTGAAGGCGAATTACAAATGTGAAGCGGGCGACTCGGTCGCCATCTCGCCGCCGGAGCCAGAGCCGCTTCATGTGGAACCGGAGCCGATTCCGCTCGACATTTATTACGAGGACGAGGATGTCCTTGTCGTCAACAAACCGCGCGGCATGGTCGTCCACCCGGCGCCCGGGCATATGCGCGGCACGCTCGTGAACGCTTTGCTCGCCCATTGCCGCGACCTCTCCGGCATCAACGGCGTGCTGCGCCCCGGCATCGTCCACCGGATTGACAAAGATACATCGGGGCTATTGATGGTGGCGAAAAATGATGCCGCCCATCGCTCGCTTGTTGAGCAGCTCGTCAACAAAACGGTGACGCGCCGCTACAAGGCGATCGTCCATGGCGTCATTCCGCACGATTACGGCACGATCGACGCTCCTATCGGCCGCGACAAACGCGACCGAAAAAAAATGGCGGTCACCGAAGAAAACGGCAAAGAAGCCGTCACCCATTTCCGCGTGCTCGAGCGGTTTCGCCAGTATACGTATGTCGAATGCCAGCTGGAAACGGGACGGACGCATCAAATTCGCGTCCATATGAAATATATCGGCTACCCGCTCGCCGGCGACCCACAATACGGGCCGAAAAAGACGCTCCCGATCGATGGTCAGGCGCTTCATGCCGGGGTGCTTGGCTTCCATCACCCGCGAAGCGGCGACTATTTGGAATTTGAAGCGCCGTTGCCGCCGGAGTTTGCCGAGCTGCTCGAATGGTTGCGAAAAAACGATTGACAAACGAACACGCTCCCTTTACAATGAGAACAGGTGAACAGGAACCTTTAAGTTCAGTCCTGTGAGGCTGAAAAGGGGTCGGATCAACAAGAGATAGGCAGCGTATGCCCGTTTTTTGAAACAGGATGGGCCGCACCCCCCGCTTCACAGGCGGGGGATTTTTTTGTGCAAACAGGAAAACGCGAGCAAAACGTCATCGACCATTGGACGAAGCCGAGGGCTGGCGCCGATGCATGAGAGCGGCAGGCCCGATTGGAGGAGGTGGACGGAATGCAAAAGGCGGTTGTAATGGATGAACAGGCGATTCGCCGCGCGTTGACGCGCATCGCCCATGAAATCATCGAACGGAACAAAGGCATTGACGGCTGCGTGCTGGTCGGCATCAAAACGCGCGGCATTTACTTGGCGCGCCGCCTGGCTGAGCGGATCGAGCAAATTGAAGGGGCGCCCATTCCGGTCGGCGAACTCGATATTACGCTGTACCGCGACGATTTGACGGTGAAAACGGATGACCATGAGCCGCTTGTCAAAGGAACGAACGTCCCGTTTCCGGTCAGCGAACAAAAAGTGATTTTGGTTGATGACGTGCTGTTTACCGGCCGGACGGTGCGGGCGGCAATGGATGCCATTATGGACTTGGGCCGCCCGGCGCGCATCCAGCTCGCTGTGCTCGTTGACCGTGGGCATCGAGAACTTCCGATCCGCGCCGATTTCGTCGGCAAAAACATCCCGACCTCGAGCGCGGAAATGATTGTCGTCGAACTGTCCGAAGTCGATGGCGTCGATCAAGTATCGATTCATGAAAAATAGCGCAAGCTCCCTTTTAAGCGCAGTCCCGCGAGGCTGCCAAAGGGGCGGAATGGTTTCGGCTGTTTCTGCACCCTCTTTGTGCCTTCGCGGGCCAAAGAGGTTTTTTTGTGCACACGAGAAGATACATTCGCTGATTAGGCGAAAGGAGCGAAGAACATGAACAAACCGGTGTTGGATATTCAAGAGCGCCCGACGGTCGGGCAATGGGTGACATTAAGCTTGCAGCACTTGTTCGCGATGTTCGGGGCGACGATTTTGGTGCCGTATTTGGTCGGGTTGGATCCGTCGATCGCCTTGCTCACGAGCGGGCTTGGGACATTGGCGTTTTTGCTCATCACGAAATGGCAAGTGCCGGCGTATCTCGGTTCATCGTTCGCCTACATCGCGCCGATCATTGCCGCGAAAACGGCCGGCGGCCCGGGGGCGGCGATGATTGGCAGCTTCCTCGCCGGATTGGTGTACGGCATTGTCGCTCTCATCATTAAAAAAGCGGGCTACCGCTGGGTGATGAAACTGTTGCCGCCCGTTGTCGTCGGCCCGGTCATCATCGTCATCGGTCTCGGCTTAGCCGGCACAGCGGTCGGGATGGCGATGAACGGCCCGGACGGCAAATACAGTCTGCTCCACTTTTCCGTTGCGTTGGTGACGCTTGCTGCCACGATCATTTGCTCGGTGCTGGCGCGCGGCATGTTGAGCCTGATTCCTGTGCTTGTCGGCATTGTCGTCGGCTATGTTTACGCCCTCGCCGTCGGACTGGTTGACTTGTCGAAAGTGGCGGCGGCAAAATGGTTTGAATGGCCGGATTTCCTCATCCCGTTTGTCGACTATCCGGTGCACGTCACGGCGCAGATCGTCATGCTCATGGTGCCGGTGGCGATCGTCACCTTGTCGGAGCACATCGGCCATCAGCTTGTGCTAAGCAAAGTCGTCGGCCGCGACCTCATCCAAAAGCCCGGGTTGCATCGCTCGATTTTAGGCGACGGCACGGCGACGATGATTTCCGCCTTGCTTGGCGGGCCGCCGAAAACGACGTACGGGGAAAACATCGGCGTGCTGGCCATCACAAGGGTGTACAGCGTCTATGTGCTGGCTGGCGCAGCGGTCATCGCGATCGCTTTCGGCTTCGTCGGCAAAATTACGGCGCTGATCAGCTCGATTCCGACGCCGGTCATGGGCGGCGTCTCGATCCTGCTGTTTGGCATCATCGCCTCGTCCGGCTTGCGCATGTTGGTCGACAGCCGCGTGGATTTCGGCGAAACGCGCAATTTAGTCATCGCCTCGGTCATCTTAGTGATCGGCATCGGCGGCGCGGTGCTCAAAATCAGCGAGAGCTTCCAAATCACAGGAATGGCGCTCTCAGCGATTGCCGGCGTCCTGCTCAATTTAGTGCTGCCGGGGCGGCCGTCAGAAGTGGAAAACATGTTTGAAGAAGAAAAAAACGACCATGTCGCTTAATCGAACAGCACCTTTTAATTAAGTCCCGTGAGGCTTAAAAAGGTGTGAAACGAAGCGCACCGGGCCGGAGTCTGCCCTCGGCTCCACCGGGTGCCCATCATCACACCTTGCCTCGCTGGCAAGGTGTTTTTTTATCAAAAACGAAAAGGGAGAGAAACCGATGACCCATCTGCTCACGTTAAGCGAACTGCCGCTTGCCGACATCAACCGCTTGCTCGACGAAGCGGAAGCGTTCCGCCGCGGGCGCCGGTGGCGTCCGGCGGCGCCGATGTATGTCGCCAATTTGTTTTTCGAACCGAGCACGCGCACGAAATGCAGCTTCGAGATGGCGGAACGAAAGTTAGGGCTTCACGTCATTCCGTTTGACCCGGAACGCTCGAGCGTGCAAAAAGGGGAAACGTTGTACGACACGGTAAGAACGCTGGAAGCGATCGGTGTTGACGCCGTTGTCATCCGCCATCACGAAGATGCCTATTTCGAAGCGCTCCGTCATGCGGTTGGCATCCCGATCATCAACGCCGGCGACGGCTGCGGGCATCATCCGACCCAATCGCTCCTCGATCTGCTCACGATTCGCCAAGAGTTCGGGACGTTTGCCGGGCTGACGGTGGCGATCATCGGCGACATTCGCCATAGCCGCGTCGCCCGCTCCAATGCAGAAGCATTGACAAGACTTGGCGCCAACGTGTTGTTTTCCGGCCCGCCGGAATGGGAAGACGATGCGAATCCGTACGGGACATACGTGGAACTCGATGAGGCCATCGTCCGCGCTGATGTCGTGATGCTGCTGCGCATTCAACACGAGCGCCACGCCGAAGCCATGGGGCTGACGAAGGAAGAGTACCACGTGCGTTACGGGCTGACGCTCGAACGGGCGCGGCGGATGAAGCCGGGCGCCATCATCTTGCATCCGGCGCCGGTCAACCGCGGGGTCGAAATCGCGAGCGAGCTGGTCGAAGCGAAACCGTCGCGCATTTTTAAACAAATGGAAAACGGCGTCTACGTGCGGATGGCGGTCTTAAAACGGGCGATGGAAGGGAGAATCGAACATGGCCGTATGGTTGAAACATGGCATGTCGTTCAATAAAGAAGGGAAGCTCGTGCCAACCGATGTGAAAATCGAGGGCGGACGCATCGCCGCCATCGGCCGGGAGCTGCCGGTCGACGGGGAAGGGAACGTGGTGGACGTTCAAGGAAAGCTGATCGCCCCCGGGTTGATTGACGTGCACGTCCATTTGCGCGAGCCGGGCGGCGAAGCGAAAGAAACGATTGAAACAGGCACGCTCGCCGCGGCCAAAGGCGGCTTTACGACGGTGGCGGCGATGCCGAACACGAATCCGGTGCCGGATCGGAAAGAACAGATGGAGTGGCTTTCGCGCCGCATCCGCGAGACGGCGCACGTCCATGTGCTGCCGTATGCGGCGATTACGATCGGGCAAAAAGGGGAAGAGCTGACCGATTTTGCGGCGTTAAAAGAAGCGGGGGCGTTCGCCTTTACCGATGACGGCGTCGGCGTCCAGTCGGCCGGGATGATGTTCGAAGCGATGAAACGGGCCGCGGCCCTCGATATGGCGATCGTCGCTCACTGCGAAGACGATACATTGAAAAACGGTGGCGCGGTGCATGACGGCGATTTTGCCCGCCGATATGGGCTCGCCGGCATCCCGTCCGTCTGCGAGGCGGTGCACATCGCCCGCGATGTGCTGCTTGCTGAAGCAGCCGGATGCCATTATCACGTCTGCCACATCAGCACGAAAGAATCGGTGCGCGTCGTCCGCGATGCGAAGCGGGCCGGCATCCGCGTCACCGCCGAAGTGACGCCGCACCATCTTCTCTTGTGCGATGAGGACATTCCGGGGCTGGATGCGAATTACAAAATGAATCCGCCGCTGCGCAGCCGCGCGGACCGCGAGGCATTGATCGAGGGCCTGCTCGATGGGACGATCGATTTGATCGCCACCGACCACGCACCGCATACGGCGGCGGAAAAAGCAAAAGGGATCGAGGTGGCGCCGTTTGGCATCGTCGGATTGGAAACGGCGTTTCCGCTCTTATATACGCATTTGGTTAAAACGGGCCTCGTTACGTTGAAACAGCTCATCGATTGGCTGACGATCAAGCCGGCGCAATGCTTTGGCCTTGACGCCGGACGGCTTGAAGTCGGGGCGCCGGCCGATCTGACGGTCATTGATTTGGAAACGGAAGAAACGATCAATCCAGAGACGTTTGCTTCAAAAGGAAACAATACGCCGTTTGCCGGTTGGGCATGCCAAGGCTGGCCGGTGATGACGTTGGTCGGCGGAACAATCGTATGGGAGAAAGGAAGGGCATGACATGAAGCGGCAGCTGATTTTAGAAGATGGTTCGTTTTTCGTTGGCGAAGCGTTTGGTAGCTTGAAGGAGACGACCGGGGAAGTCGTGTTTAACACCGGCATGACCGGATACCAAGAAATTTTGACCGATCCATCGTATTGCGGACAAATCGTGACGATGACGTATCCGTTGATCGGCAACTACGGCATCAACCGCGATGACTTTGAAGCGATTCGCCCGTACGTGCACGGATTCATCGTGAAAGAGGCGTGCGTGAAGCCATCCAACTGGCGCGGCGAAATGACGCTCGATGACTATTTAAAAGAAAAAGACATCCCGGGGCTGGCCGGCATCGACACGCGCAAACTGACGCGCCTCATTCGCCAGCACGGAACGCTAAAAGGGATGATTTGCGGCTTGGACGTCCATCCGGCGGAAGCGGCGGCCCACCTGCGGGCGATGGAGTGGCCGCGCGACCAAGTGCGGCGCGTCTCGACGAAAAGCGCCTATCCGAGCCCGGGGCGCGGCGAGCGCGTGGTCTTGATCGATTTTGGAATGAAGCACGGCATTTTGCGCGAGCTGAACAAGCGCCATTGCGATGTCATCGTCTTGCCGTACAATGCGACTGCCGAAGAAGTATTAAGCTGGCATCCGGATGGGGTGATGCTCTCGAACGGCCCGGGCGACCCGAAAGACGTGCCGGAAGCGATCGACATGATTCGCGGGATTTTGGGCAAAGTGCCGCTCTTTGGCATTTGCCTCGGCCATCAGCTGTTTGCCTTGGCGTGCGGGGCGAATACGGAAAAATTGAAATTCGGCCATCGCGGCTCGAACCATCCGGTGAAAGATTTGCGCACCGGCAAGGTCGCCATCACAGCGCAAAACCACGGCTACGCTGTGACGCACGAGTCGCTCGCCGGCACCCGCCTCGAAGTGACGCATGTCGCCTTGAACGACGGCACGGTCGAAGGGCTGCGCCATCTCGATTTCCCGGCGTTTACGGTGCAATACCATCCGGAAGCGTCGCCGGGGCCGGAAGATGCCAATCCGCTGTTTGACGAGTTTTTGGCGCTCATCCGCGAGTTCAACAAGAAAGGGGAAGTCATCCATGCCTAAACGCCGCGACATCGAAACGATTTTGGTCATCGGCTCCGGCCCGATCGTCATCGGTCAGGCAGCCGAGTTTGACTACGCCGGGACGCAAGCGTGTCTCGCCTTGAAAGAAGAAGGCTATAAAGTCATTCTCGTCAACTCGAACCCGGCGACGATCATGACCGATACGGAAATCGCCGATAAAGTGTATATGGAACCGCTGACGCTTGAGTTTGTCGCCCGCATCATCCGCAAAGAGCGGCCGGATGCGATTTTGCCGACGCTCGGCGGCCAAACGGGCCTCAACTTGGCGGTCGAGCTCGCCAAGGCCGGCGTGCTTGAAGAGTGCGGCGTCGAAATTCTTGGCACGAAACTCGAGGCGATCGAAAAGGCGGAAGACCGTGAACAGTTCCGCGCCCTCATGAACGAGCTTGGCGAACCGGTGCCGGAGAGCGCCATTATTCACAGCCTGGAAGAGGCGTATGCGTTTGTCGAACAGATCGGCTATCCGGTCATCGTCCGCCCAGCGTTTACGCTCGGCGGCACGGGCGGCGGCATTTGCACGAACGAACAAGAACTGATCGACATCGTTTCGACCGGTTTGAAAATGAGTCCGGTGCACCAATGCTTGCTTGAGCGGAGCATCGCCGGCTACAAAGAAATCGAGTATGAAGTGATGCGCGATGCCAACGACAACGCCATCGTCGTCTGCAACATGGAAAACATCGACCCGGTCGGCATCCATACCGGTGACTCGATCGTCGTCGCCCCGAGCCAGACGTTAAGCGACCGCGAATACCAACTGCTTCGCAACGCGTCCTTGAACATCATCCGCGCCCTTGGCATCGAAGGCGGCTGCAACGTCCAGCTGGCGCTCGACCCGGACAGCTTCCGCTATTACGTCATCGAAGTGAACCCGCGCGTCAGTCGCTCGTCGGCGCTCGCCTCCAAAGCGACCGGATACCCGATCGCGAAACTGGCAGCGAAAATTGCGGTCGGGCTGACGCTCGATGAGATGATCAACCCGGTCACCGGGAAAACGTACGCCTGCTTTGAGCCGGCGCTTGATTATGTCGTGACGAAAATTCCGCGCTTCCCGTTTGACAAATTCGAATCGGCGAACCGCCGCCTTGGCACGCAAATGAAGGCGACCGGCGAAGTGATGGCGATCGGCCGGACGTTTGAAGAATCGCTGTTAAAAGCGGTCCGTTCGCTCGAGATCGGCGTCCACCATCTCGCATTAAAAGAGGCGGACACCGCCACCGACGACGTGATCGAGAAACGGATCCGCAAGGCGGGCGATGAGCGGCTCTTTTACATCGCCGAGGCGCTCCGCCGCGGGGTGACGGTCGACACGTTGCATGAATGGAGCCAAATCGATCGCTTTTTCTTGCATAAAATCGAAACCATCATTGAGATGGAAACGGTCTTGAAAAACCGTCCGGGCGACCTTGACGCGCTGAGGAAGGCGAAAGCGCTCGGCTTCTCGGACGCCGCAGTGGCGGCATTATGGAACAAAACGGAGCGCGACATTTACGCGCTGCGCCGCCAGGAAGGCATCGTGCCGGTGTACAAAATGGTCGATACGTGCGCGGCTGAGTTCACATCAGAAACGCCGTATTACTACAGCACGTATGAGGAAGAAAACGAGTCGATCGTGACGGAAACACCGAGCGTCATCGTGCTCGGTTCGGGCCCGATCCGCATCGGCCAAGGGATCGAATTTGACTACGCCACCGTCCATTGCGTCTGGGCCATTAAGCAGGCCGGCTATGAGGCGATCATCATCAACAACAACCCGGAAACAGTCTCCACCGACTTCAGCACGTCGGACAAACTGTACTTCGAGCCGCTGACGGCCGAAGACGTGATGCATGTCATCGACCTTGAGAAGCCGGTCGGCGTCATCATTCAGTTTGGCGGCCAGACGGCGATCAATTTGGCGGCCGAACTCGAGGCGCGTGGCGTCCGCTTGCTCGGGACGACGCTGGAGAATTTGGACCGCGCCGAAGACCGCGACAAATTTGAACAGGCGCTTTCCGAACTCGGCATTCCCAAACCGGCCGGCAAAACGGCCGTTTCGGTCGAAGAAGCGGTCGCCATCGCCGAAGAGATCGGCTATCCGGTGCTCGTCCGCCCGTCGTACGTGCTCGGCGGCCGGGCGATGGAGATTGTGTACAATCGTGAGGAGCTGCTCCATTACATGGAGCACGCCGTGCGCGTCAACCCGCAGCACCCGGTGCTCGTCGACCGCTACATCACCGGCAAGGAAGTCGAAGTCGACGCCATTTCCGACGGCGAGACGGTCGTCATCCCGGGCATTATGGAGCATATCGAACGGGCCGGCGTCCATTCCGGTGACTCGATCGCCGTCTACCCGCCGCAAACGTTAAGTGTCGAAGTGATCGATCAGATCGCGGATGACACGATCCGGCTGGCGCGCGGGCTGCGCATCGTCGGGCTCTTAAACATCCAGTTCGTCGTCTCGGGAAGCGATGTCTACGTGTTGGAAGTAAACCCGCGTTCAAGCCGCACCGTGCCGTTTTTAAGCAAAATCACCGGCGTGCCGATGGCCAACCTCGCCACTAAGGCCATTTTAGGGGCGAAGCTCGCCGACATGGGCTATGAAACCGGCGTTCGCCCGGTCCGTCCAGGCGTGTACGTGAAAGTGCCGGTGTTCTCGTTTGCGAAATTGCGCAATGTCGACATTTCGCTCGGCCCGGAAATGAAATCGACTGGTGAAGTGATCGGCAAGGATGTGACGTTTGAAAAAGCGCTCTATAAAGGCCTTGTCGCCTCGGGCATCCACATCCAGCCGCACGGGGCAGTGCTGTTGACGGTCGCGGACAAAGACAAAGAAGAAGCGGTCGAGCTGGCCCGCCGCTTTGCGGACATCGGCTATCAGCTGCTGGCGACGAACGGCACGGCGGAAACGCTCAAAGCGGCCGGCATCCCGGTGACAGTCGTCAATAAAATCCATTCGGCGTCGCCGAACATTTTAGATGTCATCCGCCAAGGGAAGGCGCAAGTCGTCATCAACACGTTGACGAAAGGGAAACAGCCGGAAAGCGACGGCTTCCGCATCCGCCGCGAAGCGGTCGAAAACGGCATTCCGTGCTTGACGTCGCTCGATACCGCACGGGCAATGCTGCAAGTGCTCGAATCGATGACGTTCTCGACAACGGCGATGACGGAAGGGTTGGTGCGGTCATGATCGGCCGCGAACAAATGACGGTCGCAAGCCAGCGGCTGATCGCCGAGCGCACGTATGAATTGACGCTGGCAGGCCGCCTCGTGCAAGAGATGAAGCAGCCCGGCCAGTTCGTTCATGTGAAAGTGGCCGCATCGGCCGATCCGCTCTTGCGCCGCCCGCTCAGCCTTTGTCAAATCGACCACAAGCAGGGGCAATGCACGATCATTTACCGCCAGGAAGGGAAGGGCACCGCGCTGTTGGCGCAAAAACAGCCGGGCGACACGGTCGATGTGCTCGGCCCGCTCGGCAACGGCTTTCCGCTCGAAGCCGCGCCGGCGGGCGGCCGGGCGCTGTTGGTCGGCGGCGGCATCGGCGTCCCGCCGCTCTATGAACTGGCGAAACAGCTGGCGAACCGGGGCGTGAACGTCGTGAGCGTGCTCGGGTTCCAAACGAAAGCGGCGGTCTTTTACGAAGAAAAATTTGCCGCGTTCGGCGAGACGTATATCGCCACCGATGACGGGTCGCACGGGGCGGCGGGCCGCGTCACCGATGTGATCGAAGCGCGCGCGCTCGAGTTTGACGTGTTGTACGCCTGCGGCCCGAAGCCGATGCTAAAGGCGCTCGATGAACGGTTCCGCGGCCGGCCGGTGTACTTGTCGTTGGAAGAGCGGATGGGCTGCGGCGTCGGGGCGTGCTTCGCCTGCGTCTGCCATGTGCCGGGAAGCGAAACGGCGTATAAAAAAGTATGCAGCGACGGTCCGGTGTTTCGGGCCGGGGAGGTGGTGTTATGAACCGGCTGGCGGTCGAACTGCCGGGGCTTTCGCTCAAAAACCCGATCATGCCGGCGTCCGGCTGTTTCGGGTTTGGCCGCGAGTACGCCCGGTTTTACGATTTAAGCGTGTTAGGCGCCATCATGATCAAAGCGACGACCAAAGAGCCGCGCTTTGGCAACCCGACGCCAAGGGTGGCGGAAACGCCGGGCGGGATGTTAAACGCCATCGGCCTGCAAAACCCCGGTCTTGACAAGGTGCTGACGGAAGAACTGCCGTGGCTTGAACAGTTTGACGTGCCGATCATCGCCAACATCGCCGGTTCGACGATGGAAGAATACGTCGAGGTAGCCGCCGCGATTTCCAAAGCGCCGAACGTCCATGCCTTGGAGCTCAACATTTCTTGCCCGAACGTGAAAAAAGGCGGCATCACGTTCGGCACCGTGCCGGAGGTGGCCGCCGAGCTGACGCGGCTTGTCAAGGAAGTGTCGGCTGTCCCAGTGTATGTGAAGCTGTCGCCTAACGTGACGGACATCGTCGCGATGGCGAAAGCCATTGAACAAGCGGGCGCTGACGGCCTGACGATGATCAACACGCTCGTCGGCATGCGCATCGACGTGAAAACTGGCCGGCCGATTTTGGCCAACGGCACCGGCGGCTTATCCGGCCCGGCGGTCAAACCGATCGCCATCCGCATGATTTACGAAGTGAGCCAAGCGGTGTCGATTCCGATCATCGGCATGGGCGGCGTGCAAACGGCGGAAGATGTGCTCGAATTTTTCTACGCCGGCGCGAGCGCGGTCGCGGTCGGAACAGCCAACTTCGTCGATCCATTCGTCTGCCCGACGATCATCAACGAACTGCCGGCGCTGCTTGACGAGCTGGGGATAGATCAGATCTCCGAATGTACAGGAAGGAGCTGGAAAACCGGTGCACACGCCGTTCATTGTCGCCCTTGATTTTCCATCGAAACAAGACGTTGAATCGTTTTTACGGCCGTTTGCCGGCACGCCGCTGTTTGTGAAAGTCGGCATGGAGCTGTACTATCAGGAAGGGCCGTCCATCGTCGCGTTCCTCAAAGAACAAGGGCACGCCGTCTTTTTAGACTTAAAACTGCACGACATCCCGAATACAGTGAAACAGGCGATGAAAGGGCTCGCCCGTGTCGGCGCTGATTTGGTGAACGTCCACGCCGCCGGCGGCCGGCGCATGATGGAAGCGGCGATCGAAGGGCTTGACGCCGGCACGCCAAGCGGCGCCGCCCGACCGCGCTGCATCGCCGTCACCCAGCTGACAAGCACGGACGAGCGCATACTTCATGAAGAGCTTTGCATTTCCCGCCCGCTTGCCGACACGGTCAGCCATTACGCGGCGTTGGCGAAAGAAAGCGGCCTTGACGGCGTCGTCTGCTCGGCGAACGAAGCGCCGCTCATCAAGGGACGGTGCGGCGCCGCGTTTCTCGCTGTCACCCCGGGCATTCGCTTTGCCGATGATGCAGTGCACGACCAAGTGCGCGTCGTCACGCCAAGAGAAGCGCGTGCGCTTGGTTCTGACTACATCGTCATCGGCCGTAGCATCACCCGCGCCGCCGACCCGCTTGCCGCGTACGCCCGCCTGCAGCACGAATGGAACGGAGGAGAGAGAGAATGAAACACGACATTGCCGCCCAACTGCTTGAAATAGGAGCGGTCGCTTTGCGGCCGAACGACCCGTTCACCTGGTCATCGGGCTTACAAGCGCCGATTTATTGCGACAACCGCCTGACGCTCGCTTATCCGGACGTGCGCCGCCTGATCGCCGACGGTCTCGCGGACCTCATCCGCACCCATTTTCCTGAAGCGGACCTCATCGCCGGCACAGCGACCGCCGGCATCCCGCACGCCGCGTGGGTGAGCGAGCGGCTTGGTTTGCCGATGTGCTACGTCCGCAGCCAAGCGAAAGCGCACGGAAAAGGGAAGCAAATCGAAGGCAAAGCCGAACCGGGCCAACGCGTCGTCGTCATCGAAGACTTAATCTCAACCGGCGGCAGCTCGCTTACGGCCGTGCGCGCCTTGAAAGACGCAGGCTGCGAGGTGCTTGGCGTCGCCGCCATCTTCACGTACGGACTCGAAAAAGCGAAGCAGGCGTTTGCCGAAGCGAATGTGCCTGCCTACACCCTCACCGACTACGACACACTCATCGAAACGGCCGTCCGCCTTGGCGCCGTCAGCGAACACGACCTGGCGACATTGCGGCAATGGCGGGAAAATCCGGAAAAGTGGGGGAAATAGACGAGAAGAAAGAAGCGCGGACCAAAAGATGGTCCGCGCTTTTGTCATATGTTATTGGCGAACGGGACTTCCGTCGCTTCCGATGATGACGGAAATGGCGATCGAACGGCCAAAGTCACTCGAACTAGCGATGACTTGATGACTATGGGAGGTACCCTGTTTGTCTCTTAGATTATGGAAATTATTGTAATGAAAAATACTCATATACAGTAAAGATCCATGGGCAATGGTTTACCCTCCACCCGGGGATGAAAATCCCGCGTTAGTTCGGCATTTTCACAGAATAAATATAAAATTAGGTAATTTATAACGATAAAATATTACCAAATTAATTAGACTATTTTTCAAAATTAGCACTTTATTACTGTTTAAGTAAAATTATTGGCTCTTCACCACAAAATGTACTTGACAAAAAACGTTTTTCATGATAAGAACGTCAAAAAGATTGATTACCATTTTTTGTTATTTTTGTTCAACCGGGAGGGATAATATCATGTTTGTTCCTAAAAGTCAAGTACATCTTTCGGTGATGAACCAAATTATTTATATATTATAATCAAAATGGAAATTATGTTTGTGAAAGGGTGTGTATTGTGAAAAAACAAATTATACCAATACTGATTGCAGTAGGATTTATGCTACTGAGTCAGCAGGAAGCGGATGCGAAAGATTTAGGCAAAGTTAAATCAATAAGAGGGAATAATTCAATTCAAATGGTTTTAGAAAATGACTTGGGAGACTACTACAAGGTTTATAGAGATGGTAAAAAAATTTGGGAAGGATCTAAAGAGGAATTTGTAGATAATAATCTTGAGCCAGACTATTATTATAACTATAAAATAGGAGTTTATAAAAATAACAAATTAATAGATATCATTTCGCATAAAGTTAAAACAAAAGACAAGAATTTAAACAAGAAGAAGCAAGAAGAACACGTCTATGCTCAAGAAACAGATATTGTCACCACAATTGGTCAAGATTATGTTACACTAGAATGGGAACCGATTCCTGATGATGATGGCATTTATGAAGTGTATAGAGATGGTGAATTTTTAGCTAGTGTTAATTCGACAAGTTATACAGACACAACTGTAAAAAACGGAGAAGATTATTTATATGAAATTGTAGCTAAAAAAGAGGTGTCAGCAAAACAGAAAAAACAAATTGAAGAGTATATAAAAAATAATCAGGTAGATATTTCAGAACTAGATAAAGAGCAACTGTTTAAAGATACTGTAGATGAGCATTTTTCATTACAGTAATTTCCATTCACTAAGAGACAAACAGGGTACCCCTTAGGCGACATGGAGCTGTTTTTTGATCACATCAATGGGAATCTCTTGCTTCGCGGCATCGTAGATGAACTCAACGACGCTGTGTCCTTTCCGAGAACGAAGAAGCTCCAGGCCGGAAGAGAGGTCTTGTTGAGATTCCGCGATGCTGTATACGCAGGCGAACAGCACCACGGCCCAATACCGTTTCACCGCCCGAATGTGACGAACACGGTATCCATCGAGCTTCAGCTGGTCTTTGGCCTGCCGGAAAAAGCATTCGATCGTCCAGCGCTGGGCATAGTAACGCAAGATCTCTTCATCGCCTAGCTCCCGGTCGGTGCTCAAGACAACATGGAGATGATCTGGCGTCATCGGTTCATCCGCCTTCCAAGCCAGCAGCACCACCGCGTCATCGAGGCCATGGATCGCTCCCTCGTAGCGATACACGCGGTAACGCTCCTTCCCCACCGTGACGAGGCGGGTGTCGTTGGGCTCGATATAGCGGGCGAACTTCTTCGCTTGGATGGCGATGCCTTTCGGATAGAGAATCCGGTTCGTCTTGAGCATGGCGATGACATGGAATCCTTGTTTCAGGCAGGCTTCGATGAGCGCTTGGGACGGATACCACGAATCCATGAGCACATACACCGGCTGAGCCCGTTTCCCCTTGAGCGAGGAAAGCATCTCGATCGCTAGGTCGATCTTGCTTCTTCCCGCCGTCTTGTCATACAGACGAAAGGCGAACGGAAACGCTTGCGAGAAAGTATGCACCATCAGCCAAACGAGCGAATGCCCCCAAACGGATTGATGATCTTTGTGCGAGTAGTGCCAATCACACCCTTGAATGGCGCGGGCAGCCCGTGACGAAGGCTTCGTTTTTTGACAAATCGTATCATCGATCGAAACAAAAAGGGGTTGATTCTCCCGTTTGGCTAGGCGTTCGATCTGGCGAAGGATCCATTCTTGCAGCTTCTCAAGCAGTTTTTCCTCGTTCCAAGGGCTTTTCGTGAAAAAGTGGCTCAGTGTTGTTCGATGATTCGGATGAAAACTCCAGTACCGGACATCCGTCAATGTCCCCGAAAATCCCTTGGTAGTCAAGGCGTCGACAAGGTAAACGAGATGCTTGATGACCGGCTTCGAGAAATCAAGCGCCAATCCCAGCGTCATGAAAAACTTGTGGATTCCTTGATGATGTGCTAATCTATTCATGAGACATGAACCTCCTTGTGGGTAGTTGGTGGTACATCTATTCTAACCAAGGAATCGGGTTCATGTCTCCTTTTTTATTTGGTTGTAAATTTATGTTAGCGAATTTGCTCATCTACAGTAAAGATATTAAAACAGTAGGTAAACTGGTTGAAACTGTAAAAGAATTGTCCGAAGAAGAATTAACAACATTAGACATTCCTGAGGAGCTTCAAAAACAAAAGTCTTCGAAAAAAGATAGTATAGTAATGTTAAAATAGCAGGTATACCAGATATCGGCGCTGAGTATCCAGCATATATTTTTAGATATACTACATTTATTCCATATGCAAAAGTTGATAATCCAAATGCAATCCATGAGGGAATTCTGGGGGAGTATGGAACACAATTAAAAGGAGACAATAGAGGATTTGACCCATTCTCAAATAAATATAGAACTCGAGTAGATGTATATACTACTTGGTGGTACAATGATCCTGAATTATTTTACGATCGCTTTGTAGGTGAAAGTGTTCTTTATGATTCTAAAGGTAATGTACTACTTAGAGGTACAGCTAGCCCGAACGGTATTAAAGTAACAAAAGATTTAGTATCAAGTACAAAAATGATGTGGAGAGTAAATCATGATGTGGGTGTACCATTCCATTCATCTTATCCAAATATTACTTATTATTATGAAGCGACAGTGTATAAAAACGGTAATTTTAGCATAAGAGGTTCGCATGATAAAGCCCCTAATCACGAGATATATGCTGGAAATGCTTATACTGATTTGAGACCGTTAACGGTTTATACTTACGCTGTTAGTAGCACAGCTGATTTTGCATACCTATTCCCAGGAACACCTCAAAAATACTTTGAAGTATCTATGTAAAAATGTGTAAGAAAGGAGAACCTCGAAATTGGTTCTCCTCTTATTACTGTAAGATAAGGAGGATTTCATTGTTTAGGGATATAAAGATCAAAGTGATATCAGGAATACTAACCTCAATCAATTCTGGTTTTTTATATTATCTAATTGAGTCCAAAGGTGGAATCGTATCAAACGAATTAAATATTGTAGAGGGACTATTCGAAGTTCTTATCAAGTCCTTATTCTACTCTATAATATGTGTGCTTCCGTTAGTTATTTTATTCGGTATACCGATCTCTTTACTTATAGACTATGTATTACAAAGATTCAATCAAAGGAATGTTGTTATATCATTTCTCCTTCATGCCATAGCCTATTTTATTGTCGTAATAATATATTGGGGAATCAGTTTTGGAGTAGATAAAATAATATATATGGCGGAGCCAGAAATAGCCTATAATGTGTTTCTATTTGTGTATACTCCGTGTGTTTTTTGGATGATAACATACCTAATAACCCGTGGTGCTAGATAAAATCGAATAAGCATAAAAATAGCTCCTTGCCTGCGGACCTCCTGTAGAATGAACGTGCGACCCAACATTCCAAAGGAGAATCCCCATGCAAGAGCAGTTTCATTTTCTTACAGATCAAGCCAGATTCAAAAACAATATATGTCACCATTTTCTTTTTTGTTTCTGCCCAGCTTGTCACAAATTCCATGCGATCTTCAACACCGCTATCGTCATTTGGCGAAACAAGAAGACACGGTGATTATTGCCATTCATCTTTGAGGAAAATTGCTTGGCTTCTCTTCTGACCGTGCATGGCATCGCTTTGTGACTGGGAACTTGTTCACGGATAGGCAGTTTCTCGAACGTTCTCGATACCATCGCCGTTGCCGAGCGCTGCGCTTGGCGATGAAATGGAATCCGCCATGAGCTGGCAAAACGCGGCCACCATCATGCTTATGCCGTGGTCGATAGCTTGCCGTTAGAGTGGTACCATGTTGCGAAAATACATCGTGTCAAACGGGTTCAAGGAATCGCCGACATCGGGTATTGCGCTTCAAAAAAGCAATGGTACGGCGGATGGAAACTGCACCTTCAATTGACCGATCAAGGTTTGCCAATGGGATATGTGGTGACGGAAGCCTCCTGCCGCGATCGAATCGCAGCCGAAAGCGTGATAATCCAAATTCCTCATCCCTATCACCTCGGGGACAAGGGGTTCATTAGACGCGACTGGCAAAAAAGGCTGTACGAAGCATACCCAATGGCGCTTTGGACTCCGTCTCGAAAAAACCAGAACCATCACCCGCCCGGGGCATGGGAGAAGTGGATCCAACCAAAACGTAAAAATGATCGGACGGTGTTCTTGGTTCTGGTTGACCAATACCGGATTACAGAGATTCGAGCGAATTCCATGATCGGATTTGACGTAGCGCTCGACGGCATATGGTTAGCCTATTCACTGGCCACACTCGGGCTAGTTGAGTTCTAATGCTCAACAGCACCACGGGTAAAGTGATAATTTACGATTATCCTTTAACAGAATAGAAAGCATATATACCTAAAGCCATCAATACTAAAAATAGTGATATTACTGAAAGGAGTATAACCATCCATTTTTTTTTCAACATTACTCCCCCCAAAAATAGGTTCATCACCGCAACACGCACTTGATAAATGATACACTTGTCTGAACAAGTATATGCCAAAATATTAGTTTGTTAGTTTTTGGAAGCATAAGCTTTTAGTAAAGAAGCAAAAAATATTATTTAACCCGTGGTGCTAGATAAAATCGAGTAAGCATAAAAATAGCCCTTGCCTGCGGATCTCCTGTAGAATGAAAGTGCGACCAAACATTCGAAAGGAGAATCCCCATGCAAGAGCACTTTCATTTTACAACAGACAAAGCGAAAATTCAAAAACAATATGCAGCCATTTTCTTTTTTGTTTCTGCCCAGCTGTCACACATTCAATGCTATCTTCAACGCCGCAATCGTCATTTGGCGAAACAAGAAGACGCAGTGATCATTGCCATTCATCTGTTAGGAAAGTTGCTTGGCTTCTCTTCCGAACGTGCATGGCATCGCTTTGTTACTGGGAACTTGTTCACGGATGGACGTTTTCTCGAACGTTCTCGATACAATCGCCGTTGCCGAGCGCTGCGCTTTGCGATCAAATGGATTCGTCATGAACTGGCGAAACGTGGGCAACACCATGCCTATGCGGTCGTAGATAGCATACCAATCGAGTTGTGTCATGCCGCAAGAATGTACCGTGTCAAACGATTTCAAGGCATCGCTGACATTGGATTTTGTGCATCGAAAAAGCAGTGGTACTATGGGTTTAAGTTTCATCTTCAAGTGACAGATCAAGGGCTACCTATGGGATACGTGGTAACCGAGGCGTCCTGTCACGATCGAACTGCAGCTGAAACCGTCATGACTCAAATTCCTCACCCCTATAACTTGGGTGACAAAGGATTCATCAGTAGTGAATTGCAAAAAAAGTTGTATGAGGCGTACCAAATCGCTTTTTGGACTCCATCTCGCAAAAACCAGAAACACCGCCCATCTGAGTCATGGGAGACATGGCTCAAACAAAAACGGAAAGTCATTGAAACGGTATTCTCCGTCCTTGTTGACCAATATCGTATGACAGACATTCGTGCGAATTCGATTGCGGGATTTGAAGTAGCACTCGATGGCATCTTGTTGGTGTATTCGCTTGTAACACTCGGGCTAGTTGAGCGCTAGCGCTCAACTAGCACCACGGGTTATTTAGTGTAAAAATATCCGCTCTCTACTCCGTTTTTATTCCCAACAACACCAATATACACATTCCCTAACTGCACAAGACCTATTGAGCCCAAGCCAATTTTATAGTAAAACATAGCATCTCCATAATATTTTTTATTGCTAACATATCCACTTTCCCACACTTTATCAGTAACAACAGCAGGATTATAATTATGACTGACATAAGCCTTTGTATAAATCACTGAAGTTACTCCATCACTATTGTAATAGTATTTACCTTCAATAACATATTCCGTAACAGGAATCCCAAGAACCCACATTGTCCCTGTATTAGTAACAATCCTATATGCACTACTTGAAGACAGAGAAGAAGCGGTTACATTCATCGAATCAGATGATAATTCAATTTCACTAACCGCAGTTTTATCCACTTTGGTCCACTTTACTTTTTTTTTGAATTTTAGAATCTAACTTATCGATATCTCCGCTGTAAATAGCTTTAGCAGTGGTTGGATTTGTAATTAAAGATATAAAATCCTCTTGATCATGTTTTGATAGTTTTTTAAATTGTTCAAGAGTAACTTTAGCTCTTTCTACGGCTTTCAAAGCTAATTCATGGTTTTCAACTCCAGATTGTAAAGCATCGTCAATTGAATAATTTTGCAGATAATTGATGTAATCTTCTGGTGTGTAGTAATTCTGTGCCCTAGCCTTGTTACTGGCAACAGGAAATAAAAAAAAGATCCATGGGCAACGTTTTGCCCTCCACCCAGGGATGAAAATCCCCCTTTTCTTCCCATAATGAAGAATAGGCGCAAACAGTTTAACAGGACGTTATGCTTAATGGTGGCTTGGACCCTGTACAGAAAAGTGTTTGAATCCACTGGGTGCACCACCCATTGTCCGCCCTTTCCTGTGATAGAGGAAAGGTGACGACGAACGGAAAACTGCCGCATTTCTCCCGTGGATTCGCTGTTTGCGCACTCGATCATCGAAAAGGAGGATTTTCATCATGGATGTCATCTATCCTCGCTGCGCAGGATTGGATGTTCATGCCGAAACCATCGTCGCTTGTGCCCTATGGGAAGAAGAGGGGAAGATCCAAAAGGAGATCCAAACGTTCTCCACGTTCTCGAAAGGGCTTGGCGACCTGCTTGAGTGGCTCGAAGACCATGGGGTCACCCATGTCGCCATGGAATCCACCGGCGTGTATTGGAAACCGGTCTTTGCCTTCCTCGAGGGCTATGTCGACTTGACGTTGGCCAATCCGCAGCGGATCAAAAATGTCCCGGGAAGAAAAACCGATGTCTCTGACGCCGAGTGGATCGCCAAGCTGCTCCGCCATGGACTCATTGAAAAAAGTTTCGTCCCCCCAGCGGATATTCGCGAATTGCGGGATTTTACCCGCCTCCGCAAAAAGTGGGTCGGACAGTTGAGTTCAGAGAAAAACCGGATTCAAAAAGTGCTGGAGTCTTCCAATGTCAAACTGGGCTCCGTTCTCTCGGATCTCTTCGGCGTTTCCGGACGAAACATCCTTGCCCGGCTGCTCGAGAAGGGATACGTGGACAAGGACGAGCTGGATCAATGCCTGCGCGGCAGGCTCAAAACGAAAAAGCAGGCGGTGTATGATTCGCTGCTGGGCACCTTGACCGAACACGAGCTCCGTCTCCTTCGCCTCTTGTGGAAACACGTGGAGGAATTGGAGCAGTTAATCGAAGAAGTCGACCAGCACATCGACCGCCTGCTCGAGCCGTATCGGGAGGAAGTGGACTTACTGATGACCATGCCTGGAATCAAAAAACAAACCGCCGCCGTCATCATCGCCGAGATGGGAACCGACATGAGCGTCTTTGAAACGCCGGAACGGGCGGCTTCATGGACGGGGTTGTCCCCCGGCAACCATGAAAGCGCCGGAAAGCGAAAGAGCACGCGCACACAAAGGCAATCCCCATCTTCGATCAGCGTTATGCGAGGCGGCATGGTCAGCAGCTCGATCCAAGACACATCCCTTGTCCCGAAAATTTTGGTCGTTGGCGGCCCGATGCGGGAAGAAAAAAGCCCTCATCGCCACGGCTCGACGAATGTTGGTGATCATCTTTTGCATGATCTCCCGCAAAGAGTCGTTCCGCCAACCACAACTTATCTAGTATAGCCAACAGGCAGCCAGATCATACGAGATGTCCGAAAATCGGGCACCTCTGCTTTCCTATTGCCTTCTTTGGCCATTTTCAGTATACCCGCACGGATCAGGAGCGTATACAGCACTCACCCAGTGGTGGGGATTTTCACGGAAAAAGCATACCAAACTGAAAACAATTAACCAAGCGAGATTCCTTTTCATTTTTCCTCTCCCTATTATAATTATATATTTTCCCTGCTTAACCTTATTATACCTAAAACTCCTTGTTTCTTGCAAACAAAAAATTCAGGTAATTGCGAAAAAAACACATAGGCTTGCCTGCTCCATGAATTTATCTTTCAGTCGAGTGGAAGGGGGCGGGGCGACTGAACGGCAGAAAGCGCGTACCGCAAGCGGGAGCTCTCTCCCGTAAATGCGAGAATGTGGGCGTGATGGACCAAATATCCACCAGCGCTGCCGTCAAGCAGCGATTGTCCCCAACCCCCCCCCGATTCATACGCGCCGTAAACGGTTTTGTTCGTCGCATTGGCGTGGAAGACGCGAAGAGAAGGCCTTCTTTCTTGTCGATCTGCAAGTGGCAAGATGAAAGGGCTTGATGGAGATTCGCCTCATACAGGCGATCCCAATGACGCGCGATGGCATCTTCGTTGAACCAAGACGGCTCCAGCCCTGGCCGAATCCGCTTCGGCCAATCGATGTCATGCGCCCATTGTTCCCTATGAACAAGCGCTTGCCGGGGCCGCTCAAGATATCCAGAATGATTAGTTTGACGATATCGCTGGCTCGAGTTTGGCATTGTGGAGCCACGGGAACGAGATGATCCATCAACTGAGGAAGGTTAAGATCTTTGAACAGGATACTTATTCTAAATGACAACCACCATAAATGGCAAGGATTTGAATGCTCATGGTGTAGAAACTCCTTTGCTTTCCTTGGGTGTGAAGGATCCATTCGACAATGGAAACAAAAAATCCTCCCAATTCTTGTCGCAAGGGTGCGAAATGTGAGGTTTGAAGTGCCAAAGAGCGCGGAGCAGCTGATCATGGTGATTCGGCATGACTGGCTGCCGGGTTCCATTGTCGTACAGGTGAAATAACGCGCGGGAACGAATAGAGCCCGCCGCTCCCCATAGCGGCGGGATGGTTTATGCTACGGAATCGACGCCGGATCCCGAACATTGAAAAAAGTCCCAGCCGAGATGTGGCGGATTTCACTCGCGCAACCGCTTCTCGGAATCGTTTCTCAAGGAGAAACATTACCATATCAAGACAATCATGGCTATAGGGACATTCTTTGTTTACGGCTGTTTCGCCGCGTGTTCTTTTTGCCGCTGTTTCATGGCGCGGACGAGCTCTTCGTCCGGTGTGACGTAGAGCGTTTGTTCGTTTTCGTAAATGACAAACCCTGGCTTGGCGCCGCTCGGTTTTTTCACGTAGCGGACGCGCGTGTAATCGACCGGCACGGAGCCGGAGTGGCGGGCTTTGCTGAAGTAGGCGGCCAAGTTCGCCGCTTCCAAGAGCGTCCCGTCAGACGGCTGCTTGCTCCGGATGACGACGTGCGAGCCGGGAATGTTTTTCACATGCAGCCAAACGTCGTCCTTATGGGCGAGTTTGGTCGTGAGATAGTCGTTTTGTTTATTGTTTTTGCCGACCACTATTTCCGTGCCGTCGCTGGCCGTGTAGCGGTCTAGCTCGGGCGCGGTTGGTTTGCGCTTTTTCGCTCCTTTTGCCGCGCGCGGGCGCAAGTAGCCTTGTTCAATGAGCTCGTCGCGGATTTCCTCGACATCTTTCGGCGAGGCGGTTTCCAGCTGGCTTAAAATCGTGTCGCAATAGGCGATGTCTTCTTTCGTCCGCTCGATTTGTTCTTGCACGACGGCGAGCGAATTTTTCGCTTTTTGGTATTTTTGGAAGTACTGTTGCGCGTTCTCCGACGGCGATTTTTGCGGGTCGAGCGGAATCGTGACCGTGCCGCCGTTTTCATCATAGTAGTTGGTGACTTCGATTTCCGTCATGCCGCGCTTGATGGCGTACAAATGGGCGGTGAGCAGCTCCCCGTACAGTCGGTAAATGTCAGCTTTTTTGGCTTCTTCGAGCGTCTGTTCGAGCTTGAGGAGCTTTTTCTCGTTTTTCGCTTTTTCGTTCGCCATGAGCCGCTCGATGTCATGCGCTTGCTGCTTGACGCGGTCGCGCTCGGCTTTGCCGAAGTAAAAGCGGTCGAGCAGCTCGCTTGCGCTCGCAAACGGTTGGCCTTCGATTTTTATGTGCGTAAGCGGCAACACGTAAAACCATTCTTTTTCCCCGTTCGTGTACATCATCGGGGCAAAGCGGCGGTGCCGGACGTCATCGATGAGCGCAAGGAAGCTTTTTGGCAGCGTCGCCCGATTGGCGAGCCCGGCGCGGAAGACAACCTCGTTGGCGAACAGCGGCGAAAGGCCGCTGAAGGCGGAAACGAGCTGATGGGCGAGCTTGCCGGCGTGAAAATCCAGTTTTTTCAGCACCGTTTCTTCCGTCGCCTCAAGCGGATTCAGCTTGCCGTGCGTCGGCGGGGCGACGTACGGGTGCCCCGGGAGCACCGTCCGGTAGCGGTTGACGGACGGTGGCAAATGTTTCAAGCTGTCGATGATCGTGTCGGTCGATGCCTCAACGAGGATGATGTTGCTATGGCGGCCCATCACTTCGATGATGAGCCGCTTTGTTTGCACGTCGCCGAGTTCGTCGCGTCCCTTTGTGTCGATCGTGATGATGCGGTCAAAATCGACTTGGCGAACCGCTTCGATGACGCTTCCTTCCAACTGTTTGCGCAGCCGCATGCAAAACATCGGCGGCTCGGGCGGGTTGTCGTACGTTTCGTTTGTCAAATGGACGCGCGCGTACGTCGGATGCGCCGACAGCATCACTTTATGGTTACGGCCGCGGGCGCGCACGAGCATGACGATCTCATGCGCCGACGGCTGGTGAATTTTCGTGATCCGCCCGCCCGCAAGCGCCTCTTCGAGTTCCCCGACAATAGCGTACGTAAACACTCCGTCAAACGACATGGAAAACACCTTTCTATTTGTTTCGTTACTACTTCGATCTTACCATAGATCCGCTCTGTTGAACATTTTTGCGAACATTTCGGGGGATGAAGGGCGATGTTCATCCAAACGGTTATATAAATGAGGAAATGCGCGGCAAAGCGATTTCGGTCGTTTGTTTATGCCGCCAAACCGATCATTTTTTTGGACAGGAGTGAATAAGCATAGAAAAGCGGAAACAGTGCGCTGAAAAGACGGAGAGGACGGAGGGGGAGACTAATGCAGTGGCATACGCTCGCGGCCAGCGATGTCGCGCACGAAACGAAGACGAACGTCAAGACCGGGCTTACCGCAGCCGAGGCGGAAAAGCGGCTGCGGCAGTTCGGGTACAATGAGCTGGCGGAAGGGAAGAAGGAGTCAGCCATCGTCGTCTTTTTTCGCCAGTTTCAAGATTTTATGGTGTTGGTGCTGCTGTTGGCAACGGTGATTTCCGCGTTTTTGGGCGAGTACGTCGATGCGGTGGCGATTGTCGTCATCGTGATCATGAACGCCATCCTCGGGTTTATTCAAGAGCGGCGGGCGGAAAAGTCGCTCGCTGCTTTAAAACGGTTGTCGGCGCCGCAAGCGGTGGTGCTGCGCGGCGGGGAGTGGGTGAAAGTCCCGGCGCGCGAGCTTGTTGTCGGCGATGTGGTGCGGCTGGCAAGCGGCGACCGGGTCGGGGCCGACGTCCGCTTGATTGAGGCAGCCGGCTTGGAAATCGAGGAGTCGGCGCTGACGGGCGAATCGGTGCCGGTGGCCAAATCGGCTGTCCCTCTTCACACCGCCCAGGCGTCGTTGGGTGATTTGCACAATATGGCGTTTATGGGGACGCTGGTGACAAGAGGGAATGGGATCGGGATTGTCATCGCCACGGGGATGAAAACGGCGATGGGGCAAATCGCGACGATGCTTGAAGAGGCGGATGCGGGAGCAACCCCGCTTCAGCGCCGGCTCGAGCAGCTTGGGAAAATTTTGCTTGTCGTCGCCTTGGCGCTGACGGCCATGGTGGTGGCCGTTGGGGTCGCTCAAGGACACGACGTGTATGAAATGTTTTTGGCCGGCGTATCGCTCGCTGTTGCCGCTATTCCGGAAGGGTTGCCGGCCATTGTGACGGTCGTCTTGGCGCTTGGCGTGCAGCGGATGATCAAACGAAACGCCATCGTCCGCAAGCTTCCGGCGGTGGAAACGCTCGGCTGCGCTTCGGTCATTTGTTCCGACAAAACGGGGACGATGACGGAAAACATGATGACCGTCACGCAAGTATGGGCAGGCGGACGGACATTTGCGGTCAGCGGCGTTGGCTTTGACATGGCCGGCGAGTTTTCCGAACGGGGCCGGGCGGTGGATCCAAACCGTGTTCCCGAGCTCGCCCGCCTATTGACGATGGCGGTGCTTTGCAATCGTTCGGAGTTGAAAGAGGAAAACGGGCGGCGCTATGTCGACGGCGATCCGACCGAAGGGGCGCTGCTCGTCGCGGCGGCGAAAGCGGGATTGACGAAAGGGATGGTTTGGCGCGAGTATACGGTCGAGCAGGAGTTTCCGTTTGATTCGGAGCGAAAAATGATGACGGTGATCGTTCGCGACCGAAACGGCCGCCGGTTGGTCGTGACAAAAGGGGCGCCCGATGTGCTGCTTGAGCGGGCGGACCGCCTTGAATGGAACGGCCGCGAACAGGTGTTGACGCCGGCTTGGAAAGAGACGATTGAGAAGGCGATTCGCCAGATGGCGTCTTCCGCCTTGCGCACGATTGCCGTCGCGTACCGGCCGCTTGCGGAGACAGAACGGATCGGGTCGGAGAAGGAGGCGGAAACAAAGCTGCGGTTCCTCGGCGTCGCCGGCATGATCGATCCGCTGCGGCCTGAGGTGAAGCAAGCGGTGGCGCGCTGCAAAGAAGCGGGCATGAAAACGGTGATGATCACCGGTGACCACGTGTTGACCGCCACCGCCATCGCCAAACAGCTTGGCGTGCTCCCGCCCGGCGGCAAAGTGATGGACGGGGCGACGCTTTCGAAGTTATCGGTCGATGAGTTGGAACGCGCCGTCGATGACATTTACGTGTTCGCCCGCGTTGCTCCGGAACATAAACTGAAAATCGTCAACGCTCTCAAACGGCGCGGCCATATCGTCGCGATGACCGGGGACGGGGTGAACGATGCGCCTGCTCTGAAAGCAGCCGATATTGGCGTCGCCATGGGCCGATCGGGGACAGAAGTGGCGAAAGAGGCGGCGTCGCTCGTTTTGTTGGATGACAACTTTGCGACGATTGAGGCTGCGATTGAAGAAGGCCGCAACATTTACGAAAACATTCGCAAGTTTATCCGCTACTTACTCGCCTCGAACGTCGGGGAAATTTTAGTGATGCTGTTTGCCATGCTGCTGGCGTTGCCGCTGCCGCTCGTGCCGATTCAAATTTTGTGGGTTAATCTTGTCACCGACGGTTTACCAGCGATGGCGCTCGGGCTCGACCGGCCGGAAGAAAACGTGATGAAGCGGCCGCCGCGCCGCCCCGATGAAGGGGTGTTCGCGCGTGGGCTCGGCTGGAAAATCATAAGCCGCGGCGTTTTGATCGGCGCGGTGACGTTGGCCGCGTTTTTGACGGCCTATGAACGGAGCGGCGAGGATCTCGTTTACGCCCAGACGGCGGCGTTTGCGACGTTGGTGTTGGCGCAGCTCATCCATGTGTTTGACTGCCGCTGCGATCGTTCGATTTTTGACCGCAGTCCATTCGGGAACATGTATCTTGTCGCGGCGGTGGCCGTGTCGCTTGTATTGCTGTTGGTTGTCATCTACTATCCGCCGCTCGCTGCGGTGCTCCATACGAAGCCGCTCGCCGCGGTCGATTGGCTGCTCATCGTCGGTCTGTCTGCCTTGCCGACATTTTTGTTTGCTGGCTCGTTTCGGGCGAGAAAATAAAACGTGGTTATGGTATAATGAAAAAGGTGATAGAGGCAAGCTCTATGACCTTTTCTTTTTCATCATGACAGCAACGGATGTGATGGCATGGTTTACAGCATGACTGGCTTTGGCGCGAGCACGAAAAAAACAGACCGTTTGACGGTGGCGGTGGAAATGAAATCCGTCAACCATCGGTTTTGCGAAATTTCCATCCGCCTCCCTAGACAATGGCTTGTGTTTGAGGATAAAATAAAAAAAGCAATTTCATCGTACGTGCGGCGCGGAAAAGTGGAAGTATTCGTCACGATCGCCGGCGAAGGGCTCGTGAAGCGGAAAGTACATATCGATTGGGATTTGCTCGGTCAATATTGGGCCGGGGTGCAGGAGGCGGCAAAGCGATTTTCCGTTGACGGCAGCGTGACGGCCGCCGAGCTGCTTCAGCTTGACGGGGTCGTCGAAATGGCGGAGGAGGAAGGCGGCAATGAGGAGATCGAGCCGCTTCTTCTCGCCGCCGTCGATGAGGCGGCAAGGGCGCTTATGGCTATGCGTGAGCAAGAAGGGGAGGCGCTTGCCGCTGATTTGCGCGCCCGTCTGCGTGAGATCGAGGCAGGAGCCGCCGCCATTGAGCAGCGGGCGCCGCTCGTCGTCGAGCAATACCGTGAGCGTCTTGAGCGCCGTCTCCGCGAATGGGCGCCCGCCCCGGTCGACGAGGCGCGGTTGCTCACGGAGGTGGCGGTGTTTGCCGAGAAAGCGGACATTCACGAGGAGTTGAAGCGCATCCGCAGCCATTTGGCGCAAATGGCGGACGCGCTCGAAGCGGACGAACCGGTCGGGCGGAAGCTGGACTTTTTAGTGCAGGAGTTAAACCGCGAAGTGAACACGATCGGCGCCAAGGCGAACGACAGCTTCATTGCCGCGCAAGCCGTCGAAATCAAAAGCGCGCTGGAGAAAATGCGCGAGCAAGTGCAGAACATCGAATAACCGTTTAAACGGGCTTGCCGGCGGCAACAATAGGAAAGATGGCAGGTGGGCGTGTCATGATCAAATTTATTAATATCGGGTATGGAAACATGGTGTCGGCCGCCCGCATCATTACGATTGTCAGCCCCGATTCGGCGCCGATTAAGCGGATCATTCAGGATGCGCGGGAAAACGGCAAGCTCGTTGACGCAACGCACGGGCGGAGGACGCGCGCCGTCATCATCATGGACAGCGATCACGTCATTTTGTCGTCCGTGCAGCCGGAAACGGTGGCGAATCGTTTATACGGAAGCGATGATTTTTCCGAGGAAGGGCAGGGTTTGGGACGTTGAAAAACGAACGGGGACTATTGATCGTCATGTCAGGGCCGTCCGGCGTCGGCAAAGGAACGGTGCGCAAAGCGCTGTTTTCGCGGCCGGACATCAATCTTCATTATTCGGTGTCGGTCACGACGCGTAAGCCGCGCGAAGGCGAAGTGGAAGGCGTCGATTACTTCTTCCGCACGCGCGAGCAGTTTGAACAAATGATCCGCGAAAACAAGCTGCTCGAGTGGGCGGAATACGTCGGCAACTACTATGGCACGCCGATCGACTACGTGGAGAAAACGCTCGCCGAAGGGAAAGACGTGTTTTTGGAGATCGAAGTGCAAGGGGCGATGAAAGTGCGGCGGGCGTTTCCGGAAGCGCTCTTCATTTTCCTCGCGCCGCCAAGCCTCAAGGAGCTTGAGAAGCGGATCGTCGGGCGCGGCACCGAATCGAAAGAGCTCATTGAAAACCGGCTGCGGGCGGCGAGGGAGGAGCTAGAAATGATGGACGAGTATGACTACGTCGTGGAGAACGATGAAGTGGAGCTCGCCTGCGACCGGATCAAGGCGATCGTCATCGCCGAGCATTGTCGGCGGGAGCGCGTCGCCAAACGCTATAAACGAATGTTGGAGGTGGAATGACGATGTTGTACCCTTCCATCGATTTGCTGATGCAAAAAGTCGATTCAAAGTATAAGCTCGTCACCGTGGTGGCCAAGCGGGCGCGCGAGCTTCAAGACGGCGCGGAGCTGACGGTGAAAAAGCCGGTGTCGAAAAAATTCGTCGGCCAAGCGCTTGAGGAGATCGCCAGCGACAAGGTCGAATTAGTGGAAGAAAAATAACAACCTAGCTGTTAGGTTGTTATTTTTTTAAGATGGAGAGGTGGCCGAGATGATTAGGGGAAAACATATTTTGTTATGCGTCACCGGAGGGGTCGCGGCCTATAAGGCGGCGGTGCTCACCAGCCAGCTCACCCAGCGCGGCGCCGAAGTGAAAGTGATCATGACCGAAGGGGCGTGCCAGTTCATTACGCCGCTGACGTTTCAAGCATTGTCGCGTCAAGAAGTGTATGTCGATACGTTCACGGAAAACAATCCGGCCGTTATCGCTCATATCGATTTGGCCGATTGGGCCGACCTCGTTCTCGTCGCCCCGGCGACGGCCAATACGATCGCCAAGCTGGCTGCCGGCCTCGCTGACAATATGGTGACGACAACGATTTTGGCGACGAAAGCGCCCGTCTGGATCGCTCCGGCGATGAACGTCCATATGTACGAGCATCCGGCCGTCCAAGCCAACATCGAGCGGCTCTACCAATTCGGCTACCGGTTCATCGAGCCGTCGGAAGGCTATTTGGCGTGCGGCTATATCGGCAAAGGGCGGCTGGAGGAGCCGGAGAAAATCATCGCCCATATCGAGCGGTTTTTCGCTGATGATCCGCCGCTGTTTCGCGGTCGACGCATCCTTGTCACCGCTGGGCCGACAAGGGAGCGGCTTGATCCGGTCCGCTATTTTTCCAACTATTCGAGCGGCAAAATGGGCTATGCCATCGCTGAAGCGGCGGCTCGCTTTGGCGCCTCGGTGACGCTTGTTTCAGGTCCGACGGCGCTTTCTGCGCCGGATGGCGTCGAGACGGTGATGGTCGAATCGGCGGAAGAAATGTATGAAGCCGTGTCATCCCGCTTTGCCGATACGGACATTGTGATCAAAGCGGCGGCGGTCGCCGATTATCGGCCCAAATATGTGGCAGCCTCCAAAATCAAAAAGCAGCCAGGGGACTATGTGGTCGAGATGGAGCGGACCGTGGACATCTTGAAAACGCTTGGTGAGCGAAAAACAAGCCAGATTTTAGTCGGTTTCGCCGCCGAGACGGACCATCTTGAACAGTACGCGCGAAAAAAGCTGGAAGAAAAGCGGCTTGACTTGGTCGTCGCCAACGATGTCACCGAAGAGGGGGCGGGGTTTGCCGGCGATACGAACATCGTCACCATTTTCCGCCGTGACGGCGCCGTCCGCCGGTTGCCTCTACTGTCCAAGCGCGAGGCGGCGGTGGAAATTTTAAAAGAAATTCATGCCTATATCGAGGGGATTCAATGAAAGTGGCAGCGGTCATTGTTGACGTTCCGACACGGCAGACGGACCGTCCGTTTGACTACTTGATTCCTGAACGCTGGCGCGGCGTGATTCAGCCGGGCATGCGGGTGACGGTGCCGTTTGGGGCGCGGCGGTTGCAAGGGTTTGTTGTGGACGTAAAAGATCATTCTGAGATCGAGTCATTGAAGGCGATTGAAGAGGTGCTTGATGTCGTGCCGGTGTTAAACGGCGAGCTGCTTGATCTTGGCCGCCATTTGACGGAAACGACGCTTTGTTTTGCCATCTCCGCCTATCAGGCGATGCTGCCGGCGGCGATGCGAGCGAAATATGAGAAGGTGCTCCGCTTGGCAGAAGAGGAAAGACGGGGCGAGTTTCCCGATGAGTTGAAGTCGCTGTTTGCCGGACGGACGGAAGTGGCGTGGAACGAGGTTGAGGCCGCCGGTTTATGGCGCGCGGCGCAAAAAGCGGTGCAGCAAGGCGTGCTCGAAGCCGTTTACAACGTGAAAGACAAAGCGGGGAAGAAAACGGTGAAGTCCGCCGCTCTTGCCGTTTCCGCCGAACAGGCGGAACAGGCGCTTCATTCGCTGCCGGCGCGGCAAAAGGAAGCGGTGTCGTTTTTGCTCAAGCGGGGGGAAGCGGTCCCCATTGCCAAACTGCAAGCAACACTCGGCATTTCCTCTGCCCCGCTGAAGGCGCTTGTGGAGAAAGGATTGGTTGTTGTTCGCGATGTCGAAGTGTATCGCGATCCGTATGCGCATCGCACGTTTCAGCCGAGCGAGCCGCTGGCGCTCACCCCGGCGCAGGCGCAAGCGTTGGCGAAGATCACCGCTTCAGTGCGCGCCGGGGAACATCGCACGTTTTTGCTTTACGGCGTCACCGGCAGCGGAAAGACGGAAGTGTATATGCAGGCGATCGAGGAAGTGTTGCGCCAAGGAAAAGAGGCGATCGTGCTCGTGCCGGAAATTTCGCTGACGCCGCAAATGGTTGAGCGCTTCAAAAGCCGGTTCGGCCCGAAAGTAGCGGTGCTTCACAGCGGGCTGTCGGTCGGCGAAAAATATGACGAATGGCGGAAAATCCATCGGAAAGAGGTGCAGCTTGTCGTCGGCGCGCGCTCGGCGGTGTTCGCCCCGTTTGAAAACTTAGGGATGATCATTATCGATGAGGAGCATGAGACGAGTTATAAGCAAGAGGAGATGCCGCGCTACCATGCCCGCGATGTCGCCATTTACCGCGCTCGCCGCCACGGCTGTCCGGTCGTGCTCGGCAGCGCCACCCCGTCGCTCGAGACGTTCGCTCGCGCCGCCAAAGGGGTGTATGAGCTGCTCGAACTGCCGGAGCGGGTGGCCGATCGCGCCTTGCCGGACGTTCATGTGGTCGATATGCGCGAGGAGCTGCGCAGCGGCAATCGCTCGATGTTTTCGCGGCGATTGCTTGATGAGTTGCGCCTTCGGCTGGATCGTGGGGAGCAGGCGGTATTGTTTTTAAACCGGCGCGGCTATTCGACGTTTGTCATGTGCCGCAGCTGCGGCTATGTCGTCCGTTGTCCGCATTGCGACATTTCGCTGACGTATCATCGCGCCGGAGAGCGGATGAAATGCCATTATTGCGGCCATGAAGAGCCGCTTGTCCCTCGCTGTCCGTCGTGCGGAGGGGAGCATCTCCGTTTTTTCGGCACCGGCACGCAAAAGGTGGAAGAAGAGTTGGCGAAGTTGCTGCCAAAGGCGCGCGTCATCCGGATGGACGTCGATACGACCGGGCGGAAAGGGGCGCATGAGGAGCTGTTGTCCCGCTTTGCCGCGAAAGAAGCCGATATTTTGCTCGGCACGCAAATGATCGCCAAAGGGCTTGATTTTCCTGACGTGACGCTCGTTGGCGTGCTCGCCGCCGATACGATGCTTCATTTGCCCGATTTCCGGGCTGCTGAGAAAACGTTCCAGCTGCTGACGCAAGTGAGCGGGCGCGCCGGACGGCACGAACTGCCCGGCCAAGTCGTGATTCAAACGTACACGCCGGATCACTACAGCATTCAATTGGCCGCCCGCCATGACTACCGTTCGTTTTATCGGCGCGAGATGGCGCTGCGCAAAGCCCACGGCTATCCGCCTTATTACTATTTGACGCTCATCACGGCCGCTCATCAAGAAGCGCCGGCCGCGGCCAAAGCGGCGGAGAAAATCGCCGGCTATTTGCGCAAGCAGCTGTCGAACGAAGCGATCATTCTCGGACCGGTCGCTTCGCCGCTCGCCCGCCTTCACGATCGATATCGCTACCAATGCATGATAAAATACAAGCGGGAACCGAATTTGTCAGCTGCGCTCAAAGCGGTGATCGACCGTTATCAGACGGATGCCGCCCATGGCGGCGTCACCATCACCGTCGATATGAACCCTTACATGATGATGTGAACAATGGAGGAATGGCGTTGTCGATTTTGCCGATTGTGACGTATCCGAATCCGATTTTAGAACAGCCGTGCGCGCCGGTGACAGCCTTTGATCGCCAGCTCGGCCGGCTGCTTGACGATATGTATGAAACGATGCTTGCTGCTGATGGAGTCGGGCTCGCCGCTCCGCAAGTCGGCATCGCCAAACGGGTGGCCGTCGTCGATGTCGGCGATGAGCACGGCCGGATTGAGCTCATCAATCCGGTCATTGTCGAGGCGCGCGGCGAACAAGTGGATGTTGAAGGCTGCTTGAGCTTTCCAGGGCTGTTTGGCGAAGTGCCGCGCGCCGAGTACGTGAAGGTGCGGGCGCAAAACCGGCGCGGTCGCCTGTTTACTGTCTCCGCGACCGGCTTTTTGGCGCGCGCGCTTCAGCATGAAATCGACCATTTGCACGGCGTGCTGTTTACGTCGAAAGTGATCCGTTACTGCGATCTTGAAGAATTGGAAGGATAGATGCCAATGACGAACATTGTCTTTATGGGAACGCCTGACTTTGCCGTGCCGATTTTGCGGCAGCTGCTTGATGACGGGTATCGGGTGGCAGCCGTTGTCACCCAGCCGGACAAGCCGAAAGGGCGAAAGCGCGAGCTCGTTCCGCCGCCGGTCAAGGTGGAAGCAGAGAAGCACGGTATTCCGGTGTTGCAGCCGACGAAAATTCGCGACCCGGAACAATACGAACAAGTGCTGGCGTTCGCGCCTGACTTGATCGTGACAGCGGCGTTTGGGCAAATTTTGCCGAAAGCGCTGCTCGATGCGCCCAAATACGGCTGCATCAACGTTCACGCCTCGCTTCTTCCCGAGCTGCGCGGGGGAGCGCCGATCCATTACGCCATTTGGCAGGGAAAAACGAAAACGGGTGTTACGATCATGTACATGGTCGAGCGGCTCGATGCCGGCGACATGCTGGCGCAAGTCGAGGTGCCGATTGCAGAAACCGATACTGTCGGCACGCTTCATGATAAATTGAGCGCCGCCGGGGCGAAACTATTATCAGAAACGCTCCCGCTTTTGCTCGAAGGTGCCGTCACGCCCGTTCCGCAAGACGAAGAGAAGGCGACCTATGCCCCGAATATCCGGCGCGAACAAGAGCGGATTGACTGGACGCAGCCGGGCGAGGCCATTTACAACCATATCCGCGCCTTCTGCCCGTGGCCGGTCACGTATACGACCTACGGCGGGAACGTCTGGAAAATTTGGTGGGGGGAAAAAGTGCCGGCGCCAAACCTAGCGCCGCCGGGGACGATTGTGGCGCTGGAGGACGATGGCATCGTCGTTGCGACCGGCAATGAGACGGCCATTAAAATTACTGAATTGCAGCCGGCCGGCAAAAAGCGGATGGCCGCCGGCGAGTTTTTGCGCGGCGCCGGCAGCCGGCTGGCGGTCGGCATGAAGCTAGGAGAGGACAATGAACGTACGTGAACTCGCTTTAACGACGCTGTTAGCTATCGAACAAAACGGAGCCTACAGCCATTTGCAGCTGAATGACGCCATCCGGAAAGGGCGTCTTGACGGGCGCGATGCGGCGCTGCTGACGGAAATCGTGTACGGCACGGTGCAACGGCGCGACACGCTCGACTACTATTTAGCGCCGTTTTTGCGCAAGGCGCGCCGGCTTGAGCCATGGGTGCGGGTGCTTCTTCGCCTGACCTTGTACCAAATGGTCTATTTGGACCGCGTTCCGGATCGCGCCGCCATCTTTGAAGCGGTGGAAATCGCCAAGCGGCGCGGCCATCGCGGCATCGCTTCGCTCGTGAACGGCGTTTTGCGCGCCATCGGCCGCGAGGGGATGCCGTCGCTTGATGCGATTCACGATCCCGGAAAGCGACTCGCCGTCGCGACGAGCCATCCGGAGTGGCTCGTCCGGCGCTGGATCGAACAATACGGCTTTGATGAGGCGGCGCGCATGTGCGAGACGAATTTGCGCCCGCCGCAATCGACCGCCCGCGTCAACCGGTTGAAGGCAACGGTAGAGGAGGCGCTTGAGCGGCTTGACGGCGAAGGAGTAAAGGCCGTTCAAGGTCAACTTGCCCCGGAAGCCATTCGCGCGGAAAAAGGGAATTTAGCCCATACGGAGGCGTTTCGCGCCGGCTGGCTGACGATTCAAGATGAAAGCTCGATGCTTGTCGCCCGAGCGCTCGATCCGGCCCCCGGCGAGCGAGTGCTCGACTGCTGCGCGGCGCCGGGTGGGAAAACGACCCATATCGCCGAACGGATGGACGGCCGCGGCGAAGTGGTCGCCGTCGACATTCACGAGCATAAAGTGAAGCTCATTGAGCAGCAGGCGCAACGGCTCGGCCTTGACAATATCAAGGCGCTCGCTCTTGACAGCCGCCGGCTCGGCGAGCGGTTCGCTCCCGAGTCGTTTGACCGCATTTTGGTCGATGCGCCGTGCACCGGATTCGGCGTCATCCGCCGCAAACCGGAAATCAAGTATACGAAAGGGAAAGACGATGTCGCGGCACTGGCTGACATTCAGCAAGCCATTTTGCGGGCGGCCGCCCCGCTGTTGAAAAAAGGGGGCGCGCTTGTCTACAGCACATGCACGGTCGAGCGCGAGGAAAACGAAGAAGCGATCACCCGTTTTTTGGCCGACCATCCGGACTTTTTCCTTGATGCCGGCCTCCTCGAACGGCTGCCCGAACCGGTGCGGCTGCATGGGAAAGGCGGCATGCTTCAGTTGCTGCCGCATCATTTTGATTCTGACGGGTTTTTTATCGCCCGGTTACGAAAGAAGGTGTAAAAAATGGAAATTGTTCATCCAGCTGCCCGCCGGCCCACCGGCGAAGAGCAGTTGCCGCAGTTGCCGTCGATTTATTCACTGACGCTTGACGAACTGAAAGAATGGCTTGTCTCTCACGGCGAAAAGCCGTTTCGCGCCACGCAAATTTATGAGTGGCTGTACGAAAAGCGCGTCACCGACTTTGCGGAGATGACGAACTTGCCCAAACGGCTGCGCGAACAGCTCGCCGCGTCGTTTTCCATCACCACATTGAAAACGATTGTGAAGCAGACATCAAAAGATGGGACGATCAAATTTTTGTTTGAACTGCATGACGGCTATTCGATCGAGACGGTGCTCATGCGCCATAACTACGGGAATTCCGTGTGCGTGACGACGCAAGTCGGGTGCCGCATCGGCTGTACGTTTTGCGCCTCGACGCTTGGTGGACTGAAACGCCACTTAGAGGCGGGCGAAATCGTCGCCCAAGTCGTGCAAGTGCAAAAGGCGCTCGATGAAACAGGCGAGCGCGTCAGCAGCATCGTCGTGATGGGCATCGGCGAGCCGTTTGACAACTATGACGCGCTGATGACGTTTTTGCGCATTGTCAATCATCCGAAAGGGCTGAACATCGGCGCTCGTCATATTACTGTTTCCACGAGCGGCATCATCCCGAAAATTTACCAATTTGCTGATGAAGGGATGCAAGTGAATTTCGCCGTCTCGCTGCACGCGCCGACGACCGAGCTGCGGACGAAGCTTATGCCGATCAATAAGGCGTATCCGTTGCCGAAGCTGATGGAGGCCATTCGGTATTACATTGAAAAAACCGGCCGGCGCGTGACGTTTGAGTACGGATTGTTCGGTGGGGTGAACGACCAGCTTGAGCATGCGGAGCAGCTGGCCGAGCTGATCAAAGGGCTGAAATGCCATGTGAACTTAATTCCGGTCAACTACGTGCCGGAGCGCAACTATGTGCGCACGCCGCGCAGTCAAATTTTCGCCTTTGAACGGGCGTTGGAAAAACATGGAATTAACGTGACCATTCGTCGCGAACACGGACATGACATCGATGCCGCCTGCGGACAGCTTCGCGCGAAGGAGCGAAAAGAAGAGACGAGGTGAATCGGATGCGAGCCGTTTTCCGAACCGATATCGGGCAAATTCGCGAACATAACGAAGACAGCGGCGGTGTGTTTGTCAATCAAAGCGGCCAATATTTAGCGGTCGTTGCCGACGGGATGGGCGGCCACCGAGCCGGCGATGTGGCCAGCTCGATGGCGGTGGCGTATTTGCAGGCGCAGTGGGAGGAAGCGCCCGGCCTTTTGTCACCGGCCGAGGCCGAGCAATGGCTCAAGACGCAGATTGAGGAGGCCAACGCCCAGCTGTTTCGGCATGCGCTTTCGCATCCGGAATGTCAAGGCATGGGGACGACGATCGTCGGCGCGATTTGCGCCGACTCGTTTGTCACGATCGCCCATATCGGCGACAGCCGCTGCTATTTGTTGAATCAAAGCGGAATTCAGCAGCTGACCGATGACCATTCCCTTGTCAACGAGCTTGTCAAAAGCGGGCAAATTTCCAAGGAAGACGCCGAACATCATCCGCGCAAAAACGTGCTCTTGCGGGCGCTTGGCACTGAGCCGATGGTGAAGCTGGACGTCAAAACGATTTCCATCGATGAGGGGGATTTGCTCCTTTTGTGCTCGGACGGTTTGTCCAACAAAGTGACGGAAGCCGACCTACTCCATACGTTGACAAGCGGCCGCACGCTCGAGGAAAAAGCGGAGGCGCTCATCCACCTAGCCAATGAGCGGGGCGGGGAAGACAACATTTCGCTGGCGGTCATCGATTTTTCAGCGGAACGTGAAGGCGGGTGATCATGGTGCTCATTGGAAAACGACTGAATGACCGCTATAAAATTATCAGCCTTATCGGCGGCGGCGGAATGGCTAACGTGTATTTAGCGCGCGACATCATTTTGGAGCGCGATGTCGCCGTCAAAGTGCTCCGGCTCGATTTTGCCAACGATGACCGGTTTATCAAGCGGTTTCGCCGCGAAGCGCAGGCGGCGACGAGCTTGAACCATGAGCATATCGTCTCCATTTATGACGTTGGCGAAGAAGAAGGCGTCTATTATATCGTCATGGAATATGTGCGCGGCTCGACGCTCAAGCAATACATTCAGCAGCACGCTCCGCTTCCGGTCGAACAGGCGCTTAGCATCATGGATCAGCTGACCTCGGCGATCGCCCACGCGCATGAGAACGGCATCATTCACCGCGACATTAAGCCGCAAAACATTTTGCTTAACGAGCATGGCCGTGTGAAAGTGACGGACTTTGGCATCGCTGTGGCCATGAGCGGAACAACGATTACGCAGACGAACTCCGTGCTCGGTTCGGTCCATTATTTGTCGCCGGAGCAGGCGCGCGGCGGCATCGCCACGGAAAAGTCGGACATTTATTCGCTCGGGGTTGTCATGTTTGAGCTTCTCACCGGACGGCTCCCGTTTTCCGGCGAATCGGCCGTGTCCATCGTGCTGAAGCACTTGCAGGCAGAAACGCCGTCGCCGCGGGCGTGGAATCCGGAGATTCCCCAAAGCGTCGAGAATATCATTTTAAAAGCGATGGCCAAAGATCCGTTTTATCGCTATCCATCGGCGCGGGAAATGAATGAAGATATCCGAACGGCGCTCGACCCAAGCCGGCGCAATGAGGCGAAATTTACGATTCCGGACGACGGCGAGGAAGCGACCAAAGCCGTTCCGATTATTAAGGATAAAGAGAGCGCCGCGTCCGCGCAGGAGACGTTTGCTGCTGAGAAAACCGCGCCGGAATCGGCCCAACAAGACGAGCAGCCAAAGCCGAACAGAAAACGGAAGTGGAAGTGGGCCGCTTGGCTGGCGGCGATTCTTTTGTTGCTTGGCGCCGCTGCTGTGAGCGCGCTCACGTGGATTCCAGACCTCGTTTTTCCAAAAGAAGTGACGATGCCGAACGTCGTTAACAAAGATTATGATGAAGCGGTTGAGCGGCTGTCGGCGCTCGGCCTCGAGATCAAAGATACGATTGATGTCGAAAGCGACACGATCGAAGAAGGGAAAGTGGTGCGCACGAGCCCGGAGGCCGGTATGACCGTCAAACAAGGGGCGGGTGTCACCATTTATAAAAGCTCCGGAAAAAAGAAAATCGAATTTCCGAGTTTTATTGGGGATGACATCGCTGCGGCCGAGGCCGAGCTGCGCGCCGAGGGGTTCTCTCGCATCACGCGCAACGGCCGCTACAGCGACAAGCCGGAAGGAACGATTTTGGATCAATACCCGTACGCCGGGGACAAAGTCGTACCGGATGAAACTGAAGTGATGTTTACCGTCAGCCTCGGACCGGAAAAAGTGGCGCTCAAAGATTTGACCGGCTATACGGAAAAGAGTGTGCGCGATTACGGCGAAGACCAAGGGCTGCGCATCGAAATCAAGTATGAGCATTCCGATGAGGTGCCCGAGGGGCTCGTTATATCGCAAACCCCAGCGGCGGGAGAGCGGTTGGAAAAAGGCGACACCGTCACGGTCGTCATTTCCCGCGGCCCGGAACCAAAACCGACGAAAACGGTGATCAAAGAGATTACTATCCCGTACGAACCGACAGCAGAAGGGCAAATGGTGGAAGCGCAACTCTACATTCAAGATGCCAACCATAATATGACAACGCCATACAAAACGTACCGATTGACCAAACCGGTGACGGAGACGGTGGAGTTTCACATTCCTTATGGCGAGGCGGCTTACTATCGCGTGATTGTCAATCAGGTGGTGAAGGAGGAAGGATCGATTCCCTATCCAGAAGGCGATGAGAAAAAGAGGTGAGGCTATGGCGGAAGGACAAATCATGAAAGCATTAAGCGGATTTTACTACGTTTTGTCTGAAGGCCGCGTCTTTCAATGTCGGGGGCGCGGCGTGTTTCGCAAACAAAAGGTGACGCCGCTTGTCGGCGACCGCGTCATCTTTCAGGCAACGAGTGAAACGGAAGGCTATATTTTGGAGATTGCCGAGCGGCAAAATGAGCTTGTGCGGCCGCCGATCGCCAACGTCGAGCAAGCGATTTTGGTCTTTTCTGCCGTTCAACCAGATTTCAGCGCGAAGCTGCTCGACCGCTTTCTCGTCCTCGTTGAATCAAAGAACATTACGCCGATCATTGTCATTAGCAAAACGGACTTGCTCGATGGTGAGACGAAAGAGACGATCGCCCGTTACGTGCGCGACTATCGCCGCATTGGCTATGAGGTGATCGAAACGTCGGCGGTGACCAAGGGTGGTCTCGACGAACTGGCGGCGCGCCTTCGCGGCCGCGTCTCGGTCGTCGCCGGGCAGTCCGGCGTCGGCAAGTCATCGCTGCTGAACGCGCTTCGTCCGGATTTGCGTTTAAAAACCGGCGATATCTCGTCCCATTTGGGGCGCGGACGGCATACGACCCGCCATGTCGAGCTGCTTGAGGTGGCCGGCGGGCTTGTCGCTGACACGCCAGGGTTTAGCGCCTTGGAATTTGATCATCTGACGCTCGATGAGTTGCCGCACTATTTTCCGGAATTTCGGGTGTACGGTGCGGATTGCAAGTTCCGCGGCTGCCTCCATGTCGCCGAGCCGAAGTGCGCGGTGCGCGAGGCGGCGGCAGCCGGCGACATCGCCCCGTACCGCTATGACCATTATTTAAGTTTTGTTGCAGAAATGAAAGAACGAAAGCCGAGGTATTGAACGATGATCCGAATTGCCCCATCGATTTTATCGGCCGATTTTGCCCGCTTGGCAGAGGAAATCCGCTCCGTGGAGGAAGGCGGGGCCGACTGGATTCATGTTGACGTGATGGACGGACACTTTGTGCCGAACTTGACGATCGGCCCGCCGGTTGTGGCCGCCATTCGCCCCGTGACGAAGCTTCCGCTCGATGTCCATTTGATGATTGCCGAACCGGATCGCTATATTCCGGCGTTCGCCGACGCCGGCGCCGATCTCATTTCCGTCCATGTGGAGGCATGCCCGCATTTGCATCGGACGATTCAATTGATCAAAGAGCAAGGGGTCAAAGCCGGAGTGGTGATCAATCCGCATACGCCGGTCGAAATGATCCGCCATGTGATCGCTGAGATCGACCTCGTCTTGTTGATGACCGTCAATCCGGGCTTTGGCGGACAGGCGTTTCTTCCAACGGTCGTGCCAAAAATTCGCGATGTTGCGCGCATGGCTCGGGAACAAAACAAGGCGTTGGATATCGAAGTGGACGGCGGCATTCGCGCGGAAACAGCGCCGCTTTGCGTTGAGGCGGGAGCCACTGTGCTCGTCGCCGGGTCGGCCATCTTCAACGCTTCCGATCGGGCGGCCGCCATTAGCGCGATTCGCGCCGCCTGTGCAAAATGAAACGTGGCGCCGTGAAGCGATGTGTTCTTTTCCATCACCGTTGGTCCGATCGTTTTGATTTGGCGACCATCACCGTTTTTCCCGGCCCTCTTGGCGATGGCTAGCCAAGGGGCTGGGGATTGACTCGCGCCGCCGCTTCTCGGAATCGTTTCGCAAATAGAAAAATTTGTTGCATCAGTCTCTATGTTCGCGCCTTCAATCGGTGATCAAGGCCAACAGCTGCTTTTCACCAGCCTTCAACAATTCGTTTTTTATGACGGTCGATCCGATTTTGTTCGCCATCAGCGTTTTTCACCAACCTTCAAGAATTCGTTTGGCTCAGGGAGGGGAGAATGATGCCGATTCATATTGTCGGCGGCGGCCCGCGCGAACTTCTTCCCGATTTGCGCGCTTATGATGGCAAGGAGGTGCAATGGGTCGGCGTCGACCATGGCGCAGAAACGCTGCTCGAGCACGGATTGCAAATGGTGCGCGCGTTTGGCGATTTTGATTCGCTGTCGTCCGAAGCGCTCGTGCGGTTGCGGGAGATGCTGCCGGAACTGGACATTTGGCCGGCGGAGAAAGACAAAACCGATATGGAGATCGCCCTCGATTGGGCGGTCGAGCAAACCGCCGGGCCCATTCGGCTATTCGGAGCGACCGGCGGGCGGCTCGATCATTTGTTCGGCAATGTCGAGCTGCTCGTCAAATACGCCGGCCGGCCGATTGAGCTAATCGACCGGCAAAACGTCATCACCGTTCACCGTCCCGGCGCGCATACCGTGCTGAAGGACGAGCGGCATCGTTACGTCTCGTACATCCCGGTTTCCGAGACGGTGACCGGCCTTACGCTCGCCGGATTTAAATATCCGTTAACCAACAGTCATATTTCCCGCGGTTCGACATTATGCATTAGTAATGAACTTATCCAATCTTCCGGTACTTTTTCATTTTCTGAAGGCATATTAATGATGATAAGGAGCAGCGATTTTTCCGGCTGCCTGTAGTTGCGATTGGGTGGGCAGAGAATATACTGGATAAGGGAATGGCGGGAAGTTCGTGATGATTTGTGAGGAGGGAATCGGGATGAAGTTTTATACGATCAAGCTGCCAAAGTTTTTGGGCGGAATTGTGCGGGCGGTGTTGAACGCGTTTAAAAAAGGATAAGAAAAAAGCACCATTTTTTGGTGCTTTTTTTGTTGGAGTTAAACGCGTTTCACTTTTCCGGATTTCAAGGCGCGCGCCGAAACCCAAACGCGTTTCGGTTTGCCATCAACGAGAATGCGCACTTTTTGCAGGTTGGCTTTCCACGTGCGGCGGCTGGCGTTCATGGCGTGCGAACGCGTGTTGCCGAACGACTTTTTCTTGCCGGTGACAAAGCATTTCGCCATTGGTTGTTCCCTCCTTGCTTTTGCATCGCTCCAAAGACACTTTTATAATGTACCACACAATGGCTGACATTGCAATAGACGAGTCCGTACTCTTTCAAGAAAATGTCCTTGACATGACATTTCGTTTTCGGCTAAATAATACTAGTGGGCGGCCGGGAAGCGCTTTGAAAACAGAGGGCGTTATAGTACAATAAAGGTAGCTGTGCGAGATACGCAAAGGGGGAACGAGCATGTCGATCGAATGGCAAACGAAATACGGGCGCATCGAAGTCGCCAATGAAGTGGTGGCGATGATCGCGGGGGGAGCAGCCGTCGATTGCTATGGCATTGTAGGAATGGCGTCGAAACATCAAATCCGCGACGGGCTTTCGGACATATTGCGCCGCGAAAACTTCTCCAAAGGCGTCATCGTTCGCGAAGAAAACGGCGAAGTGCATATCGATATGCACATCATCGTCAGCTACGGAACGAAAATTTCCGAAGTCGCCCACAACGTGCAATCGAAAGTCAAGTACACGCTTGATCAAACGCTTGGCTTGGCCGTTCAGTCGATCAATATTTATGTTCAAGGGGTTCGAGTGGCGAATCCATAGTTATCAGTAATAAGGAGGAATTAGCCGGTGACATTGAAGACGCTTGACGGAAGACGGTTTGCCGATATGGTAGAGCAGGGAGCCGCCCATTTGGCGAACAACGCCAAAGCGGTCGATGCGCTGAACGTCTTTCCGGTTCCAGATGGCGATACAGGAACAAACATGAACTTGTCGATGACGTCCGGAGCGAAGGAAGTAAAGGCGAACGTCTCCGACCATATCGGCAACGTCGCCGCAGCGCTGGCCAAAGGGTTGCTGATGGGGGCGCGCGGCAATTCCGGCGTCATTTTGTCGCAGCTGTTCCGCGGGTTTGCCAAGGCGGTTGAAGGCAAGCAGCAGGTGAACAGCTTCGAATTTGCCGCCGCTTTGCAAGCCGGAGTGGACACGGCCTACAAGGCGGTCATGAAGCCGGTCGAAGGGACGATTCTCACCGTCGCCAAAGAAGCCGCCCGCAAAGCGGTCGATGTGGCGAAAAAAGAGCGCGACGTCGCCGCGGTGATGGAAGCGGCGCTCGCCGAGGCGAAAGCGGCGTTGAAACGCACGCCGGAGCTGCTGCCGATTTTGAAGGAAGTCGGCGTCGTCGACAGCGGCGGCCAAGGGCTGGTGTACATTTATGAAGGGTTTCTCGCCGCCTTGAAGGGGGAAACCATCCGGGCGGCGCGCGCTGAAGCGTCGATGGACGATTTGGTGAAAATCGCGCACCATCAAAGCGCACAAAGCCATATTCACACTGATGAGATCGAGTTTGGCTATTGCACGGAATTCATGATTCGGCTAGAACAGGACAAGCTGGCGCGGCAGCCGTTTTCTGAAGAAACGTTTCGCCGCGAGCTGAGCCGGTTTGGCGACTCGCTGCTCGTTGTCGCTGACGATGAGCTTGTCAAAGTGCACATCCATTCGGAGACGCCAGGCGAGGTGTTAACGTACGGTCAGCGCTATGGGAGCTTGATTCGCATTAAGATTGAAAACATGCGCGAGCAGCACGCCGACATCGTCGGTCGGGAGGCGAAAGCGCCCTCCGGCCCGGCAAAGGAGACGAAGCCGTATGGCATCGTGGCCGTGGCGATGGGAGAAGGAGTGGCCGAGCTGTTTCAGAGCATCGGCGCGCATGAAGTGATTGAAGGCGGCCAGACGATGAATCCGAGCACGGAAGAAATCGCCGAAGCCATCCGGCGCGCGAACGCCGAGACGGTGTTTGTGCTGCCGAACAACAAAAACATCGTGATGGCGGCAAGACAGGCCGCTGAGCTGTCTGAGCATCGGGTGATCGTCATCCCGGCGAAAACCGTTCCCCAAGGAATAGCGGCGCTGCTCGCGTTTCATCCCGAACAATCAGCCGAGCAAAACGAGCGGGCGATGACCGCTGCGCTCGCGAAGGTGAAAACTGGGCAAGTCACGTTTTCCGTCCGCGATACGACGATTGACGGCATACAGATTAAAAAAGGCGACTACATGGGGCTGTGGGATGACCGCATCATCGCCGCCGACAAAGACAAATTGGCCGTGACCGAGCGCCTCTTAGACGCGCTCATCGATGAGGAAAGCGAAATCGTCACGATTTTGTACGGCGAAGATGCAACCGAAGTGGAAGTGGAGACCGTCATCGCTTATTTGGAAAACGAACACGATGGGGTTGAGGTGGAAGTGCATAACGGAAAGCAGCCGCTGTATCCGTTTATCATTTCCGTTGAATAATATGTTAGAATGATAGAAGGGAGCTTTTTCCCTTCTATTTTTTCGGTTTCATGGGGGAATGGCAGAGATGAAATATAAAAGCGTCTTTGACATCATTGGCCCGGTGATGGTCGGGCCGTCGAGTTCACATACGGCCGGCGCGGTGCGCATCGGCTTGGTCGCTTATAAGCTATTCGGCCGCAAACCGTCTTGGGCGCGCGTTTCGTTTTACGGATCGTTTGCCGAAACGTACCGCGGGCATGGCACTGACGTTGCCATTGTCGCCGGCTTGCTCGGGTTTGACACGTTCGATGAACGGCTGCCGGCGGCGCTGGACATCGCGCGCGCCGAGGGCTTGGACGTCTCGTTTTCGGCCGAAGAGGCGATTCCGCACCATCCGAATACGGCGCGCCTCTGTATCGGCGATGACCGCGGAGAGCTTGAATTGGTCGGCATTTCGATTGGTGGCGGAAAAATCGAGATCGTCGAGCTGAACGGGTTTGCCTTGAAACTATCCGGCCATCATCCGGCGCTTTTGATTATGCACAATGACCGGTATGGGACGATCGGCGCAGTCGCTTCCGTGCTCGCGAAGCATGCCATTAACATCGGGCATATGGAAGTGTCGCGCAAAGAAAAAGGAAAGGAAGCGCTCATGGCCATCGAAGTCGATCAGCCGCTGACCGATGATCTCATTCAAGAGCTGGAGCAGCTGCCGAACATTTTGCAGGTGGCAAAGCTGGCCGATTGAAGCGCACTCCATTTCACGCTGATGCTTGAAGCTCGCTTGGGGCGAACATCGGCAACGAATGAAAACGAAACCGATTTCATATCGACAGGGAAGCCAAACGGCAACAGAGATTAGCTGCGAAAGGGCAGGTGGGAATCCATGTTTCGCAATGTCGCTGAATTGGTGGCGCTGGCGGAAAATGAGCAGACGAAAATCGCTGAGGTAATGATCCGCCACGAAATCGAGGTGAGCGGGCGGAGCCGGGAAGACGTGATCGCGCAAATGGACCATCATTTGTCCGTTATGGAGCGCGCCGTGGAAAGAGGTCTGCAGGGGGTGTCGTCCCGCTCCGGATTGACTGGTTTTGATGCGGTGCGAATGCAACGCTATATTGAAGCCGGGCGGTTTTTGTCTGGAGAAACGATTTTGGACGCCGTCAGCAAAGCCATGGCAACGAACGAAGTGAACGCGGCGATGGGCGTCATTTGCGCCACGCCGACGGCGGGAGCGGCCGGCGTCGTCCCAGGAACGCTGTTTGCTGTGAAAGAAAAACTGCGGCCGACGCGCAAAGAAATGATCGAGTTTCTGTTTACGGCCGGAGCGTTCGGCTATGTGGTCGCCAATAACGCTTCGATTTCCGGCGCGGCGGGCGGCTGTCAGGCGGAGGTGGGCTCAGCGGCGGGCATGGCCGCTGCAGCGCTCGTTGAGCTGGCTGGTGGAACGCCGAGCCAAGCGGCGGAAGCGATGGCGATCGCGCTGAAAAACATGCTCGGCTTGGTTTGCGATCCGGTCGCCGGCCTTGTCGAGGTGCCGTGTGTAAAGCGGAACGCGATGGGGGCGGCGAATGCCATGATCGCCGCCGATATGGCGCTAGCCGGCATCAAAAGCCGCATTCCGTGCGATGAAGTGATCGAAGCGATGTATCGGATCGGCGCGGCCATGCCGGTGGCGCTCAAAGAGACAGCGCAAGGGGGGTTGGCCGCCACGCCGACCGGCCGTGCGATCGCGGCCCGCATTTTCGGCGCTTCCGCGGCGACAAAGTGAGCGAAGCAATGCAACAGCCGGTGACGGCGGTCAAAGGCATTGGCGAGGAAACGGCAGCGGCGCTCGCCGACATCGGCATTCGCACCGTCGGCGAGCTGCTCGCTTATGCCCCGTATCGATATGACGATTACGAGCAAAAAGATTTGGCCGCCGTCCGGCACGAGGAAAAGGTGACGGTAGAAGGAAAAGTGCATAGCGCGCCTGTGCTGACGTATTATGGGAAGAAGAAATCGCGCCTTTCCTTTCGGCTGCTGGCCGACCGCTATTTGATCACCGTCGTTTGCTTCAACCGCCCGTATTTGAAGGAAAAAATCACCCTCAATGAAACGGTGACCGTGATCGGAAAATGGGATCGGCACCGGCAGACGATCAATGCGTACGAACTCCGGTTCGGACCGGCGCCGGAGACGACGGGCATCGAGCCGGTTTATTCCGTGCGCAGTCCGCTGACGGTCAAGATGATGCGCCGGCTGATGAAAGCGGCGTTTGACCAATTCGGTTCGCACATTCCCGAGCTGCTGCCGCCCGCGCTGCGCCGCGCCTACCGTCTCGTTGACAAGCAGGAAGCTCTTCGCGCCCTTCATTTTCCCCGTTCGCGCGAAGAGCTGCACCAGGCGCGGCGGCGGCTTGCCTACGAGGAGTTTTTGCTGTACCAGTTGAAAATGCAGGCGCTAAGGAAAATCATGCGCGACGAACGGCGCGGCGTCGCCCATTCGTATTCGGAAGAACAGCTCGCCTCGTTTCTTGCCGGATTGCCGTTTTCCCTTACGAACGCCCAGCGCCGCGTCATCGATGAAATTTTGGCCGATATGCGGGCGCCCCGGCAAATGAATCGGCTTTTGCAGGGCGATGTCGGGTCAGGCAAGACGGTCGTCGCCGCCGTTGCCTTGTATGCGGCTGCCTTATCGCGGTTTCAAGGAGCGCTGATGGTGCCGACGGAAATTTTGGCCGAACAGCATGCCCGTTCGCTCGCGGAGCTGTTTGCCGGCACTGATGTCACCTTGGCGCTGTTGACCAGCTCTGTGAAAGGAAAACGGCGCAAGGAAGTGCTAGCTGAACTCGAGGAAGGGACGATTGACATTGTCGTGGGCACGCACGCCTTAATCCAAGAAGGGGTGCAGTTTCACCGCCTCGGCCTTGTCATTACCGATGAGCAGCACCGTTTTGGCGTTGAACAGCGCCGCATTTTGCGCGAAAAAGGACATGCGCCGGACGTATTGATGATGACGGCAACGCCGATCCCGCGCACGCTCGCGATGACAGTATTTGGCGATATGGACGTATCGGTGCTGGACGAAATGCCGGCCGGGCGCAAAAAAGTCGAGACGTATTGGGTGAAGCATCATCAGTTCGCGCGCGTGCTCGATTTCATCGAAAAAGAATTGCGCCGCGGCCATCAGGCGTATGTCATTTGCCCGCTCATCGAAGAATCAGAAAAACTCGATGTGCAAAACGCCATCGACGTTCACAGCCAGCTCGTCCATTACTATCGCGGAAAATACGAAGTCGGGCTCATGCACGGCCGGCTGTCTCCGGAGGAAAAAGAGGCGGTCATGCGCGCGTTCAGCGAAAACCGCATTCATGTGCTCGTTTCCACGACGGTGGTGGAAGTCGGAGTCAATGTGCCAAACGCGACGGTGATGGTCATTTATGACGCCGAACGGTTCGGATTGGCCCAGCTTCACCAGCTGCGCGGCCGGGTCGGCCGCGGCGACGCGCAGTCGTACTGCATTTTAATCGCCGATCCGAAGTCCGAAATCGGCAAAGAACGGATGCGGATCATGACGGAAACGACGGACGGGTTTGTGCTCGCGGAAAAAGATTTGGAGCTGCGCGGGCCGGGCGATGTGTTCGGCACGAAGCAAAGCGGTCTGCCGGAATTCCGCTATGGCGACCCGGTGCACGATTATCGCATTTTCGAAGTCGCTCACCGCGATGCCGCCAAACTGATCGCCTCGCCGGCGTTTTGGCGCGGCGAGGCGTATGCGGGGTTGCGGGCGGAATTGGAGGCGTCCGGCGCGCTCGGCGGGGAAAAATGGGACTGAGGCGACGGAGCGGGAGCTGCCGGTGTCGTCGCGGTCCACTTTTTTTGCTTGCATTTCGGCTGTTGATATTATATATTACTTTTAGTACCTAGTCATAAATTCGGACGGTGTAACGAGCGATGAGAAAAAGCAAACGCGAACGGCAACGGCTGCTGCAGGAGACGATCCGCGAAAATCCGTTTGTGACCGATGAGGAGCTGGCGGAGAAGTTTTCTGTCAGCGTGCAGACGATCCGCCTTGACCGGCTTGAGCTCTCGATTCCCGAGCTGCGCGAGCGGATTAAACACGTCGCCCGCCAGTCGTTCGCCGATAAAGTGCGGGCGCTGCCGCTTGAGGAAGTGATCGGCGACATCATTGACATCGAACCGGATGCGAGCGCGATTTCCATTTTTGATGTCAAAGAGGAGCACGTGTTTCGGCGCACCCGCATCGCCCGCGGCCACCATTTGTTCGCCCAAGCGAATTCGCTCGCGGTTGCCGTCATCCACGATGAATTGGCGCTGACGGCAAAAGCGACGATCCGCTTTGTACGGCAAGTGAAAGAAGGCGAGCGGGTCGTAGCGAAGGCGAAAGTGACCGGAAAAACGGAAAGCGGGCGCACGGTCGTTGACGTAAACAGCTATGTCGGCCAAGAGCTCGTGTTTTCCGGAACGTTCGAAATGTATCGTTCAAACATGGAAAAAAAGGATGGCGACAGCAATGAACATCGCGATTGATGCTATGGGGGGAGATCACGCCCCGCATGAAATCGTGCTTGGCGCGGCAAGGGCCGCCGCGCACTTTCCCGATATTCGCATCACGTTGATCGGCGATGAAGCGAAAATTCGCCCGCATTTGCCGAGCGAGGAGCGCATCGCGGTCATTCACACCGATGAAGTGATCGAGGCGGCCGATGAGCCGGTGCGGGCGGTGCGGCGCAAAAAACGTTCGTCGCTTGTGCGCATGGCCGAGGAAGTGAAAGAAGGGCGCGCGGACGCCGGCATTTCCGCCGGCAACACCGGGGCGCTCATGGCCGCCGGGTTGTTTGTCGTTGGGCGAGCGGCCGGCATCGACCGACCGGCGCTCGCGCCGACGCTGCCGACGGTGGACGGAAAAGGGTTTGTCTTTTTAGACGTCGGCGCCAACGTGGACGCCCGCCCGGAACATTTGCAGCAATATGCGCTGATGGGGCATGTGTACGCCAAGCAAGTGCGGGGGATCGCGAACCCGCGCATCGGTTTGCTCAATGTCGGCACCGAAGACCAAAAAGGGAATGAAACGATGAAGCGGGCGTTTGCTTTGCTGAAAGAAACCGATCTTCATTTTATCGGCAACGTCGAAGCGCGCGATTTGCTGCAAGGGGCGGCTGATGTCGTCGTCGCTGACGGTTTTTCCGGCAATGTCGCTTTAAAAACGATCGAAGGAACAGCGATGGCGCTGTTTTCCTTGCTCAAGCAGGCGCTGACAAGCAGCGTGGCGGCCAAGCTCGCCGCTGCCGCCCTCAAACCGAAGCTTGTTGGGCTGAAAAAGATGATGGACTACTCCGAATACGGCGGGGCAGCGCTGTTTGGCCTGAACGCCCCTCTGATTAAAGCGCACGGTTCGTCCGATGCGAACGCTATTTTCCACGCGGTCCGCCAAGCGCGTGACATGGTGGCCCATGATGTGATCGGCACCATCAAAGCGGAGCTGGAGCGGGCTGCATTGATCAAGGAGGGATAACGATGGGGAAGATCGCCTTTTTGTTTCCTGGACAAGGGTCACAGGTCGTCGGCATGGCCAAAGATGCCGCCGACCATGACGCCCGCGCCCGCGCGGTCATTGAAGCGGCCGACGAGCGGCTCGGGTTTCCGCTTTCCGCGCTCATGTTCAACGGGCCGCAAGAGGAGTTGACGCTCACGTACAACGCCCAGCCGGCGCTTTTGACCGCGAGCATCGCCTTGCTCGAACTCGTCAAAGCGGCCGGGCTGAGCGCCGATTATGTCGCCGGACATAGCTTGGGCGAATATACGGCGCTCGTTGCCGCCGAGGCGATGTCATTTGCCGATGCGGTCTATGCCGTTCGCCGCCGCGGCGAATTGATGAATGAGGCGGTGCCGGCCGGCGAAGGGACGATGGCGGCCGTTTTGGGAATGGATGCCGCGGCGCTCGAGGCGGTGACGAGCGAAATCACCGCCCAAGGCGATCCGGTCGCGCCGGCGAACTTCAATTGCCCGGGGCAAATCGTCATCTCCGGTTCGAAAGCCGGGGTGGAAAAAGCGGGGCAGCTGGCAAAAGAGCGCGGCGCCAAGCGCGTCATTCCGCTTGAGGTGAGCGGGCCGTTCCATTCTGTGCTCATGAAGCCGGCGGCCGAACAGCTGAACGCCGTCTTGGCGGGCTTAACCATTCGCGACGCTGCCATTCCGGTCATTGCCAACGTGACGGCCGAGCCGGTGACGAAGAAAGAAGACATCGCCGATCTGCTCGTGCGCCAACTCTATTCACCGGTGCGCTGGGAGCAGTCGGTGCGCACGCTGTTGGCGCTTGGGGTCAACACGTTTGTGGAAATCGGCCCAGGGAACGTGTTGTCCGGCCTCGTGAAAAAAATCGACCGCAACGTCCGCGTTTATGCGGTGAACGATCTCGCTTCCCTAGAAGCGGTTGTTGCGGCGCTGAAAGGAGAATAACGATGCTCGAAGGAAAAATCGCCCTCGTCACCGGAGCGTCGCGCGGCATCGGTCGAGCTGTCGCGCTGGAGCTCGCCCGCCAAGGGGCGAACGTCATCGTCAACTATGCCGGCAGCGAAGCAAAGGCGAACGAAGTGGTCGAAACGATTCGCTCGCTTGGTCGCGAGGCGTTCGCCGTGCAGGCGGACGTCGCTTCTGCCGCCGATGTGGAACGCATGGTCAAAGCGGCGCTCGACTCATTCGGCCGCCTCGACATTTTGGTGAACAACGCCGGCATTACGCGCGACAACTTATTGATGCGGATGAAGGAAGAAGAATGGGATGCCGTGATTAACACGAACTTAAAAGGGGTATTTCTTTGTACGAAGGCGGTCGCGCGGCCGATGATGAAGCAGCGCTACGGACGGATCGTCAACATCGCGTCGGTCGTCGGCGTGATCGGCAACCCGGGGCAGGCGAATTACGTTGCCGCCAAAGCCGGCGTCATCGGGCTGACGAAGACGGCGGCGCGCGAACTCGCCAGCCGCCACATTACGGTCAACGCCGTTGCGCCGGGGTTCATCACGACCGATATGACGGAAGCGCTCAGCGCGGAGCAAAAAGAAACCATGCTAAAACAAATTCCGCTCGCCCGCTTTGGCGAGCCGGATGACGTCGCCCGCGTTGTCGCGTTTCTCGCCTCGGATGCGGCCGGCTATATGACCGGCCAGACGCTTCACGTCGATGGCGGCATGGTCATGCCGTAATCGGCACGGACCGGAAAACGCCGGTGGAAAACGCGGGCCGTCCGCTCGGGAACGAACGGCCGCAGCGGGCCCGCGTTCGGGCATGGATGGGGGAAGGCGCGCTTGGCTGCCGCATTCCGCCATCAGCCCTCTAGTATTTTTACGGCCAATCGACTATAATCATGAAGGGAGGTGAAGGCGAATGGCAGACGTACTCGAACGGGTAACGAAAATTATTGTCGACCGCTTGGGCGTGGACGAATCGCAAGTGACGCTTGAGGCATCGTTCAAAGATGACTTGGGCGCCGACTCGCTGGATATCGTCGAATTGGTCATGGAGCTAGAAGACGAGTTCAACATGGAAATTTCCGATGAGGAAGCGGAAAAAATCGTCACAGTCGGAGATGCTGTGAACTACATAAAAAGCCGTTTGTAATGCTGCTTTTTGCAAAGTCCCGTTGCTCCGAACGGGGCTTTCTCTGCTTTTTCGGGAACATCGGGCGGGCGGCCCGCTCGCGTAGCAGGCCGGTGAACGGATATAATAAAAGGGAGATACGGCCAGTTTTGGTTGGAACGAAGTCGGAGGGCAGTTGTATGTCAAAACAAAAAGAGCGCATCCATGAAAAAAGGCGGGCGAAGTTTCAAGAGCTGCAACAAAAAATCGGCATCACGTTTCAAAACGAAAAACTGCTGATTCAAGCGTTCACCCATTCATCGTATGTGAATGAGCATCGGCGGCGGTTCCATGAGGACAACGAACGGCTCGAGTTTTTGGGCGATGCGGTGCTCGAATTGACCGTTTCGCAATATTTGTTCCAAAAGTTTCCGCACATGAGTGAAGGACAGCTAACGAAACTGAGGGCCGCCGTTGTGTGCGAGCCGTCGTTAGTCAAATTCGCCAATGCTTTGTCGTTCGGCGAGCTCGTTTTGCTTGGCAAAGGCGAAGAGCTGACCGGCGGGCGGACGCGTCCGGCGCTGCTCGCTGACGTGTTTGAGGCGTTTATCGGCGCTCTGTATTTGGACCAAGGAATGGACGCCGTCATTCGCTTTTTGGAACAAACGATGTTCCCGAAAATCGATGAAGGTGCTTTTTCTCATGTGATGGATTTTAAAAGCCAGCTGCAAGAACTCGTGCAGCGCGATGGCAGCGGAACGCTTGAATACGCTATTTTGGAAGAAAAGGGGCCGGCTCACAATCGAGAGTTTGTCGCTAGGGTCGCGTTAAACGGCCAAGAGCTCGGGGTTGGCGTCGGCCGCTCGAAAAAAGAAGCCGAGCAGCATGCGGCGCAAATGGCGCTCGAGGCGCTGCGGGCCGCCGACAGGCAGTGAAAGGCTGGCGATGTTCCGTCAGTTCTTTTTTTTCAGCCGGCGTTTTTTCTTTTGCGATATGGTATATTGATAACGAGGATGAAAGAATCGAACATCCCGGTTCGCCACTGTGAACGTGGCGGACGATATGATAAGCGGAAAGATGGTGAGGCATCAGACCATGTTCCTCAAACGATTGGATGTAATCGGCTTTAAATCGTTCGCCGACCGCGTATCGATCGAATTCGTCCCCGGCGTAACGGCGGTCGTCGGTCCGAACGGGAGCGGCAAAAGCAACATTACCGATGCCATTCGTTGGGTGCTCGGCGAACAGTCGGCGAAATCGCTGCGCGGCGCCAAGATGGAGGACGTCATTTTTGCCGGCAGCGAATCGCGCAAGCCGCTGAACGTCGCTGAAGTCACGATCACGCTCGACAATGAAGACGGCTTTTTGCCGCTCGAGTATCAGGAAGTGAGCGTGACCCGGCGCGTCTATCGCTCCGGGGAAAGCGAGTTTTTCATCAATCGCCAGCCGTGCCGGTTGAAGGATATCGTCGATTTGTTTCTCGATTCGGGGCTCGGCAAGGAGGCGTTTTCGATCATCGGCCAAGGCCGGGTCGAAGAAATCTTAAGCAGCAAGCCGGAGGAACGGCGCACGATTTTTGAAGAAGCAGCCGGGGTGTTGAAATATAAATGGCGCAAAAAAAAGGCCGAAACGAAGCTGGCGGAAACGCAAGACAATTTGCATCGCGTCAACGACATTTTGCATGAGCTGACGCAACAGCTTGAACCGCTTCGCATGCAAGCTTCGGTCGCCAAAGAATATTTGGAAAAACGGGATGAGCTTGAACGCTTTGAAGTGGCGCTCATGGTGCATGACATCGAGCAGCTGCATCGGCAATGGAGCGAGTGGAACGAGGCGCTCAGCGAGCATCAACAGGAAGAGGGGAGAGTGGCGGCAGAACTACAAAAAATGGAGGCTCACATGGAGCAGCTGCGCGATCAAATAGCCGCCATTGACGAGTCGGTTGACGGTCTTCAACAAGTCTTGCTGTTGGCGAGCGAAGAGCTCGAAAAGCTCGAGGGGCGGAAGGAAGTGTTGAAAGAGCGGAAAAAACATGCGGCTCAGCGCATCGGCCAGCTCGAGGAAACGTCGGCCGCTTTGACAGCCAAGCGGCGCCGTTTGACAGAGCAACTCCGGGAGGAAAAAGCCGCCCTTGCCCAGCTCGAATCGTCCGCTGCCGCGCTCGAGAAGGAGTTGGGCGAACAGCAGGCGGCCCTAGCTGCCCAAGACATGGACATCGAAGAAGAGATGGAGCGGCGCAAGAGCGATTACATCGATCTCGTCCATGAACAGGCGGCATTGAAAAACGAACGTCTGCATGTCGAGCAAGCTCTCGAGAAGCTCCGCGCGAAGCGATCGGCAGCAGAGGAAGGGAACCGCCACTACGTCAAGGAGCGCGATGAGCTCGATCGGCAGCGAGCGGCGGTAATGGCTGAGCAATCCCGCCTCCAGCAAGCGATGGCCGCGGCAAGCAGCAGACTTCTTGCCCTTGAGGCGGCCCTCAAGGAACGGCGGGCGGAGATCGAACAGAAAAACGCCTCGCTTCAACAGGCGCGCCAATACCGGCAGCAGACGAAAGCGCGCCGGCAGTGGCTTGAGGAAATGCAGCAAGAGTACGCCGGCTTTCTTCAAGGAGTGAAAGAAGTGCTCAAGGCGCGCGGGCGGCTTTCGGGCATCCGCGGGGCGGTCGTGGAACTCATCCGCGTTCCCGACCGCTATGAAACGGCGATCGAAACGGCGCTCGGCGGCGCGATGCAGCACATCGTTGTCGAGAATGAACAAGCGGCGCGGCAAGCCATTCAATTTTTGAAAACAAACGGTTATGGACGGGCGACGTTTTTGCCGCTCGATGTCATCCAACCGCGCTCCCTTTCTGAACGGGAGCGGGCAGCGATCAGCGGCCATCCGGCGTTTGTCGGCATCGCCAGCGAGCTCATTTCGTACGATCGCGCCTTTGAGGCGGCGATCGCCCATTTGCTCGGTCATGTGATCGTGACGGCCGATTTAAAAGGGGCGAACGAATTGGCGCGACTGCTTCACTACCGGTACCGGCTCGTGACGCTCGACGGTGATGTCGTCAGCCCGGGCGGGGCGATGACCGGCGGCGGGACGGGAAAAAAAGCCGCCTCGTTGCTCGGACGAAATCGCGAGCTGGAGGCGCTTGCCGCCAAGCTGCGGGAAATGGACGATGTCATCGCCCGCTTGGAGCGCGACGTGACCGCAAAGCAGCGCGAATGCGAACAATGGGAAGGCGAAGCGGCGACGCTCAAAGCGGAGCTCGCTGCGCTCGAACAGGCGCTGCAACAAGAAAAAGAGAAGCAGCGCGAGCTCGAATGGCAGAAAAAGCGAATCGATGAGCAGCTCGCTTTTTATGATCAAGAAAAGGCCGGCGATGAACAAGAAATGGCGGCGCTCACGGCCCGCCTGGCCGGCTTAGACCGCGAGCTTGAGCAGCTGAACGGGAAGTTGCGGGCGATTGAGGAAGAAATTGAGCGGTTGCAGGCGCAGAAACAGACCGAGCAAACGACGAAAGAAGCGCTTCAGGCGGCGATCACCGAGAAAAAAATCGCGCTGGCGGAAACGAAAGAGCGCGTCAAGCACGCGCGCCGGAAAGCGGAAGAGATCGAGGCGGAGCTTGTGGAAACCGAGCGCGGACTGCAGCAGGCGGAGCGCGAACGCGCTTCTTTGCGCGCCGACATGGAAGCGCCGGAATGGAACGAGGAAGAACTGGAGCAGCTGCGGCGGCAAAAGCTCGAGGACAAGCAAAAAACGGTCGAGCTGATCGCCAGCCGCCGTGAACAGCGGCTTGACTGCCAACGGCGGCTTGAGCATTTGGAACGAGAATGGAAAGAAGCGAAGCGGCGTCATAAGCAGCTCATCGAAGTCGTCAAAGATGAGGAAGTGAAGCTGAATCGGCTTGACGTGGAGCTGGCCAATTTGCTCGCCCGCCTCGGCGAAGAGTACGGGCTGTCGCTGGAAGCCGCTCGCTCTCGGCATACGCTTGAGATCAGCGCCGATGAAGCGCGCAAGCGGGTGAAGCTCATCAAACGCGCCATCGAAGAGCTCGGTACCGTCAACTTGGGAGCGATCGACGAGTATGAGCGCGTTTCCGAGCGCCATCGCTTTTTGAGCGAGCAAAAAGCGGATCTCGAGGAAGCGAAGGCGACGCTTCACCAAGTTATCGAAGAAATGGACGAGGAAATGAAAAAACGATTTTTCTCAACGTTTGAACAAATCCGCGCCCATTTTGGCGAGGTGTTTCGTGAACTGTTCGGCGGTGGGCGCGCTGATTTGCGTCTGACCGATCCGAGCGATCTGCTCGAGACGGGAGTCGACATCGTCGCCCAGCCGCCCGGGAAAAAGCTCCAGCATTTGAGCTTGCTCTCGGGCGGGGAGCGGGCGCTGACGGCGATCGCGCTTTTGTTTTCGATTTTAAAGGTGCGGCCGGTGCCGTTTTGCGTCCTTGATGAAGTGGAGGCGGCGCTCGATGAGGCGAACGTGCAGCGCTATGCCCAGTATTTGAAGCGATTCAGCCGCGATACGCAATTTATTGTCATCACCCACCGGAAAGGAACGATGGAAGAGGCTGACGTATTGTATGGGGTCACCATGCAGGAATCGGGCGTCTCGAAGCTCGTTTCCGTCCGCCTTGAAGATTCGAAGCAGCTCGTGCAGTCATAACAGAAGGGAGGAGCCTCCATGGGCTTTTTTCAAAAGTTGAAGGAAAAATGGACGAAACAAGCGGATACGGTCACCGAAAAATTCAAAGAAGGGCTGTCGAAAACGAGAACGTCGTTTGCCGGGAAGGTGAACGATCTCATCGCCCGCTACCGGAAAGTGGATGAAGAATTTTTTGAGGAGCTCGAGGAAATTTTGATCGCTGCCGATGTCGGCGTGGCGACCGTCATGGAACTGGTCGACGAATTGAAAATGGAAGTGAAGCGCCGCAACATTCAAGATCCAGCGCAAATGCGCGATGTCATCGCCGAGAAGCTCATCGACATTTACCGCGCCGGCGCGGATGACAAAGAACTTTCCGCTTTGAATATACAAGAAGGCGGGCTGACGGTCATGTTGTTTGTCGGTGTCAACGGCGTCGGCAAAACGACGACGATCGGCAAACTTGCCCATAAGCTGAAAGCGGAAGGGAAATCGGTGCTCTTGGCCGCGGGCGATACGTTCCGCGCCGGGGCGATCGAGCAGCTTGAGGTGTGGGGCGAGCGCGTCGGCGTCGACGTCATTAAGCAAGCGGCCGGCTCCGACCCGGCGGCGGTCATGTATGACGCGATTCAAGCGGCGAAAGCGCGCAGGGTCGACGTCTTGCTGTGCGACACGGCTGGCCGGCTGCAAAACAAAGTGAATTTGATGAAAGAACTTGAAAAAGTGAAGCGCGTCATCAGCCGCGAAATTCCAGGCGCGCCGCATGAAGTGCTGCTCGTGCTCGATGCGACGACCGGCCAAAACGCCATGAGCCAAGCGAAGCTGTTTAAAGAAGCGACCGATGTGACCGGCATTGTGCTGACGAAGCTCGACGGCACGGCCAAAGGCGGCATCGTTTTGGCCATCCGCAATGAACTGAACATTCCGGTGAAGCTCGTCGGGCTCGGCGAGAAAATGGACGATTTGCAAGTGTTCGATCCCGAACAATACGTGTATGGACTGTTTGCCGATTGGCTCGACTCGTAAACGGACGCAACGACGTTCACGGGCACGGCCCCGCTCGGGGGCGGGCGCGCTCTGAAAACTAGATAACCGGAAAAGCGGAGGCGCCGACTGCTCGGGGGGCGGGGCGTTCGCTTCCAAATGGCCAAGCGAAGCGGCGGGCGCTTTTCTGCGCTTGACACGCAGAGAAAAAAACAGTACACTACATGGTTGTAAAGGTATTTTACTTAACAATGAGGGAGGGAGAGTCCAGTGCTGGAAAAAACGATGCGCATGAACTATTTATACGATTTTTACCAAGCGCTGCTGACGCCGAAACAGCGCAATTATATGGCGCTGTACTACTTGGACGACTACTCCCTCGGAGAAATTGCTGAGCAGTATCAAGTGAGCCGCCAGGCGGTGTACGACAACATCCGGCGCACGGAAGCGATGCTGGAACAGTATGAAGAAAAGCTCGGGTTGCTGCGCAAGTATGAACGGCGGCAGCAAGCGATCGAGCGGCTGAGAGACTACATCGACCGGCATTACGGCGCTGACGCCCAATTGGCGGCGCTCGTCGATGAGCTTGACGAACTCGACTAGGGAGGGAGACCGCCATGGCGTTTGAAGGGTTGTCTGAACGTTTGCAGCAGGTGATGAGCCGCATCCGCGGCAAAGGAAAAGTCACCGAAGCCGATGTGAAAGAAATGATGCGCGAAGTGCGCCTCGCGCTTTTGGAAGCCGATGTCAACTTTAAAGTGGTGAAAGATTTCATCAAACAAGTGAGCGAGCGGGCGGTCGGGCAAGAAGTAATGAAAAGTTTGACGCCGGGCCAGCAAGTCATCAAAATTGTCAAGGAAGAATTGACGGCGTTAATGGGCGGCGAACAAAGCCAAATTGCCGTCGCCAAAAAGCCGCCGACGGTTGTCATGATGGTCGGATTGCAAGGGGCGGGGAAAACGACGACGACCGGGAAGCTCGCCAACTGGCTGCGCAAGCGACATAACCGCAAGCCGCTTTTGGTAGCTGCCGACGTCTACCGGCCGGCGGCGATCAAGCAGCTCGAGACGCTTGGCAAACAGCTCAGCGTGCCTGTCTTTTCGTTAGGCGAGCACGAAAACCCGGTTGAGATCGCCAAGCGGGCGCTTGAGCAGGCGAAGGCGGAGCATTGCGATTATGTGCTCATTGACACCGCCGGACGCCTTCACATTGATGAGGGGCTGATGGATGAGCTCAGACAAATGAAAGAGGCCGTCAAGCCGGATGAAATTTTCCTCGTCGTCGACGCCATGACCGGGCAAGACGCCGTCAACGTCGCGCAAAGCTTTCACGAACAGCTCGGCATCACCGGCGTGATTTTGACGAAGCTCGATGGCGATACGCGCGGAGGGGCCGCGCTGTCGATCCGCGCCGTCACCGGGGCGCCGATCAAGTTTGCTGGGATGGGCGAAAAGCTCGACGCGTTGGAGCCGTTCCATCCGGAGCGAATGGCGTCGCGCATTTTAGGCATGGGCGATGTGTTGACGCTGATTGAAAAGGCGCAGGCCGCCGTCGATGAGGAGAAGGCGAAAGAGCTCGAGCAAAAAATGCGCACCGCCACGTTCACCCTTGACGACTTTTTGGATCAGCTTGGCCAAGTGCGCAAACTCGGACCGCTTGACGAGCTGATTAAAATGTTGCCGGGTGCCAATAAAATCAAAGGACTCGCCAACATTCAAGTCGATGAAAAGCAAATCGCCCGCGTTGAGGCGATCATTCGTTCGATGACCAAGGAAGAGAAAATGCATCCGGAAATCATCAACGGTAGCCGAAAAAAGCGGATCGCCAAAGGAAGCGGCACGACGGTGCAAGAAGTGAATCGGCTGCTCAAGCAGTTTGACGAGATGAAAAAAATGATGAAAATGATGACAAACGTCCCGAAAGGCAAAAAGAAAGGTTTCCGTTTTCCATTTATGTAAATCCAGATCTGTTAAGCGAAAAACCTTTACAAACGGAAGAAGAATTGTTAATATACTATCTTGTGTGAACACTATACGGAGGTGCGTACAAACTATGGCAGTAAAAATTCGTTTAAAACGCATGGGTGCAAAGAAAAAACCGTTTTACCGCATCGTGGTAGCGGACTCGCGTTCACCGCGCGACGGCCGTTTCATTGAAACGATCGGCACGTACGACCCGGTCGCTGAACCGGCGCAAATCAACATCGACGAAGAACTGGCGCTCAAATGGCTGCAAAACGGCGCCAAACCGTCGGACACGGTGCGCAGCTTGCTGTCGAAGCAAGGCATTTTGGAGAAGTTCCATCACTTAAAATACGGAAAATAAGCGGGATGGACATGAAACCGCTCATTGAAACGATCGTCAAGGCGCTTGTCGATCATCCGGAAGCCGTGGCGGTTGAGTGCCGCGAAGGCGAGGCGGCGTTGATTTGTGAACTGTCGGTGCATGACGATGACATCGGCAAAGTGATCGGCAAACACGGGCGGACGATCCAAGCGATCCGTACCGTGGTCGCCGCCGCTGCCGCCGGGGCGTCCAAGCGGGTGATCGTGCAGGTGAAGGACAAAGGGTGAGGAAGTTCCTCTCCCTTTTTTGATATCGTCAGGCCAAAGCTGGATGCGGTCGGCGAAGGCATGGTTTGATGCCGAAAAGGAGGGGGACGATGAAGCTCATTCAAACGGTCGAAGTGCGACAAGTGGTCACCGAGCGCAGCAAACAGACGCTTGCCGCCTCGTTTCTTCAGCGCAAGCAACAGCTTGAACGCGAATGCGACCAGCTTCGCTTTGAACAAAAACGGGTGGAAAAAAGTGGGAAGCACCCGCCCGCTTTAGTCAAGCACTATTTCGCCAAGGAAATCGATGATCGCATCGAGAAAATCAAGCTGCTTGAGTTCCAATTGGAGCAATTGCGCATCCTACCGTTAGGGAGCGAGTTAAAAGAGCGGGACGTTGAGGCGCTCATCGAGGTGAACGTCGGCGACCGATGGGAAGAGGTGACGAAGGCGCGCGCCATCATCATTGAAGACGGCGTCGTCAAAGAGATTCGCTAGGAAAGGATGAAGGGGATGGAACGGTGGTTTAACGTCGGCAAAATCGTCAACACGCACGGCATCCGCGGCGAAGTGCGCGTCATTTCGCGCACCGATTTTCCGGAGAAGCGATACAAGAAAGGAAACAAGCTGTATATTTTCCGCGAACGAGACGACGAGCCGATAGAAGTGACGGTGAAAAGCCATCGCGTCCACAAATCGTTTGACCTCTTGTCGTTTGAAGGCTATGACAGCATTAACGAGGTCGAACCGTTCAAAGGCGCGATGCTGAAAGTGCCAGAAAGCCAGCTGGGCGAGCTCGATGAGGGCGAGTATTATTTTCATGAGATCATCGGATGCATCGTCGTGACAGAAGGCGGAGAGACGATCGGTGCCGTCACGGAAATTTTGACGCCGGGGGCGAACGACGTGTGGGTCGTCCGCCGTGAGGACGGTTCAGACGTGCTCATTCCGTATATTGAAGAGGTGGTCATCCATGTCGATCCGGAGCAAAAAACGATCGTCATTCGGCCGATGGAAGGGCTGCTTGCGTGATGCGGATCGACATTTTGACGCTGTTTCCTGGCATGTTTTCCGGCGTGCTGAATGAATCCATTCTCAAGAAAGCGCAAGAAAAAGGAGCCGTCGCCATTCACCTCGTTGATTTCCGCGAATTTGCCGACAACAAGCACAAAACGGTCGATGATTATCCATATGGCGGCGGCGCCGGCATGGTGCTCAAGCCGCAGCCGATTTTTGATGCCGTCGAGCACGTCACCGCCGGATCGCCCCGCGCCCGCATCATTTTGCTTTGTCCACAAGGAGAGCGCTACACGCAAAAAAAAGCCGAGGAGTTGGCGAAAGCAGAGCATTTGGTGCTTATTTGCGGCCATTACGAAGGGTATGATGAACGCATCCGTCAATATTTGGCCACCGATGAAATTTCGATCGGCGACTACATTTTGACCGGCGGGGAGCTTGGCGCGATGGTGATTGTCGACAGCGTGGTCCGCCTCCTTCCGGGCGTGCTTGGCAACGAGGCATCGCCCGTCGATGACTCGTTCAGCTCCGGGCTGCTCGAGTACCCGCAATACACGAGGCCGGCCGATTTTCGCGGCCTGAAAGTCCCGGATGTGCTGCTGTCCGGAAACCATCAGCGGATCGCCGAATGGCGCGAGAAGGAATCGCTGCGCCGGACATTTTTGCGCCGCCCGGATTTGCTTGCCGATTACCCGCTTACCGACAAGCAAAAACAATGGCTGAAAGAGTGGGAAGAGGAACGTCAATAGCTATTGCCTGCACTCGCGATTTGTGCTATTATGTTCCTTGTGTGGCCTTAGGCGGTTGGCTTGAGGACGGAAAACGATGTTCCGCTGCAATGACGATTTTTCATTGGCATGAACATCTGTGGAAGGAGTGGAACGAGATGCATCATTTGATCCAAAAAATTACGAAAGAGCAGTTGCGGACCGATTTGCCGGATTTCCGCCCGGGCGACACGGTGCGCGTCCACGTAAAAGTCGTGGAAGGCAACCGTGAGCGCATCCAAGTGTTCGAAGGCGTCGTCATTAAACGGCGCGGGGCGGGCATCAGCGAAACGTTCACCGTCCGCAAAGTGTCCTACGGCGTCGGCGTTGAGCGCACGTTCCCGGTGCATACGCCGAAAATCGCCAAGCTGGAAGTCGTCCGCCGCGGGAAAGTCCGCCGCGCGAAACTGTACTACTTGCGTGAGCTTCGCGGCAAAGCGGCGCGCATTAAGGAAAAAACGGCTCAATAACGGACATCGTTGGGACGTAGCGGAAAAGGAGCTTGCTTTCAAGCTCCTTTTTTCGCTATTGCAAATTTGAACGTAGGTGGGATGATGATGGAACAGAAAAAAAGCGAATGGCGCGAATGGATGAAAGCCATTGTTGTCGCTGTCCTGCTCGCTGGGGGCATTCGCTATTTCATTTTCGCCCCGATCATTGTCGACGGCTATTCGATGATGCCGACGTTACATAATCATGAACGGATGATCGTCAATAAGCTCGCCTATAAAATAGGCACCCCGCATCGTTTCGACATCATCGTGTTTCACGCCGAAGCGGGGAGAGACTATATTAAGCGGGTCATCGGCCTGCCGGGCGACCGAATCGAATATCGAAACGACACGCTTTATGTCAACGGCAAGCCGTATGAAGAGCCATATTTGGCTGAAGCCAAAAAGCAAGTGGCTTATGGGCCGTTGACGGAGCCGTTCACGCTCAAAGAATTGACTGGACGGAGCACCGTGCCGAAAGGGTATTTGTTCGTGATGGGCGACAACCGCCGCTTCAGTAAAGATAGCCGCCATATCGGCTTCATTCCGATGTCGAAAGTCGTCGGCAAGGCGAGCATCGTCTATTGGCCGCTCCAGGACGCCCGCATCGTGAAATGACCCGATCGCAACCCGTTCAAAGCGCCAGCGGTGTGGTCGGGAGAAAGCTCGCTGCCCGTCGTTTCGGTTTTCATCCATACGGGCCGTCTCTTTCAGACGGAATCCACGATCGTGACGCATCGGCAGGCAACAAACAAAGCGTCATCACGAATCAACGAAAGGCAGGTGAAGGCTATGGCGACGATTCAATGGTTTCCCGGTCATATGGCGAAAGCGAAGCGGGAAGTGCAAGAAAAACTAAAATGGATTGATGTGGCTTTTGAGCTGCTTGACGCCCGTGTGCCGATGTCTTCGCGCAATCCTATGATCGATGAGATTCTTGGGCAAAAGCCGCGCCTCGTTTTGCTTAACAAGGCCGATATGGCCGATGAGGCGGTGACGGAACAATGGATTCGCTATTTTCGCGAGCAAGGGAAAACCGCGATCGCCATCGATGCGCAAAGCGGGACGGGAGTGAGGCAACTGGCTGCAGCGGCGAAAGAGATGGTGAAAGACAAATTCGCCAAGATGCGGGCCAAAGGGATTAAAAACCCGCGTCCGGTTCGGGCGCTCATCGTCGGCATTCCGAATGTCGGCAAATCGACGCTCATCAACCGGCTGGCGGGCCGCCATATCGCGAAAACCGGCGACAAGCCGGGAGTGACGAAGGCGCAGCAATGGATCAAGGTCGGCAAAGAAATGGAGTTGCTCGATACACCCGGCATTCTATGGCCGAAGTTTGAGGATGAGGATGTCGGTTACAAGCTGGCGGTGACAGGCGCCATCAAAGATGAAATTTTGAATGGGCAAGATGTCGCCGTTTACGCGCTCCGTTTTTTGTCCGCTCATTATCCGGAGCGGCTCCTTTCGCGTTATGATCTCGATGACATTCCCGCCGACATCGTCGCGTTGTTTGAGGCCATCGGGCGGCGTCGCGGCTGTTTGACAGCGGGCGGCGGCGTGGATTACGACAAAGTTGCGGAGATTGTGCTGTCTGATATTCGGACCGAAAAATTAGGCCGCTTAAGTTTTGAAGCGCCCGCTTTACGGACGTGAGCTGTCCGGCGGGCGTTTTTTTGCGGGCCGTGCTTGACGTCCGGCCTGATCGAACCGATAGTATAAGTAGAAGAGGGAGAGACGAATGAAACGGTATACGGTCAAGGAGATTGAGGCGCTTCTTCCACAGCTTGGCGCCGACGATCCGCATTGGGAATGGCTGCGGCGGGATGAGCGCAAGAGCGTGCAGGCGCTTCTCGCTCGTTTGGACAGGGAGCAGGCGCGCCGCCGGGCGGAGAAGCAGCGATGGGAAGCGTTGCTGCGCTGGGAGCGGGAGCTGTACGCGGCCGGCGCCGCTCGCATCGCTGGTATCGATGAGGCGGGCCGCGGTCCGCTCGCTGGTCCGGTTGTGGCCGCCGCCGTCATTTTGCCGGCAGGCGCTTACTTGCCGGGGCTTGACGATTCCAAACGGCTTACACCGGCTAAGCGCGAAGCGTTGTTTGCACAAATTGAAGCGTGCGCTGTCGCTATTGGCATCGGGATCGTCAGCGCGGCGGAAATCGATGAGTGGAATATTTACGAGGCGACGAGGCGGGCGATGGCGAAAGCGGTGGAGAACCTCTCCCCGCCGCCTGACTATTTGCTTGTCGATGCCATGACGGTTCCGAGCTCATTGCCGCAACGATCGCTGATCAAAGGCGATGCCAGCAGCGCTTCCATCGCTGCGGCATCGGTCATCGCCAAAGTCACGCGCGACCGCTGGATGACCGAATTGGACCGCCGCTATCCGCAATATGGATTCGCTCGCCATATGGGCTACGGGACGCCGGAACATTTACAAGCTATTCGCCGTTACGGAGTGACGCCTGAGCATCGCCGTTCCTTTGCGCCGGTGCGCGAAGCGCTCAATGAACATCGTTAACGGCTCTGATGATGGAAAAGCGAGGTGTAGCGCTCGCCCATCGCGCTTAATGGCCATCGATAACGATCGATTTTCTTTCATTCGTTGTTTTGCATGCGAACGGCTTTCGCCAAAGCGCCAAGCGATCCTCATGAATGACCGTTGCTCGTTTTCAGCGGGAGACGGCCAACGAGGACATCGTCCTGGAAAGCAAAAGGGCGCCGGTGTCGACCCGCTTTGCTTCACACCGTCCGAGCATGTCAACCTCATCGTATGGAAAGGGGTTGCATCGACACGGACGATCAAAGGGAAACGACGAGCTATATAAGTTGAAAGTTTGTTTTACATCCCGCTGATTACTCGACTCGTTCTATCATCATCAACTTGTACTTAGATGAAACCCGCAACGAAAAATCGGAAATTGTTTATGGCAACTTATATAGAAAGGGGGAGGGGAATGGTCGAGCGGATGGAACGAACGTTGCCGGTAGCTGCTGTGCGCGATCCGGCGTCTAGACGACCGTTGGCGCCAGGAGAGGCCATCATCGGCCGGGTGGAACAAGTGGAAGAGACGGAAACGGGAGAGCGGTCGGCGCTCGTTCGAGCCGGCGGCCAACTCATTCGTGCCCGGCTCGAAGCGACGCTCACTGAGGGACGGCTCTATTTGTTTGAAATTCACGAACAAGGCCGGTGGAAAGCGGTGCCGCTGTCGGGGGCGGGCGCCCATTCGCTTGAAGAGGCTGCGCGCCAATGGCAGCGCGCTTGGAAGCTGTCGGATGCCGCCTTGCCGGTGCTTCGCCAGGCGCTGAAAGCGGGAGCGGTTGTGACCAAAACGGAGGTGGTGAAGCTGGCCGAGGCGGCGCAGCAAACCGGGCAACCGGACAGCGCGGAAGAAGTGCTCGCCCATTTGTTTCGCCGCGGTTTGCCGCCGTCTCCGGCCGTGTTTCGCGCCCTGTGGGCAGCGAGAGCGGGAGCGCCGCTCGCTTCATTGTTGACGGAACTAAAGGCGGCGCTCGCCGCCCTTCCCGCCCAGCCGGGGACGGTGGCGCTCAGGCAGGACTTCGAACGTCTTCTTTCGCCCTCGCTGTTTGCCTACGAGACGGCAGCCCATGTAGCGTTAGCGGCTCGGCAGGAAGGAGCGGAGCCAGCGTCGGCGCTCTGGGCTCGCCTCGGGCTCGCCCCGTTGACCAAGGACGGCCGTATGGCGCTTCGCGAGGCGTTGCGGCAGCGGCGTTTTTCTGAAGTGGGGCGGCTGCTCGGTGTGACGGATGAGGAAAGATTTTTCGCCCGAGTTGCCGCGGTGGACGCCGCTTTTCGCCGCGGGGGGCTCCCTAGGGCGGAAGCAGAGCTGTGGGCGGCCGCCCGAACGGCCCGCGATCCGGCGCTGTCCGTGTTTCATTGGCTGCGCCGGATGGCGGCTCGCCTTGGGGTTGGCGACGAGGCGGAACTCGCCCGCGCGCTGAAAACGGGTTCGGCGCCTGTCGCGCCCTCATCGTTAAAAGGGCTGCTCCTTCGCCTTCTTCACGATCCGGAAACGAGCGGGGCGAAACGGACGGCGGAAGCGTTGCTTGACCGGCTGGACGGCATGGCCATCGCTTCGGGCCGCGACGGCGCGATGGAGCACGCGTGGCTCGCCTTTCCGCTTCCGCTTGGCCGCCATGACAGCGATTTGGTCGTCTATTGGCAAGGAAGGCGAAGCCATGAGCGGACGCTTGACACCGATTACAGCCGCATCGTCTGTTCGCTGACGCTTGAAGAGTTGGGCGAGGTGGTCGTCGATATGCGCGTGCAGCGGCGGATCGTTCACATTTCCATTTTTCACGATGATCCGCAGCTGTCGGCGCTGATCGCTCGGTTGTCCCCGCTCGCGAAAGAGCGGTTTCAGGCGCACGGTTATCGATTGTCAGGGGTGGATGTCAAGGCGGCGTCTGCCGCTTGCCCGCCTTCTCTCTTTCCGTTTCAAAGCGGCGGCAGCGGGGTGGACTGGCGGGCATGAGCGAGGGGAGAAAAAAGGCGGTTGCGTTGTCGTATGATGCCCATGTGGACGAAGCGCCCGTGGTAAAGGCGAAAGGGAGCGGGGCGGTCGCTGAGGCGATCATCGAGATGGCCGAACAACACGGCGTTCCGATCCGAAAAGACCCCGTGCTCGTTGAATTGCTCAGCGAAGTGGAGCTGAATGAGACGATTCCCGAAGAGCTGTATGCGCTCGTGGCGGAGCTGTTTGCGTTTTTATACGATCTAGACCGCGCCGCCAAAGAACAAAAAGCGGGGAAAGGATGAGGTTTCCTCTTCCCCGCTTTTTTTCATTATTGTGACGAAACGGTGGACAACCGGGAAACGTTAGGTATAAAATGAAAGCGCTAAGACTTTTTGATCTTATACATAGGAGGTTGGCGCATGAACATTCATGAATACCAGGCAAAAGAAATTTTGCGGAGCTATGGCGTATCCGTTCCGAACGGCCGCGTCGCGTTTACGGTCGATGAAGCGGTCGAAGCGGCGAAAGCGCTCGGCACGCCGGTGTGCGTCGTCAAGGCGCAAATTCATGCCGGCGGGCGCGGCAAAGCAGGCGGGGTGAAAGTGGCGAAAAGCTTAGAGGAAGTTCGTACATACGCCGGCGAATTGCTTGGCAAAGTGCTCGTCACGCACCAAACCGGCCCGGAAGGAAAAGAAGTCAAGCGGCTTCTCATTGAAGAAGGATGCGACATTCAAAAAGAATATTACATCGGCCTTGTCGTCGACCGCGCCACCTCGCGCGTCGTCTTGATGGGCTCGGAAGAAGGCGGCACGGAAATCGAAGAAGTGGCGGCGAAAACGCCGGAGAAAATTTTTAAAGAATACATCGATCCGGCTGTTGGGCTGCAGGCGTTCCAAGCGCGCCGATTGGCGTTCAACATCAACATCCCGAAACCGCTCGTCAATCAAGCGGTGAAATTTATGATGGGCTTGTACCAAGTATTTGTCGATAAAGACTGCTCGATCGCCGAAATCAACCCGCTTGTCGTCACCGGCGACGGCAAAGTAATGGCGCTCGATGCGAAATTGAACTTTGACTCCAACGCCCTTTATCGCCATCCGGACATTTTGGAGTACCGCGATTTGGACGAGGAAGACCCGAAAGAAATCGAAGCGTCGAAATATGACTTGAACTACATCGCCCTTGACGGCAACATCGGCTGCATGGTCAACGGCGCCGGCTTGGCGATGGCGACGATGGACATCATCAAATATTACGGCGGCGAGCCGGCCAACTTCCTCGATGTCGGTGGCGGCGCCAGCGAGGAAAAAGTGACGGAAGCGTTCAAAATCATTTTGTCCGATCCGAACGTGAAAGGCATTTTCGTCAACATTTTCGGCGGCATTATGAAATGCGACGTCATCGCGAGCGGCATCGTCGCAGCGACGAAGCAAGTCGGCTTGACGCTTCCGCTCGTCGTTCGCCTCGAAGGAACGAACGTCGAGCTCGGGAAAAAGATTTTAGAAGAGTCGGGCTTGAACATTACGGCGGCGGAATCGATGGCGGACGGCGCGCAAAAAATCGTCGAGCTAGTACGTTAAGAAAGCGAGGGAGACACGTGAGCGTTTTTGTCAATAAAGACACGAAAGTGATCGTGCAAGGGATTACCGGTTCGCAAGGGCTGTTTCATACAAAACAGATGATTGAATACGGAACGAACATTGTCGGCGGGGTCACGCCGGGCAAAGGCGGCACGGAAGTCGAAGGCGTGCCGGTGTTTGACACCGTTTCGGAAGCGGTCGAAAAAACGGGCGCGAACGCTTCGGTCATTTACGTTCCGCCGGCGTTTGCCGCCGATGCGATCATGGAAGCGGTCGATGCCGGGCTCGATCTCGTCGTCTGCATCACCGAAGGCATTCCGGTGCTTGATATGGTGAAAGTGAAACGGTACATGGAAGGCAAAAAGACGCGCCTCATCGGCCCGAACTGCCCGGGCGTCATCACGCCGGAGGAATGCAAAATCGGCATTATGCCGGGCTACATCCATAAAAAAGGGCATGTCGGCATCGTCTCGCGCTCCGGCACGCTGACGTACGAGGCGGTTCACCAACTGACGCAAGCCGGCATCGGCCAGTCAACGGCGGTCGGTATCGGCGGCGACCCGGTCAACGGCACGAACTTCATCGATGTGCTGAAGGCGTTTAACGAGGACGAAGAGACATACGCCGTCATTATGATCGGCGAAATCGGCGGCACGGTCGAAGAAGAAGCGGCTGAATGGGTGAAAGCGAACATGACGAAACCGGTCGTCGGCTTCATCGGCGGGCAGACGGCGCCTCCGGGCAAACGGATGGGCCATGCCGGCGCGATCATTTCCGGCGGCAAAGGCACGGCTGCGGAAAAAATCAAAAAAATGACCGAATGCGGCATCAAAGTGGCGGAAACGCCGGCCGTCATCGGCGAAACGCTCATTTCCGTCCTGAAAGAGCGCGGCTTGTACGAAAAATGCAAAACGCATTAATGTTCCTGCCCCGCACCCTTGCGTGCGGGGTGCTGTTTATCCTGTTGCGAGAAAGGGGAATACGATGTACGATACGGTTCGCGACCGGCTCATCCATCTCCACCATTGCCGTGGGGCGGGATGGAAGACGATTCAGGCGCTGTTGGCCGCTGATGCTACGCTTTCTGCTCCATTTTCGCTCTCTCCCTCTGCCCTCCGCTCCCTTGTCCCGCTCTCCGATGCGCAATGGAACGCCTTTTTCCACGACTTGCATGCCATCGATATGCAGCGGCTGCTGCAAGCATACCACAGCCGGGGCATTCGCCTCATCACGTTATGGGACGCCGACTATCCGCCGCTGCTAAAGCATATCCACGCGCCGCCATGGGTGCTGTACGCGAAAGGGAACCTCGCTTTGCTTCAACAAGTGAAGCTGATCAGCATCGTCGGAACGCGACATCCGACGAAAGAAGGGATCGCCGCGTTGGAAAAACTGGTGCCGCCGCTCGTTTCCGCCGGTTTTACGATCGTGAGCGGACTGGCCTTTGGCATTGATGTTTGCGCCCATCAACTGGCCGTCCGGCACGGCGGCACGACGATCGCGGTCATCGCCGGCGGGCTTGACCACGTTTATCCAAAGGCCCACCGTTCCTTTGCCCGGCAGCTCATGGAAGAACATCTCGTGATCGCTGAACACCCGCCGGCAACAAGACCGCAGCCGTGGCAGTTTCCGGCTCGCAACCGCATCATCAGCGGATTGTCGCTCGGCACGATCGTCGTACAAGCCCGGGTGAAAAGCGGCTCGCTCATCACCGCCGCGTATGCGCTCGAGCAAGGGCGCGAAGTGTTCGCCGTCCCCGGTCCGATCGGTTTGGCCGAATCCGCTGGCCCGAATACGCTCATTCAGCACGGGGCCAAACTAGTGCAACAAGCGGACGATGTGATCGCTGAATTCCCGTACTTGTAGCGATCATGTTTGACAAATGTGGCCATAATCATTAATAATAATGAAGATTTCAATTTACCTCCTAGGGGTGGAAGATCGATGTCAGACTACTTAGTTATCGTCGAGTCGCCAACGAAAGCGAAGACGATCGAACGATACTTAGGAAAAAAATATACGGTCAAAGCTTCGATGGGCCACGTCCGAGACTTGCCAAAAAGCCAAATGGGCGTTGATATAAACCGCGGCTATGAGCCGAAGTACATTACGATCCGCGGCAAAGGCCAGGTGATTAAAGAGCTGAAAACGGCGGCGAAAAAAGCGAAAAAGGTGTTTCTTGCCGCCGACCCGGACCGCGAAGGAGAGGCGATTGCTTGGCATTTGGCCAACATGCTCGATCTCGACATCCATTCGGATTGCCGCGTCGTGTTCCACGAAATTACAAAAGACGCCATTCAACAATCGTTTCAACAGCCGCGCGCCATCAATATGAACCTAGTGGACGCCCAGCAGGCGCGGCGCGTGCTCGACCGACTCGTCGGTTACAATATCAGCCCGCTCCTATGGAAGAAGGTGAAAAAAGGGTTGAGCGCCGGCCGCGTACAGTCGGTCGCCCTGCGCCTCATCATCGAAAGGGAAAAAGAAATTCGCGAATTCCGTCCGGAAGAATATTGGACGATTCAAGCGGTGCTGCAAAAAGGCACGGAAACGTTCACCGCCTCCTTTTACGGCATCGATGGGCAAAAGCGCGACATAAAGACGGAAGAAGACGTGAAAGCGGTGCTTTCCCGCTTGCAAGGGAATTCGTTCACCGTCAAAACGGTCGCCAAGCGCGAGCGCAAGCGCAGTCCAGTGCCGCCATTTACCACGTCGTCACTGCAGCAGGAAGCGGCGCGCAAGCTCAATTTCCGCACGAAAAAAACGATGATGGTCGCCCAGCAGCTGTATGAAGGAATCGACCTCGGCGGCGAGGGGACCGTCGGTTTGATTACATACATGCGCACCGATTCAACGCGCATCGCCGAAACGGCGCAGCGGGAAGCGGCGGCATACATCGAGGCGGCGTTTGGCGCTTCGTACGTCAACCAAGAAAAACGGAAGGAAAAGAAAAGTACCAATGCCCAAGATGCCCATGAAGCGATTCGTCCGACATCAGCCTTTCGCGATCCGGAAAAAGTAAAGCCGTATTTGACGCGCGATCAATTCCGGCTCTATAAATTGATTTGGGAGCGATTCATCGCCAGCCAAATGGCAGCGGCCGTCCTTGACACGATGAGCGTGGAGCTGGAAAACAACGGCGTCATGTTCCGCGCCAACGGGTCAAAGGTCAAGTTTCCGGGCTTTATGAAAGTATACATCGAAGGATCGGACGATCAGACGGAGGAACAAGACCGGCTGCTGCCGAACTTGGAAGAGGGAGAAACCGTCAAGAGCGAAGCGATTGAACCGAAGCAGCATTTCACCCAACCGCCGCCGCGTTACACAGAGGCGCGCCTCGTGAAAACGCTGGAAGAGCTCGGCATCGGCCGTCCGTCGACGTATGCGCCGACGCTTGATACGATTCAAAAGCGCAACTACGTCGTCTTGGAAAACAAGCGGTTCATTCCAACGGAGCTTGGCGAAATCGTTGTTGAGCTGATGCTCGAGTTTTTTCCGGAAATTATCGATGTCGAGTTTACGGCGAAAATGGAAAAAGAATTGGATGAAATCGAAGAAGGAAAAGTGGGCTGGATCGAAGTCGTCGACGAGTTTTACCGCGAATTTGAGAAACGGCTGAAAGTAGCGGAAAAAGAGATGCGCGAAGTGGATTTGAAAGATGAGCCGGCCGGCATCGATTGCGACGTGTGCGGCAGTCCGATGGTGTACAAAATGGGCCGCTTCGGCAAGTTTATCGCCTGTTCGAATTTTCCAGAATGCCGCCATACGAAGCCGATTTTGAAGTCCATCGGCGTCAAGTGCCCGAAATGCCGTGAAGGCGAAATCGTGGAGCGCAGCAGCAAGCGGAAGCGAGTGTTTTATGGCTGCGATCGCTTTCCGGACTGTGACTTTGTTTCTTGGGACCAGCCGCTCGCTCGTCCGTGCCCAAAATGCGGTGGGCTGCTCATTGAGAAAAAATTGAAAAAGGGCGCGCAAGTGCAATGCACGGCGTGCGACTACGAAGAACGGCCGGACGTCTAAACAGGCGCCGGCCACAATTCAGAATTTTATAAAAAATAGTTGCGCTTTTATGCCATCGTATGGTACGATGAAGGAGCCGCTGCGAGGTGAGGCAATGGAAAATTCGAAACTTGTATTACAATTGTTCCTGGAATATTTACAAATCGAGAAAAATTATTCACAATATACTATTGTGTGCTACCGGCGCGACATTGAGCAGTTTTTGCAGTTTATGAGCGCCGAGGGGATCGGTCGGCTTGAGGACGTGGCCTATAGCGATGTCCGCTTGTATTTGACGAAGCTGTACGGGCAAAAGCTATCGAGCCGTTCGATCGCCCGCAAAATTTCGAGTTTGCGCAGCTTTTACAAGTTTTTGCTGCGCGAGGGGCGGGCGGCTGAAAATCCGTTTGCGTTTGCGGCGCTGCCGAAAAAAGAGCAAACCATTCCGAATTTTTTATATCCACAGGAATTAGAAGCGCTCTTTCTTGTCAATGATGAGAATACCGCTCTTGGCCAGCGCAACGCGGCGCTGCTTGAGCTGTTGTACGCGACAGGTGCCAGGATTAGTGAATGTTGTCACATTCAATTGTCCGACGTCGATTTCCAAGCGCAGACCGTATTCATTCACGGCAAAGGAAACAAGCAGCGCTACGTCCCGTTCGGGCGCGCGGCTTGTGAGGCGCTCACACGGTATATCCACGGCGGGCGGCGCGAGCTCACGAAAACGTTGGCGGCAGATCACCGCTATTTGTTTGTTAACGCCCGCGGCAACCCGCTCACGCCTCGAGGGGCGCGGTACGTTTTCGAACGGATCGTGGAAGCGGCGGCGCTGACGCAGCAGATCAGCCCCCACGTGCTGAGGCACACGTTTGCGACCCATTTGCTCAACAACGGAGCCGACCTTCGCTCCGTGCAGGAGCTGCTCGGCCACACGCATTTGTCATCGACCCAAGTGTATACGCATGTGACGAAAGACCGGCTTCGGCACATTTATTTGCAGGCGCATCCGCGGGCGTAGGCCCGCCGGCAGGGAGGGGACAATGATGGGAACTTTTCATGCGACGACGATTTTTGCCATCCGCCATAACGGGGCAGCGGCGATGGCGGGCGACGGCCAAGTGACGTTCGGCAATGCGGTCGTCATGAAACAGACGGCCAAAAAAGTGCGGCGGCTGTTTCAAGGAAACGTGCTTGCCGGGTTTGCTGGCTCGGTCGCTGATGCGTTTACGCTGTTTGAGATGTTCGAAGGCAAGCTCGAGCAGTTCAATGGCAACTTGCCGCGCGCGGCGGTGGAATTGGCGAAAGAATGGCGGAGCGACAAAGTGCTGCGCCGCCTTGAGGCGATGTTGATCGTGATGGACAAAGACCATCTGTTGCTTGTCTCCGGCACCGGCGAAGTGATCGAGCCGGACGATGGCATGCTGGCGATCGGTTCGGGCGGCCACTATGCGCTCGCCGCTGGACGCGCGTTAAAGAAGTATGCCGGCGGCTCGCTGACCGCCAAAGATATCGCCAAGGCAGCGCTCGAGATTGCCGCTGACATTTGCGTCTATACGAACGGCCATATCATAGTGGAAGAGCTGTAAAAAGGAGGAGGCCGATGATGGCGGAAACATTGACCCCAAGGCAAATTGTCGAGAAGCTCGATCAGTTTATCGTTGGGCAAAAAGAGGCGAAAAAAGCGGTGGCGATCGCCCTCCGCAACCGGTACCGCCGCAGCTTGCTCGATGAAAAATTGCGCGATGAAGTGATGCCAAAAAACATTTTAATGATCGGGCCGACCGGGGTCGGAAAGACCGAGATCGCCCGCCGGCTCGCGAAACTCGTCGGCGCCCCGTTTATCAAAGTCGAGGCGACGAAATTTACCGAAGTCGGCTATGTCGGACGCGATGTCGAATCGATGGTGCGCGACTTGGTGGAAACATCGGTCCGGCTCGTCAAAGAGCGGAAAATGAACGAGGTGAAAGACCGGGCCGAGCAGCAGGCGAACAAACGGCTCGTTGAATTGCTTGTCCCCGGCAAACCGAAACAGACGATCAAAAACCCGCTTGAGCTGCTGTTCGGGGGACAGACGACCCAACAAGACAGCAGCTACAGCCATGAGGACGAGCAAGTCGAGCGAAAACGGCGCCAAGTCGCCTGGCAACTCGAAAACGGCCAGCTCGAAAACGAGATGGTGACGATTGAAATCGAGGAGCAGCCGCCGATGTTGTTTGACTTTTTGCAAGGGGCGGGCATCGAGCAGATGGGCGTCAATATGCAAGATGCGTTAAGCAGCCTCATGCCGAAGCGGCGCAAAAAGCGGCGCCTGAAGGTGAGCGAAGCGCGAAAAGTGCTCATCAACGAAGAGGCGCAAAAGCTGATCGACATGGATGAAGTGACGCAAGAAGCGATTCGCCTTGCCGAGCAGTCCGGCATCATTTTTATCGATGAAATCGACAAAATCGCCCGCAGCGGGGCGGTGTCCGGTTCGGCCGATGTCTCGCGCGAAGGGGTGCAGCGCGACATTTTGCCGATTGTCGAAGGTTCGACCGTTATGACGAAATACGGGCCGGTCAAAACGGACCACATCTTATTCATCGCCGCCGGGGCGTTCCATATGGCGAAGCCGTCCGATTTGATCCCCGAGCTGCAAGGTCGTTTCCCGATTCGCGTCGAACTGGCGAAACTTTCCGTCGATGATTTCGTAAGAATATTAGTCGAGCCGAACAACGCCCTCATCAAACAGTATCAAGCTCTTTTGGCCACGGAAGGTATAAATCTTGAATTTTCTGACGATGCTATTCGTAAGATTGCCGAAGTGGCGTTTGAAGTGAATCAGACGACCGACAACATCGGCGCGCGCCGGCTGCATACCATCTTGGAAAAACTGCTTGAAGAATTGCTGTTTGAAGCGCCGGACATCGGCATCGACAAAGTCGTCATCACGCCGCAGTATGTCGAGCAAAAGCTCGGCGACATCGTCAAAAACAAAGATTTAAGCGAGTTTATTTTGTGAGGAGGAGATGAAAACGATGAATTTATTAGAAAAAACGCGAAAAATTAACGCGATGCTGCAAAAAGCAGCCGGGCGGCCGGTCAATTTCAAAGAAATGGCCGAAACGCTTTGCGAAGTGATTGAAGCCAATGTGTTTGTCGTTAGCCGCCGCGGCAAGCTGCTCGGCTTCGCCATTAAGCAATCGATTGAAAACGAGCGGATGAAACGGATGCTCGAGGAGCGGCAGTTTCCGGAAGAATATACGAAAAACTTGTTCAACATTACGGAAACGTCTCCTAACATTGATATTAACAGCGAATATACAGCGTTTCCAGTGGAAAATCGTGACTTGTTCAAAACCGGCTTGACGACGATCGTCCCGATCAACGGCGGCGGGGAACGGCTCGGCACCCTCATTTTGTCGCGTCTTGACCGCGAGTTTGATAACGACGATCTCATTTTGGCCGAATACGGAGCGACGGTCGTCGGCATGGAAATTTTGCGGGAAAAGGCGGAAGAGATCGAGGAAGAAGCGCGCAGCAAAGCAGTTGTGCAAATGGCGATCAGCTCGCTGTCTTACAGCGAACTTGAAGCGATTGAGCATATTTTTGAAGAACTTGACGGAACGGAAGGGCTGCTTGTCGCGAGCAAAATCGCCGACCGCGTCGGCATCACCCGTTCGGTTATCGTCAACGCCTTGCGCAAGCTTGAGAGCGCCGGGGTCATTGAATCGCGTTCGCTCGGCATGAAAGGAACGTACATTAAAGTATTGAACGATAAATTTTTAAGCGAACTGGAAAAATTGAAATCAAGCTAAACGGCGTGGCCGTCTCAACCCGCTAGGGATTTTTGCCTAGCGGGTTTTTGTTTCCAGAGGCCGGTGATTCAATCGTGCATACCGCTTCCTACCATCGTTTCTCAAATCGAAAAACCTTGCAACACTGCACACTTTTCCTCATCGATCAAAGGAAACCAATCGTTTTCACCAGCCTTCGAACAACGACAAAAGGGCGAAAAATAGTACCAAGTTCCGGCTATACAGGTCGTTCTCTTTCCCGTAAAATGAAAGCTAGCAGAAATTGTCGAAAAATAGGATAAAAGAGGGGATTCCATTGTCGTTGTTCTCATCGACGATCCACTGGCTCGAGCAAGGACTCCGTTACGCTTCGCTCCGCCAGCAGGCGATTGCTGACAACATCGCCAACGCCGATACGCCGGGCTATAAGGCGAAAGACGTGCGATTTCAGGCGGAACTTGAGCGGGCGCTTCAGTTTGAAGCGAAACGGACGAACCCGAAGCATTTTCCGTTTTCGAGTGAACAAAGCGGAAAAATCATCGTGACGACCAACGCCAACATGAGTTACAATCATAATGGAAATAGTGTCGACATTGATCAGGAAATGTCAAAATTAGCAGAAAACCAAATTTATTACAACGCGTTGGTTGACCAGATTAGTGGGAAGTTCGCAACGCTAAAAACGGTGATCAAAGGAGGGAAATAGACGGTGTCGATGTTTCAAAGCCTGAACATCTCCGCTTCGGCGCTCACGGCCCAACGGTTGCGCATGGATGTCATTTCGTCCAACATCGCCAACGTCGATACCACGCGGGCGCGCTTGGTCAACGGCGAGTGGGAGCCGTACCGCCGCAAAGTGGTCATATTTGAGCCGCGCGGTGCTCAATTTTCCAGCTATCTGCAGGCCGCCATCGGACGGGCGGAGCCGGCAGGAGGCGGAGTGGAGGTGCGAGAAATTGCCGAGGATCCCGCGCCGTTTAAGCTCGTGTACGATCCGGATCACCCGGACGCCAACGCCGATGGCTACGTTCGCCTGCCGAACGTGGATCCGCTCAAGGAAATGGTCGACTTGATCGGGGCGACTCGCTCCTATGAAGCGAACGTCACGGCGTTGAACGCCTCCAAAGGCATGCTGATGAAGGCGTTGGAAATTGGGAAATAGTTCGTAAGGAGGATGGGCGATGATCGATGGAGTCAACCGCGTCGGGTTGGGAATGACCGCGGCCGTTTCCTCTCCGGTGAAACCGGCTGTGGCGCAAAAGCAGTTTGCCGCCTTTTTCAAAGAAGCGCTCAACCGAGTCAACGAGGCGCAACTTCAAGCGGATGAGCTAAAGGAAAAGCTCGTTCGCGGGGGAAATGTCCAACTGCACGATGTGATGATCGCAGGGCAAAAGGCGAGCATCGCCCTGCAGCTGACGCTCGAAGTTCGCAATAAGGCGATTGAGGCCTACCAAGAAATGATGCGCATGCCATTGTAACGACCATGAACAGCATTACATATGGAAGCGGCCGCCATCACGACGCGATGGCGGTGGGCAGCTCGATTATCGGGGGAATCGTATGAGAGACAAATGGAAAGAGTGGTGGGGCCGCGCTCGCGCGTTTTGGCAAGAACGGACGAAAAGACAAAAATGGCTCATGCTCGCCATAGCGGCTGCTGCGCTCGCGGCTGCCGGCATCGCGATCTTTTTGGCGACGAGAACGGAAATGGTGCCGCTTTACAGCAACTTGACGCCGCAGGAAGCTGGGCAAATCAAGGCGACACTCGATGAGCGTGGCGTGCCGGCTGAAGTGGTGGACGGCGGCACGACGATTCAAGTGCCAAAAGAGCAAGTCGACGCCTTGAAAGTGGAGCTGGCCGCCGAAGGCATTCCGAACAGTGGGACGATCGACTATTCCTTTTTTGGCCAAAACGCGAGCTTCGGCATGACCGACAACGAGTTTAATATGGTGAAGTTAAAAGCGATGCAGACAGAGCTCGCCAACTTGATCAAAACGATCGACGGCGTGCAAGATGCGAAAGTGATGATTACGCTTCCGCAGCCGAGCGTATTCGTTTCTGATGAAAAAGGAGAAGCCTCGGCTTCCATCGTGCTGAAGACGAAGCCGGGCTACCAGTTTAGCGACGAGCAAGTTCGCGCGCTCTATCACCTCGTCGCGAAAAGTGTTCCCAATCTCTCTACAGATAATATCGTCATCATGAATCAGTTTTTTGAGTATTTTGATTTGAAAAATGACGGCGAAAATTCGACAGGAACGACATTCGCTTCGCAGCAGCAAATCAAAAAACAAATCGAACGCGACATCCAGCGCCAAGTGCAGCAGCTGCTTGGCACGATGATGGGGCAGGATAAAGTCGTCGTTTCCGTGACAGCCGATGTCGATTTCACGCAAGAAAAGCGGGAAGAAAACTTAGTCGCCCCGGTCGATGAGAAAAACAATGAAGGCATTGCGATCAGCGTCCAGCGCATCAAAGAAGCGTATTCGGGAAGCGGGGCGCGCCCGGGCGGCGCGGCCGGAACGGGCACGAACGAAGTGCCGGGCTATCAGTCCGCCAACGGCGACACAAACGGCGATTACGAGCGGACTGAGGAGACGGTCAACAACGAGGTCAACAGAATTAAAAAACAAATCGTGGAAAGTCCGTACAAAATCCGCGACTTAGGCATCCAAGTGATGGTGGAGCCGCCGAAGCCGGATGATCCGAATTCGCTGCCGCCGGAAACGGTCAACGACATTCAAAAGCTGCTAGGGACGATCGTGCGGACGTCGATCGACAAAGGCGAGGGGCAAACGCTCACCGATCAGGACATCAACAACCGTATCGTTGTGTCCGTACAAAAATTCAACGGCAAACCGACGTTTACAGAAACAGCGCCAGCAAGGCCGGCATGGTGGTGGTACGCCGCCGGCGGCGGAGCGCTCTTGCTGATCGCTTTGCTGTTGTTCTTCTGGCTGCGCCGCCGCCGCGAGGACGAAGACGAAGAGGAAGAGTTTCCGCTCGCTCCGTCGATGGCGGAGCCGGAGTTGCCGGAGCCGCCGGAGACGGAGTCGGTGATGCGTCGCCGGCAGCTTGAGCGCTTGGCGAAAGAAAAGCCGGACGAGTTTGCCAAACTATTAAAAACGTGGCTATCGGAAGAGTAGGAGGAACGGCGTATGGCAAAGCGTGAACGGAAAGGCGGGCTGACGGGCAGACAGAAGGCGGCCATCCTCCTCATTTCCCTTGGCCCGGACGTATCGGCCTCTGTCTATAAGCACTTATCCGAAGACGACATTGAAAAATTGACATTGGAAATTTCCAACGTCCGCCAAGTGACGGCCGACCAAAAAGAAGAAGTGCTCGAAGAGTTCCGTCAGCTCGCGGTAGCGCAAGATTACATCGCCCAAGGCGGCATCGCCTACGCGAAAGAAGTGCTGGAACGAGCGCTCGGCCCAGACAAAGCGATGAACATCATCCATCGGCTGACATCGGCGCTGATGGTGCGTCCGTTTGACTTCGCCCGCAAAGCCGACCCGATGCAGCTGTTAAACTTCATCCAAAACGAGCATCCGCAAACGATCGCTCTCATTCTCTCCTATTTGGAGCCGGCGCAGGCCGGGCAAATTTTGTCCGCGCTTCCGCAGGAAATGCAGGCCGATGTCGCCCGGCGCATCGCGCTGATGGACAGCACATCGCCTGAAATTATCAGCGAAGTCGAACAAATTTTGGAGCGGCGGCTGTCGGCAACGTTCGTCCAAGACTACACGCAAGCTGGCGGAATCGAAGCGGTCGTCGAGGTGTTGAACCAAGTCGATCGAAGCACGGAGCGAACGATTTTGGATGCGTTGGAAATACAAGATCCGGAGTTGGCTGAGGAAATCAAAAAACGAATGTTTGTATTTGAAGATATCGTCACGCTTGACAACCGCGCCATCCAGCGCGTCATCCGCGAAGTCGACAACAACGACCTCATGCTGGCCCTGAAGGTGGCAAGCGAGGAAGTGAAAGACGTTGTCTTCCGCAACATGTCGTCGCGAATGGCTGAGACGTTCAAAGAAGAGATGGAATATATGGGGCCGGTTCGGCTCCGGGATGTCGAGGAGGCCCAGTCGCGCATTGTTGGCGTCATTCGCCGCCTTGAAGAGGCCGGTGAAATCGTCATCGCCCGCGGGGGAGGAGATGATATCATTGTCTAATGTGATTAAAGCGCCAACGGTGGCGGCGCGCGCAGGCAAAAAAATCATCGCCGTGCATCATCCGCTCGCCGCCGGTCTTTCAGAAATGGACGGCAGGCACGAGGAAATGGAAGCGGTCGTTGCCGCTAGGGAAGAAGCGGCCGAGCTTCGCCGGCAAGCCGAGCAATATTGCCAGGCGATGCGCGAACAGCTCGCGCGCGAACAAGAGCAATGGCAGGCCGAAAAAGAGCGGCTTATGCAAGAAGCGCGCGCTCAAGGGTATGAAGACGGCTACGCAGCCGGGCACGCGGCGGCGCTCAGCGAGCATCGCGAATGGGTGGAACAGGCGCGGCGCGCGGCGGAGCGGGCGAACAGCGAGTTTTACGCCCGCATCGAAGCGGCGGCGGAGACGATGCTCGAAGTGGCGCTAAAAGCGGCAGAACGCATTCTTGGCGCCGCGCTTGAGAACGATCGGAACGCGTTTTTACCGCTTGTTCTGCAAGCGTTGCAAGAAGTGCGGCGGCAGACGGAAGTAGCCGTTTACGTTCACCCGCATTGCTACGAAATGGTGACGGAACAGCAAGAGCGGCTGAAATCCGTTTTTCCGCAGCGCGTCGATTTGTTCATTTATCCCGATGATACGCTGCCGGAATACGGCTGCCTCGTTGAAACGCCGTTCGGGCGCATTGATGCAAGCGTCGATACCCAGCTGGAACGGCTGCGCGAGGCGCTTTTCCGGCGGTTGAAGGAGGAAACGTCCCCTGAACTGGCAGGCGCTTCTTGATGAAATGGCTGTGGCTGACTTGTATCGGCGATTTGGTAAAGTATCACGCGTCATCGGATTAATGACGGAATCGAAAGGGCCGGAAAGTTCGATCGGCGACCTTTGCTACATTCATGAAGCGAGCGGCCGCCGCAAAATCCCCGCTGAAGTCGTCGGCTTTCATGAGCAGCACGTGTTGCTCATGCCGTTTTCCGCCATGACGCACATCGCCCCGGGCTGTCTCGTCGAAGCAGCTGGCAAACCGCTCGAAGTGCATGTCGGTGAGGCGCTGATCGGCACGGTTTTGGATCCGCTCGGCTACCCGCTTGATGGAAGCGCGCTGCCTTTAGGCGTAAAGCCCGTGTCGGTCGAGCGCGATCCACCCAATCCGCTCACCCGGCCGCCGATCGCCGAGCCGCTTGAAGTCGGAGTTCGCGTGATCGATAGCTTGCTTTCCGTCGGCAAAGGGCAACGGGTTGGAATTTTTGCCGGCTCCGGCGTCGGCAAAAGCACCTTGATGGGGATGATCGCCCGCCATACATCGGCTGATGTCAACGTCATCGCCCTGATCGGCGAGCGCGGCCGCGAAGTGCGTGAATTTTTGGAGCGCGATCTCGGTCCGGACGGCCTCGCTCGCTCGATTGTCGTCGTCGCTACGTCCGACCAGCCGGCGTTGATGCGCGTGAAGGGGGCCTATACGGCGACAGCGATCGCCGAATATTTCCGCGACCAAGGGGCCGATGTGATGCTCATGATGGACTCGGTCACTCGCGTCGCCATGGCGCAGCGGGAGATTGGGCTGGCTGTCGGCGAGCCTCCGACGACAAAAGGCTACACGCCATCCGTGTTCGCCCTGTTGCCCAAGCTGCTGGAACGGGCCGGAACAAACGCGTCCGGGACGATCACGGCCTTTTATACAGTGCTTGTCGACGGCGATGACATGAATGAACCGATCGCTGATGCGGTGCGCGGCATTTTGGACGGCCATCTTGTGCTCGAGCGCCAGCTGGCCAACAAAGGGCACTATCCGGCGATTAACGTGCTGAAAAGCGTCAGCCGCGTCATGCCCCACATCATCAGCGCCGAGCATCGCGAAGCAGCGAATCGGCTTCGTCGCCTTCTGTCCACTTATATGGATTCGGAAGACTTGATTCAAATTGGGGCGTACAAGCACGGATCATCCCGTGAAATTGATGAAGCGATTCAGTTTTATCCGCGCATTATGGCGTTTTGTCGCCAGGAGATCGACGAAAAAACGACTCGCGAGGAAAGCATTGAGGCGCTGTTCCGCCTGTTGTCGGCCGGGTGATGGAGACGTGCGCCATCTTCACGGGGGAAAGGGTGAACAAACGTGATGACGATGTTTCGGTTGCAAAAAATATGGGCGATGAAGGAAAAAGAAAAGCAAGCGGCGCTTGGGGAGTACGAAGCGGCGGTGCGCAAGTTTGAACAGGCGGCCGAAACACTGTACCGGCTGCTGAAGGAAAAAGAACGAGGCGAAGCGGCCCGGGACGAACAGCTGCGAGCCGGCCTGCCCATTGGGGCCATCCGCTATATGCTGCACTATCTCGCCAACATGGAACGGACGATCGATCATTATCAGCTCGTCGTCATGCAGGCGCGCGAGCAGATGCAACGCCGGCAGCGGCGCTTGGTCGAGCTGAACATCGAGGCGAAAAAATATGAAAAAATGCATGAGCGCGCGCAACAATGGGCCAAGCAGCTCGAAAAAGAGGCGGAGCGCCGCTTCTTTGATGAAATGGCCATCCAGCGGTTTGCGCGCCAAGGAGAGTTGTAGATGGCGGGAAGCAACATCGAACAGGAACAACAGACGAGCCGCTGGCAATGGCTCTTGTTCGTCGTGATCATCCCAAGCGTGTTTGCCGCTTTCTTCCTTTTGTTGATTTTGAACGCCGCCGGTGTTGACGCAGCGAGAACGGCAAAGCAATGGGTCACGAACGTTCCGTTTGTTTCGGAGTGGATCGATTGGAAGAAAAAGGAGAAAACGATGCGCGAGGCGATGGCCAAGCAACAAGAAACGATCGCACGGCAAAAACGAACGATCGATGAGCAGCAAAACCAAATTCGCCAGCTCAAAAATGAACTGGCGGCCAAAGAAAAAGAGCTGGCGCGGTTGACGGCCCCCGCCGCCGAACCTGACAAGCCGACGGCTTCCGCTGCTGAGGCTGCGTCTCCTTCCGTCGATGTCGCGAGCCTGTATGGCGCGATGTCAGACAAGCAGGCAGCGGCCGTTTTAGCCGAGCTTTCCGAGAACGAGGCGCTTGATGTGTTAAGCAAGATGGACCGCGACAAAGCGGCGGCGATTTTGGACAAAATGCCGGCGAAACAAGCAGCGAAGCTGTTGTCCTCGCTGAGCAAATCGACGATGGGAGAGGAGGCGGCCCAATGAATGTGACGTTGACAGCCCGTTCGCCGCAGGCCATGGGCGATCAGTCCGCCCCGGCGCCGTCCAAAAAGGAAACCGGGCCCAGCGGGGCATTCGCACAATTGCTCGCACACAAACAGACCGAACCCCTCCCGGTGGAAACCGCGGTGGCGGAGCGGCCCCCTTTGCCGGAAAACAAGGCGGAACAACTCGAAAACAAAGCGGAACAAACCAATGGACAGGGCGGTTTCGAGTGGCTTTCCCTTTTTACTGGCCCGATGATCGGAATTTTCCCGGCGTTCCGTTGTTTACAAACCGGAGATGACCAAATGGTTGTCGCAAGAGAGGGTCAACTCATTTCTCCTCAGCCTGATCGCAAAGGCCAACGTTCATCCATTGACATTGGGGCGCTTGACCTTGGGAGAGAGGGGAGAATGGCCGCGTATGAAGTGGGGCGCTTGGTCGCGATCGTCGAACAGGCATCGAACCACGATAGTAACCGTTTGTCGGCAGAGAGAGCGTCCTATGCTTGGTCATATAAGGCGAACCAAGGGGTTGCTCAGCAGCACGCTGAAACGACATCCATCCCTCTATCTTCTTTGTCGCTTGTGGGAGAACATGAACAACAAGCGCTCGACCCAGTTCTCCCCGTTGATGTCAGCACTACCGTCTCTGCTCACGAGCGGCTTTCGCTTCGCAGAGAGGACGGAGTGCGAACGGATGGACAGGCAGGATTTTCTGCCCATCCGACTTCCTGGTTCTCTCCGCCGCTCGGTTCAGACAGCCAGACGAGTCAAGCGGAAAATGGGCATTCGGATTTTCTTGTTGACCAAGTCGCCCGCGCTTTGCGGTTGGGACGTTGGATGCGGCTCCCGGGAGGGGCGGCGCAGCTCGTCATCCGTCTTCATCCCGAGCATCTTGGCACAGTGACGGTGAAAATGACACACGAGGGCGGGAAGCTGACCGCCAAGCTGCTCGTAGCTAACGATGCGGTCAAAGAGCTCCTTCACGCTCATCTGCCGCAGCTCACCCAGCTGCTTGATGCGAGCCAGATCACGGTTGAAAAGTGGACGGTTTGGACCGATTGGGAGGGCTCTTCGTTGCCGCCGCAGTCCGAGAAGCGCCAAGGCGGCCGCCAACATGATGAATCGCGGCGGGAACAAAAGCGGGAATCATCGCCTTCTTCCCCGTTTGCATTAGACGGGGTGGAGGCGGATGGATAGGAGGATGAAAAATGGCGACAAACGCCATTGATTCGAATTTGTGGCTAGCTAACGCCGCTCAGCCGGAGTCGAAAACGGGAAATCGAATTTTAGGGAAAGACGACTTTTTAAAAATTTTGCTCGCTCAGTTGCAAAACCAAGATCCTCTTAATCCGATGGAAGATAAAGATTTTATTTCGCAAATGGCGAGTTTTTCTTCGCTTGAGCAAATGATGAATATTGCCGATTTGATGCAACAATGGATGCAAACGAGCCACCGCGATATGCTTTTGCGCTATAGTGAATGGATCGGCAAAACGGTTTCTTGGCTGGATGGTAGTGACGTCAAACAAGCGGTTGTTCAATCTGTCCAACAAAAGGACGGACAGGTGGTTTTAGGGCTTGAAAATGGTGCGATGATCGCGGCCGATGAAGTTATCAAAGTCGAACAAACATCGTAAAGGGGAGAGAAATCGATGCTTCGTTCCATGTATTCGGGCATTGGTGCCATGCGCAATTTCCAGACGAAACTGGATGTGATCGGAAACAATATTGCCAATGTCAACACGTACGGTTTTAAAAAAGGAAGAACGATTTTTAAAGATTTAATGAGTCAAACGATCTCCGGGGCGAGCGCTCCAGGCGCTGGCCGCGGCGGAACGAATCCAAAACAGGTGGGGCTTGGCGCCCAGCTGGCCGCCATTGACACCGTTCACACTCAAGGAAGCTTGCAAACAACGGGTCGGGTGCTTGATTTGGCCATTTCCGGCGACGGATTTTTCGTCATCGGCGATTCGTCCGGAAACAATCGTCTGTATACGAGAGCAGGAAACTTCTATCTTGATTCACAAGGCTATATTGTGAATGCGGATGGCCAGTACCTGCTCGGTCAGACGGGGGCGGCAGCGGGATTGAGCCCGATCCGAATTCCTGCCGATGCCAAAAGTTTAAGCATCGGGGCGGATGGAGCCGTTAACTATGTCGATGCCTCTGGTGCACTGCAACAAGCAGGACGGATTCAATTGGCGAAATTCGTTAATAACGATGCGTTAGAAAAAGTAGGGAACAACTTGTTCCGTGACACAGCCAACTCCGGCCAGCCGACAACAGGGACGCCCGGTACGGGGGGAACCGGAGCGATTGTCTCCGGAGCGCTGGAAATGTCCAATGTCGATTTAGCGGAAGAATTTACGGAGATGATTGTTGCCCAGCGCGGCTTCCAAGCGAACACGCGCATCATTACCACCTCGGATGAAATTTTGCAAGAGCTCGTGAACTTGAAAAAATAGAATAGGAGGTAGGGCGTGAGCGGCTTTCTCTCGCCCGCTTTTGCCGATGATTTCATTGACGAAGCTCAACGGCAAACGGTTTACGCTCAATGCGCTGTACATTGAACAAGTTGAAGCGTTTCCCGACACGACTGTAACTTTGACAAACGGAAAAAAATTCGTCGTCCGCGAAACGGTTGAGCAAGTGACGGCGCTCGCAAGCGAATTTTATCGGCAAATCGGCATGTTTCGCTTATCGGGAGCAGGAGGATTGGACAGTGAAAGGGAATAAGGCAATAAAACTGATGATTGTTTTGTTGGCGGTCATCGCCTTGGCCGGCACAGCGGTGCTGGTGGCGGTGACGAAGATGGGGAATGCCAAAGAGCAGGAGGCGCCGAGCGCTGACGAACTGGCGGAAAGCTCGATCGACATTCCGGAGATGACAACGAATTTAGCCGATGGCCGCTATATTAAAATCGCATTTAAAATCCAAACGGATAGTGACAAAGCGCGGGCAGAGGCGGAGAAGCGCGATTTTCAAATTAAGGATGTGATCATTGAACAACTGGCGGAAATGAAAGCGGCCGATTTTAAAGGAAAAGAAGGAATGGCGGCGTTAAAAGAACGGCTGAAGCGTGACATCAATGGGTTGATGCAGGAAGGGAAAGTAGAGAATGTCTACATCACTTCCTTTATCCTCCAATAGCCTGCCGACTAAAGGGGGGAAGGTGAGATGACAGCCGGGGAAGTATTGTCACAAAGCGAAATTGACGCGCTGTTGGCCGCGCTTTCCACCGGGGAAATGAGCGCGGAAGAGTTGAAAAAAGAAGAAGAAGGACGGCGCGTCAAAGCGTACGACTTCCGGCGGGCGCTTCGGTTTTCGAAAGACCAGATTCGCAGTTTGACGCGCATTCACGAAAACTTCGCCCGCCTGTTGACGACGTTTTTTTCCGCCCAGCTGCGCACGTATGTGCAAATTTCGGTCGCTTCGGCCGATCAGATCCCATACGAAGAGTTCGTCCGCTCCATTCCGAAGATGACGGTGATCAACGTCTTCGAGGTGCCGCCGCTGAATGGCCACGTGCTTTTGGAAGTCAACCCGAATATCGCCTATGCCATGTTGGATCGGGTGATGGGCGGACGCGGCGTTGGCATGGACAAAGTGGATCAGCTGACGGAGATCGAAACGCGCATCATGTCCAATTTGTTTGACAAAGCATTTGTCCACTGGCGTGATGCGTGGGAGTCGGTGGCTGAGGTCGATCCGCTGTTTGTCGATTTTGAAGTCAATCCGCAGTTTTTGCGCATGATTGCGCCGAATGACACCGTTGTCGTCATTTCGCTCAACACGCAAGTTGGTGAAGCGCGCGGCATGATGAACGTTTGCATTCCGCACGTCGTGCTCGAGCCGATCATGCCGCGGCTGTCGGTGCATTATTGGATGCAGGCGCAAAAAAGGGATCGTTCCCCCGAGGAAGCGAAACAGTTGGAACAGCGCGTCCGTGCGGCCAAGCTGCCGATCATTGCCGAGCTCGGCACCGCGTCCATTACGATCAATGAATTTCTTCAGCTCGAGGTCGGCGATGTGATCCAACTTGAGCAGTCCATCCATGAACCGCTGGTCGTCAAAATCGGCCATATCCCGAAATTTATCGGCCAGCCCGGCAAGCGGAACAAAAAGCTGGCGGTGCAAATTTTAGCGATGAGCGAGGGGGACGGAGACAGCCATGATGAATGATGGAATGCTTTCACAAGATGAAATCGATGCGTTGTTGCGCGGAATGGGCAACAGTGAAGGGATCCCGGCGCTTCATGACATCTTTTCTCCACTGGAACAGGACGCTATTGGGGAAATTGGGAATATTTCCTTCGGCAGTTCGGCCACGGCGCTGTCAATGCTCTTGAATCAAAAGGTGGAAATCACGACGCCGAACGTGTCCGTGATTGAACGGTCGAAAATCGCCGATGAATTCCCCCATCCGTATGTCGCCATTCAAGTCAACTACACGGACGGGTTTCTCGGAACGAATTTGCTCGTCATCAAGCAGCATGATGCGGCGGTGATCGCCGATTTAATGCTGGGCGGCGACGGAACGGCGGTGAATGATGAGCTTGGCGAGATTCAATTGAGCGCGGTTCAAGAAGCGATGAATCAAATGATGGGGTCGGCAGCAACATCGATGTCGACGGTTTTTGGCAAGCGAGTGGACATTTCTCCGCCGACGCTTCATCTTCTTGATTTGTCCGAAGGAAAAGGGCTGGAGTATTTACCGGATGAGGAGTTTTTCATTAAAGTGTCCTTCCGGTTGAAGGTCGGTGAGTTGATCGACTCCAACATTATGCAGCTGTTGCCGGTGGATTTCGCCAAGGAATTGGTTGGCTTGCTGCTTGGGTCTCCTTCCGAGCCGAAAGATGTGGAAGAGCGGACGGAGCCGGCGCACGCGCGCGCCATGCCCGCTGATGGGCCCGAGCCTGCTCCGACGCCGGCGAATGTGGGGGGAGCGATGGTTTCCCAGCCCGCCGGCCGGCCGGGACAAGCTTCGGCCGAGCGCGTGAAGGAAGCGGACGTTCGGCCTATCCAAACCGCCGATTTTGCTGAATTTGATGCTCCGTCGTTAGCGGCTGCTGAGACGCGCAATTTGGAACTGCTGTTTGATGTTCCGCTGCAAGTGACGGTGGAGCTCGGGCGGACGAAACGTTCCGTTCAAGAGATTTTGCAGCTGTCAACGGGGTCCATTATTGAATTGGACAAACTGGCCGGGGAGCCGGTTGATATTTTTGTCAACAATAAGCTGATTGCCAAAGGCGAAGTCGTCGTCATCGACGAAAACTTTGGGGTGCGCATCACCGATATTATGAGCCAAAGCGATCGGTTAAAACGGCTAAAATAACAGGCATGCAGGAGGTAGGAATCATGGCAAGAGTGCTTGTCGTTGATGATGCGGCGTTTATGCGCATGATGATCAAAGACATTTTGACGAAAAACGGCCACGAGGTGGTCGCGGAAGCAGCTGACGGGCGGCAGGCGGTCGAAAAGTATAAAGAGACGCGCCCCGACATCGTGACGATGGACATTACGATGCCGGAGATGGACGGGATCGCCGCGCTCAAAGAGATCAAAAAAATCGACAGCAACGCCAAAGTCATTATGTGCTCAGCGATGGGGCAGCAAGCGATGGTCATTGACGCCATTCAAGCCGGAGCGAAAGATTTCGTCGTCAAGCCGTTCCAAGCTGACCGCGTCATTGAAGCGATCAACAAAACGATCGGGTAGGCGGCCAACGGTGAATATCGTGCCCATGAAGTGGTGGACGGCTGTCGTGATGGCGGCGGCGATCGTGCTTGGCGGAATGCCGGCAGCGGCCGCGCAAAATCCGACGGTCGCCGATTGTCTCAAGCATCCGGACGCGTGCGGACCGGACGTTCCGGCTCGTGGATCGGAAACAGCGCCCGCTCCCGCAGCGGATGCCGTTTCCGCCTCCGATGTGCTCCGTTTGATCGGAGCGACCGCTTTTGTTCTCCTGCTTCTTTATGCGCTCTTGAAATGGCTTGGCCGCCGCCAGCTGTTGTTGTCGAACTCCAAAGGTGTCATCGAGCATCTGGGCGGAACGAGCGTCGGGGCGAACCGCTCCGTTCAGTTGGTGAAAGTTGGGCGCCGGCTGCTTGTCATCGGCGTTGCCGACTCCATTCAACTGCTTCGGGAGATCGAGGATGAGGAGGAAATCAGCGAGCTGTTGGCTCAACACCGCAACCGGGTGGAACGAATGACGGAATTTGGCCGGTTTGGCGTCCGCCTTCGCGAACAGTGGATGGCCAAAATGAAGGGGGAAACCGACTCCTCCCGGCCGTTTTCGGCGCTGTTGACTGAGGAGATGAAGCGAATGGCTGAAAAGCGGAACGAATGGCTCAAGCGCGTGAAAGAGAAAGGGACGGGCGGCGATGAATGAATTCGTCCATATGTTTCAGTCGATGGCTCCCGAACACGTCTCGACATCGGTGAAGCTGCTGCTGTTGCTAACGGTTTTGTCGATTGCTCCCGGCATTTTAATCATGATGACTTGTTTTACGCGCATCGTCATTGTGTTGTCGTTCGTGCGCACGGCGCTCGGGACGCAACAAATGCCGCCGAACCAAGTGCTCGTCGGGCTCGCCTTGTTTTTAACCTTTTTCATTATGGCGCCGACATGGAAAGAAATCAACGACCAGGCGCTACAGCCGCTGTTCAATGACCAAATCAACTTGGATGAGGCGTACGAGCGGGCCGCGGTTCCGCTGAAGCAATTTATGAGCGAGCATACAAGGCAGGAAGATTTGGCGCTGTTTTTGTCTTACAGCGGCGCCGAGCAGCCAAAAACGGTCCGCGACATTCCTTTGTCTGCGCTTGTGCCGGCGTTTGCGATCAGCGAATTGAAGACGGCGTTTCAAATGGGATTTATGCTTTTCATTCCGTTTCTCGTCATCGACATGATTGTCGCGAGCGTCCTCATGTCGATGGGGATGATGATGCTGCCGCCGGTGATGATTTCGCTGCCGTTTAAAATTTTATTGTTTGTTCTCGTCGATGGATGGCATTTAGTCATCAAATCATTGCTGCAAAGTTTTCAATAAAAGAATTGGGTGGCGTGGATGAGTGCGGATTTGATCATTCGCCTTGCTGAACAAGGGATTTATATGACGTTGGTCGTCTGCGGGCCGCTGTTGCTGTTGTCGCTTGTCATCGGGCTTGTCGTCAGCGTGTTTCAGGCCGCGACGCAAATCCAGGAGCAGACGCTCGCCTTTGTGCCGAAAATTGTCGCCGTTTTGCTTGGATTTGTGTTTTTTGGCCCGTGGATGCTCTCGAAAATGGTGTCGTATGCGCACGATATTTTGAACAATCTTGCTTCATTTATAGGCTGATCGGCGATGGAACAACTATGGACTTATTTTCCGGCGTTTTTGCTCGTCTTTGTGCGCACCGCTTCGTTCTTTGCGGCGCTGCCGCTCTTTTCGTACCGGGCGGTGCCGACTGCTTACAAAATCGGCTTGGCGTTTTTTTTCAGCTGGCTCGTTTTTTGGGCGCTGCCCAAATCACCGGTGGCGCTTGACGGCGTTTACGTGTTGCTCGTCTTGAAAGAGGCGCTCATCGGCTTAGGGCTCGGGCTGCTGGCGGCGATCATCATGGCCGCGGTGCAAATCGCCGGCGGGCTGATCGATTTTCAAATCGGGTTTGCCATCGCCAATGTGATCGATCCGCAAACGGGGGCGCAAAGCCCGCTGCTCGGCCAATATCTTCATTCGTTGGCATTGCTCTTGTTGCTTTCGCTCGACGGCCACCATTTGTTGCTTGACGGCCTCTTTTCCAGCTACCACTGGCTGCCGCTTGATCAGTGGCCGCATGTGGCCGATGGACGGGCAGCGGACTATATGGTGCGCTTGTTCGCGGCGATGTTCGCCGCCGCGGTGCAAATGGCCGCCCCGCTCGTCGGTTCGCTCTTTTTGGTCGATGTGGCGCTTGGCCTAGTCGCCCGAGCGGTGCCGCAAATGAACATTTTTGCTGTCGGTTTTTCTGTCAAGACAGCGGCGGCGTTTTTGCTGTTGACGGCGGCGATCGGCACGATGCTGCTTTCTGCGCGCGGACTGTTCCAGCTCATGTTTTCTTCGCTGCGCGGCTTCATGCAGCTGTTGGGGGGCTCGTAAGATGGGCGAATGGCGGCTTGATTTGCAGTTTTTTGCTGGTGAAAAAACGGAAAAAGCGACGCCGCGCAAACGGCAGGAAGTGCGCGACAAAGGTCAGGTGGCCAAAAGCGCCGATTTGGTCGCGGCCGCTGTGCTGCTCGGCGCGTTTCTCGCCCTGTTCCTAGCCGGAGGATACGAGCGCGACGGGTTGCTTCGCCTGTTTGCCCGCGCGTTGACCGATTACGCCACGACACCGCTGACGATCGATTCGCTTCACCTTCTGTTTCTTGACTGGCTTCGCCACGGAGCCTTGCTGTTGGCGCCCATCTTTGCTGCGGCGGTGTTTGCCGCTTGGTTGGCCAACTTTTTGCAAATCGGCGCCCTTTTTACCGTCGAACCGCTGAAAATGGACTGGAATCGGCTCAACCCGGTGCAAGGGGTGAAGCGGCTCTTTTCGTTGCGCGCGGTCGTGGAGATGGTAAAGTCGGTATTAAAGGCGGGCGTGATCGGCGCAGTCGTGTTCGCCGTGCTGTTGGCGGAAAAAAGCAAGCTGTTGGCGCTTGTGGCGCAGCCGGTCGCCGGCGCGCTTGCCGAAATCGGCAGCTTGACCGTGAAAATGGGGTTATATGCCGCTGTGGCGCTCTTGTTTTTGTCATTGTTTGATTACTTGTACCAACGATTTGAATTTGAAAAAAACATTCGCATGTCCAAGCAAGACATCAAAGACGAGTATAAAAAGACGGAAGGCGACCCGCTCATCAAATCGCGCATCAAGCAAAAGCAGCGCGAAATGGCGATGCGGCGGATGATGCAGGAAGTGCCCAAAGCGGATGTCGTCATCACCAACCCGACGCATTATGCCGTTGCCCTCCAGTATGAAGATGGCAAGATGGAAGCGCCGGTCGTCGTGGCGAAAGGAGCGGACTATATGGCGCTGAAAATCAAGGAAGTGGCGAAAGCCCACGGCGTGGTGACCGTGGAGAATCGTCCGCTGGCGCAGGCGCTCTACCGCCAGACGGAAGTCGGCGACATGATTCCGGAGGCGTTTTTTCAGGCAGTGGCGGAAATTTTGGCATACGTCTATCGGCTGAAGCGAATGTAGCATCAGGGAGAGAAGGGAATGCAAGCGCAAATCAAAGACTTGTCGGTGTTATTTCTTGTCGTGCTCATCGTCGCCATGCTCGTCATCCCGCTGCCGACGTGGCTGTTGAGCGTATTGATCATCATCAATATTTCTCTTGCTTTGCTTGTGCTGCTGACGGCGATGAACACGAAAGAGCCGTTGGAGTTTTCCGTCTTCCCGTCTTTGCTGCTCGTGTTGACGTTGTTTCGGTTAGGGCTGAACGTGTCGACGACGCGTTCGATTTTAAGCACAGGGAAGGCGGGCGGCGTCGTCGAGACGTTCGGGACGTTTGTCGTCGGCGGCGATGTCGTCGTTGGGTTTGTCGTGTTTTTGATTTTGGTCATTATTCAGTTTATCGTCATCACGAAAGGGGCGGAGCGCGTCTCTGAAGTGGCGGCCCGCTTCACGCTCGATGCCTTGCCGGGCAAGCAGATGAGCATTGACGCTGATTTAAACGCCGGCATGATCTCGGAGCAAGAGGCGCGCAGGCGGCGGGAAAAAGTCGCGCGCGAGGCCGATTTTTACGGGGCGATGGACGGAGCAAGCAAATTTGTCAAAGGGGATGCCATCGCCGGCATCATTATCGTCGTCATTAACATGCTGTTTGGCATGGTGATTGGTGTTGTCGAGCAAGGGATGGAGATGGCCGAGGCGGCGAAGCGTTATACGCTTTTGACGGTCGGCGACGGCATTGTGAGCCAAATTCCGGCGCTGCTCATTTCGACCGCCACCGGCATCATCGTCACCCGGGCGGCGTCAGACAGCAATTTAAGCGGCGATATTATGCGCCAGCTGTTCGCTTTTCCGAAAATGCTGTATGTGACGGCGGGAACGATTTTTCTGCTCGGTTTGTTTACGCCCATCAACGACGTCTTGACGATGTCGGTGGCCGGTCTGTTGGCGTTGGGCGGCTATCGGTTTATGGAGCAGCAAAAGCAGAGTGAGGCGCTGGCTGTTCCGCCTGAAGAGGAGGCGGCCGCTGCCGACGAATTGAAAAGCCCGGAAAGCGTCGTTCAGCTGCTGCACGTTGACCCGATCGAATTTGAGTTCGGCTATGCGCTTATTCCGCTTGCCGATGCCAATCAAGGCGGCGATCTGCTTGACCGGATCGTCATGATCCGCCGCCAGCTCGCGCTTGAGCTCGGCATCGTCATTCCGGTTGTGCGCATTCGCGACAACATTCAGCTTCAGCCGAATGAGTATCGAATCAAAGTAAAAGGAGAGGAAGTGGCGCGCGGCGAGCTGCTGCTTGATCATTATTTGGCGATGAGTCCCGGCGTTGATGACGATTCCGTCGATGGCATTGAAACGGTCGAGCCGGCGTTCGGTCTCCCTGCCAAATGGATTTCCGAGGCGGTCAAAGACCAAGCGGAGATGCTCGGCTACACGGTCGTCGATCCGCCGTCGGTCGTCTCCACGCATTTGACGGAAGTGCTGAAAGCTCATGCCCACGAACTGCTTGGGCGCCAAGAGACAAAACAGCTGATCGATCATTTGAAAGAGTCGCATCCGGTGCTTGTCGATGAGGTGACGCCGAATCCGCTGTCGGTGGGCGATATTCAAAAAGTGCTGGCCAAGCTGTTAAAAGAGAAGGTATCGATTCGCAATTTGCCGCTCATTTTTGAGGCGCTCGCCGATTTTGCCCGCCTGACGACCGATGCCGATTTGTTGGCGGAATATGCCCGCCAAGCGCTCGCGCGGCAAATTACGAAACAGTATGCCGTGCCGGGTGAACCGCTGCGCGTCATCACGCTGTCCGGAAAAGTGGAAAAGATGATTGCCGACGCCGTGCAGCAAACGGAGCATGGCCGCTATTTGGCGCTCGATCCAGCCCGGATGCAGGCGGTGGTGGACGCGGTCGCCCGCGCGCTCGACCGCTATCCGTTTTCCGGACAAACGCCGATATTGCTTTGCTCCCCCGCGGTGCGCATGTACGTCCGCCAGCTGACCGAACGCACTTTTCCGGCTGTTCCGGTGCTGTCATACAACGAACTGGAAGCGGACGTTGAAGTCCAAAGCGTAGGGATGGTGGAAGTGGAATGAAAGTGAAAAAGTTTATCGCCCCGTCCATGAACGAAGCGATGAAACAAGTGCGCGCTGAGCTGGGACGCGACGCGGTCATTTTGCGATCAAAAGAGATCCAAACGGGCGGTTTGTTCGGGTTGTTCGCCAAAAAAAAGGTGGAAGTGCTGGCCGGCGTTGATCCGGATCCGCTGCCGCGGCGCCAGCTGGAGACGGCCTTGTTCGAGCGGCCGCCGGCGACCGCGCCGGAAAAAGGGGACCGATCGTTTGCCGATGAGCTGGAGGAACTAAGACGGTTCATCGGTCAGCTGAGTGAACGGCGGCTTGCGCCGGCTTACCCGCCGCCGCTTGCGGCCATTGAACAGCGCCTGATCGACCAAGGGCTGGCCGATGGCTACATTCGCGAAGTGATGGAGCGCTTGCTGGAACGGTGGTATGCCAATCCAAGCGGGCGTTCGTCCGCGGCGGCCGCCGGGTGGGCGAAAGAGGCGGTGCGCAGCTTATTGTCTTCGCTTCCGTTTGCCGGAGCGGCGCAAGCGAAAAAGTATTGGATTTTGCTCGGCCCAACCGGGGTGGGAAAAACGACAACGCTCGCCAAAATCGCGGGGCGCGCTGTGCTGGAACAAGGAAAGACGGTTGGGTTTATCACGACCGATACGTATCGCATCGCCGCCATTGACCAGCTGAAAACGTATGCGCATATTTTGGACGCCCCGTTGGCGGTATGTTATAACGGCGAAGAGTTTCGGGAGGCGAAACGAAAACTGGCCCATTGCGATCTTGTGTTTGTCGATACGGCTGGCCGCAACTTCCGCGATCCGCAATATATCGATGAGCTGCAGCAAACGCTGGAATTCGACAGCGAAACGGAAACGCTTCTCGTGTTCGCCGCCACCGGCAAGTATGAAGACATGAAGGCGATTTACAGCCGCTTTTCCCGCCTTCCGATTGACCGGTTGATTGTGACGAAGCTCGATGAAACCGATTCGTTTGGCGCGATCGTCAACGTGCTGCTCGACAGCCGCCTTGGCGCCGCCTATTTTACGAATGGGCAAAACGTCCCAGACGACATGGTGGACGCGTCCGCCGAGCGGCTTGTTCATTTGTTGTTGGGAGCGGAGGGCGCATGAGCGATCAAGCGGAGCCGCTTCGCCGCGGGCTGCGCCGCCGACAATGGGCGCCAGAGCCGCGGACGATCGCTGTCACGAGCGGAAAAGGCGGGGTTGGCAAATCGAACGTGTCTCTCAATTTTTCGCTGTCGCTTTCTCAGCTAGGCGCGCGCGTGCTGCTATTCGACATGGACATCGGGATGGGCAATATTGATATTTTGCTTGGCCAATCACCTTCGCTGACGCTCGCCGATTGGGTTTCCGAGCGGATGCCGCTCGCGGAGCTGGTGAAAAGCGGCCCGGAGCAGCTTTCGTATATCGCCGGGGGGACGGGGGTGATGCAGTGGCTTTCCATTGACGCTGCCGGCATCGATGAGTTTTTGGCCGAACTGCAAACCGTCGCCTCCTCGTACGATTATCTTCTGTTTGATATGGGAGCGGGCGCTTCCAAAGAACAGCTGTATTTTTTGCGCTCGGTCGATGAGGTGTTCGTTGTCACCACGCCGGAGCCGACAGCCATGACGGATGCGTACGCCATGATGAAATATATGCACGGATCCGGCTGCCAAGCGCCGTTTTCCGTCATCGTCAACCGCGCCGCCAAGGAGTGGGAAGGGCACGAGGTGTTCGGACGGCTGAAGCACGCTGCCGACCGCTTTTTCAATAAAGACATTTCCTTGCTCGGCATCGTTCCCGAAGACCGGGCGGTTGCCCGCGCCGTCGCCAGCCAGACGCCGTTTTTGCTGCTCGAACCGGAAGCGAAGGCCAGCCGGGTCGTGCGTCAGATGGCGCGCCGCTATGCGCCGGGCGGAAAAAGGGAGGAGGAACGGGCCGGGCGGGCTTCCCGCTTTTTTGCGAAGCTGCGCCAACTTTTGCTAGAAAGGTAGAGAAACGATGAAAACAATCAAGGTGCTTGTCGTCGACGACTCCGCGTTTATGCGCAAATGCATCAGCGATTTTTTGTCCGAACATCCGCGGCTTGAAGTTGTTGGAACGGCTCGCAACGGCCAAGAGGCGCTCGCCAAAATCGCTTCCCTTTCTCCCGATGTCGTGACGTTAGATGTTGAAATGCCGGTCATGAACGGGCTCGACACGTTACAGCAGATCATGCGCGACCGTCCGTTGCCGGTTGTGATGGTGTCGAGCATGACGACCGAAGGCGCGGCGGCGGCCATTGCCGCCATGCAGCATGGGGCGGTTGATGTGATCGCCAAGCCTTCTGGACCGATTTCCCTTGATTTGTACAAGATCAAAGAAGAACTGATACGAAAAGTGCTCCATGCAAGCGAAGTGAATATCCGCGCCCTTGTCGCCCAACGCCGCGTCCCGGTGCGGCACCGTTTCTCCGCTCAAGCGGCGGGGGGACAGAAGGCGGTTGTGGCCATCGGCACCTCGACAGGGGGACCGCGCGCCCTTGAAGTGGTGCTGACGCAGCTGCCGCCGGATTTAGCGGCCCCGGTTCTCGTCGTCCAACATATGCCAAAAGGATTTACGAAATCGTTGGCGGACCGGCTCGACACGCTTGCAACCATGACGGTGAAAGAAGCGGAGGAGGGGGAACGGCTGCAAAACGGCACTGCTTATATCGCTCCGGCCGGTGTCCATCTCGTTGTTTGTAAGGAAAACGGCGCGCTCCAAGCTCGCTTGGACGAGTCGCCGCCGCGCGCCGGCCATCGTCCGGCCGTTGACGTATTGTTTGAATCGCTTGCCACCATTGACGACGTCCGCAAAGTGGCGGTGGTCATGACGGGAATGGGGACGGATGGGACGGCAGGGCTGAAAAAGCTGAAAGAAAGCGGCAATGTCAAGGCGATTGCCGAAGCGCGCGAGACGGCGGTCGTGTACGGGATGCCGCGAGCGGCGATCGAAGCTGGCGTCATCGATGTCATCGCCCCGCTTGCCGATATCGCCGCCGCCATCGTTCAATCGATCGGGGAATGAGGGGGAACACGGCATGGATATGAGTCAATATTTAGATCTTTTCATTGACGAAAGCAAAGAACATTTGCAAACGATCAACGAACGGCTGCTCGAACTGGAAAAGAGTCCGGATGATGCCGCCATTGTGAACGAAATTTTCCGCGCTGCCCATACGCTAAAAGGCATGTCCGCGACGATGGGGTTTGAAGATTTGGCTAATTTGACGCACCAAATGGAGAACGTGTTGGACGGCCTGCGCAATCGCCGGTTTTCGGTGACGCCGGAGCTGCTTGATGTGATTTTTGAGGCGGTCGACCATTTAGAAGCGATGATCGTTTCCATTGCGACGGGGGGCGACGGGAAGCGCGATGTGAGCGAGACGGTCAGTCGGTTGCGTCAAATCGAGCAAGGGGAGACGCCGGAGGGACCGGTCGACGCAGCAGCCCCGTCTCCGGAGCATGCCTACGGGGAGTTTGAGTATCACGTTCTCCAGCAGGCGCAGGAACAAGGATTTTCTGTCTATGAAATTCGCGTTCGGCTTCGCCAAGACTGCTTGCTGAAAGCAGCGCGCGTCTATATGGTGTTTGAGCGCCTGAATGAAGCCGGAGAAATTGTCAAATCGACGCCTTCCGTCGACTTGCTTGAAGAAGAGCAATTTGATCAAGAGTTTCTTGTCACGGTTGTGTCGAAAGTGCCGGCTGATGAGCTGCAAAAGCAGTTGATGAGCATTTCCGAAGTTGAGCAAGTGGAGATTGCGGCGGCGGCGGTCGGAGAGCGGACGGAAGCGGCGGGAGAGAAAGCGGCGCCGGAGCCGCTTGGCGTAGCCGCGGCGGAACAGGCGGCCGCGCAAGCCGAAGCGGAAGCGCCGGAAAAAACGCCGGCGAAGCAGGCGGCGAAAACGATTCGCGTCAACATTGAACGGCTTGACCGGCTGATGAATTTGTTCGAAGAATTGGTGGTGGACCGCGGTCGGCTTGAGCAAATTTCCCGCGATTTGAATCACGCCGAATTGACGGAGACGGTGGAACGCATGTCCCGCATTTCGAGCGATTTGCAAACGATCATTTTGAACATGCGCATGGTGCCGGTCGAAACCGTGTTCAATCGCTTTCCGCGCATGGTGCGCCAACTCGCCCGCGACCTTGGCAAAAAGGTGCGGCTTGAGGTCATTGGCGCAGAGACCGAGCTCGATCGGACCGTCATTGATGAAATCGGTGATCCGCTTGTTCATTTGATTCGCAATGCGCTCGATCACGGCATTGAAGCGCCCGATGTTCGGATGGCGCACGGGAAGCCGGAGGAAGGGCTCGTTCAATTGCGCGCCTACCATAGCGGCAACCACGTTTTCATTGAAATCGAGGATGATGGCGCCGGTATTTCCCGGGAGAAAGTGCTGCAAAAAGCGATCAAACGCGGCATCGTTTCGCCGGAAGCGGCGGCCCAGCTCACCGACCAGCAAATTTACGGGTTGATTTTCGCCCCGGGCTTCTCCACGGCGGAGCAAGTTTCCGATATTTCGGGGCGCGGCGTCGGGCTCGATGTCGTCAAAAGCACGATCGAATCGCTCGGAGGCGCCGTCACTGTCGATTCAGAGCCGGGAAAAGGATCGCTGTTTTCGATTCAGCTGCCGCTGACGCTGTCGATTATTTCGGTGTTGCTCGTCCAAATCGCTGAGGAAACGTATGCCATTCCGCTGTCTTCGATCATCGAAACGGCGCTCGTGAAAAAAGAAGAGATTTTCTCCGCCCATAATCAACCGGTCATTGATTTTCGCGGCAAAATCGTCCCGCTCGTCCGGCTGAAAGAGGTGTTTGATGTCCCGCACGCCTCCGATGACGGTGAGGCGGTGGCGGCTGTCATTGTCCGCAAAGGAGAAAAACTGGCGGCCCTAGCCGTTGATTCGTTTATCGGGCAGCAGGAAGTCGTGTTGAAATCGCTCGGAAACTATTTATCGTCGGTGTTCGCCATCTCGGGGGCGACGATTTTGGGCGACGGCCGAGTGGCGCTCATCATCGATTGCAACGCGCTTGTGAAATAAAGCGGCGTAAAGAGCAAACGCCAGGCGCTTGGACGCCGTTTGTTTGAGCAGCCTGTGGAATAAAGGGGGAAGATGGGATGACGGCCAGCGTACAGATGGACTGGAAAGTGATTGCTTTTCGCTTAAAGGATGAGGAGTATGCCCTCCCGGTGCAATACGTGCGCTCGATCGAGAAAATGCAGCCGATCACGCGCGTGCCGGGCACGCCCCAGTATGTCAAAGGGGTCATTAACTTGCGCGGCGTCGTGACGCCGATCATTGATTTGCGCGAACGGTTCGGCTTCGCCCCTGAACCGTACAACGAGCAGACGCGAATCATGATCGCCGCCCTTGACGATGTGGAAGTCGGGTTCATCGTCGATGCGGCGAACGACGTTCTCGATTTGCCGGCCTCGAGCATCGAGCCGCCGCCCGAAGCGGTTGGCGCTGTGGAGGCGAGCTACGTTTCTGGAGTGGCAAAAATCGGAAATCGACTTCTCATCTTGCTTGACTTGGCGAAGGTGCTTGAGCGATAAACTCGGGAGAGGGGCGTTGACGGTTGGATGATGTCCGCAGCTTGACAGGAACACATATCGATATTTTGCGCGAAATCGGCAATATTGGCGCTGGCAACGCCGCCACAGCCTTGTCGCTTCTATTAAACAAAAAAATCGAGATGTCGGTGCCGCGCGTCCAAATCGCGACGTTCGCTGAAATGATGGAGCTGATCGGCGGGCCGGAGCAAGTGGTGGCGTGCGTCTATTTGCGGATCGAAGGGGAAGCGCCGGGGAATATGTTCTTCGTGCTGCCGCCGGAGCAGGCGGAGCGGTTTGTGCGGCGCATGATCGGCGACGATTCGTTTTCGTTTCAGGACGGGGCCGATGAGCTTGGATGTTCGGCGCTCCAAGAGCTCGGAAACATTTTAACCGGCTCGTATTTGTCGGCGCTTGCTGATTTTACACAGCTTGCGCTCCATCCTTCGGTGCCGGCGCTGGCGATCGATATGCTCGGAGCGGTGTTGTCGTTCGGTTTGCTGGAGCTGTCGCGCGCTGGTGATTACGCCATTTTGATCGATACGGCCATTTACGATGAACGGCGGCCCAATGAAAGCATTGACGGCCATTTCTTTCTCCTTCCCGATCCGGAATCGTTTTCCACCATCTTTCGTGCGTTAGGTGTGAGCGGCGGATGAGCATTGTGCAGGCTGTGAAAATCGGCATCGCTGAAATGGAGGTCGTCAAAGCGCCGAACGTCATTCGTACATGCGGCCTTGGATCGTGCGTCGGCGTGGTCATTTATGACATCGGCAAAGCGGTGGCCGGCATGGCGCACGTGATGCTGCCGCATTCCTCGATGGCGCGCGGCGGGGACATCAACGTTGCCAAGTACGCCGACACGGCGGTGGAAGCGCTCATTCGGCTCGTCGTTGCCGCCGGGGGGCGGAAGGGAATGTTGAGAGCGAAGCTGGCCGGCGGAGCGCAAATGTTTTCGTTTTCTGCGGCCGGCGGAGATATGATGCGCATTGGCGCCCGCAATGTCGAAGAAGTCAAAAAACAGCTCGAACGGTTTCATATTCCGGTTGTCGCCGAAGATGTCGGAGGCCATAACGGCCGGACGATTGAGTTTCATCCGCAAACAGGCGTGCTGTCCATTCGCACGGCTAGCCAGGAACTCAAGGAAATATAACACCGTTGTGCAAGACGAGGGGGAGAATGATGGGGAGCGCGCTAAAAGGTGAAGAGCGGAAATATTGGGATGACTGGGTCAACCGCCGCGACCGTCATGCGGCCGAGGAACTTGTGGTGCGCTATATGCCGCTCGTTTCCTACCACGTGCAGCGGCTTGCCGCTACGCTGCCGAGCTCCGTGCCCAAAGAGGAGCTTGTCAGCTTGGGGCTTGTCGGTTTGTACGATGCGCTTGAAAAGTTTGACCCATCGCGCGATCTCAAGTTTGACACGTATGCCTCGTTTCGCATCCGCGGCGCCATCTTGGACGGTTTGCGCAAGCAAGACTGGCTGCCGCGGAGCGTGCGCGACAAAGCGAAAAAAATCGAAGAAGCGGCGGAGCGGCTTGAGCAGCAACATATGCGGTCGGTGACGGCAAAGGAAATCGCCGCCGAGCTTGGCATGACGGAGGATGAAGTGCAGGCGGCGGCCGGCGAGACGCTGTTTTCTCATTGGCTGCCGCTCGGCCAGACGGCGGCTGAAGAAGAGGACGAAGCGTTTTCGATCCGGGATGATCGTGCCGTGCTGCCGGAAGAACAGGTCGTCAAGCAGGAGCTGGTGGAAAAGCTGGCCGAGGGCATCAAACAGCTGAATGAAAAGGAGCAGCTTGTCATCAGTTTGTTTTACAAAGAGGAGTTGACGTTTACGGAAATCGGGAATCTTCTACGCTTGTCCACATCAAGAATTTCCCAAATTCATGCCAAAGCATTGTGGAAATTGCGCCGCTTTTTCGATATACAGCGGTGATGGAAAGGGAGCGGGAAGATGGACGTTCAACTGCCGGCGCTGCAAAGCGTGATGCCGAAAGCGCCCGAAGCTGGAAACATGCAGGCCGCCGCGGCGCAGCATCCGTATACGGTGCAGGCGCAATTGGCGGCTGCAGCCGAAAAACAGAGGGAACAGGCGCGCCGCCGGGTGACCGACAAGCGGACGAACGACCGGGCTCGGTGGGAGGCGTCGCGGTTCGGAAGTCATCCGTATAAAGGAAAAACGATCGATCTTAAAGGATAGTGACCATCATGGAAGCGTTTTGGCTTGTCATTAGTCTGCTGTTGCATCTCTTTTCTTTTTTGTTGATTGTGTTGCTTTTTCTGCGGTTATCGCGGCTTAAAGAGGCCGAAGCGCGCGCTACGGAGCTTGAAGAGGCGATGGCGGCGCAGCTCGCTCTCTGGAAAGAAGAAAACGACCGTTTTTTGGCCGAGCTTGACCGCTTGCTGAACAACAAGGAGGCGTCGGCGGCGAGCCCGATACCGCCTCCGACCGGCCTGCTCACTGAAGAGGAGTCGCCCGCTGCGATGAGCGCGCAGCAGCATGGCCAACCGGCGACGCGGACCGAAGAAGGCGCAGCGCTGCCAAGGGACGGTGAACGCGGCGCGGAACTTGGGCGAACCGCTCGAGGGAATCGTTTGGCATCCGATGTGACGGATGGTGAAACGGAACAACCGATGCAGGCGGGCGCCCCAACGAGCGAGGCTCAAGAGCAGGAAGAACGTGAGGCACCAAGTGACTTCCTGCCGGTCGAGGCCATCGAAGATGTGCTTGATTTGTCCCCGTTGGCTCAGTCCGCCGAGCTCGTTCTCCGCCGCTATGAACAAGGAGCGACGGTCGAAGAGCTCGCCAAACAGCTTGGCAAAGGGAAGACAGAAGTGGAGTTGCTGCTGAAATTCGCGAGAAAAACGAGCCAGTGAGCGAATCATTGCTTGATTTGCACCCGATAAATATGATATATTTTTACATGGTGTGAATACACACGCCTGATGATTCCGGCAACGGTGCTGGTGCAGCCAGTCTTGCTGGGGGATGAGGCAGGCGGAGGAACGAAAACCATCAAAGAAACAGGAGGATTATTCATGTCGGTTATTTCCATGAAGCAATTGCTCGAAGCTGGCGTCCACTTTGGACATCAGACGCGCCGTTGGAACCCGAAAATGAAAAAATACATTTTTACGGAGCGCAACGGCATTTACATCATCGACTTGCAAAAAACGGTGAAAAAAGTCGAGGAAGCGTATCACTTCGTCCGCGACTTGGCGGCGAACGGCGGCAAAATTTTGTTCGTCGGCACGAAAAAACAAGCGCAAGAATCCGTCAAGGAAGAAGCGGAGCGCTGCGGCATGTTTTATGTCAATCAGCGCTGGCTCGGCGGCACGCTGACGAACTTCGCGACGATCCAAAAACGGATCAAGCGGCTGCGCGAAATTGAAAAAATGGAAGAAGACGGCGTATTTGACGTTCTGCCGAAAAAAGAAGTCATCGGCTTGAAAAAAGAAAAAGAGCGGCTCGAGAAATTTTTGGGCGGCATTAAAGACATGAAAGAGCTGCCGGATGCGTTGTTCGTCATCGACCCGCGCAAAGAGCGGATCGCGGTGGCGGAGGCGCGCAAGTTGAACATTCCGATCATCGGCATCGTCGACACGAACTGCGATCCGGATGAAATCGACTACGTCATCCCGGCCAACGATGATGCCATTCGCGCGGTCAAGCTGTTGACTTCGAAAATCGCCGACGCTGTCTTGGAAGCGAAACAGGGCGAAGAGGCGGCCGTCGCAGCGGAGTAATGGCGCTCACGAAAGGTGATAAGAGGGAAAGCCTTTTATCACCTTTTTTTGAGACAGAAACGAGCAACTTTTGGCTATACTAACGAATAAGGGCAAAACAGGCATCCGCTGCCGGCATCGATACATATACGCAACAAAGCGAAGGAGGATTTTTTTATGGCGATTACAGCACAAATGGTCAAAGAGCTGCGCGAAAAAACGGGCGCAGGCATGATGGACTGCAAAAAAGCGCTCACCGAAACGAACGGTGACATGGAGAAAGCGATCGACTGGCTGCGCGAAAAAGGAATTGCCAAAGCGGCGAAAAAAGCGGATCGCATCGCGGCCGAAGGGGTCGCCTACATCGCTGTGGAAGGCAACACCGCCGTCATTTTGGAAGTGAACTCGGAAACGGACTTCGTCGCCAAAAACGAAGAGTTTCAAGCGCTTGTAAAAACGTTGGCCGCCCACTTGCTGAAACAAAAACCGGCTTCGCTCGATGAAGCGCTCGGACAAACGATGGACAACGGCTCGACCGTCCAAGACTACATCAACGAAGCGATCGCGAAAATCGGCGAAAAAATTACGCTCCGCCGCTTTGCCGTCGTCAACAAAGCCGACGGCGAAACGTTTGGCGCGTACTTGCACATGGGCGGGCGCATCGGCGTATTAACGTTATTAGCCGGCAGCGCAAGCGAAGACGTTGCCAAAGATGTCGCCATGCACATCGCGGCGCTTCACCCGAAATACGTCTCGCGCGACGAGGTGCCGCAAGAAGAGGTCGCGCATGAGCGCGAAGTGTTGAAGCAACAAGCGTTAAACGAAGGCAAGCCGGAAAACATCGTTGAAAAAATGGTCGAAGGCCGGCTGAACAAGTTTTACGAAGACGTTTGCCTGCTTGAGCAAGCGTTCGTGAAAAACCCGGATGTGACGGTGCGCCAATACGTCGAATCGAACGTAGCGGCTGTGAAGCAGTTCATCCGCTACGAAGTCGGCGAAGGGCTCGAAAAACGTCAAGACAATTTCGCCGAAGAAGTGATGAGCCAAGTCAGAAAGCAATGACGGACCGCAACAGGGAACACGCGCGTGTTCCCTGTTTTTCAAAGTGATTCGCATCATGGAGGTTTGACATGGAACAACCAAAGTACAAACGCGTCGTGTTAAAGTTAAGCGGGGAAGCGCTCGCCGGAAAGCAAGGCTTTGGCATCCAGCCGGCCGTCATCCAGTCGATCGCCAAACAAGTCCAAGAGGTGGCTGACCTCGGTGTTGAGGTCGCCATTGTCGTCGGGGGCGGCAACATTTGGCGCGGAAAAACGGGAAGCGAAATGGGGATGGACCGGGCGACGGCCGACTATATGGGCATGTTGGCGACGGTGATGAACGCGCTCGCCTTGCAGGACAGCCTTGAGCAGCTCGGCGTGGAAACGCGGGTGCAAACATCGATCGAGATGCGGCAAGTCGCCGAACCGTACATTCGCCGCCGGGCGATCCGCCATTTGGAGAAAAAGCGGGTTGTCATTTTCGCCGCCGGCACCGGCAACCCGTATTTTTCGACCGATACAACGGCAGCGCTCCGGGCGGCGGAAATCGAGGCGGACGTCATTCTCATGGCGAAAAACAATGTCGATGGCGTCTACAGCGCCGATCCGAAGGTCGACGCCAATGCGGTCAAATACGAGGAGCTGTCGTACTTGGACGTCATTAAACAAGGCCTTGCCGTCATGGATTCGACCGCTTCTTCGCTTTGCATGGATAACAACATTCCGATTATCGTTTTTTCGATTATGGAAGAAGGAAACATTAAACGCGCTGTATTAGGCGAAAATATTGGAACGATCGTGAGGGGGAAATAACGATGGCCAAACACGTGATCCAACAGGCGAAAGAGAAGATGGATAAAGCGGTGCAAGCGTTCACTCGCGAGCTGGCGACGGTGCGCGCCGGACGGGCGAACGCCGGGTTGCTGGAGAAAGTGACCGTCGATTATTACGGCGTTGCGACGCCGATCAACCAGCTCGCTTCCATCAGCGTGCCGGAAGCGCGCATGCTTGTCATTCAGCCGTATGACAAATCGGTCATTAAAGAGATGGAAAAAGCGATTTTGGCCTCGGATCTAGGGCTGACGCCGTCGAATGACGGATCCGTCATTCGCTTGGTCATTCCGCCGCTCACCGAAGAACGGCGTCGCGAGCTGGCGAAGCTGGTCAAAAAATATTCCGAAGACGCGAAAGTCGCCGTGCGCAACATCCGCCGCGACGCGAACGATGAATTGAAAAAGCTCGAGAAAAATGGCGAGATTACGGAGGACGAGCTCCGCAGCTACACCGACGAAGTGCAAAAGCTGACCGATGACCACATCGCCAAAATCGATGCCATTACGAAAGAGAAAGAAAAAGAAGTCATGGAAGTATAGGCAAAACGTTGCAAACCCTCTATGTTCATGGAGGGTTTTTTTGCTATAATGGAAAAGCAAAACACGTTCGCGGAGGACTTATATGTTTACTAAAAGGCGAAAAATGAACGAGGAAGGCGCACCGGTGACGAGAGAAGAGGTGCTTAGGCGTCCGATTCCGAACCATGTCGCCATCATCATGGACGGCAACGGAAGATGGGCGAAAAGGCGGGCGCTGCCAAGGGCGGCCGGCCATTACGAAGGGATGCAAGTGGTGCGCAAAATCACCCGCTTCGCTAACGGGCTTGGGGTTCGCGTCTTGTCCCTTTACGCGTTTTCCACCGAAAATTGGAAGCGGCCGAAAAGTGAAGTCGATTACTTAATGAAGCTGCCGGAGCAGTTTTTGACGACGTTCCTTCCCGAGTTGATCGCTGAGAACGTGAAAGTGCAGGTCATCGGTCATACGGAGGCGCTGCCGGACCATACGCGCCGAGCGGTCGAAAAAGCCATTCAAGATACAAGCGGCAACACGGGGTTGGTGCTGAATTTTGCCCTCAACTACGGAAGCCGGGCGGAAATTACCGCCGCCGTCCAGCAAATCGCCAAAGAGGTCGAGCGCGGGGCGCTTGCGCCGGAAGACATTACCGAACCGCTCATTTCTTCGTATTTGATGACGGGGGGGCTCCAAGATCCGGATTTGCTCATTCGGACAAGTGGGGAAATCCGCCTCAGCAATTTTATGCTTTGGCAGCTCGCGTATACGGAACTTTGGTTTACCGATGTGTTATGGCCTGATTTTACCGAACAGCATTTTTTAGAGGCGATTGCCGCCTACCAGCGGCGCGACCGCCGGTTTGGGGGGGTGTCAGCGCAATGAAACAGCGAATCATCACCGGAGTGATCGCGGCGGCGCTCTTTTTGCCGATTGTTATTTTTGGCGGATTTCCGTTTATAATAGTAACATATATCATAGCGACGGTTGGACTGTTCGAACTGCTGCGGATGAAAGGAATGCGGCCGCTGTCGTTGGCAGGGGCGGCCGGCTTTGCCGCTCTTTGGTTGCTGCTCGTTCCCGCTCGCTACGGCGGGGAGTGGCTGTCAGCCGGTGCGGCTAAATTCGCCGTGATCGTCGGCCTTGCCTTCTTGTTGCTCATCGCGACGGTAGTGACCAAAAACGCGTTGACGTTTGACGAGGCGGCGTTTGTCGTCTTGGCGGTGTTGTATGTCGGCGTCGGATTTTTCTGTTTTGCCGCCATTCGTTTAACCGGGTTGTCCTATTTGGTTTATGCGCTGTTCGTCATTTGGGCGACCGACATTGGCGCGTACTTTTGCGGGCGCGCATTCGGGCGGCGCAAGCTATGGCCGGAGATCAGCCCGAAAAAAACGGTGGAGGGAGCTCTTGGCGGCATTGTCTCGGCCGTTGTGGTCGCCGCTGTTTACGAGTGGGCGGCGGAGCCGTTTGCCAGCTTTGCCGCCGCGCTATCGCTCGCGTTGTTGCTTTCCGTGTTCGGCCAGCTCGGCGACTTGGTCGAGTCGGCGTTCAAGCGCCATTACGGGGTGAAAGACTCGGGAGCGATTTTGCCGGGACATGGCGGCGTTTTGGATCGGTTTGACAGCCTGTTGTTTGTGCTGCCGCTTTTATACATATTCATCGAAGCGATACGATAAGCGGGTGAGGAGTGAAACGATTGAAATCGATCAGTTTATTGGGGGCGAGCGGGTCGATCGGCACGCAGACGCTCGACGTCATCCGCGCCCACCCCGGCCGCTTTCGCCTTGTCGCTGCGTCGGTCGGGAGAAACGTCGAAGCAGCGCGGAAATTGATGGCCGAATTTGCCCCGCGCCTTGTCGCCGTCGCCGATCGCGGCGCGTATGAGACGCTTTGCAGCGAATACGGCGGGCGGACAACGGTCGTGTACGGGGAGGACGGGCTGATTGAAGCCGCCGTCCATCCGGACGCTGACATCGTCGTCACCGCTGTCGTGGGCAGCGTCGGCCTTGTGCCGACGTTAAAAGCGATCGAGGCGGGCAAAACGATCGCGTTGGCCAACAAGGAGACATTGGTCGTTGCCGGCCACTTGGTGACCGCGGCGGCCGAAAAGCGCGGGGTGCCGCTGCTCCCGGTCGACAGCGAGCATTCCGCCATCTTCCAGTGCTTGCAAGGGGAGAAGCTCGAACAGGTTGACAAACTCATTTTAACGGCCTCCGGCGGCAGCTTCCGCGACAGGACGCGCGAGGAGCTTGCTGGGGTCACGGTCGAGGAGGCGCTTTGTCATCCGAATTGGTCGATGGGGGCGAAAATTACGATCGATTCGGCGACGATGATGAACAAAGGATTTGAAGTGATCGAAGCGCACTGGCTGTTCGGGCTGCCGTATGAGCAGATCGATGTCGTCCTGCACCGCGAGAGCGTCATCCATTCGCTCGTTCAGTTTCGCGATACGAGCGTGCTTGCCCAGCTCGGCACACCGGACATGCGCGTTCCGATTCAATACGCCCTCACCTATCCGGAACGGCTGCCGCTTTCTGCGGCGCAACCGCTCGATTTGGCGGCGATCGGATCGCTTCATTTTGCCCCGGTCGACTTCGAGCGCTATCGTTGCCTGCGATTGGCCTACGAGGCCGGAAGGCGGGGCGGCTCGCTGCCAGCGGTGTTGAACGCGGCCAATGAGGAGGCGGTGGCGGCGTTTTTAGCCGGGCGCATCCCGTTTTTGGCGATCGAAGAGTGGATCGAACGGGCCCTTGAGCGCCACCAGCCGATCAGCGATCCATCGCTTGAAGAGATTCGCGCGATTGACGCGGACACGCGCGCTTACGTTCGCACACTACTATCATAAAGGTGGTTGAAACGTTGGAATCGATCATTTCATTTATCGTCGTCTTTGGTGCCCTCGTCTTTTTCCACGAGTTGGGCCATTTGCTGTTAGCGAAGCGGGCCAGCATCCTTTGCCGTGAATTTGCCATCGGCTTTGGGCCGAAAGTGTTTTCGGTGAAGAAAAAAGAGACGGTCTACACCGTCCGGCTGCTTCCGCTTGGCGGTTTCGTCCGCATGGCCGGTGAAGATCCAGAAATGATTGAATTGAAGCGGGGACAAATCGTTGGTCTTTTGCTTGACGGCGACGGAAGAGTGGAAAAAATCATCGTCAACCATAAAGACGATTATCCAAACGCCCGCATCATTGAAGTGGAAGACGCCGATTTAGAGCACGGCATGTACGTGACCGGGTATGTCGACGGAGAGCGGCTTGAGCGCTTTGTTGTGAAAGAGCCGGCGTTTTTCGTCGCCGATCGCCAAGAAATTCAAATCGCTCCGTACCACCGTCAGTTTGCCGCCAAAACGCTCGGGCAGCGCACGATGACGATCTTGGCCGGACCGCTCGCCAACTTTGTCTTGGCGCTTGTCGTCTTTATTTTGATCGGCCTTTTGCAAGGCTATCCGGTCGACAAGCCGGTGATCGGCGAGCTGACGCCTGATGGGGCAGCGCGCGCCGCTGGTTTGAAGCAAGGAGATGAAGTGGTGGCGATCAACGGCGAACGGATGGACACATGGACGGAAATCGTCAACACGATTCGCAGCCATCCGCAAGAAACGCTCGAGTTTCAAATTCGGCGGGACGGAAAAGATATGACCGTTGCCGTCACTCCGGAAGCGAAGACGATTCAAGGGGAGACGATCGGTTTGATCGGGGTCTATCAGCCGATGGAAAAATCGGTGTTTGGCTCCGTGAAGCAAGGGTTGACCGAGACGTACTACTGGACGCGAGAAATTGTCGCCGGCCTCGGTCAGTTGATCACCGGCCAGTTTCAGCTGGATATGCTGTCGGGACCGGTCGGCATCGCCGTATCGACTGGCAAAGTCGCCGAATCAGGCATTTACTACTTGATGAAATGGGGCGCGATTTTAAGCATCAACCTTGGGATTATCAACTTGTTGCCGTTGCCGGCGCTCGACGGCGGACGGCTGCTCTTTTTCGCCATTGAAGCGGTGCGCGGCAAGCCGGTCGACCGGCAAAAAGAAGGGATGGTCCATTTTATCGGCTTCGCTCTGCTCATGCTGCTCATGCTTGTGGTGACATGGAACGACATTCAAAAATTTTTCCTATAAAGAGAGAGAACGAGGTGGCGAATGAATGAGACAAAGTCAAGCGTTTATTCCGACGTTGCGTGAAGTGCCGGCGGACGCGGAAGTGAAAAGTCATCAGCTTCTGTTGCGGGCCGGTTTCATCCGCCAAAGCACGAGCGGCGTTTATACGTTTTTGCCGCTCGGGCAACGCGTTTTGCAAAAAGTAGAAGCGATCATCCGGGAGGAGATGAACCGCATCGGGGCGATGGAGCTCCTCATGCCGGCGTTGCAGCCGGCTGAGCTTTGGCAGCAGTCCGGACGCTGGTATTCGTACGGTCCCGAGCTCATGCGCCTGAAAGACCGCCATGAGCGCGATTTCGCCCTCGGGCCGACGCATGAGGAAATGATCACAGCGATCGTCCGCGACGAGGTGAAAACGTACAAGCGGCTGCCGCTCGTCTTGTACCAAATTCAAACGAAATTCCGCGACGAAAAACGTCCGCGCTTTGGGCTGCTGCGCGGACGGGAATTTATCATGAAAGACGCGTATTCGTTCCATACGTCGAAAGAAAGCCTCGACGAAACGTACAACAACATGTACGAAGCGTACGCGAACATTTTCCGCCGCTGCGGCTTAAACTTCCGCGCCGTCATCGCCGATTCGGGGGCGATCGGCGGCAAAGACACGCACGAGTTTATGGTGTTATCCGACATCGGCGAGGATACGATCGCCTATTCCGATGCGTCCGATTATGCGGCCAACATCGAGATGGCGCCGGTCGTCGCCACGTATGAAAAGCGTGATGAGCCGCCGGCTGAGCTGAAAAAGGTGGCGACCCCGGGGCAAAAAACGATCGCGGAAGTGGCTTCGTACTTGCAAGTCGCGCCGGAGCGCTGCATCAAATCGCTCTTGTTTCACGTCGATGGCCGCTACGTGCTCGTGCTCGTCCGCGGCGACCACGAAGCGAATGAAGTCAAAGTGAAAAACGTCTTGGATGCGACGGTGGTGAGACTGGCGACGCCGGAGGAAACGAGGCAAGTCATGAACGCTCCGGTCGGCTCGCTCGGCCCGATCGGCGTCAAGGAAGAGGTGACGATGATCGCCGATCATGCCATCGCGGCAATCGTCAACGGCGTCTGCGGCGCCAATGAGGAAGGATATCATTATACGGGCGTCAACCCCGGCCGCGATTTTCCCGTCAGCCAATATGCGGATTTGCGTTTCGTCCAAGAAGGCGACCCGGCTCCCGATGGCAAAGGGACGATCCGCTTCGCCCGCGGCATTGAAGTCGGCCATGTGTTCAAGCTTGGCACGAAATATAGCGAAGCGATGAACGCCGTTTACCTCGATGAAAACGGTCAAGCGCAGACGATGATCATGGGCTGTTACGGCATCGGCGTTTCCCGGCTTGTCGCGGCGATCGCCGAACAGTTCGCCGATGAGAATGGGCTCGTCTGGCCGGTTTCGGTCGCGCCGTTCCATGTTCATTTGCTGACGGCGAACGCCAAAAGCGATGAACAGCGGGCGCTCGCCGAGGAATGGTACGACAAGCTTGGACAAGCGGGGTTCGACGTTTTGTACGACGACCGTCCCGAGCGCGCGGGAGTGAAGTTTGCCGACAGCGACTTGATCGGCATCCCGGTCCGCGTCACCGTCGGCAAGCGGGCCGGTGAAGGCGTTGTCGAAGTCAAAGTGCGGAAAACCGGCGAGTCGTTTGATGTGCCGGTCGCCGATCTCATCGAGACGGTGCGCCGTCTCTTGCAAGGGTGAACGAACAGCGCTGGTGAACAAGACGATGGCTGTCTTTTTCGCCGGCGCTGTTGCCGTTCGTATGGTATGATAGAAAAAGAGAAACGATTTCATGCGAGGGGAAGCCATGATGAATGCGCAAAAAGAGCGGTTTCTTGTGCTGCTCGAGCAGCTGAACATGACGTCGGATGAATGGCTGCCGCATTTTCGGGAGGCGGCGATTCGCAAAGTGGTGATTGATAAGCACGAAAAGAGCTGGCATTTTTATTTTCGCTTCGCCAACGTGCTGCCGGCTGACGTCTATCAAACATTTGCCAACCGGCTGCAAGCGGCGTTTCGCCATATTGCCGCCGTTCGCCATACGATCGAAGTCGACGCGCCGCACGTGACGGAGGCGGATGTGCAGGCGTATTGGTCGCTTTGCCTTGAGCAGCTGCAGGAAGGCGTCTCCCCGCTCGTGGACGCGCTCCGCCGCCAGACGCCGGCCGTGAGCGGAAACAAGCTCATCGTCAAAGCCCGGCACGAGGCGGAAGCGTTGGCCATGAAGCGGCGGTTCGCCAAAAAAATCGCCGATGTATACATGTCGTTTGGGTTTCCGTCTCTTCAGCTTGACGTTACTATTGAGCCAGTCGACCAAGAAATGGAGCAGTTTTTGGCGCAAAAGCGGCAAGAGGATGAAGAACGGGCGCTCGCTGTGCTGACCGATTTGGCGAAAGAAGAGGAAAAAACAGCGACAAGCGCTCCGTCTGGTCCGCTTGTCATCGGCTACCCGATTCGCGACGAGGAGCCGGTGCGCCTGCTTGAGACGATCGTCGAGGAAGAGCGGCGCGTCGTCGTCCAAGGGTACGTGTTTGCCGCCGAAGTGAGCGAACTCAAAAGCGGTCGCACGCTGCTGACGGCCAAAATCACCGATTACACGAACTCGATTTTAGTCAAAATGTTCTCGCGCGACAAAGAAGATGCCGAACTGATGCACAGCGTCAAAAAGGGCATGTGGGTGAAAGTGCGCGGCAGCGTGCAAAACGATACGTTCGTCCGCGATCTCGTTCTCATCGCCAACGATTTGAATGAAATCGCCGCCAATGAGCGGCACGATACGGCGCCGGAAGGAAACAAGCGGGTCGAGCTTCATTTGCATACACCGATGAGCCAAATGGATGCCGTCACACCGGTGGCAACGCTCATTGAGCAGGCGAAAAAATGGGGGCATCCGGCCGTTGCCATCACCGATCACGCGGTCGTTCAGTCGTTCCCGGAGGCGTACAGCGCGGCGAAAAAACACGGCATAAAGGTGATTTACGGCCTCGAAGCCAACATCGTCGATGATGGCGTGCCAATCGCCTACAATGAGGCGCATCGCCGCCTTTCCGATGAGACGTATGTCGTCTTTGACGTCGAAACGACGGGGCTGTCGGCCGTGTACAACACGGTCATCGAGCTGGCGGCGGTGAAGGTGAAAGACGGCGAGATCATCGACCGGTTCATGTCGTTTGCCGATCCGGGCCACCCGTTGTCCGTGACGACGATGGAACTGACCGGCATTACCGATGAGATGGTAAAGGGCGCGCCGCGGCCGGAGGAAGTGCTGGCTCGCTTTATCGACTGGGCCGGCGACGCGACGCTCGCCGCCCACAACGCCAGCTTCGACATCGGCTTTTTAAATGCCGGCCTCGCGAAAATGGGGCGCGGCCACGTGCCGAATCCCGTCATTGACACGCTCGAGCTCGCCCGCTTTCTATACCCGGATTTGAAAAACCATCGTCTTAACACGCTATGCAAAAAGTTTGATATCGAATTGACGCAGCACCACCGGGCGATTTATGACGCCGAGGCGACCGGTCATTTGCTCATGCGGCTGTTAAAAGAAGCGGAAGAGCGGGGCATTTTGTATCATGATGAACTGAACAGCCGCACGCACAGCGAGGCGTCCTACCGCCTTGCCCGCCCGTTTCACGCGACGCTGCTGGCGCAAAATGAGACCGGATTGAAAAATTTGTTCAAGCTCGTGTCCTTGTCGCACATTCACTATTTTCATCGCGTGCCGCGCATCCCGCGCTCCGTGCTTGTGAAGCACCGCGAAGGCTTGCTTGTCGGTTCGGGCTGCGACAAAGGAGAGCTGTTTGACAACTTGATCCAAAAGGCGCCGGAAGAAGTGGAAGACTTGGCTCGCTTTTACGATTTTCTCGAAGTGCATCCGCCGGATGTGTACAAGCCGCTCATTGAAATGGGCTATGTGCAAGACGAAGAGATGATCAAAACCATCATCCGCCACATCGTCGCCCTTGGCGAGAAGCTGAATATTCCCGTTGTCGCCACCGGCAACGTTCATTACTTGAATCGGGAGGACAAAATTTACCGAAAAATTTTGATCCACTCGCAAGGCGGAGCGAATCCGCTCAACCGGCACGACCTGCCGGATGTGTATTTCCGGACGACGAATGAAATGCTCGATTGCTTCTCGTTTTTAGGTCCGGAAAAGGCGAAAGAAATCGTCGTCGACAACACGCAGAAAATCGCCTCGTTAATCGGCGATGTGAAGCCGATCAAAGACGAGTTGTACACCCCGCGCATTGAAGGCGCGGATGAGGAAATCCGCGAGATGAGCTACCGGCGGGCGAAGGAAATTTATGGAGATCCGTTGCCGAAGCTCGTCGAAGAGCGGCTCGAAAAAGAGTTGAACAGCATTATCGGCCATGGGTTTGCCGTCATTTATTTGATTTCCCATAAGCTCGTGAAAAAATCGCTTGATGACGGCTATCTCGTCGGCTCGCGCGGGTCGGTCGGCTCATCGTTTGTCGCGACGATGACGGAAATTACCGAAGTGAACCCGCTGCCGCCGCATTACGTTTGCCCAAACTGCAAGCATTCCGAGTTTTTCAACGATGGGTCGGTCGGCTCGGGCTTTGACTTGCCCGATAAAAACTGCCCGCGATGCGGGGCGAAATACAAAAAAGACGGGCACGACATCCCGTTTGAGACGTTCCTCGGCTTTAAAGGCGACAAAGTGCCGGATATCGACTTGAACTTCTCAGGGGAATACCAGCCGCGCGCCCATAACTATACGAAAGTGCTGTTTGGTGAAGACAACGTCTACCGCGCGGGCACGATCGGCACCGTGGCCGACAAAACGGCGTACGGATTTGTCAAAGGCTATGCGAGCGACCATAACCTCGAGCTGCGCGGCGCGGAAATCGACCGGCTCGCGGCCGGCTGCACCGGGGTGAAGCGGACGACCGGGCAGCACCCGGGCGGCATTATCGTCGTCCCCGATTATATGGAAATTTACGACTTTACGCCGATCCAATACCCGGCGGATGATACGTCATCGGAGTGGCGGACGACCCATTTCGACTTCCACTCGATTCACGATAATTTGCTGAAGCTTGATATTCTCGGGCACGACGATCCGACCGTCATCCGGATGCTGCAAGATTTAAGCGGCATCGACCCGAAAACGATCCCGACCGATGATCCGGATGTGATGGGCATTTTCAGCAGCACCGAACCGCTTGGCGTCACGCCGGAACAAATTATGTGCAACGTCGGCACGATCGGCATTCCAGAGTTTGGCACCCGCTTCGTAAGACAAATGTTGGAAGAGACAAAACCAAAAACGTTTTCCGAGCTCGTGCAAATTTCCGGCTTGTCGCACGGCACCGATGTGTGGCTCGGCAATGCGCAAGAGCTCATTCAAAGCGGGACGTGCACGCTGTCGGAAGTGATCGGCTGCCGCGACGACATCATGGTCTATCTCATTTACCGCGGGCTCGAGCCGTCGCTGGCGTTTAAAATTATGGAATCGGTGCGCAAAGGGAAAGGATTGACGCCGGAATTCGAAGCGGAAATGCGCAAACACGACGTGCCGGAGTGGTACATTGAGTCATGCAAAAAAATCAAGTACATGTTCCCGAAAGCGCACGCCACCGCCTACGTATTAATGGCGGTGCGCATCGCCTACTTTAAGGTGCATCATCCGCTCTTGTATTACGCGTCGTACTTCACGGTGCGGGCGGAAGATTTCGACCTTGACGCCATGATCAAAGGATCGGCCGCCATTCGCAAGCGGATTGAAGAAATTAACGCCAAAGGCATCCAAGCGACAGCGAAGGAGAAAAGTTTGCTCACTGTCTTAGAGGTGGCGCTGGAAATGTGTGAGCGCGGCTTTTCGTTCAAAAATATTGATCTGTACCGTTCACAGGCGACCGACTTCGTCATTGACGGCCATTCGCTCATTCCGCCGTTTAACGCCATTCCCGGCCTTGGCGACAACGTGGCACAAGCGATCGTGCGCGCCCGTGAGGAAGGCGAATTTTTATCCAAAGAAGATTTGCAACAGCGCGGCAAAGTGTCGAAAACGCTGTTGGAATATCTGGAACAGCGCGGCTGCCTCGACTCGCTTCCCGACCATAACCAGCTGTCACTGTTTTGACGGCGGAAAACAGCCTGCTTTTTTGCGGCCGTTTTCCGTTGCAATATCATTACCAATATGTTATAGTTTTAGTGGAATTGGCAAAGATAATGGCAGGCAAAGAGTGGGGAAACCCACTCTTTCGTCTTGAATCGGCATCCGTCTTTCGTTCATTCCCCGCCTTGAGCAGGGGATTTTCTCATTATGCCATACGTGCAGCTTGGCTCGGTAAGGAGGAAAACGATGGGCAAAAAAGTGACAGACACGGTCGAACAACTCGTGGCGCCCATTTTGGACGAAATGGGGCTGGAGCTCGTGGACATCGAATATGTGAAGGAAGGGAAGAACTGGTTCTTGCGCGTTTTTATCGATTCAGAGAACGGGGTCGATATTGAACAGTGCGGCGTTGTCAGTGAAAAACTGAGCGAAAAGCTCGATGAAGTCGATCCGATTCCCCACAACTATTTCTTGGAAGTCTCATCGCCGGGGGCGGAGCGGCCGCTGAAAAACGAAAACGATTTTTACAAAGCGGTCGGGAAACATGTCATGATCAAAACGTATGAGCCGATTGAGGGAGAAAAACAATTCGAAGGCGAGCTGACCGCTTTTGACGGAACGACCGTGACGCTGTCGGTAAAAGACCGCGGGCGGCAAAAAACGGTCGCCATTCCGTATGACAAAGTGGCAAGCGCAAGGCTAGCCGTCATTTTCTTCTAAGTGGCAAAAGGGGGATTTTCGTTTCATGAATACGCAACTGCTTGAGGCGTTAGCCGACCTGATGCGGGAAAAAGGCATCAGCAAAGAAGTCATCGTGGAAGCGATCGAAGCAGCGATCGTTTCGGCATACAAGCGCAATTTCGGCCAAGCGCAAAACGTGCGCGTCGACTTCAACATGGACACCGGCACGATCCGCGTGCTCGCGCGCAAGGACGTCGTCGAAGAAGTGACCGACCCGCGCCTCGAAATTTCGCTTGAAGAAGCGCAGCGAATCAATCCGAACTATCAGATCGGCGACGTCGTCGAACTGGAAGTGACGCCGCGCGATTTCGGGCGCATCGCGGCGCAGACGGCGAAGCAAGTCGTCACCCAGCGCGTGCGCGAAGCGGAGCGGAGCATTATTTACGCCGAGTTCGTCGACCGCGAGGAAGATATTATGACCGGCATCGTTCAGCGCATCGATCCGCGCTTTGTCTACGTCAGCCTCGGCAAAGCGGAGGCGCTTCTGCCGGCAAACGAACAAATGCCGAACGAAACGTACAAGCCGCACGATCGGCTGAAAGTCTACATTACCAAAGTGGAAAAAACGACAAAAGGGCCGCAAATTTTCGTTTCTCGCACTCATCCGGGCTTGCTGAAGCGGCTGTTTGAGCTGGAAGTGCCGGAAATTTACGATGGCACGGTCGAAATTAAGTCTATCGCCCGCGAAGCTGGCGACCGGTCAAAAATTTCCGTTCATTCCGACAACCCGGAGGTCGACCCGGTGGGCGCCTGCGTCGGGCCGAAGGGGCAGCGCGTCCAAGCGGTCGTTGATGAACTGAACGGGGAAAAAATTGATATCGTCCGCTGGTCGGCGGACCCGGTTGAGTTTGTCGCCAACGCCCTCAGCCCGGCGAAAGTGCTGCGCGTCATCGTGAACGAGGAACAAAAGGCAACGACCGTCGTCGTTCCCGACTACCAGCTGTCGCTCGCCATCGGCAAGCGCGGGCAAAACGCCCGGCTGGCAGCGAAATTAACCGGCTGGAAAATCGATATTAAAAGCGAATCAGAAGCGCGGGAAATGGGCATTGACCCATATGCGCCATCCACTTCGCTTGATTTCAGCGGCGCGGCGGCTGATAATGAACATAGTGAGGAAAGCGGCCAACCGTTCACTGAACCGGCGGACATCGAGTGAGGGGGAATGGAGATGGCAGCGCAAAAGAAAATTCCGTTACGCAAATGCGTCGTCACCGGAGAGATGAAACCGAAACGGGAAATGGTGCGCATCGTCCGCTCCAAAGACGGAGAGGTGTCGATCGACCCGACCGGCAAGAAGGCGGGGCGCGGCGCATACATGACGTTGGATCCGGAATGCATTTTGCTGGCCAAAAAGAAAAACATTTTGGCCCGCCATTTAAAGGCCGAAATTGCGGAAACGCTGTATGACGAGCTGCTCGCGTTGGCGGAAAAGGAGAAGCGCACGGGCCATGAACAATAGCCGCTGGGCGTCGCTGTTAGGGCTGGCGCAGCGGGCCGGAAAAGTCGTTTCCGGCGAAGGGCTTGTCGTCAAAGAAGTGCAGCGGGGCAAAGCGCAGCTCGTTTTATTGTCCGAAGACGCATCAGCCAATACGGAAAAAAAAGTGACCGACAAGTGCGCGTTTTATGGCGTTCCGCTTTGCAAAGTGCCGGACCGCTATACGCTTGGCGGGGCGATCGGCAAAGACGCCCGCGTCGTCGTCGCCGTCACCGATGAAGGGTTCGCGCGTCAACTGCTGACGATGCTCGACCGATCTTAATGGGGGTGAATGTATGTCCAAAATGCGTGTCTACGAATACGCCAAAAAACAAAACGTGCCTAGCAAGGACGTTATCCATAAATTGAAAGAAATGAACATCGAAGTGAACAATCATATGACCATGCTCGAACCTGATGTCGTCGAAAAACTCGATCATCAATACCGCCCGAACGCGGAGAAAAAAGACGGGCGAAAAGAGGAAAAGAAAGGGAAAAAGCCGGAGAAGACGGAGAAGCCGAAGCGGCCGACGCCGGCGAAAGCGACCGATTTTGCCGATGAAGAACTGTTTGACGATGGAAAAGAAGCGGCGAAAAGCAAGCCGGTGAAGAAAAAAGGAGCGCCAAAAGGGAAGGAAACGAAAAAAACCGAAGCCCAGCAGCAGGAGAAAAAGCTGCTCCAAGCGGCGAAAAAGAAAGGCAAAGGGCCGGCCAAAGGGAAAAAACAAGCCGCCCCGGCCGCGAAGCAGCCGCCACAGCCGGCGAAAAAAGAAAAAGAGCTGCCGAAAAAAATTACGTTCGAAGGTTCGCTGACAGTAGCCGAGCTGGCGAAAAAATTGGGCCGCGAGCCGTCGGAAATCATTAAAAAGCTGTTTATGCTCGGTGTGATGGCGACCATCAACCAAGACTTAGACAAGGACGCGATCGAACTGATCTGCTCCGATTACGGCGTCGAAGTCGAAGAAAAAGTGACGATCGATGAAACGAACTTCGAAACGATCGAGATTGTCGACGCGCCGGAAGATCTCGTGGAACGGCCGCCGGTTGTGACGATCATGGGGCACGTCGACCACGGAAAAACGACGCTGCTCGATGCGATCCGTCATTCGAAAGTGACGGAGCAAGAAGCGGGCGGCATTACGCAGCACATCGGGGCGTACCAAGTGACCGTCAACGACAAAAAAATTACGTTCCTCGATACGCCGGGTCATGAGGCGTTTACGACAATGCGGGCGCGCGGCGCGCAAGTGACGGATATCGTCATTCTTGTTGTCGCTGCCGATGACGGGGTCATGCCGCAAACGGTCGAAGCGATCAACCACGCCAAGGCCGCCAACGTGCCGATCATCGTCGCCATCAACAAAATGGATAAACCGGAAGCCAATCCAGACCGCGTCATGCAGGAGCTGATGGAATACAACCTCGTTCCGGAAGAATGGGGCGGGGATACGATTTTCTGCAAGTTGTCGGCGAAAACGAAAGAAGGCATTGACCACTTGCTTGAGATGATTTTGCTCGTCAGCGAAATGGAAGAACTGAAGGCGAACCCGAACCGGCGCGCGGTCGGCACGGTGATTGAAGCGAAGCTTGACAAAGGGCGCGGCCCGGTGGCGACGCTGTTGATCCAAACCGGAACGCTTCGCATCGGCGATCCGATCGTCGTCGGCACGACGTACGGGCGCGTGCGCGCGATGGTGAACGACAGCGGCCGGCGCGTCAAAGAGGCGGGGCCATCGATGCCGGTCGAAATCACCGGTCTGCACGATGTGCCGCAAGCCGGCGACCGCTTTATGGTGTTTGAAGATGAGAAAAAAGCGCGGCAAATCGCCGAAGTGCGGGCGCAGCGGCAGCTGCAGGAGCAGCGGAGCGTCAAAACGCGCATCAGCTTGGACGATCTGTTTGAGCAAATTAAGCAAGGCGAAATGAAAGAGCTGAACTTGATCGTCAAGGCCGACGTCCAAGGATCGGTTGAAGCGCTTGTCGCCGCCTTGCAAAAAATCGACGTCGAAGGCGTGCGGGTGAAAATCATCCACGCTGCCGTTGGCGCCATCACCGAATCGGACATTTCGTTGGCGACGGCTTCAAACGCCATCGTCATCGGCTTTAACGTCCGTCCGGACGCCAACGCGAAGCGCGCCGCCGAATCGGAAAAAGTGGACATCCGCCTCCACCGCATCATTTACAACGTCATCGAGGAAATTGAGGCGGCCATGAAAGGAATGCTCGATCCGGAATACGAAGAAAAAGTGATCGGCCAAGCGGAAGTGCGGCAAACGTTTAAGGTGTCGAAAGTCGGCACGATCGCCGGCTGCTACGTCACCGACGGCAAAATCACCCGCGACAGCAAAGTGCGCCTCATTCGCCAAGGCATCGTCGTCTACGAAGGGGAAATCGATTCGCTCAAGCGGTACAAAGACGATGTGCGCGAAGTGGCGCAAGGCTATGAGTGCGGGGTGACGATCAAAAACTTCAACGATATTAAAGAAGGGGACGTCATCGAGGCGTACGTTATGCAGGAAGTGGCTCGGGCATGATCGGATTCGCCGCGTGCGAGTGCCTGATCTACAACGCCCGGTCGCTGAAGGACAAACGAGCCGTCTTGCAGCGGGTGCTGACGAGAATCCGGCAACGGTACAACGTGTCGGTGGCGGAAATCGATCATCAAGAGGCATGGCAGCGGGCGAAAATCGGCCTCGTTGCCATCGCGTCCAGCCGCCGCGCTGCCGAACGGGAGCTCGAACGGGCGTTGGCGTTGCTCGATTCGTTTCCCGAGTTGGAGCGGGCGGCGACAGTATTCGAGTGGCTGTGATCGAGGTGATGGATGATGAATATACGGGCAACTCGCGTGGGCGAGCAGATGAAAAAAGAGCTGAGCGACATTATCGGTCGCAAGCTGAAAGACCCGCGCATCGGCTTTGTGACGGTGACCGATGTGCGCGTGACGGGCGATTTGCAGCAGGCCAAAGTGTACATCAGCATCTTGGGCGATGACAAACAGCGGGAAGAGACGCTGAAGGCGCTGGAAAAAGCAAAAGGGTTTATCCGCTCGGAAATCGGGCAGCGCATCCGCCTGCGCAAAACGCCGGACATTTTGTTTGAAATCGACGAAACGATCGAATACGGAAGCCGCATTGAGCAGCTGATCCGGCAACTTTCGGACAGCAAGGAAGCTGACGAGAATGCGGATAAGCAGTAGCAGGGGGCTGACCGAAAAGGTTGGCTGCCTTCAAGATCGGCACGACCGATCGTGCGGCAGAAGCAGTCAGCACGTATATAGAGCAATAAAAGAGGGGATCCCGATCCTTTTGGGACACCCTCGTTGCCGCGCTTTATCCGCAAACGATGCCGAAAAGCGGTAGCGGACGTTCCTTTTCATTTGCGAGTATGGAAACAGAAAGGGTGCGCCGATGGACGGGGTATTGCTGCTCCATAAACCGAAAGGAATGACATCGCATGACTGTGTGGCGAGCGTGCGCCGCCTGCTCGGCGTCAAAAAAGCGGGGCACACCGGTACGTTGGATCCGAACGTGTCCGGCGTGCTGCCCATTTGCCTTGGCAAGGCGACGCGCATCGCTGAATTTTTAACCGGCGCGACGAAAACGTACGAAGGAGAAGTGACGCTTGGCGCCGCGACGACAACGGAAGATGCCGATGGCGACATCATCGCCGCCCGCCCGATCGAGCGGGCGATCGCGCGCGCGGAGATCGAAGCGGTGCTGGACAGCTTGACTGGCGAAATGGAGCAAACGCCGCCGATGTACTCCGCGGTGAAAGTGGGCGGCAAAAAACTATATGAATACGCGCGCGCCGGCCTCGAAGTGGAGCGTCCGGTGCGGCGCGTGACGATTTATGAGCTGAAGCTGCTCGATGAGCGTGAGCAGTTCACCGGGGAAACGGTGTCGTTCCGCTTTCGCGTCACGTGCAGCAAAGGCACGTATGTCCGTACGCTTGCGGTGACGATCGGCGAACGGCTCGGCTACCCGGCGCACATGTCCGATCTGGTCCGGACGGCCTCGGGGCCGTTCCGGCTTGAGGAGTGCGTGACGTTGGCGGAGCTTGCCCGGCGAGCGGCTGACGGAACGGCCGCTTCCCTCATCATTCCGATTGAGCGAGCGCTCTTTCATTTGCCGAAATATCAAATCAATGATAAAGTAGCAGAGAAAGTAAAGAACGGGGCGCTGCTTCGCCTTCCCGCATTTTTCGAGCAGGTTGATGGACCGATTGTGCTCGTTTCGCCTGAGCGGGAAGCGCTGGCTCTGTACGTCAAGCACCCGACGCGCCCCGGCTTGATGAAGCCGCTCAAAGTGTTTCATTCATGAAAAAGGCGCGGCGGAAACAAAGAAGGTGGGTTATCGATATGGAAACGCTGTTTCTTTCACATCCGCATCAGCTCGAACGGCAAGCGCTCCCCCCTGCCGTGATGGCGCTCGGGTATTTTGACGGCATCCACCTCGGCCACCAAAAAGTGATCAAAACGGCGGTCGAGGCTGCGAAGGAGCGCGGGTACGAAAGCGCGGTGATGACGTTCCATCCCCATCCGTCCGTCGTGCTCGGCAAACAGCCTGAACTTCGCGCCATCACGCCGCTTGGCAAAAAAGAGCGGCTCATTGCATCACTTGGCATCGATCGGCTGTACGTGGTCGAATTTACGCCGACGTTTGCCGCCTTGGCGCCGGAGCAATTTGTCGACGAGTATTTGGACGGACTGCATGTCAAGCACGTGGTCGCCGGCTTTGACTTCACTTACGGGCGGTTCGGAAAAGGAACGATGGAGACGATGCCAATCCACGCCCGCGGCCGATTTGGGCAGACGGTCATTCCGAAACTCGTCGTCGACGGGGAAAAGGTAAGTTCCACCCGCGTGCGGAAGCTGCTGGAAAGCGGGGACGTGGATCAACTTCCCCGCCTGCTCGGCCGCTTTTATGATCTCGAGGGAACGGTCGTAGCCGGGGAGCAGCGCGGGCGGACGATCGGCTTCCCGACCGCGAACATCGCCTTAAACGGCGATTATATTTTGCCGGCAGTCGGCGTCTATGCCGTCAAGGTGACCGTCGATGGCAATGAGTATGAAGGGGTGGCGAACGTCGGATATAAACCGACGTTTCATGCGGCGCGCGAAGGGTTGCCGACGATCGAAGTGCATTTGTTCCATTTTTCCGGCGATCTTTATGGACAAACGCTCATCGTCGAATGGCACCGCCGGCTGCGGAGCGAACGGAAATTTGCCAGCGTTGACGAACTGGCCGCGCAAATCACCCGCGACAAGGAGGAGGCGGAGCAGTATTTCCGGCGCTTCAATGAAAAGACTTGCATTTTGCCGGAAAAAGAGGTATTCTAATCAGTGTATGTGAACCGTTGCTTGGCTAGGCGAGTCACCGACGCCCGCTCGGCAACCGGGGATTTCAAGCTAGGGAGGTGAACGAGGATGGCATTGACGCAAGAACGCAAACGCGAAATCATCGAGCAATTTAAAATCCACGAGAACGACACCGGTTCTCCGGAAGTGCAAATTGCGATTTTGACGGAGCAAATCAATACGTTGAACGAGCATTTGCGCGTCCATAAAAAAGACCATCATTCACGGCGCGGCCTGCTGAAAATGGTTGGGAAACGCCGCAATCTATTGACCTACTTGCGCAACAAAGATGTGACGCGCTACCGTGAATTGATTGAGAAACTTGGATTACGTCGATAAAAAAGCGGGAGCATTCCCGCTTTTTTGCTAGTTTGCAGGCGGGATTGACACGGCGATGATAACAATGACGCCGATTCGTCCATACTAATCATCAGCGGCATCCATCATTTCATTTGTACATAGAGAGGAGTACTCGTCTGTATGGAACAAGAGAAACGCGTGTTTTCCATCGAGGTGGCTGGGCGCCCGCTCATAATCGAGACCGGCGAACTGGCGAAACAGGCGAACGGCGCGGCGCTCGTCCGCTATGGCGACACGGTTGTGCTGAGCACGGCCACCGCATCGCGGGAAGCGAAAAGCGTCGACTTTTTCCCGCTGACCGTCAACTATGAGGAGCGGCTGTACGCCGTCGGGAAAATTCCCGGGGGGTTTATTAAGCGCGAAGGCCGGCCGAGCGAAAAAGCGATTTTGGTGAGCCGGTTGATCGACCGCCCGATTCGCCCGCTCTTTGCCGAAGGATTTCGCAATGAAGTGCAGGTCGTCTCCATGGTCATGAGCGTTGACCAAGACTGCGCGCCAGAAGTGGCTGCCTTAATCGGTTCCTCGCTGGCGCTGACGATTTCCGACATTCCGTTTGAAGGACCGATCGCCGGCGTGATCGTCGGCCGCGTCGACGGCCAGTTTGTCATCAACCCGACGGTCGAACAAATGGAAAAAAGCGATCTGCATCTCGTTGTCGCCGGCACGAAAGACGCGATCAACATGGTGGAAGCCGGCGCGGACGAAGTGCCGGAAGAAGTGATGCTCGAAGCGATTATGTTCGGCCATGAGGAAGTGAAGCGGCTCATCGCCTTCCAAGAGGAAATCGCCGCCCAAGTCGGCAAAGAGAAAATGGAAGTCGTCCTGTATGAGCCGGATCCAGCGTTGGAGGCGGAAATTCGCCAGCTTGCGGAAGCCGATATTAAAAAGGCGGTGCAAGTGCCGGAAAAATTGGCGCGCGATGCGGCCATTGAAGACGTGAAAGCGGGTGTCATCGCCAAATACGAGGCGGAAGAAGCGGATGAAGAGAAGTTGAAGCAAGTGCAGGAAATTTTGCACAAGCTCGTGAAAGAGGAAGTGCGCCGTCTGATCACGGTGGACAAAATTCGTCCGGACGGGCGCAAAGTCGATGAAATCCGCCCGCTCTCGTCGGCGGTCGGCGTCCTCCCGCGCACGCACGGCTCCGGTCTGTTTACGCGCGGGCAAACGCAAGTGTTAAGCGTCTGTACGCTTGGGGCGCTCGGCGATGTGCAAATTTTGGACGGGCTTGATTTGGAAGAATCGAAGCGGTTTATGCACCATTACAACTTCCCACCGTTTTCCGTTGGGGAAACGGGGCCGATGCGCGGGCCGGGGCGGCGTGAAATCGGACACGGGGCGCTTGGCGAGCGGGCGCTTGAGCCGGTCGTGCCGTCGGAGCGGGAGTTTCCGTATACGATCCGCCTCGTTTCCGAAGTGTTGGAGTCGAACGGCTCGACCTCGCAAGCGAGCATTTGCGCCAGCACGCTGGCGATGATGGACGCCGGGGTGCCGATTAAAGCGCCGGTCGCCGGCATCGCCATGGGATTGGTGAAAAACGGCGATCATTACACGATTTTGACCGACATCCAAGGCATTGAAGACCATCTTGGCGATATGGACTTTAAAGTCGCCGGCACGAGAAAAGGCGTCACCGCCCTGCAGATGGACATTAAAATTAAAGGACTGACGCGCGACATTTTGGAAGAAGCGCTCATGCAAGCGCGCAAAGGGCGGCTGGAGATTTTGGACCATATGATGCAGACGCTCAGCGAACCGCGCAAAGAGCTGTCCAAATATGCGCCGAAAATTTTGATCATGCACATCAATCCGGACAAAATCCGCGAGGTGATCGGACCAAGCGGCAAGCAGATCAACAAAATCATCGACGAGACCGGCGTCAAAATCGACATCGAACAAGACGGCACGATTTTCATCTCGTCGGTCGACGAAGCGGCCAACCAAAAAGCGAAGCAAATCATCGAAGACATCGTCCGCGAAGTCGAAGTCGGCCAAGTGTATTTAGGCAAAGTGAAGCGGATTGAAAAATTCGGCGCCTTTGTTGAACTGTTCAACGGCAAAGACGGGCTTGTCCACATTTCCGAACTGGCCGAAGAACGGGTCGGCAAAGTCGAAGACGTCGTTTCGATCGGCGATGAAATTTTAGTCAAAGTCACAGAAATCGATAAACAAGGACGCGTCAACCTGTCGCGCAAAGCGGTGTTGCGCGACGCCCGCGGCATCGGCCAGGCGCCGAAAGAGACGCGGGAAAAACGGGGAAGACGGCCGGAGCGCCACCGCATGAAGCCTTAGGAATTTGTTTCTTAAGGCTCTTTTGTTATGTTCTACACTGTCCCCCGCCCACATATTTTGTAGTAATGAAAAAGGAGGGGGACAAGGGTGAACAACGCATCCATCCGCTATATGGCGCTGGCGGTCATGTTGCTTGCCGCCTGGATGGCCGTGCATTGGCCGCCGGTCGGAAACTATGTCGAGAGCTGGCGTCCGGCGGACACAACGGCGATGAAAAAGGAGCGCGACAAGCTGTATGAAACGATCGTCAAGCAGGCGAAGCAGTACGAAATTCCCGCCCAAGATGCGGTCATTGATAAAGTGTGGAAGGCGACGCCCGGCTATAACGGTCTGGCCGTCGATATTGACGCTTCCTATCAAAACATGAAAAAAACAGGAACGTTCGATGAGCGCAAGCTTGTGTTCCGCCAAGTGCCGCCGCGCGTTCATTTGGACGATTTGCCGCCGGCGCCAATCTACCGCGGCCATCCCGACAAACCGATGGTGGCGCTGACGGTCAATGTCGCTTGGGGGGAAGAATACCTTCCTGACATGCTCGAGACGCTGAAAAAGCATCAGGTGAAGGCAACGTTCTTTTTGGAAGGGCAATGGGTAAAAAAACATCCGGAGATGGCAAAAATGATAGCAGATGCCGGCCATGAGATCGGCAACCATTCCTACAGCCATCCCGACTTGAAAACGTTGAGCAACGAACGCATTCGCCATGAGCTCCAAAAAGCGAACGAAGTGATCGAAGCGGCGACCGCGGTCCAATGCAAGTGGTTCGCTCCGCCAAGCGGCAGCTATCGCGACGAGGTCGTCGAGATCGCCTCGGAACTTGGCATGAAAACGATTCTATGGAGCGTCGATACAATTGATTGGCAAAAACCAGCCCCATCTGTTATAGTGAAACGGGTGGCATCGAACATCCATCCCGGCGCCATCGTGTTAATGCATCCGACGATGCCGACGGCGGCGGCGCTCGATGAGCTGATCGTCTCAATCAAACGCCAAGGTTACGCGTTAGGCAGCTTGACGGCCTTATTCGATGAGAAAAGACTGGCAAACAAACAGGAGGAACATGGAGTTGATTAACAAATATACGTGCAAAAACGGTGTGCGAATCGTGCTCGAGCAAATCCCGACGGTTCGATCGGTGGCCATCGGCGTATGGATTGGCACAGGATCGCGCAACGAAACAGAACAAAACAACGGGATCTCGCATTTTTTGGAGCACATGTTTTTTAAAGGAACAACCACGCGCACGGCGCGAGACATTGCCGAAGCGTTCGACAGCATCGGCGGGCAAGTGAACGCCTTTACCTCGAAGGAGTATACGTGTTACTACGCTAAAGTGTTGGATGAACATGCCCCGCTGGCGCTTGACATGCTCGCCGATATGTTTTTCCACTCAACGTTTGTGGAAGATGAGCTCCACAAAGAACGCAACGTTGTGCTCGAGGAGATCAAAATGTACGAAGACACGCCCGATGACATCGTCCACGATTTGCTCGGCAAGGCGTGTTACGCGAACCACCCGCTCGGCTATCCGATTTTAGGCACGGAAGAGACGCTGCGCACGTTTACCGGCGATACGCTGCGCCAGTATATGGCCGATTACTACACGCCGGATCGCGTTGTCGTTTCGGTGGCGGGCAACGTGGATGAGCGGTTTATCGACGAGATCGAGCGCTATTTCGGCTCGTTCACGGCAGCAAAGAGGCCGCCTTCTTCAGGGACGCCGTCGTTTGCGCCGCAAAAGATGGCGCGCAAAAAAGACGTCGAGCAGGCGCATGTGTGCATCGGGTTCAACGGGCTGCCGATCGGACATCCGGATGCCTACCCGCTCTTGATTTTGAACAATATTTTAGGCGGCAGCATGAGCAGCCGGCTGTTTCAGGAAGTGCGCGAACAGCGCGGATTGGCGTATTCGGTGTTCTCGTACCATTCCGCCTACCAAGACAGCGGATTGCTCGCCATTTACGCCGGCACCGGGAGCGAGCAGCTCGATGTTTTGTTTGCGACGATTCAAGAAACGATCCGGCAATTAAAAGAAGACGGCATTACCGAAAAAGAGCTGCATAACAGCAAAGAACAAATGAAGGGAAGTTTGATGCTCGGACTGGAAAGCACGAACAGCCGGATGAGCCGCAACGGCAAAAACGAACTGCTCCTTGGCCGCCATCGCTCGCTTGACGAAATCATTGAGGAGATTGAGAGCGTCACGGTGGAAAAAGTGAACGAGCTGGCGCGCACGGTGTTCACCGACGATTACGCGCTCGCCCTCATCAGCCCGGACGGCGTGCTGCCGCGTCCGCTTCGCTCATAAACGGGCGTAAAAAAGCTAACGACCTTTTCCTGAGGTGGTTAGCTTTTTTCTTTTTTGTCTCTTATTCTTCGGGAATGTCGATCATCACCATATCGGAGCCAATTTTGCGGATATAGTTCCACGGCACGCGAATTTCTTGATGGTCTTTCCGCAGCCCGAACCATTTTCCTGTCGGAATAAGGAGTGCCTCCACTTGCCCGGTTTGCTCGTTGATTTCCAAATCCGTTTGTCCGAGCACCCCGAGCCGCTCGGCCCTCCTGACATCCACGATTTCTTTGCCGCTTAGTTCGCTCAGCCTCACCGTTGGTTCCCTCCTTTTTGTCCCTTTATTCTATGTATAGAAACGGAACGGCAAAACATGACTGTTGCAGCCCGGCGCCGCGATGATGACGCCCATTTTTTCCCGCCGGGTCATTCACCCATGGTTTCCCCCCGACATAAGATGGGAAAAGAAATGAAGCAGTTTGCCAACAAAGAAGGTGAGCGTACAACATGATGCTGACAGGAATGCATGTCGCCATCATCGGCGGTGATGCGAGGCAGCTGGAAGTCATTCGCAAACTCGTGGAATTGGATGCCAAGTTATCGCTCGTTGGCTTTGACCAGCTGGCCCATCATTTTACCGGGGCCGTGAAGCTGCCGATTGACGAAGTCGATTTTCCTGATTTGGATGCTATTATTTTGCCGGTTCACGGCACGACGTTGGACGGAAAAGTAAACAGCGTGTTCGCCCAAGAACCGATTCCATTCACCGAAGAAATGGTGAAACGAACGGCCCAACGCTGCACCATTTACTCCGGCATCAGCAACTCGTATTTGGATGAGCTGGTGAGAAAGACCGAACGTAAGCACGTGCAGCTGTTTGAGCGCGATGATGTGGCCATCTACAACTCCATTCCGACCGCCGAAGGCACGGTGATGATGGTCATTCAGCACACCGATTTTACGATTCACGGCTCGCGCGTCGCCGTCTTAGGGCTCGGACGCGTCGGGATGACCGTTGCCCGGACGTTTGCCGCCCTAGGGGCGAAAGTGAAAGTCGGGGCGCGCCGGTCGGAGCATCTCGCCCGCATTACGGAAATGGGGCTCGTGCCGTTTCACCTAAACGATTTGGAAAAAGAAGTGCGCGATATTGACGTCTGCATCAACACGATTCCGCATTTGATTGTCACGGCGAGCGTGATCGCCAAAATGCCGGCCCATACGCTGATCATCGATTTGGCGTCCAAACCGGGCGGCACCGACTTTCGCTACGCCGAAAAACGCGGCGTGAAAGCCATTTTAGCGCCCGGGCTGCCCGGGATCGTCGCGCCGAAAACAGCCGGACAAATCATTGCCAACGTTTTGGCGCAGCTTTTGTATGAAGATTGGCAAAAACGGGAGGAGAACAAACGATGAGCGGAAACAGCCTGAAGGGAAAACGAATCGGCTTTGGCCTCACCGGGTCGCATTGCACGTATGATGCGGTGTTTCCCGAAATTGAAAAACTTGTCCATGAAGGGGCCGAAGTGTTGCCGATTGTTACGTACACCGTTAAGACGACCAACACCCGTTTCGGCGAAGGGGAGGAATGGGTGAAAAAACTCGAACAGTTGACGGGAAATGAAGTGATTGACACGATCGTCAAAGCGGAGCCGCTCGGGCCGAAAATTCCGCTCGACTGCATGGTGATCGCTCCGCTCACCGGCAACTCGATGAGCAAGCTGGCCAACGCCATGACCGATTCCCCGGTGCTCATGGCGGCCAAAGCGACGATGCGCAATCACCGCCCGGTCGTGCTCGGCATTTCCACAAACGATGCGCTCGGCTTAAACGGTGTCAACTTGATGCGGCTGATGGCGGCGAAAAACATTTACTTTATTCCGTTCGGCCAAGACGCCCCGCAGGCGAAGCCAAACTCGATGGTCGCCTACATGCCGCTGTTGCGCGACACGGTTCTCGCCGCGCTGGAAGGAAAACAGCTGCAGCCGGTGATCATTGAACGCTTCCGCTACAACTGAATCAAAAATCAAAGCGGCGCATAAAAATGTTCTCTCGTCCACAGCGGAATGTGATAAAATAAAGACTATGAATTCACTTCTTAGAGTGACGATGTGGAAGGAGAATGGTGGATGGCTCAAAAGCAATATCATGTCGCTGTCGTCGGAGCAACGGGGGCCGTCGGGCAGCAAATGGTGCGGACGCTTGAGGATCGGAACTTTCCGGTTGGAACATTGACTTTGTTGTCATCGGAGCGGTCGGCTGGCAAAAAAATGCGGTTCCGCGGCGAGGAAATTGAGGTGCAAGCGGCATCACCCGAGCGCTTTGAAGGGGTGGACATTGCCTTGTTCAGCGCCGGCGGGGCGGTATCGAAGGCATTGGCGCCGGAAGCGGTGCGGCGCGGGGCGGTCGTCATCGACAATACAAGCGCCTTTCGGATGGAGGAAGACGTGCCGCTTGTCGTCCCGGAAGTGAACGGAAGCGACTTGACGTGGCATAACGGCATTATCGCCAATCCGAACTGCTCGACGATCCAAATGGTCGTGGCGTTGGAGCCGATTCGGAAAGCGTTTGGCTTAGAGCGCGTGATCGTTTCAACGTACCAAGCCGTTTCCGGGGCCGGGGCGCAGGCGATCGAAGAGCTGCATGCGCAGACGAAAGCGGTGCTCGAAGGGAAGCCGGTCGAGGCGAACATTTTGCCAGTGAAATCGGACCGAAAGCATTACCCGATTGCGTTCAACGCCATACCGCAAATCGATAAGTTCCAAGACAACGGCTTTACATTTGAAGAAATGAAAATGATCAACGAAACGAAAAAAATTATGCACATGCCCGAGCTGAAAGTGGCGGCAACGTGCGTGCGCATTCCGGTGGCGAGCGGGCACTCGGAATCGGTGTACATCGAAGTCGAGCAAGACGGCGTCACCGTTGCCGACTTGCACGAGGTGCTTCGCGAGGCGCCGGGTGTCGTGCTTCAAGATGATCCGAGCGAACAGCTGTATCCGATGCCGGTCCATTGCGTCGGCCAGTATGATGTGTTTGTCGGCCGCATTCGCCGCGATTTGGATCATCCGCGCGGCTTCCACCTATGGATTGTCGCCGACAACTTGCTGAAAGGGGCGGCTTCGAACTCGGTGCAAATCGCGGAACATTTACGAAAGCTCGGGTTGATATAACGCCGTTTTTTCACGGCATCTCCCGCCTCAACGCGGCACGACGTCCGCCTGACACAAGGCGGACGCCCAAGGATGGGCCGGCGAATCGGATGGTTGACGGAGCCCCCGCCTTCCTCGCAGTGAAGGCCGGGAAAGTTTATCCAATCGTCGAGGTGTTACCATGAAAATCATCGTCCAAAAGTTCGGCGGCACGTCCGTCCGCGATGAACGCGGACGAAACATGGCGCGCCGCCACATTGAAAAGGCGCTTGAAGACGGCTACAAAGTCGTTGTCGTCGTATCGGCCATGGGCCGATACGGCGATCCGTACGCGACCGACACGCTTCTTAGCCTGATCGGCGGCTCCGAGCATCATGTGACAAAGCGCGAACAAGACTTGCTCATGGCGTGCGGAGAAATCATCTCCAGCGTCGTGTTCAGCAACTTGTTGAACGCCCACGGCATCAAAGCGGCGGCGTTCACGGGCGCGCAAGCCGGATTCCGCACGAATAGCGACTATACGAACGCCAAAATCGTCGAGATGCGCTGCGACCGCCTCCTTGAGGCGCTTGAACAGTACGATGTCGCCGTCGTGGCCGGCTTTCAAGGGATGGCGGAAAACGGCGATATCACAACGCTCGGCCGCGGCGGCAGCGACACATCGGCGGCGGCGCTCGGCGCGGCGCTAAACGCCGAGCGGGTCGATATTTTCACCGATGTCGACGGGGTCATGACCGCTGATCCGCGCATTGTCGAAAACGCCCGGCCGCTTGAGGTTGTCACCTATACGGAAATTTGCAACATGGCGTATCAAGGGGCGAAAGTTATTCACCCGCGCGCGGTCGAAATCGCTATGCAGGCGAAAGTGCCGCTGCGCATCCGCTCGACGTATTCGGATGCGCCGGGAACGCTTGTCACCTCCTCGATTCGTCCGCAAAAGGGGAGCGACGTGCGGGAGCGGCTAGTGACGGGCATCGCCCATGTCGCCAACGTCACGCAAATTAAAGTGCTGGCGAAAGAAGGGCATTATGAGTTGCAGTCGGACGTGTTTCAAGCGATGGCTCACGAAGGGATCAGCGTCGATTTTATCAATATTTCTCCATACGGCGTTGTCTACACGGTCAGCGGCGAGATGACGGACAAAGCGATTGCTGCTTTGCGCCGCATCGGTTATGAACCGGCCGTGACGCCGCGTTGCGCCAAAGTATCGGTTGTCGGCGCCGGCATCGCCGGCGTGCCCGGGGTGACGGCGAAAATCGTCACCGCCTTGTCAGAACAAGGCGTTCAAATTTTGCAATCGGCTGACAGCCATACGACCATTTGGGTGTTAGTGAAAGAGGAAGATATGGAAAAAGCGGTCAACGCTCTCCATGACGCCTTTTGCCTATCTGAGGCGGGGGGAGACGAAGCGATTTGGAGTGAGGAGTGAAAACCGTGATTCAGTTCGGAAACGTCGTAACGGCGATGGTCACGCCGTTTGACCGAAAAGGGAATCTTGATTTGCCGAAAACGACGGAGCTGGTCAACTATTTGCTCGACCATGGCACGGATGCGCTCGTCGTCGCCGGCACGACCGGCGAATCGCCAACATTGACGACCGAAGAAAAACTCGCGCTCTTTCGCCATGTCGTCGCCGTCGTCAACGGCCGCGTGCCGGTCATTGCCGGCACGGGGACGAACAATACGCGCGCTTCGATCGAGCTGACCAAGCGGGCGGAAGAGGCGGGCGTCGACGCCGTCATGCTCGTTTCGCCGTATTACAATAAACCGAACCAAGAAGGGTTGTACCAGCATTTCAAAGCGATTGCCGAAAGCACGTCGCTGCCGGTGATGCTCTATAACGTTCCGGGCCGCACAGCGGTCAGCCTCGCTCCGGAAACCGTCATCCGGCTGGCGGAAATCCCGAACATCGTTGCGGTCAAAGAGGCGAGCGGCAATTTGGACGCTATGGCTGAAATCATTGAACGGACCCCGGACGATTTTTTGCTTTATAGCGGCGATGACAGCTTGACGCTTCCGGTGCTCGCCATCGGGGGGGCCGGCGTCGTCTCGGTCGCTTCGCACATCATCGGCGACGAAATGCAGCGAATGATTCGCGCCTTCCAAGCTGGAGATCACCAGCAGGCGGCGGCGCTGCACCGAAGATGGCTGCCGCTCATGAAAGGGTTGTTTGCCGCTCCAAGCCCGGTGCCGGTGAAAACGGCGCTGCAGCTTTGTGGGCTGGATGTCGGCGCGGTTCGTCTTCCGCTCGTCCCGCTCACGGAACAGGAACGGAACGAGCTTCAGCGCCTGCTTTCTGCTCTGTCGTAACCGAGCGCCCTCAACGCCCGCCAAGGAGACGTTGAGGGCGCTTTTCGCTGGTGAGAAATCCAGCGGCTGGCGCATTAGCCATCTTGTGTTTCTCAACATCGATTCGTTATAATAAAAGCAAGTGACTTTGAGCGGGTTAGCATCATGATTGGGAGGACGCAGCCTTGAAATCAAAAATAAAGCCGGTAGAGAAAATACGCCTTTTTGCCCTCGGGGGAGTAGGGGAAATCGGCAAGAACATGTATGTCGTCGAATTGGACGAGGACATTTTTGTCATCGATGCCGGGGTGATGTTCCCAGAAGATGAAATGCTCGGCATCGACAAGGTGATCCCTGACATCACCTATTTGGTTGAACGGCAGCACCGCATTCAAGCGATTTTCCTCACCCATGGGCATGAGGAGCACATGGGAGCGATCGCCTACGTGCTCAAGCAGCTGTCCGTTCCGGTTTACGGAACGAAGCTGACGATCGGATTGGCAGAGGCGTTGCTGAAGGAACAAGGAGTGTCGGGCGCCAAGCTGAACGAAATCCACCCGGATGCCGAGCTCGTGTTTGACAAAGCCAAGGTCACCTTTTTCCGCACGATTCACAGCATTCCTGATTCGGTCGGCATCAGCTTGCAAACATCGCAAGGCGCGATCGTGTACACGAGCGATTTTAAGTTTGACCAGACACCATACGGCAACAGCCGCACCGATTTGGGCAAAATCGCGCAAATCGGCGAACAAGGGGTGCTCTGCTTGCTGTCGGACAGCACGAACGCCGAGCGTCCGGGCTACAGCGGTTCCGACACGGCCGTTGCCTATGAAATCGCCGACGTGATCGGCCATGCGCCAGGGCGGGTATTCGTGGCCTGCTACGCCTCAAACATTACCCGCATCCAACAGGTGCTTTATGCATCGCACGAGTCCGGGCGCAAAGTGGCGGTGATCGGCAAAACGCTGCACAAAGTGATGGACATCGCCGTGCGCCTTGGCTATTTGCACGTTCCAGACAAGGTGACGATCTCAGCCCACGATCTCGATCGTTACCATGACCGCGAGCTCGTCATTTTGACCACCGGGGGGCATGGTGAGCCGATGAGCGCGCTGTGGCGGATGGCGCGCCAAACGAACAAGCACGTGAACATCAAGGAAGGCGATACCGTCATCGTCGCCGCGTCCGTCATGCCGGGCTATGAACTCGGGTTTGCGAAAACGATTGACGCCTTGTACCGCGCCGGGGCGAACGTCATTTACCGCGATCGGCAAGTGCACGTATCGGGGCATGGCTGCCAAGAAGAATTAAAGCTGATGCTCAACTTCATGCGCCCGAAGTACTTCATCCCCGTCCACGGGGAATACCGGATGCAAAAGGCGCACGCTCGGCTGGCGAAAGCGGTCGGCATCTCGGAAGAGCGGACGTTTTTGATCGACAAAGGCGAAGTGATCGAGTTTCGCGGCGGCGTCGCCCGTCCCGGCGGCAAAGTGCCGTACGGCAACATTTTAATTGACGGGCTTGGCATCGGCGATGTCGGCAACATCGTCCTGCGCGATCGGCGCTTATTGTCGCAAGACGGCATTTTAATCGCCGTCGTCACGCTGAATAAAGAAGCGAAAACGATCGCGGCGGGACCGGAAATCATTTCGCGCGGATTCGTTTATATGCGCGAGTCGGAGACGTTGCTTGAGGAAGCGGAGAAGATGGTGGCTTCGATCATCGAGCGCTGCCTTGAATCCTACATGCTCGAATGGTCATCGCTGAAAGCCAACATCCGTGAAGCGCTCAGCCAATTTTTATTTGAAAAAACAAAGCGGAGGCCAATGATTTTACCGATTATTATGGAAGTATAATGCAATCATGCTCAAAGTCCACGGGAAAATGCTGGAAACGGTCGGCCGTTGCCGGCATTTTTCTTTTTTTTTCGGCCATACTAAACGTATGACCGACAAGAAAGGAGACGAAACAATGGAGAAGGAACGTTATTTCCAAGCGGAAGCCGAGGGCGAACAGCCGGAGACAAAGACCGAGGAAGCAACCGCCGCCATCACCCAACTCGGGCAGACGAACGTTCCGCAAATGGAGCCGGATACGAACATTCATTGCTTGACGATCGTCGGCCAAATTGAAGGCCATATTCAGCTGCCGCCGCAAAACAAAGCGACGAAATACGAGCACGTCATTCCGCAGATCGTCGCCATTGAGCAAAATCCGAAAATCGAAGGGCTGCTTGTCATTTTGAACACCGTTGGCGGCGATGTCGAAGCCGGGCTCGCCATCGCCGAAATGCTTGCATCGCTGTCGAAACCGACCGTTTCCATCGTGCTTGGCGGCGGCCATTCGATCGGCGTGCCGATCGCCGTTTCGTGCAACTATTCATTCATCACCGAGACGGCGACGATGACGATCCACCCGATCCGTCTGACCGGGCTTGTGATCGGCGTGCCGCAGACGTTTGAGTATTTGGATAAAATGCAGGAGCGCGTCGTCCGCTTCGTGACGAAACATTCGAAGATCAGTGAGGAAAAGTTTAAAGAGCTCATGTTTTCCAAAGGCAATTTGACGCGCGACATCGGCACGAACGTCGTCGGACCTGACGCCGTCCGGTACGGGCTGATCGACGAGGTGGGCGGCGTGTCGCAAGCGATGGCGAAGCTGCGCCAGCTGATTGAGATGAAAAAAAGCGGCGAAGGGAAGATCGTTCAATGATTTTGTATACGATGATGCCCGAGCATTTAGTGTTCCCCACCGACAGGGCGGCGTACGAAAAGCAGAAATTGGTGTATTATGACGGCATCCCGTTTCTTGTGCAAGCCACGGAAACCGGCGAGTATGAAATCGTGCAAAATTTAAGCACCAACCCTTACCACTTTTTAGAGGCGAAATACGCTCCGGGGGCCCGGTTTCCCGCTTCAGCGGCAACATCGTAATGAATTGTTTCGCCATTCATGGTATAATAGTAGACAAACAGAAAAAGCAGCCATTGTTGGCTGCTTTTTTCCGGCTTTTCCACTGAAAAGATGTTGGAGTGAACGAAACATGGCGAAACGAAAGCGACGAAAAAAAGGAAAACGGCCAAAAGGGCAGTCATGGGTGGAAACCGTTCGCTTTGAATTGATCGGCCTTAGCTTGCTTGCCGTGGCCGTGGTGGCGATAGCCCGCCTTGGGCTCGTTGGGGAAACGCTCGTGCTCATCAGCCGCTTTTTTTTCGGCGAATGGTACATGCTATTGTTGATCGGCCTTTTGGCGTTATCAGCGGCGCTCATCTGGCAGCGGCAGTGGCCGTCATGGACGAGCCGCCCGTTTGTCGGCGTGGCGGTCATCGCGGCGGCGCTCCTGCTTTTAAGCCATGACAGGCTGTTTGCGCTGATGTCGCGCCGCGGACAGTGGGATCCGAGCGTCATGCGGACGACGTGGGCTTTGTTTTGGAATGAAGCGAGCGGCAAGACGGCCGATGTCGATTTAGGCGGGGGGATGGTAGGCGCTCTGCTGTTTGCCGCCAGCTATCAGTTGTTCGATTCAGCTGGAACGAAGTGGATTTGTTTCCTCTTGTTTCTCATCGGCTTGATCATCCTCACCGGAAAGCCGCTGCGTGACACAGCCGGCCGATGGATCGGGCTTGCCGCATCGGTTGTTCGTCAAGAATGGCGGGCGTTTCTTGAGGATGTGAAGCAATGGCGGGCGGGAAGGAAGGGCAAAGCGAACCGCAGCCAAAGCCGGCGGACGCGGCGCGCGGCTCGGCCTGAGGAGGAGCCGGCGGACGCGGCGGAGCTGGAAGAGGAAATGCTGTCTCCGCCCCCGATCATCTCCGATTTTGCCGCTGTCCGTTCGGCGGCTGAGCCGGAAGAGGAGAGTGAACGGGCGGAAGATGATGGGGACGATGGGAAGCCGACGCCGCCGTTGGCCTTTTCCGCCCATGAAAATACGAACTACGACTTGCCGCCGCTCGATTTGCTCCGCTTGCCGAAACCGGCCGGGCAGTCGGCCGACCATGCCAACATTTACGCCAACGCCCGCAAACTGGAAAAAACGTTCCAAAGCTTTGGCGTCAAGGCGAAAGTGACGCAAGTGCATCTCGGTCCGGCGGTGACAAAGTACGAAGTGTATCCGGACGTCGGGGTGAAAGTGAGCAAAATCGTCAGCTTAAGCGACGATTTGGCGCTCGCGTTGGCGGCGAAAGACATCCGCATCGAAGCGCCGATTCCCGGCAAATCGGCGATCGGCATTGAAGTGCCGAACGAAGAAATCGCGACCGTCTCGCTGCGCGAGGTGCTGGAAGCCGTTGAACATACAAAGGCGGAAGCGAAGCTTTTAATTCCGCTTGGCCGCGACATCTCCGGAGAAGTCGTGGCGGCGGAACTAAACAAAATGCCGCATTTATTAATCGCCGGCGCGACCGGCAGCGGCAAGAGCGTCTGCATCAACGGCATCATCGTCAGCCTGCTCATGCGCACGAAGCCGCATGAAGTCAAGCTGATGATGATCGACCCGAAAATGGTCGAGCTGAGCGTGTATAACGGCATTCCTCATTTGCTGACGCCGGTCGTCACCGATGCGAAAAAAGCGGCCCAAGCGCTGAAAAAAGTCGTCCAAGAAATGGAGCGCCGCTACGAGCTGTTCTCCCACACCGGCACGCGCAACATTGAAGGGTATAACGAACAGATCCGCCAGCAGAACGAAACGGTGCCGGAACAGCAGCCGCTCTTGCCGTACATCGTCGTGATCATCGACGAGCTAGCGGATTTAATGATGGTGGCGTCATCGGATGTTGAGGAAGCCATCACCCGCTTGGCGCAAATGGCACGGGCGGCCGGCATCCATTTGATTATCGCCACCCAGCGTCCATCGGTTGATGTCATCACCGGCGTCATTAAGGCGAACATCCCGTCGCGCATCGCCTTTAGCGTCTCGTCGCAAATCGATTCGCGCACGATTTTGGACATGGGCGGAGCGGAAAAGCTGCTCGGGCGCGGCGACATGCTGTTTTTGCCGATGGGAGCTTCCAAGCCGGTGCGCGTGCAAGGGGCGTTCGTTTCCGATCAAGAAGTCGAAGACGTTGTTCAGTACGTCATCGGGCAGCAGCGAGCGCAATACTATGAAGAAATGATGGTCGAGGACGGCGAGCCATCGGCCGGCGACCTTGATGACGACTTGTACGACGAGGCCGTCCGCTTGGTGGTCGAAATGCAGAGCGCGTCCGTTTCGATGCTGCAGCGCCGCTTCCGCATCGGCTACAACCGCGCCGCCCGCTTGATCGACGCCATGGAAGAGCGCGGCGTCGTCGGGCCGTATGAAGGAAGCAAACCGCGCGCGGTGCTGTGGTCGAAAGAGGACATCAAAAAGACATCCTAAACCGAATAAGGCGGGCAAAAATCAGCGCCGCCCGCCTTATGATGCATCTTATTGGAAGCGTTATCAAACCTATTTCTTTTTCTTCGACAAAATTTGATATCGCCTATTTATTTGCCCGAGAAAACGTGATATAGTATTTTCGAAAAGGTTATATGTCTAATGTCAGAGGTCTGATCTTTAGCGGAAACGTGGAGGACATTGTCATGTCAATCAAAGCAGACAGCCGCCATCTGTATTTGCAAGTGATCGATCGCTTAAAACGGGATATTGAAACAGGCGTGTACAAAGAAAAGCAAAAACTGCCGTCTGAGTTTGAACTGGCCAAGCAGCTCGGGGTCAGCCGGGCGACGCTGCGCGAGGCGCTTCGGGTGCTTGAAGAAGAAAACGTCATCATTCGCCGCCATGGCGTCGGAACGTTTGTCAATGCTCGTCCGCTGTTTACGTCCGGCATCGAGCAGCTCTCAAGCGTGACCGATATGATTCGCCAAGCCGGGCGCAAACCGGGGACGATTTTTTTGTCCTCTTCGATTCAGCAGCCGACCGAGGACGACATGCGCCGCTTTCAATGCGGGCCGGACGAGGATTTATTGCTGATCGAGCGGGTGCGTACGGCCGATGGCGAACCGGTCGTTTACTGCATCGACAAAATTATGTGTAAATATTTGCCAAGAGGCATTTCGTATGAGCAGGAATCGCTGTTTGAAAGCCTGCACAACCAAGCGCACCGCGACATCGCCTATGCGGTCGCGCGCATCGAGCCGCTCGGCTATCACGAAAAAGTGTCGCCGATTTTGCAATGCGATCCGGAAACGGCTTTGCTTGTTTTGAAACAAATGCATTTCGATAAAAACGACGAAGCCATCTTTTATTCGATCAACTATTTTCGCTCCGACAAATTCAGCTTCCATGTCATGCGGAAGCGGTTTGGCTTTTAAGGAGGTGAAAACGGGTACATAGAAGAAGAAAGGCAGTTTCATACTAAGCGAAGAAACCAATTTTCATGTAGGGGGTAAATGGATGATGAAAAAGCGGCTTGGTTTTCTGGTGTCAACGTTGTTTGCCGCCAGCACGATGCTTGCCGCCTGTGGCGGTCAAGGGGGCAACAATGCCGGGGGCAACGGAAAAGATACGTTCAGCGTCGCCATGGTCACCGACGTTGGCGGGGTCGACGACAAATCGTTCAACCAGTCGGCTTGGGAAGGATTGCAAAAGTTTGGCAAAGAAAACGGGCTTGAAAAAGGCCGCGGCGGCTACGACTACTTGCAGTCATCGAGCGATGCCGACTACGCGACGAACTTAAACAAGCTCGTGCGCAGCGATTTTGATTTGATTTACGGCATCGGCTATTTGATGGGTGACGCGGTGAAAGAAGTCGCCAAGCAAAATCCGGAAAGCCATTTCGCCATCGTCGACACGGTGGTGGACGAGCCGAACGTCGCCAGCATCACGTTCAAAGAACATGAAGGTTCGTTCCTCGTCGGGGTGGTCGCCGGGTTGATGACGAAAACGAACAAAATCGGGTTTGTGGGCGGCATGGAAATTCCGCTGATCGAGAAGTTTGAAAGCGGGTTCCGCGCTGGCGTCAAAGCCGTCAATCCGAAAGCGAAGGTGGAAGTGCAATACGCCGGGGCGTTCGACCAAGCGGACAAAGGGAAAGCGATCGCCTCGAGCATGTACGCGTCTGGCATCGATATCATCTACCATGCCGCTGGGGGGACCGGAAACGGCGTCTTCTCGGAAGCGAAAGACTTGAAGAAAAAAGATCCGAATCGTGAAATTTGGGTCATCGGCGTCGACAAAGACCAAGCGCCGGAAGGAGAAGTGAAAGTGGGCGACAAAACGTACAACGTCACGCTCACTTCGATGGTAAAGCGCGTTGATGTGGCGGTGTATGACTTAGCGAAACGGGCGAAAGCCGGAGACTTCCCGGGCGGCAAAGCGATTGAGTACGGCTTGCCGGAAAACGGGGTCGGCATCGCTCCAACGCAGGATAACATTCCGGAGAACGTGCTGAAAGCTGTTGACGAATGGAAGCAAAAAATCATCAACGGCGAAGTGAAAGTTCCGACAAACCGGAAAGAGTATGAACAATTCGCTGCGACGATCAAGTGACGAACAACGGTAAAGAAGGCTAGTGCGTGCGCTAGCCTTTTTCAAAATCATGAAATGAAGGGCGGCCGTTCCGCTGCCGCCTCTCATTTTGTGATTTTGACCTTGCCGAAATGGGGAGTGAAGCGCTTGGAATACGTGATTGAAATGCTCAACATCCGCAAAGTGTTTGGCACGTTTGTCGCCAACGACAACATTACACTGCAAGTGAAAAAAGGGGAGATCCACGCCCTGCTTGGCGAAAACGGGGCCGGCAAGTCGACGCTCATGAACGTGTTGTTTGGCCTTTATCAGCCCGATGGCGGCGAAATCCGCGTCAAAGGGAAGCCGGTGCGCATCACCGACCCGAACGTTGCCAACGATCTCGGCATCGGCATGGTGCATCAACATTTTATGTTGGTCGATACGTTCACCGTCACCGAAAACATTATTTTAGGCAGCGAGCCGACGCGGGCTGGAACGATCGATATCAAGCGGGCCGAGCAGGAGGTGCGCGAGCTGTCGGAACGATACGGACTTGCCGTCGATCCGACGGCGAAAGTCGCTGACATTTCGGTCGGCATGCAGCAGCGCGTGGAAATTTTAAAGACGCTCTATCGGGGCGCCGACATTTTGATTTTTGACGAACCGACAGCGGTGTTGACGCCGCAGGAAATTCGCGAGCTGATGGACATTATGCGCACCCTTGTCCGCGAGGGGAAATCGATTATTTTGATCACGCACAAGCTCAAGGAAATTATGGAAGTGTGCGACCGCGTCACCGTCATCCGCCGCGGCAAAGGGATTGCGACGCTCAATGTAGCGGAGACGAACCCGAACGAACTGGCGGCGCTCATGGTCGGCCGCGAGGTGCAATTCACGACGGAAAAACGGCCGGCCGAACCGGGAACGCCGGTGCTTGAAATTGAAGGGTTGGTCGTCAAAGACGCCCGCGGGCTCGCCGCGGTCAATGGGTTGAATTTGACGGTGCACGCCGGTGAAATCGTCGGCATTGCCGGAGTCGACGGCAATGGGCAGACGGAGCTGATCGAAGCGCTGACCGGCCTGATCAAAGCAGAATCCGGGACGATTCGGCTCAACGGCCGAGACATTACGAACTTGCCGCCGCGCCAAATCATCGAAGCCGGTGTCGGCCATATTCCGCAAGACCGGCATAAGCATGGGCTGGTGCTCGATTTTCCGATCGGCGAGAACATGGTGCTGCAGACGTATTACAAGCCGCCGTACTCGAAACGGGGTCTGTTGAATTTTCAAGCCATTTACGAAAAAGCGCGCCAGCTCATCCGCGAGTTTGACGTGCGCACGCCGGATGAGTATACGAAAGCAAGGGCGTTGTCGGGCGGCAACCAGCAAAAAGCGATCATCGGCCGCGAAGTCGACCGCGATCCGGACTTGTTGATCGCCGCCCAGCCGACGAGGGGGCTTGACGTCGGAGCGATCGAGTTTATTCATAAACGGCTCATCGAACAGCGCGACCGCGGGAAAGCGGTGCTGCTCGTTTCGTTTGAGCTCGATGAAGTCATGAACGTCAGCGATCGAATCGCCGTCATTTACGAAGGAAAAATCGTCGCCATCGTGGATCCGAAAGCGACGACGGAGCAAGAGCTCGGGCTGTTGATGGCCGGAAGCAAACGGAAGGAAGCAGGTGTGTCGTCATGAAATCCAATCGCCTTCAACAACTTTTCATTCCCGTGCTGGCGGTCTTGCTTGGCATGATTGCCGGTTCGATCGTGATGCTCGCAAGCGGCTACAATCCGATCGCTGGCTTTTCCGCTCTCGTATACGGAGCGTTTGGCGATACGTACTATATCGGCGAAACGATCCGGCAGACGACGCCGTATATTTTGACCGGTTTGGCGGTAGCGTTCGCGTTTCGCACCGGCTTGTTTAATATCGGGGTCGAAGGGCAGCTGATCGTCGGCTGGCTCGCCGCCGTTTGGGTCGGAGTGTCGTTTGATTTGCCCAAAATCGTCCATTTGCCGCTCGCCATTTTGGCAGCCGCTGCGGCTGGGGCGTTGTGGGGCTTGATTCCCGGCGTGTTAAAGGCCTATTTGAAAGTCCATGAAGTCATTATTACGATCATGATGAACTATATCGCCTTGCACGTCACGAACGCCATCATCCGCTCGGTGCTGTCGGATGAAGGATTCAAATCGGATCCGGTCAAGCCGAGCGCCTCGCTTCAGTCAGAGTTTTTCGAGGCGATCACGCACCACTCAACGATGCATTACGGCATTTTCATCGCCATCGCCGCGGCGTTCGTCATGTGGTTTTTGTTGGAGCGGACAACGAAAGGGTTTGAGCTGCGCGCGGTCGGCTTCAATCAGCACGCGTCACAGTACGCCGGCATGAACGTGCGCGCCAACATCATTTTAGCCATGGTCATCTCTGGTGCTTTTGCGGGTGTCGCTGGAGCGATGGAAGGGCTTGGGACGTTTGGGAACATCTCTACGAAAGCCGGATTCACCGGCCTTGGGTTTGACGGCATTGCCGTCGCCTTAATCGGCGGCAACAACGCGTTTGGCATTTTGCTCTCTGCCTTGTTGTTTGGCGCCTTGAAAGTCGGGGCGCTGGAAATGCCGTCAAGCGCCGGCGTGCCGACTGAGCTCGTCGATATCATTATCGCGCTCATTATTTTCTTTGTCGCATCCAGCTACATGATCCGCTGGCTGTTATCTCGTAGGCAAAAGGGGGCGGAGTAAGTGAGCGTGTACGATGTCTTACAGACGATTATCCCGACGGCCATTTTCTTTGCGGCCCCCCTTATTTTCACCGCGCTTGGCGGCGTGTTCAGCGAACGGTCCGGCGTTGTGAACATCGGGCTGGAAGGGCTTATGACCATCGGCGCGTTTGTCGGGATTGTGTTTAATTTGACGTTTGCCGATCGATTGGGCGCATGGACACCCTGGCTCGCTTTAGTGGCGGCTGTGATCGTCGGGGCTGTCTTTTCCTTGCTGCACGCTGTCGCGTCGGTGACGTTTCGCGCCGACCAAGTCGTCAGCGGGGTGGCGATCAACTTTTTGGCTCTCGGCTTGTCGTTGTTTTTGGTGAAAAAAATGTACGGCAAAGGACAAACCGACCAAATTCAAGTCGGATTTGACAAAATGGATGTGCCGGTATTAAGCGATATCCCGGTCATTGGGCCGCTGTTGTTTTCCAACGCCTATATGCCGTCGTACATTGCCATTGCCTTGGCGTTTGTATCATGGTATGTCATTTATAAAACGCCGTTTGGCCTGCGGCTGCGCGCGGTTGGTGAACATCCGATGGCGGCCGATACGATGGGAATTAACGTCGCTAAAATGCGCTATATCGCCGTCATGATCAGCGGGGCGCTCGGCGGGCTGGGCGGCGCGGTGTACGCGACGATCATCTCCCGCGACTTCAGCCATGCGACGATCTCGGGGCACGGGTTTATGGCGCTCGCGGCGATGATTTTTGGCAAATGGCATCCGGTCGGGGCGATGGGAGCGGCGCTCTTTTTCGGCTTGGCGCAAAGTTTGAGCATCGTCGGCCAAACGATTCCGCTGTTGAAAAACGTGCCGACCGTTTACTTGCTTATCGCCCCTTACGTGCTTACCATTTTGGCGTTGGCCGGTTTCATCGGCCGGGCGGAAGCGCCCAAAGCGGCCGGCACGCCATACATCAAAGGAAAACGGTGACGAAAACGGCTGTCCGAAAAAACGGACGGCCGTTTTTGGCTGAATGGAATGATTTGCATTTTTCGCTGGCCAAAAGGTATATTGTTGCTAAGGAGTTTTACAATAAAAAAGGTAGCGTACCTTTGGCAACAGTAAGGAGGAGTTGGATTGGTCGACGAAAAAGTCACAGCGGTCGGACCGGTACGCGTTCATACGATTCCGACCGATAAGTACAAAACGAACACGATCGTTTGGAAAATGAAGGCCCCTCTTGCCAAGGAGACGGTGACGCTGCGCGCGCTGCTGCCGCATGTGCTGCAAAGCGGCACCGCTGACTATCCAAGCGTAAAGGCGCTGCGCACCCATCTCGATGAGCTGTACGGAGCGACGCTTCAGGTCGATTTGAGCAAAAAAGGCGAACAGCATGTAGTGACGATTCGCATCGATGTCGCCAACGAACGGTTTTTGCCGGAACGGCCGGCGCTTTTCGATAAAGCGCTCCAGCTTCTCGCCGATCTGCTGCTTCGCCCGGCGCTCGATGGCGGCCGGTTTGTCCCTGAGATCGTCGAACAAGAGAAACGGGCGCTCCGCCAGCGCATTCAGGCAGTGTACGACGACAAAATGCGCTATGCGAACATGCGCCTTGTGCAGGAAATGTGCAAAGGCGAGCCGTACGCCCTCTCGCCGAACGGCGAGCTCGAAGATGTCGATGCCATTACCGCCGAGGGGCTGTATCGCTATTATGAGCAGGCGTTGGCGGACGATGAGCTCGATTTGTATGTCATCGGCGATGTCGAAGAAGAAAAGGTGCTCGCCGCGGTCACGAACCGCTTCGCTTTGCCAACACGCTCGCCATCCGCACAGGCGCCGCTCGCTCCGGCCAAAGCGCGAGGGGAAGTGAACGAAGTGATCGAGCGGCAAGATGTCAAGCAAGGGAAACTGAACATGGGCTATCGGACTGACGTGACGTACGAGGACGACGATTACTACGCCTTGCAGCTGTTTAACGGCATTTTCGGCGGGTTTTCTCACTCGAAGCTGTTCATCAACGTCCGCGAAAAAGCGAGCCTCGCCTACTATGCCGCCTCTCGGCTAGAAAGTCATAAAGGGCTGTTGATGGTGATGTCGGGCATTGAGCCGGCCCATTACGAGAAGGCGCGCCGCATCATCGATGAACAGATGCAGGCGATGAAAAACGGCGATTTCACCGATGAAGAAATGGCGCAGACGAAAGCGGTCATCCGCAATCAGCTGCTTGAGACGCTCGATACGCCGCGCGGACTCGTTGAAGTGCTGTACCATAACGTCGTTTCCACGCGGCAGCGCTCGATCGAGGAATGGCTGACCGGCACCGATCAAGTGACGCGCGAAGACGTGGTGCGTGTCGCAGGCAAAGTGGCGCTCGATACCGTCTACTTTTTGACCGGAATGGAAGGGGGGGCGGATGATGGAAAAACAGGTGTATGAAACGCTAGGCGAGACGTTGTTTTACGAAAAAATGGAAAACGGCTTGGACGTCTATATATTGCCGAAAAAAGGATTCCATAAAACGTATGCGACGTTTACGACGAATTACGGTTCGGTTGACAATCAGTTTGTGCCGCTCGGAAAAACGGAAATGAAACGCGTCCCGGATGGCATCGCCCATTTTTTGGAGCATAAGCTGTTTGAAAAAGAGGATGGCGATGTGTTTCAGCAGTTCAGCAAACAAGGCGCGTCCGCGAACGCCTTTACGACGTTCACCCGCACCGCCTATTTGTTCTCAAGCACCGATAACGTTGAGAAAAACTTGGAGACATTGATCGATTTTGTGCAAACGCCGTATTTTTCCGACAAGACGGTCGAAAAAGAAAAAGGCATCATCGGCCAAGAAATCCGCATGTACGATGACAACCCGGACTGGCGCGTTTACTTCGGCGCCATCGAAAGCATGTATCACAACCATCCGGTCAAAATCGACATCGCCGGCACGGTGGAATCGATCGCCAAGATTACAAAAGAGCTGCTGTATGAGTGCTACGAAACGTTTTATCACCCAAGCAACATGCTGTTGTTTGTCGTCGGGCCGGTCGATGAACAAAAAATGATGCAGCAAATCCGCGACAATCAGGCGAAAAAGTCGTTTCCGCCGGCGCCGGAAGTGAAGCGGTTTGCGTACGAAGAGCCAAGCGGCGTGGCGGAAAAGAAAAAAATCATTCCGATGCACGTGCAGACGAATAAATGTTTTGTCGGCATCAAAGCGCCGTCCGTGCCGAAAGAAGGCGGGCAAAAGCTGCGCCATGAGCTCGCGTTTCACGTGCTGCTCGATTACTTGTTCGGCAAAAGCTCACCGCATTACGAACGGCTGTACCGCGAAGGGCTGATCGATGATACGTTCATGTACGATTATACCGAAGAGCGAGAATTCGGCTTTGCCCTCGTCGGCGGCGATACGCGCGATGCTGAGCGCCTCGCTTCAGAAATTCAAACGGTGCTGTTGTCGTTGGATGTCGACGCCATAAAGAAAGAAGAAATCGAGCGGGTGAAAAAGAAAAAGATCGGCGCTTTTTTGCGCGCGCTCAACTCGCCGGAATACATCGCCAACCAGTTTACGCGCTACGCGTTTTACGGCGCCAGCTTGTTTGACATTTTGCCGGCGCTCTCCGCGCTGACGATCGATGAGATAGCGGACGTCGCTTCGGCTTGCTTCCGCGATTCGCAGCTCGCGGTTTGCGAAGTCGTGCCCAAACAGTCATAAAGAGGTTTGCGCTCCGGTTCGTCTACGACATGGCCGCATGTCCGAGACGATGCGGATGCGCGCCGTTGATCGGGAAGAGGGCGTTTCCTCGCTGTTTGGCGGGCCCTCTTTTTTCGTGATCATTCCCCAAAACGGCGATGCTCATCTTGGGGCGGAGGGCGCACCACTGGTTGCGAGTCTGACGCAAGACGCTCTCGCAGGCCGTGAAAGATTTTGCGGAGGGCGCACCGCTGTTCGTGGGTCTTGGCAATATCGGCGGTCGCCGGCTTGTCGATCGCGCGGAGGGTGCACCACGCGGCGCGGGTCTTGGCAATATCGCCGGCTTGCCGATTACGCGGAAGTTGCGATTTGCGGGTCTTTTCAGCGAACACGGCTCGGTCTATGGCGTTTATACGAAGCGGTGAACGCGGCTCGCTCATCAATCACTAATGGGGTGGATGGAAAAGGAGGGGAAACGTTATGCGCTACGCTTTGATTACCGGCGCTTCCGGGGGGATTGGGCAAAGCATCGCCCGCGAATTGGCTAAAAGCGGCTATGGGCTGTTTCTTCATTACTATCGGCGGCGGGCTCCGGTCGATGCGCTGCAGCGAGAATTGGCCGGCACGCATGTCGTTCCGGTGGAAGCCGACTTGTCGACGCCTTCCGAAGTCGATCGGCTGCTCGCGCAAATCGACCGGCCGATCGACGCCATCGTTTACAATAGCGGGGCCAGTTATTACGGGCTGCTGACGGATATGAATGACGAACTGATTGAGCGCATGGTGCATCTTCATGTCACGAGCCCCGCTCTGTTGATCAAACGGTTGCTCCCGCCGATGATTGCGAACAAGCGCGGTCATATTGTGTTCATTTCCTCCATTTGGGGGGTGTGCGGCGCTTCCTGTGAAGCCGTCTATTCGATGACCAAAGGCGGGCAGAACGCGTTTGCCAAAGCGCTCGCCAAAGAACTGGCTCCAAGCGGCATTCGCGTGAACGCGGTCGCCCCTGGAGCGATCGAGACCGACATGCTGCGGCCGTTAGGCGCCGAAGATCTTCAAGCGCTGGTCGATGAAATTCCCGCCGGCCGGCTCGGCACCCCGGAGGAGGTGGCGAAAACAGTGGCGTTTCTCTTATCAGACGCCGCTTCCTACATTACGGGCCAAGTCATTTCCGTCAACGGCGGCTGGCATTGCTAAATGCCTATGGGGCTGGTGTTTCGTGCAAAATACTACTGATTCCATCCATTTCTCAATTCGAGAAACCTTGCACAATCAGCGTGAAAATGCCGAACGGGCGCAGGATTTTCATCCTCGGGGGGAGGGCAGATCACACTGCCCATGGATCTTTTCCGTGGAAATCCCATCGGCAAGGGGGCATTTTCATCCCCGGGTGGAGGGCAGATCGCGCTACCCATGAATCTTTTCCGTGCAAACGCCGGCCTGACGCGGATTTTCATCCTTGGGTGGAGGGCAAACGTTGCCTATGGAACCTTTCTGAATGAAAAGGCTGCCGAGCGGTGTGTCACATCGATGGTTCACCTTCGATGTTGGTGCCCGTTTTGTTCTTGCCCAATCGGGACCGCTAAGGCGGCTAAACGTATATTTTGGCTTCGGGCAGGCAAACTATCCTTGAAACGTTCATCAAGGAGGGAATAGACATGTCGGTATTGGACAACTTTGAACAATGGAAAGAATTCTTGGCTGAACGTCTGCAGCAGGCGCAGCAACAAGGATTGAACCAGCAAGTCATCTCCGATGTCGCTTATCAAATCGGGGACTATTTGGCCAAGCACGTCGATCCGAAAAACCCGGAAGAGCGGGTGCTTGCTGACCTTTGGAGCGTAGCCGATGAAAAAGAACAGCATGCGCTCGCCAATATGATGGTGAAGCTCGTTCAACATCGCCAACACTGAACAAGCAAACGAGGTGTCCCAAACGAAAGAGCGGGGCACCTTTTCTGCTGGAAGCCGGCTGCGGCTTTCGCCCCGAACATGCGGCCAAGGCCGCCGCTGGAGACGATCCGGCCGGGCAGATCCTCTTGCTGTTCCCCTCGCACGGAGATGGCGTTTTTCCTCCTCCTTTTCGGTTGCTTTTCCATTTGCGGTTATAGTAGTATGAATTTAGCATAAGGCGTTTGTGCGGACACCGGCAAGGAGGAGACGGAATGGGCAAGCAGGAATGGTATTTGGAATACGAAATTCATGTCAACCGCCCAGGGCTGCTCGGCGATGTCGCTTCGCTGCTCGGCATGTTGTCCATCAACATCGTGACGATCAACGGTGTCCGGGACTCGCGCCGCGGCATGCTGCTCCTTTGCGACAGCAATGAGCAAATCGAGCGGCTGGCGACGATTTTGCGGACGATGGACAACATTACGGTGACGAAACTGCGCCAGCCGAAGCTGCTTGACCGTCTCGCCGTTCGCCACGGCCGTTATATCCAGCGCGATGCCGATGACAAAAAAACGTTCCGTTTTGTCCGCGATGAGCTCGGTTTGCTTGTCGATTTTATGGCGGAAATTTTTAAAGAAAAAGGGCACAAGCTGATTGGTATTCGCGGCATGCCGCGCGTCGGCAAGACGGAGTCGATCGTTGCCGCCAGCGTGTGCGCCAACAAGCGGTGGATGTTTGTCTCATCGACGCTCATCAAGCAAACGGTGCGCACGCAGCTCATGGAAGACGAATATAGCGTCGACAATATTTTTATCATTGACGGCATCGTCTCAGCGCGCCGCGGAAATGAGCAGCATTGGCAGCTGGTCCGCGAGCTGATGCGCCTTGAGGCGACGAAGGTCGTCGAACATCCGGATTTGTTTGTCCGCCATACGGAATACACGCTCGACGATTTTAACTACATTATTGAGCTGCGCCATGAACCGGATGAAGAGATTTCTTATGAAGCGATTGAGCGCCCGACGTTGTTAGGCGGCGACGGGTTTTCCGAGTTCGGATTGTAATGGGGCGCCCCCTATAAGGCTGGTGAACAACGGCTCATTCCCTTTATCAATGGGAGAATGAGCGAAAAGCACGACCGATGCAACGAGATTTTAACATCGTAAAGCCGTATCCGTGAGTAAATCACCAGCCTCCTACGCGTTCGGCAGCTACTGAGGCTAAAGGCCATCAGTGAATCAGCTTTTCTTTGCTTCAAGTCTAAAAAACGGAAGGTGTTGTCCGTTGACAGAACTAGGGAAACGTTTGCGAGAAGCGCGGGAAGAAAAGAAGATGAGTCTGGATGAGCTGCAGGAGTTGACGAAAATTCAAAAGCGGTATTTGCTCGGTATTGAGGAAGGAAATTACGCCATCATGCCGGGAAATTTTTACGTGCGCGCTTTCATCCGGCAGTATGCCGAGGCGGTCGGCCTCGATCCGGACGAGCTGTTTGAGCAATACAAGCAGGATATTCCCCAATCGTATCAAGAGGACATTCCACAACCGCTCTCGCGCGTGAAAACGCGCCAACAATTGTCCGCGGAGGGAGCGAAATGGCTCGATTGGCTGCCGAAACTGATCGGCGTTGCCGCGGTGATCGGCGCCGCTGTTCTCGTCTGGCTGCTCCTTCAGCGCAACACGGCGGAAGTGCCGCCGGCGAAGACAAGCCCGAAAACGGCGGAAGTGGAAAAGTCGAACCATTCGCCGCTTGAGCAGTCGAAAGAGCTGAAAGAAGAGGAGCAAACGACCCGTGAAGGCGGCGAAGAAAACGAGCAGTCTGCTCCGGCTGAAAGCGAAGAGAAGCCGGCCGCCACGCTCAGTGTAAAGGAGAAAAGCGGCAATACGGCGACGATTGAAGTGCAACATGCCGATACGTTCACCATCGAGCTGTCATCGCGCGGGAAATCTTGGGTCGAGGTGTACAACACGAAAGGCCATTCGTTTTTCCGCAACAATTTAACGAAAGGCCAGACGAAAACGTTCGATTTGTCCGCGGAAAGCGAAGTCTGGGTGAAAATCGGCAACGCGCTTGACGTTGATGTAAAAGTAAACGGGGAGCCGTTTGCCTATCCGTTTGATCCAAACGATGAAGTGTTTCAAAAACTGCGATTCATCTTGAAAAAGTGACGGCAAGAGGCGGCCTTTCGCAGCGAAAGCCGCTTCTTTGCCCGCATCGATGTTGAGTAGCGGAGGTATTCGTTGTGAACTTGCCGAATAAAATTACGGTAGCGCGCATCATGTTGATCCCGTTTTTTTTGATTGTGATGCTCGTCCCGTTCGGTTGGGGCAGCATTCGCATCGGCGGCGAGGTGCTCCCGATCGCCCACCTTGTCGGCGCACTCATTTTCATCGTGGCGTCAACGACGGATTGGATTGACGGCTATTATGCTCGCAAGTATGGGCTTGTCACCAATTTGGGCAAGTTTTTGGACCCGCTTGCCGATAAGCTGCTCGTATCGGCGGCGCTCATTGTGCTCGTTGAACTCGGGTTCGCGCCGGCTTGGATGGTGATCATCATCATCAGCCGCGAGTTTGCCGTCACTGGCTTGCGGCTCGTGCTTGCCGGTGAGGGGGAAGTCGTGGCAGCCAATATGCTCGGCAAAATTAAAACGTGGACGCAAATCATCGCGATTGCCGCCTTGTTGCTTCATAATCTACCGTTTTCGCTCATCGCGTTCCCGTTTGCCGACTTGGCGCTTTGGGTGGCGGTCATTTTCACCGTTTGGTCGGGATGGGACTATTTCGCGAAAAACAAACATGCGTTCGCTCGCTCCAAATAATAGGGTGGCCGCGAAGGAGGAGGCTGTTCATTGAACGCGGAGATCATCGCCGTCGGCTCGGAACTGCTGCTTGGCCAAATCGTCAACACGAACGCCCAGTTTTTGTCACAGCAGCTTGCCGCCTTGGGCATCAATGTTTATTTCCAGACGGTTGTCGGCGACAACGCCGGCCGCCTTGAGCAGGCGGTGAAAACGGCGCAAACGAGGGCGAATCTCATCATCTTCACCGGCGGTCTCGGCCCGACGAAGGATGATGTCACGAAGGAGACGATCGCCCGTTTGCTTGGCCGCCGGCTCGTCATCGATGAAGAGGCGCTGCGGGCAATCGAAGCGTACTTTGCCCGCGCCCATCGGCCGATGACAGACAACAACAAAAAGCAAGCGCTCGTTTTGGAAGGGGCGACCGTCCTGAAAAACGAGAACGGCATGGCGCCGGGGATGGCGCTCACCGTTGCGGGCATCACGTACATGTTGCTGCCCGGGCCGCCGAAAGAAATGCGCCCGATGTTTACCCGTTACGGGATCCCCTTTTTGCGCGCTGCGTTCCCGCTGTCCGGACGCATTGAGTCGCGTGTGCTCCGCTTTTTTGGCATCGGTGAAGCGGCGCTGGAGACGGCGCTTGCCGATTTGATTGACGCGCAATCGAATCCGACGATCGCGCCGCTGGCCGGTGACGGCGAGGTGACGCTCCGCTTGACGGCGAAGCATCGGGACGAGGCGGAAGCGCAGCGGCTGCTTGATGAAGCAGAAGCGGCGATTTTGGCGCGCGTTGGCCGCTACTGTTACGGCTATGACGATGAAACGCTGTTTACGAAGACAAGCGAACGGTTAAAAGAAAGAGGATGGACGATCGCGGCGGCCGAGAGCCTGACCGGCGGGCTGTTTCTCGAACAGCTCACCGCCGCTCCCGGGGCGTCGCGGATCGTTCAAGGCGGCGTCGTTTGCTACACGAACGGCGTCAAACAACAGGTGCTTGGCGTGCCGCGGCCGCTTCTCGAAACGGACGGGGCGGTGAGCGAATCGTGCGCGCGCGTGTTGGCGGAAAACGTCCGTTCGCTATGCGGCGCCGATGTCGGCATCAGCTTCACCGGCGTCGCCGGCCCCGACCCGCTTGAAGGCCATCCGCCCGGCACCGTCTATATCGGCATTGCCATGCGCGAGCGCGGCACCGCTGTCCGCCGTTTGACGTTGTCCGGCACGCGCGGCGACATCCGCATCCGCGCCGCCAAATACGGTTGTTTTCTGCTGCTGGAGCTGCTTGCGGCCGACCGCTGATCTCGGCCGCTCCCTCCTTTCACACCCTCCACCGCCCATCGTTTGTTTCCGCCGGATCAGCATGGCGATTGTTGCTAGTTTCCCCACCAAAAAACGAATGAACGTTCGATTTTTTGCTTGGCAATGGTCAGAAAACGGTGTATAGTATAAGTAGCCTTACAAAAGGAGGAGGAAATGAGTGAATCAAGATCGTCAAGCCGCGTTGGAGCAGGCGTTAAAACAAATTGAACGACAGTTTGGCAAGGGGGCCATCATGAAGCTCGGTGAGCAAGTGGAACGAAAAGTTTCCGTTGTGCCGAGCGGTTCGCTGGCGCTCGATATCGCGTTAGGCGTCGGCGGCTATCCGCGCGGGCGGATTGTGGAAATTTACGGCCCGGAATCATCAGGGAAGACGACCGTTGCCCTTCACGCGATCGCTGAGGTGCAAAAGCGGGGCGGGCAAGCAGCTTTCATCGATGCCGAGCACGCGCTCGATCCAATCTATGCGCAAAAATTAGGAGTCAATATCGATGAACTGTTGCTTTCCCAGCCCGACACCGGCGAGCAGGCGCTCGAAATCGCCGAAGCGCTCGTACGAAGCGGCGCGGTCGATATTATCGTCATCGACTCGGTGGCGGCGCTCGTGCCGAAAGCGGAAATTGAAGGAGAGATGGGCGATGCCCACGTCGGCTTGCAAGCCCGTCTCATGTCGCAGGCGCTCCGCAAGCTGTCTGGCGCCATCAACAAATCAAAAACGATCGCCATTTTCATCAACCAAATCCGCGAGAAAGTCGGCGTCATGTTTGGCAATCCAGAAACAACGCCGGGGGGACGGGCGCTGAAGTTTTACGCTTCCGTCCGCCTAGAAGTGCGCCGCGCCGAACAAATCAAGCAAGGCAACGACATGGTCGGCAACAAGACGAAAATCAAAGTCGTCAAAAACAAAGTCGCGCCGCCGTTTAAAACAGCTGATGTCGACATCATGTACGGCGAAGGCATTTCCCGCGAAGGGGAAATCATCGATATGGCGTCCGAACTCGACATCGTGCAAAAGAGCGGTTCGTGGTATTCGTACAAAGACGAACGGCTTGGCCAAGGCCGGGAAAACGCGAAGCAATTTTTGAAAGAAAATCCGCATATTGCCGATGAAATCGCTCGTGCCATCCGTCAACATTACGGCATTGACGGCAGCGAGGCGGGCGGTGAACCGCAGCAAGACGAGTTCGCGTTGCTTGAGGAATAAGCGCTCCGGAGGGTGTCCCGAAAGGATCGGGACACCCTCTTTCGTTGCTCGATATACGTACGGACTGCTTCTGCCGCACGATCGGTTGTGCCGATCTTGAAGGCGGACAACCTTTTGCGTCAGCCCCTTTCCGAGTTCGCTTTCCCAAACGTGACGGCGCATGCATACGATGCGAAAGATAAGCGTCAGCTCCTTTCCATGTTCGCTTTCCCCTAGGCGGTGGGCGTGGCCTGTGTAATATCTTGACAATTGCTACGGGCGCCTTTACAATGAACATGTATATTTGTCCATACGCATGGCGGGGTCAAACGATCGTCCGCCGCGGCGGGACGGGAAGATGCCGAAAGCCGCGCGGGCGATCGCTGTGCAAAATGGGTCGAGCCAATACGTTGAAAATGGGAACATCCATCCGCGCCAACGATGGCGGCGCGCGAAAAATGCAGGGGAACATTGAACAGCAAGAGGAGGTGAAACGATGGGTCCAATCATCATCTCCGCTTTGCTTGCCTTAGTCATTGGTGCCGTTGTTGGCTTTTTTGTTCGCAAATCGATTGCCGAAGCGAAAATTGGCGGGGCGAAAGCAGCTGCCGAGCAGCTGATCGAGGAGGCGAAACGCGAGGCGGACGCCTTGAAAAAAGAAGCGCTTCTTGAAGCCAAAGATGAGATTCATAAACTGCGCACGGAAGCGGAGCGCGACATCCGCGACCGGAGAAGCGAGCTTCAAAAACAAGAAAACCGTCTCATGCAAAAAGAGGAAAATCTCGACCGCAAAGACGAAGCGCTCAATAAGCGCGAGGCGCTGCTCGAAGCGAAGGAAGAAGCGCTAAACGAAAGGCAACAGCATATTGAACAAATGGAAAGCAAAGTGGAAATGCTCGTCCAACAGCAACAAGCCGAGCTGGAACGTATTTCCGGATTGACCCGCGACGACGCGCGCCAGCTTGTTTTAGAGCGTGTCGAAAAAGAGCTGTCGCATGAAGTCGCCATGATGATCAAAGAGGCGGAAACGCGGGCGAAAGAGGAAGCGGATAAGCGAGCTAAGGCGATTTTATCGCTCGCCATTCAGCGCTGCGCCGCTGACCATGTCGCCGAAACGACGGTTTCGGTCGTCAATTTGCCTAACGATGAAATGAAAGGGCGCATTATCGGGCGCGAAGGGCGGAACATTCGTACGCTCGAGACGCTGACCGGCATCGATTTGATCATCGACGATACGCCGGAGGCGGTTATTTTGTCGGGATTTGACCCGATTCGCCGCGAAACGGCGCGCATCGCCTTGGATAAGCTCGTCCAAGACGGCCGCATTCATCCGGCCCGCATCGAAGAGATGGTCGAAAAGGCGCGCCGCGAAGTGGACGAACATATTCGCGAAGTCGGCGAACAAACGACGTTTGAAGTCGGGGTTCATGGGCTGCATCCGGATTTGATCAAGATTTTGGGACGGCTCAAATTCCGGACGAGCTACGGGCAAAACGTTTTGAAACACTCGGTTGAAGTGGCGTTTTTAGCCGGGTTGATGGCGGCTGAGCTCGGAGAGGACGAGATGCTGGCACGCCGGGCCGGCTTGCTTCATGATATCGGCAAGGCGATTGACCATGAAGTGGAAGGAAGCCATGTGGAAATCGGCGTCGAGCTGGCGACAAAATATAAAGAGCATCCGGTCGTCATCAACAGCATCGCTTCGCACCACGGCGACACCGAACCGACGTCGGTCATCGCCGTGCTCGTTGCCGCAGCCGATGCGCTGTCGGCAGCGCGGCCGGGAGCGCGCAGCGAAACGCTGGAAAACTACATTCGCCGCTTAGAGAAGCTGGAAGAAATCGCCGAGTCTTACGAAGGCGTGGAAAAATCATACGCCATCCAAGCGGGCCGCGAAGTGCGGATCATGGTCAAACCGGATATGATCGACGACTTGGAAGCGCATCGGTTGGCGCGCGATATCCGCAAACGGATCGAGGAAGAGCTCGATTACCCGGGCCATATTAAAGTCACGGTCATCCGCGAAACGCGGGCGGTAGAGTACGCGAAGTAAAAAGTGGCAGGCTGTTGCCACTTTCTTTTTTTGCCCGTACAATAAACATAAACGGCGATCGCTGACGGTGATCGTGTTGAGGTAGAAAGGGATCTGGGATGAGAATATTATTTATTGGTGATGTGGTCGGCGCGCCGGGACAAAAAATGGTCGAGCACTATGTGCCGAAGCTGAAGGAAAAATACCGTCCCGATGTCGTCATCATCAACGGCGAAAACGCAGCCGGCGGAAAAGGGATCACCGAATCGATTTACCGATCGTTGCTTGCCTGCGGCGCTCATGTCATCACTTTAGGAAACCATGCGTGGGACCAGCGCGAGATTTTTGAGTTTATCGATCAGGCGAAGGCGCTTATTCGCCCAGCGAACTACCCGTCCGGCACGCCGGGGACGGGGATCGTCTATGTGGCGACCGAACGAGGGGAAGCGGCGATCATCAATTTGCAAGGGCGGGCGTTTTTGCCGGCGATTGACTGCCCGTTTCAAAAGGCGGACGAGCTGATTGCCGTTGCTTCCGCGCGCACGCCTGTCATCATCGTTGATTTCCACGCCGAAGCGACGAGCGAAAAACAGGCGATGGGCTGGTATTTGGACGGCCGCGTGTCCGCCGTCATCGGCACGCACACGCACGTTCAGACGGCTGATAACCGCATTTTGCCGAAAGGGACGGCGTATATTACCGATGTCGGTATGACCGGGCCGTACGACGGCATTTTAGGCGTCGATCGCGAAGCGGTGTTGCGCAAATTTTTAACCGGCTTGCCGGTCCGTTTTGGCGTTAAGGAAGGAAGAAGCCAGCTGAACGCCGTGCTTCTCGATGTAGACGCCAAAAGCGGGCGGGCGCTTCAGATCGAGCGGCTGATCATTAATGACGATCATCCTTATTTTGAATAGTTCATCTTTTGAAAATTTTAAAAAATGTGTCCCTCCCTAGCAGGAATAGTTGTTGAAACCGTGAATATAGTTACTAATGAAGACCTTTTCACGAAATCATTTTTCCAAGGGGACGAGGGAGGAACTAGGGATGGAAATATTAAAAGTGTCAGCCAAATCGAATCCGAACTCTGTAGCCGGCGCCCTGGCTGGTGTGCTGCGCGAGCGCGGCGCGGCGGAGATTCAGGCGATCGGCGCAGGCGCGTTGAATCAAGCCGTTAAGGCAGTAGCGATCGCACGAGGGTTTGTGGCACCGAGCGGCATGGACTTGATTTGCATTCCGGCGTTTACCGATATTATTATCGATGGCGAAGAGCGGACCGCGATCAAATTGATCGTTGAACCTCGTTAACTGGATGATTGGCGAATGGTAAAATATAACCTGTTGGCGCCTTCCACCTTGAAGGCAGGCAGGTTATTTTGTTTTTTAAGGGGGAGTATACATGATTTTTGACGCCCATTGCGATGCGCTCATGAAACTGTGGCAAGATCGGTCTTTATCGTTCCGTGACGGACGATCGCTTCATGTGACGTTTTCGGGAATGGCGGAAGCCGGGGTGAAGGTGCAATGCTTTGCCATCTACATACCGGAAACGGTGCCGGAAGAGGCCCGGTTCACGACGGCGCTTGAGATGGCCGATCTTTTTTTCACCCGCCTCATCGATGCCTTTCCAGCGATGAAGGTGGTGCGCACGAAGCGGGACATTGCCTCTCTCAAAGAGGGGGAGATCGGCGCGATGCTGACGCTCGAAGGCTGCGATGCTATCGGCTCAAACCTTATCAAACTGAAAACGCTTCTTCGTCTCGGTGTTGCGTCTGTCGGCTTGACGTGGAACTTTCCGAACGCCGTCGCCGACGGGGCGTGGGAAACGCGCGGCGCCGGGCTGACCGCGTTTGGCCGGCAAGTCATCGAGCTGCTCAATGAAACGAAACGGTGGGTCGATGTGTCGCACTTGTCGGAGCGAGCGTTTTGGGATGTCATCGAGGTGGCCCGCTTTCCGATCGCCTCTCATTCAAACGCGCATCGCCTTTGTCCGCATCGGCGCAACTTGACCGATGAGCAGATTGGCGCACTGATCGAAAAAGACGGAGTCATCGGCATTACCTTTGTGCCGTATTTTTTGACCGATGACAAACGAGGGGCGACGGTGGCCGATGTGCTTCGCCATCTCGATCATATTTGTGCGCTCGGGGGAGAGCGCCACGTTGGCTTTGGCTCCGATTTTGACGGCATCACGCAGACGGTCGCCGGTCTTGCCTCGGTGAGAGACTACGCCCGGCTTGTTGACGAGCTCCATCGGCATTATTCCGCCGATCAAGTGAAACGGTTTTTGTTCGATAATTTTTATGCACATTTGCCGGAGTGATGAATGTCATTGAACAGCGGCTTGGCGTATCCTAAAATGAAAGGCAAATCATTGACCGCGCCGGCCGCTCGTTTTCAAGAGGGAAGGGAGTGGTCGACTTGTCAGAAAAGTGGTACAATAGCAGTGAAGGTTGGAGCGAACATAAAGGGGTGTAAAGCATGATCGAACAGTTGTCATGGAAGGTGGGCGGCCAACAAGGGGAAGGGATTGAGAGCACCGGAGAAATTTTTTCCACAGCCTTGAACCGCCTCGGGTACTATTTATACGGGTACCGTCATTTTTCTTCGCGCATTAAGGGGGGACATACGAACAACAAAATCCGCGTCAGCACGAAGCCGGTGCGGGCGGTCGCGGACGATTTGGACATCCTCGTGGCGTTCGACCAAGAGACGATTGATTTCAATTTTCACGAGCTTCATAGCGGCGGCATCGTCATCGCCGACGCCAAATTCGATCCGGCGATTCCAGAAGGAACGGGAGTGGCGCTTTACGCTGTTCCGTTCACCGACATCGCGACGGAACTTGGCAACCCGCTGATGAAAAACATGGTCGCCATCGGCGCGACGAGCGCTGTGCTCGGTTTAGACGCCGCCGTGTTCGAAAGCGTGGTGGCGGACACGTTTGCCCGCAAAGGGGCGCAAGTGGTCGCCAAAAACATGGAAGCGATTCGCGCCGGGGCGCGGTATATGGAAAAGCAGCTGGACGGCCGCGGCGAGCCGATGAAACTCGCTCAAGCCGATGGAAAACAGCGACTGTTTATGATCGGCAATGACGCGATCGCCTTGGGGGCCCTTGCCGGCGGCGCCCGTTTGATGGCCGCGTACCCGATCACCCCGGCTTCCGAAATCATGGAATATTTAATCAAAACATTGCCTCGTTTCGGGGGGACAGTCATTCAGACAGAAGACGAAATCGCCGCTTGCACGATGGCGATCGGCGCCAACTACGCGGGCGTGCGGGCGTTCACCGCTTCCGCCGGACCGGGGTTGTCGCTGATGGCCGAAGCGATCGGACTGGCCGGGATGACGGAAACGCCGCTTGTAGTTGTCGACACCCAGCGGGGCGGTCCGAGCACGGGCTTGCCGACGAAGCAAGAACAGTCGGACTTGCTGGCGATGATTTACGGAACACACGGGGAAATCCCGAAAATCGTCATGGCGCCAAGCACGGTCGAAGAAGCGTTTTACGACATGGCGGAAGCGTTCAACTTAGCTGAGGAATACCAATGCCCGGTCATCTTCTTGTCGGATTTGCAGCTGTCACTTGGCAAACAAACGGTCGAACCGCTCGATTACGACCGCATTGAAATTCGCCGCGGCAAGCTTGTCACCGGGGAATTGCCGCCGCTTTCCGGCAAGGACAATTTCAAACGGTATGAACTGACGCCGGACGGCATTTCGCCGCGCGTGCTGCCGGGGACGAAAAACGGCATCCACCACGTCACCGGGGTGGAGCACGCGGAGACAGGGCGGCCGTCGGAAACAGCCGCGAACCGCCAAGCGCAAATGGAAAAGCGGCTGCGCAAGCTCGCGCATCTCCATTTCCCGACACCGGTGCATAAACAGCTCCGCCATGAGGAGCCGGATTTGCTGCTTGTCGGCTTCTTGTCAACGCGAGGCGCGATTGAAGAAGCGATGGAGCGGCTCGAACAAGACGGCGTCAAAGTCAACCATGCCCATATCCGCCTCCTTCACCCGTTCCCGGAGGATGACATGCGCCCGCTTGTCGAAAAAGCCAAGCGAGTCGTCGTCATCGAGCAAAACGCGACCGGGCAATTGGCGAGCTTGTTGAAAATGAACGTCGGGCATGCGGATAAAATCGCCAGCGTCTTGAAATTCGACGGCAATCCGTTCCTGCCGGGCGATGTCTATACTAAATGCAAGGAGTTGTTCATGCAATGGCCACCTTTAAAGATTTCCGCAATGATGTGAAGCCAAACTGGTGTCCCGGCTGCGGCGACTTTTCCGTGCAAGCGGCCATCCAACGGGCGGCCGCCAATCTTGGGCTCGAACCGCATGAGCTTGCCGTCATCTCTGGGATTGGCTGTTCGGGCCGCATTTCTGGGTACATTCACTCTTACGGTTTCCACGGCACGCACGGCCGCGTGTTGCCGCTCGCCCAAGGAGTGAAAATGGCCAATCGCGATTTGACCGTCATCGCCGCCGGCGGCGACGGCGATGGGTTTGCGATCGGCATGGGGCACACGGTTCACGCCATTCGCCGCAACATCGACATCACATACATCGTCATGGACAATCAAATTTACGGGCTGACGAAAGGACAAACTTCGCCGCGCAGCGCCGCCGGATTTCAAACGAAAAGCACGCCGCACGGATCGATCGAGCCGGCGCTGTCGCCGCTCGAGATCGCGTTAAGCGCCGGAGCGACGTTTGTCGCGCAAGGGTTCTCAAGCGACTTGAAAGAGTTGACAAGCTTGATCGAAGAAGGCGTCAAGCATAAAGGATTTGCGTTCATCAACGTCTTCAGCCCGTGCGTCACATACAATAAAGTGAACACGTACGAATGGTTCAAAGAACGGCTCGTCAAGGTGAGCGACATCGAAGGATACGACCCGGCCAATCGCGAGATGGCGATGCAGACGGTCATGAAATACGATGGGCTCGTCACCGGAGTGATTTATCAAAACGAAGAGCAAAAGTCGTATCAAGAGCTTGTGCCGGGCTACAGCGAAGCGCCGCTTGCTGAGGCGGACTTGAAACTAGACAAAGAACAGTTCGAACAACTTGTAGCGGAATTTATGTAAAAAAGGAAACAACTGACACCCCGTAGGGCTTGTCCCATCGGGGGTTTTTTGTTATCATAATATGTTCCGGGCTTCCGGAACAATTCCCGTTGTGTTTCTTGGCAGTTGACGATATACTATGATAATGTGTAGTTTGGAAGAATTTTGCGAGGATCATGCAATGATGTTGGACAGAAAGGAGATCGCGATTGCGATGAACGAAAAACAACGTTTGGAGCAAACAGGACAAATCAAAACGGAAAGCCATCCAGCGGACAGAAAATCCGCCTTGGACCGGCTGAAAGCGAAAACGTCGAAAGACTATGAGAAATACTTCTCGAGCGTCTTTCTCCCGCCGAATTTAAAAGAAGCGAAAAAACGCGGCAAGGAAGAAGTGCAATATGTGAAAGACTTTGCGATTCCCGATGAATTCCGCGGCATGGGGCGCGGGCGGAAATTTTACATCCGCACGTACGGCTGCCAGATGAACGAGCATGATACAGAAGTGATGGCCGGCATTTTCATGGCGCTCGGCTATGAGCCGACCGACCGACCGGAAGACGCAAACGTCATTTTGCTCAACACGTGTGCGATCCGCGAAAACGCGGAAAACAAAGTGTTCGGCGAGCTCGGCTACTTAAAGCCGCTCAAAACGACGAATCCAGACTTGTTGCTTGGCGTGTGCGGCTGTATGTCGCAAGAAGAAGCGGTCGTCAACAAAATTTTAAAGCAATACCAATACGTCGACATGATTTTCGGCACGCACAACATCCATCGCTTGCCGTACATTTTGCATGAGGCGTACATGTCGAAAGAAATGGTCGTCGAAGTATGGTCAAAAGAAGGGGACGTCGTTGAAAACTTGCCGAAAGCGCGCAAAGGGAAGATTAAAGCGTGGGTCAACATCATGTACGGCTGCGACAAGTTTTGCACGTACTGCATCGTCCCGTATACGCGCGGCAAAGAGCGGAGCCGCCGCCCGGAAGACATCATCCAAGAAGTGCGCCAGCTCGCCGCCCAAGGCTACAAAGAAATTACGCTGCTCGGGCAAAACGTCAACGCTTACGGGAAAGACTTCACCGACATTCAGTACGGCCTTGGCGATTTAATGGATGAGCTGCGCAAAATCGATATTGCACGCATCCGTTTCACGACGAGCCATCCGCGCGACTTTGACGACCGGCTCATCGAAGTGCTCGCCAAACGCGGCAACTTGGTTGAGCATATTCATCTGCCAGTGCAATCAGGCAGCACGGAAATTTTGAAAATGATGGGACGCAAGTATACGCGCGAGGAATATTTGGAGCTCGTTCGCAAAATCAAAGCCGCCATTCCGGACGTCGCGTTGACGACCGATATTATCGTCGGTTTCCCGAACGAGACGGACGAGCAGTTTGAAGAAACGCTGTCGCTTTACCGCGAAGTCGGGTTTGACTCGGCGTACACGTTCATTTACTCGCCGCGCGAAGGCACCCCGGCGGCGAACATGAAAGACAACGTGCCGATGGAAGTGAAAAAAGAGCGGCTCAAGCGGCTGAACGACCTTGTACAAGAAATCGCAGCCAAGAAAATGAAGCAATACGAAGGGCAAGTCGTCGAAGTGCTTGTAGAAGGCGAAAGCAAAACGAATCCGGATGTATTGGCGGGTTATACGCGCAAAAACAAGCTCGTCCACTTCGTTGGCCCGAAATCGCTCATCGGCCGATTGGTCAACGTGCGCATTACGCAGGCGAAGACGTGGACGCTGACAGGAGAACTTGTGAATGAAGCGATCGAGGTGAACGAACATGGCAAAGTATACGCGGGATGATGTATTGGCGCAGGCGAAGCAGCTCGCCAAAATGATCGCCGAAACGGAAGAAGTCGACTTTTTCAAACGGGCCGAAGAAAAAATCCATCAAAACGAAAAAGTGCGCGCGCTGATCAACGAGTTGAAATCGCTGCAAAAGCAGGCGGTCAACCTCCAGCATTACGGCAAACGCGAGGCGTTGAAAAAAGTCGAGCAGCAAATTGACGCCATTTACGAACAGTTGTCGCAAATCCCGATCGTCAGCGAATTCCAGCAATCGCAAGCCGATGTGAACGATTTGCTTCAGCTCGTCGCCTCGACGATTTCCAATACGGTCACCGACGAAATTCTCGCTTCGACCGGCGGTGACGTGCTGCGCGGTGAAACGGGTGCCGCGCTTCGTCACAGCAAGCCCGGCGGCTGCCATTAAAACGCTGGCGGAGCGGAAGAGACGGGTCAAAAGCGTCCCTTAAGCGGGGGCGCTTTTTTTTCATCGGCCGATGGAAAAAGGGACATCGATCTTCTCCGGCCTCCTAGCGCTAACCGAAAGGATTGGGTCGGCGCTTCCGCCGCCAGCGGCAAAAAAGAAGACACATCGAACGGAGCGGGCGCATACAATGAACTATACGGAATAATGATTCATTTGCTGTGCACATTAGCGGAGATGGCGCATAGGATGAAATGAAGATTCATTTGAGGAGGGTTCCGTTCGATGTCTGAATACAGGGAAATTATTACAAAAGCCGTTGTCGGCAAAGGCCGCAAGTTTACGCAATCGACCCATACGGTGACGGCGCCGAACCGCCCGTCAAGCATTCTTGGCTGCTGGATCATCAACCACCGCTATGAAGCGAAAAAATGCGATAAAACGGTCGAAATTCACGGCCACTACGACATTAACGTCTGGTATTCGTACAACAACAATACAAAAACGGAAGTCGTTACGGAAACGGTCTCGTACACTGATGTGGTCAAGTTAAAATACCGTGATAAAGACCATTTAATTAGCGACGACACCGATATTATCGTCCGCGTCATCCAGCAGCCGAACTGCCTCGAATGCACGATTTCGCCGAACGGCAACAAAATCGTCGTCGACGTTGAGAGGGAATTTGTCGCCGAAGTGATCGGCGAAACGAAAGTATGCGTTGCCATCAACCCAGAAGGCTGCGGCCAAGACGATGATTTCTGCGACGATGATGACCTTGACGAGGAATTGGAAGATTTAAGCCCTGAACTGCTGCTTGGTGAGGAAGAGTAAAACTAGGAAATTTCTTTCCTAGTTTTTTCTTTTGCCGCTTGTTATAATAGTAGCGCAATCAATGAGCCTTCGGGCAAAAAAGGTTGGGAGAAGCAATGCCGTCGTATACACCGATGATCCAGCAATATTTGCATATTAAAGCACAATATCCGGACGCGTTTTTGTTCTTTCGGCTTGGCGACTTTTACGAACTGTTTTTTGATGACGCCATCCAGGCGGCGCAGGAGCTGGAAATCACATTAACAAGCCGCGACGGAGGCGGCGATGAACGGGTGCCGATGTGCGGGGTGCCGTACCATTCGGCGCAAGGATACATTGAACAGCTGATCGAAAAGGGATACAAAGTCGCGATTTGCGAACAAGTCGAAGATCCGAAAGCGGCCAAAGGGGTTGTGCGCCGCGAAGTGGTGCAGCTCATCACCCCGGGTACGCTCATGGAAGGAAAGGGGCTTTCCGACAAGGAAAACTGCTACTTGGCGGCGCTCACGCCGTTTGCGGATGGTACATACGGATTGGCTTACGCGGATTTGTCGACCGGGGAAGTGCGGTTGACGCTGCTTTCATCTTGGGAGGAGACGGCCAATGAGCTCCATGCTATTCGGGCACGGGAGCTCGTCGTTTCGTCAGACAGCGATGACGGATGGGTGCGCGAGTTGAAAGAACGGTTCGCAGCGACCGTTTCTTATGAAGATGAAGCGGCGTGGCGGGACGAATGGGATCGTGTCGCCGGGCACGTCGGGCAAGAAAAGCTCCGTTCAACGCTTGCCCGTCTGCTTCATTATCTTGTCCGCACGCAGAAGCGCCGGCTTGATCATTTGCAGCCGGCCGAACTGTATCAAGTCGACCAGTATATGAAAATGGACCGGCATTCGAAACAGCATTTGGAACTGGTCGAAACCGTCCGCTTGAAAGGGCGGAAAGGCTCGCTGTTATGGCTGTTGGATGAAACGGTGACGGCGATGGGCGGCCGTCTGCTGAAACAATGGCTCGACCGCCCACTTGTGAACCGCGAGGAGATCGAACGGCGCCTCGATTTCGTCGAAACATTGAAAGCAGCGTATTTCGAACGTCAAGAGCTGCGCAGCGGACTTCGCAGCGTCTACGACATCGAACGCTTGGCCGGCCGCATTTCCTACGGGAACGCCAACGCCCGCGACCTCGTACAGTTGAAAAAATCGCTCCTTGAAGTGCCGGCGCTCCGCCGGACGGTCGGCGCGCTGCCGCTTTCGGAAGCCGGACGGCTCGCCGAGCGGCTCGACCCGTGCGAAGAGCTCGTCGAGTTGCTCGAGCGTTCGATTCAAGAACAGCCGCCGCTTTCCGTCAAGGAAGGGAATATCATCAAAGACGGATATGACCAACGCCTTGATCGCTACCGTGACGCGAGCCGCAACGGCAAGGCGTGGATCGCCGAACTGGAGGCGAAGGAGCGGGAAGCGACCGGCATCAAGTCGCTGAAAGTGGGCTACAACCGCGTGTTTGGCTATTACATTGAGGTGACAAAGCCGAACCTTCCGCTCGTGCCAGAGGGGCGCTATGAGCGGAAGCAGACGCTCGCCAACGCGGAACGTTTCATCACTCCCGAGTTAAAAGAAAAAGAAGCGCTGATTTTAGAGGCCGAAGAAAAAAGCATCGAGCTCGAATATGAGCTGTTTGTCGCCATTCGCGAGCAAGCGAAGCAATACATCCCACGCCTGCAGACGCTGGCGAAAGCCATTGCCGAGCTCGATGTGCTGCAATCGTTCGCCGCGGTGAGCGACGAGCGCCGCTACGTGCGCCCGCAATTTTCCACGGAGCGCGTCTTGGCCATTCAAGGGGGGCGCCATCCGGTTGTCGAAAAAGTGCTCGGCACGCAAACGTATGTGCCGAATGACTGCTATATGGACCGCGAGCGGGAAATGCTGCTCATCACCGGGCCGAACATGGCCGGGAAAAGCACGTACATGCGGCAAGTGGCGCTCACCGCCATCATGGCGCAAATCGGCTGCTTCGTTCCGGCGGAACGGGCGGTGTTGCCGATCTTTGACCAAGTGTTCACCCGCATCGGGGCGGCCGATGATTTAGCGGCCGGGCAGAGCACGTTTATGGTGGAAATGCTTGAGGCGCGCCACGCCATCGTCCATGCGACGCAAAACAGTCTCATTTTATTCGATGAGATCGGACGCGGCACATCGACGTACGACGGCATGGCGCTCGCTCAGGCGATCATTGAATATATTCACGACCGAATCGGTGCGAAAACGCTGTTTAGCACGCATTATCATGAGCTGACCGCACTGGAAGAGACGCTGCCTCGGCTTGTGAACGTCCATGCCCGCGCGGTTGAAGAAAACGGAAAGGTCGTTTTCCTCCATCAAATCGCCGCTGGTGCCGCCGACAAGAGCTACGGCATCCATGTCGCCGAACTGGCTGGGCTGCCCTCTTCGCTCATTGAGCGGGCCCGCTGTCTTTTGGCCGAATGGGAACAATCAACACCGAAGCGGGAAGCGGCGGAATCGTCTGCGCGCAGTCCGCAGGCCGATGAAGAGGACGCGCCTGCCAAAACAGCAGGACAAGCGGGCGGACGGCCGCCGAGCCGGGCGGCGGGCGAAAGGAAAGCGCGGGAGCGAGAAACGGTGGTCGAGCAGCTCACCATGTTTCCCGATCTTGCCCCCGCGCCTGTGGGAGCCTCCTTTTCCCAAAAAGAAAAAAAGGTGCTCGCGGCGCTGAAAGACCTCCATTTGCTCGAGATGACCCCGCTGGAGGCGCTGAACAAGCTGTATGAGCTGCAAAAGCTCCTGAAGTAAGGGGGGAGAAGCGATGGGACGCATCCGCAAACTCGATGATCTGCTGGCGAATAAAATCGCCGCCGGCGAAGTGGTTGAGCGGCCGGCTTCGGTCGTCAAGGAGCTCGTTGAAAACGCCATTGACGCCCATAGCACAGCGATTGAAATTGAATTGGAAGAGGCGGGGATGACGAAAATTCGCGTCATCGACAACGGCGACGGAATGGAGGAAGACGATAGCCTTCTTGCTTTTGAGCGGCATGCGACCAGCAAAATCGAAGATGAGCATGATTTGTTTCGCATCCGCACGCTCGGTTTTCGCGGCGAGGCGCTGCCGAGCATCGCCGCGGTATCGGAAGTCGAGCTGGTGACAAGCACGGGAAGCGGCCCGGGCACGAAGCTGGTGCTTCAAGGCGGCCGGTTGTTGTCGCGCGAGCGGGCGGCAGCGCGCAAAGGGACCGATTTGACCGTATCGAACTTATTTTTCAATACGCCGGCGCGCTTGAAATATATGAAAACGATTCACACCGAGCTCGGCCATGCCGTCGATGTCGTTCAACGGCTTGCGCTCGCCCATCCCGACGTGTCGTTCCGGCTTCGCCATCACGGCAAAACGCTCCTTCTGACGAACGGCAGCGGCGATGTCCGGCACGTGCTCGCTGCCATTTACGGTGCCGAGACGGCGAAACAGATGATTCCGATGGAAGCGGAGTCGCTTGATTTTCTCGTCCGCGGCTACCTGTCGCCGCCTGAGGTGACGCGCGCCTCGCGCCATGCCATGTCGCTCGTTGTCAACGGCCGCTACGTGCGCAGCGCGCCGCTGGTGAAGGCGATTGAAGCCGGCTACCATACCCTTTTGCCGGTCGGCCGCTATCCGATCGTAGTTCTCGCCATCGAAATGGATCCGGTGCTCGTAGATGTCAACGTCCATCCGGCCAAACTCGAAGTCCGCTTCAGCAAAGAAGCGGAGCTGCAAGAGCTCGTCGCATCTGCCATCCGCGAGGCGTTCCGGCGGCGAACGCTCATTCCGTCCGTATCAGCGGCCAACAAGACGGTCAAACCGAAAACGGAGCAAGCTTCGTTTACGTTCGCCCATCATGTTCATGAACCGCCCGCGGAGTCGGACAGCCAGAGGGAGAACTCCGAACGGGCAGGGACGATGCCGGGGCTTGGCAGCGAGGAGGCGAACGCGCACATCGGCGAGGAAAGCCGGCAGACGGGAACGATGCCCCCGTCCGCTGGGCGGCCGTTTTCCCCGCCGCCATCCGCTGACGTTGGAAACGAAGAAAAGGAAGGCGCTGCCTCTGCTTCGCCCGTTGCTCGACCGCATGCGGATGGCGGGGACAAACCGGAGGCGCCGTCGCTGCCTGCTGACGGACAAACGGAGACAAAGCAAACTGATCGCCTTCCCCCGCTTTATCCGATCGGCCAGCTGCACGGAACGTACATCTTGGCCGAAAATGAACAAGGGTTGTATATGATCGATCAACACGCAGCTCAAGAACGGATCTATTACGAATATTTCCGCGAAAAACTGGCTCAAGTGTCTAACGAGGTGCAAGAGCTGCTCGTCCCGCTGACATTGGAATATCCGGCCGATGAATACGAGCGCCTCGTCGCCTGCCGCGACGAACTCGCCCGCTGCGGCGTGTTTCTTGAGCCGTTCGGCCCACGGGCGTTTCTTGTTCGCTCCCATCCCGTATGGTTTCCGAAAGGGAAAGAAAAAGAAATCATCGAGGAAATGATTGAACACGTACTGGCGGCCAAAACGGTCGATATCAAGCAGCTGCGCGAGCAAGCCGCCATCATGATGAGCTGCAAGCGCGCCATTAAAGCGAACCAACATTTGCGCAACGATGAAATCTTCGTTTTGCTCGAAGCGTTGCGGAAGACAACCGACCCGTTCACTTGCCCGCACGGCCGGCCCATCATCGTGCATTTTTCAACCTATGAAATTGAAAAGTTATTTAAACGGGTAATGTAAATGACGCTCCCTTTGTGACAAGGGAGCTTTTTTTGTAATCATTTTGTAATCTACTTTTATTCTTCTTGTTACAGACGTCTTGTTTTTATTTTACTATAATGGCTCATGTGCAGGAATACATGGCGAATTTTGTAGAGTGATAGCGAAATTTACCTAAAGAAATAGAGGAATGTCAAATTGATGTCATAGGGGGATGCAGCATGAAAAAAACACTTCTATTTACCGGAACATTGATCGGATCGTTATTAGCCGGCCATGCCGCTTCAGCCGCGAGCTATACGGTGCAAAAAGGCGATACGCTCTGGGGAATTGCGAAGAAATATGATACGACCGTTGATCGATTAAAACAACAAAACCATTTATCTTCTGATCTCATTTTTCCAGGTCAAGTATTGCAAATCGATGAACAAAGCGGGAGCGAACAAGCTGTTACTAGTACATACACCGTTCAGTCCGGCGACACGTTAAGCGGAATTGCCCGGAAGTTTGGCACAACGGTAGACGCGTTGCTCAAGCTGAATCCAAGCATTGCCGATCCGAACTTTATCCGCGCCGGACAAGCGCTCCAAGTAACGGGCGGACAGGCAAGCACAAATACATATACTGTGCAGCCGGCGGCCGCGGCTGTGAACGGCCAGTACATCGTCCAAAAAGGGGACACATTGTCGGGGATTGCCAACAAGTTTCAAACGACCGTGGACCGCTTGTTGGCGCTTAACCCGCAAATTACGAACCCGAACGTGATTCGCATCGGCCAAGCCATTAAAGTGGCGGGCGGAGCAACCGCTGTCCGCGCCGAGCAAAGCGTATCGGCCGTCAAGCCGGTTGCGGCTGAATCGTCCGCTTCACTTGCCGACCGAATCATCGAAATCGGTGAAAAATATTTAGGGGCGAGATATTTGTACGGGGCGAGCCCATCGCGCACCGATGTGTTTGACTGCTCTTCGTTTACGATGCGCGTCTTTAGCGAGGTGGGCATTTCGCTGCCGCGCACATCATCGGCCCAAGCGCAAGCCGGAAGAACGGTGTCGTTTAACCAATTGCAAAAAGGCGATCTCGTCTTTTTTGACACCGATTCGAACGGCACGATCAACCACGTCGGCATTTATGCCGGCAACGGGCAAATGATCAATGCGACTGTTTCGTTAGGCGTTACGTATTCATCGCTCACTTCCTCGTATTGGAAAACGCGGTTTGTAAAAGCGGTTCGGGTGCTTAACTAACGGAATGGGGGATGGGCGTTTTGCCTGTCGCCTAAACACATAACCGAATGCGGCGGAAGGCTGCTCGCATAAAGCGCTTTGTGGTTTTGGCGGGCAGCCTTTTTCTTGTGCTTTCGATGCATGACCTTTGCCGTAGCTGTCCATCAGGGGGGCGGTGTGAATGATAGCGTTTGACAATCATTAGGTATATAAATAAGAAAAGGTGTCCTTAAAAGCGGGACACCTTTAGTCATTATTCGACAGGTTTTTGCGCTTTTCGCGCTGTTTCTTGCTGGAAGGAGCGGATAAGGGCCAGAACGATCAAAATCATGATGATCGCAAATGGGAACGCGGCGATAATAGATGCTGTCTGCAGCGATTCAAGTCCGCCGACGAACAGAAGGATGGCCGCTGTCGCTGATTGGACAATGCCCCAGACGAATTTGACCGAGTTTGGCGGGTTTAAGCTGCCGTTGGTCGTCTGCATCCCAAGCACAAACGTCGCCGAGTCGGCCGATGTGACAAAAAACGTGCAAATGAGCAAAATGGCGATTCCCGAAAGCAATGTAGCGAGCGGGAAATGTTCGAATGTAAAGAACAAGGCTGTTTCTATCCCTTTTTCATTCATCACTTCGCCAATGCCGGCATGTCGGAACTGTTCGAGATAAAGGGCCGAACCGCCAAAAACAGAAAACCAGAGAGCACTGAAAATCGTTGGAACTGCCAAAACGCCGATCATAAATTCACGGATCGTGCGCCCGCGGGAAATGCGGGCGATGAACGTCCCGACAAACGGCGCCCACGCGATCCACCACGCCCAATAAAAAATGGTCCACACTTTCGGCCAATCATTTTGTTCAAACGGGTTCAGCCGGAAACTCATCGACGGGAGGTTTTGCAAGTACGTCCCGATCGTTGCTGTGAACACATCCATGATAAAATTCGTCGGCCCGGCAAACAGCATGAAAACCATGAGCAGCAACGCGAGCGCAATATTTAAGTTGCTCAGCCATTTTATGCCTTTGTTAAGGCCGGTTTGCGCTGAGAGCATAAACAAGACAGTGACTACGACAATGATGAGCAGCTGCGTCGAAAAGCTGTTTGAAATACGGGGAAACAGCTGATGCAATCCCCCGCTAATTTGAATGGCTCCCAGCCCTAACGAAGTGGCGACGCCAAACACGGTTGCGTAGACGGCTAATGTATCAATGGCTACCCCGAGGCCGCCTTCTGTGCGTGCGCCAAACAGCGGGCGCAGCGTGCGGCTAACAACACCGGCCTCCCGTTTGCGAAACTGGAAGTAAGCGAGCGCCAAGGCCAGGACACCGTAGATCGCCCATGGATGCAGCCCCCAATGGAAAAACGAGTAGCGCATCGCCAGACGGGCCGCTTCCGCTGTCGCCCCTTCCCCTGTTGGCGGCGTGTAATAGTGGGACATCGGTTCGGCCACTCCCCAAAACACTAACCCGATTCCCATTCCGGCGCTAAACAGCATGGCAAACCATGTCATATAGCTGTATTCCGGTTTTTCTCCGTCGCGGCCAAGACGGATATTTCCGTAGCGGGAAAAAATGAGAAACAAACAAAACGCTAAAAACAACGAAGCGCTGAGCAAATAAAACCAGCCGAATTTATCGATTAGAAACGTGTGTACCGCGCTGCTGACCGCATTTAAATTGTAGCGCGGCCATAAAGATTCCGGAATCATCCCCCAAATAATAAACGCAATGGCAATCACAATCGAAATCGAAAAGACAATCGTCGTTTTTTTCATCTCTCTCCTCCTTACTGGTGCGATGATATGATGGGAGTCAGGTTAGCAGTTTTGGGGATTTCCATTTATAGGGTAACAAAGTTCGACAACGAATACAAATGATTTAGATGTTCAACGCATATCATTTGGTGCCATCATTTTTTATCATGTAAAATAAAATATTCGTAGCTTACTTAAAAAAGGAGGTCATTGGTATGAACAGCCGCCTGTCGGTCATGATCAGCATCGTGCTGGCGATGCTCGTCGCGTCTATGGATACGACGATTATGAACACGACGATGCCGATCATCGCGAACGAACTCGGTGGATTTTCTTTGTACGCGTGGGCGTTTGCATCGTACATGATTACGATGACGGTCTTGTCGCCGATCGCTGGCCGTCTCTCGGACTTGTTCGGCCGCAAAAAAGTGTTTAGCTTTGGCATTATGTTATTTTTAATCGGCTCGCTTCTTTGCGGTTTGTCGCAAAACATGGTGCAGCTTGTGGTGTTCCGCGCCTTGCAAGGGGTGGGGGCCGGATTTATGATGCCGTTTCCGGCAATTATCGCCGGCGATTTGTTTCCGGTGGAAAAGCGTGGAAAAATTCAAGCGTTTTTTACGGCCATGTGGGGGATTTCGGCGGTGCTCGCCCCGCTGCTCGGCTCGTTGTTTGTCGAGTATGCGACATGGCGCTGGATCTTTTACGTCAACATCCCGATTTGCTTGCTTTCGCTTTTGACCTTGCTTCCGTATCAAGAAGTGTATGAACCGAAGCGGGCGGCGGTCGACTATATGGGCGCGGCGCTGTTTGCAGCGGCGATCAGCTTGCTTTTGCTTGTGACGGTCGTTGAACGAGGGCAATGGTGGTACGGTGGGGCCGGGGCGCTGTTGCTTGTCGCCTTTTATTATTTTGAAAAACGGCAGCCATCTCCGCTTGTGCCGCTGTCGCTTGTCCATCATCGGACGCTGAAATGGATGAACATTAACGGCTTTGTCAGCTGTGTCGCTTTGTTTGGGACGTCAAGCTACATTCCGCTGTTTTTGCAAAATGTCGCCCACTTGTCCGTGTTTATGAGCGGCGTGGCGTTGCTTGGCTCGTCGGTCGGCTGGATGATCGCCGCCGTGCCGGCGGGGAAGTGGATTTTGCGCTATGGCTACCGCTCGCTTCTGATCATCGGCAACGTGCTGCTTGTCGTTTCCGGCCTTTTGCTTGCCTTGCTGAACGAAAGCCATGGATTTTGGTACGTCTTTTTCATCATGTTTTTGCAAGGGCTGTCGTTCGGCTTGACATCGACCGTTGGGATCATCGGTTCGCAGCAGCTGGCTGACGCTCATGAAAAAGGAATTGCGACATCGTTTTTTATGTTTTGCCGCAATATCGGCACGGCGATCGGCGTCACGGTGATGGGGGCGTTTTTGGCGCAGGCCCCGACCTTTATAACCGGCATTCACCACCTGTTTTTGTTTGGGTTCATCGGCAGCATCGTTGCTCTTGCGACGTCGTTTTTGATCCGCGATCAAGCTGAGGCGAACGGAAACACATGGGAGCCGGAAGGAACGGCGTAGGAGGGTAAGGTTTCCTCCGCCGCGGTCGACGGCCAACCCGGCCGAACGAACTGAAATGGACGGCGTAGTCGGTTAAGCCCGGGAAAAAGGATTACAGCCAGCGACAGCCAAAAGGGAACGGCGGTCGCCTTCCGGTGTGCGAATGGGCAGCGCAAGCATAACGGCGGACACGGATCACGGATCGGGGTCGGGACCGGACCGCGGTCCATCGGCGCGCCGGTTTGGCCGTGAAAAAAAGAGGCGGTTCTCCTGCTCGAACAGGCTAAACATTGCTGGCGCGTGATCCGATAATATAGAAGGAGCGGTGGAAATTTACTTGCAGATGGGGGATATGTCAATGAAATTGACCGTTCGTAAAAAACTGTTCGCCGGGTTTGGCCTCGTTTACGTGCTCATCGCGCTGCTGGTCGGTTTTGCTTATTACGAAATTTCCGTACTGGACCGTACATATACGGATGTCATCGAAGAAAGGGTGCCAAAGCTGGTTAACGCCAAAGAACTTGAGGTGCTTATCCGCCGCGAGGTTGGCAGCATGCGCGGCTACTTGCTGACTGGGGATGCCACATCGAAAGAAAACTTCGAAAAAGCGCATGAAGCGTACAAACAAACGAGCGAAAAACTGGCCGCTTCGTCAACCCAAGAAGCGACAAAACAGCGGCTGGCCGAACTCGATTTGCTTGAACAGCAGTTTTATGAGCTCGGGCAAAAAACGTTTGAATTAAAGGATCAAAACAAGACTGAGCAATATACGGCGTTGATCGTGACAACCGGCCGCGATTTAACCACGCAGTTTGAGCAAACACTCGACCAATTGATTGCTTTGCACGAGCGCGAGATGAAACAGGCGAGCCGCGATGCGAGCGCATCGGCGGCGATAGTTATCCGGCTTGTTCTTATCGTCGGCGTTTTGACGATCGTGGTGGGAGCGGCCGCTAGCTACTATATCAGCCGCTCGCTGTCCCGCCCGCTGCTTGCCCTCACCGATGCGGCCAAGCGGATTGCCGCTGGTGATTTGCGCGAGGCGAACATAAGCGTGCGCAACCGCGATGAAATCGGCGAGCTGGCTGCCGCGTTCGAACAAATGGCGAACAACTTGCGCGGCGTGTTGCATGAAGTGGCGCAAAATGCCGAACAAGTCGCCGCTGCTTCCGAACAGTTGGCAGCCAGCGCCGAGCAGACGAGCAAAGCGACCGAACAAATCGCCATGACCGTCCAGAGCGTCGCCTCGGGGGTCGACCAACAAATGCAAAGCGTTGAAGAAACATCGTCGGTCATTAATGCCATGTCGGAACAAATTGGGCAAGTTTCCGCCCGCGCGCAGAGCGTGGTCGCCATCGCCGCCGACACGTCAAAGCGGGCGGCTGACGGCGGCAAAACGATCGATGCGGGCGTCGCGCAAATGGATACCGTGAACCGCACCGTAGAACAGCTTGCCGGGGTGGTCAAAGGGCTCGGCCATCGCTCCGAACAAATCGGTTCCATTATTGAAGCGATCCGCACCATTGCGGCACAGACGAATTTGCTTGCCTTAAATGCGGCGATTGAAGCGGCGCGCGCCGGTGAGCATGGCCGGGGCTTTGCCGTCGTCGCCGATGAAGTGCGAAAGCTCGCGGAACAATCGGCCGCTTCGGCGCAGCAAATCGCCGAGCTGATCGCCGCGATCCAAGAAGAGACGGCTCATGCCGTGGCATCGATGGAATCGGTCGTCAATGAAGTCGCATCCGGGACGAATGTAATCCGGACTTCTGGAGAAACGTTCGCGCAAATTCGCGCCGCCGTCGACGAAGTCGCCGCGCAAATCCGCGATGTATCCACCGCGGTCGGCGAGATGGCCGCTTCTTCCGAACAAATCGTCCGCTCTGTCCGCCTAGTCGCCGACGTCGCCGAATCGACGTCCGCCGGCGCGCAAGAAGTCTCGGCGGCGACGGAGGAGCAGCTGGCATCGATGGAAGAAATTTCTGCTTCTTCCGCCGCACTGGCGAGAATGGCCGATGATTTGCAGGCGATTGTCCGCAAATTTTCGCTTTGAGGGGGGCTGACCGAAAAGGTGGTGTCCCTTCGAGATAAGGGCGGCATATCGGGCGACAGAAGCAGTCCGCACGTAGATACGGAAAAGGAAGAGGACTGATCCAAAAGGCGATCGCCCCTCAAGAAAGACATAACCTATCGTATGGCAGGGGAGCGGCTGCTGCTTCTATATAGCGATGAGAGAGGGTGTCCCGGGCCTTTAGGGACACCCCGTTTGCTTGCAGTGAAAGCGCCATGTATAAAAGAACGGCAGGATGGCGAAAACGATAAGAAAGAAATGGTTTCATGCGCTGCCGTTTTTCAGTATAATGGTGTTTGAACAGGAGTTCTGACATGGAAAGCAGTGAAGCGCTATGGGTGGAAAAGTCGTCGTCATCGTGGGGCCGACGGCGGTCGGCAAAACGAAGCTCGGCATTGCGTTGGCCAAAAAGCTGGACGGAGAAATCATCAGCGGCGATTCGATGCAAATTTATAAAGGAATGGACATCGGCACGGCGAAAGTGAAGCCGGATGAAATGGAAGGAATTCCACATCACCTCATCGATATTAAGGAGCCATGCGAACCGTTTTCCGTCGTCGAGTTTCAGCGGCTCGCCCGGACGCTCATCGCCGAGATTTCCGCGCGCGGGCGGTTGCCGATCATCGTCGGCGGCACCGGATTGTACATCCAAGCGGCGATCTATGACTATCAGTTTTCTGACGCCCCGTCCGATGAAGCGTATCGCCGGACGCTGAAGCAGCTGGCGGCCGAGCAAGGACCGGAGGTGCTCCATCGGCAGCTTTCGGCCGTTGATCCGGAAAGCGCGGCGCGCATCCATCCGCACAACATCCGCCGCGTCATTCGGGCGCTTGAAGTGCATCATTGCACCGGGAAACCGTTCAGTGCATGGCAGCGGGGCGAGCGGCGGCTGTTGTATGAGGCGGCTATCATCGGTTTGACGGCGGAGCGCGACGTGCTTTACCGCCGCATTAACGAACGAGTCGATGCCATGATCGCCGAAGGGCTGATCGAAGAGGCCAAGTCCCTTTACGATCGCGGATTCCGCGATTGCCAAGCGGTGCAGGCGATCGGCTACAAAGAGCTGTACGACTACTTTGACGGCCGCGTCTCCCTCGAGGAAGCGATCGAACAATTGAAGCAACATTCGCGCCGCTACGCGAAACGGCAGCTGACATGGTTTCGCAACCAAATGCCGGTGACGTGGTTTGACATGACCGACTTCGCTGCGTTTCCCGCCAGAACGGAGGAAATTTTTCACTACATAGCAGGAAAGCTTCAACTCGAAGCGAATATATAACCATATCTTTAAGAGAGAAAAGAGGAGGACGTTTGATGAAAAATGTCATCAACATTCAAGATCAGTTTTTGAACCAGCTGCGCAAAGAAGGCATCCAAGTGACGGTCTTCTTGTTAAACGGCTTCCAGCTGCGCGGGTACATTAAAGGGTTTGACAACTTCACCGTGCTGCTCGAAGTGCAAGGGAAGCAGCAGCTCATCTACAAACATGCCATTTCGACGTTTGCGCCGGAGCGGAACATTCATTTCGATGCCGAGCAATAAGCTGTCGGTACATAACGCCGAACGGAAAGACGCCCCATCGAGCGGGGCGTCTTTTCTGTGAACATGCGGAACTGACACAAAGGTTTCATCTCCGTGGAGGGCGGACTGCTGCCCATGGAACTTGCCGTGAACATGCGGAACTGGCGCGCGATGTCCCCCCTCCCCGCGTGGAGGCCAAAACGTTGCCCATGGATTTTTTTTCGTGAAAATGCCGAACTGACGCGGATTTTCATCCCTAAGTGGAGGGCAGATCGTGCTGCCCGTGGATTTTTTCCGTGTTTCTCGCTTCGCCGCTTCTTCGCCCCGCAACTGGCGGCAAGGAGCTTTCCACCGTAAACGAGAGCGAAGGGGGACTTCGCATGCGTAAAAGCCTTCCTTGCTGAATAAACATGTATAGACTTTCCTTGTCGCCTTCTTCCCTTTGCCCATTGCTCAGCTGTCCGGCTTCTAAGAGGCTCGTGATTTAACGGGGTATACAGCTTTCCAATGTCATTTCTCAATTAGAAAAACCTTGTTTTATCGGGCCTGCTTTTCAATCATTCTTCCATTGATGAAGGGAATCAGCGGTTTTTCACCGGCCTTCTAGGCGATTGTCACGAATGGACGGCGGCATACGTATATTAATAGCAAAAAGGTGAGGCATCAAAGACGCGGTGAAAATGGTGCGGGGGGAAGAAAACAGGAAGCGAGGTGACGCCCCTTGTCAGAATTGACGATGAATAAGGCGAAAGGGCAAATCAATATCGTGCTCAATTCCAAAACGGTCAACCATCTGATCAAGGAAGAGCCAAGCGACTGGATGGATAGCGAAGAACATCAAGCGCTTCGCAACATTCAGCGGGAGCTTGACCAGCTGATCGGCCTTGAACATGTGAAAAAGATGATCAAGGAAATTTACGCGTGGCTGTACATTAACCGGCTGCGCAAAGAGAACGGGTTAAAATCGAGCCGGCAGGCGCTCCATATGATTTTCAAAGGCAATCCCGGCACCGGCAAAACGACGGTGGCGCGCTTGCTCGGCAAATTGTTTTACGAAATGAACGTCCTGTCCAAAGGGCATTTCATTGAAGCGGAGCGGGCCGATTTGGTCGGAGAGTACATCGGGCATACGGCGAACAAAACGCGCGACTTGATTAAAAAAGCGCGTGGGGGGATTTTGTTCATCGATGAAGCGTATTCGCTCGCCCGCGGCGGGGAGAAGGACTTCGGCAAAGAAGCGATTGACACGCTGGTGAAAGGAATGGAAGACTTTTGCGACGACTTGGTCGTGATTTTGGCCGGCTATCCGAAAGAAATGGACTATTTTTTGTCGTTAAATCCGGGCTTGCCGTCGCGCTTTCCGTTGACGATCGAGTTTCCGGATTACACGGTCGAGGAGCTCGTGCAAATCGCCAAGCAAATGCTGCGCGAGCGCGAATATGAAATGACGCCGGAAGCGGAGCGGAAACTATACATTCATCTCGAAGGGACGCTGGAAGCGACCGGCCGCCTCAAGTTCAGCAACGGCCGCTACATCCGCAACTTGATCGAAAAAGCGATCCGCAAACAGGCGGTCCGCCTCCTTCATGAAGGACGCTATGATAAAAAAGAGCTGATGACGATCCGCGATCGCGACCTTGTCATTCAGGCGTAATCTGTCCAGCCGATGCGCTCGTTCTTGGCAAGGACAAGAAACGGGCGCATTTTTTTTTGCTTTGGAAAAGAGGAATGCTTGAAAAAAAGGCGAATACATAAACAACAAAAGGCCGTTTGTTAAGATAAATAGTCTGAATTATCTGTATTATAAAAACAGCGCCGTTGATTGGCGCAAATCGAACAGAAAAGGAGAGATGCCGCTTGTATATGACGATTGGTGAGATGTTTTCTCAGACCGTGCGAAAGTTTCCAAACCGGGAAGCGGTCGTCGAGGTGGCGACCGGCCGCCGCTATACGTACGCCGAATGGGAGAGGGACGTGAACCGGTGGGCGAATGCGTTTCAGGAAGCCGGCGTGCGCAAGGGAGACCGCGTTTCTACGGTTCTGTACAACACGCTTGAACTCGCCACCGCCCTGTTTGCCTGCGCCAAAATCGGCGCCGTGTTCAATCCGATCAATTTTCGGCTGAAAGCGGAAGAAATCGCTTATATTTTGACCGATGCGGAGCCGAAACTCGTGCTGTTGGAACGGGCGGTTGAGCCGCAGCTCGCCGCGATTCACCACCGGTTTCCGCACGTGTCGTTTTGGTCGATCGACAATGATCCGCCGCCGTTTGCCAAAAGCGCTCATGAACAGGCGGCCCGGGCTTCCGCAGAAGCGCCGCGCGTGCCAGTGGAAGAGACCGATCTGTACGCCATTATGTATACAAGCGGCACGACCGGGCGTCCAAAAGGAGTGATGCATCGGCACCGCGACATGATCGAGCAAAGCGTCCTTTGCCATGGCGTCATGCGCATCCGCGAGACGGATCGCGGGCTGGCGGCAGCGCCCCTGTTCCATTGCGCCGAACTGCATTGCTGCTTGCTGCCGCGCGTGCATGCGGGAGCGGCGAGCGTCATTTTGCACCATTTTGATGCCAAGCTCGTTCTCGAGACGATTGAACGTGAGCGGATTACGCTCCTGTTTGGCGCCCCGACGATGTGGAACATGATTTTGCAGGAAAATGTAAGCGATTACGACTTATCATCGCTTCGCCTCGGCCTATACGGCGCCGCTCCGATGGCTCCGGCGCTGGTGAGGCAATGCCAAGAGCGGCTCGGCATTGAGCTGATTCAAGCGTACGGGATGACGGAAATGGGGCCGGCGGTGACGTTTTTGTTGGAAGATGAGCAGCTCAAGAAACCGGGTTCCGCCGGGCGCGCCTGCCTCAACCATGAAATCCGCGTCGTCCGCGCGCGGGAGGACGGGCCGTCCGACCCAGATGATGTGCTGCCACCGTATGAAGTCGGTGAAATTGTGATGCGCGGACCGTGCATGATGGTCGGCTACTACAAGCGCGAGGAAGCGACGGAACAAGCGCTGTACAAAGGCTGGTATCATTCCGGCGATCTCGGCTACGTTGATGAAGACGGCTATTTGTATGTCGCCGACCGGGTCGATGACATGGTGATCAGCGGCGGAGAAAACGTCTATCCGCGCGAAGTCGAGGACGTGTTGTATGAGCATCCGAAAGTGCTTGATGTCGCTGTGCTCGGCGAGCCGGATGAGCTGTGGGGCGAAAAAGTCGTCGCCTTCATCGTCAAAAAGGAGGACAGCTTGACCGCCGATGAGCTCGAGCAGTTTTGCCAAACGAGCGACCGCCTCGCCCCGTACAAGCGGCCGCGCGCCTATTATTTCATCGACGCCCTGCCGCGCAATGCGAGCGGGAAAATCCAAAAGTTTTTGCTGCGTGAACAGCTGAAAAAACAGGCGGCAGGCGGAACGGAGAAAAAGTGACCGAACAGAAGAGAGGGATGAACGGTGACAGCTCGCTATTTGCGCGAGGAGCACCAGATTTTCCGCGATGCATTCCGCAAGTTTTTAGAGAAAGAAGCGTATCCGTACTACGACGAATGGGAGCGGCGCGGCATCATCCCGCGCTCGTTTTGGGCGAAAATGGGGGAAAACGGCTTTCTTTGCCCATGGGTCGATGAGAAGTACGGGGGATTGAACGCCGATTTTGCCTACTCGGTCGTCATCAATGAGGAGCTGGAAAAAGTCGGTTCCAGCCTTGTCGGCATCGGCTTGCATAACGATATTGTGACGCCGTACATCGCCTCGTACGGAACGGAGGAACAAAAGCAAAAATGGCTGCCGAAATGCGTCAGCGGCGAACTCATTACCGCCATCGCCATGACCGAGCCGGGGGCTGGGTCGGATTTGGCCAACATTTCGACAACGGCGGTGAAAGATGGCGACTCCTACATTGTCAACGGGCAAAAAACGTTTATCACCAACGGGATTCATGCCGACTTGGTCATCGTCGCCTGCAAAACCGACCCGCACGCGAAACCGCCGCACCGCGGCATCAGCCTGCTCGTCGTGGAGCGGGATACGCCGGGGTTTACGCGCGGGCGGAAGCTTGAGAAAGTCGGGCTGCACGCCCAAGATACGGCCGAGCTGTTTTTCCAAGATGCGAAAGTGCCGGCGTCCAACTTGCTCGGTGAAGAAGGAAAAGGCTTCTATTATTTAATGGAAAAACTCCAGCAGGAGCGGCTCGTTGTCGCCATCGCCGCGCAGACGGCGGCGGAAGTGATGTTTTCCTTGACGAAGCAATATGTCAAACAACGCACGGCGTTCGGCAAACGGGTGAGCGAGTTTCAAACCGTCCAGTTCCGCCTCGCCGAAATGGCGACCGAGATCGCCCTCGGACGTACGTTTGTCGACCGCGTCATTGAAGAGCATATGGCAGGAAAACGGATCGTCACCGAAGTGTCGATGGCAAAATGGTGGATTACCGAGATGGCCAAACGCGTCGCCGCCGAAGCCATGCAGCTCCATGGCGGCTATGGCTATATGGAAGAATACGAGATCGCTCGGCGCTATCGTGACATTCCGGTGAGCGCCATCTACGCCGGGACGAACGAGATGATGAAAACGATCATCGCTCGCGAGCTAGATTTGTAGAAAGAGGGAAGGACCATGTTGAATGGCATCGTTGTGCTTGATTTTTCCCAGTACTTGCCGGGTCCGTTTGCGAGCTGGCGCCTCGCCCAGCTCGGAGCCGAAGTGATCAAAATCGAGCCCCCCTCCGGCGACCGTCTGCGCCCGTTCGCCGGGGGGCGGCTGTTTGCCGCCTATAACGCCGGCAAAAAAAGCGTCGCCTTGGACTTAAAGACGGACGAGGGGCGCGAGCAAGCGCGGCGGCTCGCCGCCCGCGCCGATGTGGTGATCGAGAGCTTCCGCCCCGGAGTGATGGCCAGGCTTGGGCTCGGGTATGACGATGTGCGCCGCGACAACGAAGGGATCATTTACTGCTCGATCAGCGGCTTCGGCCAGCGGAGCGGCCGCTCCTTGCTCGGCAGCCATGATTTGAACTATATGGCGCTCTCCGGTGTATTGGCGCAGCTCGCCGATGCACGCGGCCGTCCGGTTCATCCGAAAGTGACGCTGGCTGATTTTATCGGCGGCATGGCGGCGGCGGAGCGCGTTTTGGCGGCGCTGTTGGCCCGCGAGCGGACCGGCCGAGGCGCCTATTTGGACGTCTCGCTGGTTGACGGCTTGGCGGCGATGATGGCGGGCCATTTTGCCATGGAACACGGCGGCGGGCCGAAACATGGCCTTGCCGAACTTGCCGGGGAGGTGGTGTGCTACCAGCTGTATGAGACGAAAGACGGTCGTTATATGAGCGTAGCGGCGCTTGAACCGCACTTTTGGCGCCAGTTTTGCGAAGCGATCGGCCATCCGGAATGGATCGGGGCGCAGTGGGCGCCGGCGCGGCCGGGAGAGGCGGTGTATGACGGACTTGTCGCTTTGTTTCGCGAAAAAACGCTTTCTGAATGGAGCGCCTTCGCGGAAAGGGTCGACGCTTGCCTTGCTCCGGTGCTTGAAACGGATGAAGCGAAGCGGCTGTTTGCCGACGGCCAAGTTCGCCGCCTTGTCGCGATGCAGCTGGATGGCGTGTGGACGGCTGCGCATGGGCCGGATGGCCGGTGGAACGTCGAAGCGCCGCCTAAAGTCAATGAACATGCTGATTTATTGAAGGGGGAGGAATAACCGATGATGAAAACACCGTTAAACATTTCGATGATGCTTGAGCGGGCGGAGGTGTTTTTTCCGAAAAAACAAGTCATCTCCCGCATGAAAGGCGGTGTCGTCCGCCATACATACAAAGAGATTGGGGAGCGGACGCGCCGGCTGGCCAGCATGTTGAAGCAGCTCGGGGTGGGAGTCGGCGACCGCGTCGGCACGTTCGCCTGGAATCATCACCGCCATTTGGAAGCGTATTTTGCCATTCCCGGCATCGGGGCGGTGCTGCATACGATCAACATCCGTCTCTCACCGCAGCATATCGCCTACATCATCAACCATGCCGATGACCGCGTTTTGCTGATCGATGATGATTTGCTGCCGGCCATTGAAGCGGTGAAAGACGAGATCCCGAACGTGCGCGCTTTCATCATTATGACCGACGCCGACGAGCTGCCGGAAACGGCGCTGGCGCCGGTGTACCATTACGAGAAACTGCTTGCCGAGGGCGATCCGGCATTCCCGTTTTTGAAAGACCTCGATGAATACCAACCGGCCGGAATGTGCTATACATCGGCGACAACAGGCCGTCCAAAGGGGGTTGTCTACACGCACCGGAGCACCGTCTTGCACGCAATGGCGCTAGGCCTAGCTGATACGCAAGGGCTGTGCGAGCGCGATGTCGCCATGCCGGTTGTGCCAATGTTTCACGTCAACGCCTGGGGGCTGCCGTTTGCCGCCACGTGGTTCGGTTCGACGATCGTCATGCCGGGGCCGGCGTTTACGCCGAAAGTGCTTGCCGAGCTGATTGAAGCCGAGCGGGTGACGATCACGGCCGGCGTGCCGACGATTTGGCTCGGGCTGCTGCAAGAATTGGAGAAAGGCCGCTATGATGTCAGCAGCCTGACGCGCGTCATTTGCGGCGGTTCGGCCGCGCCGAAAGGAGTCATCCGCGCCTTTGAAGAAAAATACGGCATTCCGTTTATTCACGCGTACGGCATGACGGAAACGAGCCCGCTTGTGCTCGTCTCGCGCCCGAAAAGCTATCAAGATGGGCTGTCGTACGAGGAGAAACTCGACATCCGCGCCAAACAAGGGCTGCTTGCGCCAGGGCTTGAAATGAAAGTAATCGGTCAAAACGGGCCGGTTCGCTGGGACGGGAAGGAAATGGGCGAGCTTTGCTTGCGCGGGCCGTGGATCGCTGCCGAGTACTACAACGATGAGCGAACGAAGGAGACGTTCCGCGACGGCTGGCTCCATACCGGTGATGTCGTCACCGTGGACGAAGAAGGGTTTGTGAAAATCGTCGACCGGACGAAGGACGTCATTAAAAGCGGTGGCGAATGGATTTCATCGGTTGATTTGGAAAATGCGCTTATGGCCCATGAAGCGGTGTTCGAAGCGGCGGTCGTCGCCGTGCCGCATCCGAAATGGCAGGAGCGTCCGATTGCCTGCGTCGTGCTGAAAGAAGGCAAAAGCGTGACAAAAGAAGAGCTGTACGACTTTTTGCGCCCGCAATTTGCGAAATGGTGGCTGCCGGATGACATTGTGTTTCTCGATGAAATTCCGAAAACAAGCGTCGGCAAGTTTTTGAAGCGGAAGCTGCGCGATGAGATGGCGGCGCGCTATGCCGATGCGGCGGCGGAGTAAAGGAGGCGAACACCGTGTCCGAAACGATTGCGGTCATCGGCGCCGGAGTGATGGGAAGCGGCATCGCGCAAACGGCGGCGATGGCGGGAAAAACGGTGCATTTCTATGACGTGTCCGAAACGGCTTTGCAAAACGGGCTCGCCTCGGTCGAAAAAAGCTTGCGCCGCTTTGTGAAAGCGGGGCAGTTGTCCGAACAAGAGGCGGAGGCGGCGCTCGGCCGCATCCGCCCGGCGACCGGTTCCGCGCGCCGCAGCTTTTGCGCAAGCTCGTTGAAGCCGGGCATTTAGGGCGGAAAACAGGGAAAGGGTTCTATACGTATACAACATGAACAGGCGCTTGAAGCGGAAACAGAGCCGTTTCAAGTTAGCTTCGAGTTCTATACGTATTACAACATGAACAGGTGCCGCTCACGGAGAGGTGGACAGAAACAGGCCTGTTTGGCGGCGCCGCAGTGCGCCGTTCGATACAACGGTGTGGCCGCCGCGCCGTCAAGGCGTGGCGTTGACAACAACAAGGAGGCGAAGATGGTGCGCGAAGCGGTGATTGTGGAAGCCGTTAGAACGCCGGTCGGTAAACGGAACGGCGTCTTCCGCGACGTTCATCCGGTTCATCTGGCCGCGGCGGTGTTGGATGAAGTCGTGCGCCGGGCGGGCATAGAAAAAGGACAGGTGGAAGATATCGTCATGGGCTGTGTGACGCCGATCGCCGAGCAAGGATACAACATCGGGCGGCTCGCGGCGTTGGAGGCTGGATTCCCAATCGAAGTGCCGGCTGTGCAAATCAATCGGATGTGCGGCTCCGGGCAGCAGGCGATCCATTTTGCCGCTCAAGAAATCCGCTCCGGCGATATGGATGTCACCATTGCCGCTGGGGTCGAAAGCATGACGAAAGTCCCGATTTTCAGCGACGGCAATGAGCGGACGATTCCGCCGTCGCTTCATGAAAAGTACGAGTTCATCCACCAAGGCGTTTCAGCCGAGCGGATTGCCAAAAAATACGGCCTGACGCGCGCGGAGCTGGATGCCTACGCCTACGAAAGCCATCGGCGCGCCTTAGCCGCCATGCGCGCAGGGAAGTTTCGCGCCGAAATCGTCCCGGTCAAAGGGCTTGACCGCGATGGCCGCGAAATCCTTGTCACCGATGATGAGGGGCCGCGGGCCGATACATCGCCGGAAGCGCTCGCCGCGCTCAAGCCGGTGTTTCAAGAAGACGGCGTCATCACCGCCGGCAATGCGAGCCAAATGAGCGACGGGGCGGCCGCTCTGTTGCTCATGGAGCGGGAGGCGGCGCGTCGGTTCGGACTGAAGCCGAAAGCGCGCATCGTCGCGCAAACGGTCGTCGGCTCCGACCCGACGTATATGCTGGATGGCGTCATTCCGGCGACAAGACAAGTGCTGAAAAAAGCCGGACTTACGATCGAGGATATCGATCTCATTGAAATCAACGAAGCGTTCGCCCCGGTCGTGCTCGCCTGGCAAAAAGAAATCGGCGCCCCGCTTGCGAAAGTGAATGTCAACGGCGGCGCCATCGCGCTTGGCCATCCGCTCGGCGCCACCGGCGTCAAACTGATGACGTCGCTCGTTCATGAGCTGGAGCGGCGGGAAGGCCGCTATGGGCTATTGACGATTTGCATCGGGCACGGCATGGCGACAGCGACGATCATTGAGCGAATGTAGAGCGCGACAAAACACATAACGTTCGCACCAGCAGCAGCGGGGCGGCCGCCAAGCCCGCTATTTTTTGCTGAAAACCAAGCGGGACGGAAGCCGGTCGGGTGTGATAAGATGAGGAAAAGCGGACGAAAGGGGGAGCGCTGGGCAAGATGAAACAACCGGTTCTTGCCTCCATCTATTTATCGCTCGCCGCCGGCATTTGGGGCGGGATGTATGTCGTAAGCAAGTACGTATTGGACTACATCCCGCCGCTGACGCTCGTCTGGCTGCGCTACGGTGTCGCCTTGATCGCGCTAGTCTTGATCGCGGCAATGAAACGCGAGCGCCCGCCAATGCGCGGGCGCGATTGGCTGATGGTGATCGCGATTGGCGTCATCGGCTATGTCATTTCCATTTCGTTGCAATTTGTCGGCACAAAATGGTCGAACGCCCATACGGCTTCGCTCATTACGGCTTCAACACCGGCGTTTGTCGTTTTATTTGCCCGTTGGCTGCTTGGGGAAGCGCTCACGTGGCGGAAGCTTGTGGCGCTGGTGTTGGCGGCGGCGGGAGTGATTGTCATCGTCGGCCTCGGAGACAACGGGGAGTCGACGCTGGCTGGAAATATGGCGTTAGTCGGCGCGGCGGTCACTTGGGCGCTGTTGTCGGTGCTGGTGAAAATGGCATCGGCGCGCATGTCCGTTCTTTCCATTACGACCTTCGCCATCTTGGTAGCGTTTGTCGGCATGACGCCGATGTTGATGGTGGAGCGCCCAGGGCTGACGGCCGTTCAATGGAACGCGCCCGTTGCGATGGGCGTGTTGTACCTTGGCATCGTGTCAACGGCGGGCGCGTTTTTCTTGTGGAACAAAGGGATGGAGATGATCGACGCCGGCATCGGCTCGCTCTTTTTCTTTTTTCAGCCGCTCATCGGCTCGCTTTTTGGCTGGCTGTTTTTGCATGAGCGGCTTGACGCGTCCTTTTGGGTGGGCGGAACGCTTATCGTCGCGGGAGTGGCGGTGGCGGTGCGGAGCGGGCAAAGCGCGTAAGGACAGCGAAGCGCCCGCGCGGGGGCGTTCCTTGCTTGCCATTTCTTCTTTGGCCATGGTTTGATGCCCAATCACTCGAATCTACGCTGGAAGCGATTACCCGCCCGCTTTTTCCCCCACCGCCCGCCGCGGCAGCTTCCAGCCGTACGTGTATGACAAAATGCGAAGAGCAGCGACGGCAATAAACAGCACATACAGTTCCACGGGCGACTCCGCCCATTTCAGGCCGACGGCGATGCCAGCTAAAATCGCCCAAGCGGCGTAAATTTCCGCATGCAGCACAAGCGGCTTCCGCCCGGCAAGCACGTCCCGGATGATGCCGCCGCCGCTGCCGGTCAACACCGCCGCGACGATGACCGCGCTTAACGGATGGCCCATTTTTGCGGCATACAGTGCCCCTTGGATGGCGAACGCCGATAACCCGAGGGCGTCAAAAAAGTTGCCCCACCGCTTCCATGGCGGGAGCATCTGCTTCGGAAACAAATAGACGATCGTCATCGAGACTAAGGCGACAAGAAAGAGCGAACCTTGTTCCCATAACGCCGATACGGGAACCCCAATCAGCAAATTGCGCACGGCCCCGCCGCCAAACGCCGTGACGATCCCTAAAATGTAGACGCCAAGCAAATCATATTCCTCTTCCATCGCGACGATCGCCCCGCTGATGGCAAAGGCGATCGTGCCGATGATGCTCAATATTTCCCACGTCATTCGTGCTGTTCCTTTCCGTGTCATGTTCTTGTATCATTGTAGAGGCAAAAGCGGCGGGAATCAATCGTTTTTTCGGGAATGAACTAGCCGTGCGCTGCTTGAATTTGGTATGATGAACAAAGAGGACACAGCCGCTTTCGGTCATTCGCGGAAAGCCGAGCGAAGCCCGTGCGGATGGCCGGGATGCGCCCGAGCGTCCGCGCCATAAAAACGGTTGGCGCTCCATGCGGATCACATGGCTGCGCCCGAGAGGAGAAGGAAGGCTATGAGCCGCGAACAAGCCATCATCGTCGGCTGCCAACTTCATGGAATCGATGACGAGCGGTTTCGCTATTCGATGGAGGAGCTCGCTTCGCTCGTTGCGACCGCCAACGGTGAGGTGGTAGCCGAGTTGACACAAAAACGGGAAGCGCCGCATCCGGCGACGTACATTGGCAAAGGAAAAACGGAGGAACTTGCCGCTCTCGTCAAACAGCTGATGCCGGATATTGTCATTTTCAACAGTGAACTTTCTCCTAGTCAAGCCCGCAATTTGACGAACATGCTTGGCGAGGTGAAAGTGATTGATCGGACGCAGCTCATTTTAGACATTTTTGCAAGGCGCGCCCGTTCGAAAGAAGGAAAGCTGCAAGTGGAGCTCGCGCAGCTCGAGTATCTGTTGCCGCGCCTTGGCGGCCAAGGCGCGGCGCTATCCCGCTTGGGCGGCGGCATCGGCACGCGCGGTCCGGGGGAGACGAAGCTGGAGACCGACCGGCGCCACATTCGCCGCCGCATCGACGACATTAAAGCCGAACTGCGCCGCATCGCCGAACATCGCGAGCGGTACCGCGGGCGCCGGCAAAAAAATCACGCGTTTCAAGTGGCGCTCGTCGGCTATACGAACGCCGGCAAATCGACGATTTTTAATCGGCTGACGGCGGCCGATTCGTTCGAGGAAAATTTGCTGTTTGCGACGCTCGACCCGCTGACGCGCCAATGCGTCCTTCCGTGTGGGTATACGGTGCTTGTCACCGACACGGTCGGGTTCATTCAAGACTTGCCGACGACGCTTGTCGCCGCGTTCCGCTCGACGCTCGAGGAGGTGACGGAAGCGGATCTGTTGCTGCACATCGTCGATTCATCGCATCCCGATTACGCCGAACATGAGCGAACGGTGTTGCGGCTCGTTGCGGAGTTGGGGGCGTCCTCCATTCCGATGGTCACAGTGTACAATAAACGTGACCGGCAGGCGCCAGAATTCATTCCGACGACAACAGAGGCGCTCGTCATGAGCGCGCTTTCTGCCGCTGATATCGAACGGCTTCGCGCGTTTTTGGAGGAGGCGATCAAGCGGCAAATGGTCCTTTACCACGCCTCCATTCCAAGCGGCCAAGGAAAATGGCTCGCACGGTTAAAAGCGGACACGATTTTGCAGCAATGGCGCTATAATGAACAAGAAGGGACGTACGAATGCGAAGGGTACGTGCTCCCGACTCACCCGCTTTACAGGGAGCTGCAATCATTCCAATGATAGAAAGGGTTCACCAATGTTTTGGACAACATGGAAACACGGAGAGACGATCGCTGCGCTGATCGAAGAAGTGGAGGCGCAAATTGCCCCGATCCATCGCTCGATTGAGAGGCTGGTTGACGGAAACCAGCATCGCGTCCTTGACAGTTTCCGTCGCCATCAAGTGAGCGACGGCCATTTCATCCCGACAACGGGCTACGGCTATGATGATGTCGGCCGTGACACGCTCGATCGCATTTACGCCGATGTATTCGGCGCGGAAGCCGGCCTAGTGCGCCCGCAAATCATTTCCGGCACGCACGCGATTGCCATCGCGCTGTTTGGCGTGCTGCGCCCGGGCGATGAATTGCTCTACATCACGGGCGCCCCTTATGACACGCTTGAGGAGATCGTCGGCGTCCGCGGCCGCGGCGTCGGTTCGCTGAACGAGTTTGGCATTCGTTATCGGAGCGTGCCGCTTACGGCGGACGGAGCCGTTGATTTTCCGGCGGTGCGCGAGGCGATCCACGAGCGGACGAAAATGATCGGCATCCAGCGCTCGCGCGGGTATGCGACGCGCCCGTCGTTTACGGTCGATGAAATCGCCAAGATGATCGCCTTTGTCAAAGCGATCAAGCCGGATGTCGTTGTGTTTGTCGACAATTGCTACGGGGAGTTTGTCGAGGAAAAAGAGCCTTGCCATGTCGGCGCCGATTTGATGGCCGGTTCGTTGATCAAAAACCCTGGAGGGGGATTGGTGAAAACAGGAGGGTATATCGTCGGCAGGCACCAATACGTCGAAGCGTGCGCCTATCGGATGACCTCGCCGGGCATCGGCGCCGAAGTCGGCCCTTCGCTGTACAGCCTGCTTGAGATGTATCAAGGGTTTTTCCTCGCTCCGCACGTCGTCGGCCAAGCGCTCAAAGGGGCGGTGTTCACCGCCGCATTGCTCGAGCGGGTCGGGCTTGAGACTTCGCCGTCATGGAACGCGAAGCGCACCGATTTGGTGCAGTCGGTCCGCTTTAATGATCCAGAGCAAATGGTTGCTTTTTGCCAAGCCATTCAAGCGGCTTCCCCGGTGAACGCCCATTTCACTCCGTACCCGAGCGACATGCCCGGCTACGAGGATCAAGTGATCATGGCGGCGGGCACGTTCGTGCAAGGCGCCAGCATCGAGCTGACGGCGGACGGGCCGCTGCGTCCGCCATACGTGGCGTACGTGCAGGGCGGATTGACGTATTCTCATGTCAAAATCGCCGTTTGCTCCGCTGTTCACCGCTTGCTGGAACAGCAGCTCATTTGTTTGTGAGAAAAGGTAACATATAATTGACTGTTTTCTTCACATTATGATAAAATAAAGGTATGAAAAGCGAGGAGGAATTGGCATGAGCAGCCAAATTCGTCGTTCCATGCCATTGTTTCCGATCGGGATTGTGATGCAGCTGACGGACTTATCGGCCCGGCAAATTCGCTATTACGAAGAGCACGGCCTCGTCACGCCGGCGCGCACCGAAGGCAATCGGCGGCTGTTTTCGCTCAATGACATCGATCGTTTGCTTGAAATTAAAGACTTGATTGATCAAGGCGTCAACCTCGCTGGAATTAAGCGCATTTTTGCCGCGCGGCAGGAAGGGCGTCACGAACAGCCGGAAAAAGTCGACAAGGCAGGAAAGCCGAAGCTGTCGGACGAAGAGCTGCGCGAAATTTTGCGGACGGAGCTGCTTCAGGCCGGGCGGTTTCAGCGCGCATCGCTTCGCCAAGGAGATCTCGCTCGCTTCTTTCACTAACGATGGGAAATGATTTCGGAGCCGGTGAGGAGGTTCAAGATGGCAAAATATACGCGTGAAGACATTATGCGCATCGTCAAGGAAGAGAACGTCAAATACATCCGCCTGCAATTTACCGATATTTTAGGCACGATTAAAAACGTGGAAATTCCGATCAGCCAGCTGGAAAAAGCGCTGAACAACAAAATGATGTTTGACGGGTCATCGATCGAGGGGTTTGTCCGCATCGAAGAATCGGACATGTATTTGTACCCTGACTTGGACACGTTTGTCATCTTTCCGTGGACGGCGGAAAAAGGGAAAGTCGCCCGCTTTATTTGCGACATTTACAATGCCGACGGCACGCCGTTTGAAGGCTGCCCGCGCTATAACTTAAAACGCGTGCTCAAAGAGATGGAAGCGCTCGGCTTCACGGCGTTCAACTTAGGGGCGGAACCGGAGTTTTTCCTCTTTAAGCTCGATGAAAAAGGGCACCCGACGATGGAGTTGAACGACCGCGGCGGCTATTTCGATTTAGCGCCGACGGATTTGGGGGAAAACTGCCGGCGGGACATCGTGCTTGAGCTCGAAGAAATGGGGTTTGAAATCGAAGCGTCCCATCACGAAGTTGCCCCAGGACAGCATGAAATTGATTTCAAATACGCCCACGCCATCAAAGCGTGCGATGATATTCAGACGTTCAAGCTCGTCGTGAAGACGATCGCCCGCAAGCATGGGCTGCACGCGACGTTCATGCCGAAGCCGATTTTCGGCATCAACGGCTCGGGTATGCACTGCAACTTGTCGCTGTTCCGCAACGGGGAAAACGCCTTTTTTGATCCGAACGGCGAGTTGCAGTTGAGCGAAACGGCCCGCCAGTTTATCGCCGGCGTGCTGAAACACGCGCCGAACTTTACGGCGGTGACGAACCCGACCGTCAACTCGTACAAGCGGCTCGTTCCGGGCTATGAAGCGCCGTGCTATGTCGCTTGGTCGGCGCGCAACCGCAGCCCGCTCATTCGCATTCCGGCTTCGCGCGGCATGAGCACGCGCATTGAAGTGCGCAGCGTTGACCCGTCGGCGAACCCGTACTTAGCGATGGCGGTGCTGTTGGCGGCGGGGCTTGACGGCATTCGCAACAAACTCACCCCTCCGGCACCGGTGGATCGGAACATTTACGTCATGACGAAAGAAGAACGGCTCGAAGAAGGCATTGTCGATTTGCCGGCTACGCTCATTGAGGCGCTTGAAAACTTGAAGTCCGACGAAGTGATCGTCCAAGCGCTCGGCAAGCATTTATTCGAGCACTTCGTTGAAGCGAAAGAAATCGAGTGGGATATGTATCGGACGACCGTCCACCAATGGGAATTGGATCAATACATGGAGCTGTACTAATCAAAAAGAGGGTATCCCAAAAAGATCGGGATACCCTCTTTCGTTGCCCTATATACGTGCTGACTGCTTCGGCCGCACGATCGGTTGCGTCGATCTTGAAGGCAGACAGCCTTTAGGTCAGCCCCTCTTTTATATAGGTACCGGCGCTTCCGGCCCATGATTGGTTGTGCCTACCCTGAAACCAGACACCTTGTGGACTGGCCCTTTTTTCTGCGGTCTAACTTGTTCGGCTCGCGCGCTTTTGCCATGCCGCCTTGTGGACCGGCCCTTTTCCGCGGCAGGCCGCTCACACCCGGCAACCCCGCTGTTCGGGTTTTGGCTCAAGCCCCGTCCGCCTCGTTGCGGCGGCGCGCGGCGTCAGCCGACAAGGTGATGGACGTTTGTCCGCCCCGTCCGCCGTCTTCGTTGCGCTTCCGTTAGCCGATCAGGCGATAGACGCCGATCACTTTGCCGAGAATCGTGCAATCGCGGACGATGATCGGCTCGAGATGAGCGTTTTCCGGCTGCAGGCGGATATGATCCTTTTCTTTGAAAAAGCGCTTGACGGTCGCTTCATTGTCTTCGGTCATGGCCACGACGATGTCGCCGTTTTGGGCCGATGATTGCTGGCGGACGATGACGTAGTCGCCGTCCAAAATGCCGGCTTCGATCATGCTGTCGCCCATCACTTCAAGCATAAACAGCTGTTCTTCGCCGGCGGCGAGCCGTTTCGGAAGCGGGAAATAGTCCTCGATGTTTTCTACGGCCGTAATCGGCTGCCCGGCGGTCACTTTCCCGATGATCGGCACGGAGACGATGTCCTCGCCCTCTTTTTCCTTCCCGCCATCGTTGTCCAAAATTTCAATGGCGCGCGGCTTGGTCGGGTCGCGGCGGATGTATCCTTTGCTTTCCAACCGCGCCAAATGCCCATGGACAGTCGAACTCGACGCCAGTCCGACCGCCTCCCCAATCTCCCTCACCGACGGCGGATAGCCCTTCGTTTTGACTTCCTGCTTAATAAACTCTAAAATTTGCTGCTGCCGTTTCGACAGTTTCGTCATTCCCTGCACCTCCGGCAAGTCATTTGCCTTCATTATATCATGCCGAAAGGGAAAAAACAAACATAAGTTCGAATTTTTTGTTGACACAAACAAATGTTCCTGATTATAATGAAGGAAAGCGAACGAACATTCTCTTTTTGGGGTGGGGAAAATGAAGAAGACGTTTTTACACTATCTAGTATTTTCAGTTTTGATGACGCTTTTCACAGCTGCGTTCATCTACGCTGGCAGCCCGGTCGATAAACAGGAATATGTGACGGTGACCGTCGCATCAGGCGATACGCTTTGGGGGTTGGCCAAGCAATATGAACAGGAGCACGGCTTATCGCCGGACGAATTCATCCGCTGGGTGGTGGAGGTGAACCATCTTCGCAGTTCCCGTCTCACAGCTGGTGAACAGATCGTCATTCCCGTGTTAAAATCGAAGCGGGGCGGTTCATTGGCCGCCAATCAGTAACAAGAAAGAAGGGATGGCCATGAGGGCGGTCATTTATTGCCGCGTCAGCACGGACAAAAGCGAGCAGGAAACATCGCTGGCTCGGCAGCGGGAGGAGCTTGAACGGCTCGCGGCGGAAAGCGGATTTGAGGTGGTCAAGGTGATCGCCGAGCAGGCGAGCGGTTATGAAGCTGACCGTGACGGCGTGCTCGAGCTGCTCGAACTGTGTGAAGAGGGGCTCGTGGACGTCTTGCTCGTTCAAGACGAAACTCGGCTCGGGCGCGGCCATGCGCGCATGGCGCTGCTTCATTGCCTGAAAAAGCGAGGGGTCAAGCTATACAGCGCCAGCCACCGCGGAGAGATGCCGCTATCCGAGGCCGATGAGATGGTGTTGTCGATCATTGCGATCGTCGAGGAGTATCAGCGGAAACTACATAACGCGAAAATCAAGCGCGGCATGCAGCGAGCCATCGCGCGCGGCTATCGTCCGGAGCGGAACTTGCGGCGCCAAGGAGAGAACGCGGGGCGCGATCGCATCGAACTGCCGATCGAAGAGATCGTCCGCCTGCGCGCGCGCGGTTTCACGTTTGCCGATATCGCCGCCACGCTCCGAAGCTTTGGCTATGAGGCGTCCAAAGCGACCGTTCATCGCCGCTACCAGGAATATATGGACGAGCGGCAAGCCGAACAGCCCAGCGGCTACGAGCCCGGCACCGAGCGCGATCACGAATATACGGGCGAGCGGCAAGGAAGGCGCGCTGCGAAGCGATAGAAAGGCAGAGGAAGGCGGCCGAGGCGTCATTGTTGCCATCTTCGCGTTTTAGCAGATAACATAGAACGGAGAACGATCATCCTAACGAATAGGAGAAGATAACGGATGCTTGCCAAACAGAAATTAGACCGCATCAATGAACTGGCCAAAAAGGCGAAAACGTCTGGCTTGACGGCGGAAGAAACGATCGAACAGGCGAAGTTGCGCCGCGAATACATTCAGGCGTTCCGCAAGGCGATGACCGATATGCTTCATACCGTGACGGTCATCGATCCAAACGGGAACGATGTCACGCCGAAAAAGCTAAAAGAAAGTCAACGCCGGCGCCTCCATTAAGTGTTGGCGCCGCGCGGCGGCGTTCCCATGCTTCGTTTGGAAACTAAACGTTGTACAAGGGAGCCCATTTTCTATATGATAGTAAATGACACCATGTTGATGAAAGGGAGGAAGACGATGGCGCATTCAATCGAAGAATTAGCCATTACCACCATTCGAACGCTGTCGATCGACGCGATCGAAAAGGCGAAATCTGGGCATCCGGGCATGCCGATGGGAGCGGCGCCGATGGCGTATGTGCTTTGGACGAAATGGATGAACCACAATCCGGCCAATCCGAACTGGTTCAACCGCGACCGGTTTGTCCTGTCAGCGGGGCACGGCTCGATGCTGCTGTACAGCCTGCTTCATTTAAGCGGGTACGATGTGTCCATGGACGATCTCAAACAGTTTCGCCAATGGGGAAGCAAGACGCCGGGCCATCCGGAATACGGTCATACGCCAGGAGTGGAAGCAACGACCGGCCCGCTCGGGCAAGGAATTGCGATGGCCGTTGGCATGGCGATGGCCGAGCGGCATTTGGCGGCGACTTACAACCGCGACGGGTTTCCCATCATCGATCACTATACGTACGCGATTTGCGGCGACGGCGATTTAATGGAAGGGGTGGCGAGCGAGGCAGCGTCGCTTGCCGGCCATTTACAGCTCGGCCGCTTGATCGTCCTGTATGACTCGAACGACATTTCCTTGGACGGGGAGCTGAATTTGTCGTTCTCAGAAAACGTCGCCCAACGCTTCCAAGCCTATGGCTGGCAATATTTGCGCGTTGAGGACGGCAACAACATTGAAGAAATCGCAAAAGCGTTGGAAGAAGCACGGGCCGATCTTAGCCGGCCGACGCTCATTGAAGTAAAAACGACGATCGGCTACGGTGCGCCGACAAAAGCGGGCACATCCGGCGTTCACGGCGCTCCGCTCGGCGCGGAAGAAGCGAAGTTGACGAAGGAAGCGTACCGCTGGACGTTCGCCGAAGATTTCTACGTGCCGGAAGAGGTGTACGCTCATTTCCGGGAGACCGTGCAAGAACCGGGAGCGAAAAAGGAAGCGGAATGGAACGAGCTCTTTGCCGCTTACGAACAGGCGCATCCGGAGCTGGCCGCCCAGTTGAAGCAAGCGATCGCAGGAACGCTTCCTGCCGGCTGGGAAGCTGTGCTGCCGGTGTATGAAGCGGGCAAAAGCCTAGCGACCCGCTCGTCTTCTGGGGAAGTGATCAACGCCATCGCTAAAGCGGTGCCGCAATTGTTTGGCGGTTCGGCCGACTTGGCGAGCTCGAACAAAACGCTCATCAAAGGCGGCGGCAACTTCTTGCCGGGCAGCTACGAGGGCCGCAACATTTGGTTTGGCGTGCGCGAATTTGCCATGGGAGCGGCGTTGAACGGCATGGCGCTCCATGGTGGATTGAAGGTGTTCGGGGGCACGTTCTTCGTGTTTTCCGACTATTTGCGCCCGGCCATTCGACTCGCGGCGCTCATGGGGCTGCCGGTCACGTATGTGTTGACGCATGACAGCATCGCCGTCGGTGAAGATGGCCCGACGCACGAGCCGGTGGAGCATCTTGCTTCGCTTCGCGCCATGCCAAACTTGTCGGTCATCCGACCGGCCGATGCCAATGAAACCGCGGCAGCGTGGCGGCTGGCGCTGGAAGCGACAGACAAGCCGACTGCGCTCGTGTTGACGCGCCAAGATGTGCCAACGTTGCCGCAAACGGCGGAGCTGGCGTATGAAGGCGTGAAAAAAGGCGCTTATGTCGTCTCACCGGCGAAAAACGGCGCTCCGGAGGCGCTGCTCTTGGCGACCGGGTCCGAAGTCAGCCTGGCGGTGAACGCGCAAGAAGCGCTCGCTGCTGAAGGCATTCATGTTTCCGTCATCAGCATGCCATCGTGGGACCGCTTTGAAGCGCAGCCAAAAGCGTACCGTGATGAAGTGATCCCGCCGACCGTAACGAAGCGGCTGGCCATTGAGATGGGCGCCTCGCTCGGCTGGGAGCGCTACGTCGGTCACGAGGGCGATGTGTTAGCCATCGACCGGTTTGGCGCCTCCGCACCGGGAGAAAAAATCATGGCTGAGTACGGCTTTACCGTCGACCACGTTGTTCGCCGCGTCAAAGCGCTGCTTGGAAAATGAGCGGAGAAAGCCGATCTTCCGGACGGATGACGACCTCCACTGCCTAGTTTATTGGGCGGATGACGACCTCAACCGCCTAGTTCATTGGGCGGATGAGGACATCGACCAGTTTCTTCGTTAGATTCGGAAGAGAGTCGGGACAGCTGCCCTTGCGCCGCAGCAGGGGCGGCTTGTTTTTTGGCCCGCGGCCGTGCGGCTGAACCGCCTTCGCCGACGTTCGGGATGTCGCGCGTCAGTTACCCGCTTGTTGTTGGGCCGCGGCGGCGCGGCTGAACTGGCTGGGCCAAGCCTTGCCGCAAGCGGCCACAGGTTGAAAGGCTGCGCGCAAAAATCGACAATGTTAGTGAAAAAAATTGCCGGCAATAGACATATTTTTCCCCCTTCTTTTTCTATAATAAAAACAGATGGAACGGAAATGGGGGATCGAACATGGTTCGTTATTGGATTTATTTGTTGAAGGATGAAGTGGCGGCGCATTATCGCCATCGGACGGAAAAAATTGTCGAACTGCTACGGGAGCATCAACACGCGAAAGCGCCGTTAAAAGCGATTTGCCGCAAGCAAGTGGAGTTCATCACCGAACGGTTGTCGTTTTCCCGTCTCGAGCTCGGCTTGAAACAATCGTTCACTGGACGCGTCGGCAAAAATTTGGAACGCAATATGTTCATTTTGCGCCATGAATCTGGCGAGGAAGCGCTCCTTGTCGTCCAAAAACGCCGCCTGTTGCTTGTCGCCGACAGCGCAGCGCTGGCTGCTGACATCGGACGGGCGCTCGCCAAACTAGCGCCAACGTTTTTGGCGGTGGCTGCCGATTTTGCTGACTACCATTGGTTATGCGCGCCGGCGCCAGGGAGAAAATTCGCATAATGTGAAGATTTTTGCGGCGGAATATTGTCTAATGGCGCATCGTTTAGTACACTGGTTAAAGAGACAACAAGAAGGAGGAAAATCGCTGCGATGTGGGATACGATTCTCGTTGGCGTGCTGGCGCTCATCGCCGGTGTGGCAATCGGGTTTTTCATCGCCCGTAAAACGATGATCAATTATTTGAAAAAAAATCCGCCGATCAATGAACAGATGATTCGGATGATGATGATGCAAATGGGCATGACGCCTTCGCAGAAGAAAATCAACCAGATGATGAAAATGATGAACAACCAGCTGAAATAAGGAAACATAGACACTCGATGAAGAGTGTCTTTTTATTTTGCGAAAATGTCCTTTCAAAATTTTTTCATTTTTGTTACAATGATATAGCGATTGTTCGGCAATCGAAGGAAGGAGATGGGACTGTGCGCGTGTTTCGCGACTTGTTTTGGTTTTTTCGCCAAGAGAAAAAAGCGTACATGACCGGTGTGTTGCTGCTTGTGGTCGTCGCCTTTTTCGAAACCGTTCCGCCGAAAGTGATCGGCATTTTGGTTGACCATATGAAAAATGGAACGATGACGCGCGGCGTGCTTGTTCGCTGGCTTGCCGTCCTTGCCGTTGTGGCGGCGGCGCTCTATGGGCTTCGCTATGCTTGGCGCATTTGCATTTTCGGAGCGGCCGTCAAGCTCACTCGCCAGCTCCGCAATGAGCTGTATGAACACTTTACGAAGATGTCGCCGTCGTTTTACCAGCGGAAGCGGATCGGCGATCTGATGGCTCACGCGACCAATGACTTGCAAGCGATCCAGCAAACGGCCGGCAGCGGCATTTTGACGCTTGTCGATTCGCTGACGCTCGGCGGATTTGTGCTGGCGACCATGGCGATTTCGATCAGCTGGAAGTTGACCTTCATCAGTCTATTGCCGCTGCCGGTGATGGCGGTGGCGACGAGCCGCTACGGAGCGATCCTTCATCGGCGGTTTGTTACGGCGCAAGAGGCGTTCTCGTCACTCAACGATAAAGTGCAGGAAAGCATCAGCGGCATTCGGGTGATCAAAGCGTTTGGGTATGAAAAACAAGATGTGGAGGCGTTTCGCCGTCAATCGGAAGATGTGGTGGCTAAAAATATCGCTGTCGCCAAAATTGATGCGCTCTTTGACCCGACGATCGGCTTCCTTGTCGGGCTGTCGTTTTTCCTCGCGGTCGCGTTTGGAAGCGAGATGGTGTTGACCGGCGAACTGACGATTGGGGAGCTCGTATCGTTTACCACCTATCTCGGCTTGCTCATTTGGCCGATGTTGGCGTTCGGCTGGCTGTTTAACATCGTTGAGCGCGGACGCGCCTCGTATGACCGGGTGCGGGCGCTGCTGGCCGAGCAGGATGAAATTCAGGAAGCTCCCGATGCCATCGACGTTCCCCCGCGCGGCGACATCGAGTACGACATCAAGCGGTTCGCCTATCCTGGGGAGATGAGGACGGCGCTTTCGGACATTCGATTTCGGCTCAAGAGCGGGGCGACGCTTGGCGTTGTCGGCAAAACCGGGGCCGGGAAAACGACGCTGCTTCGTCTGTTGCTGCGCGAGTTTGACGGCTATGACGGAGAAATTCGCTTCGGCGGCCGCGACATTCGCGGTTACACGCTGTCGGCGCTCCGCTCGGCGATCGGTTACGTGCCGCAAGACCATTTTTTGTTTTCGGCTTCCGTGCGCGACAATATCGCCTTCGCCCAACCGGAGGCTGAGGAAAAGGAAATCGTGCGGGCGGCGCAGCTCGCCCATATTCATGAGGACATTCTTCAATTTCCAGACGGCTATGCGACCGTTGTCGGCGAGCGCGGCGTTTCTTTGTCAGGCGGACAAAAACAGCGGTTGTCGATCGCACGGGCGCTGTTGACAAATCCGGAAGTGCTCATTTTGGACGACGCGTTGTCGGCGGTTGACGCGAAAACGGAAGCGCGCATTTTGGCCGCCTTAAAACAAGAGCGGCGCGGCAAAACGACGATCATCGCCGCTCATCGTTTAAGCGCGGTCGAGCATGCCGATTGGATCGTGGTGCTCGATGGCGGACGAATCGTGCAGGCCGGAACCCACGAGAAGCTTGTGACCGAAGACGGCTGGTATCGCGACATGCATCAGCGCCAACAGCTCGAAGCGTTCGTGGAAGGACCACAGATCGGAGGGATGGCATGAACGGGCAGACGTTGACGGCCAAAGAACAGCGGCGGGTGCTTTGGCGGTTGCTTTCTTACATGGGAAGATACAAAAAGGAAGCCGCGCTTGCGTTTTTCCTTCTTCTTTTGTCCACGGCCGGCGAGCTTGCCGGACCGTACTTGGTGAAGGTGTTCATCGATGATTATCTCATGCCGGGCCGCCTGGCTTTTGAGCCGGTGGCGGCGTTGGCTGCCGCTTATCTCGGCGTGCTCGGGGCGAAAACCGTGATCACGTACTTTCAGCTTGTTGAATTTCAGCGGCTCGCTTTATATATTATTCAAGCGTTGCGGATGGACGTGTTTTCCAAGGTGCACCGCCTTGGGATGAGCTATTTCGACCGAACGCCAGGCGGCAGCATCGTCTCGCGGGTCACGAATGACACGGAAGCCATCAAAGACATGTTTATTAGCGTTTTAGCGGTGTTTGTGCAAAACGGTCTGTTTGTCATTGGCGTGTTTATCGCCATGTTTGTGCTCAACGTCCGGCTCGCGTTGTTTTGCCTGTTCATTCTGCCGGCCATCGCGCTCATTATGCGCACGTATCGCCGTTACAGCTCGGTATTTTATCAAGACATGCGCGAGCGGCTGAGCGAACTGAATGCCAAATTGAATGAGTCGTTGCAAGGGATGGCCATCATTCAAGCGTTTCGTCAACAGCAGCGCCTCTACCGGGAGTTCGCGGCTGTGAACGAGGCGCACTACCGGGCAGGGATGCGAAACATCCGCCTTGACGGGCTGCTGCTTCGGCCGGCGATCGATGTGATCTATATGGCTTCGATTATGGTTGTGCTTGGCTTTTTTGGCATTTCTGCGCTCGAAAGCCCGGTTGAGATCGGCGTGCTCTACGCTTTTGTCAACTATTTGGAGCGTTTTTTTGAGCCGGTAACGCAAATGATGATGCGCCTGTCGCTGTATCAACAGGCGATCGTTTCCGCCTCGCGCGTCTTTGCCCTTCTTGACCGCGAGGAGGAGGCGCCGTTTCATCCGGAACAAGCTCCGTATACGATCGAGCGCGGTGAAATTGAGTTTCGCGATGTCAGTTTTTCTTACGATGGCAAACGAGATGTCATCAAGCGCGTGTCATTTGTGATTCATCCCGGACAGACGGTCGCGTTTGTCGGCCATACGGGCAGCGGCAAAAGCTCGATCATCAACTTGCTCATGCGCTTTTACGAGTTTGACCGCGGCGATATTTTGCTTGACGGCCGGTCGATCCGCGATTATTCGCGCGCCGAGCTCCGCCGCCGGCTAGGCCTTGTCTTGCAAGATCCGTTTTTGTTTTACGGAACGGTGCGGGACAACATTCGCATGTACAACGAAGCCATCGATGAGGAGCGGGTGAGGGCGGCCGCCCGATTGGTGCAAGCCGAGCCGTTCATTGAGCGGCTGCCGGGGGGCTACGACCATGTGCTCGCTGAGCGCGGGGCGACGTTATCGAGCGGTCAGCGCCAGCTTCTTTCCTTTGCACGCACGATCGCTGCCGATCCGAAAATTTTGGTGCTCGATGAAGCGACTGCCCATATTGACACAGAAACCGAGGAAGCGATTCAAGAAGCGCTCGCGCGAATGCGAAAAGGGCGGACGACGCTGGTGATCGCCCACCGTTTGTCCACCATTCAAGACGCGGATCAAATTTTCGTCCTAAAGCGCGGCGAAATCGTTGAGCGCGGCACGCACCAGCAGCTCTTGGCGCAACGGGGGATTTATTATCAAATGTATTTGCTGCAAAACGGCCTTGTCGATGCCCGCCGCTAGGCGGAGCATCGGCAAGGTTTTTCGTTTTGGCCGCCGGCAGCGTTCGATGGGCGCTTTTGGGCAAAGAAAAAGCGCCGGTTCCGCTTTAGCGGGAGGCGCTTTGCTTTCGTTCGTTTCTTTGCTCGCGCTGATAGGCGTTGAGCAGCGTGTCGAGTTCTTTGCTGATTTTCATGGCGGCCGGCGAGTTCAGGCCGGTTTTGGCGACGATATCGACAAGCTCCATCCGTTTTTGTTCAATCAATGTCAATAAGCTTTGTTTTGGCACGAAAAATCGCCCTTTTCCTCTTGTATTTTATACTATTTTACCAATGAATACAAAAATGGAAAATAGAAAAATTGTCCAAAAAACATGAGAAACGCATTATACGAAAGGGCGCATTTTTGCTAAAATAGAAATATAGATCGATTGTAATAAACCATTTCCGATCTCCATGTCCCGTCTTTATCATCTAACAAGCTGGCAAGGTGACAAAAAGAGCGAGCAATGCTACGTAAAACAAAATGAGAATTTCCGATTTTTCGTTGCGGGTTTCATCGAAGTACAAGCCGTTATGAGAGTAGTCAGCGGGATGGAAAACAAAATGGCAACTTAATTATAGAAACGACTAGGAGTGAATTCGCCCGTGAATCAATTGAATGTGTTTCTCGCATTTGGCGCCGGATTTTTGTCATTTCTTTCCCCGTGCACTCTGCCGCTTTATCCGGCGTTTTTATCCTATATTACCGGCATGTCGGTCAGCGAGCTGAAAGAAGAAAACGCGATGCTCAATCGCCGCAGCCTATGGCATACGGGTTGTTTTTTGCTCGGATTTTCGCTCATTTTTGTTTCGCTCGGCTTCGGCACCTCGCTAATCGGCCGCTTGTTTGTCGATTACCAAGATGCGATTCGGCAAATCGGCGCCGTGGTGATCACCGCGCTCGGTCTCGTCGTGGCCGGGGTATGGAAGCCGGGATTTTTGCTGCAAGATCGGCGTGTATCGTTTCGTGAGCGGCCCTCCGGCTATGTCGGCTCGATGCTGATCGGCATGGCGTTTGCCGCCGGTTGGACGCCGTGCATGGGCCCGATTTTAGTGGCTGTCGTGGCGCTGGCGGCCACCCATCCCGGGTCGGGAATCCTCTATATGCTCGCTTATGCGCTCGGTTTTGCCGTCCCGTTTTTCGTACTGTCGTTTTTCCTTGGCAAGCTGCAATGGATTCATCGCCATAGCGCGTCCATGATGAAAGCGGGCGGCTATGTCATGATCGCGATGGGCGTGATTTTGTATTTTGATTGGATGACGAAACTGATTGGGTATGCGACGAGCTTGTTTGGCGGCTTTACCGGGTTTTGATTTTACAACATTTTCGTGGAAAGCGCTATGTCGCCTTTGACCGAGCAATGAAGGCGCTCATGTTTTGATTTTACAAGATTTTCGTGGAAAAGGAGAGAGTGGAATATGGCTTCTGTTTTAGTGGTCGATGACGCGAAGTTCATGCGGGTAACGTTGGCGCGCATTTTGCAGAAGGGGCATCATGAGGTGGCCGGCGAGGCGGAAAACGGCAAGGATGCGGTGGAATTGTACCGTCGTCTGCGCCCCGATCTCGTCATTATGGACATCACGATGCCGGTGATGAACGGCATCGAGGCGGTGCGGGCGATCAAGGAGTTGGATCCGGGAGCGAAAATCATCATCTGCTCGGCGCTCGGCCAGCAGCGCATGGTCGTGGAAGCGGTCGAGGCGGGGGCGGCGGATTTCATCGTCAAGCCATTCGAAGAACAACGCGTGCTGGAAGCGGTCGCCCGCCTTTTATAAAAAGACTTGCACTTGGGAAAGGGAGTTTCTGGGTATAATCGGCACGCGCGGTGGTAGGCAAGCGAAACGGTTTTTGCTATAATAACGTTGTCCAGCTACTTTTGTCGGAAGAAGGTGATGGCTTTGACGCTCTTTACCTCGCTCATCGCCGTCGTGATGGCGTTTTTCATCTTCTTTGTGCGCATAAAGGCGTCGGAAAAGCCGACCAACGCCAAAAAAATCATTTTGCCGCCGCTGTTTATGAGCACCGGCGCGCTGATGTTCATTGATCCGGTGTTCCGGGTCACGCGCGGCGAGCTCATCGAAGCGGTCGTTCTCGGGTTGTTTTTTTCGTTGTTCCTCATCAAAACATCGAAATTTGAAGTTCGCGGCCATGACATTTATTTGAAACGTTCGAAGGCGTTCATTTGGATTTTGCTTGGGTTGATCATCATTCGCCTCGGTTTGAAAACGTATTTAGGGCGGACGATTGATTACCGCCAATTAAGCGGAATGTTTTACTTGCTGGCGTTTTCGATGATCGTCCCGTGGCGAATTGCCATGTACGTTTCATATCGGAAGCTGGCCGCGCGGTTGAAGCCGCCGGTCCTCACATAAATGATGGCGTCCCGAAAAACGAGCGGGGCGCTTTTTTACGCTCGCGAACCGCTTTTTCGGGAATGCGAGGGACGGTCAGCGGCTTTCTAGCAAATGCTGATAAGGAGCGAGATCGATGTTTTTCGCCTGCAATGTCCGAATCAAAAATTTATGGTCGCGCTTCGGCGTTGCGATGATGTAACCGCGAATCAACAGGTCGCGCGTGATGCGCGGCGCCTGTTCCTTCAAGGCAAGTTCACCGATTTTGCCGGCGATCTTTTGCCGCGCGACGTCACGGAACAATTCGGGCACGGGGCGAACGAGTTCCTCAAGAAGCGCTTTTTCTTCTTCCCCCCATAAATGGCGCGTCTGTTCAATGTAATACTCCTGCCAGTCCAGCTCCGATTTTCCGTCTTCTTTCGGCAGTCGCTTTAAAAACTTGCGGAACATGAAAAAGCCGCCAATGGACATCATGACGAGCAAAAAAACGACCCAAAACAGAATAAACCAGAGAAACCATCCCGTCAGCATGATCCCCACTCCCATGCGTTAATTCGGTGCTATGCGCCCTTTGCCCTGTCAAGCCATTGGGTGCGACGGCCGCCGGGTCGTATTCCAACCAAAAGGCGATCCCGCTTTCCGGCTGGATTTGGCGCAAGATTCGTCTATTATTATGTCGAAAAGCGTGCTGTTTGGCAAGTTTGGCGCCGCCTCGGCTCAAAACGCGCTCCCGCTGTTTCGCCACAAAGAAACCGATAGGGGCGCCTGTCATCGATCGTAACGCAACTGTAACGCAACTGTAAAAAAGCTTGTCCCGCCTTAGAACAACAAGCGTTCGCAAGGTAAGCCTAGATAGGAATGGAAATGATAGACAGTGACGTCCTTCCTGCCGCCTGCTAATCTATCTAATAGACAAAGAAGCTAGGCGGAACGTGGAGAACTAGGGAGGGATCGAAGGAATGAAAAAGACGATGATCGCGCTCGCTGCCGCCTGTTTTCTGGCGTTCGGCTGGCAGGGGCCGACGACGGAAGCGGCTGGCTCGTATACATACTATCAAATAAAAAAGGGCGATACGCTGTCAGCGATCGCCAAGCGATACCATACGACCGTTTCATCGCTGCGCGCACTAAACGGCTTAAAGCATGACTTCATTTACGCTGGAGAACGGCTGAAGGTTCCGGCGGCAGGGAAGCGGACGGCTTCGGCGCCGGCAAAGAAGAAATCGATCTCATTAAGCGCCGCCGACCGGAAGCTGCTCGCTCAGTTGGTGCAGGCGGAAACCGGTTCGAGCGAGCCGTTTGCCGGCAAGGTGGAAGTGGCGCTTGTCGTTTTCAACCGCACAACGCACCCGGAGTTTCCAAAAACGGTGCGCGGCGTCATTTATCAAAAGACGAAATCCGGTTATGCGTTTGTGCCGGTCAAAACGGGAAAGTTGACCCGTATTCGGCCGACCAAGCAAGATTACGCGGCCGTTGACAAGGCGTTGGCCTTGTTTCCGAGCGACCGCCGCGGCTCACTTTATTTCTACAATCCGAAAATCACCAAAGACAAATGGATGTTGTCGCGCCCGGTGACGATTCGCATTGGGCATCACGTCTTTACGAAATAAACGGTTCGGCTTCAAAAAGGATGGCCGGTTGAGTAAAGCACAGCCGATCGACAAAGAGGAGAGCGTTTCCCCGCTTTTGGGGACGCTCTTTTTTTCTACGAAAATCGCTCTTCGACGAGTTGTGATGTTCATGCTAGGGCGGGGAAAAACATGTTCCGCCGCCATGTTGTTGAGAAAAAAGCGGAGTTTTTCTGGCTTCGTGAGGGTCAACCGTGTTCTCGATGTTTTCGCACTGACGGTCATGACACCGCTGACAAAGGCGGGCGCTTTTCGACCGGTGTAGCGGTGTCCGGCCAAGGAAGGGCGGCGGATCGGTCCAACGTTTCCGCGGGAAGCCGGCAGGAGTTTGCCGGTGCGGTTGCGAATGTGTTGATCAAGGGGGGAGCGGCTGTGAAAAGAGTGGATCTTGTCTACGAAACGCTGCAAGAATGGGAACGGAATGGGAAGCGGTGGGTGAGCGCTGAAGAGTTGGCTCTCGTTCTCGGGTTGGACTGAGCATCGCTGCTGCAACAAGAAGCCGGCGGGCAATCGACCGTTGTGACACTGCTCATGGTGCACGCTCAAGACCATTTAATGACCGCGATGGCGGTCAAAGAGCTGGCCGCGGAATTTATCGAACTGTACGAACGAATGACTCCGTAAGCGGTTCCCCTTGCCCGCGATCGTCTGGGAGAACGGTGAAAAACGGCTGATTCCCTTACTCAATGGGGAGAATAGACGAAAAGCAGAATCGATGCAACAAGGTTTTTCGAATTGAGAAATGACACGGTAAAGCCGTATTTACGATTCAATCACCAGCCTCCTAGAAGGCCGGTGATTGAAGGAAGCAGGCCGTTTACCGGCCTCGTTTCTCAAATAGAAAAACCCTGTCGCATCGGTATCGCCTTTCACACGCTCCCCCCATCGTTTATAGAGAAACAACCGTTTTTCATCAGTCATCTAGGCAAGGGGGCAGAAAAGCAAATCGATTTTGTATACCATAATGTTATTACGTAAACTCATTGAGACCGCGGCGAAACACCAGTGTCCAAAAGCAACGCCGGAAGTACAATCCGGTTCAAGGTGTGAACAAGCGACGACAGACGAACAAAACAAGGGAGCGGCGCCCTATGACCGGGCCGAAGCGGTCAGCGCCGCTCCAAGACGTTTACATGTCGTGGCTTGTATTATGCTTTTGCCGCGTATGGTTGCGGTTTTTCACTTTTTTCGAACCGTCAAGCGGCTCCGGCTGCCCGGGATTGTCGCCTTTTGGCGCGTTTTTGCGCATATCTTTGCCATCGTTTTTGTTTGTCATTGGTTGTCCCTCCTTTGTCCGTTAGCATGCGGCGTTGTGCTTTCGCTTATTCAGCGCATAATTTGCGCCCAGTTTGAAACGATAAGTAGTGAACGACCGCGAAGGAGGGACGAGCGATGGTGTATCATAAAACGAAACAGGACGCGTTTCAAGCGGCGCAAAAGGCGACGATGGAAGCGAAAGAATGGCACGATCACTTGGTGCGCGATCAAGCCGACTACGGCCACCAGCTGGCCCATCTGCGTCAGGAAGTCAACGAGGCGTTCGCCCAAATTGAAAACGCGCTCGAAGTCGCCTCGGAAACACAGCGCGTGCAGCTCGAGAAATTTCGCAGCGACTTGCAGGCCATTGTGGAGGAAATCAATCAAAACGAGTAAGGGAATGCCGGCGGCGGACATTCCCTTTTTTGTGCGCTATGGCAGGCCGGGATGGCGGAGCGGCCGCCACGCTACTGGTTCTTTTTTCGTTTTTTGTTGTTTTGGCGCTGCGCTTCGGTCAGCGGTTCATTGGAAAACTCTTCGTTGTAGCCGGCGCCCATTCCTTGCGCTTTGGCCGCGTTCATACCGGGAATGACGTGATTGGCTTTTCGTTTGGCCATTTCGTTCACCTCCGGTTGTAGTTTGTGATGAAACAAGGGGATTATTCCGACTAGGGCGTGATAAGAAAACAAGGAGGAAGGTCATTAGAAATCCATGATTTACAGTCCTTCCCGTTTTATAATAAGATAAAGTCGTGCCAAGCTTTGCGAGGAATGCGAGAATGGATACGATTTTTTCGACTTTTGCGCAAAAAAATAGTATAGTATTATTGTGAAGTGAAGGGGGTTGTACATATGGCGAAACAAGATGTATTCAACGCCCGCTCTTCATTCGAAGTCAACGGTAAAAAATACAATTATTACCGCTTGCAAGCGCTTGAAGAAGCGGGCATCGGTCAGGTGAGCCGCCTGCCGTACTCGATCAAAGTGTTGCTTGAATCGGTGCTTCGCCAAGTCGACGGCCGCGTCATTACGAAAGAGCACGTCGAGAACTTGGCGAAATGGGGAACGCCGGAAATGAAAGAGATCGACGTGCCGTTTAAGCCGTCGCGCGTCATTTTGCAAGACTTCACCGGCGTGCCTGCCGTCGTCGATCTGGCTTCCATGCGCAAAGCGATGGCCGATTTGGGCGGAGATCCGTATGAAATTAACCCGGAAATTCCGGTCGATCTCGTCATCGACCACTCGGTGCAAGTCGACCGTTACGGGTCGGACGATGCGCTCGAGTACAACATGGACTTGGAATTTCAACGGAACGCCGAGCGGTACAAGTTTTTGAAATGGGCGCAAAAAGCGTTTAACAACTATCGGGCTGTTCCGCCGGCTACAGGAATCGTCCACCAAGTGAACTTGGAATATTTGGCTAGCGTCGTTCATGCAGTCGAAGGGGAAAACGGCGAATACGAAGCGTTCCCGGATACGCTCGTCGGCACGGACTCGCATACGACGATGATCAACGGCATCGGCGTCCTCGGCTGGGGCGTCGGCGGCATCGAAGCGGAAGCTGGCATGCTCGGCCAACCGTCCTACTTCCCAGTGCCAGAAGTCGTCGGCGTCCGCCTGACGGGCAAGTTGCCGGACGGAGCGACGGCCACCGACTTGGCGCTTAAGGTGACGCAAGTGCTCCGGAAAAAAGGCGTTGTCGGTAAATTCGTCGAATTTTTCGGACCGGGCGTGGCGACCTTGCCGCTTGCCGACCGGGCAACGATCGCCAACATGGCACCGGAGTATGGAGCGACGTGCGGCTTCTTCCCGGTCGATGCTGAAGCGCTCGACTATTTGCGCTTGACCGGCCGCGACGAACATCACGTTCAAGTCGTTGAAGCGTACTGCAAAGCGAACGGCTTGTTCTACACGCCGGACGCGCCGGAGCCGGTGTTTACGGACGTCGTCGAAATCAATTTGTCGGAAATCGAAACGAACTTGTCCGGACCGAAACGGCCGCAAGATTTGATCCCGCTCTCGAAAATGAAACAATCGTTCCGCGAAGCGGTGAAAGCGCCGCAAGGCAACCAAGGCTTCGGCCTGACGGAAGCGGATTTGGAGCGGGAAATTACCGTCGAGCTGAACGGTGAACAAGTCAAGCTGAAAACGGGCGCGGTCGTCATCGCGGCGATCACGAGCTGTACGAATACGTCCAACCCATACGTCCTTGTGGCGGCTGGTTTGGTGGCGAAAAAAGCGGTGGAAAAAGGCTTGCAAGTGCCGAAATACGTGAAAACGTCGCTTGCGCCGGGCTCGAAAGTCGTCACCGGCTACTTGCGTGACTCGGGCTTGCTGCCGTATCTCCAGCAGCTCGGCTTCAACATCGTCGGCTACGGTTGCACCACGTGCATCGGCAACTCCGGCCCGCTCGCGCCGGAGCTCGAAAAAGCGCTCGCGGAAAGCGATTTGCTTGTCACAAGCGTTCTGTCCGGCAACCGGAACTTTGAAGGCCGCATCCATCCGCTAGTGAAAGGCAACTATTTGGCGTCGCCGCCGCTGGTCGTCGCCTATGCGCTCGCCGGCACGGTCGACATCGATCTGCTCAACGAGCCGATCGGCAAAGACAAAGACGGCAATGACGTTTACTTCCGCGACATTTGGCCGTCGATGGAAGAAGTGAAAGACGTCGTCAAGCAAGCGGTCGATCCGGAACTGTTCCGCAAAGAATATGAGCGCGTGTTCGACGGCAATCCGCGCTGGAACGCCATCGAGACGACGGATGAGCCGCTTTACCAATGGGACGAAAACTCGACGTACATCCAAAATCCGCCGTTCTTTGAAGGGCTGTCCCCGGATGTGCGTCAAGTTGAACCGCTTACCGGCTTGCGCGTCGTCGGCAAATTCGGCGATTCAGTCACGACCGACCATATTTCACCAGCCGGTTCGATCGGCAAAAACACGCCAGCCGGCCAATATTTGATCTCGAAAGGCGTCGAGCCGAAAGACTTCAACTCATATGGTTCGCGGCGCGGCAACCATGAAGTGATGATGCGCGGCACGTTTGCCAACATCCGCATCCGCAACCAAATCGCGCCGGGCACGGAAGGCGGCTACACGACGTACTGGCCGACCGGTGAAGTGATGTCGATTTATGACGCGTGCATGAAATACAAACAGGACGGCACCGGGCTTGTCGTCGTCGCCGGCAAAGACTACGGCATGGGCAGCTCGCGCGACTGGGCGGCGAAAGGGACGTTCTTGCTCGGCATCAAGACGGTTATCGCCGAAAGCTTTGAGCGCATCCACCGCTCGAACCTCGTGTTGATGGGCGTTCTGCCGCTGCAATTCAAAGAAGGCGAAAACGCGGAAACGCTCGGCTTGACGGGCAAAGAAGTGTTTGACATTCACATCGATGAAAACGTCAAACCGCGCGATCTTGTCAAAGTGACGGCGACGAACCCAGAGACGGGTGAGAAAAAAGAGTTTGACGTGATCGTCCGCTTTGACAGCGAAGTCGAAATCGACTACTACCGCCACGGCGGCATTTTGCAAATGGTGCTGCGCGAAAAATTGGCGAAAGTGAAGCAATAACGACAAAAAGCAGGCTTCCGCATCGGGAAGCCTGCTTTATTTTGTGTTGAGCTTTTTCGCCGCGTTTTCGAGCTTGCTTTTCGGGTCCGGAGTAAGCGTTCCATCTTGGCCGAAGCCTTGCGGGTTGACGCCCGGCGCCTTCGTGCCGCGATTGCGGCCGCCGTTTTTCGCCATCGTTTTCACCTCCACTTGGATAGTATGGCCGGTCTAGGTGAAAATATAAGCAAAGCACGGCCGGCAAAGGAGGGAAGAGCGATGAACAAAGGGTTAAAAACGGCGCTCGCAACGATCGCGCTGGCACAGTTTTTAAAGATCCCGATCAAACAGCTTGAGACAGGCCGATGGGATTGGCGGTTGTTTTTCGAAACAGGAGGAATGCCGAGCTCCCACTCCGCCGGCGTTTCGGCGTTGGCGACGTTTATCGCGTTAGAGCGGGGGATGCGGACGATTGATTTTGCGCTCGCCGCGCTGTTCGGATTAATCGTCATGTACGATGCGCAAGGAGTGCGGCGCCAGGCGGGCGAACTTGCCTTGCGCCTGAACGAGCTTGCCGAAGAGGTGAAAAAGCTCGAAGACGATCCGCAACAGGCCGTATACAAAAAACGGCAGCAACAGCTCCGCGCCCGCCTCGGCCACGAGCCGATCGAAGTCGTCGGCGGAGCGCTTCTTGGGATCGCGACTGGCGCTGTTTCCCATTGGGCGTGCCGCCGCCGGCGAAAGGCTAGACGGTGAAGCGAATGAGGCATCGGCGCTTCAGGAGGATGAGATGGACCGGACAATGAAGCTGCATTATGCCATTTCTTAATTTGGAAAGCAGGATGGACGCCATGTTTCTTTTTCCCTTAGAAAAACGTGTTTTTCACCGTCTTTCGGGAAGGCCGGCAAGTGAACGAGCAAGGAAGCGCCGTCCCTTTCGTTTTTCAAGCGGAGAAACGTTGCAGACGTGGATCGGTTCGCTGCCGGGATGATGGACAGTGACGCCCAATGCGACGAAAAAAGCTGTCCCGCCTTTCATGCAGAACAGCTTTTGTTGCTATGAGGAGATGTTCCGCTTTGCTCGCCACCGCTTCCCCCATAAGCGCACGCTAGGCAGTTCGGCAAGCACCATGCCAGCCAAAATGGCGAAGCCGCCGAGCCAAGCGGATGGCGACAGCCGTTCCCCCGCCCAAAGATACGCCGTCAAAGCGGCGAACACCGGCTCCATGGCGAAAATGAGAGCGACATGGGCGGGAGTCGTATGTTTTTGCACCGCCGTCTGGATCAAAAAAGCGGCGGTCGTTGCCAACAGCGATGTCACGGCGAGCGCTCCCCATACTTCCGGGCGGCGGAGCACCGCCGTGTTCCACATGTTTGTCGCCTCCTCAAACCAAAAAGCAAAGATGAAACAGAGGACAGCGACGGTAAAAATTTGCACCATCGTTAACAGCAATGTCGAATAACGTGACGAATATTGACCAGTGATAAGAATGTGCATGGCAAAGGAAATGGCGCAAAAGAAGACGAAAACGTCGCCGCGGTTGAATGACAGCTCGGCTCCGCCCGTCAGCCAATATAAACCGAAGGCGGCGAGCACCGCTCCGACAGCTGCATTTGCGGTCGGTTTTTGCTTTAGCATCAAAAACGAAAACAGCGGCACGAGCACGACGCTCAGCCCGGTAATAAAGCCTGCTTTCGAGGAAGTTGTATACAAAAGCCCGACCGTTTGGAATGCATAGCCGCTAAACAGCCACAGCCCCATCCAAGCCCCGGCGCCGACGATCCGCCATGATAACTGGCCGAGCAGCGGACGGGAAACGATGGCTGTCCATGCGAACAAGGACAAGCCGGCCAAACTGAAGCGGACGGCGTTAAACGATAACGGCTCTAAAAAGGAAATGGCGTTTTGGACGACGACAAACGTCGCCCCCCAGACGAACGCCACCGCCAGCAAACTAAGATCAGCGACGGTTTGCTGCTTCAATTCGATCCCCCCTTGTTTGTCTGTTCACGTCGAGCCATTTGATCGGCTGCTAGCCGCTAGTGTATCATAAATGCGCCGAAAAAAACATACTTTTTTGGAACAGAGCGATCGAGGCGGAAAACGATGAACAGACGGGAACGAGTGTGGTAAAATAAAAAGCAGCCTCAATCATCGTGATGCGAAAGGGTGGCAGAACGTTGGAGGTGCAAATTCATTGGACGTACGTCACGCCCAACAAACAGGCGGTGCGGTTGACTTCGGAATGGCTCGAGGCGAAAGACGCGCTCGCCGTCGCGGGCGATTTTGAAAAAACCGGGCGGACGAAGGCGCTCGAGTTCATGGACCGAAATGGCACGGCATGGTCGAAAAAGGAGCTTGGCAAACTTCTTGAAGAAATCGCGGCCGAACCGCATGAAGTCGTCGTTTATTTCGACGGCGGGTTCGATCATCAAACTTCTCAAGGTGGTGTCGGCGCGGTCGTGTATTACAAGCAAAACGACCAGCGCTACCGGCTGCGCGCCAACCGCCGCCTCAGCGAAATCAAATCGAACAACGAGGCCGAATATGCGGCGTTTTGGTTTGTGATGCAGCTGCTTGAGGAGCTTGGCGTCCATCATTTGCCGGTGACGTTTCGCGGCGATTCTCACGTCGTCTTGAAGCAGCTGTCGGGCGACTGGCCTTGCTTTGAAGACGATTACAACGCTTGGCTCGACCGTATCGAGGCAAAACTGCGCGAGCTTCACATCGACCCGTTGTATGAACCGATTTCCCGCAAGCAAAATAAAGAGGCGGACGCGCTCGCCCGCCAAGCGCTTGCCGGGCAGCTGATCACAAGCCGGATGGAATTGACAGAGAAAGGGTAAGGTTCGATGGGAAAGAAGCGAAACCGACGGAAAGAAATATTGGAACAAATCGCTCAGCTTGAAGAAATGTACTGCGATGGCTGTTTTTTAAAGAGCACGTTCCGCAAAGAGTACGGAAAAACGTACGCCCAGGCGTTTTGCATTCAGCGCTGCACGGTGGGCGAACAGATGCGGCAGTACGGGGAAATGCTGCTTTCCGCCCCGCCCCGTCCGCGTCAATAGGGCGACGGAACGGCACCGCGGCCATGGTCTTGAGTACGGCTGGCGCATGCGGACCTGGCCGAACCGCGGACAAAGAAACGTTGCCCTTGATGCCCGGACGCAACAAGAGGCTGACCCAAAAGGTTGTCTGCCTTCAAGATCGGTACAACTTATCGGGCGGCAGAAGCAGTCAGCACGTATATCGAGCAACGAAAGAGGGGATCCCGCTCCTTTTGGGACACCCCCCATTCGATTCGGATTATGACTGCGCCTCGCGCAGCTGATGTTCGGCGCGGGCCAGCCGCTGTTCGCAGCGGGCGAGAACGTCATCGTCTGTGCCCGTTGCTTCTTGGCGAGCGCGAGCTAGCTGATGGCGGGCGTTTTGCACCGCTCGTTCGGCGTGCTGAATCATCTCGGGGTCGAGCTGCATTGTGGCGTGGCCGACCATTTTTTCCGCCGTCTCCACGAACAGTTCCACTTGTTTCAAATCGTTGTAGCCTGTATGTATGTTGGCATCATGATTCGCCATATCAACACCTCCCTTTGCTATTGTTTGCCTCTTGACTGAATCTATGCATCGAAATGGAAAAAGGCACCTTGACTGTGCAAGGTGCCTTTTGTTTCCGCTCCCGTTCTTTCGTCTATGTCAACGAAGCCTTATAATTTGACAACGTTCGCTGCTTGCGGTCCGCGGTTTCCTTGGACGATTTCAAACGAAACTTCTTGGCCTTCTTCTAACGTTTTGAACCCTTCACCTTGGATGGCTGTGAAGTGTACGAATACGTCCGAACCGCCTTCCACTTCGATGAAACCGTAACCTTTTTCATTGTTAAACCATTTTACTTTACCACGTTGCATAATGCTGAATTCCTCCTAATACTTTTAGCCTGATCGGCTAACCTTGAGATTTTATCAAATAACAAAATATACTCCACAGCAATCCAAGGTGCGCCTTCATGCTGAATGCCTGAAATATATTCTGTTATGTGATGACTTAACTATACACTACCGGGCGTCACCGCGTCAAGCAAAAGAAAGGAAATTTCCGAAAAAATTGTTTCACCATCGCCAAACAGGCATGTTGCCTAGAAGGCTGGTGAAAAACGGTTGTTTCTTTTGAGCAATGGGGGATCGTTTGAAAGGTGATCGTGATGCGACGAGGCTTTTCTATTTGAAAAACGGGTTTGATAAACGGCTTGTCCGCTTAAATCACCGGTCTCCTAGAGATCACCGTCCTTCTAAGAGGCCGGTGATTTAAGGAGAAATACTGCTCTTCGACAGTGTTCCCAAACCAAAAAACGTTGCAACGTCATCATTTCATTCCTCGTGACTTCTCCCCAATCGAGCCAATTGGTTGTTTTTCACCAGTCATCTAAGGAAAAAGTCATGAACGGGAAACAAAAGCCATACATTGGAATAGGAACGGCGAAAAGGGGGAGAAGCGGATGTACCGCGGGAAAATCGCGGGTCAAGAAGTGATCGTCCGACTGGGCAGCCGGGTCAGCCGCCGCTATTTCAGCGACAACAAAATTTACCACATGGTTCTTTCGTATGGAGAATCAGCGTTTCGCAAAGGGCAAGACACATTTTGCATCTATCACGACCGCGTCGGCTTGATCGTTGCTGAAGTGGAGCAGCAAGAGGTTCCCGTGATCCGGATCGACTATATTATCGAAAGCGAAAACGTGTACGAATAGTTGATTGACAATTGAAAGCGAATGCGGTAATCTCAAATGTAAGCGGTAACAAAAAACGTGTTCGCCTGTTTTCGCCTTGGGACAGACGTGGCCGCATCGGCGGGGGCGTCTGTTTATTTTTTCGTTTGGCTGAAACGGGCGGCGGTTTTTTTTCGTAATATTGAATGTAACAAGAGAGGCCAAACGAGGTGACAACGATGCTGTTGCGCAAAATGATGTCAAAAGTCGGAGTCGGGTCGGCGCACGTCGACTTGATCTTAGATAAATCGTTATGGCGACAGGGAGAAATGATTCAAGGAATCGTCCACATTTACGGCGGAACGGTGGAACAAAGGATCGAGCGGCTCGATGTGGAGCTTGTGCAAAAAACAATCGAAAACGGCAAGGAGCTCGATGACATTGTCGCCGTCATTCCGGCCGCCGGTGCGTTTTCGATCAAGCCGAACGAGAAAAAGGAAATTCCGTTTTCCTACGTGATTCCCGAAACCTTGCCGCCATCGCGCCCCGGCCGGTCGTACCGGTTCATCACCCGCCTTCAGATCGAAGACGCCGTCGATACGCTCGACTTCGATTATGTGCAAATTTTAGCCAAAAAATAGGTTGACAGCGTTTTCAAACAATGGTATTCTCAAAGTAAGTTAATATTCTGTTGTGGCGGAGAAACGGAGACCCACACATGTTCCCTTGGCAGGGGAAGTGTGTGGGTCTTTGTGTTTTTCGCCCAACCAATCCCTTCCGGAAGGGTAGCAAAGCAGGAAATGAACCGAAACATAACGAAAGAAAAGGGGGAAGAAGACGGATGTCGGCATTTTTGGGAGAATTCGTTGGGACGGCGCTGCTGATTATTTTCGGCGCCGGTGTGTGTGCAGGGGTCAATTTGAAGAAATCGTACGCGGCCAACTCCGGTTGGATCGTCATTACGATGGGATGGGGGCTGGCGGTGGCGGTGGCCGCTTATGCGGTCGGCAAGTACAGCGGTGCCCATCTAAATCCGGCGTTGACGGTGGCGTTGGCGCTCAGCGGCGATTTTCCGTGGAAAGATGTCCCCGGCTATGTGTTGGCACAAGTACTCGGCGCTATGATTGGAGCTGCCATCATCTATCTCCACTATTGGCCACATTGGAAAGAAACGGACGATCCAGGCGTCAAGCTTGGCGTGTTTGCCACCGGGCCGGCCGTGCCGAATCCGGCTGCCAATTTGTTGAGTGAGATCATCGGTACGTTTGTGTTGGTTTTGGCCATCTTGGCCATTGGCGCTAACAAATTCGCCGATGGACTCAATCCGTTTGTCGTTGGCTTTTTGATTGTGGCGATTGGGCTGTCGCTCGGCGGTACGACCGGCTACGCCATTAATCCGGCGCGCGATTTTGGGCCGCGGCTAGCTCACTTTTTGCTGCCGATTCCGGGAAAGGGGTCGTCGAACTGGTCCTATGCGTGGGTGCCGATTGTCGGGCCGCTGCTTGGCGGCGCGTTAGGCAGCTTGGTGTATAAAGCCGTGTTCTTAGGAAAACCGACCGGCGCCTTATGGGGAGTGCTGACGGCCACGGCCGTCGTGTTGGCCGGAGCGAAACTGACAGCCGGAAAGGCGTCGAACGCCGCAAGCCGCTATTCTTCTTAACCGTTTTTGCTGGCGCGAAGGAAACGAAGTGGATCGAAAACGACCAAGAAAAGGGGAGGACGAGACTATGGATCAATACATTTTATCCATCGACCAAGGCACAACGAGCTCGCGGGCGATTTTGTTCAATCAAAAGGGCGAAATCGTCCATATGGCGCAAAAAGAGTTTACCCAATATTTTCCGCAACCCGGCTGGGTCGAGCATAACGCGAACGAAATTTGGGGATCGGTGCTTGCCGTCATTGCCAGCGTCTTGTCCGAGGCGCAAGTGAAGCCGGAACAAGTGGCGGCGATCGGCATTACGAACCAGCGGGAAACGACCGTTGTTTGGGAAAAAGAGAGCGGCAACCCGATTTACAACGCCATCGTCTGGCAATCACGGCAGACGGCGGGCATTTGCGACGAGTTGAAAGCGAAAGGGTATGATCCGCTGTTTCGCGAAAAAACGGGACTGCTCATTGACGCTTATTTTTCGGGAACGAAAGTGAAATGGATTTTGGACCATGTCGAGGGGGCGCGCGAACGGGCGGAGCGCGGCGAGCTGCTGTTTGGCACGATCGACACGTGGCTCATTTGGAAGTTATCCGGCGGCCGCGCCCATGTGACCGACTACTCGAACGCATCGCGCACTTTGATGTTCAACATTCATACGCTTGAATGGGATGACGAACTGCTTGCGATTTTAAACGTGCCCAAGGCGATGCTTCCTGAAGTGCGGCCATCCTCGCAAGTATACGCGAAAACCGTTCCATACCATTTCTTTGGCGTCGAAGTGCCGATCGCCGGAGCGGCGGGCGACCAGCAGGCGGCCTTGTTCGGTCAGGCGTGCTTTGCGGAAGGGATGGCGAAAAATACGTACGGCACCGGCTGCTTTATGTTGATGAATACGGGGGAAAAAGCGGTTCAATCGAAACACGGGCTGCTGACGACGATCGCCTGGGGCATCGATGGCAAGGTCGAATACGCGCTTGAAGGCAGCATCTTTGTCGCCGGCTCCGCCATTCAATGGCTGCGCGACGGCTTGCGGATGATCAAAACGGCGGCCGACAGCGAGACGTACGCGGAAAAAGTCGAGTCCACGGACGGGGTGTACGTCGTTCCGGCGTTCGTCGGCCTCGGCACGCCGTATTGGGACAGCGAGGTGCGCGGGGCGGTGTTCGGCCTCACGCGCGGCACGACGAAAGAGCATTTCATCCGCGCGACGTTGGAATCGCTCGCTTATCAGACGAAAGACGTGCTCGCCGCCATGGAAGCCGATTCCGGCCTCCCGCTGACCACGCTGCGCGTTGACGGCGGGGCGGTCAAAAACAACTTGCTCATGCAGTTTCAAAGTGATTTGCTCGCCGTGCCGGTTGAGCGGCCGGTCATTAACGAGACGACGGCGCTCGGAGCGGCGTATTTGGCCGGGTTGGCGGTCGGCTATTGGGATAGCCGCGAAAAGATTGCCGCTCAGTGGCAGCTCGAACGCCGGTTTGAGCCGAAGATGGACGACGCTAAGCGGACCGCGCTCTATGAGGGCTGGAAAAAAGCGGTGCGGGCGGCGATGGCGTTTAAATAAACAAACGAAAATCGGACGTAAAGGGGAGGGGCGCGGCCCGTCGGCTCCTTTCCCGCTGTTTTGTCCATTGATGAGGCGGATGGTTCCTTCACGGAGCATCCGCCTCTTGATTGTCCAACGGATGGGAGCGAACACGAACCGTTGCCTATAGTGGCGTTGTCGATTAGTCAGAAGATTGGGAAGGTATCAAAAAAATTACTAGAAAATGTTGAATTTGCGAAAAAATATGATAGAATAATATCAAAATATTATACATAGTCTAAAATTTAGTGAAACTAACAAAAGGGAGAAGGACACATTGGCAAAGCAAACGTTGTTGGAAATTGAGGGGCTGCGAGTCTCTTTTCGCATCGATGATGACTATTATGCGGCGGTCGACGACGTTTCGCTGGCGATCGGGGAGAACGAAGTCGTCGCTCTTGTCGGGGAGTCGGGGTGCGGCAAAAGCGCGCTCGCGTTGTCGATCATGGGTCTCCACCCGCCCGAAAAGACAAAAATTGAGGGGCGCCTGCACTTTAAAGGGACAAACTTGCTGTCGCTCTCCGTTGCTGAACTCAACCGCATTCGCGGCAAAGAAATCGGGATGATTTTTCAGGATCCGTTAACCGCGCTCAATCCGCTCATGACGGTCGGCCGGCAGATCGAAGAAAGCATGGACTACCATCTGCGGTTGTCAGCAGCCGAGAAAAAGAAGCGAACGATCGACTTGCTTCGCAAAGTCGGCATTCCGGAACCGGAAAAGGTGTACCACCGTTATCCGCACGAGTTGTCCGGGGGAATGCGGCAGCGGGTCGTGATTGCGATCGCCATCGCCTGCGAGCCCGCCCTGCTCATCGCCGATGAACCGACAACGGCGCTTGATGTGACGATTCAGGCGCAGATTATGGGGCTGCTCAAAGAGCTGCAGCGACAAATGAAAACGAGCGTTATTTTAATCACGCATGATTTGGGGGTGGTGGCGGAAATGGCCGACCGCGTCGCCGTCATGTACGCAGGGGAAATCGTCGAATTGGCCGATGTCGATGCCATTTTCCACCGTCCGCTCCATCCGTATACCCGCTCGTTGCTGCAGTCGATCCCGTCCGCCCAAACAAAAAAAGAACGGCTCCATGTCATCCAAGGGATCGTTCCGCCGTTGCATAAACTGCCGCGGCGCGGCTGCCGTTTCCAATCGCGCATCGGCTGGATCGGAGCCGACAAGCATGAGGCGGAGCCGAAACTGCGCGAAGTGGAGCCGGGCCATTGGGTGCGCTGTACATGTTATGAACATTTTTATTTCCCTGATGATCAAACGGTAGGTGGAATCGATTATGGCGCTTCTTAACATTCAGCATTTAAAGGTGTATTATCCTGTGCGCGGCGGGTTTTTTCGCCGGGTGGTCGACCACGTGCGCGCGGTCGATGATGTCAGTTTTTCGCTGCACAAAGGGGAAACGTACGGGCTCGTCGGCGAGTCCGGCTGCGGCAAGACGACGACAGGGCGCACGATCATCGGTTTGATCCGCGCCACGGCCGGGGAAGTGCTGTTTGAAGGAACGGATTTGACAAAGCTTCGCCGCCGCGAGTTTCATCCGTATCGAAAAGACATCCAGATGATTTTCCAAGATCCGTATTCTTCGCTCAATCCGCGCAAACGTGTGCTCGATATTGTCGCCGAGCCGCTCCGCAATTTTGAACGCCTGTCCCCGCAAGAGGAGCGGCAGAAGGTGCAATACGTTTTAGAGCGGGTCGGCTTGAGCGCGGAGTCGATTTACAAATATCCGCATGAATTTTCCGGCGGACAGCGCCAACGCATCGGCATTGCGCGGGCGCTCACGCTCAATCCGAAGCTCATCATCGCCGATGAGCCGGTGTCGGCGCTTGATGTGTCGGTGCAGGCGCAAGTGTTGAATTTCATGAAAGAAATCCAGCAGGAGTACGGGCTGACGTATTTGTTCATCAGCCATGATTTAGGGATCATCCGGCATATGTGCGACCGCATCGGCATTATGTACCGCGGCCGGCTCGTGGAGGAAGGGACGAGCGAGGAAATTTTTACGAATCCGCAGCATATTTATACGAAACGGCTGCTCTCCGCCATTCCGAACGCCGATCCGCGCGAACGCGGCCGGCAGGAGGCGCTTCGCCGCGAAGTGGAAAAAGAATACGAGCAGTCGTATTCGCGCTATTTTGATGAAAACGGCCGGGCTCACCCGCTCAAGCCGATTTCGCCGACGCACTCGGTGGCCATTCCGTAAAGAGGGGAAGACGGGAAGATGCTGAAATTTATTTTACGGCGAATCCTCATTATGATTCCGCAATTGTTTTTGCTAAGCGTCCTCATTTTCTTGCTGGCGAAGGCGATGCCGGGCGATGCGCTGACGGGGCAGCTGGCGGCCAACCCGAAAATGGATCCGCAGACGCTTGAGGAAATGCGGGAAAAACTTGGCTTGAATGATCCGGTACATATTCAATACATCCGTTGGGTGAAAAACATGCTGCAAGGGGATCTCGGCCTTTCCTATACCCACCAGCAGCCGGTCACCGATCTGCTGGCCGGACGGATCGGGAATACGGTGTTGCTGTCGGCGGCGATTTTAATTTTGACGTACTTGATTGCCATTCCGCTCGGCATCGTGTCGGGCCGATGGACAGATACATGGGCTGATAAGCTGATCGTCGGCTACAGCTATCTCGGGTTTGCCACGCCGCTGTTCATTTTTGCTTTGATCATGCTGTTTATTTTCGGCTTTCACCTTGGCTGGTTTCCAACCGGCGGCAGCGTGGACGTTCAGGTCGAGGAAGGGACGCTCGCTTACTATTTAAGCAAATTGAACCATCTCATGCTTCCAGCGTTGTCGGGAGCGCTCATCAACACGGTTGTTACGATTCAATATTTGCGCAGCGAAATCATCGATACGAAAGTGAAAGATTTCGTGAAAACGGCGCGGGCGAAAGGCGTGCCGGAGCGGCATATTTATTGGCGCCATATTTTGCGCAATTCGTTTTTGCCGATCGCGGCGTTTTTAGGGTATGAAATCACCGGGCTTGTCGGCGGTTCCGTGTTTTTGGAGTCGATCTACAGCTACCCGGGGCTTGGCCAGCTGTTTTTGCAGTCGATTATGCAGCGGGATTACAGCGTCGTGACGGCGCTCGTCATGATTTCCGGCTTGGCGACGCTGGTGGGCACGCTGTTGTCGGACATCATTTTGAGTGCGGTCGACCCGCGCATCCGGATTGAGTAGGAAAGGAGGAAGACGGCTGACATGAAAGCGGAAATCAGCGGCCCAACGCCGGCCGGAGCGAACATCGAGAAAAGCCCTTCCGCCTTTTCGATCATGTGGCGGGAGGTAGTTCGGGATCGGCTCGCGCTTGGCTCGCTCATCATTTTAGGAATCATTTTGTCGATCGTCTATGGCGTGTCGCTCTTTTTGGATCAAGAGGAAATCGTGAAAGTCGATTTTCTTTCCATCCATTCTCCGCCGTCAGCGGAACACTGGCTTGGCACAGACTACGGGGGGCGCGACGTGTTTGGCCAGCTCATCATCGGCGCCCGCAATTCGTTTACGATCGGGCTGGCCATTACGCTCATTACCGGCTTCATCGGGCTGACGATCGGGCTGATCGCTGGGTATTTTGGCGGCTGGATTGACAATGTCATTATGCGCATCATCGATTTCATTCTCGTTCTGCCGTTTTTGATGCTCGTTATTGTTTTTGTCGCCATTGTGCCTAAATATAATGTATTGACGTTCATTTTGATCATGAGCGCGTTTTTGTGGACGGGCAAAGCCCGGCTGATTCGCGCCAAAACGCTGGCCGAGCGCGAGCTGGATTATGTCAGCGCGTCAAAAACGCTCGGTACGCCGGATTGGAAAATCATTATTTTTCAAATTTTGCCCAACCTTAGCTCGATCATTATCGTCAATTTGACGTTAAGCTTGGCGGGCAACATCGGCATCGAGTCCGGACTCACGTATCTTGGCTTCGGGCTGCCGGAGAGCACGCCGAGCTTGGGCACGCTCGTCAGTTACGCGACCAATCCGGATGTGTTGCAAAACAAATGGTGGGTTTGGTTGCCTGCGTCATTGCTTATTTTAGTGATGATGCTGTGCATAAATTTCATCGGCCAAGCGTTGAAACGTGCGGCTGATGCAAGACAACGACTAGGATAAGGGGGAAGAAAATGTGAAGAGAAAATGGCTGGCGGCTCTCGCCGCGCTCTTGCTCGTGCTCGCCGGGTGCACGGGCAAATCCGACACAACGAGCGGAAAGGGCAACAACAACGAAAAACCGGCGGCTCAGAAGGAAGACATCAGCAAATTCCCGATGACGGTGAAAAACGACGGGAAAATCATCGATGGCGGCGTGCTGAAATACGGCCTTGTGTCCGATACGCCGTTTGAAGGAACGCTCAGCTATGCGTTCTACACGGGAGCGCCCGACGCGGAGATTTTGCAATTTTTTGACGAGTCGCTTTTCCGGACGAACGGCGACTATGAGATTACGAATGACGGCGCTGCCACATACGAGTTGTCCGAAGACAAAAAGACGATGACGATCCGCATCAAAGACAACGTCAACTGGCATGACGGCCAACCGGTGACCGCCGAAGACTTGGAGTATGCGTATTTGGTCATCGGCCATAAAGATTACACCGGCGTCCGCTATGGCGATGCGCTCATCCAAGGCATCGTCGGGATGGAAGAATATCATAGCGGCAAAGCGGATAAAATTTCCGGCATTAAAGTCATCGACAAAAAGACGTTGACGATCACATGGAAACAGGCCAATCCGTCGGTGTTGACCGGCATTTGGGCGTATCCGCTGCCGAAGCATTACTTGAAAGACATTCCGATCAAAGACTTGGCGAAATCGGATAAAATCCGGAAAAACCCGATCGGCTTCGGACCGTTCAAAGTGAAGAAAATCGTTCCGGGCGAGTCGGTCGAGTTTGTTCGCAATGATGACTACTGGGCCGGCAAACCGAACTTGGAAGGCGTCATTTTGAGAGTCGTCAGCCCGCAAGTCGTCCTGCAAGCGCTGAAAAAAGGCGAAATTGACGTCGCCGAGTTCCCGACCGACCAATATTTGAACGCGAAAGGGACGAAAAACATTCAGTTTGTCGGCAGAGTGGACTTGGCATACAACTATATCGGCTTTAAACTCGGCCATTGGGATGCGAAAAAGCAGGAAAACGTCATGGACAATCCGAAATTCCAAAACAAAAAACTGCGCCAGGCGATGGCGTACGCCATCAACAACCAAGAGGTGGCCGACCGCCTGTATCATGGTTTGCGCTTCCCGGCGAACACGCTCATTCCGCCGTCGTTCCCGGGCTATCATGACAGCTCCATCAAAGGGTATACGTACAATCCGGAAAAAGCGAAACAATTGCTGGATGAAGCCGGATATAAAGATGTGGATGGCGATGGCCTCCGCGAAGATCCGAACGGCAAAAAATTCAAGATCAACTTCTTGGCAATGAGCGGCGGGGACATCGCTGAACCGTTGGCTAAATTTTATATGCAATGCTGGAGAGATGTCGGCCTCGATGTTCAGCTTGTGGACGGACGTTTGGCGGAGTTCAACTCCTTCTATGATATGGTCGAAAAAGACGATCCGAAAGTGGACGTTTACGCAGCCGCGTGGGGGACGGGCACGGACGTCGATCCATACGGATTGTATGGACGGAACGTCATGTTCAACTACTCGCGCTGGGTGAATGAGAAAAACGATGAACTGTTGGAAAAAGGCCATTCTGAACAGGCGTTTGACAAAGAATATCGCCGGAAAATTTACAGTGAATGGCAAAAATTGATGAACGAAGAAGTTCCGGTCATTCCGACGTTGTATCGTTCGGCCATTTATGCCGTCAACAACCGCGTCGCCAACTTCACGGTCGATCCGAGTTCGAAACTGACGTGGAAAGATGTCGGCGTCACGTCCGAGCAGCCGGAAGTCGAACAATGACGATTGCCGCCTCTGATGATGTATGATAAGATAGAAGACAAATTGCATACGTCTTATCAAGAGTGGGCGAGAGAACGGGCTTGATGACCCCACAGCAACCTGCCGCTGGCAAGGTGCTAACACCCGCAAAGCGATGTCGCTTTGGATGATAAGAACGGCCACCCCCTTTCGCGTCATTCCGAGGCGGAAGGGGGGTTTTTGATGATGGGAGGTGAGGGGGCGTGGCGGAACGACTGTCGCTGCGCGCTTGCATGGCGGCGCATTTGCCGGCGGCGACGTTTGCCGTTCACGTCATGCGCTGCGTGCGGACGGAGCTCATCCGGTTCGATCGCCGGGCGGTCGTGCATGTCGACCGCGGGGACGGCTATGTCCACTTGTATGGGGAAGCGCAAGGGACGATGATTTCCCTCGTGCTGACGAACGATGAGGTGGAGGAATGGAAAGCGGAGGGGCCGTACGCCCTTGACCGCTATCTATGGCAGGAGCTAGGAAAAAAAGGCATTTTTCCACCGCGAATGACCCCGTATTTGCGGGCTGTGTTTTCCATTGAATCGTAGAACATGAGAGAAAGGAAGAACAGCGAATGGCAGTCAAAAAATTTGAACACGTCGGCATCCAAGTGAAAGATATCGAAACATCGAAAGCATTTTATCAAAACGTCGTCGGCCTCGAGCTGCTCAGCGAGATGATTCATACGAATGGGACGATGAAACTGGCGTTTTTGGGGCTTGACGGCCAAGTCATCGTCGAACTCATCGAAGGATACAATCCGGATTTGCCGACGGAAGGAAAAGTGCATCACGTCGCATTTACGGTCGAAGGCATTGAGCAGGAGAAAGAGCGGCTCGTGTCGCTTGGCGTTCCGCTCGTTTGGGAGGACATTACCGAGCTTCCGAACGGGGCGAAATATTTGTTTTTCCTCGGCCCGGACGGGGAATGGATCGAATTTTACGAGCCGGAACGATAAGAAGAATGAAAACAGGCGGCCCGCGATTTTGCATCGATCGGGCTTTGGGCGCCAGAGCGTGGCTGGCGCCTCTTTCTATTTTCTTGCCTTGACCGCACGTCGATCGGTGGCATAGAAGACCGGTGAAAAACCGCTGTCACACACCAATCGGTGGCCTTTTTACTCAGAAAAGTTCCATGGGCAGTGTGATCTCCCTCCACCTAGGGGTGAAAACCTCGCGCCAGTGCGGCATTTTCACGGAAAGTTCCGTGGGCAACGGGTTGCCCTTCATCCGGGGATGAAAATCCGCGTCAGTCCTGCATTTTCACAGAAATGGGTGGCCAGCTGTATTTTTCCCGAAATCACCAGCCTTATAGGTCCTGTCAGCTTCGTTTTGCACGGATGGCAGTCCGTGTATGGGCTGACATTCGGGAACGATTCCTGATGGAGCCGCTTCGTTGTTCATGACGCTCATTGTGGCATGGACAGCAACTTTGGGGCGAAAAGTGCGCTTTAGGGGTCGAGGCCTTTCCGATTGGATGATATACTAGAAAAAGAGGGGAGGAGATTTCGTGGAAGAAACGATCGTTCACGCTATTCAAGACGACTATCCGGATGAATTCGCTTGGTGCTATGGCTGCGGCCGTTTGAATGAGACGGGCCACCATTTCCGCACCGGATGGCAAGGGGACAAGACGGTGACCGTATACACGCCGCGCCCCGAACATACAGCCATCCCTGGATTTGTGTACGGCGGATTGATCGCCTCGCTCATCGACTGCCACGGCACCGGTTCAGCGGCGCTGGCGCTGCACCGGAAAAACGGCCATGAGCCGGGCAGCGGGGAGACGCCGCCGCGCTTTGTCACCGCTTCGCTGCACGTCGATTTTCTCAAACCGACGCCGCACGGGGTGCCGCTTGTGGCCATCGGCACGGTGACGGAAATTCATCCGAAAAAATGGCAAGTTGACACCGAAGTGTTCGCGAACGGTGAATTATGCGCCCGCGGGCAAGTCATCGCCGTCGTGATGCCGAAAACGTTTGTCCGCTCTTAACAAGCAACGGGAAGCGCCGAAAAGCCGCTGTTTTTGGCAGCGCTTTCTTCGGCGCTTTGCCGCCGAGGGCGGTTAGGAACTGAGCGCCCCCTGCAGTTCGGCTCGCGCTGGCGGGCAAAGCCCATCATCCCCCTTGTCATTGTTGGGGTCTAGGAAGGCATGGAACAGTTAAAATAAATTTACAAAATTTCGTAAAACTCTATATACAATTTGCAAAAACTATTATACAAATTGTGTATAGAGGTGATGATGATGAAATATTACAGTATAGGACAATTTGCCAAGACTGATAGGGAAAACGGAACAAACGTTAAGAAATTGGGATAAATCTGGTGTATGAAAACCTGCATATGTTTCTCCATCGGGGTTCAGGTATGATTCACAAGAGCAACTTAATCATTTTCTTGGTATAAAAAATAGGAAACGCGAGAGAAAAATTGTAGGCTATTGCAGAGTGTCAAGCGGTTCAAATCATCACATTATGTTGTAAATTGCAGGGGAAAAGAGCAAATAAAGCCAAGAAAATGATTCAGGAGTTGGTAAAAGATGATCAAGACTTATAAAGTTATGCTTTTGCCAAACAATAAGCAAAGAACAAAGTTATTTGAGTGTGCAGGCGTATCCCGATGGGCGTATAATTGGACGTTGGCTACACAACAAGAAAACTACAAAAATGGTGGAACGTTTTTAAACGATCGTGAATTGAGAAAAATATTGACGCAATTAAAAAAGCAAAAAGAATATGCTTGGCTTAACCATTATTCCAATAATATAACAAAACAAGCGATTAAAGATGCCTGTCAAGCGTATAAAAACTTCTTTGAAGGCAGGACAAAGTTTCCAACATTTAAGTCAAAAAAGAAAAGCAAACCAAGTTTTTATCAAGATACGGCAAAAATAAAAATCACAAAAACGCATGTAAAATTGGAAAAGCTGACTACTTCGAAGAAAAAGAACAAGCAAAAATTTAACTATGTTAAGTTAGCTGAAAAAGGCAGAATCCCAACAGGGGATAACATCAAATATGTTAATCCAAGAGTCACATTCGACGGAGTAAATTGGTGGTTTAGTATTGGAGTTGAAGAAGTTGAAAACAAAAACCAAAATTATACCGATGGCATAGGCATCGATTTAGGGGTAAAAGATTTAGCTGTCGTTAGCAACGGGCAGAGGTTTCGCAATATAAACAAATCCAACAAAGTGAAGAAGTTGGAGAAAAGGCTGAAACGGTTGCAACGCAAACGATCAAGGAAATATGAGAAAAACAAAATAAAAACAGAAGGAGGTGAATTCCGTTACAGAAAAACAAACAATATAAAGAAATTGGAATTCCTTGTTCGAAAGACGTACCGAAGGCTGAAAAACATCAGGCACAATTCTATTCATCAAATCACTACATCTTTGGTGAAAACCAAGCCAGAGTATGTAGTCATGGAGAGCTTAAATACTCTTGGAATGTTAAAGAACAGAAAGCTATCGAAAGCCATCCAAGAACAAACATTCCACGAGTTGAAAAGGCAAATGGAATATAAGTGTGCCTGGAATGGAATTAAGTTTATACTTGCCGATCGATTCTTCCCTTCGTCTAAAACTTGCAGCCATTGTGGGGCTGTAAAAGAGAAACTTTCTTTGTCAGAAAGAACGTTTGTATGTGATGAATGCGGAAATCACATAGACAGGGATGTAAACGCAAGTAGAAACTTAAAAAAATATGGTGAGTCAATAGCCTAGCACGAAAAACGGCATTGATATGTACCCATTCGTTAGTGGGGAATTGAAGCCTTCGGAGCACCACATCCAACGAGAGTAGCTTTGGCGAAATCGGGTGCGATGAACAAGGAAAGAAACATAAACTTTTATAAAGTTTGATAAAGGCTTTATAAAAGTTTTATAAGTTTTCTGTAACGGAAATCGCGTCTTTCCCGCGAATAAAAGAATACGGATACGACAACAGAAAGGGGGACACAGCATGAAATCAACCGTCAACTTGCATGACGTCATCGCCGGCCAAAGCGCGCCGCCGCCGTGCGATACAACGCTCGGCGTTCGCTTGACAGAAGCACAAAACGGCTATGCGAAAGGGGGATGGAAGGTAAGTGAATCGCTGCTCAACGGCAACGGCGTCATTATGGGCGGGTTTGTCGGTGCGGCGGCCGATATCGTGATGGCGTATGCGGTGACGACCTTGCTTCATGATGATCAAATGCACGCTTCAATCAACTTACAAACGACGTTTCATCGTCCGATGGAAGCCGGGGAGGCGGAAATCGAGGCGCAAGTGGAAAAGTTCGGCCGCACAATCGCCTATGTGACCGCCATCGTGCGGCAAAACGGCAAAGAGGTGGCGAGCGCCACGTCATCTGTACTGATCATGGAAAAACGATGAAACACCGGTCATTCGTGCGAGCGGGACATAGGGGATTCCGAAAGCGGACCAAGCGGCATTTCGAGCAACCTCTCCCACCTCTTTCTGCCCATGCCAGAAGGAGAACGGCAAAGCAGCCGCGAAAGAAACAGGTAGCTGATCGTTGAAAGGGGATGATTCGATGTATCAACACCCCGAGAAAAGCCGCTGGACGGGGCGGGTGGACAGTGTGAGCGATGAACGGGCGTTTCGCCTCCACCAGCGCATCCGCCTGTTGGATTTATCGCAGCCGTTGGCGCCGATGGAACGAGCAGCGGCTCTCATCGGCTTTGCCTGCGACGAGGGCGTGCGCCGCAACCAAGGCCGCCAAGGGGCGAAAGAGGCGCCGGCCGCTGTGAAAGCGGCGTTGGGGCGGTTGCCATGGCATCTTCCGCAAGGCGCGTCCGTCTTTGATGCCGGCGATGTCGTTTGCGTGGACGGACAGCTCGAACAAAGCCAAGCCGAACTCGGCAAAGCCGTCGCCCGCCTGCTGCGAAGCGGCGCGGCGCCGGTGGTGATCGGCGGCGGCCATGAGACGGCGTATGGCCATTATTTGGGCGTCCGCGAAGCGCTAGGGCCGAACGCCCGCCTTGGCATCATCAACATTGACGCCCATTTCGATTTGCGGCCGTATGATAACGGGCCGACATCCGGGACGATGTTTCGGCAAATTTTGGATGAGGACAAACAAGTGGGATATTGCTGCTTAGGCATTCAGAAGCTCGGCAACACGGCGGCGCTGTTTGCGGATGCACAGCGGTACGGATGCGAGTACATGCTGGAAGAACAGTTGACTGCGGGGCCGATGGAAGCAGCGTATGAACAGATCGAACGATTTGCCTCAGCGTATGACGGCGTGATGTTGACCATTTGCATGGACGCCATCAGCGCTGCCGCCGCGCCGGGGGTGAGCGCGCCGTCGCCGTTTGGACTCGCACCATCGCTGGTGCGCGCGCTCATCCGCCGCATCGTTGCGCATCCGAACACGATCAGCGTCGATCTTTGCGAAGTCAACCCGCTCGTGGATGAAGGCGGAAAAACCGTGGCGCTCGCCGCTGCTTTTTGCTTCGAAATCCTTCTTCATCTCCAATGTTGGCAAGGAGGCCCCTCATTCAGGAGCAGGCACCATGGGGGCAGTTGACTTTCAACGTTTGCGAAACAGCGCCGAACACATTCGCTGAACACGTTGCCTGAACCATTTCATCAAGCAGCTAAGGCGGTGAGAAGATGAAACTCGTCATTGCCGAACGGGACGACAAGGAACGAGAAGCGATCCGCTGGCTCGTGTCCGCGTATTCCTTGCCGATTGAGCAAGTATATACGGCGGCTACGGTCGAGGAGATGATGGCGCTGCTGGAGCGGGAAGCGCCGGAGCTATTGTACGTTGAATTGGATATGATTCCGTATGAACAGTGGGGGAAAGCGGCATCTTGCATCCGCCTGTTTTGCCAGCGCGTGATTGCCGCAACTGCGGAGGCGACATTCGCACGGGCGAAGCAAGCCATCGACTGGCAATGCGTCGATTTGCTTGTGAAGCCGCTTGAGCCCACCAAATTGAAGCAAGCGTTGCGAACGGTGGCTTCATTTTTCGCCGGGGACGGGCGCTGTCGGCCGTCCGTCGGTGTTGGCGGCTATGATGACGATTATCGCTCGTTATTTGTCGATGACCGTGTTGATGTGTCGACCCACGTATGGCTTGTGCAGGCCGAACAACCTGCCTTCTCTTCCGAAGTGGTCCGCTTTTTAACGAACTATCCGTTTCGCCGGCGGGCGCGCGTCTTGCCGTTGACCTATATGGCGGCCTGTCTCTTTCCCGAGCTGCCGGGTGATGGAAAAGAAGAGGCATGGAAGATGTTGCGCGATTGGGAGGAGGACCATCATGAGCCATTGGCGGTCGTCATCATGCCGCCGGATGGCCGGCGATCGGTGCGTGAGCGATACCAAGCCGCCCGCCGGCTGCTCGAGACGACGTTTTTTATCGGCTACCGGCAAGTGATCGCTCCGGCGCCGGATGACGGACCGTGGCGCCACTTGGATCCGTTTCTGACGCCGGAAGAGCAGCGGCAATGGATCGAGATGCTTGAGCGGTTTGACCATGAAGCGGTCAAACGATGGCTGCAACGGGAATTTTCCGATTGGACGCCGCCGTTTCCGAGCCCGGAGATGGTGCGCACGCGGTTGACGAGCATCTTGGCGCAAATCCGCCGGTTTATGAAGACGTACCGTCTGGACCGCGGCGCGACCGAACGCGAGTATATGCGCCTGTTTCAAGAGATTTTGTACAATCCTGTGCTGTATCGCATCGTCCAAGAATTGATTTTGTTTTTATATCGGCTTCTCTACGAGGCGAGGCGGGCTGACACAGACGCGCGCGTCGACGCCATCGAACGGGGGCTCCGCTATATGGAAGCCCATTTTCGTGACCCGTCGCTCACGTTGGAGCGGGCCGCGGCGGCAGCCGGCCGCAGCCCTGCGTATTTCAGCCATTTGTTGTCGAAAAAGCGCGGCGTGACGTTCCGCCAATGGCTGACGAACCGGCGGCTTGAGGAGGCGAAACGGCTGCTCCGCCAAACCGACCTCTCGATTAAGGAAATCGCCGAACAGACCGGGTTTCGCACGGCCCATTATTTGACGCGCGTCTTTAAAGCCGAACTGAACCGAACACCGACCGCCTACCGCGATGAACAACGATCGTATCGGTCATCACCGCGGTAGGCGGTTTTTTTCAAAAAAAATGAACAGTCATCAAAAGAAATGGATCAATGAAGAGAAAAGAAATATGAAATTTCGAAAAAAATGACTCACCTTTAAAAGAGGTGCATCTATCTCCGTTCTCTTCCCTTCTTTACAACTCACATTTCGCACCCTAACAAGGTCAAAACAAAGGATTTTTTATTTAGTTTTTCAGAATAACTTTTTGACCAACACAACGAGCGATGGCTATCCTTTTTTTACCATCGCTGGTCGTTCCGTATGACGTTACACGTAAATGCTCTCATCCAGCCCCAACCCCTGCAGAATCCTTCGTTGTTCAGGGGTGAGGGAGCGATCCAGTGAGCGTTGGATGCGTCCATCCGGCAGCTCCAGGAGGACGACGTTCACATATTGAAACAGCTGGAAAATCGCCTGCCCCGTCGGTCGGGTCAGCTTGCGGCCTCCGGCGCCCTTTAATGGGTGTTCGGGTGTGATGAACTGGCGCACCCGGCGCTGAAAGACGCGGTAAATGGCCAAGGCCAAGAGAAACAAATAGCCCAATACCGCAACTCGTTCTGGCTTTTTGACATAGATCTCATCCGTGAAAAAAGGGTCTTTCAAAAAAGCGAAGTTCATTTCCACCGAGATCTGCCCTTTATATAGCTTCAAGATCTCTTGGGCATCCATTTGTTGGCCCTTCCATTCCTCCGGAACGGTCGTGACGAGGACAAACCGGGACGCTTTCCGTCTTGCCTGTTCCCACGCGTTTTGGTCGAATTCGACGTCAAGGCGCAAGAGATACCGCGTCTCCATCTCGGGTTCCGCCCCTTTTTTCGGCCGTCCGCGCCGTTTTTTCGGGCGTACGATCTCTTCGATCGCGGCCTTGACCTGATGAAACCGTGGGCGAAGGGACATCTTGAGGGACGCCAAGGCTTGTTCAGCGTCTTCCCGGCACGAGAAAGGGTGGCGCTCCCAATGGGCTTGTTCCTCGCGAAGAAGCTCCGCTTCTTTGGTTCGTTCTTTTTCGAGCGTCTTTCCTTTTCGCTGGTCGAGCGCACTCGATTCGACGACGATCAGCCGAACGGGGTGGCCTTCATAGGTGGAGGATGTTTCCCATACCCGGTACGTGGCGCCGTTTCTCTCCGCCAGGGTAAAGGGTTCGCTCCACGGGATGTGAGGCGAATCGGCCTCCGCTAATGCCCGTTTCACGATCCGAAGCGACGAAGGGCCTCGGGTGATCAAAAAGGCGTTGGCCGCTTTGGTTTGCGCCAGAGTGTCTTTTGTCATCGCGGCGGAATCGGCCACGTAAATCCATTCGTCTTCCATCTTGGCTTGTTTGAGCTGTTCGTGGACACGGGACAGCACCTCCGGATTCCACGTTTTGTCAGGCAGGTTGCCGTCGTGCACATCGCCGTAAAACGGGATGCCGTCCTCGTTGCCGACCAGTCCGAAGCCGATCTGTTTTTGCCAACGATGATGGCGGTTATAGCCATGTGTGATCTGCAAAGCCTCTAATGAGGCCGATTCATACGCGCCGTAAACCGTCTTGTCCGTCGTATCGGCGTGAAAGGCTCGGAGGGAAAGGCCTTCTTTGCGATAAATGTGAATCAAGCAAGTGCTGATCACCTTGTGAATGTCGGCCTCATACAAGCGGTCGAGATGACGAGCCAAGGCATCGTCGTTCAACCAGGAAGGATGGAGACCGGGACGGATGAGTTTCTCTAGATCGATCTCCTGAGCCCATCGTTCCACGTGAACGAGGGCTTGCCGGCCGTCAAACAGATTGTAGATGATGGCCTGAACGGCATCGCTGACTCGAGTCTGGCACTGTGGATCAACGGGAACGAGATGGTCAATCAATTGGGGCAGGCCCAGTTTCTTGAATAGGGCACTTATTATATTCAAATAATCATTACGATAGACCTTTTTGACTTGAACGTTCATGAGAGAAAAACTCCTTCACTTTCCTTGTATGTCAAGGATTCATTCGACGATGGACACAAAAAATCCTCCCGATTTTCGTTGGGAGGGTGCGAAATGTGAGTTACAATAAAAGCAAAGAGGGAAAAGGAGAGGATGACGATGACAGACAAGCGAACGGTGCAAGCGCTTTCCGGAACAACGCGGCGAGCGAAAGGATGGATTCAGGAAGCGGCGCTGCGCATGTTGCACAACAATTTGCATCCGGATGTCGCCGAGCGGCCCGATGAGTTGATCGTCTACGGAGGCATCGGGAAAGCGGCGCGCAACTGGGAATGTTACGAGGCGATTGTGGACACTCTTCTCCGGTTGGAAAACGATGAGACATTGCTCATTCAATCGGGCAAGCCGGTCGCGGTGTTTCGCACCCATCCGGACGCGCCGCGCGTGCTCATGGCCAACTCGAACCTCGTGCCGGCATGGGCGACATGGGACCATTTCCATGAGCTCGACAAAAAAGGGCTGATCATGTACGGGCAAATGACGGCCGGCAGCTGGATTTACATCGGCAGCCAAGGGATCGTCCAAGGGACGTACGAAACGTTTGCCGAAGTGGCGCGCCAGCACTTTGGCGGCACGCTGGCAGGAACGATCACGGTCACAGCCGGCCTTGGCGGCATGGGCGGGGCGCAGCCGTTGGCGGTGACGATGAACGGCGGCGTCTGTCTCACCGTTGAAGTCGACCCGGCCCGCATCCAGCGCCGCCTTGACACGAAATACCTTGACACGATGACCGACAGTCTGGACGCCGCGCTCGCCATGGCCAAACGGGCGAAGGAAGAGAAAACAGCGCTGTCGATCGGCCTTGTCGGCAATGCGGCCGAAGTGTTGCCGCGGCTCGTTGATATAGGTTTTGTTCCGGACGTCTTGACCGATCAAACGTCCGCCCATGATCCGTTAAACGGCTACATCCCCGCGGGGTTGACGCTTGAGGAGGCAGCTGAGCTGCGGGTGCGCGATCCGAAGCAGTACGTTGCCCGCGCCAAACAATCGATCGCTGAGCACGTACGGGCGATGCTGGCGATGCAACACCGAGGAGCGGTGACGTTTGATTACGGCAACAACATCCGCCAAGTAGCGAAAGACGAAGGAGTCGAAGATGCCTTCTCTTTCCCGGGCTTTGTGCCGGCGTACATCCGCCCGCTCTTTTGTGAAGGAAAGGGACCGTTCCGCTGGGTGGCGCTCTCCGGCGATCCGGAAGACATTTACAAAACCGATGAAGTCATTTTGCGCGAGTTCAGCGAGAACGAACGCCTTTGCCATTGGATTCGCATGGCGCAAAAACAAATCCAATTCCAAGGGTTGCCGGCGCGCATTTGCTGGCTTGGCTACGGCGAGCGGGCGAAGTTCGGAAAAATCATCAACGACATGGTCGCCCGCGGTGAATTGAAGGCGCCGATCGTCATCGGACGCGACCATTTGGACTCGGGTTCGGTCGCCTCGCCGAACCGGGAGACGGAAGCGATGATAGACGGAAGCGATGCCATCGCTGACTGGCCGATTTTAAACGCCCTGTTGAATGCGGTCGGCGGCGCAAGCTGGGTGTCGGTTCACCACGGTGGCGGCGTCGGCATGGGCTACTCCATTCACGCCGGCATGGTTATTGTCGCCGACGGGACGAAAGAGGCGGAAAAACGGCTGGAACGCGTGTTGACGACCGACCCCGGCCTTGGTGTCGTCCGCCACGCCGACGCCGGGTATGAGCTCGCCATTCGGACAGCGAAAGAAAAAGGCATCGATATGCCGATGCTGAAGTAGAAAGGAGAACCGCCTATGCGCCCGCTCTTTGTCCGCCGCGCCCGCCAGCTCGTCACGCTGGCGGGAAGCTCCGCGGCCCCGCTTGTGGGAGAACAGATGAGCAACCTTTCCATCATCGAAAACGGCAGCGTCTGGATTGAAAACGGCACGATCACCGCCGTTGGACCGGACGACGAACTCGTCCGCCGTTTCGCGGATCGGCTTGCCGAAGCGGAGGTGATCGACGCCCGCGGCAAAACGGTCACCCCTGGCCTTGTCGACCCGCACACCCATCTCGTTTACGCCGGCAGCCGTGAACACGAATGGACGATGCGCCTCGGCGGGGCGACGTATATGGAGATCATGAACGCCGGCGGCGGCATTCACGCGACGACAAAGGCAACCCGCGAGGCGTCGGAAGAGACGCTGTATGAAGAAAGCAAGCGGCGGCTCGATCAGTTTTTGCTTCACGGCGTCACGACCGTTGAGGCGAAAAGCGGCTACGGGTTAAGCCTTGAACATGAAATCAAGCAGCTTAACGTCGCCAAGCGGCTCGATGATACCCATCCGGTCGATGTCGTTTCCACCTTTCTTGGCGCCCACGCCGTTCCGCCGGAGTGGAAGCACGACCGGGAGGAATATATCCGTTTGATCATCGAAGAAATGATTCCTGAAGTCAGCCGTCAGGGGTTGGCTGAGTTCAACGACGTCTTTTGCGAGCGCGGCGTGTTCACCCCTGATGAGGCGCGCCGCATCCTCGAAGCAGGCAAAGCGCACGGCTTGACGCCGAAAATCCACGCCGATGAAATCGAACCGTACGGCGGCGCCGAACTGGCCGCTGAGGTGGGGGCGATATCGGCCGACCACTTGCTTCGTGCCTCTGATGACGGCCTCCGCCGCATGGCGGAGCGCGGCGTGATCGGCGTCCTCCTGCCAGGCACAGCGTTTTTCTTACTAACCAAAGCCGCCAACGCCCGCCGCTTGCTCGACGCTGGCGTCCCGGTCGCCTTAGCGACCGACTGCAACCCCGGCTCATCGCCGACCGTCTCGCTCCCGTTGGTCATGAGCCTTGCCTGCTTGCATATGCGCATGACCCCGGCCGAGGCGCTTACCGCCGCCACGATCAACGCCGCCCACGCCATCGGCCGCGCCCATATGATCGGCAGCCTTGAACCAGGCAAGAAAGCGGATTTGGTCGTTTTCAACGTCCCGAACTACGTGCAAATCATGTACTATTACGGCGTCAACCATGCGGAGACGGTGATCAAGGATGGGAAGGTGGTGGTGGCGGGAGGAAAGGTGCGCGTTTGAAGGGGGATGGTCTTCCGTTGAAGCGGTTGGCGACCGGAAGCGGGATGCTTCCGATTGCACAGTCTTGCGTAAGAAGAACAATGGGGGTGGAGAGAAATGAGAGCGAATCCAACCATGGCGCCATCCACGCCGGCACCAACGCCGGCAAGCGGGGCATGGAAGTTTTTCGTCTTTAGCGCCATCGGCATTTTCGTATTTTTCGTCCCGGTGTCGATCGGCGGCACATCGTCAATTTTGCTCGATCATATTGTGACATGGATTCGTGCGCAGTTTCCGGGACTCGTCCCGTATTATGCGCTTATCGTTATTGCCCTTGGAGCGGTTTATCCGTTCTATAGTAAGACGTGGAACAAAGACGCGGTCACCGCTGTTTTTTCCATTCTCAAAGTACTTGGATTGATCGTGGCTGTCATGCTTGTGTTTCGGATCGGTCCGTCATCCGTTTACTCTTCTCTTGCAAATTCCGGAGCCGTTGTTGGCAGCGAAAGCCTCGGCCATCGAGATCGCCGAAATGTTTTTGCCGGCCTTGCTTGTCACTGAAGCACCGCTCGTAACAAAATTTATAATTGCCGTTGTTTCCGTTTCTGCCATCTTGTTCTTTTCTGCTGTCATTCCATGCATTGTATCGACTGAGATTCCGCTCAGTTTGCCGAAACTGCTCGTCATTTGGTTCGAGCGGACGGTATTGACGCTCATCCTCACCGCACCGCTGGCGTACTGGCTGCTTTGACAATGAGCGGGCGTCAAGACAAGCGGATGTTTCTTTCCGATTGGGAACGAGCGAGGAGATCTTGACTGCTCGAACTTCGGGGGAGGGGTCACCAAAACAATGATCAATGTGAAACATTGGCTAGCCATCGCAATCCTTTTTTTCTTATCCGCATGCAGTATATGGGAAACGAATGAAAAACAAGTTCATTCCCCTCCGTCTGCGGTTAGTGATATGGAAAAGCTGCCTGTCAAAATCGATCAAAACATCATTGAGCGCATCAATTGGGAAGTAAGCCCCGTTTTTCCATCGGGAAATTATCAAATGCGCGGAGTGCCGAATAAGGTGGGGTTCATTGATGCGCCGTTTACAGCCAATCAAGCTCACAAATACATGTGGCATTTCTGGGGCGGCTCCATTCCAGAAGGAAAGTTGACGATCGTGGCGGTGAAAAAAGGAAGCCACAAGCTTGCCCCTGCGTTAACCGTAGATGGAAAAAGCGTTTGGACAACGGGAGTTCCGGGAGGGCCGAACAACGGGGCGGACGCTCATATTCCGTCCAATATGAAGCTGAGAGAACCGGGGACGTGGGCGTTGCTTGTTTTTCTCGGAAACACGTACTGGGACTATGTCGTCATTGACGTCCACTGAGCCTTGAGGCGTTTCTTGGCAGAAACGAATCGATATTGATCAGTGACGTCGTCCATCATTGACCTAGCTATACGCGGTTTGCGCCGTGAGGATCAGCGCCGGCAAAAGAACAGCATCCACCCTAGCGATTCGTTCGCTTGAGGGTGGATGATTTCCTTTGATAGAGCGGCAGGACCGAACTCCCCCGAACTTTGTGAAGCGGCCGTCCGCATCGGCGCTGCCAATATGGCTTCGCCCGGCCGTGCCGCTTCGTGCTAGTAAGGATTCCAGATCACGTGAAACGGGAAGCTGATGCCGCCAAGTGTCTCCGATGGAGAGACTTGGCGGTAAAGCGACCTGCTCCTTTCATCACCGGCCTTATAGCCAGACGCTCACATCATTTCTCGCTGCTGCTTTAACAAATCGCGAATTTCGGTGAGCAGCTCCTCTTCTTTTGTCAACGTCGGCGCTGTTTCCTTTACTTCTTCTTGTTTTTTCACCCGCTCATACAGTTTGTTAATGAGTTTGACAAACAGGAAAATGGAAAACGCAATGATCAAGAAATCAACGACCGTCTGGATAAACGATCCGTATTTGATTTCCGCCTTGCCGACTTTCCATGATAAGCTGCTGAAATCAATGCCGCCTAGAATCAACCCGACAAGCGGCATGATGATGTCATTGACGAGCGAGGAAACGATTTTGCCAAACGCCCCGCCGATGATGACCCCGACGGCCAAGTCAATGACATTGCCGCGGATGGCGAATTTTTTAAATTCGTTCCACATGACAGTCTCCTCCCTCTAGAAATGTTGATCTATCAAGGATGTTCGGCCTTTCAACGGCGTCAAAAAATATGGTTCGACAACATTCATTTCTTGAACGGTCGTTTCCTGTATTATACCATACAGCGGCTTGGGAAAAACGTTTCGAGACGTAATCATAGAAAATCGATCATATTTATAGTATTATAAGCGTGTCAACGAAAGCAAAAAGGGGGATATGCACCATGGAAATGACCGGGCAACAAGACGTTCGCGCCAAACAGGCGGCGAACGCCCCGAAAAATCCGACGGCATGGATCATTGCAGTCTCCTGCTTCGTCCTAATCGGCGGTGCGTTGTTCTTGTATAGCCGCGTGTCTTGGCAACAGGCGCTGTTGTATTTGTTGGGAGCGTTCGGCGGCTTTGTGCTTTACCAGGCCCATTTCGGCTTTACCTCGGCGTGGCGGAAATTCATTTTGTACCGCCAAGGAGAAGGCATTCGGGCGCAGATGATCATGATGGCGGTGGCCAGCGCGTTGTTTTTGCCGCTATTGTTGAAAGGATCGGCGTTTGGCCATCCGGTGTCAGGGTATGTATTTGGTGTCGGGGTGTCGGTGGTCGTCGGCGCCTTTCTGTTTGGCATCGGCATGCAGCTGGGGGACGGCTGCGCGTCCGGGACGTTGTATCATATTGGCGGCGGCGATGCCAATGGCATCGTGACGCTCATCGGTTTTATCGCCGGATCGGTCATTGCGACGGCTCACTTTGATGTATGGGCGCAAATGCCGCAATGGGAGCCGTTCTCGTTCATCGTCCAATTCGGCGCGCTTGGCGGGTTTGGATGTCAGCTTGTTTTGTTAGGAGCGGTCTATTATATTGTGACGGTGATGGAAAAGCGGCGCTACGGCAAGCTGATGACGATGACGCTTGCCAATCGGAACGGCTGGAAGGCCATGTACAAAGGTCCTTGGCCGCTTCTCGCTGGCGCGCTGCTGCTCGCTTTTGTCAATGCGCTCGTGCTGCTCATCAGCGGCAAACCGTGGGGCATCACGTCCGCGTTTGCCTTATGGGGCGCGAAGGCGGTGCAACTGTTTGGCATTGATCCGACCGCTTGGACATATTGGCAGGACGAAGCGAAACGGCAGGCGCTCGCCAATCCGCTCTACTATGATACAACGACGGTTATGGACATTAGCTTAATGTTCGGAGCTTTATTGGCCGCGGCGCTCGCTGGCCGCTATGCGAAGCCGGTGCAATGGAAGCGGCCGACGCGCATGACGATTGGCGCGCTCATCGGCGGATTGATGATGGGCTACGGCGCTCGATTGGCGTTCGGATGCAACATCGGCGCGTATTTTGGCGGCATCGCTTCCTTCAGCGCTCACGGCTGGGCTTGGTTTGTCTTTGCTTTCCTTGGCAGCTTGATCGGCGTCAAGCTGCGCCCGTATTGCGCATACAAAAACTAGCAATCTTGCGCCCCGCTGTATAGGTGGGGTGCTTTTTTCATTTGTAGGCGCCGTATGATACAATAAGGAAAATAGGAAGCAAGGGCGCCGCTTTGGCAAGGATGCGCCCGAAAGGATGAAAGGCATGCGAACGAAAGCTTCCATCGTCTGCATCGGCGGACGAAATCGATTTTGGATTTAGGGTTGACGCTTGAGTACCTCGAGACGCACGGCGTTCCGGTTCTCGGCTATCAGACGGACGTCCTGCCGGCGTTTTACTCGCGGACAAGCCCGTTTCCCGTCGATTACCGCTTAGACAGCGCCAAAGAGATCGCCACGTTCATTGAAACCAAATGGGCGCTCGGCTTAGCCGGAGGCATCGTCGTCGCCAATCCAGTTCCGCCAGAAGACGAGCTCGAGGAATCGTACATCACCGCCATCATCGAACAAGCGCTCAAGGAAGCGGAAGAAAAGCGCATCACCGGCAAAGCGGTCACCCCGTTTTTGCTTGACCGGGTAAAAACATTCACCGACGGGAAAAGCTTACAAGCGAACATCGCCTTAGTGAAAAACAACGCCGCCTTAGCGGCCGACCTTGCCTGTGAACTGTCTTAATGTGAACCGCGGTTGCCGACCCTCGAAGACTTGTTTACTTGCCTGTGAACTGTCTTAATGTGCGCGCCCCCGCTCCGATGGAAGAGCGGGGGCATGATGGCAGTGGAGATGTTATCGGGTGTGAAGCAAATGGCGGATTTTTCGATCATGCTGGGCGATTTTGACGGAGTGGAAGTCAACGGTCTCTTGTGTTTCAACCAGTTCAACGCGGATGTGGCCGAGTTTCGCTTCGAGCCGTTCGAACCGTTCGTTCACGGTGCGCTCCAACTGGGCGATTTGCCGCTCAAACCGTCCGTCCATCTCCTCGATGCGCCCATCCATTTCTTCGATGCGCTTGTCCATCTCTTCCATGCGTCTTTCCATGTCTTCCATCCGTCTGTTCATCATGTTCGTCTGTTCGTTCAGCGTTTGGACTTGTTGTTGGAGCGAGTCAAATTTCTCATAGAGCGCTTCGAACTGTTTGCGCATGTCTGCCGCGTACAAATCAAGCGCTTGCAAAATTTGCGCCAATATCGTTTTTTCTTCCATAAACACTCACCTCCTTTCTCTCTAGTATATCAGACAAGCAAGCTAACGAGAAGAAAAGATAGGTTTCAAACAGGCGGGATTTTGTCAATGATTATAAAGGGGGGCACAGCCATGACAGAAATGTCCCTGTATTCATCGTTTGGCATCTATTTGGTTGCCGATAGCCATCGTTTCGACCGCTGTCACGGCCATCGTTTTCATTGCGATTTTTGCGGTTGGAGTGTTAAAATGAAAAATATTCGTCATGGGACTAGCTGAACGTCGATGTAAGGCTGGCACCAGAGACGAAGGAAGAAAAAGGTGGGTGTGATCATGTCTTTTTTAGAAACGATCGAACCGTATTTATTTTGTGAAGATCCTCTCCTCCGTCAGTTTGCCTTTTACGCAATAGAGGAGTATCCAAACGTTCCAGCTGCGTGGGTGGAGCGTCTCATTGACGAGGCCGTCACAACTGCCGACGAGGAAACGCGAAGCATGATTTTGCACGGCGTATCGAAACAACCGCTGACCGATCGGGCGCTTGAACGGTTGTTGACCATCAAAGATGCGGCCAAGTATGTCCGCTGGTTTTTCCCGTTTTCGGTTGCGCAACTTGAAACCTACGGACAGCAGCTGCTTCGCCACTTCCCGCGGTCTTGGCAACGCGCTGTCCGGCTTGTGGCCGAGGGAGCGGAAGACGACGTATGGGATCACTACTTTTCGTTGCTTTCCCGCTTGGAACAGGAAGAGATGTTTAACCAGAACTTGTTTTTCGCCGCCAAGCAAGTCGTGCGCATTCTCGTTGAGCGCGAGTGGCTGACAAAGGAAGACGTGAGTCTCACGTGGACAAAAAATGAACAGCAGCCATGGTTTACGTACGACGGTATTTTGGCGGTGTATGCGCTTTCGTTGATGGGCGCCACCGAATATATTCCAAGACTAGCCTCGCTGTTGGAACAACAGGATGACGATGTGCTCCTCGATCAAGTCGTTTATGCGTTGTCGACGTTTCAAAACGGCGAAGTCATCGAAGCCGTGCGCCCATATGCGTTTCAAAAGGAAACGGCCTTTTCGGCCATTCATGTGCTCGCCAACATTAAATCAAAGCAGGCCGTCCGTGTATTGCGGGACGTGTTTTCCGAGCTGCGCGATGATGACATGCGCGCGTTTTGCTTTGAGGCGCTTTGCCACCAGCTAGATCAAGAAGCGCTTCCGGAAGTGGAAGAATATTTAGAAAGAGTGGAAAAACGGGGGCATTCCGGGCTGATCGATGTAGAACAAACCGCTTACGGATATTATACCATTCTGGGGCTCGACCATCCGAAATTAGAAAAATGGAAGGAGCTCGCCGATCAAAGATACCGCCATTTTCAAGCGTTGTTGCAAAACCCGCCTTTGCCAAAAAACGTTCCATACCGCCGGGAAGAGCCCAAAATCGGCCGCAACGACCCGTGTCCATGCGGCAGCGGGAAAAAGTATAAAAAGTGCTGCGGGAAATAAGCACACATACTTGGCTTAACCAACAGCCCGCCTCCGCGCCCGAAAGTGAGGAGCGGGCTTGTTGCTTAACAAAGATCCGCACGATGCTTCTAAGATCCGATCTGTACTTTCTTTCATTTGGTAAAACTCTTCGAGAGAAACGAAATGGTTGTTAGGCAGGCTCACAAAAACACCTTCTTCCCCCTTTTTGTTATTTACTGTAAACTAACCGATCCACTAACACCAGAGATCAAGCGAAAAAGGAGACGTGAACCGGACTGCTTAAGGAAGATGGATGTGCCAACCACTCAGACAAGGAAGTTCATGTCTTATGGATAGAGTAGCACAGCATCAAGGAATCGACAAGTTTTCCTTAACATGAGAAGGCCGGTAAAACACAGCCGTCACCAGCCCGTCGGAGGTATTTCGCCAAAAACATTCATGAGAAAATGTTGCTCCCGATCTAGGTATAAAAATCAATTCCCACCGACATGTTCGTTTCACAGAAAGGCCCCTTGGAGGAATGGGTCCTTCCCACCTCGGCATGAAAATCACTGCTCGCAAACGATGATTTTCACGGAAAGAAGCTGTTTCCGCAAGGTGTCATTGAACATGTCTGGGGGCAGCGCGATTGGGCACGAAATCACCAGCCTTTTAGATGTTGGCCGGTAAGTAACGGCCCGCCCTGCATGGTTCATGCAAGGCTGGGCCGCTTCATTAAAAGGATACGGCCATGAGGCTTAAGCTGCCGTACTGGTAGTCGCGGAACAAGACGCGTGGTGCCCTGCCGCGGTCGCCTGCGCCATAGGCGATCCAGTATGGCGCGAGGTGTTCGGGCGTCGGTACGGCCTGTTTGGCATAGGGCGCTTTTTCTTCATAATGGAATACATCCTCACTGCCGGCGGCTGACTCGCGCAGCAGCCAGTCATCAAAAGCGGCCGCCCAGCTTTCTGCCTCCGCATGCCCTTCCCAGCGGAGCGCCATTAAGTTGTGCACCGTTCCGCCGCTGCCGATGATCATCACTCCTTCGTCACGCAACGGGCGCAGCGCCTCGCCGAGCTGGAACAATTGTTTTGGCGTCCACCACGGCACGACTGACGCCTGCACGACCGGGATGTCCGCCTTTGGAAACAAGCGGCAAAGCAGCACCCATGAGCCGTGGTCAAGCCCGCGCGTTGGATCGGCGACCGCTTCCGCCACACCGGCGAGGCGTTCCCGCACGCGCTCCGCCCACTCGACTGACCCGTGCGCTGGATAAACGACTTCATACAGCTCGCGAGGAAATCCAGAAAAATCATAAATCATCTTATACGTTCCTTCCACTGCCGAAACTGTCGGCTTGCGCGTCATCCAATGCGCCGTAAAGATGATGACCGCCCTAGGGGAGAGCCCTTCTCCGAGCTTCGTCAGAAAGGATGTATAGGCATGGTCCTCGATCGCCAACATCGGCGACCCGTGAGCGAGAAACAAAGCAGGAGCTTTCATCGTCCATTCCTCCATAAAAAGGTAAAATTCAGTCATGGCGAGGCCGGCTGTTCGCTGGCCTTCTTATTTTTCCCTGTCGCCCCTTTGGACAGGTGTTGATGAGCACACCATGCGATGCCCGGATGGCTTGTGCCGGTTTTTCTTAGAAGGGGGTGAAAAACAGCGATGGCCCTTAGCTGACGTCGGACGACATGAAACAAGCAGCCGATGCCAAAAGGTTTCTTCACTTGAGAAACAACATGCGCCTGAAATCACCGGCCTTCTAGAACTTTTGACACTAGCCCATTCAGAAAAAGTTGTCAGCGCCCCGCCGTCACGCATGCCTGCGCCGATCACCTTATCTTCATTGTAGCATATCCACTCCCCTTCATCATCTCGAACGGAGAAGCTTCCCTTTTCGAAATGGGCAGAGTGTGAAAGGAAACGATGTTTTTCATCAACGGTCTTTTTTGCTGTTTTTGGAGATGCCACCATCACAGGACGTATCCCGCCATCCCTCCCAATGCAAAGGAAGAAGCGTCCTGACAGCGGGGAACACCTGTCATCGGGCACAGCCATGGCGTATGGCTGTTTTGTGAGCAGGCGGCGCATAAAAACAAAAGTCAACATCTTCGTAGCTGTGCATAAGATGACCATGATCAATCATCGAAGAGGTGGAGCCATGTATACCGTTCCTTTTTTACCTTCCTATCCTTCTGTCTACCCATATGTGCATCCGTATCCGGTTTATGTTTATCCGCCCGTGCACGATCACGGCAGGCCGCCTTACGGTCTGGTTCCGTACAGAGAGAATATCAAGCTAAACGATTATGGGCCGGAGCCGTTTGTCATCTCGATCAGCGAGGCGGCGAAACAAAATGATGCGTACCGTATCGCTTTATGGACCGGACCACATTTGCAAGTGACATTAATGAGCTTGCATGTCGGGGAAGATATCGGATTAGAAATTCATCCTCATGTCGATCAATTTTTGCGCATTGAACAAGGGGAAGGAATCGTCCGAATGGGCAAGAGAAAAGAGGAATTAACGTTTGAGAAAAACGTACGTGCCGGTTCTGCGATCATGGTCCCAGCGGGAACATGGCATAATGTCATCAACACCGGAACGATCCCGCTCAAGCTCTATTCCATCTATGCGCCCCCGCAGCACCCGCGTGGTACTGTGCACCGAACAAAGGCCGATGCTCTCGCAGCTGAATAGAACATAAGCGGCTTGAGAAATGAGCGCCATATCTCAAGCCGTTTTTTGCATTTTCCAATTGTTCTCTCGCGGGTTGGAGAGGAGGGGGGTGGAAGGATGTTCGATAATTGGACGACGAATCCATGTGCTTTGTTCGAACGAGCGCGTGGGAAGCGTCGTTTGCATGTGACAAACAGCGATATTGATGCACCAAGCAACTTTTCTCCTAGTTGAAAAAGCTGCTTTTTAGTAGAATAGAAGAAAAATAGAAAAGAAGAAAAAATTGCGAGAAGGAGACATTTCCGATGTCATTGCGTGATCTTTTCCGCCAAGTGATGGCCATTTACGAGGAAGAAAAACGTGAAAAATTGTCCAAAGAGCGGCGGGCGTTTCAACTTGTGACCAAGGCGATTCCGGAAAAGATAAAAACGCTTTCGTTTGTTGAGCCCGACCGATATATCGTCAAAGGCTCAGTCGGCCAGGGAGTGTGGACCGATGTGCCATGGGTGGCGGTGATGGATCAGAAAGTAACGGATTCGACGCAACGCGGCTATTATCTCGTCTACTTGTTCAGTGAGGATATGCGCCGGCTCTATTTGACGCTCGCCCAAGGAGTGACAGAAACGCCAAGAGACGAAATGGAACGGGTGAACAAAGAGATCCGTCAGCGCATTCCTGCTAGAGGGCGTGTGCAAACCGATAGCGCCATCCGTCTTGGTCAAAGCAAACGGGCGAAAGAATACGAACGGTCGGTGGCGGCGTATATGGCCTATTCGTTTGACAACCTGCCGCCCGATGAACAACTTGTGAACGACTTGGAAACGATGATGGACTATTATCGACAATATGTGGAAACGGAAAGGATGAGATCGATCGAGCCATCGCTCTCTGATCGGGCAGTTGTCGAGCATATTCATTCCTACATAACGGCTAAAGGGTTTTACTATACGCAAGAAGAAGTGATGAATCTCATTTTATCGCTAAAAACAAAACCGTTTGTCATTTTGTGCGGCATTTCCGGAACTGGAAAAACGAAAATCGCCCAATGGCTGGCTGAAAGCGTTGGCGCGACGGAAGACAACGGGCGGTTCACCTTAATTCCCGTCCGTCCAGACTGGAACGATGGCTCTGACTTGCTTGGCTATGTCGACATTAAGGGTGATTTCAAGCCCGGGCCGCTCACCAATGTCATCACCGAAGCCGAGAACCATCCGGACAAGCCATATTTCGTTGTGCTCGATGAAATGAACCTCGCCCGTGTCGAACATTATTTCAGCGACGTCTTAAGCGTGATGGAAAGCCGCCGTTGGGAAAATGGGCGCATCGTTTCATCGCGGCTGCTGCCGAAAGAAACGGCGGGGCGTGATCTCTTTCTCCCGTCAAACGTCTATATCATCGGCACCGTCAACATGGACGAAACAACCCACCCCTTCAGCAAAAAAGTGCTCGATCGGGCGAATACGATCGAGTTCAATCGCGTCCGGCTCGACCATCTTGACTTTTTGCGCAGCTTGCCAACCGTCGCGCCGTTGTCGGTCGGACAAGAATGGTTTGCGGCCCGGTATTTGCATTTAAAAGATGTGTATGCAGGCCACCCGGCGCTTGTGGAGACTGTAACGAAAAAACTCGTTGACATCAACCGCATCCTCGAGCCGCTCGGTGCGCACATCGGCTACCGCGTCCGCGATGAAATTTGCTTCTACCTGGCCTATAACGAAGAAGGACAGTTTATGGAGTTTCAACAAGCATTTGACTATTGCTTAATGCAAAAAATTTTGCCGCGCCTCTCGGGAAGCGACGGACGCATAGAGCGGGCGCTCAAGGAACTGTTCGTCCTTTGCGCCGGTTTTGAACCGGACGGGGAATACGATCGCATGCTTGACCTTTCTTACGCCGATTATCCAAAAAGTGCGGAGAAAATTTGGCAAATGCTGCGGAGGTTGGAGGACGATGGCTTCACTTCGTTCTGGCTCGGGGCGTGACGACCGCGAGCTCGTCCATATCGAAACGAAAGAGCTCACCCTCGTAATCAAAGGAAAGCCGTACCATGAGCAATACGAAGGGCTTAAGCAGTATCGCCGCCTTGACTTCCACGAACCGATGGAGTTTTTCGTGAGCGGTGAAGATGTGCTTGATGTCAAACTGTTTGACGTTGACGCCGGGGCGCTCGTAGACTGGGTGGGCGGCCACCGCCCGATTTTCTTTGAAAACGGTGTCTATCAGCTGCTCGTCGTTCCGAAAACCGACCGACTTCTCTCGTTTGACCACGAATCGCCGGCGCTGAGAAACGCCATCAGCCTTGTTGACATCGGCGGTCAACACGTATTGATGGGCAACCTTCACTTCCCGAACGAAGTCGGGTTGTCGACCTTTGAAATCCGCGATGGGGATCGTGTTGTATTGGACGTGACGATCGAAGTGTTTCCAACGAAGCTGACGTATAAACGAGACTATCAAAGCCTTCTTGACGAAGTGAGCGAAGAAATATATAACCTCGCTTTTCATTTCATAAAACGTACGTATCAACGGGCGAAGGCGAAGCGTGACGGCACGCCGTCAAGAAGCGAATTTTTCCGCCTCATGGACACACATATCGGCGATTTTTTGCGCGCTATTCGGCACATCGAGCGGCAGCCGCATCATCAACTGTCCACCATCCATGTGAAAGTGCGCGGCGACCAGCTCGGTCGGTTGGATGCAGCGGGAAGAAACGATTTGCGCAAACGTCCGCATTTGTTCCGTGATGTCAAGCACGGCATCAGCATCGGAGCGCGTTCCGTCATGCCGACATTCGGGCTCAAGGCGAAAAAAGAACTGACGTACGACACGCTTGAGAACCGGTTTGTCAAATGGATGATGACGCGCCTTGGCGAGAAGCTGCGCGATTTGCTTGAACGCGTCGAGGAGAAACAAAAGCGGTATGAAACCGAGCCAGACCCCGAGTTGCTTCAGCGGATTGCAGCGATGATCGACGCGCTCGAAGCCCATCTCCGTCACGTTTTTTGGCGGTCGATCGGGCGGCTTGACCGTTCAGTGACAAGCCTCGTCTTGCAAATGGCGCCAGGATATCGCGATGCTTACCAGCTGTTTCTCCTTGTCACTCGCGGCCTCGCCTTGCAAGGGAAGCTGTATCAAATGTCGGTCAAAGATGTCGCCACGCTCTACGAATATTGGACGTTTCTGAAGCTCGGGCAGCTGCTCGGCAAAAAATACAAGCTCATCAGCCAAAATGTCGTCCAAGTCAACCGCGCCGGACTGTTCGTCAATCTTGAAAGAAACCGTTCGGCCAAACGGGTGTACGAACATCCGCACACCGGCGAAAAAATCGTCCTGACCTACCAGCCGTATGAAGGCAGGCTGCCGACGGTTCCGCAGCTTCCCGACACGGTGCTTGCCATTGAAAAAAAGGGGAAAGACTATACGTTCAACTACATTTTCGACGCCAAATACCGTCTTGACTTCGCCGTCGAAGGAAGCCATTACGAAAAGCGGTACGGAATGCCGGGCCCGATGGAAGATGACATCAATACGATGCACCGCTACCGCGATTCGCTTGTCGCCCGCCGCAGCGGCCCGTACGAGCGCACCACCTTTGGCGCCTATGTGCTGTTCCCGTGGCATGACGAAGACAGCTATCAAGAGCACCCACTGTACAAAAGTATTAATGACGTCAACATCGGCGGCTTGCCGTTTTTGCCGAACGCTACCCGCTTGGTTGAACAATTCATCGAGCGGTTGATTGAAAAAAGCCCCGAGGAACTGCAAAACGAAGGCATTTTGCCGCAAGGGATCATCGAAGAATGGCGGTCGGCGTTCGATGAATGCGTGCTTGTCGGCATGGTGCCAAGCGCCGAGCACTACCATGCTTACTTGAAGCATCGCTTTTACCACATCCCTGTGAAACGGCTGAAAAAAGGCTGGCAAGACGCCCGTTACATCGCCTTGTATCCGAAACGGGGAGCCGCGCTGGAAAACGGGGTCACATGTCTCGGCAAAATCGCCGCTGTGAACATTGTTAAACGGTCGGACATTACCGAACTGCCGAAACGAAGCGACGAAGAATACGTTCGCTTCGAAGTCGACCATTGGCAGTTTCTTAGTGATGTCATCCGTCCGGTCGGTTATGGCATCGCCGTTTACGCGATGACGACGCTTCATACCATCAAGCAAGCAAAAGAACTGCCCGAGCTATTCATGAAATCAAGCGAGGAAATTGCCCTTTGGCGCTTGCTGCGGCGACTGTCCGACCGCGTCCGCTTCGACCTTGACGCCCGCTACTTGGACCAGGCATCAAAAATCACGGCATACCGGGTCAAAAACTTGCTCATCCGCCTTGAAAACGGCCTGCTCACCATCACGAGCGGCGCGAAGCGAAAAACGATCGCTGCTGAACTGCTCCGTCAACAGCCATCGGCCGTGTTTCGCGAAGTGGTAGGGATGATGGGGGATAGAGGGGAGACGTAAGGGTGCAGGAGAGGCGAAACGGATGTTTTGCTGTTTTGGGTGAGAGAAAGCCTATTTTCAACAAGTGGGTTTCTTGCACGACAAATTTCGACACCATCTGGTCAATCTTTTTAGTAAAATAGAATCATGTTTCACCAAAAAAGATAAGGAGCATCGGGCTGTAATGAAACTGAAAGGAATTATTGACAATAGGCGGAACGGTTTAGTGGGCGATGTTTTAAAAACACATATGTCCAAAGGCAGCAAACTGTCGATTGCGGCTGCGCATTTTACTTTATATGCGTTTGTCGAGCTAAAAAAAGAGCTGTCACAACTCGATGAATTCCGTTTTATTTTCACAGAGCCTGCCTTCGTGCGCGGAAACGGATTGTTAAAAGGGCTAATAGAGAAAAACGAAACGACCCTGTATGGAGTGGAAGAAGAGAGAAAATATAAAGTAGAGTTAAACCAGGCATACATAGCTAAAGAATTAGCGAAGTGGCTAAAGCGAAAAGCACAAATTAAATCCGTCACCAATCAGCGAATTCAAGGCGGTTTGTATCATGTCAGGAATAACGATGGAACGCAAATCGGCTTAATTGGCGGTGCGCCGTTCTCCAGTCCTGGGCTAGGCTACAGCAATTCTTCCAACATTTATATTAACCATATTGTCGACGATGAGCATGCCAGCACCCAACTGCTCCGTCAGTTTGACGCCATATGGCAAGACGAGCAGGCATTGCAAGATGTGAAGGACGAAATATTGCGTCGCTTGGAAGTGATGTATAAAGAAAACTCACCGGAGTTCATTTACTTCGTGACGCTCTACCATTTATTTAAAGGCTTCTTGCAAGATGCGAAAAACTACGAATCGCTGCAAACAAGAACGGGATTTGAAAATACGGTCATTTGGAACAAACTTTACGATTTTCAGCGCGATGGGGTCGTCGGCGCTATCAATAAAATCGAAACGTACGGGGGATGCATTATCGCCGACAGCGTCGGGCTCGGAAAAACGTTTGAGGCGTTAGCGGTCATTAAATATTACGAACTGCGCAATCATCGCGTTCTTGTGCTGGCGCCAAAAAAACTAAGGGAAAACTGGGCGATTTACCGTTTAAACGATAAGCGCAACATTTTGGCGGAAGACCGCTTTTCCTATGACTTGCTCAACCATACCGATTTATCGCGCGAGCGCGGATATAGCGGCGATATTAACTTGGAACATGTGAACTGGGGAAATTATGATTTAGTTGTGATCGACGAGTCGCATAACTTTCGCAACAACGATCCGCGCAATGACCGGGTGACGAGATATTCCCGTTTGCTGAACGATATCATTAAAGCAGGGGTGAAAACAAAAGTATTAATGCTCTCCGCCACCCCTGTCAATAACAAGCTCGACGACTTAAAGAACCAGATTGCCTTCATTACAGAAGGAAATGATAAAGCCTTGGCGGAGACAGCGAACATCAAAAGCATCAGCCAGACGATCCGCCGCGCGCAGTCGCAGTTCAACAAATGGAGCAGTCTTCCTGAAGAAGAGCGGACCACTGAGCGGTTGTTAGATATGCTAAACTGGGATTATTTTACTTTACTTGACTCATTAACCATTGCCCGTTCGCGCCGCCACATCGAAAAATATTACAATGTCAACGCGATCGGCTCGTTTCCGACTCGCCTGAAGCCGATCAATATGAAAGAAACGATTGACGCCAACGATGAATTTCCGCCGCTCGAAAAAATCAATAATGACATATTGCGGTTGCGATTGGCCGTTTATTCGCCGATGCAGTATATTCTGCCACATAAAAAAGCCGTTTATAGCGAAAAGTACGATACGAAAGTGGCAAACGGTAGGATTTTTAAACAAACGGACCGAGAAAATAACCTTGTCTATTTAATGAAATCCAACTTGTTGAAGCGACTGGAAAGCAGCATTCATTCCTTTTCTTTAACATTGGAACTGTAGATGAGCAAATTCGCTAACATAAATTGACAACTAAACAAAAAAGGAGACATGAACCCAGCCCCTTGAGTAAAATAGATGTGCTCAAACCCATTCACACAAGGAGGTTCATGTCTCATGAATAGATTAGCAAACCATCAAGGAATCCACAAGTTTTTCATGACGCTGGGATTGGCGCTTTATTTCTCGAAGCCGGTCATCAAGCATCTCGTTCATCTTGTCGACGCCTTGACGACCAAGGGATTTTCGGGGACATTGACGGATGTCCGGTACTGGAGTTTTCACCCGAATCATCGAACCACGCTCAGCCATTTTTTCACGAAAAGCCCTTGGAACGAGGAAAACCTGCTTGAGAAGCTTCAAGAATGGATCCTTCGCCAGATCGAACGCCTGGCCAAACGGACGAATCAACCCCTGTTCCTTTCGATTGATGATACCATTTGCCAAAAAACAAAGCCTTCGTCACGGGCCGCCCACGCCATTCAAGGGTGTGACTGGCATTTCTCTCACAGCGATCATCAATGGGTCTGGGGGCATTCGCTTGTTTGGCTGATGGTGCACACCTTCACGCAAGCGTTTCTGTGAAAATGCCGAACTGGCGCGGGATTTTCATCCCCGGGTGGAGGGCAGATCGCGCTGCCCATGGAACTTTTCCGTTCGCCTTTCGTCTGTATGACAAGACATCGGGAAGAAGCAAAATCGACCTAGCGATCGAGATGCTTTCCTCGCTCAAGGGGAAGCGGGCTCAGCCGGTGTATGTGCTTATGGATTCGTGGTATCCGTCCCAACCGCTCATCGAAACCTGCCTGAAACAAGGATTCCATGTCATCGCCATGCTCAAGACGAACCGGATTCTTTACCCGAAAGGCATCGCCATTCAAGCGAAGGAGTTTGCCCGCTATATCGAGCCCAACGACACCCGCCTCGTCACGGTGGGGAGCGAGCGCTATCGTGTCTACCGCTACGAAGGCGCGCTCAACGGTCTTGATGACGCGGTGGTGCTGCTGGCTTGGAAGGCGGATCAACCGATGACGCCGGATCATCTCCATGTCGTCTTGAGCACCGACCGGGAGCTGAGTGACGAAGACATCTTGCGTTACGATGCCCAGCGCTGGACGATCGAATGCGTTTTCCGGCAGGCAAAAGACCAGCTGAAGCTCGATGGGTACCGTGTTCGCCACGTTCGGGCGGTGAAACGGTATTGGGTCGTGGTGCTGTTCGCCTGTGTATACAGCATCGCGGAATCTCAACAAGACCTCTCTTCCGGCCTGGAGCTTCTTCGGTCTCGGAAAGGGCACAGCGTCGTCGAGTTCATCTATGACGCCGCAAAGCAAGATATTCCCATTGATGTGATCAAAAAACAGCTCCATGTCGCCTAAGGGGTCCCCTGTTTGTCTCTTAGGGAATGGAAATTACTGTAATGAAAAATGCTCATCTACAGATTGGAAAACATCATTCATCAGATCGATTCGCACATTCAAAAAATCGATCATTATGACCCGAAAAACGAAACGGTCGGAGAGATTAACGATATCGATATGGAAGATCCTGACTTGGAAGACGCGTTAATCGGCTCGAAAGTGAAAATTTTCATCAAAGATATGGACCTAATCCGCTGGAAGCAAGACTTATTATATGACCGCGAAATTTTGACGAAGCTGCTTGCCCAAGCGCGAAAAGTAACACCGGAGCGCGATCAAAAACTATTGGCCTTGAAAAAAGTCATTCAAAACAAAATCGAGAACCCCATTAACAGCCAAAACAAGAAATTGCTGATTTTTACCGCGTTTGCGGATACGGCGAACTATTTATATGAAAACTTGCATGAATGGATTTATCGCCATTTTGGCCTGCACTCCGCTGTTGTTACAGGTTCAGATCATCCGAAAACGACATTAAAAATGAAAAAAGTCGACTTTAATAATGTCTTAGTGAACTTTTCACCTATTTCGAAAGAACGGGCAAAAGTAATGCCCGAGATGAAAGAGGAAATTGACATACTGATCGCTACCGACTGTATTTCCGAAGGGCAAAACTTGCAAGACTGCGATTATCTCGTTAACTATGATATCCATTGGAATCCGGTTCGCATTATCCAGCGTTTCGGTCGTATCGATCGGATTGGCAGCAAAAACGAGCGCATTCAACTCGTTACCTTTTGGCCGTCGATGGAACTCGATGAATATATTAATCTCGTCAACAGGGTAAAAGACCGAATGACCATTCTTGATATTTCTTCCACCGGAGAAGAAAACGTCATTGCCGACAACAGCAATGAAATGAAAGATTTGGAATACCGTCGCAAACAGCTCGAGAAACTCCAAAACGAAGTCATTGATCTAGAGGACATTTCTGGGAACATTTCGCTAACCGATTTTACGCTAGATGACTTCCGCATGGATTTACTCAATTTCATGAAGGAACATAAAGAAGCGGTGGAAAAAGCGCCGCTAGGATTGTTTAGCGTGACCGTGAATCAAAACGAAAAACTAAAGGCCGAAATTCAACCCGGGGTTATTTTCTGTCTGAAACAAGTGAACAACGTCACATCATCAAACGAACAAAACGCGCTCCATCCGTATTACTTAGTGTACGTGCGGGAAGACGGCAAGGTGTTGTATAACCATGTCCACGTAAAAAAAATTTTGGACTTCTACCGTTCACTATGCAACGGAAAAAAAGAAGTGGAGTGGGAGTTATACGAAACGTTTTACCAAGAAACGAAGAACGGAAAAGATATGGGACAATATAAAGCGCTGTTGGAAAAAGCGGTGGAAGATATCGTTGGCAAATTTGATCAGCAAATCACGCTGAACATATTTAGCCTCGGCAACTTGGACAGCTTGGTGACGAACGCGAATACGAGTTTGCAAGATTTTGAAATCATCTCTTATCTTATCATTAAAGGGTGAGAGCGGTGGCTGGATTCACATTTTATGCTAGAATAGGGCTGGACGATCAAGTCCGCCCTTTACATAAGAAGTTGGATAAAAAAATGTTTTACGATTTCGCCGATTTAACAAAAAAGGAAAAAGACTATATTACGAAATACGTTGATCGGATTGAGCTAACGTATTTACTGACGCCGAGTGTGGTGAATATCCAGCCATTCATCAATGAGGAGTACCATTACGAAGGAGTTATGTTTATCACGATTCGATTAAGAAATGAAACAAAAGACGCTCACCTTTCTGTCATTGGAGAGATGATTCAAGGGGCGTTGCCAAACCCTGTCGTCATCGTATTTGAAAAAGAAGGAAACGTTCAGGTTGGTACGTGTTTAAAACGATTAAACAAAGTCGATCAAACACAAGTCGTTTTGGAGGAATTTGCGTATACGCCGTGGTTTGCATCCGACAGCGACGATGAAGCGGTTCAGCAATTTATCAATGCGGTTCATATCACAGCGTTATCTTTTTCTCACTTCTTCCGATTTTATCAAGATATTCATATCGCGGTACAGGCGTTTCAGCACGCGAAAGCGGTCGGCGCGTTTTACATCGCTACCGATGAAGAATCGCGTAAACTGATTGCCCAAATTGAACAGGCAGAAACCGAAATTGCGAAATGGAAAAACAAAATGAAAAAAGAAACGCAGTTTAACCGAAAAGTAGAGTACAACATGAACATTCAACAGCTAACAAAGCAAATCGAGCAGTGGAAACAACAACTGCACAGAAAGGAGTAGCACGATGGAAAAGCTGGATGGAAAATCGATGGATCTCGTTCAAATGAACATCGAAGCGCTAAAACAGTTATTTCCGGAAGTAGTCACCGAAGGAAAAATCGATTTTGAAAAACTAAAGCTCGTTCTCGGTGAAGAGATCGAAACACGCAATGAAAAATATGAGTTCACATGGCACGGCAAAACACAGGCGATGAAACTCGCGCAAACGCCGTCCACCGGCACGCTGCGGCCGGACAAAGCGTCGAGCAAAAATTGGGATACAACGGAAAACCTTTATATTGAAGGCGACAACCTCGAAGTATTGAAGCTGTTGCAAAAATCGTATTTCGGCAAGATTAAAATGATCTATATCGACCCGCCGTATAATACGGGGAAAGATTTTGTGTACAAAGACGATTTTCGGGACAACATTAAAAACTACAAAGAAATTACGCAACAAACGACAAAGGCGAATACGGAGACAAACGGGCGATATCATACGGATTGGTTGAATATGATGTATCCGAGGTTGAAATTGGCAAGGAATTTGTTGAGAGAGGATGGGGTTATTTTTATATCTATTGATGACACGGAAGCGGCAAATTTGAGAAAATTATGTGATGAGGTATTTGGTGAAACCAATTTTGTAACAACTTTTATTTGGCAAAGAGCTTATGCACCTGTTAATATGAACAAATTTGCTTCTCGTAATCATGATTTTATTCTATGTTATGCTAAGAAAATAGATTATTTATCACTTTACGGCTTATCAAGAAGTGAAGAAGCAAATAGTAGATATAAAAATCCAGACAATGACCCACGTGGTGTATGGAAGAGCGATAATTTATCAGCTGGACCTGTAGTAGAAAGTAAAGTATATCCAATTACTACCCCGAGTGGTAGAGTCGTTTATCCTCCTAAAGGATATTGTTGGAGGGTCACAAAGGAGCGCTTTGAAGAACTTGTGGCAGATAATAGAATTTGGTTTGGCGAAAATGGGAATAATGTTCCCAGCTTGAAACGCTTTTTAAGTGAAGTGAAATCTACTATTACTCCATTAACTGTATGGACATATCAAGAAGTATCACATTCACAAGATGCTAAAAAGGAATTAAAAGAATTATTCGATGATCAGTCAGTGATGGATTATCCCAAACCAGTAAAATTGATGAAGAGAATTTTAGAGCTATCTACAAGAGATCATGATATAGTATTAGACTTCTTCTCCGGCTCTGCTACCACCGCCCATGCCGTAATGCAGTTAAATGCAGAAGACGGCGGTAATCGCAAGTTTATTATGGTGCAGCTGCCTGAGAAGACAGATGAACAATCAGAGGCGTATAAAGCCGGTTATAAAAACATTTGTGAAATCGGAAAAGAACGCATCCGCCGCGCTGGTGAAAAGATTGTTGAGGAAACCGGAAAAACGGATTTGGATATCGGCTTTAAAGTGTTTAAGCTCGATTCTTCCAATATCAAAGAGTGGGATCCGGACTTTGATAACCTCGAGCAAACCCTTTTCGATTTGCAAGATAACATTAAAGAAGACCGTACGAAAGAAGATTTGTTGTATGAGATTTTGCTGAAAATCGGCCTGCCGCTCACTGTGCCGATTGCAGAAATTGATTATAACGGCAAAACGATTTACAATGTCGCCTATGGTTCTGTGTTGGTTTGCCTAGAAGACGAGATTGATCTTGATCTTGTTCACGAGATGTTAAACCATCGTTCCGAGCATATGTCGCCGAAAGTGATTTTTAAAGAGTCCGGTTTTATGAGCGACGCGGTGAAAACGAATGCCTTGCAAACGTTGAAAAAGCACGGCATTACGGATGTGAGGAGTGTATAACCGATGAAGCTGAAGTTTAATGCGGATCTGGACTACCAACGACGCGCGATTGAATCGGTGGTACATATTTTCAAAGGACAGGAACTAAGTCAGTCCAATTTCACCGTTTCGTACGGACCGGATGCCGGGATGATTCAGACGGACTTAGGGGTAGGAAATCGGCTTGACCTGACGCCTGAAGAAATTTTAAAAAACGTGCAGGACATTCAAATGAAAAACGGCTTGCCGCGCAGCGAAAAGTTGGACGGCATGCATTTTACCGTTGAAATGGAAACGGGGACGGGGAAGACATACGTCTATTTGCGGACGATTTACGAGTTGCATAAACATTACGGGTTTACCAAATTTGTCATCGTCGTTCCGTCCGTGGCGATTCGTGAAGGGGTATACAAGTCGCTGCAAATTACGCGGGACCATTTCAATGAACTGTATGACCATACGCCAGTAGAGTACTTTATTTACGATTCGCAAAAACTCGATCAAGTCCGTAATTTTGCGACAGCGACAACAATTCAAATTATGATCATTAATATCGACGCGTTCCGTAAAAGCTTTGAAGATCCGGAAAAAGAAGATAAAGCGAACGTCATCCACCGTCCGAACGATCGTTTAAACGGGTATCGCCCCATTGAATTTATTCAACAGACGAACCCGATTGTTATTATCGACGAACCGCAAAGCGTCGATACGACGCCGAAATCGAAAGAAGCGATCGCTTCGCTCCATCCGCTTTGCACGCTGCGCTATTCGGCGACGCATGTGGAAAAATATAATATGGTGTACCGCCTCGATGCGGTCGACGCGTATAATCAAAAACTCGTCAAAAAAATTGAAGTCATGTCTGTTCGCTCTGAGCCGTCGTTTAACGTACCGTATATCAAACTAATCGAGGTAAAGGAAGGGAAAGCGAAGATCGAACTGGACGTCGAATCGCGCGGAAAGGTGAAGCGGGCGACGAAAACGGTGAGATACGGAGATGATTTATACGATATTTCCGGGGAACGGGAATGGTATCGCGGTTATATTGTCGAGCAAATTGATTGGACGACAGGAAACGAAGCGATCGAAATTAACGGCTACCGCTTGCGAGTCGGGGAAGCGATCGGCGATTTGGATGACGATGCGATTAGGCGATATCAAATCCGCAAAACGATCGAAGAGCATTTAAATAAAGAATTGTGGCTCCGCCCCCGCGGGATTAAAGTGCTCAGCTTATTCTTTATCGACAAAGTTGCCCATTACCGCGATTATGGTAAAGACGGCAATCCAATTAAAGGAAAATATGCGTTGATGTTTGAGGAAGAATATAAGAATTTGATGCAAAAACCGAAATACCGCCCGCTCTGGGACGACCCAGGCATTGATCCGGACGTGGAAAAAGCGCACAACGGGTATTTCGCACAAGATAAAAAGGGCCGCCTGAGAGATACAAAGGGAAATACGGAAGCGGACACGGATGTGTACAACCTGATTATGAAAGACAAAGAACGGCTGCTCAGCCTCCATGAGCCGCTTCGCTTCATTTTCTCCCATTCGGCGCTTCGCGAAGGATGGGACAACCCGAACGTCTTTCAAATTTGCACGTTGAAAGACTCCGCGGGAACGTATGTATCAAGACGCCAAGAAATCGGGCGCGGATTGCGGCTGGCCGTCAATCAAAACGGGGAGCGGGTATATGACGATCATATCAACACGCTAACGGTCATGGCGACCGAATCGTACGAAGAGTTTGCGGCAACGCTGCAAAAAGAAATCGAAGAAGAAACGGGAATCAAATTCGGCAAAATCGAAAAACATCTATTTGCCAAACTCGTCTTTATCGATGAGAAGACGGAAGAGCCGGTGCAAATGGGGTATGATTTGTCAGTGAAGCTGTATGAGGAATTAAAGCAAAACGGCTATATTGACAACCAGGACAAAGTAACCGAAAAACTCAAACAAGCGATCGAAGATTATGATCTCCGTTTGAGCGACACATTCCAACCATGGCTGCCGGCGATCGTCAAAGAAATCAAGCCCCACTTGCAGGGATTGCCGATCAAAGACGCAACCAAAAAGCAAAGAGTGAAATTAAATATGTCGGTATTCAATCAGGAGGAATTCAGACAGTTATGGGATAAAATTAAATATAAAACGGTCTATTCCGTCGATTTTGATAGCGAACAATTGATTCAAAAGTGCATCGAAGGCATTCAAGCGATGCCGCGTATTGAGAAAATTCGTGTTTTAAGCCGAAAGGGAAAAATCGAAATCGACCGTGTGACAGGAGTACAGGCGCAAACAGTAAGCGAAAGCGTCGAAGATTACGTCAGCTTACACCATACGCTTCCAGACGTCATTACGGAGCTGCAAAACCGCACCAATTTAACAAGAAAAACCATTGTTCGTATTTTAACCGGGTGCAAGCGGCTCGATGATTTCAAAAACCATCCGCAAAAGTTTATTGAGGAAGTCGCCAATATCATCGAGCGGCAAATGAAGCAGCTGCTGAAAGACGGCGTGAAGTATCATAAAATTGGCGATGGTGTCTATTATGCGGTTGAGTTGTTCCAAAATGAGGAACTTCTCGCCTATCTGAATGATAATGCCATCCCAAGCCAAAAATCGCCGTTTGACCATATCATTTACGATTCCGATATAGAAGAGCGATTTGCTAGGCGCTTTGAAAACGACGAACACGTCAAAGTGTATGTGAAACTGCCGAGCTGGTTCAAAATCGATACCCCGATCGGTTCTTACAATCCGGATTGGGCGCTTGTCGTTGAAAAAGATGGGGAGGAAAAACTATACTTCGTCCTCGAGACAAAGGGGGAAGAATGGGAAGACGAGCTGCGTCCTAGCGAATCAGCAAAAATCGCGTTTGCCCGCAAGCACTTTCAGGCCATTGACACCGATATCGAGTTTATCGGACCAGAGAACGACGAGGAGCGGTTTATGTTGCGAGCTTTGAGCCGTTGAAAGTAGGAACAAAACAAAAAGATGCAACGGCTTCTGTTTATTGGTGAAAACGTGGATGGCCCGCGTAAATATTTGGCGAAATCGATGCAGTTATTACGGTTGTGCCAGTATAGTTGAATGTTGTGAAAGTGGGAGGGGAGCAAGGTGGCTGTCATTCGCAAAGCTGATTATTATTACGGGTCATTGCTTTCTGTGTTGGTCAACGGCGGGTTGGTTCCCGCGCTATTTGAAAAGGAAAACGACAACCGTCAAATTTATGAAGTAACAACGGATAAAGGCACATATCTCATTTATACGAAATACAATACGACTCCATCAGGTTCAAAAGATTTCACCTGGTCGTTTTCATTCAGCGACAATGAGATTAAGGAAATTAACAAACTTCATGCGGAAACCAACCAGGAGAAAGAGATTATTTTTGCTTTTATCTGCGCGCAGAGACAGTTGAACGATTCTAATCAAGTCATTGCGATTGTGCATTGGGATGAGTTTCTCGAATGTGTGGATATCCAAAAACAACAAACCCGGGGAACGTCGAGGCTCTCCATCAAAGCGGTAAAAGGATCTCCCAAGTTGCGCCTCTACGGCAGCAAACGTGCAGACGTATTGGATGGAAAAGATAATACAATCAAGATTGAAAGAAACCGATTGAACAGCTTATAGCCAAAACGTAGAGAATGGTGTGTAACGACCTAAACGGATGGTGCAGAACTCTATCATTCTATGTTTTGATGAATTGCAAAAAATGAACGGATCACAGGTGCAGGTTGTGAGCCGGCTGGTGAAAGCATGGTCGTCAATGGGCGCGGTTAGAAATGTGAAGCAAAACATTTACCGTTTTCCTGTTCAAAACAGCTTTGTTCTTTCGCTGTAAAATTGTCGGTCATGCGGTTTCCCGAAATGAGGAAGCTGCATGATCGACTCTATGGCTTGCCAAGCTGAGAGATACGGACAAGCGACTGAGTAAAGCCGGACAAAGAGAGCGATGGAAGAATAAAAGAGAGCTTGCCACCATAGCAAAAAACCGTTATAATACAGGCTGTACGTCTCATAGACAGTACGTTGGCAGCTAGATGCGGTCTCCCTGCCGTAAACGAGAGAACGGAGTCGCCGACGTTAAGCGCGCAACACGGCGTCAAAAGGGGAAACCGTGCTGCTTGTGCTCTCTGTAGGAGCGATGTTTCTTGACTTTCATTCACTCTCCCGCCGCAACGGCTTCAGGAGCCCGCCTATTTATCCGTCCAATGCCGAATGCAGAGCCAACACGGCCCCGTAGCTCAGTGGATAGAGCGTCGGTTTCCTAAACCGTGCGTCGGAGGTTCGAATCCTCTCGGGGCCGCCATCTACATACGATCGGCTCGGGTTGAAGTTACTGAAACCCTTGATATGACCGCGTTTGCGGTCATTTTTCATTTTTTGGGAATCCTGAAAAAAACGATAGAATCCGAACAAATTTTGCACGAATTTTGTGGGCATGAGAAGTGCGTTGCCCATATAAAAATGATTTTGGAAAGTAGGTGAATAAAATGATCATCACCAACAATTATACAGAAATCAACGATCATTTTGATTTCACGGATAGTATTATAACGGATATGAAATGGAACAATCCGTTAGATTTTTCTATCACGATCGACTATTATTGGGATACACAGGAAAACAGGGAAGAAAACAGAATAGTGGCGTTGCATTTTAAGGATTGCTTGGCTGTGGAGTACAAACTAAAAAAAGAGATACTAGAAATGGCAAGGGATGATATCCATTTTGATAGCTTGTTCACCATTATTCGCTTCGAAAATGTAGAGGCAAATTTAAATGGGTTTCACCATTTTCATATTTATACCTTTGATTATAAAGAGCCATTGCTAAAAATTATTTGTAAGCAGGTTCAGTTGGAGGAAGTATAGAGGGCTGGTGAAAAACGGTTGTTTCTTTTCAGCAATGGGGGGAGCGTTTGAAAGACGATCCTGATGCGACAAGGCTTTTCTATTTGAGAAACGAGGTGGGTAAGCGACCTGCTCCCTTAAAACACCGACCTCATAGGTCGGTGTTTGAAAACAACGGAAGAAGAAAAGAAGGCGGATCGCTCGGCCTTTTTTGCCCGGGATAGCAGCTGAAAATCATTTTGCATGGGATAAACGAGCGCGCCCATTCGTCCTCCTTTAGAGGGGACTTATCATAGCCCCGCCTGTTTGAGTATATTTTTGACTGTTTTGTTTGGTAATTTTTCCTTCCGATGAGGGCTGGCCACTCGTCCGGATGTACGGGGATGTGTAAACGGATGATGGCCGCCCTAAAAAATTTTTTGTTTTTTGCTCGAGATGGTGGCGAAATATTCAACGATTTTGTAAAATTGATGTAAAGGAAGTTCGTTGCTTTTTGTTGTTGAAACCGCTGTAAAGCAGGGGGTTGCTCATTATATTAATATATTTTCTTCTTGCTTGATCATAATGTTATACTATTTAGCTATTGTGTTATAATGATTTTGTAACCGCACCCAAAATGAACGGGTGTCAACGGAATTATTTCGAGCGAGCGCTCGATGTTCTTGACTATTCTACGGATAGGGATGGTAATGATGGGCAACAAACAAGCAAAAACCGATGTGATCTTAATCGGCGCTGGCATTATGAGTGCGACATTGGGGACGCTGTTGAAGGAATTGGCGCCGGAGTGGGAGATCACGGTGTTCGAAAGGTTGGAAGAAGCCGGTGTGGAAAGCTCGAATGAGTGGAACAACGCCGGGACGGGGCATGCGGCGCTTTGTGAACTGAACTATACGGTGGAGAAGCCGGACGGATCGATCGACATCAGCAAAGCCATTAAAATCAATGAACAGTTTTATGTTTCCTTGCAGTTTTGGGCTCATTTGGTGAACAGCGGAGTGCTTCACGATCCGAAAACGTTCATTCGCCCGCTGCCGCATATGAGCTTCGTGCAAGGCGCGGACAATGTGGCGTTTTTGAAAAAGCGGTATGAAACGATGGCGGCGAATCCGCTGTTTAAAGGCATGGAATTTTCCGATGACCCGAAAAAGCTGGCCGAATGGGTGCCGCTCATGATGGAAGATCGGACAGTGACGGAGCCGCTGGCGGCGACGCGAATCGAATCAGGGACGGATGTGAACTTTGGAGCGTTGACGCGCGAGCTGTTTGAACATTTAAAACGGAAAAACGTGGAGATTCATTACCGCCACCATGTGGAAGATATCAAACGGACAAGCGATGGTTTATGGGAGCTGAAAGTGCGGAATTTGGACAGCGGCGTTGTCGAACGGCATGCAGCGAAGTTCGTTTTCATCGGCGCCGGGGGAGGCAGCCTTCACTTGTTGCAAAAGTCCGGCATTCCGGAAGGAAAAGGCATTGGCGGCTTTCCGGTCAGCGGGCTGTTTATGGTGTGCAACAACCCGGAAGTGGTGGAAAAGCATCACGCGAAAGTGTACGGCAAAGCGAAAGTCGGCGCGCCGCCGATGTCGGTTCCGCATTTGGACACACGGTTTATCGACAATCAGAAGATGTTGCTGTTCGGGCCGTTTGCCGGTTTTTCGCCGAAGTTTTTGAAAAACGGCTCGATGCTCGACCTGTTTACTTCGGTCAAGCCGCATAACGTGTTGACGATGGTAGCGGCGGGCGTGAAAAATATGGCTTTGACGAGCTATTTGATCCAGCAAGTGCTGTTGTCCAAAGAACAGCGCATGCAAGAGCTGCGCGAATTTGTGCCGACCGCGCAAAGCGACGAGTGGGAGATCATCGTGGCCGGACAACGAGTACAGGTGATCAAAGACACGGAATCCGGCGGCAAAGGGACATTGCAGTTCGGCACCGAGGTCGTCCATGCGGCTGACGGTTCGATCGCGGCGTTGCTTGGCGCGTCGCCGGGCGCATCGACGGCGGTTCATGTCATGCTGGAAGTCATTGAAAAATGCTTCCCCGATCGGATGAGCGAGTGGGGGCGGAAAGTGAAGGAGATGATTCCTTCCTATGGCCAATCGCTGATGAACAATGAACCGCTGCTGCGGCAAGTGCAGGCGTCTGCCGCCGAAGCGCTCGGGCTGAACGGTCATTTTGCGCTCCAGCTTGCGTAAGCTTTCGGCTGGTCCGTCTGCCGGACCGATGGGAAGGGACGCAAAGGAGCGTTCGATTCGAGCGAAACATGGAGACGAAGCTGGCGTTGATCTGTCGTAGTGAAGGGGGCGTCTCATCGCGTTTGGGACACCCTTGTTTTCATCATGGCGAAGGAACGAGGCTGAAGGGAGGCGAACGGGGTGGGGATGCCAAATCGAATGGCCTCGTTTCGTCTCGTGAGAATGAATGGGAACGGCCCAAAGCTGAGCTGGCCTTTTTTCCCATTTTCATAGGCGAGGCACGGTCGGAATGAGGCGTGTGGCTGCCGATCAAAGGTCAGCGGAAAGGGGTGGGGCGATGAGATGGGTGTCGCCGCTAGAAAAGCGCCGTTTTTTGACGTCGTTTTTGCAAACGCATCGGTTAAAGCATCCTGACGCCCGCTTTGTGCTTCGTTATTTGCTGCAGCACCCCCATTTGCTTGAGAATATGCATTTTACCGAAACGGACCAAAGGCAGGCGCGGTGGCTCGTTGTTTCCAGTGCAGCGGTCGAGGAGGAAGGGCTAGTCTTTTATCGGCGCGGCCAAAAAAGCACGAGCCTAGCGTCGATTATGGGCGATTTGGCGCTGCATCCAAATGAACCGCTCTATGTAACGCTTCACTTTCCGGGGAAGCTGCGAAACGTTTCTTATCTCCGATTGATTGACCATCAAGCGTTTGAAAATGTGAGGCGGCATGAACGCCATGAGAAAATGGCGAAAGCGGCAGGACAGGTGCTCGATGAGGCGTTGAAGCGCCATGAAGTCGCGCGTTTGAAGCTGCAAATCGATCAAGCGTTGGATCGCAAGGACATGGAGCTGTTTTACAAGCTGACAGAACAGCTGAAACAATACGAAGGGCAAAGCTGAATTTCGTTGCTTCGCTTTGCCCTGCGGTTTGTCGGTCGAAACGGTTGGCTGCGCTTCGGGCCGTGAGAGCACGAGCACATCGAGCGCCGGCAGATCGGCATGTTCCTGATCAAGCCGGTCAGGGACGGCTCGGCACGATGGCAGTGGACACTTCGTAGTCGTTCGGGTCGAGTTCGGTCGGCAGGCCGAGAACAAGGTTGGCCAGTTCCTTGCCGACATAAGGGCCGACGGTGAGGCCTGACGAGCCTAGTCCGTTGCCGATGTACAGTCCGGACAGCCCCGGAAGCGCCCCAAAGACGGGGAGAAAGCCCGGTGTGCGCGGTCGGAATCCGACTCGTGTCTCGACATAAGTAAACGTGGAGAGGCCTGGTGCAAGCGCAAGCGCTTGGTTCAACAATTCGTGCATTCCTCCGGCCGTAGGGCGGGCGTCCCATCCTGCCTCGTCTTCGTGCGTCGTTCCGATCACCATTCGCCCTTTTGGGAAAGCGAGCATATAGTGATGGTTCGGCGGCATGACCACCGGCCACTCGGAAGTGTCCTGATTCGGATGTTCCAAGTGGATCAGCTGCCCTTTTTGCGGGGTGACGAGCAGCTCGATGCCGAGAGGGCGAAGCAGCTCGCAGGCCCACACGCCGGCTGTGACGATGACGGCTTCAGCCGCATAGGTCGTACCGTCAGCGTCGACGCCAATGACGCGTGCCCCTTGATGGAGCAGGCGAGCGTTGGCGCGGACGTGGGCGGCGCCGAGCTTGCGGGCCGCGTTGATGAGCGCGTCGCGCAATGCCCGGCCGTTGACGCGGGCAGCTCCGCTGACATAAATCGCATCGTATGTTTCGGCTAACGGTGGAAACAGCCTTTTCGCCTCTTTCGGCCCAAGTCGCACGATGTCCCCGATTTCTGGTGCCTCTTCGCGCCGTTTGCGCGCGCGCTCCGCCATTTGTTCCAGCTTTTGTTCATCGGTATGCAAGCAGAGGGCACCGACACGAGCATAGCCGGTTTCTGTTTCCCCGTAAGATTGCAGCTCTTCGATAAGGGAAGGGTAAAACGCCGCCCCATTTTTCGCTAGCCGATACCATTTTTGGTTGCGGCGCTGCGACAGCCAAGGGCAGACGATCCCCGCCGCCGCATCGGTCGCTTGTCCTTTGTCATGGCGGTCGATGATCGTGACCGCCGCCCCTTCTTTGGCTAAGTGGTAAGCCGTCGCCGCCCCTAAAATACCAGCTCCGACAACAACGTACGATCCCATATTCACACCTTTTCTTTTTTTGGCTCATCACCACAACAAGGACTTGCCAGACGGTACCCTTCTTTGGAACAAGTGTATGCAAAAAATCGTTTCTTTCTTGGCTGCATAAGTAAGGTACGTGATGAAAAATCAAGTCCAGCTTTTGGTGAAGAGCCTCTTTTTTCTACTAGCATATCATACGCTGGGCGAACGGAGAAGCCAGAGGCGCAGCTAAAAGGGCTGATCGCGGCCTCCGAGTGCTGGAAAGCGCTCTTTCTTACCAACCACTATACCTATGAGGCTGGTGAAAAACGGTTGTTTCTCTTGAGCAATGGGGGAACGCTTGAAAGGCGATCCTGATGCGACAAGGCTTATCTATTTGAGAAACGGGCTTGATAAGCGACTTGTCCCCTTAAATCACCGGTCTCCTATGTTTTCTATCAAAATATTCATGAGCAAGCCTTGCTCCCCATCCTGGCATGAAAATGACGGATTAAGGAGGCGCGTTTTTACGAAAAGTTCCATAAGCAGCGCTGCCCTCCTCCCGGGATGAAAATCACCGTTTGGTGGCGGTTTTTTTACAGAGAATTTTGCTGATTTCCCCTTGCCCCGTTTCTGGGGTCTTGAGCGATTCGTGAGAAATTTATGGATGGTTCGACATAGTTCGACACTGTTTTTTTCTTATTATTGCTACAATAAAGTCAACTGGAATGTTGGGGGAGCGATGGAATGAACCGAAAAGAATTTCAGCAAGAACAGCGAAAATTAGATGAGACCATTCGGCGTATAGAGGATCAAACCTATTACATATGGGAGATTACTGAAAGGAAAAAAATGCTGCTGAGACAAGGACAGGGCTCAGCGGGCGATGAAATCGTGTACCGGCGGGGAGTGCGCGAGCAGCACATATTACAAAAAGCCAAAGACGAGCCTTATTTTGGGCGTATGGACATCTTTTCGGCTGAGGAAGGGGAAGAAACAATTTATATCGGAAAACAAGGGATCCGGGATCGAGAGGAAAATATGATTGTTGTCGATTGGAGGATGCCGATTGCTTCCGTTTATTACAACTTCACGCCTGAGCAGCCTCAGCAGTCGTATACGGTAGAAGATCCGAAGACGGGCCGAACAGAAAAGATAAGTGTGGAGGTGCGAAAGACAAGAAAGTATACGATTAAAAATCGAAAGATCGAGAAAATCATTCAACAGGCTGCACAGCGGGACAGCCACCTCAATGTGGCGTTGACGGAAACTGGTGAACAACTGGCCATTGTCGATGATTTTTTGAGGGAGATTTTGGAACAAAGTGAAACAACCGGGTACTTAAAAGAAATTATTGCGACCATCCAGAGGGAGCAGGATGAGGCCATCAGGCAGCCAATTGACCGGAATGTAATCATTCAAGGGGTCGCTGGGTCAGGAAAATCTTCGATCGCGCTTCATCGTCTCTCCTTTTTGCTGTTCAACAATAAGCAGCTGAAGCCGGAAAATGTCCTGATTTTGGCGCCGTCCAAGCTGTTTATCAGTTCGTTTCAAGGATTGCTTCCGGAGCTCAATCTAGAAGGTATCCAGCAAATGACATTTCAGCAGTTGGCGTTAGAGATTTTGGGGCAGATCATGAAAGAACCAATTGAGTTATCCAATCGCTGGTATTTTGAGGATGTTTTATTTGCTAAGGGGTCGGAGGAGGAGCAGAAACGGATCGAGTTTAAAGGGTCACAATTATTGATGATCCTCCTGGATATCTTTGTTGAGGAAATGAAAAAGCAATACGAGATAGGCATTCAGCCGATTATGATGTTTGATCACTACTTGGACAAAGCAAAATTAAAGGAGATATACGATGGTTACAGCTATTTGCCGTTTGCCGAAAGAGTAGAGCGCTTTCTTCACAGTGTGGAAGGATATTTCCAAAACAAGCTGCAAGAAAAAATTGATAGCCTGAGACATCAATATCACGCCGCTGAAAAGTTTTTAGAGGGCGGAGGACTAACTGACGGGGAATATAAGCAACTAAGAAAGAAAATGGAGGGGATTTATGAATATAAAGTTCGTCAGTTAAAAAATCAGTTTAAAACGTCCCTGTCCTCATGGAAAGCGAAAATGGCGGTGCCGGATCCTTTGGCCGTGTATAAACAGGTGTTGAGCTATGAGGTGTTGAAAGCTTTTGAGCATGAGATCGGGACGGATATTCCTCCTTTGTTTGAAAATGATGCTTTGGAGAAAATAACCTATTTTGACCTGCCGCCCTTGTTGTATATTTACTTGTTGCTGTACGGCAACCCTGTTCAATATGCTCACATTGTGGTGGATGAGGCGCAGGATTTTAGTTATTTGCACTTTGCGGTTCTTAAAAAATTAACGAAAACGATGACTATCATAGGAGATAAGGATCAATCGATTTATGTCGGGTATGGTCAGGAAGACTGGAAGTATTTGATGAATTCCGTCTTTGAACCGGACCATGACATGTTGTTGACGCTAGGCACAAGCTATCGTTCTACAAAACAAATTATCGAAACGGCTAATACTGTTCTAGGAAATGCATACGGAATGTTGTCTCAGCCTATTACGGCGATCAACAGGAGCGGAGCGGCTGTCCAATTTGAGGAAGTTCAGTCTGGCGAGGAATTGATGAATCATATAGTTTCCACGATTCGAGCATGGCGGAAACGTTATAAGCGGATTGCCATCATTCATAAAGATGAACAACGGGCAACGAAATTGGCTGAATATTTGAAACAAGAATACAAAGGAGACGTGGCGTACATTGATCCAGATCGAGGGATGTCAACACAGGCCATTTCGGTTTTGGCCTCTTATCACAGCAAGGGGATGGAATTTGATGCGGTGATATTAGTCAATGTGAATGAAGAGCATTTTCCGAAAGACGACTTGCATGCTAGGCTGCTTTATGTACTCGTGACCCGCGCCCAACATGAATTGAAAGTATTTTATCAGCACACCCCCTCGCCGCTGCTCGAAGGAGCAGTGCCGCCGAAGCGGAAAGCAGTGGCAAAATTTGATGACATTTTGTAGAGGCGTTACCGTCATTCTGGGCGATTAGAGAAACGGATCATCCGAGCGCGCAGCTCTGGTTTGCGACCGTGGGCATAGGAGACAGCGGTCATATCGGTGCGAGCGGGTCGGTCTGTTTTCTAAAAAAGGAAAAAGGGCAGCGGGGGAGCTGCCCTAAAAAGTTGGTGAAAAACCGCTGTTTGCCTTGACGTTGTTTTTCGCCAGCCTTCTCAGCGTTTGACGGCGGCAAGTAAGGGGCGGCTTCAGCTGGCCTGCTGCTTCGCTTGGTAGTGCCGAATGACGGAACGGATGATATGGAGCGAGTCCCACTCTCCGCCGGAAAAAAAGACGATCGGATATTTTTTCGGAAACAGGAGCGCTTGAATTTGTTTGGGCGGCATTCCGTTTTTGTACAGGTCGATGATCGTATCCTGTAGTTCAAGCAAGTAGTCGAGCTTCCGCTGCAGCGCCTCACGCCCGTTCGGAAGGTAGCCGGCGTGGGCGCAGAAGACATCGCCGAAGTCGTGCGCCAACACGCGTTGCAACGAGGCGATGATCGTCGGGATGTCTTCTTCGCGCAGGATGACTTTCGTTTTCTCTTGGCAGTATAAGTCGCCGCTAAACAGCTGGCCCGTTTCGCGATTCAAAAAGACGACATGGTCCACGGCATGGCCCGGTGTTGGAATCACCTCCCATGTGGCGTTTCGCGAGGAAAACGCAGCGCCGATGGGCTCGGCGGCAAACGGGTCGCGCTTTCCCCAAAAGATTTTCCGATACAGCGGATAATCCGCCTTTTGTCGGCAATACTTGATCATCGGTTCATTCATATAGATGGGCAATCCCATCGTTTGTTGCAAAAACGCCGCACAACCGGTATGGTCTTCATGGTAATGGGTGATGACGACTTGATCGATGTCGTGCTGCTGAAAAAACGAGGCGAACTCGCTTTCCATCGATTTGGCTCCGGTATCAATGAGAACGCCGTCTGCGATGAAGCAGCGGACCGTAAGCCGAACGCCTTGAAACGAAGCGGTCGCTTTGGCGATGTGCACGTTGTTGACCGTTTCGGCTTCAAATCGTTTTTTGATGATTTTATGGATCCACATGGCTAGCGTTCCTCCCTTTGTGTGCAGATGCTGCCACCATTATACCACAAAGAATGAATGTTCATTCATTTTTCGTTGTTGAATGCGCCGATGCTTGAGGAGAGCGGTGGGTAAGAAAAAGTCCGCGGATTCCAATTCGATCAGACCCGTTTTCCGTTCCTGCCGGGCGCCCCGGGCAGAGCGAAAAGGCGTTTTTCCCTTGCCTTTTAGGACGGGGGCGCAACGCCAAAAGAAAGCCTGCTATCGTTAAGCTTACTCCAATGGCGACTTGGTGAGTATCCCTTCTTTTTTGGGGATTGTGCACCTGTTCGAGAGAAACCACCCGGAAAAAGGACGGGGTCACGATTTTTCAAATCATCCAGTCGACTTTAGGGGATTTGTGCTGCCGCGCGATGGCGGAAAAGTATCTAGGAGGCTGGTGATTGACTCGTGGATACAGCTTTGCCATCCCTTTTCCCAATTAGAAAAACCTTGTTGCATCGGTCCCGATTTGCACGCGTTCCCCCATTGTTGAAGGAAATCAGCGGTTTTTCACCGGTTTTCTAGAGCCGTCGCTTCTATGAATGGCCTAAACCGCTGGCGGTTGGCTCGTCAATATGGTAAAATGATGTAAACCACCGTTAGTTGGGCTGTTGTCTCTTAACGAATGGACGGTTGGTGTGTATTTGCGGGGGAGGGAATGACTGATGAAAACGATGTGGCAAGCGTTTATGTTTTCAGCTATCGCTCATATGATGTATTTTGCCGCAACGCTTGGTTGGGGATACTGGAAAACAACGATGTATCAACCTGACGTCGTCAACGCTTGGGAGAGCGTCGGCCAGCTGCAAAACGAAGTGGTGTTCAGTCAAACAGGTTCACCGATTGTGTATGTATGGTCATTGATCGGAGTGACGATGATCGGTGCGATCGTGCTGCATGTGTACAAAGCGGCTCGGCAATAAAGGAAAAGCAACGAATCAAACTGTTTATGAGTGAGTGGGAGGGGATTGCTTGTGATTGTGACAACGACCAGTACCATTCAAGGAAAAGAAATCGAGGAATACTTAGGCATTGTCGCGGGAGAGGTCATTTTGGGCGCCAATATCATCCGCGATTTCCTCGCCAGCATTACCGATATTATCGGCGGGCGAAGCGGAACGTATGAAAGCAAGCTGGCCGAAGGGCGGGAGACGGCGATCAAGGAGATGGTCAATCAGGCGAGAAGTCTTGGCGCCAATGCCGTGATCGGGGTGGATCTCGACTTTGAAACGCTGGGCGATGGCATGATGATGTGCATTGCCACGGGGACGGCGGTGCGGCTGAAACCGTAATGGGCGAGAGAGCATCGCAAAAGGGGAGACCGCTTGTTCTACACATCGGTTTCTGGTTCGTCCTATATGTTGTGTCTATGTGGAAGGCAGGCCGACTTTTGGGTCAGGCCTCTTTTTGTTTGGCTGCTGCGGTGGAAATGTCGGTCAGCGGCAGTTTGTAGCGGGGCAAACGAATTGACAATGGAAAAAACGTCGGTTATGATTCACATATATGAACAAATGCTCATATATTAAAATGTGGGGGAACAGCCATGAACGCAGAGGATCATTCGTTTTTAGATCCACGTGTAATTGAGGAAGTGGCACGGATTTTTAAAGCGTTAGCCGATCCGACACGGATTAAAATTTTGTATTTGCTTTCCCAAGAAGAATGCCATGTTGGCCATATGGCGGAAGTGCTCGGCATGTCGCAATCCGCGGTTTCCCATCAGTTGGCGCTGCTGCGGACGTTGCGGCTTGTCAAATATCGTCGCGAGGGGAAAATGTTGGTGTACTCGTGCGATGACGAACATGTCATTTCGTTGCTCAGGCAGGCGGTTGATCACGCTCAACATTCATGAGGGGGAGAGAATGGATGCATCATCATACGCATGGCCATTGCGATCACCATCACGGGCATCATCAAAACAGAGAGGGAAATCAAAAAGGGTTGGCGATCGCCTTTGGCGTAACGGTCGGGATTATGGTGCTCGAGTTTGTCGGCGGGCTTGTGACGAACAGCTTGGCTCTTCTTTCCGATTCGGGGCATATGCTGAGTGATGCGGCTTCGCTTCTGTTAAGCTTGGTGGCGGTGTGGCTGGCATCCAGGCCCGCGTCGCCGAAGAGAACGTATGGATTTTACCGGTTTGAGATTTTAGCGGCGCTCGTAAACGGGGTCACGCTGGTCGGGATTGCGGCTTGGATTATTTGGGAAGCGGCAGGCAGGCTGGTGAATCCTCCTGATGTCGCGAGCGGGACGATGATGGCCGTGGCGGCCGTCGGGTTGGCGGCCAATCTCGTCAGCGCGTGGGTGTTGTTGCGCCAAGGAGACGTCAAAGAAAACGTCAATGTCCGCAGCGCGTATCTTCATGTCCTCGGCGATGCGCTAGGTTCGGTCGGCGCGATTGCGGCGGGGCTTGTCATGTGGCTGTTTGGCTGGTATGCGGCCGATCCGCTCATCTCCATCTTGGTCGCCGTTTTGATTTTGCGAGGGGCCTTCGCCGTCGTTCGGCAGACGGTGCACATTTTAATGGAAGGAACGCCTGTGGCTATTGATCAAGCAGAAGTCAAAACGGCGCTTTCCGGCATTGACGGGGTGGTCGATGTCCATGATTTGCATATTTGGACGATCACTTCCGGACTCGATTCGTTAAGCTGCCACTTGCTTATTGAAGATGGCCGCGATGCGCAGGCGATTTTGCAGCAGGCGATCGATTTAGTGGAAACCCGTTTTCACATTCGCCATGCGACCATTCAAATCGAAATGCCGCACATCCGTCATAGCGAAATGGAAGTGTAAGGGCGGGCTGTTTGTGGCCCCGCCCTCTGTTGGTTGCCCGGCATATGTCTGCTGCCTTAGGCGGCCGTGAACCGTTGATCCGATGGAGGCGATGGGAGGTGCCGGAGACGGAGGCCGTGCGGAAAACGCCTTCGTCGTTTAACGGTTTTGCAATCTGTCAAGAAAAATGCGCACGCTTTGTTTGTTTTCCATCACCGGAGAATAGATGTAGGAAAACATTCGGTAAAACGGCGGGTGCTTCAAGCGGATGACTGACAGATGGCCGTGCTCGATGTCGCGGGCGACGACGCTGCGCGACAGCAAGGACAGGGCGTTGCCGTTGATTAACATTTCTTTGATGCCTTGGTTGCTGCTGATGATCATGAGTGATTTCACCTTTAATCCGTTGGAACGGATGAAGTGGTTGAAATATTCCCTTGTCCCTGATCCGACTTCGCGCGCCACCCATGCTTCATTTTGCAAATCGGTGATCGCCACTTCCTCTTTTTGTGCCAATTCGTGGCGGTTGGAAGCGACGATGACAAGTTCGTCCTGCATGAACGGGTGAACGGACAGCTCTTTTTCGTTCGTTTGCCCTTCGATCAAGCCGATATCCACTTGGTACGAGCGGACGAGTTCGACGATTTCTTTTGTGTTGCCGATCATTACCTCAAGTTCGAGTTCCGGGTAGCGCTGTTGGAAGTCGAGCAAAAACGGCGGCAAAATATACTCCCCGATCGTAAAGCTGGCGCCGATTTTTAATTCGCCTTTCACCGAGTGGTGATGCTCTAAAATGTCTTGTTTCGTCTGTTCATAAAGCGCCATCATTTGTTTGGCGCGGTCATACAGAAGTTCACCGGTCGGCGTCATTCGCAGCTGCTTCGGGGAACGGATAAACAGTTTCGTTTGAAACTCTTTTTCCAAGTTTTTAATATGCAAGCTGACACTCGGCTGGGAGAGGTGGAGAATCTCCGCTGTTTTTGTGAAATTTTTCACTTCTGCCAGCGTAATGAACGTTTTTAGTTCATCGTAGTACATCAGTGATTCCTCCATCTGCAGTTGAATCGGGCTGTCGGCTTCCTGCCCTATTTTGGTGGAACGGGTTTTGTGCCGACTGTCGCTGGCTACCACCGGCCATGAGGATCGAGGCAAACCCCATTTAGCAATTAGAGAAACTTAGCGGTACCGGTGCGGCGTATTGATTGACGGAAACCGCTGTTTTTCACTCGCCTGCTAGGTGAGTTTGGATGTTCATGGCCGAGAGGCGAACACCGTTCAATCATGGGTTGTTCACGGCTGGGAAGCAAGCGTCGTTCTTAATCATCATGGCCGGGAGCGAGCGTTGTGTAATCATGGATGCGCCAAGGGTAGAAAATGTTTCCTGTTCAAACAGCAGGCTGGCGCTTTTTTTGGTTGGATTTATTAGAAATATTAATCATGTTAATAATTTATATTTATTTTACTAATGTTCTGTTTTAGGGTAAAGTGTAAATATGATCTATATTTAAAGTCTACTTGTTTTATAGGAATAATGGATATTTGGCGCTGGTGCTTGAATAGGAGGCGACCATGGCGCCATCGTTCCATGCGACTTTTCGATTGAGGGGTGGACACCGTTGCAGCTGCAAGTAACCAACAGTCCGTTTACTCAGGAGCAAATCGAGCTTCTGAACCGTTTGCTGCCGACGCTGACGCCGTCGCAAAAGCTTTGGCTGAGCGGGTATTTGGCCGCGGCCGAGGCGGCGGTCACCGTGTTGGACGCCGAAGCGCCGGCGCTGTTTGCCGGAGGCGGCAAGCCGGTTTCGAAAGAAGTGACCGTTCTTTACGGTTCGCAAACCGGCAATGCGCAAAAATTGGCGGAAAAAGCGGGCAAGGCGCTCAAGGAGCGCGGCTTTGAGGCGAAAGTGTCGTCGATGCTTGAGTTTAAGCCGAACGAATTAAAGAAAGTGGAGACGCTGCTCATTGTCGTGAGCACGCATGGGGAAGGCGATCCGCCGGACAACGCGGTGTCGTTTTACGAATTCCTCCACAGCAAGCGGGCGCCAAAACTGGATCATCTCCGTTTCTCCGTCCTCGCGCTCGGCGATACGTCGTACGAGCAGTTTTGCCAGACGGGGAAAGATTTCGACAAGCGGCTCGAGGAGCTGGGCGGAACGCGGTTTTATCCGCGCGTCGATTGCGATGTCGATTACGAGGAAGCGGCGGCGAAATGGCTTGACGGCGTGCTTGGTGAGTTGAGCAAAGAGGCAAACGCCAGCGGCGGAGCGGCGCCGCTTTTGTCGGTTGTCTCCGCCGCGCCGAAAGCGGAGCCGGCCGTCGTCTATTCGCGGAAAAATCCGTTCCCGGCCGAGGTGTTGGAAAACATCAACTTAAACGGCCGCGGATCGAATAAAGAAACGCGCCATCTCGAATTGTCGCTGGAAGGATCGGGCTTGAAATATGAGCCGGGCGATGCGCTTGGCATTTTCCCGAAAAACGATCCGGAGCTTGTTGACCTCATCATCCAAGAAATGAAATGGAATCCGGAAGAAACGGTGACGATCGATAAAGATGGCGAAGTGCGGTCGCTGAAAGAAGCGCTCACGTCCCATTTTGAAATCACCGTTTTGACGAAAGCGCTGCTGCAAAAACTGGCGCCGCTATCGAAAAACAGCGCGCTTCAAGAGCTTGTGGCGCCAGGCAATGAGACGAAGCTGAAAGAATACGCCAAAGGCCGCGACTTGCTCGATGCCCTGCGCGATTTCGGCCCGTGGGACGCCGCGCCGCAACAACTCATTTCCATCCTGCGGAAAATGCCGCCGCGCCTGTATTCAATCGCGAGCAGCTTAGCCGCGTATCCGGACGAGGTGCATTTGACGATCGGGGCGGTTCGCTATGAGTCTTACGGCCGCCTGCGCAAAGGGGTATGCTCGACGTTTTGCGCCGAGCGCGTCCAAATCGGCGACACCTTGCCGGTCTTTGTGCAGCCGAACCCGAATTTTAAGCTGCCGAAGGATCCGGACACGCCGATCATCATGATTGGTCCAGGAACTGGGGTGGCGCCGTTCCGCGCCTTTATGCAAGAGCGCGAGGCGACAGGTGCGAGCGGAAAATCGTGGCTGTTCTTTGGCGACCAACATTTTATGACCGATTTCTTATACCAGACGGAATGGCTCGCGTGGCTGAAAAGCGGCGTGCTGACCAAAATGGATGTCGCCTTCTCGCGCGATACGGAGAAAAAAGTGTACGTCCAGCACCGGATGCTCGAACGAAGCAAGGAGCTGTTCGGCTGGCTTGAGGAAGGCGCCGTCGTCTACGTATGCGGCGACAAGCAGCACATGGCGCGCGACGTCCATCAGACGCTCATCGATATTATCGAAAAAGAAGGCGGTATGAGCCGCGAACAGGCAGAAGCGTATGTCACTGAGATGCAAAAGCAAAAACGGTACCAACGTGATGTTTATTAATCGAAAAAAGGAGTGGGAAGGAAAATGGCGAAAGTCATCTTAACGGCGCCGGACGGACCGCCAAGCGATGTCGAGCGCATCAAGCGGGAAAGCCGTTACTTGCGCGGCACGCTCGCTGAAACGATGGAAGACCCGCTCAGCGCGGGCATTCCCGATGATGACAACCGGCTGATGAAGTTCCACGGCAGCTACTTACAAGACGACCGGGATGTCCGCACCGAGCGGCAAAAACAAAAGCTTGAGCCGGCGTATCAGTTTATGATCCGCGTCCGCACGCCGGGTGGGGTGGCGACGCCGGAGCAGTGGCTGGTCATGGATGAAATCGCCCGCAAGTACGCGAATGGCACGTTGAAACTGACGACGCGTCAAGCGTTTCAATTGCATGGCGTCTTGAAATGGAACGTGAAAAAAACGATGCAAGCCATCAACAGCGCTTTGATGACGACGCTTGCCGCTTGCGGCGATGTCAATCGGAACGTGATGTGCAACCCGAACCCGTACCAATCGGAAGTGCACGCGGAAGTGTACGAATGGGCGAAGCTGATCAGCGACCATTTGTTGCCGCGGACACGGGCGTATTATGAAATTTGGCTGGATGATGAAAAAGTGGCGGGGACGCCTTCAGTCGACGGGGAGGAAGAACCGATTTACGGCTCGACCTATTTGCCGCGGAAATTTAAAATCGGCATCGCCGTTCCGCCGTCGAACGATGTCGATGTGTTCTCGCAAGACATTGGGCTCATCGCGATTGTCGAGGACGGCAAGCTCGCCGGGTTTAACGTCGCCATCGGCGGCGGCATGGGGATGACCCACGGCGACAAAACAACCTATCCGCAGCTCGCCAAAGTGATCGGCTTCTGCCGTCCGGATCAAGTCGTGGACGTGGCGGAGAAAATTATGACCGTGCAGCGCGACTACGGCAACCGCTCGTCACGCAAACACGCCCGCTTCAAATACACGATCGACCGGCTTGGCTTGGAAGCGGTCAAAGAGGAAATTGAGCGCCGGTTGGGTTGGAAATTTGAGGAAGCACGTCCATACCATTTTGAACATAGCGGCGACCGCTACGGCTGGGTTGAGGGCGTCAATGGAACGTGGCATTTCACCCTCTTTGTCGAAGGCGGCCGCGTCAAAGACTACGATGATTACAAGCTAATGACCGGCTTGCGCGAAATCGCCACCGTTCATACCGGCGATTTTCGGCTGACGCCGAACCAAAATTTAGTCATCGCCAATGTGACGAGCGAGAAAAAACCGGAAATCGAGGCGCTGATCGCCAAGTACGGCTTGACCGACGGACGCCGGTACACCGCCTTGCGCCGCAACGCGCTCGCCTGTGTCGCGCTGCCGACATGCGGCCTCGCGATGGCGGAAGCGGAGCGGTACTTGCCGAAACTGCTCGATAAAATTGAGGAAATCATCGATGAAAACGGCTTGCGCGACGAAGAAATCACGATCCGCATGACGGGCTGTCCGAACGGCTGTGCCCGCCACGTGCTCGCTGAAATCGCCTTCGTCGGCAAAGCGGTCGGCAAATACAACATGTACCTCGGCGCCGCCTTCAACGGCACGCGCCTTGGCAAACTGTACCGCGAAAACATCGGCGAAGAAGACATTTTGCGCGAACTGCGCGTCCTTTTGTCCCGCTACGCGAAAGAGCGGCTTGACGGCGAACGTTTTGGCGACTTCGTCATTCGGGCCGGTATTGTCAAAGAAGTCACAGACGGAACGAATTTCCATGATTAAGATGATGCGGATTCATTTTGGCTGGGGCTGACCTAAAAAGTCGTCTGTCTTCAAGATCAGCATTCAGTGACATAATCGTAAGAAGGTGTCCTAATCTTTTTGGGGCGCCTTCTGTTTTTTGATCGGCAACGCCATGGCCGAACATCCGCATATTCCCGCGATCACCTTCACCGGTTCCAATGATGTCGGCAAAACGATCGCCCGCGAGGAAATTTTCGGGCCGGTGCTCGCCTTAATCAAAGTGGAGACGTTTGAGGAAGCATTGGCGTTAGCCAATGACACGCCGTTTGGATTGAGCGCCTCAATTTTCACTCAAAACATCGGAAAAATGTTAACGTTTATCCAAGATATTGAAGCCGGGCTCGTTCGCATCAATGAAGAAAGCGCAGGAGTTGAACTGCAAGCGCCGTTTGGCGGCATGAAGCAGTCGAGCTCCCATTCGCGAGAACAAGGGCGAGCGGCCATTGAGTTTTTCACGGCGATCAAGACGGTGTTTGTCAAAGGATAAGACGTTGATGAAAGTGCGCTGCCGGTTAGGCAGGGCGCTTTTTTTCGCGCGAGGGGAGGAAAGGAGAAGGGGTCTCGTTTTTGTTGGCCGATGAAAATAAGAAAGTGATGGAAAAATGATGAAAAAAGCATTGACAATGATAATTTTTATCAATTAAAATATGAGATATGAAAATGATAATCTTTCTTTTTGAGGAATTGCCAAGAAGATTGGCAGAAGGTGGCGATAGTCGTTAAGCAGGAGGGGGTTGATTTGAAAAGTATACAGAGTTGGCGGGAGAGGCCGATTGCCATAGCAGCGCCGCCTGCTTGGAAACAAACTGTTTATTAATAAAGACGATTACTATCATGATTGTTTTGTGAAAATGATTCGTGCCGTCCCGTCGGGGGTATGGGATAGAATGGAAAACGAGATGAGGAAAAATGAAAAAGTGGATATTGTTGCTTGTTGTCCTGTCCGTAGGTTCGCTGTTTGTCGGTGTTCATGATTTATCGCCCAGCGCGCTGCTTTCCGGTGACCAGGCGGCTTGGGAAATTTTGTTGATTAGCCGCTTGCCTCGGCTGATCAGCATTCTTCTTGCCGGGTCAAGCGTCAGCATTTGCGGCTTGATTATGCAGCAGTTGAGCCAAAACAAATTCGTGTCGCCGACAACCGCGGGAACGATGGATTGGGCGCGGCTCGGCTTGCTGGTGTCCATGATTTTGTTCGCTTCGGCGGCTCCGCTGGTCAAAGCCGCTATAGCTGTTGTGTTTGCGTTTGTCGGAACGCTGCTGTTCATGACGATGTTGGATCGCATCAAATATAAAGATTCCGTGTTCATACCGCTTGTCGGTTTGATGTTCGGTAACATCATCGGTTCAGTGACGATGTTTTTGGCCTATAGGTACGATTTAATTCAATCGCTTTCCGCTTGGCTGCACGGCGACTTTTCCGTGATGATGGAGGGGCGCTACGAGACGTTGTATGTGAGCGTCCCGCTGATGGGTCTTGCCTATGCATACGCCAATCGTTTTACGATCGCGGGAATGGGAGAGGAGATGGCAACGAATTTAGGGCTTCGCTATCGATCGGTTGTGTATGCGGGGCTGCTTATTGTCGCGGTCATTTCAGCGATTGAAGTGCTGACGGTGGGGACGCTGCCGTTTTTGGGCTTGGTCGTCCCGAATCTTGTAACGATGTATTACGGTGATCATTTGCGCAAAGTGTTGCCGCTGACAGCGGTGTTTGGCGCGCTGTTTGTGTTGTTTTGTGATGTATTGGGGCGCGTGGTCATCTATCCGTATGAAATTCCGATTGGGTTGACGGTCGGGGTGATAGGGAGCGGCATTTTTCTATATTTGCTGGCAAGGAGAACAAAGCGGTATGTCTAAGCGGATGAAAGTAGCGGTGCTTGTCGTTTTGGTTCTTATATTAGCCGTTTTGTTTTTGTTTACCCATTTGCGCGGCGATCTTGAATATGTGTTGCGTTCGCGCGGTGAAAAAATCATGGCGATGGTGTTTGTCGGTTGGGCAGGGGCAGTGTCGACCGTCTTATTTCAAACGATGACGCACAACCGAATTTTAACGCCGAGCATCATCGGCTTGGACGCGGTTTACATGCTCGTGCAAACCGTCGTTGTGTTTTTTTTCGGTTCGACGACGTTAACGATGATGAGCGACACGTCTCACTTTCTTTTTTCAGCCGGCACAATGATGGGGTTTTCGGTCTTGTTGTATTCTTTCTTATTTCGTCGAGAGGGGCAAAACCTCTATTTCATTTTGCTTGTCGGGATGATTCTCGGTACGTTTATGCAGAGTGTGACGTCGTTTTTGCAATATTTGATTGATCCGAATGAGTTTTCCGTCATTCAAGACCGAATGTTTGCGAGCATCAACAATATGAAAACCGATTTGCTTTGGCCGGCTGGATGGTGCATTGCCGCTGCCACGGCCTATACATATCGCCACCTTCATGAGCTGGATGTGTTATCGCTAGGCAAAGATCACGCCATCAATTTGGGGGTGGATTATGAACGGATCGTCAAGCGATTGTTGATGGTGGTGGCTCTGCTTGTCTCAATTTCAACAGCGCTTGTCGGGCCCATCATGTTTTTCGGACTGATCGTCGCCAATCTTGCGTATGCGTTTTTTCAAACGTATGAGCATCGGTATTTGCTTGCGGGAGCGGGGCTGTTTGGCATCGCTGCCCTGATTGGTGGTCAGCTGATCGTCGAGAGAGTGTTTGTGTTTTCGACGCCATTGTCCGTCATCGTCAATATAGTCGGGGGCGCGTATTTTCTGTACCTCTTGATAAAGGAGCGAAAGGCATGGTAGAGGTGAAACAAGTGACAAAGCGGTACGGTGGAAAGACGGTCGTCGATCGCGTATCTTTAACCGTTCCGCCTCGGCAATTAACGTCGCTCATCGGACCGAACGGAGCGGGGAAAAGCACGCTCCTTGCCATGATGAGCCGCTTGATTTCAAAAGATGACGGAGAAATCTGGGTTGAGGGGAAAGAAATCAGTTGCTATCGGACAGAAGAGTTAGCGAAAAAAATTTCCATTTTAAAGCAGTCCAATCATATCGCTGCCCGGCTGACGGTCAACGAATTGGTATCGTTCGGCCGCTTTCCATACTCGCGCGGCCGTTTGACGCGCGAAGACCGGGACTATGTGCGCGAAGCGATTCGCTATATGGAATTGGAAGAGTTGCAAAACCGGTATATTGATGAGCTGAGCGGCGGACAGCGTCAGCGGGCCTATATCGCCATGGTGTTGGCGCAAGATACGGATTACATTTTTTTGGACGAACCGTTGAACAATTTGGATATGAAACATGCGGTGCAAATGATGAAAGTGTTGCGCCAGCTGGTCGATGAGCTCAACAAAACGATTGTCGTTGTGATGCACGATATCAATTTTGCTTCCTGTTATTCCGATCATATGGTCGCTTTAAAAGATGGCACGGTCATCTGCGAAGGAGATGTCTCATCGATCATGCGCAATGAGGTTCTTCACCGTATTTACGATTTGGATGTGCGCGTGCAAACGATAGAGAATAGACGCATCTGTGTGTATTTTTAAGGTTCGCGATGACGGAGGCGCAAATGGGCCTGCCGGGAATAGCCGCATCTGTCTGTATTTTTAAGAGGCTAGTGAAAACCAACCGATTCGCCCGATCGGTGGAAATCATAAGAAATGATGACACTTCAAGGGGGTTCGATTGGAAACACCATGCGGGAGACTGGCGAAGCGCATGGATACACTCCTATTCCAGTAACGTACAACAGGTTGATCCGGCTTTCCTTGGAACATTGGCAAGAAAGGGCGCCCCTTGCCGTGGGAAAAGAAAGCCGTCAACATATACAGAACATTGTTGAAGGGGGTAAGAGCCAATGAAGCAGCGTTGGCTGATGCTAGTTGTAGCCTTGCTTGTCGTCATGTTGGCCGCATGCGGAAACAGCCAAACAACGAGCGAAAGTAGCGGCACGAGCGGAAAGGATAACGAAAAGAAAACGGAACAGGCAGAAGAAATGACGATCAAGCACCAGCTTGGAGAAGCGAAAGTGAAGAAAAATCCTGAAAAAGTGGTCGTCTTTGATTTCGGAGTGTTGGACACATTAGATAAACTCGGTGTCAAAGTGACCGCCTTGCCGCAGATGAACGTTCCGAAATACTTGGAAAAATACAAAAGCAATGAGTATCAAAACGCGGGAAGTTTGATGGAGCCAGATTTTGAGAAGTTAAGCGAAATAAAGCCTGATGTTATTTTTATTTCCGGGCGGCAGGCCAATTTGTATGACAAGTTGAAAGAAATAGGTCCTACCGTGTACATGGGCATTGACACCCAGCATTATTGGGATTCGTTCACAAACAATATGAAGCTAATCGGACAAATATTCGGCAAAGAGAAAGAAGTGGATGAGGAATTAGCGAACATCGAGAAACAAATCGAAGAAGTGAAGGCGAAAGCGGGAGATAAGAAAGCGTTGATTATTCTAACGACAGGAGGAAAAGTAAGCGCGTATGGAACGGGATCACGGTTTGGTCTCATTCATGATGTGCTCGGCGTCCCGGCCGCGGATCCGAATTTGAAAGTAACGAATCCGCACGGACAAAGTGTGTCGTTTGAATACATTGCCGAAAAAAATCCAGATTACTTGTTTGTCATTGACCGCGATGCCGTTGTTGAAGGAAAGCCGACAGCCAAGCAAACCATTGAGAACGCGCTTGTGAAAAAGACGAAGGCATATCAAAACGGCCACATTGTCTACTTGGATCCAAATTATTGGTATCTCTCAGGCGGCGGATTGACGTCGGTGTCGGAAATGATCAAACAGGTGGAAGAAGGATTGAAATAAAAGGACAGGCGGGCTTAGGCGGCCCGCCTGCTTTATCGTCATAAAATGATATTCTTAATTTTGTAGATTTCCCGTTCGTGTTCGATGACTTTGTTCGAGAGGAAGGTGATGTCAAGTTTGATGTTGTTCAGCTGTTCATTGAATGATTGGGCATGGGAATCGACTTTTTTCTCTAAGGAGTCGAGTCTTTGGTGGATGGAAGAAACTTCACCGTGAAGTTTGTGCACGTCCATCGCGAGGGCGTCGAGTGCGGCGTCGGTTTCATCCTGGCGGTGAAGCAGGGCAGACATCAAGTCATACAGCTCTTTTTGGCCGGCTTTGATATGGACTTGTTCTTCTTCCAACCGCTTTTGGCCTTCAAGGAGAGCTTGCTGGATGCGTCGGAATTCTTCTTGTTCTTTCCGCATTTCTTGTTGTTCTCTTCGGATCTCCTGTTGCTCTTTCCGCATTTCCTGTTGTTCTCTTCGGATCTCCTGCTGTTCTTTTCGCATTTCTTGTTGTTCTCTTCGGATTTCCTGTTGCTCTTTTCGGATTTCTTGTTGTTCTGCTTCCAGCCGTTTGTGGCTTTCGACGAGGAGGTGCAGCGTGTTCTCGATATGACCAAGGCGGTTGAACAACTGCAAGAGGATCTCTTCGCTCATGGTTGGCCCCTCTTTCATTCTAATTTCTTTCATTATAGCACATATGTTCTTGTCGGACAAGCACGAATGGCGTATATAGGAAATCGTACAAACATATGATACAATGAATAAACAAACTGACAAGTCCCAGTGCGGATGTCGGCTAGTATGTTTTTAGAAAGGGATCAATGTATGCTTTACGTTTCTCCTGCCAAGATCGCAAGCTATTTTTATCATGAGTGCGAGCGGAATTTTTACTTTCAGTCGTTGGCGAAGGAACGGCGCGGGGAGCTCGATGTACCTGAACAGCTGTTTCAACGGCCTGCCGTTCATGAGGGTGTGCTGCGCCGCGGAGTTGATTGGGAAGAAGAAGTGGTTTCGACCTACTTAGCCGGCCAAGTGAAGATGGGAAGGCAGCTGCATGGCATGCCCCTTTCCCACTGCTATTTGGATGGTGAAGAGACGATCAGGGAGCTCAAACAACCGAGCAAGCGGTATTTGTATCAGCCGACTTTGATTGTGCCGCCGCGTTTTTATGAACGGTACGGATTGGATTCCGGTATCGTCCGTTTTGCGGCCTGTCGCCCGGACTTAATCGAATGTGTGCAAGGACAAGACGGCTGGACGTTTCGCATCATCGACATCAAATCATCAGACGTGCTGAAGCTTTCCCATCGCGTGCAAACGGCATTGTACGCGTTGATTTTGTCGTCGGTTTTAGAGGAGCACGGCATTAGGGGCAACGTCGATTGGCGCGAAGCGGGGGTATGGACGTACAAAAGCGGGCAGCCGCAAACGGCCGATATCAGTCAGTTGATCCCGTATGTCGAACAGTTTTTGACCGCCGAACTGCCGGCGCTGGCCGAGAAGCAGCCCGGTGAGCTGTTTTGGCACTTGGATTATCGGTGTGAATGGTGCCCGTTTTATGATTATTGTTTAGACAAAGCGCGGCGGCAGAAGCACATCTCTCTCGTTCCGTACCTGTCGAGCCACGCGTCCCGCTTTATTCGTGAGCGGAAGCTGCCTGAGACGATCGGTGAGTTTCGCCAATTTCTTGAACGTCAAGAAAACAGGTATGTGCTGAAACAAAACGCCGGGCTGGCGCGCCAACTTCGGCGGCTTGAAGCGCAGCTTGAGGCCATCACAGAGGAAAGAGTCGTTCCGTATGACCAGGCGGTGACGCATATGCCGATATGGGAAGACATCCGCTTGATTCTCACCGCTCAACGCGATCCATTGACGGGAAAGGTTGCGGCGGCATCGTTGTACCGCGTTGGTGGAGCAGATGTGTTTGGAACGGGATCGGAAATGTATCATTTTATCGCCGGTTCGTTTGCGGAATGCGACGAGGTCGGCCGAAAGTTGGCGGATGCGCTTGATCGTTTGCTTCAGACGGTGCACGATTACAACCGAGCGCGAGAGTGGCGGTCGCAAAAATCGGTGCAGGCGTATGTCGTCGACAACTATGAATGGGACAATGTGCAGCAGCTGCTTCAAGCGCTTTTGTTCGATCCAGACTATAACGAAAAAGCTGTTCGGCTGCTGTCGTATTTTCATAGCAGCTCACTAGCAAGTGCCAACGATCATCCAGATGAAATCGTTCCGCTTCCTGTCGTTGTGCTGACAACGGCTGTGAGTCAGCTGTTCGCCTTGCCGACGCATGTTGCGTACCGTCTTGAAGACTTGTCGCGGTATATTGCGGCCTACCATGATTCGCCGTTTCTGTACTCGGCGAGCGAGCGCTTTTCGTTCCGCTTGACAAACGCCATGAAACTGGACGTGCTGCATGATGCCTGGCAAACAGGGGACACGGAAACACGGCAAGCGGTCGAGAAGGAGCTGAGCCGCCGCCTTTGGGCCGCTCACAGCATCATTCAAGGAATCCGTGCGTGGGCCGAGAGCGTCGCTCCTTCGCCACTTATGGTCTGGCCGGAAAAATTTGCTTTTCCTCATTCGGCTGATTACCGCGATCCGCTTGTGTCCAAGCTGGCGTTTATGGCGCGCTACGAGGCGCTATTAAACTACTTGGATATTCGCCAAAAGCGCCTGCTCCCGCTTTCGGAGCGGCTTGAGAACGGAGTGACGCTTCATGTCACGTACCTTGGCGGCGATCGGTTCCGATTGAACAACCGCCAGGCGCTTGAAACGATCGATCTAAAGGCGAGCTGGCTTTTGACGGAGTGCAATGAGGAAGGAGAAAAGGCGCAACAGACGTTTCCTGATCATAAGTACGCCAGTGAATGGAAGCCGCCCCAATGGGCCAATGTCTATTTTGTCCGCATTCGCGCCATCGAAGATAATGGCAAGACAGCTGAACTCAAGCTCGAGTTGCCCAAATGGCTCGATCGGTTCCCGCTTGTGGAAAGAGAGGAGTATTGGCTGTCGCTTCGGCATGCGGATTTTACCACCCCGCGCGTCTTGCAGGCGTTGCAACAGTTGGATAAGGACAATCATCGCATCTTGGACTTGATTCGCGATCCGATTCGCTATCGGAAAACGTTTCGTCCCAACTGGGATGCAGAGGAAGTCAAGGCGCTTCTCCGCCAAAGCAGGCTGACGAAAAGCCAGCGTCAGGCGTTTCTCCACTTTCTCCGTCATACGTTGACGCTCGTCTGGGGGCCGCCTGGCACCGGGAAAACGCATTTTATTGCCGTCGCTCTTCGGCTGCTTATGCCGATTTACGAAAAGCAGGGGCGCAGGCTTGCCATTCTTGTTTCGGGTTTCACCCATGCGGCGATCGAAAACGTTCTGCGCAAAATTCAGGAGCTTGCGCCGCGGCGCAGCGTCCATATCGCGAAACTTGGTGAGATTCAGACGGAAAACGCCAAAGGAATCGCCGAGGTGGCGGACCGTGACCTTCCCCGATGGCTGGGCAACGGCGGGCATCGGGTGCTTGGCGCTACGCTGTACGGCATTCAAAGGGCGTATGAAAAAGGCTGTCTAGAAGAGTTTGACGTCGTCATTCTGGATGAGGCGTCGCAAATTCGTGTTGCCGATTCGCTATTGGCGTTGCGCCATGTCAAAAAAGCAGGCAGGCTGCTTATCGTCGGCGACCATTTCCAGCTGCCGCCAATCATTCAAGGGGCGTATGCGGCCGCGGAAGGGGAGCCGCACCTGTTCGACTCGATTTTCCGCCTGCTGTTTGACGCGGATGTGGAGAAGCGGTATACCCGCCAACTGACGGACAATTTCCGCATGAACGAGGCGCTTTGCCGCTACCCGGCCGAGCGGATTTACAGCTCCCAGTATACCGCGTTCACCCGCCAGATTGCCGAACAAACGTTGACGCTCGCCCCTGCGCCCCGGGCCGATGGGTGGATCGAAGCGGCGATCGACCCTGACTATCCGCTTGTCGTCTGCACGTATGACGGTGTATACGGTGCCCAAGAAAACGAGGCGGAGGCGCGCTGGGTGGCGGGCATCGCGAAGGTGTTGCGGGAACGGCTTCTCGACAGCGAGGGGAAACGGTACGATGACTCATCAGAAGGCGACCAAGCGTTCTGGCGCCGCGGGCTGTTTATCATCTCGCCGCATCGGGCGCAGATCCGCGCCATTCGCCGTGAGCTTGAACGCGAAGGGCTGCGCCCGCCGTTTTTTGTCGATACGGTTGATAAAATGCAAGGGCAAGAGGCGGATGCGGCGATCATCAGCTACGGCGTCGCCGACCCGGAACTGGCCGCGATGGAAGGGGAGTTCATCTACAGCCTCAACCGATTGAACGTCTCTCTCACACGCGCGCGGAAAAAGGCGATTCTTTTCCTTTCCCGCCATCTGCTGTCCCCCTCGCTGCACGTGTTAGATAACGACGAGTATCGCGAAGGGGTCAACTTTATGTTGAGTCTTGAGCACTATGCATCAAAGCACGGAGAAGCCCGAACGTTCGTTGTTGACGGTGCCGTCTTGCGCATGTATCGAGTCGGTTGCCGTGTGTTCGATCAGGTGGCTTTCCGCAGCCAGTAAGGAGGAAAAGGGAATAGCACAGCCGCTGGCTGCTCGAGCTGCCATGCCGCCTTCCCCGCCCGACCAGTTCGATTCGTTCCCGCGCATTTTACGCGGTGCACGGTCCAAAAACGGTGAAAAAACGGGGGAGGTGTGCATGGCTGTTTTTCTTTCGCGAAACGAAACATCACCTTGATTTATCAAAAGCTTGGACAATTGACGTTTTTGGTCAATCATACAAGTTGACATAACCACGTTTTATTTTTCGAGGGGGTGGAAGGGGTGTGCAAAATGGCCTCTTGCCACCTTAGAAAATCAATGGTAAAATGAAGGTGCTCTTGAAAGAGGAAGGCCTCGTTTAGAGGATTGACACAGGAATGTTCTGTTGTTTTTCCCGAAAACATTGAGAAAACCTTGAAAGAGGAAGACCTCGTTTAGAGGATTCTACCCCCGCCTCCGTTCGCAGGAGGCGGGGTTGTTTTTATACGCCCGGCATGGGGGCGATGCTATAGGGTGAAAGTCCCGAACGGGGGCTGGCGAGCCCCTACCGTTAGGTGAAAGCAAAGGTGTCCATCGCGAGGTGAAAAAGGTAAACGAGGAGAAAAGTGCAGTGAACCGCCCGTGGAAGCGGATCTTTCTAGGGTGTAGTTTTACACGCGAACGAAAAGCACGAATCCGGCTCGCCCCAAGGTCGATTCAACGCCTGAAACAGCGGATTCGACAACTGACCAACCCCAACCGGAGCCTGTCGATGCCGGAACGGACTCATCGCGTCAATCAATGCGTCATGGGATGGATCGAGTACTTTCGGTTCGTCGAAACCCCGTCTGTCCTTCAGATTATCGAAGGATGGATGCGGAGGAGACTTCGACTCTGTCAATGGCTTCAATAGGAAACAGGTCAGAACGAGAATCCGTGAGTTAAGGGCGCTGAGACTGAAAGAAACAGCGGTGATGGAGATCGCCAACACCTGAAAAGGAGCCTGACAAACAGCAAAAACGCCGCAACTCCATCAAGCCTTGGGCAAGACCTACTGGATCGCTCAAGGACTCAAGAGCTTGACGCAACGATATTTCGAGCTCCGTCAAGGTTGACGAACCGCCTAGTGCAGATCCGCATGCTAGGGGGTGAAGGGACGGGGGTTAGCCGCTCGTTCCTACTCGATTTGGCGCGAGGAGAGGAAAGATGATTGTCGGTGCGTGAACGGTTTGCTTACAATAGAAAAAAGAGCATGTGCGAGAGGGGGAGTGGCATGAGCCAACCGGATGAACAGCGCCGGTATACGCTGGACGAGTTTTTTTCTTTAGCTGGAGACGAACGGATGGAGCTGTACGAAGGAACGATGGTGTTAATGTCCCCAGCTCCTTATGAGCATGAAGGTGTGGTCGCCAATTTGATTGCGGAGTTTCGCATGGCGTTAAAAGGAAGTTCTTGCCTTGTATTCGGCAGCAATCTCCAAGTCGTTTTTTTGTTTGAAGACGAACAAAAAGGAAAGCGAAACGTGACCGTGTTGCCGGATCTAGCTATTGTTTGCGACCGGACGAAACTGCGCCAAGGGCGGTGTTATGGCGCCCCTGACCTTGTGGTGGAAGTGTTGTCGCCAAGTACGGCCCGCAACGACCGGCTGTTTAAGCGTTATTATTATGAGAAAGCGGGAGTCCGTGAGTACTGGATTGTCGATTACCAGCACCAGACGATGGAAAAATACGTTTGGCAATCGGGGACGTTTCACCTAGAAGACGTGTACGATGTTGCCAACGGGATGGCTGCATCGACCGTGTTTCCCGAGGTGCGTTTTTCCGTGGAGGAGATTTTTGCGTTTTTGTCGTCGTAAAGAGCGGCATAGGCACATACAAAATAACAACAAGCATAGCGCTCGACTCCAAGAAATGGTCTGTATCGCCAAACGCGCAGCAGAGTCGGACCCGCCAGTGTTCATGATGGGGAAAGCGGAACCGGCAAGGAGCCGTTCGCCTACAAGGCCGGTGAAAAGCCGCTGTCGCACACCAATCGGCGGCATTTTCATTCAAAAAAGAAAGCTGGTTCTGCAAAGTTTCTCTCATTGAGAAATGGATGGAATCAGTAGCATTTTACACGAAATCACCAGTCTCCTAGGTGATTCATCGGGAAAGCCTGCGGACTGGCCAGCCGTTCGTCCTTATAAACTGTGCGGCCATTTGTGTCGCTTTGCTGGAAAGCGAATTGTTCAGCTATATGGACGGATTTCCCCATGCGAAAAATGGTAGGTCTTGAGCGCTACGCTTCGCAGCACGGGGAAACCCAAACGTTCGTTGTTGACGGTGCCGTCTTGCACATGTATCGAGCCGGTTGCCGCGTGTTCGATCAGGTGGCTTCCCGCAGTGGGTAAGGAAAAGAGAATAGCACAGCCGCTGACTGATCAAGCTGCCATGCCGCCTTCCCCGCCCGACCAGTTCGGCTCGTTCCCGCGCATTTTGCGCGGTGCACGGTCCAAAAACGGCGAAAAAACGGGGGAGGTGTGCATGGCTGTTTTTCTTTCGTGAAACGAAACATCACCTTGATTTATCAAAAGCTTGGACAATTGACGTTTTTGGTCAATCATACAAGTTGACATAACCACATTTTATTTTTCAAAGGGGTAGAAGGGGTGTGCAAAATGGCCTCTTGCCGCCTTAGAAAATCGATGGTAAAATGAAGGTGCTCTTGAAAGAGGAAGGCCTCGTTTAGAGGATTGAAACAGTTTGACGTTGCACTTCTTTACGCAAGGCTTTATGCTTGAAAGAGGAAGGCCTCGTTTAGAGGATTGAAACTTGTTTTTACTGCTTCATCGATGGCATTTTTTTCTTTTACCCTTGAAAGAGGAAGGCCTCGTTTAGAGGATTGAAACCGATTTGGTCGACAAACTCAGCCTTCGTAATATGGACGCTTGAAAGAGGAAGGCCTCGTTTAGAGGATTGAAACATTCTTCCATTTCTTCTTTAGTGTAATTCTCAATATCTTGAAAGAGGAAAGCCTCGTTTAGAGGATTCTACCCCCGCTTCCGTTCGCAGGAGGCGGGGTTGTTTTTCGGCTAGAAATGGAGGCAGGAAAACCGTTTGCCATGGCGAAATAATGGAAACACGAGCACTTTTTCGCGGACAAGAAACGCCGCGGGCAAGGCGGCGTGGGGGAGGGGGCGTGCGATGGCAAACGGCGGCAGGAAAGCAAAAGGAGCAGCGAGGGCGCGGCTTGAGCTGGTTAAGGAGCTTTTTCCGGAAGCGGTGACGGGCGAAGCGATCGACTGGCAGCGGCTGAAAAAGGCGCTTGGCTGCCAGGCGGAGGACGAAGTGTATGAGTTTACGTGGCCAGGAAAAGCGGAGGCGAAGCGGTTGGCGGAGATGCCCGCCACGGGAGTGCTGCGGCCCGACCGGGAGAAAAGCAAGAGGTGGGAGACGACAAGCAATTGGTACATTGAAGGGGATAATTTGGAAGCGTTAAAGTTGTTGCGCTCCTCACATGAAGGAAAAGTGCAAATGATTTACATTGATCCGCCGTATAATACAGGAAAAGCGTTGACGTACAAAGACAATTGGCGCAAGCGAAAACGCGCCGCTTCAGGTTTAGGTCGGGAAGAGGCGCGTGCCCATGCCGGCTGGCTCAATATGATGTATCCTCGCCTTTGCGCGGCGAAGGCGTTGTTGGCTGAAACAGGGGCGATTTTTATCTCTATTGATGATACGGAGCAGGCGAATTTGAAAAAAATGTGTGATGAAATTTTCGGTGAGCGGAATTTCGTTGCGACGTTTATTTGGCAGCGGGCATTTTCGCCCGTGAATATGAACAAGTTCGCCTCGCGCAATCATGATTTTATTTTATGTTACGCGAAAAACATCGATCGTCTGGCTTGGTACGGCTTGCCGCGCCATCCGGAAGCGGACGGGCGGTATGCCAACCCGGACAATGATCCGCGCGGTCCGTGGACGTCCGGTGATTTGTCGGTCGGCCCGCCGATTCCGGAAAAAATTTATGACATCGTGACCCCAAGCGGCCGGATTGTTTCGCCGCCCCACGGGTATTGTTGGCGGGTGACGAAAGAGCGCTTTGCCGAGTTGGCGGCGGACAACCGCATTTGGTTTGGTAAAGACGGCAACGGGGTGCCGCGCTTAAAGCGATTTTTGCGCGAGGTGAAACCGACGATGACACCGCTCACGATCTGGACGCATGATGAGGTGTCCCACTCGCAGGAGGCGAAAAAGGAGCTGAAGGAGCTGTTTAACGGGGTGGCGGTGATGGATTACCCGAAGCCCGTCAAGCTGCTTCAGCGTATGATCGAACTGACGACGAAGAACGATGATGTCATCCTCGACTTTTTTTCCGGCTCGGCGACAACGGCCCATGCGGTCATGCAGCAAAACGCCGAAGACGGCGGCCGGCGGTCGTTTATTATGGTGCAGCTTCCTGAACGGCTGGCGGAAACGTCAGCGGCATATCGGGCTGGGTTTCGGACGATTTGCGACATCGGCCGTGAGCGCATTCGCCGTGCGGGGGAGAAAATCGTTTATGAAACGGGGAAGACGGAGTTGGATATCGGTTTTCAAGTGTTTCGGATTGAACGGAACAATCAGCCCGATCGCTAGGCGAACGGGCTGGTTCCTTGACTAGGTGAATGAAAGGCGCTGTCTCCGCTGTCCATCGTTTCGGGCGTTTTTTACAACGACGCCGCAGCCCAACGGTCATTGATAAAGACATCGTATTCTGCGGCAATCGTTTCTTTGAGCTCCGCTAAAGACGGGATGCCGTCGGCGAAAGTATAGGTGTCAAGGAGAATGAGGGAGTATTCGTCGCCGGGATCAAATACGACGGTGACGACTTCTTCCGTGCCGGCGTCCACTTGCCGGACGGTGTCGCCGTCTTTTGGTTCAACGAGTACGTTTTGGTATGTTTCGCGGATGATGTAATAGCCTTTTTGAACTTGCTCGGTAAACAAATGTTCTATCCCTATCAGTTCATGAATGATCATAGTTTCGGCCTCCTAGTTTGTGAAATTGTTCTCAATATCAGTATATATAGCAATGGAATCGATGTATACCAATGCGAGAGGAAGTTTGAAAAGTTGTCAAGTTTGTATGTCTGTGTGGACGTGGTTGGGGGCGAGCAGAGAAGACGGGCTGTTCAAAAGGAATAGCGCCCTTTGTGATGGGCGCTAGGCTCATTCATCCATAATGAACGTTACTCTTTTATGACTGTTGATGCTGGCGGGTGGTAGTTTGGCTGAAGATGGCGCCGGGCAAAAACGAAGTAGCAAATGATCACGACAACGGTAATGAGCAATGTTAACAACAGCTGAGAAGCCATGGATTCAATGAATAGCATAGAAACGAGGATGACGAGCAAAACAAGAATTGTAAAATAAGTCAAGTATGGAAACAGCTACATTTTAATTTTTAAGGCAGCATTGTTTTCACGTTCGAGTTTCTTCCGTAGGCGGAGTTGCGAGACAGCAATGGCTAAATAGACGAGCAACGCGATCGCCCCGGAAGAGTTGACGAGAAAGAGAAACACTTTGTCCGGAGAGACATAGTTCATGATGACGGCGATGTAGCCAAACAGCGTGCTGGCGATGACCGCTGTCAATGGACGGTGCCGTTTTAGAAGGAGTTTGGTCATAAAGTTTTGAATATTCTTAGCAAAGATGAAGCAGAAGGAGAGGTCGGTTGGCGGGATGATGACGCATTGCTTTTATCGCTGCTTCGGCAGTTGATTGAATGTGACGCTTCGGGGCGATGCATCGAATTGGGAACGTACGCCTCCTCGATCCCAAAGGAGGCATTAGAGCTGGCTAACCGCCACCATTTCCCGCTTATTCTTTTTCTTGAGGAAGTTCCTTTCGTCAAGATTACCCATGACATTCATACGTGTTTGATTAATCAGCAATATCAAATGATCTCCCAGCTTGAGTCGTATTCCCAAGAGTTGAATAAAAAGCTGCTGACGGTTCATCATTATTGGGGATTTTAACTCCATTCAAATACATACGTTAATGGAATAGCTAAGTCCTTAAATTGTACGGAATGCAGCGTGTCTTGTTGCCCGTATGTGGCATGCCGTTGATAGACTCCTTCGTGCAAATGGTATACATGAACCATTTTGTTAGCCGTATCGACGATCCAATATTCCGCAATGCCATAGTGTTGGTAAGTATAAAATTTTTCGTTGTAATCTTTTAAAGCGGTTGAAGGTGACAAGACTTCAACAACTAGCGCAGGCGCCCCGTAACATCCTTTTTTGACAATCTGTTTTTTATTGCAAATCACCACAATATCGGGTTGGACAATGTCATCAGGGGTTTCATACGTTTCATTTTTGCTAAGGAATACATCAAACGGCGCCATAAAGACGTAACAATGTTGGTTTTGGAAAAAATGGCGCAAAGCAAAATACAATTCTCCGACTGCAAATTGATGTTCCGAAGATGGAGCAGGGGTCATATTATAGGCTTTTCCATTGATCAGTTCCCAGCGACCTTCCCATGTTTTCCAGTCCGCGTACGTGTAAATTTTGTTCGGGTCAGGGATATTGCCCACTGTTTCCCCCTCTTTCATTTTAAGGATGCGTTTGTTTCCAGTTTAGCAAAAGAAATCAAGGAAGGGTAGGGAGGACTCTCATGAGAGGTTTATTCATCACTTGCCTACGCCCACAAGCCGAAGTGAAGGTTTTCTTGGTTCAGAAAGGAATGTAGCGTCTGTTTGTCGAATGACATGAGGGAAAAATGCATGGGGAAAGGGTGAGGAAATGATGTCCGCATTTCAAGCGTTTGTTGTCAACAAAACGGAAACGGAGTTTACAGCTGAGGTGAAAACGATCTCGATGGACGATTTGCCGGAAGGGGATGTCGTCGTTCACGTCCATTATTCAAGCGTCAACTACAAAGACGGGCTGGCGTCGATCCCGGACGGCAAAATTGTGAAAACGTATCCGTTCGTGCCCGGGATTGACTTGGCCGGAGTCGTCGTCTCGTCGCAACATCCGCGGTTCCTTGAAGGGGATGAGGTGATCGCGACCGGCTATGAAATTGGCGTCACCCACTTTGGCGGCTACAGCGAGTATGCGCGTTTGCCCGGCGACTGGCTCGTGCCATTGCCGAAAGGGTTGACGTTGAAAGAAGCGATGGCGATCGGCACGGCGGGGTTCACGGCGGCGTTGTCCATCCATCGGCTTGAGGAGCACGGGCTGACGCCGGAACACGGGCCGGTGCTCGTTACGGGGGCGACGGGCGGCGTCGGCAGTCTGGCGGTGTCGATGCTCGCGAAGCGCGGCTACACGGTAGAGGCGAGTACAGGCAAAGCGGCGGAGCACGATTATTTGCGCGCCCTTGGCGCCAAGGAAGTGTTGGCGCGCGAAGACGTCACCGCCGAGCGCATTCGCCCGCTCGATCAGCAGCGCTGGGCGGCGGCGGTCGATCCGGTCGGCGGCCGGACGCTGGCGACCGTGCTAAGCCGCATCCGTTACGGCGGGGCCGTGGCGGTAAGCGGATTGACGGGAGGAGCGGACGTGCCGACGACGGTTTACCCATTCATTTTGCGCGGCGTCAGCTTGCTTGGCATCGATTCCGTCTATTGTCCGATGGATTTGCGGCTTCGCATTTGGGAACGGCTCGCTGGCGATTTGAAGCCGGATTTGGAGCGGATTGCCAAAGAAATTTCACTCGCTGAATTGCCGCAAGCGCTTAAGCGCATTTTGCGTGGGGAGCTGCGCGGCCGGATGGTGGTGCGGCTGGCCTGATCGGGAACTATCTCGATTTTACCGGCCGACTATTCGCTTAGGATTGCGAAGCAGCGAAGCAAATGGAAAAAATTGTAGAATAAAAGCTGGTGAAACGAACGCTCTCATGTTGTTTAGCGGGAGGGGGAAGAGGCATCTCCCCTTCCCTTTTCGTTCGTGCTTCCTACCCAAGCTGATACCGCTCAAGCTCGGAGAAAAAGTCTTTCACAAACCGGTAAAACACTTTCACCGACGGGGCGAGCTCGTGATGGTCGGAGATGATGATGCCGACGTTGCGCCTCACTTGCGGAGTTTCGATCGGCACTTTGGCGGCGTAGCGGAGGAGGCTCTCCGACAAGGCGCTTTCCGGCAGCAGAGTGACGCCGATGCCGGCGGAGACGAGCCCTTTAATGGCGTCGAGATCCTCGCCTTCCGAGGAGATGTTCGGGGAAAACCCGGCTTGATGACAGGCGTCGATTAAAATTTGATGCAAAATGTATCCCTTGGGAAACGTGACAAACGGGTCGTGGCGCAGTTCGTTCAACACGATCCGGTCGCGGCGAGCGAGCGGATGGCTGTTTGGCAAGAGGGCGGCAAACGGTTCGGAAAATAAAATTTCCCCTTTAATGCCCATTTCGCGCGCGGGAATGGGGCCAAGAAAGGCCAAATCAATTTCCCGCTTTTTCACCGCTTCGATTAAATAATAGTACGATCCTTGGCGGAGATGGAACGAGACGTTTGGGTGTTCCGCTTTAAAGGCGGAGATGACCATCGGCATCATATGGCTCGCGAGACTGGTCGGGAACCCGATTTTAATCGTTCCGCGCTCCGGATCCAAATACTCCTCAATTTGTTGCTTTGCATCCTCAACCGCTTTTAACACCGCTTCGGCGTGCGGCAAAAAATGGCGGCCGATCGGGGTGAGCTTGACGTTCCGTCCTTCCCGTTCAAAGAGCTGGACGCCAAGCTCCGCTTCTAAGTTGGCGATTTGCCGGCTGATCGCCGACTGCGCGACATGAAGGGCATCGGCGGCTTCAGAGACATGTTCGCGCCGGGCGACTTCCACAAAATATTGCAACTGCCGCAGCTCCATTCTCCCCCTCCTTTTTCATTGATCGCGAAATGAGATCAATTTTATCTAAATTATATATTGTTTATATTAATTTTGAAAACTACAATGAATATTACAGACAATTCGGAACGGGAGGGGAAGGCAGCATGAAACACTACGGATTACCGAAAGCGCAAGGGCTGTATCGTCCGGAATTTGAACATGACGCGTGCGGGATCGGGTTTTATGCTCATTTAAAAGGAAAAGCGTCGCATGATGTGATCGAAAAAGCGCTCCATATGCTCCGTCAGCTTGAACATCGGGGCGGGCAGGGAAGCGATCCGGAAACGGGCGACGGCGCGGGCATTATGACGCAAATTCCGCACGAATATTTTCAAGACGTGTGCAATGGGATGAACTTGCCGGAAAAAGGGCGCTATGGGGTCGGGATGTTCTTTTTGCCGAAAAATGAAGAAAAACGGGCGTATTATGAAGCAAAAGTAAATGAAATCATCGCCCAGGAAGGACAACAGTTGCTCGGCTGGCGGACCGTGCCGGTTGACGGCACCAAGCTTGGCAAGCTGGCGCGGCAAAGCCAACCGTTCATTCGTCAAGTGTTTGTCGCGGCAGGGGATGATGCGGCCGATGAGCTGGCGTTTGAACGGAAGCTGTATGTCATCCGCAAACAGTTCGAAAAATGGGTGGAACACAACGAGTGCTATGTAGCGAGCTTCTCGAGCCGGACGATTGTCTATAAAGGGCTGCTTACGCCGGAACAAATCGATGCGTTTTATTTGGATTTGCAGGATGAGCGGTTCCGCTCGGCGTTCGCCCTCGTGCACTCGCGCTTCAGCACGAACACGTTCCCAAGCTGGGAGCGGGCCCATCCGAACCGCTATTTGATTCATAACGGCGAGATCAACACGCTCCGCGGCAATGTCAACTGGATGGCGGCGCGCGAGAAGCAATTTGTGTCGGAAGCGTTCGGCGCCGATTTGGAAAAAGTGTTGCCGATTTTGGATACAAACGGGAGCGACTCGTCGATTTTGGACAATGCGTTTGAATTTTTCGTCCTTGCTGGCCGTAATCCGGCCCATGTGGCGATGATGCTCATTCCGGAACCGTGGTTTTGGGATGAACAAATGGATGACGCGAAAAAGGCGTTTTACGAGTATCATAGCTGTCTCATGGAGCCGTGGGACGGCCCGACGGCGATTTCGTTCACCGACGGCAAGCAAATCGGTGCCATTTTGGACCGGAACGGCTTGCGCCCGGCCCGCTATTACGTCACGAAAGACGATTACATTGTTTTCTCGTCCGAAGTCGGCGTCATTGATATCGATCCGAACAACATTTTATATAAGGAACGGCTGAGCCCAGGGAAAATGTTGCTTGTTGATTTGGAGCAAGGGCGGATCATTTCCGACCAGGAAATTAAAGAAGAAATGGCGAGCCAACAGCCGTACCGCCAATGGATCAATGAGCAAATGATCACGCTTGGCGATCTGGAGATTCCGGAGGACGTCGAAGCGCCGAAGCAGCTTGTCAAACGGCAAAAAGCGTTCGGCTACACGTTTGAAGATGTGGAAAAAACGATTTTACCGATGGCGACGGAAGGAAAAGACCCGACCGGCGCCATGGGCATGGATGCCCCGTTGGCCGTATTGTCGGAGCGGCCGCAAAGCTTGTTCAACTACTTCAAGCAGCTGTTTGCCCAAGTCACGAACCCGCCGATTGACGCGATTCGCGAGTATGTCGTCACGTCAACGATGACGCTGCTCGGCAAAGAAGGAAACATTTTGCATCCAGACGCCAAAGCGGCGCGGCGCATTCGCCTTGAGACGCCGCTATTGACGAACGAAGAATTGGCCGCGTTAAAAGCCAATCCGTATCCGGAGTTTGCATGTGTGGTGCTGCCGACGCTGTTTACGGATGACTTGAAGCAAGCGTTGGATGAGTTGTTTGCCAAAGCGGACGAAGCGATCGCGAACGGGGCAACGCTTCTCGTTTTGTCCGATCGCGGCGTTGATGAGACGCATGTGGCGATTCCGGTGTTGCTGGCGGTGAGCGGGCTTCATCAACACCTGATCCGGAACGGGACGCGCACAAACGTCAGCCTGCTGGTCGAAAGCGGCGAGGCGCGCGAAGTCCATCATTTTGCGGCGCTGATCGGCTACGGGGCGGACGCCATTAACCCGTACTTGGCGCTCGAGACGATCCGCCAGGCGTCCGAAAACGGCGTCATTGCCTTGTCGTACCGTGACGCGGTGAGCACGTATAGGAAGGCGGCTGTTGACGGCGTCGTCAAAGTGATGTCAAAAATGGGCATCTCGACGGTGCAAAGCTACCGCGGCGCGCAAATTTTTGAAGCCGTTGGCATCGGCAACGATGTCATTGATCAATACTTCACCGGCACCGCCTCGCAAATTGGCGGCATCGGGCTTGAGGAAATCGCCAAAGAGGCGAAAATGCGCCATGAAGCGGCATTTGCCGCCCGGCACGAAGATCATGTGCTCGATACCGGCAGCGAGCTGCAATGGCGGCGCAACGGCGAACATCACGCGTTCAATCCGAAGACGATCCATTTGTTGCAATGGGCGTGCCGGAAAAATGATTACAATCTTTATAAGCAATATTCGAAACTGGCCAATGAAGAACAGTTGACGTTCTTGCGCAACTTGTTCGACTTCGATCCGAACCGGACGCCGGTGCCGATTGACGAAGTCGAGCCAGTCGAGTCGATTGTCCGCCGCTTCAAAACCGGAGCGATGTCGTTTGGCTCGATCAGCCAAGAGGCGCATGAGGCGTTGGCGATTGCCATGAACCGGATCGGGGGAAAAAGCAACAGCGGTGAAGGCGGGGAAGACCCGGCTCGCTATGTGAAGGACGAAAACGGCGACTGGCGCCGCAGCGCGATCAAGCAGGTCGCTTCCGGGCGTTTTGGTGTGAACAGTCATTATTTGGTCAACGCCGACGAATTGCAAATTAAAATGGCCCAAGGGGCAAAACCAGGCGAGGGCGGACAGCTTCCGGCCAACAAAGTGTACCCGTGGGTCGGCAAAGTGCGCGGTTCGACGCCGGGGGTAGAGCTCATTTCTCCGCCGCCGCACCATGACATTTACTCGATCGAAGATTTGGCTCAGCTCATTTACGACTTAAAAAATGCGAACAAAGACGCGCGCATCAGCGTCAAGCTCGTCGCCAAAGCGGGCGTCGGCACGATTGCGGCCGGCGTGGCGAAAGGGAACGCTGATGTCATCGTCATCAGCGGTTATGACGGCGGCACGGGCGCGTCGCCGAAGACGAGCATTAAGCACGCAGGGCTTCCATGGGAGCTCGGTTTGGCGGAAACACACCAGACGCTGATGCTCAACGGCTTGCGCGACCGTGTCGTGTTGGAAACCGACGGCAAACTGATGACCGGCCGCGACGTTGTAATGGCGGCGCTGTTTGGCGCCGAGGAATTTGGGTTTGCGACGGCGCCGCTCGTCGTGTTGGGCTGCGTCATGATGCGCGTTTGCCATCTGGATACATGTCCGGTCGGGGTGGCGACGCAAAATCCGGAGCTGCGCAAAAAATTTACCGGCCAACCGGAGCATGTCGTCAACTTCATGTATTTTGTCGCTCAGGAAGTGCGGGAGATCATGGCCGAGCTCGGCTTCCGCACGATCGACGAGATGGTGGGCCGCGTCGATGTGCTGACAGTGAGCGAGCGGGCGAAAACGCATTGGAAAGCGAAGCATCTCGACTTGTCGCGCCTGCTGCACCAAGTCGACGGCCCGCGCACTTGCGGCCAAGGGCAAACCCATCGCATGGAAGAAACGCTTGACTATACGGCGATTTTGCCGGCGGTGCAGCCGGCGCTCGAAAACCGGGAGCCGGTTGCGCTTGAACTTACGATCCGCAACGTCCATCGGACGGTCGGAGCGATGACCGGCAGCGAAATTTCGAAACGCTACGGTGAAGAAGGATTGCCGGATGATACGATCCGCCTCCGCTTCACCGGATCGGCAGGGCAGAGCTTCGCGGCGTTTGTGCCGAAAGGGATGACGCTCGAGCTTGTCGGCGACGCGAACGATTATGTTGGCAAGGGACTCTCCGGCGGCAAAGTGATCGTCCGTCCGCCGGATGAGGCGCCGTTTGCCGCAGCGGACAACGTCATTATCGGCAACGTCGCCTTCTACGGAGCGACGGGCGGCGAGGCGTATATTCGCGGCCGCGCCGGCGAGCGGTTCTGCGTGCGCAACAGCGGCGTCCATGCCGTTGTCGAGGGCGTCGGCGACCACGGCTGTGAGTACATGACCGGCGGCCGTGTCGTCATCCTCGGCTCGGTCGGCAAAAACTTCGCCGCCGGCATGTCGGGGGGCATCGCCTACGTCCTCGCTGATGAAGACAGCTGGACGCAAGCAGCCAACCTTGAGCTCGTTTCCTTGGAACGGCTCGAGAATGAGGAAGAAATTCGCGCCGTCCGCCGGATGATCGAAAACCATTTCCGCTATACCGGGAGTCCGCGGGCCTCGCTCGTGCTTGACGAGTGGGACGCTTATGTGAAACGGTTTGTCAAAGTCATTCCGCACAACTACAAACTGATGGTGGAAACGATTCAAGCGCTCGAACAATCCGGGCTTTCGTATGATGAAGCTGCCATGGCGGCGTTTGAAACGGTGGCGAAACAGAAAAAAGCGGCTGCCGCCAACGCTCCTATGTTGCAAGCGGCCGCAAAGTAGTCCCGCTTTTTCGGTCGGCTGCGCATGGCGGCGCCGCTTCGGCCCCGCGCCGCCGCGGGGCTCGCTTTTTGGCTGCCAAACAGGCGGGAAGGATAGAGCGGAGAGAAGAGAGGACGCAGAAGGAGGGGAACCGTCGTGGGAAAAGCAACGGGGTTTATGGAATATGCTCGCGAGGAAGAAAAAAAGCGCGACCCGCTTTCCCGTCTTGATGATTGGAAGGAATATACAGAGCCGTTTTCCGAAGACGTGTTGGCGCGCCAAGGAGCTCGCTGTATGGATTGCGGCACGCCGTTTTGCCATATGGGATTGGAGCTGAACGGCCTCACCTCCGGTTGCCCGGTGCACAACTTCATTCCGGAATGGAACGATTTAGTGTACCGCGGCCGTTGGAAAGAAGCGCTCGATCGGCTCTTGAAAACGAACAACTTTCCAGAGTTTACGGGCCGCGTCTGTCCGGCGCCGTGCGAAGGATCGTGTACGGTGGCCATTTCCGACCCAGCGGTGGCGATCAAAGGAATCGAGCGGGCCATTATTGATAAAGGGTTTGCTGAAGGCTGGGTGAAACCGCGCATCCCGAAAACGCGCACCGGGAAAAAGGTGGCCATCGTCGGCTCCGGTCCGGCCGGGCTCGCCTGTGCCGACCAGCTTAACCAAGCTGGCCATTCGGTGACGGTGTACGAGCGGGCCGATCGCATCGGCGGCTTGTTGATGTACGGGATCCCGAACATGAAGCTGGAAAAAGACATCGTCGAACGGCGAGTGCGGCTGCTTGAAGAAGAGGGCATCACCTTTGTTGTAAACACCGAAGTCGGCAAAGATATTACCGCCGATGAGTTGCGCGCTCAATACGATGCCGTTGTGTTGTGCGTTGGGGCGCAAAAGCAGCGCGATTTGGCCATTGAAGGTCGGGAGCTTACAGGCGTTCATTTTGCCATGGATTATTTAACAGGCGTCACGAAAAGTTTGCTCGATTCGAATTTTGCCGACGGCCAGTTTATTGACGCCAAGGACAAACGTGTCATCGTCATCGGCGGCGGCGACACGGGGGCTGACTGTGTGGCGACCGCGCTGCGCCAAGGCTGCAAAAGCGTCGTCCAGTTTGGCAAACACCCGGCGTTTCCGGACAAGCGCCCAGACGATAACCCGTGGCCGCAATATCCGCTCGTGTTCACGCTTGATTATGCGTATGAGGAAGCGAAGGCGAAATTTGGGGCAGACCCGCGCCAATATTGCATTCAAACGAAAAAAATCGTAGGCGACGAGCACGGCCGGGTGAAAGAACTGCATACGGTTCAAATGGAAAAAATCATTGATGAAAACGGCAAAGCGATCTTTCAAGAAATTCCGGGGACGGAGCAAGTATGGCCGTGCGATTTGGTGTTCATCGCGATTGGCTTCGAAGGTCCTGAACAGCCACTGTTGCAGCAGTTTGGCGTGGAAACGATCAACAATAAAGTGAAAGCTCCGTACGGTAAATATACGACCAACATTGAAGGCGTGTTTGCGGCCGGCGACGCCCGCCGCGGCCAAAGCCTGATCGTTTGGGCGATCCACGAGGGCCGGGGGGCGGCCCGTGAAGTGGACCGGTTCCTGATGGGAGAGACGAAGCTGCCGTCGTAATGGTTGTTTCCTCCTTAAAAAGTGCTGCTTTTTAAGGAGGATTTTTCTTTTGTTCGTAAAAAATGATAATGAGAAACTTTTAATCTGATCTCATCGTACAAATCTATTTGACGATCTCGTGGTAGATAACCGACTGATGCGGTTGTGAGGAAGCATCGATAAGGAGTGAGTCAGAGTGAACCGACGATTATGGATGATAGCGGCTGTCGGCGCGGTCTTTTTTTTAGCTGTTTGGGCGAGCGTGGCAGCCGGGGTGACAAAGGCGGGTGACGAAGGTGGGCTGCAGCTGTTTGATTCATGGCAATGGCTCGATCCGTTTACGTTTCTCGGCAATGGGAAAACAATAGGCATCATCAGTGTGATGCTTGTTATTGGTTTATGGTTTTTCCGCCGCGATGTCTATGGAATGGTGTTGGTGGTCGTCGCTGTTGGTGGGGGGTATGGCATCAATGAATGGATCAAGCATGTGGTTGGGCGGGAGCGCCCGCCGCATGCCGAGATCGGAGGATTCAGCTTTCCGAGCGGCCACGCGATGATCGGGACGATTTATTTGCTGCTTTTGGCGTATTTTTTGGCGCAAACGCGCACAAAGCGCGGGGAGCGGGCGGCCATTTACGGCGTGTTTGCGACGCTGGCGCTCTTAACCGGCTTAAGCCGGCTAAGCTTGCAAGTGCATTATCCGTCTGATGTGCTTGGCGGGTTTGTGCTTGGCGGCGCTTACTTGTCGGCCTGCCTTGCTCTTTATCGGATGTCGATTCATCGCGGCGGCCGTTGGTAGCTGATCGTCAAAAAATCACTTTTGCCCCATGATGATTTGATGATGAAGCCGATTCATCGGCTTGATCTAGCGTCTGATCTTGTCGAAAAGGCGCAGAAAATCTCTTTTTCTATACTATGACGTTGTGTGGGACCATGATACAATGGAGGAAAGGAGGTGAGAAACGATGAGCCAAGCCGAACTCGTGCAACTAATGGCTGAATTGCTTGACCAAAAGTTGAATCCGATCCACATGCGGCTCGATCGGATCGAAGGCGATGTCCGGGCCCTTCAAGAAGGACAAGCGCGTTTGGAAATTGAGATCCAAGCGCTGAAAGAAGGGCAGGCGCGCTTGGAAGGTGAAGTGCAGTTGTTGCAAGAGGGACAAGCCCGCTTGGAACAGCGGCTTGACCGAGTGGAAGAGGATGTGCGCACATTAAAAGCGGACATGGACATGGTCAAAGGCGATGTGCAAACGCTGAAAGCGGACATGGACATGGTCAAAGGCGATGTGCAAACGTTGAAAGCGGACATGGACATGGTCAAAGGCGACGTGCAAACGTTGAAAGCAGACATGGACATGGTCAAAGGCGACGTGCAAACATTGAAAGCGGACATGGACGTGGTCAAAGGCGATGTGCAAACGCTGAAAGCGGACATGGACATGGTCAAGGGCGATGTGCAAACATTGAAAGAAGGACAGCAACGGCTTGAAGTGAAAGTTGAACGGGTCGAAGAAAAAGTGGACAACCTCGCAACAGAAATGCGGAGCCACTTTCGCCACATCGAGAACATGCTTCATAAGCATCAGGCCGCTCTTGATCTGGCTTCGCGCGAATTCTCTTCCAAGCAAACATCCATCGATTATTTGATAAAAAAGTGGCCGAGCATGATATGGAAATTTTCCACTTAAAACATCATCTCCAACTGTAATGTTCTTCATCGCAAGCAGGAACCGAGAAGACTGGTGACAAACAACCGCTGGAAAACAAAACGGAGAAAGAGGGTGGTGTTTCCGGCAGTGTCAGTTTAAGAAGCGCTGTTGGAGCACCACCCTATCCGCGAGCCTTCTAGCGGATCGGCGGCAGCTGGAAACGTGCGAGGAAATAAGGCGTATTTTCAACGGTCTTCTAGACAGCTTTTTCTGCATATATTTTTATAGAAAAAACCAATGTCAAGGGGGAAGCGATATGGCGGCCCGGATCGTGAAAACAGGGTATGCGTTGGCGTTTTTGTGCATCATTGCCGGCATCGTTTATTTTTTTGCCGCCAACTGGCCGGAGATGGGGCGAGAGGCGAAAGTCGGAATCAGTATCGGCATGATGGCGGGGTTTTATGGAGCAAGCGCTGCTTTGGCGGGCCGCCATCGCTTTTTAGGGCGCTGGATGTTGATCGGTGGGGTGTTGTCGTTTGGCATCTCATTGGCGTTAGTAGGACAAATTTATAATTCTCACGCCGACAGTTATTGGTTGTTCCTCATTTGGCTGGCGCCGACAGCGTTGTTGGCGCGGCTGACGAAAGATCCGGCGCTTTCAGTCATCGCTGTCGTGCTGCTGCAACTTGCTTGCTGGTTTTATTATTTTCCTTCCGCTTACCATATCGAGTGGACGGAATGGGCATCGTTTGGCTGGCTGCTTCTGTTCGCTGTGATCAACGGCGCGCTCGTTCGCTTCAGCCGTTCGCCTTGGACAGCGTATCCCGCGTATGCGGCGATGCACGGCTGGCTGCTTGTCATCGGCATCACCGGCTTTTCGTACGGGCGCGATGTTTGGTGGCCGTACGTGTATGCGGCGCTGCTTGCCGGGCTGCTTTACTACTTTTTCTCCGTTGCCAAACAGCGTGGCTATGGTTTGGTGACGAGTTTGTTTGCCGGCTTGTTTTTGTTGATTCAATACCACCGTTTGCTGGTGGATCATTTTGAAACATGGCTGCTTCTCTTCGGACTTGTCGTTGCCACCATCGTCCTGTACGGAGGGGTCGTCTTTCTCCGGCGGGCCGGGATGTTTTCGGCGGGAACGCGGGCCGGGAAATGGTTTTTGGCTGCGTTTCAAGCGGTGATTACGCTCGCAGCTTCGTCGTTGGCCATATCGAGTTTGCTCGGCTTGTATTTTCTGTGGGCGGACACGTGGTCGCCGTATGTGCTGTTTTTCCTTTCGATCTTTGGATTGGTGCTTCCGGCTTGGCTCGGCCGCCGTTGGAACGCCGTTGTCCGTTATACGCTGCTGGCGGTCGGTTACGGGCTTGGCTGGACGGTGACGTGGGAACTGTCGACGGTGGTGTTGGTTCTTTATATCGCCGTGCTCGCCGTGGGAGTGATCCGTTTCCCGGAGCGCGGGATGCAGCGGTTGACGACGGTTGCGTTGACGCTTTATTTGTATGTAGTGCTTGATGGGAACATGGAGAATGGACGGGTCGAGCTGTTGCTGCTTGCCCTATGGAACGGGGCGTTGTACGCGTACAGTCGATGGAGAGGGAAGACGGCCGCGACCCCGCTCGTGCTGGCGCTTAGTGCGCTCGGGATTGCGACAAGTGTTCACATCTCCCAACCTGATGGGCTTTATATGGCGTCCAATCTCGCTATGGTAGCGGTGCTCGCCTTTTTCTTGTTTCAACGGCGCCGCCGCGAGCGGACCATTGCTTGGGGGTATACGGTTCTTTATTTTGTGCTCAAATATTATGAGCTGGCGTGGAACTTGCTCCATAAATCGGTCAGTTTGTTGGCGGCTGGGGGGGTGTTGCTCGCTTGGGCTGTTTGGCTGGAAAAACGGAATCGGCTTCATTTCCCTAAGGAGGCGGTGTGGCCTCGCAACGTTTCCTTCGGTGTCCTGTTGCTCGTCGTTGCCCAATTTCTGTTTACCGGATATACCGTTTGGGAGAAAGAACGGCTATTGCGAGACGGACAGTTGGTAAAATTAGCGCTCGAGCCGGTGGATCCGCGTTCTGTGCTGCAAGGGGATTATATCCGGCTTCGCTATGACATTTCTACGATCTCGTCTCTGGATGGAAACGGCAAGGTGAAAGTTGCGCTGCGAAAGGGATCGGATGGGGTGCACCGCTTTGCTGGGGTGTACGCCGTGAATGGGGAAGAATGGCCCGGATTTAAGCGGCAACAAGGGGATATTTTGATTAACGGCACTTTTTATAGTACGCAAGTCGTATACGGGATTGAATCGTATTTCGTGCCGGAACAAAGCGGGGAACGGTGGCGGGACGCCCGTTTCGCTTATGTGCGCGTCAGCCGAAACGGCGATGCGCTGCTTGAAAAGATCGGCGCAGAATGAGCGAACTGGGGAGCGGGCCTGCTTGAGCGTCCGCTCCTTATCGACATACAGGCGGTGTTTTTGTCAAAAAGTTGTGGAGGCCGGGGGAAGATGATGAGATAAAGGGGGATCATGAATGGAGACGGCCATTTACGCGCCGCAAAAGAAGAAGCGCTGGAAGCGAACAGCTTGGCTGACGCTGGCGATTGTCTTTTTTGCTTTGGCGGGTATCGGTGTTTTTGTTAGCGCTTACATACACCGTTCCTTGCCGATCGTGGAAGGGAAACTGGCGGTTCCAGGGTTGCTTGACGAAGTCAGCGTGATTCGTGACTCGCACGGCGTTCCTCATATTTTCGCCAACAATGAACATGACTTGTTTTTCGCGCAAGGATTTGTGCAAGCCCAAGATCGTTTATTTCAAATGGATTTAAGCCGTCGCCAAGCGTCAGGACAGTTGAGTGAGGTGGTAGGCGTTGCAACGATTGAACGCGATAAATTTTTCCGTACGCTTGGATTGCGTCGGGCAGCGGAGGCATCGTATCACATATACTCCGCTGAGGCGAAGCAAGTGCTTGAAGCATTTGCCCAAGGTGTGAACGCGTATATCACTTGGGCTAAACGAACTGACAGATTGCCGGTCGAGTTTCGGCTGCTCGGTTATGAGCCGAAGCCGTGGACGCCCGTAGATTCGCTCGTGATTGGCAAGTATATGGCGTTTGACCTCGGCGGGCATTGGGAAGGTCAGGTGTTCCGCTATTGGGCGCTCAACCATTTGCCGAAAGAAAAAGCGTACGATTTGTTCCCCTCTTATCCGAAAGAGGCACCGGTCATTTTGCCGGCGATCGATGTGGAGCAGGCGTTTGCCGCAGCGGTTTTGCCCTCTGAATGGAACGGGAGTAACAACTGGGTGGTCAGCGGCCGGAAAACGAAAAGCGGCCAGCCTATGTTGGCGAACGATCCGCACTTGTCGTTGTCCACTCCTTCGATTTGGTATCAAATGCATTTGCAAGCGCCGACGGTCAACGTCAGCGGCGTCATTTTCGCCGGTGTCCCCGGCATTATTCTCGGTCATAATGACTACATTGCTTGGGGAGTGACAAACACGGGTCCAGATGTGCAAGATTTGTATGTAGAAAAGCGAAATCCGGCTAACAAGCAGCAGTTTTTGTATAACGGCCGATGGGAGAACGCCAAAATCATCGAGGAACCGATCCGGGTGAAAGGAGGAAAAACGATCCGCTACCGTGTGACGATCACTCGGCATGGGCCTGTTCTGTCCGAATTCGCCGTCCCGGCAAGCGGGAATGACGTGTTGGCTTTGCGATGGACCGCGCTCGATCCGTCCACGGAGCTGCAAGCGGTGCTGGAAATGAACAAAGCGAAAAATTGGAAGCAATTTGAACAAGCGCTTGAACATTTCCACGCTCCAACGCAAAACTTCGTATTTGCCGCGAAAGACGGGACGATTGCTTACAAGGCAAACGGAAAAATTCCGATTCGCAAGAAAGGAAACGGGCTTCTTCCAGTTCCAGGTTGGACGGATGAATATGAGTGGATCGGTTTTATTCCGTTTGATCGCCTGCCGCGTGCCGTCAACCCGAGAGAAGGATTTATCGCCACGGCGAACAATAAGGTGGTCGGCGACCATTATCCATATCATTTAAGCCATCATTGGGCTCAGCCTTATCGCTATATGCGGATCGCTGAAAGGCTGCAGAGCAAGGATGATTGGACGCCTAGCGAGATGAAACGGCTGCAAATGGACCAAATGAATTTATGGGCGAAGGAGTTCGTCCCGCTTCTGCTTAAACATGTGGCGAGCGAACCGCTCTCGAAACAGGAGCGGTCAGCGCTTCATGAGCTGAAGCAGTGGGATTTTGTTGACCATAAGGAACAGGCAGCCCCGCTCATTTTTCATCGCTGGATGGAGGAAATCGCCGATGTTCTTTTTGAACGTCAGATTCCGCCAACCGTCGACCGGTTCTTTGAGGGAAAACAAAGTGTGGTGGATGAGTTGCTGAGGCGGGCGGACAAAGGCGATGTATCCCCTTGGTTTCGAGACGGCGGCGGTTTTTCGCGCGTGTTGGCGGAAGCGCTGAGTCGGACCGTTCGCCAATTGGCCGATGAATATGGAAATGATCCGGCGCAGTGGAAATGGGGGAACGCTCATCGGTTGTTTTTTGCTCATCCTCTATCGAGCGCATCGCCAATGTTAGCGTTTTTCTTGAATAAAGAAGAGCCGATTCCCATCGGCGGCAGTGATGTCACGGTACAGGCGGCAAGCTACACGGATGAAGGGATCGTCAACCATGGCGCGTCGTGGCGCTTTGTCATCGATTTGGCTGATCCTGAACGTGGGTGGCATATCGTTGGTCCGGGGCAGGCTGGCCATTTTCGCAGCCGATGGTATCACGATCAAATTGATGACTGGGTCAACGGCACGTACCATGTAACAAGTTTAGGAAAAGTCAACGGCAGCACGCTGGTGTTGCGTCCGGAATGAGCGGTCAAGTCAAGCGGGGGATTACTCCCCCGCATAACGTTCAAGCACGCGGTCGACGGATCGGCCATACGATTCGCCAAACAGATTCAAATGCACGAGTAAATAAAACAGCTGGTAAAGCGGTTTTCGTTCATGATACTCCGGAGTGAGGGGCATCAGCTCTTGATAGCTTGCATAAAACCGAGCGGGAAAGCCGCCAAACAGCTCGGTAAATGCGATCTCCAACTCATAATGACCGTAAAACACGGACGGGTCGATCAAATAGGGGGCTCCGCCGGGGCCCGGAAGCCGGTTGCCGCCCCATAAGTCGCCGTGCAACAACGACGGAAAACAATCGTTTGGAATCCAGCGGTCAAGCCGCTCAAGCAGCCGCTCCAACTTTCTTTGTCGCTCGGTGGGCAGGAGGCCGTTTGCCGCCGCCCGTTTCATTTGCGGGGCGAGTCGGGCATCGCGGTAATAGTCAAGCCAGCGGCCGTACCAGCCGTTTCGTTGTGGCAGCGTCCCGATATATGTATCGTGGTCGAGCCCGAACGCCGGCCCGCGGCATCGATGGAGGCGGGCGAGGCCGCGCCCGAGCTGTTTGGCCGTCTGCGCTGTTTCTGTTCCTTCGATCCACTCGAGGACAAGCCAGCCCCATCCGTTTGCTTCCCCCACGCCAAAGACAGCCGGGACGTGGATGGCGTCCGCCTGGCGAAGCCGTTCCAGCCCTGCTTGTTCGGCGGTGAAAAAGCCGGCTGGCGGAAAGCGCTGCATTTTGATGAAATACGTTTGCTTGCCGCTTTGGACGCGGTAGGCGTCATTGATGTCGCCGCCGGATACGCGCCGCCAATGGCGGATTTGTGAATCATCGCCGATTGAGCGAAGCGCCTCTTGTAACATCGCTTCCCGGTTCATGACGTTCCTCCCGTCAGCTGTTCGTTAAGTTCTTTCAGCACGTCGCCAATTTTCCGTTGCTGGATGACGGCGTCAGCGAGATCATCAAGTTCCGTCGGTTCCCAATTGATGATGACGAGTTTGGCGCCGTTTCGTTTGGCGATAAGCGGCAGTTGGTTCGCCGGCGCTACTTGCAAGGATGAGCCGAGCACAAGGAACAAGTCCGCTTGGCGGGCGGCTTCCCACGCTGCATTGATGGCATTCTCCGGCAGCGGCTCGCCAAACAATACGACCGATGGACGCAAAACACCGCCGCATTCGCACGTCAACACACCGTGCAAATAGACAAAGCTAGGCTTTGATTGCCCGCACCGCTGACAATGGACGGTTCGGAGCGAGCCGTGCAGTTCGATGACGCGTCGGCTGCCGGCTTGTTGATGAAATCCATCGACGTTTTGCGTCACAATCGTCTGCACGATTCCGCGCTGCTCCCAGTCGGCGAGCAGGCGATGTCCATCATGCGGCCGGCATTGCTGCAAGGTGCGGATGCGGTATTGGTAAAACTCCACAAACGCCTCGCGGCGGCGGTACAACGCATCGATGGTAGCGAGTTCGCTCGGGTTAAAACGCGCCCACAGCCCGGTGCGCGGCGAACGGAAATCCGGCAGCCCGCTTTCGGTCGACATGCCGGCGCCGGTAAGCACCACCGTTCGGCGCGATTCGGCGAGCCAAGAGGCAATGGTCATGGTTGATTCCTCCTTGATCATACGCTTCTTCCTCGTTAAAGCTTCACACGCCCCTTTTTCTATCGATTCGACAATCATTTTGCTTTTCCTTTCCGCCGGTTTCCATTATGATAAAAGAGAAGGAAAAAATGGACAAGGGGGGCGAGAACGATGAGCAAAAAAGTGTTGATCATCACCGGCGACGCTGTTGAGGCGCTGGAGGTGTATTATCCGTATTATCGTTTGTTGGAGGAAGGGCATGATGTAACGATTGCCGCGCCGAAGAAAAAGAAACTGCACACCGTTGTCCATGATTTTGCCGACTGGGATACGTATGTGGAAAAACAAGCCTATTTGATCGACGCCCATGCCTCGTTTGCCGAGATCGACCCGACGCAATACGATGCGTTAGTCATTCCGGGTGGGCGGGCGCCGGAATACATTCGCCTTGATGAAAATGTGCAGCGCATCGTCCGTCATTTCTTTGAGGCGAATAAGCCGATCGCGGCGATTTGCCATGCTTCGCTCATTTTTGAGACGATGCCAGAGGTGCTGAAAGGGCGGAGCTTGACGGCGTATATCGCCTGCAAACCGGGGGTTGAAGCGCTCGGAGCGACGTATGTGTCCGACCGTACGGTGCATGTCGACGGCAACCTTGTTTCCGCCCATGCGTGGCCGGATTTGCCGGCGTTTATGCGCGAGTTTCTCCGCCTGCTTCAATAGCGGAAAGGCAGCGGTCTTCCTGCATCCGGGAAGGCCGCTTTTTTTCGTGAAACTCCCACCGACTGATGCAGCCAAAGTGGGCTTGTTTCTGCGCTGGCCGCTTTGCCTGTCACGCCAGCATCCGTTTGGCTTGTTCGAACAATAAGGGTTGTCTTTTTGGCGCTCATAAGATAACATTTGTACCGTAGACCATTTACAAAATATAGAGAAAAGGAAGGACGATAGGTATGGCATTACCAGGCGGGGCAGCGATGAACATTACGATTCGTCTTCAGTTTGAAAAAGACCGCGTCTCTTTTAGCGATATCGCCGCGGCGATCGGCAAGGCGGGCGGAGACATCGTCGGGATTGACGTCATCTCATCAAGCAAAATCCATACGGTGCGCGACATCACCGTCAGTGCGCTTGATACGAAGCAGTGCGATTTGATCATCGAAGCGCTGAAACGGATTCAGGGCGTCAAAATTGTGAACGTTTCCGACCGCACGTTTTTGATGCATATCGGGGGAAAAATTGAAACCAGCTCGAAAATTCCGGTGAAAACGCGCGATGATTTGTCGCGGGTGTATACGCCGGGCGTGGCGCGCGTTTGCACGGCCATCGCTGAAGATCCGCGCAAAGCGTATTCGCTGACGATTAAACGGAATACGGTCGCCGTCGTCTCGGATGGCACAGCGGTGCTCGGGCTTGGCGACATCGGCCCGTATGCGGCGATGCCGGTCATGGAAGGGAAGGCGATGCTGTTTAAGGAGTTTGCCGGTGTCGATGCGTTTCCGATTTGCTTGGACACGAAAGACACGGAAGAGATTATTCAAATTGTGAAAGCGATCGCTCCGGCATTCGGCGGCATCAACTTGGAAGACATTTCGGCACCGCGTTGTTTTGAAATTGAAAAGCGATTGAAAGAAGAGTTGGACATTCCGGTGTTCCATGATGATCAACATGGCACGGCGGTCGTGCTGCTCGCCGGATTGCTCAATGCCTTGAAAATTGTTGATAAAAAGCTGGAAGACATTAAGGTCGTCTTAACCGGCATTGGCGCGGCCGGCATTGCTTGTACGAAAATTTTGCTTGCCGCTGGCGTGCGCAACATTATCGGGGTGGACCGCCACGGCGCCATCCACCGCGACGAAACGTACGACAATCCGTATTGGCAAGAATATGCGCAAATGACGAATCCAGATAATCTGAAAGGAAGCTTGTCGGATGTGATCGCCGGCGCAGATGTGTTTATCGGCGTTTCCGCCCCCGGCATTTTGAAAGTCGAAGACGTGAAAAAAATGGCGCGTGATCCGATCGTGTTCGCGATGGCCAACCCGATTCCGGAAATCGACCCAGAGCTGGCCGAGCCGCACGTGCGCGTAATGGCGACCGGACGTTCCGACTATCCGAACCAAATCAACAACGTCCTTTGCTTCCCCGGCATCTTCCGCGGTGCATTGGACTGCCGGGCGAAAGAAATTAACGAAGAAATGAAGCTCGCCGCTGCCAAAGCGATTGCTTCGGTGGTCACCGAGGACGAATTGAATGAAACGTATATCATTCCAAGCGTCTTTAACAGCAAAGTCGTGGAACGCGTCCGCCAGGCGGTGATTGAAGCGGCTTACCGCACCGGCGTTGCCCGGAAAGACAACATCCCGGTTGGCGGGTATACAGGGCAATAAAGAAACAAATACAACGAGCTGATGAACGGTTTCCTTTGATTAGGAAGCCGTTTTTTTGGCTGCAGGAGCGTTTCAACCGCGGCTGTTGGGGGCCAAATCTAGTTTAGAGATAGAAAATCAAGCGCTTAAGGGGTGAATGGGCGATGATCGATCAATATTTCCAAAAAGTGAACGAACGTTTGGAACTCGTTTTGAAACATGAGAAGGGCAATCTAAAAAAAGCCGCTTATATAGTAAGTGAAGCCATTCAAAAAGTCGGAAACAAGCGTTGTAGCCAACCGCCATCGGTTCTTGCTAAAATAGTAGCAAACGAGAAGACGGTGGGGGATGGAGACCGATGCGGTTTGACGAACGGGTGCGGCTGTATGCCGATAAACTGAACGATACGGATGACCAAATTGTCGATTACATTATCAAACACCGTGAGGAGATCGCCGACATTCCGATTCAAAAAATGGCGGAAGCGCTTTATACAGTGCCGAACACGATCGTCCGGTTTGCCAAAAAATTAGGATATAAAGGGTTTGCAGAACTGAAGGCGGCTTTGGCGCTCGAGCAGCGGGATGAGACGGCGATCAAGGCGGACGGAAAAACGGTCATCGAAAAAACAAAAAAGTTGATCGATGAGCAGCTCATCGACGAAGCCGAACGAAGTGCAAACCGCACTCATTGTCGATCAAAAGCATGAATAACCGTCAAAGCTGGGGCGAAACGCCGCAGCTTCTTTTTTTATAACAAAACATTGAGTTTCTCTTCTGTTTTGTAACACAGCTGTAACAATTGTTAAACGAAACGGCCGAAATGAGAGGCTGTCAACTCCTTTTTTGCAAGAAAAATATAGATGGTTGGGGGGATACAGGAAAAAAAGGAATAAATGTTAGTGAAAGGATGTTTATTCCAACTGTTGCAGCCACCAACAATCAGTGTTGATTTGGCAATGAAAACAAGCGTCTTTTTTACCGAAGGCTGCCAATGCGCTGATTTTTCCATTTTGGACCAAAAATATTACAAAAACTCCGTGCTATAATGGGGACGAGGCAAGGGAACAAGAAAATCGTTTCCCTTCGAATCTCGTTGTGTAGTCAGATGGACGCAAGATCTATGAGACTTTTAAATAGAGGATACAAGGAGGAATTCTCATGAAGAAAAAAATGGTAGCAACCATCGCCGCTTCGGTCGCACTCATCGGCGCTTCGTTCGCGGCAACGAAAACGGAAGCGGCTGGGACGACGTGCCCAACGACGAACGTATATCAAGTAAAATATACAGCGACCAACGTTCAAGATGTGGAGAAATGGGTAAAGCAATACTTCCCGTTCGTGTCGTTCCAACCGGTAAAGCCGGTAACAAAACAACCGGCAGCAAAACAGCCAACGACGGCGGCAAAACAGCCAACGGCGGTGGCAAAACAGCCAACGACAAAACCACAAGCGCCAGCAACGGTCAAACAGCCGGCGGCTAAACCGCAAGCCAATACGCAAGCGCCGGCGAAAACGCCAGCCACGGCACCAAAGACCGGCACACAAAAAACAACCGGCTTAAACGCCTATGAGCAGCAAGTTGTTGAGCTGACGAACAAAGAACGGGCGAAATACGGCTTGCCGCCGCTTCAAGTTGACTTGGCCCTCAGCAAAGTCGCTCGCGAAAAATCGCGCGATATGGCGGTCAACAACTACTTCTCGCACAACAGCCCGACGTATGGCTCCCCGTTTGAGATGATGAAAAAATTTGGCATCTCGTACACAGCCGCTGGGGAAAACATTGCCAAAGGCCAACGCACCCCGCAAGAAGTCGTCAATGCGTGGATGAACAGCGAAGGCCATCGGGCAAACATTTTGAACAAAAACTTTACGCATATCGGCGTTGGTTTTGAAGAAAACGGCTATATTTGGACGCAGCAATTCATCCGCAAGTAAGATATACATGTCAGTCGAAGGTGTCCCAAAAGGATGGGGCACCTTTTTCTTATGGTCAAAAACCGTATGTTGCGTTTCGTTTCAGGAAAACAACGTTTGGGTCATTCTTTTATTTGAAAACTATTTCTACCGTTCCAATAAAAATATGATATAATTTCCAAAGAAGTTTGAGAGACGAAAGATTAGGGGGACAGCGGATGCGAATACGTGAGTGGGATCGCAACTTGAAAGTGCGCCTGTTTGGCGAGGCGCTGATGAATACGACATTTTGGATGTTTTTTCCGTTTATGGCTATTTACTTTGCCGATTCGTTCGGCAAAGAAACGGCGAGCGTGTTGTTGATCGTGTCACAGCTATTTTCTGTTGTGGCGAATTTGTGCGGCGGTTATTGTGCCGATGTGTTCGGGCGCAAGCGGATGATGGTGCTGTCCGCCTACGGGCAAGGGGCAGCGTTTTTGTTCTTTGCTTTGGCTAGCACGCCATGGTGGTCGTCGCCGTTTGTCGGGTTTCTTTGTTTTACGTTTGCCGGCATTTGCGGGGCGTTTTATTGGCCGGCCAGCCAAGCGATGGTGGCGGATGTTGTGCCGGAACAAGAGCGGAGTCATGTGTTTGCCGTATTTTATACCTCGGTCAACATTTCGGTAGTGATCGGTCCCACCATCGGGGGGCTCTTTTATGCGGACCATCAGTTTGCGTTGCTAATGGCTACTGCTGGCTCATGTTTCGCGATGGCGACGCTGTTGGCGAAACAGTTGCGCGAAACCGCGCCATTGTCAGCGCCCAGCCAGAAAGCAAGGTCATGGACGCAGTTTTGGCGTGAACAAATCCGGCAGTACGCTGTGATCGTCCGCGACCGGACTTTTTTCTTGTTTATCGCTGCTGGGGTATTGGTGGCGCAAACGTTCATGCAACTTGATTTATTGATTCCTGTGTATACAAAAGAAATGATGAAAGAGGAAACCGTATGGGGGCGTTTTACGGTGGACGGGGCCCAAGCGTTTGGGTTGTTGATTGCGGAAAACGGGTTGCTTGTCGCCCTGGGCACGGTGATCGTGACGCGGTGGATGGGACGCTACAATGAACGATGGGTCTTTATTGGTTCGTCAATGGTATACGGCGTCACGATGTGGTTGTTTAGCCATGCTACATCGATCATCGAGCTGATGGCGGTGATGGCGCTGTTTACGTTCGCTGAGCTGATGACGGCCGGTTTACAGCAAGCGTTTGTGTCGAAGCTAGCTCCTAGGGATATGCGCGGCCAATATTTTGCCGCGGCGAGCCTTCGCTTTACGATCGGTCGGATGCTGGCGCCGGTGTCGCTGGCGGCGGTGACTTGGATCGGCTATACGTGGACGTTTGCGTGTCTCGGTTTGCTTGCTTTGGCCAGCGCGGGGTTGTATGCTTGGATGTTTCGGCAAGCCGCGCAGCGATCCAGTGCTTCGCTGTCTTAATGTCCGGGTGGCCGGGACTGTGCAAACGGCTACCCGTTTTTTTTATTGATCATTATAATAAAAAACGTATCGGTGTTCATGTAACATAGATTCCCTGTCTCTTACATAAAGTGGAATTAGATAGAGAGAAGGAGAGGGGAAGGCAACATGAAGCCGTATACGTCTGAGCCGGACAGAATTGAGGGGGGAAGCGGGAAAGACGGCGCGGCGGCGTTGGCGCGTTATGCGAGACGCCAGCAAGCGCATGTGTTGTCCCGGGAAAAGAGAAAAAAAACCGTTCGTTTCTTCAGCTGGCTGTTTTTTGCTTTGGCTGTCGCCTGGGGAGCAGGAACGTTGATTTGGAACGGGTACGGCGCGTTAAAAACAGCGGCCAGCCGTGAAATGGCCATTCGCCAGCTAAAAAATGCCATTGACGATCATGATGTAGCTGCCTTGCGGGGGATGCTGCGGGTGACGAATGAAGAGGTGCCGATCAATGAAAAAACGCTGGCGCCTTTATTCGCTTACTTTGATCGGCATTCTGAAGCGTATGATGAATTGGATAAAGAGTTTGACCACCAGCGCAAGGGGGAGCATGTATACATCAAAGGTCTGACATCCCGTCCCCCTGTGTTTGCGATCCATGCCTTTAGGGATCGGTACGTTTTTGAGCCTGCTTTCTATTTTCTCCATGTCCGCGTCGATGACCCTGAGGTAACGCTTGTTGTCAATGGAGTGACAATGAAGGGGGAAGCAACGAAAGACCCGTTTGTTCAAAAAATCGGCCCGTGCTTGCCGGGTTTGTATGAGATCACGGTTGTTGATCGAAACGGGAAAAAGAAAACGGTCCGCGTCGAGTTGTTCGGCGGGGCCCGCGTTCGCGAAATCGACCTCACGAAATGAATGAATAGGCGAATATCGCTTTAACGGAGGCACAGATGGCCACATCTTGTGTCTGGATGGGCGGCGCTTTGGAAAAAGCAGCAACAGCCGTTTGCGAGTATGGTGTCGGCGGCGAGGCGGGCTCCTCTTTCAGCTCAACGGGTAGATCGTAAAGCGGCAAGCCAAGAGCGCGGGCAATGGCCAGCGCTTTTTCTTTGGCATTGTGGACGTCTCGTGCGAGCGCCTGTTGATAGTACACCGGCTCGTTTGCCAGCCGAAATTCCAAGCCGCGGGCCAGATTTGCCCCGTGAGTGACACCTGTTTCGTAAATGGAGCCGGCTTTTTTTGGGTCGCGGACGGTGATGCGCAGCCAATGTTCAACCTCATAGCCGGACAAGGCCGGGGGGCTTTGCTTGATGAAACTTCCCGGAAAGCTTGTGCGTATCAAAATGTGGACATGCTATAATGGAAGAAAAGATGAAGAAAGGGATGGAACCATGAAGCCATTGTTTCGCACGATATGGCGTTGGTTTGTTTCGTGGAATGTTGGGGCTGTGACGGCTGTTGTCGTTTTTTTCGCCGCTGATTTTCGCTTTTGGCCGTCGTTCGTATCGGGAATGGCGGCGATGTGGGGAGTGTCGGCCGTCATGAAAAGGCGGCATCGCTTGGTGGCCGGTGTGCCGGTTGAGGAGCAGGCTTACGTCCGCAGTCAGCTTCACGAGGCGCGGGCGTTATGGAAGCGGCTGCGCCGCGCTCGGTACCGGCTTCGCTCGGTAGCGATGTGGCAAACCGTCTCGCGGTTAGGGGCGGTCGTTGACCAGCTCATCCGCATCGTCGAACAAAAGCCGCATCAGCTCCGCCTTGTTCAGCCGTTTTTTTTAAACGAATGGCCAACGGCAGTGGAGATGGTCGAAAAATACGTATATTTGTCGCGGCAACCGGTGCAAAGCGCCGACATGACGGAAGCGCTGCGGAAGACGGAACGGTTGCTCAGCGAGCTGACCGAAGCGGCGGAGCGGCAGCTGCTTGATGTGTTGTCAGGCGACGTTTGGTCGCTGCAGACGGAAGCAAAAGTGCTTGAGCAATCGCTCCAGCAGCCGGATCGGCTTCATCTCCGCTATCTGCAAGGAGAACCGCAATTCAAGCGTTAGCAAAACAAGGGAGCTGACCGGCTGTCGCGAACGAAAGGAGAATGACGATGGACGAACGGAATCGTGACAGGATCGACTTATCTCATGAACAGGAACGGACAAGCGTGCTCGATGAACTGCTGGCTCGACCGTTTTCTTCTCCGGCGGCGCCGTTCGCCGAAGAGGCGGAAAAGCCGGCCAGTGTGCTTGAGACGTTAAAGCCGGAACATAGAGAAAAAGCGTTGGCGCTTGCCAAACAGATCGATCCGGCCAATCATCAAGCTATTTTACAGTATGGCGTGGCAGCCCAAGCCGAACTGTCGAAGTTTTCCCATACGATTTTGCATCATGTGCAGACGAAAGATGCCGGCCCGATCGGCGAAGTGATCAGCGAGCTGATGGCGAAAATTAAAGAGGTCAACCCGGATGACCTCATGCCGGCGAAAAAAGGATGGCTGTCGCGCCTGTTTGGCACGGTGGCCAAACCGCTGCAAGGCATGGTCGCCAAATATCAAAAAATCGGCGTCGAAATTGATAAAATCGCCGACCAGCTTGAGAAACATCGGCATGGACTGCTGCGCGATGTGATGATGCTCGAGACGCTTTATGAGAAAAATAAAGACTATTTTGAGGCGCTCAATATTTATATTGCGGCGGCCGAATATAAGCTTGCAGAGCTGCGGACGAAAACGATCCCCGAAAAGCAGGCGGCCGCTGAGCGCTCCGGCGACCAAATGGCATGGCAAGACGTTCAGGACTTGCGGCAGTTCGCTGATCGGCTGGAGAAGCGGGTGCACGACTTGAAGCTCAGCCGGCAAGTGACGATCCAAACGGCGCCGCAAATCCGCATGATTCAACATATGAATGAGACATTGATCGAGCGCATCCAATCGTCGATTTTAAACGCGATCCCGCTTTGGAAAAATCAGATTGTCATCGCCTTGACCCTTTTCCGGCAACAAAAAGCGGCAGAGGCGCAAAAGCGGGTGGCCGAAACGACGAACGAACTGTTGCTGCGCAACTCGGAAATGTTGAAAACAAACAGCATCGAAATCGCCAAGGAAAACGAGCGCGGCCTTCTCGACATCGAGACATTGAAGCGAACGCAAGAAAACTTGATCGCCACGCTCGAAGAAACGTTAAAAATTCAAGCCGAGGGTCGGTTGAAACGGCAGCAGGCCGAACGCGAACTCGCAGCGATGGAAGCGGAACTGAAGCAGACGCTGCTGGCGCTGAAACGGCCGGAACAATAAAAAAGGCGCCGTTGCTCTTTTGCCATTGGCCGAACGGGCAGAGGGCGGCCCGTTGAGTGCGGAAACAAGCGATTAGGGTGAGTATCATCATATGTAAAACGGGTGTCTCGCGAGCGAGAAGACACCCGTTTTTTTGCTGTTGTAGTGTTCCGCTTGGTGGAGAAACGAACAGATCGGTCGCCGTTCGGCCATCGCTGATGAGCATTGGTTATTTGGCGTCTGTTCGCTGCTTACAAAATAGGAGGATGGGGCGGTTCTTGTTCCTGCCGGTCGCCTTCTTGTTTCACCTGTGTGCCTTCTTGATCGCCGGGGCGGGCGGCGCGGACGTCAAACTCTTCCGCCGCTTCCGTTTGCCAACGCGGGCCGCCGGCAAGCGGCGCGTCTTCCTCTCCGTGTTGGCCGACGACAAACCGGAGAACATAGGCGTGCAACAGCAGCTCGCCAAACGCGGCAAGCAGCGCGGCGAAAAACGCTGCGTTTACGACCGCCCCGCCAGCGGTGTCGTAAAACACGCCAACGCCAATCCAGACGGCAACGAAGACGAAGCCAAAATCGGCGATCGCTGCCGAAACGTTGCCAAGGCGCGGCAAAAGGTACAAGTCGCCGAGCGCATAGGCGGCAAGCGTTAGCCAGAGGCTGAACGACAATATTTCCGCTGATGAGATGCGCAAAAACAGCGGCAAAATAGCGAACATGACCGTCGCGGTAAGCAAAAATTTGAGCGTCAACGCAAGCAAATGTCTCATCTTGCCCTGCCGCCTTTATTCTGCCGGGTAGTTCGGGCCCTCTAGTTTTTTATCGCCGTAGCCCGGTTGCTTTTCCATTTCTTTGTCGGGTTGCTGCTTTTTTTGTTGTTGTTCTAAGCTGTCGTTTCGTTTCGGCTGCTTCATTGGTCATCATCCTCTCTGTGAACGTTTATCATTAGTTTGTCGCGCGGGCCGCCATGTATGCATGTATCATCCATAAACTTCCTTCTTTTCTTTTTCCCTTTGTTCCACATAAATAAAATGAAGGTGATGAACGGAAAGGAGGGAGCAACGATGACAGAAAACAGACGATCGCTCGACGTCGCCGAGCGCCACGATGACCCATCCGCTTCACTTGTTAACGCTGCGTTGGCGGAAACGCATGAACAAGTCAGCGATGTGTACATGGAAGGAACGATCGAGGCGGCGGACCGAAAAAAGGCGAACACTCCTTTCTCCCGGCCCGAGTAAAGCGGCGGAGGTTGACTGCGGCGGGCCCATCGCCGGCTTGGTTGAGAAAAGGAAGGAAAACAGGAAAGAAAAACAGTTCGTACATTTCGCCAAGGCGGTCTATACTAGTAGTGCGTACGGCGATTCACCGATATAAGGGGGATGATCCTCGTGAGATGGCAGCGAGCATTGTTGTCGTTGCTTAAGGAGCGGAAGGACCATTCGATTGCCTTGGCGATTGATACATCGAACCGTCCGGCGCGGCCGGTGCTGATTCAAAACATCGTCAACCTGTTTGAAAAACTGCGTCCGGACACATTGCTCGTCCAAGCGGATTTTAAAATTCGCGATGTCTCTCCGGTTGGCGTGGCGACGATCAAATATTTCAAGCACGGGAAATCGTCGTACACCGAAGTGCTGGAATGGGCCGCTAGGCAAAAAATTGATACGTTGTTTTACATTACCGATGTAACCGGCTATTTTTATGAAGAACTCGAAGTCGACTATGAAGTGTTTTGGCTTGTGCCGGACGATTATATGCCGCGCGTGCCGTTTGGCAAGCCGATTCGTGTGGCGTAACACCGTGAGGAATGCCCTTCGTGATGAGGGGCATTCTTTTATTGTTAAAAAAATTAACAAACTTTTTCTATCAGAAACCGGTTTCAAGAAAAAATGATCGTTGTTATCGGTTGAATTATGTTATATATTATTACATATAAAAGTTATGAAAAGTTACAGAGGGGGATGTGCACGATGGATGAAAAAACGTTGACGCTCGGACTCGATGCTCTCTGGGTCATGCTCTCGGCGGTGCTCGTGATCGGCATGCAGGCAGGGTTTGCTTTGCTTGAGGCCGGATCCACGCGCATGAAAAACTCCGGGCATGTGGCCGGCAAACAAATTTTAAGTTTTGCCCTCGCATCATTGGCGTTTTGGGCGTTCGGCTTTGCGATTACATTTGGGGCTGGGAATGGCTTCATCGGGACGGAAGGATGGTTTTTAAAAGAAGGAAAAGGAACGTTTGATTCGTTATCGTGGGCGAATGTGCCGCTCGAGCTCAAATTTTTATTCCAACTCGGCTTTGCCGGCGTGTCGCTGGCGATCGCTTGGGGCGGCTTTGCCGAGCGGGCGAAACTGTCTGTTTATTTTCTTTTCGGGACGATTTTTACGATCGCCATTTACCCCGTGATCGGCCATTGGGTGTGGGGCGGCGGCTGGCTTGGAAAAATGGGAATGCAAGATTTTGCCGGTTCAACAGTCGTCCATCTGCAAGGAGCGATTGCGGCGCTCGTGGCGACGGTTTTGCTTGGGCCGCGCATCGGCAAGTTTAATAAAGATGGGACGCCAAACGTGATCCCCGGGCATAACCAAGTATATACGGTCATCGGTGGGTTGATTTTATGGATCGGCTGGTTTGGTTTTAACGCGGGCAGCACGATGGCGGTTGGCGACGGATTTTTCGGCTATGTGGCGCTGACGACGAATTTGGCTGCTGCGGCAGGGGCGGTTGCCGCGATCTTGACGGCGAAAATTTTGGTTGGCAAAGCGGACATTCCGGCGATGGTGAACGGTGTGCTCGCCGCTTTAGTCGCCATTACCGCCGCGTGCGCGTTCGTCGAACCGTGGGCGGCGGTGGTGATCGGTGCGGTGGCCGGGGCGTTGACATTCTGGACATCGATCTATTTTGAGCGCAAAGGGATTGACGATCCGCTTTACGCGTTTTCTGTCCACGGGATCGCCGGCATCATCGGCACGATTTCCACCGGGTTTTTCGCCTCGCCGCGTTTAGTCGAGATCACGGGCATCGGGAAGGCTGGGCTGTTTTACGGCGGCGGATTCGATCAGCTGATTGTGCAAACGGTCGGGGTGCTCGGTGCGGCGGTGTATGTCGCGGCTGTCTCGTTTGTCATCTTATATGCCATGAAGAAAACGGTCGGGCTGCGTGTTACGGCGGAGCAAGAAATTTCCGGTCTTGATATTAGTGAGCACGGTTCGTATGGCTATCCGGAACAGCTCGATCCGGCGTATCAGCCCAAAACCCTCGCCCAGCAGTAACCGGGAGGGGAAAAGTGGATGGAATTATTGGCGGCAAAGGTGGTCGAGCGGCTAAACCGAGCCGAGTCGGCCGCCGAACTTCGTTTTTGCCACGATGAACTGGCGCGCGAACTGCGGCGCTATGCAGCACGTGAACAAATGGGTCAGCTCGCCAATGACATCGTTTCTGTTCATGAAGCGATCCTTCGCCGCGCGTTCTTCCTTGCGGAGCGGGAGACGATGAAACGGTCGGTCGGCGTTCGTCCCTCAGCGTGGTGCTGGTATGTGATGGGAAGCATCGGCCGGTGTGAGCCGACGATTTGGACGGATCAAGATCACGGCATTTTATTCAACTGTCCTGAGAACGAGGAAGCGGCTTGTTATGAATTCATTCGCCATATGGCGACGATCGGGGTAGACATGCTGCATGAGGCTGGGTATCCGTACTGTTCCGGTTACGTGATGGCGACGAACAAGCGGTGGGCGCAGTCAGTCCGCGGTTGGGAGCAACAGCTTGTTTCCTACTTGGACAGCGGGTGGCCGAACGACATTCGTTTTTTGTTGATTGCGATGGATATGCGGCCTCTTTATGGGGAAGCGGAATTGGCTGAGACGGCAAGAAAGGCGCTGTTTGCGGCGGTGGCCGAACGGCCGCTGCTGTTGGCGCGCATGGGCGAGCACGTTCAGTTTCCTCCGGTTCCGCTCGGCTGGTTGGGCAACGTGCAAACGGAGCGATGGGGGCCGTACAGCGGGGCCGTTCATATGAAACAGGGCGGTTACGTGCAGCTCACCAACGCTTTGAAATGGTTGGCGTGTTTGGCGCACGTCCCGGCGGCGGGCACAGCCGAGCGGCGGCGGGCGCTTGAAGCGAATGGCGTGTTGACGGCGCCGTTTTCCGACGCCGTTTACGAGGCGCTTTCTGTTTACTATTCGATTCGCCTGAAGTACAGCACTGAGGCGGGGGACGGACGTGAATACGTGTTATGGCGGGCGCTTGAGCGGATGGAACAAAAGCGGCTGAAACAAGCGATGCGCACTGCTAAACGATTGCAGCGCTTTGTCGCCCGGCGGGTGGCTAACATTCATGCATGAGCGGCACCGGTTTTGGCAGCGGGCGCTCCGCATGTTGTCGCTCGGCGTTCCGCGCGAGGCATCGTCCGCCTTATTTGGACAGGACCATTCATGGCAACAAGAATCGTGGCTTCGCTCGCTGCAAAAGGAAAAACAGCACGTCATCGATTGGCATGACCGTTTGATCGATATCCCGTTTGTCATCATCGATCTGGAAACGACCGGCTTTTCCCCGGAGCAAGGCGATGAAATTTTGGCCATGGCGGCGGCGAAAACGGTCGGAGGGATCGTGACGGATGCGTACATGACGCTCGTCAAGCCGGAAAAGCCCATTCCAGAACCTATATCCGCCTTGACCGGCATTGAGGCGAAGGATGTCATGTTCGCTCCGCCGCTTGCCGAGGCGCTGCGCACGTTTGTGCCGTTTATTGCCGCCGGTGTACTCCTCGGTTATCACATTGGCCATGACTTGGCGTTTTTACGCCATGCCCTTTGGCGCCATTACCGGCAAAAATGGAGCGGGCGCTTTCTTGACTTGCAGCCGATGATGACGCTGATCGGCCATTCATGCCCGACGTTTGACGATGCATTAGCCTGTTATGGCATCCGCTGCCCGCGCCGTCATACGGCGGACGGCGATGTGGAAGCGATGGCGAAGTTATGGGTCATCTTGCTCGACGAACTGCGTAAACGCGGCATCGAAACATTGCATGATTTGTACGCCGCGCTCAGCCGGTGTTGATGTTGCCCGCGCCGAGAGGCCATTGGGGGAGTATCTTTGACAAGGGAACTTGAGTTTTAACACATTGACCGCGAAGTCTCCCACCTCTAAGAGGCTGGTAATTTAATCTTGGATCCAGCTTGGCAATGTCACTTCTCAACTAGAAAAACCTTGGTGTATCGATCCTGATTTTCACGTGTTCTCCCATTGGATGAAGGAACTCAGCCGTTTTTTCACGAGCCTTCTAAGCAATGTGTAGGTGGGAGAGGTTCATCAGCTGATCTTGGAGGTTGGTGCTTGAATCGTGGATATATCCTTAGCATTTTATTTCTAAAAACATTGTTTTATCGATCCTGCTTTCCGCTCATTCTTCCATTGATGAAGGGGCTCAGCCGTTTTTTCACGAGCCTTCTTGGCCAACAGGCAAATGAAAGAATATGTTCTGTTTGCAACGAACCGTCAAAAAGCGCTGGGGCTCATTGGGCTGTTTATTTTGCTTCTTACCGCCATATGGATGAGAACGCTCAACGGAACAAAAACAACGGAAAAAAGCGCCCAGTTCGGCGCTTTTTTCATTAGGATTAAAGCGGTTTTGTCGGTGTCGGTTCGGCGTAGCCTTCTTTGTATTTTTCGTCGATCATATGCCGGATATCGTTGATCGATTTCCCTTGATCGTAAGCGGCGATCGATTCGGCAGCGATGTCGAGACAGACGCCGCATTTGGTTGCATGATCATCCCAGACAATCGATCCGTCTTTTTTATTTTCATAGACAAAGCAGTCATAGTTGTTTTTATGGCCGGCCGATTGTCCGCAGCCGCAATAGCATGGGATGTTTTCAAGCAGTTCGCGGTGTTCCGCGGCCTGTTGGTACAACACAGCCATTTCCTCTTCGAATGCGCCTAAAAAGCTTGGCAAATGCTCGATCGATTTCGTTGTCTCGCGAATATCGCCAGTGGCGGTTTTCGTCATATGCGAGTGGTGTTGTTCTTGGTTGTTTCCACCAGTGCAGCCTGACAAAAAAATGCTGAACGACAACAGGCATGCTGCGATCCGTGCTGGATGGTTCAATCGTCTTCTCCCTTTCTTTCGTTCATTTCATAGTTTGAATGTATCACAATTTGCGTTAAACGGCAATGGACTTGCTTTTTTGGGTAGGGGAGTGGAAACGGAAAAAGATCACAAAGACAAAGGCTGTGCAGAAGATTCGGTATGCCATCTTTCGCACAGCCTTTACGTAAGATTATTGTTCCTGCAAGAAATATTTCTCGATATCGTCCAGCATCAGATGAGCAGCGAGCACACCGCCAGCTGTGTTCCAAATCGTGTCGCTCACTTTGTACACCTTGCCTTGTTTCGCGACGTTTAAGTTTTGAAAGAGCGGATCGTTAATCCATTCTTTTTCGATTTCGCTTGCTTTGCCGTCGCCTGTTTCATACGTAAAGTAGAACAGGATGTCGCCGTCCATGGCCGGGATGCGTTCCTTCGTCACGCCGGTTTCCGCGAAGTCGTTGACGTTTTGCGATTCCGGACGGGCGAAGCCGAGCTGGTCCAAAATGACGCCGGAGAACGAGTCTTTATGGTAGATGCGGACGTCACCAGCCATGAAGCGGACGACCGACACTTTCATTTTCAGCTTGTCGCCGAGTTTCGCTTTTAAGTCTTCAATGCGCTGATCGTATTCGGCAATGACTTGTTTTCCTTTCTCTTCTTGATTCACCGCTTTCGCATAGAGCATAAAGTTGTCTTTCCAGTTGCCACGCAGCGTTTCAGCGAAAACGGTTGGAGCGATTTGTTTCAACTGTTCATAAATTTTTTCATGGCGCATTTTGTTGCCGATGATCAAGTCCGGTTTTAAAGCAGCGATCGCTTCAACGTTCGGCTCCGATTCCAACCCGAGCTCTTTGACGCCGTCCATTTTGTCTTTAATGTGGTCATACCACGGATCGCCCGTCCACGATTTGACGGCGCCGACCGGTTTCACACCTAGCGCAAGCAGGGCTTCTGTTCCTTCGTTTGTCAATACAACGACCCGTTTGGGCGTGCCTTTGATTTCGGTTGTGTCCATGGCGTGTTCGACGGTGTAGCTTGCTTCTTTCGATTGATTGCTGCCCTTCGGTTTGGCCGTTTCTTCCTGTTTCCCACCGCAGCCGGCGAGAAGAAGGAGAGAAAGGAGGAAGGTGAAAAGAAGATGGGTTTGTTTCACATTCACGGTGCAAATCCCCCTTTTCCATTTCACAAAAGTGATAATGAGTTTCATTCACGTCACTATCATAAATAACAGTGATAATCATTGTCAACAAAAAAATAAAAAAATGATGAGAAAATCATAAAAAGATGGCAAAAAATATTGACGATGAGAGTCATTATCAAATAGACTTAACGATAGATATCATTATTAAATGAAATACTAAGGGAGATTTCACACTATGTTCGCAACGAACCGCCAAAAAACGCTGGGCCTCATTGGGCTGTCGATCTTGCTTCTTACCGCCATGTGGATGAGCGTGGTGTACGGGTATACCGATACGAACTGGCGGGAGGCGATGGCCGCTTTGATCGACAACAACGGTTCAAACGCCCATTTAGTGGTGGCGACGGTGCGGCTGCCGCGGGCGCTCATTGCCGCAGCGGTCGGCGCGAGCCTAGCGATGGCCGGGGCGCTTATGCAAGCGCTGACGCGCAATCCGCTTGCTTCGCCGGGCATTTTCGGTATTAATGCCGGGGCTGGCTTTTTCATTGTGGTGATGGTCACGTTCTTTTCCGTTTCTTCCTTACAAATGTTGGCATGGGTCGCGTTTGTGGGGGCGGCGGCCGCAGCGGCGATCGTGTTTGTGATCAGTGCCGCCGGGAAAGACGGGCTGACCCCGCTGAAGATGACGCTTGCCGGCACAGCCGTCGCTGCGTTATTTGCCTCGCTGACGCAAGGGATGTTGGCGATGAACGAAAAGGCGCTTGAAGAAGTGCTCTTTTGGCTGGCCGGGTCGGTCGCCGGCAGGAAGCTCGAGCTGTTGGCTGCCGTTTTCCCGTATTTGGCCGCCGCCTGGCTCGGAGCCATGCTGCTGGCGCGCCATGTCAACATTTTGATGATGGGGGATGATGTAGCGAAAGGACTTGGGCAGCGGACGACTATGATCAAGGCGGTCGCCGCCCTGTTAGTCGTGCTGCTCGCCGGCGGCTCGGTCGCTGTCGCTGGCCCGATTGGCTTTATCGGCATGATGGTGCCGCATATGGCACGGGCGCTGGCCGGCATAGACCACCGCTGGCTGCTTCCGTACTGCGCCTTGCTTGGCGGAATTTTGCTTCTGGCTGCCGATATCGGGGCGCGCTACGTGCTCATGCCGCGCGAAGTGCCAGTCGGCATCGTCACCGCCTTGATCGGCGTTCCGTTTTTCGTCTACATTGCCCGCAGGGGGATCACTGCAAAATGAAAAAATACGTCACTGTCCGGATGGGAAGCTATGTATCGTTTTTCTACGATAAAAAAGCGGCCGTCGTGATCGCCGCGCTCGGATTGGTCGCGGTTCTGCTTTTTCTCGTCAGCATTGGCAGCGGGGAGATGCGCATTTCGCCGTTTGCCGCCGCCGCTGCGCTGCTTGGCTATGGTGAGGAAATTCATCGGACGGTCATTTTGACGTTCCGCCTGCCGCGCGTGTTGGTGGCTTGGCTGGCCGGAATGGCGCTTGCGGCCGCGGGTGCGATTTTGCAAGGGATGGTGCGCAATCCGCTCGCGTCGCCGGATGTGCTCGGCATCACCGGCGGGGCGGCCGCCGCGGTCGTCGGTTTTTTGGCGCTGTTTAGCGATGAAAACAACTCCCTCACCGTCAGCATCCACTGGCTGCCGCTCGCGGCTTTTCTCGGCGCTGCGGCCGCCGCTTGGCTCGTGTATACGCTGGCGTGGAAAAACGGTCTCGCCCCGCTTCGGCTCGTGCTTGTCGGCATTGGCATTTCCGCGCTGATGCAGGCGTTGACAACGCTGCTGATGATCGTCGGGCCGATTTACCGGGCAAGCCAGGCGAACGTGTGGATTACGGGCAGCGTGTATGGTGCTTCTTGGCAGCACGTCTCGTTCATGGCTCCATCGGTCATCGGGTTGCTTCTTATTGCTATGCTCGCCGCTCGGCACGTCAACGTGCAAGAATTAGGCGACGAGTTGGCGCTTGGGCTTGGCGGCGCGGTTGAACGGCAACGGCTCGGGCTGGTGCTGCTGAGCACCGCGCTCACTGGGGGAGCGGTCGCCTTCGCCGGCGGCATCGGCTTTGTTGGGCTGATGGCGCCGCATATGGCGCGTCGCCTTGTCGGTTCAGCGTTTGGTGCGCTGCTTCCAGCGGCGGCGCTGTTAGGCGGTGTGCTCGTCATGGGAGCGGATCTCGCCGGACGAATGCTGTTGGCGCCGACGGAAATTCCAGCGGGCGTGTTTACTGCCGCCCTTGGCGCGCCGTATTTCATTTATTTATTGTACAGAGTCGGAAAGCATCAATGAAGGAGGGGGAAAGCATGCACGTGCTGCAGGCGAAGGAGTTAACATTATCTTACGGGGACGCGCTCGTGATCGACCGCTTACATTTGACGATTCCGAAGGGGAAAATGACCGTGTTTATTGGGGCGAACGGCTGCGGCAAGTCGACGTTGCTGCGCGCCTTGGCCCGGCTGTTGAAGCCGGCAGGCGGCGCGGTTTTGCTCGATGGAAAGGAGATCGCCAAACAGCCAACTAAGGAAATCGCCCGTCGCTTGGCCATTTTGCCGCAGTCGCCTGTCGCTCCAGAAGGGTTGACCGTGCTGCAGCTCGTCAAGCAAGGGCGGTACCCATACCAAACGTGGTTCAAACAATGGAGTGAGGAAGATGAGCGTGCCGTTGCGCGCGCTTTGGCGGCGACCGGGCTGACAGAGCTCGCCGAGCGGCCGGTTGATTCGCTTTCCGGCGGACAGCGCCAGCGCGCATGGATTGCCATGACGCTGGCGCAAGAGACGGAAATTCTCTTGCTTGATGAACCGACGACCTATCTTGATTTGGCCCATCAAATTGACATTTTAGATTTATTGTTTGAGCTGAATGAAAAGGAACGGCGGACGATCGTGATGGTGCTTCATGACGTAAATTTGGCCTGCCGTTATGCACATCATCTCGTTGCCATTCGCGACAAGGCAGTGTATGCCGAAGGGAAGCCAGAAGACGTCATTTCCCGCCAGCTCATAAACGATGTGTTTCAGTTGGATTGCCAAATTACGTACGATCCGCTCTTTGGCACGCCGCTTTGCATTCCGTACGGAAAAGGGCGATGCATTTTACAGAAAGAAGGCGTATCATGATGAGACTGTGCGAAGACGAAATGAGAGCGTTAGAAACGTATCGTTTTTCAAGCAAGCAGCCCGATGCTTCGGCGTCGATGCGGTTTTCCCGGCTGCTGGAAGACGCCGAACAGCTTGCGAGCTATGTCGCCCACGTGCGTGATGAGATGGGGGCGGCGAATGACGCTGTGGCGGCGTCGATGCTGGTCAAGCGCCTCAGCTTTTTAGCGCCGATGGCGTTATACGCCATGTCGGCATGGAACAAGCGGCTTTTGCTTGAGCCTGAGCGCATTTGGCTTGATACGGATGGCGAAGGGGAAATGTGGATGCCGCGTTTTCGCCTTGAGCCGGCAGAAGCGGAGATGTGCGGCAGCGAACGAAGCCGCTGGCGCGAGCAAGCCGTTCGCGACGTGTTCGCCGGGCTGTTCGCGCCGCTCATTGCTCAGTTGCGCCGTCTGACGCGCATCTCCCCGCTCGTCTTGTGGGAAAATGTCGCCATTTACGTGTATTGGGTATATGAACGTTGGCTGGAGGATGAATCGCTTGCGCTCGTCGCCGATCGGCTGCGGGACGATTTTCGTTTTCTCGTTCATGAAGCTGATGGCCGTCTGTTTGGCCAAAAAGACAACCCGCTCCGCCGCTTTTTTAAAGGGGCGAGCGGCATGCAGCGAACGACGTGCTGCTTATACGTGCATACAACGGGGGGAACGTGTTGTCAAACGTGCCCGCTTCGCGCCCGCCAGCGGCAAATTGGGTGATCGGTCAGCCGCCGGTGGGCGGTTTCTTATTTTGGCGCTGGTTTTTTGCGAAATTTGTTGATTTTTGCCGATGTTTTCGTGAAAATGGAAGTGAGGATAACGGTATATTTCGATCAATGGCGAGGTAACCATTGCATGGACAAGTATACAGCCTTTTTCCATCACTTCAATGAAGCAGTTGCCATCTTGAATGGGCAAGGTACCATGATTTATCGAAACCCTGCCTTTGCCGGGTTAGCGCTGAGCGAAGAAGCGGAAAAGGCGCTGATGGCTGCGGGGCGGGGGCTAGCCAAGCGGATGAAAGAACAGCTAGCCGCTTTTCAAGTGGAACTGTCCGGCGGCGCCTTCGTTGCCGGGTTGTCGCCGATCATTGATGAGCGCGGCCAAGCGGCCGCTATATTGTGCGTGTTGCGCCGTCAAGCCCAAGCGGAGGAGCTGCGGGCGCGGCTCGCTGAGGCGGAGCGGCGTTTGCAGCTGATCGTCGAACATTCAAACGATTATGTTTTCATTTTTTCACGTGACCGTCAGCTGTCGTACATTCCGCCATCATGGAAGGGAAAAATGAACTGGCAGCCAGCGTCGTATGATGATATGTTGGCGTTTGTCCACCCTGACGACGCGCCGGTGATCACACAAAAATTGGCGAATTTGTATGATACATATGAGACGCAAACAGCGGAATTTCGTAAGCGGGACGAACATGGCGAATGGATTTGGATGGAAGCTAGCGGGAAAGCGATCATTGATGAGGCCGGAAAGCTCGATTGCGTCATCGTCACGGTAAAAAACATCAGTGAGCGGAAGCAGTATGAAGAAAAGCTGCGCCAACTTGCTTACTTTGATTCGCTCACCGGCATCGCCAACCGCATCTATTTCGAACGGCAGATCGGTGAGCTGATAGCGAGCGGCACGCCATTTGCCCTCTGTTATTTAGATTTTGATAAATTTAAATGGATCAACGATCATTTTTCTCACCAAGCTGGCGACTATTTTTTGCGCGAAGCGGTGAAACGCGTCAGCCGGGAGCTGCGCCATGATGACTTTTTCGCCCGCATCGGCGGCGATGAGTTCGTGTTGCTGCTGCCGAATGTAACGAAAACGGAAATGATCGCTTTGGCGGAACGGTTGGTCAGCTCGTTCCATGAGCCGTTTTATTATGAAAAACAGCTCATTCAATCGACGTTATCGATCGGCATCGCCTTTTTCCCAAAAGACAGCGACCGGATCGAGCAGGTGATGAAATATGCCGATCAGGCGTTGTATGAGGTGAAGGAGCGGGGACGGAACGGTTATGCGTTTTATCGCCCGGTCGAGCATCGGCGCATCGTGATCGAGCAGGATTTGCCGTTTGCCATTATGCGCGGGCAGTTTTATTTGTGCTATCAGCCGAAAGTGCGGTTGACCCAAGGGCGAGCGATGGGAATTGAGGCGCTGTTGCGCTGGCGCCATCCGACGCTCGGTGAGATTCCGCCGCTCGATTTCATCCCGTTGGCCGAAGAGAGCGGATTTATTTTTGAAATTACGCTTTGGGTGTTAGAGCGGGCGTGCTGCCAAGTGAAAGAATGGGAAAGGAAATTTCCCGGGCTGAAGTTAGCGGTGAATTTGTCGCCGTTTTTGCTCAACCGTCCCGAACTTGTCGAACATGTGAAGCGCATTTTGCGGGAGACGGAACTGGCGCCCGATCGCTTGATTCTAGAGGTGACCGAAAGCGGGCTGATGGAAAACATTGAGACAGGAAGGCACATTTTAACCGAATTGCAGCAGCTTGGCGTGCAGGCGGCGATCGACGATTTTGGCACCGGCTTTTCCTCGCTCGCGTATATTCGCAATTTGCCGGTGTCGCTGCTCAAAATTGACCGCAGCTTCATTCAAGGAATTGCCGAAAATTCGAAGGACGCTACGATCGTTGATACTATCATCCACTTGGCGAAAAGCTTGGATATTGAAGTGCTGGCCGAAGGGGTGGAGACCGAATCGCAGGTGGCCCTTCTTTCACAAATGGATTGCGATTACGCCCAAGGGTTTTATTTCAGCCGTTCGCTTGAAGCGGAAAAGCTGCAGCAATGGCTTGAGGAATACAACCGCTCGGCCGCTTTTAGCCATCGAAAGGGAGAGGAGACATGAGGACAACCTTGTATTTGACAAGACATGGGGAAACGAAGTGGAATGTCGAAAAGCGGATGCAAGGAAGGCAAGACTCGCCGCTCACGGAAAAGGGGCGGCAAGACGCCATGCGGCTTGGAAAACGGCTCGAAGCGATCGAGTTGGCCGCCATTTATACAAGCACGAGCGGTCGGGCGCTTGAGACGGCCGAGTTGGTTCGCGGCGCGCGGCTTATTCCGATTTATCAAGACGAGCAGCTGTGCGAGATTCATCTTGGCGATTGGGAAGGAAAGACGCATGATGAAATCCGGCAAATGGATCCGGTTGCGTTCGACCATTTTTGGAACGGACCGCATCTGTACGCGCCACAGCGCGGGGAGCGGTTTTTCGATGTGCAACAGCGGGCGCTGGAAGCGGTACGGCGCATCGTCGGGCGGCACGAGGGGGAGACCGTCTTGATCGTCACCCACGGCGTCGTGCTGAAAACCCTCATAGCGGCATTTAAAGGCGCGCCGCTTGACCAGCTTTGGGCGCCGCCGTATATGTACGGGACAAGCGTGACGATCGTCGAAGCGGATGAAAACGGGTTTCGCGTAATCGTAGAGGGAGATGCCTCTCATGTGGAGAATGTAAAAGAAGTATAGACACGAGTTGATTTCGGCCAATAAACGAAGGCTGACGTACAAGGTCTGTCCTCAAGATAGGGACAACGGGTCGCGTGACATGAGAAGCCGGTGCGTATGCGAAAGAGAGGGGCCCAAGAAGCTGGTGATTAACACAACCGCTTCTCGGAGGTTCATCACCACAACGTGTACTTGACAGACGTTGCACTTCTCTGAACAGGTGTAAGCAAAACATGATTGGTTTCCTGTTCTTTCGTGGATGCATAAGTAAGATGTGTGCTGGAAAAATCAAGTACAACTTTTGGTGAAGAGCCTTCTCGGAATCGGTTCTCAAGTAGAAAAAACTTGCTGCGTCAGCCTCGATGTTCACGCGTTCCATCATCGATCAGGCAAACAGTGGTTTTTTCACCGACCTTCTAAGAGTCCGGTGATTGATTCATGGATCCGGCATTGCCATCTAAAAACCTTGTTGCATCGGTCCTCCTTTTCACGCGCTCCCTCATTGATGAAGGGGATTCACGGTTTTTCATCGATCTTCTAAAAGGTCGTCGGTCTGCAATACAGACACAACATGAAGTTGCCGTGTACATATAGCGGATAAAAGAGGCTGTCTTGACAGGTTGTTAAACCGACCTGTCGAGACAGCCTCGAGTGTTAAACGAGCCCGAGCCATCTTGCCAACTGCGCGGTCGTAAAGGTGACCATAATGGCAATCACTGTCGGCAAGGCAAAGGCGACGAACGTCCATTTCACGCTTTTCGTTTCTTTGTAAATGTTGACGAGCGTCGTGCCGCACGGGTAGTGAAGCAGGGAAAACAGCATCATATTGAGGGCGGTGAGCCAAGTCCAGCCGTGGTCGAGCAAAATTTGTTTCAATGACGATAGCCCGTCGACTTCGGTGAGCGCTCCCGCGGATAAATACCCCATCAATAAAATGGGAAAGACGATTTCATTGGCTGGCAAGCCTAAAATGAACGCCAGCAAAATGTAGCCATCCAATCCCAACGCTTTGGCAAATGGGTCAAGCCCGTCGGCTAAATACGCCAGCACGGTCGTATCTCCCACATGAACGTTGCCGAGCACCCACGTAAGAATGGCGGCTGGCGCTGCCACCGTCACTGCTCGCTTTAGCACGTAGAGCGATTTGTCAAGGGTGGCCCGGATGATCGTTTCCATGATTTTCGGGCGCCGGTATGGCGGCAGCTCTAGCGTGTAATGGGTCGGAATCCCGCGCAAAGCTGTCTTAGACAAAATCCATGAAACTGTCAGCGTGACGATGATGCCAAACAGCACCATGGCGACGACCACTGCGGCAGTGACGAGCGTGTTCCAGCCCCCTGTATAACCAGCTGCCATAAATAGCGAAGAAAGCAAAATCAGCGTTGGCCAACGCCCGTTGCACGGGACGAAGTTGTTGGTCAAAATGGCCAACATCCGCTCGCGCGGCGATTCGATAATGCGCGTCGACATAATGGCGGCGGCGTTGCAGCCGAAGCCCATGGCCATCGTCAGCGATTGTTTGCCGTGCGCGCCTGCTTTTTTAAACAATCGATCCATGTTAAAGGCGACGCGTGGCAAATAGCCATAGTTTTCAAGAAGCGCAAACAGCGGAAAGAAAATGGCCATTGGCGGCAGCATCACGCTGACGACCGCGGCGGTACCACGGTATAGGCCAAGTACAATAAGCCCGTGCAGCCAGTCGGGGGCATGAATCGCTTGAAAGGCCATGGTGAGATACGTTTCGATCGTCCCGAACAAACGGGCGAGCGAATCGGAAAATACGTTGGCGCCGGCAATGGTCACGTACAGGACAGCGGCGAGCAACGCCAGCATAATCGGAAATCCCCACCGCTTCGATGTGACGATCCGGTCAATTTGTTCCGTTCGATCCCGTTTCACGCTATGTGTATGAGTGACACATTCTCGGCAAAGCGCAGCCGATGTTTGAAAGATGGCGGTGACGATCTGTTCGCGCGTGTCAGCTGGCGCCAGCGTTTGGGCTTCTTCTAGCAAACGATCAAATCGATTTGACCGATCCGCAGCAAGCATAAGCGCCCTCCTCCTTTGTGTCCCGTTGCGGCGGCTGTTTTAACGCAGCCAAGAGCGATGTATCGCCGTCAAGCAGCCGAAGCGCAATCCAGCGCGCCGGATACGCATCGCCGACCGTTTCGCGAATGCGTGGAATAAGCCGGGCGATGCCTTGTTCAATGTCCGAGCTATATCGGATCGAAAGCGGATTCGTCTTGATGCGGCCGCGTACCATCGCGTCAACGGTGTCCACTAACGTGTCGATTCCCTCTTTATTGCGGGCGGATATCGGTACAACCGGTACGCCGAGTTTGTTTTCCAATTTTTTGCTGTTGATGAGAATGCCTTTCTTGTTCGCTTCGTCCATCAAATTGACGGCAACGATGACGCGGTCGGTGATTTCCAATACTTGCAGCGCCAAATTCAAATTGCGCTCCAATGCCGTTGCATCAACGACGACGATGGTAAGATCCGGCCGTTCAAACAATAGAAAGTCGCGCGCCACTTCTTCATCAGCGGAGTTGGAATAAAGCGAGTATGTCCCTGGCAAGTCAACAATTCGGTATGTGGCACCGCGGTGGGTGAATTCTCCTTCTGCACGAATGACGGTTTTTCCCGGCCAGTTTCCAGTATGTTGGCGCAGGCCTGTCAAAACATTGAACAACGTGCTTTTTCCCGTATTCGGATTTCCCATTAAAGCAATTGTATAGTTCATTCTAGTCATTGTTGATTCTCTCCCCGTAAATATAATTGCTTTCTTCTTTTCTTAATGCAATCGTTGTTCCTCGTACGCGGTAAGCAGTCGGATCGCCGAGCGGACTTTTTTGGCCGACTTCTATTTCCCCACCGGGCACAAAGCCTAAGTCAAGCAATCTTCTTCTCAGCACAGGGTCAGGAATGGCGATGTTCGCAATGCGAAACCGATCTCCCTGCTTCATACGGGAAAGGGGACAATCGTTTCGTTCGGCCATAAAAGTTTCCCTCCTGTTAATATTTTAGTCAAAGGACATTTTTTTTACCTAGACCAACTTTTGTGTTTATCATATTCCAGTTTGGCTTTTTTGTCAATCCGTTTGTTCCGCTCTTTTCCGACAAAATGGGCGGAGAAACGTCTATTCAAAATAGTTTGAAAGAATGCTATCATATAAATAGTTTGAATCAACTATCGACAGAAAGGCGGTGACGGCGTCCATTGACGCGCCATCCAATGAAAGCGATTACGGAAGGGACGATCCTTTGGAAACCGACAGAAGAACAAATCCAACGGTCAAATATTCGGCGGTATATGGACTGGCTGAAAGAGAAAAAGGGGGTGTCATGTAACTCGTATCGCGAGCTATGGACATGGTCAGTTGAGCGTCTTGAAGAATTTTGGGAAACGGTTTGGGAGTATGGCGGTGTGCAAGCGGCGACGCCGTATGAATGCGTGCTGCGCGAGCGGAAGATGCCGGGGGCGGAGTGGTTTCCGGGCGCGACGCTCAACTATGCGAAGCATATGTTCCGGCATGCGCGCGCCGACCGTCCGGCCATCATTTTCCGCTCGGAGCGCGTGCCGTATCGGGAAGTGTCATGGCAGGAGCTGAGCGAAACAACGGCGGCGATCGCCAAAGCATTGCGAGCGATGGGGGTAAAGCGCGGCGATCGCGTGGTGGCGTATATGCCGAATATCCCCGAGACGGTGATGGCGTTTTTGGCGTGCGCGTCGCTCGGCGCCATTTGGTCAAGCTGCTCGCCGGACTTTGGCGCCGGCAGCGTCATCGACCGGTTTGCGCAAATCGAGCCGACGGTTTTGTTTGCCGTCGACGGCTGCCAATACAACGGCAAAGAGTTTGACAAAATGCCGGTCGTATCCGAACTGCGCGCCAAGCTGCCATCATTGAAAAAAACGGTGCTGCTTCCGTATTGGCGCGGGCAGATGGAGGCCCCGGATGAGGGTGTCGTGCTATGGGATGATCTCGTGGCGAATAAGGGAGAGCTCGTCTTTGAAGACGTCCCGTTTGACCATCCGCTTTGGATTTTGTACTCTTCGGGAACGACCGGTTTGCCAAAGCCGATCGTCCAAGGACATGGCGGCATTTTGCTTGAACATTTGAAAGCGTTGACCATTTCCGAGAACTTGACGAAAGACAGCACGTTTTTCTGGTTTACGACGACCGGATGGATGATGTGGAACTTTCTCATCGGCGGCCTGCTGGCTGGATCGACCATTGTGCTCTATGACGGCAGCCCGACGTATCCGGACGGCAACGTTTTATGGGAGTTCGCCGAGAAGGCAGGCATCACCCATTTCGGCACAAGCGCGGCGTTTATTAACGTCTGCATGAAGCTCGGCCTCAAACCGAACGAGCGCTATGACTTATCGAAGCTTGAGGCTGTGCTTTCGACCGGATCGCCGCTGACGGTCGAAGGGTTCGCCTGGGTGTATGAAAACGTCAAGGATGACATTTGCCTGGCATCATGCAGCGGCGGAACGGATGTGTGCACCGCGTTTGTCGTCGGTTCACCGATTTTGCCGGTGCGCGCCGGCGTCCTCTCGTGCCGCGCGTTGGGCGCCGATGTGCAGGCGTTTGACGAAAACGGCCAGCCGCTTGTGAATGAAGTCGGTGAACTTGTGATTACAAAACCAATGCCGTCGATGCCGCTCTTTTTCTGGAACGACCCGGACGGCGAGCGGTACCGGAACAGCTATTTTGACACGTATCCAGGCGTCTGGAAGCACGGCGATTGGATTAAGATTGATGAACAAGGCGGCTGCGTCATTTACGGCCGCTCCGACTCAACGATCAACCGCGCCGGCGTCCGCATGGGCACGAGCGAAATTTATCGCGCCGTCGAAGCGGTCGACGGGGTGCTGGAGAGCTTGGTGGTCGATTTAGAAATGATGGGCAAGCAGTCGTTTATGCCGCTGTTTGTCGTCCTGAAGCCAGGCGTGGCGCTCGATGATGAGCTGAAAGACCGCATCCGCCAGTCGATTCGGCAACACGTCTCGCCGCGCTTTGTTCCAGACGAAATTTACGAAGTAAAGCAAATTCCAAAAACGCTAAATGGAAAGAAGATGGAAATTCCGATCCGCAAGCTGCTCTTAGGCTTCCCGCTTGAAAAAGCGGTCAACCCGGGCTCGATGGCCAATCCAGAGGCGCTCGACGTTTTCCTCGAGCTGGCGAAACAATTGGCGGAGAAATGGAACATGAGTGGGCATTTTTCGTAAAGCGCGAGAAAGGTTGTTATTGAGCAGGGATGCTTAATAACAACCTTTATGCTTACTACAAGGCTATAAACAAAGGGAGCTGGTATTATGAATGAAAGCAAGCGACAGAGGCTGATGAAAAAAATTGAAAACCATTTACGGACGACAGCACGGAAATTAGTAAAGTTTGATACCGAAAAGGAGGCTTTGCAATACTTGGTGAACGCTTTTCGTGAGGAACTGGAGTGCGATCTGATCGCCATTGTGCTAAAGGAAGGGGATCACGTCATTCCAACATTATATCAAGGTGATTTTCAATATGGAATTCCACACTCGCCGATTGCAATGGCTAACTGTTTGCCCCGGTTGTTTAAAGGGAGTACAACGTTTCAAGAAGTGAATGACGAGTGCGCGTGTCCATTGATTGGCTTGTTGAAAAAAAATAGGATAAAAACGTGGTTCAGCGTTCCAATTAAAGATGAAGAAAACGAATACGGAATTTGTATGATCGGGTTTCAACGTCACGTTTCACTACTCGCAGAGGCTAAGCAATTGTTTGATCACTTTGGAGAAGATGTTGCCCTTGCTGTGACAGTGGCTCGGAACAAGGAAGTGCAACGACGAAAAATGATCGACCTTGAGTGGATTGCTCAACACTTTTCGCTCGACTCACCTCTTGAGCAGTTTGTTGAAAAAATTGTCGAGCGAGCAGGCAAGGGAACAAATGCGGATGGTGCCTGCATGTATTTATACCGGGAGGAGGACAATAGTTTCGTTGTTCATCCTCCTTTATATGGAAATATAGCTAGTCCGAAACAAGTAATGATGAAAAATAATTACCGGGTCAGTGATTATTTTCGCTTTTTAGAGAGACCAGGTGGAGATGAGCTAACAGTGCCGCTCGTTGTTAACTTCAAAACAATTGGTGTGTTGCATGTTGAGCGGAAACAGGAAGGAAAATTCACAAAAGAAGATTTAGAAATTTTGGATATGTTAGCCAACTATGTTGCGGTTACGCTCGAAAACCTCCGATTATATCGTCAGGAACGGGATCATACCTATCGTCTTCATCTTCTCCTTCAATATCAACAAAAGTTGATGAAAGAAACGATTCAACACGAAAACTTTCAAGGCATTACGAAGACACTTAGTCAAATGTTTGCCAAAGCAGTTATGGTATTTGATCGTTTTATGCGACCAATCGCTTATGAGTTAGGGACTTTAAATGAGCAACAATTGCAGGACATTGCCAAGAAAGCATTACAACAAGCGGTCGGACAAAGCCGAATGGAAGGATATACTTTGCTCGATGGCTTACCGGACGTTCCGGTGACAGTTTGGCCAATTAACAGGGGAAGGGATGTGGTGGGTTATTTAGCTATTGGCGTACATCCACAAGAGATTGATGATTTTTTTCGCTTGAGTGTTGAACTAGCTCTTAATATTTTTTCTATCCAGTTTATGAAACAAAAGCTCGTTTTTGATACAAGGGAGCAACTAAAAGATAGTTTTTTAAATAAATTGTTGGCTGCAGAAATCGAGGAGGAAGAGAGCATTATCCAGTATGCCAATGTATTTCAATGGAATATTTTTGATGAGCACCGTATTGCCGTCTTGCATTTTCAATTTTCCGAACCGGAAGGGCAGGTAGATCTGTTTAAAAGGAATGTTGAGAAAACAACATTATGGGATCGTTTAAAAGCACGAATTACTATGGAGGATCCTAACGTGTTATACGGGGTTATTGGGGATTGGTATATTTTAATTGTACCAGCTCGCAAGGAAGGAAAATTTCCAATTAAATACTGGGAAAAATGGTACCAACGGATTAACGAGTGGATCAAAGAGGAGGGGGCGTCATGCCGAGCTTTTTTGGGGATCGGAGGGAAGACAGCATCGATCCGTGACTATTATTTTTGCTATCAGCAGGCGGTTCAGGCGTTGCACGTCATTCTCCATAGTTTTCAAGGGACAAGCTTGGCGTTTTTTGACGAGCTTGGGGCATACACGGTATTGCACCATTTAAAAGAGCTGGAGGCGGCAAAACTGTTTGTCGACAACTATCTTGGCCCGTTGATCCGGCATTCCGCGGAACGAAACGTGGATTGGCTGCAAACGATTCGTGTCTTTCTCGATTGCAACGGTCATTTGACTGAAACCGCCGAAAGGCTGTATATTCACCGCAGCACCCTTCAATACCGGCTCGAAAAGATTGAAGAAATGCTCGGTTTCTCTTTGAGCGGGGCAGAGCAGCGATTCAACTTGATGATGGCGTTAAAGTTGTACGATTTATATGGCCCGCCTTCCGCCAAAATACTGAAAAGATAAGTACGTTTTCCTGCATTATGCAGGTATTTTTTTATATTTACCTTAATTTATAATCAATAGCAAAGACAATATAGAAAATTCGAAAAACAAGGGAGGGTTTGACGAATGGCAGCAACGATCGGAATCGTGGGAGCTGGTACGATGGGAAGCGGCATCGCCAATTTAGCCGCGTTATCAGGATTTAATGTCATCTTAGTAGATATTGACGAGCCTATGTTGCAAAAAGCGCGCTCACGCATGGAAGCATTTATGGATAAAAGCGTGGCCAAAGGGAAGCTGACCACCGAACAAAAACATGAAGCGCTAGAACGAGTGAAGGGATCAACTAACTTACAGGAAATGAGACAGGCGGATGTCATTATTGAAGCGGTCATCGAAAACATGGAGGTGAAAAAAGAAGTTTTTTCTCAATTGGACAACATTGCAGCAAAACATGCCATCCTAGCGACAAACACATCATCCATGTCCATCACAGAAATCGCTTCTGCCACCAACCGTCCAAGCCAAGTTGTTGGTATGCATTTTTTCAATCCCCCGCAGCTGATGAAACTCGTCGAAGTAGTACGCGGATACAAAACGAGTGATGAAACGGTCGAACAGGCGAAAGAACTCGCCCGGAAACTGGGGAAAGAGCCGGTTGAGGTGAAAAAAGATTCCCCGGGATTCATCGTCAACCGCATTATGATTCCGCAGTTTATCGAAGCAATTCGCCTTGTCGAGGAAGGAGTGGCTTCGATGGAAGACATCGATAAAGCGGTGACGCTTGGTTTGAACTACCCAATGGGGCCGTTTACGTTGCAAGATTTCGCCGGAGTCGATATCGGCCTTCATGTCATGGACTATTTTTACGAAGAGTTTAAGGACGATCGGTTTGCCGCTCCTTTATTGCTCAGACAGCTTGTCCGGTCAGGAAGGCTCGGCCGAAAAACAGGAGCCGGGTTTTATGATTACGATGATGTCTGATAAACGGAGAGGTGGTGATGTCGGCTATACGCCACAACTACGTTTCTAAAAATTTGAAGAGGAGGAATGAGTTGTGAACTACGAATTTTTGCAGTGTGAAATCGAAAATCGAGTGGCGGTTGTATCCATTCACCGCCCTCCGCTCAATCCGTTGAATACAAAAGTGTTTCAAGAGCTATCCGCCTTAATCGATGAGCTCGAAGCCAATCAGCAGGTTGGGGCGGTGGTCATTACGGGAGCGGGGGAAAAAGCGTTTGTGGCCGGCGCCGATATTCATGAAATGATGGACTTGGATTTGGTCGGCATGATGGAAATGAACAAAATATCGCGAAGTGCATTTTTGAAAATTGAAAACGCATCCAAACCGGTGATCGCAGCGGTGAACGGGCTGGCGCTCGGCGGGGGCTGTGAATTGGCGCTCGCATGCGATTTGCGCATTTGTTCTGAGCATGCCAAATTTGCCTTTCCAGAGATCAATCTCGGCATTATTCCGGGCGGCGGCGGGACGCAGCGGTTGCCGCGCATCGTCGGTCAAGGGGTGGCGAAAGAATTGCTTTATTTCGGCGAAATGATCGATGCCCAGCGGGCGCTTTCTATTCATTTGGTAAACAAAGTCGTCCCATCCGACGAACTTTTGCCGACGGCGAAAGAATGGGCCGGAAAATTGGCGAAAAAACCGGCCATTGCCATGCGTATGCTCAAAGAAGCGGTCAACACGGGAGCTAATGTTGACTTGCAGTCCGGGTTGATGGTGGAAACTGCCTGCTTTGGAAACGCTTTTGTGACTGAAGATCGAAAAGAAGGAATGCGAGCGTTTACTGAAAAACGAAAGCCAGTTTTTAGCGGTAAATAGATTATTTTGGAAATTGACAGAATAAATCTTATGTTTACACAGGTTGCTGATAGATTGAGATCAGTATCCGTTACCTTTGGGAAAGGAGGGCTCAATGAACATCCCGAAGGAAACGGATAACAAAAGCTATTCAGGGAGGGAATCCATGTGAAACAAATCCATCCGTTTAATGTGATCGATAATAGTTCGATCCGCCCATTCCACATTTGGCTTATGATTTGGTTGTTTTTAGTGATCATGCTTGATGGGTATGACGTAGTGATTTACGGTGCTTCGGTTCCTTTATTGATTCGGGAGTGGGGAATTTCAGATGTTACAGCTGGCGCCATCGGGAGTTATACGGTGATTGGAACAGCCATTGGAGCAGTATTATTTGGTATGCTAGCTGACCGGATGGGACGAAAAAAAATTATTTTGTTGACTACATTTTTGTTCGGCTTTTTTACTTTCCTTGCTGGCTTTGCTCCAAATCCAACCTTATTTACCATCTCTCGGATCATTGCGGGGATTGGTCTTGGCGGTGTTATGCCCAACGTCATTGCCCTAGCGACAGAAATTTTTCCGAAACGAGTTCGTACAGCCATTGTTGCCTCGATTTTTTGTGGTTATTCTGTTGGTGCGATTGCCGCGGCGTTGACGAGCCGTGCACTCTTACCGACAGTTGGATGGGAACCTATTTATTGGATCGGAGGCATTCCGGTATTATTGCTTCCGTTTTTGATGAAAGGTGTTCCTGAGTCGGTTGGTTTTCTTCTAGAGAAGGGAAGAGAAGAGGAAGCGCGAAAGGTTCTTGCTTTGATTGATCCTCATATTCGCCATGATGGTGCTATTGAACTAGTCAAGCCTGAAAGAAAGACTCAAGCTTCTTTGCCTATCGTGAAATTATTCACAGAGAAGCGGGCGTTTAGCACTGTAATGTTTTGGCTATCTTGCTTCAGTGCATTTGTTCTCATTTACTCAATGAACACATGGCTTCCTCGGCTAATGATGGAAGTTGGCTATGATTTGAGCTCTAGCCTTGTGTTTACAGCGGTGATGCAAATTGGGGCGATCATTGGCACCGTTGTTTTTGGGCCGTTGGTTAATAAATGGGGGTTTAAGAAAGTGCTTGTTCCCTTATTCTTTTGCGGAGCGGTTGCTTTATCACTCATTGGTTTTGCGAACAGCATGATGATTGCTTTTGTTCTCATTGCCATTATTGGTGCGGCTTCGGTCGGTGTCCAAAACATTGCCAACGCATTTGTTTCCCAATATTATCCGGAAGCGATGCGGTCCACTGCCTTAGGAAGCACGATGGCGTTTGGTCGGATAGGAGGTATCGTTGCACCAACGTTTGTTGGATTTTTGCTGTCTTTGAACTTGTCGCCACAATATAACTTTGCAGCTATTGCTAGTGCCGCAGTATTAGGAGGAATTGCCGTGTTATGTGTACAGGAAAAATATGCAGTTTATCGTGCGGAGCGGGTTGAATTAGCCAATGAACAGATTACTGTTTCATAACATGTGCTGTCGGCATTCCGCAGAAAATGCAATTGGGATTGGGAAGGGAGAAAATGAACATTCAGTTTGAACACCTATTTACGGCTTATGTCGAAGTAGGAAAGCCAATTGAGATCGGCGAAGTTGGTTTTGGTTATCGGAGGATAGTGCCGATTATCGGTGGAAGGTTTGAAGGAAAGAGGATGCGGGGACGTGTGCTTTCAGGAGGAGCAGACTATCAACTGATTCGGAAAGATGGAGTCATAGAGTTGCTTGCTTGTTATGTGATTGAGACAGATGATGGAATACCTATTTATGTTGTGAATAGAGGATACCGACACGGACCACAAGAAATCATCGATAAAATTTTTCGTGGCGAGGATGTACCACAAGGTTCGTATTATTTTAAAACGACTCCTACTTTTGAAGTGCGGAATAGTCGGTATGATTTTTTTAACAGAATGGTATTTATTGGAGAAGGAATTCGGAAGCCAGCGGAAGTACAAGTAGCGTTTTATCAAGTGAACTAACTTTTGGGGAAACGGAGGATGGGGAGAGGTGGAAACAGTTCGCGTTTTGTCTGTTCCGCAATTGTTGGAGCGAGCGGCGGCGGACAATCCATCTAGAGAAGCTGTTTATGACCTTCGTCATCGGATGACTTATGGTGAGTTGTATAAAGAAGTACGACAGTTAGCATCAGCGTTGATCGCACTCGGCATTAAACAAGGAGATCGAGTAGGCGTTTGTTTACCAAACTGGCTTGAGACAGTTCAACTATTTTTTGCTATCTCCCAAATAGGGGCGATCGTTGTTCCTTTTAATCCGAAATATCGACAGCACGAAGTCGAACATATTATAAAAAATTCTGGAATGAGGACTGTGTTTGTATGTGAGGAAATCGAAAAGCATATTGGATTGAATCTCATTCAGACCATTGTTAATCAGATCATCACCGTTCGGTTTGTCAAATCGGGCTTCCTTTCCTTGGAACAACTTAGATCCTATGCAACTGATCAACCGTTGCGTACAGTGGCAATCGACCCGCAGCATGACTTGTTTTGTCTTTTATATACATCAGGTACGACTGGAATCCCAAAAGGGGTGATGATGACTCATCGCGGCATCGTCCAATCAGGTATGGCCATTGCAGATAACTTGAAGTGCCGTCAAGATGATGTGTTTCTTATTTGTACACCGATTTTCCATGTGTTTGGCATGGCGTGCAACTTGATGTCTGCTGTGTACAGCCAAGCAAAAATGGTGTTGCAGGAAAGATACAACCCAAGAGAGGCGCTGCAACTGATCGAAAAAGAACGAGTAACAATTCATCATGCGGTGCCGGCAATGTTTCATATGGAGTTGCATGTGTTGAATAATGAGTCATTTGATTTGTCGTCATTGCGCGCGGGAATGACGGGAGCTGATATTTGTCCATTGGAAACAGTGAAAGCGGTGCGTGAAAAAATGGGAATGGTATTATGCATATCATTCGGGACAACAGAGACTGGCTCTGTTACGATCACCCCGTTTGAGGCAAAAGAAGACCGAATATTTGAAACGGTTGGCAAGGCATTGGAAGGAAATGAGGTGAAGATTGTGAATGAACGGAGAGAGGTGCTGCCGCCAGGGAGAATTGGTGAAATTGCCTGCCGAGGGTTTGGTGTCATGAAAGGATATTACAACATGCCGGAACAAACAGCGGAAGTGCTTGACGAGGAAGGTTGGTATTATACCGGCGACCTCGGGATGATGGATGAGGACGGATATATTCGGTTTATGGGTCGGAAAAAGGAGCTGATCATCCGTGGGGGATACAACATTTATCCGAAAGAGATCGAAACCATTTTGCAACAGCACCCGGGTGTCTTCGCCGCGGCAGTGATCGGTCTGCCTGAGCCGGTGTTGGGAGAGGAGGTTTGCGCTGTCATCCAACCAAAGGAAGGGTCTTATATAACTGAGGCGGACATTGTCGAGTTTTTGCGTCCATTGGTTGCGGGCTATAAACTTCCGAACAAAGTGGTTTTTGTTGACCAATTTCCGACGACGGCGAGCGGAAAAATTCAGAAAGGAAAATTAAGAGAGATGATCAAAGAGGGTTAAACCTTGGGAGGGAAGAATATGCGGACAGACATTGTGCTGCTTGAAGGAGCACGCACTGCATTCGCCAAATTTTGCGGCTCGTTTCGTGAAATCTCCGCGACCGATTTAGGAGCTATCGCAGCGAAGGAAGCGATAAAAAAGGCGAACGTTGAACCGGAAGAAATCGATCATATCGTCTTTGGTAATGTTCAGCAGTCAAGTCGCGATGCTCACTTGCTCGCTCGCCATGTTGGCTTGAAGGCCGGGGTGCCGATCGATGTGCCCGCCGTAACGGTAAACCGTTTATGCGGAACAGGACTCGAGACGATTATCATGGGGGCACGCCTCATTTTAACCGGGGAAGCGGAAGTGGTGCTGGCGGGGGGCACCGAAAACATGAGTCAAGTACCGCACGTCATCCGAGGTATGCGCTGGGGAACACCATTAGGCAGTCCGACGGTGGAAGACTGGTTGTGGGATGGTCTGTATGATACCGTTGGTGGTTGTAGCATGGCGATAACAGCAGAAAATTTAGCAAAAAAATATGACATCACGCGCGAAGAGGCCGACCAACATGCCCTCCGCAGCCATGAGCGGGCGCTTGCGGCGATGGCCAACGGGTATTTCCGCCAAGAAATTGTCCCCGTGACCGTACGAGAAAAAAAGGGAAAAACGGTCGTTGACACCGATGAACATCCGCGCCAGACAAGTCTGGAACAGTTAAGGGCGCTTCAACCGCGCTTCCTTGAAAATGGAGTGGTAACCCCAGGAAACGCCAGTGGGATGAACGATGGAGCTGCGGCAGTCGTTATCGCTTCGGAGGATTATGCCGCCAAGCGTGGGTTGAAGCCGCTCGCCCGTCTCGTTTCGTGGGGAATCGTCGGCGTTGAGCCGCAGTACATGGGAATCGGCCCGGTTCCGGCGATTCGCCAAGCGCTTGACAAGGCGAATTTATCGATGAATGACCTTGACTTAATCGAAATCAACGAAGCATTTTCAGCTCAATATTTGGCTTGTCAGAAAGAACTGGAATTTGACGACGACAAAGGTAACGTCAATGGCGGAGCAGTTGCGCTTGGTCATCCGTTGGCAGCTTCGGGAACGCGCCTCACATTGACGCTCGTTTATGAATTAGGAAGAAGAGGAAAGAAATACGGCGTTTCTTCCTTATGCATTGGTGGCGGCCAAGGCATTGCTGCGATTTGGGAGAGACTGTAATAGGCTAAGAGAAAGTTTGTAAGCTCGCAAAAGAATTATAAGGACGGTATTTTTACAATGGAAGGTAATTGGCAAATGAGTCGTAACGGCGGTTTTTCCATGCCCAACAGGAAAAACCGCCTGATTTTATATAACGCATTAATGAAGTGGAAAAGAAGACACTTTTTATGCGGAGGGGGGATGGGGAAGATGTCCAAGCCGTTTCGATATATGTCGGGCCGTATTGACCGTTTGACGGATCAGCTCAGGCAATGTCTCGGCCATTTTAAATGTGGCACCAGCCAGTCCGATAGCGCCGATGATGCCAGTTCGATCAAAAACGGGTGCGGCAACCGCTGTGAAACCGATAAATGTTTCATCCCTGTCGACAAAAAATCCGTTTTTGCGAATGACACGCAAACGCTCGAGAAATTGATGTTTATCCACGATCGTGTTCGGCGTATGAGCTTCTAATGGATATTTTTCGAGAATTGCCTTTGTTTCTTCATCAGGCAAATATGCCATAATGGTCGTTCCAAGCGCCCCGTAGTGCAAAACGCGCCGACGTCCAATGTATGAGCGGGGCTGAAAGCCATCATCGCTGTCGAGACGGATGACATATTGCAAGCTGTCTTGTTGGCGCACCCCAAACAAAACGGTGTAGCCAGTTTGCGCCTGCAAGTCATGCAAAAACGGTTCCGCCTCGCGCCGCATATCCAGGTTTTCGAGAACGATTCCTCCGTATTCCAGCATTTTATAACCGAGGCGGTATACGTTTTCCTTTTGGTCGTAATGGATCAGCCCTTGCGTTTCGAGCGTCCATAACAGGCGGTAGACGGTAGCTTTCGCTAATTTTGTTTTCGCGACGATCTCTTCGATAGGAAGGCTCGGACGTTCAAAACTAAAACAGTTCAAGATTTGAACCGCTCGTTCCACTGAACGAATTGTCTCCACATTTACCTTTCTCATGATTGCGCTCCTCTGCAGCGATTTTACCTCTGTCCATCATTGTAACATAAAGCGATGATTGATGCCCAGGCTGGAGGGAAGATTGAATATTTTTTTATTTATATTCTAAATAGTTTGACAAGTATTTAGGTTTGTTATATCATTTAAAGTGTAAAAATGAATTGTTAATTCACTATATGAATTGGAAGGAGAGGGAATGATGGCGGATACGAGAATGAGGGCGCTTGAGCGGCTTCATGAAGAGTTGGAACAAGTGTATTTAGGTCCGTTATGGGAAAAACTCGGTAAAATGGTGACGCCCGAGCCCGATCATGAAGTTGTTCCGTACTTGTGGAAATGGGAGACGATCCGCAAGCATTTGCTGGAGGCTGGAGAGTTGCTTCGCTTAGGGAGAGAGAGCGAGCGGCGAGTCGTTTATTTGCAGAATCCATCGCTATTGAAACGAGGTCTAATCGGTTATTCGACCAACACGCTGTATGTTGGAGTGCAACTGTTGTTGCCGGGCGAAGTGGCACCCGCACATCGCCATAGCCAATCGGCGATCCGATTCATTATTGAAGGTGAAGGGGCTTATACGGCTGTCGATGGCGAACGAACATATATGGAGCGCGGGGATTTGATTTTGACCCCGGCATGGACGTGGCATGATCACGGTCACGAAGGAACGGAACCGGTCATTTGGATGGATGGTCTCGACGTCGGATTGGTGAGAAATTTTGCTGGTTCGTTCTTTGAACCGTATTCCGAAGATGTATTCCCGGTTGTCGCCCCTCACAACGGTTCAACGTTCAAATATGCAACGGGAGCGCTGCGTCCGGTTTCCGACCGGAAGCGAAAAGGCTACCCATCTCCGTTGATCGCCTATAAATGGAAGACAACGAAACAAGTACTTGAGAATTTATCCCAACTTGATCCTGATCCCTATGACGGTTATGCGGTCGATTACATCAATCCATTGACAGGGGGATCAGCAGATTTGCGTATTGGGACAACAATGCAAAAATTAACTCCTGGTATGCACACGAAGGCGCATCGCCATGTCCACAGCGCCGTGTACCACGTTCTTGACGGTGAAGGATACACGATTATCAACGGTGTCAAATTTGAATGGGCGAAAGGTGATTTCTTCATTTTACCGCCTTGGAGTTGGCATGAGCATGTCAATACAGGAGAGGGAGACGCTCATTTATTCTCCATTAATGATCTGCCAATTATGGAGAAGCTTGATTTGGAAAGGGAAGAGGAGTATGACAAAAACGGTGGTTATCAATCTATCGTTGATGTGTTCGAGCCACTTTCCCAAATCTAGTATATACACATTTTCTCAAGATGTGCCTAGAAGGCTGGTGAAAAACGGTTGTTTCTCTTGAGCAATGGGGGAGCGTTTGAAAGGCGATCCTGATCTGACAAGGCTTATCTATTTGAGAAACGAGCTTGATAAGCGGCTTGCTTAGCGATTTAAATGAATAAATGATAAAGACGATTTTTGTCTGTAATGTGCCAATCAAAAACAGGAGGGTTGTGCGGTTGAAGGTTCCAATACCGAATATGGTGCAAGACATTGTGGATCATGCGACAACCCGTTATGGGGAGAAGACCGCCCTGATTGATGGAGAGCATGTACTGTCTTTTGTGGAAGTGAACGAACGATTTTTGCGGCTGGCGGAGCGGTTGAGAGGTTTAGGTGTGCAAAAAGGTGACGCCGTGGCTGTACAGTTACCAAATAGCTGGGAATTTGTGATAGCTCATTTAGCTTTGGCACGTCTTGGAGCCATTATGGTACCTATCAATTTAGTGTATCGACAAAAAGAGCTGTCGTTTATGTTTTCGTTTGCCCATGTTAAAGCGGTCATTGCCATTGACGAATGGAAAGGATTTAATCATGCGAAAATGATGGAATCGCTCCGGCAAACGATTCCAACGTTGCAACATATCATCATCGTTGGGGAGAGAAAGCATCCTGATCACTATAGTTTCAAGTCACGAGTGTTGATTATCCAAAATTATACATACGCCTTCCATAAATTTGGGCATACTCAAACAAAGCAGCGGCCATCCCGGATTTCCAATCGAGAGGAAGCTGCCCAGAGAAAAAACGGCGAACGAACGAAATGAAGGAAAGAGAGACGTTCGTCTGTTTTTTGGTTTGATCATACAGCCATCGCAGCAACACATACGCGATGAACGCCGCAAACAGTTGGTTGTATACCGCATTTTCCGTCGTGCCAAACAAGGTCGGGACATTCAGATATTGCTTCACCCAACGGAAAAAGACCTCAACAGTCCAACGTTGTTGGTACATGTCGGCAATGGTTTCCGCAGACGCATGGAAGAGGTTCGTCACGACCCGAATGTCGCGGCCATTCGCATCTCGAAAGATCACCACCCGGTGACGCTTGGTGGAGCGGCATTGTTTCGTCCCCAACTGGCACGTGAAGTCGGCTTGAACCGATGAGGATGTGCTGGAAAGGCGTTTCAAGCTTTTTTTCTGATGAAGTTCGATGTTGTCCTTCATCCGAATGACAAAGAGCTGATGCTGCTCCACAAATCGATCGAGGCGTTCGATTTTGAAATACGCCCGGTCTTCCACCAGCACTTGTTGAGCGTTCGTCAACTGTTCTCCCACCGGGCCATCATGACGCAGTCCGATGGTTTCCACCACGTCTGCCGGCAACGAGGATTCCGGCGAATACGCGACGTGCAGCTTCACTCCGGCGCGTTCGCCGTGATACGGCGCCCATGGCAGGCGGTTTTTCCCGACCGTGACGGTCGTCGAATCCACCACCCGAAGCGGTTTGGGAAACCGAAGCGAACGGCGGGTTTGGCGGTTGCACTTGGAAATGATCAACGCCAACAAGCGTTTCATGATGTCATAGGGAACTTCTTTCGCTTTCTTGGATACAGTTGAATAATGGAATCGCGGCAATCCATACAGAGGCCCCACATCGGCTCCGTGGCGAAAGCTTTTCCATTGATGCATGGCGGCCAGCAGGAAGAAGTGAATCAACTCGCGCAACGTAAAGGTTCGAGACGAATCACGATACCCAACCGCTTCGGCAATCAGTTGAATCTCTTCATCCGAAACAAGTTTTTGCATCAAATTCGGGAGTGTGGTATGCTTGTTCATAGAGAGCACCTCCTGGGTTTGTTTGTGTCGCTACTCACATTCTACAGGAAAGGTGCTCTTTTTTCTATACCCTTTGGATTTTATTGGATAATCAACACGCCTGGTTTCAAGTCGTTGTTGACAGGTAACGGGCTTTCAGTGAATGACGACATGATTTCGCCAGATGATCCAATGATCATGATGTTTACCTCGGGAACGGAGTCTGATCCAAAAGCAGTCATCCATACGTATGAGACATTTATTCCCGCCCATTTGTACAATGGGCGGGAGTACGGGCTGACGGATGATGACGTTGTTCTTTGTTTGACCCCAATGAGCCATATGTTTTCTTTACCAATGATTTTAATGAGCCTTTATAACGGTGCTGCTCAAGTCATGCTATCGCAATTTTCAGTTGAGCACGTTTTAGATGCGTTCAGCCAGCACGGAGTAACCTTTTGTGTAGCTGCACCTGCCCATTTGATTGATATATTAAAAGGAACGGATGAAACAAAAGAATATCCCTCAACACTGCGTCTTGTCTTAACCGGGGGAACAAAAATTCCGTCTTGGATGGTCGAATCGTTCCGTCAGCGTTTCCGTTGTAGCGTCGCTGCTCAGTGGGGGATGACGGAAATTGGAGCGGGATCATTTACGCGGCCGAATGATGAGCCTTATCTCGCTTCCGATACGGTCGGCCGGCCGTGCCCAACAGGGGAAATCGGCATTTTTGATGAGAATCAGCAACCGTTGCCGAACGGGCAAGTAGGAGAGATCGGTTTTCGAGGTCGTTCACTCTTCAAAGGATATTATAAAAACGAAGCTGCGACTCAACAATTTATGACCAAAGACGGCTTTTTTCTCACTGGAGATTTAGGGTGGAAAGATGAGAAAGGCTATCTCCACTATGTCAGCCGAAAAAAAGACATTATCAATCGCGGTGGGTTGAAAGTACATGCCGCGGAAATTGAGGAAGTCTTGCTCTCGCATCCGCATATTCGCCAAGCAGCGGTGATCGCCGTTCCCGACGAACGGCTTGGAGAGCGCGGCTGTGCGATTGTGTCCTTGAAAGAAGGAACGACATTTTCACTCAAGGACATGCAGCAATATTTGCTTAAGGCGGGCATGGCAAAATATAAGCTACCTGAATATTTAAAAATCATTGACGAGCTGCCGACGACAGCATCAGGAAAGGTGAGCAAAGGAATGTTGCGCAAGCAATACGCGCAGACGGGAGTCCAGTAGGAAAAAGGAGTGAATGAACTATATGAAACTAGCGCTGTTTAATGACTTTCAGCTTGGGGTCATTGTGGATGATGTCATTTATGAGATTGGAAGCCGACTGTTCGGCCGTCTGCATCAAGGGGTTGGTTTCTGTCCAATGACACAGCTGGTTGCCGAGTTTGACACCTATTATCCGCAAATTGAAAACCATTTATACGAATGTCCGGCTTATGCGTTAGCGGATGTTCGGCTGCGCCAGCCGGTGAAAAAGCCGGGGAAAATCGTTGCGGCTCCTGTTAACTACGTGTCCCACCAAAAGGAAATGAAAGTGGAGCATACGGCAAGAGGGCTAGGCTTTTTCTTGAAAGCGCCTTCTTCCATTATCGGGCCCGGCGACACGATTGTTTTGCCGGATCCGAACCGTCGTTTCGACCATGAGCTGGAATTCGCATTTGTTATCGGAAAAACAGCAAAAAATGTCAAAGCGGAAAACGCCTACGATTATATATTTGGCTACACCGGGTTGATCGATGTCACGATGCGTCCGGATGAAACGCACCACGAGGAACGGTGTTTGCGCAAGTCATTTGATACGTTTACACCGATGGGGCCGTGGATCGTGACGAAAGAGGAAATTGCCGACCCTAACAACGTCAATATGGTGCTGACAGTCAATGGAGAGGTTCGGCAGCAGGTCAACACAAAGGAAATGATCTGTTCTGTCGCCGAGTTGGTGGAAATTTATTCGCACATTATGACGCTTGAACCGGGCGATGTCATTACGACAGGAACACCGGATGGCGTTGGACCGATTCATGATGGGGATGTCATCCATATGGAAATCGAGGGAGTCGGAGGATACTCCGTTCATGTTGCCTTAGCCTCTAATACGGCTGTATTGCGGTAAACGAGGAAGGGAGGAATGGTTTATGGAGAAAGGTTGGCAGCGGTACCATATGGCTAATGTTCTTTTTAGGTTGGGTTGTTTCTTACATTGATCGAACGTTAACTATGTTGCCGCATTTAGTAGACATTTTTAGGCGTGGTCATTGATTTAGGCATGGACAATGAACAATATTGTTTTAAAATGGTAATGTAGACGAGGCAAAGGGGACGACAAAGAACATTCGTCCCCTTTTTGCTTGTTTTCCTTTATGGCAAGCCTAAGAAAGCCTGAACGGTTTCAAGGCTTGACTGCACAGGCGGCCATTGTGATAAATCGAACGGAAAATCTGAGCCCGGAAGCACCCGATCTTGGCCGATGAGGTCGAGCAATAGCTGCAGCACGCGATGATCCCAAACAACGGTGTCGAACCAAAAACGGCGCAAATAGTCGAGCGGCGGAGCTTGCAGTGAAGACGCCACTGGGTGCCATACGTCATACCCTTTCTGCAACCGTCCGATTTGATAGGGAAGAAAGCCGCCGCCATGGGCCAATAAAATGCGGACGTGCGGGTAGCGGTCGAGCCAGCCGCCAAGCAGTAAATCGGCAGCGCAAACGGTCGTTTCCCAAGGGACGCCAATCAAATTTGTCATTCGCCGGCCTTTCAGGCGTGGGTCGTCGCAAAGAAGCGGATGAATAAATAGAATGGCGTCTAGCGCATCCGCTTCTTCCCAAAATGGGATGAATGAATCGTCGGTGAGGAGCTTCTGTTCGACAGAGGGGCCGATAATTGCCCCTTTTAAGCCGTTTTTCATGGCCCGGCGCAATTCCAAGGCTGCTTGTTCCGGATGATTGAGCGGCACTGTTGCCAAAGCCGACAGACGATCAGGGTGGTTTGACGCCAATCGGCACAGCGCATCGTTGTAAAGGCGTGCCAGCTCATTGGTGACGGCGGCTTCCACGTTGTATAAAAACAGCTGCGGAATGGGAGAGAGGAGTGAATGGAAAACGTCCGCCCGCCGTTGCGCCTCGAGGTAAGCATGGAGATCGATGAATTCCTCCTTTAGGCGAAATCCCCACTGATGGTTGATAGTCAACATTTTTTCCGCGTCATCCCAATGAACAGGAATGTGGGTTTGTTCTTCTCTCAGCCACTGCATTACTTCCGGTGGAATGAAGTGCGTATGGACATCAAAACGTTTTTCCATCGTTTTCTTCTCCTTTCTACATCATGGTATCGTCGGCTGTTTCGTTGGCGGTGACGACGGCCAATAGCCGATTTTTTCCGAAATCTCACTTGCTGCGCGTTTTACTTTGGCGATGACCGTAGGATCGTATGGATGAAAACGGTGAATCGGCCCGATCACGCTGAGTGCGTAGGAGACTTTTCCGGTGTAGTCGCGGATCGGTGCTGCGATGGAAGCGACCCCTTCACGGAGTTCCTCGATACTAACGGCGTAACCTTGGCGGCGAATGGCATACAATGCCTCGCGCAGCACGTGGGGGTCGGTCATCGTATTCAGCGTAAACTGCGTCAATCCTTGCTCGATGTATGCTTCAATATCCTCATCTTTTTGATGAGCGAGCAGCACTTTGCCTGAGCTGGTGCAATGGAGAGGGTTTCTTCGACCAATGTGTGAAAGAGCTTGAACAGGTTGCCGGCTTTCCACTCGGTGAATGTAAATCACACTCTGGTCATCAAGCATGGCAAGATGCGCTGTTTCCCGCAAGTCGTCGACCAACCTTTCCAGTATCGGTTGCGCTTCTCGGTTGATTTCTAAATGGGATGTCAGCACCGTGTTTAGTTGCAAAATGGTCAAGCCAAGCCGATATTTTTGCGTTTCCGGATCTTTCGTGACGAATCCTTCGCTGGCTAATGTGTGAAGAAGACGACTGACAGTGCTTTTTGACAATCCAAGGGAAGAGGCTAATTCGGTCACTTTCTTCTCCGGTTCATCCAGTGAGAAGCTACGCAAAATGCGGAGAGCGTTTTTGACGGATGAAAGCAAGTAGTCTTCTGTATTGCGTGCCATCGAATGCAGCTCCTTTTTAGAGTTTCATATAAAAGAACAATATTTCTTATATCATAACATAGGGAACATGATTTTTGAAAATATAGCAAAGAATAAAAATAAAAAAATTTTTATTGTTTCATATAAAAGAACATTAGTGTTGTATACGGTACAACAAATCATTATGATGGGGACAAAAGATTCTAAATTCTTTGATTTCGATGCTTTCTGACAAGGGAGGAGACATTGAATGCAAACAGAAGCAATGATCAGTGAGAAAGTGAAAGCGTTTGACTGTCAACATTTCATCAATGGGAGGTTTTTGCCTTCAAAAAGCGGAAAGGTGTTTCCAAATATCAATCCCGCTACGGGAGAAGTGATCGGCACTGTCTGTGAAGGAGGAAAAGAAGAGATTGACTTGGCCGTAGCCGCTGCAAGAAGAGCATTGGATGGTCCATGGAAGCGGATGACGACAGGGGAGCGGATCGCAGTTTTGCGGCGTATCGGTGATCTCATTTTAGAGCGCAAAGAGGAATTGGCTCGCCTCGAGTCGCTTGATACAGGAAAGCCATATTCGCTCTCCCTCACGTTGGATATTCCGCGTGCAGCGTATAATTTCCATTTTTTCGCCGACTACTTGCGTTCGGTTGGCACGGAAGCGTATCAAACCGATGAGGTAGCTATCAACTATTCGATCCGTCGGCCTGTTGGGGTCGTCGGGTTGATCAATCCGTGGAATTTGCCATTGCTGTTGTTGACATGGAAGCTCGCCCCGTGTTTGGCCGGTGGGAATACAGCCGTCATCAAGCCGGCGGAATGGACGCCGCTCACTGCAACTGTACTGGCGGAAATTTGCAAAGAAGCCGGGGTGCCGGATGGCGTGGTGAATGTTGTCCATGGGTTTGGCCCGAACTCAGCAGGGGCTGCGTTGAGCGAGCATCCAGATGTTGATGCTATTACGTTCACCGGAGAGACAACAACAGGGAAAGTCATTATGGCGGCAGCGGCGAAATCGTTAAAAAAGCTGTCTTACGAGTTGGGGGGGAAAAATCCGAACATCATTTTCGCCGATGCAGATTTGGACGAAGCGATCGAGACAACGTTGAAATCGAGTTTTATGAACCAAGGAGAAGTGTGTCTCTGCGGATCAAGAATTTATGTAGAACGTCCGGTTTATGAACAATTTTTGCAAAAATTTGTAGCGAAAACGAGAGAACTTGTTGTCGGCGATCCGTTTGACCCGAAAACCAATGTCGGCGCACTCATCAGCGAAGAGCATTATGAACGGGTGATGAGCTACATCGAGCTAGCAAAGGAGGAAGGTGGTCGTATTCTAACAGGAGGTAAGCGACCGGATGGCCTGGCTCAAGGATATTACCTTGAACCGACCATTATTGTCGGTGTCAACCGAAATTGCCGCATCGTCCGGGAAGAAGTGTTCGGCCCGGTGGTGACGGTCATGCCGTTTGACGAAGAAGAGGAGGTGATCGCCCAAGCGAACGACACCCACTATGGATTGAGCGCGACGATTTGGACGAACGATTTGCGTCGGGCTCACCGGGTGGCGGCGCGTATTGAAGCCGGAATCGTTTGGGTAAATACATGGTTTTTGCGGGATTTGCGCACACCGTTTGGTGGCATGAAACAAAGCGGCATTGGGCGTGAAGGAGGCATGCATAGCTTTGAGTTTTATACAGAGTTGACGAATATTTGCATTAAGCTTTAGCCGCGATGACCGAAGGAGGTGATGATGGTGAAGAAGTGGAACGATTATGCCAAGTTACTGCTGGCTGCTGAGAGGGAGAGACGTCCTCTCTCTCCCTTGACGACACTCGATTCGGCGCTAACCGTGTATGACGCCTATCAAATTCAATTAAGGACAATTGAACAAAAAGTAAAGGAAGGGCGTCAGATTGTCGGCAAGAAAATCGGATTGACCTCTAAGGCGATGCAGCAGTTGTTGAGGGTTGACCAGCCGGATTATGGCCATTTGCTTGATGATATGGCGGTGGAAAACGGTGGGGTTGTTTCGTGGGAGCAGGTGTTGCAGCCAAAGGTGGAAGCGGAAATTGCGTTTGTCTTAAAACGTGACTTAGTTGGCCCGCGCGTGACTGTCATTGATGTGCTACTGGCGACGGATTATATCGTCCCGGCGCTGGAGATCGTTGACAGCCGCATTGCCGATTGGAATATCTGTCTTGAGGATACAATCGCCGATAACGCTTCATCGGGACTTTATGTTTTGGGGGAAAAACGGTTGCCTGTTCACGCCGTTGATATTGCGCAAATCGGCATGGCTCTTTACCGAAACGGGAAGTTGGCCAATACGGGCGTTGGGGCCGCAGCGCTCGGACATCCTGCGCTTTGTGTCGCTTGGCTGGCAAACAAGCTCCATGAATATGGAAAAGGGTTGAAAGCAGGAGAAGTGATTTTATCCGGCGCTTTGTCGGCAGCGGTGAGCGTCGAGCCCGGCGATGTGTTTTTCGCTCGCTTCGCCCATTTGGGGGAAGTGCGGGTCGAGTTTGCGCCATAAGTAAGGGAGGAGAGACTGTGGAGAAAATCAATGTAGCGATTCTTGGTTCTGGAAATATCGGAACTGACTTGATGTTGAAGATTGAGCGTTCGGATGTGTTGCAGTTGACGACAGTGATTGGGATCGATCCGCAGTCGGAAGGGCTGCGTCTGGCGCGGGAGAAAGGGTATCGCGTCATTGACAGCGGCATTCAAACGTTTTTAGAACACCCGGAATGGGCGGACTTCGTCTTTGATGCGACGTCGGCGAAAGCGCACATCCGTCATGCAAAGCTGTTGAAGCGGATCGAGAAGGTCGTCTTTGATTTGACGCCGGCGGCCGTTGGACCGTTTGTTGTGCCGCCTGTTAATATAACGGATCATTTAGAAGAAACCAACATTAACTTCATCACATGTGGTGGACAGGCGACGATTCCGATCGTTCATGCCATTGGACGCGTCCAACCGGTCGCTTACGCTGAAATTGTCGCGACGATTTCAAGCAAAAGCGCAGGGCCAGGGACAAGAGCGAACATTGATGAATTTACAGCAACGACTGCTCGAGGGCTTGAAAAAATCGGTGGGGCAAAGCGCGGAAAAGCCATCATTATTCTCAACCCGGCTGAGCCACCCATCTTGATGAGAAATACGATTTATGCACTTGTGGAAGGAAATAAAGCAGCGGCGCGCGAAATTTGCGATTCGATCGAGGAAATGGTAGAAACCATTCGTTCGTACGTTCCCGGCTATCGGTTGCGCACAAGTCCGATCATTGAAGGGAATAAGGTGACGGTGATGATTGAAGTCGAAGGAGCGGGCGATTATTTACCGAAGTATGCCGGAAACTTGGATATTATGACCGCCGCTGCGGTGAAAGTGGCGGAAGAAGTCGCGAAACATCGACTGTCGAAGTTGTTGGCTGAGGAGGGAAAACGATGAAGCGAGCAATTACGATTACAGAAGTGGCATTGCGTGACGGCAGCCACGCCATCGCCCACCAATATACAACGGAGCAAGTGGCCATGATCGCCAAAGCGCTCGATGAAGCAAACGTTCCGTATATTGAAGTATCGCACGGAGATGGTTTGGGCGGGTCTTCGTTGCAGTATGGATTGTCGCGTACCGATGAATTTGCACTGATTGAAACAGCAGTGGCAGTTTGTCGGCAGGCCAAAATTGCAGTGCTTCTTCTTCCTGGCATCGGAACGGTTAAGGAATTGAAACAGGCCGCCCGCTTAGGAGCGAAAATGGTACGCGTTGCCACTCATGTGACCGAGGCAGATATTTCAGCCCAACATATTGCCGCAGCGAAGGAGCTTGGAATGGAAACGGCCGGGTTTTTAATGATGTCGCATATGGCGCCTGTGGAGGTGCTTGTCCATCAAGCGCGGCTTATGGAAAGCTACGGAGCGGATGTCGTCTACGTCGTAGATTCAGCCGGCGCCCTCTTGCCGCATGAAGTGAAAGAGCGCGTTCGGGCATTAAGGGAAAGTCTTGGAATTGAGGTTGGTTTCCACGCTCATAACAATTTGTCATTGGCGATGGCCAATACATTAGCCGCGATCGAGGAAGGAGCGACGCGCGTTGACGGCAGTGTTCGCTGTTTAGGGGCTGGCGCTGGGAACACGCAGACGGAAGTGCTTGTTGCGGTGTTGGATCGGATGGGCATTCCGACCGGCATTGATTTGTATAAAATGATGGATTTGGCCGAGCAGCTTGTGGCACCGATCTTGCCAAAAGCGCAGGAGATTACGCGCGACAGTTTGACTCTCGGATATGCGGGGATTTATTCAAGCTTCCTTCTTCACGCGCAACGGGCCGCTCGAATGTTTGGCATCGATGTCCGCGATATTTTAATCGAACTTGGCCGTCGAAAGGTTGTTGGCGGTCAAGAAGATATGATTGTCGATGTCGCTGCTGAAATGGCACGCCAAAAGGCTACTGTCGGGGAGGGAGAGTGGCGATGACCTCTCTTGACTATGGAAAACTCGCTTTGGAGCTTCTGAATGCTGAATATGAGAAGAGAGAAATTGTTCGCCTAACTGTTCAATATCCAAACATGACAGTTGAGGAGGCGTATGCTGTTCAAGAGCGGCTCGTGGCGATGAAACGGGAGAACGGCTATCGCATCATCGGCCCAAAAATGGGATTGACGAGCGCCGCGAAAATGGCGCAAATGGGGGTGAACGAGCCGATCTACGGATATGTGTTCGATTATATGGTCGTCTCTAACGGGGGGACGGTGGCCATGAATGAGCTGATCCATCCGAAGGTGGAAGCGGAAATCGCCTTCATTTTAAAAGAAGATGTTAAAGGGCCGAATATTGACGCCGCAGACATTTTAGAGGCAACGCAGTATATCATCCCGGTTTTAGAAATTATTGATAGCCGCTATACTAACTTTCAATTTACGCTGATGGATGTGATTGCCGACAACGCTTCCTCATCCCGAGTCGTATTCGGAAGCCGCCTTGTTTCTCCAAGCGCCCTTGAACTCGACTTGCTTGGAGTGAGTTTATCAATCAATGGTGAAGGAAAGGCGTTCGGTGCTGGTGCGGCGGTGTTGGGGCATCCAGCTAACGCGATTGCCATGCTGGCTAGCATGCTGTCTAGAAAAGGGGAAGGACTGAAAGCTGGGGAAATCATTTTAGCTGGAGCGATGACGGAAGCTGTCCGCTTTGTGGCAGGGGATGTGGTGTTTGCCCAGTTCGATCAATTAGGAACGGTTTCGTTCCGAGCGACAGATTAAGGAAAGGATGATCCGCATGCCGATTGTTCATATCTATTTGCTCGAAGGAAGGCCGGAAGAAAAGATTCAAGGAGTCATTCGCGAAGTAACTGATACAATCAGCACTGTTTTAGGCTCGCCAAAGGAAAACGTGCGGGTCATCGTGTCAGAAGTACCAAAATCTCATTGGGGTGTCGCCGGCATCCCAATGTCCGATAAACAATGAAAATGGAAGAGGAGGAAAAATCACGATGAGTTTGGAGTTAGCCATGCTTGTTCCGCATACGCCGCGAATGTGTTTTGAGGATCGCACTCCTGAGTTTCAACATGAACTCGTCAAAGGAATGCACGAAGTGGCGAAAATCGTCGAGCAAGTCAAACCGGATACCCTTGTTTTGATCTCGTGCCATTGGATGTCAAGTTTCGACCATTTCGTTGATGCCACCCCAAGACATAAGGGGATATTGACCGCTGTAGAATGTCCGGATTTGATTGCTGATGTCCCTTACGATTATCCAGGGGATGAAGAGCTTGGTAAACAACTTGTGAAGGTGGGGAAAGAAGCAGGGCTTCGGGTCGTTGAAGTCAACGATCCAACGTACATTTGGGATTACGGGACGGTCGTTCCTCTTCGCTACTTAGTGCCAAATGAGGATATCGCTGTTATTAGTCTATCGGTGACGTGGGCAGCCAACTTGGAAGAAACGTATACGTGGGGACAAGTGATCGGCAAAGTGTTGCGTGAAAGCAAGAAAAAGACGATGTTTGTATGTAGCGGTGCGTTAGCGCATAACCTCGTTCGGCGCCCCGAGGCGCTGCCGACATTGGCCGAGCAGGCGTTGGACCGAGAGTTTTTGCAATATTTACAAAACAATCGTGTGCGAGCCGCTTGGAACATGCTTCCGCAATACGCGCGAGCAGCCGGTGTTGAATCCGGAGGCCGCCACTTGGCCGCCTTGCTTGGTGTCATTCAAGAAAACTATCACAGCCGTTATTATGGGTATGGCCAATCATCTGGCAGTGGGAATGTGGTAATGACGTTCGAACCTGCCCCTGTCCAATACAAGACGTTGTACGTTCCGCAACAGACTGCACAGCACTCGTGAAAGTTGTTTCATTTGGTTTCCTGCTGAAAAAACATTGCTTTTAGTTTTGTTTCATATAGAGGAATGCAACGCTTTCATACGCAACAACTTTTGCATTAATATAATAGTTGTAATCTTTTAAATATTTACAATATATCCCGTGGCATGCGCTGGGGATAGGTTGCATTTTCTTGATTGGTGATTGATTCATTTTACAAAAATGAAAACGCTTTAATAACCAAAGGAGGCGAGAAGAATGAGGAAAACGAAAGGGTTTTGGAAACGGGCAATGGGGATGATGGTGATGGCCGCCTTGCTCATGACGGCGGGATGTGCGCAAAGTAACACATCGAGTGGATCCGGTTCAGATAAGGGCAATGGAGGAGGTTCAGGGGGATCGGTCAAAATCGGTTTTATTCTTTCGCAAACCGGTACGTTTGCTCCTCTATCCGAAGGGATCATCAACGGTTTTCAACTGTATTTAGAACAGCATAACGGGATGCTTGGTGGAAAGAAGGTTGAAATGAAGGTGGAAGATGATGAAGCGAACCCACAGGTGGCTTTGCGTAAATATCGGCAATTAGTTCATGGTGAAAAAGCTGATATCCTTGTAGGACCGATTTCTTCAGCGGTTGCGTATGCCTTGCGTGATGAAGTCGAAAAGGACAAAAAAGTGCTAATCGATGCCAACGCTGCTGGTGATGATCTTTCGTGGAGCAAAAAGAGCGATTACGTCTACCGTGTCTCATTCTCGAACTGGCAAAACGGTAGCAGCACCGCGAAATATTTAGCAGAACAAGTCGGCAAAAAAGCCGTTATCCTTGCTCCGGACTACCCAGCTGGGAAGGAAGTGCTTCGGGCGTTCAAGGTTACCTTTGAAGCAGCGGGTGGAAAAGTTTTGAAAGAAATTTATCCGAAGTTGAACACGAACGATTTCGCCCCGTATCTTCAGCAGGCGTCAGCGGAAAAACCGGATTTCATTTACGCGTTCTTTACTGGAAGCGACGGCATTCGGTTTATTACTCAGTATAAAGAATTTGGTTTGAAAGGGAAGATTCCGTTGACAGGTCCTCTGGAGTTTGGGGATGAGCTTTTAACTCAGCCTACTGGGGAAGCGGCTGAAGGCATCATCGCTGGGATTAACTATTCACCGTACTTAGACAACGAACAAAATAAACAATTTGTTGAAGCTTATAAAGAGAAATATGGAAAATTGCCAAATATTTTTGCCGTCCAAGGATACGACTCAGCGGCAGCGATTGATCAAGCGATAAATAAAGCTGGAAGTTTAAACTCTCAGGATTTGATCAAAGTCTTGAAAGGCATTTCTCTCGATAGCCCACGTGGTAAAATTACGATCGATCCGGCAACACATAACCCAATTCAAAATTTCTATATTTCAAAAAATGTTTTAAAAGACGGTGCCATCGTTCCCCAAATCATGGAGACCGTAGAGAATGTCAAGATGCCTGAGGACTCACCATTTTAATTCACCAGCAAGGAGGAGATGGTCATCTCCTCCTTCCTAAAAAATTAGCAATAGAACTGAAATTTTAGAAAAAAGGTGGGATGAGAGGTGTCTGCCATTCTAGCACAGTTGCTCACAGGAGTTGCCTATGGGATGCTCTATTTCATGATTGCCGCTGGTTTGACGATTATCCTTGGGGTCATGAATGTTGTGAATCTTGCTCACGGAACGCTGTTTATGCTTGGCGCTTATATTGCGTTTACGTTTATCAATGATGAACTAAGCTTTTGGATTTCTTTGCTTCTAGCTGTTTTTTTGACTGCTGTATTGGGATTAGTGCTGGAAAAATGGCTGATTAAGCCTGTATATGGCAAAGAGCTTGAACAAGTGTTGCTGACCTTCGGGTTAAGTTTTATCATTGCCGATGCTGTTGAATGGATATGGGGTACGGAAATGCATACGCTTCCAACACCGGATTTGTTGAGTGGGTCATTATCCATTGGAAGCACGGAGTTTCCGGTGTATCGGCTGTTCGTTGTTTTGGTTGGGTGTTTATTGGCTTGGTTGCTATGGTACTTGGAAACGAAAACACGTATCGGAGCGATTATTCGCGCAGGTGTGGACGACCGTGCCATGGTTAGCGCACTTGGTGTTAATGTTGGACTGGTGTTTACTGGAGTGTTTGCTTTTGGAGCGGCGCTGGCAGGATTAAGCGGCGTATTGGGCGGGCCGTTGATCGGCATGTATACGGGCATGGACAATGAAATTCTTGTCACGTCCCTTATTGTCGTCGTCATTGGCGGACTGGGGTCATGGAAGGGCTCGTTTATTGGTGCGATTGCAGTCGGAGTGATTGAAACATTTGGAAAAGTATGGTTCCCCTCTTTGTCTATGTTGATCGTGTTCCTCATCATGATGATGGTTCTTATCGTTCGACCGCAAGGGTTGTTTGGAAGAGAGGTGGTATAGAGTGAAAAAGTTGTTGTTTGGTGTTGTGTTGTTGGTTGCTCTTGTTTTTGCTATGCCACTCGTTTTGTCAGATTTTGGGATCAACTTGGCAACGGAGATCTACATTATGGCCATTTTTGCGATGAGCCTTGGGTTGATCATGGGCTATGCAGGAATGGTGTCGCTTGGGCACGCCGGTTTTTTTGGCATTGGTGCTTATACAGTGGCCGTTATCGGTCAGCACGTAGCAAATACATATTTGTTGCTTCTGCTGGCTGTGGTCATTTCAGGGCTTATTGCCTTAGTCACCGGAGTTGTGTTTATTCGTACGTCCAAGTTTTACTTTTTAATGATTACCCTCGCTTTTGGACAATTGTTGTATGTTTTGTTTTGGCAATTAAAGACTTGGACAGGCGGGGCAGACGGAATGTCCGTTTCCGCTGTCATGAATTTTGGGTTTGGAAGAATTGTATCTCCGAATGGTCTCTATTATGTCATGGGACTCGCTTTTGTCATTTCTTACTTTCTTTTGCACCTGTTTGTTGAATCACCGGCAGGAAGGATTACGAGAGGTGTGATGGAAAATGAGGCGCGGATGAGCGCTCTCGGTCATAACGTTCGAGCTTACAAACTGCTTGTTTATACATTGTCTGGATCATTGGCAGGACTGGCCGGTGCGCTCTATGCCTATTTTAATGTATTCGTTTCGCCGGATTTGTCCAGCTGGATGTTTTCTGGGCAAGTGATGGTGATGGCGATTATCGGCGGAGTAGGAACGTTGCTTGGGCCAGCACTTGGCGCCAGCATCTTTATTTACTTGCAAAATTTTATGAGCACGTATACCGAAAGATGGCCGATGATTATGGGAGTATTGCTTGTCGCTCTTGTTCTTGCTGGAAAAGGAGGGCTTATTCATTGGCTGCAACACGGAAGGCGTCTTTTGGTTTCACGCAAACGGACCGGTGAGGCGGTTTCGCAACAGCCGGTAAAAAAGGGGGAGGCTGTCCATTGAGCTTGCTTAAAGTAGAAAACATTAGCAAGTCGTTTAAAACGTTGCAAGTGCTGCGCGATGTTTCTTTGGAGGTGAACCACGGGGAGCGCCATGTCATCATTGGACCGAACGGTGCTGGGAAAACGACGCTTTTCCATTGCATAACGAACATCCTGCCTATTGACACCGGTGCTGTGTATTTGGACGGAAAAGAGATCAGCAAGCTTCCTGCCCATCATCTTGTCCATTTAGGCATGTCACGGACGTTCCAAAAAAACAACTTATTTGGCGACTTGACAGTGGAAGAAAATATTCATTTGGCGCTTGCAGCAAAAAAAGTGTATCGGTACGATATTTTTTTACCACTGACTGCCCGGTCGGACATACGCAAGGAAACCAATGATATTTTGGAACAGTGGGAAATTTTCAGTCGTCGTCATGTAAAGGTAAAACATCTTTCTTATGGGGAGCAGCGATTGCTTGAAGTATTATTGGCCATGGCCAGCAATCCGAAGGTTCTTTTGCTCGACGAACCGACATCAGGAATGTCGCCGGCGGAAACGGCGCAGACAGCGGCAATGATTCAAAAGATGCCTCGCTCTATAGCGCTGGTGATTATTGAACACGATATGGACGTTGTCTTTGCCATTGCGGACCGCATCACAGTTCTGCACCATGGGGAAGTGGTGTTAAGCGGCTCCCCAGATGAGATCAGAAACAATGAGATGGTCAAAGAAATTTACTTTGGAGGAGGAGCGAAACAATATGCTTGAGCTCCAAGATGTTCACTCGTACTATGGAACGAGTTACATTCTTCAGGGAGTCAGCTTTTCTGTTCCAAAAGGAAAATGCGTCGCTTTGCTTGGACGGAACGGAGCAGGAAAAACGACTACCATTCATACAATTGTCGGGTTGCATAAGGCAAGACAAGGAAGCATTCGGTTCAAAGATCGATCGATTGAATCGCTTCCTCCCCATCAAATTTCTCGCCTTGGCATCGGGTTTGTGCCGCAGGGGAGGAGAATCTTTCCGTCGTTGACGGTAAAAGAAAATTTGACGATGCCGGCGCGGAAACGAGAGCAGGAAGGACGCGGCCATTGGGAGCTGGAGAATGTTTATCAGTTGTTTCCTGTCTTAAAGGAACGGGAGAACAACTTAGGCACGCAGTTGTCAGGCGGCCAGCAGCAAATGCTGGCGATTGGGCGAGCGCTGATGACCAATCCCGAGCTTTTGTTAATGGATGAACCGTCTGAAGGGCTGGCGCCGATCATTATTGACCAGGTTGGGGAGATTATCGTTCAGTTGAAAGAAGCGGGGTTGTCGATTTTGATTGTGGAGCAAAATATCGCCCTCGCCTGCAAAACAGCAGATGAAATTTTGGTCATGAATAAAGGGAAAATTGTATGGAGCGGTTCGCCGAATGAATTAATGGCCAATGAAGATGTCAGGCATAAGTATCTAGGGGTTTCAGCTTAAGATAATTTGCAAGGAGTGAAAGAAGATGGAACGGTACGAACAATGGAACAAAAGCTTTATTAATGGAGAATGGGTGGAAGGAGAAAGCGGCCGTACCTATGATATTTTGAATCCGTATGATCGGTCGGTTATTGCCTCTATCCCGTTGGCTACAGCAGAACAGCTTCATCGGGCATTTGAAGCGGCGAGCGAAGCGCAAAAGGAGTGGGGGCGTTCTTCAGCGGGCCAACGAAAAGAAGTGTTGCACAAAGCGATGGCCTATTTGCAAGCAAATCGTGAGGAGATCGTCGACTTGATTGTCCGCGAAACAGGCGGAACACTGCTGAAAGCGAACGTGGAGTTTCATTTGGCGCTTGAGCTTTTGGAAGAGGCGCTACATTATGTTGATGAGGTTGGAGCTGTAAAAGAGGTGCCTTCTAACATAGAGGGGAAAGTCAACTACATTTATCGGTTGCCGTTAGGGGTGATTGCTTCCATTTCTCCATTTAACTTCCCGTTAAATTTATCGCTGCGCACGATTGTTCCTGCGATTGCCTTGGGCAATACCGTCGTGCATAAACCCGATATCCAAGTCGGACTCGTCGGGGGTGTGGTGATTGCTCGAGCGTTTGAGTACGCTGGGCTGCCGAAAGGGGTATTGAACGTTTTGTTAACCGACATTGATGAGATTGGCGATGAGATGTTGACCAATCCACATTCACGCCTTATCAGTTTTACCGGGTCGACGACGGTAGGCAGACGAATTGGTGAGATTGCCGGCAGACAGTTAAAACGAGTGGCATTGGAATTAGGGGGAAATAGCCCGTTTGTTGTTTTATCCGATGCGGATGTAGATCAAGCAGTGAATGCAGCGATTTTTGGTAAGTTTATTCATCAAGGACAAATTTGTATGATCATCAACCGCATTATTGTCCATGAGAGCAAATATAACGAATTCGTCGAGAAGTTCGTGCAAAGGGCGGCTGCGCTTCCGTGCGGCGATCCGCGCGACCCAAGCACCGTGATTGGGCCAATCATCAACGAAAAGCAAATGCAAAAGGCGCTGCAGATGATTGAAGAAGCCAAGCGGGAAGGAGTCCGAGTGGCCTTGGAAGGAAAGCGGATCGGCAATGTGCTGACCCCATATGTGTTTGTTGATGTCGATCCAGCAAGCAAGCTCGCCCAAACAGAACTGTTTGCCCCCATTGCTGTGGTGATTAAAGCGAAAACAGACGAAGAGGCAATCTCCATTGCTAACCAAACGGAATACGGACTCAGTTCCGCTATTTTTACGGGTGATATTGAAAAAGGAAAAGAGTGGGCGTTGCAAATTGACAGCGGAATGACACACATTAACGATCAGACGGTTAATGACGCTCCAAACATTCCGTTTGGCGGCAATAAAGCAAGCGGCTTAGGCCGTTTTGGAAATCCGTGGGTGGTCGATGAATTTACGACAGTGAAATGGGTGTCCGTGCAGACGAAGGCAAGAACGTATCCTTTTTAATGAAGGGAAAGCCTGGGAGATCAGGTTTAGTCGGATCTTCCAGGCTTTTTGTAATAATATGGAAGGAATCCATCTTTTTCGTCATTGGTTGCACTTGGTTAGAGAAAGCTTTATTCATAATATCCAAGCAGCAATGAAATGTCGCGGGCGGCTTGGCAAGCGAGCTGAACCAAACGGAGAATGTTTGCTTGAGTAATCCGCTGATTTGGCCCGACGATGCTGACGGCGGCGACGACTTCACCGGAATAGTCGCGAATAGGGGCGGCGATGCTTGTCGCTCCTTCATGGAGTTCATCGATGCAGACGGCGTACCCTTGCTGGCGGATGGCTGCTAACTGGCGGATAAACTCGTTTTGGTCGATCACCGAGTTCGGTCCGTATTTTGGCAACCCGCGGCGGAGAATGCTTTCTACTATCGATTTCGGACTGAATGCTAGAATGACTTTACCCGAGCTTGTGCACGTACACGGGTTGCTTCGGCCGATATGAGAGAGCAGGCGCACTGGGTGCGGGCATTCTATTTTGTACAGGTAAACAATTCGATCGTCTTCCAACACCGATAAATGAACAGCTTCATTAGCCTCTTTCATCAAAGATTCCAAGATCGGAACGGCGTCTTGAAATATTTCGGTATGCAAATCAACCACTCCGCTTAAATGCAAAATGGAAAGGCCAAGGCGATATTTGCGAGTTTTTTTATTTTGTTCAAGAAATCCTTCTTTTTCTAATAGCGTGGCTAATCGATGTACGGTCGTCTTGTGCAGCCCGAGTCGTTGAGCCATCTCCGTAACGCCTAGTTCCGACGTTTCAACAGAAAATAAACGCAAAATGCGCATCCCGTTTTTTACAGAGGAAAGAGTATCAGTCGCTTTTTCCAAAGTAAGGATCCTCCTTTTGTTTTTTCATCACATCTGTGCTTGTTCTATAAGTTCGATGGATCGTTTTTACAGTTTGGCAGAAATCGCATGGGCTGTTTGCATGACAAGCTGTACGAGATGAGGGATGGAACGGTCATTGATGCGTTGGATTGGTCCGGCGATGGAAACAGAGTAGCGCACCTCACCGTTACGGTGACGAATGGGAGCACTGATTGACGTTACCCCTTCATGAAGTTCTTCTTTGCTGATGGCATAGCCTTGTTGTTTTACTTGCGTTAATTTTTCAAGAAGCGCCGATGGCGAGGTGATCGTTCTTGGTGTAAACGAAGGAAGTCCACGGGCGATGATGCGGTCGATCGTTTCCCTCGGCTGATAAGCAAGAATGGCTTGACCGGTGCTTGTGCAAAACGCTGGATTTTTTTTGCCTACGTAAGAAAGAAGGCGAACCGGATGATCACATTCTACTTTGTGCAAATAAATGACATCAGCACCGTGCAGCGTGGCGATATGTGCGCTTTCTCCTGATACCGAAACAAGTTCTTGCAAGAAAGGAAGAGCAGTCTGGCAAATCGGAAAGCGGGAATGAATGATTTTTCTCATTGCTAGTAAAGAAGCACCGAGGGAATATAGATTGGTTTTCGCGTCTTTTTTGACAAATCCCTCGCTTTTTAACGTTTGCAGCAGCCGGTGGGCGGCGCTTTTGCTGATATTCAGCCTCTCGGAAATATCGATGATGCTAAGTTCTGTTTCATCCATCGAAAACAGCTGCAGCAGTCTCAACGCATTTTCTAACGAAGAAAAAGACGTTCGAGTTTTGCGCACTCCCATGAGTTTCCCTTCCTCCTTCGCTTAAAAGAAATCGTTTTCAAAAAATCTTACGATGTTTCGTATAGAGGAATATAAAACTTTTATATGGGACAATAATAGTATAACATAACTTTCAGAACGTTTTAAATATTATCAACTTCATTAAGAACAAAATAGAAAAGAGGGGATGGGAAACGGGATGGGGTTGTCGGTTCGGGAGATGGAACTCGATTTAAAGCAGTATCAGCTGCAAAAAATCAATGAATTGCTCATCTTTGTCACCCAGTTTAACGAGTTTTATAAGGAGAAGTTCCGCAGCCTTTGTTTGCCGATCCGGACGATGGATGAGTTCCGGAAATTGCCGTTTACAACGAAAGAAGAGCTTGTGCAAGACCAACAGCTTTACCCGCCATTTGGCCGGAATCACTGTTACCCCGAAACGAGTTATGTCCGCTACCACCAAACATCAGGCACTTCCGGCAAGCCGCTCAAAATTTTGGATACAGAAGAAAGCTGGAACTGGTGGCGGGATTGTTGGGTTGAAGTGTTGAAGTCAAGCGGAGTGACAAATCGAGACCGCTTGTTTTTGGCGTTTTCGTTCGGACCGTTTATCGGTTTTTGGTCGGCCTATGAGGCGGCGAAAAAAATGGGGGCGCTTGTTATCCCAGGAGGCGGACAGTCATCGAAGGAGCGATTGTACAGCATGATTGAAAATCAAGCGACCGTATTGCTTTGTACGCCAAGCTATGCCCTTCATTTAGCCGAGGTGGCTGAGGAGATGGGCATTGATTTACCATCGACGTCGGTTAGAGCCATCATCACCGCAGGAGAGCCGGGCGGATCAGTGCCATCAACGCGAGAGCAGATTGAAACGCGCTGGGGAGCTGCCGTGTACGATCATGCCGGGATGACGGAAATGGGAGCGTACGGTTACTCCTGTTCGGTCCGAAACGGGCTTCATATTAACGAAGCACAATTTCTGGCGGAAATTATCGATCCAGAAACACTGCAACCAGTGAAAGAAGGGGAACGCGGAGAACTCGTGCTCACCAACTTCAGCCGTTACGGTTACCCACTGATCCGTTATCGGACGAGAGATATCGTGCTTTGTTCGTCAGCGCCATGTTCTTGTGGTAATCCGTATCGCTTTTTGCCGGGAGGGATCATTGGACGGGCTGACGACATGGTTGTTGTTCGTGGTGTCAATATTTTCCCATCGTCGATTGAAACGGTTGTCAGGGAATTTATAGAGATTAAAGAATTTCGCATTGTCTATTATACAGAGCACAAAATGAATCAAGTAAAAGTGCAAATCGAGTCAGAAGCGGATGTCGAATGGCGTTTAGCCGACCGTCTCAGAGAACGGATCGGTATTCGAATTGATGTCGAACGGGTCGCGCCGGGATCATTGCCCCGTTTTTCGATGAAGGCCAAGCGAGTCATCGATGAGCGCAATCACCAACAACAAGTGGGTTAATTGAGTAAGGAAACAAAAGTCATAGGAAAGAAGGGAGAAGGGACGATGAGCCAAGCTAACGTTCAACGGCGCTCTGTTCTCGTTGTCGGGGCGGGACCGATCGGAATGACTGCTGCTTTAGCATTGCGTCATGTCGGACTTCCCGCGACCATATTGGAAGCGGAACCAAAAGACCGCCTTCGCCCAGGAAGTCGGGCAATCTATTTTCATAAGGCGACATTGCAGCATTTAGAGGATATTTCTCCCGGGCTAGGCAGAACCTTTGCCCAACATGGCATCGTATGGCCGATTAAGCGCACATTGTTCCGCGGCAAGGAAGTGTATGTAAAGCGATATCCGTCTCCTGATCCGAACGCGCTTCCGCCGTTTACGAGTTTGCCGCAGGTGGAAGCGGAAAAATTTTTGTATAACGCCTGCCTTGAGGAGGGGGTCGAATTCGTCTGGGAGACGCCGGTTTCCAATGTCCAGACCGATGAGGAAGGAGTCACTGTCATCACCGCATCCGGTGAACGGTGGTCGTGCGATTATCTCATTGCTGCTGACGGAGCGCGCTCGACCGTCCGCCAATCGGTCGGCATTGAAATGGAAGGGCCGCGGACGAAAGATTATTTTGTTGTCGTCGATGTGAAGGAAGATGAAGCGGATCCGTTGCCGCTCGAGCGAGTGTTTCATTATCAACACCCGGCTGTGGATGGGCGCAACGTCCTCTTTGTACCGTTTGCTGGTGGATGGCGCATTGACTTGCAGCTGCTTGATGGGGATGACCCGGAACAGTTCGGCAGTGTGGAAGGCGTGAAACAATGGCTGCCGAAAGTGATGCCGGACAAATACGCAGACCGCATCACATGGGTGTCAACGTACCGCTTTTTCCAAGTGGTTGCTAAATCACTTACCGACCGCCATCATCGTGTGCTGTTAGCCGGGGAGGCTGCGCACTTGTTTGCCCCGTTTGGCGCCCGCGGCATGAACTCCGGCGTGCCGGATGCGATCATGGCGGCGAAAGCGATTCGGGCCGCTCTTGACACAGAAGACCGCGAAGAAGCAAAAGCAGCCATTGCGGCAGCGGCCAACGAGCGGCTGATCGCGGCAAGATACAATCGCGATTGCGCAGGCATCGCCTTAGAGCATATTCAAGGCACCGATCCGGCCATTCATCTGAAGCGTGAAGTAGCAGCTTCGCTTGCTCCGATTTTGCCAAGTCTCGGCAAATGGCTTGATGAAGGACCGTATGGACCGAAATCGGGCCCGCCGCAACTGTCGACGAAATATTGAACAGGAGGAAACGCGATGGAGTACGCTTTTCAAGTTCGCTGGGGGGATACCGACGCGGCAGGCATCGTCTTTTACCCGAATTTTTATAAGTGGATGGACGAAGCGTCTCACCACTTTTTCGCCAGCCTTGGGCATTCGACATGGAAATGGTTTCAAGAGGAGCGAATCGGGATACCGATTGTGGAAGCGAAATGTCAGTTTCTTGCCCCGCTCTTTTTTGAAGATCACGTTTGTGTGAAGTCATCTATCGCTGATCTGCGAGAAAAATCGTTCCGCATCCAGCATCAGTTTTTCCGCGGGGACCAGCTTGTGGCTGACGGGTATGAGGTGCGGGTGTGGACGACATTCGCTGGAGGCAGGCCGAAAGCCGCTCCCATCCCGGCGGAGCTTCGTGAGAACGTGCGGCAGACGGCGGCCATGATCACACGGTAGCGTCAAAAGTTCTATGAAAACTCCACACAGACCATCCCATTGGGCATCGTGGGGCATGCAGAGAGCCGGATTCGCCCTTGACCAACACCCGCCAAAGGTGCGGAAGAGCCGTCAAGGGCGACGGGGACAAAAAGAAGGCAATAAGAAAGCCGCCCCTGCTTTTACCGAATTTTACCTTTGGCGGTGTTCGGTTGGTCAAGGGTTCGCTTCGCCGAATCCGGCAGGAGTTCTGTTCAACGGGCTCTGGAGGACAAAAAAGTTAGGCTGCCTCGTTTTGAAGGAAGTCCTGAGCCATGGTGATGAGCTTCGTCCACCGGGCTGGCATATGGGGCAGCCCGTCGAGCTCCGGGATGACGACCGGCACCCGGCCTTCGAGCGCGCTATGCGGGCGCAGAAAGTTGAAATACGCCACAAACAGCGTCACAAAGGACACCGAGCCTTCTTCCGCACCGAACCCATGGGTCGGGCGGTAGTTGCCTTTAAAGGTCCGGTTGAATCGCTCGATGATCTGCTTGAGAGGGCGAAACTCTTCCGAGACCGGATCTTCGTTGGTCAGACCGATCACCTGGCGGACGTCAAACGAAATCCCGTGCTGGGCAAAGAAGTGTTGCGCCAGCCGGTAAATCGGGTTGCCATCCACGACGAACGACAAGTCGTCTGGAAGGGACGGCAGCTTCCTGAGGACATCATCGATCGCCTTGATGGCCGAGAGCGTGTCCCGGTTGGGCGAGACGCGATAGGACAGCACGATCTTTTTGATGGCGTCAAACATAAAGAACAGGTAATGCCAGCGCCCTTTGACGCGAATATACGTCTCGTCCCCGCAAAACGAACCGGACAGCTCATACGGGAACCGGTCGACAAAGGGCTTGATCCAAAGCGCGACGCTGTTGGCGTAGTTGAGCACCGTCTGATGGGAGATCGAGACGCCATGGATGTCCTTCAGGGCGGCGGCGGTTTCCCTCGAGGACATCCCAAAGTTGACGTAGTACGTCAACACGAGCCCCAACACGTGCGGCGATGCAGCCAGCCGGGACAAATCGACCTTCGGCTTGATGAGCGATGAGGAAGCCAACGGGAGAAAGTTAAACAAGAACTCTCGAAACAAATACCGCACCTTGAAGGCTTGAGGATCCTGTTGAAACTGTTGGCGTTCCTTCTTCGTCATCCGGCGAAGGTTGGCCTGGTAAAACGGGCAATCGTTGTTCTTGCACTTATAGATGTTGTATTCTTTGCGTTCCTTGATTTTTTCCAACGTCTTTTTGCAGTGCGGACAACGAAAGACCGCTTGCTTGGTGAATCGGTTCCGGTGGTTGAACCGGCATTGGCACACTTTGCATTGGTATTGCCCTTTTCCGCCGTTATTGGCGTACAGGTAAGAAGAGGGAGCCTGGCAGCGGGGGCAGGTCAACGAATCCGGAACACGGTGTTTCGCCTTCGCGCGACGCTGAATGGGCCGTAAAGGACGTCTGTGCTGGGCTTCATAGTCTGCCAACAGCTTCCGGTAATCAAGGGTTTCCGGCACATCGATGATCGGAAGGTCATCGACCTGAAGTTTCCGGTACGGCTTTTGGATGGGTTCGTCCAAGTCCTCGAGATGCAAGGATTTTCCCAATATCACACCCATCAAATACACAATGATTTGATATTGGGTCTTGATTATTTCGAGCAAATAGGCTAATAATTGAGGTAACAAAGCTTGTCACTCCTTTGTTTTGGCTGTTGGGTGTCGTTACCTCAATGATGGCCGAAAACAACGGGGGTGGCAAGCTTTTTTTATTCTAACCGTTGAAACTCAAGGGAAAACCGTGAGTGTGGAGGATAAACTTTTGACAATACCGATCACACATAAGGAGGGACAAGGATGAAAATCATCAACTACCGATTGGGGGATGCGGTGCGCGCTGGGTGCATCGTTGAAGACAAAGTCATCGATCTCCATCAAGCGTATGTGGCCCGGTTAAAAGCCGATGGGCATCCGCGCGCCGAGCAACTTGCCGCCGCGCTTGTTCCAACCGATACCATCGGGCTGCTTGAAGGCGGAGAGAAAAGTTTGGAAGAGGCGCAAAAAGCGGTTGAATTCGCCTTGGCACATGGGCTTACGATCGACCGCGCCCATGTCAAAATGGAAGCGCCGGTGTTAAAGCCAAACAAGATCATTTGCGTCGGCCATAATTACCGTGAGCATATTCTCGAAATGAAACGAGAACTGCCTGAATACCCTGTCATTTTTGCCAAGTTTAGCAATGCGATCATCGGTCCGGAAGATGACATCCCGTTGCCGCCGATCACGAGTCAGCTCGATTACGAGGCGGAATTTGCGTTCGTCATCGGCAAACGAGCGCGGAATGTAAAGCAGGCGGATGCGCTCGAGTATGTGGCCGGGTATACGATTGTCAATGATGTGACAGCACGGGACTTGCAACGGCGGACGATCCAATGGCTGCAAGGAAAAACGCTCGATGGGAGCGCGCCGATGGGACCATGGCTTGTAACAAAAGATGAAATTCCCGATCCGCATTCCTTGGAGATTTCATTGACCGTTAATGGGGAAGAGCGCCAACGGTCGAATACGAAAAACTTGGTGTTTAATGTTCATTATCTTGTAGAATTTTTGTCGCATATCATGACGCTTGAACCGGGCGATGTCATTTGCACCGGAACGCCGGGCGGCGTCGGCGTTGCCCGCAATCCGCAAGTCTTTTTGCAGCACGGGGATATTGTGCGTATTGAAGTGGAGAACATTGGCGTACTCGAGAACCGGGTCGCCGCTGTACCGAGTCCGATGGAGGTGGAACCGTCATGCCATTGATCGAGCAATACCGCCAAGAAATTAAAGAGTCGGTCGAGAAGATCATCCAAAAAGTTAGCACGTTGACAGAAGAAGAGATCCGCTGGAAACCGTCTGCCGACGAATGGTCCATCATGGAAATCCTTTGTCACGTTGAAGAAGTGATCGGCTACTGGATAAGGGAACTTGTTCGTGTCATTCAAGCTGGCGGCGGCGAGTGGGGACGGGGGCTCAATGATGAAGCGAGGCTAGCGGCGGTTCGCCAAGCGGACGTCCGCCATGTCGATGAGGTGATTCACGGGATTCGGGAGGCGGCGGAATTGGCCGATCAACAACTGGCGGCGCTAAATGACGAACAGTTGGCGTTGGAAGCGCCACACCGCAATCCGAAATTTGGCATGAAGCCGATGACGTTTTTAATTGAGCATTTTTTGACTGAACATTTGACTGGCCATTTACGCCAAATTGAACGAAATTTGCATAAATATGAGGCTATGCAATCGAAACAATGAGGAGGGGGAATGTTTATGGCAGAAATGAATCCGTTTTTTCAAAGTAAAGAGGTGAAAGATTTTACGAAAAAAATTGAACAGTATCATTTAGGTCCGCTTTGGGAGGCAATCCCGGATTTGATGCATACAGAACCGAGGCCGGAAGCAGTGCCGTACTTATGGAAGGGAGAAACGATCCGCGAATTACTTCTGGAGGCCACGCAAATTTTCACACCAGAGCGCGGCGGAGAACGGCGAGCCATTTACTTGCAAAATCCCGGGCTCAAGCAGCGGCAGCCCTGGGGATGGGCATCAACGACCAACACGCTATATGCGGCTGTTCAACTTATTTTGCCGGGTGAAACAGCACCGTCGCATCGCCATACACAAAGCGCCATGCGGTTTATCACAGACGGAAAAGGGGCGTATTCGATCGTCCAGGGCGAACGTCTGTTTATGGAAGAAGGAGATTTTCTCATCACCCCAGGCGGATTATGGCATGGCCATAGCCACCCGGGGGAAGAGCCGATGTTCTGGATGGATTGTTTAGATATCCCGTTTATTTATTCGACAGGCGGTACATTCTTTGAACCGTACCCGGATGGCATTGAGCAGCCGTCGCTTCCGGATGATTACTCGGCGCGCAAGTATCGCGGCGGCATGGTTCGGCCGATTGGCGACCGGAAGCCGCAAGTCGCACCGCTTGGGTTGTACAAGTGGAAACAGACTGAAGCGGCATTGACGGGGTTAAGTGATTTTGAACCGGATCCGTATGATGGCATTGCGGTCGAGTACATTAATCCATCAAATGGTCATACGGCCAACCCGAACATTGCTGCTTGGATGCAAAAATTGCCAGTCGGCTATCACTCAAAGGCGCACCGCCACACGTATTCAGCGATTTATCACGTGTTCAAAGGCGAAGGATATACAGTCATTAACGGTGTCCGGTTCAACTGGACAAAAGGCGACTATTTCGTCATTCCGAACTGGGCCTGGCATGAACATGTGAACACGTCCAATGAGGATGCGCTTCTCTTCTGCGCCAATGATTTGCCGATTATGGAAAAACTGGGGTTGCAGCGTGAAGAAGCGTACCCGTATAACAACGGATATCAATCAGTTGCCGGGGAGTTCGAGGCAGGGGCGGTAAGCAGTTAAATGCCGTTCCCTTGCGATCGGCAGCTGTAGGGGGTATAAATAAGGAGGGGGACGATGAGCACAGTTTCTGAAAAGGGAACCAATCAGACAGCCACAACGATGACGGAAAATGCAGCAGTCCGCCGTTTGCTCGACCGTTTTATAAATATCGATTGGCTTTCTTCGCTTGGCCAGCAGGGAGATGAACAGGTTGAACAGTCGCTCCGCCAATTTGTTGATTTTTTCGGCGTTCATCACGTCGGGGTGAAGTGGCTGGCTGAACAAGAATTGCGATCGTCAATCGAGGCCATTCATCTTGAAGAGGATAGCATTTGGCAGGCGCTGCGGCATGTTCCTGATCAATTCAAGCGCCAGGCTGAACAGGCAGGAAGATTGGAAGCGCTTTTGGTGCTGGCCGATGAGGTGCCGGCTGCGGTTTTTCAACACAGTTTTGACCCGTTATTTGCGGTGTTACGTCCGTATGGAGATAATGTTGTCACTACCGCGGTCGGCTATATGATGTACATCGGTGGAATGGCTTGTGCTTGGGAACTATTGTCTGATCTTGAAGGATGGGAGACAAATCCGTTTCACTTTCTCATTGCTGTGCTAGAACGCGGCCATTGGCCGTTAGGGGTTGTCAACGGCCAGTTTGTTGTTATTTAAAACCTAATTTCCGGAGGAAGCCTTTCGTCTCAAGAAATTCGCAGGGTGATCGTCCAATGAGTAGGAGAGGATGAATGTTGGCTGGCCACTGTTAATAAATACGATCATTGCTGGTTGGAACGGATGAAGGCGTAAAGGATTCTTGTGTGTAGCTTACCGTTCGGTGAACATGCACAAGTCACTTGAAGTCCCGCTTCTAAGCGAAACCTAGGCGGTGGGTAGTTCACACGCTAATAAACGATGGTGACAGGAAGGCCCAAGAGATCGTTAGGCAAGATCTCTTGGGTTTCTTTTAAGGCCGCAAGATATGTCCTGGCTGTAAGGGCAATGGGGGACATTCGACAGCTCTATAGCGCCGGTTGCCTGCAAATGGAGTGATTTAAGCGGATTCAGGAACAGTCGTGTTTGGCGGAACGACGAATGATATCAACGTCAAAATCAAGTATTTGCTGCTGAGTTCTGAGCTTGATCATATGGCTAGAAGGTCGATGAAAAGGATCCCTCTTCGAGTGTTTATTACAAACTGCGAAGAATTTGGCTTAGATCCAACGTTGTTCAAACAACCAATGGTTATGGACAACGGTGACGGGAATGCCCCGTTTTGTCAACCCCTCTGGATGAGTGAAGCAAAGATGAGAAACAAATCGAGAGGAAAGCAGCGGAATGGTAAAACGGGCGAAAGGATCAGCCTTAATACAGGTTGAGCGCCGTTTTGATGCGCTTGATCTCCTTTTTGTTTTCGAACAGCTCTTCCACTAAAATTGTTTGGCCGTTGGCGACGTCGGTGAGCCGCTGGTCCATGTTGGACACTTGTTCGCTTAACCGGTGCACTTGTTCGTTTGTTTGTTGAACTTTGTTTGGTGAGCTGTTCGACTTGCTCGTTTGTTTGTTGAACTTTGTTTGGTGAGCTGTTCGACTTGCTCGTTCGTTTGTTGTACTTGTTTGGTGAGCTGTTCGACTTGCTCGTTCGTTTGTTGTACTTGTTTGGTGAGCTGTTCGACTTGTTCGTTCGTTTGTTGCACTTGTTTGGCGAGTCGCTCGACTTGTCCGTTTGTTTGTTGAAGCTGATCGGCGAGTTCTTTGATGGCTTGCCAAATCATTTCATTAGTGATCTCCGCCATTCGACAATCCCCTTTCTCGTTCGATTCTTTTCTCTATTATACATGACGAAAGAAGGGAACGATAGGGAAAAGATGACGAAATGTTTTTCTTTGCCGCGCTCCTTCTGAATGTGATATAACAAAAGAATGTCAACAGTATTGCGCCTATTGGGGGATGAATGTCGTGATCCGTGTCAGCCATTTGCATAAATCGTTCCGCGTCCATCGCCGCGAAGCCGGATGGTTTGAGGCGGTGCGCCATTTATGGCGCCGTGACTACCGGATCGTCGAGGCGGTGAAAGACGTTTCGTTCACGATCGAAAAAGGGGAGATTGTCGGTTTTTTAGGCCCGAACGGGGCTGGGAAGACGACGACGATGAAAATGCTGGCCGGCCTGTTGCATCCGACGTCGGGGGAAATCACGGTCGGCGGTTTTGTGCCGTTTGAACAAAAGCCAGAGTTTAAAAAGATGATGAGCTTAGTGATGGGGCAAAAAAGCCAGCTTATTTGGGACATTCCACCGATGGAGACGTTTTTGGTCAATAAAGCCATTTATGACATTGACGATCGGGCGTTCCGCCAGACGCTCGAGGAGCTGACCGAGCTGCTTGATTTGGCGCCCCTGTTGGACAAACCGACGCGCAGCTTGTCGCTCGGCCAGCGGATGCGCTGTGAGCTGGCGGCGGCGCTGTTGCATCGGCCGCGCGTGTTGTTTTTGGATGAGCCGACGATCGGGCTTGACGTTCATACGCAAGAAAACGTGCGCCGTTTTATCGTTGACTACAATCGAGAGCACGAGACGACCATTTTGTTGACGTCGCATTACATGGGTGATGTCGCCGCGCTTTGCGACCGGGTGATGATTATTAACTACGGGCGGCTCATTTACGACGGCGAGCTTTCGGTGCTGACGGAGAAACTGGCGCCGTACAAGCGGCTTGAGGTTCGGTTTTCGCGGCTGCCGAAGGTGAATTGGAGCGAGTATGGCGAAGTGGCGGAAGTCGAAGAGGGGGCGGTCGTGCTTAGAGTGGCGCGCGAGACGGCGGCGGAAACGGCGGCGCGGCTGCTTCAGCAGTTTGAAGTCCGTGACATCAATATCGAAGATCCGCCGCTGGAGGAAGTGATTGCGCGCGCGTTTCAGGAGGAGCACGTATGATTCGCAAATATATTGCCCTGCTGCGGATGAAATACATTGAAATGCTCGCGTATCGGCTCGCGACGTTCGTCTGGATGACGGGCGCGGTTACGCAGCCGCTCATCACGATGTTCGTTTGGATGAACATTCATCCGGAAGAGAGCGAGTCGTTTGTCTTTTATTTTATGGCGGTCATTTTTGTCGAGCGGATGACGAGCGCGTGGGATGTATGGGAGCTCGACCGTGAAATCCGCGAAGGGACGTTTTCGAACTTGTTGTTGCGGCCGTTTCATCCGATCCATTGGGCGATCGCCGAGAATATCGTCTATAAATGGCTGTTTCTCGTCATTTTAGTGCCGGTTTGGGCGGTGGGGGCGGCGTGTTGGCCGGCGCTTCGCCCACATATGACCGGAAGCCAAATCGGGTGGTTTTTGCTGGCGGTCGTGTTGGGCGCGGCGCTTCGTTTCTTGTTGAGTTACTCGTGCGGACTGCTGGCGTTTTGGGTGACCAAAGTGGCGGCCGTGTACGGCGTCATCGATGTCATTTCGCTGTTTTTGTCGGGAAGAATCGCGCCGCTTGAGCTGCTTCCGCCGCGGCTTCGGGAATGGAGCGAGTGGCTGCCGTTCCGCTATATGATCAGCTTTCCGATTGAAATCGCCACTGGAGCGGCGGATGGCGGGGAGTTGGCGCGCGGTTTTGCGATTGCCGGCGGGTGGATGGTGGTGTTGACGGCCGTTTTGCAATGGTTGTGGAGAGCGGGAATGCGAAAAAATCAGGCGGTAGGTGGATGAACGTGCGGCGGTATGGACGGGTGTTCCGCGAATTTTTCCGCGCTTGTTTGGTCGAGGAAATGGAATATCGGAGTGAGTTTTTCGGCAATGTCATCTCCAGCTTTTTCGGCATTGGCATGGCGCTGCTCACCATCCAGATCTTTTTTTACCAGACGGATCGCTTAGGTGGCTGGACGTATGGGGAAGTGCTTGTGTTGCTTGGTGTCTTCAATACGTTGCGTGGATGTATCGATTTTGCGCTCCGCCCCAACATGCCGAGACTGCTTGAACACGTCCGGCGCGGCACGCTCGATTACGTGTTGACGAAGCCGGTCGACAGCATGTTTTACGTCAGCTTCCGTCACCTTGTGTTTTGGCGGCTCATCGATGTCGTGCTCGGCTTTGGCGTCATCGGCTACGGCTTGTATGTCGAACGCTACGTGCCATCGGTGGCGGACGTATTGGTGTTTCTTGTCGTCATGGCCGCTTCGTTCTTACTTATTTATTCCCTATGGATGATGCTCATGACGACATCGTTTTGGGTGGTGCGCATCGACGACTTGTCGTTTATTTTCGACTCGTTTTTTGAAACGGCCCGCTTCCCCGGCAGCATGTACCGCGGCGCAGTTCGGATGGTGATCACCTACATATTGCCGGCTGTATTAATCACGAACACGCCCGCGCTGGCGCTGCTTGGCAAATGGAGTGCTTGGGCAGCGCTTGCCGCTTTGGTTGTGGCTCTCGTCTTTTTATGGATTGCCCGTCGCTTTTGGCGCTTTGCCTTGCGCTTTTATACAGGAGCGGGCGGGTGAGGATTCATCCAGCTTCAAGGAAAGGGTGTCTCGTTTCTGCTGAGACATCCTTTTTTCTTTGTTCCTCAAGCAAGATGTTGATTGACTTTTACGTCAACGTAAACTAAAATAAAATTCAGAATATTAATACTGAAAAGGGATGGCCATGCACTATTTCACCATTTCCGATTTGGCGCACGAGTTTGATGTGAGCACGCGGACGATCCGCTATTACGAAGAGCGCGGGCTGCTTGCCCCGATTCGCACGGAATCCGGGCAGCGGCTGTATACGAAAAAGGAGCGGGCGAAGCTCAAGCTCATTTTGCGCGGCAAACGGTTCGGCTTCTCGCTTGACGAAATTTATGAGATGATTGCGCTGTTTGATGAGGATCGCACGGGAAAAAAACAACTCGAAAAAACGGTCGAATACGGGCGGCGAAAACTGAAGGAGGTGAACGAGCGGATCGAGGATTTATTGCAACTGAAGGCGGAGATGGAGTCCCTGCTTTCCGATTTTGAAAAGCGATTGCGAGAATGGGAGGAATCGGGCGGATGAACATTTCGGAGTTGCTTGCCCGCCAAGCGAGGAAATTTCCGGCGAAAACGGCGGTCATTGATGGGGAAACGGAGCTTTCGTATGCCGAAGTTGATCGCATGGTCAACCGTTTGGCTTCGTCATTGGCTCGACTTGGCGTCGGCCGCGGTGATAAAGTCGCGCTGTATATGCCGAATACGAAGGAGTTTGCCATTTCGTACTTTGCTGTTTTGCGCCTTGGCGCGGTTGTCGTGCCGATCAACGCTCGTCTTACGGCGGCGGAAGTGCAATACATTCTCGGCCATAGTGAAGCAAAATTGCTCATCGCCCACGATTGGGTGCATCAGGCACTCGCTCCGCTTGTTGGTAGAAGCCATATCACTTGGATTAAGACAGGAAAGGGGGAAGACGGCTGGCTGTCGCTTGAGGAGTTGATCGGTTCAGGTGATCCGCAAGCGATCGTCTGTCCGGCCAAAGAGGACGATGAGGCGACGATTTTGTATACATCGGGAACAACAGGGCGGCCGAAAGGCGTGTTGTTCACGCACCGCAACATTCTCACGGTCGCGGACATGATCGTGATCGAAACGAAAATCGACCGTCAAAGCCGCCTGCTGCACCTGATGCCGCTCAGCCACTCGGCGCCGCTTCATCTGTTTTTTGTCGGCGGCATGTATGTCGGCGCGACCCATGTCTTGGCGCCTGCGTTCTCCCCTGAGGTATTGCTTGAATTAGTGGAGCGGCATAAGATTACTCACTTTTTCGGTGCGCCGGTGGCGTATTTGTTGACGGCGAAGCATCCGCGGTTTTCCGACTATGATCTTTCTTCCGTCCGTTGTTGGATGTACGGCGGGGCGCCGCTGTCGCGCGAGGAAGTGCGGTTTGTCGCCGACTGCTTTGGCGTCGAGCGGATGATGTGTTTATACGGTTTGACCGAAGCCGGCCCGAACGGCACGTACTTGGCGCCTGAGGAGCATGCGGAGAAAGCAGGAAGCGTCGGCCGCTATGCTGCCCTCCATTGTGAAGTGGCGATCGTGGACGAAAACGGGCAGGAAGTCGCGCCCGGCGAGGTCGGCGAGATCGTGCTGCGCGGGGAGGGCGTGATGAAAGGATATTACAAAGACGAGGAAAAAACGAATGAAGCGATCCGAAACGGTTGGCTGTACACCGGCGATTTGGCGCGCCGTGACGAGGACGGCTACATTTGGATCGTTGACCGGAAGAAAGATGTCATTATTTCCGGCGGCGTCAATATTTACCCAAAGGAAGTGGAAGATGTGTTGCGGACGCATCCAGCGATCGCCGATGTCGCCGTGATCGGCGTGCCGCATCCGGAGTGGGGGGAAACAGCGAAAGCGTTCGTTGTGCTGAGTGCACCGCTTGAGTCGCTTGCCGAGGAGTGTAAGCGCTTCCTATCCGGCGAGCTGGCTGACTATAAAATCCCCCGCTTGTATGAGGCGGTCGCTGAACTGCCGCGCAATGCGACGGGAAAAGTGTTGAAACAAGCACTGCGGGCGCGGGAGGCGGCAACACAGAAGACACAGGCATGAATAAGATGGGAGGAAAGGGGAGGGACGATGAAACCGCTTCGTGAAGCCGATCCGAATTTGCTGGCGAATTTGAAACGGTATTTGGATGATGAGTTGTATCAATATGCAGAGGAAAAACTCTCATCGTTTTACGAGTTTTGTTTGACGGACGTCGACCGCCGCGCCGTGCATACCGATCGTGAAGGGCAGCCGCGCCTGATCAAATATGACCGCTTTGGCAACGACATTTCCGAAGTGTGGGTGAACGAAGGGTACGAGCAGACGGCGAAACAAACGTACGAAACGGGAATCGTCGGGTATGTGCACAAACCGATTCCCGAGCTTGGGAGAAAAGGAAACTATATGTATTCGTACGCCCAAGGGTACATTTTATCCCAAGCCGAGCCGGGGTTTTATTGTCCGGTGACGCTGACGATGGCAACCGCCTATGTGCTTGAACATTTTGCCGACGACGAGTTAAAAGCACGGTACTTGCCCCATGTCATTTCCACCGGCGAGGTCGAGCTGTATGAAGGGGCGACGTTTTTAACGGAGCGGCAAGGCGGGTCGGACGTTGGCGCCAACGCCGTGCGCGCCGTGCCGTGCGGCGATCATTATCAGTTATACGGGGAAAAATATTTTGCCAGCAACGCCGGGCGCTGCGGCGTGGCGCTCGTGTTGGCGCGCATCGACGGGAGCGGTCCGGGGACGAAGGGGCTGAGCTTGTTTCTCGTCCCATGGCGTAACGAGGATGGAACAGTAAACGGCATCACCATCCGCCGCTTAAAAGATAAATTAGGGGTGCGCGCCGTGCCGTCGGCCGAAGTTGTGTTTGATGGCGCCAAGGCATATGTCGTCGGCGATCCGCGCAAAGGCTTCTATTATATGATGGAAGCGCTTAATCTCTCGCGCGTCTGCAATGCGATCGCCTCGGTCGGCATCATGAAGCGGGCGCTCGAGGAAGCGAAACAATACGCTGAGCAGCGCACGGCGTTTGGCCGGCGATTGACCGATTACCCGATGGTGCGCGCGACGCTTGCCGACTTGACGGCGCGGCAAGAGGTGGAAACGAGCGCTTGTTTTGACATGGTCGCCTTGTTTGACCGCGTCATGACCGCGCCGCATGAGGCAGACGAGGCGGAGAAAGCTTGGCTCCGGCTTCTGATTGCGCTCCTTAAGATGCGTACGGCCGAAGAGGCGATCGCGTTTAGCCATGAGGCGATTGAACTGCACGGCGGCAACGGATACATTGAAGATTTTGTCACCCCGCGCCTGCTCCGCGACGCCCAAGTGCTGACCGTTTGGGAAGGGACGGCCAACATTTTGGCGCTTGAAGTGCTCCGGCTCATGCGCAAATACCGCATTCACGAGCGGTTTGCCGCCGAGATGAAAGCGCGGCTTGAGGGGGTGGCGGACGAGATGAAGCCGCTTGCCCGCCCGGTTGAAGAAGGGTTGAATGAATGGATGGCGGCGCTCGCGCATCTTGGCGGCCAAACGGACGAGGTGCAGACGTTTCATGCGAAAACGGTGGCCAATCGGATGTGCGATGTGTATTTGAGCGTCATCGCCCTCGAACGCGGGCAAGAAAACGAGCGGAACAAGCGGATCGCCGAGCTGTTTTTGCGCCATGTGTGGGAGCGCGGGCTTGTCGACGAGCGGATGACATCGGTGCGTGAGTTTGACTTGATCGTCAGATGGAAAGGAGCGTCTGCGCCGCTTGCTCATTCGTAAGTTGGCGGCATGGATAACAGGATGTTCGTTTTTGGCGGACATCTCTTTTTTTGATTGCCAAATGAGCCATTCAACAAGTAGGATGAAAGAAAGGAAGGGGGAAAACCGATATGGAAGTGGTGCGCACACCGCGCCGAGCGAAACGGCGCATTTGGATTTCGGCGGCCATTGGCGTTGTCATTTTCGGATTGCTCGTTTGCGTCGGTTTATCCGTTTACGTCGGCTGGCAGTTGACGCATAAACCGCGCGCGCCGATTACCGTGACGCCGAAAGACTACGGCATGGCGTATGAAAGCGCGACATTTACAAGCAAAGATGGGAAAACGGCGCTCACAGGCTGGATCATTCCGCCTACCGGGGCGGCGAAGATGACGGTCATTTTTGCCCACGGATACGGCAACAACCGCGTCCAAGAAAATGTACCGTTTTTGCCGATCGCCAAGCGGCTCGTTGCCGAAGGGTACCGCGTCATCTTATTTGATTTCCGCGCCAGCGGTGAATCGGAAGGCGATATGATTACGATCGGCGTCAAAGAGAAGGATGATTTGCTTGGCGTGATCGATTACGCAAAGAAACACTTCCGTGAACCGATCGCGCTGTACGGAGTTTCGATGGGGGCGGCGACATCGATCTTGGCGGCGGCAGAAGACAGTGATGTTCGCGGGGTGATTGCGGACAGCCCGTTTAGCGACCTCGAATCGTATTTGCGCGCCAACATGCCGGTATGGACGCACTTGCCGAACGTGCCGTTTACGTACTTGATTTTAGCGATCGTCCCGGCGCTTGCGGATTTGGATTTGGGTGTGTCTTCGCCCATCCATGCGGTCGATCGTGTCGCGCCGAGGCCGATTTTGTTCATCCACAGCAAGGACGACCGTTCGATTCCATACAAAGAAAGTGTGAAGTTGTACAACACCCATCCGGATGCGTTTCAGCTATGGCTGATGGAAAAAGCCGATCATGTGAAAAGTTTTTCTCTCTACGGCGATGAGTATATCGAACGCGTGTTGACATTTTTGCGCTCATTGGAAAAAACGTCGTTTTCAGGTGGCCGCCATTCGTATTCGGCCACTTTTTTGATTATAATGGAAAAAATGAAGATGGCGCTCGCGTCAATGAACGAATCAAGGAGTGAATGCCATGTGCGGTCGGTTTACGTTGACAGCTGAGTTGGAAACGCTGCAAGCGCTGTTTCGGTTTCGGTATGAAGGCTCGCTCGCCCCGCGGTTTAACATCGCTCCGAGCCAAGAAGTGCTAACGGTTGTGGCGGAAAAAGGAGAGCGAGTCGGGAAAATGATGCGCTGGGGTCTAGTGCCGTTTTGGGCGAAAGACGTTCGCATCGGCGCCAAGATGATTAATGCCCGGGCGGAAACGGTCGATGAGAAGGCGAGCTTCCGTCATGCGTTCAAACGGCGGCGCTGTTTGATTTTAGCCGATGGATTTTATGAATGGAAAAAAGAGGGGAAGACAAAAGTGCCGTACCGGTTTACGCTCGCAACGGGCACGCCGTTTGCGTTCGCCGGACTGTGGGAGCGCTGGGAGGGAGCGAGCGGGCCGCTGGAGACGTGTGCGATCATTACGACGAGGGCGAACGAGCTGATCGCTTCCATTCACGACCGGATGCCGGTCATCCTGCCTTCTGAGCGGCACGATGACTGGCTCGATTCAAGCTTCGATGACAGCGAGTATTTGAAAACGTTCCTGCAGCCGTATCCGAGTGAACAAATGCGAATGTACGAAGTGTCGGCGCTTGTCAATTCGCCAAAAAATGATGTCAGCGCCTGCATTGAGCCGGTTAACAGCCGATAGTGGGGGGGGGAAGTGGGATGCAACCGATCATTTTGTTTGATGGCGATTGCTTGTTTTGCCATGCGAGTGTCCGGTGGGTGGCCGCTCGCGACCGGAAGGCGGTATTCCGTTTTGCCTCGCAGCAAAGCACCGTGGGCCGGGCGTTGTTGGAACGGGGAAACGGGCTAGCCGGGGGCACGGTCGTGCTCATCGAAGACGGCTGCTATTATGTCAAGTCGGATGCCGTGTTGCGCATCGGCCGGCGTCTGGTCTGGCCATGGAATGGGCTGGCCGCGGCCGGGTTTCTCGTTCCGCGGCCGCTCCGCAACTTTGTCTATGACCAAATCGCTGTCCGCCGCCACCGCCTCATTCGCCAGCACGATCACTGTCCGCTGCCGCCCCCTGAGCTGCGCGCCCGTTTTCTAGACGAATTGCCGCGGTGAAGAAGGAAAATCGGTCCGTTTGTCGTATTGAAAAGGGAAAGAAACAAGGGGGGAGATCATGACAAGCGGAACGACACGGTGGCTCGATGAATGCACGGCCGCGGCTTTAGAGCGGTTTGCCGATGAGGTCGCTGCGATGGCTGAACAGAGCGGGGACGAAGCCCGCCGCCGGTTTTATGAAGGAATGGCGGTGGCGGCGAAACTCATCGCGCTGCGCTGGGAAGGAAAATGCGCTTATATTGACGACCATTTGCTTCATAACGTGTATGAAGCGCTCACCGCTTTCCCGCTTGACAAGCTGGAAGAGGCTTTGGCGCTCGAAGCGCAGGAAGCTCGCAACGGCCGTTGTTCGTTTTGCCTGAAAGAGAAGCCGCGGCTTGTCAACGGCCCGATGGTGGCGATTTGCGAAGATTGCCTGCAGTTTGGGCTCGAAATCATGGCGAAACAGCCGTAAGCGAAGCGGCGGTCATCCTCGGGGTGATGGCCGCCGTTTTTCTGCGGACCGGATAGCGGGCCATGCCAATACACGGGCGATGACGCCGCTTTGTGTAAGGTGAGCCGAGCCGCGGTTGCGGCCGCTCCGGTGGAGGCTGGTGAAAATGAGTGTTTTGCTCGCACCGACTGGATGGGCAAGGAGAGCAGATTTGACAAGGCTTCCCTCATTGAACGAGAGATACAACGAGCCGTCCCTTTCGTTCATTCACCATCTTTCGAAAAGGTTGGTGCAAAACCGCGGCTTCCCTTCATCAATCGGAGAATGAGTGAAAAACAGAACCGATGCAACAAGGGTTCTCTCATTGAGAAATGACATGGTAAAGCCGTATCCACGAGTCAATCACCAGCCTCCTAAACCATACAACAGAGCGGCCCCAGCGCTAATGGACGCGCGAACGTTCATCGATTCGGACGCTCGTTATTGAATGCCGCCGATAAAGGGAAACGTTCTCTTCCTGTTTCGCTTGCAAAATTCGAGTGAAGCTTGGCGGATGGAAAGGTCTACACCTTGAACGTTCGTACTTTGGGAGGAGTTACAATCGGCTGGAAAGGGGAATGGACAATGATTCCGATCGTGACGACTGGTGAAATGTACGCCATTGACCAAGAAGTAGAGGAGAAAATTGGCATTCGCAGCGATTCGTTGATGGAAAACGCTGGACAGGCGCTGTTTCGGGCGTTGAAAGAGCGGATCTCGCGCGCCGCTCGGGTCGCGGTGCTCGCTGGGACGGGCAATAACGGCGGCGATGGGTTCGTCATCGCGCGCATGTTGAAAAGTTATGGCTATGAAACCGATGTCTGGCTCATTCCGCCGCGGGAAAAGGTGAAAGGGGCGGCGCTCCTAGCGCTTGAGGTGTACGAGCGGTCCGGCTATTCGTGGCTGCCTTATGAGGGCAATGAACAGGCGTTTGCGGCGCGCCTGCCGCATTATGACGCCATCGTTGACGCGCTTCTTGGCATTGGCGTCAAAGGGACGGTGCGCTCGCCGTACAAAGAAATCATTGAACAAGTGAATCGCGCACAGGCGACAATATATGCGATCGATGTGCCGAGCGGAGTGCCGGCGGACGGCGGCGACGTCAGCACCGCCGTTTGCGCCGATGTCACGCTCACGATCCAATGCCCGAAGCTTGGGGCGTATACGTTTCCAGCCGCGGATTATTACGGAGAGCTCGCTGTTGTCGATATCGGTATTCCGCCCGCAGCGGTGCAGGCGAAGGCGGCTGCCCGGTTTTTGTGGGAAGAGGACGATGTCGCGCGGACGATGCCAAAGCGAACGCGGTCCGCGCATAAAGGAACGCACGGCAAGCTGCTTATTGTCGGCGGATCCAAGGCGATGAGCGGGGCGGTGACGATGGCGGCGAAAGCAGCGCTTCGCGGCGGGGCTGGTCTTGTGACGATGGCGGTTCCGGAAACGGTGTACGAGGTGGTGGCGAGCCGTGTGCCGGAGGCGATGTGCCGACTATGGCCGGCGGAAGATGGCGCATTTGCCGGCGCCGCCGATTGGGACGGGCTTGACATCGATGCGATGGCGATCGGTCCGGGAATGGGTCGGACAGACGGCGTGCGCCGCTTAGTAAGCGAACTAGTGCGCCAGCCAGTGCCGCTCGTTCTTGACGCAGACGCTCTGTTTTTTTGGGATGACTACGCCGAACAAGTGCGCGGACGGAGCGCGCCGACGGTCATTACTCCGCATCCCGGGGAGATGGCGCGCATCGTCCATCGTTCCGTTCGCGAAGTGGAGCATGACCGCTTTGGCGTATCGAAGCGATTGGCGATCGAATACGGAGTCTATGTCGTCTTAAAAGGGCCGTATACGATTGTTGCGACGCCGGACGGGGCGCAGTATGTGAACGCGACCGGCAACCCGGCGTTGGCAAAGGGCGGCAGCGGCGATGTGCTGACGGGCATCATTGCGGCGTTTTTGCTGCAGCATAAGGAGGTGCAGCCGGCGGTGAGCAATGCGGTGTTCGTGCATGGAAAGGCCGCTGATTGGCTTGTCCAACACGGCCATTCTCCATGGGATGTACTGGCGTCGGACGTGATTGATGCGTTGCCGGCTGTGCTGGCTTCGTTGACGTATAACGAGAAGTCAATCCCGGAAAGGTTCCCCCATTAGCGAAGCCAAACGGTAAAGCGCCATGTCCCTTGCATTTCGATTTTTCTCGACAAGTGGAAATGACATCGTCTACAATTCAGTAGCAAAAAGGAGAGGAAAACCATGCCATCGTTTGTTTGGCTTGAAACCGAAGAGGAAGTACGAAGCGCTTTTCCCATCATGCGCGAACTGCGCACGCACTTGGATGAAGAAACGTATGTTTCGCTTGTGCGCGAAGCTCAAGAAAAAGAAGGGTATAAGCTGGTGGCATTGAATGATGATCAAGGCAAAATGGTGGCCGTCATCGGGTTCATGCCGATGATTACGCTTTACAACGGCCGTTTTGTTTGGGTATGCGACTTGGTCACTGCTGCAAGCGAGCGGTCGAAAGGGTACGGAAAGGCGTTGCTGTCGTACGTGCATGAATGGGCGAAGGCGAACGGCTACGGAATTGTTTCGCTGTCATCGGGATTGCAGCGGGTTGATGCTCATCGGTTTTATGAGGAAAAAATGGAATACCAAAAGGTGAGTTATGTGTTTTTGAAACGCCTCTCGGTTTGAAGCCGGCCGGCGCTGATCGATAAGGTCGCCGCCCTTCAAGATGGGCCAAATAGATATAGATCGGCATAAGCGGTAAGCGCCTGCCGATAGCGGTGAAAGAGGATGTCCCGCTCGCTGTGGGACATCCTCTTTTCATTTTGTGCTAGGAGCCCGGTGATTGGCTAACACAACCTCTTCCTTAGGAGGCTGGTGATTGACTTGCGTAACCGCTTCTCCACATCGTTTCTCAAGTAGGAAAACCTTGTTGCATCCGCCCCTGTGTTCGATCGATCAAGGAAACCACGTTTTTTCATCCGCCTTCTAGAAGGCTGGTGATTTCGTGCAAAATACTGCTGAACTCCACCCATTTCTCAATGAGAGAAACCTCGCAGCATCAGCTTTCTTTTCTGAATGAAAATGCCTCCAATTGGTGTGTGACAGCGGTTTTTCACCGGCCTTCTAGAAGGCTGGTGAAAAACATTGGTTTCCTTTGGTCGATGAAAAAAAGTGTGCACTGTTGCAAGGCTTTTCTATTTGAAAAACGATGCTGGGAAGCGGTTACGCGAGTAAATCACCGCCCTTCTAGAAAATTGTTTTATTTTTCATTATAATAAGAAATAGATAATTCTTATTTTGGAATTCATATTCTGAAATTCGGAACAAGAGGGGCGACGATGAATAAAACGGTCTTAAAAACGAAAGAACTGCTCGATTTGTTTCTTGAGAGTGAACGGTTGACGCTGCCAGAGATGGTCGCGCGGCTTCAAATGCCGAAAACTTCGGTGTATCGCATGGCGCAGTCGCTTGTCGCGCTTGGTTTTCTGCAAAAACAAGGCGATGACTATGAGCTTGGGTTGTCATTGCTAACGTTTGGAACGCTCGTCGCCGAGCGGCTTGATCTTCGCCGGGTGGCATTGCCGGTCATGGAGCGGCTGAAAGAAGAAACGAAAGAAGCGGTCAATCTCGTCATCCGGGATGGTGATGAGGCGCTGTATATCGAAAAAGTCGAGACGTCTGAACCGGTGCGCGTGTACACGAAGGTTGGGCGACGCGCGCCGCTGTACGCCGGGGCGTGCCCGCGCATCTTGCTGGCGTTTATGAATGAGGCCGATCGGGAACGATATGTCGAACAAGTCGAGTTAGTGAAAATGGCGAAATGTACAGTGACGGACAAGCAAGTGTTGCGCCGATTGCTGGAGGAAGGCCGAAACCGCGGCTATACGGTCAGCTATTCCGAGCTAGAAAACTATTCGGCCGCCGTTGCCGTGCCGATTTTCAACCATGAAGGAGCGGCGGTCGCCGGGCTGAGCGTTGCCGGCCCGGAACAACGGTTTTCACCGGACGATATAGCGCGCATCGTTCCGCGGTTGAAACAGGCGGCGATGGCCATTTCGCGCGAGCTTGGGTTTCGGGGGCAGGGATGACGATGGAGTATACGTTGGTTCCATTATGTGAATACGCGGTGACGATTCGGTTTGCCGACCGTATTGACGAACGGGTCAACGATGTCGTTCATGAGGTGGCGGCGCGGCTCGAAGGCGCGCGCAAAGAAGGGATTATAGAAATGGTCCCAGCGTTTTCGTCGCTCACCGTTTACTACGATCCGTTCGTCGTCGGCTCTGCTGCCGATGTATGCGCTTGGCTGCGCGAGCATCTCAAGTCATCGGAACCGGTCGTTCGCCCTCCGGCGCGGACGGTCGTCATCCCGGTTTGTTACGGCGGCGAGTTGGGACCGGATTTGGCGGAGGTCGCCCGCTTTCATGGAATGACGGAGGACGAAGTGGTGGCGCTTCATGCTGGGGGACGTTACCGCGTCTATATGATCGGCTTTTCTCCAGGGTTCGCTTATTTGGGAGGATTATCGCCGCGCTTGGCGACGCCGAGGCGACGAGTGCCGCGCACCATGGTGCCCGCCGGTTCGGTCGGCATCGCCGGGGCGCAGACCGGCGTCTATCCGCTGGCAACGCCAGGGGGCTGGCAGTTGATCGGCCGGACACCGGTCAAACTGTTCGACCCGCACGGCGAAAAGCCAAGCTTGCTTTCAGCCGGTGACATCGTCCAGTTTCGGCCGATTGGCCGCGAGGAATTTGCACGTTGGGAGAGAGAACGATGATTGATGTGCTGGAAGGCGGATTTTTTACGACTGTTCAAGATCGGGGGCGCAGCGGCTACCGGCACGTCGGCGTGCCGCCCGGCGGGGTGATGGACGTCTGGGCGTACCGTCTCGCCAATGCGCTTGTTGGCAACGCCGGCGATGAGGCGGTGCTCGAAGCGACGATGGTCGGTCCCACGCTCCGCTTTCACGTTGAGACGGTCATCGCTGTATGTGGCGGTGATTTCCCGTGCATGCTCAATGGACGGCCGCTCCCGCTTTGGAAACCGGCAATCGTTCGGCCGGGGGACGTCCTAAAGATCGGTGTGTGCCGGGCGGGGTGGCGCGCGTATATCGCGGTGTCAGGCGGCATCGCTGTGCCGCCTGTCATGGGCAGCCGCTCGACATACGTCCCCGCACGGCTCGGCGGCTTATCAGGCCGCCCGCTCCAGCCGGGGGATGTGCTGCCGACGGGCGCTGCATGCCGGCACCGCGTTGCCAAGCCGCTTCGCTGGGGGCTGGCCCGTTCAGCCAGCCGATATATTGGCGGAAAAACGAAAACGGTGCGCGCCGTCCCCGGCCCGGAGTATGGCGAGTTTACGCCGGAAAGCCGCCGCCAGTTCTTTGCCGCTTGCTACGAGGTGACGGCGCGGTCCGATCGGATTGGCTACCGGCTTGCCGGTCCAGCGTTGGCGCTTGAGCGGGAGCGGGAGATGGTTTCGGAAGCGGTTGTGTTCGGCACGGTGCAAGTTCCGTCCTCCGGTCAGCCGATCGTGTTGATGGCCGACAGCCAGACAACGGGCGGCTATCCGCGCATCGCCCAAGTGGCGGCAGCCGATTTGCCCGTATTGGCGCAGGCGCGCCCTGGTGATCATATTCAATTTGCGCTGATTGCGCGCGAAGAAGCGTTGCGACTTTATAGCGAACAACAGCGGCGGCTCAGCCGATGGATCGCCGCCATTCGCTGCCAATGGAGGAGAGAACAGTGAAAACGATTGATTTGAACTGCGATTTCGGTGAACGTTTTGGCGTGTATCGGCTTGGACAGGAGGAGATTTTGTCGTATGTCACGTCCGTCAACATTGCTTGCGGGTTTCACGCCGGTGATCCGCTCGTCATGAGGGAAACGGTGCAGCTCGCCATCCGGCACGGCGTCGCCATCGGCGCCCATCCCGGATTCCCCGATTTGCTCGGTTTCGGCCGGCGGATGATGGCCGTTTCGCCGGAGGAAGTGTATGCGTACGTCGTCTACCAAATTGGCGCGCTATCAGCGTTCGTCAAGGCGGAAGGCGGCGTGATGACGCACGTCAAGCCGCACGGGGCGCTGTACAATATGGCGGCAACCGATGCCGCCTTAGCCAAAGCGGTCGCCAAGGCCGTGCGGGATGTCGATCCGGGGCTTGTCTTGTACGGCCTGGCAGGCAGCGAGCTCATCCGCGCTGGTCAAGCGCATGGGCTGCGGACGGCAAGCGAGGCGTTCGCCGACCGCACGTATCAGGCCGATGGCACGCTCACGCCGCGAAACTGCCGCGAAGCCGTCATTGTTGATGAAGAGGAGGCCGTTAGGCAAGTGCTCATGATCGTTCGCGAGCGGCGCGTTCGTTCCGTGCAAGGGACAGAGGTGGCGATCGACGCTGACACCATTTGCGTGCACGGCGACAACGAACAGGCGGTCCGGTTTGCCCGACGGTTGCATGCGGCATTGCAAAACGAAGGGATTGCCGTTCGCCCCATATCACCGATAGACAAAGCAGCGGGAGGAACGTAAGCGGCTGAGAGCGGCGGCGCGGCGATTTTCCCTTCCTTCATGACAGTCGATCGCTTTTTCGGATACAATAAAGGGAGAATGGCGGGAGAAAGGAGGGGTGCTGATGTATTATGCCACTCCTGTTGTGGTGGTGAGCGAGTGTCTAGGTTTTTCCGCTTGTCGCTATAACGGGGATATCATTCATCATTCGTTGGTCGCTCGTTTAGCCGATGTCGCCCGCTTCATTCCGGTATGTCCGGAGGTAGCCATCGGACTCGGTGTTCCGCGGGAGACGGTGCGGTTGGTCAAGCGCGGCGAGGAAAAACGGTTGGTGCAGCCCGCGTCCAATCGCGATTGGACGGAGGAAATGAAGACGTTTGCTCGCGAGTTTCTTGAGACGATCGGTGAAGTGGACGGATTCATTTTCAAAGGCCGCTCACCAACTTGCGGCATAAAAGAAGTGAAAATTTATCACGAAGGAGACCGGGCCATGCCGGTCGAAAAAGGGATGGGAATGTTCGCGGAACAGGCTGTTCGCCGCTTTCCCTATGCGGTTATTGAAGAAGAAGGACGTTTGATGAATGCGGCGATTCGCGAACATTTTTTGACCAAATTGTTCTCGCTCGCCTTGTTTCGGGAAGTGAAAGCGGAACGATCAATGCGTGCGCTCGTGCGCTTTCATTCCGAACATAAATACTTGTTCATGGCGTACAGCCAGACCGGCTTAAAGCAGCTTGGCCGCTTGGTGGCCAACCGTGAACGTCTCCCGATTGAGGAGGTGCTAAACGCGTACGAGCAAGGATTGCACGCGCTGTTTGCCCGCGCGCCGCAGCGGCGCTCGCATGTGAACGTTTGTCAACATCTGATGGGATATTTCAAAAAAGAAATGTCGGCAAAGGAAAAGCAATACGTGCTTGAACTCCTCGCCCAGTATCGGGCGCACCAGCTTCCGCTCAGCAGCGTGACGAGCGTGTTAAAGTCGTGGGTCATTCGTGAAGAGAACGAGTATTTGTTGCAGCAGCGCTATTTTGCTCCGTATCCGCCGGCGTTGATGGACGTTCGCGACTCGGGCAAAGGAAGAGATGCGGTGTAAGGGGAAAATGAATCGGCCAAAACGCCAAGGGGTGATCCCGCCCTTTGGCGTTAGGCAACAGGCGAGCAGCAAAAGGAAGGCTCGCCGGCGATCCCTCTCCCTCTTTCTCCCGTCGGCCGCGTCACAGTGAATGCTTCATCAACCAAGAGCATCTCGCTTGCTGTCGCCTGCGTCACCTATCCCCTGTCGGCATATAGGTTGGATCCATCAAGAGCATGTCGCTGGCCCGCCCTCGTTTGCGCGGGGGCTCCGCATGGACATGTAAGCGCAGAGAAGATCTTGTTATTTTATATTCTGAATATTATTGAAAATAAAAATGAAAGCGCGTACAATAAAAGCAGCCGCCCGCATACCAACTGGTCAGAATGGGTTTGGACCTCATCGTTGACCATCGCTGTCTTTGGCCTAAGAGCGGTTCTGGCGGTGATCGTGCCAAAAATAAGGAGGGATATGAGATGAATACCCGTCATTATCCGTACTGGCCAAAACGGTTGTCGAAAACGCTGGCTGTGCCCGAGACGACGCTTGTGGACCATCTGGAAACAACGGTGAAACGTTATCCAAACAGACCGGCCCTTTACTATTACGGCGCTGCGTATTCGTATAAACAGCTGCTTGATGACGTCAACGCGCTTGCCGGCTACTTGCAGCAAACGCTGTCCGTCAAACCGGGCGACCGCGTTCTTTTGTACATGCAAAATTCTCCGCAATTTATCATCTCCTACTACGCCATTTTGCGCGCCGAAGCCATTGTCGTGCCGATCAACCCGATGAACACCTCAGAAGAGCTTTCCTTTTACGTCAACGATTGTGACACGAAAGTCGCCTTGGTAGGACAGGAGCTGCTTGATAACGTCGTTCCGCTTTTCGGCCGGACGCCGCTTGAGCACGTCATCGCCGCGGCGTACTCCGATTATGCGTCCGCTGAATCACCGGTCGCCTTGCCGGCGGAAGTGGCGGCGCCGCGTCGAGGTTGGCGCGATGAGCGAATTCGTTTGTGGACAGACTGCCTTGCCGCCCAATTACCGCCGCTTCCATACGGCGGCCATGTCGATGACATCGCCGTTTTGCCGTACACGTCCGGGACGACCGGGGTGCCAAAAGGCTGCATCCACCCACACCGGACGGTGAACGCGAACATCGTCGGCGCTTACCATTGGGGCGATGTGACGAGCGACTCGGTCGCGTTGGCGACGCTGCCGTTTTTCCACGTTACCGGCATGGTTCACAGCATGCATACGCCGATTTTCGCCGGCGCAGCGATCGTTCTCATGACGCGCTGGGATCGGGATGCGGCCGCTCGGTTGATCGAGCTGTACCGTTGCACGCATTGGGTGAACATCAGCACAATGCTGATCGACTTTTTGGCCAATCCAGCGCTTGACCGGTATGACATTTCCTCGCTCTCCAGCATTTCCGGCGGCGGGGCGGCGCTTCCGGAAGCGGTCGGGGAAAAATTGTTCGAACTTACCGGCGTTCGCTATTTTGAAGGTTACGGGTTGACGGAAACCATTTCGCAGACGCATTTCAATCCGCCGGATCGCCCGAAATTGCAATGCCTTGGCGTGCCGGCTTTCGATGTCGACGCGCGCATCATCGACCCGGCGACCGGCCGAGAGCTCGGCGTTGGCGAGATCGGGGAAATCGTTGTCCATGGCCCGCAAGTGTTCCGCGGTTATTACCGGCGTGAGAAGGAAACGGAAGAGGCGTTCATCGAATTGGATGGCAAGCGGTTTTTCCGCACCGGCGACATCGGGCGGATGGATGAGGAAGGTTACTTTTTCATCGTTGACCGCGTCAAACGGATGATCAACGCTTCCGGGTATAAAGTGTGGCCGACTGAGGTTGAATCGCTCCTTTACAAACATCCGGCCGTCCAGCAGGCGTGCGTCGTCGGCGTGCCGGATCCGCGCCGCGGCGAAACGGTCAAAGCGTTTATCGTCCTTCACGACGAATATGTCGGTAAAGTGACGGAAGAAGAGATCATCGAGTGGGCGAAAACGCAAATGGCGGCGTACAAATACCCGCGCCTCGTCGAGTTCCGTCGGTCGCTGCCGATGACGTCAAGCGGCAAGCTGCTTTGGCGAAAATTGCAGGAAGAGGAATATGAAAAAGCGGGGAAAGGGGCGAACGCCTGATGGCGAAGACGGTCGAGACGGTTCTTGGTCCGGTGCCGGCGGACCAGCTTGGCAAAACGCTCATCCACGAGCATTTTCTGTTCGGTTATCCGGGGTTTCAAGGCGATGTGACGCGCGGCCCATTCCGCGAAGACGAAGCGCTGCGCGTGGCGATCGAAGCGGCCGAGAAAATGAAACGGCACGGCGTCCAAACGGTCGTGGACCCGACGCCGAATGACTGCGGGCGCAATCCGGCGTTTTTGCGGCGCGTCGCTGAAGAAACCGGGCTGAACATCATTTGCGCCACCGGCTATTACTATGAAGGGGAAGGGGCGCCGCCGTATTTCCAATTCCGCCGGCTGCTTGGGACCGCTGAGGACGATATTTATGATATGTTCACGACCGAATTGACCGAAGGCATCGCCGGCACGGGGGTCAAAGCCGGCGTCATTAAACTTGCCTCAAGCAAAGGGCGCATCACCGAGTATGAGAAGCTGTTTTTCCGCGCTGCCGCCCGCGCGCAAAAAGAAACGGGCGCGGTCATCATCACTCACACGCAAGAAGGAACGATGGGGCCGGAGCAAGCCGCCTATTTGCTTGAGCACGGCGCCGATCCGAAAAAAATCGTCATCGGCCATATGTGCGGCAACACCGACCCCGATTACCACCGCCGCACGCTCGCTTACGGCGTCTATATCGCTTTTGACCGTTTCGGCATTCAAGGGATGGTCGGCGCGCCGACGGACGAGGAGCGGGTGCAGACGTTGCTCGCCCTTCTCCGCGACGGATATGCCGATCGGATCATGCTTTCCCATGATACGGTCAACCTTTGGCTCGGCCGCCCGTTCACGCTGCCGGAGCCGTTTGCGGAAATGATGATCAACTGGCATGTCGAGCATTTGTTTGTAAACATCCTTCCGGTTTTGAAAAACGAAGGAATCAGCGACAAGGAGCTGGAGCAAATATTTATCCGCAATCCGGCCGCCTTGTTCTCCGCTTGACGCGGGCGAATGGAAAGGCGCCTATCCGGGCCGTCCCGTTCCTTGAGCCGGGGCTGGGGACGGCGCCCCGCTCCTTTTAGGACATAGGCCGTGGCATTTAATGAGACGGATTTCGAATGCTTTTGGGGCCAGCCCCACCCACTCCTAGGGCACAGGCCGTGCAGTTGACGAGAGGGATGCCATCTTCGCGGTCGTTCCGCGCATAAATGGGGAACAGAGCCCGGAAGATGAAGACGACCCCGCTGTCGCTTGGCTTAGCCGAGCCGCCAGCGGCTTTTTATTTGACACCCGCTTTTTTCCACCATCATGAATAATTTTCCTGATGTGTTGAAAAATAAGGAAAGACATGAGCCGGGCGAAAGGAGGAGAAAAGGTGCCGGCGATTGAAAAGCGACTCCTGTTCTTCTCGCTGCTTGCCATCGCCTTGTACGTGTCGCCGTATTTTGTCCTCGGTGAAGATGCCCATATGCGCGTTCACGACAATTTGGACTCGAACATCGCTTGGTATAAAGTGCTCGCCCGCAGCGGCGAATTGTTCGGGCCGGTCGATGGGATCATTCCGCAAATCATTAACGGGCTGCCGCGCAACGCGTTCGGCACGGAATTCAGCGGCATCGTTTGGCTCCATGCGTTGTTTCCGTCCGTGTATGCCTACGGAATGAGCCAAGCGATCACTCGCGTCTTTGCGTTCATCGGCATGTATTTGTTGTTGAAAACGCATGTCTTGCCAGACCGGCGTTGGCTATGGATTCGCATCGGTGCCGCTTTGACGTTTGCGCTGACACCGTTTTGGCCGTCGGGCATGTTAAGCACGCTCGGCATGCCGCTTGCGCTTTGGGCGTTTTTAAACATCCGCAACGGCGAGCGCTCATGGGTGAACTGGGCGGTGTTGACGTTCTTGCCGCTGTATTCCAGTTTTGTTCTCGGCTTTTTCTTTTTCTTAAGCGCGCTCGGTGTTTGGTGGCTTGTGGACGTCATCCGCGGCAAAGGCTGGAACTGGCGGTTTTTCGCCGCGATCGCCTATATGACAACGCTCTATTTGGCGGTCGATTACCGGCTCGTTCATTCGTTGTTGTTTTCTGATGAACCGACGAGCCGTGACGAGTATTTCCACGCCCGTTTGCCACTTTGGCGCGTCATCCGCTTGACGTTCAAAAACTACGTGCTCGGGCACACGCATGTGATGACCGTGCATGGGCTCGTCATCTTGCCGGTGACGTTGATTGCCTTGTATTTTGTTTGGAAACGGAAGCGCTGGCGACAGGAAACGCCGTTTGTCGTGCTGCACGTGCTGAACGTTGCCTTGTCTACGTGGTATGCGTTTTGGTTTTACAAAGGATGGCTGCCGCTTACCGAACGATTTGATTTGCTCGATAAGTTCAATTTTGCCCGCTATCATTTCTTGCGCCCGATGGTCATTTATGTCTTGTTTGCGATGGCGCTGAAAATTGTTTGGCAGGAAGGGCGAAGGTGGCAGGCGGTCGGTGCGGCGGCCATCGCTTTGCAGCTGGTGGTGCTCATCTCGTACAATGAGGAAATCGTCTACCGCCATCAACCGTCGTTCCGTGAATTTTACGCCGAAAAGCAGTTTGCGGCCATCCGCGAGTATATCGGCCGTCCTGTGCATACATACCGCGTCGCCAGCATTGGCATCCATCCGGCGATTGCGCAATACAACGGCTTTTACACACTTGATACGTACAACAATTTCTATCCGTTGGAATATAAATACCGCTTCCGCCGCATCATTGCCAAAGAACTCGAAAAAAACAAAAAACTGCGCGAGTATTTCGATGAGTGGGGCGGGCGCTGCTACTTGTTCGTCGATGAGCTCGGCAAGCGCTATATGTTTAAGAAAAACTCGAAACGGACGATCCGCCATCTTGAATTGAACACGGAGGCGTTTTACGAGATGGGCGGGCGCTACATTTTTTCGGCGCTGCCGATTGAAAACGCAGCGGAAAACGCCCTTCGGCTTGAACGGGTGTTCCGCTCTGATGAATCGGCTTGGACGATCTACTTATACAAAGTGGTGCGGGAAGGAGGAAGATGACATGTCTGACCCGATCTTGGCTATTGTCGTGCCGTGCTACAATGAGGAGGAAGTGCTGCCGGAGACGATCGGCCGCTTGCGGGCATTGCGCGAAGAGCTGATCGAAGAGCGGCTCATTTCGCCAAAAAGTGCGCTCCTGTTCGTCGATGACGGCAGCCGCGACAGCACGTGGAAGCTCATTTACAAGGCGAGCTTGCGCTACCCGGAAGTGAAGGGGCTGAAACTAGCGCGCAACGCGGGTCACCAAAACGCGCTGTTGGCCGGACTGTTTGCGGCGAAAGCGCACGCCGATTGCCTCGTTTCGATCGACGCTGACTTGCAAGACGATGTGTCGGCCATTCGCGAGTTTGTACAAAAGTTTCGCCAAGGCTATGATATCGTTTACGGCGTGCGCCGGCGCCGCGACACGGACACATGGTTTAAACGCCATACCGCCCAAGGATTTTACCGGTTAATGAAGATGTTTGGCGTCGACCTCGTTTACAACCATGCCGACTACCGCCTCATGAGCCGCCGGGCGGTTGACGCGCTGGAACAGTTTGGGGAAGTGAACTTGTTTTTGCGCGGCATCGTCCCGCTCCTTGGCTTCCGGTCAACGGCCATTTATTACGATCGGAAGGAGCGGCTGGCCGGGCAAACGAAATATCCATTGAAAAAGATGATTTCGTTTGCTCTTGATGGAGTGACCTCGTTTAGCGTCACCCCGATTCGCTTTATTTCGCTCATCGGGTTGTTCTCTTTTGTCATCAGCCTCGCCTTTGGAGCCTACTTCCTTTTTCTTAAATGGGCCGGGCATACGGCGACAGGGTGGACATCGCTCATTACCTCCATTTGGCTGTTAGGCGGCTTGCAGCTGATGGCGCTCGGGCTGATCGGTGAATATATTGGGAAAATGTATAAAGAAACAAAACGGCGGCCTCGCTATATCGTTGATCTCGATCTGTGGAACTGGCCGCTGCCGCAGCGGCTATCATCGGCGGCCGATGAGCTCGAAGCGGTGAAACCGGCGGGAGGGCCGTTAAAGAAGTAGTAAATCAGGCGGTGTTGACAGCCGCCTTTTTTTCTTTTCTTGCAATTGAAAAAAAGAAAGAGTAGACTGATGGATGGGACGAATGGCTGGCTTCGTTAGCAGGAAGATTGCTGTGATGTTGGCGCTGCTAAGCCGGAGACAGCGGTAAAGAGGTCGAGTGAAAAGGGGGATGGATTCGGGAATGAGCCATGGGTATGAATGGGCGGAGCTGCTCGAGCGCGTGCGAAAAGCGAATCCGCTCGTCCACAATATCACGAATGTCGTCGTGACGAACTTTACGGCGAACGGACTCTTAGCGCTCGGCGCTTCGCCGGTGATGGCGTATGCGAAAGAGGAAGTGGCCGAGATGGCGAAGCTCGCCGGGGCGCTCGTGTTGAATATCGGAACGTTGAACGCGGCCGAAGTCGAGGCGATGCTTATGGCCGGGCGGGCGGCCAACGAGGCTGGCGTACCCGTCATTTTCGATCCGGTCGGTGTCGGAGCGACCAACTACCGAACGGAGACGGCGCGCTGTATCGCCGAACAGATCAAACTCGCCGTTGTACGCGGCAATGCGGCGGAGATCGCCAATATGATCGGTGAACCGTGGATGATTAAAGGGGTTGATGCCGGCCAAGGAAGCGGAGATGTGGTCGCTTTGGCCAAACGGGCGGCCGCCGAGCTTGGCACCGTCGTGGCGATTACGGGAAAAGAAGATGTCGTCACCGATGGACAAACGGTCTATGTGGTCGGCAATGGGCACCCGCTGCTGACGAAAGTGACAGGCACCGGCTGTTTGGCAACGTCAGTCATCGGAGCATTTGCGGCCGTTGAGCGCGATGCGGTCAAAGCGGCGGTGGCGGCGCTCACGTATTACGGCGTTGCGGCGGAACGGGCGGCTGCGGAGGCAGGAGAGCGCGGCCCGGGCAGCTTCCAAGCAGCGTTTTTGGATGCGCTCGCGCATACGACAGCCGATGATGTGAAGCGTACCGGCCGGGTCGAACAACGGTAAGGGAAAAGGAGAGGAAGAACGATGACCGTCTATAAAGCGTTGACGATTGCTGGGTCGGACAGCGGTGGTGGCGCCGGCATTCAGGCCGACTTGAAAACGTTCCAAGAGCTCGGTGTCTTCGGCATGTCGGCGATTACGGCGGTGACCGCGCAAAATACGCTCGGCGTTCAAGGAGTTTATCCGCTCTCGGCGGAAGCCGTTGCCGCCCAAATCGAATCGGTGGCGACGGATTTAGGGGCAGATGCGGTCAAAACGGGTATGCTCTTTAGCGCTGAGATCATCCGCACCGTTGCCGAACAAGTGAAAAAGCATCAATGGGAGCGGTTGGTCGTCGACCCGGTGATGATCGCCAAAGGCGGTGCGCCGCTGTTGCAGGAAGAGGCGGTGGCGGCGCTGAAAGAGGCGCTGTTGCCGTTGGCGCTTGTCATTACGCCGAACATTCCGGAAGCGGAAGCGCTAACGGGTGTTGCGATCCGGACGATGGATGACCGTCGCGAAGCCGCGCGCCTTCTCCACCGCATGGGCGCCCGCTATGTCGTCGTGAAAGGCGGCCATGACGATGAGGGCGAGGAGACGGTTGACCTTTTGTATAACGGCAGCGAATTTTCGTATTTTAAAAGCAAGCGGATTGATACGCGTCATACGCACGGAACCGGCTGCACGTTCGCCGCAGCGGTGGCGGCTGAGCTGGCAAAAGGAAGACACCCGGTCGATGCCGTCGGGACGGCGAAAGCGTTTGTGCAATCAGCGATCGCCCATCCGCTCGGCATCGGCCATGGACACGGGCCGACGAATCATTGGGCTTACCGGCAATACGGGGAGTGAGGTCGATGGCGCGCATCGCGAGTGAGGAGATGAAAAAGCGGCTGGCCGTTTACTTCATTATGGGAAGCCAAAACAGCGAGCGGCCGGCTGTCGACGTGTTGAAAGAAGCGCTTGACGGCGGCGTGACGCTGTTTCAATTTCGCGAAAAGGGAGCGGGAGCTTTACAGGGGGCAGAAAAGGAAGCGCTGGCTCGGCAGCTGCAGCGGCTTTGCCGCGCGTATGGCGTGCCGCTGATCGTCAACGATGATGTCGAGCTGGCCATCGCCATTGACGCCGACGGCGTTCATGTCGGCCAAGATGATGAAGACGCACGGCGCGTGCGGGAGAAGATCGGCGACAAAATTCTCGGCGTTTCCGCTCATAATGTCGAGGAGGCGAGAGCGGCCATTGAGGCGGGCGCCGACTACATCGGCGTCGGTCCGATTTATCCGACCCGCTCGAAAGAAGATGCGAACGAGGCGCAAGGACCGGAGATTCTCCGATCCTTGCGCGAACAAGGAATCGCGATTCCGATTGTCGCCATCGGCGGCATCACGGTTGACAATGCGCAAGCGGTCATTGAAGCCGGAGCGGACGGTGTGTCCGTCATTAGCGCCATCGCTTCCGCTTCGGAGCCAAAAGCGGCGGCGGCCGCGCTGGCCGCGGCGGTGCAAGCCGCCCGCTCGCGCTAAACCGGTGGCGAGACTGTCACAAGCGAGGGCGGGTCGAAAAATCGTCCGCCTTCACGAGCGACTCGTTCGAAGAAGTCGGCACGTATAGATGGCATGGAAAAAGAGCGTCTCGCTCCGTTGCGGGCGCTTTCAGCTCCTCGACCAGCATGTTCGACAAGAAGGCGGAAAAGGGTGTCCCGATCTGTTGCGGGACACCCTTTTTGCACGCTATGACGCGGTCTGCCGCCACTTCGGCAGCCGCCATTCCAACAGCGGCCGCACGAGCCGGATGACCGGCTGGCTTCCGAGGATGAGCATCACGGCGATCGACAAGCCGAGCAGCAGCGGATAGCCGTGCACATCCATAATAAAATCCGGGAACGGCGTTTCGTGCAAATATTTTAAAATAAACCCGTGCAAGATATAGATGTAAAACGTGCGCGCCCCGAGCACGGAAAAGGAGAAGCGCCGGCTCGGGATGAGCGCCAGAAAGCTGAACATCATTACCAAGCTGGCCGCATAAATGACGAGGCGGTTCATGATGCCCGTCGGTTCGGAAACGCCGAGCGTATCGTACGATTTCGAACCGTACAGCCAATCTTGCGGGAGGTCCGGAAAGCCGAAGTGAATCAGAAGGAACATTCCGACCAGCACCGCAAGGGAGACGAGACGCACAGGAACAGCGAACAAGCGCTCGATCAACGACTTTTGCGTGAAAAACCCGAGCAGAAAGAACGGAAAAAACGTAAGCGTTCGCGACAAGCTTAACCATTTTTCCGCTTCCATCATGCCGCCGGCAAGCCCAAGCAAAAGCGCGGCTGGCAACGCCGCCCATTTTGGCAGCCGCCCGAACCAGAGCAACAAAACGTTCCAACTGAACAGGCTAAGCAAAAACCATAAGCTCCAATGCGGGGTCAATAAGTCGAGTTCGAGCGACGATTGGTCGTACAGGAAGAAATAGTAGATAGAGTAAAGAAACTGGAACAACAAGTACGGAAACAGCAGTTTTTTCATGATTTTCGGCAAGTAGCCTTGCTCATGGAATCGCTTAGCAAAGTAGCCGGAAATGAAGATGAATGCCGGCATATGGAAGAAGAAGATCCACGTATACAAGCTGTGCACCCATAAGACGCCGTCAATGTACGGGCGCAGAAAGTGGCCAAACACGACGAGGAGCATTAACGCGCATTTGGCGTTGTCAAAATAGTAATCCCGCTCCTTCATAGTGTTTCTCCTCCTTTCTGTATTACACCAATTCGAATCATACTCCTTTTTTTTGAGGGGAGTCAACGACATGGCCACTGTCCATGACATGAGTTTGCCACAGAAAGGTGATGATTGGGTGAAAAACGGTCGGAATGAAACCGAGGATATGACGCAGCTGTTACAAATCATTAACGCCAAAGGCGACGAAGGGGAACTGCATGAGATCGTCTGCAACGATGAGTTGTTTTGGAAAAGCTTGCGCGCGCAGGCCGAAGACAGCGCGAAAGGAGGCGAATAGGACATGGAACGGCTCCGGGCCAAACGGATTGCCGAAGCGGGAGAAATCGTCCCGGTGACGTATGAAGGAAAAGCGGTGATCATTCAGCACGTTGATGAAGAGCAGGAAATGGCGCGCATTTTTTTCGCCGATGAACCGGAACGCGAGCAAGATGTGCCGGTGCGCCTGCTCAAGGAGCGGTAAGCGCCGAGCAAGCCGCCGCTTTTGGCGAGGGAAAGACGATGACATACCTGACCTTGGTATGCTATAATAACTTGAGAAACGACGTTGGGCATTGGAGTGACCAATATGAATATCGGCTTTGGGGAAATTGCGCTCATCGTCTTTTTCGCTTTGTTGATTTTTGGTCCGAAAAAGCTGCCGGAATTAGGCCAAGCAGCCGGGAAAACGTTGCGTGAATTTAAAAACGCAACCAAAGGCATCATCGATGACGACGAGGCGACAAAAGCGCAAAAATAAGGGGCTAGGCCTTGACGCCTAGCCTCTTATTTTTCGTTCGCAAGCCGCTAAACGATCCGCCGTTTTTTCGCGCCGGCGCAGCAAAAAAGAGACAAGCGTGGCCGGTAAAAGCCATATACATACTACCGGGACACGTTGTTCGTTTTGGGCTGGCCGAATGGCCAATGGGGCGGAGGGATCGACCATGGTGATGCGAAAACTGGCGGCAATCGTCGGGGGAAGCGTGCTGCTCGGCATCGGGATCAACGTTTTTTTCGTTCCTCATCATTTGCTTGACGGGGGGATGATCGGCCTTGGGCTGATCGCCAAATACGTCTGGCACGTTCAAGCGGGCTTGACGATGATCGTCTTAAGCGTTCCTCTTTATTTGGCGGCTTGGTTTTATTACCGTCCGTTTTTTTACAACAGCTTGCACGGCCTTCTTTTCTCCTCGTGGATGATCGATGTATTGTCGGGGTTGCGCGGCATTGTGACCGTAGACCCGCTCTTAGCCGCAGTCATCGGCGGGACGTTCGTCGGTGCGGGCATCGGTGTGATGCTGCGCGAAGAGACGAGCACGGGCGGCACCGACTTGCTTGCCCAGTTTATTTCTAGATTGACGAACTGGAATGTGGGAGTCATTATCTTTGTCATTGATGCTTGCATTATTTCGGTCGGAAGCTTGCTCATCGATGCTGTGCCATTTGTTCACTCGCTTGTCGTTGTCACCGTTGTCGGCATTGTCACGACGATATTGACACATCAAAAAACGATGGGGAGGTAACAACGCCCCATCGTTTTTTGCGCCGTTCGATGGTTGGCCGCACGGCGCAGGATGGCGGTGCTTAGAAGGCTGGTGATTTAACGGAGCAGGCCGCTTATCAACCCCGTTTCTCAAATAGAAAAGCTCTGTCGCATCAGGATCGTCTTTCACACGCTCCCCCTTGCCCAAGACAAACACCCGTTTTTCCAGCCTCTTAGGAAGCGGAGGCTTTTGCCAGCTGAAGCGCACGGTAAACGTTAATCAGCCCATAGCCATAATACGGGTCTTTTCCGCGGTCGCCTAAATCGACGGCGCTCTGAATGATCACGCGGCGCACCTCGTCGTTGGTGAGGCGCGGGTTGATAGAGCGGATCAAAGCGGCGAGCGCGGCGACGTGTGGCGCGGCCATCGACGTGCCGGAAAGGGCGGCGTACCGGTGTCCGGCAAACGTGCTGGCAATGTTCGTCCCGGGCGCGACGACATCGACATAATCGCCATAGTTGGAGTACAACGCGTACGAAAGATCCGGGTCTACCGCCCCGACGCTGATCACTTCCGGGTAAGCGGCCGGAAAGCTCGGCTGGGACGTGCTGTCATTGCCGGAAGCGGCCACAAGGACGACATCGTGTTGATCGGCGTAACGAATCGCTTCCTCCAGCACCGAAGAAGGTTGGTAATTGCCAAGGCTCAAATTAATGACTTTGGCGCCGTGATCGACCGCCCAACGGATTCCTTTCGCCACGTCAATGCTTGTTCCATAGCCATCGGCGTTCAATGCCTTAACGGGCAGAATCGGGTTCAGCCAAGTCATGCCAGCAATCCCCTCGCCGTTGTTTGGCTGTGAGGCGATGATGCCGGCAACATGGGTGCCATGACCGTTTTCGTCTGCCGGCAAACGATCGTTGGCCAACACGTTGTACCCGGGATCGAGGCGGCGGGCCAAATCGGGATGGGTCAAATCGACGCCGCTGTCAATCACGGCGACAGGTACGGTTCGTCTGCCGTGCGACAACGTCCAGCCCGCTTCCGTATCAATGGCGGGCAAATTCCATTGATAGCGGGCGTAAAACGAATCGTTTGGCCTTTCCACTGCTTCTCGAAGGTCATTTTGCATGTAAATGTAGTTCGGTTCGCAATAGTCGACCGCTGGAATCGCGCGGAAATAGCGGCGCATCTCCTCATATGTCCGCTCGCGCGAACGGAACACAAACACGTGATCAAGCTGTTGAACAAGCCGTCCGGCAACGGCGGCCTCGATTTGCGCAAGCTCGCGATCGGTCGGCATCGTCCGAAAACGGACGATGATGTCGTTTGCAAAATAGTGGCTTCGGTCGCCGCGGCGGTTGTGGCGGATTTCCCGAATGCGCGGGTGCCCGTTCAATCGCTGTTTCAGCTGTTCGCCTGCGCTGAGACTGTCCAAGGTGACGACGGTCGGATGAGTGCGCCTGTCTTTGGTGTCAAACGGCTCAAGCCGCGGTGGGGCCGGGGCGTTCCGTTCGGTCGCCGGCCGGTGGAAACTAATGGCGGCGATGACGACCAAAGCTGCGGCTGCACTCAAGACTGCCCATCTCCTCCATCGGCGATTCATGATGTTCACCTCCCTCTTTGTTAGGATGGGCGAATGGCGGGCAAATGATGAAAAAATGGGATTCTCCCTTTAATGGGCGAATCCCATGAATTCATCTAGCGTCCGGCTGATTGCAGCACTTGTTGCGCTGCCTGTATATCCATACGCAACTGCTCTTGAACGTTGGTCGGATGGTAATACCCTTTGTTGACCATATATTGGCTAATTTGCTCATGAAACGCAATCGCATCATTTAAATGTTGCTTCAGCGTATTGCGCACTTCCGGGGTCGCTGCTTCGGCAATGGCCATCGCGCACCCTTTGATCGCGCTTTTCGCCCCAATGAGATAATCGGCGGCGATCATTTGATCATTTAATACGCCGGTCGGCGTCATTGTTGCCTGCATCATTGTCCCTCCTTCGTTCGTTATGATAATAAGTTTTGCAAGTCGCGGATATGCTGCGTTGTTTTTTGAATGTCTTGCTCGATGAGCGATTTCAGTTGCGGGTCGCTCACCATTTGCCGCATGGCCATGCTTTTGGCGAGGCATGTGTTTTTAAACATCAGCAGCTCGTGCAACTCGAGTGTTTCGTGCGTTCCTGCCGCTTTCATCCCTTTCACCACCTTCCGTGACATGGTATTGTCAAAAGTTTATCCTCCACACTCACGGTTTTCCCTTGAGTTTCAACGGTTGGAAGAAAAAAAGCTTGCCACCCCCATTGTTTTCGGCCATCATTGAGGTAACGACACCCAACAGCCAAAACAAAGGAGTGACAAGCTTGTTACCTCAATTATTAGCCTATTTGCTCGAAATCATCAAGACCCAATATCAAATCATTGTGTATTTGATGGGTGTGATATTGGGAAAATCCTTGCATCTCGAGGACTGGGACGAACCCATCCAAAAGCCGTACCGGAAACTTCAGGTCGATGACCTTCCGATCATCGATGTGCCGGAAACCCTTGATTACCGGAAGCTGTTGGCAGACTATGAAGCCCAGCACAGACGTCCTTTACGGCCCATCCAGCGCCGCGCGAAGGCGAAACACCGTGTTCCGGATTCGTTGACCTGCCCTCGCTGCCAGGCTCCCTCTTCTTACCTGTACGCCAATAACGGCGGAAAAGGGCAATACCAATGCAAAGTGTGCCAATGCCGGTTCAACCACCGAAATCGGTTCACCAAGCAAGCGGTCTTTCGTTGTCCGCACTGCAAAAAGACGTTGGAAAAAATCAAGGAACGCAAGGAATACAACGTCTATAAGTGCAAGAACAACGATTGCCCGTTTTACCAGGCCAACCTTCGCCGGATGACGAAGAAAGAGCGCCAACAGTTTCAACAGAATCCTCAAGCCTTCAAGGTGCGGTATTTGTTTCGGGAGTTCTTGTTTGACTTTCTCCCGTTGGCTTCCTCGTCGCTCATCAAGCCGAAGGTCGATTTGTCCCGGCTGGCTGCGTCGCCGCACGTGTTGGGGCTCGTGTTGACGTACTACGTCAACTTTGGGATGTCCTCGAGGGAAACCGCCGCCGCCCTGAAGGACATCCATGGCGTCTCGATCTCTCATCAGACGGTGCTCAACTACGCCAACAGCGTCGCGCTTTGGATCAAGCCCTTTGTCGACCGATTCCCGTATGAGCTGTCCGGTTCGTTCTGTGGGGACGAGACATATATTCGTGTGAAGGGCCGTTGGCATTACCTATTCTTTATGTTCGACGCCGTGAAAAAGATCGTGCTGTCCTATCGCGTCTCGCCCAACCGGGACACGCTCTCGGCCATCAAGGCGATCAATGATGTCCTCAGGAAGCTGCCGTCCCTTCCAGACGACTTGTCGTTCGTCGTGGATGGCAACCCGATTTACCGGTTGGCGCAACACTTCTTTGCCCAGCACGGGATTTCGTTTGACGTCCGCCAGGTGATCGGCCTGACCAACGAAGATCCGGTCTCGGAAGAGTTTCGCCCTCTCAAGCAGATCATCGAGCGATTCAACCGGACCTTTAAAGGCAACTACCGCCCGACCCATGGGTTTGGCGCCGAGGAAGGCTCGGTGTCCTTTGTGACGCTGTTTGTGGCGTATTTCAACTTTCTGCGCCCGCATAGCGCGCTCGAAGGCCGGGTACCGGTCGTCATCCCGGAGCTCGCCGAGCTGCCGCATATGCCAGCCCGGTGGACGAAGCTCATCACCATGGCTCAGGACTTCCTTCAAAACGAGGCAGCCTAACTTTTTTGTCCTCCAGAGCCCGTTGAACAGAACTCCTGCCGGATTCGGCGAAGCGAACCCTTGACCAACCGAACACCGCCAAAGGTAAAATTCGGTAAAAGCAAGGGCGGCTTTCCTATTGCCTTCTTTTTTGTCCCCGTCGCCCTTGACGACTCTTTCCCACCTTTGGCGGGTGTTGGTCAAGGGCGAATCCGGCTCTCTGCATGCCCCACGATGCTCAATGGGATGGTCTGTGTGGAGTTTTCATAGAACTTTTGACGCTACCCGTGACATAGTATGTACCCAGTTGCTTGTTGTATAGATGGGTAATCATGGGAATATCAGGTCTGTTTTCAGATCGGTAACGCGTTTCGCCTGTATAGATGGAGTAATGGAAACGTCGGGGATGGCGCTTCGAGGCAGCTGTCCCATCGGAAAAAAGCGCCGGCGGTGTGCCTCAAGTTTTACCGGTGGCGGGGCATACTATGTCCGCAATCCATTTTCATGCAGGGGGGAATGAACGGATGAAAAAGGCAGCCATTGCGTTAGGCATCGCGGTTCTCCTTCTTTTGGCTGCCGGGGCTGCTCTTCTTTTACGCCGGGGTGAGTACGCGGCTGTACCGGACAACGAAGCGGTGAAGCCGTATAAAGCAAGCGAGCGAACTGGGATCGACTGGTGGGGACGTTGGATCGGCGCGGATGACGGCCGTGTGAAAACATTGTCGACGGCAAACGGGCGCTTGCGGGAAGAGGACGGAGCGGTTCTCGTCGATGACCGGCTGCTTCGTCTCGGCAAAGAGGTGTTTTATAAGGAGACATTTGGAAACGAGGTGTTCTTAACCGACATCATGGGCATCGCGGAAGGTGTTCGTCCGCGCCGGCTGCATCCGCTGCCATGCAAGGGGCGTATTTGACGAACAACCGGGTCATCGCCGCTGATGTGGTGGGTACCGAGCCGTCGCGGGCGAAAGCGCTGAAGAAAACAGAAAAAGTGTTTGGGGAGCCGGTGTTGTACGCTCCTAATACGCCGGTGCCGATTCCAAAAGGGGCGAAAGTGTTGAAAGTGCCAACCGATCAGTTAGACCGAGAACAAATCCGGCTCTCCTTTGCGCATGGCGATTCGCCGGGAGGGTATAAAGTGCCGAGCCTGATCGGGCTCGCTTGGAGCGCTCCATACTTGCATGATGGCGGTGTGGCGGTTGGACCGAACGGGGAGCTCGGGCCGGCGGGCACGGTCGGAAAAGGTATTGTCCCCGACGCGCGCAACAGCTTGCGGGCGCTTATTGACCGGACGTGGCGCCAGCGCGTCATCGCTGCGAATACTGCTGATCCCGCCTTGCCGACAGTGCATGTGACAGGGGAGGGGCATCGATATTGGATCGACCGTCAAGCCGGATTTACGAAGGAGGAGCAAGAAGCGGTATTGGATTATTTGTTGTCGCTCACATCGCGTTGACCGCGCTGGGAACAGTTCCCTTGCAACAGCCGCTGTTTAGCAGTTCACACTACTAGGCAAGGGGGGAACTCGATGAGCGAAACGTGCTTTTATTGCCAGTGCCAGTGCGAGGATAACGTGCATTACGTTTCGTTCCATACGAACGGCGAGGAGCGGGAGGAAACGCTCTGCCCGGATTGTTACCAAGAATGGCTGGAGGGAATGAAAGGCTGATTTTCGTTTTCATTCTGCTCGGCGAAGAGACGCAACAAAACCGCACCGTGATCAACTCGGTGCGGTTTTTTGTGCAAGCGGCGGGGTGGCAACGATGTCATCCAAGCTGCCTGTTTCATCGTAACAACGGTACACCGCCGCCTTGGCCCGCGGGGGGTGAAGCGACAATTGCAAAATGCGCTCGCGTCCGGCCGGGGCGACCTTTGTTTCCATCTTGAGCGTCGCGCCATCGAGCGCCAGGGAGTAAAACCGATACGTCAAGCCGAGCCATGTCCGTTCAGACTGAACGGTATCGGGATGATGGCGGATCAGCTCAGCCAGCTCGGCGAACGAATGGGTTTCCTGACCAAACCATTCGCGAACGGCGCCCGCTGCCTGTTCCAACCAGCGCTTCCATTGCGATTTCATCAGCATCACCTTTTTTCATCCATCATGCCCAATCGGAAGGGGGATTATGCAGGAAGACGAATCGAAAACGTTGTCCTGTTAGCGTTGGAAAAGCAGCAAATATCCCCGCCATGGTCCGCGATGATTTTTTTGCAAATGTAAAGGCCGATGCCCGTTCCTAATTTTTTGGTCGTAAAAAACGGCTCAAAAATGGTCTCGACGATATCGGCGGGGATGGCCGGGCCGTTGTTGGTGATGTCGACGATGATATCCGCATCTTGACGGCGGGCGGCAATTTCGATACGGCGCGGTTTTTCCTTTTCTTTTACCGCTTCGATCGAATTGAGCAAAATGTTGACTACGACTTGGCGAATCTGCTCCTTATAGGCGAAAATATGTATCGATTCATCGATCGCCAACGAAATGTTCACATCGCAGTCGACGATCGTCGCGTATAAAAAATCGATGATTTCCTCTAACAGTCGGCGCAGCGAAAACGTTTCCTTTTCACTTTCGACAATTTCTTTGCGTGAGGCATGCAGAAACTGCGAAATGCGAAATTTCAGCTGCTGCAATTCATGGTCGATAATGTCTAAGTAGGGAAGCTCGGGATGTTCAAACTTCAGCAGCTGAATGAACCCGATAACAGCGGTCAATGGGTTGCGAAACTCATGGACAAAGCTCGATGACATTTGCCCGAGCAAGGTCAGCCGGTCTTGATGCGACCGGGCAATGAGCATGTTTTTTTCGCGCAGCTCCTTCTCTTTTAGTTCGCTGTATTTCGTGACGGCATGAAACAAAAATTGGTCAAACAATTCGTTTAAATGGCCGATGAGCGGTGCGAGCGCGCTGATGGGCAGCGGCGCGGTCAACGCATGATGGATGACGAGCCGCCGACCTAGATTGACATTGTAGACGAGAGCGCCGATGCCGGCGTTCATTTCTGCCCGTTCCTTGGCGATTTTGTTGGCTAGGCACTCCACTGCCTCGCTGGACGGCGAACGGAGCAGCGCCTCTTTGACAAGTTCAAATACGGCTAGTCCGTTTTGCTCGACAAGATCGATATATTTATCATCTTTGGCAATTTTCATCTGTTGCCGCCATTCGACCAGAAAGCAGGGCAACTGGGCTTCTAAATGGGTGACGAGCTGCTGTGCGATCGTTGCCAAAAAGGCCACCTCACTTTCGATCACGTGCTGTTACTTTCATTATAAGAGGGAACATCGGCCGAGAACAGGGGGAAAATCGTCTGTGCGCTGCGCACGGCACTTTGGCGGCAAAGCAGGGGAAGGTGATGATGTAAGGAAGCAGACCGTTTACCAGCCTCGTTTCTCAAATCGAAAAAACCTGTCGCATCAGAATCCCTTTCACACCTTCCCCCATCGTTCAAAAGAAACAACCGTTTTTCACGAGCCATAGGGGAATGTCTATGTCCGCTGCCATGAAACAGCGCCGACGGTTTGAATAAACAAGGACGCATCATGTATAATGAAACAGTCAGAAATCTCTTTCAAAAGGTTGGGGAACGCTGTGAAACTGTATGAGTCCATTTTGGATTTGATCGGCGGCACGCCGATTGTCAAGCTGCGCCGCCTTCCGGACCCGAACGGGGCGGATGTATACATAAAGCTTGAATCGTTTAACCCTGGCGGCAGCGTCAAAGATCGGCCGGCTTGGGAAATGATCCGCCGCGCCGAGGCGGAAGGGAAAATTGCGCCGGGAAAAAGCACGATCATTGAACCGACATCTGGCAACACCGGCATCGGCTTAGCGATGGTGTGCGCCGCCCGCGGGTATCGCTGCATCATCACGATGCCGGATAACGCGACGGTCGAACGGGTGAAAATTTTAAAGGCGTACGGGGCCGAAGTCTATTTGACGCCGGCCGAGAAACGGATGCAAGGAGCGATCGACGAGGCGAACCGGCTCGCCCGCGAGATCCCTGACAGCTTCATCCCGATGCAGTTTGAAAATCCGGCCAATCCGGACGCGCATCGGCATACAACGGCGGTGGAAATTTACGAAGCGTTCGCTGGGCGGCTCGATGCGTTCGTGCTCACCGCCGGCACCGGGGGAACGGTGACGGGAACAGGAGAAGAATTGAAAAAGCGGATCCCGAATTTGCGCATTTATGTCGTTGAACCGTACGGCTCACCCGTCTTGTCGGGCGGCAAGCCGGGGCCGCACAAAATTCCCGGCACGGGTCCAGGGTTTATCCCGAAAATTTTAAACCGCTCGATTTATGATGACATTTTTTTGATCAAAGATGAGGATGCCCAGCAGATGGCGCGCGAACTGGCAGCGAAGGAAGGCATTTTGGTCGGCGCTTCGGCTGCGGCGAGCGCCTATTACGCCATCAAAGTAGCCAAGCAGCTGCCAAAAGGAGCGCGCGTCCTTTGCATGGCGCCGGACTCCGGTGAACGGTATTTGTCATCTGATTTATTTGCCGATTAAGCGAAGGGCGCATCGGTGAAAAAACATGGGCGTCTGCTTCTGTTGCTCCTTGCCTTCAATAGAAAGCATTCCTCCCCAACACAACGGGGAGGATGTTTTCGTTGGATGGATTTTACAACGGATCGAACAATGGCCCATCCGGTATGATGGACGGTCCATGCAGTCAACGGCAACTAATAAAGAAAGGACTGTAACAAGAAACAAACATATGTTAAACTAGAAAGAAAAAGGAGGGGGTTGCCATGAATCATTCGACCGTTTATCGTCCGCACAGTCCGGTGGCGAAGTTGGCGGTTTCATTTCTCGCGGCGTTGGCCGTTGCGACGGCGGGGCTGTATGCTGGGCAGTGGGTGCCGGCCGGCCTTTATTTGCCGCTTTATGCGCTTGAACTCATTTTGCTTTTGGTGATGATCTTCGCCCGCCGCAAAAAAGCGGTCGGCTATCCGCTCATGTTTGCCTTTATGTTTGTCTCGGGGGCGACGCTTTATCCGCTCATCGGCTATTACATTTCCATCATCGGCGCGGCGGCGGTGTTCAAAGCGTTTGCCCTAGCGGTGGTCTCGTTTACGGGCGTTGCCATTTACGCGGCGCGAACGAAAGAAGATTTTTCGTTCCTCGGCGGATTTTTGATGCTTGGCGCGTTTGCGCTCCTTGGCTTGTTGATCATTCAATGGTTCATCCCGTTCTCGAGCATCGGGCAAATGGGAGTGGCGGCGCTAGGGATTTTGATTTTCCTTGGCTTTACGATTTACGACATCAACCGTTTGGCCCGCTATGGCTTTACGGAAGCGGACATTCCGATGATTGTCGTCAATATTTACCTTGATTTCATCAACTTGTTTGTCTACATTTTGCGTTTTTTCGCCAGCGATGACGATTGAGCATCAAAAAGGGCTGCCAAAAGGAGCAGCCCTTTTTCTATGACGATGGCACGGATCAAAGCGGCAAGTCGCGCTTGGCAAACAGGCCCATCCCTGCCGTGTAGCCGAGGGCGCCGAGCGCGAATAACAACAGGGAGACAGGGAGCCATTCAGCTTGGCCTTGGGCGATGTTTCCAGGCTCGAAGGCGGCAAAGATCGACCCATATCGGAGCCATTCGGTTTTTTAGTCAGATTGCCGATGAGATCCAAGCTGTAAAACAAAACGGTGGCCCCGCCGGATAACGACAGCGCCCGTTTTTCGTCATTCGAGGCGCTGTTGCTTTACTTGAACGGATGGCGGGAGCTGTCGGAAAAAATTCCCGCTTCCTTGTATAACGAGCGATTGGTCGAAGACATGGTGCGGCTCTTTTTTTACGGTGTGAAAGGGGAGACGCGGTGAAGCAGGAATCGGCGGGGAGTGAGGAGAATAACAAAAAAGAACAAAGGGGGAAGGAGTCACAGGATGAAGTTTGCCGTCAATGTATCGACCATGTTTACGGAGACACCGTTTCTCGCCCGGTTTGCCAAGGCAAGGCAGCACGGGTTTTCATTGGTAGAGTGCCAGTTTCCGTATGCGGCGGCGCCGGAGGCGATTGCTTGTGAGTTGGAAGCACATGAACTGTCGCTTCTGTTGATCAATTTGCCAGCGGGCGATTGGGAAAAGGGGGAGCGCGGACTCGCGATTTTTCCCGATCGTCATGAAGCGTTTCAGCGGGCGCTGGAAGAGGGGCTGCGCTATGCGGTTGAGCTTGGTGTGCCGCATCTTCATTGCATGGCTGGAGTCGTGCCGAAGGAGATGGCGCGCGAGCAGGCGAAGGAAACGTATATGCGCCGCATCGACGAAGCGGCGGCAGCGCTTGCGGTTCATGGGTTGACGCTGATGATTGAACCGATCAATCCGTTCGATATGCCCGGCTACTTTTTAACGGACATTGCCGAAGCAGCGGCGATCATCCGCGATCTCGGCCGGCCGAACATCAAGCTGCAGTATGACATCTATCATATGGCGCGGCTTGGCTTCGATGTGGCGGCCACGTTTGCTGCTTACGAGCCGCTCATTGCCCATGTCCAATTCGCCGATGCCCCCGGGCGGCATGAGCCGGGGACGGGGGCGCTGCCGTATCGCGAGATGTTCGCCTTTTTGCAAAAGCGCGGCTACAATGGAGCGATTGGCCTTGAGTACATTCCATCGCGGGAAAGCAGCGAAAGTTTGGGCTGGTATGAGGAATATCGTCGGCAGGAAGGAGGAGGACGATGACACGCGTCGGCTTTATCGGCTTGGGTGTGATGGGCTCACGCATGGCCAGGCGCCTGCTGGAAGCGGGATTCAATGTCACGGTGTACAACCGTACGCCAGAAAAAGCGGTTCCGCTTGTCAACCTTGGCGCCCGACAGGCGGCGACAGTGGCAGAGCTGGCCGGCGGGGCGGATGTCATTTGCACATGCTTATCGATGCCGGATGATGTCATCAATGTCTATACAGGGGAAGGCGGCATTCTTGAGGCGGCTCGTCCGGGAACGGTTTGCCTCGATTTTACAACCGTCGGTCCAAAGACGAGCCGGCTTGTGGCCGAACGGGCCCGTCAGCGCGGCATCGCCTATTTGGATGCGCCGGTCAGCGGCGGGCCGGAAGGGGCGGAACAAGGAACGCTCACGATGATGGTCGGCGGCGATCAAGCGGCGTGGGAGCAGGTGCGCCCGCTGCTTGGCGCGTTGGGAAAAACGGTCGAATATTTAGGAGAAAGCGGCGCCGGCAGCGCAGCCAAAGCGATCAACCAGTACTTAGTCGCCGTCCATTCGGTCGCCGCGGCGGAAGCGATGGTCGCCGGCGTCGCTTACGGGCTCGACGCCGGGAAGCTGTATCGCCTATTAAAAGAAAGCTACGGAGACAGCCGGATGCTGCGCCGCCATATGGAGCAGTTCGTGCTGCCTCGTCGATTCACTCCTGGCGGGGCGGTGAAATACGTACATAAAGACGTGCGCTTGGCGAACGAGTTGATGGATGAAATCGGCCTCGGCCGTCGGCTCGGCATTCCAGCAGAAAAAGCGTTTGCCGAAGCCATCGCCGCCGGACTGGCCGATTTGGATATGTCAGCCGTCATCCAACTGCTCGAGCAGCGGGTTGGCGTGGTGGTGAAAGAGACAGAATGAACAAAATGATCATCAAATTCAAAAAATTCATTGAAAAAATGGAGACGCGATGATTTAATAGAAGTAGAGGGGGCTGGCCCCAAAAGGTTGTTTGGGGCGAAACCGCCTGTCGATATGACGGGGATCAGAAAAGGTATCCGATCCTCTCGGGACGCTCTTCCTGATGAAGACAACGGTTCAAGCGGTTTGCTTTTTTTTACAGATAAAAAGAAACGATGTTTCCTATTACGAAACAAAGGAGGGCGCTCATGCTTTCATTGGCATGGATTGAGGAGCTGCAGGCGTTTTTGCATCCGGAACAAATCAAACGGAATGAAACGTTCCATCCCCTTGGCAATGATGGGGCGGTGACGGTCTATCCACAAACAGAGGAAGAAATCGCTGCGGTGCTCCGCTATGCCGACCGCCATGGCAAAAAAGTCGCCATCGCCGGACGCGGCACAAAACGGGGGTTTGGCGGGCAGCGGGCGCAGGCGGACATCTTGCTGTCGTTGGAACGCTATGCCGGCATTGTCGAACACGCGGCCGCCGATATGACGGTCACGGTCAAAGCGGGAACGGTGTTTGGCGAGTTGCAGCGCGCGCTCGCTCCGTATCGGCAAAAGGTCGCCTTGGACCCGTTTTGGCCGGAGGAAGCGACGATCGGCGGGGTCATTGCCGTGAACGACAGCGGTCCGAAGCGGCTCGGCTATGGGTCAGCGCGCGATTCGGTCATCGGGCTGCGCGTCGTCTATCCCGACGGCACGGTCATTCGTTCCGGCGGCAAAGTGGTGAAAAACGTCGCTGGTTATGACATGAACAAACTGTTTATCGGGGCGATGGGGACGCTCGGGGTGCTGAGCGAGATTACGTTCAAGCTCCGGCCGCTGGCGAAATATGAAAGCGTTGTGCTGTTGTCGTTCCCAAGCGGCGATCTTCATGACGTTCGCTCGTTCGCCGTTTCCTTCCTTGATACGATGATGGAGCCGGTTTGTTTTGAACTGCTCAACCCGGCGCTGGCCGAGCGGCTGACAGGACGACCGGTTTATACGCTTGTGATCGGGTTTGAAGATGTGGAAAGCGCCGTTCATTATCAAGAGCAGTCGGTCGAACGCCTGCGGCCGCAAACAGCGGAAATGGCCGTTTTCGCCGGCGCGGAGGCTTCCGCTTTTTGGCGGACGTTTTATACCGTGGCGCCAAACGGGCGTCTGGCGCCGGCAGAAAACGGTGTGGAAGCGGCAGTGAAAATCGGGGTTGTCAACTTGGATGTGCTCTCCGTCTTGCGAGAAAGCGCTTTAATTGCGGACCGCTGCCATGTCCGCCTCGAAGCGCACGGCGGGTTGGGCCATGGGCTTTGTCAGGCGTACGTGCGCGGCGGCGAAAAGGACGTGTTGACGGCGATCGAGGAGCTGCGTCAAACGGCAGTTCGCCTCGGCGGCTACGCGGTGGTGAAACATTTGCCGTTTTCGCTGCGCCAGCGCATTGATGTCTGGGGCGGAAAGCCATCGTACTTTTTCTTGCTTGAGGGCATCAAACGGAAAGTCGATCCAAACAAAACGGTCAACGATCAGCGCTTTATTGGGGGGATTTAATGATGAACGCCATGACAAGTGAGCGGACGGGCAGTCCGGCGTGTGCGACCACGAGCCTTGGCAACTACCGGTTCGCCGATTTGCCCGACCCAAGCAAGTGGGCCGATTGCGTCCATTGCGGCATGTGTTTAGAGTCGTGCCCGACGTACGAACAAACCGGCCAAGAGCAGCACTCCCCGCGCGGCCGCGTCCATTTGATGAAGTCGGTCGGGGAAGGGAAGCTTGATTTAACGCCGGATTTGCTTGACCCGATTTTTACGTGCTTGGATTGCCGCGCCTGTACGACGGCTTGCCCGGCCGATGTCGACGTCGGCGGTCTGATTGAACAAGTGCGCGGCCAGCTTCGCCAGGCGGTGCCGCTTACAGGCTGGAAGGCGTTTGTCAGCGACTTTTTCTTAAAAGGGGTGTTCCCGCACCCATCGCGCCTTGATTGGCTGGGCCGCTTGTTGAAGCTGTACCAAAAAAGCGGGCTGCAGACGGTGGCGCGCAAAACCGGCTTGCTGCGGGTGATGCCGGACCATTTGGCGGAGATGGAGGCCGTTTTGCCCGAGGTCGGCACGCCGGTGCGGAAAAAGTATAAGCGCGCGCCGCTCATCAAGGCGAAGGGGGAAACAAAGCGGACGGTCGCGATCTTGACCGGTTGCGTGATGGACGTGATGTTTAGCGACATTAACGAGGCGACGATCCGCGTATTGGCGCGAAACGGCAACGACGTCGTCATCGTGCCGAACCAGACGTGCTGCGGGGCGCTTCATGTGCATGCCGGCGACCGCGAAACGGGCCGGAAGCTCGCTAGGCAAAACATCGAGGCGTTTCAGCATGTCGACCATGTCATTGTCAACGCCGCCGGCTGCGGCTGCATGTTGAAAGAATATCCGGAACTGTTCCGCAATGATCCGGAATGGCATGAAAAAGCAGAGCAATTTGCCGCCAAAGTCGAGGATGTGTCAAAGTTTCTGCATGATACCGGCTTTGAGCGACCGCGAGCCGAACTGAACGTGCGCCTCACGTACCATGATGCGTGCCATCTTGCCCACGGCCAAGGCATCCGCCAAGAGCCGCGCGCCTTGCTTGAAAGCATTCCGGGGGTGGAAATGGTCGCCATGCCGAACGCCGACCGCTGCTGCGGCAGTGCGGGCATTTACAACATCACCCATCCGGAGATGGCGCAAGCGGTGCTGGAGAGCAAAATGCAACACGTGCCGCAAGAGGTGGAACTCATCTCGATGGGCAACCCGGGTTGCATGCTGCAAATGGCGCTTGGCGTCATGAAACATGGCCGAAACCAAAAAATCGTCCATACGGTGCAGCTGCTCGATTGGGCGTATCAAAAAGAAGGGAAGGACGTGCGCATATGAGAAAGCGGCCGATTGCAACGAACGACCCGCACATTCAGGCGCTCGCCGGCATCGTCGGCGAAACGGCGATTTTGTACCGGAAGGAAGACTTGATCGCCTATGACTGCGACGGGTTCACCGTCCACCGCCATTTGCCAAGGGCCGTTGTCTTTCCAAACAGCACTGAGGAAGTGGCGGCAATCGTCAACTATTGCCATAAGCATGACCTTCCGTTTCTCGCCCGCGGCGCTGGCACGGGGCTAAGCGGCGGAGCGATTCCGTTAAACGGCGAAGTCGTCATCAGCTTAACGCGGATGAAGCGGCTGTTGCATGTGGACTTGGAAAATCGCCGCGCCGTTGTTGAACCGGGGTTTGTCAATTTGAAGCTGACGAACTCGGTCGCCCACCGCGGCTATTACTACGCGCCCGACCCGTCAAGCCAATATTGCTGCACGATCGGCGGCAACGTCGCGGAAAACGCCGGCGGCGCCCATTGCTTGAAATATGGAGTGACGACGAACCATATTTTAGGACTTGAAGTCGTCTTGCCAACCGGCGAAGTGATTGAAATCGGCGGAAACGGCGTCCCCGATCCGCCCGGCTACGATTTGCTCGGGCTGCTGACCGGGTCGGAAGGGACGCTTGGCATCGTGACGAAAATTACCGTCCGCCTGTTGAAAAATCCTGAGGCGAAACAGACGGTGCTCGCTTATTTTGATGAAGTCGAAGACGCGAGCCAAACCGTTTCCGACATCATTTCCGCCGGGATCGTGCCGGCGGCGCTCGAGATGATGGATCAAACCGCCATCGAGGCGGTCGAAGCGGCCGCGTTTCCGGTCGGGCACCCGAAAGACATCGCCGCGCTGTTGCTCATTGAAGTGGATGGCATTTCCGCTGGAATCGACGAACAAATCAACGATATTTTAACGATTTGCCGCCGCCATCGTGTGCGCGAAGTGAAAGTCGCTCAGTCAGAGGAAGAACGAGCCCGCTGGTGGGCGAATCGGAAAACCGGCTTTGGCGCCATGGGGGCGATTTCGCCTGACTATTTAGTGCAGGACGGCGTCATTCCGCGCAGCCGGCTGCCGGAAGTGCTGCGGGAAATCGCCGCGATCAGCCGCAGGTATGGACTGAGAATCGCTAACATTTTCCACGCCGGCGACGGCAATTTGCACCCGCTTGTGCTGTTTGACGCGAGCAAGCCTAGGGAGACGGAGCGGGCGCTTGCCGCCGGAAGCGAATGCCTCAAGGCGTGCGCGGCGGTCGGCGGATCGATTACAGGGGAACATGGCGTTGGCATTGAGAAAAAAGAAGAGATGCGCTTCATTTTCACGGACGAGGAAATTTTGGCGCAAACGGCGATCCGCGATGTGTTCAATCCGAAAAACTTGCTCAATGCCGGCAAGCTGTTTCCGACGCCGGGGCGGTGCGTCGAGACGAAACAAGCGCCATTGCCAGTCAAATGAAAATGTTGCGAAAATGATTGCCCGTCGTTTGCTTTCATGGTATCATTTTTTTAGGCTGATTAAGAAACAATGTTTCGTAATAAGAAACAAGAAAGGGGACTGGAACGATGGCCGAGTACGTACAAACAGGGACGATCCAAGTGGCCAAAGTGCTGTACGACTTCGTCAACGAGGAGCTTCTGCCGAACAGCGGGGTGGATCAAGACAAGTTTTGGCGCGATTTCGGCGCGCTCATTGCTGATCTGACGCCGCGCAACAAAGCATTGCTCGCTCGCCGCGACGAAATTCAAAACCAATTGAATGAGTGGCATAAAGCGCATCGCGGCCGCTTTGATTTCAATGAATACAAATCGTTTTTGACAGACATCGGCTATTTGGAGCCGGAAGTGGAAGATTTCGAGATTACAACGGACAACGTGGACGACGAAATCGCCGTGCAAGCCGGGCCGCAGCTCGTCGTGCCGCTGACGAACGCCCGCTATGCGTTAAACGCCGCCAACGCCCGCTGGGGCAGCTTGTATGATGCGCTTTACGGGACGGACGCCATTAGTGAAGAAGACGGCGCTGAACGCGGTTCGTCGTACAACCCGGTGCGCGGGGCGAAAGTGATCGCCTACGGGCGGCAGTTTTTAGATGAAGCGGTGCCGCTGGCGCAATATTCCCATAAAGACGCTGTCCAGTACGCCATTGTGGATGGGCAGCTCGTCGTGACCATCGAAGGAGGGGCAACGACAGGGCTCAAAGAGCGGGAAAAATTCGTCGGTTTCCAAGGTGAGCCGCAACGCCCGACGGCGGTATTGCTCAAAAACAACGGCCTTCATATTGAAATTCAAATCGACCGCGAACATCCGGTCGGCAAAACAGATCAAGCCGGCGTGAAAGACATCGTCTTAGAAGCGGCGGTGACGACGATCATGGACGGCGAAGATTCGGTCGCAGCTGTCGATGCCGAGGATAAAGTGGTCGTGTATCGCAACTTGTTTGGTTTGATAAAAGGTGATTTGACCGCGACGTTTGAGAAAAACGGCAAAATGATGACGCGCGCCTTGAATCCGGACCGCGTCTACAAAACGCCGGATGGCGGGGAGCTCGTGCTGCCGGGCCGCTCGCTCATGTTCGTGCGCAACGTCGGCCATCTGATGACAAACAACGCCATTTTGGATGCGAACGGCGAAGAAGTGCACGAAGGGATCATCGACGCGGTGATTACCAGCTTGATCATGAAACATTCGCTGATCGGCAACACCCGCTACTTGAACTCGCGCAAAGGCTCGATTTACATCGTCAAGCCGAAAATGCACGGGTCGGCGGAAGTGGCGTTTGCCAACGAGCTGTTTGACCGCGTCGAAGATTTGCTCGGCCTTGAGCGGAATACGATCAAAATCGGCGTGATGGATGAAGAGCGCCGCACGTCGCTTAACTTGAAAAACTGCATCTACCAAGTGCGCGACCGCATCGTGTTCATCAACACCGGTTTCCTTGACCGGACAGGCGATGAAATTCATACATCGATGGAAGCCGGGCCGATGCGCAGGAAAAACGAGATGAAATCATCGACGTGGCTGCAGGCGTACGAAAAATCGAACGTCGCCGTTGGGCTTGCCGCCGGCTTCCGCGGCCGGGCGCAAATCGGCAAAGGGATGTGGGCGATGCCGGATTTGATGGCGGAAATGTTGAAGCAAAAAGGAGCGCAATTAAAAGCCGGCGCCAATACAGCATGGGTGCCGTCGCCGACAGCGGCCACACTTCATGCGCTTCATTACCATCAAGTGAACGTCGCCGCTGTGCAAAGTGAGCTGGCAAACGAACGGCGCGATTACCGCGACGACATTTTGCAAATTCCGGTCGTCGACAACCCGCAATGGACGGCGGAAGACATTCAAGAGGAGCTTGACAACAACTGCCAAAGCATTTTAGGCTATGTCGTCCGTTGGATCGACCAAGGGATCGGCTGCTCGAAAGTGCCGGATATCCACAACATCGGGCTGATGGAAGACCGGGCGACGCTTCGCATCTCGAGCCAAATTCTCGCCAACTGGCTCCATCACGGCATTTGCACGAAAGAGCAAGTGCTGGAAACGCTGAAGCGCATGGCGAAAGTCGTCGATGAACAAAACGCCGGCGATCCGAACTACCGGCCGATGGCGCCAAACTATGATGATTCGGTGGCGTTCCAAGCGGCGTGCGATCTCATTTTCCTCGGCTACGAACAGCCAAACGGCTATACGGAACCGATTTTGCACCGCCGCCGTCAAGAAGCGAAAGCGAAATTTGCGGCAGTGGAACAATAAACAACCACTTGAACAAGGGCTGCGCGCCCTTGTTCCTTCCTTATCGAATTTGTTCTGAAAATTTTGTCAATAGAAAGGGGGCAGTTCCTCGTTGCTACTGGCCGGTTTTTGAACGAAACGGAGAACAAAACGGCGCAAACGATGTGGCGAGGTTGGTAGCCGGGAATGAGCGATGGAGAATTTGCGGGAACGTGCGTTGCTTGTCCACCGGCAGGCGAAAGGGAAATTAACCGTGGAATTGAAAGTGCCGGTCACGGATGCGAACGATTTAAGCGTCATTTATTCGCCGGGAGTGGCCGAGCCGTGCAAACAAATTCATGCCGATGGAGAGGAAATTTACAACTATACCGTGAAAGGCAATTTCGTCGCGGTAGTTTCCAACGGCACAGCGGTGCTTGGGCTTGGCAACATTGGCGCGCGGGCGGCGCTTCCGGTCATGGAAGGGAAAGCCGCTTTGTTTAAAGCGTTTGCCGGCATCGATGCCGTGCCGCTTTGTTTGGACACGGAAGACCCGGAGCAGATCATCCAAACGGTCAAACTGCTTGAACCGACGTTTGGCGGCATCAACTTGGAGGACATCGCCGCTCCGGCCTGCTTTGTCATTGAAGAGCGGCTCCGCCAGGAAATGGGGATTCCGGTGTTTCATGATGATCAGCATGGCACGGCGATTGTCGTGGCTGCTGGGCTAGCGAACGCCTTAAAAGTGGTCGGCAAATCGCTCGCCGATTGTCGGGTGGTCATCAACGGCGCCGGCGCTGCCGGGGTGGCGATCGCCAAATTGCTGCTGTCGATGGGGGTCGGTGACCTGATCGTTTGCGACACAAAAGGAGCGATTTATGCAGGGCGCCCGCACGGGATGAACGTCATTAAGGAAGAGATTGCCCGGCACACGAACCACCGCCGTATCTCCGGGACGCTGGCGGACGTCATTCAAGGCGCGGATGTGTTTATCGGCGTCTCCGTTGCCGGCGCGTTGACGCCAAGGATGGTGCAGACGATGAACCGCAACGCCATTGTCTTCGCTTTGGCCAATCCGGTGCCGGAGATCATGCCGGATGAGGCGAAAGCCGCTGGAGCTGCTGTTGTCGCGACCGGCCGCTCCGATTTGCCGAATCAAGTGAACAACGTGTTGGCATTTCCGGGGGTATTCCGCGGTGCGCTTGACGTGCGGGCGACAGAGATTAATGAGGCGATGAAAATCGCTGCGGCCGAAGCCATCGCTGGGCTGATCCAGCCAAAAGAGCTGGCGGAAGACTATGTCATCCCGAACCCGTTTGACCGGCGCGTTGTCGAGGCGGTCGCTTCCGCCGTCGCCCGCGCCGCCGTGGAGACCGGGGTGGCGCGAGTCACGGAAAAAACTGCGGAACGAATTCGTGTCAGAGAGGGGTAGCCATCGATGAAATTTGCCCGTTTTCTTGCCGACGGCGCCATTCGCGCCGGTGTGGTAAACGGTGAAGTGATCCGCGAAATCGAAGGAAATATGTTTACCGCTTGGGATTATACGGGAAACGTCTTTCACTATGATCGCGTTTCGCTCGTGGCGCCGCTTGTCCCGCGCCATGTGATCGGCATTGGCGCCAACTATGTGGCCTCCAGTGAACAGCTGCCGGTGGAACTGCCAGATATTCCGGTCTTTTTCTTTAAACCATCCTCGTCGGTCGTCGGGCCGGAAGCGGAGGTGGTCATTCCGAGCGGGATTGGTGAAGTGAAATTTGAATCCGAGCTAGCGGTTGTGATCGGCCAAGAGGCAAAGCAGGTGAGCGAAGAGGACGTGTGGTCGTATATTTTCGGCTATACAGTCGCCAACGATGTCACCGCGCCGCAGTTTTTCCACCCGGATGGCCATTGGACGATCGGCAAATCGTTTGATACGTTCACTCCGCTCGGCCCCGTGATTGAAACAGAGCTCGATCCTCGAACCGTATCGGTGAAAGCGCGGGTGAACGGCGAGGAAAAGCAAAACAGTCCGACCGGGCTGATGATCATTTCGCTCAGCAAAATGATTTCGTATTTGTCCCATGTCATGACGCTGCAGCCGGGCGACGTCATTTTGACGGGAAGCCCGGTCGGCGCCGAGCTTGTCGGCCCGGGGACGGTGGTGGAGTGCGAGGTGGACGGCATCGGCATGCTCCGCAATACGTTCGTTGCCGCCCAAACGCCGGCCGTTTCCATCCGACGTTCATAACGAACATGCGGCATCCTTGGGCCAAACACGGTATCAGGCGCGTCCTGATGGTGAATGCGTCCCGTCCGTTAAGGCGGCGCTGCCGTTGCCATGCGCGCCGGTGGCCCTCTTTTTGCCTGCAAACGCCCGGCTGTTCGTGTATAATGACGAGCAGAGAGAACAAATCGAGGTGAATGAAATGGAAAAAGAGCATACGGTCAAGTCCGTGCGCCGGGCGCTGCAAATTATCGAGATCGTCAGCGCGAAAAAGGATGGGCTGGGTGTGACGGAAATCGCCAAGCAAATGGACATCAACAAAAGCTCGGTCTATCGTATTTTAACGACGCTCGCCCAATATGGCTATATCGAACAGCATCCGGAAACGGAGCGGTATAAGCTCGGTTACAAATTTTTGGAACTCAGCTCGAAGCTGCTTGATTCGATCGATTTGCGCCAAGAGGCAAAGCCGTATTTGCGCCAGCTCGAAAAGGAAACGAATGAGGTGATCCACCTCGTCGTCTATGACCAAGGGGAAGTCATTTATATTGAAAAATTGGAAGGAACGGAGACGCTGCGCATGCATTCGAAAGTCGGCAAGCGGGCGCCGATGCACTGCACGGCGGTCGGAAAGGCAATTTTGGCGCATTTGCCGCCGGCGGTGGCCGCCGAGATCATTGAGCGAAAAGGGCTGCCGAAGCATACCGATCGAACGATCACCAACCGCGAGGCATTTTTCCGTGAGCTTGAGATCGTTCGGCAAAACGGATATGCGCTCGATTTGGAAGAAAACGAGTATGGCATCCGCTGTGTGGCGGTGCCCATTTTTGACTATACCGGCAGTGTCGTAGCGGCGATCAGCGTCTCCGGCCCAACGATTCGCATGACCGACGACCGGATCAGCGATTTGGCCGTGCGCATGCGCCAGATCGGCAGCGAGCTGTCAGCTCGGCTTGGGTGCCGGCAGCCTCACTCCGTCCAGCTGTAACAGCTGGGCGCTTTTTTTAGGAAAAAGGCGCTTTTCATGCCAAGGAAGAGGCGCTTCCTCATCGATGTTTTTCGTGCAAATCAGCAAGCCATGCATGTAAAATAGAAGCGAGGTGATTTGCGACGTGAAAAAACAAACGCTTTCGGAATGGATGGAACAGCTTCGTCAAGATCCGCATGTCGTCTATTGGCATGAAATCGAACCGAAAGAAGCGGACACCGTTCCGTTTCCCGCTGAACTTGACGCGCGGGTGCGCTTGGCGCTCGAGGCGCGCGGCATCGCTTCGCTGTATACGCATCAGGCGGCCGCGTACGAGGCGGCGCGGGGCGGGCGGAACGTCGTGGCCGTCACGCCGACCGCTTCCGGAAAAACGCTTTGCTATAATTTGCCGGTGCTGGACGCCATCGCGAAAGCGCCGGAAAGCCGTGCGCTTTATTTGTTTCCGACAAAAGCGCTCGCTCAAGACCAAATGCATGAACTCCATGAGATCATCGCCGAGATGGAGGCGCCGATTTACACGTATACGTATGATGGCGACACGCCCCCGGTGTTGCGGCAAAAAATCCGTCAAGCCGGCCATATTGTCATTACGAATCCGGACATGTTGCACACGGCGATTTTGCCCCATCATACGAAATGGATTTCTTTGTTTGAGCAGCTGCGTTATGTCATTATTGACGAATTGCATACATACCGCGGCGTGTTCGGCAGCCATGTCGCGAACGTGATTCGCCGCTTAAAGCGAATATGCGCTTTTTATGGGAGTTCCCCGACATTTATTTGCGCTTCAGCGACGATCGCCAATCCGCAGCAGCTGGCTGAGCGGTTGACAGGGGAACCGATGACGCTCATCGATCAAAACGGAGCGCCGCAAGGGCGAAAATGGTTTGTGCTTTACAATCCGCCGATCGTCGAGCGAACGATGAACGTCCGGCAAAGCGCGGCCAAAACGGCGGTCGAATTGGCCCGCCAGCTGCTTTTCAACCGGATTCCGACGATCGTATTCGCCCGCAGCCGCGTCCGCGTCGAACTTATTTTAAGCCATTTGCAGGCAGCGCTGCGCAGCCGGGGCGGAGAAACGGCGGTTCGCGGCTATCGTGGCGGCTATTTGCCGAACGAGCGGCGCGCGATTGAAAAAGGATTGCGCAGTGGGGAGGTGCTCGGCGTCGTCAGCACAAACGCCCTTGAACTCGGCGTTGATATCGGACAGCTGCAAGCGTGCGTCATGGCCGGGTATCCAGGAACGATTGCCAGTACATGGCAACAGGCGGGACGCGCCGGCCGGCGCCACGGCGATTCGCTCGTAGTGCTGGTGGCCAGCTCCAATCCGCTCGATCAATATATGATCTCCCACCCGGAATATCTTTTCGCCCGCTCCCCAGAAACGGCGCGCATCAATCCGGACAATTTGCTCATTTTGGTCGACCATCTCAAATGCGCGGCCTACGAGCTGCCGTTCCGGCGCGGCGAGACGTTCGGCGGTGTGGAGGTCGAAGAGGTGCTCGATTTTTTGACTGAGCAAGGGGTGCTAAACGAACGCGCCGGCCGCTGGCATTGGATGAGTGACGCGTTTCCGGCGCATGATGTCAGCTTGCGTTCTGCGGCTCAGGAAAATGTGGTCATCATCGATCGTTCCGAGACGGCCCGCCCTCGCGTCATCGGCGAGATGGATCGGTTCAGCGCCATGACGCTGCTCCATGAGGAAGCGATTTATTTGCACGAGGGGACTCAATACCAAGTTGAAAAGCTGGACTGGGAAGAGAAAAAGGCGTACGTCCGCCAAGTGGATGTCGACTATTTTACAGACGCCAATTTGGCCGTGCGGCTCGATGTGCTGTCGGAAGACCGCCGTCAAACGAACGGGTCGATGGTCGTGCGCTATGGAGATGTATCGGTTCGGGCGATGGCAACCATTTTTAAAAAGATCAAGTTGTCGACGTTTGAAACGATCGGCTCCGGGCCAATCCGGCTTCCGGAGGAAACGATCCATACGTCAGCGGCATGGGTGGAGTGGGAGACGGTGCCGCCGCAGTTTTCACCGGCGCAGTTTGAACAGCTTCTCGTCAGCATGGCCAATGTGCTTGGCCACCTTGTGCCGGTATTTGTCATGTGCGACCGTTCTGACATTCATGTTGTGCCGCAATTAAAAGCTCCGCATTCCGGGCGGCCGACGATCTTTCTTTACGATCATTACCCCGGTGGTGTCGGTCTGTCTGAAGCGGTGTTTGAGCGATGGACAGAAATCGTAGAGCGGGTGCGGCAATGGGTGGAGCATTGCCCATGTGCGGACGGGTGTCCGTCGTGCATCGGCGTTTCAAGCGCCGCTTTGCCGTCAGTGAAGCGTCAGCTCGTTGCATTTTTACGCGAGCAGATGGCCGCTTGGCTGCCGTCATCGGTTTAACAAACCAGCCGATGATCAACAGTTCGCTCGAATGGCGAAAAGGGGCAGGTCACGAGGGGGCAAGTGAACTAAGTACGGCTAGAGCCGGTAGCGTCAAAAGTTCTATGAAAATTCCACACAAACCATTCCATTGAACATCGTGGGGCATGCGGAGAGCCAAAGGGAGGTGGACGGATGAAGCCGAAGTTATCGCAATGGAAAGAGTTGCTTGCCGCTCGTCATCAGTCGAAACGGCCGGCGGACGAAAACGGGGAAGCGGCCAAGCAGCGGTCGGACGTGCCGTATGTCGATCTCTGGCAGGAATACGGCGTAAAGCCGTATTGGTATGAGGGCGATTATTGCCTTGTTCGGGAAACGTCGTATCCGCTCGCTTGGCCACACGGCCGCTATCGGCTTGGTGATTTGTATGACGTGCACCGAAGATGGCAGGAGGCGCCTTTTTCCCATCCCCTTTCGTGCCGCGGTTTGGCCGTTAGCGATTTATTCTTTTTTGATACCGAGACGATGGGGTTGTCGAGCGGGGTCGGAAACGTCATGTTTTTGCTCGGCCATGCCCGTGTACTCGGCGATCGCGTTGTCGTTCGTCAGCACGTGCTGCCTTATCCCGGGGCGGAAGCGGCGCTTTACCAAAGCTTCTTGTCGGATGTCGATTACACAACGCTAGTCACCTACAACGGGAAAGCGTTCGACTGGCCGCGCCTGAAAACCCGCCACGCGCTCGTCCGCGACGTCGTCCCCCGCCTGCCGTCGTTCGGCCATTTCGACTTATATCACGCCGCTCGCCGCTTATGGAAAGATGCGCTCGACTCCCTTCGCCTTGAGGAAGTCGAACGGAGCCTGCTGTCGATCGAACGGGGCGAGGATGTGCCGGGCTTTTTGGCGCCGATGATGTACAAAGAGTTTTTGCACACGCCGCATCCCGACCGAATGATGCCGATATTGCGCCATAATGAAAACGATGTGCTGTCGCTCATCTCCCTTTACATCCATTTATCCATCCAACTGCTTGAAGCGGCACAGCTGGCCGATCCTAGGGAGCAGCTGGCCGCTGCGCGATGGTTGGAAGCGGTGGGGGAAACAGCCGCCGCCCGGAACGTCTACGAACAAGCAAGCGGTAAAGAAGCAAAAGAGGCCGAAGCGGCAAAATGGCAGCTGTCGCTTTTGTATCGAAGAGAAAAGCGATATGAAGAGGCCGCGGCCATTTGGCGCGACTTATTGGCCGGCGGGAACGCGCGCTGGAAAGTGAAAGCCGGGTTGGAGCTGGCGAAAGCGTATGAACACCATTTCCGCGATGCTAAAGAGGCGCACCGCTATGCGGTGATGGCGTACGAAGCGTGGCGGCCGCTCGTCCGGGCAAGTCGGGAACGCAGCGAGAAAGAGGAAATGGAGTGGCGCAAGCGGTTGGCGCGGTTGGAACGCAAGAAAGCCAAGTCGTCGTTCGCTCATTTCCCCGGCAAGCGCAAAATGTGACAAAAATGCAAAAATAGCGGCTTTTTTGTTGCGAATCTTGTAGAAAAAAAGAAAAACATGTACAATGGCATCGGAACGAATGAAAACGATGGCAGGGAGACGAAGACGATGCGAAGCATGTATAAAAAAATTTTGTATCTCTTTTTTATTGTCGTCGGCTTGACGTTTGTCGTGTTTCGGTATGTGTACTAACAAGAGCTTGCCCAACGTTTTTCGTTGACGGGAAGGATCGAGCAAGGCGCCTGCCAAAAGAAGAAAATGGGTATCTATACTAGTACAAGACGGCTCTGTTCATCATAGGCTAGTATTGTCAACAATCAGCCTAGATGATGAAAGGAGAAGGATGCCATGCATTGCCCACCACATGTAACGGCGCCGATCGTTCATCCGCCTCAATGTTGCGTCCAACACCATTTCCAAGCAACGATTGTGCCGCATATCCATCCATCGCACACGACGCACGTGTATCATCACCTGTATGAACATCAGCATTATTTCCCGCATACGGAATCGGCAGTGGCACAAGCGGCCAACCGCCATGTGTACTGCCCTGCTCCGATGCCGGGATGGGGGCCATTCCCTGCGCCACCTATGCGCTAAAAAGGAGTGGCTCGAGGCCAAAAAAGGGTGTTCCCGTCAACACGGGGACCCCTTCTTTTGCGTGACAATGCAAGACTGGCGCCAGATTTTCAACGGGTCGAGGACAGACCATTGCCCATGGAACTTTTCCATAAAAATCTCGAAATGGCGCGGATTTTCATCCCTAGGTGGAGGGTAGACCGTGCTGCCCATGGATCTTTCTGTGAAAATGCCGCACGGGCGCGGGATTTTCATCCCCAGGTGGAGGGTAGACCGCGCTGCTCATCGATCTTTTTGTAAAAATCCCTTTACCAAGCGTTGATTTTCATCCTTGGCTGGAGGGCAAAGCGTTGTCCATGGCGTTTCTATGAACATCCCGCAGCGGCAATGAATGTCCGTGCTTGCCGGGAAGACGCTGCGATCGGCTTTTTTGCTGAACATCCGCGCCAGCGAGCCATGCGCTTCATCCTTGGGCGGAGGGGAACCGATGGGCCATGGCGCTTTTTTGCTCGCCCTGTTCTTGGTGTCGAAAACGCTGAAAACGGTTTGGCAGACGGACGATCCGGACATAGCATCGAAGTGGAGGCGTCGCTTCGTTTCTTCCGCTCGGTTCATTGACAATCAGCGCAATTTCTGAAAAAATAAAGGAAAGATGATCGTTGAATGCGGATTGAGGTGAAAAATCATGTCAGCCCAAAGGGTGAAACTGACGCCAAAGGACATATTAGAAAAAGAGTTTCGAGTCAGTATGCGGGGGTACAATCAAGACGAGGTCGATCAGTTTTTGGATCTCATCATCAAAGATTACGAGGCGTTTCAGCAAGAAATCGATGAGCTTCGTCAAGAAAACGCCCGGCTGAAGCGGCAAGTTGAGGAGTTGCAAAAACGGCCGGCTGTATCGGCGGGAACGACGAATTATGATATTTTGCAGCGTCTTTCCAACTTAGAGAAGCATGTGTTTGGCCGTAAATTGTATGAATAGTCGGCAGAGCCGCGTCAGCGAAAAAAAGATTCCAGTTTTTTCCTCTTGCTTGCTTGAGGAAAATGAATTATACTAAAAGATGCTCGCAGCGTTCATCATGTTCGGGTAATCGCTGCGGCCGGTGTTGGCCGTAGAGGAAAGTCCATGCTCGCACGGTGCTGAGATGCCCGTAGTGTTCGTGCCTAGCGAATCCATAAGCTAGGGCAGTCTGGCTTCGGCTGGGCTGACGGCGGGGAAAGAACCTACGTCCGCTATGCGGATATGGTTCGATTACCCTGAAAGTGCCACAGTGACGGAGCTCTAAGGGAAACCTTAGAGGTGGAACGCGGTAAACCCCACGAGCGAGAAACCCAAATGATGGTAGGGGCACCTTCCCGAAGGAAATGAACGGAGGGAAGGACAGGCGGCGCTCGCTGCCTGTAGATAGATGATTACCGCCGGAGTACGAGGCGCAAGCCGCTTGCAGTACGATGGTACAGAACATGGCTTACAGAACATGATGAACGCGGTGGATGGAATCGTGAAAAGCCCTCCTGCAGGAAGGAGGGCTTTTCCATTTCTTTTTGCTGTTTTTTCGCTGTCATGGCTATAATGAGGAGTAGAGAAACGGAGCTTGTACATACGTCTGTTAGATAGGGGGAACAAAATGACTTCGTTTTCGTTGATTGCCACGGCCGCGATGGGGCTCGAATCGGTCGTCGCCGACGAAGTGCGCCGGCTTGGCTACGATTGCCAAGTCGAGAACGGCAAAGTGACGTTTGAAGGCGATGCGCTCGCCATTTGTCGCGCCAATCTTTGGCTGCGCGCCGCCGACCGTGTAAAGCTGAAAGTCGGTGAGTTTCGGGCGACGACGTTTGAGGAACTGTTTGAACAAACGAAGGCGCTGCCGTGGGCCGATTATTTGCCGAAAGACGCGGAATTTCCGGTTATCGGGAAATCGGTGAAGTCGACGCTGTTCAGCGTTTCCGACTGCCAAGCCATCGTCAAAAAAGCGATCGTTGAAAGTTTAAAAGAGCGCTACCGTCTATCATGGTTCCCGGAAACCGGACCGCTTTACCGCATTGAAGTGGCGCTTCATAAAGACATCGCCACATTGACGATCGATGCGAGCGGAGCGGGACTGCATAAACGCGGCTACCGTGTCCGTCAAGGGGAAGCGCCGCTTCGGGAAACGCTCGCTGCCGCCTTAGTGCTGCTGACGAATTGGACGCCGGATCGCCCGTTTGTCGATCCGTTTTGCGGATCGGGAACGATTGCGATTGAAGCGGCGTTGATCGGGCAAAACATCGCCCCGGGATTTAATCGCGATTTCGTGTCCGAGCAGTGGCCGTGGATCGGGGAGCGCGCATGGGAGAGGGCGCGTCAAGAAGTGGAAGATATGGCGCGCTACGATGAGCCGCTCGATATTTGCGGGATCGACCTTGACCCGCGCATGGTTGACATGGCCCGGGCGAACGCGGCCGAAGCCGGGTTGGCCGATCTTATTTCGTTCCAAACCGGACGGGCGGAGCAGTTTCGGACGGACAAATCGTACGGAGTGATCGTCAGCAACCCGCCATATGGGGAACGGCTCGGCGAACGGCGGGAAGTCGAAGCCCTTTACCGTGCTATCGGCCGTGCCTTTTCCGCCTTGGATACGTGGTCGGTGTACATCTTGACCGCCCACCGCGGCTTTGAAACGCATTACGGCAAGCCAGCGACGAAGCGGCGCAAGCTGTTTAACGGTTTCATTGAGACGCATTACTATCAGTACTGGGGGCCAAGGCCGCCGAGGAAATGCTAATTTACGTCGGTAAGGTTAGTTAGAAAAAGAATTGAGTGATTGAGAAAAATAGCACATACCCGTGGTGCTAGTTGAGCATTAGAACTCAACTAGCCCGAGGCGAGCGAATAGGCTAACCATATGCCGTCGAGCGCTACTTCAAATCCGATCACGGAATTCGCTCGAATCGGTATTGGTCAACCAGAACCGAGAACACTGTCTCGATCACTTTGCGTTTTGGTTGGATCCACTTCTCCCATGCCTCGGACGGGCGGTATTTCTGGTTTTTTCGAGACGGAGTCCAAAGCGCCATTGGGTATTCTTCGTACAGCCTTTTTTGTCAGTCGCGGTTAATGAATCCCTTGTCCCCGAGGTGATAGGGATGAGGAATTTGGATTATCACGCTTTCGACTGCGATTCGATCGTGGCAGGAGGCTTCCGTCACCACATATCCCATTGGAAAACCTTGATCGGTCACTTGAAGGTGCAGTTTCCATCCGCCGTACCATTGCTTTTTTGAAGCGCAATACCCGATGTCAGCGATTCCGTGAAACCGTTTGACACGATGCATTCTCGCGGCATGGCACCACTCTAACGGCAAGCTATCGACTAGGGCATAGGCATGATGGTGACCGCGTTTTGCCAGCTCATGGCGGATCCATTTCATCGTCCAGCGCAGCGCCCGACAACAACGGTTGTATGGGGGAACGTTCAAGAAACGATTCCCTAGTTCTACTCTAGTTTTGCAAGACCATCGTCGAAATAAAGATTATATGGAAATGGGGGGGACTATGAATCAACCGAAGGCTTATGGAACATTCGTCAAAAGAGGAAAAAATATCTATCGAACATCGGCTTACATACAGTGGGGGGATTCAGAGAAATCCCTTGGAGCTTGTCTATTGCTTAATCCAGGATCAGCCAGCCTTGATAAAGATTTGTCCATTGTACTTGATACAGGCTCTTCACCACAAAATGTACTTGACAAAAAACGTTTTTCATGATAAGAACGTCAAAAAGATTGATTACCATTTTTTGTTATTTTTGTTCAACCGGGAGGGATAATATCATGTTTGTTCCTAAAAGTCAAGTACATCTTTCGGTGATGAACCTTGATACAACAGGTTCTGTAAGCGGATTGATAAAAACAGTAGATCCAACGATGGAGCAATTAATCCATGTGGTTGAAGGGATATATGGAAATAGTACTCAGATTACGGGCAGGTTCCATATCTATAATCTTTTCAATCTCCAAAATACAAGAATGATGCATGCCGTCGATCAGTTCGAAGCCCTTGTTAATTCTGGTGAATATGACATTACGGAATCTTTAATCCCTTTAGAAGAATTACAATCACATCCATGGCTTCTTCTTGGGTGGGGTGTTGAACAGAAAGCAAGCTGGAAAAACCTTCAACTCATTAAAGAGAAGTGGCGGGACTTAATTTCCAAATCAAAAGTTCCCACTTTCGGAAAAAAGCATAAAAAAACCGATGACTACTATCATCCTTGCCCGCTCATCCCAACCAAACGACCAATAATGGTAAGGGAACTCATCGCTTTATATAAGCAGAAATTTGGTAAACAACGGTTTCCAACCCATGACCAAGCCCAATCTGATTGTGGAACCAAAACGAGTAGAAATATGTGATGATCCCAGCGATGGGTGGTATAGATCGTCTGGAAATCTAGAGTCAATTGTAGCGAGCTTTTCACATCTCCGCATCAAGAATGGTTATAAATTAAGGGCGCAATATAGTGATGGGGGCAATGGTCATGGAATAGTATGGGCTATACCTGTTGATAAAGAGTTACCAGATCCAATAGAGTGCGAGCGTTTCGATGGCCATTTTCTGACTGCACCGAAACTACCCTTTGCTTGGCCAGATTTCATGCAAGCTCATGCGCTTTCGTTGACTTCTTGACGGCTATCCATCATAATATTATTTTGTTACCGGAAATGAGGCGCGCAACAAGAGTGTTGCGCGCTTATGCATGATGACGCGGGAGTTTATGCCAATTGGAGGGGTGCGGCGATGAGCCATCAGCGTTATCCGTTTGCTTTGAAAAAAAACGAGAATTTTTTTGATAAGCTCAGCCAATGGATCGGCGACGTTTTTTATGATATTTTGCCCGAGGCCGGCTTTGAGCTGCGCGATGAGCAAATTTATATGGCGTTTCAACTCGAGCGGGCGTTTCGCGAGAAAAAGGTGATTTTTGCCGAAGCGGGGGTCGGGACGGGGAAAACGATCGTCTATTTGCTGTATGCGATTTGCTACGCCCGTTATACCGGTAAACCGGCTATCATTGCTTGCGCCGACGAAACGTTGATTGAGCAGCTCGTCAAAAAAGAAGGCGATATTGCCAAACTGTCCGAGGTGCTCGGGTTGGACATTGACGTTCGGCTTGCCAAGTCGCCGGATCAATATTTATGTTTAAATAAATTGGAAGAAGTAACGACGTACCTCGATGAGGACATCGAACTGTATGAGCAAATTTATGACGAGCTTCCCGCGTTCGTCCATGACTACCAACCGATGCAGTCGTTTTACCGCTATGGCGACCGAAAGGAATACGCCCACCTTACCGATGAGCAGTGGAAAAAAATCGCTTGGGATCCGTTTCAAGACTGTTTCACGTGCGAGAAGCGGCATCGCTGCGGCCAGACGCTTTGGCGCGACTATTACCGGAAAGCGGCCGATTTGATCGTCTGCTCGCACGATTTTTATATGGAACACGTGTGGACGTATGAGGCGCGTCGGCGGGAAGGCCAGCTGCCGCTCTTGCCGGAAGCGAGCTGTGTGGTGTTTGACGAGGGTCACTTGCTTGAATTTGCCGCGCAAAAGGCGTTGACTTATCGAATGAAAGAGACGACGCTTGAGACGCTGCTCACACGGCTTCTTGAAAACGACATCCGCGAAGAGCTCGCTTATGCCATTGAAGAAGCGCTCGCGACGAGCAGCCGCTTTTTTGCTGAGTTGAAGGCGTGCGCGAAGGATGTCCCCGGTTCGAATCGAAAGGAAATTGTCTCGTCGCCTAAGCTTCAGCAATGGGCGAAGAAGTTGCGTAGTGAAATTGTGGAAATCGGCAACGAGCTCGTGTTTGAGAGCGAAACGTATACGATCGACCATTATCAGCTCAACATCGTGGATGAATATTTGGATCAAATTCAGTACTCGCTTGATCTGTTTTTAACGAACGCCGATGCCATCACATGGCTTGAATCGTCGCGTCACGAGGCGACGTTTGTCGTCATGCCGCGCACGGTTCAGGAAGTGTTGCGCGAAAAAGTGTTCAGCAAACGCATGCCGTTTGTCTTTTCATCGGCAACCCTATCAAACGGAAAATCGTTCGAATATATCGCGCAAAGTTTAGGCATCGACGACTACTTGTCGTTCAGCGTGCCGTCGCCGTTTGATTATGACGAACAGATGGCGATTTATATGCCGACGTTCCGCGCGGACGAGACGCTGTTTGCCAAAAAGTATGAGTATGCGCTCAACAAGCTGCGCGAAACCGGAGGACGGGCGCTCCTTTTGTTCCCGACGCGCGAGGAGCTGCTCGAGTTTAAGGAAGCGGCTGCCGGCGAACCGTTTTCGTTTTTGTTTGAAGGCGACCGCGAAATTAGCGATTTGGTCGCTGAGTTTCAGCGCAACGAAGAGACGGTGCTTTGTTCGGAACATTTATGGGAAGGGCTGGACATCCCGGGACCGTCGCTTTCAAACGTCATCATTTGGTCGCTGCCATATCCGCCGAACGATCCGGTGTTTCAGGCGAAGCGAAAAGCGTATCACAATCCATTTTGGGACGTCGATGTGCCGTATATGTTGCTTCGCCTTCGCCAAGGGGTCGGACGGCTCATCCGCACGCGCGACGACCGCGGCATCGTTTCCATTTTCATCACCGATCGGGAAGATGGACGGGTTGTTGCATCGATCAAAGACGTGTTGCCGACAACGGTGAGGGAGGAATGAAGTTCCTCCTTTTTCTTTTTCGTTTAGCGAAAGATTTTTTCGCTTGCGGCAGGAAAAACGACTTGTCTTATGGAAGTAATATAGCTGGCCATCAAATCAACAGGGGGACTTAAACGACATGAAGCAAATTGAAGAGCAGTTTTTGCGATATGTGAAAAAAATGATGGGCTACCGCGAAGCGATTGGCCTCATGTACTGGGATTTGCGGACGGGCGCTCCAAAAAAAGGGGTGGAGCAGCGGTCCGAAGTGATCGGCATGCTTTCGGAAGAAGTGTTTCGCATGTCGACATCGGAAGAAATGGCGGCGTTTATCGCCAAGCTGTCGCCGCAGGGCGTTTACGAACAGCTTGATGAAGTGACGCAGCGCACTCTCGATGAGTGCAAAAAGGAATATGAGCGCAATAAAAAAATTCCCGCCGATGAGTATAAGGAATACGTCATTCTTTGTTCCAAAGCGGAAAGCGTTTGGGAGGAGGCGAAGGCAACCGCTGACTTCGCGCTGTTTCGGCCGTATTTGGAGCGCATCGTCGAGTTTCGGCGCCGCTTTATCAGCTATTGGGGATATGAAGGGCATCCATACAACACGCTGCTCGATCAGTATGAGCCGGGCATGACGGTCGAGCTGCTTGACGGATTGTTTGGCCAGTTGCGCGAACGCATCGTTCCGCTTGTGCAGGCGATTTCCGCCGCGCCAGACAAGCCGGACACGTCGTTTTTGTTCGCTCCGTTTCCGAAAGAAAAACAGCGCGCCTTTTTGCTGGAGCTGCTTGTGGAACTCGGTTACGATTTCGGCAAAGGGCGGCTTGATGAGACGGTCCACCCGTTTGCGATCGGGCTGAATCCGAACGATGTTCGGATTACGACGCGTTACGACGAGCGCGACTTCCGCACCGCGATTTTTGGCACGATCCATGAGTGCGGCCATGCGCTGTATGAGCAGCACATTTCCGAAGCGCTCACCGGCACGCCGCTGGCGAGCGGGGCGTCGATGGGCATTCATGAATCGCAGTCGCTCTTTTTTGAAAATATGATCGGACGCCACTACGCGTTTTGGAAGCGCAATTATCCGCGTCTCCAGCAATACGCGCCCGCCCAGTTTGCCGGCGTGTCTCTGGACGCGTTTTACCGGGCGATCAACGAAGTGAAGCCGTCGCTCATCCGCATTGAAGCCGACGAATTGACGTATCCGCTTCATATCATCATTCGCTATGAAATTGAAAAACAGCTGTTCGCGGGTGAGCTGGAAGCGGCGGACTTGCCGGATGTCTGGAATGCGAAGTATGAACAGTATCTTGGCATCCGTCCGCACAATGATGCGGTCGGCGTGCTGCAGGACGTTCATTGGTCGGGCGGCAGCTTCGGCTATTTCCCGTCCTATGCGCTCGGCTATATGTATGCAGCGCAGTTGAAGCGGGCGATGGAGAAGGAGCTCGATTTCGCGCAGCTGCTTGAGGAAGGGACGATTGCGCCGATTCGCGAATGGCTGACGGACCGCATCCACCGATTCGGCAAAACGAAGAAGCCGCTCGACCTTGTGCGTGACGCGACGGGCGAACCGCTCAAAGCCGATGGCTTGATTCAATATTTAGAAGAAAAATATCAAGCGCTGTATCGGTTATAAAGTGGAGCGCGGCGGCAAACGGCCGGCTCTTCACACGAGGGCCTTGAGCGCATCAGCGGCTCAACAGCCGCCGCATTTGGGTGAAGAACGAAAGGCCGGACTGATGAACGAAGTGCAGATCGGCGTAACGATCAAAGAGGGCGTCCCGCTGCCACCGGGAGACGCCCTCCTTTTTTACCATAGTTTGTATCCTTTTGACCCCGGCGGGGCGTTTTGAATAATGTCGATCAACGGCACCGTATAGGCGATCAAAATTAATGCAACGACAAGGCCGATCCAAAGTTTCCAGTTTTCAAGCGCCAGCGCGGCCCGTTCCTGCGGGGCGGCCGCTTCGGCGACCGGAAATTCCGTTTCGCCTTTCGGGGCGAAAAACGCCAAGTTGATGACGATGACGAGAATGAGAACGATGCCGATGAATAAGATCGTCCCGCCGACCGCTTGCGCAATTTGGTATGGAATCCATTCGAGCGCCTGCGGCGAATTGCCGTACGTTGAGAAGGCGGAACGTCTCGGCGCTCCAAGCAAGCCGGCCAAATGCATCGAACCGGACATAAACGTCATTCCAACGGCCCAAACGATCGTTTGCATGATGGCGAGCCGGTTCATTGCCTTCGTCATCACCCGGCCGGTCAAATGCGGGATGAGCCAGTACGACGCACCAAAAAACGTTAAGACGACCGTCGTCGCTACGGTCAAATGGAAGTGGCCGGTCACCCAAATCGTGTTATGGACGACTTGGTTGAGTTGATGCGAGGCGTTAATAATCCCGCCGGTGCCGGCCGGAATGAAAAACAGCATTCCGACAAACGGTGCGAAAAAGCGCGCGTCGCCCCATGGCAGTTTCCGCAGCCATCCAAATAAGCCTTTGGCCCCTTGCGAGCGGCCATATGATTCAAACGTCGCAAACATGGCAAAGGCGGTCATGAGCGACGGAATGATGACCATAAACGTCAAGATGACTTGCACGTATTTCCAAAACGGCGAGATCCCCGGCTCCAGCAATTGATGGTGGAAGCCGACCGGAATCGAAAACAGCAAAAACAAGATGAACGCCAGCCGTGCGAGCGAATCAGAGAAGATTTTGCCGCCGATCACTTTCGGAATGACGGCGTACCAAACCATATACGCCGGCAGCAGCCAGAAGTAAACGAGCGGATGGCCGAAATACCAAAACAGCGTCCGGCTCAATAGCACGTTCACCCGGTCGGTGAGCCCAAGCGACCACGGAATGAGCTGAAAGACGACGGTCGCAGCGACACCGAGCGTGCAGATGAGCCATAGCACCATATTTGTCACCGACATAAACGCCAGCAACGGGCTCGCTTCGCCGCGGTGCGCTTTCCGCCAGCGCGCATAGTGGGCAAATATCGCGAATCCGCTTACCCAGCTGCCGACAACGACAAGCGCCAAGCCGATATAAAAGCCGGCGTGCGCTTGCAGGGGTGCGTAAAAGGTATATAGGACGGACGCTTTCCCCGTCAAGATGAAGAAGGCGCTCATGCTTGTGCCGATCGTCATCATCCAAAAGCCGATCCACCCCAACCGGCGTGTACGATTCGTGAACGCCCCGGCCGTGCGGCTGACGGCAGCAAACTGAAAGCCGATAATGAAAAACGTCGTCAATACAAGACCAAGCAGGACGCCGTGCGTCGTTAAAATCGTATAATAGCTGATGCCGGCCGGCAGTTCAAACTCGCCGGAACGGACGAGCGTTTGCAATAGGCCGGCAAATCCGCCTAATGCAAGAGCAACAAAAGCGACAGCGAAATGCGCCAGCGCCAGTTTGGCGTCGCGGCGATCGACTTTTTCCAACGATTGTACCATGTTACTCCACCACCTTCATGCGCGCCGTCATCATATGGTGGCCGGCGCCGCAATATTCATTGCAGAGAATCGTATATTCGCCGGGCTGATCAAACGTCGTCGTCAAGCTGTTGATATAGCCGGGTTCAACCATCATGTTGATGTTTGTTCCTGGAATTTGAAATCCATGGATCACATCCTTCGAGGTGACGTTGATCGTCACTTTCGCTCCTCTCGGAATTTCGATGGCATTTGGCGTAAAGGAAAACGCTGCGACGATGATGTTCAGTTCGTACTCGTTGTTTCCTTTTTTGACAAGCCCCGGCTGATTGAAGGGCGGGGTCGTGTCCACTTTCTCTGGATCGATCGTCGTCAGGCAGCTTGGCGGCTGCTGTCCGGAGGCGAAAGCGCTCACGCCGACGACGGTTAAAAAGACAACGAGACAGCCGATGCCAAACGTCAGCCAAATTTTTTCGTACTTATGCATGTGCATATCCAGTTCCTCCCTTGCCGCTTACAGGCGGTGTAAAAATAAAAAGTAGACGCTGACCCAGGCGAAAATGATGAAAAAGCCGAGCAAAAACACAGACGCCAGCGTGCCGCCGAGCGCCGGCTCTTTCTCGTTTTTTGGTTGCCGGATCGCCGCTGTCGGTTTGGTCGATTCTAGTTTTGCCACGTTGCATCCCTCCTCTTTTTTGAATTCATCCCCCGTCACATCGGTGAGGCAGGCGCGTCAACCGCGGATTTCCCTGCTTTGACACTATCATAACTGTAGGAAACTGTGGCAACAGTGACTTTTCTCACAAAAACGATGCGTGTGAGTAAAATATTTGTGGGTGACGTTCAGGAAGGATCCCCGACGAGGGTTGCGAACTTTTGTTCGCGACGCTCGTCGGGGCCACCAAGCGAAGCGCGGTAGGAAAAAAGCGAATTTCATGCAAAAAGGACTCTCTCCCTGCTATGATAGTGATTGTTGACACCAACCGAAAACAGGAGGGAGAGAGTCCATGAAACATCTTACCACACAATGGCCTGTATTAAAAGAGCTGGAGGAACAATTGTTGAGAACCCTTCAAAACGTGTTTGCCATCGTGTTGGCGGCCCTTTTGGAGGAAATCGATCAACAACTGGCGGAAGCCAGGGACAAGCGCCGCTATCAGCTGAAAGACAAACGGCCGACCACCCTCCAAACGCTGTTTGGAGAAGTGACGTTCCGACGGAACTACTACTATGATCGGCAGGCAGGGGCGTATACCTTCTTGTTGGATGCCGAACTGGGCTTTGATGGAGCCCAATCGATCAGTCCTTGCCTCGAGGAAACGGCGGTCGAGTTGGCCATAGAGTGCTCTTCCTACCGCAAAGCAGCCCGTACGTTGGAGGCGATCGTGGGGTATGCGGTCCTCAGCCATGAGGCGATTCGTCAGCTGGTGTTGGCGGCCCCTGTCTCGCTGCACCACCCTGTTTCCCAACGGCATGGCCGGGTGCTGTTGGTGGAAGCGGATGGACTGTTCATCTCCCGCCAAGGGAAAGGGAAACGGGCGAAAGAGCAGAAAATCTTGGCGGTTCACGAGGGATGGAGACGGAACGGCTCGCAACTGGAGCTCGTGAACCGGCGCCACTACCTCCATGAAGGGGCGGGGGACGTGTGGGAAGGGTTCGAAGCGTGGCTGATGAAGGAATATGCCTATGACCCGTGCCGGGACTTGTTGGTCATCAACGGCGACGCGGCATCTTGGATTACCGCCTGCCGGGAGTATTTCGGAAAGCGGGCGTGCTTTCAGTTGGATCGGTTCCATGTGGCGCGGGAGCTTCGTCAGTGTCTGTCCGGCCACCCGCGTTGGCGGGAGGTGCGGAAGAAGCTGGCGAAGCAAGACGAGGAAGGACTTTTGGTGGAACTGAACAGCGCCGTCGGTACGTTGGGGGACGAAGCCAAAGAAGAGCAGTTGGCCGAAATGATCCGCCGGATCGAGTCGATGCCGGGATGCATCCGGGACTACCGGGAGTGGCTGTCGGCGCAAGGGGTGGAGACGGCCGGCATGCGTCCGATGGGCCACGCCGAGAGCGTGATGAGCCGGTTCGCGTACCGGGTGAAATCCCGCCGCAGCTGGAAGGACCAAGGACTTTGGGCGTTTCTGAAGGCGATGGTGGCCCAAATCGACGGAATAGGGTGGAGAACGGGGCAGTTGGAGGAGGAAGAGCCCCAGAGGGTAGCCTCGGCCCCGACGAAGCTGGAGCGGATCAAACAGGCCAAACGGAAGGCAGGACGGTTGTTGGCGGAGGTGATGCGCCAGAACATCCCGTATCTTCAACAGTCATCGGGGACGCCGATCTACCAAGCATTGTCGGCGCTTCGCGATGGCGGATGGATGTAAAAAAATGGATCGAGCAAAAATCAGCTCAAGAAGAGGGATGAGAGTCCGAAAGCGCTTACGATATCAATTCCTAAAAATGGTCTACCAACCGGTGATTGACAACGCCCGTAGTAGACCGAAAAAATGTTCTCCACAAAGTCTTGACTGACTCAAACGATGCGGGAAGTTTGAACAAATGGTGACGATTGTGAACAATGTATGAAAATGATGGACAGAAAAGCCACCACGGATGATGGTCCTTCAGTCGGGTGCGACTCGAAACGGTTTGAAATCAAAAACCGAAGCGTGGCCTCGTACCAACAAAGAGATAAAAGCGAATAATCTGTATTTTTTGTCCTTTAACGTTCGTCTTTTTAGCAAAAAACGCTTCTCAACTGCCGCTGGTCATGGTATACTGCTAATAACTGAATCACGCTGACTCACTCATATAATCGCAAGAATACGGCTTGCGAGTCTCTACCAGCCGACCGTAAATCGGCTGACTATGAGTGGCAATGTCGGAAGGAAGGCGGCCATGGCCGCTTTGCGCCTTCCGTTTGCTTCGGCTTAAAAGACATTGCCTGACTCATGGAATTGAGTGAGGCCGGTGTTTTTTAAGCTTTTTTTATTGGGAGGGAATCAGTATGCGCGCATTGCTCGAGAAAATTGCCGCTGAAGGGGAGGTTGTCGCCGGCGGGGTGCTCAAAGTCGACCGCTTCTTAAACCACCAAGTCGACCCGCATTTGATGAAGCGGATCGGTGAGGAGTTCGCTAATCAGTTTCGCGGCGAGCGGCCGACAAAAGTGTTGACGCTCGAGTCATCAGGCATCAGCCCGGCGCTTATGACGGCCTATGAACTCGGTGTTCCGCTTGTCGTTGCCCGCAAGCGGCGGCCGCTGACGATGACCAGTGAGGTGTATCGCGCGGAAGTGTATTCGTTTACGAAGCAGGAGGCCAACGAGATCATCGTTTCCCGTTCACTGCTTGATGGCTTTGACCGGGTGCTCATTATCGACGACTTTTTAGCCAACGGTCAGGCGGCGCTCGGGATGGTGGAGGTCGTTCGTCAAGCGGGAGCGGCTGTCGTTGGCATCGGCATTGTCATTGAAAAAGCGTTTCAAGACGGCGGCCGGCTGCTTCGTTCGCGCGGGTTTCGCGTCGTTTCGCTCGCCCGCATCGCTTCTCTTGCGGATGGCGTCATTCGATTTCACGAAGAGGTGATGAATCGATGAACATGAAATGGTGGCAAATCGGGTCATTAGGCATCCAGCACGTGTTAGCGATGTACGCCGGGGCGATCGTCGTCCCCCTTGTCGTCGGCGGTGCGCTTCGGCTGTCGGGGGAGCAGCTGACGTATTTAGTGGCCGTTGACCTATTGACATGCGGCATCGCGACGCTTTTACAAGTATGGAAAAATCGATGGGTTGGCATCGGTTTGCCGGTCATGCTTGGCTGTACGTTTACGGCGGTCGGGCCGATGATCGCCATCGGCGGACAATACGGAATGCCGGCCGTGTATGGGTCGATTCTTTGCGCCGGGCTTGTCGTCGTGTTGATCAGTCCGTATTTCGGCAAGCTGCGGGCGCTGTTTCCGCCGGTTGTCACCGGTTCCGTCGTCACGGTGATCGGCTTGACGCTCATCCCTGCAGCCGTGAACAATATGGCGGGCGGGCAAGGGGCGAAAGATTTCGGGGACCCGGCCAACTTGGCGTTGTCGTTTGGCGTGCTCGCGCTTATTGTTGTGCTCTATCGCTGCTTCAAAGGCTTTGTCCGTTCGATTGCTATTTTACTTGGGATGGCCGTCGGCACTGCTGTCGCGGCGGCGATGGGAAAAGTGGACTGGACGGCTGTCGCCGCAGCGTCGTGGGTTCACCTGCCGCAGCCGTTTTATTTCGGCGTTCCGTCATTCCATGGCCCGGCCGTGTTGACGATGGTGTTGGTCGCCATTGTCAGCCTCGTTGAATCGACTGGCGTCTACTTCGCTTTGTCTGACATTTGCCGCCGCCGGCTGACGGAGAAGGATTTGGCGGGCGGTTACCGCGCCGAAGGATTGGCGATCATGATCGGTGGGCTGCTCAATGCGTTCCCGTATACGACATACTCACAAAACGTCGGCCTTGTGCAGTTGTCGGGCGTGAAAACGCGAAACGTCATTTACGCCGCCGCTCTGTTTCTCATCTTGCTTGGATTTGTGCCGAAAATCGCGGCTGTGGCGACGATCATTCCTGCCCCAGTGCTCGGCGGAGCGATGCTCGCCATGTTTGGCATGGTCATCGCCTACGGCGTGAAAATGCTAAGCCACGTTGACTTGGCGGTGCAAGAAAACTTGCTCATTATCGCCTGCTCGATCGGCGTCGGGCTCGGGGTGACGGCGGTGCCGAACTTGTTTGCCGAGCTCCCGGCTGGCCTCCGCATTTTGACCGACAGCGGCATCGTCGCCGGCAGCATGACCGCCATTCTCTTAAACGCTGTCTTCCATCTCGGCAGGGCGAGAAAATCAGCTGCTCTGCCGCTGCAGGAACAAAAAATCTCGTAAACGTGTCAAGGTCATCGGTTTCATCGCTGTCTTTGCTTCCCACGATCAGCTTGGGAAGCAAAGACGGCTTTTTTGTTGCGTGTCGATTTGTAAAGAAAAGAGTAGAAGACGGTGGAAGTGCGGTGATATAATGGAAAGGGAAAGGAGGTGAAACCGTGGACGAATGGGTGGTGCGCCTGTTTGACGAGCTGCGGCAAATGCGGGCGGAGATGGCAACGAAGTCCGACATCGCCCGGGCGAATGAGCGCATCGAGCGGCTTGAACAGACGATGACCGCGGTAAAAGAAGACGTGGCGCAGACGAACGAACGCCTCGGGCAGTTGGAACAAACGGTGGTGGCCATGCGGGAGGACGTGGCGTCGTTGGATGCACGCGTCGGGCGCATGGAAGAGCGCTTCGAGCACATGGATGCCCGCATGGGACGCATGGAAGAACGCGTTGAGCGCGTTGAGCAGACGATGGCGACGAAAGAAGACGTGGCGCAGACGAACGAACGCCTCGGGCAGCTGGAACAAACGGTGGTGGCCATGCGGGAGGATGTGGCGTCGTTGGATGCACGCGTCGGGCGCGTGGAAGAGCGCGTTGAGCACACGGATGCCCGTATGGGACGCATGGAAGAGCGCTTCGAGCACATGGATGCCCGTATGGGACGCATGGAAGAGCGCTTCGAGCACATGGATGCCCGTATGGGACGCATGGAAGAGCGCTTCGAGCACATGGATGTCCGTATGGGGCGCATGGAAGAGCGCTTCGAGCACATGGATGTCCGTATGGGGCGTATGGAAGAACGCGTTGAGCGCATGGATGCGCGCGTCGGGCGTATGGAAGAGCGCTTCGAGCACATGGATGTCCGCATGGGGCGTATGGAAGAGCGCTTCGAGCACATGGATGCCCGCATGGGACGTATGGAAGAACGCGTTGAGCGCGTTGAGCAGACGATGGCAACAAAGGAAGATGTCGCCGAATTGCCGTTTATTCGGCAAGCCGTTATGGAGACATTGGAGACGCTGCGAGACGTGTCAACGATCAAGCAAACCGTTGCCCAAATGCAGCAGAAAATCGATGAAATCATCACCGGACAAGCTAGGCAAGAGCTCGTTCTTCAATCCCTCGCGTTGCATCTGCTTGAGCATGAGAGTGAAATCCGCGCTTTGAAAGCGAAATAACGCTAAGCATCTCAGTTCATATCCTCACTTGAGTCCGTTTTCCTTCCCAAAAACAGGCCGGCTTTGTCCGCGCCTGTTTCTTCATGTGTCCTTCTTTTGGATGATCAGCGGCTTTCCAATCATAAGACGCACGGGATGCTTTTTGTCTGCATACAGTTTGCTTTTTTGTGCATCCTAAACAAAAAGAGGAACAAACTGAGGTGTTGGTATGCCGACCCTTTTATCGATCGGCACGGCAACGATGCCATATATCGTTTCCCAAGAAGAAGTGAAGCAGCATGTTGCCGAGCTGTTTGCCGGGCGCCTCGGGCGCGCCGAGCGGCTGCTTCGGGCCTTTGACAACGGCGGCATTCGGACGCGCGCGTTTGTTCAGCCGCTTGCCTGGTACAGCGCACCGCGCGGTTTCGGCGAGAAAAATGCTGTGTATATGGATTGCGCCGTCCGCTACAGCGGCGAGGCAGCCAACAATTGCTTGCAGAACACCCTTGACGGCCCGGTTCCCCATGAGGCGGTCGATGCGCTGTTTTACATCTCAACGACCGGATTATCCACGCCAAGCATCGAGGCGCGGCTGATGAACGTGCTGCCGTTTTCTCCTTCCGCCGTGCGGGTGCCGGTTTGGGGGCTCGGCTGTGCGGGAGGGGCAGCGGGCCTTGCGCGGGCGGCCGATTATTGCCGGGCGTTTCCGAAGGCGAAGGCGCTTGTGATTGCCGCTGAGTTTTGCAGTTTGACATTTCAGGCGGATGACGTATCCAAAAGCAATGTGATCGGCACATCGCTTTTTTCCGACGGCGTGGCCTGCGTGCTTGTCGCCGGCGATGAAGCAGCGCCAAATGGCGGCGCGCCGCGCATCATCGCTGCCCGATCGGCGCTGATGCCCCGCTCGGAAGATGTGATGGGGTGGGATATTCGCGATGAAGGGCTGTTTGTCATCTTTTCAAAAGACATTCCGGTGATCGTCCGCGCATGGCTGCGCCCGCAAGTGGAGTCGTTTTTGCAGGAGAACGGACTAGGGCTTGGCGACCTTCGCTATTTTATCGCCCACCCGGGCGGGAAAAAGGTGATTGAGGCGTATGAGGAAGCGTTCGGGTTCGGCATGGAACAGACAAAGACTTCCAGAGAGGTGCTAGCCCGATATGGCAACATGTCGTCAGCCACCGTTTATTTTGTGCTCGAGGAAGTGATGCGGCAGCCGCTTGCGCCCGGGTATGGGCTGCTCGTTGCCCTCGGCCCCGGCTTTAGCGCCGAGATGGTGCTGCTCAAATGGGAGGAATGATGATGCGGTTTGCCTTCGTGTTTTTCGCGGTGGTCGGGATGCGTTTGGTTGAGCTTTGGCTTGCAAAACGGAACGAACGGTATGTGAAAGCGCTCGGGGCGAAAGAGGTGGGCGCCCGCCATTATCCGTGGATCGTGTTAATGCATGTGCTTTTTCTTTTGTCGCTGGCTGTCGAGGCGCTTCGAAAAGGCGCTCGCCCGTCGCGGCGCTGGCCGCTTTTGTTTCCGCTCTTTCTCGCCGTTGAAGGGTTGCGCGTATGGACGATTTTGTCGCTCGGTCGCTTTTGGAATACGAAAATTTTGATTGTGCCCAACCGTCCGGTCGTGAAAAAAGGGCCATACCGGTGGATTCGTCATCCGAACTATGCGGTCGTCGTTTTGGAGATCGCGCTGCTGCCACTTTTGTTTCAGGCGCGATTGACGGCCGTTGTCTTTTCATTTCTTAATGCGTTGCTGCTGTTCGTTCGCATCAAAACAGAGGAGCGAGCGTTGGCGGCGTTGACAGACTATCAGGAAGCGTTTCGCGACCGGCCGCGCTTTTGGCCAAGCATCTCCCGAAGGTTGACGCCTTTCTAAAAAGATGGAGAAAAGCCCTCATTTCCCTGTTGATCGATATTTTCATGCGCTCCCGCCTTGTTGATGGGCGGGATTTTTCGTTTTTCCTATTGGGAAACGGGACAAAATGCAGTAAAATGAATGTAAATGACATTGACGGAAACAAAGGGGTTTGAATCATGGGGAATGTTGCTGTTAGACCGCCGTCATTGCGGCCGTGGCTGGCGAAAATGATGAAGATGCATGAGCTGCTCGAGCAAGCGGGAGATTCAGATCATGCAGGCAAAGTGAAGCAGCTTATTGAAAAAACGGCGGCCGGGGAGCTCGTTGTCGCCTTTTGCGGCCATTTTTCCGCCGGCAAATCGAGTTTGATTAATGCGCTGCTCGGTGAGCCGCTATTGCCGTCGAGCCCGATTCCGACGAGCGCCAATCTTGTCAAAGTGAAGGCCGGCCGGGATTCTGTGCGCGTCTTTTATCGCCGCGAGGCGCCGGTCGAGTACGAACCGCCGTATGATCCGGACCTCATCCGCGCGCAATGCCGGGACGGGGAGACGATCGAATGGATTGAAATCAGCCGTGAAACGGGCGTCATTCCCCCGGGCGTCGCCATCTTGGACACGCCGGGCATCGACTCGACGGACGACGCCCACCGGTTGGCGACGGAGTCGGCCCTCCATCTTGCGGATGTCATCTTTTATGTGATGGATTATAACCATGTCCAGGCGGAATTAAACGTTCAATTTACGAAACAGTTGACCGATGAAGGAAAAACGGTGTATTTGGTCATCAATCAAATTGACAAACATCGCGAAGAGGAGCTGCCATTCGCGGCGTTTCGCGCTTCGGCGGTCGAGGCGTTCCAACGCTGGGGGATCGAGGCGGCCGGACTGTTTTTCCTCTCATTGAAAGCGCCGTCCCATCCGCATAGCGAGTGGCAGGCGTTGTCAAGTTGCTTGCGCCGGCTGTTTGCCGACAAGGATGAATGGCTCGTTCGCGGCGCTGAATCATCGTTGAAATGGATCGCCGCCCGCCATCTTGAACAGTTGTGCGCTCAGCATGAGAAGTTGGCGCAAGAGATGCAGGAGCGGTTTGCTGCGCTTGGTGGGGGTGCAGGTGAGGCGGCCGCCGAAGAGCTCCATCGCTTGGAAGCCGAGCTTGTCGAGACGCAAACGGCGGCGGCGCGGCTGGAAGAGTCGTTTCGCACGGAGCTGGAGCGCGTGCTGCACAATGCTTATTTAATGCCGTTTGAAACGAGAGAGCGGGCCGGAGCGTACTTGGAAGCCATGCAGCCTAGCTTTAAGGTCGGATGGCTGTTTTCCAAGACGAAAACGGAAGAGGAGCGCAAACGGCGGTTGGCGGCGTTTTATGAGAGCGTGAAAGCACAGGCGACCGCGCAGATCGAATGGCATGTCCGCCAATTGCTGCTGCGGTTTGGACATGAGTGGGATGCCGATGCCGCCTGGCTTGGCAAGTGTCAACAATGGACGGTGGAGTGGGATGAATCGCTGCTTGCAGGCCTCGTCAAACACGGAACGGATTCGCGCGGTGCGGCGCTGTTGAATTATACCGATGATGTCGCGGCGGCGCTCAAAAAACGGTACCGCGACTCAGCGCTCGCTTTGGTGGCGGAGCTTGGGGAACAAACGGCCAACCGGGCGGCCGAGCAAATCGCGGCATTGCGTGTCAAGCTGTCGGCAGCGCGCGAAAAAGCGGAGCTCGCCGCCCATTTGGCCCGCCTTGAAGCGGAGCGGGAAGAGCGGCGGCGCATGCTCGAGCAGCTGCTCGCCGCCCCCACCCCGAACGATGGCCAAACGCTCGATGAAAAACAGCTGGCTATGCTGACCGCCGCCCCTTCGTTCCAGAAGGCGCGCCATGCCGAGGCGGCGGTGCGGCCGCATGAGCCGCGGGAGACCATGAATCGTGTTTCCGAAGAGCAAGCGCTCAGTCAGAAAAGAGCGGCCGGCAGCCGGGCGGCGGGAGAACGGGACGATTTCTCGCGGGCGCGGCCTAGCGGACAAAAACTGCGAAGCGAAGAAGCGGCCGAGCGGCTGGAGGCGGCGGCCGCCTGGCTCGAGCAGTCCGAACTGCTCTCTCGTTTTGCCAGCCCGCTGCGCGTCAAAGCGCGGCGGCTCCGTGAGCGCTCGTTTACGGTCGCTTTGTTTGGTGCTTTCAGCGCCGGCAAGTCGTCGCTCGCCAACGCCTTGCTCAGCGCGCCGCTTTTGCCTTCATCGCCCAATCCGACCACCGCTGCCATCAGCAAAATCGCGCCGCCTGACGAAGAGCATCCGCACGGAATGGCGGTGGTCAACGTCAAAAGCGAGCGGCAAATGTGGGAGGATGTTCAAGCCTCGCTTCGCCAGTTTGGACTGGAGGCCGATACATGGGAGGAGGCGCTTCGCCTTTGCACCCGCATCGCCGAATCCGGAGCCATGCATCCGGCGCAAAAGCCGCACCTTGCCTTTTTGGCGGCCGTTGCGGCCGGTTATGAGCGGATGGGCGGCCAGCTCGGCGCAGCGCTGTCGGTCGGCTTTGACGAATTAGAGCGGTATGTTGCGGATGAGGCGGTGTCGTGTTTCTTAGACGAGGTCGTCCTGTATGCCGATTGCCCGCTCACCCGCCAAGGGGTGACGCTTGTCGATACGCCGGGGGTCGATTCGCTCAACGCCCGGCATACCGGAGTGGCGTTCCATTATATGAAGAATGCCGATGCGCTGCTGTTTGTGACGTACTACAACCATGCCTTTTCGAAAGCGGATCGCGAATTTTTGCTTCAGCTCGGGCGCGTTAAGGATGCGTTTTCCCTTGACAAAATGTTTTTTGTCATCAACGCCGCTGATTTGGCTCAGTCGCGGGAGGAGCTCGATGCGGTCGTCTCCTACATGAACAGCGAACTCGCCCGCTTCGGCATCCGTTTTCCGCGCCTTTATGCGCTCTCGAGCCGCATGGCGCTGGCGGAAAAAACCGGGGCGGGACCCGTGCCGCACGACGTTTTGGCGGATTCAGGGCTGCCCGCTTTTGAGGCCGACTTTTTCCGCTTCTTGACCGAAGAGCTGGCCGAAGTGGCGGTCGAGAGCGCCTGCGCCGAGCTTGCGCGGGCGCATCAGGCAGCCGCGGAGTACGCTCGGGCCGCTGGGCAGAGCGAGGCGGAAAAAGCGGAGAAACAACAAATGCTCGGGCGCCTTCGCGAAGAGATGCATGCGCTGCTCGCCGGCGCCGATGACGCTCACGGCCGGCAAGCGCTTCGCCAAGAGGTGGAGGAGCTGCTCTATTACGTGAAACAGCGCGTGTTCCTGCGCTTGAACGATCTGTTTAAGGAAGCGTTCCATCCATCGGTGCTCCGCGACGGCCAAGGGCCGATGCGCCAAGTGCTTGCGCGCTGTCTTGACGAGCTGCTTGCGGCGGTCGGCTTTGATTTGGCGCAGGAGATGAGGGCGACAAGCTTGCGGGTAGAGGCCTTTTTGCGCAAGCGGCTGGATGAGCAGTTTGCCCGTCTTGGCCGTGAGCTTCGAAGCCTCGATCCGTCAGTGGCTCTTACGCCGCCGGAAACGGCTGTTTTTGCGGCGCCGGAGTTCGCCACCGCCCTTAGCGATGTGGATCGGGCGCGGTTTGCCAAGGCGCTTTCGCTCTATAAAAACGCCAAATCGTTTTTTGAACGCGATGAAAAGCGGCGGATGAAAGAGGAAATCGAAACCGCGCTCATGGAGCCGGTCGATCAGTATTTGGCCGAGCAAAAAGAGCGGATCGTCTCCGCTTATGGTGAGCAATACGAGACGGCCGTCGCCGCGTTGGCCGCCGCGCTCGCCGACCAAGTCGACAGCTATATGGACGGTTTGATGGCGGCGCTCGCCAACAAGGGGGACGGTGAGACGCTCCGCCGCATCGAAGCGGCGCTTCGCCGCCTTCTTCCCGTTCAAGGCGAGGAGGCGCAGCCATGAACCGGTTTCACGCTTGTGCGACATGCATCCACTATGGCATCGAAAAACGGGCCGATGGGCTCTACACGTATTGCCGCCGGCTTGGCTATGCGACGAAACCAAACTACCGGTTCAACTGTTGGACACCGAAACCAAACGTCAAGCGGTTGATGGAAAAAGAAGCAGGAAAGGACGAGAGCTAGTGAGCGAAGTGCATCAGGCGATTACCGCCCACGTACAAAAACAGCATGCCGTCTTGAAAAAGTTTGCCATGCTCGATGCCGAGCGCGAGCGGCATATCGAAGAAGCGGTCGAGCGCTGCCGCCGCGGCGAGCCGTTTACGGTCGAGCTGATCAACGAAGTGACGAAACAAATGAACGAACTGGCCAAAGGTGGCCTCGTGCCGGCGCGCCGGTACGTGACGCCGGAAATGGTGCGCGACTATGTGAGCCGGCTGGAAGGGAAACGGCCGCCACAAGGGAACAGAGAAGACGGCCAGCACGCTCGAGCCTAGAAGGTCGGTGAAAAACAGTTGCTTCTTTTGAGCAATGGGGGATCGTTTGAAAGGCGATCCTCGTGTGACAAGGCTTTTCGATTTGAGAAATGAGCTCGATAAGCGGCTTGCTCCCTTCAATCACTGGTCCCTAGAAGGTCGGTGAAAAACCGCTGTCACACCAATTGGATGCATTTTCCTTCAGAAAAGAAAGCTGATTCTGTGAGGTTTCGCTCATTGAGAAATGGGTGGAACTCAGCAGTATTTTGCACGAAATCACCGGCCTCCTAGAAAGTCGTTGAACAACGGCCGTTTCCCTCTCATCGGTGAGGGAACGTGCGAAACAAAGGATCGATGCCGCCAAATGGTTCGATTTGAAAAACGACAATGGGAAGCTACCCGTTCCCTTCCATCAGCGACCGACTGACGCGCCCAAAGCGCGTAAGCAAGTGGATCGGCAGGCAAAACGAAAAGGGGGAGAAGAACAATGGCGTCGCTCGTTTCCCACGAATGGCTGCATGCCCATTTGTCCGAAGAAACCATTCGGATTCTTGATTGCCGATTTTGGCTCGGCGCCCCGTCCAAAGGCGCCTCGGCTTACCGGGACGATCATATTCCCGGTGCAGTGTATATCGATTTGGAGCGCGATTTGTCCGGTCCGGTGGCGGAGCACGGCGGCCGCCATCCGCTGCCATCGGCCGAGCAAGCGGCGGCTGTGTTTGGCCGCGCCGGCATCGATGAAACGATGACGGTCGTTGCCTACGATGACCAAGATGGAGCGATGGCCGCGCGCTGTTGGTGGCTGCTTCGCTATTTCGGCCATGAGCGCGTTTACGTGTTAGACGGCAATTACAGCGAGTGGAAAAAGAAAGGCCATCCGGTGACGGACCGCATTCCTGCCGTAGCGCCGCGGCGGTTTCAACCGCGGCCTGACCGGTCATGGCTGGCGACGGTTGAGGATGTGCGCACCGCTGTGCGCGATCGCTCGGCTGTGCTGATCGATTCGCGCGAGTGGAAGCGGTACATCGGTTTGGAAGAGCCGATCGACCGGGTGGCTGGCCGCATTCCTAGGGCGGTGCATCGGTTTTGGAAAGATGGGGTGGCAGAAGGCGGCTACTGGAAACGCCCAGATGAGCAAGCGGCGCGCTTTGTGTGAGTAAAATATTTGTGGGTGACGTTCAGGAAGGATCCCCGACGAGGGTTGCGAACTTTTGTTCGCGACGCTCGTCGGGGCCACCAAGCGAAGCGCGGTAGGAAAAAAGCGAATTTCATGCAAAAAGGACTCTCTCCCTGCTATGATAGTGATTGTTGACACCAACCGAAAACAGGAGGGAGAGAGTCCATGAAACATCTTACCACACAATGGCCTGTATTAAAAGAGCTGGAGGAACAATTGTTGAGAACCCTTCAAAACGTGTTTGCCATCGTGTTGGCGGCCCTTTTGGAGGAAATCGATCAACAACTGGCGGAAGCCAGGGACAAGCGCCGCTATCAGCTGAAAGACAAACGGCCGACCACCCTCCAAACGCTGTTTGGAGAAGTGACGTTCCGACGGAACTACTACTATGATCGGCAGGCAGGGGCGTATACCTTCTTGTTGGATGCCGAACTGGGCTTTGATGGAGCCCAATCGATCAGTCCTTGCCTCGAGGAAACGGCGGTCGAGTTGGCCATAGAGTGCTCTTCCTACCGCAAAGCAGCCCGTACGTTGGAGGCGATCGTGGGGTATGCGGTCCTCAGCCATGAGGCGATTCGTCAGCTGGTGTTGGCGGCCCCTGTCTCGCTGCACCACCCTGTTTCCCAACGGCATGGCCGGGTGCTGTTGGTGGAAGCGGATGGACTGTTCATCTCCCGCCAAGGGAAAGGGAAACGGGCGAAAGAGCAGAAAATCTTGGCGGTTCACGAGGGATGGAGACGGAACGGCTCGCAACTGGAGCTCGTGAACCGGCGCCACTACCTCCATGAAGGGGCGGGGGACGTGTGGGAAGGGTTCGAAGCGTGGCTGATGAAGGAATATGCCTATGACCCGTGCCGGGACTTGTTGGTCATCAACGGCGACGCGGCATCTTGGATTACCGCCTGCCGGGAGTATTTCGGAAAGCGGGCGTGCTTTCAGTTGGATCGGTTCCATGTGGCGCGGGAGCTTCGTCAGTGTCTGTCCGGCCACCCGCGTTGGCGGGAGGTGCGGAAGAAGCTGGCGAAGCAAGACGAGGAAGGACTTTTGGTGGAACTGAACAGCGCCGTCGGTACGTTGGGGGACGAAGCCAAAGAAGAGCAGTTGGCCGAAATGATCCGCCGGATCGAGTCGATGCCGGGATGCATCCGGGACTACCGGGAGTGGCTGTCGGCGCAAGGGGTGGAGACGGCCGGCATGCGTCCGATGGGCCACGCCGAGAGCGTGATGAGCCGGTTCGCGTACCGGGTGAAATCCCGCCGCAGCTGGAAGGACCAAGGACTTTGGGCGTTTCTGAAGGCGATGGTGGCCCAAATCGACGGAATAGGGTGGAGAACGGGGCAGTTGGAGGAGGAAGAGCCCCAGAGGGTAGCCTCGGCCCCGACGAAGCTGGAGCGGATCAAACAGGCCAAACGGAAGGCAGGACGGTTGTTGGCGGAGGTGATGCGCCAGAACATCCCGTATCTTCAACAGTCATCGGGGACGCCGATCTACCAAGCATTGTCGGCGCTTCGCGATGGCGGATGGATGTAAAAAAATGGATCGAGCAAAAATCAGCTCAAGAAGAGGGATGAGAGTCCGAAAGCGCTTACGATATCAATTCCTAAAAATGGTCTACCAACCGGTGATTGACAACGCCCGTAGTAGACCGAAAAAATGTTCTCCACAAAGTCTTGACTGACTCGCGCGCTTTGCTGATCTTGACCGCGAGACACCGCTGATCGTCTACTGCGGTTCCGGCGTCACCGCCTGTCCGAACGTGCTCGCCTTAAAGGAAGCCGGTTACCGCAACGTCCGGCTGTATGTCGGCAGTTTCAGCGATTGGATTTCCTATCCGGACCATCCGGTCGAAACGGGCGATCCTTCCTCTTCAGCATAGGCGTTTTTCAAGCGGATGCCAATGGCCTTGAAGGTGAAGTATGGTCAATAGATCGTCGTCAAAGAGACGTTGAAAACGGGCAGGACATCTTGAAGGCGAAGGATCGGAATCAATACGTGTTTTTCAAGCGTCGAGCTAGGGGCGCCGTGGTCTCGTGCATAGTTTTTCTCCGGTGGGTGATACTATGTGTGAACCGACGGAACAAGAGGAGGAGAGCGCATGGGCCGGACAAAGCTTGGCAATGCGAATGCCCAACGGAACAACAATGCGAAAAAGAAAAACGGCTTTAATGAATGGACGAGCGAATTCGCTTCCTACGCCGAAGTGGAAGCGGAAAAAATGAAAAATGACCATCGCAACATCCGGTAACGACGAGGGCGCGCCCCTCGTTTTTTGTCGTAGGCAGCAGCGTTGGCAAAGACAAACGTATGTGCTATAATGAAGGCCAGAACGGCGAAGGGCGCTGGCCGACAGGGAGGGAAAAAGGTGCGAAAATGGTTGGTCGTTCTTTTGCTTTTAGCCGCCACCGGATACGGCCTTTGGGATGCGATGGCCGCCGAGAAACCGAATGAGACAAGCGAGACCGAGATCGGCCCGGAAATCGGCCATGCAGCCCCCGACTTGGCGCTGCCGACGCTTGGCGGCGAGCCGGTCAAGCTCTCCGATTGGCGCGGCAAAGCGGTCGTCCTTAACTTTTGGACATCATGGTGTCCGCCATGCAAAGAAGAAATGCCGGAACTCGAGAAGTTTTACAAACAGCATGGCCACGAAGTCGCGGTGCTGGCGGTCCATTTGACTACACGAGACACGCTCGATAACGCCGAGCGATTTGCGAAAAGCAGGAACTTGACGTTGCCAGTCGCCTTGGATGTCCGCGGCGAGGCGTTTTATCATTATCGAGTCCAGACCATTCCGACAACGTATATCATCGACCCGAACGGCGTCATCCGGAAAAAGATCGTCGGCCCGGTGACGGCAGCTCGGCTCGAGAACGCGACAGCGCTCTTTCGTTGACCAATCAACGGCGACGGACAGCGCTTTTTTTCATGCGCCACTATTTTTCAAAAAGTTGTCATAATTTTTATCTTTTTTGGGCATGAATAAGATTACAATAAAAGTGAGGGGAGGTTGAAGCGATGAGACGATCCCGCAAAATGACTCTCCAAGAATTGATCAGCGAGAACAAACGGCAGTTATTGAACGATCGGGAAGCGCTCGAAAAAATCGAGAAAAGGCTGGAAGAGCGGATGCTCAAAAAAGCAGAATAACCCATGCATAGCGGTTCTCCGGGCGGACAGACTAGATGGCGAGGAGGCGAACAAGATGAGCAATCCGAAAGGAAGCCGAAAACATTTCGTGCCGAACCATATCGGCACACAGCCTCGCGCCGCTGGGGGAAACAAAGGCAAACAAATGCAGGACCAATCCGGCCAGCACGCCCAAGTGATTCAGACGAAGGGTGAATAGGGCAAACTCGCGTGAAGGAGGAAGCGTCCATGCCACGTCCGAAACCGGATGACCGCAGCGATAATGTGGAAAAGCTGCAAGAAATGGTGCAACATACGATCGAGAATATGGAAAAAGCCGAGGAAACGATGCAGTTTGCTTCGCCGGAGGAACGGAAGAAGATTGAGGAGAAAAACCGCCGCCGCGAGGAAGCGATCGCTGCGATGCGCGCGGAAATTAAGGACGAAGCTGCTGCACGGGAACACGGCTACCAATAAACGAAACGAAGCCGCCTTGATTTGGGCGGCTTTGTTTTTTCATTTGCCGGCTTGAGCCAACGAACGGATGAGTGGTAACATGAAAGAAGAGCCCGGCAAAAAATGGAGGGAGAACAAACGTGAAGGTGGTAGAAAAACAAATCGAAGTGCGCTATGCGGAAACGGATCAAATGGGCGTCGTTTACCATGCGAACTACTTAGTTTGGATGGAAGTCGGGCGCACAGAACTGATCAAACAACTTGGCTTCCATTACGCGGAGATGGAGAAAGAAGGAATTATTTCGCCGGTCATCGATTTGCAAGTGTCGTACAAAAAACCGCTTCACTACGGGGAGACGGCGACCGTCCGCACGTGGATCGACGCTTATGACGGCATCCGCGTCACGTACGGCTACGAAATTCTCGCTCCGGACGGCGAAGTGGCCGTCACCGGCAAGTCGCAACACGTTTGCGTCAAGCGCGAGACGTTTCGACCGATTGTGATCCGCAAATATTTTCCCGCTTGGCACGAAGCGTACGAGCGGGCGAAACGGTAAGGGGGAGAGCCGATGGCGTTTGGCATCCGCCGTCATGAGCTTGAGGCGTGGAAAGAGAAAGTGAAGCGCGGCGAGATCGCCTTTTTGACCCATTATTGGTATGACGAGCGGTTTCCCGATTGTACGACGGTGACGAAAGTCGGCTGCGCCGATATCGCTCAGCTGGCCGCTTGGGGGCGGCAATACGGGCTGAAAGAAGAGTGGATCGACCGGCGCGGCGAGTTTCCGCATTTCGACTTGCTCGGCGAGACGCAAAGGCGCGTGCTGAGGCAAGAAGGACGGCTGTTTGAACTCGAACGATTCACGAAACGGGGGAAAAAGAGATGATCGATTTGACTGCTGCCAAGGAAATGGCGAAACATACGTTGATCGATACGCTCGGTATCGAACTGGTCGAGCTTGGCGAAGGCCGCGTCGTGGCGACGATGCCGGTCGACCAGCGCACGCACCAGCCGGCCGGGCTGTTGCATGGCGGCGCCTCGGTCGCGCTCGCTGAAACGGTGGCGAGCATCGGCGCGTATGCGCTTGTCGATCCGCAAACAGAAAACGTTGTTGGTTTGGAAATTAACGCCAACCACGTTCGCACCGTCCGCAGCGGAACGGTGACGGCGACGGGAACAGTGCTGCACCGCGGCCGGACGACGATGGTGTGGGATATACGCATCACCGACGAACAAGGGCAGCTCGTCTGCGTCTCCCGCTGCACGATCGCCATCATTCGAAAAAGCTAGCGCCAAGGCTAGCTTTTTCCTCGTTTATTGGAGCAGAAATACCGGCTCATCGCCTGTTTCGTCCAAATCGACCGTCAAATCGCGCCCGTCAAAATACCATTGGTCGCTGTCGTCGACAAAAAAAGTCACGCCATCAATCGTCGTCTGTGCGGCCGGCTCTCCGGTTGGCTCATCTTTCGCCATGCCGAGCGAAAATCCTTTTTGCACGGTGCCGCATCCTCCGTAGCGGGCGAAAAAGCGAATCGCATCGCCCGGCTTTAGTCCGAGCTCCCGCTTATACCAGTCAAACGCCTTTTTCGTGATCACAATGTTCATAGCTTCCCCTCCTCACGTTTATTATAAGCGAATAGGCGGCGGCCGGTAAAACGATTGTATGAACATGAGTCAGTCAAGACTTTGTGGAGAACATTTTTTCGGTCTACTACGGGCGTTGTCAATCACCGGTTGGTAGACCATTTTTAGGAATTGATATCGTAAGCGCTTTCGGACTCTCATCCCTCTTCTTGAGCTGATTTTTGCTCGATCCATTTTTTTACATCCATCCGCCATCGCGAAGCGCCGACAATGCTTGGTAGATCGGCGTCCCCGATGACTGTTGAAGATACGGGATGTTCTGGCGCATCACCTCCGCCAACAACCGTCCTGCCTTCCGTTTGGCCTGTTTGATCCGCTCCAGCTTCGTCGGGGCCGAGGCTACCCTCTGGGGCTCTTCCTCCTCCAACTGCCCCGTTCTCCACCCTATTCCGTCGATTTGGGCCACCATCGCCTTCAGAAACGCCCAAAGTCCTTGGTCCTTCCAGCTGCGGCGGGATTTCACCCGGTACGCGAACCGGCTCATCACGCTCTCGGCGTGGCCCATCGGACGCATGCCGGCCGTCTCCACCCCTTGCGCCGACAGCCACTCCCGGTAGTCCCGGATGCATCCCGGCATCGACTCGATCCGGCGGATCATTTCGGCCAACTGCTCTTCTTTGGCTTCGTCCCCCAACGTACCGACGGCGCTGTTCAGTTCCACCAAAAGTCCTTCCTCGTCTTGCTTCGCCAGCTTCTTCCGCACCTCCCGCCAACGCGGGTGGCCGGACAGACACTGACGAAGCTCCCGCGCCACATGGAACCGATCCAACTGAAAGCACGCCCGCTTTCCGAAATACTCCCGGCAGGCGGTAATCCAAGATGCCGCGTCGCCGTTGATGACCAACAAGTCCCGGCACGGGTCATAGGCATATTCCTTCATCAGCCACGCTTCGAACCCTTCCCACACGTCCCCCGCCCCTTCATGGAGGTAGTGGCGCCGGTTCACGAGCTCCAGTTGCGAGCCGTTCCGTCTCCATCCCTCGTGAACCGCCAAGATTTTCTGCTCTTTCGCCCGTTTCCCTTTCCCTTGGCGGGAGATGAACAGTCCATCCGCTTCCACCAACAGCACCCGGCCATGCCGTTGGGAAACAGGGTGGTGCAGCGAGACAGGGGCCGCCAACACCAGCTGACGAATCGCCTCATGGCTGAGGACCGCATACCCCACGATCGCCTCCAACGTACGGGCTGCTTTGCGGTAGGAAGAGCACTCTATGGCCAACTCGACCGCCGTTTCCTCGAGGCAAGGACTGATCGATTGGGCTCCATCAAAGCCCAGTTCGGCATCCAACAAGAAGGTATACGCCCCTGCCTGCCGATCATAGTAGTAGTTCCGTCGGAACGTCACTTCTCCAAACAGCGTTTGGAGGGTGGTCGGCCGTTTGTCTTTCAGCTGATAGCGGCGCTTGTCCCTGGCTTCCGCCAGTTGTTGATCGATTTCCTCCAAAAGGGCCGCCAACACGATGGCAAACACGTTTTGAAGGGTTCTCAACAATTGTTCCTCCAGCTCTTTTAATACAGGCCATTGTGTGGTAAGATGTTTCATGGACTCTCTCCCTCCTGTTTTCGGTTGGTGTCAACAATCACTATCATAGCAGGGAGAGAGTCCTTTTTGCATGAAATTCGCTTTTTTCCTACCGCGCTTCGCTTGGTGGCCCCGACGAGCGTCGCGAACAAAAGTTCGCAACCCTCGTCGGGGATCCTTCCTGAACGTCACCCACAAATATTTTACTCACACTATGAACATTCGCTGACAATGTCAGCGGCTCCTTTCCACAAAGTGGCGGCCTTTTGCCCTCAAGCGCGCGAGTAAAAAGGGCGATGAAGGCAAACAGTAAAAGCGAGGGAGGTGAGCGGGATGAATAAAAAACGACCATTTGCGCCAAGCTACGAATCCGACGGGGTGATGGGGAAAAACAGCAAAACACATCCGCACCGCTCGGAACGACAACCAACCGGCAAACAAGCGCCCGATTTTTTCAACACAACGCCATCGAGCGAATAACGAAGCGGGAGCAACCGCTGTTTTTGATAAATAAAGTAGCTAGTAGGCTTAGCTTTGTCGGAATCGATTGGTTTCACGGTTTTGTTTTTTGATGAATAAAGTAGCCAGTAGGCTGCTTTTTTTCATGGCAGCTACTATACAAATAGGCCGGTCCGCGTTATCATTATTTGAGGAACATGTTTTGAAAGGAGTGGCGTTTTCGTATATGAGTAGTTCGAGTCTGAACGAACCGGAACCGGAATATAGCGGGGAACGCGGCCTGTTCCTTTTCCCGCCCGCTGCTCATCATACGAAAACGAGCTCCGGACGGAAAGGAAGAGGCGCCGCCTTCCTCGCGGGAAAAGGAGGAAGGATGCCAGATGATGAAAATGTATTTATCCGATGCCAGCGGCAAAATGCGGGAAATCGATCGGATTGAAAACGGCTGCTGGATCAATCTCGTCGCCCCGACGGAGGAAGAAATTCGTTACATCGCCCACCATTTGGACATTCCGATCGATTCGATCAAAGACGCGTTGGACGATGAAGAGCGGTCGCGCATCGAAAAAGAGGATAACCATGTATTGATTATCGTTGACATCCCGATTGTTGCTCACGATGAAGTCGACGGCCCGATGTATGAAACGATTCCGATCGGTATGATCATTACCAATACGTGCTTTATCACCGTTTGTTTGCAGGAGAATCCAATCTTTGAAGAGTTTTCAAAAAACAAAATCAAAAACTTTTACACGTTTATGAAAACCCGGTTCGCCTTGCAAATGCTCTACATGATTTCGACGTATTATTTGCGCTATTTGAAGCAAATCAACCGGCGCACGAGCGAAATCGAAAAAGAGCTGCACCAATCGATGAAAAACAAAGAGCTGTTTTCGCTTCTCAGCATGGAAAAAAGCTTGGTGTATTTCATGACATCGCTGAAAGCAAACAACATCGTTATGGAGCGGCTTTTGCGCCTCAACTATTTGCGCATGTACGAAGATGACCAAGATTTGCTGCAAGATGTCATTATCGAAAACAAGCAGGCGATCGAAATGGCGGAAGTGTACAGCAGCATTTTAAGCAGCATGATGGATGCGTTCGCCTCCGTCATCTCGAACAACTTAAACATCGTGATGAAATTTTTGACCGCCATTACGATTATCATTTCGTTGCCGACGATGGTGGCGAGTTTTTACGGCATGAACGTGCCGATTCCGTTCCAGCACTCCCCGTACGCCTTTGCTGTGGCTCTAGTGCTCGCCGGTTCGCTGTCGGCAGCAACGGCGTACGTCTTTTGGAAAAAGCGGTACTTTTGACGAACGAGCGGCTTTTCGTTGGTGCAGAGAGGGCGAAAAAGCGGCGCGAGCCTTTCACCGACATCGGGAAACATAAAGCGAGAAGCCGTTTTTCAGACAGGTTTTTCAACGAAACAAAGCGGTCTGAGCGGCATGGCCAAACACTGGCCGCCATGGAAACAAAAACGGCTGCCCTGTCATTCGGGCAGCCGTTTTTGTTTGCGGGCTGCGACGCCGCCAGAGAGGATAAATTTCATCGCCTCTTCCGGCGCAATGTCGATGACTTCGACCTGCTCTTTCGGAACGAGAAGGGTAAGCCCGGCGACTTGAAATGTCTGTGGAATATAGACCGCCACATAATCGGCAAGCGGGTCGTGCCAGGCGCCGACATCGTCCATCGTAATAAAGCCGAGGCATTTCCAGCCGCTTTCGGGCACGGTAATGAGCACGACTTGCGAAAACGATCGTTTTTCCCCGACGAACGAAGCGATCGTATCTTTCGCGACCGAATAAACGGTTTTCATCAAAGGGATGCTTTCGAGCAGGCGGCCGGCCAATCGGATGAGGCGGCCGCTTACATATTGCGTCGACAGCCAGCCGCACACCGTGATGAGCGCCACCGTGGCGAGCAGGCCGAGTCCGGGGATATAACGGCCGTCCAAATACGGCCGCACATACTGGCCGAGCAGCCCGTCCAACATCGCAAACACTTTGTAGCATACATAGACGGCCAGCAAAATCGGCACGATCGTCAGCATGCCGTTTACAAAATTTTTCATGAAAAAACGCATCGTTCTCCTCCCTTTCCCTTTCTTTCTCTCACCATACCAGTTTTTTTAAAGTTGCACAACCAGCAAAATACGAACATTAATTTCATTTAAATAAAAAAAGTTCGTTTTTTTTATTGACGAATCGCTCAATGTTGCGTATACTTCCGAATGGAACATAGGAAATGGGGGATGGATCATGAACAATCATTATGATGTCATTGTGGTCGGCGCTGGGCCGGCCGGCATTTTCACGTGCTACGAACTGACGCGCAAACTGCCTGGAGCGAACGTGCTCCTGATTGACAAAGGGCATGATATTTATAAGCGCAACTGTCCGATTTTACAGAAAAAAATTGAGAAATGCCCGCCGCCGGCCGGAAAAAAAGATTACGCCGGCTGTGTGCCGGCCTGTTCGATCACGAACGGCTTCGGCGGAGCGGGGGCGTATTCGGACGGCAAGTTCAACATCACGAGCGAATTCGGCGGCTGGATGACCGACTATTTGCCAGCTTCGACTGTACTCGAGCTCATCCGCTATGTGGATGAAATCAACTTAAAACATGGGGCGACGACATCGATCACCGACCCGATGACGGACAAAGTGAAAGAGATCGAGCGGCGCGCCTACGCGGCCGGATTGAAGCTATTGCGCGCCTATGTCCGTCATTTAGGCACCGAACAAAACTTGGAAATTTTAAAAAGCATTTTTGAATATTTGCGCGAGCGGATCGAGATGCGCTTTACAACGGAAGTGGACGATATCGTGACCGAGCGGACAGAAAGCGGCCACCGGGTCAAGGGAGTCATGTTGAAAAACGGGGAAACACTGACGGCGGAAAAGGTCGTCATCGCTCCGGGGCGCGACGGTTCGGTTTGGTTGAGCAAAATCTTGCGCAAGCGCCGTTTGCGGATGATCAACAATCAGGTGGACATCGGCGTGCGCGTGGAAACATCGAACATCGTCATGCAAGAAATTAACGAACATCTGTATGAAGGAAAGTTCATTTTCAACACATCGGTCGGAACGCAAGTGCGCACGTTTTGCAGCAACCCGTCCGGACACGTCGTGGTGGAAAATCACTCCGGCATTATGCTCGCCAACGGCCACGCGTACAAAGATCCAAAACTCGGCAGCGACAATACGAACTTTGCCCTTCTTGTTTCACATAAGTTTTCCGATCCATTTGACAAGCCGAACGAATACGCCCATGAAATTTCTCGGCTGGCGAACGCTTTGTCCAACGGCGGCATCATCGTGCAAAAATACGGCGACATTCTCAAAGGAAGGCGCTCGACGGAAAAGCGCATCAAAGAAGGGTTCATCGAACCGACGTTAAAAGAAGCGGTGCCGGGCGATTTAGGCCTCGTTTTGCCGTACAACACGATGAAAAGCTTGATCGAAATGACGGAGGCGCTCAACCACGTCACTCCGGGGCTTGCCTCTGAGCATACGTTATTCTATGGAGTCGAAGCGAAATTTTACTCGGCGCGTCCGAAGCTGAATGACCGTTTTGAAACCGAGATCGCCGGGCTGTATGTCGGCGGCGACGGCGCGGGGATTACACGCGGTTTGGCACAGGCGAGCGCCTGCGGCGTCTGGATCGCCCGCGACATCGTGGAAAAATTAAGAAAATGAAAAGGGGCTGACCCCAAATGCTACGCTAACGCGTTTTTTTAGGAAAAGAATAAAAAGTCGCTCGATCTTGGCGACCGTCCGCTTGTCTTTCAAGTCATACCGCATCTTGTCCCGTTCTTCGGCGATCGTCTGGTCGATCTCCTCCAACACCTGTTGCAGCGTGAAAAATAAAGATGACTCGATTTCTTTTCATGTGGGAGGAAGAATACAAATGATTGTTATTAAACAAAATCCAGAGAAAGATGTATACAGGAATTTGCTTGATTTATCTTTTGAAATTTGTGATCAATTTCATCTGGTGCTAAGAAAAGATATGGGACCCTTAACCACATATGAACCAATTTTAAAGAGGCTTGAAAATTCATTAATCGTAATGAAAGAGGAATCAGAGTGGGCAAGCACGATTCTAGGTAGTGGCCAAACAGCGCTAGTTTATTACTATCGTACGGATGCAAATGCTAATAAGGTATTAAAAGAAGTTGCAAATTCTTTATACGACTGGGTTCAACCTCACTTACCAGAAGATTTATCCTTCTTTAAACAAGGAAAGGAATGGTTAGTGACAATTAGTCATGAAAAAGAAAGTTATATCTATACAGAAGACGAATATGAAATCAAAAAAGTGATGGGTATAAAAGGACTGAAATTAGAGATTGATCGCTAGGCTGGAGAATTTAAGGCTCATCACCACAACATGTACTTGACAGACGGTTCACTTCTCTGCACAAGTGTATGCAAAACATGATTGAAAAGAAGTGTAAAAAATTAAAAATAAACTCGTGGTGCTAGATCAAATCAAGTAAGCATAAAAATAGCCCTTGCCTGCGGATCTCCTGTAGAATGAACGTGCGACCCAGCATTCGAAAGGAGAATCCCCATGCAAGAGCACTTTCATTATTACTACAGATTAAGCAAAGATTCAAAAACAATATGCCGCCATTTTCTTTTTTGTCTCCGCCCAACTGTCATTGATTCAGACGCATCTTCAACGCCGCAACCGCCATTTGGTAAAGCAAGAAGATAGCGTGATCATAGCGATTCACATTTTGGGGAAACCGCTTGGTTTTTCTTCCGAACGGGCATGGCATCGCTTTGTCACCGGAAATTTGTTCACAAACAGGCAGTTTCTTGAACGTTCCCGATCCAATCGTCGTTGTCGGGCACTGCGCTTTGCCATCAAATGGATCCGTCATGAGCTGGCAAAACGCGGCCAACATCATGCCTATGCCGTCGTCGACAGCTTGCCGCTTCCATTGTGCCATGCCGCAAGAAGGCATCGTGTCAAACGGGTTCAAGGAATCGCCGACATCGGGTATGGCGCTTCAAAAAAGCAATGGTACGACGGATGGAAACTGCACCTTCAAGTGACCGATCAAGGGTTGCCTATGGGCTATGTGGTGACGGAAGCGTCCTGCCATGATCGGCTCGCCGCTGAAAGCGTGATGACTCAAATTCCTCACCCCCTATCACCTTGGGGACAAAGGGTTCATTAGCCGTGAGTGGCAAAAAAAGCTGTACGAACAATACCCAATGGCGCTTTGGACTCCGTCCCGAAAAAACTAGAAACATCGCCCGTCCGGGGCATGGGAGAAGTGGATCCAACCAAAACGCAAAATGATCGAGACGGTGTTTTCGATTCTGGTTGAGCAATACCGGATCACAGAGATTCGAGCGAATTCCGTGGTCGGATTTGAAGTAGCGCTCGATGGCATATGGTTAGCCTATTCGCTGGCCACACTCGGGCTAGTTGAGTTCTAACGCTCAACTAGCACCACGGGTTAAAATTTACTCATGGGTGTTTTTTGTGAAAAAAGTAAACTTAATCATTAAACAGGTTGACAAAACTCCGCGCCGTGCCCTACGATAAATGTAACGAAGTGGAAAGGGGAGCGGAATGATGGGGAATTGGATGGAATTGTCAGAACGCGTGTTAGCAGGGCATGAGTTGACGGATGACGAGGCGTTGGCGATTCTCGACTGTCCGGATGAGGAGCTGCTTGCCTTAATGCAAGGGGCGTATCACATCCGCCGCGCCTATTACGGCAACAAAGTGAAACTGAATATGATCATCAACGCCAAGTCCGGGCTCTGTCCGGAAAACTGCGGATATTGCTCGCAATCATCGATTTCAACCGCGCCGGTCCAAACGTATAAAATGGTCAATAAAGAAACGCTCATTCGCGGCGCGGAAGAGGCGTATCGCCTGCAAATTGGCACCTACTGCATCGTGGCAAGCGGGCGCGGGCCAAGCGATAAAGAGATCGACATCGTTGTGTCTGCGGTCAAGGAAATTAAAGAGCGGTTCGGGCTGAAAGTGTGCGCCTGCCTTGGGATCTTAAAGCCGGAGCAGGCTGCGCGGCTGAAGGAGGCGGGGGTGGATCGCTACAATCACAACATCAACACGTCGAAAGAGCACCATCCGAACATTACGACGTCCCATACATACGATGATCGGGTGCGGACGGTGGAAACGGTGAAAGAAGCCGGGATTTCGCCTTGTTCCGGGGTCATTATCGGCATGAAAGAGACGAAGCGAGATGTCGTTGACATGGCGCGCAGCCTGCGGGCGCTTGACGCCGACTCCATTCCCATCAACTTTTTGCATGCGATTGACGGCACACCGCTGGCGGGGACGAACGAACTGAACCCGCGCTACTGTTTGAAGGTGCTGGCGCTGTTCCGCTATATCAACCCGACAAAAGAAATCCGCATCGCTGGCGGGCGGGAAGTGAATTTGCGTTCGCTCCAGCCGCTTGGCCTGTATGCCGCCAACTCGATTTTTGTCGGCGACTATTTGACGACCGCCGGACAAGAAAAATCGGCAGACTATCAGATGCTTGAGGACCTTGGATTTGAGATTGAGTTTGCCCCGGCGCCACAGGACGAAGTCGGCGGAAAGGCATGGATATAAAGGACGATGGAAAGACGCTTCCTTGTTGCCGGGAGCGTCTTTTTTCACGCCCCGCTCCTATTTTGCCCGCGCTTAGCGGACCGAATGGCCAACTTCCGTTTCCGCTGGCGCTGCCGGTCGGCCCATCATTGGCATGAAAAAAGCGCTTGTTGCGTACGATGGCAATACGAGAGGTAAAAAACGACTTCACAAACCGTTCGGCGCTCATTATAATAGCAACAAAGAGAAAGGAAAGGGATGGGGGAATATGGAAAAAACATTTTACCGCTACTTATTGCGTTTCCGTTATGGGCATGCGGAAGACCCGATCGTTCGTTTTGCGAACGGGGCGTATGCTGACCATAGTTTTCCGAAAGGATCGGTCGATTACGAAGAGCTAAGCGGCTATTTAGAGTTGAACGGCGATTATTTGGAAAGCATGGCCGTCTTTGATGAACTGTGGGAGCAGTTTGTGCATGAGGCGTCGCCACGAGCCCGCTGACAGCGGGGGCGGTCGCCGCATCGTAAGGAGGCGTTCCCGCTTTGTTTATGGTAACGCTTTCACAACGTCTTTTTCCGCGCGCCAGAAGGTGTCCACCTCGTTTGCCTTGCATATACTATACTAACCATTTGTTCAAAAGGGTGGGAGATGCCGATGAGCGCGCCGAAACGCCCGAAGTTTTCCATTGGCGATGTCGTCGTCAACACATTGTACGGAACGGTCGGAACTGTCACCGGCATTCAGCAGGTTGACGGCACGTTTTTATATGAAATCAACCATAGCCATAGCTTGTTTGCTGAGCAAGCGCTCGTTGCCTTGTCCGAGTTTGCCGGTGATTTATGGATTGTCGAAGAGGTCGAAATCGAACTGCCGTTTTTCCTTGGCGAGATCGTCCGCGTCCGTGATTATGGCGGCCATTTGTTTAAAGTCGTCGGTGTGCGGACGGAAATTTACCGCTACTACGGGGAAGGATGGGAAGAGACGATTTACGAGTTGAAGCGGTTGACGGACGGATGGGAGATTGAAGTGCCGCTTGAAGACATTATTCCGGTGGCCCTAGGAGAAGAGACGTCCGTCACGCTCGTGCAAGATATTGTCATCGCGATGCCAGCACTTTGGCCGCTGCCGGCCGACAACCGAAGCAGCGGGCCGTCTGTTGATGAACTGCTCGATGTGTACAATGATTATAAAGCGCTGTACGAATGGTTCGGGGATGAACAATATAAACAAACGATGGAAACGGTTGTCCAACGTCTACGAACGATCGTCAATCACCAAAACATAGAAACTGATAAAGGATGAAGAGAAAATAAGGAACGCCAGCCCACATGACCAGTGCGCCGAGCCCGTTGACGACTGTTTCCATCATTTTGTCCGCCGCTGTTGGCTTGTCCATCGGTTTCGCCTCCATGTTTTCGTATGGTCAATACATACATATGGGGAAGAGAACGAAGATAGAACAGCGTCATTTTTGACATAAAGGAGAAAGCCGTGACATACAACATTACAAAGGGGGCGAGAGGCAGTGAAGGAAATTGAAGTGGTGATCGACACGGAAGAAATCGCGGAGTTTTTTTATGAACAGCTGATCCGCCGCGGATTTGTGCCGACGCAAGAGGAACTCGCGGAACTGGCTGACATTACGTTTGACTATTTGCTGGAAAAATGCCTGATTGATGAGGAAATCGATGTCGACGACGAGTGACAGCTCGTCGTTTTTGTCGTCTTGGCGAAAGAAAGCCATGAGGAAAGCTCACTCGGCCGCCTGAGCGGCGGCTTTCATCATGGCCAAATGCCGCTCGTAGCGGCCGGTCATGTCGCCGGAAGCCGGGAGCGGAAGCGTTTCAAGGGCGCGGATGATCGTATGATCCGTGAACCAGTCGCGCTGATCGGAAAACGAATGAATGAGATCGGGCCACACGGATTCCAGCGTTGGGCTGTAAAGGCGGTGTCCGCCGCGGTCGGCGGTAAACCGCTGCGGCCAAACATCAGCGCGGGAACCGCTATGAGGGACGCGGCGGGCAAACCGAACAGCGCCGCGGAACAGCCGAGCATCGAACAAAAGCAAGCTGTACAGCGTTTTGCCGATATGAATGCGGTGGTGGACATCGATGAAATCACGCACCGTCGTGCCCGCTAGATTGATGCGGCCGTTTTGCTCAAACGGGATGAGCACATCGTTGAAACCAAGCCATTGCTCGACGATAAACGGCCAGCTTGACAGCACGCGGGCGCGGAAAAACGGGTGCTCGATGACGCGGAGCTGGATGTAGTATTGTTCGTTCACGATCAAGGCAACTGTGAGAAGCGGGGCGTCCCCGGTGTGCCAAAAAAGTTCCCACAGCGGCTGCATAAACGAGGACACGCCCAATGCCGGCAACAGGTGAAAGAGCGGCGTTCCTCTGCGCTTGCTTTCCGCATACAGCAGAAGCTGCGGATAAGCGTCATGAAAAATTAACGCGTTGGCCCGCTCCAAAAACAGAAAAAGGGGAGCGATCATTTCGTTCGGCAACAAGCGCGGCAGCAAACCGCCGCGCAAGTCGGTCATATTCCAGCCGCCGTTGCGTGAGACAAGATGGGCCAAAAACGCCCAGTGCAGTTCGGGATAGCGCTCGAACATGGCCAAGTAGGCGGCGGTGCGCGTGACGTTGTTGCGGTTTTGTTCCGCTGTCGTCCGCCGGATGGCGGCGATGATCGCCTCCTCTTCCGGACGCGCGGGGCGAGGCGGCCGGGCGGCGCGGCGAGCGATCAGTTCGTGAAGCAAACCGGCGTCGGCGAGGCGGACCGGATGGCGGTACAAAAAAGAGCGATAGGCATGCTGCAGCGGGTGGCGCAGCCAATCGAGCGGATGAAAGGGCATCGATCGTCTCTCCTTTCGATGGGTAGAAGGGCTTTGATTTCGTCCAATGGATATCCTTTCGACAAAAGACGGGCGGTTTTGCTGAAGGAATCGACACTGGCAGTCACCAATAGTATAAGATACAGACGACCGATTTATAGGGGAAAGGAGAGGAAAACGATGGTTCGCTTCTGGGGGAAACGGAGATGGATGAGCAAACGCGTGTACGAGGCCGTCGTTTTTCAAACGCCGCGTTGCGGGGAGCCAAAAGGCTATCGGCAAGTGTGCCGGCTGACGGTGACGGCATCAAGCCACGATGAGGCGCTGTCGATCATCTATCGGACGTTCAATGTTGCCGACTTGATGCCGAAACATTGCCAAGCCCGATTTATGGGGACGGGGGATATCGTCTTGATTGATGAAGGGCGGAAAGGACAAACGTACTATCGCCTTTGCCCTGACGGCTGGAAACGAGTCGAACGTCAAGCGGTTTGTTGACGGAATATTCATATTGAACGCTAAGACGATTGTTGACGGAATATTCAAAAAGATAGTCGCCTACTGCGAGCGGAAATGGTATAATAAAAGAAAAATGTCGAATAAAGCCCGGCGCTTTAGGGAACGGATAAGAAAGGAAAGGGGGCGAAGGCGATGGAATTTCGCCGTCAGCGGCGTGACGTGCCGACAGTGGCGCCGGGCATCGATGACGACGAGGAGCTGAACGAACCGGCGACGACAGAAGAGATCGAGCGCGGGGACTATACGAGAGTCGTCACGCTCGCCTGGGATGAAATCGAACCGGCGGAATCGCAATAGGGGCCGACCGGAAAGGCGACCTCTCTTCAAGAAAGACACGACATATCGTGTGGCAGCGAAGCGGCTGGTGCTTCTATATAGCGATGAGAGAGGGTGTCCCAGTCCGTTTGGGACACCCCCGCGGTTGGCTATGATTCTGGATGCTGGTGATGACCCGGCCCGTTTTTTCGGCCGCCGGCGGCGGAGTACTCTTTGGCGTGCGCGGCGTCTTCAGCGATTAACGCTTCCTTTGGGATATGGTTGTTCTTTTTCTGCCCGTTGATGCGGTTGCGGTGCTTTTTGCCCATTGTTTTCCCTCCTTGAACCGTTGTCATGGGTAGTGTATGCGGGCTGGCGGCGGTTCATCGGCGGAAAATGTTTGCAGGCGGGCGCGCAAAAAAGAAGGAAGGGGACGAAACGATGACCGCACTAGCGTTATCGCTGCTATTATGCGGTGCTTTGATCGCAGGGTTGCTTTGGCTGAAAGGGCAAGTCGAGCGGGTGTTGTTCCGTTGGAGGAACGTTCCGTTTCTCCATGCCGTCAATATTGTCGTCATCGCTGCTGTCGTCGCGGCTTCGTATTACCGGTGGAGCGGCATCGGCATTTATTTGCGCGACTTGGCGGACATCAGCGGTTTTTGGTACGTGTTCGCCGGTGCGATGCAGCTTGTCTTGCCCCTTTACTTGTTTGCCTGCTGGCTCGCTGCTAGATGGCGCGAGCGCGAGAAAAAATATACGCGCAGCGAAGACAAAAAAGTGCTGTATATTAACGAACGATATTTGGCGCGCCGTCATCGCGGCGATGACCGTCGTTCCAAAACATCTTGAAAAAGGGAGAGCGGCTCTCCCTTAAAATTTTGTCTTTTCCTTTTTGGATGTCGATGGTTGGTTGTTCGATTTGGATGAAGGATTGGTTTTGTTGGCGTATTCAACAGCTTGCTCCAGTTTCTTTTTCATCGTTCCTGCCCCTCCTTTCCCGCTGATGCCGGCCTTCATAGTGTGCCCGCCCGCCGCTGTCGCTACTCTCAAGGAGGACTGCCATTTTTCGCAAAGATGTGATATGATAAACGAGAGCATCGACTGATGAGATCATCAAAGGAGGAATTCCGTTGAGCGTCCACATCGGAGCAAAACAAGGGGAAATTGCGGAGCGCATTTTGTTGCCAGGCGATCCGCTGCGCGCCAAATACATCGCGGAAACGTTCCTTGAGGGGGCGGTATGCTATAACGAAGTGCGCGGCATGCTCGGGTTTACGGGCACGTACAAAGGGCACCGCATTTCAGTGCAAGGAACGGGCATGGGCGTTCCTTCCATTTCCATTTATGTCAACGAGCTCATTCAAAGCTATGGGGTGAAAACGCTCATCCGCGTTGGAACGTGCGGGGCGATTCAGCCGGATGTGCGCGTGCGCGACGTCATTTTGGCGATGAGCGCTTCGACCGATTCGAACATGAATCGACTCATTTTCCGTGGCCGCGATTATGCGCCGACCGCTGATTTTCAGTTGCTGCGGACCGCCTATGACGTGGGTGTCGAAAAAGGGCTGGCGCTCAAAGTCGGCAATGTTTTTACCGCTGATATGTTTTACAACGATGAACCGAACTGGGAAACGTGGGCTCGCTATGGCGTCTTGGCGGTCGAGATGGAGACGGCGGCGCTCTATACGCTGGCGGCCAAGTTCGGTTGCCGCGCGCTGTCTGTGCTGACCGTGAGCGATCATATTCTCACCGGTGAGGAAACGACCGCCGAAGAACGGCAAACGACGTTTCATGATATGATGGAAGTAGCACTGGAGGCCGCCATCCGTAGCGGCGTGTGATGAGGTGTGGAAGCGGCCTCGAACGAAAAGGGGAAAAATCGATGAAACAGCCATGGCAAGCGGCAATGCTGGCGTGCTTATTGCTCGCCGGCTGTCAAGCAGAGGAAAGCGCCGATCACCACACGGCCGGCTCGTCGGGACAGCCGCCGGGGAGTGCGGCGCCGAGCGATCGATCAGGGGAAACGCCAGACGGCCCAAAAAGCCCACCAAGCGGCGGGACGCCGCCGGCAGCGAATGGCGGTCAGCCGGGTGCATCCTCACATTCCCCTCATCCGGCCGCTCCTGACTTGCAGCTTGAGGAGAAATATTGGAATGTCGTCAAAGTGCAAAACGGACAAAAAGTGATCATGAATCCGGACAACATTTTGGTGCTTGTCAATAAAGAGCAGTCGCTTCCGCCGGACTATAAGCCGGCCGATTTAGTGGTGCCGCGCGTGCCGTTTTCCTTTGCCGACCCGAAGGCGGAAAAGCGGTATATGCGAGCGGAAGCGGCGGCGGCCTTGGAGGAAATGTTTGCCGCCGCCCGCCGTGCCGGCGTAGAGCTGGTGGCTGTGTCCGCTTATCGGTCGTATGAGCGGCAGCAGGCGATTTTTGCTGAAGAAGTGCGGAAAAAAGGCGAGAAACAAGCCGTTCAAGCTGTCGCCCACCCGGGGCAAAGCGAACATCAGACCGGTTTGGCCGTCGACATTAGCAGCCGTTCGGCCGGTTATCAGCTGACGGCGGCGTTCGGCGCGACCAAAGAAGGGAGATGGGTTGCCGCCCATGCGCACGAGTACGGGTTTATCATCCGCTATCCGAAAGGAAAAGAAGCGGTGACCGGCTATCAGTATGAGCCGTGGCACATCCGTTATGTCGGGAAAAAGGCAGCGGCGGTGATGAAAGAGCGCGGCTTGACGCTCGAAGAATATTTTCAAATGGTGAAAAAAGTGTAGCCAGCCGCGGCAGCGCCGGTGTCAGGTGGCGGCGCGCGTCGGCTAGAGGGGCGCCGCCGTTTTGACCGGTCCGGCATCGCAGGAAACGGCTGTACAACGCGTTCTTTTCCTCGCCCCTTGCTGCTTGACGTTCTCCGCTGTCGCGGGCAGCGCAGCATGGGCCTTCGCGCGCAAGTCGTTCATTGGGAGAGGGCGTCGGAAAGCGGCTTTTCACACCAAAAAAGGCAATAACCAAGCCGATCGCCAAATTGAGCGGTCAACTGTTGATGCGTCTGCCATATGCGTTCCGCCTCCGACGTCGGCGGAAAGGCGATCATGATCGGGGCAGCGTTGGGCGGCGCTTCTGCTGCCGCTGCATAGGAAAAATGCCGGCAACGGAACCCGCTCTGACGAAGCGCCTCTTTCCATTCCGCCGGCGTCAACAGCTGCCTAAAGCCGTAAAAGGCGGCGATGCGTTGCTGTTCGGCGGCTGACAGCCGTTGATGGCAGGCTTCAATGCCGATGAATGTGCCGCCTTGTTTCAGCACGCGCCGGATTTCGGCGAGCGCTTCTTTTAGGGACACGAAGGCGAGCACCGATTCAGAAAGAACGAGATCAAACGTTTCAGCAGGAAACGGCAGCGCTTCGACGGATGCGCGCTGCAGCTGGACGGGAACTTTCAGGGCGGCGAAGCGCTGTTGGGCCTTGGCGATCATCGTTGGATGGAGGTCAATGGCGGCAACGTCCGCCCGATACTGCTTGGCGATATACGCGGCTGTCTGGCCGGTTCCGCACCCGACATCCAGCACGGATGTGGCGCGGTCAATGTTAAGTTTACGTAAGATTTGTTTTGTTAACTCAAAGCCGCCGGGATGGGCACCGTCAATTCCCATGTCCGCCAGCCAATCCAAATATGAAGGCATCGACTTCCCTTCCTTTCACTTCGATTTAGTTTATCATACGCCGGTGCCCTTCTTTTTGCCTTTAGGAAAAAAAGTTTGCTTGTCTTTATACTTATGTAGAAAGGAAATTTTCTTGCCGTAGACCCAACCGCCTCTCAGCTGGTACACTGATACATGCAACGATCAGATTCGTTAGGTTGGTGAAGGATGTGGAATGGAAACAACGGCCCGAGGCTGGGGCGTTCTTGAGCATCGTCGTCTATCTTTTGCTTGCCGCCGGCAAGCTGCTGGTTGGGGAGGCGGCCGGTTCGGCTGGGTTGAAAGCCGATGGTTGGAATAATTTCAGCGACATCATTGCTTCTTTGGCTGTTTATGTCGGCATGAAAATCGCCAGAAAACCGCGCGATCGCAACCACCCGTACGGACACTCGCGCGCGGAGAACATCTCTTCCCTGCTGGCCGCCTTTTTGATGATGTCGATTGGCATCGATGTCATTGCCGGCGGCGCCCGCTCGCTGTTTCAAGAGGAAACAACGGCGGCGCCCGATCCGTTGGCCGCGGCGGCCGCTGCTGTTTCAGCGGCGCTGATGATGGGCATTTACGCGATCAATCGGCGGCTCGCCCGACAGACGAACAGCGCGGCGCTGGCGGCGGTGGCGAAAGACAATTTGTCGGACGCGCTCGTGAGCGTCGGGGCGGCCATGGGCGTCATCGGCGCCCGCTTCGAATGGCCGTGGCTCGATCCATTGGCGGCGCTCGTCATCGGCGCGGTCATTTGCAAGACGGCATGGGACGTGTTTGTCGATACGGCGCATACGCTGACGGACGGTTTTGATGAGCGAAAGCTCGCGGTGTACAGAGACGAAATCGCCGCGGTTGGCGGCGTTCGCGATGTCGCCGATATTAAAGCTCGCTTGCTTGGCAATGAGGTGGTGCTCGAAGTCACGATTCGTGTCGACTCGCACTTGACGGTGGCGAAAAGCCATGAGATCGCCGACGAGGTGGAGCGCTTAATGAAAAAGCGCCACAACATCCAAGCTACGCACGTTCACGTTGAGCCGCAATCGCGCGCAAAACGGCAAGGTTAGATCAGGCCGGACGGTTTGTCTATCGCTTCCGCTACGGTTGGCGGCGCTCCCTTGAAGAGAAAAGGAAAAGGCACGGATCCGCACGGGAAAATGGTCGCGGCGAAGCTCCGGCGGTGATGGAAAATCGTCCGTTGGCGCGCCGCGGCCTAGCAGAAGCCATCCTCGCCTTTGACGACTAGTTTTTTCGCAAACAGCAAACAATATCGTTAAAACGGTTTATGACAGAAAGGACGTCAATGGATGGCGATGCAACAACACTTTCATCCGACAGTCGATGAGGCATACAGGCGCTATGCGCCGGCGGGCAACCGGTCATGCTGGCTCCATTTCACTGCCGCATCCCGACCGGATTTAGAGCGCCTTCTCTCGTCATGGTCGATCCACCCGCTCGCCCAAAAACGGCTGATCGTCGGAACGGACATCCCAACCGTCGAGAGCGTCATTTTTTTACCGATGACGTTTATTGCCGGCGTCTATGGCATGAATTTTACGTTCATGCCGGAGCTAAAATGGAGATACGGTTATCCGCTCGCATTGCTCCTTATGGCCACTGTCGCTGCGCTCATCGCCCTCTATTTCAAACGAAAAGGCTGGTGGGGGGAGACGGGAACGAAAGAAAAATAAGGGTTTTTCCGGAAAAATGGGCATTTGCCCGGCCATTTGAGCGGGCGGGCGCATATGATGGTCCCGTCGATCCATAAGGGAGGTGCCCGCCATGAGCGGTTTTGTCAGCAACGGTTATACACTTGTGATCGTCTTGTTTATTTTATTGATTATTGTCGGTTGTGCTTGTGTCGGTTGGTAAGCGGCAGCTTGGAAAAACAGAAAAGTTTCATGGGCAGCGCGGTTTGCCCTCCACCCATGGATGAAAATCCGCGTCAGTTCGGCATTTTCACGGAAAATTCGCTGCAAGCGTAACGGCGGCCCGGTGGACGGGCCGTCTTTCTTATTGCCATGGGCGGCAAATGACGCTCGATCTCGGGCAATGCTCTTTGGTTTGGAAAGGTTTTCCTCATCGCCATGCGCGACAAATACCCATTTTTGCCGAAACACCTAACCATTTCCTGATTTTTTGAATAGTCTACTAGTACAAAAACGAAGGAGGTGCTGGCAAATGGGTGCAGCTTACGGCGGCGGATTTGCGCTGATCGTCGTTCTGTTCATCTTGTTAATCATTGTTGGATGCGCATGTATCGGTGGTTGGGTCTATTGATGAGCTCCACCTGCTAGCAAGGAGGTGACGAAAATGCCATACGGCTTCTACGGAGGCTGGGGCTGGGGCGGCTACGGCTTTGGCTACCCTGGTTACGGCTATGGGTTCGTGTTGATCGTCGTCTTGTTTATTTTGCTCATTATCGTTGGGGCCACTTGGTGCTAAGCGGATGATGAGCAAGCGGGGAGGCGGCCGGACAACGGCAGCTTTCCCCGTCATTTTTTTGTCATAGGCAGGAAGACCGAGGGGGAGAGAAGAATACGTAAGAAGAAGCAAAATGCAACAAAACGTGGAGGGTGGGAACATGAAACGCATTCCAAAAGACGTAGTGGCAACGTTTTCGATTGTCGCCTTTGATCCGGCGACGGGGGAGCTCGGCATCGCTGTTCAGTCAAAATTTTTAGGTGTCGGTGCGGTCGTGCCATGGGCGAAAGCAGGCGTCGGGGCGGTGGCAACGCAGTCGTACGCCAACACCTCGTATGGTCCGCGCGGCCTCGAGTGGATGGCCGAAGGAAAAACGGCACAAGAGACGCTCGAACGGCTCGTGGCCGATGACAGCGAGCGCGATTTGCGGCAAGTCGGCATCGTTGACGCCAAAGGCCGGGCGGCGACATTTACAGGAAAAAAATGTTACCCCTGGGCCGGCGGCATCACTGGTCCAAACTATGCAGCCCAAGGCAACATTTTAGCTGGCGAGGAAACCGTGCTGGCGATGGGAAGAACGTTTGAACAGACGGAAGGGCCGCTTGCCGAACGGCTGTTAATGGCGCTCCAAGCAGGCCAAGCGGCAGGAGGCGATCGGCGCGGCCAGCAGTCGGCTGCTTTGCTCGTTGTGAAAGAGGGAGGGGGATACGGCGGTTACAACGACCGGTATATCGATTTGCGCGTCGATGACCATCCAGAGCCGATCGAAGAACTAATCCGTCTTTATCAGCTGCGCCAGCTGTACTTCGAGAAGCCGCGACCGGAGAAGGTGGCGGAGATTGCGGGAACGCTCAAAGAGGAGGTAATCGCCGAACTCATTCGTCTCGGTTATTTGTCGGCGGCGCGCGCGGCGGACGATGAGGCGCTCCATCAGGCACTGACGACGTATATACATACGGAAAATTTTGAGGAGCGCGAGCTGGAAAAGGGAAAGATCGACCTTGACGTGCTCGCCTATATGAAACAACAGCCGTCGCCAAAGGCGGCGGACTAAACAGCAGCCGGTTGTCAACCGGAACGTTTGGCGGCTTGTCCGTTTTGACATCGTCGCAATGAAGGATGCCCCGAATGATGGGCATCCTTCGCTTTGTTGATAGGCCGCTGGCCCGGGCGCCTCTGCCTTACGAGGCGAGCGGCGTGCGCCGGTTTCCGTGGCGGCGCCAGACGGCCCGCAGGCGGAAGCTGAGGAAGAGCGCCCCGGCCGCCAATCCGGCGATGAGGCCAATCCAGTAGCCAAACGCCCCGGCGTCAGTCAGCGAGGCGAGCGCCCAGCCGACCGGAAGCCCGATCCCCCAGTAGGCGAGCAGGGCGGACCAAAATACCGCCTTGACCTCTTTATAGCCGCGCAGCGCTCCTTGAATGGGAGCGGCGATCGCATCGGAAAATTGGAAGAAAATAGCGTACAACAAAAATGTTTTTGTCAACGCTGCTACGGTCGGATCGTTGGTGTACAGCTGCGCGATGCTGCCGCGGAAAACAAACAGGAGCAGGGCGGCAGCGGCAGCGACTGACAACGAGAGGCCAAGGCCAATCAGGCAATATTGCTTTGCTGCTTCTTCGCGTTTCGCTCCCGCCTCGAAACCGACGGCGATCGTCAGCGCTGTCGACAAGCTGAGCGGGATCATATACAGCAAGGACGCGAAATTCATCGCGCTTTGGTGAGCGGCGACAGTTTCCGCGCCAAATCGCCCGACTAGGAGCGTCACAGCAGCAAAAATGCTCGTTTCAAAAAAGATGGCCGCTCCGATCGGAGCGCCCGTTTTGAGCAGCTCTTTCCACGCGGTCCATGAAGGCCGGTAAAAACGAGTGAGCACGCGGTATCGCGACAAGCGGCGAAACTTCAGAGCGGCAAAGGCGGCGGCCGCAAAACAGTACGCGTACGTTATCGCCGTTGCATAGCCGGTGCCGATGCCGCCAAGGCGAGGAAACCCGAAATGCCCGTAAATGAACAGCCAGTTAAACAAAACGTTTATCGGCAGAGCTGTGAGCGTAATCCACATTGTCACTTTCGTCTGCCCAAGCGCATCGATCCAATGGCGCAGCGCCGAATAAAGAAAAAGCGGGATGATTCCCAACGACAAGGCCAGCAAATAATGGGCGGCAATGAATTGAACATGTGTTTCCAAGGACATGTACCGTAAGACGAGCGGAACTGCGCCGGCGCCGACGAGAACGATGATCACAGCGAGCGCAGCCGCCAAATAAAGCGCTTGTGTGACAATGTGCGCGATGTCTTCGTGGCGTCCGGCCCCGAAGTGCTGGGAAATGATCGGAGACAACGCGAGCAAAATGCCGCCGATGCCGGTAAATACCGGCACCCACAAACTTGAGCCGATCGCCACGCCGGCCAAATCTTCCGCGCTCGCGTGTCCCGACATCGCGACATCAGCCACGTTCATCATGTACTGACCGGCCTGGGAAACAAAAATAGGAAGAAACAAAGCGAACAAACGTCGCCATTTGTGATCTACGGGAACCGAGGCTGCCATGATGACCCTCCTTTCCGTCTGTGAAAAAACGGAACATTGTGCGAAATCCTCCATGTTCCCGATCTCTCGAGCGAGGCCGCAGCCCGTCGTGGAACGGGTTAGGGCGAAAAAAACGGCGGCCGGTTGTGAAGCGGAAACTCGATCATAAAGCATGTCCCCGCCGGGCTGCTTTGCACTTTCATCGTTCCGCGGTGCAATTCAACAATTTTTTTGGACAGCGATAAGCCGAGTCCTGTTCCTGTTTCTTTCGTTGAAAAAAACGGGTCAAAAATATGGCCGATGACCGACGAAGGAATGCCGGGCCCGTCGTCGCAAAAGCTCAGCTGAACGAGATGAGGCTTTTTCCGGCTGCGAATCGTGACGTTCATCGTTTTGTTCACTTTCGCCTCAATCGCGTTGCGAAACAAGTTTAAAAATACTTGTAAAAGTTGGCGGCGGTCGCCGTTCATTTCGTAGTCGTCAAGCTGTCCATCGAGATCGAAATGGACGTTCACGTGATGGAGCAGCGCTTCGCTTTGCACGAGAATGCCAACATCTTCGCGCAAAAAACGGTGCAAATGGAAAGTTTCCATTTTGACATCGGCCGGTTTGGCGATGTTTAAAAAATCTGTAATAATGCTGTTGGCCCGATCAAGCTCAGGGATGAGAAGGCGTTCGACGAGCGAGGCCATTCGGTCAGGCAAGTCGTGTTTCAACAGCTGCAAGTAGCCGCGCACGGTCGTCAACGGGTTACGAATTTCGTGGGCGATGCCCGCCGCGATCCGCCCGGCGACCGCTAATTTTTCCGTCTCTTTCATCATGCTGAGCGACTGGAACACACTGATGACCCGTTTAATCGATCCGTCATCGTTATAAATAAAGCGGGTGTTGACGATGCCGTAAAAACGATCAAGCACCTCATAGTTGTAAAGCGGCTCGCGCTTCTCGAGCGAGTGGATCGTTGCAATCAGTTCATCGGGCAGCTTCAGCAGCTCGCGAATATGTTTGCCGATGATCGCATCGCGGTCGACGCCGGTGTCTGCCGCTGCCTGTAAATTGCAAAGCGTGATGATGCCGCGCTCATCGACGAAAACGATATGATGCGGGACCAGGTCAAGCAACGGTGTCAAAAACGCTTCTATTTTTTCAAACGGCACGTCGCGGTACAGGTCGATGTCCCACCGCCATTCCGCCTCTTTTTGCGGAGTCGAAGGAATGAAGGCAAGGTGCGGTTGGACGGCACCCCGCTTTTTTTCGATCGTGACCCCATTTTCGTAGTCGACGAATGTGAACGGAAACGGAAGCTGCTCTATGAGCCGCTCATAGGCGCGCAGCTTCCGCTCCAGTTCGTTGATGCGCTGGCTTGCCCATTGGTCATTCATGCTTTCAAACCCCTTAGCCAAACATGGTTTCGCGTTCCGCATTCCCTTCTTCCATATTAGCAAATTCCGTTCTATTTGCCTATTCGAAAACGGATTTTATTAAGAAATAAAACTATGTTCTAAATAATCAATGAAACTGAACTTCAAACTAACTACAGGGCTGTGAAGCGGTGAGCCGTTTACGGTATAATCATGGTGGGCGGAGGCGTTCGCGGCGTGTTTTCGGCGCAGCGCTGCGGGAAGCGGTCGGTCTTTTGCCTGCGCGCTCGTGTTGAGATCAAAAAACTGTGCTGCCGGGGGCAAGCGATGGAAGCGCCTTCGCACCATGCGGCGGAAAAAAGACGGCTCGCCGGAGTAGAAAGAAAGGATGGTTTCTTGATGTTAACGTTAAAAGACATTGAACAAGCGAGGGCGAAAATGAAAGGCATCGTTCACGAAACACCCTTGGAGCATTCGCAAACGTTCAGCCGGCTGTCCGGCAATGAGGTATACATGAAGCTGGAAAATTTGCAAAAGACCGGTTCGTTTAAAGTGCGGGGGTCGTTCAACAAAATCATGTCGCTGACCGATGAAGAGCGGGCGCGCGGCGTCATCGCCGCCTCGGCCGGCAACCACGCTCAAGGGGTGGCCTATGCGAGCAGCATGCTCCATATTCCGTGCACGATCGTCATGCCAAAAGGGGCGCCGCTCAGCAAAATCGAAGCGACGAAAAGCTATGGGGCGGAAGTGGTTTTGCATGGCGATGTGTTCGATGAATCGCTCGAGTATGCGCTCGAGCTGCAGCGCAAGCGGGGCATGACGTTTGTTCATCCGTTTGACGATTTGGCCGTCATCGCCGGCCAAGGAACGATCGGCTTAGAGTTGATTGAGCAGCTGCCTGATGTGGATGTTGTCCTTTGTCCGGTCGGCGGCGGCGGATTGCTTGCGGGGCTGGCGTTTACGTTAAAACAGCTGAAGCCGTCAATTGACGTGTACGGCGTCGAGTCATCGGCTTGCCCGGGCATGACGGCGGCCATCCGCCATAAACAGCCGGTCGCCATCGCCGCCTCCGATACGATCGCTGATGGCATCGCGGTGAAAAAACCAGGCAATCTTACGTACCAATATATCGAACAATACGTCGATGGGGTCGTTTGTGTGGAAGAGGCGGAAATTTCACGGACGATGCTTTACTTGCTGGAACGGAACAAGCTGCTTGTCGAAGGTTCGGCCGCTTGCCCGTTGGCGGCATTGTTGTATCAAAAGCTGCCGTTTCGCGGCAAAAAAGTCGCCGCTGTGCTCAGCGGCGGCAACGTCGATGTGACGCTGATTTCCCGCATCATTGAGCGGGGGCTTGTCGAAGCCGGGCGATTTGTTACGTTTACAACGGTCATCTCCGACAAGCCCGGCCAGTTGAACAAACTGCTGCGCATTATTGCGGAGCTCGAGGCGAACGTTATGTCCATTCATCATCAGCGCATCGGCGCCAAAGTGTTGCCGGGTCAGGCGGAAATTCACTTTTCGCTCGAGACGAAAAACGAAGACCATATTCAGCAAATTTACCAAGTGTTGTTGAAAGAAGGATATGATGTGCAATTGTACCGTTGAATCGGCCGCGCGAAGATCGTGCGTCCCGTTTGTTCGAACGAGCGGTTTTGCCTGAAGCCGTCCCGAGCAGGCGCTAAAGCGTCTCCGCTACAGCGGCTGCCCCGGTCAGATGATGCCGTCTGTACCGAGGGAGAGCCGCTTTTTCAATGCACGCGCGGCACATGTTGCGGCCGCGTTGCACCGAGGCCTTCGCCGGCCATTTTCGCTTTCAAGCTTTCGAATACGTACAAGCCAAACATCCCAAGCAACTCTTCATCGGTCATCTCATTGATCAGCTTGAGCACATGGCGGCGGTCAAGCTCGTCTAAAATCGACATCGCCACCGCTTCGGCGTCTTCTTCATCTCCGGTCAGCCGGTCTTTGTAATAGTCGTACAGATCGTCGATCAACTTCATGCGCATGCCCGCCCCCGCTTGTGAAGGGCGGACTTCCTCCTTTTCTTCGCAGTCGGCCGAGGCTGGCCGCGTTTTTGGCCATTGACAACGGATATATGCTATCGTATCATGGAAAACATATCATTCGAAAAGCGGGGGAGCGCCATGATTCGTCAGTTAACGAAGGAAGACCATGAGCCAGTGTTTTTATTTTTACAGCAAGACCCGTCGTTCAACTTGTTTATTATCGGCGATATTGAGTCATTCGGCTATGACGCCGATTTCCAGGACGTCTGGGGGCAGTTTGACGGCAACGGCTCGCTGAAGGCGGTGCTGCTCCGTTATTACGATTCCTACATTCCGTACGCGCCTGGCGATTTTGATGCCGATGGCTTTGCTCGTCTCATCCGCGAGACCGCCCGCTCGTTGCCTGTCGAGCTATCCGGTAAAGAGGAAATTGCCAGGCAGTTCGAAGGGCGGCTGCCGCTTGGGACGAAGCGAACGCTTTACTTTTGCGAGTGCCGGACGGATGAATACGCCCGCCAAGAAAAGGGGGCGTTCGCCGTCAAGAAGGCCGGATGGGCCGATGTTGATCGGATCATTGACTTGCGGCGCCGCATTCCTGAGTTTGACACAAGACCGACGGCGCGCGATATGCTAGTGAAGGGGATGGAAACGAATTCAGCGAGAACGTATTATATTGAACAAGATGGCAAGATGGTGGCGGCGGCATCGACAACGGCGGAAAATTCGCTGTCGGCGATGATCGTCGGCGTCTGCACGGATCAGGAGCACCGCGGGAAAGGGTATGCGAGCGCCATCGTGGCGAAGCTCGTTTGCGATTTGCTTGCTGAAGGGAAGATGCCGTGCCTGTTTTACGACAATCCAGCCGCCGGGCGCATTTACCACCGCCTTGGGTTTCGCGATATCGGGCTGTGGGCGATGTACCGCTAGCAACGAAAAGCGGAAGCTTCACCGGCTTGCTTCTGCGCAGAAGCAAGCCGGCGTTTATTGTCCGTCTGCGCCGTTCGGCGTGCCGCGGCGAATGTGCTGATCGCCGCGCTCTCGCATCGCTTTCGCCTTGTCGTTGACGAGCTGCTTTTGGTCAACGATGGAGGACGGTGTTTGTTTTTTGTTTGTCATGTTCATCACCCCAATGGAGACGATTTAGCGCGCTGAATGAACATATCCGCATCTTCGATCAGCCCGCAGACGCCGCATTGGACGCGGTAGCTCGGGCCGCGGTACGGGAGATGGAACGGTTCGAGCGCTTCGTTTGTGTATTCGTGCTCAATGTCGCCGGTGTGCGGGTCGAGCTTGACCGCCCGTGGGTGTTGCTCGATGAGGTGAAAGCGCGTCCGGTTCGTTTTGCAGTTTGGACATAGCATCGGTTCCAAGCGAAACCACCTCCGGTTTTATCTTTTGGAAAAACGGTCGTGATTATGTACGAAGCGGTCGCTTTCTTTTCGCTTGTGCGGCTAGAAGGCTGGTGAAAACGGTTGTTTCTGTTGAGCAATGGGGGATCGTTTGAAAGGAGATCCTAAGGCGACAAGGCTTTTCTATTGGAGAAACGGGCTTGGTAAGCAGCTTTCTCCCTTCAATCACCGGTCTCCTAGAAGAGGCACCTTGCCCGATGCGGAGGCGGCGAAAGACGCTTCGCTTTTGGGCGCCGAACGATTTTTGTTGACAATGACAGCCCGAGTCGAGTATCTTAGTAAACAAGAAGAAGATTTTGCTTTTTCCGAAATGTTTTACAGCTCAGACGAAGGAGACTGTTATGGCAGAGAAACCGCTTCGAGACCGCATTATCGACACCGCTCTTCATTTGTTTGAGAAATATGGCTACCATGGCGTGACGGTCGACCGCATCGTCGCCGAAAGCGACACGTCGAAAGGCGGGTTTTACCATAATTTTAAATCGAAAGACGAGTTGCTGTACCATATTCATGACGTCTTTATTACGTATGCGCTGACCAAAGCGCAGGAAGCGTATGAAAGCTGTTCAACGCCGACCGAGCGCTTGTACGCCATCGTTCAGTCATTTGTAAAAGTCTTTCATTTATATAAACCACATATTACCGTCTTTTATCAGGAAAGCACGTACTTAAAACCGGAATACGCCGAACCGATCAATGAAAAGCGCGAAGAGTTTAAACAAATTATTTTTCGCGTCATCCGCGAGGGGATTGAAGCCGGGGAATTTCGTCCGGAACTGTCGGTGGAAATTGCCGGCATGTCGATCATCGGCATGGTCAACTGGACGTACAAATGGTACAATCCGGACGGTCCGCTGTCGATTGAGGAGATCGCGGCGTATTTCGCTGACTTCATTTTGTATGCGGTGCTCCGCACACCGGAGAACCCAACAGCGGCGCGGTTTTTGTTGCCGCCCGCCGCGGAATGATCCGCGCACCGCTTACAGACCAACTAGTCGGTTTTGAAAGCGTTTTTTCTGCTGCAGTGCTTGCGGCTACGTCGTTCGGACAAAACCGACTAGTCGGTTTAAACTTATAGAACACTTTTATGGGGGAGAGGGACAGGATGGATTTTTCATTAACGAAAGAGCAACAAATGATTAAAGAAATGGTTCGCGACTTTGCCGAGAAGGAAATTGCCCCATACGCGGCGAAATGGGATGAAGAGGCGCATTTTCCGCTGCATGTGTTCCGCAAGATGGGCGAGCTCGGGCTGTTGGGCCTGCCGTTTCCGGAAGAATACGGCGGCGCTGGGGGCGATACAATTTCGTACGCCATCGCCGTTGAGGAAATCGGCCGCGCCTGCGGCGGCACCGGGCTAAGCTACGCAGCCGCTGTGTCGCTTGGGGCGAGTCCGATTTATTACTTTGGAACAGAGGAGCAGAAACAAACGTGGCTCGTGCCGATGGCCAAAGGAGAGACGCTTGGCGCTTTTGGGCTCACCGAGCCGAACGCCGGGTCCGACGCTGGCGGCACGCGCACAACGGCGGTGCTCGACGGCGATGAATATGTCATCAACGGCGAAAAATGCTGGATCACGAACGCCCAATACGCGCGGCAAGTCATTGTCACCGCTGTGACAGGCAAAGATGCGCGCGGCAAAAACATCATCACTGCTCTCATCGTGCCAACTGACTCCCCAGGATTTACAATCCGTTCGAATTACGACAAGATGGGCGTGCGCGCGTCCAATACGTGTGAGCTTGTTTTCGAGAACGTCCGCGTGCCGAAAGAAAACGTCTTAGGAGACCCGCAAAAAGGGTTTAACCAGTTTTTGTACACGCTTGATGGCGGCCGCATTTCGATCGCCGCTTTAGCCGTCGGCATCGCACAAGCGGCGTTTGAGAAAGCGCTTCAATATGCGAAAGAACGCATTCAGTTTGGCCAGCCGATTTCCAAGTTTCAAGCGATTCAGTTTAAGCTCGCTGACATGGCGATGGAAATTGAGCTTGCCCGCAATATGGTGTACAAGGCGGCTTGGTTGAAAGATCAAGGGAAACCGTTTACAAAAGAAGCGTCGTTCGCCAAGCTGTTCGCGTCGGAAATGGGGTTTCGCGTCTGCAATCAGGCGATCCAAATTCACGGCGGCTATGGCTACATGAAAGAGTACGGCGTTGAACGTCATTTGCGAGATATCAAGCTCATGGAAATCGGCGAAGGCACATCGGAAATTCAACGGCTCGTCATCGCTCGCCAACTCGGATGCTAAAAGCGGAACGATGCGCATATCCATAACAGTGAATTCGGACAAAGGGGAGGAGAAGGCCGATGTTGACGGTGACGGTGGGGAAATTGTTGGAAGAGAGGGCCAGGCAATATGCGGATCGCGAGGCGGTCGTGTACGCCGACCGCGGGTTGCGTCTGACGTATCAACAGTTGAACGACTATTGTCGCCTCGTCGCGCGCGGGTTGATGCAGCTTGGCATCGAAAAAGGGGAGCATGTCGCCATTTGGGCGACGAACGTTCCGGAATGGATCGCCTGCCAGTTTGCGACCGGGAAAATGGGGGCTGTGTTGGTGACGGTCAATACGAACTACCGCGCGGCCGAGCTTGAGTATTTGCTTCGCCAGTCCGATTCGACGACGCTCTTTTTGATTGAGCAATATCGCGACTCATCGTATATCGATATTTTATATGAAATCGTTCCCGAATTGCGCACGTCGGCGCCCGGACAGCTGCAATCGAAACGGTTGCCGAAGCTGAAAAACGTGGTCTTTCTTGGCGACAAACGGTACCCGGGCATGTTTACATGGAACGACATCTTGGCGATGGCGCACGACGTGTCAGAAGAAGAGCTCGATGAACGGATGGCGAGCCTCGACCCGCACGATGTGATCAACATGCAATACACGTCCGGGACGACGGGATTCCCGAAAGGGGTCATGTTGACGCATTACAACATCGTCAACAACGCTCACCAAGTCGCGCAATGCATGGGACTTGGCGAAGGCGACCGCCTTTGCATCCCCGTGCCGTTTTTCCACTGCTTCGGCTGCGTGATGAGCACGTTGGCTTGCGTGACGGTCGGGGCGACGATGGTGCCGGTTGTCGAGTTTCATCCGAAGCGGGTGCTCGAGACGGTGGCGGCGGAACGGTGCACGGCGCTTCATGGCGTGCCGACGATGTTTATCGCCGAACTGAACGACCCGGATTTCGACCAATACGATTTGTCATCGCTGCGCACCGGCATTATGGCTGGTTCTCCTTGCCCGGTCGAAGTGATGAAGGCGGTCATCGAAAAAATGGGGATGAAAGACATTACGATCGCCTACGGGCAGACGGAAGCGTCGCCGGTCGTCACACAAACGCGCACCGACGATCCGCTTGAGCTGCGCGTCGAAACGGTCGGCCGCGCCTTGCCGGGAGTGGAAGTGAAAATCGTCGAGCCGGGCACGAACAAGGAAGTGCCGCGCGGCGTGCAAGGGGAGCTGTGCACGCGCGGTTATCATGTCATGAAAGGATATTACAACAACCCGGAAGCGACCAACGAAGCGATCGACGAAGATGGCTGGCTGCATACCGGCGATTTGGCGACGATGGATGAGAACGGTTACTGCCGCATCACCGGTCGGCTGAAAGATATGATCATCCGCGGCGGGGAGAACATTTATCCGCGCGAAATCGAGGAGTTTTTGTACAAACATCCGAAAATTTTGGACGTTCAAGTCGTCGGCGTGCCCGATGAAGTGTACGGCGAAGAAGTGATGGCGTGGATCATCTTAAAGGACGGGGAAACAGCGACAGCCGAGGAAATTCGCGAGTTTTGCCGCGGCAACATCTCCCGCCATAAAATCCCGCGCTACATCGAATTTACCGACTCATACCCGATGACAGCGTCCGGGAAAATTCAGAAATTCAAATTACGGGAAATGGCGAAACAGCGCCTCGGCTTGACGACGTAACTCGCCGCGCCGGGCGGACGAAACCGCCCGGCGGCATTCTCAGTTTTCGCGAAAGGGTGAGAGGATGTTTTCGAAAGTGTTGATTGCCAACCGCGGCGAAATCGCCGTCCGCGTCATCCGCACGTGCCAAAAGCTCGGCATCCGAACGATCGCCGTCTACTCGGAAGCGGACGCCGATTCGCTCCACGTCCAGCTGGCGGATGAGGCGTATTTGATCGGCAAGCCGCGCGTGGCGGAAAGCTATTTAAATATCGAAAAAATCATTGAGGTTGCCAAAGCGGCGAAAGCGGAGGCGATCCATCCCGGCTACGGGCTGCTCTCGGAAAACCCGGCGTTCGCCCGCCGTTGCGAGGAAGAAGGAATTGTCTTCATCGGTCCGAAGGCGGACGTCATTGCCGCGATGGGCAGCAAAATCGAAGCGCGGCGGACGATGGAAAAAGCCGGAGTCCCGATCGTTCCAGGCGTCACGTTTGCGTTGGACAGCCCCGATGCGGCGGCGGAGGCGGCGGCTTCGATTGGGTATCCGGTCATGCTGAAGGCATCAGCCGGGGGCGGCGGCATCGGCATGCACATCGCCCGCGACGAAGCGGAGCTGCGCCAAGCGTTTGAAGGGAGCCAAAAGCGGGCCGCTTCGTTTTTCGGCGACGGGACGATGTACATTGAAAAATATATTGAACGCCCGCACCATATTGAAATTCAGCTGCTCGCCGATGGGCGCGGCAACTGCGTTTACTTATGGGAGCGCGAATGCTCGATCCAGCGCCGCCACCAAAAAGTGGTGGAGGAAGCGCCGTCGCCGTTTTTAGATGAAGAAACGCGGCGGAAGATGGGGGAAGCCGCCGTGCGCGCCGCCCGTTACATCGGCTATGCGAACGCCGGCACGATGGAATTTTTGGTCGACGAACAAAAAAACTTTTATTTTCTTGAAATGAACACCCGGCTCCAAGTCGAGCACCCGGTGACGGAAGAGATCACCGGCATCGACATCGTCGAAGAGCAGCTGCGCATCGCCGCTGGCGAACCGCTCCGCTATCAGCAGGAAGCCATTCGCCGCGACGGGCACGCCATTGAAGTGCGCATTTATGCCGAAGACCCGAACACGTTTTACCCATCGCCCGGTCGCATTACGGCGTTTTCGGCTCCGCAGGGCGAATGGATTCGTCATGAAACAGCGGTTCAAAGCGGCATCACGGTCACGCCGTTTTACGACCCGATGATCGCGAAGTTGATTGCGAAAGGTCCGGATCGACAAACGGCGATTGAACGCTTGCTCGGCGCGCTTCGCGACTATCGGGTGGAAGGGATTAAAACGAACATTCCGCTGCTGGAAGCCGTATTGTCCCATCCGGCGTTCCGTGCCGGGGAAACGACGACCGATTTTCTCGCCAACTATTGGCAGCCAACGAAAACAAAATGAAGCAGAAACGGAGGAAGAAACGATGAAGCAAGTCACTGCCACCATGGCCGGAAGCGTCTGGAAGATTGTCGTTGCCGTCGGTGACCGCGTCGAAGAAGGGCAAGACGTCGTCATTTTGGAATCAATGAAAATGGAAATTCCAGTTGCCGCTGAGACGTCCGGCGTTGTGAAGCACATTCATGTGCAAGAAGGAGATTTCGTGAACGAAGGCGACGTGCTCGTTGAGATCGAGTAGGGAAGCAGACGGTTCCGCCAACAGGTAGCGTCCAACGTTTTATGAAAACTCCACACAGACCCCATTGAGCATCAAGGGGGATGGGGAGAGTCGGATTCGCCCTTGACTAACACCCGCCAACGATAGGGGAAGGGAGCCGTTTGACACGGTCAACGACAAAACGGCGGAGACGAAGCGAAAAGGGGGAGCAGCGCATGAGCCGATGGCCGGCGAAGGTGACGATCAAAGAAGTCGGCCCGCGCGACGGCCTGCAAAACGAAGCAGCGCCGATCGCCACCGCCGATAAAATCGCTTGGATCAACCTATTGTCAGAAACGGGGCTGTCGTACATTGAGGTGACTTCCTTCGTCCATCCGAAATGGATTCCGCAGCTCGCCGATGCTGCCGAAGTCGCAGCCGGCATCCGCCGCAAAGACGGCGTCACGTATGCGGCGCTCGTCCCGAACGAAAAGGGGCTTGAGCGGGCGCTTGGCGCTGGGGTGGATGAAGTCGGCGTCTTCATGTCAGCGAGCGAAACGCACAACCAAAAAAACATTAACAAAACGATCGCCGCCACGTTTCCGGTGCTTGAAGCGGTTGTGAAGACGGCCAAACAAGCCGGAAAAACGGTGCGTGGCTACGTCTCGACAGTGTTTGGCTGCCCGTATGAAGGGGCGGTCCCCGTCGATCAAGTGCTCACGGTCGCCGACCGGCTGCTGGCGATGGGGGTTGACGAACTGTCGCTTGGCGATACGATCGGCGTGGCGACGCCCAAACAAGTTGAAGACGTGCTTGCCGAGGTGCTCCGCCGTTTTCCGGCTGATCGGATCGCGATGCATTTCCATGACACGAGAGGGACGGCGCTCGCCAATATTGTAGTGTCAATGGAAATGGGGATTACGACGTTTGACAGCTCGCTCGGCGGCCTCGGCGGTTGCCCATACGCCCCAGGGGCATCGGGAAACGTCGCCACCGATGATTTAGTGTATATGCTTCATGGCATGGGGATTGACACCGGCATCGATGTCGAGCGGCTGACGAGAGCGGCTTTGTTTATCCGCGACAAAATCGGCCGCCCGCTTCCGAGCCGCTATTTGCAAACGGTTCGATCATAGGGGGGAAACACGTGGGCACACTTGTATCGTTTGAAACACAAGAACATGGCATCGCCGTTGTGACCTTAAACCGTCCGGAAGCGGCCAACGCGCTGTCCAGAGCGCTTCTGTTTGAGCTTGGCAGCCTGTTGCAAGAGATCAAATTTCGGAAAGACGTGCGCGTTGTCCTGCTGACCGGAGCCGGAGACAAAGTGTTTTGCGCCGGCGCTGATTTGAAAGAGCGGGCGGGGATGAATGAAACGGAAGTGCGGCAAACCGTTGCCTTAATCAGCAAAACGATCAACGAGGTGGAGAAAGTGCCGCAGCCGGTCATCGCCGTTTTAAACGGCTCGGCGTTTGGCGGCGGGTTGGAGCTTGCCCTGGCTTGTGACATCCGGTTTGCTGCCGACGACATCCAGCTTGGGCTGACGGAAACGTCGCTCGGCATCATTCCGGGAGCGGGGGGGACGCAGCGGCTCCCACGCCTTGTCGGCATCGGAAAAGCGAAAGAATTGATTTTTGCCGCCAAACGCATCACCGCCAAAGAGGCGGAGCGCATCGGCCTTGTCGAATACGCCGTGCCGCGCGCCGAGCTGATGGATCGTGCTCTTGAATTGGCTCGGCAAATCGCCGAAAACGCGCCGATTGCCGTCCGGCAGGCGAAACGGGCGATCCAAAGCGTATTTAACGTTGATTTGGAGACCGGTCTTGCCATTGAACAGCTCGCCTATGAGGCGACCATTCCGACGAAAGACCGGTTGGAAGGGTTGCAGGCGTTTAAAGAAAAGCGGAAGCCGGTGTACAAAGGCGAGTAAGCCCGCTTAGACGAGGAGGGGGACGGAAGCCGCACAACGCGCTTTCGCCGCCCCGGTTTTTCGCGGGGATCCGAAACGGCATCCAACCTTGTTCCGGACGAACACGCAGGATGGAACATCCAGATCATCAAAACAAGGAGGGAAAACAACGAGATGAAGGAAACAGCCAACCAACCCAGCACGCTCGCCGCGGAGCTGGAAAAAAGAGCGGCCGAGATCAAGAAAGGCGGGGCGCCAAAATATCATGAAAAAAATGCGGCCCAAGGGAAATTGTTTGTCCGCGAGCGGCTGAATTTGCTGCTTGATCACGGTTTGGAAGTGGAAGACGGATTGTTTGCCAACTGTTTGGCGGGCGATTTGCCGGCTGATGGGGTGGTGACCGGCATCGGCAAAATCAACGGCCGCACGGTCTGCGTGATGGCGAACGATTCGACCGTCAAAGCCGGCTCGTGGGGGGCGCGCACCGTCGAAAAAATCATTCGCATCCAAGAAACGGCGGAAAAGCTGCGCTGTCCGCTCATTTATTTGGTGGACTCGGCCGGCGCCCGCATTACCGACCAGCTGGAAATGTTCCCCGGCCGGCGCGGGGCGGGGCGCATTTTTTACAATGAAGTGAAACTGTCGGGGAAAGTGCCGCAAGTGTGCCTGCTGTTCGGTCCATCAGCCGCCGGCGGCGCCTATATTCCCGCGTTTTGCGATATCGTCATCATGGTGGAAGGCAATGCCTCGATGTACTTAGGCTCGCCGCGCATGGCGGAAATGGTGATCGGGGAAAAAGTGACGCTCGAAGAGATGGGCGGCGCCCGCATGCATTGCACCGTCTCCGGCTGCGGCGACGTGCTCGTGAAAACGGAAGAAGAAGCGATCGCCTATGCGCGCCGTTACTTGTCGTATTTTCCGTCCAATTACAGCGAAAAGCCGCCGGTGGTCGAGGCCAAGCCGCCGAAATCGTTTGACAAAACGATCGAAGACATTGTGCCGGACAATCAAAATGCACCGTTCAACATGTATGATTTGATTGAGCGGATCATTGACGAAGGATCGTTTTGTGAAATCAAAAAACTGTTTGCGCCGGAAATCATTACGGGACTGGCGCGCCTTGCCGGCCAGCCGATCGGCATCATCGCCAACCAGCCGCGCGTCAAAGGCGGCGTGTTGTTCCACGATTCGGCTGATAAAGCGGCGAAATTCATCACGCTTTGCGACGCGTTCCATATCCCGCTTTTGTTTTTGGCCGACGTCCCTGGCTTTATGATCGGCACGAAAGTCGAGCGGGCCGGCATTATCCGCCATGGGGCGAAAATGATTGCCGCCATGTCGGAAGCGACGGTGCCGAAAATCTCGGTCATCGTCCGCAAAGCGTACGGGGCCGGACTGTACGCCATGGCCGGGCCGGCGTTTGAACCGGATTGCTGTTTGGCGCTTCCGAACGCGCAAATCGCCGTCATGGGGCCGGAAGCGGCCGTCAACGCCGTTTACGCCAACAAAATCGCCGAGCTGCCGCCAGAAGAGCGGGCAGCATTTGTCGAACAAAAACGCGAGGAATACCGGCGCGACATCGACATTTATCGGCTCGCTTCCGAGCTCGTCGTTGATGGAATCGTGGCGCCGAACGAGTTGCGCAACGAACTGATTCGTCGATTTGAAGCCTATATGTCCAAGTATATGGTCTTTTCTGAGCGGAAGCACGGGGTGTATCCCGTTTGAAAAAATGGATGGTTGTCCCTCTTGCCAACGGAAAGAACATCGTGTATGATAAGAATCACCAATCCGCTGCTGCGTTGTGCGTTGTAGAATGAAGTTTCAACCGATGGCAATAAAAAGGGAGTTCTACATTGAAGCGGGAATGTCATGCCTCAATATTCGTCATGGAGGACGGCAGGAACGCTTCTGCGAACACCCACTTGGTGGAGCGTGGTTGAGAAACTGCATTCAGCCGACGGCAACCGCGGCGCGGATTCTGCCAGCGACAGACAAAGGCGTCCCAAATGGGGCGCTTTTTTCTTTGCATTGTAGGATGATGAGTTGAAACCACTGGGAACAATATAGTTGCTTTTTCCGATTTTTATGCTATAATCATATTTCGTTTAGAAATAATTCGTATTGAAATTATTTGAGTGATGAATGAAAGGAGGAAAGTGATGGAAGGAACAAGCCGTGACTTAATGTACGCGGTGTTTCGGACGCAAAAGGCGCTGTATCGCCTTATTCGTGAAGACGCCGCCCGCGTCGGGATTACGGAAGTGCAACTGGTCGTGCTGTACACGCTGATGAAAAAGGAACACATCCGCCTTCACGATTTGGCGGAAAAGCTCAATTTAAGCAACAGCAATGTGAGCGGTACGGTCGACCGGCTCGTCGGCGCCGGCCTTGTTGTTCGCGAGCCGTCGAAACAAGATCGGCGCGCGGTCATTTTGAGCTTGACGGAAAAAGGGAAAGAAATTGTCGCCTTGGCGTTTGGCGAGCAGTCGGTGCTGCGCCGGCGGCTTCGCCTCGTCGAAGAACGGGTTTCAGAGGAAGAAATCGCACAATTTTTGCAGCTGCATGAGAAAATCAAAACGATTTTGCTTGAGGGGGAATGAGCGTTGAATGTCAGACGTTTGCTCGTATTCAATATCATTGTGCTCATTTTGCTTGTCGGTGGAGGATTTGCCGCCTATTATTATATCAATGAAACGACCAACTACATTAAAACGGACAACGCCCGCATTGACGGGCAAGTGATCTCGGTTGCTGCGCCGCTGTCCGGAAAGCTGACATCTTGGCGAGGGGAGACAGGAAAAACGTTTTCTGCCGGGGAAGAAATCGGTGCGGTGTCTGACGGGAAAACGACGGTGCCGGTGACCGTGCCGCACCGGATGACGATCGCCCAGCAAAGCGCGATCAAAGATTCGTTTGTCGCCGCGGGAACGCCGCTAGCTCGCGGGTTTGATTTAAACGACTTGTGGGTGACGGCGAATATTGAAGAGACGGATATTGAAGATGTGAAAGCCGGGCAAGACGTCGATATTTATGTGGACGCCTATCCGGATCGCAAGTTCAGCGGCAAAGTCGAAAAAATCGGAACCGCGACAGCGAATACGTTCAGCCTGCTGCCAAGCTCGAACGCAACCGGCAACTACACGAAAGTGACCCAAGTCATTCCGGTGACGATTTCCATTGACAACTATAGCGGAGCCGGACTTGTGCCGGGCATGAACGTCACCGTCCGCATTCATAAGTAGGTGATCGATGATGACAGCTTTTGTCATTGGCTATATCATATTTGCCGTTTTCATTTTGGCGGCCGCCAATATCGTACTGCGCCGGCGTGGACGGGCGGCGGTGAAAGCAAAGGACGAAGCGGCCGACCGGCGCGTTCAGCCGGTAGAGGAAACGGAAAGACCGCCGCTTTCGACGGAAGCAGAGGAACGTCCTGCGGCGGGCGGCGGGCCGAGCGGCCTCGGGGAGATCGGCAGCCGCGGCAAGGTTGTGGCGACCGTCATGCTCGGCGCGTTTGTCGCCATTTTGAACCAGACGTTAATCAATGTCGCTTTGCCGCATATGATGCAAGATTTCAACGTCGAAACGTCGACGATTCAATGGCTCGTGACCGGCTATATGCTCGTCAACGGGGTGCTCATCCCGATCAGTCCGTTTTTAATCGCCAAGTTTCCAGCGAAACGGCTGTTTTTATCGGGCATGTCGTTTTTTGCCATCGGCGCGTTTGTCTGCTCGATCGCTCCGTCGTTTGCCGTCATGCTTGCCGGGCGGTTGACGCAAGCGGTGGGCGCCGGCATTATTATGCAGCTGATGATGTTCATTATGTTGTCGATTTTCCCGCCGGAACGCCGCGGTGTGGCGATGGGGACGGTGGGAATCGCCATGATGTTTGCGCCGGCGATCGGGCCGACGCTGTCCGGCTGGCTTGTCGAGCATTACACATGGCGGCTGCTGTTTTACGTCGTGTTGCCGATCGCGCTGGTAGACATTGTGCTTGCCTCCGTCTGGCTGAAACATGCGCCGCGTAAAGGCAATCCGGTGCTGGACGTACAAGGGGCGATCTACTCGACGATTGGGTTTGGCGGCGTTTTATATGGCTTCAGCGAGGCCGGCAGCAAAGGATGGGGCGAGACGGCGGTCGTGGTGTCGCTCGTTATCGGCGTGCTGTTTCTCATCATGTTCACATGGCGATCGCTCCGTTCGGAACACCCGGTGCTCAATTTCCGCGTGTTCCGCTACCCGGTGTTTACGTTGGCAACTGTCATCGGTTCGGTCATCAATATGGCGATGTTTGCCGCGATGGTTTTGCTTCCCGTGTATTTGCAAAACTTGCGCGGTTTTACGCCGCTCGATGCCGGTTTACTGTTGCTGCCGGGGGCGATCGTCATGGCGATCATGTCGCCGATTGCCGGTTGGGTGTTCGACCGCATCGGCGCGCGGCTGCTTGCTATTGTCGGCTTGATCATCACCGCTGTGACGACGTGGGAGTTCAGCAAGCTGACGATGGATACGCCATACAGCCATTTGATTTGGCTCTACATTTTCCGAATGTTCGGCATGTCGATGCTCGGGATGCCGATCATGACCGAAGGGTTAAACGCCTTGCCGCGCCATCTGTATAGCCATGGTACGGCCATGTCGAATACGATTCGCCAAGTGGCCGCTTCGCTCGGAACGGCGTTTTTGGTGACGATCATGTCCAACCGGGCCAAGTTTCATGTCGAAACGTACCGCAATGAAATGACGGAAAACGATCCGTTCTTTATGGGGCTCGTCAGCCAGCTGAAGCAAGTCATCCCGAGCGATGACGCCATTGCCCAGCTGCTGTACGGTTTAGTGCAGCAGCGCGCCACGGTGGAAGGAATCAACGACGCCTTTTTCGTCGCGACTGGCTTAACGGTGGTGGCGCTCGTCATGGCGTTTTTCTTAAAAGGAAAAAAACAGAAATCACCATCGGCGTAAACAAGGGAAGCGGCGCACACGGCCGCTTCTTTTTTGTTTTGAGCCATGAAAAAGAGACGAAAACGGGCGGCCGGCTGCGAATCATATAATCGTGACGAAGCGACAGGGGGGAACATTGTGGAGCGGCAAAGCAGACAGCAAATGAGACAAGCGAGGCGAAGACGGCTTTGGTTCCGAGCGCTCGTTGCCATCGCTTTGGCGTTGGGCGCCCTCGTTGCCACCCTTCATTGGGCGATTAACCGGCAAAATATCGCCGCTCTTGAGAAGCCGCTGCCGACAGCGACGGTCATTTATGATGAACACGGCCGCGTGGCAAGCAAGCTGGCGGCGGCGAACATCGAAGAAGTACCGATTGAGCGTGTGCCGAACCATTTTCTCCAAGCCATCGTCGCGACGGAAGACCGCCGCTTTTATGAGCATAACGGCGTCGACTACTACGGAATTTTGCGTGCTGTATGGCGCAACGTTCGCGCCGGGGAATGGGTCGAAGGCGGCAGCACGATCACCCAGCAGCTGGCGAAAAACGTTTTTTTGACGAATGAAAAAACGTTGGCTCGGAAGTGGAAGGAATGGCTGATTGCCCAAAAAATCGAGCGCACGTACAGCAAAAAAGACATTTTAGAAATGTATATCAACCGCGTTTATTTTGGCGCCGGAGCTTGGGGAGTGGCGAGCGCCGCGAAAACGTATTTCGGCAAAGACGTTTCCGAATTGACGCTAAGCGAATCGGCGCTGTTAGCGGGCCTTGTAAAAGCGCCGTCCGCCTTATCGCCGCTCCGCCATTACGACAAAGCTATCGCTCGGCGCAACGTGGTGTTGGCGCTGATGAGAGAGCAAGGCTATATCGACGATCAAGAATGGAGCGCCGCGAAAAGCGAGCGAATCGCGATCGAGCAAGAGCCGAAGCGTGATCCGTATGCCGGGAAGTATCCTTATTATGTTGATGAGCTGATCCGCGAAGCGATCACGCGCTATGGCTTGACGCAAAGCGATGTCCTTTCCGGGGGGCTCCGCATTTACACGGAGCTTGACCCGAACATGCAGCAAGCGCTTGAAGCGGTGTATGCGGATGATTCGCTGTTTCCGTCAAGCCCGGACGGTGTGCCTGTCCAAAGCGGAGCGGTGCTTCTCGACCCGAAAACAGGCGGGGTGAAGGCGTTAGTCGGCGGCCGCGGCCGCCATGTGTTCCGCGGGTTCAATCGCGCCACGGAGCTCAGGCGCCAACCGGGGTCAACGCTCAAGCCGCTCGCCGTGTACACGCCGGCGCTCGAGCAAGGATACGGGCCGTTTTCGCCGCTCAAAGACGAGCCGCTCGATTTCGGCGGCTACCGTCCGCAAAACTACGATCACACGTATCGTGGCACGGTGACGATGTATGAGGCGGTCATCCATTCGCTCAACGTGCCGGCCGTCTGGCTGTTAAACGAAATCGGCCTTGACAAAGGGATGGAGGCGCTGCACCGGTTCGGCTTGCCGTTGGAAAAAGAGGACCGCCAGCTCGGCATTGCGCTCGGCGGCATGTCCCGCGGCGTATCGCCGCTCGAGATGGCGGAAGCGTACGCTGTATTCGCCAATGACGGCTCCCGTCCGGACGGCCATCTCATTACGAAAATCGTCGATGCCTATGGCCGCGAGGTGGCGGAGTGGAAGCCGCGGCGAACGGTTGTGACGTCCAAGAAAGTGGCGCAGCAAATGACGCTTTTGCTCGAAGGCGTCATCCGCGAAGGAACCGGGAAGCGTGCCGCCATCCCGGGGCGGGAGCTCGCCGGCAAAACCGGGTCGACGGAAATGACGATCCCCGGCATCGACGGGGTGAAAGACCAATGGATGGTCGGCTATACGCCGCAGTTGGTCGGTGCGCTTTGGCTCGGTTATGACCGGCCGGATCGCACGCATTATTTGACGACGACGAGCGGGGAAACGGCGGCCAGCCTTTTCCGCCGGATCATGGAGAAGGCGCTGGCCGGCCAACCTGCTGTCCGCTTCTCGCTGCCGCTTGTGAAACAAGCGGAACGAGAACACAAAAAACGTGAGCCAAAGGCGCCTGAATCCGTGCCGCCAAAGGTGAAGGAAAAGAAGGAAAAGCCGCGTCCGCCCGGTCATGAAAAAAGAAACAACTCAAATGAGAAAAAAGAAAAAAAGCGTGGGAAAGGGCATGGCGGCAAACGCGAATCGCTGTTGTTCAGGGCGTTCTCAACTTTTGCGTAGGCGCATATACATAAAGACAAGCCAAGCAAAAGGAGGGAGCGCCCATGGCGCATGTCGGATCGAAAGGATGGCTTGTCGCCGAGTTGAAAAAGGCAGGCATTGCCCGCCATCCGGTCGGGCGGAAAAAAATCGAGACGTACAAGGCGACGGAGCTGTACGGGCTGTACCGAAAATATGTGCAAAAGACGCGCTGAGCCGGACAGAAAGGATCCGGCTTCTTTTTTTCGGGCAAAATAACAAAGGAAAGGAGGGAGGCGCACCGGTCGTTTGGCCGGAAAAGGAACGAACGCCGAACGGAATGAAGAAAAAACGGTTTACTGTAGCCGAAGGTGAAACGATTGCCGCCTGTTTACAGCGGATGAAACAAGAAGGATACCGCCCTATCCGCCGCGTTGAGCAGCCGATTTTCCGGGAAGTGGAAACAAACGGCGAAACGACAGTTGAGCCGTGCGGGCGCATCATCGAATTTGAGGCGGTGCGTGACGAGCCGTAACCAGAGGTGCCTCAGCCGGTCGCTTCCGTTTCGTTTTTGGCTGAACGATTTCCATGCCGACAAGCAACAGGAGGGGGTTCACGAGTCCCCCTCCGCTCGCCGCATCAGGCGTATTCACGCCGTTGCTTCGGCTGAACACGATGGTTTTTTGAGGCCAACCTCTTCAGCTGTGCGGCCATTCGCGCGTTTTTTTCGCGTCCCGATGGTCGCCGGTCGGGTTGCCGCTTGACGCTTCGTAACCGACTTGGTACACGTAGTGTTTCGGCGCATGGGTGACGTTGTCCATCCGGTATTGGTCCAAGTCGTCCTGAAATTGCCGTTTGCTTTCTTGGTCGCTCATGGTCGTGGGCCTCCTTGTCGAGATGATTTAGCTGGCTGGCGATGAAAGGAAACAGGTTTCTTTACCGCTTTGTTTCTCAAATGGAGAACCCCCGTAGCCTCAACGTCTCGTTTCTCCTCATCCGACGCAAGGGGAGGCTGATCGAACAATGCCGTTTTTTGACAAACCGACAATGTTTCGTGTACATTTGCAAGGTTTTGGCGGGTTGCGCCTTGATTTTCTTAGTCAATCGCCAGCCTTCTAGGACGTTTATAGCGTACCCGCTAAGGCCGCACTTTATCAAAACCCATGAATCGTCATGCCGCCATCGACAAACAGCGTTTGACCGGTGATGTAGCTGGCCGCATCAGAGGCGAGAAATACGGCCGGGCCGACGAGTTCGGGCAGCTCGCCGATCCGTCTGAGCGGGGTAACGGCCAAAATGTCGTTCACGTATGCTTCGTCTTCAAGCAACGTTTTCGTGAGCGGCGTGCGAAAATACCATGGGCCGATGGCGTTGACGAGAATGCCGTAGCGCCCCCACTCAAACGCCAGCACTTTTGTCATTTGGATGAGCGCCGCTTTGGTTGCGGCGTACACGACGCCGGTGCGCAAGGCGACATGGCCGGCGACCGAGGCAATGTTGATAATTTTGCCGCCCCGCCCCTGCTCTTTCATCACCCGTCCCGCTTCTTGCGAGACGAGAAACGCGGACTTCAAGTTGGTGTTCATGATCAATTCCCACTCGTTGTCTGTCACCTCTAAAGCTGGGGTGCGAATGTTCATGCCGGCGTTGTTGACGACGATTTCAAGAGCCCCCGCTTGTTGTTTGACGCCGGTGACCGCCTCGTGCACCGCTTTCCGGTCGGTGACATCGATCGGCCATACGTACGCTTTCCGCCCGAGCGATTCAATGTGGTTTGCCGTTTCTTCCAAATCGGCTTTCGTGCGAGCGATGAGCGCTACGTCCGCTCCGGCTTCGGCGAATCCGATGGCGATCGCCCGGCCGATGCCGCGCCCGGCTCCGGTCACAAGCGCCGTTTTTCCGTCTAAACGAAATGAAGGCAAAAACATCAGCATCTCTCCTTTCAGACATGATCACCTCGTTGTTGGCGAGTGTGCATACAGTTCCACTATAGCACGGCTGTCCGCTGCCGCCAACGGCGAGGCGGCCGGCTGGGCGCGGAACGTTGCAAGGAAAGGGGGCGGCAGTTACAATAGTAGAGGAAGCAGCATAAATGAAAAAAGGAGATGACGCCATGATCCATTACACATGGGCGACCCGGCCGACGATCAAAAAAGTGAAATGCGTCCATACGAATGCGGAAAAATACATGGTCAGCAACGTATTGACGCCGGGCAACGTGTACGAAGTGAAAAACGAAACGGACGAGTTTTATTTTGTCGTGGACAACAGCGGAAAAGTCGGCGGGTTTTACAAAGATTATTTCGAAGAAGTTCAATGATCGCGCCGATGCCAAACAACCAAACGGGGCTGGCCGAAAAGGTCGGCTGCCTTCAAGATAGGCGAACATATCGGGCGGCAGAAGCAGTCAGCACGTATATAGCAACGAACGAGGGTGTCCGGATTTGGTTGCGACACCCTCGTTTTGTCGCTCAGCCGGCTGCGCTTCGTTCCGCCGTCGGCGGCTGCACCCGGCTGGCCGGCAAGGTGATCGTCAGCGTCGTGCCTTTTTGGACGGCGCTTTCAATGTTCCATGTCCCGCCCATTTGTTCGATAATTTTGACTGCAACCATGGCGCCAAGACCCGTTCCTTTTTCTTTCGTGCTGAAGTATGGTTCGCCGAAACGGCGCACTTGCTCTTTTGTCATGCCAACGCCGTTGTCCGAAACGGTGATGACGACGGCGGTTCCCCGATGTTCCGCTGTCACGCGGAGCGTTCCACCGTTTGGCATCGCTTCGATGCTGTTTTTGAACAGATTCAAAAAACATTGTTGGAAATATTGCACGTTCCCGATGACGATGCCATGGTCAAGCGAGGAAGAAAGGTCGACCGAGTGCATATGGGCCATGGGCGCGATCATCTGCAATACTTTTTGAAGCTGGATGGCGACATCGATCGGTTCCGTTTCTTTTGGTGCCGGCTTGGCAAACGTCAAATAATCGCGAATGATCGCTTCCGCCCGTTCCAGTTCCTCTAAGGCGATCCGGATGTATCGCTCCTCGGTTTCCCGCGGCAGCGGCCCGGTTTGCAGCAGCTGGATAAACCCTTTGACGACAGTGAGCGGGTTGCGAATTTCATGGGAAATGCTGGCGGCCAGCTGACTGACAATCTCCATTTTTTCCATTTTCATTAGCTCGGCTCGGGCGAGCTGCGCTTCGTGGAGCGTTTCCATCAAATAAACCGCAAACATCATCACAAACGGCGGCATCAGAATGAAGTAGATGATATACGGTTTCGTCACTTGGAAATCGGCGATCACGACAGCGACAAAGGTGGTGAGCACCGCCAACAAAAACGTCAGCCCAAGCGCAGTAAACAGCTTGCTGGGGCGGGGCAGGCGGCGAAACAGCGGCGAGACGACGGCCGCAGCCGCCAGCATGATGGCGTAAACGATCAATGTCAATGGCTGGAAGCCGTACAAAATCGTGCGCGCCAACATGAGCATAGTCAACAACACCGCCCCGACCGCGCCTCCGCCATAAAGCGTTCCGAGCAAAAACGGAACTTGCCGAAAATCGTGGACGCATGCCGGGTCGATGTAAATCGGGAACTTCATGCATAACACCGCCGCCAACGTCAGGCAAGCGCCAAGCAGCACCCGGCTGTAAAGGGGACGGCGCCGGATGGCTGCGCTGTGGTCATAAATAAACGAAAAAGCAAAAACGCCGACCAAAATATAAAATAAATTGTTCAAAACGTGTTGATTAATATACAGCCCCGCCATAAAACGATCCCCTAATCTACTTGAACCTCATTCCGTCTTCATTATAAGCCGGAAATCGGTTGAAAGGAAAATAGTTTTGTCATTTCTCGTCGTTCGGCAGCCAAATCGCCAAGGCGCCAAACAGCGGCAGCGCGCTGCAAAGCATCATCAACGTGTTGAGCGACGACAAGTCGGCGATGTTGCCGAGCACGACGGCGCCAAGCGCCCCCATACCAAAGGCCAAGCCGACGATCAGGCCGGACGCCATGCCGACATGATTTGGCAGCAGTTCTTGGGCGTAGACGACAAACGTTGCGAAGCTTAACGACAATACAAAACCGGCGATCAGCAACAGCGGCAGCGCAAGCGGAAGCGGCGCGTGCGGCAAGGCAAGCGCAAACGGCGCGGTTCCAAGCGTCGACCAGAGAATCAAGTTGCGCTTGCCGAACCGGTCGGCAATTGGCCCGCCAGCGAGCGTTCCGATCGCGCCGGCGATCATAAAGGCGAACAAGTACACTTGCGCCTCGCGCACCGAGATGTGAGCCGTTTCCATCAAGTAAAACTGATAATAGTTTGAGATGCCGGCGGAATACCATGAACGGGCAAACACTAAAAAGACGAGCAAGGCAAGCGCAAACGCCACCGGGTGTCCGGGATCGGTGCGCTGCGCCTTTTTCATTTTGCTTGGCGCCGGACGGCGGCCGAGTTCATGACCGTACCAGTGCGAAACGCGCCAAAGCAAGGTGATGCCGACAGCCGCGGCAAGCATAAACCAAGCGGCTCCCTTTTGGCCGAACGGCACAAAAATCAGGGCGGTAAACAGCGGGGCCAAGGCGTTGCCGGTATTGCCGCCGACTTGATAAATCGATTGGGCGAACGCCCGCCGCGCACCGGCCGCCAAATAAACGACGCGCGATCCTTCCGGATGGAAGACGGCTGAACCGATTCCGACCAACAGCACAGACAACAAGACAAACCAAAAATTCGGCGCCAAGGCGAGCCCGGCCATGCCGAGCAAGCTCGCCGCCATGCCGAGCGGCAAAAAACGCGGCGACGGCAGCCGATCCGTCCATAAACCGACGACCGGCTGCATGACCGACGACGTCATGTTTAGCGCAAACGCAATCCAGCCGATTTCGGTGTACGATAGCTCCATCGTCGAGCGCAAAATCGGAAAGAGCGCCGGGATGACCGCCTGCATGGCATCATTCAAGAAATGTCCGAGGCTGATGGCGAACAAAATCGGATAGACCGTCATGTTGGCGGCGCTCGTTCGTTCCGTATGAGCGTCCATCGTTCTCCCCCGTTCCGCAAAATCGATCTTAATATGGCTAATTATACTTGATCTTCGCCAGCGGAGAAAGCCCCATTTCCCGGCGTGAGCGCAGGCAAGAGGGCGCTCCGTTTTTGTCTTTTCAATCGCCGGCGCGAAAATTCAGCTTTTCTTTTCCGGATGCGCTGATGACGAGCTTGACGTTTACGGACAGCGTGTTGTTATTGAGTGGGATGAGGCCGTCGGTCTGATGTTTTTTCCAGAGATTCGGACGCTCGCGATACAGTTGTTCCGCTAGATTCAATATATCGATCTGTCGCTCTTTCCCCAGTTCATATAAGCGGTGGATTTCTTGTTTAACCGTTTGTTCCGCCAGTTTGGTCAGTTGTTTTCGTGAGAGCGGTTCACGCAGTTCGAGGAGACTTCCTTGCGCCTCAACGTTTATAGTAAAAGCAGGCTCTCCGTCCTTCACGCCAACCGACCACTTCGTTTTTGGATCATGGACGATTAGGGAGGCAACAGTTTTCCCTTTTTGCTTGACATAAATCGGGGTGCGCCGAATGTCCCGCTCAATCCAGCGGAGCCCTTGCAAATCGGAACGGCGCTCACACCCTTGCAAACGGTAATCATGAAGAAAACAAACGCCGGATATAGCCAACATTTGTTTTGGCTTCTTATTTTCCGCCCAACGATTGTCTTCGATTGTTAAATAAGGGAGTCTAGAAGGCCGGTGAAAAAGTACACGCCAAGGCAGGGATGTAGGGGGCTTATGTCGAAAAAGGAAGAAGAATCTTTGAATGGAGCGTGAGCAGATCATGAAAGCCCCCAAACATCCTTCGACTCAGCCTCGTCTGTTTCAAGTCATCGACATGGAGGAACTGGTTCCCCCACATCATATCCTGCGCCAAATCAACGAAGCAGTTGACTTTTCCGTCATTCACGATTGGGTGGCTCCCCTGTACACGGAAAAAACGGGTCGTCCGGCGGCGGATCCGGAACGGCTGCTTCGCCTGATGCTGCTATCGTATTTGTTCGACCACTCCGAGCGGGAGTTGTATGAGATCCTCCCCATGCATGCCGGATACTTGTGGTTTTGCGGTCTCGACTTTGAATCCGTGCTCCATCCGGATCCTCATCACCCCACACTGCCGGATCGAACGACGCTCGTCAAAACACGGAAGCGCTGGCGCCAACACGGAATCTTTGATCGGCTGATGACCTACGTGGTGGATCAGTGCATCGCGGCAGGGCTGGTCTCGCCGGATGTGCATGCGGCGGCCGATGGCACTCAAGTGCGGGCGAATGCTTCGATCCACAGCTTGCGGGAAGTCAAGCTCGCTCCGGTGGAACCGTTGGAGGACTACCTCGCCCGCACCGCCCGGGAAGATGAACAGGCCGAGTCCCCGGAGGCGGACCGGGATCCCGATGACGACCCGCCTTCTCCGTCTCCCCCATCAGGGGAACGCGTCCATGCCGGAGAACGAGGAAACTTCCGTGGAACTACGTTTTCCAACCAAACCCATCGAAGCGTGACGGATCCGGATGCCCGGTTGTACAAGAAAGGCAAAGGACAGGAAGCGTATCCTCGGTATCTGGTGCACGACGTCATCGACGTCCAGTCGCGCGTGATTTTGTCCAGACGAGCCAGCCTCGCCACCGGAACGGCGGAGCGGGAGACGAGTTTGGAGCAGCTGGCTTCCATTCGGTTTCGCCACCCGTCGATCACGATTCGAACCTTGTCCGCAGACAAAGCGTATGGCACCACGGAGTATTTGAAAGAGCTCTTCGTCCAAGGCATCACGCCGCTCGTGTCGCTGCGCCGCAAGGAGATGGAAGAAATTCCAACCTGGAAGCGCCGGGCGAAGGATCCCGCTCAGGAAGCACAACGCCAGGCGAAAGTCCGGGAAGTTCAGATTCGCAACCAAGCGAGGCTCATTCAGCAACAGGGCGGTTATCGATCCATTCAAGCCCTTCGCACGCGTTGTGAGCATGTGTTTGCCGAAGGGAAGGAATGTCATGGGCTGGACCGGGCCCGAAGCCGAGGCCTTTACGCCATGGAAGAACAGGCGCTGTTGACCGCCGTCGTGCAAAATCTGAAGCGATTGTGCCGGTTTCGAAAAAAACGAGGGGAGACCGGCTCTTTGGCGTGCGCAAAAATGGAAGTTGGAGCAGGAAGTCCTGCTCGTCCTCCCGTCCTTTGGCGCCAAATGGCGGGGAGAATGGTCTCCAAAATTCGACATGAGGGAAGTCTATGCCCCATTAATTCACCGGCCTTCTAGCTGTATCAGCTTTTTCATCCATCGCAGCAATCAATCGGCTGAGACGGATCGGGCGGATAAACGAACTTTGTTGGAAAATTTCTTCCGGATTAGACAACAGTGAATAATATGAGGAAGCATTTAGCAGCGGCGTTGTTTCAAATAAGTCGGAAAGCGGCTCATCAGTAGCGTACACCCACGCTGTATGGCGAATTTCATTGTAACGGTTCAGCACATCGATCACATCGGCCACAATATCTTTTTGCAAGGCGCGTTTCGTAAAGACAATGCTTTTGACATGGCCCCACGACACTCTTTGTTGAATGGAAGGATAGATCTTGTCGGTAGCGATGTTAAATGTTTCGCCCAGCGCTTTGCCGATGGAAACCGCCGCTTTTTCTTTGCCGCCCCCCGCTTCGACTTTGGCAAGGGCGGTGAAACCGACCAACTGCACGTAGGCAATTACTTGGCCATCTTTGTAGTCGACCCCGATTGAATGAATGTAGACAATGTGATCGATGTTGCGCGTATCCCAGCAACCGCCAAGCAGCATGATAGAGGCGATGATGGGAATGACCTGCTTCCTCATTTTCGTTCCCTCTCTTTTGCAACGAGATCATTCGGACGAACGATGCGGTCGCGCGTGCGGAACTGTTTCCACGTGCTCGGGATAAACACTTTCCCGATATCTTTTGAAGGCGGCGCCAGCGGCGTCAAATACGGAATGCCGAAAGTGCGCAAGTTGACCGCATAAGTCAAAATGAGAAACAGCGACAAGATAAACCCAAACAAACCAAGAACGGAAGCGAAAGTGAGAACGATAAAGCGCAGCAAAGTGACGCTGCCGGCGATGTTTTGATTGACAAGCGTAAATGTCGAGATGACAGAAATGGCGGCAATAACGAGTGTGGCCGGGGCGGCAAGTCCAGCGTTGATCGCCGCTTGTCCGATAATCAAGCCGCCAACAACCGACAGCGTCTGCCCGATGGCGATCGGCAGCCGCATTCCAGCTTCTTTAAACACTTCAAACAAAATCATCATCACAAACATTTCCAGCGGTACCGGAAGCGGCACCCCCTGGCGCGATAAAATCAGCGTGGCCAGCAAGGTGAACGGCAACTGATCCGGATGGAAGGAAGTCAAGGCGACCCAGGCGCCCGGCAAAAAAATGGCAACCGACGTACCAACCAGCCGAAGCAGACGCTGAAACACAACAAACAGGAAAAACGTGTTGTTATCTTCCGATGTGTTCAGCAAAAAGGTTAAATTGCCCGGACCGATCAGGGCGGTCGGTGCTCCGTCCACTAAGATGATAAAACGGCCGTTAAGAAGCGAATTGACGGCAAAATCAGGCCGTCCGGTATAACCAAACGTCGGAAACAAAGAAAACGGACTGTCGGATAGCCATTCCTCAATTTGGCTCGTACTGGTCACCGAGTCGATGTATAAACTGAGCAGACGGCTTCTCACCTCATCGATGATGGCTGTGTTCGCAATATCATCAACATAGAGCAGCCCGACTTTTGTCTGGCTGCGCGTACCGATGATGAACGGCTCATAGACGAGTCGATGGGAGCGCAGCCGCTTGCGGATGAGCGCCACATTCTTGTTGATCTCTTCAATAAACCCGTCTTTTGGTCCACGAATCGACACCTCCGTATTCGGCTCCTCTGGGTCACGGTTGGGCGGGCTGGCAAGCGGCATTGCGTATAAAGCACCGGCCTCGCGAAAGTAAATGAGCAAATCGCCGCTAAACAGTCTCAGGTTGAGGTCATCGATTCGCACTTCGTGCCCCATATATTCGAGTGCGGGTGGCTTGCATGTTTCGATGTCAGCGGTCGAAAGGCATGAATGCTGTTCACAAAGCTTGCGGAACATTGGATAGATGGTCTTTTGCAACATTTGCGTATCGCACAGTTCTTCACAATAGATAAATAACAGGTGTACAGTTTTTGATAATCCGTCAGGGAGCAACGATGGAACGGCCGCTTCTGTCATGATGACGTCGCTGCATTTGGCGTACATTATTCGTAACGCCTCTTCGGAGATGATCACAGTCTCCAATCCGGTGTAATCGTCTTTCAGCCGCTTACCTTGGGCGGCGCGCATGAGCTGTTTCATCATGCCATCCCTCTTTTCTCTTTACGGTATGTCAATAGAGCTAAGCTGACTAACACAACAGACAGTGCAAGACTAAACAGCAGTGATGATGGCAATACCCAATGTTTGACAAAACGTAAAAATTGTTCATCGCTACCTGGTGCCAAGGCTGCCAATGTGATCGCTAAGTAAAGAACGATAAGCACCCAACGGCGCGTTTGCGAATGGCGGATCGGGAATAGTTCCACAATCAGCGCCGTTGCCAAAGAAAGACGGATGAAAGCACCGGACAGCCACTGATAGACCGACAGAAAGTCGACATGTTCGATGTACGTCCCTAAACTGACCATCCGCCATTGTTCAAACGCCGGATAGCGAAGACGTGTCGCTTGTTCGGGTCCGAATTCGACAATGGCCCCGATCGTCGGACCGATGCTCAGACCGGCCGTCAAGAAGGCGATGGCGGCAAGCGCTTTCCATGAAAACGGGCGCGGCAGGCGGTGAGAGAGGAATAAAAGAACGACCACTTCCGCATACCCCGCCCCAGCATACATCATGCCACGAAGCACAGGCGCCATGCCGTGCTCAAGCATCGGCTTGAGCAGCGAATAGTCTTTATGGGGAGTGGTTGACAGCATGACAAAAAAGCCGAAGACAATGACAAACGGCCAAATAATCATCGCTGTATTAGCAATCGAGTCGATGCCTCGATACGCGTTATAAAAACAGACGATGACGATGAGAACAATCAGCGCCCACCGCGGCGTCGCCGTCAAATAAGAAGTTGTGGTAAACGTGATGGTATCATTTAATGTAACAAAGCTATGAAGAAGCAAGAATATGGTGCTGACACCGGCCACCATATAGGCTACTGGGCTTGAAAAATGGTTTTTTAGCCAGTCAAACAGCCGCTCGCCATTCAATTGTTTAAGGATGAAATAAAGAAGCGGCAGCCAGATGAGCAAGCCCCCCAATGCTCCCAAGGCGGCGATCCATGCATCGCGGTGAGCAGCCTCGAGCATAAAGGGGATAATGATCACATGATTCAGCAGCCCAACTGACAGCATAACCATACATAAAACCTGCAGAACGCTGAGCGTCTGTCCGTTCATTATGAATCCCTTTCTTTCTATGACTATCTTTAGTAGTGTTTCCAGTACAGGGGGATTTATTCTTTCAAACGTCAACCCAATAGCGAAACTTCTGAGGAGTCAGAGGCACAATACAAAGGAAGAGCGAAAATTCACAGCATGGTAAGGAGGGCGCAGCATGAAATGGCTCCAGTTGACGCTTGAGCTTGTCATCGGCTTGATTCTATTGTTCGCCGTCGTCAAAATCGCCGGCAAAAAGCTGATCAGCCAAATGAGCCCGTTTACGTTTATTGTCGCCATCGTGCTTGGTGAGCTGCTTGGCAATGCGCTGTATGACGACCATATTCACCTTTGGTACATCATCTATTCGATCACCCTTTGGGGAGCGATACTGCTTTTGGTCGAGTATGCGAGCCAAAAGTGGCTTTCCTTCCGTCTATGGAGCGAAGGAAAACCAACGCTGCTCATTCGAAACGGCGTCATCGATTATGAGGCATTGAAAAAAGCCGCCTCACCCTCAACCAGCTGCAAAGCTTGCTTCGCAAACATGAGACGTTTTCAATCCGTGAAGTGGCGTTTTGCTTTTTGGGAGCGGACGGAGAAATTAGCGTGCTGAAACAAGCGGATCATCAAAAAACGACGCTTGTGTTTCTCTTGTTTTATGTGTACTATTAGTTATAGTACGGTTGTAACAACGAGAGGAGGAGGGGAGGATGTTTGAGCTCGATTTACGAAGCCGGCAACCGATTTATGAGCAGCTGATGGAAAAAATGAAAGAAATGGTCATCCGCGAATTATGGCGGCCGCACGACCAGCTGCCGTCGGTCAGGGCGATGGCGAAACAGCTGATGGTCAACCCGAATACGATTCAAAAAGCATACCGTGAACTGGAACGCGATGGCTGGATTTATTCCGTTCCGGGAAAAGGCAGTTTCGTCGCGCCGCGCCCGAAAGAGCCGAATGCGGAGGCGATCGCTGCCGTTTACGAACAGTTTGTCCGCCTTGTCAAAGAGGCGCGGTTTTTAGGAGTGACCAACGAGCAGTTATGGCAATGGATCATAGAAGGGGAGAAAGAGGGGGAGAGCGATGATTCAACTCGCAGACGTGACGAAAACGTTTGACCGGTTTCCCGCCGTCAACGGGGCGACGATGACTGTGCCGAAAGGATCGATTTACGGGCTGCTTGGACCGAACGGCGCGGGAAAGACGACGCTGTTGAAGCTGATGGCCGGCATTCTCCGCCAGGACCGCGGGACGATCACGGTCGACGGTGACGAGGTATGGGAAAACATGGAGGTGAAACGACGGATTTTATTTTTGCCCGATTGGGTCTATTTCTTTCCTCAGACGACGATTCAGCAGATGGCCGATTTTTACGAACAAGTGTATCCATCGTTCAGCCGCAGGCGATTTGTCGAGCTGCAGTCATCGTTTTCATTGGATGTCAACAAAAAAATTCAGCAGTTTTCGAAAGGGATGCAGCGCCAAGCTGCCTTTTGGCTCGCTTTTTCCGTTCAGCCGGATGTGCTCATTATGGATGAGCCGCTCGATGGGCTCGATGCGTTCGTTCGCCGCCATGTCAAACAATTGTTGATTGATGAGGTGGTCGAACGGGAGATGACCGTCGTTATCTCATCGCACAATTTGCGCGAACTCGAAGATTTATGCGGCACGGTCGGATTGATGGCGCGCGGTGTGGTGCAGCTTGAGCGCGATTTGGATGAATTGCGAGCCGGCATGCATAAACTGCAGCTGGCGTTTCGTGATGGATTTCCGGGCGAATTGGCCGAACGCCTCGATATCGTCCACCGCGAGGAGCGCGGCAGCATCGCCATCCTGATTGTCCGCGGGGAAAAGCGGCGCATAGAGGAGACGGTCCGCACGTTTCATCCGCTAATCCTTGATGTGCTGCCGCTGTCGCTCGAAGAAATTTTTATGTATGAAATGGGGGGCGATGCTCATGTCCGTGAAACGGTGGTCGGCTAATCGTGCCATGTGGACGCAAAATCTTCGTCAAATCGGCTGGGTTGCCATCATTCATTCGCTGCTATGGCTGGCGGCGATCGTGCTGCCGATCGCGCTCGCGTATTCCGAATATGACCCGAAAGTGGGCAATGTGCCGCAGTGGGAAAATGTATACTATATATCCAATGGGTTGGAAACATTGATCGCCTGGCTTGTCCCCGTGCTGGCATCGGCTGGGGCGCTTCGCTACATGCATGACAAACGGTCGGCCGACTTTATTCATAGTTTACCCATCCGCCGCACCGAATTGCTCACAAGCCAAATCGTATTCGGCTGGCTCATGTTAGTTGTGCCGCTTTTTACAGTAGCTCTTGTTGCCATCGGCTACCTGTATGGGCTTGACCTGCCATGGCCGATCGAGCCGGCGGACGTATGGCGCTGGTTCGGTGAAACGGTTGTCATGGAAACGGTCATCTTCGCCCTTGGCATCGCTGTAGGCATTCTCGTCGGCCAATCGGCGCTTCATGTCGTGCTGACGAATATTTTTCTCTTTTTCCCGGCCGGCATGCTGATTTTGATTTACACGAATTTATCATTATTATTGTCTGGGTTTCCGGATGCGTATTATTTATCAACAGAGTTGGATCGGCTGGTGATTCCGCTTCGCTATGCGATGTTGATGGATCAGGCGATGAACGCGGGGGAGGCGGGATTGTTGCTGCTGTTGGCGCTTCTTTTGTTTGGCCTCGCGGTTTGGCTGTATGAGCGGCGGCCGGCAGAAGCGGCCGGGCAGGCGCTGGCGTTTCCGGCGCTCCGTCCGCTGTTTGTGTATGGGGTTGCGTTTTGCTCGTGGCTTGTCGGCGGCTTTTATTTTGGAGAAGTGGAGCGGCAATGGGGCTGGATCGTCTTCGGCTATATAACGTTTTCTTTGCTTGGGTACGCGATTGCCCAGATGGTCATCGCGAAAACGTGGCGCGTATTTCACCGCTGGAAAGGGTATGTCGCGTTTGCGACGGTGATGGCCGTTCTTGCCTTTCTCATCCGCATCGATCTTACCGGCTATGAGCAGCGCGTGCCGGCAGTGGCAGACATTAAGCAAGTGTACTTTGGCCAGTCGACGATGAACTTTGAACACCCGGAGCAGATTGGCCGCTCGTTTGTAGAATATGACCAATTTCTCCGCACGAAAGAAAATATCGAGGCGGTGCGGGCGTTTCATCAGCAGCTCGCGCACGATCAACCGTCGCCGCCCCGTCTTGGCAACGTTCAGTCGGTGGTGATCGGCTATGTGCTCAAAGACGGCACGCGCCTCCTCCGCTGCTATGAAGTGCCGGTCGAACCGTATATGACGCATTTTCGCCGCATTATGGAGTCGAAAGAGTATAAACAGCAGTACCATTTACTGCTTCGCCCGGGCGGATATTCGCCGATCCGCCAAGTGACGATACGAAACATGAATACAGGGCAGCCGGTGCTTGTTTTAGCTGAGCCGAAGGAAATTGAATCGTTTATCGGCGCCCTGAAACAAGACTTGTGGAACGAACCGGTTGAAAACATGATGGGCACCGTGGGCATATGGTACGGAGACGTCGAACTGCTGCAAAGCGACGGCGATTCGTTCGGCTTGGGGCTCGCGGAAAACTATACACATGTGCGTCAATGGCTCGAACGGCGGCATGTGGGAGATGACCTGATCAAAAAATGAACGAATAAAAAACGGGCAGGGGCCGATCCTCTGCCCGTTTTGTCCGTTAAGACGCCGTCTTTTTCCGACGCCAAAGCCATACGGTGAGCAAGTCAAGCAGCCAAAAAGCGATAAAAAGAAATAACAGAAACAGCTCAGGTGTTTCCATCACGCGAAACGGATTGAGCACGTTATGCAGCGATTGTCGCAGCGTTAATCCTAGGAGCCAGTCCATTCCTACCGCCGTCCCACCTAACAGCAGCAGAAAGGCGAGGGAGAGGAAGACGACTTTCAATGCAAGCCACCTGCCGCTTTTTCGTTTAGTGTTCTCCGGCAAGGGAGAAATGATACACCCCCGTATACACGTTTGGCGGATTGCCTATAATGGAGGATAAACGTGACACGGAGCAAGGAGGAAAGGACTATGCTGTTTCAGTGGGGGATGCGTCGGCAAAAGGAGCGGATGAACGACGGCGTGCAGCAGGAAGGGACCGACCATAGCGGCGAAGCGGCGGACGTCCCAGAAGAGCCGCTGTCACCTGAACTGGCGGTGAACATTGACATCATTCGGCGGGCGACCGGTGAAAGCAGCGATGTCGTCATTCGCCGTTTTTCCCTCGGCCAAGAAACGCAAATGAAAGCGGCCATCGTCTTTGTCGACGGGCTCGTCGATGAAAAAAACGTGTACGAGTTTTTGCTTATGCCGCTCCTTACGGCGTCGTTTCCGCTCGCGCTCGAGGAAAAAGAGCGGTTTCAATGGATTGAAAAAAAGCTCGCCGCAGTGGGCGGCATCGAGCAAGTCAGTGACTGGAAGCGGCTGTTTTTCAACCTGTTTTCCGGAGCGACGATTCTCTTGCTCGATGGGGCGGCGTTGGCCATTAGCGCGAGCACAAAAGGTGGGCAATACCGTTCGATTGAAGAACCGCAAACCCAAATCGCCATCCGCGGCCCGCGCGAAGGGTTTACCGAGTCGTTGCGCACGAATACGGCGCTGATTCGCCGCCGCATTAAAAACCCGAACCTTTGGCTCGAGACGATGCAAATCGGCACGGTGACGCAAACCGATGTCGCCATCATGTATGTGAAAGGAATCGCCAATGACGAAATCATCGAGGAAGTGAAGGCGCGCCTCCGCCGCATCGACATTGACAGCGTGCTCGAGTCCGGCTATATCGAACAATTGATTGAGGATCAGACGTTTACCACATTTCCGACGACGTATCATACGGAACGGCCCGATATTGTCGCCGCCAATTTGCTTGAAGGAAGGGTCGCTATTTTTGTCGAAGGGACGCCATTTGTCCTTGTCGCACCAGCATTGTTCATTCAATTTTTCCAAGCGGTTGAAGATTATTATGCCCGTTTTGACATCGCGACGGCCCTTCGTTTTTTGCGCGTGCTCATTTTCTTTATCTCCCTTGTCGCCCCGGCCATTTACATCGCGGCGACGACGTTTCACCAAGAGATGATCCCGACCCAGCTCGTCATCGCCATCGCCGCTCAGCGTGAATCCGTACCGTTTCCGGCGTTTGTTGAGGCGCTTATGATGGAGGTGACGTTTGAAGTGCTGCGCGAGGCCGGCGTCCGCTTGCCGCGCGCCGTCGGCCAGGCGGTGTCGATCGTCGGGGCGTTAGTCATCGGTCAGGCGTCCGTGGAGGCGGGATTTGTGTCGTCAGCGATGGTCATCGTCGTTTCGATTACGGCGATCGCCAGCTTTGCCACACCGTCGTTTGCCATCGCCATCTCGGCGCGTCTGATCCGCTTTGGCCTCATGTTTTTGGCGGCGATGTTCGGGTTTTACGGCATTATGATGGGCATTTTGGTCATGACGATTCATTTATGCAGCTTGCGTTCGTTCGGCGTTCCGTATATGTCACCGCTCGCTCCGCTCATTCCTTCGAACACCGGTGACACGTTGTTCCGCGTCCCGACATGGATGTTCCGCGAGCGACCGCGCTTGATCAACCAAAAGAACATTGTCCGCCAATCAGGCGGCCAAAAGCCGCAGCCGCCGGCACCATCGCGCCAAGAGAAGGGGGATGAGTCATGAAACGGCCGCTCGCCGTGTTTTTGCCGTTTGCCGTCTGCGTCTGTTTGCTCTCGGGCTGCTGGAGCAAAAAAGAGTTGACCGATTTGGCGTTTGTCATTGCCGTTGGCCTCGATAAAACGGAAAACGGCAAGTATCTCGCGTCCTTTCAAGTCGTCAACCCGGGCAACGTCGCCGGAGCGACGCAGCGCGGCGGCGGGGCGGCCGGGGTACCGGTGTCGATTTATACGTCAACCGGGGACAGTTTGGTCGAGGCGAGCCGGAAAGCGTCGGAAAAAGTCTCGCGCCTTTTGTATTACGCCCATACGAACTTGGTCGTCGTCGGAGAAGAAGTGGCGCGCGAAGGGTTGGATGGGGTGTTCGATGCCTTGGAGCGCAATCAGCAGTTCCGAACGACGGCGCGCTTAGTGATCGCCCACGGCCATTCGGCGAAAGACACGCTTTCGGTGTTGACGCCGATCGATAAAATTTCCGCCAATCAAATTACTAAAACGCTCGAGTTTTCAGAACTGGCGTGGGGACAGACGATGAACACCGATGTATGGTGGGCGATTCGCAGTTTGGCCTCGCCTGGAAGAAATCCGATCGTTACCGGCGTAGTCATTGAAGGGAACCCGAAGGAAGGGAAGCGGCAAGAAAACGTGCAGTCATCCGTGCCTGACGCCCGTGTCACATTGGACGGGCTGGCGCTGTTTAAAAACGACCGCCTTGTCCGTTGGGTGAACGGACCGACCGCGCGCGGCATGATGTGGGTGCTTGACCGCATTCGGCAAACCAATTTGACGATTTCATGGCAAGATAAAAACGAAGCAATCGGTTACCGCGCAGTGCGGGCGAAAACCGATGTAGAGGCGAGTGTCAACAACGGACGGCCGTCCATCTCCGTTCATATTAAGGCGGAAGGCGACATCAGCGAAGCGCACGTGCCGGTCAACTTAGCCGACGCTGGCGTCCTATTTCGTTTAGAAAAAGAATTTGAACGGGAGGTCAAGCAGGAGGTGGCCAAAGCCATTGAAACGGCCCAGCGGGAACGAACGGATGTGTTCGGGTTTGGCGAAGCGGTTCGCCGCGCCGACCCGCGCTTATGGAAAAAGATTGAGAAAGAGTGGCACGACCGCTATTTTCCCGAACTGGACGTCACCGTCACGGCTGATCTGTACATCCGCCGCACCGGGCTGCGGAATCGGCCATATATAGAGGAATGACGGCCGCATGAAACCTTAAAAGGACGGTGAAAAACCGCTGTCACACATCAATCGGCGGCATGTTCATTCAGAAAAGATCCATGGACAGTGTGATCTGCCCTCCACCCGGGGATGAAAATCTCGCGCCAGTTCGGCATTTTCGTAGAAAAGCTGATTCTGTAAGGTTTTTCTAATTGAGAAATAGGTGGGGTCAGCAGCATTTTCCCTTAAATCACCCGTCATTGAGACGAGCGGTGAAAAACCGTTGTTTCCCTTGATGGACAATCGGCGGAAAACAGCGCCGATGCCACAACGCTTTTCTATTTTTGAGAAACAAGGCTGGTAAGCATCCCCCCTTCAATTACCGGCCTTCTAGAACAAAGGCGGTGAAAGTCGGTTGGAATCCGTCAAAATCAACGCGCGTCAATTGTTTGTGTTGGTTGTGCTGTTTGAACATGGCAGCGCCATCGTCATTCCCCTTGGGGTGGATGCGAAGCAAGACGTATGGATCGCCATTTTGCTTGGGTTGGCGTTTGGCCTGCTGTTGTTTTTCGTTTATCGCCGGCTGTTCGAGTACTATCCCGATCAGCCGCTGACCGCTTATTTGCCGCAAATCGTTGGGGCGCCGCTCGGCAAGCTGTTGGCGGTTGTGTATATTACGTATTTTCTTTATATTGCCGCCCGCGTGCTGCGCGATTTCGGGGAGCTGCTGTTGACGTTCGCTTACCCGGAAACGCCGTTGTTTGTGCTGAACGCCATTATGGCGCTCACCGTCATGTACGGCGTTTATAAAGGAATTGAAGTGTTGGCGCGCACTGGCGAGCTGTTTTTGACGGTGTTGTACTTGTTGGCGCTCGCTGGCTTTGTTCTTGTGTTTGTTTCAGGGCTGGTCGATGTGACTCAGTTGCAGCCGGTGTTGGAGGAAGGCTGGGGGCGGGTGTGGAAGACGGTCTGGACCGAAACGCTGTACGTTCCGTTTGGTGAAATGATCGTCTTTACGATGTTGTTTCCGTATATGAACAATCCGGTCAAAGTGAATCGAGTGGCCTTGGGGGGAATGGTGCTAAGCGGCATCAATTTGGCGATCATTATGGCCATCAATACGGCCGTCCTCGGCCCCGATGCGGTGTCGCGTTCGTCGTTTCCGCTCTTGGATACGATCCGCCGCGTGCAAGTGGCCCATTTTTTAGAGCGGCTTGACGTGTTGTTTATGATTGCGTTGATCATCGGCGGCTTTTTTAAAATATCCGTCTTTTTTTATGCCGGGGTCGTCGGGGCGGCCAACTTGCTTGGCATTTCGAGCTATCAGCGGCTCGTCTATCCGCTCGGGCTGCTCGTCCTATTGTTGTCGGTCGCTATCGCCAGCAATTATGTCGAGCACATTCATGAAGGATTGAAAATCGTCACGTTTTATTTGCATGTTCCGCTGCAAGTCATCATTCCGGTTTCACTGCTTGTCATCGCCGCGATTCGCCAACGATTCAGCCAGCCGACAAAATAAGACAAACGGACTAGATGATTTTTGGAAACGGAAGCAGGAAACGAGCCGCTCATAGCGAATAGGGAACAATAGCGCCATTGTTCCCGACCGGAACAATGAGGCGGCTGCGCCGTGAGATTAGAGGAGGAAGTCCGGCGCCGCGGCGCGTTTTGTTTCGCGAAGTCGGTGTCAGCTGAGGGCGACAGACTGATTATGAAGAAAAAGGGTTGAACGACAGTGAAGGTGAACGTACAGGCGATCGATCAGCAAGATGCGGGGCAGTTGAATCAAGGCATTGTCATCACCAGTTCCCAATGTTTGATTTTGGCGGTCAGTGAGCGGGTAGCTGCACGTCTTGAGTTTTCCAAAGATGAGTTAATCGGCCGGCCGGTTGCCAGTTTATTTTCCGCCGGATGGTCGGCCGCTCGGTTTGACGATATCATCCGCCGCGTGCGGCAAGAGGGCTGTTGGCAAGGAGAAGCGCGTCATATGACAAAAAGCGGGCGGATCTGTACGAGTTGGATGCGCGTTTCGCTGCTGTGGAGCCGCGACGGGGAATGGCTTCTTTGGCAGTTCGTGGAGCGTGCTGCTGCGTCGCCGGCTGACGGCCTCCAGCCAGCTGATGTGTTGCACGCCATTTACGCGTCTGCGCCGTTTGCCGTTGTCTTGCTGGCCCGGGATGGAACTGTGCAAGATTGGGGGCAAGGAGCGGAGCGGCTGTTCGGGTGGCGGCGGGAAGAAGCGGTTGGTCGTCCGGTTTGGACGCTGTTTCGTGGCGGTGAAGCGTTGCTTCCGTTTCCGTCCGCCGGACCGCAATGCGGCGAGGGAGTGGCGCAGCGCCGTGATGGTGTGCCGGTTAATGTTTCGTATACGATCATTCCCGTTTCCCGTTCTCACGGGTACGTCATGGTGGCGGAAGATGTGACGAGGCGGAAGCAAAAAGAGACCGAGCATCGCCGGCAAATCGAATTGGCGAAACGAATTCAACAAAACTTATTGACGCCGCTCATTCAAAACGAGACGGTGACGATGGAGGCCGTTTATATCCCATCCGACGATTTGTCGGGCGATATTTACGCTTGTTATCAAATTGATTTATACCGTTATGGCGTCATTGTCATTGATGTCATGGGTCATGGCATTTCGTCGGCTTTGGTGAGCATGCTGCTTCGCTCGCTGCTGCGCGGGCTGATCGTTCGCGTCGTTGATCCGGTTTTAGTGGCGAGCGAGCTCGAGAAGCACGTGCAATCCTTGTTTCCGGAGGAAGTGTATGACATTCGCTACTTGTTCTCGATGATTTATTTGGTGATTGACACAAAAGAGCGCAAAATTGAATATACAAACGCTGGTCACCCAGCGGGCTTGCTCGTTTTTGAGGACGGAAGCATCCATGAGTTGGACAAAGGCGGTTTGGCGATCGGCAGCCCGTTTTCCTTGCCGTTTGAAAAAGGGGTCGTTCATTATGACAAGCGGGCTCGTCTGCTTTTGTACACCGATGGCATTTTAGAAGAAATTCAGCCGTCCATTTTGCAAAGCATGGAAACGATCCGCACTTGCACGCAAATGTGCCGTCACTTGCCGGATAAATGCTTCCTTGAACGGCTGATGAATGAAGGTCCCCCGCTCGCCGCTCCGGCGGATGACATTTGTTTGTTGTCGATTACGCTCCGCGGGTGAGGCGGGAGCGGACGTGTGGCTGAGTTGGGTTGTGTCTTGCCAAGCGGGCGAAGAGGCGGTTGAGTGGTTCGATTTCATCGCTAAACAAGCTGCGCGCCTTTTGGCCGTCCGCGATGCCGATCTGTTTGTGCTGGCGGTGCATGAAGCGGTGGTCAATGCGGTGAAGGAGGCCAAGCGGGCAGGGGGCGGCTCCCGAACGATTTCGCTTTCCTTTTTTGTCACTGCTGACGATGTGACAGTGATGGTGGAAGACGAAGGCGACGGCATTTCATTGGAGACGATTGAGCAGCTTGCTGGCATGACGCTCGCTGATGTGCTGCTCGCCGAATCGGGGCGCGGCCTGCTGTTGATCCGCGAGGCGATGGACGCGATGGCGTGGATGGAGCGGACGGATGGCCGCCGGGTGCTCGTGATGGCCATGAAGCGAAAGGCGGGCTGGGAGGGCGGCGATGGATGAAAACACGCGGCGGGCAACCGGCCTGTTTTTTCATCGGAAAGGGCGCCCGAACGCGCTAGGTGCCTCCTTGCGCCGTTTGATGGGAAAGGCAAAGGGGTTCACCGATGTTTGGCGGGCGGATGGCGCGGACGGAAGGAGACTGGCCAACGATAGGGGGATATGATGGAACAGCATCGATTTTTGTTTGAACTGGAACGGATTGCAAAACCTGCATACGATTGTGTCGTGCTCACCGGACGGCTCGCCTATCATACGCAGCTCGCTGCGGAACAAAAATTGGCGGCGGCGGCCGCCGCCGTTGAACATCCGCTAGTCATCGTCGATACAAGCGGACTCCAATTTTTGGACAGCACCGGGCTGGCGCTTCTTGTCCGCTTTTTTAAACGAGTGGTTAGCGCCGGTCGCGCCATGGCTATTGTCGTTGGGGAAAACGCCATGATCGAAAAAATTTTGTTCATCGCCAAATTGGATCGGCTGCTCCCGATTGCCGCCGATGAACAGCAAGTGCTCGCTCTCGCGCCGCTGTCTTCCGCCGGACCGATCGAGCAGGCGGTGTTGCTAGAGGCGTGGCAACAGCGGTGGGCAGAAGGCGGAGATGGAAGCGGCTGCTCCCAGCGCCGCGTGCTTTCCGGTCGTTCTCAGGAGAACAAGACGGTAAACAGGGGAGACGAGCGCCGATGTGCGGGGAACACGGAAGATCCGCGCTGGTGTGCGAGAAGCATGGAAGACCCGCTCCGATAGAATGGAGACGGAAGAAGCTTGTGGCGCGATATCGCGGCGCCGTCCATCGTGCTTGGTGTCAACCCTTGAGCGCTCGAGGCTCAAGGGTTTTTCCATGCCGTTGGCCGTCGGGTCACCATGGGGGGAACGAAGGCCATCAGCCTTGATCGGTCGCTGTTCCTTTTTCCGCGCACGTCTTCGTTGTCAAAACAATATTTCGGGTTTAGAATAAAATCAAGGGTGAGAAATCGATGGCGGTTCGGCGCCGCAAAGTGGAGAGGAGAGTGGCACAACATGCGGCAGGTGCTTGTTTATTTGCGCCCGCACAAGAAATGGATGGCGTTGGCTTGGTTGTTGATGTTGACGGAGTTGGTCATCGAGCTGTGGCAGCCGCTCTTGATGGGCAAAATCATTGATGAGGGCGTGATGAACCGGGATTTGACCGCCATCGCCACGTGGGGAAGCGTGATGCTGGGCGCATCGTTTTTAGCGTTTGCCGCGGGCATCGCCAACTCGTTTGCCGCTGCCTATGTCGGCCAAGAATATGGGTTTGCGCTGCGCACAACGTTGTTTGCGAAAATCCAATCGCTGTCACTGGCGCGGATCGAACAGCTGTCGACGGCCTCGTTGATTACCCGCATGACCAATGATGTCACTCAAGTGCAAAATATGCTGTTTATGAGCTTGCGCATTGCCTTGCGTGCGCCGCTGCTTGTCATTTTCGGCGTCGGGATGGCGTTTGTCGTTCAGGCCCGGCTTGCTTTCGTGCTGGCGGTGGCTGTTCCGCTGTCAGCAGCGTTTTTATTGTGGGTGATGAAAAAGGCAGGAGCGTCGTTTTCTGCCGTTCAGCGGGCGCTTGACCGGGTGAACGGCGTGATGCGCGAAAATTTGGCCGGCATGCGCCTCATTAAAGCGTGGGTGAGAAACAAGTATGAACAAGGGCGGTTTCTAGGGGCGAACGATGCGCTGATGGAGCGAACGATCAGCGTGTTTCGCCTAGTGGAAACGATCACCCCGGTCTTGTTGTTTGTCATGAATGCGGCCATCGTCGCGGTGCTGTTTTTCGGCCGTTATGACGTTGAGGCGGGAACGGCGAGCGCCGGGCAAGTCGTCGCGGTGGTCAACTATGCTACGCGGGCGACGGCGGCGCTCTCGATGTTCACGTTTATTACGATGGCGTGGTCGCGGGCGCGCGCGTCCGCCGCTCGTTTGGCGGAACTGCTTGACGCGCCAAGCGAGCGGGACGGCGGCCATACCGTCGAGCCTCCTGCCGCCAAGCGCGGGGAGATTCGCTTTGAACACGTGTCGTTTCGCTATCCGGGCAGCGGGCGCGATGCGCTTTCCGGCGTGTCGTTTGTCGTTCGCCCGCAAGAGACGGTCGCCATTTTAGGGGCGACAGGAGCGGGGAAATCAACGCTTCTTCAGCTGATCCCGCGGTTGTATGAGCCGAGTGCCGGACGGGTGCTGATCGACGGCGTCGACGTACGCGAGTGGCCGGCGAAGCAGCTGCGCGAGGCGGTTCGCTTCGTTCCGCAAGAGGTGCTGCTCTTTTCCGGCACCATCGCCGATAATCTTCGCTTTGGCAAGACGGAGGCGACCATGGAAGAACTGGTCGAGGCAGCAAGTGCCGCTCAAATTCACGAAACGATCGCCACGTTTCCCGATGGGTACGAGACGGTCGTGGGCCAAAAAGGCGTCAATTTGTCGGGCGGGCAAAAGCAGCGCTTGGCCATCGCCCGCGCGCTCGTCGGCCGGCCGCAGATTCTGTTGCTTGATGACAGCACGAGCGCGCTCGATGCCGCAACGGAGGCGAAGCTGCTGGCCGCGCTTCGCCGCTATGCTTGTACGATGGTCATCGTGACGCAGAAGGTGAGCACGGCGATGATGGCTGATACGATTTTGTTGTTGGAAGACGGCCGTCTCACCGCACAAGGAAGCCATGAACAGCTGCTGGAGGCGAGCGAGCTGTACCGGCGGATCGTCGCCACGCAGGAAGGAAAGAAGGGACAAAGCCATGTCACTACGGCATAGCCCCCATGGGGCGCGGCAGCCGGGGCGTCAGCGGGCCAAAAGCAGCATGGGCACGCTGCGCCGCCTTTGGGCGTTTATCGCTCCGCAAAAGCGAAAGCTGCTTGCTGCGTTGGGGATGGTGGTCGCCAGCACGGCGCTGGCGCTGGCCGGACCGTATGTCATCGGTTCGGCGATTGATGTGTATATTGTTGAGAGGAAAACGGACGGCTTCCTCACAACGCTTTTGTTTTTGCTGGCGATTTATGCCGCTTTGGGGGCGGCGACGTTTTTACAAAACTATTGGATGATCGCCGTCGGCCAACGGACGGTGCACGCGATTCGCGCCCGCTTGTTCCGCCACTTCCATGAGCTGCCGATTTCCTTTTTTGACCGCCGTCAGCAAGGCGAGCTGATGAGCCGAATTACGAATGACATCGACAATATGAGCCAGACGTTCAACAGCACGGTCATTCAAGTCGTTTCGAGCACATTGACGCTCGCAGGCGCCATCGCCGTCATGGTGTTCAAAAGCCTCATTTTGACCGCGGTGACGCTGGTCGTTGTGCCGCTCATGTACGCCGGCATGCGTTGGATTACGCGGCGGACGCAAGTGCGCTTTCGCGAGCAGCAGCGCGCCCTTGGCGAGATGAATGGATTGATTGAAGAAGCTTTGTCAGGGCAAAAAGTGGTGAAGCTGTTTTCCCAAGAAGAGCGGATGACAGCGGAAGTGGTGCGCAAAAATATCGAGCTGAAACAGGCGGGATTTTGGGCGCAGACGTATTCCGGCTTTATTCCGAAGCTGATGAACTTTTTAAACAACCTTAGCTTCGCCTTGATCGCCGGCGTCGGTGGATGGCTGGCGGTCAAAGGGATGATCTCGGTCGGCACCATTGTCGTGTTTGTCGAATACGCCCGACAGTTTACCCGCCCGCTCAACGATTTGGCGAACCAGTGGAATACGCTTCTGTCAGCATTGGCCGGCGCTGAACGGGTGTTGGAAATTTTCGATTTGCCAAAAGAAGAGGAAGATGAGGGGGAAGCGGAAGAGATCGATCGGCTTCACGGGCGCATCGAGTTTCGCGATGTGGTGTTTTCCTACGACAAGCAGCGCCCCGCGCTTCGCGGCGTGAACTTCTCCGTTTCTCCGGGAGAAACCGTTGCGCTCGTCGGTCCGACGGGAGCGGGCAAAACGACTGTCCTTCAGCTGTTAGCCCGCTTTTATGATCCGGATGCGGGGACTGTTGTCATTGACGGGCGCGACAGTCGGACGATCAAACGGGCGAGCTTGCGCCGCCATATGGCGTTTGTGCTTCAAGATACGTTTTTGTTCGCGGGAACGATTCGCGACAATATCCGTTACGGCCGGCTCGAGGCGACGGATGAGGAAGTGGAGGAAGCAGCGCGCAAAGCGAACGCCCATTCCTTCATCACGAAATTACCGAACGGCTACGATACGGTTTTGACGGCGGACGGCGGCGGAATCAGCCAAGGACAGCGGCAGCTGCTGGCCATCGCCCGGGCGATGATCGCCGATCCGGCCGTGTTGATTTTGGATGAGGCAACGAGCAATATTGATACGGTGACGGAAGTGCGCATTCAAGAAGCGCTCGCGCGGCTGATGGCCGGCCGAACGTGCTTCGTCATCGCCCACCGGTTGAACACGGTGCAAAACGCCGATCGCATTCTCGTATTGAATGAAGGAAAAGTCGTGGAGCAAGGGACGCACGAGGAGCTGCTTGAGGCCAAAGGATTTTACTCCGAATTGTACCGCCGCTATTGGGAGCGCGGCAGGCAGCGGGCGTAGCGAAACGAATCGGTCGGCAGATAGAACCGAACGGCGCAGGCGGATGAAGGAGGCATTGGGCGCGCAGCGGGCGGTCTGCGCCAGCGGAAAGGGGTTACGGCTCCGTCCGGGCGGCGAGACGGTGAAGAAACGCTTCCCGCCAACTCGCTGACAGTGCCGGATGATAGGCAAGCTGTTCCATGGCGGTGACATTGTCCCGCTCATGATAGTAAATGCGGTTGATGTAGGCGATCGACAACGCTCCTTGGCCGCGCTCAACAAGGAGCAACGCTGCCCCCGGCTCGACGACGCCTTCGTTCAGCACCCGCAGGTAAAATCCGCTTTTCCCTGTCTGAATGACGGCTTTCGGCAATCCCGGAAGCTGATGGAACAAAGCGAGTTTCGAACACGGTTGGCGCGGCTGTGACACTTGCACGAGCGCCGTGCCGGCCGCATAGATGTCGCCTAGACATGCCTCGTCCTCGGTCAAACCGGCAAGCGTCCAGTTCTCCCCGAATGCCCCGGCCGCAAACGGCCGGCCATAGTGCCGCTCCCAGTAGGCAAAATGTTCCGATGGGTAGGCGCAAATCGCTTTGTCTTCGCCGCCGTGATGAACAAGATCGGCTTGGCCGTCTCCGGCTAAATGGCGTTTGCCGACGGCCACCGGCCCGGCGACTGGGGTTTTGTCAATGCCGCTCACGAGCGGCTGACCGTTGATGTCGAGCGTTTTCGGTGTTCCGACATTAATAGAAACGATCCGCATCGGTTCACCCCCATATCGTTTCGGCGATCAGCCGAAACGAAGTGAGTTTGTCGTGGAAATCATATGTAATCGTAACAAGCATGATTTCTTCTGTTTCATACGCTTCGCTTAGCCGGTAGAGCTCGTCTTTGACGCGCGCCGGACTGCCGACGATCATCCGCCTCCGGTTGTCCGCCACCCGTTGGCGTTCGTACGGGCTGTATCGATACGCTGCCGCTTGCTCCGGCGCGGGAATGCCGTTGACCGCCATCCCTTGCTCAATCATCAGCAGCGTCAAATCGAGGCTGCCGGCGATCCATTCCGCCTTTTCCTCGCTTTCTGCACAAACGGCAAAGACAGCGACCATCGACCGGGGCTTGTCCAGATACGGGGACGGCGCAAACCGCTCGCGATACGAGCGCATCGCCGCTTCGCCGCCGTCGCCGTTAATAAATTGGGCAAACACATACGGCAGCCCTTTTTCCGCCGCCAGCTTCGCCGTTTCCGAGCTTGAGCCGAGCAACCATACGTCCGGAGGGGACTGCACGATTGGCGTTGCTTTGACGCCATAAAGCGGATGCACGGGCGGGAGTGCATCATGCAGGTAGCCAAGCAGCTCGGCAATTTGTTCTGGATAGCGGTCGATCGGACGTTGCTTTCCTTCATGAAGCGCCATCGTCGCTCGCGGCATGCCGCCGGGCGCCCGCCCGACGCCTAAGTCGACGCGCCCGGGCGCCAAGCCGGCCAACACGTGGAAGTTTTCCGCCACTTTATAGGCGCTGTAATGCGGCAGCATCACCCCGCCGGAGCCGATGCGGATGCGCGATGTTTTCGCTCCGATGTAGCCAAGCAGCACTTCTGGCGACGAGCCGGCGAGGCTGTTCGTGTCATGATGTTCGGACACCCAAAAGCGCTTGTAGCCGAGTTCTTCGACGAACTGGGCGAGCCGGACGGTGTTGGCAAGCGCCTCCTCGGCCGTTGTGCCTTCCGCGATCGGCGATTGGTCAAGGACGCTGAGTTCGAGCGGCATCATCATTCCCCCTCTGTTTGTCAGCTGAAAATGGTTAGTTCTTATTATGCTCCGGTTCGCTGTGTTTTGTCCATCGATTTGCCCGGCGCGGCGGGTCAGAAACCGATCGTGCCGTTAGGGGAACGTGTAAAAAGCTACGCTGATGCCGCTAAGGGTTTCGATTGGGGAAATGACGCCGCCAAGCGGCGCGCTTCCTTCCATCACCCCGAAGAGACCGGTGAAAAACGAGTTTTTTGCTCGAACCGGCTCGGCTTGATCGACAGCACAGCTTTGACAAGGTTTCTCGAGTGGAACTAAGGCGTCTCTTTCATTCATTTACCGGCCTTCGAAAAGTGGAGCGATTCTTTCGGTTTGGCCGTTGACTGGCGAGTGTTTGGACTGCGTCCGGGGAGAAAGGAAACAACGAGTTGTTTGATGCTGTCGACGATAAACGAACACCGTTCGTACAGCGCCTCTTTTAAGCTGTCAAGCTGGCGAGTGATTTTGTATTGTGCCGCTTCTTGCGCTTCGAGCCGCTCGATCACGGTCTGGTGAAAGATGTGCTGCAGCTCAAGCTGATCGATCAGCTTTTCGTACAATTTTTCTTGTCCCGCCAAGCGGCTCGCCATGCCTTCTGTTTGCTGCTGACGTTCGGCTTCTCGCTGCTCGAGGCGATGCATCATTTCGTTTTGCATGGTCAGCGCCTCAATGAGCGCTTGGCGTGCCTCCTCCTCCTTTTGAAATCGCTCTTGCCATCGGTGCTGATGTTCGCCTTCGAGTTGCTGGTGAGCGGCGATCGTCTGCTCGAGGCGGGCGAGCGTGTCGGCCAGTTCAGTCAACAGCTCGTGTTGCTGGTCGAGCCGTTCATCGGTGGCCGTCCGCCGGTAAGAAAACATCACTTGAGAGGATGGAGGAGGCGGCGCGCTGTATACGCGGGGGGTCATTTGTTTGTTCATGTAAAGCAAGGGCAGAAGCCTCCTTTCTCTTCTATGTGGCATCATATGCGCGGCCGTGTCGTCCGGTTTGGGCGGTTGGCTGGTCAAGGATGGGCAGAGCGCTTCGCTCGATGGGAGCGAGCAACAACAAAGCGAGCGGTGTGAGTAAAATCGTTGTGGGTGACGTTCAGGAAGAATTCCGGCCGAGGATTGCGAACATTTGTTAGCTACGCTCGCCGGGCCACCAAGCGATGAAAGATGCATGCTGAGCGGTTCTTTGGTATAATGAGGAAGAAAACAGGAGAGAGAGGGTGGTCATCATGCCAGCTGTCGAGTCGAACATGTTCCCGCTCGGCAAACAAGCGCCGCCGTTCGCCTTGACCAACGTCGTTGACGGCCGGCTTGTCCGCCTAGATGACGTCAAGTCGGATGTGGCGACCGTCATTATGTTTATTTGCAACCATTGTCCGTTTGTCAAACATGTCCAGCACGAGCTTGTCCGCCTAGCCAACGATTATATGCCCAAAGGGGTGTCGTTTGTCGCTATCAATTCGAACGATGTTGAACAATATCCGGACGACTCGCCGGAAAACATGAAAAAGGTGGCCGAAGAACTCGGCTATCCGTTCCCGTATTTATACGATGAGACGCAGGAAGTGGCAAGAGCGTACGATGCGGCTTGCACGCCTGATTTTTACATTTTTGATCGCGAACTGAAATGCGTCTACCGCGGCCAGCTTGATGATTCGCGCCCAAGCAACGGCATTCCGGTGACCGGGGAATCGATTCGTGCCGCGCTGGACGCTTTGTTGGCGGGTCGTCCGGTGCCGGAACACCAAAAGCCGAGCATTGGCTGCAGCATTAAATGGAAACCATCGTCGTAAAAAATGATTGACATTTCATACTCAAACAGGTATGCTAAGAAAAGCGCCATTCGTTCGTTACGAAATTGTCACCGCCGTGTCGTTGCTCAGCGGATGCAGCCGACACGGCTTTTTTGCGCCGCCAATCGCTCAACAAATTCACACTGGCGCCGCCACGGAGCGGCAAGGATGGATGAGAGGTAGGGCTTCCATTGTTTTTGTTTCATCCTTTGAGTTTTCATAATCATTATTATGTAAACAAAAGGGAGGGGCGAGAAGATGGCGGAACGACGATATCGGGTGTTTGTGTACGGAACATTGCTGACGGGTGAGGACAATCACCCTATCGCGGCGCCGTACGTTCGCGACGTACGCCCAGGAAAAGTCAAGGGCCGTTTATACAACGTCGGGTTGTACCCCGCACTTGTGCTCGGAGAAGAGAGGGAAGTGGAGGGGGAATGGCTGACGGTGACGGAAGAGGGGCTCAAGGCGATGGATGAACTTGAAGACTACGGGGAAGGACGGGACGACAATGAATACGAACGAGTATGGGTTCGCGATGTCTGTCAACCGCTCGAAGGATATGTGTACGTTTATCGGCCGGAAAAAGCGGTCGGTTTGCCGCTCATCCCGTCCGGATCATGGCGACGCCGCAAGGAGAAAATGTAACATTGATGGCGGATGACAAAGGACAGCTTGCAGGAAACATCGTTTCGCAAGCTGTTTCGTTTTTGTATAAACATTCGCGTTTTCGCACTTTGTTTTGTAAACGGTTCCAAAAAACGTTATAAAAATACAGAAAAATTAATGAAAAAAGGGTTGCCAAACGGCGGCTCTTTTTCTATAATAAAAGCATGTTAGAAAAATAAACGTACGAATGTGAGGTAATGTAACATGTCAAATTTGTTCGTTTCCTCTACACAAACGGGGCTGTTGGAGCAAATCAAAGAGACGATCCAACAAAAAAATGTAGAGCTGCTTCATTTGCAGTTCGTCGACATTGAAGGGATTTTAAAGCATGTCACCGTCACGGCCGAGCAGCTTGATGACGTCGTCGGCGGAAAAATCATGTTCGACGGTTCGTCGATCAAAGGATTTTCACCGATCAATCGTTCTGACTTGTACTTGTTGCCGGATTTGAATACGTTCGCGGTGTTGCCGTGGACGGTGGAAGAAGGTTATGCAGAAGCGCGCTTCCTTTGCTCGGTGACCAACCCGGACGGCACGCCGTTTGAAGGCGACCCGCGCAACGTGCTGAAAAAAACGGTTGAGCGGGCGGCGGAAAAAGGATACACGATTTCGGTCGGCCCGGAGCTCGAATTTTTCTTGTTCAAAGCGGATGAACACGGCAACCCGACGCTTGAGCTTCATGACAACGGCGGCTATTTTGAACCGTCCCCGAAAGATTTAGGGGAACGCGTTCGCCTTGAAATTTACCGCGCCTTAAAAGCGATGGGCTTTACGATCGAAGCGTCGCACCATGAGGTGGCGGAAGGCCAGCATGAAATCAACTTCAAATACGCGGACGCGCTCGGGGCGGCCGATAACGCGACGACATACAAATGGGTCGTTAAAACGATCGCCGGCAAATTCGGTCTTCACGCGACGTTCATGCCGAAACCGGTGTTCGGCATCAACGGTTCGGGGATGCATGTCAACATCTCTCTCTTCAAAGACGGGGAAAACGCGTTCTTTGATCCGAACGATGCCAATCAGTTGTCGGCTACAGCGTACCAGTTTATCGCCGGTTTGTTAAAAAACGTCAAACATTTTGCGGCTGTGACCAACCCGCTTGTCAATTCGTACAAACGGCTGGTGCCGGGGTATGAGGCGCCTTGCTATATCGCGTGGTCGGCTTCCAACCGTTCAGCGCTCATTCGCATTCCAGCGAAGCGCGGTATGGCGACGCGCGTCGAACTGCGCTGCCCGGATCCGTCAGCCAACCCGTACTTGGCTTACGCCATCATCGCAGCGGCTGGCCTTGACGGCGTGGAAAAAGGGTTGACGCCTCCAGCGGCGATTGACGAAGACATTTTCCATATGTCAGAAGAACGCCGCGCGGCGCTTGGCATCGACAACTTGCCGGAAAACTTAGGCGCTGCCATCGCGGCGTTCGAAGACGGCGAAATCGGCCGTGCAACGCTCGGCGAGCATGTATTCCATGAATACGTAGCGATGAAAAAAGACGAATGGAACAGCTACCGCACGGCGGTTCATGCGTGGGAAATCGAACGATACCAAGGAAAGTTTTAAGCGGATGATGGAGCGGCAGGCCGCCATCCGGTGAAGCGGTCGCGGTGGCGGCCTCGTTGTCAAAGGTGCTCTGGGCAAAACGCAGAGCGCCTTTTTTCGTTCGATATGTTTCTTCCTGTTCACAACGGATGGTAGGTTCATCACCACAATATGTACTTGACAGACCCTTCCTCCTTTTTGTGTTTCGTTATGATTCGGTCAAGTTCATCACCATAATATGTACTTGACAGACGGTTTACTTCACCGGACAAGTGTATGCAAAACATGATTTGTTCTGTTCTTTCTTGGAAGCATAAAATCAAGTCCGACTTTTGATGAAGAGCCGGATGATGGGGAGGGAATGAATTTTTTTATTTTTGTAAAAATCATAGTTGGCAACTATGAATAGTTGGATTTAAATAATAAGTAACGTGCTCAACTATGGCAAACGGAGGGAGAATCATGAAAAAATTGATTGTGTTTCTGTTTGTAGGATTGATTGCTCAACTCATTGACGGATCGCTCGGGATGGCGTACGGCGTCACATCAACGACGCTTTTGCTGACGTTCGGCATCGCCCCGGCCGTCGCTTCAGCGTCCGTCCATTTGGCGGAAGTGGCGACGACGGCGGCGTCCGGTATTTCCCATTGGAAATTTGGCAACGTCGACCGCGCTATGGTGGTGAAGCTGATTATTCCCGGATCGGTCGGCGCGTTTGTCGGCGCCTGCTTTTTAAGCAACTTGCCGGGAGATTTGATCAAACCGTACGTTTCATTGTTTTTATTGGTGCTTGGCTTTTACATTATTTATCGATTCTTGGTATTGAACGGCCGCGCGCCATCAGCTTCGGGAAAACAATGGTCGAACAAACAGCTCGTCCCACTCGGATTGGCGGCCGGCTTTCTTGACGCCACTGGGGGAGGGGGCTGGGGGCCGATTGCGACGCCGGTGCTGCTCGCGAATCGGAGCATGGAGACGCGCAAGGTCGTTGGCACCGTTGATACGTCCGAATTTGCCGTTGCGCTCTCAGCGACGCTTGGATTTGCGATTTCCCTCGGCTGGGAGCAGGTCAACTGGTATTGGGTGCTGACGCTGATGGCGGGGGGGATCATCGCTGCGCCGATTGCCGCTTGGCTTGTGCGCAAACTGCCGTCCCATTTGCTTGGGGTGCTAGTTGGCGGTCTCATCATTTTGACGAATGTCCGCACCCTTCTACACGCTTGGGAGGCGCCGGCGCCCGTGTATCCGACCGTTTATGGCCTTATCGTGATCGGCTGGGCGGCGGCGGTGATCTTGGCTGTACGGAACGGACGGAAAGGAGTGGGGAGCAAGGAGATGGCTTCCTAACCGACTGTGCCGTGAAGCGGTTTTCCTGTTGACACAGGAGCCGCTTTTTTCGTTGTCGCCGCGCCGCCTTTATCCGGTGATGCCTAGAAGGCCGGTGAATTAATGGGGCATAGACTTCCCTCATGTCGAATTTTGGAGACCATTCTCCCCGCCATTTGGCGCCAAAGGACGGGAGGACGAGCAGGACTTCCTGCTCCAACTTCCATTTTTGCGCACGCCAAAGAGCCGGTCTCCCCTCGTTTTTTTCGAAACCGGCACAATCGCTTCAGATTTTGCACGACGGCGGTCAACAGCGCCTGTTCTTCCATGGCGTAAAGGCCTCGGCTTCGGGCCCGGTCCAGCCCATGACATTCCTTCCCTTCGGCAAACACATGCTCACAACGCGTGCGAAGGGCTTGAATGGATCGATAACCGCCCTGTTGCTGAATGAGCCTCGCTTGGTTGCGAATCTGAACTTCCCGGACTTTCGCCTGGCGTTGTGCTTCCTGAGCGGGATCCTTCGCCCGGCGCTTCCAGGTTGGAATTTCTTCCATCTCCTTGCGGCGCAGCGACACGAGCGGCGTGATGCCTTGGACGAAGAGCTCTTTCAAATACTCCGTGGTGCCATACGCTTTGTCTGCGGACAAGGTTCGAATCGTGATCGACGGGTGGCGAAACCGAATGGAAGCCAGCTGCTCCAAACTCGTCTCCCGCTCCGCCGTTCCGGTGGCGAGGCTGGCTCGTCTGGACAAAATCACGCGCGACTGGACGTCGATGACGTCGTGCACCAGATACCGAGGATACGCTTCCTGTCCTTTGCCTTTCTTGTACAACCGGGCATCCGGATCCGTCACGCTTCGATGGGTTTGGTTGGAAAACGTAGTTCCACGGAAGTTTCCTCGTTCTCCGGCATGGACGCGTTCCCCTGATGGGGGAGACGGAGAAGGCGGGTCGTCATCGGGATCCCGGTCCGCCTCCGGGGACTCGGCCTGTTCATCTTCCCGGGCGGTGCGGGCGAGGTAGTCCTCCAACGGTTCCACCGGAGCGAGCTTGACTTCCCGCAAGCTGTGGATCGAAGCATTCGCCCGCACTTGAGTGCCATCGGCCGCCGCATGCACATCCGGCGAGACCAGCCCTGCCGCGATGCACTGATCCACCACGTAGGTCATCAGCCGATCAAAGATTCCGTGTTGGCGCCAGCGCTTCCGTGTTTTGACGAGCGTCGTTCGATCCGGCAGTGTGGGGTGATGAGGATCCGGATGGAGCACGGATTCAAAGTCGAGACCGCAAAACCACAAGTATCCGGCATGCATGGGGAGGATCTCATACAACTCCCGCTCGGAGTGGTCGAACAAATACGATAGCAGCATCAGGCGAAGCAGCCGTTCCGGATCCGCCGCCGGACGACCCGTTTTTTCCGTGTACAGGGGAGCCACCCAATCGTGAATGACGGAAAAGTCAACTGCTTCGTTGATTTGGCGCAGGATATGATGTGGGGGAACCAGTTCCTCCATGTCGATGACTTGAAACAGACGAGGCTGAGTCGAAGGATGTTTGGGGGCTTTCATGATCTGCTCACGCTCCATTCAAAGATTCTTCTTCCTTTTTCGACATAAGCCCCCTACATCCCTGCCTTGGCGTGTACTTTTTCACCGGCCTTCTAGAAGGCTGGTGAAAAACGGTTGTTTCTTTTGAGCAATGGGGGATCGTTTGAAAGGTGATCCTGATGCGACGAGGCTTTTCTATTTGAGAAACTGGCTTGATCAGCGGCTTGTCCGCTTAAATCACCGGTCTCCTAGACTGGCTGCAGGGCGTCGTTTACTTGTCTCTGTTTTTGTTCGCAAAGAAATAGCGCAAACGGCGGTTTTATGTTAGAATATTCTGCATCATCGATGGAAAGGAGAGGGGAATATGGCGGATCCGCTTGCCTTAGGCGATCGCCTATCGCTCATCGATTTATACGACTTAGGTATGCCGCACCGCACCGGTACATACGTGCTGCACGAAGAGAACTTGGCGATCGTGGAAACAGGCCCAAGCCCGTCGGTGCCACGCTTGCTCGCTGGGTTGAAAGCGCTTCGAATCGACCCGGCGGATCTTCGCTATATCATCGTGACCCATATTCATTTGGACCACGCCGGCGGCGTCGGACTGCTTCTTCAGCATTGCCCAAACGCCACGGTCGTCGTCCATCCGAAAGGGAAGCGGCATTTAGTCGATCCATCGCGCCTCATCGCTGGAGCGAAAGCGGTGTATGGCGCCCAATTTGATGCGCTCTTTGCTCCGATTGTTCCGGTGCCGGAAGAACGGGTGATCGTGAAGGAGGACGGGGAGACGCTCGCGCTGAGCGCCGCGCGGACGCTTACCTTTTACGATACGCCGGGGCATGCGAACCACCACTTTTCGATTTATGATTCATACAGCGGCGGCGTATTCACCGGCGATACGATCGGCGTTTTTTATCCGCAGCTGCAAGAGGCGGGGCTTACGTTTTGTTTGCCTTCCACATCCCCAAACCAGTTTGATCCCGAGGCCATGGAGCGGTCGGCGGCAAGGCTGGAGGAGCTGAGGCCGGAACGCATTTATTTTGGCCATTTTGGCATGCTCGATGACCCGCAGGAAGCTTTCCGCCAGCTTCGTTTTTGGCTGCCGAAGTTCGTGACGGCGGGAAAAGAAGCGGTCGACCGTCATTCGGAAGCGCCGGTTTCCGAACTGGTGAAAAAGGTAGCACATCGGTTGCGCAACGAGATCATGGCGTTTCTTGACGATCATGGCGTTCCATCTTCATCGTCAGCGCATGCGGCGATCGAGCTTGATTTGCAAGTGTGCGCGATGGGAATCATCGACTACTGCCAGAAACAGCGGTGATCAGGAAATGAACTCGGCCGGTTCGGCTAGAACGTTGGTAAAAAACAGCCGTTTGCCTTGAACGATGATTGAACGTGTGAACATAGAGGCTGATGTAACAAGTTTTTTCTACTTAGGAAACGATTCCGAGAAGCGATTGCGCGAGTAAATCATGGGGGAATGACCCAAAAGGCGGTCTCCTCTCAAGAAAGACACAGCATATAGTGTGGAGAGGGTGTTTAGTGTCATATAGCAATGAGAGAGGGTGTTCCGATCCTTTGGGAACACCCTCTTCTTCGATTCTGCCCTATGCTGCGGGCGGACGGCGTTGAAGCGAGCTCTCCTTCTTGCCGGCGCGCATGGGAAGCCAAGCGAACCGTTTTGGAAAACGAGGATAATATGTTAGAGTGGAAATACGTGAGTGTTTGCTTTTGTCATTCAGGCAAAAGGGGGCGAAAGAGTGAAGCGAAAGCCGTCCGCTAGGCAGCGCATCGGTGTCGGACTGATCATCGCCTCGTTCGTTGTTTGGGTCGTTCCGCCGATCGCTCCATTTTTGCCGTTTTCCGCTTCCGTCAAGGCATTGGTGGTGACGAGCGCCGTTATGCTCGCCGAAATGTTGTTTTGGGCCGGGGCATGGCTGGTGGGAAAGGAAGCAGCGGCAAAGCTGAGGAAGTACTGGAATCCAAATCCAAAACGTTGGCGAATAAAACGGCGGCCGGAGCAAACTAACGATGCTGAAACCGATGGTGAAAGGCAGCGACAAAGCAAATGAAATGAGGTGAATGGTATGCGACTGGGCGTTGTGGGGCTTGTGATCGCGGCTGCCGCCATGTCAGCAGCGCTTTGGCTTGGCGGGCTCGTGTTGGCCGTGCAAGACCAGCTCGCTCCCCCCTCTAAGCCCCCGGAGCAAACGCAGCCCTCGGTCCACGGGGCAAAGAAGGGCGATGGCGATATCGATATCGTCGCTTTAGGCGACTCGTTGACGCGGGGGACGGGCGATGAAAGCGGCAAAGGGTATGTCGGCTATATGGTCGATGAGCTGCGAAAGCAGACGGAGGCGCCGATTCGCGTTACGAACTTGGCGGTTCGTGGCCTGCGCTCCGATGGCTTGCTTCGCCAGCTCGGCCAGCCTGAGATTCAGCGGCAAATCGCCATGGCCGATCTGATCGTCATGACGATCGGCGGCAACGATCTGTTTCGGGGCGGGGAAGCGCTTCGGCTGAATGAAAAAGAGCTGAACGCGGCAAAACGGCAGTATGCGGCGAACCTTGACCGCATTTTTGCCATGCTTCGGCGCTTCAACACCGATGCCGTCATTTTGGCGATCGGCTTATACAACCCGTTCAGCGATTTAGGCGATGCCAAACGCACGTCCGCCGTCGTCCGCGACTGGAATTTTGTCACGGCGGAAGTGGCAGCTCGCTATCCGAACGTCGTCGCGGTGCCAACGTTTGATCTGTTTGCTTTGCACGTCAACGACTATTTGTACAGCGATCATTTCCACCCAAACCAAGAAGGATACAAACGAATCGGAGAGCGTGTCGCTTCGCTGATTACGCTGACGGAGGAGAATCGCTGATGATGAAACCGGTGACACTAGCGGTCCATGAACTGCGGAAAACGATCCGCGGCAAAGAAATTATCCGAGGCGTTTCGTTTGCTTTGCACGAAGGGGAAGTGTTCGGTTTTTTAGGGCCGAACGGCGCGGGCAAAACGACGACGATCCGCATGCTCGTTGGGCTCATTCGCCCGACGTCAGGGACGGTGATGATTGGCGGGTATGATCTTCACCGCCAGTTTACCGAGGCGATCCGCCAAATCGGCTGCATCGTCGAAAATCCGGAAATGTACCCGTACTTAACCGGGTGGGAAAACCTTGAACATTTCGCCCGTATGATGCCGGGAATCGGCGCCGATCGAATCATGGAAGTGGCGAAGCTCGTTGGGCTCGAGCAGCGCATTCACGACCGGGTAAGCACGTATTCGCTCGGCATGCGGCAGCGGCTTGGCATCGCCCAAGCGCTGCTCGGGAAGCCGAAGGTGCTCATTTTGGATGAACCGACCAACGGCCTTGATCCGGCCGGCATTCGTGAAATGCGCGCCTTCATCCGCTTTTTGGCGGAAACGGAAGGGCTGAGCGTTCTCGTGTCGTCGCACTTGTTAAGCGAAATTCAGCTCATGTGCGACCGCGTCGCTATTATGGCGAAAGGGCGCCTGCTGGCTGTTGATACAGTCGAGCGGCTGTTAAACGAACAAGCGCGCGTTGTTTGGAAAGTCGCTCCGGCTGACAAGGCGCAGGCGCTGCTCGCTGAGGAGACGGAGGTGCTGCGGGCGGACGGGGAGGAGATTGTCACGCCGTATGAGCCGGCCAAGCTCGCTGACTGGAACGCTAAGCTCGTCCACGCCGGCGTGGCGGTAGCTCACATTGAACCGCGGCTGCCGACGCTCGAAGATTTATTTATCGAGCTGACAGGGGGCGAAACGATTGAGTAAGCTTGTGTACAATGAAATGCTGAAAATCGTCCGCAAAAAGCGGCTATGGGTGATCGCCGCCATTGTGGCGGTGCTCGTCGCCTTATTTACATACGCTCAATATCGGGAGACGGAAGAGTTGAGAAAACGGCTCGGCACGACCGACTGGCGGACGCAGCTGCAGCAGCAAATCGTTGACTTGCAAAATCGCCTCCAGTCGCCGAGCATGTCCGAGGAGTGGCGCAAATATTTACAAATCCGCCTCAAGCAGCAACAGTATTACTTAGAGCACAACGTGAATCCGTCCGCCCCAGGGGCGCCGACGTTTATGCGCACGTTTATCGAAAACGCCATCGACTTGTTTTTGCCGCTGCTCGTCATGGTGGTGGCGGCCGATCTTGTCTCCTCGGAGGCGAGCGCTGGAACGATCAAGCTGCTTCTCGTCCGACCGGTCAAACGGTGGAAAGTGCTGCTTAGCAAATATATCGCTTTGCTGCTGTCCGTGTCGTTTATTATGCTGACAACAGCGGTGCTGTCGTATGCCATCTCCGGCCTTGTATTCGGGTATGGCGGCTTTCATTTGCCGTTGTTGACCGGTTTTGTTCCCCAAGGCGAGGACTTGAATACGGACAATGTGCATATGATTCCACAATGGAAATACATTTTGATGGAGTTTGGGTTAGCCGCGTTTGTCAGCACGGTCGTCGGCACGTTGACATTGATGCTTTCCGTGCTGTTTCGGAGCACAGCGGCGGTGATGGGAGTGATGCTGGCGGCTCTCATTTCGGGCGCCATTTTGTCGAACATGGTGTCGTCATGGCAGTCCGCAAAGTATTTGTTTATGGTCAATTTGCGGCTCACCGATTACTTGAAAGGCGCCGCTCCTCCGATTGAAGGAATGACGCTCGGCTTTTCCATGACGGTGCTGGCCGTGTGGGGACTTATGGCTCTCGCTGTCGCTTTTGTTGTCTTTGCACGGCGCGACGTGTATTAAAAAGGTTGCACCTCGACGGGAGCGGTGAATCTTCCAAAACGGGAAAGGTAGGCTGCCGGCATCGGGCGGACCAAAACGGGAAGGCGTGGTACATCGGCAAAGCGAGGCGCGTTAGCATCTTATGTTGCGGGCGCCATGGCGACCGTCATTGGCGCGCTCTCTTTTCATCGTCGATGCCGGCGAGGCCGAGCGCATGATGATTCCATAACAGCCGCTCGATCATCGGCCACTGCGTTTCATCACAGCGGATGAGGAGAACGATTTCCGCGCGCCTGTTCGTTTGCCGGCGCGCCGTGTTTCGGTTGAGCCCCCATTTCAACAACAGGCCGAACGAGATGCCGACCACCGCCCCGATCACCCCCCAAATGATCGGTCCCCATGTTAATACATAGCCGTAAATCGAACCAAGCAGCATGAAACACGTCCCGAAAATCGCCGCTAGATCGAGAAAGCTCAAGCCGTCCGCGCGGTGGATCGTATCTAACAGCTGCGGCGGCTCCGGGCGGCCGTCAAGCGGAACGGCGAACAGATGGTGTGGAGGAACTCCTTTTTCGCGCAAAGCGGAAATTACCAGTTCGACGAACAAATGGTTTTCAAAAGTGGCAACGACAATCATAGAAAGCCTCCTGATCAAATAGGCCATCGAAATGGTTTCGGTTGGCAGCGGCGGCGCAAATAGTTGGACAGCTCTTTTTCAAACAGCTTGTTGTATTCGACGGCTGAAACGTACGCATCGTAGAAGACAAACGAATAAATGGAAGGCAAATACAGCGCCCATTGCATATTCACGATGCGCACCGCCTCATCAAAGCGGCCGGTGAGCGTATAAATGATCGCTTCGGGCAAGCGGGCAAAATAGGAAACGATAATGGTAAAGCCGAACAGAAACAAACCAGCAATCACCTTATGAACGTACAAATGGCCGAGGCCGGGGGCGAGCACCGACCAAGCGAGCGCCAGCCACGGCTTACGTTTGTCCAAGTAATTGATGTCCCATCCCCCCATTCGCAGCGGGGGAATGGGTGCGTCTTCCCGGTCAGCGAGCAAATACAGCTTGTTCATGTCAACGGCGCCGCGATAGCTGTCCCAGATTCCGTATATGTAAATGGCGACATAAAACATCAGCCATCGCTCATCAAGAACGGCTTTGGCCTTTTCGAAATCGCCGAGGAGCGAGTACAATATTCCGGCGTTGACGTGCGCTTTTGTATTGATAAACAGCTCCCAAACGATTAAAATAAAAGCCGTGGCGTAACGGTGCAGCATCAAATTGCCGAATCCGGGAAACGAAAAGGAAAAAAAGGCGACGACAAGCGGATGGCGCAAATGGAGGTTGGTGGTGGTAAACTGTGACAAATATGCTCGTTTGCGCCGCGCCGGCGGGATGAATTTCATGGGCTCTCCCCCTTTTCCGCGAACATGTCGTGCAGCAAGCGGTCGTTTTCATCCCTAGGTGGAGGGGAAACCGTTGACCATGGAACGTTTCCGCGTTGCGTCCGATCGCCGTGTTTTTTTTAGTATAGGAAAAAAAGGGGGGCCGCTATGCAGCAGGCGGTGGAAAACCTGTCAAGCCCGGGCGGTGGGGAAAAGTGATAAAAAATCATTGACTTTCTTGCGAGGTTCATATAAAATAAAAATTGTCGCAAGGGTAAGCAATCAACGGGAAGTAGCTCAGCTTGGTAGAGCACACGGTTCGGGTCCGTGAGGTCGCAGGTTCAAATCCTGTCTTCCCGATCCTTGCTTGGGGCCTTAGCTCAGCTGGGAGAGCGCCTGCCCCGCACGCAGGAGGTCATCGGTTCGAATCCGATAGGCTCCATTTTCGTACGGAGGAATACCCAAGTCTGGCTGAAGGGGGCGGTTTCGAAAACCGCTAGGGGTGTCACAGCCCGCGGGGGTTCGAATCCCTCTTCCTCCGCCATTGTACATAGGAACGTCAACCTGCCGATTTCCGGCAGGTTTTTGTTTTGGGCTCTTCGCTAAAAGGTGTGCTTGACTGTTTCAAAACATGCCATACTTCCTTCCGTGAAAATGCCGAACTGGCGCGGATTTTCATCCTCGGGTGGAGGGAAGATCGCCGCCCATGGATCTTTTCTGAAAAAAACAGTAAATCAACAATTTTATACATGGTGACATGAAACGAAGTCTCACTTGTCAAGTACACGCTGTGGTGATGAACCTTATTTTGGTCTGCCCCGGCGGCGCCTGGCTGTTGAGCAGATCATTTGCCTGTTTTTGGTGGGATCGGATACGATGGGGGAAAGGGAGCGATTGGCGATGGCCGGCTCTCTCTAATCCGATTGGATTCGATATGGAAAACGAGGAGGAGACGTTATGGCTGTTCAACGCCACATTCGTCATATCAAGACGGTGCAAATGACCGCCCACAGTCCGATTCACCAAAGTGGCCCAGTGCTCGAGCCTGGGAATTGGCAAGAGTATGACCCGTTTTTGCTATTGATGGAGGATATTTTTCAGCGGGGCGCCTTTGATGTTCACCCGCACCGCGGCATTGAGACGGTCACGTACGTGATCAGCGGCGAACTCGAACATTTCGACAGCAAAGCCGGTCACGGCACGCTCGGACCCGGGGATGTGCAATGGATGACCGCCGGCCGCGGCGTCGTCCATAAGGAAGATCCGGCGCCCGGTTCGACCGTGCACAGCCTTCAGCTATGGATCAACTTGCCGAGCGCGCATAAAATGACCGAGCCGCGCTACCAAAACTTGCGCGCCAAAGACATGCCTGTGCGCAAGGAAGAGGGGGCAACGATCCGCGTCTTTTCCGGGTCATCGAAAGGTGTCAAAGCGCCGACGAAAAATATCGTTCCGGTGACGATGGTCGAAATGACGGTTGAACCGGGAGTTACCGTCGCCCAAGATTTGCCGGGCCATTACAACGGTTTTTTGTATATTTTAGAAGGAAGCGGCACGTTCGGTGCTGACCGCACGGAAGGGAAAGCGGGGCAAGTGTTGTTGCTAAGCCGCCACGACCGCGGCGAGGAAACGGAGCTGAGCGTGACCGCCAATGAAAAATTGCGCCTCCTTCTTTACGCCGGCGAGCCGGTAAACGAACCGGTCGTCGCTTACGGGCCGTTTGTCATGAACACGCCGGAACAAATCCGCGAAGCGATCCGCGATTACCAAGAAGGGCGGTTTGGACAGTAATGACAGGAAAGAGCCGATCGTTTTTTCGGCTCTTTCTTTTTTGCTATGATAATCATGGATGGCAAGCTATTCATTGTACAGGAGGGTGTGTACAAGATGAATCCCGTTATCGAAACGATTTTGCAACATCGCTCGATCCGTCGCTTCGAAAATCGGCCGCTCACGGATGAACAAATTCGTACGATCGTTGAATGCGCCCAAGCGGCGTCGACGTCAAGCTACATTCAGGCGTACTCGATCATTGGGGTGAAAGATCCGGAGAAAAAACGGAAGCTCGCCGAGCTTTCGGGAAATCAGTCTTATGTCGAGCATAACGGCCATTTCTTTGTCTTTTGCGCCGATTTTCATCGCCATGAACTCATCGGGGAGCTTGAAGGAAAAGACGTGATCCCGTCGCTTGAGAGCACGGAAAAGTTTATGGTGGCGCTCATCGATACCGCGTTAGCGGCGCAAAACGCCGCCATCGCCGCCGAGTCGATGGGGCTTGGCATCTGCTATATCGGCGGATTGCGCAACAACTTGCCGGACGTGTGTGCGCTCTTAAACGTGCCGAAACGAGTCATTCCGCTGTTTGGCCTTGCCGTCGGTTATCCGGCGCAAACGCCGGACCGCAAGCCGCGGCTGCCGTTTGCGCACGTTTATCATGAGGACGAATACAACCAAGATCGCGCTCCGTTCCTCGAACAGTTGCAGCGCTACAACGACACGGTTTCGGCGTATTATGAGCAGCGGACAAACGGACGCCGCCGCGATACATGGACGGGGCAGATGGCCGATATGCTGAGCCGCTCGGTCCGGATGTACATGAAAGAATTTGTCGAGGGGAAAGGGTTTAATTTACGGTAGCCTCGCTTCATGCGGAAGCGAGGTTTTTTACTGTCGGCGCCCTTCAATCACACAACCACTTAAGCATTGTGTTGTCCGCAACCGATGCATGTGCTTGCGATTTTTCGTAGATTGGCTTTGTTTTTGGGAAGCGGGTTTGCTGTTCACTCACATTTCGCGACTTTACATTATTTTTTGCTCTTTACCAAAAGCTGCACTTGATTTTTTCATCACACATCTCTTACTGATGCATCCAAGAAAGAACAGAAAACAAGTCGTGTTTTGCATACATTTGTACAGAGAAGTGTACCGTCTGTCAAGTACATGTTGTGGTGATATATGCAACATAAAGAGTTCGCCTCTCCGTTATCCTGCACACCCTACGCGCTGCATCATTTTTTCCAAAGATCCTGTAGACTCAACCTGCAAGCTGAGCCATGGAAGAGGAAGTTCGTTGCAGGAGAAGCCAAATGTTCATTTTTCAATGAGCATGTATATAGTAATTGCCTGCGTCCTCCTTTACCGGCCGAGTGAAAGAACGACTCATACGTAGTCAAGAATAAAGTGGGCTAGTACGTATTTCAAGAAGGGTTGAAAGAAAAACTTGTCGTATAAAAGTGGACATGTAATCGGGCAGTCCGACATATCGTTTATAAATAGGAATGGTTACGCTTTAATACAATAAATCGACGTACATCGGTTCGTTTATGTCCTAATTATGTTCAGTTGAAAGTCGGTTTTTCATCTAGATGATCATTCATCGTTTTATACATATCCGCTTGTATTTGGACGAAACCGAAACATAAAATCAGTCATTCTTTATTCCAACTTAGACTACAAGGTCGGTGAAAAACCGCGGCTTCCCTTCATCAATGGGGAGACGCGTGAAAATTAGGATCGAGGCAACAAAATTTTTCTAGTTGGGAAATGAGATGGCAAAGCCGTATCACGAGTCAATCACCAATCACCGGCCTCCTAGGTTAAGTGAAAAATGTCTTAACACATGGCTGCGGGGGAGGGGAAGAGGAATGAGGCGCTTGTTTTCTTCAATGTTGATCGATATGACGGGGATTGTGGTTATAGGGGTCGCAGCGTATTTGATCGTGTTTAGCCAGTGGTTTGGGGGGTTATGGGCGGCAGAGATTCCGGACTCGTTTCGACAGTTTGTGACTATTTTTTTAAGTATGGTGATCGAGGCACTTCCGTTTGTCCTCATTGGTGTTATTGTAGCAGGGGCGATTCAAATTTTTGTAACCGAGGAGCATATTCGGCGCTGGATTCCTGCCCATTCTTTTAAGGCTGTTGCGATGGGATGTGTGGTTGGGGCTCTTTTTCCGGCGTGTGAGTGTGGGATTGTTCCGATTGTGCGAAAGCTGGTTAGCAAAGGCGTGCCGTTAGGGGCGGCAGTAGGATTTCTCTTAACCGGTCCCCTGATTAATCCAATCGTCATCTTATCGACGTATATGGCGTTTGGAAACGATGCTACGATCGCGGGATGGCGAATGGGGCTTGGTTTTGCGGCCGCGCTGTTGATTGCGTGGAGCATCAGTCTGTTCTTTTCCTCGAATCAGCTGAGGCGACCTGTCTCCTTACCGGTGCAAAGGCGCAAATCAACTTCATTGTTTTATCGGTTCGAAGAAATGCTGAAACATTCCATTGATGAGTTTTTTGATACAGGAAAGTATCTAATGATCGGCGCGTGTGTCGCCGCTTGGGTGCAGACGCATGTACATACGGAGTCGCTCCTTTTGTTTGGCGGCGGTGACGCCGGTGAGATGCTTACAATGATGGGGTTGGCCTATTTTTTGTCTTTATGTTCGGAGGCTGACGCCTTCATTGCTGCCTCGTTTAGAAACATTTTTTCCACTTCTTCGATCCTCGCGTTTTTAATCTACGGCCCGATGATTGACTTAAAAAATACGATCATGCTGTTTAATGTTTTCCGGGCGAGGTTTGTCGTTGTTTTGCTTATGTTGGTTACAGCGGTTGTATGGTTGAGCGTATGGGTGGCGAACATGATTCAAGGGTGGTGAACGAATGCGATTTCGTTGGTGGATGTTCAGCCAAGCTGTCATGTTGGCGAGTTTTTCCCTCTTTTTTATTTACCTCCATATTACTGGTGACATTACTAAGTATGTCAATCCGAAGTATGTATGGGTAAGTCAGCTGGCTGCTATCTTGTTTGTCGTGCTGCTACTTGTCCAGCTTTTCCGTATATGGGAGCAGAACCCTCATGATCATCACTGCCATGACGGGTGCGAGCATAGTCATTCAATAAGTTCCATGAGAGCGAATGCTGTCAGTACATGCATTCTTCTCTTTCCTCTGTTGGCTGGTTTTGCGTTTCCTCCGGTCATTTTAGACGCTTCACTGGCACAAAAAAAAGGGGTGATTCAGCTTCCGGTCGAGGGGAGCGAGCGGCAACCAAATTCGCCGGCCGCTAATCGCCAGAGCGGTGAGGGGACGGGCGGGCATCATCTTTCCGAAAAAGAGTATAACGAGAAAATGGACTGGTTAAAAACAGCCCCAGTAATTGAGATGGACAATGAACTGTTTGCTCCTTATTATGAGGAGATCCAAACCCATCCTGAACGATATGATGGAAGAAAAATCAAACTGACAGGATTTGTGTATAAGGAAGACGGATTGAAGCCACATCAACTTATTCTATCTAGGTTTCTTATCACTCATTGCTTAGCTGATGCGAGCGTGATTGGATTTTTAGTTGAATTTAGCGAAGCAGGTCAGTATAAACAGGATATGTGGCTCGAAATAGAGGGGAGGCTACAAATAGTACGATCTCACGGAGCTGCCGTTCCAGTCATCGCTGCAGAGCGTTGGAAGGTGGTTTCCCCGCCGCCGCATCCATACGTTTATCCGGTGTCCATTCAAATTTTATAAAAAGGGACGAGCAAAGGAGCAAAGAGGGTGTCCAAAAAGGACTGGGACACCCTCTCTTATTGCTATATACAAGCACTGTCTGCTTCTGTCACGCTATGATGTTAGGGTAGATCGTTTTTAGATCAGCGCTTTGTCATCGAACTTGCACTTTCACCGGCGCGCTGACATTGCCGGCGCGGTCGGCAACGGTGACGATCAGCACAGTTTTCGTTTTTTGCCGGCCGATGGCAACGGAGAAGGCGCCGTCTTTACGCGCGGCTGTTTTGTATGTTTTTGTGCCGATTTTGACCGTGATAGTGGCGCCGGCTTCCGCTTTGCCGGTGAGGATACTTTGTCGGCTAGTGATTGAGTTCAGTTTTGGCGCCGGGGGCGGCGTGTTGTCTTTGACCGTGAGGCGGACGGACTGGCTTGGATTGCCGGCGCGGTCAATGGCTGTCACCGTCAGCACCGTTCCTGCTTTTTGCCGCGGAATGGCTACGGCAAACGATCCGTTTGTTTTCGCGGTTGCTTTGTACGTTTTTGTCCCGGCTTTCACCACTATGGTCGCTCCGGCCTCCGCTGTGCCGGTTACCGTTGAACTCCGGTCACCAACGCTGTTCACTTTCGGCGGGGCGACTGCTTTGTTCACAACGGCGCTGGCGACAGCAGATGAAACATTGCCAGCCGCATCTTTGGTGATGATGCCAAACGTGTATTTGCCGTTGCGATTGCTGCCGACGGTCCAAATGGTTGTATAGCTTCCCGACTTTTGTTTGACGTCTTTTTGAATGTATTGGACGATTTTTCCGCTTGCATTTTTAACGTAAATCGTGACCGCCGCTTCTTCGTTGATGGCGTAGCGGACGCTGAGCTGATTCGTTTTGGGGACGTACACAGCCTTGACGTCCTTAATGATCGGCGCCTTTGTATCGGCTGGTGTCGGGGCAGGCGGCGCCGTTGGCGTCGGCGGTGTGTTTCCGGCATTGGGCGGCAGCGGCTCGGCTGTTGGCGGCTCGATCTGTTCCGCTTTCGTGTAAGCGGTCGTGAGCAAGGCGCCTGGATAATAAAAATCTAAAATTTCTGTATATTTCTTGCCAAGTTCACCCATTTTTTTCGCCCCGTATTGGCTCATGCCGACGCCATGACCGTCTCCCTTTCCGCTTACGGTAATCGACCGATCCGTTTCTTTCACTTCAGTGACGAGATAACTGAGGATGACGCGATTGCCGATGAGGGCACGGATTTTTGCTGCCGGGACGCCGATCAGCTCCAAGCGGCGGACAGCGAGCGCGCCATCGTTATCCGTATCGCCCTTGGCGATGTAGTCGATCGCAATATCGCCTTTCGAGACGCGGCCGCCGGAAAGCGGTGCGTACAGCGACAGTTTCGGGATAGCAACGATTTTGATTTCCTTGCCGTTATAGCCGTTTGCTTTCATCCATGTTTTGATGTTGTTTGTGATTACCTTATCCGTCTCGTTTGCTGTATCCCACCAGGCGGCATAGTCAGCTAAATTTTTCCCGGTCAGATCGATTTGCGTTTTTTGGATCGTAAAGCCCCACGAAACGGCATTGTCGTACGGATCTTCTTTGATCGGGAAAATTGGTAGCGGCGTTCCGCCCCAAGCGTTGGCGTTCGATTCTGTTTTCCCGCCGTTGCTGGCGGAAAAGACGGCGCTGATCAGCCTGCCGTTGTATTTCAGCACCTGCCCGTACGTTTCCTCGACCGCTTTCGTGCTGTTTGGGTACCGTGCATAGCCGCCGTATACTTGATAGCGGATCGTGTCATCGATCGTTGCTCCCGCGTAGCTGAGCGCGTATGTTCGCGCCGCGACTGCTTGGGCTTTCAACGCCTCTATGTTCCACGATGCCGGCATTTCGTTCGGCACCACCCCTTTAAGGTACTCCTCAACGGGCACGGTGTTAACCGGGCGAACATACTGGCCGTTTTCTTTTACGAATGTCATCTCCCCTGGATATCCCCGGCCATTGACGAGCAACACGGCATTTGCCTTTGATGGGGTGAGGCGCAGCTGCGAAAACTCGCCAAGGAGTTTCGTCCCTTCTTGTAAAGCCAAGCCGCCGGCCGTCGTTTTCACGCGGTAGGTGACGTTTGCTTTCAAGGTGACGCCTGTGCCGGAAAGCGAATATGTATCCGTCGGTTTGATTGTTACTTCACTTTGATTTCCTAAATAGTTTACGAGTTTGACGTTCACCGTCGGCTCCGCTGCTTCAGCGCGCGTGTGGCCAGCAGGAAGCAGGCCGGAGAGTACCGAGGATAACAGCAGCATCGCGGCGCATAATCGTTTCACTGCGTTTTCAACCACCTTTCTATGTTTCTACTAACCATTATAAAAGATAGGAATCTAGAATCCAATCGCGATTTGTTCCTACTATTCTGATGATTTATTGCCATCTGTTCCATTCGGAGGATTTTCCATGCAGGAAAGGTAGGAACGATGTCCTGTTTCCATTTGCGCCTACATATCAAACGGGGAGTGTATAATAGAAGTGAACGTTGTATGGCAAGGGGGACAGATCTTGCGCCAACGGGGGAACGTTTTCTTGTTGGACAAAAAGTATAAAAAGTATTGTACTTTTCAGAACATTTGAATATAATAGAGGTAACATACCAACCGGTTGGTATTTTAAGTGGGTGGAGCAGGGCGGAAAGGCGAACAGAAAACGGAGGGGATTCACGATGCATTTGCGCTTAACCGATGAGCAGCGCATGGTGCAAAAAGCGATTCGCAAATTTGTCGAGAAGGAGCTGATTCCGCTCGAAAACGAAGTGCTGCGCAACGAGCGGGAAGGAAAGCCAGGGCTTGCGCCAGAAAAATTAAAAGAGCTGCAATTCAAGGCGAAGGAAGCGGGTTTTTGGGGGATTAACACGCCGGAGGAATACGGCGGCGCCAATCTTGGCCACGTCATGCAGGCGATTGTGCTGATGGAAGTCGGAAAAACGCTCGTTCCGTTCCAGTTTGGCGGGTCGGCGGACAACATTTTGTATTACGCCAATGAAGAACAAAAGAAAAACTATTTGATCCCGACGATCAACGGCGAGAAAAAATCGTGCTTTGCCATGACCGAACCAGGTGCGGGGTCTGACACACGCAACATTCAAATGACGGCGGTCAAAGATGGCGATGAGTGGGTGCTGAATGGGGAGAAAACGTTCATTACCGGAGGCAATGACGCTGACTTTGTCATGGTCATCGCCGTGACCGACAAGGAACGGCACCGAGCCTCGAACGGACGCGAAGGAGTGACGTGCTTCATCGTTGACCGCGATATGGGCTGGCGCTCCGAACCGATCTATACGATGGGGCCAGCGACGCCGGCCAGTTTGATCTTTGAAAACGTGCGCGTGCCGGAGGAAAATATTTTGGGCGAATTGCATCACGGCTACAAGCTTGGCTTAGAGTGGATCGGCTACGCCCGCTGGGTCGTCGGCGCCCGCGCGGTCGGGGCGGCGGAGCGGCTATTGCAAATGGCGATCGATTACGCGAAAGAGCGCGTCACGTTCGGCAAGCCGATCGCCGAACGGCAAGCGATTCAATGGATGATCGCCGATTCCGCTGTCGAAATTGAAGCGGCGAAATGGCTCGTGTTGAACGCGGCGTTTACGCTCGATCAAGGGGAGGACAACCGCCATTTGGCTTCGATGGCGAAGCTGTTTGGCGCCAACATGGGCAATCGCGTCATCGACCGCGTCATGCAAATTCACGGCGGCATGGGCTATACGAAAGAGATGCCGATCGAGCGCTGGTATCGCGAGGCGAGATTATGGCGCATCTATGACGGCACGGATGAAATCCAACGCCTCATTATCGCCCGCAACTTAATCAAAGGACACGTCAAACTCGGACAGTTTCTCTAAAAAATGAAAGCGTTACCGAAAGGGAGGAGAAAAAATGAGCCAACGATTTGCGGGAAGAGTGGCATTTGTGACCGGGGGGAGCCGCGGCATCGGCAAGGCGGTCGTCACCCGCTTCGCGGAAGAGGGGGCTAAGGTGGCGTTCATCGACTTAAACGCCGAGGCGCTTGAAGCGACAGCCGCCGAGCTGCGGGAAAAAGGGTATGACGTTTACGCCAAAGTGGCGAGCGTCACCGACCGCGAACAAGTGGAAACAACGATGCAAGAGGTCGTCGACCGATTCGGCTCGCTCGATATTCTCGTCAACAACGCCGGCGTCATCCGCGACAACTTGCTGTTTAAAATGACCGACGACGACTGGCAAACCGTCATGGACGTCCATTTGAAAGGAGCGTTTTACTGCGCGCGCGCCGCGCAAAAATATATGGTTGAAAAAGGATACGGGCGCATCATCAACATTTCATCGACCTCAGCGCTTGGCAACCGCGGCCAAGCGAACTATTCGGCGGCGAAAGCCGGCATTCAAGGGTTTACGAAAACGTTGGCGATTGAGCTTGGCAAGTTCGGCATTACGACAAACGCCGTCGCGCCAGGGTTCATTGAGACTGACATGACGAAAGCAACCGCTGAGCGGCTCGGCATTTCGTTTGAGCAGCTCATTCAGGCAAGCGTCGCCACCATCCCGGTCGGACGCAGCGGCCGCCCGGAAGATATCGCCAACGCGGTCGCATTTTTCGCCGACGAACAATCATCGTTCGTCAACGGCCAAGTGCTGTATGTCGCCGGCGGTCCGAAATGTTGAAGGCGAGGAGGGCGGACGATGTACCAAGGAGAGATCGGCAAACGGTCGAAGAAAATCAAAAACGTCGTCGAACGCGGCGCGGTGAAAAAATTTGCCGAAGCGATCGGCGACCCGAATCCGATATATTGGGATGAAGAAACAGGGAAGCGGTCGCGCTACGGGCGCAATATCGCCCCACCGACGTTTCCGCGCGTGTTTGACTACGGCGTCATTGAAGGATTGAAGCTGCCGGCAAAAGGGCTCATTCACGGCGAGCAGCGCTTCCATTACGAGCGTCCGCTCTTTGTCGGTGAAGAGCTGTACTGCTACGCCGAAGTAAAAGATTACTATGAAAAGCAAAGCAGCATGGGACAGCTTGGTTTTTTGGTGATCGCCAACAACGGCGAAGACGCGGAAGGGAACCTTGTTTTCACATCAACTTCGACCATCATCATCAATGAAGCGGTAAGAAAGGCGATGAGCGTATGACGACGATTCGCGAATGGCAAGTGGGACAATCGCTTCCCGAAGTGACGCTTCCGCCGGTATCTCGGCTTGATTTGATTAAATATGCCGGCGCATCCGGCGATTACAACCCGATCCATACGATTGATGAAGAGGCGAAAAAAGCTGGTCTACCCGGGATTATCGCCCACGGCATGTGGACGATGGGAAATTTGGCAAAGCTGTTTACGCCGTACTACGAAGAAGGGTTTGTCCAAGATTATTTCGTTCGCTTTCAATCGATGGTGTTTTTAAACGATGTCGTCACATTGACGGCGACGGTCAAAGAAAAGGATGAGAAAACGATCCGCTTTGCGGTCGCCGCCGTCAATCAACACGGGAAGGATGTCGTCAAAGGCGAACTAGTTTTTGCGCTGTATGAGTGAGGGTCTTCCGACGGAGGGTCTTTCCACTGAACGAGGTGGGGGCCCGCTTCCCAAGCCGCGGGACGGAGCGGCTGAAAAAGGAGGGGGAATGGCGATGAAACGAGAGGCCGTCATTGTGTCCGCTGTCAGGACGGCGATCGCCCGTCAAGGAGGCGCCTTGGCGACGCTGCCGGCGCACGTGTATGGCGCGGAAGTCATCAAAGAGGCGATGCGGCGGGCCAACATCGGACCGGAGCTGGTCGATGATGTCATCATGGGCAATGTGTTAAGCGGCGGTGGCAATATCGCCCGGCTGACAGCGCTGCAAACCGGCTTGTCGCTCGGGCTGACGGGGCTGACCGTCGACCGCCAGTGCGGGTCGGGCATTAACGCCGTCAATTTAGCGGCGCAAGCCATTTGGGCTGGCGACGGGGATGTGTATGTCGCCGGCGGGGTGGAAAGCATGAGCCGCGCGCCGTATTTGATGGAGCGGCCGGAAAAGCCGTACAGTTCGACGCCTCCCAGCTTTCGCAAGTCACAGCTGTCACCGAAAGAAATCGGCGATCCGCCGATGGGGATCACAGCGGAAAACTTGGCGAAAAAATACGGCATCAGCCGTGAGGAACAAGACGCTTTCGCTTTGCGGAGCCAGCAGCGCATGGCGCGCGCTATGCAAGAGGGACGATTCGCCGAACAAATCGTGCCGATTGCCGTCCCGGTGAAAAAAGGAGAGCCGTTTGTCTTTGACACGGATGAGCACCCGCGCCCGAACACGACGATGGAAGCGTTGGCGAAGCTGCCGCCAGCCTTTTTGGAAGGAGGAACGGTGACGGCTGGAAACAGCTCTGGCCTGAATGACGCCGCCGCGGCGCTCGTCATCATGTCGCGCGAAAAAGCAGAGGAGCTAGGCGTACAGCCGCTGGCCGTCATCCGCGCCCATGCGGTCGCCGGGGTTGACCCGAACATCATGGGCATCGGCCCGGTGCCGGCGACAAGAAGAGTGCTTGAAAAAGTTGGACTGACCCTTGATGAGATCGACATCATCGAAATCAATGAAGCGTTCGCCGCGCAAGTGATCGCCTGCGACCGCGAACTGGAGATGAACCCGGAAAAAGTGAACGTCAACGGCGGCGCCATCGCCCACGGCCATCCGCTCGGCGCGACGGGGGCGATTTTGATCACCAAAGCGGTGTATGAACTGAAGCGTCGCGGCGGAAAATACGCGCTTGTTACCGCGTGCATCGGCGGCGGTCAAGGGATCGCAACGATCATTGAGCGGGAATGACGAATCGGGGACGGAATGATGAAAGAAAAACTGATGGAAGCGGCCGTTGAGCTGTTTGAGGAAAAAGGGTTCAAAGAGACATCCGTGCAGGAAATCGTCGAAGCGGTCGGAGCGACGAAGGGGGCGTTTTATTACTATTACAAAAGCAAGGAAGAACTGTTGCACGATATTTGCGTCTCCTACTTGGACGACTTGCTTTGCCAGCAAGAACAGCTGCTGCACGAGCCGGAAAAAAGCTGCACGGAAACATTGCGCGCCATCGTTTGCATGGTGATCCGCAACATCCGCACGCGGAAGAAAAGCGCCCGCATTTTCTTCCGCGAAATGCGGCATTTGACGGATGGCCATTTATCGGAAATCCGGGCAAAGCGGCGATTGTTTCGCAAACGGTATGAGCAGCTGATTCGCGAAGGAATCGCCCGCGGGGAATTCAAGCCGTCGCTCCACGCGGAAATGATCACGTTTGGCCTGCTTGGCATTACCAACTGGAGCTATTATTGGTTTCGGCCTGACGGGAGAATCTCCGAAGAAGAATTGACGGATATTTTCATCGATTTCATTTTGCACGGCATTCAACGGTCGACTGCGGAAGGCAGCGATCAAACGAACGAGGACGCGGACCGCCCGAGCGGCCGGGCCGAATGAGAGGTCGCGCGCCGTTTAGGCGAGGAGGCAAACCGCAAACAAAAAAGGGGGGAGCCGGATGGAGCTGTTTATCCAACAGCTGTTAAACGGGCTGACGGTTGGAAGCGTTTACAGCCTTGTTGCTTTAGGCTTGACTTTGGTTTACGGCATTTTGCACATTCCTAACTTCGCGCACGGTGCCCTCTATATGATGGGGGGCTATGTGACGCTGACTGCGATGAGCAAGGCGGGACTGCCGTATGCCTTTTCGATCATCATTTCCATGGTGGTCGTCGGGCTGCTCGGCGTTTTGCTGGAACGGCTCGTATTTTATCCGCTTCGCGACGCACCGCCGCTTCATGATAAAATTGCCGCCATCGGGATTTTGCTGTTTCTAGAAGCATTCGCCCAGTTTGTATGGGGGGCGGATTACCAAACGATGCCGACGCCATACGGCGATGTTGTCAACATTCTCGGTTTCACGCTGACCGTTCAACGCATCCTCATCATCGCATCCGCTGTCATCATCATGGTCTTGTTGTACCTCTTCTTGAAAAAAACGTTCATCGGCGCTTCGATTATGGCTATGGCACAAAATCGCGACGGAGCGAAGCTGGTTGGCATTCATACCAATCGCGTCGCGATGATGACCTTTTTCCTTTCCGGCAGTTTAGCGGCGCTCGCCGCCTCGCTCGCTTCGCCGATCAACCTCGTGTTTCCCGGCATGGGTCATCTCGTCATCTTGAAAGCGTTCGTCATCATTATTCTCGGCGGCATGGGGAGCATTCCCGGCGCGATTGTCGGCGGCTATATTTTAGGCTTTAGCGAAAGTCTAGGGGCGACGTACGTATCCAACGACTACAAAGACATTATTGCCTTTGTCATTCTCGTCATCATTTTAACGGTCAAACCGAACGGACTGTTTGCCAAGGAGGGACATTGATGGCCGTTTTTGAAAAACGACGCCTATGGCTCGCTGTTCTCGCGGCGTTAGCACTCGCCTTCCCGCTGCTTGTGACCAACGGCTATTACTTGCACATGATGACGATCTCCTTCATTTGGATGATCGCCGTTTACGGATTGAACTTATTCGCCGGCTACACCGGTTATTTGTCCCTTGCCCACGCCGGATTTTTTGCCGTTGGCGCCTATACGCTTGGCATTTTGACCGTGAAAGTGGGGCTTCCGTTTTGGTGGGCGTTCGTCCTCTCGTGCGCCTTCACATCGTTGCTCGGCCTTTTGATTGGCCTTGTCGCCTTGCGGACGAAAGAGCACTTTTTCGCGATTTATACGTTATGCGTCGGCTACATTATTTATTTGGTCATCGACAAATGGGACAGCCTGACCGGCGGAGTGCGCGGGTTCATCGGCATTCCGGCTCCCGCTGATCTCGGGCCGCTCTCCTTCCAGACGCCGCTTGCCCAATATTATTTGGTGCTGTTTTTCTTGGCGGCGGTCATGGTTGTGATGCACCGGCTCGTCTACTCGCTGACGGGAAGGACGTACATCGCCATTCGCAACAGCGAGGAGTTGGCGTTGACGCTCGGCATTTCGACGATGAAAAACAAGCTTACTTCGTTTGTTTTGTCCGTCTTTTTTACGTCGCTGGCCGGGGCGCTTTATGCATCGTTTATCCGCTTTCTCGGTCCGGATATCGCGTATGTCACCGTCATGTTTGACTTTCTGACGTACTTGCTTGTCGGCGGCATCGGCACGCTGGCCGGACCGGTCGTCGGCACGTTGCTCGTCACGTTTTTATCGCAGCAGCTGCAATTTTTGCAAGACTACCGAATGTTGATTTTCGGCCCGTTGTTGACGCTTTTGATCATCTTTTACCCGCACGGCATCGCCGGGGGCTGGATCCGTTACCAAGCAAGGCGCCGGGAAGCTCGCCGCCTCGCAGCGAGCGCAACCCGAGCCGCGGAGAAACGGGCCGTCCCGCGTCAAAGCCGGAGCGAACGGCGCGCAGAGGAGGGATGACGATGTTTTTGCATGTGGAACGGCTGACGAAACGATTTGGCGGCCTGCTGGCGGTCAACGATGTGACGTTTTCCGTCGAACAAGGGAAGATCAACGCCATTATCGGCCCGAACGGCGCTGGCAAATCAACATTTTTCAATTTAATCAGCGGCTTATACAAACCCACTTCCGGGACGATTACGTTTAAAGGGCGCGACATTACCCGCCTGCCGGCGAATGAACGGGCGAAACTCGGCATCGCCCGCACGTTTCAGACGACCCATTTGTTTGAGCAAGCGACGGTGATCGATAACGTCATCATCGGCCACCGGCTGCGCACCTCGTCCAACGTGTTGGATGCGATTTTGCGCACAAAGCGGCATCGCCGCGAGGAGCAGGCATGTAAAGAAAAAGCGATGGCGATGCTTGATTTCGTCGGTTTAACCGATATGGCGGACCGTCTCGTCGCCAATCTGTCGCAGGAGCAGAAGAAGCGGGTGGCGTTTGCGCTCGCTTTGGCGACCGACCCCGAGCTTGTGCTGCTTGATGAGCCGGCCGCTGGCGTCAACCCTGATGAGACGGAAGGATTAGGAGAATTGATCGTCAAAATGGTTCAAGGCGGTTTGACCGTTTGCCTCATTGAACACAAAATGTCAATGATCATGAAAATCGCTGATCGCATTATGGTGCTCAATTACGGCGAAAAAATTGCCGAAGGAACGCCAGAAGAAGTGCAAAACAACGAGGCGGTCATTCAAGCCTATTTGGGAGGGAGCGCCATTGCTTGAAATCGTCAACGTATCGGTCCGCTACGGAAGTTTCACCGCCATTCGCGATGTGACGTTTTCCGTTAAACCGGGGGACATCGCAGTGCTGCTTGGCGCCAACGGAGCGGGAAAAAGCACGCTGTTTCGCACGATCAGCGGGCTGCACAAACTAGCGCAAGGAGAAATTCGCCTTGATGGCGAGCGCATCGATTCGCTGCCGTCCGACCGGATCGTTCAGCGCGGCGTTGTGCAATGCGCCGAAGGGCGCAAGCTGTTTGCTCGCATGAGCGTGTACGAAAATTTGCGGATGGGCGCGTACGTCCACCGAAAAGACAAAGAAGGCATCCGCCGCTCGCTGGAACGTGTATACGAGCTGTTCCCGATTTTGCATGAAAAACGAAACGAGCCAGCGGGATCGCTGAGCGGCGGCCAGCAACAAATGCTCGCCATCGGCCGCGCGTTAATGTCGCGCCCTACAGTGCTTTTGCTTGACGAGCCATCGATCGGGCTTGCCCCACTCATTGTCGAGCAAATGTTCGCGACGATTCAACAAATTAATAAGGAAGGGACGACCATTTTGCTCGCTGAACAAAACGCCCATGCGGCGCTGTCCATCGCCCATTGCGGCTACGTATTTGAAAACGGGACGATCGTTGCCTCGGGAACGGCGGCGGAACTGTTAGCCAACGACGGCGTCCGCAAAGCGTATATTGGCGCTTGATCGCGCGGTTACGAAGGCGAGCCGAACACGGGAGCACGGAATGTTCAAGAAACGGGAAATGAACCGTTTTTCCGCCGCCGGTTCGTGGGTCAGCTCGGGTTTGCCGGCGGCCAGCCGCGCTTGGAACGAACGGTTGGGGCTGACCCCAAAAGGCGATCTCTCCTCCAGAACGACACAACCTATCGTGTGGCAGGGAAGCGGCTGGTGCTTCTATATAGACTTCCATGTTGAAACATTTTCGTCACCATCGGAAGGATGAAAATGTCCTTATGTTGAATACTGGAACTTTACGCATTTTGGAATTCGGGTATTTTCAGGATAGCGATGAGAGAGGGTGTCCCAGTCGTTTTGGGACACCCCTAGTGAAATCCCTGCATCAGGGAACGCGTGAAAAGCAGAGCCGATGCAACAACGTTTTTCGAGTTGAGAAAGGAGATGACAAAGTATTCACAATGAAATCACCAGCCTCCTAGCGTTGCTGCTGGTCAGCCCAACGAGAACGAGACCATGAAAGGGGGTGAAGCGGCGAACGGGTGCGCGTTCTATTATCTAAAAATTTAGAAATAAAAAATAATTTTGGGGGGATCGGAATGAAAAACAAAAAATGGGTAGTTGCCGCTATGATCGCGGCCGTCATGATGTGGCTCGTTTCTGCGTGCAGCCAGTCAACAGGCAACAATGCCAACGGCGGAAAGGGCAACGGAGGAGGAAACGGTGACACCGGAACCGTCCATATCGGCTACAGCGGGCCTCTGAGCGGCCCGGCCGCCTACTACGGGGAACGGACGTTAAACGGCGTGAAGATGGCGGCGGACGAGATCAATAAAAATGGTGGGTTTAAAGTCAACGGAAAGACCTATCAAATCAATGTGGTGTCGTTGGATGATAAATATTTGCCGAATGAAACAGCGGCAAATGCCAAACGGCTTGTCCAAGAATATCATACGCCGATCATTTTCACCCCGCACAGCGGTGGCGTCATGGCGTTGCAAGTGTTCAACCAAACGGACAATTTCCTTATCGCGGCGTATACGAGCGAGCCGAAAATCACCCAAACGGGCAACAAGCTGACGATCCGTATCCCGCCGCGTTATGATGGCTACATTCCGACATTTACCGATTATGTCATGAAGCGGTTTGGCAAAAAGCTGGCTGCCTTGCCGACAGCGACGCAATACGGGAAAGACTGGACGGAAAAACTGTTGCCATATTGGGAAAAGCAAGGCGGGGAAGTTGTTTATAACACATCGATTGACTTTACGAAAGATACTGATTTCTTCACGATCATCACGAACGCGTTAAAAGAAAAGCCAGATGTCTTGTTTATCGGCGGACCGTCGGAGCCGACGGCAAAAGTGGTGAAACAGGCGCGCGAACTTGGCTTTAAAGGCGGCTTTATTGTCATGGACCAGGCGAAGTTGGATGAAATGAAGCGGGTCGTCGGCTCTTACGAGATGCTTGAGGGTGCGATCGGCGTCATGCCGCTCGTTGAGTCGAAAGAGCCGGGAGCCCCGCAGTTTGTGGAAAACTACCGGGCGAAGTACAATGCCGAAGCAAGCTCGGAGTCTGCTTATAACTACTTGGCTCTTTACGCCTTTGTCGAAGCGATGAAGGCGGCTGGCACGGTCGATGATCCCACTGCTATTCGCGAACATATGAATGAAGGGTTGAAAAACATCCCGAAAGACAAGCAAGTGTATGTCGTTCCGAAGGTTGGCGAGGACGGCGGCTTTGAATCAAAAATTATTGTTGCAGCAGTGGAAAATGGCAAAGTTGTGCCGATTGAACTAAAGAAATAAGTCGATCTATTTACTCGCATTTCCATCAGGATGACGCATGGACGAAGCGTGACTATCAGCTCGCGCTCCTTGTTTCGAAAATGACGCGAGATTCGCCAGTCAAGCCACAAAAAACCCGAGCCAAGGCTATAAAAACCGGCTTGTCCTGCACTTCAAACGGCCAGATTTACGATCGAAGTGGCGCTGTATGGCGGTGAGCGGCCGGTGCCGCTCAACCACTTTCCGTCGATTTGGAGCCAAAATGAAGGCGTCTCGCTGCTGCTGGCCAACAAACTATCATCAACGCGCGTCCACTTTCTTGCGTGGGCGCCTTTTTTATGGCTTGCTGCTGAGAAAAATGGACAAAATAACCGTTATCTTATTAAATAAAACTATGTTCTAAATAATCAATAAAACAAATAGGAAAATTTCGAATAATAAGATACAATAAAACTGTTCTGTGACATTGCGAAGGGGATGGGAATGATGAGGGAAATGGCCATCGGGCTTGTCGCTTCGTTCTTTTTTGCCGTCACGTTCATCTTGAATCGGTCCATGGAATTAGCTGGCGGCAGCTGGCTGTGGAGTTCATCGCTTCGCTTTTTCTTTATGGTGCCGCTGCTGTTTGCCATCGTTCTGTTCCGCCGCAACATCGGCCCGGTTTGGCATGACATGAAGCGCCATCCGCGGGTGTGGATCACCTGGGGGACGGTCGGATTCGGCTTGTTTTACGCGCCGCTCACCTACGCGGCTGCCTACGGGCCGGGGTGGCTTGTGGCCGGGACATGGCAGTGCACGATTGTGGCTGGTGTTCTGCTTAGCCCGCTGTTTACGAAAACCATTGAAACGCAAAACGGAACGATGTCCGTGCGCCGTCCGATTGAAAAACGGGCGCTCTTCATTTCGCTTTTCATTTTGTTCGGCGTCGTTCTGATCCAGTTCCAGCAAGCAGGCCATCTCGCATGGAATGAAATCGTGTTGGGGGTCTTTCCTGTACTGATTGCCGCGTTTGCGTATCCGCTTGGCAATCGGAAAATGATCGAACATTGCGCCGGGCGCCTTGATGCGTTTCAACGCGTATGGGGGATGACGATGGCCAGTCTGCCGTTTTGGCTGGTGGTCGCGTTGATGGGCTGGCTGACATCAGGGGCGCCGTCGGCGGGGCAAACGATGCAGTCGTTCATCGTGGCCATGAGTTCCGGGGTCATCGCGACGACATTGTTTTTTATTGCTACCGATCGGGCAAAAGGGAACGAACGAAAACTGGCCGCTGTGGAAGCGACGCAGTCCGCGGAAGTCATGTTTGCCGTCATCGGCGAAGCGCTGTTCTTGTCAGCTCCGCTTCCAAACGGATGGGCGGTCGTTGGTTTGGCCGTCATCATTATTGGGATTTGCTGGCATAGTTTCGAATCGACAAGGACAGTGAAACACCCGGCGCTGCCCATTTCAACAGCGCGGCGCCTCGATCGGGCGGGGGGAGAACCGTGAGAATCATCGTAGGCGTTCTGCTTGTCTGCCAGACGCTTATCATCTACGCTTGGATCAGCGATTGGCGCCAGCTTGTCACCCCGGCTAGCCTCTTCTGTGGGTGGGCGGAATCGCGGTCGGCCTTGCTGTTCTTCAGGAGGGGCCTACTGCCAAAATGGCGGAGGGCGCTGAAGATCACGACGGTGGGAGTCATCTTGCTTGCTGTGATGTTACTGATCATTGAAAGGGCTGTCCGTTCGATGCCGTAGTCCACATCGATATAGGGCTGGTCAAAACTTTCCCTGTGGTCTACAGGAAATGCGCCTTTGGAATGGAGCGAGCCCCCTAAGGCGCAAGGGGGCGGCTACCGGTTTTGATGGGAGGAATTGAACAGCTCCGGCGCCAAGCGGCGGCCAACAGCGTAAATGATCGGCGCGCCGAGTGCCATAACGACAAATTCGCCGATGGCCGTCGTCAGCCATGTGAGCCAAAACGGAAAACCGAGCGCGAGCTTTAATTCAAGGGCGATAAGACCCATCGTGACGGTAAACGACAACGTATTGACCGCCATACGCGCCCAAACGTTCTTGATATAGCGCATGGAAACGATCGTGATCAGAAGCGCCAGCACCGACTGGCCGACGCCGAATACGAGGTCATACGCAACAATCGGCGAGAAAAATAAATTGGCGAAAAAGACCCCAAGCACGATGCCAATGGCGTATGTTGGGCGAAATACGACTAAGTGATTCAATAGTTCTGATACGCGAAACTGAATGTTCGTAAAGCCAAACGGCTGAATGAGCGCCGTCACCGCGATGTACACAGCGGCGATCAAACCGTTGGTCGCCATCGTTCGAACGTTCATCATCTTCTCTCCTCTCGTGAATGATGATATGATTGTAGCATGACCATCTCGTGAACGAAAGGAGCAGGATCCATGACTGCAAAGGATCAACGGGCAGGAGACCGACGCGGCTCCGTCTTCGAGGTTGGGATCACGGCGCTCCGCCTTGGCTTGACGTCGTTTGGCGGTCCGGTGGCCCATCTTGGCTATTTTTATGAAGAGTACGTGAAACGAAAAAAATGGATCGACGACAAAACGTACGCCGACCTCGTCGCTCTTTGCCAATTTCTCCCCGGTCCGGCCAGCAGCCAGGTCGGCATCGGCATCGGGCTGATGCGCGCCGGCGTCTGGGGGGCGCTGGCGGCTTGGCTTGGGTTTACATTGCCATCGGCGGTCGCCCTTAGTTTGGTTGCCGTCTGGCTGCAACATGCTTCGTGGGAAGAGGCGGGCTGGATGCACGGCTTGCTGTTGGCGGCCGTTGCGGTCGTCGCGCAGGCGGTATGGGAGATGGCGCGCAAATTCGCCGCCGGCCGCTTGGAGGCCACACTTGCGACCGCAGCGGCGATCGCTGTACTTCTCATGCCGGGGGCATGGAGCCAAGTGGCGGTGATCGCTATCGCCGGAGCCATCGGCGCGGTCAGACGGCGCCAAACCGTCGCGCCGTCTTCCGTAGGCATCACGCCTTTCATTCGCCGTTCCACCGGTTTTCTGTTGCTTTCCTTATTTGCCGTGCTGCTTGTCGCGCTGCCGCTTGCTCGCGCTTGGATTCATTCACCGCTTTGGGCGCTGTTTGACAGCTTTTACCGCGCCGGGGCGCTCGTGTTTGGCGGCGGGCATGTCGTGCTGCCGCTTTTGGAAGCGGAAGTGGTGCCGCAAGGGTGGGTCACGGCCAGCCAGTTTTTAGCCGGCTACAGCGCCGCGCAAGCCGTTCCAGGGCCGCTGTTTACCTTGGCCGCGTACATCGGCATGGCTGCGTTCGGCTGGAAAGGCGCGCTTGTCGCCACCATCGGCATTTTCCTCCCTTCATTTTTGCTTGTGCTCGGCGCGTTTCCGTTTTGGCACTGGCTTCGCCATCAGCCACGCTTCCAAGCGGCGCTCGCCGGCATTAACGCCGCTGTCGTCGGGATTTTGCTTGCGGCGCTGTATGATCCGATTTGGACAAAGGCAGTGAACGAGCCGGCTGATTTTGCCTTTGCCCTCGGCGCCTTTCTGTTGCTTGCGGTCTGGAAGTGGCCAGCGTGGGCGGTTGTTCTCGTTTCCTTCGTCGGCGGCTGGCTTCGCGCGTTGTTCGGTTGATGGGGGCGGCTAACGGACAGAGGGCGGCGGTTGCGCTTCAGAGCCGATTCTCTATCGATCCACGTTCGTCCGCTGACGTTCGAAGTTTGATAAAGGCTCATTGCGCTCGTCTCTGCCTCATCGGCGATGATGGAAAACGAAAAGCCGATGCCACAACGTTTCTTAACGGGGCGACAAGACGGTGAAGCGGCCGGCTTCTTTTCATCGCTTTTTTCGCTCCCTGTTCCCGAGAAAGAGCGTGTTTGGCTTGAATCGGATGTATGTCCAGCAAAGAGGATAGAGAAAAAGGGGGAAAAGGTGGATGAAGTGGTTATGGATGACGATGGCGCTAGCGGCCGGGATGGCCGTCTCCGTACAGGCGGGGGTGAACGGCGGCCTTGGCAGGCGGGTCGGGGTGCTTGAAGGGGCGTTCGTTCCGTTTTTCATCGGAACGATCGTCTTATTTTTCGTGCAGTTGTTTTTCGGAAAAGGCGAGCTGCTCGCGATGTTTTCTGTGCCAAAATGGCAGTTGACGGGCGGCATTCTCGGCGCTTTTTACGTGTTTGTCATGGTGCTCATCGTTCCGAAACTTGGCGTTGCCAATTCATTGGTGGCCGTGATCGCCGGACAGCTCGTGATGAGTTCGATTGTTGATCATTTCGGATTGTTCGGTGGGCAACGCATCGCGTTTGACCTGACGCGCTTCGCTGCCATGGGGTTTCTGTTTTTGGCGCTTTGGCTTTTTTTCCGCAAATGAACAGCAGGATGGGCCAAGTTAGGTTCATTTTTCCATGATCTGATCATGCTAACAACAGCATGATTGACTGAAAAGAAAAGGAAGCGGATCAAAGTGAAACAGGTTTTCTCTATTTTCTTTTGGAAGCATCTGCTACAATAGAGGGGGAGAGCGTTGCTCCATTCTCAGTTGCCCCGTGGGAGCGACGGCTTGCAGCAATAGTATGGCTGTCGCACGATGAAAGGGCGTTCCACGCAGGGGAAAAGGGGAGAGAATCATGTTGATCCGTCGACTGCTCGGTTTCGCGCTCATTTTTTTTGCCATTTCCATGTTTGTTGAGCAAATGTGGTGGGTCGGGGGCATTTGTTTCCTCATCGGCATCGGAATGACCGCGAAGAGTTTCGGTTATGGAAAATGGAGGAATAAGAAGCATACATGGTAAACAGCGAGAAGAATATGCATCAAACAAAGCGTAGACAGCATGATCGGCCATTGATGAAAAAAGCGGAACAGTTTATTACGGCAAGCTATCAGGAGCTTGGAAAAAGTGAGAAAGAAATGAAGCGGCGGTTGAATGAAATCCGTTGGGAAGTGGAACAAACCGGCACATATAGCCATACGTACGAAGAGTTAAGCTACGGGGCTAAGATGGCTTGGCGGCATAGCAATCGCTGCATCGGTCGCCTGTTTTGGCAATCGCTCCATGTCATTGATGCGAGAGAGGCGGCGACTGTTGACGAGGTGTTTTCTTATCTGTTCCATCATATTGAGTTTGCGACCAATGGGGGGAAAATACGGCCTGCGATCACGATCTTCCGTCCAAATGGGGAAGTGCGCATTTGGAATCATCAACTGATTCGGTATGCCGGTTATGAAACTGAAGAAGGGATGATCGGCGACCCATCCTCCCTCACTTTCACTCGCGCCTGTGAACAGCTTGGGTGGAAGGGGGAAAAGACGCCCTTTGACGTGCTTCCTTTGGTGATCCAAGTAGACGGCCAAAAGCCTGTTTGGACACCGATTCCGAAAGAATTGGTGCTGGAGGTGCCAATTGAACACCCAGAGTTTCCGTGGTTTCGCGATCTGCAGGTAAAATGGTACGCCGTCCCGATTATTTCAGATATGTGTCTAGAAATTGGCGGCATTAGCTATATGGCCGCACCGTTTAACGGGTGGTACATGGGCACGGAAATTGGCGCCCGCAATTTTGCCGATGACAATCGCTACAACATGCTTCCGAAAGTGGCCTCTTGCATGGGGCTTGACACCAGCTCGAACGCATCATTATGGAAAGATAAGGCGTTGGTCGAATTGAATATCGCCGTTTTATATTCCTACAAAAAGGCGGGCGTCAGCATCGTTGATCATCATACCGCCGCGCGCCAATTTCAGTTGTTTGAACAGCAAGAAAACGCAGCCGGGCGCCATGTCACCGGCGACTGGACATGGCTGATTCCGCCATTGTCTCCGGCGACAACGCACATTTTTCATCGGTCATATGACAACACGACCATGTTGCCCAACTTTTTCTATCAAGATCGTCCATATGAACCACAAAGGGGAGAGGGACAATGACCGCCATCATCCGCATGCGCAACGTGTCATGGATGCGGGGAACGCGCGCGATTTTGCATGAAATCGATTGGGAAGTGAAAGAAGGCGAGCAATGGGCGATTCTTGGCCTCAATGGCTCCGGGAAAACATCGCTTCTTAACATCGTCACAGGCTATCAGTACCCGACGCGCGGGGAAGTGGAAGTATTAGGGTATCGATTTGGACAGGCGAGTCTGCCGGAGTTGCGACGGCATATTGGGTTTGTCAGCAGCTCGCTCCTTGAGCAATTTCACGACACGCTGCAAACCGAGACGGTTGAAAATGTCATCCTCAGCGGCACGTTTGCGACGATCGGCCTGTATGATGCTGTCACCGATCACGAGCGGGCGAAAGCGGAATCGTTCATGGAAGCGTTCCGTTTGCAAGCGGTCAGGGGAAAACCATACGGGACGCTCTCACAAGGAGAAAAGCGGAAAACATTGATCGCTCGAGCGTTGATGGCGAATCCGAAGCTGCTTATTTTGGACGAGCCGACCGTTGGCCTTGACTTATTGGCGCGGGAAGACATTTTATCCTTGATGACGCAAATCACCGCCCGGTCGTGCCACGTGTTATACGTCACCCATTATATTGAAGAAATTGTTGAATCGATCACCCATGTGCTGCTTTTGCAGGACGGGCGCATCGCCGCCGCGGGACGAAAAGAGGACGTAGTAACCAATGAACGGCTTTCCGAAGCGTTTCGTCTTCCGATTCGCGTTCATTGGGAACACGGCCGGCCGTGGGTATCCGTACACCGCTAAGCCGGCCGTATTTCCTCCCCATTCTCTTCAACACATAGAAAAAACTTGTTGTATCCGCCTCTATGTTCACGCGTTTCATCATCGATCAGGTTTCACTAGCCTTTCTTAGTTTGCCCGAATCAAAACGAAGGCCGGCGGTTCGATAGTGAAGCTTGCTAGCTATCCCCATTCACACAAAGAGGATGTCCATCCCCCTTTTGTGAATGAAGTCAAAACGCCCGATCAACGGGTGGAAAATCGATATCGTCTGCCTGGTGACGGCCGTCGGCGGGCGTAATTTCAATGACCGGCGGCCGGCCGTTTTCAAAGCCGCGGGCGATATCGCGAATCGGGCTCATTTCATCAGGAAGGCCGGTTCCCGGAGTATAGCGCGGAACGCTCGAGCCGGTCCCTAATTCATCCCTGCGGTTTGTCATGCCCATGCACCTCCATTTTTAGTATCGCTGTTTCCTGACGGGATACGAGCGACAATGTCATCCATTTCACCTAATTCTTTTTCGAGCCGCCACCGTACCCTGATGCATACGATCAACGCCAAGGCCTGTTTCTTCCCCCTCGATACGGCGATAAAAACATTTGAAATATTGCAAATACAGTGTATAATAAAAGAAACAACATACCAACCGGTTAGTATATATGTTGAAAGCGGATTCAAAAAAAGGGAAAGGCGGGAGAAGCGTGAGACTGGACGGAAAGGTCGCGATTGTCACCGGCGGCGCCAGCGGCATCGGCCGAGCGACGGCGATTCGGTTTGCGGATGAAGGAGCGAAGGTCGCCGTGAGCGATATTGATGAAACAGGCGGGGAGGAGACGGTCCGCCTCATTCGCGAACGCGGGGGCGAGGCGATCTTCGTCAAGGCGGACGTCGCTTGTGCGAACGAAGTGCATGATCTTGTCCAAGCCACCATCGCTTCATTCGGCGGCCTACATATTCTTTTCAATAACGCCGGCATTGGCCATTCCGAAGTGCGGAGCACCGAATTGTCCGAAGAGGAGTGGGATCGGGTCATTGATGTGAATTTGAAAGGAGTCTTTCTTGGGATCAAATACGCGGTGCCGGTGATGAAGCAATGCGGCGGCGGGGCGATTGTCAATACGTCGAGCTTGCTTGGAATCAAAGGGAAAAAGTACGAATCGGCCTACAACGCTTCGAAGGCCGGGGTGATTTTGTTAACGAAAAACGCCGCGCTCGAATACGGCAAATTCAATATTCGCGTCAACGCCGTCGCCCCAGGTGTCATCGACACGAACATCATTACGCCTTGGAAACAAGATGCGCGCAAATGGCCCATCATCTCGAAAGCGAACGCCCTCGGCCGCATCGGAACGCCGGAAGAAGTGGCGAATGCGGTATTGTTTTTGGCGTCCGATGAGGCTTCCTTTATCACTGGGGCGACGCTGTCGGTTGACGGCGGCGGACTGACGTTTTAGACGTCAGATGGTTCATACGGGGCAACGGATGAAAACAAAGGCGCACAAACGAGAGGGGAGAGGAAACGATGCGTTTTGCAAATACCGTTGCTGTGGTTACCGGAGGGGGAAGCGGCATTGGCCGGGCGACGGCCATCCGCCTCGCTCAGGAAGGAGCGACTGTCGTGCTTGTCGGACGCACGGCCGCCAAACTGGAAGAGACGGTGCAAGACATCGCGCGTCTTGGGGGGCCAGGTGTGGCCGATCGGTTTGCGGCCGATGTCACGGACTGTGAACAAGTGCGCGCCTTGGCCGCATACATCCAAAATCGGTACGGCGACTTGCATGTGCTCGTCAACAATGCCGGCATTTCGACCCATACGAAATGGCTTGAGCTCACCGAACAAGAGTGGGATGATGTGCAGCGCGTCAATTTGAAAAGCGTCTTTCTTGTCTCGCAAACGCTCGCTCCGCTGATGATCGAAGGAGCGAAGCGGGAGCGCGCCAACCGGGCCATCGTCAACGTAGCCTCCTTGTCCGGCCATCAGGCGGGGGCGGAAATTCCGCATTACAGCGCCGCCAAAGCTGGCGTGATCAACTTGACGAAGTCGCTCGCCTTGGAGTTGGCCCCCTTCGGCATTCGCGTCAATTCCGTTTCGCCTGGCTTTGTCGAGACGCCGCTTACTGAACGTGGACTGCAAAACGAGCGGTTTGTCAAAGCCATTGAACGCAATACCGCCTTAGGCCGGGTGGGAGCGCCGGAAGAGATCGCCAACGTCATTGCCTTTCTTGCCTCTTCGGAAGCGTCATACATGACCGGCTCTGATGTGTTGGTCGATGGCGGTTGGCTCATCAAATGACGCTATTGTGCTGGAAAAATCCAAACGGGAAAGGGAGAGAAAAAACGATGGAAACTTCGCATTTGCTTGTGGAACGATCCGGTGCTGTCGTATGGCTGACGTTGAATCGTCCGGAGCGGCTCAATGCATTCAGCCCGGAGATGATCGCTGGGTTGACTCGTGAAATCGAACACGCCGCCGCGGATGACGCGGTTCGGGCGATCGTTCTATCCGGCGCCGGCCGGGCCTTCAGCGCCGGCGGCGACGTCAAAACGATGGGGCAGTCAAGCGCCTCAAAGGCGTATGAGCATATCGGCCGCCTCAACCGCTTGATTGTGACGATGAAATCATGCGAAAAGCCGATCATCGCCGCCGTGCACGGGGTTGCTGCTGGAGCGGGATTCAATTTGGCGCTCGCTTGCGATCTTATCTTGGCTGCGGAAGACAGCCAGTTCATTTTGAGTTTTGCGAACGTTGGCCTTGTCTCCGACGGCGGCGGCTCCTATTGGCTGCCGCGGCTTGTCGGCCCTCATTTAGCCAAGCAATTTTTCTTCACGGCTGAGCCGATTCCAGCCCGCCGTCTGTATGAACTTGGCGTCATCAGCGATGTCGTTCCGGCCGAAACGTTGCGCGAAGCGGCGGAAGCGCTCGCTGTCAAATTGGCTTCCGGGCCAACGAAAGCGATCGGCAAGCAAAAGCGGCTGATCGAGCACGCCTTAAACGCGACGCTTGAAGATATTCTCGAAATGGAGCGGCTCATCCAAGGAGTGATGGTCGAGACAGATGACCATCACGAAGGGGTGGCGGCCTTTCAGGAGAAACGAAAACCGGTGTTTCAAGGCAAATAGTCAATCCACCGTTGAGTTCATCCGGACGAAAAGCGGGACCAAGCGGATAATGATGTCAACTCCTTCGTTTGAAGCGAGCATTCGTATAAAAGCTGTTAAAAAACCTGTTTTTTTACATCGAGATGTTTAACCTATCGAACACATTCGTTCACGAATCATGTTCGCCGCGGATTTCGCGCGACATGCTCTTTGGCCAATAGGTAACGAATCAGCCCCTCCGTCGCGCTTGAAAAGGCGGGAGGGGCTTAGCTTTTTCCGCCGTGTCGAGTGTCAACGCGCGCTCGTTTGCGCTTGGTCGCGCCCGGCCAATAGCCGGTTGACATCCATCATCAGCTCGTCGATGTGATCATACGGCGCATCCAGCTGCAGCATTTTCCGCAAGATTGCCCGAGCTTTCGGAGACAGATCCAACTCTTCCTCCCAGCTTTTTTCCTCCTCGCTCGTCGGTTCGTAAGCCGAATATAACAAGAATAAGGTGAAATGCCCGAGCGCATAAAAATCGCTTCGCGGAAGCGGTTCGCGCCGCAGCCGCTTTTCAAGCGGATCGTCATCGCGCCATTCCACTGATTCACCGATATGGCATGCCAAGCCAAAGTCAATGACAAAGACGGTTCCTTGCCGCCAAATGATGTTCGGAATGCGCAAATCGCGATGGACGATGCCCAAAGCGTGAATAAATCGTACAACGTCAAGCACATCAAGCAACAGTCGAAACGCGGCTCGTTCCGTGTACGTGACCCCGCTGTGAAAAATGTGATCTTCCACCGTCTCCCCGTCGATATACTCCATCACGAGGTAGGGCTGTCCGCGTTCCACAAATCGGTCATGCAGCATCGGAATTTGCGGGTGGCGCAAGCGCGCGAGCACCTCGGCTTCGCGCTGAAGCAGGCGGCGGCCGTCTTCCCCTTTTGTCCGCCGCGCCTGTTTGATGACGACAAGGCGTCCAGTGTCATGATCGCGCCCTTTGTAGGCGATGCCGTAGCTGCCCATCCCGAGCTCTTCGATTACTTCATAGCGGCGATGAACGATCTCACCGCTTCGATGCGGCCGGTCAAACCAGCGGGCGACGAGCGGGTGGCGCTCCATGAATCGCTTCATCAGCTGCCGAAGAAGCTCGAGAAGAAACTGCCGCTATGATGCTTCTTTTTGTAATGGTGATGGCCGTACTGGGACGGGTGCTGGTGCGAATGATATTTCGGGCCGTAATGGTGGTAATCGCTGCTGCTATAATGCTTTTTATAGTGCGACGAGTGATGATGCTGGCCCAACAACGCTTTGAGCAACTTCTTTAACATCATGATCGCTCCTTTACAAGTAGGTTTTACTTATATATACGGAACCGCAAAAAGAAAGTTTCGGTTGCCGATCGCTCATTCATCCGCCCGCGCTGTGAGAGGGGGAGGTCAATCCGCTTCAGTAGACAAATCCATCGAACCGCAGCAGCGACGCTCCGCGCCATTCGTTTTCAAATAAGAACCGCCAGCGTTGGTGCGGCTGGCGGTTCGTTCGGCGCTGATGTTTTGTTTTTCCACCACGTCTTTCGGCAGGGAGGCAAATGGTTTTTCGCGCTTATTCTTTGTTTTCAAGCGCCTGCTTGAGCAATTCTCCGAGATTGGTGCCAAACGATTCGTTCGTTGCGCTGTATTTTTTGAGCAGTGCCCGTTCCGTTCCTTTCGCGGTGGTGCGTTTCGTTTCTTCCGCTTTTTCCACGACGTTGCACGGGCGGCATTGGAAATAGAGCCCGGCTTTCCCTTCGTGCATTTCCATGCGCCGATGGCATTGTGGGCAGCGGCGGTTCGAGAGCTTCGGGTCGCGCCTCCGCCGGTAGCGGCATGATAAGTTCGAGCAAACGAGCATCCGCCCGTCTTTCGTTTTCCGCTCTTTTAAGAGCGCGCCGCATTCCGGGCAATTGAGCTGGGTGAGGTTCGGCGCTTTGTATACGCGCTCGCTCTGCTTAATTTCGGCGACAAGCTGCTCCGTCTGCCGGCGAATGTGGGCCAAAAACTGTTTCGGATTCCCTTTTCCGCGGGCGATGGCCTCGAGTTCCCGCTCCCAGCGGGCGGTCAACTCCGGCGATTTCAGCTCCTCATTGACGAGCTCGATCAGTTGTTTTCCTTTTTTCGTCGGATAAAAGCGGCCGTCTTTCCGCTCGACGACTTCCGTTTCGACGAGCCGCTCAATGATGTCCGCTCTTGTCGCCGGCGTGCCGAGCCCGTATTTCTCCATTTGCGCGAGCAAGTCGGCCTCCGAGTAACGGGACGGCGGTTCGGTGAACGATCGTTCCATCTCAAGCTGCACCGGTGCGAGCGTTTGGCCTTCCGATAGATGGAATGGTGTCGGTTTCACGTCTGTTTCTTCCTTGCCAAGAACGGCTTGAAACCCTGCGTTCACGACCGCCGTTTCTCGGGCGACAAACGTCTCGCCGGCGATTTCGAAAGTGGCGGTTGTCGTTTCATATTCATACGGCGGGTAAAAGAGCGCCAAAAAGCGGCGGGCGATCATGTCATACAGCTTGCGCTCATCGGCCGACAGCTTCCCGAGGTCAAGCCGTTCATCGGTCGGAATGATGGCATGGTGGTCCGTCACTTTGTCATCTTGAAACACCCGATGGGCCGCTTTGACCTTGCCCTTGGCAAGAAGCGGAGCGATGATGTCCTCATACCCCGATTTCATCGCCGACAGCCGCTCCGTCATCGTCGATGCCATGTCGCTTGGCAAATAACGAGAATCGGTGCGCGGATACGTGACGAGCTTGTGCTGTTCATACAGCCGCTGCAACACCGAGAGCGTCTTTTTCGCCGAAAAGCCAAACCGCTTGTTCGCCTCCCGCTGCAGCTCAGTTAAGTCATATGGCAGCGGAGCCGGTTCGCTTTTCCGCTTCCGCTTGACCGATGTGACGCGCGCCGGCTGGCCGTTGAGACGAGCCATCAGCCCATTGGCCTCGTCTTGGTCAAACAACCGCTTCCCGCCGTGCCGTTCCCATGTCGCCGTAACCGAACCGATGCGGGCATGAATCGTCCAATACGGAACGGGCACAAACGATTGAATCTCCCGCTCGCGTTCGATGATCATCGCCAGCGTCGGCGTTTGCACGCGCCCGGCCGAGAGCGGGTCGTTGTATTTCGTCGTTAGGGCGCGCGTCACGTTCAACCCGATCAGCCAGTCGGCTTCGGCGCGGCAGACGGCTGATTCATACAGCCGGTCAAACTGCGCCCCGGGCTTTAACTGGCGAAACCCGTCGCGGATGGCTTGATCGGTTTGCGACGAAATCCATAAACGCCAAATCGGCTTCGTCCAGCCGATCATTTGCAAAATCCAGCGCGCGACCAGCTCTCCTTCGCGGCCGGCGTCGGTCGCAATAATGCAGTCTTTCACGTCGCGGCGTTTGGCCAAATGTTCAATGGCGCGAAACTGGTGGCTCGTTTGCCGGATTACTTTCAAGCCCATTTGTTTCGGAATGATCGGCAAGTCCTCGAGCCGCCACGTTTCGTATTTCCGGTCATAGTCTTCCGGCATTTTGAGTTCGACCAAATGCCCAAGCGCCCACGTGACGATGTAGCGCGGTCCTTCCATATACGATTTATGCGTTTCTTTGCAGCCGAGCACGCGGGCAATGTCGCGGGCGACGCTCGGCTTTTCCGCTAACACGAGCGATTTCATAAAAAAACTCCTTTCTGTCGTCTCCCACTGAGTGCGGTCTGTTTACTAGTATAATGGAAGAAAGAAAAAGACGCATCCGCTAGGCTTGGTTCCTAATGAAACGATGGGGGTGGCAAGCTTGTCCATACTTTCTGCACATTTTCAAGGTAAAATAGAAAATGTGAAACGACCATGCCGTTTTGATCGATAAGGAGAGAATCACGTGCGAAAGCTTTCTTGGAAACTTGGCATGCTGTTTTTTGCCTTTGTTTTGGCGGTGGAACTGGTGCTGTTCGTTTCTCTCTATGCGACGCTTGTTCACGCGCGCATCGAGGAAGAATTCGCGCAGCTTCTGGCGCGGGGAAACAGCCATCGCAATGTGCTGGAAAAAAATTACGATCACACAACGGTTGAGCATGTCGTCATGATGGAGTCCGAAGCTGAAACCGATGTCGTCATTACCGATGCTAGGCGCCACATTGTATCGGCTTCTAGCGGCATCGTCCCGTTTGCGAGGCAACTGATTCCGTTGACTTACGGGCGCTCCATTCCCCGTGAAGGCATGATGGTCGAAACCGATTGGAAGCGGGCGTCTCATATCGCCACCGTTAGCCCGATCCAAATCGGGGGCGAAACAAGAGGATATGTGTATATGTTTCAAGACACCCGTTCGATCCGAACGATGGTGTACAAATTGAAACATCATTTTGTTGTCGTCGGTGTGCTGTCCGTGGCGATTACGATGATGACGATCGCCTTTTTCTCCCGCGCCATTACGATGCCGCTTCTTCGCATGAAGCGGGCGACCGAAGCGCTCAGCCGAGGCGATTTTTCCGTGCGCGTCGAAGTGAAAGGAGACGATGAGCTAGCGCGGTTAGGCAAAGCCATTCAAACGCTGGCGAACGATTTAGCGTATTTGAAACAAGAGCGGAGCGAATTTTTAGCGAGCATCTCTCATGAATTGCGCACGCCGCTGACGTATGTGAAAGGATACGCGGACATTGCCAGACGGCCGCATCTGTCTGAGAAGGAACGGGCGAACTATGTAGCGATCATTTACGAAGAAGCGGAAAAGATCGAAAAAATGGTGAAAGATTTGTTTGAACTAGCTAAACTCGAGCGACACTCGTTCCAGATCGAAACGCAGCCGACCAATCTTTGTTCGTTTTTTGCCAAACTATGCGAAAAGCTGCGCCCGGCGTTTCAGGAAAAATCGCTGTCGCTTGTGTGTCAGTGCCCTAGTTCGGTCACAGCGGCGATCGACCAGGAGCGGTTTGAGCAAGTGATGATCAATGTGCTCGACAACGCGCGGAAATACGCGTTTCCTGGCACAACGGTGGAGATTGCCGTCCATCCGCAAAAACGCGAGATCGTCGTGGCCGTTTCTGATCAAGGGGTCGGCATCCCGCCGGAAGACGTGCCCCGGATTTTCGAGCGGTTTTATCGGGTTGATAAATCGCGATCGCGGACAAGCGGCGGGACCGGACTCGGTTTGGCCATTGCCAAAGAAATCGTCGAGGCGCACGGGGGAACGATCGCCGCTCGAAGTGAACAAGGAAAAGGAACGACCATCCTCATGACGCTGCCGGAGGGATGACGATGTATACGTTGTTGTTGGTCGATGATGAAGAGCGGATGCTTGATTTATTGGAATTGTATTTAGCGCCGAACGGCTACCGCTGCGTGAAGCGGCGTTCGGGCGCGGAAGCCATTGACTATTTGCGGCGTCATCACGCCGATTTGGTGCTGCTCGATGTGATGATGCCAGAACTCGACGGATGGGAAACGTGCTGCCGCATCCGCTCATTTTCCGATGTTCCGATCATGATGGTCACCGCCCGTGACGAGACGGCCGATATTGTCCAAGGATTGAAAATCGGAGCGGACGATTATGTGACGAAACCATTTCATGAAGCGGAGTTGCTTGCACGCATTGAAGCGGTGCTCCGCCGTGCGGCCGGCAGCCGTTCAGTCATCCGTGCAGCTGGGCTTGTCTGGGATGAACAAGAACATACGGTCCGCTACGGGGAAATGCCGATTGCGCTGACGCCGAAAGAGTTCGCCATTTTAGGGCTGTTGTTAACACACCCGAATCAAGTGTTCAGCCGCGGGCAAATCATTGCATCACTATGGGGCTATCTCGCTGACACAGAAGAAAGAACCGTTGACTCCCACGTGAAAAACATCCGCGAAAAACTGCGCCGGGCCGGGTTTCCGGTGGATGAACATTTGCAGACGGTGTGGGGCGTTGGCTACAAATGGAAAGGATACAAGTCATAACCATTTTCGAAAAGAGAGGCGTTTGGGCCAAATGGAAGAGCGGATGATTGAGTTCCTTCAAGCATACGGCGGAGCGGCGTACTTCTTGAGTTTAGCCTGTAATGTGGCGATCAGTGTGCTCGGGGTCGTCCCAAGCGCCTTTTTGACTGCGGCCAATTTAGTCGTTTTCGGGTTTTGGCCCGGTTTTTGGATCTCGTTTGCCGGCGAGGCGCTCGGGGCGGTCGTCTCGTTCCTCTTGTACCGAAAAGGATTTCGCCGGCTGCGTGAGACGACATGGCTTTCCCATCCCAAGGTGAAACCGTTGCTTTATGCGAGCGGCAAGGAGGCGTTTGGGCTCATTTTCGCGCTTCGGCTGTTGCCGTTTGTGCCATCAGGGGTGGTAACGTTTGTCGCCGCCATCGGCCGCACGTCTTTCCCTGTCTTTGCGATCGCTAGCTCGCTCGGCAAACTCCCGGCTTTATGGACGGAAGCGTATGCTGTCAATCAGGTGATCCACGTCACGTGGCAAGGAAAATTCATTCTTACTATTTTATCTATAGCCCTGTTTTGGTTTATCTGGCGGAAAATGAGAAAAAAGATGCGTGGATGAAACAAAGGAGCGGAAACAGAGGGCTCCGCTCCTCCCCCGTTTAAGGAGAGAATAGACTTTGTATATGAAACGCACGGGAAATCCGCTGCAACCATCTGCTGCTTTCCTCGCGTTCTGCGCTGATCGGTTCTCTTATACCGCAGCCTGCAGCTCCACAGATCCGACAAACCCGCCTTTCCATCATAGGTTGCCGTGCACGGCCGCCGCTTTTTGCCCAATCAAGACCATCTCCATAAAATCTGCACAAATGTCGGGTATGCTAACAAGGCAAGGAGGGTGAAAACGATGAAAAAATTAAAAATGTTGCTAGGCACAACTTCGGTTATGGCAGCGCTCTTGTTATCCGCCTGCACCGGTGCAGACGACAACCAAACGCCAAAAGAAAATACGGCTTCTCACACCGGTCATGAGGGAATGAACCACTCGGGTTCAGGAGAGGTGCCGGCTGGATTGAAGGAAGCGAAACAGCCAGCCTATCCGGTTGGAAGCAAAGTCATCATTCACGCCGACCATATGCCAGGGATGAACGGGGCGGAAGCGACCGTTTCCGGGGCGTTTGACACGACTGTCTATACCGTGACGTACACGCCAACAACAGGTGGTCCTCCGGTCAAGAATCATAAATGGGTGATTCACGAAGAAATCGAAAACGCCGGTGACAAGCCGTTCCAGCCGGGGGATGAAGTCGTCTTGAATGCCGACCATATGGAGGGGATGAAAGGCGCGAAAGCCGTCATCGACTCCGCCCAACAAACGACGGTGTATATGGTCGATTACATCGATACAAAGACCGGGGAACAAGTGACCAACCATAAATGGGTGACCGAAGATGAACTGTCGCCGGAAAAATAAGGAATCGACCTTGGCGTCATCCGCACAAACAAGGGGCTCCGAAGCGGCGAGACGCCCCTTTTCCATGATTCGGTGCACCAACATTGTCCATTGCACGGCAGGGAGGGCCTTAGGGGCATCCCTGTTGTTTTTTTATGGGCATCAAGGTAGAATGACATCAAGCGTCTGTTCGATGACAGAAAGTGTGAGCGAGAAAATCCTCCTCTTTCGGAGGAGGAGAATATGAATAGGGGGAGGAAAACGATGAAATGGTTTTGGCTGGGGGCATGGTTGTTTTGCCTCGGTTGGTTCGTATACGGGTCCGCGGTCAGTTTGTATCGTTTATGGACCGAGCGGCGAGTGGATGAGCAGGCGCTGATTTTGGCGTTTGGCATGGCGGTCGTTGGTTGGCAGGCGTGGGAGAAATGGCGGGAGACCAGCGGGGAACGACAAGAGAACAGGCGCCGGCCATAACGGCACAAGCGCCTGTTTTTCCGCACTCGTATTCAGGCCGATTGTTCGTTGCCGTTTTGTGCCGACCGCCGGCTTTGCTTTTCTTTGCTTGCCCCATATATCGCCAGAACCGCCAAGATCACAAGGCAAAGAACCGATCCGATTCGATGATCGCGCTGAAATAAAAAGCTCACCCAAATCGCGCCGAGCGATACGACGGCAATGATTGTCGTGTACGGAAATGCTTTGACGCAAAAAAACGGATTCGTGTCGTAATGCGGCCGCAGTTTCAGTTGGGCCGCGCTGATCATCATCCAGACGATCAGCACCGTAAACCCAGGAATCGTCATCAACTCGCCGATGATTCGCCCCGGCGCCAAGTACGCGCCAACGACCCCTAGAGCGATGCAGACGGCGACCATTCCCATCCCGTAAAGCGGAACCCCGTGTCGCGTCGTCCGCAACAAGCGGCGGCTCGCTTCTCCTTGTTCGGCCATCGAAAAGAGCAAGCGAGACGTGGCGTACACCCCCGTATTGGCCGCCGATAAGACGGCCACAAGCAAAACAGCGTTCATCACATGGGCGGCGCCCGGAATGCCGGTGGCCTCGAGCACTTGGACGAACGGGCTGTTTTCCGCCGATACGGCGTTCCATGGCATGATGCCGCAAATGATGGCGATCGGCAGCACATAAAAGCCGATGACCCGCCATATCGTCGTTTGGATCACCCGCGGCAGCACCCGGTCGGCGTCTTTCATCTCTGTCACTGCCACGCCGATCAGCTCGGCTCCGCCGTATGAAAACATGACGACAAGCAAGGCGCTGATCATGCCGCCGACCCCATGCGGAAACCAGGCGTCGTACGTCGCATAACGGCTCCATGGGTTTCCGTCCGCTCCTTCGATCACTCCGAACCACATGCCGGCCCCAAGCAAGATGAACACAGCTAGCGCTGCCACCTTCAACCCGGCGAGCCAAAATTCTGCTTCTCCATAGTAGCGAACCGGAAACAAGTTCAGCGCGATGATAAACAGCGCGCAGCTAAGAGCGAGCAGCCAAAGCGGCACCGTCGGCATCCAATAGCGCAAAAAACTTCCTGCCGCCAGCAGCTCGACGACCGTGACCAACGTCCAGTTCGCCCAATACAGCCACCCGACGAGAAACGACCAGCGAAAGCCGAACGCCCGGCGGATCAAATGTTGAACGTTTTCGCCCGGATAGGCGATGGCCATCTCCGCTAAGGCGGCCATAATGAGAAACAACAGCGCGCCACCGAGCAAGTACGTAAGAATAACGCTCGGTCCGGCCATGTGAATCGTATCAGAGCTCCCTTTGAAAATGCCGGTGCCGATCATGCCGCCGAGCGCCATTAGCTGCACATGGCGGGGCAGCAGCCCTTTTTGCAATGAAGGGCGGGAATGGTTCATACAGACACAACCTTTCTGGCTCAAAGTTCGTTCGATGACACGCTTTTATGCTTTTATGCTTTTATGCAGTTAAGCAAAAAAGATAGTTTTAGAATATAATAGTTTTGTTTTTCTGTCAATGATGCACGAAAAAATCCATCGTCAATGTGGAAATGTTTTGTTATACTGGAAACAGATTTGATCCTAATCAGAAGGAGATTCATAGTATGTTGGACAACAGCGGTAAACCGATTTCAGAAAAAGCCATCACCGTGTGGCGTTGGACCGGAGCGTTGGGGGCATTGGTTTCCGGCGCCGTCATTGTTGGAATGGCGTGGATACTGGCGCGCTTTCATGCCCCGAAATGGTGTTTGGGAATGTTAGCCGGCATCTGGTTGATCGAAGTGGTCCTATGGGTGGGATGGGTGCCTGTGCTTCGCCAGCGCCGGTGGCGTTACGCCATTCGCGAAGAAGAAATCGACATCGAGCGCGGGGTCTGGTCGACGAAGCGAACGCTCATTCCGATGACCCGCGTTCAGTATGTCGATGTGCGGCAAGGCCCGCTCCTGAAGCGGTATGGATTGGCTTCCATCGCTGTGTTTACGGCCGCGGCTGCTCATGAGATTCCCGCGCTGCCGGCGGACGAAGCCGAACAGCTTTGCCGTTTGATCGCCGAGTGGGCGAAGGTGGCGGATGACAATGACGCGTAAAACAAAACGCCGCCTCCATCCGATTGCCATTATGGCCGGGGTGGGAAAAGAATTGAAAAATATGATCGCCCCTCTTCTTGTCATCGTGGCAGCCGGCAGTCGCCATGGGTTTTCATGGAACGATATTCTTGTGCCGTTGGCTGCCCTCATCTACACGCTCGTCATGGGCGTTCTTTCTTGGGTTCGTTTTACATATGAGTGGGATGACCGTTGCTTGGTCGTTGAAGAAGGCGTGTTTGTCCGTAAAAAACGTTCCATTCCGTTGGAGCGCATTCATGGAATTTCTATAACGGAAGGAATCTGGCAGCGCATCGCTGGGGTGGTTCAAGTACACGTAGAAACGCCGGGGAATGTTCCGGGAGAAGCGGAAGTCATTCTTCGCGCCATCGCCCGAAAAGAAGCTCGCGCTCTGCAACAATGCGTGGAACGAGCGAAAAACAGGAATGGACACGTCAATGAGCCGGAAGCAGCCACCCATCGTTCGCTGTCCCCGTTGTTTACGCTAACGATGAAAGAAATTTGGATCGCTTCATTGACAAGCGGAGGGGCGCTCGGCGTGGTCGCCGCTTTATGTGCGTTTTTGTCACAATTTAGCGATTTTATTCCGTATGAGGCGCTTGTCCGTGATATTCAGTCGACATGGAACGGACATGGACGATGGTATATTGCTCTATTGATCTTGTCGATTCTCTTGGCCGCCTATGGGGTAGCCATCGTGCAAAATATGATCCGGTACGCCTCGTTTGTCGTGCGGAAACAAGAAGATACCATTGTGATTGCTCGCGGATGGTTGGAACGAAAAGCAGTGTCCGTCCCTGTTGACCGCGTCCAAGGTGTCGTCATTCATGAGAGTTGGCTGCGACGTTTTTTCGGATACGCCTCTGTGTCCATCATTCATGCCGGCGGGGCGCTTGATGGCGGACCATCGGGGGAAGCCGTTCTTTGTCCGCTGGTCAAAAAGCATCGCATCGTCCCCATTGTTCAGGCTTGTTTGCCCGAGTATCGCCTCGATGTGCCGTTTTGTCCGCTTCCTCGGCGGGCAAAAAGCCGGTACATGCTTCGCCCGCTTTATTGGTTGACGATTCCAGTTGGAATGGCCGCGTATATGGAGCGTCCGTGGGGAGCGGGACTTTTGCTTGTGCTGCCGCTCGCCGCATGGATCGGGGCGCGGCGCTACCGAGCCGCCGGCTGGGCGCTTTCTTCGAAGCAGCTGTCTCTCCGCAGCGGCTGGTTTCGGCGAACGACCGTGCATTTGTTCAAGCGCCACGTCCAATCGTTGGAAATCGAAACGACATGGTGGCAACGAAAAAAACAGTTGGCGACGATCTCGGCTTCCGTCATGCCGATCGGCACCTACTCCCGTGTCGTGGATGTGGATGAAGAAGATGCCGCTTCGATTTATCGCTGGCTGCAAGGGGAAAGGAGCAACGAAACGTGATGAAAGCCTTTCTTCACGTCGACTGACTCGCAGCCAAATGGAGGCAGAGCCGCTTCAAACGGCGGAAGATCTCTTTTCTGTAGCGGCGCGATTGCTGAAAAAGCATTGGGACGGCCATCCGGTGCGGCTTCTTGGCGTCGCTGCGCTTCATGTGTTTGACCGGGCAGGGGCGGTGAAGCAGCTCGATTTGTTTCATTATGAAGAGGAGGTAAAGAGGAATGGGTAGCTGCATAACGGATCGGTTTCGGCTGCATAATAACGTTGTCTGCCAAAAAAGGCGGAAATGGATCGTTGGCTAACTATCGAGGTGAAGATGATGACCGTTGTCCGGCTCGGCTATGCCGCTATGAGCGTGCATGTCCCTCATTGCTCTCCCTCTCAAACGATGACCGTGGCGCAGTTTCGCGCCATTCGCGATCGCGAGGCGGCGATTCGCAAGCTTGAGCGGATCGCCATCTCCAATGTCGAAAACTGCCTTCGCTTGCTCAAACATAACAAGGCGCATGACATCCGTTTTTTCCGTCTCAGCTCGCGGCTTATTCCGCTTGCCAATCATCCAGAGCTAGACGGGTGGGATTATCTCGCTCCGATCCGTGAAGCGTTGCGATCGATCGCGCTGTTTTTGCGTGAGTATCCGATGCGGCTTGATTTCCACCCCGAGCATTTTGTTGTGCTCAATTCCCCTGATGCCAATGTGTTCCGCGCTTCATTGCGCACGCTGCATCTGCATCGAGAACTGTTGCGCGGAATGGGGATTGACGCAGAACACCGCTGCGTGCTCCATCTTGGCGGTGGGTATGGCGACAAAGAAAAGGCGTTGGAGCAGCTGATCCATAATTGGGCGTACATCCCCATCTCGTTACAGCGGATGATCATGTTTGAAAATGATGATACGGTGTTTACGCTGCGCGATGCTCTCTATGCATGCGAAAAACTCGGCGTGCCGCTCGTTTTTGATTTGCACCACCATCTCGCTAATCACGACGAAGAAGACTGGCGGCCAGACTGGGAACGGATCGTGGCGACATGGCGCTACTCGCCGTTGCCGATGAAAATGCATCTCTCAAGCCCAAAAAGCGACAGACAGTTCCGCGCCCATCACGATTTTGTCGATGCTGAGATGTTCATCCGCTTTTTGCGGGAAATCAAAGGCACCGTCCGGCAGCTTGACTGCATGATCGAAGCGAAACAAAAAGATGAGGCGTTGTTTCAGCTTGTGCGCGACCTCAAGCGCTATGACGAAATAGAGTGGATGGACGGAGCGAGCTTTTATGTGAAGTGACAAGGATCGTGACGATCATCATCCAGACCGCGAGCCATACGCACTTTGTTACTCACATTTCGCACCCTCTCGACGAAAATCGGGAGGATTTTTTCGTTCCGATGTCGAATGAATCCTTGACACACAAGGAAAGTGAAGGAGTTTTTCTCTCATGAACGTTCAAGTCAAAAAGGTCTATCGTAATGATTATTTGAATATAATAAGTGCCCTATTCAAGAAACTGGGCCTGCCCCAATTGATTGACCATCTCGTTCCCGTTGATCCACAGTGCCAGACTCGAGTCAGCGATGCCGTTCAGGCCATCATCTACAATATGTTTGACGGCCGGCAAGCCCTCGTTCACGTGGAACGATGGGCTCAGGAGATCGATCTAGAGAAACTCATCCGTCCCGGTCTCCATCCTTCCTGGTTGAACGACGATGCCTTGGCTCGTCATCTCGACCGCTTGTATGAGGCCGATATTCACAAGGTGATCAGCACTTGCTTGATTCACATTTATCGCAAAGAAGGCCTTTCCCTCCGAGCCTTTCACGCCGATACGACGGACAAGACCGTTTACGGCGCGTATGAATCGGCCTCGTTAGAGGCCTTACAAATCACACATGGCTATAACCGCCATCATCGTTGGCAAAAACAGATCGGTTTCGGACTGGTCGGCAACGAGGACGGCATCCCGTTTTACGGCGATGTGCACGACGGCAACCTGCCTGACAAAACGTGGAATCCGGAGGTGCTGTCCCGTGTCCACGAACAGCTCAAACAAGCCAAGATGGAAGACGAATGGATTTACGTGGCCGATTCCGCCGCGATGACAAAAGACACTCTGGCGCAAACCAAAGCGGCCAACGCCTTTTTGATCACCCGAGGCCCTTCGTCGCTTCGGATCGTGAAACGGGCATTAGCGGAGGCCGATTCGCCTCACATCCCGTGGAGCGAACCCTTTACGCTGGCGGAGAGAAACGGCGCCACGTACCGGGTATGGGAAACATCCTCCACCTATGAAGGCCACCCCGTTCGGCTGATCGTCGTCGAATCGAGTGCGCTCGACCAGCGAAAAGGAAAGACGCTCGAAAAAGAACGAACCAAAGAAGCGGAGCTTCTTCGCGAGGAACAAGCCCATTGGGAGCGCCACCCTTTCTCGTGCCGGGAAGACGCTGAACAAGCCTTGGCGTCCCTCAAGATGTCCCTTCGCCCACGGTTTCATCAGGTCAAGGCCGCGGTCGAAGAGATCGTACGCCCGAAAAAACGGCGCGGACGGCCGAAAAAAGGGGTGGAACCCGAGATGGAGACGCGGTATCTCTTGCGCCTTGACGTCGAATTCGACCAAAACGCGTGGGAACAGGCAAGACGGAAAGCGTCCCGGTTTGTCCTCGTCACGACCGTTCCGGAGGAATGGAAGGGCCAACAAATGGATGCCCAAGAGATCTTGAAGCTATATAAAGGGCAGATCTCGGTGGAAATGAACTTCGCTTTTTTGAAAGATCCGTTTTTCACGGATGAGATTTACGTCAAAAAACCAGAACGGGTCGCAGTATTAGGCTATTTGTTTCTGTTGGCCTTGGCGATTTACCGCGTTTTTCAGCGCCGAGTGCGTCAGTTTATTACTCCAGAACACCCGTTGAAGGGTCCTGGAGGCCGCAAGCTGACCCGGCCGACGGGACAGGCGATTTTTCAGCTGTTTCAATATGTGAACGTCGTCCTCCTGGAGCTGCCGGATGGGCGCATCCAACGCTCACTGGATCGCTCCCTCACCCCTGAACAACGAAGGATTCTGCAGGGGTTGGGGCTGGATGAGAGCATTTACGTGTAACGTCATACGGAACGACCAGCGATGGTAAAAAAAGGATAGCCATCGCTCGTTGTGTTGGTCAAAAAGTTATTCTGAAAAACTAAATAAAAAATCCTTTGTTTTGACCTTGTTAGGGTGCGAAATGTGAGTTGTTATATGTTGCAATAAAAATATTGACTGGTCCGTGAAAGGAATAAGGAGGGAAGATGGCGAATATAACACACAATGGGGGAATAGGCGATCAAAAGAGTTTTTTAGAGAAAGAGACATGGGCCCAACGATTGGCATGAGACATTGATGGGTCTCATGTGGAGATCATGAAACGGTCATAATGGTTTGAATAAACCGGTTCCGCAAAAGCGAAACCATGGATGGACTAGTTGTTGCCATGGCAGTTTATACTCCTTCCTGTGAAACGCTCTCATCTCATGCGGCTTCATCTTGAGCTTCTTTCATTCATCCAGCATCAACATAAACTAGAATATCGAATATATGTTCTCGTTCTTGTATTATCTTTGATTAGGGAAAATTTGTAAAGAATTAAATTCCCTGGCTCTTCACCAAGAGTTGTACTTGATTTTTTCATCACACATCTTACTTATGCATCCACGAAAGAACAGGAAATCAATCATGTTTTGCCTACACCTGTTCAGAGAAGTTCACCGTCTGTCAAGTACACATTTTGGTGATGAATCAATTTCCTTTATTGAGAATGGCCCATCTTCATGGAATGGGATGGTGTGGTCAAATATAGAAAGATTTATACTAAAAAATACTTTTTCTACTTTACTATTAACTATTAATTTATTATAATTTTAATGTACTAGTAATTATCAATATCGGTTGCCAAAACAACCGTGAGGAAGACAATTTGAACAGGAAGGGGAAGAGAAGATGGAACATCAACACCCACAACAAGCTTCGAAATGCCCATATCACGGGAGCATCACCAATCAATCTTCCAATCGGACAACGAACAAAGACTGGTGGCCGAATCAGCTGAATGTAAGCATTCTTCACCAGCACGACCGGAAGACGAACCCTCATGATGAAGATTTTGATTACGCGCAAGAATTTGCAAAACTGGACTACTGGGCGTTAAAAGAAGATTTGCGGAAACTGATGACCGAAAGCCAAGACTGGTGGCCGGCCGACTATGGCCATTACGGGCCGTTAATGATCCGCATGGCTTGGCATTCGGCAGGGACGTATCGCATCGGCGACGGCCGCGGCGGCGCGTCGACAGGCACGCAGCGCTTTGCGCCGTTAAACAGCTGGCCGGACAACGCCAACTTGGATAAAGCGCGCCGACTGTTATGGCCGATCAAAAAGAAATACGGAAACAAAATCTCTTGGGCTGATTTGTTCATTTTGGCAGGCAATGTCGCCATTGAATCGATGGGTGGAAAAACGATCGGGTTTGGCGGCGGCCGCGTTGACGTCTGGCATCCGGAAGAAGACGTGTATTGGGGATCGGAAAAAGAGTGGCTCGCCTCTGAACGCTATTCCGGTGATCGCGAGCTCGAAAACCCGCTCGCCGCGGTGCAAATGGGGTTAATCTACGTCAACCCAGAAGGGCCGGACGGCAAGCCGGATCCGAAAGCAGCGGCGCGCGATATCCGCGAGACGTTCCGCCGCATGGGGATGAACGATGAAGAAACGGTCGCCTTGATCGCCGGCGGTCATACGTTCGGAAAAGCGCACGGCGCCGGCCCGGCCACGCACGTCGGTCCTGAGCCGGAAGCCGCCCCGATTGAAGCGCAAGGGCTGGGATGGATCAGCTCTTACGGAAAAGGGAAAGGGAGCGATACGATCACAAGCGGCATTGAGGGCGCCTGGACGCCGACGCCAACCCAGTGGGATACGTCGTACTTTGACATGCTGTTTGGCTATGACTGGTGGCTGACGAAAAGCCCAGCCGGGGCATGGCAATGGATGGCGGTCGATCCGAATGAAAACGACTTGGCTCCGGATGCCGAGAACCCGTCGAAAAAAGTGCCGACGATGATGATGACGACCGATTTGGCGCTGCGGTTTGACCCGGAATACGAAAAAATCGCCCGCCGGTTCCACCAAAACCCGGAAGAATTCGCCGAGGCGTTCGCCCGGGCGTGGTTCAAGCTCACCCATAGAGATATGGGGCCGAAAACGAGATATCTCGGTCCGGAAGTTCCGGAAGAAGACTTCATTTGGCAAGACCCGATTCCAGAAGTCGATTACGAACTGACGGAAGCGGAAATCGAAGAAATCAAAGCGAAAATTTTGAACTCCGGGCTGACCGTCAGCGAGTTGGTCAAAACAGCTTGGGCCTCAGCCAGCACGTTCCGCCATTCCGACAAACGCGGCGGAGCCAACGGCGCCCGCATCCGTCTCGCGCCGCAAAAAGACTGGGAAGTGAACGAACCGGAGCGGCTCGCCAAAGTGCTGTCCGTCTACGAGGACATCCAACGCGAACTGCCGAAAAAAGTAAGCATCGCCGACTTGATCGTCCTTGGCGGCAGCGCTGCGGTCGAAAAAGCGGCCCGCGACGCTGGTTTTGATGTCAAAGTGCCATTTTTCCCTGGCCGCGGCGATGCGACGCAAGAACAAACGGACGTCGAAAGCTTTGCCGTATTAGAACCGTTTGCGGACGGCTTCCGCAACTATCAAAAACAAGAATACAGCGTCCCGCCGGAAGAACTGCTCATCGACAAAGCGCAGCTCCTTGGGCTGACGGGTCCAGAAATGACGGTCTTAATTGGCGGCTTGCGCGTGTTGGGCGCGAACTATCGCGATTTGCCCCACGGCGTGTTTACCGACCGCATCGGGGTGCTGACCAACGACTTCTTCGTCAACCTGTTGGATATGGACTATGAATGGGTGCCGACCGACGGCGGCATTTACGAAATCCGCGACCGGAAAACCGGCCAAGTGCGGTGGACAGCGACCCGGGTCGATCTCATTTTCGGATCGAACTCCATCCTCCGCTCTTACGCCGAATTTTACGCCCAAGACGACAACCAAGAAAAATTCGTCCGCGATTTCATCAACGCGTGGGTGAAAATCATGAACGCCGACCGCTTCGATCTGGTGAAAAAAGCAAGAGAATCGGTCGCCGCTCGATAATGAAACAACAAGGCAGAGGGAGAAGATTCCCTCTGCCTTGTTTTTGCGGCATACAAAACCGCTCGATCGGCAGCGCCGCTCTCCCCACCGGAAAAACCGAAGGGGGAAGGGATAGAGGAAAGATGATAAAATAATACGAATAAGTGGATCAAAACGATCATCGATATAGGGGGGCAGCCTTTTATGAAGATACGCCAATGTTCTAGAGCCGTGATCATCAATGAACGGAATGAAATTCTTCTTCAGCGATTTGAATTTCGCGATGTGGTAGGAAACAAGGTGTTATGGGTGACTCCAGGGGGAGGGATTGAAGAAAATGAGACCCCGGCGGAAGCGTTAAAAAGAGAGTTATACGAAGAACTAGGCATTGTTGTCGACCTTGTCGGCGAACCCCTATTTCAACTCGATGTATGGATCGATGGGAAACAAGGTCCTTTTGTTAGTCGAGAGATTTATTACAAAATCATGATTCCATCCGATACGAGATTATCGTTCGAAAATATGACGAAAGACGAAAAGGATGCATGGCAACAGGTAAAATGGTGGAGCAAGGAAGAATTGCAGAGCATCGATGATTTTGCGCCGCGTGAAATATTGAATTACATATAAGAACCGATCAGCTGTGGGGGCCGCTTCAACCTGTCTTTTCGTTATACGTAGCTTCCTATTTTTCCGTTCTTCCTCGCCCAGTTCCATTGTTGTCTTAAGACGAATGAGCCGATGGCGAGCCACAATAGCGAGACGCCGAACGCGGGAAAGAACGCGCGCCATCCTGCGCTCATTCCTTGTACAGCCCAAGAAAGAGGAGAAAGGGCGTTGAGAATATGAAAGGCGGCTGGTAATCGATTCGAAGATAGAAAAAACCCTGAGAAGATTAATAAATAGTAAAGAAGCACTTCAGTAACGGCCCCGACTTGCTTTAAGCGGAGTGACAGTCCTAAAATGAACACGCCGATCCCCGTCATGCCGATGAGACTCACTCCACCAAATACGACGATTTCCGTTACGATGGACAATGCTCCCGAAACAATTTCGGAAAATCCAATGATCAAGGCGGCACAAAGGAAAAAAAGCGCCACCCACGCGAACGACAACGCGACTTCCGCGACCACCACGCCGATCAAAATTTGCCATGGAGGAGTCTTCGTTGAAAGCACTTGCTCTGCGGTGCCGAGATACGCTTCTTCGATTGCGCTGTTGCCAAGCTTTGCGATCAAATGAGCGCTTAAGTACCAAAGGCTGAAACCGGCTAGCTTGACCGCCGCCTCTTTTCCCGTCTGGATGGGGCTTGCGTACAGCGTACCGAAAAAAAAGACAAATTTAATAATCAGCCCAACAGTAAAATCGAACCAATATCGGCGATACTCTGCTCTTTTTTTCAAAAACGACGCCGATACAACACGAAAAATTTGCCGGAGCAATCACCCCACCTCCCTAGACGACATGGCGGATTTGCCGAATCAAAGAAGACTTGATTTAATAAGGTTTGTCTATTTTTGTTTGGTTGCCAATGGATGTTCATGAATTTGCGCATCGACAGTATCTGAAAAACAATACTGCAAAGCGGCCTCCATTATTCAATCACCAACCTCTTGGGAGAATTGATAGGAACGAATCGCCGCTAAAAAATGAGTTTCCAAGTCAGCTGGAGTTGAAAAATGTTCCTTTGTTCCCCGCCAAATGATGGTTCCATCTTTGATAAAGACAAATTGATTTCCGACGGCGTGGGCAAACGGAATGTCGTGGGTCGTAATGAGGACGGCGTTCCACCAGTTGTGTTTTTCCGTCAACAGCGCTCGAATATGATGCTGTGACTCAACATCAAGGCCAAGAGTCGGCTCATCAAGGAACAAAAACGGCGCTCCTTTCATTAAGGTGATCGCAAACGCCAATTTTTGTTTCATCCCTCGCGAAAGGGCTTGGGCCAGACGATCCGCGTAGGGGGTCAGATTCAACATGGCCATGATTTGTTCGGCCCGTCGCTTCGCTTCGTAACGGCTCCACTTGTTTAACAAACCAAAATACAAGAGATTGTCAAAAACATTTAAATATGAATAGGAGTTGTCGGCTTCTTCAAACACGACCGCAATCGACTCGCGCGCCCCATTCGGATTGCGGACAACATCCACCCCATTTACATAAATACGGCCGCTGTCCGGTGCAGTAAGCCCGATGATGCACTTTATTAAGGTCGTCTTCCCAGCCCCATTTGGCCCTAAAAGAATGAGCCGATCTCCGTCATTCAGCTCGAGAGAGAGATCGCGCAACACGTGGCGGTGAGGCGGATAGATTTTGTTGACATTTTGCACGACGATCATCTTTACCTAATCCTTTCAAATATTACTAAATAGAGACAAACAGGGTACCCCTTAGGCAACATGGAGCTGTTTTTTGATCACATCAATGGGAATCTCTTGTTTTGCGGCGTCATCGATGAACTCAACGACGCTGTGTCCTTTCCGAGACCGAAGAAGCTCCAATCCGGAAGAGAGGTCTTGTTGGGATTCCGCGATGCTGGATACGCAGGCGAACAGCACCACTGCCCAATACCGTTTCAACGCCCGAACGTGGCGAACACGGTACCAGCGCCACAGATGATGGAAGTTCATTCGTTCTTCCATGGGAGATAAGTAAGAGAGTTATTTTTTGAGTTGTTTAAAGTAAATTATTTCAGGGTCTCCTTCATCCAGATTATCAATAAAACCACTCTTACTATATCCAAGTGATAAGAATACCCTGTGCATTCTCTCATTAGATTGATTCGTTGAAGAAAAAATCTTTTCCGTTGGAGATATATTTTCAAAATACTTGATTAGTGATTTCGCATATCCTTTTCTTCTCTCTGAAGGTTTTACAACAACTAATGAGATAAAACTACATTCAAAAAAATGAGTGTTGTAAACCAAAAAACCAACAATTGACCCGTTAACTTTAGCGACTAAACATCCCCCTTCTTCAATTGCTTTCTTTATGTATGTTCTTCTGCTTTCATCTCCAATAACTTCCGCATCGATTCTTACTATCTCGTCTAATTCATTCAATTTGGCTATTGTTATATGTTCCAAAAAAATCAAAACCTCCTTTATACATTTTTCTGATTTTCAATATATTTCATTACTACCTCTTCTGAAATGTGACCGACTGTACAACAAAAATAACTTCTCGTCCAAAGAGAGGGAAGCCTGCTTTTTAATGATGGGTATTTTTCTCTTAATATTCTACTACTTCTTCCTTTGAATGATTGTATTAATTTTTTATGGATATGTTGTCGTGGATCAAAAGAAATAAACATATGGGTTCATCACCAAATTTTGTGATTTAGTGACAAAAAAGAGAAAGCACTGACGAGATCCTGGCAATAATGTTAGCGGTGAAATCAACATTAAGGAGGTCTCGTAAGTGCTTTCTATACCACTAGGATTGCCAGAATTTAAAGTGATTAAACAAGAACTTCATTCCTATGGTTATGCGATTCATGTAGAGAAAACAGAGACACAGGAACATTGCCCTCATTGTGGGTTTGCCACTTCCTCTGTCCACGACAGACGGACAAGAAAAGTACGGGATTTGGCGATTTTCCATCAACCGGTGTACTTGTTCGTGAAAATAAAGCGCTATCGGTGCTGGAATTGCTCTCAAGTGTTTTCCGCCTCTTTGGAATCGGTTCAACCCAATCAGCACTACACCAACCGATTTTGTGAGTACTTGTATGAACTTTGTGAAGGTTCCACCATTCAAGAGGTGAGCCGAAAGCACCGTATCCCATATACGACATTGGAACGCATCTATTACTCCATCGCATCGAAAAAAGCAAAAGAGCGTCAGACAGCGATAGAAACATCTTCTCAAGAAGAGATGGTGCTTAGCTTAGATGAAATCGCTGTAAAAAAGGGACATCAGTATGAAACCATATTGATGGATGCCAAAGCTGGATCCGTCATGGGAATGCATGCCGATCGCCAATGTGACTCCGCTATCCACTTGTTGAGCCAAAAGGTCCTGTCGAAAGAAAGGGTTCAAACGGTGATTCTTGACATGTGGGAACCTTATCATAAGGCGGTTCGTGCCCTGTTTCCATCTGCTTCGATTGTCATCGATAAGTACCATGTGGTTCAAAAAGTGACACAAGCCTTGGATCAAGCAAGAAAGGAATGTTCTCCATTGAAAAAGGCTCGATATCTTCTCTTGAAAGGCTGTGAAAAGCTTCGTCAGGACCAACGGCATCGATTAGACGATATCTTGGAGGAGTATCCGGTACTTTCCATTGCCTATTATCTGAAAGAGTTGTTTCGGGATTTTTACCGAACCGATGGATATAACGAAGCAAAGGAACGCTTGGAAGAATGGATTCAGTTAGCCAAACAGAGCCCTTTTGCTTCTTTTCAGGAAGTAGCCAACACGCTTGAAAGGTGGAAGGAGCCGATTCTTTCCTACTTTTTGTGCCCCTATACCAATGCCCGAATCGAGGGAACGAATCACAAGATCAAAAACATCAAACGCCGGGCATATGGCTATCGAAATCGGGAACGGTTTCGTTTGCGTGTATTTCTGGAGTGTACAGGGAACACTACAGGTAGTCAGGCTGCCTAAACGCTCCCTTCTTCCGCTCTCGGTATGATCGTTGGTAGAATGGAACCCGTCAAGGAAAGCACTTGACTGTTTCCATTCTACCAACTTCGTGGTCTGTATGCGGAAGAAGGATCCTGACTGATGAACCTATTTCATCCAGCTAACATGTTTCTAGGATTGAGTGGAAATCACAGAAAATGGTGAAGACCCAACATGAACATGATCTGGCATGATTTCTAATGCTTTGATTTCTACATCATTTTCTTTTGCTACCTCATAAAAGAAATGATCACCTCCATCTGCGTGAGCAATGAATCCACTAAAGGGGGCGGTGGTTTCGTCCAAAATCGTGCTGTTCCATCTGTTTCTCAGTTAGAACAGTCCGGCGAACCCAACCTTCTTTTTTGGCGAGATGCCGCTGATTTGCTCGTGGCAGCCGTTTTTCACCGGCCTTCTAAAGCCTTTTCCAAAGTGAAAAAATGTATTGATCCTTCCGTAACGTCACGAAGTATGATAAAGACGATCACTTTGTCGCTACAAGGGAGGAATGAAACGAGCATGAGTGTGATTTATTATTCGATTGGAGAGTTTGCGCAAAAAACAGGGACGACCATTCGAACCCTCCGTTATTATGATGAGATTGGCTTGCTTTCGCCGAAAAAGCATCCTCATTCCGGACGACGCATGTATACTGATGACGATGTGTTGATACTTCAAAAAATTGTTAGTCTAAAATTTTTAGGATACAGTTTAGAGCAAATCCATCAACTTTTGAATCAGACTCGATTGGATTTAAGTTTGAGGGAAACTTTGGAAATGCAAAGGCGGTTGTTCGAGGAAAAAAGAAAATCTATTGAACAAGCAATCAAGGCGATGGATCGCATATTATTTTTGCTTCGGGAAGAAAAAGAAGTGGACAACGAGGTGATCATGAGTCTTATCCATAGTCTGCAAACGGAGAACGAGCAGCGTCGGTGGCTTGAACAATATCTACCGCAATCGCTGATCGACTCCTTATTTCACAAATCCGAAGCAGATATGATGGCGATGGATCGAGAATGGGTTCGTCTGACAAAAAAGGCTAAGCAGTTGGCGGGTACGCCTGTGGATCATCCAGAGGTAGAAGCATTGATGGAACAGTATATGAATGCCACATTGACCTTTGTTGGTCCTGATACGATGCAAATGCTCGGGCGACTAGAACAAGTGGAAGAGATGGTTCGGGAGGCGGAAACATGCAATTGGATGCCATCTCCTTTTACAAAAGAAGAAGAACAATGGCTCCATCAAGCTATGGAGCACTACATGGTCAAAAAAGGACTGATTGAATAAAAGGTAACAACATCGGCCCGCCACGATTCAGCTGGGCCGATTCTGTTATTTCCCCTGAAGCACCCGCTTCCAATTTTCTGACACCGTCTCATAAAATCCGTGCGCATCATCGACTGTCACATATAGTTTTCGCACTGTTTTTTTTCGCCCAAACAGCCCGATTACTTCCACCGGCTGCCGCAAGCGGATTTCCAGTTTCGTCTCTTCGTCAAAAAAGCCTAATAGCGCAACCGAATAGGCATCGGCTTCTTTCTTTCGCTTTGGTTTTTGGGTCACGTCCCATGTGATCTCTTCTATATTGGCGTACTCCAGCTCTACAAAGCTGCGGATTCCTAATTGGATATGGATTCGGTCAGGCGCCAGAATAATCGGAGACAGCGTAATCGCCCGATAGTCGGCGATCAGAACGAGCAGGAAATACACGTCAAAAAACGTCACTGTCCAAGCGGCTACTTCGCTCCACTGCATGACGAGCCAATGAACGCCGACGATTTCGATGAGCATCGCATGCACGAGCATCAAAAAGACACCGAAATATTCCGTTTTCTTATGATAGCTGTAAGTTGGATACGGCAGCGGCAGATGACGCCTTTTTTTGCGATACGTTAAGTAATACAACACAGCGATCTCTGTGATCATGATCCGAAGCAAAAAGACAGGGCGCCTGAACACCGCTTCAATGGCATGGGTATAAGTGCTTAAAAAATAGAAATGTTTCGTTTTCTCAACACGAAAGGTGCGAATAAAGGCTCTGAGGTTTCGGATGATAGACCAAGCGATCCATAATTCGATCACAATGAACAAACTTTCAATGACGAAAAAAACGTATTTGATGAAATGGTATTGTTCACGAAGCGGAGGGGGAATGATCACATACACGATAATTAGCCCAAATGCGGCTACGCTAACGCACGCTTTCCATGAACGCTTGATCCGACCGATCGTCATTCGATAAACAACGGCTAAATACAGCGGAAAAACGATGGTAAGCGACAATAAAACAGACGTATGTTCTAAAGCATGACCATGTTTTCGCACCGCTAGATAAAGAGCAGACAGAGCGAACAGAGACGCCGCTATAAACTGCATATAACGACTGTTTCGTATTCGATTCATCAGATTCCTCTCCCTTATTAGTTTAATAAAATTAATTATTAAATAAACTTAAATATTCGACAGACCTTCCCCAATGGAGAAGGGTTACGACCGATGTGCCTCTATGATGATGGTATAGAGCTTATCGTTAATTTCTTTCAGCTTTTCTAAGTCCTCACGCTGAAGTTTTCCATAATATTTTTCCATTAAGCGCAATTCGACTTCGCCCATTTTGTCATGATATGTTTGACCCGCTTGATCCAAGCGGACGATGATTTCACGGCGGTCGGTTGGATTGATGTCTCGGCGAACATACGCTTTTTCCTCCAGCTTTCGAACGAGCTGGCTGGCGGCGCTTGGAGTTATGGAAAAGAACTGGGCGATTTCGTTGATCGTCATGGTTTGATGCCTCAATATCTCCAGCAGCATCACTTGCCTTTGGGTTAGCTCTTGATACTCAGCGCCGAGCATGGCGCGAATCTCTTGCAATAAAAACGCGGTCACCGCATCGTTTTTTTCTTTAATGGCCTGATACAATGCTTTTAAATCGTCCATCGGACATCCCTTTCTTGTTTGTTGATGATGAGTCTACCTATATTATAAACCAATTTAAATATTTAAGTAAAATTAAATTTTAACATAGGGCGAACAAACGGAGCCGTCCTTTCTGTTTTTCCTTGATCTGTTCAATTCAACCATATAGAGTATTGTGTAGAGGGCAAAATCTAGAAGAAGGGGACTGCGGATGGAACATCGAAAGAACATCGTTGTCGTTTTGAAAGGGTTGATCTTACATAAAGGGACCGTGCTAATCGTCCAGCGCGCGCCTCATGATGAAGTAGGCGGCGGAACATGGGAGCTGGTCGGAGGGGGGATGCGCTTTGGTGAGGAGTTAGAAGCTGCGCTCATTCGCGAAATTGAAGAAGAAGTTGGGTTGACGGTGACGGTGGAGAAAGTTTTATACGCTGCGACGTTCCAAACCCATCCGACGCGGCAAGTCGTCATCTTAACGTATTTATGCACAAGCGAGCAGCACGAGGTCATCCTTTCGAAAGAACATATCCACTATTGCTGGGCGACAAAGGATGAAGCGCGTCAACTGCTGCCCCCGGCGATTGTATACGATTTTGAAAAAAACGGCGTGTTTTCGTTAGCGGAATGGAGGTAAAGAATGCTTCAGAAAAAATGGATTGGGGGTCGCTCGTTCGCTCGCGTTGCTTGCGGCCTTTGTTAGTGAGGTCTTTTTCTTCGTGAAATCTTTAGCGGCCAACAGCGATTCGCATAAAAGCATGGAGCGGATTGAAGAGAAGTTTCCATCTATCGAAAAACAGATAGCAAAGGCAAAAGAAGGCAGTTCTCAAAAAACATTAAATGAGTGTCGTTTAACTGCGCTAAAACTCGTAATCGAATCTTTGGAGAATCGTCGCGTTACAGTTAGCGAAATTGGCTCATTTACGGTATATAATTATAAAAAAAGAAATGGAGTGAAGGCGCGATGACGACTCCGGAGTTTTCAAATCACAACTATACATATGAAGATTATCTCAAATGGGACGGACAATGGGAATTGATTGATGGCGTGCCATATAGCATGGCTCCTTCTCCTTCGTTTGCTCACCAGTATATGGTTGGTGAGTTGTATGCGGCATTGCGGGATTATTTTCAACAACAACGATGTGTAGTGGTCATGGCCCCATTTGATGTCATATTCGCTTCAAGCCTTGATGACAAATCCGCGAAAAATGTAGTGCAGCCCGATATTTCTGTTATTTGTAACCGAGAGAAAATAACAGAAAAGGGATGCGTGGGAGCCCCTGATTTAATCGTAGAAGTGTTGTCTCCGGGTACGGCGTTAAAAGACCGAAATGAAAAATACAAATTGTATCAACGGTTTGAAGTAAAAGAGTACTGGATGGTTGATCCGCTGCATCGAACCGTGGAGGTGTACGGGTGGCATAACGGAGCATATGAAAAAAGGGAAGTATTTGGAGAACAAGGTGTACTCGTTTCTTTTCTGTATCCAGATTTAAAGGTTTGCCTCCATGATGTGTTTCAGCGGTTATCATAAACAATGTGAAGCGTCAGCGTAGATGGTGGGAGTATGTCACAAAGTTTCATAAAAATCATGAAAAATCATTTACAACTTCACCGTTTTTGGATACAATTGACTTCGTAACATGATTTCGGAAGGAGGATGAACAACATGAAAGCAATGATGAAACGAGCAACACGCACAATGGAACAACGAAAAACGATTCGACCTTCCGAGTCTGTTACGGTCATTTTATCTTAAACAGCACAGCGAATGCCGCGGGAAGGAGATCGTTTTTTTCCTGCGGCTTTTTTGCGTTTTTGCGCCGCAGGAGTCGCTTTCCTGCGGCTTTTTTCGGCTGTTGCGCCGCGGGAACTCCAGGAAACCCGCGGCTTTTATTTATGAAAGGGGGTGAGGGACGATGACGATCTATTTATTGTTTGTGACCATTACCATCGAGCGACGGACATGGACGATGGAGGAAATCAAACAAGAACAGCTCATCCGGCAAGTGGAAGAAGAAATGATGGACCGGAAATGCTCCGTTTACCGATTGTTTTAAGCTTGCAATCTACAAATTTAAGGGAGGAAGGCAAAATGAAAATAAGATGGACACCGTTCACATTGCCAGCCGGAGAGATGGAGAGCGGTTAGATGATCATTGAACAATAAAGGGGTTGAGTCCATATGTTTTCGGTATTATGGAAGCTTCGTTCGTTTTTCAAGCAACATTGGAAGCGATATGTCATCGCCATTGTCCTTTTAATGTTAGGGGGCCTGTTCGAAACGATTCCGCCCAAATTGCTAGGAATCGCGATTGACGATATACATTCGGACGGCTTCACCAAGGAGAAGCTGATCGCATATGCCGGATGGCTTATGGGGCTGACGGTACTCATTTACGGCGTGAACTATATATGGATGTATCAGCTGTTCGGGGGCGCGTTTTTATTAGAGCGAAGCATGCGTTCCCGCTTGATGAAACATTTACTCAACATGACGCCGACGTTTTATGAAAACAATCGCACCGGCGATTTAATGGCGCGGGCGACGAACGACTTAAAAGCGATCGCTAATACGGCCGGACTTGGTATTTTAACGCTTGTGGATTCGAGCGCGTTCATGCTCGTCATTTTATTCACGATGGGCCTGTCGATCAGTTGGAAGCTGACGTTTGCGGCGTTGCTGCCGCTGCCTTTGATGGCGGCAGCGATGAATCTGTACGGAAAAAAAATTCACGAACGCTTTACAAAAGCGCAAGATGCGTTTGGCGACATGAACGATTATGTGCTCGAATCGATTTCGGGCGTGCGCGTCATTCGCGCTTATGTGCAGGAAAAAGTGGATGAAGCGAGATTTCAAGCGCTGACGGAAGACGTGTATCAAAAAAATATGAAAGTCGCACAAATCGATTCGCTCTTTGATCCAACGATTAAACTGCTAGTGGGCCTGAGCTATTTAATCGGATTAGGGTACGGGGCATACTTAGTGTTCCATCAAGAAATAACGCTCGGCGAACTCGTTTCGTTCAACGTCTATTTAGGCATGATGATTTGGCCGATGTTTGCCATCGGCGAGCTTATGAACGTGATGCAGCGCGGCAACGCTTCTCTCGATCGCGTGAACGAAACGCTCGCCTACGTTCCGGATGTGCAGAATCATCCCGAGCCGCAATCGGTTGAGATCCCCGAATCGATTGTGTTTGATCAAGTCGGGTTTCGCTATCCGTCATCAAGCGTCCACAATTTAGAAAACATCTCGTTCACGCTTTGGCGCGGGCAAACGCTCGGCATCGTAGGGCGCACAGGGAGCGGGAAAACGACGCTTGTGAAGCAATTGCTTCGGGAGTATCCGCTAGGAACAGGGCGCATTACTGTCTCAGGTGTTCCGCTCGAGCGAATTCCAATTGAACAGGTGCAAGGATGGATTGGCTACGTGCCGCAAGACCATGTGCTATTTTCGAAAACGGTGAAAGAAAATATTGTATTCGGACGCAAAGAGGCGGCCGATGAAGAATTCCAGAAAGCGATTGATTTAGCCGCATTCCGCAACGATATCGAAATGCTTCCTGAAGGGCTCGATACGTTAGTCGGGGAAAAAGGGGTTGCGCTATCAGGAGGGCAAAAACAGCGGCTTTCGATCGCCCGCGCGCTGCTTATGAATCCGGAAATTTTAATTTTAGACGATGCCTTGTCCGCTGTCGATGCGAAAACGGAAGCGGCGATTATGGAAAACATTCGCCGCGAGCGCGCCGGAAAAACGACGATCATCACGACGCATCGTTTATCGGCGATCGAGCATGCCGATTGGATTCTCGTGCTAGATGACGGAAAAGTGATCGAACAAGGCACGCATGAACAACTCCTCGCCCAAAACGGGTGGTATTACGAGCAATGGATCCGCCAACAAGCCGCAGCGACGACAGAAGAAAGCGGGGTGTGTTTATGAACGTCGGAAAACGGTTATTCGCTTACGCCCTTCACTATAAAAAAATGATGGTGTTCGCCTTGTGCATGCTGGCGGTTTCGGTGGCTGCCGAACTGACGGGGCCGTTGATCGCCAAACAAGTGATTGACCAGCATATTTTAGGGATCGAGTCTCCGTGGCACGAAGCTTCTAAAGGAAACCATGCCGTGTTTTATCAAGGAAAATGGTATAAGCGGGAGCGCGATTTTGCACAAGGAGAAGAAAAAGGGAAAGAAGTGCGCATTTTGCAAGTCGGGCGGCATTACTATTTTGTCGACCGCGCTGTCGCCTTGGACGGCAACCGCTCCGTCCAAGACGGCGTCCTCACGATTCGCCGCGGGGACGAGTCGGTCTCATATCCAGCCAAAAAGTTGTCCGTTCGAGAGCTCATGCGTTTTTACGAGCCGGACATTGACCGTATCGTGTCCTTATTAGGTCTGTACATGGCCCTGCTCGTCGCGGCGACCGCGTTTCAATACGGACAGCGCTACTACTTGCAGATGGCGGCGAATCGCATTATTCAAAAAATGCGCAAAGACGTCTTTGCGCACATCCAACGCCTGCCGATTCGCTATTTTGATCGTTTGCCGGCCGGGAAAATCGTCGCGCGGGCGACGAACGATACGGAAGCGATTCGCGAGCTCTACGTTACGGTATTGGCGACGTTTTTTACAAGTTGCATCTATATTACCGGCATTTTTATCGCGCTGTTTCTTTTAGATGTTCGTTTGGCGGCCGTCTGCCTCCTCCTCTTGCCGATTTTAGCCGTATGGATGAAGGTGTACCGAAAATACGCGTCGAAATACAATCAAATCATTCGGTCGCGCTTAAGCGACATTCATGCGATGATTAACGAGTCGATTCAAGGAATGACCATCATCCAAGCATTTCGCAGACAAAAGGAAACGGAGCGCGAGTTTGACGAGCTGAACCAAGACTATTTCACCTACCAAAATAAGCTTTTGAGCCTAAATGCGCTCACATCGCATAACTTAGTCGGCGTGCTCCGCAACGTGGCATTTGTGGCGCTTATTTGGCATTTCGGGGGCGGTTCTTTAAGCGGCCAGGCCATTTCTATGGGCGTGCTGTACGCGTTTGTAGATTATCTCAACCGCTTGTTCCAGCCGGTGACCGGGATGGTGAACCAGTTGGCGAACTTAGAACAGTCGCTTGTTGCCGCTCAGCGCGTCTTTGCGCTTCTCGATGAGCCCGGCGATGAGGTGTACGAAGGAGACATGCCGCGCTACAAAGGAAACGTCGTGTTTGAGAACGTGTATTTCGGGTATAAGGACGGCGAATATGTGTTAAAAAACATCTCCTTTACGGTCAAGCAAGGAGAGACGGTGGCGCTCGTCGGGCATACCGGCTCCGGGAAAAGTTCGATCATGAATCTATTGTTCCGTTTTTATGACATTCAAAAAGGGCGCATCCTCATCGATGGAATCGATATCCAAACGATGCCTAAACAAATGTTGCGCAAGCATATGGGGATCGTTCTGCAAGATCCGTTTTTGTTCACCGGCACGATCGCGTCCAATGTGAGTTTGCAAGATCCGCGCATTACCCGCAGCACGATCGAAAAAGCGCTTCGCGACATCGGGGCGGAGCAATGGCTCAAAAGTTTGCCGAACGGTTTTGATGAACCGGTCATTGAAAAAGGAAGCACGCTATCGTCCGGGCAGCGCCAGCTCATTTCGTTTGCCCGCGCCTTGGCATTCGATCCGGCCATTTTAGTGCTCGATGAAGCAACCGCCAACATCGATACGGAAACGGAAGCGGTCATTCAGCAAGCGCTCGATGTGCTCAAAAAAGGGCGCACCACGTTTATCATCGCTCACCGTTTATCGACGATTCGAAATGCCGATCAAATTCTCGTGCTAGACCGCGGCACGATCGTCGAACGAGGCACTCATGACGAACTGATGAACAAGAAAGGCAACTATTATCAAATGTATCAACTGCAACAAGGAGAGAAAAACGCGATCAAAGTGGGTTAATCGAGAGGAAGGAAGCCGTCTTGCGCTTCCTTCCGCAACAGATCGTTGTATCATTTGGAATTGTCGTTCGTGTTGCAAAAAACGATTCACGACAATGCTGAGGACGATTCGTATGAAAAAGAGCATATGCCAAAACGAGTCGAAAAAGAACAAACAAAGTAACGAGACCACCATCGTTGCAGCCAAATGAGCGCACAAACGAAATGGGGAGGGTCAATCAGACGATCGTTCGGCTATTGGCCGCCCCTTTCCGCATATGCCAGAGTTGGTCCAACGTTGAAAGAGAACAGACTTTAGTAAACCAATCGAAAGTTTAATGAGTCCGTTAGGAGGCGTGAAGGTTTACTATTTCAGCAGGACTAGGTAACCTATGGACAATGGGGTTACTACCAAAAAACAAAAAAGATAGCTCAGCCCTGCCTAAACGGTAGCGGGGAAAAGCTATCTTACCGAACTTTTGTGCTATCAGCCCTGCCAAATGGTAGCGGGGAAAATAACACCTTGATTTAAATTAAATATAAGGCATAAAATTGTTTTAGTCAATAGAGTTTAGATAAAAAATATATCAATTGGAGTAAGAAAAATGAGGTGTGTCAATTTATGTACTACTTAATCTATTTTGATGAGAGTAATAAAATTGATCAACTTGACGTGGAGTATTCTTATTATGGTGCTTATGGAAGTACAGATATATCGATGGCAAAAGTGAAGAGTTGAGAGAAAAAGTGAACTATCCTAATACAATGCTAAATACACTTATAGGATATAAAGACCAGATTGAAGGACGCGGAAGAAATTATTCCATTATAGAACCGCAGGTAAAAATGATCTAACATTTTGAAATCGTTGCTTGCGACGATTCTCATTTTGTTAATCGGCCAAGTATTTCAAAAAGCAAATACAATACCGCCGTGGTATCAAGGATCGGCGCCCATTTCGTCAGTCCGATACCTAAATTGGCTGTCTACACTTCCATATATATAAGTTGCAATAAAGAATTTCCGATTTTTCGTTGAGGGTTTCATCTAAGTACAAGCCGATATGAGAGTAAGGTGGCAAAATGGAAAAACGGCATGAAGTGTTGTTTCGGCAATTAGAAGATTATCGCAGGGAATTGCTTCGAGTAGTGGACGGGCTTACTGAAGAAGAGGCGGACATCGTGCCAAAAGGATTCAACAACAACATTCGTTGGAATCTCGGGCACGTCTATTTAGACCAATATCTTTGGATTCAGCATGTAACGAAAGAGCCGATCCCGATTCCCGAAGGCTTTCGCGATTGGTTTGTTTGGCTTCGGCACCAGCCCTGCCACGTGGCACACAAAGCCCCCGTCGCTGTCTGTATTAAAAGAATTATTGGCGGAGCAGCCAACGAAAATTTGCGAATGGTACGGGGAGCGCCTCGAAGAAGAATTCGCGCCGACCGAATCCGGCATGCACACGATCGCCCAAGTGTTAGTGCGCACCATTTTCCATGAAGGGCTGCATCTTGCTACAATCCAGCGTATTCGCAAATTTCTTTAGTCGGCAAAGGGACACGTTAGCCCCTCCAAACGTCAATGTTTTTTGAACCATTCATTCCATTACTAATTCCATAATGATTACTAGGAAAAGAGGGAAGGGGGAGAGACAAAAAATAAAAAATGGATTGTTCCGGTTCTTACATGATGTATAATGTTGGAAGGTGGAGGTGATTTTTGGTTGAAAGTTATGATTAACAAAGGGGGATTATCGTGTTAGATAAGAAAAAAAGCAGGAAATATATTAGGTGTCGCGTCTTTGTTGCCTATAATCATAAGTATCATTATTTTCTTTATCGAAAGAAGTCCAAATGCTAATATTTACTGTAGATGAGCAAATTTGCTAACATAAATTGACAACTAAACAAAAAAGGAGACATGAACCCGATTCCTTGGTTAGAATAGATGTACCACCAACTACCCACAAGGAGGTTCATGTCTCATGAATAGATTAGCACATCATCAAGGAATCCACAAGTTTTTCATGACGCTGGGATTGGCGCTTGATTTCTCGAAGCCGGTCATCAAGCATCTCGTTCATCTTGTGGATGCCTTGACGACCAAGGGATTTTCGGGGACATTGACGGATGTCCGGTACTGGAGTTTTCACCCGAATCATCGAACGACACTGAGCCACTTTTTCACGAAAAGCCCTTGGAACGAGGAAAAACTGCTTGAGAAGCTGCAAGAATGGATCCTTCGCCAGATCGAACGCCTAGCCAAACAGGAGAATCAACCCCTTTTTGTTTCGATCGATGATACGATTTGTCAAAAAACGAAGCCTTCGTCACGGGCTGCCCGCGCCATTCATTCAAGGGTGTGATTGGCACTACTCGCACAACGATCATCCATCCGTTTGGGGGCATTCGCTTGTTTGGCTGATGGTGCACACCTTCACGCAAGCGTTTCCGTTCGCGTTTCGTCTCTATGATAAGGCGGTGGGAAGAAGCAAAATCGACCTAGCGATCGAGATGCTTTCCTCGCTCAAGGGGAAACGGGCTCAGCCGGTGTATGTGCTCATGGATTCGTGGTATCCGTCCCAAGCGCTCATCGAAGCCTGCCTGAAACAAGGATTCCATGTCATCGCCATGCTCAAGACAAACCGGATTCTCTATCCGAAAGGCATCGCCATCCAAGCGAAGAAGGTCGCCCGCTATATTGAGCCCAACGACACCCGCCTCGTCACGGTGGGGAACGAGCGTGATCGTGTCTACCGCTACGAAGGCGCGCTCAACGGTCTTGATGACGCGGTGGTGCTGCTGGTTTGGAAGGCGGATGAACCGATGACGCCGGATCATCTCCATGTCATCTTCGACACCGACCGGGAGCTGAGTGACGAAGACATCTTGCGTTACGATGCCCAACACTGGTCGATCGAATGCGTTTTCCGGCAGGCCAAAGACCAGCTGACTCACATTTCGCACCCTAACAAGGTCAAAACAAAGGATTTTTTATTTAGTTTTTCAGAATAACTTTTTGACCAACACAACGAGCGATGGCTATCCTTTTTTTACCATCGCTGGTCGTTCCGTATGACGTTACACGTAAATGCTCTCATCCAGCCCCAACCCCTGCAGAATCCTTCGTTGTTCAGGGGTGAGGGAGCGATCCAGTGAGCGTTGGATGCGCCCATCCGGCAGCTCCAGGAGGACGACGTTCACATATTGAAACAGCTGAAAAATCGCCTGTCCCGTCGGCCGGGTCAGCTTGCGGCCTCCAGGACCCTTCAACGGGTGTTCTGGAGTAATAAACTGACGCACTCGGCGCTGAAAAACGCGGTAAATCGCCAAGGCCAACAGAAACAAATAGCCTAATACTGCGACCCGTTCTAGTTTTTTGACGTAAATCTCATCCGTGAAAAACGGATCTTTCAAAAAAGCGAAGTTCATTTCCACCGAGATCTGCCCTTTATATAGCTTCAAGATCTCTTGGGCATCCATTTGTTGGCCCTTCCATTCCTCCGGAACGGTCGTGACGAGGACAAACCGGGACGCTTTCCGTCTTGCCTGTTCCCACGCGTTTTGGTCGAATTCGACGTCAAGGCGCAAGAGATACCGCGTCTCCATCTCGGGTTCCACCCCTTTTTCGGCCGTCCGCGCCGTTTTTTCGGGCGTACGATCTCTTCGACCGCGGCCTTGACCTGATGAAACCGTGGGCGAAGGGACATCTTGAGGGACGCCAAGGCTTGTTCAGCGTCTTCCCGGCACGAGAAAGGGTGGCGCTCCCAATGGGCTTGTTCCTCGCGAAGAAGCTCCGCTTCTTTGGTTCGTTCTTTTTCGAGCGTCTTTCCTTTTCGCTGGTCGAGCGCACTCGATTCGACGACGATCAGCCGAACGGGGTGGCCTTCATAGGTGGAGGATGTTTCCCATACCCGGTACGTGGCGCCGTTTCTCTCCGCCAGCGTAAAGGGTTCGCTCCACGGGATGTGAGGCGAATCGGCCTCCGCTAATGCCCGTTTCACGATCCGAAGCGACGAAGGGCCTCGGGTGATCAAAAAGGCGTTGGCCGCTTTGGTTTGCGCCAGAGTGTCTTTTGTCATCGCGGCGGAATCGGCCACGTAAATCCATTCGTCTTCCATCTTGGCTTGTTTGAGCTGTTCGTGGACACGGGACAGCACCTCCGGATTCCACGTTTTGTCAGGCAGGTTGCCGTCGTGCACATCGCCGTAAAACGGGATGCCGTCCTCGTTGCCGACCAGTCCGAAACCGATCTGTTTTTGCCAACGATGATGGCGGTTATAGCCATGTGTGATTTGTAAGGCCTCTAACGAGGCCGATTCATACGCGCCGTAAACGGTCTTGTCCGTCGTATCGGCGTGAAAGGCTCGGAGGGAAAGGCCTTCTTTGCGATAAATGTGAATCAAGCAAGTGCTGATCACCTTGTGAATATCGGCCTCATACAAGCGGTCGAGATGACGAGCCAAGGCATCGTCGTTCAACCAGGAAGGATGGAGACCGGGACGGATGAGTTTCTCTAGATCGATCTCCTGAGCCCATCGTTCCACGTGAACGAGGGCTTGCCGGCCGTCAAACATATTGTAGATGATGGCCTGAACGGCATCGCTGACTCGAGTCTGGCACTGTGGATCAACGGGAACGAGATGGTCAATCAATTGGGGCAGGCCCAGTTTCTTGAATAGGGCACTTATTATATTCAAATAATCATTACGATAGACCTTTTTGACTTGAACGTTCATGAGAGAAAAACTCCTTCACTTTCCTTGTGTGTCAAGGATTCATTCGACATCGGAACGAAAAAATCCTCCCGATTTTCGTCGAGAGGGTGCGAAATGTGAGAGCTGAAGTCAGGTGGACCGTGTTCGTCACATTCGGGCGGTGAAACGGTATTGGGCCGTGGTGCTGTTCGCCTGCGTATACAGCATCGCGGAATCTCAACAAGACCTCTCTTCCGGCCTGGAGCTTCTTCGGTCTCGGAAAGGGCACAGCATCGTCGAGTTCATCTACGATGCCGCGAGGCAAGAGATTCCCATTGATGTGATCAAAAAACAGCTCCATTAGTGAATGGAAATTACTGTAATGAAAAATGCTCATCTACAGTCAATTGTTTTTGTTGAGATTAAGAATTATGAAAGAAGGATTGCGGAATCTGCTCTTGTTTCATACAGGACGATGCCTCCACTCAATTTATCAGTAATTGTGAAAAGCAGCCCGGAGCATAAGGAATAAAGCGGCGTGATGAGACAGTACTTGCACTTTACTGTCTCTTTTTTTGTTTTGCGATTTATTTCCATTCATTAATTAAAGTGGGGAAGGGATTATTACGAATATTTTAATTCATATAGACAATAAGAACGTTTGTTCTTATAATATATTTTAAATAAATATGGAAGGGGTTTTAAAGATGACAAGAAAAAATATAAAACGAACGTTGGTGATAGACGAAATTATAAAACTTTATCTTGAAGGTGCTAGTACCACCGAAATTGCAAAGCTTTCCAATGTGTCCCCAAGATATATAAGAATGATTTTGTCTGATCATAATATTGAAAAAAGGCCGTTTGGTAGTTGGAAGCGTAAGTATAAGTTAAATGAAGATTATTTCAAGACTTGGTCTAAAAATATGGCTTATATCTTAGGTTTTTTTATAGCGGACGGTTTTGTCTCCAATGATTTTCAGACGATCGGATTCGCGCAAAAAGAAAAATATATTTTAGAACAAATCAGAGACGAATTAGGGTCTAATCAACCACTTTATCAAAATAAGCAAACCGGTGTTTATATGTTATATCTCAATAGCAAAGTTATGAAAAACGATCTAATGGAGATACATGGTATCACACCAAATAAATCATTGGATATAAAATTTCCGTATGTTCCAGAAGTGTATTTAAATCATTTTATAAGAGGCTATTTTGACGGTGATGGAAATATTTATTCTCGTGGCTATTTAGTCAGTTTTGTTGGCGGTTCTCTCGATTTCATGACGGTATTAGAACATCATCTAAAAGCGCGAGGATTTGACGTGTACTTAACCAAAAAAGAAAAACATATTCGTTTATATATGAGCGGCAGAAAAAACATTAAGGAATTTTACGACTGGATTTATCACGATAAAGGATTATACTTAAAACGCAAATTTGAAGCGTTCCCAGATAAAAATATGGATGCAGAAACATTGCAAAATGCGAAATTAAAAAGAACAAAACAAGCTGTTGCAGCAAGAAAAAAAGCTTTTATCGATGAATATCGAAAAAGTTATTGCGTTCATCAAGCATGTGAAACAGTTGGAATTACATTAGGAACTTATTTTAGATGGTTGAAACAAGACAAACAATTTAGCGAAGAATTTTATCAAATAAAGAAAGAGTAGTGGTAATCAAAAGGCCACTCATATATTTTTTAAATTTTAGTAGACATAATATAAATTATAGGAAGTTAAATGAGTGATTGTCTCATATAAAAGTAATCTCATGATAGTGAGACAAAGCAAAAAAATCCCCATGTATTCTATCACGAACGAACTGTCTTATACGCATGATAGCGAGCCTTCCGCTGGTTAAAGGCGTGCGCGATGACGACGGGAGCTCGTCCGTATTGGTTGACATATAAAAACGTGCAGTGTTCTTGAGTCACTTCCAAGAAACACTGCACGTTACCCGCTGCGTGTCGATAGTCGCAGGGAGAGCATATTCCCATCCTTTCTTTGTCATGCGATATCGGTATGACGGTAGCAAACGCCTTTATATTTGACGCGGATCGGCACGCCCTTTTCTCGTTTATGTTTGATGAGCAACTGTTGCGCTTTTGAAAAGGCTTCCATCATTCCAGACGCAGTAATGGCTTCTTCCCATACGATCGTCTTTCCTTGAACTGTGTAGAAAGAAAAAACATACTGTTTCATTTTCCTCACCTCCCTATGTGCTTATTATAATCAAACCCTGTTTTTCCTAAACACAAAAACTGTTACAATTATGTTAACATTTTCTGCTGTATCGCCCTCGCGAAATGGTGAAGGATTGACCGAACAGGAAAACCGGCATCAAAGTTCGATGCCGGTTTGTTGTTTGTATTGCTTGACAGCTGCCAGATAGTCTGCTTGAATGTCGGCTTTGTCTCGGGCGAGTCGTGTGCTTAAAAACTGAAGCACCGCCTCATCATGAGCAAGGCCGGCCGCAAACTGCCGCTTTAGCCAGCGCTCGCCGCTAGCTTCATCTGGAAACGCATGCGCCTCCCCTTGCCCATCAGCATATACGATCCAGCCTTGCTCGGTATGACGGCTCAACCACCATTGACCATGATGATTCGTCCAAAAGGTTCCTTCCGCTCCGTCTCGTTTGTTCAGCTGGTTTTGTTCCGCATCGCCGTAAATTGGCAACAGCGGGAACGTCTCGATGACAAAGAGCGGGAATGTCGTCTCATCAACTAAACAACCGGACGCTTTTGGGTGGCCGCCGCCACCGAACTGCCGAGCGAACTCAGCGACGTTGACATCATCGTGAGTGGTACGAAAACCGATATGTTTCGTCCCCATATTGACCATCGCGATTAAATCGAGATGAGGAAATCGCTTCGATAACACATTGCCGAGTTCCGACATATGGCGCTCAGCAAAGACGACGCCGATGCAATAGTCGCCAAGCCAGCGCTGAACGAGTTGCTTTTGTTTTTGCCGGATGTAGCGCTGAATTTTCTTTTCTTCCATATCCAAAAGCAGCTCTTCCGTTTCGGTTAAGGCGAACGGTTGGCCGGAAGAAAGCCGTTCGCTCATCGTCTCCCAGAAGCTGTCGAGCCCTAAAATCGTCAGTAAATCATTAAGCCGTTTGGCTTGTATATTTCCGTTCTCTTCCCATTCCCATGTATCGTATTGACGGACGAGTTCGACAAACGCGTCAAGTGCTTCCGTTCGCGCCAGTTTCCCTTCGCGGACAAGGTAGTTGTAAAAAAGCGAGGTGGCGCATGTTTTTTTGCCATCTTCTCCGGTCGGTACGACCCATCCCCACGGGTAATGGTTAAAATGAAGCGCCGTGACATGGTGGTCGATCACTTGCACATGACCGCCGCGCTCGGCTCGTTCGGCCAGCTTTTGTTCGACTTCCTTGCCGACGGCCAAGTCGGTGATCCATAGCATGGCATCGGCCGCTTCTTCGCTTTGCAAAAATTGGGCAACCCGTTCATCAAGATTTCGATAGGAACAAAATGAAATATTGACTTCCGTAAACGCCAGTTTGGCCAGCAATCCGCAGCCGATGCCGTCTAAGTCGCTGTCGGTGAATAATTTGATCATCATTTCCCATCCTTCTGTCACAAACTTTTTTGCAGCCAGGCTTTCAAAAGCGGCAACAAACGGTCAGCGAGTTCACTGACATGCGGCACGAAGACGCGAAAACGGCCGTAAATGTTTTCCACCGTCCGCCGCGTCGATTCGTCATCGGCGCCGCGCCCTAAAAAGAGGTTGACGACCTCGATGCCGCGACGGCGCGCGTCGGCGACCGCCTCATGTGTATCGATGATGCCGTTTTGTTCGTAGCCGTATGCGGCCGGCTCGCCATCCGAGAAGACGAGCAGCACTTTTTGCCTTTCCGGACGGCCAAGAAGCTGTTCCGTCATCCAGCGGATCGCCAATCCGTCTCGATTGTCTTCATGCGGCTCAAGCTGCATGATCGCCGGGCCGCTCGATGGCTCCAATGATCGGCGAAACGATACAGCCGTTTGCATGTAATTCGGCTGCCAAGCGGCGGTCGCTTCGTTCGCATCTTCCCAAAATCCCACAATGGCATGTGGCACCCGCAACGTTTTCAACGCTTCATGACAAAGGACAAGACCGGTTTTCGTCTCTTCCATTTTGTCGTGCATCGAGGCGGAACAGTCGACGAGCAGTCCGAATACCGCATCAAACCGCCGCGCTGGCTCGCCTTTTTTGTAAAACAAGCGCGGCCGCTCATCGGTGAAAAACGGCACGAGCTGTTTGCGCAGCCGTCCGGCGAGCAAGTTTGTGCGCCAAGCGCTGCGCTGATGCTCAAGCCATTGCTCCATCACGCGCACGAGCCGTTTCCGGTACGGCGCCACCGCCGCCTGCTTGGCGCGGTATTGCTCGAGATGGACCGGACTTGGCGGCGGGGAAGGAAGAAGCACGAGCTCGGCTTGACGGTTCGCCTCGCCGTATGGTGCGCCGCTTCCGGTGCGGGGATGATCGTCAAAGGAGGCGTGCGCTTCGGGGCCATAGTCATTCCGATTCGTTGGTTGGGACGTTCCTTGAACGATGGCGAGCGCCTGATCGCCGTCATCCCCCGGCCGCGCCCCGTCGCCAAGCATTCCGGTGCGGGTGCCGCGCTCAAGCTCGAAACGGAGAAAATTCCCGCCCGTTCGGCTCGTTTCCCGGTGCCAAGTCGGCATCACTTGCCGGTGCGCGTCACCGTTTGAGGAGCCGTTCGATGTGTCGCGGTTTTCCAATGGATCGGTTCGTTTTAAGTCGTCAATCGTCATCTTCCGTTCGTCTTCCCCGTCGTCGACAATCGGCAGCGACGTATAGGTGTTCACCATATCATCGGGCAGCACGCCCTCCATCAGCGCAACAATCGTCAGCGTCCAGCGGGCTGTTTCCGCCGTCGATGAGACGTCATAAAATTGCGGCCATAGCGCTTCAAGGCGCGCTTGTCTCGCCTCATCTGCCATCGGAACGAGCGGGACATCATCAAGCGGTGAGTCCGCGGTCAGCCGCAAATACATAGCCGCCAAAAATTGATCAGCCAAGGCGCTCCGCGTTTGGTTCGCCTGCCATTGCTGGGCGAAATAGCGGCGGTATAGGCGACGGCGCACCCGAAACCATCGCTTCGTCCCCGGTCGTTCCCGCTCGCACACCATTTCCAAACGAAGATCTTCAGCGAAGGAAAACAGCTGTTTCGCCAGTTTGGGCAAGGGCTGCGCGTCGGCCGCTTGCCGGAACGCCTGAACGGCGGAGACGTCGGTATGACGCCTTGTGCCAATAAGGCGCAGCACGACGTCGCTTTTGATGGCCGCTTCTTTCTCGTGGGCAGGATAGACGTCCCAAAAGCGGCTGACGTAAACAATCGGCCGGGTTAGATGCACGCCGGAGTGAGCGGCGAACTCCACCGTCCAATGACGGTTCTGGGCGAGCGTTCGGGCAAGATCGGAAAGCTGCATCACCAAAAACGAATCGATCGGCCGATCGTCGAACATCATGAATCGTTCCATGCGCCGCCACCTACTCCTCAAACCATGTTTCAGCAATATTCCGCACTGCGGCTCGCTCCCGCTCATCGTCAAGCTTATCGACAATGCTTCGTTCAATCGCGCGCAGCGGCGGCATATATGCGGCCAGATCGCAAGCATCAAGCAAGGCGCGCACGGAGGCGGCTTCTTCAGCGATTTGTCCGTTTCGCACTTGTGTAAGCAAATCGGCCGATAGAGCGACGAAACGGTCGATCAACGCCTCATCCGTTACTGTAGTTTGCGCCAATAACACCGATTTTAATGTCGCTCCTTGCACATACGGCACGTCAATGACGACAAACCGATTTTTGAGCGCTTCATTCAGCGGAACGGTGCCAATATAGCCTTCATTGACGGCGGCGATGACGCCAAACGTCGGTTTCGCCTGCACGACCTCGCCGGTGAGCGGGTTGGTAAGCCGCCGCCGGTAATCGAGGACACCGTTTAAAATCGGCAGCGTCTCAGGTTTTGCCATATTAATTTCGTCAATGTATAACAAATGCCCTTTCGTCATCGCTTGAATCACAGGTCCGGGCACATACTCAATGACAGCTTGGCCGTTCTGATGCACGATCGTCTTGAACCCGAGCAACGCCTCGGCATCCAAGTCAACGGAACAGTTAATGCTGTGCATAGGCTGGCCGAACAGCGCGGATAATGTTTCCGCGAGCCGCGTTTTGCCTGACCCGGTCGGTCCTTTTAACAGCACGTTTTTCCCAAGCGCCAGGGCGACCGCCGCGTCGTGTACAATCGCCTCGTCGTCGGCCGTATACCCGCCCGATCCGATCAACGCCCGATCCGGATCGTGGCGGAACTGCTCGGTTCGTGTCTCGATCGCTTTTGCGACTACTGGTGGCCATGTGATCATTTGTGGTCTTCCTCTCTGTTGCCATCTTCCCCTCTCATTCTACTAGATCAACGGTTCGGACGCAAAACAAATAAAATCAACCATAATTGTATTATGTAAATTTATATTTAAAGAAAAAACTCGGCGCCCCCTAACTGTAGTTGTCCTCAATCGCTTTGCGAATGAGCGCCGCGCATCGGTCAAGCTCTGCTTTTAGCTGGCGTTTGTATAGCTTCGCTTTTTCCTGCCCGCCCTCGGCGAACCGGTAATACACGACTTCTTGGTATTTCATCCCTTCTTTTTTCTTCTTTACTTGTTTTAAAATGCCGTCTTCGATCAAATCGTGAAGCGCCTTGTACACTTCTGAATGGTTCGGTCGGTAGCCGAACGGCTTAAACTCTTGGCGTAGCACATCGAGCAGTTTCAATCCGTACAGCCGTTCTTGTTCTGTTAACGTGATCAAATACAATTTTAAAAACGCACGTTGTTTTAACAGAAAACCGCTTGGCGTTCGTTTTTCTCCCATGCCGCTCCTCCTTCCCCGCTTTTCTCATCGATTGGAAGATTCGCCATTCTCCGGTTTCTATGTTCATTATACCATATACGAGGAGGGAAAGGAAAAATCCTTCCCTCCCTGCTTTCAATAAAACACGATCGTTTTATTGCCGTGAATGATGACCCGGTCTTCCAAATGCCATTTGAGCGCCCGCGCGAGCACGGTTTTTTCGATTAGGCGGCCAATCCGTTTCAAATCGTCGGGATGATGGCGGTGATCCACCCGGGTGACGTCTTGTTCAATGATCGGCCCTTCATCTAAATCATCGGTGACGTAATGGGACGTGGCGCCGATCAGCTTGACGCCCCGTTCATAAGCCCGCTCGTACGGCCGCGCGCCGACAAACGCCGGCAAAAACGAGTGGTGAATATTAATGATTCTCCCTGGAAATTCAGCGACAAACGCCGGCGATAAAATTTGCATGTAGCGAGCAAGCACAATCGTATCGATCCGATAGTCGCGAAGCAGGCGGATTTGTTCGGCTTCTGCGTCAGCTTTCGTCTCTTTCGTGACGGGGATATGTACGTACGGGATGCCGAGCGGCTCAACGGTTTCGCGCAAATCCGGGTGGTTGCTGATGACAAGAGCGATATCGGCGATCAGTTCACCCGCCTGCCATTGCCAAAGCAGCTCAAGCAAGCAATGTTCCGCCTTCGAGACAAAAATGGCGATTCGCCGAATGTCACGGTGAAGCCGGAGCCGCCACGTCATGCCAAATTCCGCAGCAATCGAGCGAAACGCCGCTTCAAGCTCATTTTTTCGAGCGGCGACGTTCGGGCAGTCAAACTCCAAACGGAGGAAAAACGTGCCACCTTCCGGATCGGTCGAGTATTGGCTTGATTCGACGATATTTGCCCCTTGTTCATAAAGAAATGAGGTGACCGCGGCAACGATGCCGGGACGATCCGGACAGGAAATGAGCAGCCGGGCGCGATGTTCGTAGCTTTGCAAAAATGATTGCCAGCGATGTTGGCGAAATGTGCTCATCCGTTGTCTCTCCCTTTTCTTGCCGTTATTTAGTTTCCATCATACAAAAAAGTGGCGGACTTGCCAACGGGGAAATGTGAATGTCCGCCATAACAAAAGGCACCTCCCTCACAAGGGGATGCCTTTTCCACGGATGGTCTTTGGGCGGGGAGTTTTATTTTGGCTGTTGACAGGCACACTATAAGCAAGCATCGCCGCAGAGAAGGGAGACAAAACGATGAGACGGTACGAAGTGATTGTTATCGGCTCTGGGCTGGCCGGTCTTACTTGCGCTTGGGAGCTCGTCCGCCGCCGCCATCGCGTGCTTGTGCTTGAACGCGAATCAGTCATCGGCGGGCGCACCTCGTCGTGGGAAGAGAACGGGATGCTTGTTGAGTCCGGTTTCCATCGGATGATCGGCTACTACCGGGCCCTCCCCCGCCTGCTTGAGAGCGTTGGCGTATCGCCGAATGACATTTTTTACTGGGAGCGGGAGATCGATATATTGAAGGACAGGCAGACACAAGCAACGTTTGGCATCGCCCCGGTGTATGCACCGCTTCGTTTTTTGCGCGGGCTGGCGGCCAACAACGACTTGATCGGCCCGATGGGAAAGCTTTCTCTCCTTCCCTTTTTCATCAGGGGACTGTATGATTCGCTCGTCCGCCCGCACGAGCTCGACCGCCTCAGCGTGCTCGATTATGCTCGGCAATGCGGCGTGTCCTCGGAGGCGGTGACATGGCTAGTAAAGCCGCTGACGACCGGTATTTTCTTTCTGCCGATCGAGCGGTTTTCCGCCTACGTCTTTTTCGGTCTGATGCGCCCCGCCGTTCCAAGGTTTTATCGCATGCAAATCGGCGCCTTTTTAGGCGGCATGACAGAAGTCATGATGAGGCCGATCGCCGAGGCCATCGAGCGGCATGGCGGTGAAGTGCAAACCGGTGTTTGTGCCGATCAGCTTCTCGTTGAACACGGCCGCGTATCCGGCGTCATCGTTCGAGGCGAACCCATTCGGGCGAAGGAAACGGTGGTGGCCACTTCCCTTGGAGCGGCCAAGCGGCTGCTTGCGCCGCATTTTTCATCCCGTCCGTCTTTCGCTTCGCTGTTTGCGCTGCCGACAATGCCGGCGGTCACCGTGCAGTTAGAGATGGATCAGCCGTCGCGTCCGCACGATCGCACGACCTTTGCCCCAGAGACGGTGCTTTCTAGCTTCGCGGAGCAGTCGCGGACGACATTTCGTCATGTGCCGGGGCGTTTGTCGATCATTATCGGCGACCCAGAGCGATGGATCAAGGCGAGCGGGGAAGCGATTCTTTCCCAAGTCTATGCAGACGCCAGCACAATCGGCTTGCCGCTTAGCGGACATGTAAGGCAAAGCCGGGTCATTTCCCATCCGGAAGATTTTCACTCGCTCGCTCCCGGCTATGACCACTTGCGCCCGGGTCAGCAAACCGATGTACCCGGTTTGACGCTAGCGGGAGACTATACGCGCCAGCCATACTTTGCGACGATGGAAGGGGCGGTCTTGTCCGGACAGCGGGCGGCAGCGATCGTCGCCCGCCGCTTCGACGGAGGATGAAACACGAAAGGAGGAGAAAAAGATGCGAAAACGATGGGTGTCACTAGCCGCCATTGGCGCGTTGGCGATCAGCCTTTGCGCCGGCTGTGGCGGTAACGACGAGCGGCCGGAAAAACGCAACCAGTCGTCCAATATGGGCGGCGGGATGAACACATCTGGCACCGGCCGCTAATCCCCTTTGTTTGCCACATTTCGCATAATATATTAAGATTAGAAAGGTGTGAGAAAATCCGCAAGCCTAAAGGAGGTAACAATGAAACACCAAGGAAATGCCTTACCACCTTATTTACATTGGGACAACGGGGAGCTCTGGCTCACCGAAGATGACCGTGACAATTTAAAAATCAGCTACCGCATCAAAGAGGTGATTTTTGCCGAGCCGTCCGAGTACCAGCATGTCATGATTTTGGATTCGTATGATTTCGGCCGCATGCTTGTTCTTGACGGCGTCGTGCAAACGACCTCGATCGATGGTCATATTTATAACGAAATGATCACACACGTGCCGCTGCAGTTTCACCCGGATGCCAAACGAGCGCTCATCATCGGCGGCGGCGACTGTGGAGCGGCCCGTGAAGCGGCCAAGTACGCCCGCTTGGAGACCATCGACATGGTGGAAATCGACGAAAAGGTCGTCCGGGCGTGCAAAGAACATTTGCCGGCCGTCTCCGGCAACTTATCCGACCCGCGGGTGCAGTTTATTTACGGCGACGGTGTGGCATTTGTACAAGGAAAAGAAGGAGTATACGACGTTGTGATGATCGACTCCTCCGATCCGGTCGGCCCGGCTGAAGCGCTGTTTTCGCCGGAGTTTTACGCCAATGTGCATCGCGCATTAAAAGAAGACGGGCTCATGGTGTGCCAAAGCCAATCTCCGATTTTCCATTTGGATATTTTAACACGCACCTACCGCAACATTCGTGAACTGTTCCCGCACGTGCTCGTGTACACGGCGGTCGTGCCGACGTACCCGGGCGGGCTGTGGAGCTTTACGATCGGCTCGAAACGGCCGCTTGATTTCCCGGCGCAAACGGCGATTCCAAACGACACGAAATACGTTAATGATGCCGTCTTTCGCCAATGTTTTGCCTTGCCGGAATTTTTGCGTTCGGCGCTTGCGGCGAAGTAATTCGATCAGAAAGCTGTCCTCATGTGTGAAGGACAGCTTTTTTGTTTCTTGCCGCGTCTTCGGCGATGTGTTCCTTTCTTTCTTGTCTTGATGAAGAGCCCCTTTTATTGTTTGTTATCAGACAGCGCCCGTTTGGCCAGCCATGCGAGCGTCAAGTCATCGGCAGGCGGATTGTGCAGCCCGGCGCGGACATCGCGGTAATAACGCCCGAGCGGACTGTCAGCGAACAAGCTTTGCCCGCCAACGATGCGCATGGCTCCATCGACGACCTCAAGCGCGGTATTCGTGGCGACTAGCTTAACGGCGGCGAGCTCCTCTTTCATCTCGGTTCGTTTTTCCGGATAGCGATCCCATAGGTCCGCGACCGCATAGAGAAAATGACGCGCATGGATGAGCCGCCATTCCATGTCGGCGATTTTCCGCTGCACTTCAGGCGTTGTAGCAATTGGACGGGATAATGTATTCGGCTGGTACGTTTGCGCAAAGCGGAGCGCTTCATTGCGTGCGGCAATGGCGATGCCTAAGTAACAAGCCGGAACGTGCAGCAGCCATCCTTGCGCCGGTGCGGTTTCGTTTGGCTTCCCGAGCGTTTCCACGAGCGCATCCGTTCCCACTTCCACATCTTCAAGGACGAGGTCATCGCTGCGCGTCGCCCGCATGCCGAGCGTGTTCCACGTCGGCTCAATGCGGACGCCCGCGGCGTCCATCGGCACAAGAAATTCGCCGACGTCGCCGCTGTCTTCGAGGGTGGCCGAAATCAACACGTAATTCAGCGCTGGGGCTAACGAGGCAAACGCTTTGCGCCCGCGGAGCACAAAGCGGCCATCGCGGAGAACAGCCTTTGTTTCCGGTTTTCCGCCGCGCGCGGGGCTGCCGGTCGCCCGTTCGGAATGGGCGCTGTTAATGAGCGCGTGGTGTCGGGCGACTTCTTCGGCCAAGCGGGCGAGCGTTGATTCCGGCCAGCGGCGGAGCAAAAACAGACGCATCAAAATGCTCGCGTGCCATCCGAACGACAAGGCGGTGGCGCCGCTGCCTTGGGCGAGCACTTCTTGCACAAGCACCCATTCATAAAGTGATGCCCCTTGGCCTCCGTATTCGACGGGGATCGTAAGGGACAGAAATCCGGCTTCCTGTAAATCAGCAAAATCGGCAAACGGAAATTCGGCCCGTTCATCGTAATGTGCTGCCCGCGATGCAAACCGCTCCGCAAGATGCCGCGCTCGTTCGTACAGTTTCCGTTCCCGCTCGTTTCGCAAGAACAAATGGTACAATTCGTTCATCGTTCTCCCCTTCTTTTTGTTGTTGAGATGATTTCATTGTACCGGTTTTGGTGAGAAAGGTAGAAACAAAAACGCTTCAACGCCGGCCATTGATGCCCAATGACAATCTGAACAAGCCCCTCCGTTCATAAAATCCATTTATGCTCCGTCATATTCTTGATCACGGCATAAAAAAATAACCGTCTTCGCTTTCAGACGGCCAGGATAAGGAACAAAAACAACGTTCAAACGAGGAAAAAATGTCGGATATACCGATCATCGCCGCGATGGACAAACTCATTTTTCGCCGCGTCATATTCGTATTCCTCCTGCCAACGCTGGCCATGACGAGCGATTTGCCGCACGGCGTGAATGATCGTATACACTTCCTCATTGGTCATCGTCGGATGGAGCGATAGGCGCACCCAGCCAGGTTTGGCCAAGATGTTTCCGCCTTTGACCTCCTGAAGCAAGGCAGCCGACTGTTGTTTGTCAATGCCAAGCAAATAATGGCCGTACGGCCCGGCGCATGAGCAGCCGCCGCGCGCCTGAATGCCAAAGCGGTCGTTGAGAAGCTTGACGGCGAGATTGTAGTGAAGTCCTTCGATCACAAACGAAACAATGCCAAGTCTGTCGCTTCGGTGTCCTTCGAGCACATGAACGCCAGGGATGTCGTGCAGCGCTGGTAGGAGAAGGGAAACGAGCTCTTTTTCCCGAGCGCGCATCTTCTCCACATTCATTTGTTCTTTCAGCTGAATGGCGAGCGCCGCTTTGATCGTTTGCCAAAACGGCGGCGTTCCTCCGTCCTCTCGCTCTTCAATCGCTTCCACATACTCGTAATGCCCCCATGGATCAGTCCAATATACCGTTCCACCGCCTGGATGGTCCGGCGCACGCTGGCTGTACAACCGGCTATCAAAGACGAGCACGCCGGCGCTTCCCGGCCCGCCCAAGAACTTATGCGGTGAAAAATAAATAGCATCAAGCGTTTCGAGCGGGTCGTCTGGATGCATCTGGATCGGGACGTATGGAGCAGAAGCGGCAAAATCGACGAAACAAAGCCCGCCATATTCATGCATAAGTCTCGCTAATTGATGGTATGGCGTTTCTAGGCCCGTTACGTTCGAGCAAGCGGTGAAGGCGCCGATTTTTTGCGGTCGATGGCGGTACCGTTCAAGCAGCTCACGCAAATGGTCGAGATCGACGTCTCCCCGATCCGTCGGCCGAACGGTTATCACTTCGGCCACCGTTTCCACCCACGGCAACAAATTGGAATGATGCTCCATGTGAGTGACAAAAACGACGGGCCGTTCGTCATCGGCAAGCGTCAAGCGCGGTTTCCATCGTTCCGGTACACGCCAGCCTAGCAGGCGCTGCAGCTTGTTGACGGCGCCCGTCATGCCCGCTCCTTGCATGATCAGCACATCGCCTTTTCCCGCGTGAACGTGCTGTTTAATGATTTCTTTTGCATATTGATACGCAAGCGTCATTTTCGTTCCGGTCACATTTGACTCTGTATGCGTGTTGCCGACAAACGGGCCAAGCTCGCGAACCATTTTTTCTTCAATCGGTCGGTACAGCCGTCCGCTCGCCGTCCAGTCAGCGTAAATGAGCCGTTGTTCACCAAACGGTGTGGAAAACGGGTGAAACCGGCCGATCGTTCCGTCACGAAACGGCCGAAAATAGGCTTCGAGCTGGCCGCCGCACGTATAGGTTGCGCTGCCGATCGTCGCACGAATCACCATGATCATCCCCCCTTTTTCCAACCTACTCATCAGTATATGGCTCTTTGCACGTTTGGTCCGGAAAATGAGGGGTGGGCAAAAAAATCCGCCTTGCTGGCGGATACATTCGATTATGATCGTCCGCAGCGAACCGGCGGATCCGTTTCCTCGGCGGACGCAAGATACTCACCGAGCCGCGCCCTCAGATCGTTCGGAAGCGGTTCGCTCGTCTGCTTCTGAAAGTTGAAGTAGACAACAGCAGCTTCTCCAACAGCGATGAGCCTTCCTGTTTCTTCTTCTACGATGCGATGAATGCATTGAAAACTTTTGTGGCCGATGCGCGAAATATTCGTTTCGATGCGAAGCCGCCGGCCAAAAAATCCTTGGTTGACAAAATCGCATTTGGCGGACGCCAAAATGAAATGCCAATCGTCTGTTCTTCCTCCGTAGCTAAGCTCATCGAACAAGCGGGTCCGCGCTTCCTCCAAATAAATAAAATAGCTGATGTTGCTTAAATGTCCGAGCGCATCCGTTTCGCAAAAACGCGGGTTGACGGTGATCGTATGAGTTTTCATGGTTTTCCTCTCCCTTTCTCTACCAACTAGTCAGTATGTTGTTTTTATCATAGCTTGATTTCCATTTGGATGCAACTTGTTTATTTTTTGAATTGATTATTTAGCACACTGTTTTAGAAGTATGGTTATCGTGAGTACGGCTTTGCTATGTCATTTCTCAACGAGAAAAACCTTGTTGCATCGATCCTGCTTTTCACTCATTGTTCCATGGATCTAGGGAATCAACGGTGTTTCACCCGCCTTTTAGGAGGCGGTGATTTCGTACAAAATCGTGCTATTCCATCTGTTTCTTAGTTAGAAAAGTTGCACGAAATCAACCTTCTTTTTTGCTGGGGTGTAGCTGATTTGCTCGTGGCAGCCGTGTTTCACCACCCTTTTGGATGATGAATCGAAGCGATGCCGCATGGCCGGGCGGGCAAACCGCCCGGCTAACTGATCCAAAGCGGCAAAAGGGCGTACCCGAGCAAGGACAGGCCGGCGCAGATGAGGGAAATGCGCAGTTTGTACTTGGCGTAGCTCAGCAAATCCATATCCATCATCGCCGCTGTCGTGATCGTCGTATCGCCAAGCGGCGACGCAAACGCGCCGAACGTTCCGCTGGCAAACACCGCGCCAATGGTGACATCGAGCGGCGCCCCGGTCGCATGGGCCAGCGCCACGCCGAGCGGCATCAACATCCCCCACGTCCCCCATGAGGAACCGATAAAGTACGACAAAAAGGAGCCCGCTAAGAAGACTGAGGCCGGCACAAACGGACCGGGCAGCCAAGTCGCGAAGGTAGACGATACGTAAGCGGCAAACCCCAGCTCGCCGGCCACCCCCGAGACCGCCCATACAAGCACGAGCATGCCAATCGGCGCCATCAGCTCGTTGCCACCGGCGAAAAAATGATAAATCAGTTCAGGGAGTGACTGTCTTCGCCATACATAAAACAGGATGGAAACAAAAAGGGTCACAAACAGCGCCAAAAGCATCGCCCATGTCGCGTCGGCTTGGGAAAAAGCCGCCAGCCAGTTGTCCGCTCCCCGGCGCCAGCCGTCATAAGCAAAAAAGGCAAACGTAAGCACGATCAAGAGCGCCAATGGAACAAACAGATGCAACGGTTCACCGGCAATGAGCGACAGCTCTTTGCGCAGCCCAAGGCCGTGCAGCTTATTGACGGTTCCTTCTCCTTTTTTGCCGGGCGGCCGACCGATCCGGATGTTGAGCACCGTCGTCAACAGGCCGATGGCCAGGGCAATGATGGCAAACAAGTTGTAAGGAAGGCTGCGTAAAAACAGATCGTACGCAGATTCGCGAATTCCGTTTTGCACGAGCGCTCCGTCGACAACGGAAGTCATAAAACCGACAAACGCGGTAGCGGCCGGCAGCAGCACGATGATCGGTTCGGTCGAGACATCGATCATATACGCCATGCGGCGGCGGTCAACGCGAAATTGGCGGAGCACCGCCTTCATCACCGGCCCTAGCAACATAATGCGAAACATCGGCATAAAAAACGTTACCGGCACGGTCAGCCATACGAAAAAAAGCAGCCCTCGCTTTGTGCGAATGCGCCCGGAAAGCCGTTCGACAAAGCCTTTGATCCCGCCGGTAATTTGCATCATGCCGATCAGAGAGCCAAACAAATACAAAAAGAGCGCGACTTTTACATGTTCATCATCGACGAGGGCGTGCACAATAGCGGAAACCGCGCGCTCTATGGCCCCGATTACCGACCATTCGAGGCAAAACGCCCCGACGAGCAAACCAACAGCCAAGCCGGGCAGCAGTTCTTTCAGCCAGACAGCGAGCGGAATAATAAGAAGAAACGGCAACAGCGACCACCATGTCCCTTCCATGTCGGTGTCCCCCCTTTCCGATGCCGTTGTTAACAAGGATAGCCATAACGTGATTTGTTTATGATTATCAATGATTATTTAGAACATAGTTTTATTTTATTACTAAGCGGTTGAGGAAATGAAAAAGAAAAAAGCCACGTCATAAGACGCAGCGTGACAGCATGCGGCCGCCATCCTAGGTTAGGGAACGCACGACCCGGCGCTGTCATTTCCGGCGCGCGAAATCGACAAACCGAAACTTGTCGAGCCGATGCCGCGATTCCGTATATTGAAACAAGGTGGCGTCGCTTAAATAGACATAGTTTTTGACGGCGACGACGCGGTCGTCGCCGTTGAGATCCAAATAGCGGCGGTCTTCCTCCGTCGCCGCATCGACCGATATTTCTTTTTTCGCGAAGCTGATCGGTAAATGCAGCGTTGTTTCCAAGTATTCATAAATCGAGTCTTCACAAATCTCTTTCGTCAATAGCGGCACATGCTTTTTCAAAAAGAAATCCTTATCCAAGATAATCCGCTCCCCGCCGATTTCGCGGACGCGCACGACTTTCCACACTTCGTCTTTGCTTGAGGCGCGCAGCTGCTGTTTGAGTTCGCCATCCGGCTTGATGACGGCCAGTTCATGGACGATCGTTCGCACCGGTTGCTTCATCGTCTGCGCCAGTTCTTTAAAGCTGACCAATCCGGATACGGGAAAGTCATATTTGCCGACATCGAGCACGATCGATCCTTTCCCTTTCATCTTTTGGATATAGCCGTGCTCGGACAACAACTGGAGCGCTTTGCGAATCGTCTCGCGCGACGTCTCGAAGCGCGCAGCGAGCTCGTGTTCTGACGGCAGCTTGTCGTACGCCTTCCATTCTCCGCGGCGGATGCGGGAAACGAGATCGTGATAAATGGCTAAATATTTGTTTTCATGCATGATCATCACCGTCTGTATTGTATCATGGACGGCGGAGAAGATAAACGACCGATTCATACGGGCGCAGCCGCATGCGGCGGAAATCGGTCGGTGCGTCCGAATAGTTCGCGAGCAACAATTCCGCCGTACAGTCATTCGCGCCTGCCTCCTCCGGCAGCACAAACGTCGTTTCAACAGGATAAAAATTGTTGACAACAAGCAGCTTTTCCCGATCGCCATGACGCATATAGGCGAAAAGATGCGGATCGTCGGCAAGCAGCAGCTCATAGCGGCCGGTCGTAATGATGTCATATTGCTTGCGCAGCTCAATCAGCCGTTTATAGTGGTAAAAAATTGAGTCACGATCGGCAAGCGCTTGTTTCACGTTAATGCGCCGGTAGTTGTCGGCGACGCGAATCCACGGCGTGCCGGATGTAAACCCGGCGTGCGGGCTGTCGTCCCATTGCATCGGCGTGCGTGAATTGTCGCGCGATTTTCGCTGCAAAATGTCGATCACTTCTTGCTCGCTTTTGCCTTGCGCTCGTAAAATTCGATACATGTTGAGCGACTCTACGTCGCGGTAGTCGCGAATATCGGTGAATTTCGGATCGGTCATGCCGATTTCTTCGCCTTGGTAAATGTATGGCGTTCCTTGCATGAGATGAATCGTCGTCGCCAGCATTTTCGCTGATTCTTTCCAATACGTCCCGTCATCGCCATAGCGCGACACGATGCGCGGTTGGTCATGGTTGCACCAAAAGAGCGCATTCCATCCCCCGCCTTCGTGCATCCGGACTTGCCATTCGGACAAAATGCGTTTTAACGCGAGAAAATCGAACGGAGCGACCGCCCACTTTTCCCCGTTCGGGTAATCGACTTTCAAGTGATGGAAATTAAACGTCATATTGAGCTCATGGTTTTCCGGGTTCGTATACCGGACGCAATGGTCGATCGTCGTCGACGACATTTCCCCGACGGTCATGATGTCGTATTTGGAAAACACCTCGCGATTCATTTCCTGCAAAAATTCATGAATGCGCGGCCCGTCCGTATAAAAGCGGCGCCCGTCCCCCGGCGGCACCGAACCGTCGTCATCCGGGAAGCGCTGATCTTTTGACAGCAAGTTGATGACATCCAACCGAAAGCCATCGACCCCTTTTTTCAGCCAAAAATGCATCATGTCATAAATGCGGCGGCGCAGCTCTTCGTTTTCCCAGTTCAAATCGGCTTGCGTCACATCGAACAAATGCAAGTAATATTGGCCGGTTTGTTCGTCGTATTCCCACGCCGAGCCGCCAAATTTCGACTGCCAGTTGGTTGGCGGTCCGCCGTCCGGTTTCGGGTCGCGCCAAATGTAAAACGAACGGTATGGGTTCGTTTTTGAAGCGCGCGCCTGCTGAAACCATTCATGGTCGGTCGACGTATGGTTGACGACCATGTCCATCACCAGCTTCATGCCGCGCGCGTGCACTTCGTGGAGCAGACGATCAAAATCGTCCATCGTTCCGTATTCGGGATGAATGCGGAAATAATCGCTGATGTCATAACCGTTGTCGCGCTGCGGCGACGCGTAGATCGGCGTCAGCCAAATGACATCAACGCCCAGTTCTTTCAAGTAATCGAGCTTTTCGATCACGCCCGGCAAATCGCCGATGCCGTCTCCATTCGTGTCGCGGAAGCTCTTCGGATAAATTTGATAAACGACCGCCTTTTTCCACCACGGTGTTGTTGACACGTCTCTTCACCTCGTTCGTTGACTTCAACAATGAATGAAAAGCATACCATTGGCGAGCGGCCAACGGTATGCCAGCGAATGCATCCTTTGCCTCGATGAAGGCGAGCGGTTAGCGTGCGATTTTGCGCACTTTGCCGAAAACAAACGTCAGCACAAACGGAACCGCAATCGCGATCGCCATGCCGATAAAGAACGGCGTCCACTTTTGCGGCACGATCGACAAGAAGCCCGGCAGGCCGCCAACGCCGATCGATGGAGCGATGACTTGATTGAGCGTGATGAACATGCCGGCGATCGCCGCTCCGGTCATCGCGGCAATAAACGGAAAGCGGAAACGCAAGTTCACCCCAAACATCGCCGGCTCCGTGATGCCAAGATAGGCCGAGACCGCTGACGTGAACGACAAGCCGCGCAGCTTTTCCTCTTTCGCAACAAACATCATCGCCAACGCCGCCGAGCCTTGGGCGATGTTTGACATGACCAAAATCGGCCAAAGGAACGTGCCGCCCGTATTGGCGATCAGCTGTAAGTCAACCGGCAAGAACGTATGGTGCATCCCGGTGACGACGAGCGGCGCATACAGCGCTCCATACAACAATCCTCCAAGCGCCGGAACCGTGTCAAAAATCGTGACAAACAAGTGGGTAATGGCGTTGCCGATCGCAAACGTGATGGGTCCGATGGCCACGAACGCCAAAAAGCCGGTAATGAGCAACGCAAGCGGCGCGACAAGCAACAGCTGAAACGCATCCGGAATGCGCTTGCGCAAAAACAGCTCCAGCTTTGCCAGCACGTAGGAAGCGACCAACACCGGCAGCACTTGCCCTTGGTAGCCGACCTTTTGCACTTCAAAGCCGAACAAGTTCCAAACTGGAATCTCTCCTTTTTCTTTCGCCGCTCCCCAGCCCCAAGCATTGAGCAAATCGGGGTGGACGAGCATCAAACCAAGGACAATCCCCAAGAGCGGGTTGCCGCCGAATTTCGTCACCGCTGACCAGCCGATCAAGCCAGGCAGAAAGACGAACGCCGTATTGGCGATCAAGTTGATCATGTTTGCCAAATCGGCCCACTCTTTGTGCACCTCGACAAACGATTTCCCTTCGTAAAAAATGCCTGGGCCTGTCAACACGTTGTTAATCCCCATCAACAAACCGGCGGTGACGATCGCTGGCAAAATCGGGATGAAAATGTCCGCGAGCGTCTTAATGGCTCGCTGCAGCGGATTGAGCTTCGCTTCCGCCGCGTCTTTGATTTCCTGCTTCGTTGCCCGGCCGATGCCAGTCAGTTCAACCAAATCGTCATACACTTTATCGACAAGCCCTTGGCCGATGACGACTTGAAACTGGCCGTTGGCCGAAAACGACCCTTTGACGACATCGATGCGCTCGAGCGCTTCTTTATCGACTTTTCCTTCCTCTTTGAGCGCAAACCGAAGCCTTGTTACACAATGCGTAGCGGCGACGATGTTGTCCTTGCCGCCGATGGCTTCGACAATTTGCGCGGCTGCTTGTTGGTATGCCCCCATGATGAATGCCTCCTTTTTTCTTTCTCGTCTCCCGATTGCGTGAAAACATGAGCGGCAAAGCGGCCGCCAGACGCCCATCGATGGTTGCGGTATTTTGCACGAAATCACCGGCCTCCTAGCGGAAAACAAGCGAGTTTACCGCTTCCCTGCCTTCTAAATCGCTTTCAGCAATCGGTTTCAAAAAACTTGTATATACATCCTGAACATAGTTTATCTTGTATATACAAGTTTGTCAACACGTTTCGATATGAATTTTTCTTTTTCGACAACCGATGGGGGTTCTTTTCCCATTTCCACTTCTTTTGTTATCTTTTGTCAAACAGCAGGAAAATCTACAGCCAAACGGGAAAAAACATAGTGAATCACTACCGAAGCGAGAAAGGATGAAGACAACGCCATGAAAACGTATACCTTGCGCGAAGCAGCCAAAAAAATTGGAGTCACCGCCCGCGATTTAAAACAGTGGGAAAAACAGTTCGCCGGATCGATCACTGTCCCGCGCGCCCCGGGAGGAGCGCGTCTGTATAATGACGAACTGATCGAACGGTTTCGCCATATTCGCGCGTGGCTGGAAGACGGCCGCCGACCGGCCGAAGTAGCGGACATGATTAACCAGCTGGACGCCCAACAAGCCGAACCGGCTGGCGAACGAACCGCTCCGACGGACACAACGGTGATGGAAGGGGAAATCATTGATCCCCCGCGCCTGTTGCATCAAGGGATGCCATACATAGCTGAACAGCTGGCGGCCCGGCTCAAAGACGATCTCGTCCGCGCTTTGAAACAGGAAACGAATCGCACCATTGAGCAAGCGATGGGCGAGGTGAAAGATCGGCTGGACTCACTCGCCGATCAAACGGCCGCGGCCGCCGAAACCGTGCGCTGCTCGCTCCGTGATTATGAAGACGCGTGGCAGCAAAAAACCGAACAGCTCCATGAACATTTGGAAACCGTTGTCGCGATCTGCCGTGAAGAGAAAGCGAGACAAGAGGAGGAGCGCAAACGGTTGGAGCAGCGCATTTTGGAGCGGGAGAAAGCGTTCCGCGAACTCGTTTTGTCCTTCCGTCAAACAGCGGCCAGCAGCGCCGCCACCCGTGCCAACAAATGGTGGAAATTTTGGTGAAAGAACGGTTTCGCTCCGGTGGCACACAAAAGTTTCCGCCAACAAAAACGACAAACGGAGCGGCGGACCATAAAGGATGGCCAAAGCAGCACGATGCACACGAAACGTTCATTGACGATGGGAGAGATGAAAAAGAGGGGCTGACCGAAAAGGTTGTCTGCCTTCAAGATCGGCACAACCGATCATGCGGCAGAAGCAGTCAGCATCTATATAAAGCAACGAAAGAGGGGACCCGATCCTTTTGGGACCCCTCTTTTTACATAAGTTGCAATAAACAATTTCCGATTTTTCGTTTCGGTTCATCTAAATACAAGCTGATATGATAGTGGCTAGTGATGAGCTGGATGTAAAACAAAATTTCAACTTATCTAGGAGGCTGGTGAAAAACCGCTGTCACACCCCAATCATCCCATTTTCATTCAGAAAAGAAGGCTGTTTCTACGAGGTTTCTCTAATTGAGAAATGGGTGGAAGCAGTAGTATTTTGCACGAAATCACCGGCCTCCTAGCATTCCGCCATCATCGCCGCCGGCTCTCCGCCACATGCCGTTTGATGGCTTCGATCAAGCCTTCTTCTTCCTGTTTGGTGACATCGAGGCGGACGCCGTAATAGTGAATGCGGGCAAACGGCTTTTCCCAAACGAGCTGACCGCGGACGCGCAACGCAGCCCCGCCCAAAACAAGCGACACGTCCACCCAAGAGCCTCCGCCGGAAAACGGAAGGGGGCGATCTGCTTCCACCTTCAAGCCGTGCGGACTGATGTCATGCACGAAGACTTCATATCGGCCATCAGCCGCCGTCAATTCTGCCGGCAGCGGCTGGCCAAACTGGTAGCGGAACGGTTCTTGCCGTCTAAACCTCATTTTTATCCCCCTTCGCTGATCCGTGCCGGCGGTTCTTTCCATACATCGACGACCGCCCCGGCCTCATCGATGTCAATGACAAATGAGCCGGTGCCATAGCGGTCGGACAAGCGAAGCGAAGCGACCTCCACCATCTCGACGACCCCTTTTTCCGTCCGCAGCCCGATTCGCTCCTCGTCGCGAGCGACAACGGCGCCAACGACACGATGCGGATTGGATTTCACTTCACGAATCACGCTGATCCCGCGCTTGGCGCGCGATGACGGCTCAAACTCGGCAAGCCCCATCTTTTTGACCGCCCCGCGCTGCGTGACGACAACAAGGCATCCGCTTCCATCAGGAGGAAACGGGCAGGCGGCGGCGACAACATCCCCGTCTTTCAACTGAATGCCTTTCACTCCCGCAGCCCGCACACCGACTAGGCTGATCTCCTCTTCCGGAAACAAAAGCGCATACCCCCCGTGCGTCGCCAGCCAAAGACGGCCGCGCCCATCCGTCCGATAGACGGCGACGACCTCGTCCTCCTCTCTTACGTTGACCGCGACAAGCGGGCGATGGTAGCGCTGCACTTGATATTGAGCAAGCTCAGTCCGTTTCACCAATCCTTGCTTGGTCACGAACACGAGCTGGTCAGCCGTTTCAAATGAAGATACCGGCACCGCCGCCACCAGCTCGTCATCGCGCTCAAGTGGAATGAGATGGGAAATATGCTGGCCGACGTCTTTCCAACGAATGTCCGGAAGCGTGTGCACCGGGCAATATAAGTAGTAACCGCGGCGGGTGAAAAGCAAGAGCACATCGGTCGTATTCATCTCCAGTTGGCCAAGCAGCCGATCCGTTTCCTTCATGCCGATATCCTGGCCGTTGGAGGCGATGTAGGAACGATAACTCGTCCGCTTCACATATCCTTCTTTCGTCACCGTGACGATCACGTCTTCGGCCGGAATGAGCGCTTCGACGTTCACCTTCAGCTCCTCGATTTCCTCTTCAATGACCGTTCGCCGCTCATCGGCGTATCGCTTTTTCATCGCCTTCAGCTCTTTTTTGATGACGCTAAGCAGCTTCTTTTCATCGGCGAGAATCGCCGTAAGTTCCGCAATCGCTCGCTCCAGTTCTTCCGCTTCTTGACGCAGCGCCGTAATGTCGGTGTTCGTCAACCGGTACAGCTGGAGCGTCACGATCGCTTCGGCTTGCGCTTCAGTGAATCCGTAATGAGCCATCAGCCGGTCTTTGGCATCGCGCTTGTCGCTTGCAGCGCGAATCGTCGCGATCACCTCATCCAAAATGGAAAGCGCCCGAATCAAACCGTCAACGATGTGCTTGCGCTCGTTCGCCTTTTTCAGCTCAAAATGGGAGCGGTTTGTGACGACCTCTTTCCGGTGCGCGATGTAGGCATCCAATAGTTCGGGCAAGCTCATCAGCTTCGGCCGCCGCTCGTGGATCGCCACCATGTTAAAATTGTATGGCACCTGCAAGTCGGTGTTTTTGTACAAATAGTTGAGAATCGCTTCGGCATCGGCGTCTTTTTTCAATTCGATGACGATCGACAGCCCGTTCCGATCCGTCTCATCGCGGACATCGGCGATGCCGTCCAGCTTTTTGTCGAGGCGGAGCTCATCGATTTTTTTCACCAAATAGGCTTTGTTGACCTCATACGGGAGCTCGGTGATGACGATCTGTTGTTTTCCCCCTCTCGCCTGTTCGATGGCGGCTTTCGCGCGGATGATGATTTTTCCGCGCCCGGTCTCATATGCTTTGCGAATCCCGTCTTTCCCTTGGATGATGCCGCCGGTCGGAAAATCGGGGCCGGGAAGCACGGTCATCAGCTCATCCACCGTGCAATCGGGACGGTCGATCCGCATTAGAACAGCGTCAATCACCTCGCCAAGCGCATGCGGCGGAATGTCGGTCGCGTAGCCCGCCGAAATCCCGGTTGAACCGTTGACGAGCAAGTTGGGAAACATCGCCGGCAGGACGGTCGGCTCCTTTACGGTATCATCAAAGTTCGGAACGAACGGGACCGTCTCCTTGTCGATATCGCAAAGCAGCTCGGCGGCCATCGCTGACAGGCGCGCTTCCGTGTAGCGCATCGCCGCCGGCGGGTCGCCGTCGATGCTGCCGTTGTTGCCGTGCATTTCAATAAGCACGTTGCGCAGCTTCCACTCTTGGCTCATCCGCACCATCGCTTCATACACCGATGAATCGCCGTGCGGATGAAAGTTGCCGATCACGTTTCCGACCGTTTTCGCCGCCTTGCGAAACGGCTTGTCCGCCGTGTTGCCATCGATGTACATCGCATACAAAATGCGGCGCTGCACCGGCTTCAGCCCATCGCGCACATCGGGCAGCGCCCGGTCTTGGATAATGTATTTGCTGTAGCGTCCGAAACGGTCGCCCAGCACATCTTCTAACGGCAATTCCAACAATCGTTCTGCCATCATCATTCTCCTTTCCGAACGAACCTCAGCGTCAAAAAGGCGGCTTTACGCCGCCATCAGCCGATCCAGCCCGGCTCTTCCTCAAGCCCGAAGGCGACGTGCGTTTCGATCCATTTGCGGCGCGGCTCCACTTTGTCGCCCATGAGCGTCGTCACCCGCCGTTCGGCGCGGGCGGCGTCTTCAATGCGGACGCGGATCAACGTGCGCGTCTCGGGATTCATCGTCGTTTCCCACAATTGATCGGCGTTCATTTCGCCAAGCCCTTTGTAGCGCTGAATCGTGTAGCCGCGGCCCATTTTTTTCGTGATCTCGCGCAGCTGCTCATCGGTCCAAGCGTACTCGACCGTTTCTTTTTTGCCGCTTTTCTTGCTGATTTTGTAAAGCGGCGGCAAGGCGATGTACACTTTCCCCGCTTCAATGAGCGGACGCATGTAGCGGTAAAAAAACGTGAGCAGCAGCACTTGGATATGAGCGCCGTCCGTGTCGGCATCGGTCATAATGATCACTTTGTCGTAGTTGACGTCTTCCAGCGAAAAATCGGCCCCAACGCCGCCGCCAATGGCGTGGATGATCGTATTGATTTCCTCGTTTTTCAAAATGTCGCCCAATTTCGCTTTTTCTGTGTTGATGACTTTCCCGCGCAGCGGAAGCACCGCCTGAAAGCGGCGGTCGCGCCCTTGCTTCGCCGAGCCGCCCGCCGAATCCCCTTCGACTAAGTACAGCTCATTTTTCTGCGGATTGCGCCCTTGCGCTGGTGTCAGCTTGCCGCTTAACACCGCCTCTTTCCCTTTCCGCTTTTTGCCGCTTCTCGCTTCCTCGCGCGCTTTGCGGGCCGCCTCGCGCGCCTGATACGCCCGGATCGCTTTTTTCACGAGCATCGCGCTGATGTCCGGGTTTTCTTGCAGGAAGTATGTCAGCTGCTCGGAGACGACCGCATCGACGGCGGAACGCGCTTCGCTCGTCCCGAGCTTGCCTTTCGTTTGCCCCTCAAACTGCAGCATCCGCTCGGGAATGCGCACGGAAACAATCGCTGACAATCCTTCACGAATATCGGTTCCTTCCAAATTTTTGTCTTTTTCCTTAAGCAAACCGACACGGCGGGCGTATTCGTTAAAGACGCGGGTCATCGCTGTTTTCGCCCCCGCCTCGTGCGTGCCGCCGTCTTTCGTGCGCACGTTGTTGACAAACGACAGCACTTGTTCCGAATAGCCATCATGAAACTGGAACGCAAACTCCACCTCGATGCCGTTTTGTTCGCCGGCAAAATAGACGACGGGATGGAGCACGTCTTTTTCCTCGTTCAAGTACGCAACAAACGCTTCAATCCCGTTTTCGTAATGAAACACTTCGCGCATGCCGGTTCGTTCGTCAACGAGCTCGATTTTCAGCCCTTTTAACAAAAACGCCGATTCGCGCAGCCGTTCGCTCAACGTTTCGTAATCAAACACCGTCGTGCTGAAAATCGTTGGGTCCGGCTTGAACTGGATGATCGTCCCGGTTTTGTTTGTTGTCCCAATTTTTTCAAGCGTCGTCACCGGCTTGCCGCCGTTTTCAAACCGCTGCTGATAGATGAAGCCATCGCGGTGAATCGTAACGACCAGCCATTCGGACAAGGCGTTGACGACCGACGCCCCGACTCCGTGCAAACCGCCGCTCGTCTTATACCCCCCTTGGCCGAACTTGCCGCCGGCGTGAAGCACCGTCAAAATCACTTCTGGCGTCGGCTTGCCAAGCTTGTGCATTCCGACGGGCATGCCGCGCCCTTCGTCCAAAACCGTGATGCTGTTGTCTTTATGTATTTGCACGAAAATGTAGTTTCCGTATCCGGCCAGCGCTTCATCGACCGAATTGTCAACAATTTCATACACTAGATGATGCAAGCCGCGGCTGTCGGTGCTGCCGATGTACATCCCCGGCCGCTTCCTGACCGCCTCAAGTCCTTCCAACACTTGAATGGCCTCTTCGTTATATTCATACACCGATTGTTTTGCCACAACGCCACCCCTTCCTACCCAAAACAAGAACATCTGTTTCTGTTTTATTGTACCATAAAATGCCCGGCTGTCCATCGTCTTTTGACGCGGTCCGACAAAATCAGACAAACGCACGAAAAAAACGAAAGGACCATCTTGAACAAGATGGCCGTTTCATCGATCAAGCACGTCTGGTGAGCGCGTGTTCCACTTTAATGCAGCGGTCCATAATGACCGTGTAGCCTTTTTCTTTCAAAAACCGATACGCCTCCTCGTTGACGACGCCAAGCTGCGCCCAAAACACGTCGGCGTCGATTTGCACAAACTCGCGAGCCAGCTCAGGCAAATGCTCAGAGCGGCGGAACACATCAACGATGTCGACATGGCCTTCGATATCGGTTAGTTGATCAACCGCCGGAATGCCTTCCCACTCGTCGATCATCGGGTTGACCGGAATGATTTCGTAGCCAGCGTCTTTCATCGCTTTCGCCACCATATACGACTCGCGCTCCGGATTGTTGGACAAACCGACCACGGCGATCCGTTTCGCCTTGCGCAAAATCGCGCCGATTTCCTCCCGGCTCGGGTTGACAATGGACATCCGGGTTCTCTCCTTCCTTGATTCTCCTTCTTGCTGTACTAGTTTCGCGATGGGCAACGAAAAATCCTTCTAAAATGAAGCGAAAAATCGCCGTTGGGTGCTCCCTCCCAGTGGCATGCAGAGCCATGAACACTGCCAGTGCCGCCCAAACATCGACAGAAAAGCCGGCTCCACGATGTCTTCCGCTTTCGTTTTCCAAAGCCGCTTGACATTCCACACGCCAAAAAGCGGGGGATTGTTGGTGCGTTCGCACCCTCATCCATTTCCGGTTCGGACAACGCCCCCGTCCCATCGGGTTCGATCGTTGCGCTCGCTTTCATCCTACATCGAAAGAAGCGGGGGTTCCCGCTCTCTTATGAACGTCCTTTTCACGTGTAGGAGCGCCGGCCTTCTCGGCGCAAAAGGAAGAACGCAGCCGGCAACAAACGCTAAAATCTCCCCGACCGAAAAATGGAATAAAGCAGCCAACCAAATAGAAAAGCGGCCGCCCCCAATCCGATTTCAACAGCAGGAATGTTCCATAGCAGCGTCGACGGCCGCCCGAGCGAGGAGGCGATCATCAGCCCGGCAAGGACGATGCTCAGCGAAAGAAGAACGATGCTGAACGACAGCCGGTTCGCCATCTGATCGAGCTTTCGCAGCAGCGTTTCCAAATCAGGCGCCGTGATCTCCAGCCGCAGCTTGCCGTGCCGCATCATTTTCGTCCATTCCTTTACGCTGTCCGGCAAACGAAGCAGCCATTCGCCGTAGTCGAAAATCCGTTTCCATGCCGTTTCCACTACGCGATCAGGTCGAAGCCGCTCTTTCAGCAACTTTCTCCCAAACGGTTCGGCCACATCGATGATGCGAAACTGCGGATCGAGCATCTCCACAACCCCTTCGACCGTCAACAACGCTTTCCCTAACAGCGTCAAGTCGCTTGGAATGCGAATGCCATGGCGAAACGCCACGGAAAGCAAATCCTCGACCGCTTCCCCGAGACTGATGTCACTAAGCGGCACGCGATAATATTTTTCCCGCAGCTCATCGATATCATCGCGCAATGTTCCTTCATCCACCTCATCCGGAACAAGCCCCAGCCCATAAATCGCGTTCAACACCCCATCTGTGTTTTGCCGCATCAAGGCGATGACAAGCGTTGAAAGGTGATGCTTGACATTGGGGCGGAGGCGCCCCATTAAGCCGAAATCAATAAAAGCTAGCACGCCGCCGGGAAGCACAAACACATTCCCGGGATGGGGATCGCCATGAAAAAACCCATGTTCGAACATTTGCTTCAGCATGGAAGCAGCCAAGCGCTCGGCCAGCGCTTGTAACGAATAGCCGCTCTCTTTCAGCCGCTCGATTTCCCCGAGCTTCACGCCGTCGATGTATTCCATCGTCAATACCTTTTTTGTTGTATATTCCCAAAAAACGCCCGGGACATACAGCGACGGATCATCGGCAAATAGATGGGCAAACGTTTCGGCATGGCGCGCCTCGACTGTATAATCGAGCTCCTGCCGCAGCGATTTCGTTAACTCATCGACGATCTCAGACAGCCGGTAAGATGCCGCCCACTCGAGACGCCGTTCCGCCAACACGGCCAAATCTTGTAAAATGTCCAAGTCCGTCTCCATCTGCACAGCAATCCGTGGGCGCTGCACTTTCACCACAACGGCTTGTCCGGAAGGGAGAACGGCCTGATGCACTTGCCCGAGCGAAGCGGCAGCGAGCGGCATTTTCGCAAATGACCGAAAAAGCTTCTCCAGCGAATCGCCCAACTCGGTTTCCACAATCTGGCGCACCTCCGAAAACGGAAACGGCGGAACTTGGTCTTGCAGCTTTTCGAGCTCTCGAATGATCGGACTTGGAAGCAAATCCGGGCGCGTACTGGCGATTTGTCCGAGCTTAATAAACGTCGGGCCGAGCTCCTCAAGCACAAGACGGAGCCGCTCCGCGACCGTTTTTCCTTCCTTTTTTCCTTGCTCCGCTCTCCATCGCGGCGGCAGCGAAAGAAACGAAGAAAAGCCGAGTTCATCGACGATCATCCCGAATCCGTGCCGAAGCAAGGCGACAGCGATCTCGTGATACCTTCCGATATGGCGCATCCGTTTTCCGATCATCCGGACATCTCTCCCAAGGCGGCAAAAAACGAGCGGGCAGGCCGCATCGGTTTACTGCCCGCTTTGTTCCTTTTCTTCAAGGCGGCGGATCCGCTCTTCAAGCTGCCGCACGTCTTCTTTTGTCGCCAAGTCCAGTTTATCGATGACCTGCTTGATTTGCTCGCGCACAAGCCGCTGCACTTCCGTTTTCCGCGCCTCCGTCTGCTGTTTCCATTGATCGATCACTTCCTTCGATTCGTCAAGCGACAACTCCCCTTTTTTGACCAGCTCATCAATGATCTTTTCCGCTTGTTCTTTGCTAGCGATCGCAAGCCCAAGCCCGAACGCCAATCCTTTTTTCAAAATACTCATTCCGTTTTCCTCCTTTCCTCTTTTCCTTTATAGTACCATTATTTGGCGGGCCATGTCGAGCAAGCGGCCAAAGAGGAAAAAAGCGGAAGGTGTTTTCCGTTCAAACCTAACGTTGCATATCCCGCTTCTCGATAAGGAATCCTATCGATGGGTTATCCATTCGTACAAGGAGGGAGTTTCCATGGCGGAGGAACAACTGCGCTACGGAGAAGACTATCATTTCATACCTACGACATCGGCAGCGAGCGGCCTCGGCGTCAGCGTGCTGCCTGACTTGTACTGCTACACGATTCAAATTGTAAACATTTGTCTCATCGGCCGCCCGGGCGACCGCTTGTTCGTCTTGGTCGACGCCGGCATGCCGGGGGCGGCCGATGACATTGTTTCGGTCGTGGAAGACCGCTTCGGCAGCGGTAGCCGCCCGCAAGCCATTGTTTTAACCCACGGCCATTTTGATCACGTTGGGGCGATTGTTGAGCTTGTCAAGCATTGGAATATCCCGGTGTATGCCCATCGGGCTGAACTGCCGTATTTGACCGGAAAGGCGAGATATCCTGAACCGGACGCTTCCGTCGAAGGCGGCTTCATCGCCAAAATATCTCCATTTTTCCCAAATGAGCCGATTCAACTGGGCGATCGCGTTCATCCGCTGCCAGAGGACGGCTCTGTTCCGCACTTGCCGGAATTTCGCTGGATCCACACCCCGGGGCACACGCCGGGCCACATTTCGTTATTCCGGCCGCGCGACGCCGCTTTAATCGCCGGCGATGCGTTCGTCACCGTCCGCCAAGATTCACTATATAAAGTGTTGACCCAACAAATCGAAATCAGCGGCCCGCCGCGCTACTACACCGTAGACTGGAATGCCGCCCGCGAGTCGGTGCGCAAATTGGCCGCCCTCTTTCCATCGGTCGCCGTCACTGGGCACGGCGCCCCGGTATCCGGGGACGAATTGCGTGTGGGGCTGACAACACTCGCCCGCGATTTCGACCGCGTCGCTATTCCCGATTACGGAAAATACGTTCATTAGAAACGCACGGCTATGCCAAGAGCGCTTCCCCGCTTCAAACAAAAAAGAAGCGGGGAGGTTTTCCCTATTTCTCCCGCCAACAGACGGTCAAATCGCTTACAGAAAACAGCCGCGGAGAGATATTCCTCTCCCTCGAGCCATGAACCCCCCCGCTGCCGCGCATGGCTCACCGCAACCGTTCATGAGCAAGCCTGGCTCTCCTGGCATGAACATGACGGTGCAAGGCGGCGCATTTTCACAGAAAGATTCATGGGCAACGCTTTCCCGTCCAACCAGGCATGAAAATCTCTACCCACGGACGCGGGATTTTCACGAAAAAGTTCCATGGGCAGCGCGATCTGCCCTCCACCAGGGGATGAAAATCCGCGCCAGTTCGGCATTTTCACGAAAAAAGACGGCAAGGATCACCTTTGCCGTCTTTCAATCGGATGGGCCTAAGTGGACTTGAACCACCGACCTCACGCTTATCAGGCGTGCGCTCTGACCAGCTGAGCTATAGGCCCGTTTATGGAGAATAAAAATGGAGGGGGACGGATTCGAACCGCCGAACCCAAAGGGAGCGGATTTACAGTCCGCCGCGTTTAGCCACTTCGCTACCCCTCCATAATGACGATGCCGACTGCAGGACTTGAACCCGCAACCTACTGATTACGATTCAGTTGCTCTACCAATTGAGCTAAGTCGGCATAATACGGATCAAAAACCTGACTCGTTGTTAAGCTTTGTGCCTCTTCCTCTACTCGCTTATTCATGGAAGATGAGTGCGTCGAGGCAACTCGCAGTTAATTCGATGAAGCCGATGCTCGTCTCTACCAATTGAGCTAAGTCGGCACAATATGCGACTTTATATGGCGGAGGAGGAGGGATTCGAACCCCCGCGGGCTGTGACACCCCTATCGGTTTTCGAAACCGACCCCTTCAGCCAGACTTGGGTACTCCTCCGTAACTGTTTGGAGCGATGCGGTCGAGAGGACTTGAACCTCCACGGGGTCGCCCCCACTAGGCCCTCAACCTAGCGCGTCTGCCATTCCGCCACGACCGCATGATCAATGGAGCGTAGGGGATTTGAACCCCTGACCTCTTCGCTGCCAGCGAAGCGTTCTCCCCCTGAACTAACGCCCCATCATGGTGGAGTATACTGGGATCGAACCAGTGACCCCCACGCTGTCAACGTGGTGCTCTCCCGCTGAGCTAATACTCCACAGCATTGCCTAGCAGCGACCTACTCTTGCAGGGGCGCTGGCCCCAACTACCATCGGCGCTGGAGGGCTTAACTTCCGTGTTCGGGATGGGAACGGGTGTTTCCCCTCCGCTATCACCACTAGGCAATGGCGACGATATTTATTATAAACCAATCAAAATATTTGTCAAGTTTTTTTGTCGCTCTTTTTCTCTTTCGTGCTTTGAGCATCGGAACGACAATATGAAATTTACTATAAAAAACCGAAAGAGTCAACACCATTTTTCCTCTTTTCGATATGCGCCGTCTCGTTTTGGAAAGTTCTTGTCATCACCTTCGTTGTGCGCGTATAATAAAAGAAACGGAAACGTACAATAAAGCAGGGCACTGGCGGCCACCAATGCCCTGCATGCACAGCCGCTGCAAGAAGCGCAGTGGCCCAAGCTTCGGGCATCGTAACCTACCCTCGCCTCGGCCTAGCAGGGTGGGTTACTTTTTGTCTTTTGCGACGGCGATCACCGCAACGACGAGCGACGCAAACGCAATCATAAGCGTCAGCGCATCGGCAATCGTCACCATCAGCACCACCCCCTTTCATTCAGGGAGTGGCCACTGCCCACCCTGCATCTGGCTATGCATGTTTCATTATACCATCAAATCCGGAAAATGCGAATATACATTCGTATCTTCAATGCAAATTAGGAATGTTTCCCTACCCGAACCTCCTGTCTTACCTCGCTGGCCTCTTCTCCCCTTCTTTCTAGTTCTGATCACCGTTTGAAAACTCCGCTGTTTTCATCAGGCGCTCGAAAAGGTCGGTGAAAACCAACTGTTTCCCTTGATCGATGAGCGAACGTGTGGAAAGCAGAACGGATGCTGCAAGGGTTTTCTATTTAAGAAATAGTCCGCATCCCTCGCCTTCCCGTCGCGTTCTAAACTTTCTGCAAGGGTTTTCTATTTGAGAAATAGTGCCATGAAGCGGTGTTCTCCCTTCAATCACCCACTCTCGAAAAATGATTTGTATAAAATCCGCGTTTTTCCGAATAATGACCATAGACAAATCTCGCTGTTCCAAGGAGGAAAACAAGTGGAGCAGGCAAGGCAGACTCGCGTGCATCAATGGTTATTGCTGATTGTCGCCGCCGTGTTCGTCTGGTCGGCCATTCGTCCGGCCAGCTATGCAGTCTGGGCGCTTGAAGTCGCCCCAGCGCTGATTGGGCTTGCGATTGTGATCGCTCTATACCGGCGTTTTCCGCTGACAACGATGTCATATGTCATCATCGCCATGCTGGCGATCCTCATGTTGATCGGCGGCCATTACATTTACTCCAAAGTTCCCTTTTTCAACTGGATCAAAGAGGCGTTCCATTTCGAACGCAACCATTACGACCGGTTTGGCCATTTCCTCAAAGGGACATTTGCGATCGTCCTCCGGGAAATTTTATTGAGGAAAACACCGTTGCCGCGCGGCGCTTGGCTTTTCACGATTGTCACAAGCATGTCGCTCGCCATCGCTGCCCTGTATGAAATCATCGAATGGCTCGTGTCCATGATCTCCAAAGGGGGAAAGGCATCAAAAGACTTTTTGGGCACGCAAGGCGACATTTGGGACACGCAATGGGATATGCTATGTACATTGAGCGGGACGCTGGTGGCTCTATGGTTGCTCGCAAAGTGGCACGACCGGCAGCTTGTGCGGTTGGATCAGTCCTGCAGCTAGAAGGCTGGTGATTTCGTGCAAAATACTGCTGATTCCATCTGTTTCTCAATTGCATAAACCTAGAATAATCAGCTTTCTTTTCTGAATGAAAATGCCGCCGAATCGTGTGTGACAGCGGTTTTTTTACCGGTCTTCTAGGCTCATCATCTAGCGGCTTCCTCTGCCAATGAGGAAGCCGCTGTTTTTTATTGCACTTTATACAAATAAATCGTCCATGCCGATTCATCGGAGGTGAATACGCGCTCAAGCGCCAGCCCGTTCTCAGCGGCGTTGTCGATCGGAACGGCGGAAAAAATATAGCGGCCGCCCATGTTTTTCAACTGTTCCGCATTCAGCTGCAAGTTCTTCAGCCGCTGTTTCGCGTGTTTCGTGAACATGTACCGTTTTCCAAGTTCCGCCGTAAAGACGTAGCAGCGCCCGCCCCATTCGTCAAAATACGTGCGGATCGTTTTGCTTTTCGCCAGTTCACGTTCAATGATTTGGCGGAACTCGTATTTGTAGGACAATGGGTAAAAGTTGTTGTACGTATCAAGCGTGTAAAACCCGTTGTATTGGGCGATGGCCGGATGAAGGCCGATGCTGACGACGCGGTACTCGGATACGGGAAGCCCGATGTATTGTTTAATTTCTTGGAACTGTTTTTCCGCATAAAATTGTTTCACCGTCGGTTCATAACGGAAGACGAGTTCCTCGTTAAGCAAAAACACAAGAATGATTTGCGCCGCTAACAACCGTTTCGCCCACGTTTTCCCCTTTTCGCTCGATTGCCAGATGATTTTCAACGCCAGCGCAAACTGCACATATATGATGAGCGGACGCAAAAAATGGAAGCGGGCGAAGTTAAACGTATCTAAAAAATGAAACCGCTCGGTCAATGGCAGCCACCCTTTATAAAACCAAAAGGCGTACCAGGCCGACAGCGCGAAATTCAGCCCAAACAAGAAAAGAAACACCCGTTCCTCTTTCCATCGCTGGTTAGCGAAAATGAGGAACAACGCGATGAACCAGGCCGGTAAAATAAACAACGTATGCTCGGTCATGACATGATGATGGCCGAGAAGAAAGTTTTTCCACGTTAAACGGACACAATGCCAAAACGTCAGGCGCGCGTGAAAGTACTCATCCCGGCTCGTCGGCTCGTCTTCCCATAAAAACGAGTACACAAGCCGGTACTCAACTAGCAAATAAAGCAGCGTCATATACGCGATGGAAAGGAAAAAACGGATGTTCCATCCCTTTCCGCGCAGCACATCCCAAAGCCAAAGCGCACCCATAGCGGAAAGAAAGAAAAAGAAACCGAGCACAAAACTCGAATAAAACGGAAGAAGCGTCAGCACGGCGACATTTTTCCACGACCGCTCTCCCTTCCGGATGTTCAAAAACGCCCAAAGCGCAAGCGGCATGCCTAACGTGCTTAACATCCCTGATGGCCAAAACAGCGTCAGCGCAAAGGCGAGCGCCACACCGATGCGAACAGCCATCCACCGCCGCTCAGGCAGGAAATGCGTTTTCAACAACAAATACATGCCCCAAAACGCCACCACTCTTGTGATCGTCTGGCTGAGCGCATAGGCGGTCATCGTGGGAAACAGAGCGTGCAGCCAGACGATGCCGGTCAACTCCGAGCCAAGGGCGTTTCTTGACAGCTGGCCGTTAGCGATTTGCGGAATGTTCGCATCAAGCGGCCCGGTAATTTGCCCGCTTTCGGCGAGCACTTTATACCAAGCGATGTTGGAATCCAAATTATCGTGGACGCGAATGTGCGCATTCTCGCCAAGGATAAACAGCGGGGATACATAAAGGGCGATGACGCCAAGCGCGAAAAGGATCCATCGCTGTTCGCTTTGTGCGGCCATCGGCATCACGCTCCTATCTCTGCAATTTTCCATGATGATGGTCCTATTGGATACGGTGCGCAATAGGGAAGGAAATGATTCCTACCGCTGCTGTCGCCTGAGGATAAAAAATGAACGGCTCCGCGTTGGTCGGAACCGTTCGTTTTAATTAGGATACTCTTGTCGGATTGATCCCTTGCGTTGATCTTTCCCTCCGGAGAACACATCGTCGCAACGATCAATCAGGCCGGACCTGAAACGCGCTTGGAACAGCAGGCATAGGCGAAACGTTCGCTGTGGCGATGGCCGCTTCGCCTTCCCCATCGATGACGATCGCTTTTGCTTGGCCCGATTGATGCCGAGAGGTGAAGGATACAGCACCGTTCGTGTTTCCGATGCGGCGCTCGCTGCTCTTTCCTTAACAGATCGATCCTTCGCTCGTTGCGATATCTTCCTCCTGCCGGAATGCGACATCGATCGCAATCCGCAATCCTTTCACCACCGTTTCCAACGCCATGCTCGGCTGCCCTGGATGACGGGCGGCTTGTTCCGGCAAATACGGGATATGGATGAACCCGCCTCGAATGGGCCGTTGCGACTCAGCGATATAGTGCATGAGTCCATAAAACAGGTGATTGCACACAAACGTTCCAGCCGTATGCGAGACGGAAGCCGGTATACCGTGCCGTCTTAATTCATGGACTATCGCCTTGACCGGCAATGTGGACCAATAACCGACCGGACCATTCGGAACAATCGGCGTGTCAATCGGCTGATTGCCTTCATTATCCGGAATGCGCGCATCATTCACATTGAGCGCCACTCTTTCAATCGAAAGATCAGGCCGTCCTCCCGCTTGACCAACGCAAATGACAAGATCAGGAACCACGTCTTCCATCGCGGCATACAACGTCTCAATCGCTTTGCCAAATACCGTTGGAATCTCCCTTGTCTCAACCGTATACGTATCGGTTTTCCAACCGGCGAATGGCTTGATCGCCTCTACCGATGGATTCACCGTTTCTCCTCCAAACGGCGCAAATCCGGTCACAAGTACGGTTTTCATCGCATCTCCATCCCCTTTTGATCGTGACTTTATCAGTCCATGAGCGTGACGACATACATCGCCGCGATGTTAAACGCCAAAAGAATGAGCGCGGTCGGCACTTGCACGCGAATGACATGATGTTGATCTCGTAGATCAAGCAAAGCGGCGGGAACGATGTTGAAATTCGCTGCCATCGGCGTCATCAACGTGCCGCAGTAGCCGGAAAACATCCCGAGAGCGGCGACATGATTCGCGTCGACGCCAAATTGTTGAATCAGCAGCGGGACCGCGATTCCAGCGGTCATAGCAGGGAAGGCGGCAAAAGCATTGCCCATGATCATGGTAAACAACGCCATGCCAACGCAATAAGCCACAACAATCCAAAACAGCGAATGCGTCGGAATGATGGTACTGATCCACTCGGAAACAGCGGCACCCACCCCGGCTGCTGTAAAGATCGTTCCTAACGTTGCCAACATCTGCGGCAAAAGGGCAGCCCAACCGATTTTCGGAACAAGCGTTTCAAATTTGTTATTATCATTATACAGTTCACAAAAGTAGAAAAACAATAAATATTGACCAAAATCAACCGTGTCCAACTCTGTTGATGGAAAAATGATTCCTCCATTCTTTTTCCACCGTTTACGTTCGCCAGCCCCGCTTCCTCGACGTCAGAAAAACGGAAGCGCCCATCCTTTCTTTCGGATAGGATATGATATAATGAAAAAACAGGGAGAACTACGTTGGATCTTCCAGCCTTGATGCTCGATGCGGGGAGAAGCCATTGCCACCGAAAAACAACGGATGTCATGCCGGCCGACAAAACCGATGGGCATGATCTTCGGTCCACTCGGTGGTCGGCAATGGCCGCACCAAAGGAAAATGACGTCTGTTCGCCTCCCTTGCGCCGATGTTCGATCATCAATCATAAAGGAGTGGCTGCTTATGTCGAAACAACTCCCTCCTGGCCAATTTGAAACGGAAAAATGGCCGATTTTGCACGAAGGAGACGTATACTTATTTGATGAAGCGACGTGGAATTTTCGGCTGTTCGGTGACGTGAAAGAGGAAGTGTCGCTGTCATATGAGGAAGTGATGCGGCTGCCGAAGACGATTTCGACCGTGGATATGCACTGCGTAACGACGTGGTCAAAATTCGACACGACATTCGAAGGCATCGCCTTCCGCGAATTTTTGCGCTTCGTGGAGCTGCATCCCGATGTCAAATACGTGAAAATTTACGGCTACTTAAACGGCGACCGGTTTGGCTATTCGGCGAACTTGCCGCTTGACGCGTTGATGGGCGATGATGCACTGTTTGTCTACCGCTGGAAAGACAAGCATCACGATTGGCAAGACATCTCGCCGAAGCACGGCTATCCGCTCCGCTTTATTCCGCCGGCGACGTTTTACTTATGGAAAGGGGCGAAATGGGCGTCCGGCATCCGCTTCATGAAAAAGGACGAGCCGGGCTACTGGGAAGAGCGTGGGTATTCGATGACCGCCAATCCGTTTAAAGAAGAGCGGTTCGCCGAATCGGTATCCAAGTTTCGGTTTTGGTGAAGAGAATCGAATCTCCCCACTCATCGACAGCAGAAATGAAAAAACGAGGGGTTGGAACAGAACCCCATACCCGTCAAGTTTAGCGGTATAAAATTTTTAAGACGATCCTCGTGTTGATCCCCCCAGTAAATGATGGGGATCACATCCATTATTGGGCATGGAAACGGCCCCCTCTTTTTTACCGTTTGAAGCCGCCTATGGTAAAATAAAACGGAAACCGCCTCTTTTTTCTTACTGCATCGGCGGAATGATTCGCTCATTCAAAAAAACTTGTACATAAGGAGAGGAACGTATGAAACAGGAACTGATCGAACGCTTCATCCGCTACGCGAAAGTCAACACTCAATCCGATCCAGAAAGCGATACGTGCCCGTCGACTCAAGGACAATGGGAGTTGGCGAACATGCTGGTCGAGGAGCTGAAAGCGATCGGGATGGAAGAAGTGACGGTCGATGAAAACGGCTACGTGATGGCGACATTGCCGGCCAACACGGACAAAAACGTGCCAGTGATCGGCTTTTTGGCTCATATGGACACCGCGCCGGAATTTACCGGGGCCAACGTCAACCCGCAATTGATCGACTCGTACGACGGCGGCGACATCGTGTTAAACAAAGAACAAGGCATCATCTTGTCGCCCAACGATTTCCCGGAGCTTGTCCACTACAAAGGGCATACGCTCATTACAACGGACGGAACGACGCTATTGGGCGCCGATGATAAAGCGGGAATCGCGGAAATTATGACGGCGATGCACTACCTCATCAAGCATCCGGACATCAAACACGGCAAAGTGCGCGTCGCCTTTACGCCGGATGAAGAAATCGGCCGCGGTCCGCACAAGTTTGACGTCGCCAAATTCGGCGCCCAATTTGCCTACACGGTCGATGGCGGGCCGCTCGGCGAATTGGAATACGAAAGTTTCAACGCTGCGGAAGCCAAAATCACGATCAAAGGCAAAAACGTCCATCCGGGCACGGCGAAAGGAAAAATGATCAACTCGATCAAAATCGCCATGGAGTTCCAGCAACAGCTGCCGGCGAACGAAGCGCCTGAACATACAGAAGGATATGAAGGGTTTTACCACTTGTTTTCGTTCCAAGGCAACGTGGAGGAAACGAAGCTTCATTACATCATCCGCGATTTTGACCGCGAGTCATTTGAAGCGCGCAAGACGAACATGAAAGACATCGCGGCTTCGCTCGCCCAAAAATACGGAAGCAACCGAATTTCTATTGAACTCAACGACCAATATTACAACATGCGCGAAAAAATCGAACCGGTGCGCCACATTGTTGACATCGCCCATGAAGCGATGACGAACTTGGGCATCGAGCCGAAGGTGAAACCGATCCGCGGCGGCACGGACGGGTCGCAGCTCTCCTATATGGGACTGCCGACGCCGAACATTTTCGCCGGCGGCGAAAACTTCCACGGCCGCTACGAATACATTTCCGCCGACAATATGGTGAAAGCGGCTGAAGTGATCATCGAGATCATCAAACTATTCGAGCAAAAATCATCTTGATCTGCGAAAACCAATCGCTTGAACGATCTGTTTTCGGTCGTTCAAGCCCAAGCGGCAACAACCCCGCCATTCGCAGCGAAAAAAGGTGTCCCCGGGCCTTTGGGGGACACCTTCTTCATTCGCTTGGCGAGCGTTCGCCTTGAGTCAACACGTGTTACGGAAGGCGGTTGATCCGCCCCTCAATCCGTGCCGAGAACGGCTGCGCAAGGCCGCGAATGTACGAGACGAGGGCATCCAAATCGACCGGCCCTACTTCGCGGTTCGTCCCTTGCGTCAGCACCGTGAACCCATCGCCGCCATCAGCGAGGAAGCTGTTGACCGTCACCGTGTACTCGCCGTTCGGGTTCAGCGGTGTGCCGTCAGGAAGCTGAATGTCGACGACTTTGTTCCCTGCCGGTCTGCTGGCGCTCCATGTATAGCGGAGGCCGGAGATTTGCAGCATGCGCGTTTTTGTCGGCTGCCATTGTTGGTTCAAAAGCTCGCGGATTTGTGCGCCGGTGAGCGTCATTTTCACGAGCTGGTTGTTGAACGGCTGAACGTTGTACAGCTCTCCCCACGTCACCTCGCCTTGTTCAATATCCGCGCGAATGCCGCCCGGGTTCATAAAAGCAAAATCGGTGTTCATCGCCGCCCGCTGGGCATCAGCGATCAAATTGCCCAAAGCGGACTCGCCGCTCGCGTTTTGCTCGTCGGTGATCGTTTCAGCCGCCGTGCCGACGACTTGGTTGACAAGCGGCGCGACTTTCGCTTCATATTTTTCGACGAGGGCCCGGATTTCCGGATCCGGCGTGATGCCGTCATGATACGTCGTTACGATTTCCGCTTTTTTCGCCACGACATCTTTTGTGCGCGGGTCGATTTTCAGATCGACATCAGAAAACGCCGTACCGTACGCATACGATTGAACGAGCAGCTTGCCGTCCACCACCGCATTCAAATACGCATGATTATGGCCAGCGAAAATCACATCGACTTCATCATCGACCGTTTTGGCGATATCGACGATTTCTCCGCTTGCGTTTGTTCCATCCGGATTGGACGCGCCTGGGTTATGGGCGAGAACGACGATCGTCTCTACCCGTTTTTTCTTCAGTTCCCGCACCGCTTTGTTAATCGCCGTCGCTTCGTCGATGAATTCCACCCCAGCGACGCCGCTCGGGGTCACGATCGATGGCGTATCTGTCAATGTCACCCCGATGAACCCGATTGGCATGCCGTTGACCCGCTTAATGACGTACGGCGGAAGAATCGGTTGTTTCGTTTCTTTGTCAATGACGTTGGCGCTCACGTACGGAAAATCCGCCCCGGCGAAATCGCCGGTCGCCGGGTGATACCCGCCATGGATCAGGCGGAGCATTTCCGCTACTCCTTCGTCAAACTCGTGGTTGCCAAGGGTGCCGACGTCAAAGCCGAGTTTGTTCAGCACTTCGATCGTCGGCTCGTCCTGCAACAGCGCCGATACCGGCGGGCTGGCGCCGACCGCATCGCCGGCATGGACGAGCAGCGTGTTTTTGTTTTCTGCCTCCCGCTGTTTCAAATAAGCGGCCAAATAATCCGCTCGCCCGACTTCCCGCCCGCCGACTTTTCTCGTCACGTTGAGCTGGCCGTGAAAATCGTTGATGCCGAGAAGCTGCACCTCAATATAACGGTGCGAAGAAGCAGGCGGCTCTCCTTTGCTTTTCCCGTTCCCTGCCGCCCCAACCGGCGTTGCCGCCAATACAGCGGCTGCCGCCAATGCCGACAACATCCGTTTTCCCCATCGTTCCGAACCCTTCATCGTTTCCTCCCCTTCCCTGTGGAAATTCCCTTCACCTCCCGATTATATCTTTTGAATATGTAGAATAATAGGGACGAAAAGATTCATTTTTGTAAAACTTTCGTAAATAAAGAGACTGTCCGCCAAAAGCCATTAAACAGCTCCTTTCGAACAGCCTGTGCAATCTGATCCGACGGCGTTTGATTATTTAATGGAGCAACGCGAATGCCGGTCGTCTCCTTCCAAACGACTGATCGCCGTTATCTGTTCTAACAAAAAAGGTGTCCCGCAAACGATCGGAACACCTTGTTCATCATATGGTCATCCGGCGCTATGCCAGGCGAAACGGCCATGAACGCCAAACCCTTTTCCTTGTTAGATCGTTTCCTTCCCGCGCACGCCGTTGATCGAGTAGCTCGCCGTAATGGCGGCGTGTAACGAATGGGAGACGGAACAATATTTTTCTTTCGACAGCCGGATGGCGCGGACGACTTTTTCTTCCGGCAAATCGCCTTCAAGGGCGTAATGGATATGAATCTCTGTAAACCGCTTCGGGTGGTCTTCAGCCCGCGTTCCTTCCACTTCCATCGAAAACGCGCGGACCTCTAGGCGCATTTTGCGCAAGATCAGGATGATATCAATGCCGGTGCAGCCGGCTAAGGCGTGAAGCAACAGCTCCATCGGCCGCGCGCCCGAATCGTTGCCGCCGACATCCTTCGCGGCATCCATCGGGATCGTCACCCCGGAGGCGCTTTGGCCGCTGAATGACATGTTTCCGTTCCATACAACCGTCGTTTTCATCAAGGTCGCTCCTTTCTCATCTGCCCGGAGTCGGACGAACTTGCCGACAGCCCGTTTCTTCTTTTCAGTTTAGCGGCTATGTGCGGGAAATGCAAAATTCCTGTCTACCGTTTTTGGCCGCACATGATAAAATAGAAACATGCAAAAACTTGTTGAGTAAAGGGTGTTGGGCTTCATGACTGCACTGATTTTGCTTCTTGCCTATCTTCTTGGCTCGATCCCGTTTGGCCTTCTTGTCGGGAAAATTGGCTACGGAATCGACATCCGCGAACATGGAAGCGGCAATCTAGGGGGGACGAACACGTTCCGAGTGCTTGGGGCGAAAGCGGGAACGATCGTCATTGTCGGTGACATGCTAAAAGGAACGTTGGCGGCGAGCTTGCCGATGTTTTTTTCCGTCCCTGTTCATCCGCTGTTAGCCGGGGCGGTCGCTGTCGTCGGCCATATGTATCCGGTGTTCGCCAAGTTCCGCGGCGGCAAGGCGGTGGCGACCTCGGGCGGGGTGATGCTGTTTTATTCGCCGTTGTTCTTTTTGTCGCTCATCGCCGTGTTTCTTGTTGTCTTGGCGATTTCGCGCTACGTCTCGCTGTCATCGATGGCCGCTGCGCTGTATGCGGTCGTGTATACGGTCTTTTTCACGGACGATATTCCGTTGACGGTGGCGGTGTTGTTGCTCGCCTCGTTTATCTTTTACCGCCATCGCGCCAACATTCAACGCATTTTGAACAACACCGAGCCGAAGATCAAATGGCCAAAAAAAGGCGCATGACGGTGATCAAGAAAGGAGTTTGGCTGCATTGAAGTTGCCGGAAGCGTTTGCCGCAAAAATGAGAACGCTGCTTCAACAAGAAGCGGACGCGTTCTTGGCTGTCTATGAACGCGAGGAGAAAACGAACGGCCTGCGCGTCAACCCGTTGAAAATTAACCCGGACGCTTGGGCAAAAACGGCGCCCTTTTCCCTTTCCCCGGTGCCGTTTTGCCCGACCGGGTTTTATTATGACCCGAATGAACAACCGGGAAAACATCCATACCACGCGGCCGGCCTGTACTACATCCAAGAGCCGAGCGCCATGGCGGTCGCCGAAACGCTCCGCCCTGCCCCGGGAGAGAGGGTGCTCGACTTGTGCGCCGCCCCCGGTGGGAAAACGACCCAGCTTGGCGCCATGATGGAAAACAAGGGGCTGCTTGTCGCCAATGACATTCATCCGAAACGGGTCAAAGCGCTGGCCGAAAACGTCGAACGGCTCGGCTTGACCAATACCGTGGTCGTCAATGAAGCGCCGGAAACGCTCGCCGAGCGGTTCCCTAGTTTTTTTGACAAAATTTTAGTCGATGCCCCGTGCTCGGGGGAAGGAATGTTTCGCAAAGAGGAAGAGGCGGCTTCGTTTTGGAGCCAAGCGCATGTTGAAGAATGCGCCGCCCGGCAGCGCCGCATTTTGCAAAGCGCCTATGCGATGCTGAAAGAGGGCGGCATTCTCGTTTACTCGACGTGCACGTTCTCTCCCGAAGAAAACGAACAAACGATTGAATGGCTGCTCGAGACGTACGAAGATTTGCGGTTGTTGCCGATTGCGAAAACCGGCGGCATGGAGCCCGGGCGGCCCGAGTGGACGAAAACAAACCGGGCTGAGCTCGAACATGCGGTCCGCCTTTGGCCGCACCGCATCAAAGGCGAAGGGCATTTTATCGCCAAACTGCAAAAACAGCGGCCGACCCCGCTATGGAACGGGCGATGGGGAAAGGCGAACGCACCGAAAGCGGCGGTCCGTCTGTACCGCCAATTCGAACAGACGGCGCTGCGAATAGAACGGCACGGAACGATCGTCTCTTTTGGTTCTCATTTAGCCATGCTGCCGGAGCGATGCCCTGATTGGTCAGGCCTGAAAGTCATCCGCGCTGGCCTCCATCTTGGCGAGGTGAAAAAAGAGCGGTTTGAGCCGAACCACGCTCTCGCCTTGGCGCTGCGGACGGAAGAAGCACGCCATGTGCTGGATCTGGCAAGCACAAGCGAGGAAATCGTCCGCTATTGGCGCGGAGAGACGCTGTCCACCGGCGGCGACCGCGGTTGGCTGCTCGTGACCGTGGATGGATTTCCATTCGCCTGGGGAAAAGAAGTAAAAGGAACGGTGAAAAACTTTTATCCGAAAGGCCTGCGCTTGGGGTAGGCGCCCAAAAATGAGGAATGCGTTTGAAAAGCCACCGCTCTCCTTGGAGGCTGGTGATTTCATCGTGGATACGGCTTGATGTTGCATCGGTTCTGTTATATAGGCAAAAACACGGCAACGAACCAAGGGTCTCACCGCTCGGGAGACCCTTCGTTTCCGTTTCCTTACGACTTGGTTGGGATCGTCAACGTAAACACAATTTTGTCAGCGGCCAAATCGATGTTTTTCACCGCCACTTGATAGCCGTTGCCAAAGCGAATGTCATTGAGCGCCACATAGACGCGCGCCTTCTCCGGGTCAATGGCGACTTCGTCAGGGAGCGGGGCGTGCTTTTGCAAGTAGCTAAGCACGTATGTCACCGGCAGCTTCCAGTCGCCAAGCAAAATGACCGGCTCGGTCAGCTCGACATTCCCCCCTTGCACCACTTTCGGCACAAACGAGACGACCAATTCCACGCGGCGGCCAAGAATGGGGATGTCGCTCGAAACATAGACGCGGTCGGCTAGCCAAACATGATATGACAGCGGGTGATCTTTCGTTTTTTCCGCCAAATAATCGTGAATGACCGCGTTCAAATGCGCTTTTTTGGCGTATACCGTAAACGTAGCTCCCTCGGCGCTCGGACGCGCCGGCCGCTTCACCGCCGGCGATGGCTGAAACAGCCAAACAGCGGCCAGCATGATGACCGCTGCGTTCACGGCGGCCAAGATCCAAAACGCTCGTTTCCAATTCATCATCGATGCTCCTTACTCTAGAAGGCTGGTGGAAAACCGCCGTTTCCCTTGATCAACGAGGGAACGTGTGAAAAGCAGTCGCGAGGCGACAAAGCTTTTTGAGAAATGATGCCGGGAAGCGACATACTTCCTGAAATCACCGCCCCTCTAGACGGTTGTTCCTGTCCAACCACCAATCTTTTCGTTCACGCAAGGCTTGATGCACTCTGCGGGCGATTTGCTCGTATCCGGCTGCGTTCGGATGAAATTCATCGCGGTAAAGCAAATCGTCGCGGCCGGCAAAAATGTCTTGAATCTCCACAAAGACCGTTCGCGGATAGCCCGACAGCACCGCCTGGCTGGCGCGATTCCACTCCGCGATGACATCATTGATTTCCGGAACGTTCGGCAGCGTGCTTGAAAACGGATTGTATAGGCCGACAAGCACAATGACCGCGTCCGGATTGAGCGTGCGCAGCGAACGGATCAGACGGTCGAGCCGCGCGGCAAACGTTTCGCTTGCTTTGGCAAACTGCTCGCGCGACAGATCAAAAAAGTGCGAGCGGACAACGTTCATGACATCGTTGCCGCCAATCGTCAACCAAATGAAATCCGCCCGTTCCAATTCTTTATGATGGGCGTCAATGACCGGCGCCAATTCGCTGACACGCCGGCCGCGTTTGCCGAAATTCGCCACCGTCACCGTCCGCACGCCATCCTCCGCGGAAAGCAGCGGCACGAGACGGCCGACATATCCACCTTTTCGCTCTTGATCCCCGACCCCTTCGGTCAGTGAATCGCCGAAAGCGACAACGTAAAGATCCTTTGGCGGCGGCTTGGGCTCCCGCTGCTGCTTGGCGGTTGCCTCCTCTTCTGGGCGCTTCAAGCTCCCGTTGGCCGGAAAAGCGACGCAGCCAGCGAGCAGCACCATCAGCACTATCAGCCATCCCCATCGTTTCATGTTTGACACCTGCCTTTTGCCGCAAACAGGGGATCGGCGCCAAGAACGCCAAACGGCCGCGCCGTTTTGGCGTTATCGCGACGATTGCACGATCTCAATATGCTCTAAAATGGTGTCGTACGGCACATCCTGCACCCCGTTGTACGTTTGGACCACCTTGCCGTCCGGACCGACTAGATAAAAGCTCGTGCTATGGACGACTTGATCGTCATTGGCTGGCTTTTGCACGATCGTTTTAAAGCTTTTTTGCGCCAGCTCGCTAATTTCAGCCGGGCTGTATCCAGTCAGCAAATGCCAGTTTGATAGATCATCGGTAAACTGTTTCGCATAAGCGGCCAGTTTTTCCGGGGTATCCACTTCCGGGTCGACGCTGAACGAGACAAACTCCACATCCAGCCCCTTCTCTTTTGCCATTTTCTTTAATTTCGCCATATGAGCCGTCATCGGCGGACAAACTGTTTCGCAGTTCGTAAAAATAAAATCGGCCACCCATACTTTTCCCTTCAAATCGCGCAGCCCAAACGGCTGACCGGACTGGTCGACAAACGTAAAGTCGGCGACGGGCCAGTTTTTCGCATCGGGAATCGTTTTGCCGCACGAAGCAAGCAAGCAAACGGCGGCGATCATGATCATCCGTTTCCACATCAATGATCCGTTCCTTTCCATCGTTGAATCACTTCATCGGGCTCTCTTCAAGCACGGTCTTCGTCCCGCTTTTCATTATATAACGAAACGAGTTAAAATCCCACCAAAAAAAAAGTTGTTTTGCCGCGGGGCAAAACAACTACGCATTGTGCTTGAGCACCGTTTCTTTAAAGATCTGTTCATACACAGGCCATTTCAACACTTTTTTCAAATGCTCGCGAAATGAGTAAACGGAACGGTTCGTTCTCGACCGGTACACGTTTGCAATAAACGCCTCTAAACGCAGCTGAATCATAAATCGGTACGTGTTCTCTTCCTCCAATACAGGAATTTCGATAATCTTGACCTTCTGTCCATACGCGTTTTGAAACTCGAGGCTTTTGAACAGCAAAATATCAATCCTCTTTTTCACCGATTTATTTATATTATACACCAATCTGGTGAAAAAGTATGTCGGAATGAGTGAATGGATTTCGACTTTTTTCGTCAAATCAACAGATGGAACAAGTTCGGATCTTTGTTGACTTCTTGGAACGGGAAGCCTTTTTTCTTCATCCGCTCGATGAGCGGGGCGTAGTCTTCGCGCCGTTTCAACTCGATGCCGACGAGCGCCGGGCCGCTTTCTTTGTTGTTTTTCTTCGTGTATTCAAACCGGGTGATGTCATCGGTCGGCCCGAGCACCTCATCCAAAAACTCGCGCAGCGCCCCAGCCCGCTGCGGGAAGTTGACGATGAAATAGTGCTGCAGCCCTTCATAAATCATCGAGCGCTCTTTAATTTCCTGCATCCGGTCGATGTCGTTGTTGCCGCCGCTGACGACGCAGACGACCGTTTTGCCGCGGATTTGTTCCTTATAAAAATCAAGCGCGGCGATCGGCAGCGCTCCTGCCGGTTCGGCGACAATGGCGTTTTCGTTGTACAACTCCAAAATCGTCGTGCACACTTTCCCTTCCGGAACGACGATGATGTCATCCAGCACCCCGCGGCATAACGCAAACGTCTTTTCCCCGACCGTTTTGACCGCGGCTCCGTCCACGAACTTGTCGATTTCCGCAAGTGTCACGACATGGCCGCGCTCGAGCGCCGCTTTCATCGACGGGGCTCCGGCCGGTTCGACGCCGATGACTTTGGTGGACGGGGAAATGCTTTTCACATACGTTCCCAGCCCGGCCATCAGCCCCCCGCCGCCAATGCTGGCGAACAAAAAGTCGATCGGTTCGTCGCAATCGTTCAGCACCTCGACGCCAATCGTCCCTTGTCCGGCGATAACGTATTCGTCATCAAACGGGTGGATAAACGCACGCCCTTCCGCTTCCGCGCATTTCACCGCCTCGTTGTATGAGTCGTCAAACGTGTCGCCGACAAGGACGATTTCAATCATTTCCTTGCCGAACAGCTGCACTTGTGACACCTTTTGCCGCGGCGTCGTCGCCGGCATATAAATTTTCCCGTGCACGCCAAGCGCCCGGCACGAGTAAGCCACGCCTTGGGCATGGTTGCCGGCGCTGGCGCATACAATTCCGTTGCGCCGCTCCTCATCGGTTAAATGCTTCATCCGGTTGTACGCGCCCCGCAGCTTGAATGACCGGACGACTTGCAAATCTTCACGCTTCAAATAAACGTTGCACCCGTAACGTTCGGACAAGAGCGGATTTTTTTGCAGCGGCGTATGGAAAACGACATCTTTGAGCGTGTGGTACGCGATCAAAATGTCCTCGACGTATACCGCTCCTTGCTTTCGTTTCAGTTGCTGTTCCATGCTCTCGTTCCCTTTCTTTTCTAAGTTGTCTTTGATTTGTAGATTATATCACAAATTCGTAAAAAGAAAAGGGAATTTTCGAAAAGTTTTTGTGCCGGGGCGAGCGGACGCCTCATCCGTGCGGTCCCGTCTCCGGTGGGTGGTTGGCGCGAAGCAACGGCACGTCTTCCAAAGAAAACAGTCGTTCGCCGGCCGCCGAACAAAAAAGACCGGCGCTACCGCCGATCTTGATCTCGATCTTGATCAAATTCTTCCTCTTCAGCCAACTCCATCGCCCATCTTCCTTCATCATACCACCGGTGCGCCTCCTCGCGTCCTGCTTCTTCAAGCACGTGGTTTTCCATATACAGATGGAAAAACGCTTCGACCGCCCCGATGGCCAAGGCGCTGAAAAACGCGCCGTACGCCATGTTGACGGACGGGGCAATGAGGGCCACACTGGCCGGCCAAATAAGCAAAAAGGAAAGCGGCACATCAACAGCGGCGGCGACAAAATGGCCGAAGCGCGGCAACACGAACAAATCGCCGACGACGTAGGAAACGAGCGCCGTGATGATCGTCATGACTGAAATCAACGAGAGCGGAGCATTAAAAATCGTAAATATCGAAAACAACACGACGCTCCAAGCGGCCAACTTGACGACAAACGGAACGATATGCTTCATCGTCTTCCTCCATTTCCAAGCATAGTTCGTATACCGTTATCGTGTCTTTTTTGCCCCGCTTCTATGCAAACAGGGCGCCTTGCCGTTTGGCAACAAGCGCCCTGTTTTTCCGCTCACTGGCCCTCACTCATTCCGCTTTTTTCCGCTCATAAATGAGAAAGGCGTGCTCATACGGATTTTTTTCGTCTTTGATTCCCGGCGTATAGGAGACGACTTGCCACTCTTGTTCAGGAATGGGCGGATAAAACGCATCGCCGGGAAAGGAGGCGAAAATGTTCGTGACATACAGCCGGTCGGCCATCGGCATCGTCGCCCGAAACAATTCGGCCCCACCGATGATAAACACTTCATCGCGGCGCGCCGCGATCCATTGCTTGACCTCTTCGAGCGAATGAAGCACAACGCAACCGTCCGGGCGAAACTGCGGGTTGCGCGTGACGACGATGTTTTCCCGGCCGGGAAGCGGGCGGCCGATCGCTTCAAACGTTTTGCGCCCCATCACGATGGCATGCCCCATCGTTACCCGTTTGAAATACGCTAAATCGGCCGGCAAATGCCACGGCAGCCGGTTGTCTTTGCCGATTACCCGGTTTTCGGCCATCGCGACAATGTGCGAGATCATCGCTTCCGCTCCTTTACACCGCCACCGGCGCCGGTATCGCCGGATGCGGGTCATAGCCGACAATTTCGAAATCGTTGTATTCGTAATCGAAAATGGACGGCGGCTTCCGTTTGATGACGAGCTTCGGGAGCGGGCGCGGCTCGCGCGTCAGTTGTAATTTTGCTTGTTCGATATGGTTTTTGTACAAGTGCACATCCCCGCCGGTGAAAATGAGTTCACCGACATCAAGTCCGCACTGCTCGGCGATCATGTGCGTCAACAGCGCATAGCTGGCGATGTTAAACGGCAAGCCTAAAAACGTATCGACGGAACGTTGCTGCCACATGCACGACAGCCGGCCGCCCGCCACATAAAACTGAAACGCATAATGGCACGGCGGCAACTTCATGTTATCCAGCTCTCCAACGTTCCAAGCGCTCACTAGCAGCCGGCGCGAGTTCGGGTTTCGCTTGATCTCGTCAACGACCCAAGCGATCTGGTCGATCGTTTTCCCGTCCGCTCCTTTCCACGACCGCCATTGCGCGCCGTAAATCGGGCCGAGGTCGCCGTTCTCATCGGCCCACTCGTCCCAAATCGTCACGCCGTTTTCCTGCAAATAGCGGACATTCGTGTCGCCTTTTAAAAACCAAAGCAGTTCATAAATGATCGAGCGGATATGCAACTTTTTCGTCGTCACGAGCGGGAATCCGTCCTGCAAGTTAAAGCGCAGCTGGCGGCCGAACACCGACAGCGTGCCGACGCCGGTCCGGTCCTCTTTTTCGACGCCGTTTTCCAAAATATCTTCCAACAGCTGCAAGTATTGCCGCAATGTCCTCACCTCACGCTTTATCATACCATAAGGACGGCAGCAAGCAACGATTTTTCGCGCAAAACACCGCGGCGAAAACACGGGCTTGCTCTATCGGCCGTATGACCGGTTGCGCCGATCTTTTGAAGGCGGGCGACGTGTCGGTCTAGCCCCGCTCCGCCAGCCGACGGATGAATGCATACGTGTTCGGGGCCACCGCCCGCAGCTTGTCCCGCGTTTCATCGCTCGCGTAGTAATAGGCGAACGATTCAGCGAAATACTCCTCGGGATACGTTAAAAAATAAGACTCGCCCGGAAACAGCCGCGGCGCCTCCTCCCGCCAAATCGCTTGAAAGGCGCTTGAACGGTGAATGCCGTCAAAAACGATGTAATCAAGCGAATGGGCAAACTCATGCAGCTCCAAATTGACCGAGCCGTGCCCTTTTCCTTTCTCGCTATGGCCGAGGCGGACGAGCACTAACTGCGATCCGCCGAGCCCCGGCACCTCATCCCATGTTTTGGATCCCGGCGCATAGCCGCGCGGCGTCTTCCCGCGCAAGTGACGAGCGGTCGGCTCATTCGTGATCGGGCCCGTCACCAGCTGGATATAAATATGATGGGCAGCGGCCTGTTCCAAAATGGCGCGATCGATGCGGGCAAGCGTGCGAATCGTCTTGGTGGCTTGAGCGGCGGAAAAGTCCGCTTCCGGCACGATGACGATGCGGCCAAGCAGATCGTGCGATGGAATCGTTCCCACCTTCAAGCCGCTTTCGTTGAGCAGCACGCCATGTGCGGCCGGGTACGGTGAGAGCGACAGAAGCGGAACGGCAAACAGCGCCACCAGCAAGCTCATGAGCAGCCGTTTCATCACAAGTTCCCCCGCTTCTTTTTTCTTTCAATCTATGAAAATCATAACATAGAACGAAGCGGGGAAAAACGCGCAAAATTAGGAAAGAACCGCGAACCGCTTAGGTGCGCCAGTTCGGCGGCGTATTTTTGGACCAGTAAATTTTCCCAAGCTCATAGTGGGTTTGAAAGCCGTCCTCACAAGTATGATAGTGGAACTGAAACCAATAGCCGTCTTGCGGCGGATGCTCGCGGCGGACGTGAAAGCGGAGCAGATCTTCCCCCGTATCGACCCGATACAAATGAAAGATGCGTTCCCCTTGCCCGCCGGACGGATTTTCTGAAACCGCCAAATAGCGGAGTTCGTCCTCCGGATAACGCTCGGCAAGCTCGGCGATCACCGTTTCGATGCGCGGCAAAATGATGGTGCGAAACTCCTCTTCAATAACCGGAGCGATTTTGCGACCGAATTTTTCATGCGACTGGGTAGTGGCCTTTTCGATCGTCTGCTCAATGAATTGGGCGCGCGTCAAGGAGCCGGCTTCATCGGCACGACCGACTGGATTGTGTTGCCAATCGGGAGACGAGGCATCGTCTGACGGCGGCTCTTTGGCAGCCAGCAATGAGGCGGGCGGCGTGACAAGTCCAAACGTGGAAACGGTAATGGCGGCAACAAGCACTTTTCGCAGCCAAGACGGCAGTTTCATCGCTTTCACCTCCCGTTACCGCCGCCTAGCGGCTGAAGACGCGAACAAGCCGGTCGCGCTTAATTTCGCCACCGCGCGGCGCAACACTTCTTCCGGCTGGACGAGGGCGATGCGCACGTACCCTTCACCGCTCGGCCCAAACGCATGCCCAGGCGTCACCACGACGCCAGCGCGGTCAATTAGTTCGTTCGTAAACGACAGCGATGTAAACCCGTCCGGAATTTTTGCCCACACGAACATGCCGGCTTGTGGACGGTCCACGTGCCAACCGATTTCGGCCAGCCCGGACACGAGCGCGTCGCGGCGCGCTTGGTAGATGGCGCGAGTTTGGGCGCAAAAAGGAGCGCCGTAACGAAGCGCTTCGGCAGCCGCCTTTTGAATCGGCCAAAAAATGCCGTAATCCAAATTTGATTTGAATTCAGCGAAGGCGCGGATCACCTCGGCATTGCCGCATACGTAGCCGACACGGCAGCCGGCCATATGGTAGCTTTTTGACAACGAATTGATCTCCACGCCAACGTCCTTTGCGCCTGGAACAGAAAGAAAACTCACCGGTTTGTTTCCGTCATAATACAGCTCGCCGTAGGCAAAATCGGAGACGACAAGCACGTTGTAGCGTTTGGCAAACTCAACTACTTCGCGGTAAAACGATTCCGTCGCCATAGCGGGCACCGGGTTGCCGGGAAAGTTCAAAAACATGATTACCGCCCGTTTGGCGATCTCTTCCGGAATGGCTCCCAAGTCGGGCAAAAATCCGTTTTCCTCCTTAAGCGGCAGAAAATACGGCTCCGCCTCCGCCATGGCCACTCCCGCGGCGTACGCTGGATACCCGGGATCCGGCAGCAAAATAACATCGCCCGGGTCGGCGAACACGATCGGCAAATGCACAAGCCCATCCTGCGACCCGATGACGTACGTCACTTCCGTTTCCGGATCGAGCGTGACGTCGTGCGAAGTCCGGTAATATTCCGCGACCGCTTCATGAAACTCGCGAATGCCTTTTAATGTATAGCCATACGCGTTTGGTTCATGAGCGTAGCGGGCGAGCGCCTCGCGCACAAACGGCGCCGGCGGCAAATCCGGGCTGCCGACGCTTAAATCGATCCATTCGTCGTGAAGATGATGCCGCTGTTTTCGATACGCCGCAAGCTCGGCAAACACAGACGCCGAAAACGCGGCCATTCGCTTCGCTTTTTTCATCGCCATTCCTCTCCCCTTGCCAAGACAAAAACCGCTTTTCCTTTTTGCTTTCGTTGGTATATACTATGGTTATATGAATAGTGTACCATATGTTCAAGGGGAAAATATAGACAGAAAGGCGGGAAAATGGGGTATGAATACGATCTTTTTTGCGGCCAGCCTCATTACGTTGTTGTATTTCATTTACAGCTGCATCGCCAATGCCTAACAGGGGCAAAGAAAAAGAGGGTGTCCCCAATGGACCGGGACGCCCTCTTTCTCGCTATATATACGCACTGACTGCTTCTGCCGCACGATATGTTGTGCCTATCTGGAAGGAAGGCGACCTTTTAGGTCAGCTCCTTTTTTAGTCCACTTTCGTTTTTTTGCGGGCGGAGTCAAGCTCATAAGCGCCTGTTTCCGCTTGTGTCGTCCCTTGTCCTCTGACGTCCGGGGCGCTGATGCCCGTTTTCGAACGATCTTTTTTCCGCTTCGGCACGCCGATCACCTCCGTCTTTATCGTTCCCGGCGGCGCGCCTCCGTATGCGAAAGCCAAGAAGGACAACGCGTCTGTTCGGGAGCGGATGCCGGCGCACCCAACCGCCCGCGAGGCGGCCCCGGCGGCAAAGAGGCGGACGCAACGGCCATTAGCGGCAATGCGTTTGAAAAGCGGAGACAATATTGGCCATGACCTCTTCTAACGAATGAAATTCAATCTCTTCACGGGGAATGAAATGAACGACTTCTTTTCCTTTTAAGAGCGCCATCGACGGCGAGGACGGCGGATAGCCGACAAAGTACTCGCGCATTTTCGCCGTCGCCTCTTTATCTTGACCAGCGAACACCGTCACCAAATGATCCGGCTTTTTCTCGCTTTGCAGCACCGCTTGCGTCGCCGCCGGACGCGCCAACCCAGCCGCACAGCCGCACACCGAGTTGACAAAAACAAACGTCGTTCCTTCCACTTGTTCCATAAACTGCTCGACTTCCTCGCTCGTGCGCAGTTCGCGGAAGCCGGCGCGGACGAGCTCGTCGCGCATCGGTTGCACGAGCTGGCGCATATAGTCTTCGTACGCCATCGACATGACCATCATCCCTCCATCTCATCGTGATCGCGTCATCAGCATACTACATTTCAAGCAAGAAAAGCAACGAAGACGGCAGCCGGCCCGGACAAAACCAGCGATGCCGGAAAGCGGCATGCTTCCCCACAGCACCGGCCTCTTCAGTCAACCTCTTTTTCCGCCTCTGTTTCTTTTTTCCGGCTTTCGGTCATTTGTTTCCAAACCGACCCTTTCGCCGCTTCACCGCCTTCGATCCGTTCAATGGCCATTTTCACTTGCAAGCTCACTTCAAACTCCGGATCGTTTTCCGCCGCTTTTAACGCCGCGAGCGCCGATTCGTCGCCGACCTCGTACAAAAACATGGCCGCGCGCCAACGGACGAGCTTGCTTTCGTCCTTGAGCGCTTTGATCATGGCCGGAATGGCCTCCGGATCGCCGATGTCGGACAAACAGTCGCCGGCGGTGCGGCGGACCGCAACGGCCGGATCGTTTAACGCTTCGTACAAATACGGAAGCACCTTTTTGCCGCCGATCATGCCAAGATACGCGGTCGCCAAACGGCGGATGGCCATTTTTTCATCCTTAAGCGCCTTCGCCAACACCGGGATATCGTCCTCGGTCGGCTCAGCCATCTGTTCGAGCGCGGCATACCGTTTGCGCCAGTCCGGGTCATCGAGCATCTCGCTCGTCACTTTGAGGCTTGGCCGCTTTTGCGCCGTTTTTTCCTGCTCGCCGCGGCGGAACATGTTGACGATCCGCTCGAGCCGCTCGGGCGGATAGGCGGCCGACAGCTCATCAACGATTTCGCGGCCGATTTCCTCAAACGTGCCGTAGCGCACTCCTTTTTCGACCCATTTTCGCTCAAGCACGACATTTCCCGCGTATTTTTGCGCCTCAATGACCGCGTCCATAAACGGTTTCGGCAGCCCGACGCGATGCTCGCGCTCCCCGTCGACAAGCTTCACTTGCATCGGCAAGCCGTACAACATTTGCACGAACACTTTCACTTCGCCGAAATGTTCGTTTCCTTTCGGCTTGGCCGTGGCGCCGTCATCCGCTTCCTCGCCGAACACTTTGCGCACGTTCGCCAAAATGTCGCGCCAGTCGTATTTCGGATGGCGTTCAATCGCCAAAAAGTCGGCGACATGGTAGATGCTTTTCACCCCGTCAATGCGCAGCAATGCTTGAATGAGCGGCGGCGCTTCGCTGATGTTGTCCGATTTATAGTTATGGCGCACGCCGGATGGCAACTCTTCATCAAGCAAAATTTTCATCGTGTTCGGGCTTGGCGTCGGTTCAATCGCTTGAATGCGCAAGCGTTACCCCTCCTTGTTTGACAGCAGCTTTTCAATTTCCTTTCTCAACTCGTGCGGCTTCGTTTGCGGGGCGAAACGAGCGACAACCTGGCCGTTACGGTCGACCAAAAACTTCGTAAAGTTCCATTTGATCGCCTTTGTTCCTAATGCCCCCGGCGCTTGCTCTTTCAAATAGTGAAACAGCGGGTGGGCGTGATCGCCATTTACATCCACTTTCGCAAACAACGGGAACGTCACGCCGTAATTGAGCTGGCAAAATTGCTCAATTTCCTCTTCCGTCCCCGGCTCTTGGCCGCCGAACTGGTTGCACGGAAAGCCGAGCACCACAAACCCGCGATCGCGATAGTCGTCATATAGCTCTTGCAGTTCTTTATACTGCGGCGTAAAACCGCAACGGCTCGCCGTGTTGACAATCAACAGCACCTTGCCTTGATAGACGGAAAGCGGTTGTTCCTCACCACGAATCGTTTTGGCGCTAAATTGATATACACTCATGATTTTTCACCTCATCCTCATCATAACGAATTTTATCGTTTCGTTCCACTTTTTGCATCGCTGCTAGTCAACGAATGATTGCAGCTGCTCGAGCGACGAAATCATATACGGCACCATCGCCGGCAAATCGGCCGCATTTTCTTCATAAATGAGGCGGGCAAACTCAACCGCGACTTCATTTTCATACGGACCGCGTTCATGCGGAAATGGGAAGCGGAGCGTTTGTCGGATGATTCGCTCCCGTCCCCAAATCGTCCGCAACGTGCCTTCAATGAACGGGCAAACGGACAAACGGCGAACCGGCAGGGCAAATAAAAGAGCGAGTCGGCAGCCGGCTTGGCCGCGATAGAGCCGCTCGTTGGCCAGCTCAGCAAAATCGAGCGAAAGCCGCGCAGTGCAGACGACGAACGGATCCGGCGCATCATTGAGCCGAAATGAAATGGCGTACTCCCGCAACAAACGAGCCAAATCGACAAGATCGCGGCGGTCGACGACGGCGATGCGCCCTTGCAAGTCCGCGTCGTACACGGCCCCTTCCAGCACTGTTTTTAAATTGTCAAACGCCGTCGGATCCAATTGCCATCCCTCCTTTTGATTCGCAAGCGGTTTCAGAGCAAAAAAGCCATTGAAGAATGTTGACAAAGTTTTTATAATTAAGGTATTTAATAGCGAGACCGAAACGGAGGGGACACCATTGCCAATCAACATTCCAAAGGATTTGCCGGCCAAGGAAATACTCGAACAGGAAAACATTTTCGTCATGGATGAAGAACGGGCTTACTCACAAGACATCCGCCCGCTTAACATCGTCATTTTAAACTTGATGCCGGAAAAAGAAAAAGCGGAGACGCAGCTGCTGAGGCTGCTCGGCAACTCGCCGCTGCAAGTGAACATCACCTTCTTGCGCCCGGCGACCCATGAACCGAAAACGACAAGCAAACATCATTTGGATCAATTTTATACCATTTTTCCGCAAATCCGCCATCGAAAATTTGACGGGATGATCATCACCGGAGCACCGGTCGAACAACTGCCGTTTGAAGAAGTGACGTATTGGGATGAATTGACGGACATTATGGAATGGACGAAAACGAACGTCACTTCAACGTTACATATTTGTTGGGGAGCGCAAGCCGGCTTGTATTACCATTACGGGATTCCGAAATATCCGTTGCCGGAAAAATGTTTCGGCGTGTTCAACCATACGGTGGAAGTGAAAAACGTTAAGCTGTTGCGCGGCTTCGACGATGTGTTTCGCATGCCGCATTCGCGCCATACGGATGTCAAGCGCGAAGACATCGAAAAGGTGCCGGAGCTGACGATTTTATCGATGGCTGAACGAGCAGGCGTTTGTCTCGTCGCCTCAAACGACGGCCGGCAAATTTTCTTGACCGGCCATCCGGAATATGACGCCACAACGCTGAAAGAAGAGTATGAACGGGACTTGGCGAAAGGGCTGCCCATCCAACCGCCGGAATCGTATTTTCCGAATGACGACCCGAGCCAGATGCCGCTCAATACGTGGCGTTCGCACGCCAATTTGCTGTTTATCAACTGGCTGAACTATTACGTCTATCAAGAGACGCCTTACGAGTGGGAATAAGCGGCATATCGGCGAAAAAGCGGCTCGTTTGGCCACCCGGACGATGCCGCGCTCGCCCACGAAAGGAAAGGACATGTCGAAAAAACGCCTTCGCTGTTCTGGCAAGGCGTTTTTCTCATTTTCGTCACCTATCGACAATTCCCCAGTCATTCACGCCGATGCGGCATATCATATGGTAGGCTTGATGGGGAGGTGAATCGGGATGGGCGCTTGGTATGGCAACGGATTTGCCTTGATCGTCGTCTTGTTTATTTTGTTGATTATTGTCGGTGCCGCTTTCGGCGGTTACGCTTACTAACCTGTTCGCCTTGGCCGCTTGTTTGCCAGCATCCGAACGAACGACGGGGAAACGCCGCTGATGGCGTTGCCCCGTTTTTTTGCGTTCGCGAATAAAATCGGTTGAGAGGCGGATGCTAATGATGCAACCCGGCGCAAAAGGAGGTGGCGGCGATGACGAAGCGGCCAAATAAAGGAAGCCGGAATCAAAACACGCCGACGCAAGATCCGATGGCGCTGCTCGACGGCCCGGTTTCCGGTGACAACAGCAAAGGGCGGCGGCAAAACAAAGCCCAACATGACAAAACCGATGAACATCCGTAACCTGCAAAAAAGCGGCCTTGTTTGCGCCGCTTTTTTGTGCTACTAAAATTCAATTCCTTTCATCGCCGTTGTCCCTTGTTCATAGTCGTGCTTCACTAGCTTCATTTCCGTGGTGATATCGGCGGCCGCCATCAGCTCGGGGTGCGCCGCGCGGCCCGTGATGACAAGGTGGAGCGCCGGCGGTCGGGTGCGGATCAGTTCCAGCACATCGTTGACGGATAAGATGTCGCTGATCGGAAACCGGTCAATCGCCAAGGCGTTGTTCAATTCATCTAACACGATGACGTCATACCGGCTGGAATGGACATACTCGTTCGTCACTGCCCAAGCGCGCCGCAGCGCTTCGCGGTGCACTTCCGGCGTTTTCGTCCATGTGAAGCCGGCGCCGAGCTGGCGCACTTCGACACCGAGACGCCGCAACGCCAACTGCTCGCCGTACGTGCGCTCAGGCGACTTGATAAACTGCAGCACAGCGACTCGCATTCCTCGGCCGACGGCACGCAACGCCAAACCCAAGGCGGCCGTCGTTTTCCCTTTTCCATCACCGGTATAAACGATGACCCGCCCGCTACGACGAGGCGTCGGCATCGACCATGCCCCCTTGCCGCTCCGGAAACCATTGGAGCGTCTCACGCAGACGAACGACCTCACCGATGATGATGATGGCCGGATGGGAAATGCCCGCTTTTTTCGCCTCGTCTGGCAGTGTCGAAAGCGGTGCCGCTACCGTGCGCTGCCGCTCCGTCGTCCCCCATTCGATGATGGCCGCCGGCGTACTCGCCAGCTTTCCGGCCGCCAGCAGCCGGCCGCAAATATCCGGCAAGTTGGCCGCTCCCATGTACACGACGATCGTATCGCAGCCGCGGGCGAGCGCCTCCCAGTCGATCCGCTCGCTCCGATGGCCGCTGACCATCGCCACCGAGGCGGCGTAATCGCGATGAGTGACGGGAATGCCAGCGTACGCCGGCACCGCGATGCCGGATGTCACCCCTGGAACGATTTCAAACGGAATCCCGGCTTTCGCCAACACTTCCGCCTCTTCACCGACGCGGCCAAAGACGCTCGGATCGCCGCCTTTTAAACGGACGACCGTCCGGCCTTGACGCGCGCGGTCAACGAGCAAGTCATGGATCTGTTCCTGCACCGTATCATGTTTTCCCGGCTCCTTGCCGCAGTAAAGAAGCTCGGCGCCGGGCTTCGCATAGCGCAGCAGCTTCCGGTTGATGAGCCGGTCGTAAACGACAACGTCCGCCCGTTCCAAGCATTCGCGGCCGTAAACCGTGATGAGCCTTTCATCCCCCGGCCCGGCGCCGACCAAATACACTTTGCCGACGGTCATGCTTGTTTCTCCCCTTTCTCTTCCCCTGTCGAAATGCCCGCGGACGCAAACGTCGCCATCTCATTCACCATGGCGGTTGCCGCCACGAAGAGTGGAAACGCCACAGCGGCTCCGCTTCCTTCGCCAAGCCGCATGCGCAAATCCAACAGCGGCTCTTTGCCAAGCAAGCGAAGAGCAATGTCGTGCCCCGGCTCTTGCGAACGATGGCCAGCGATCATATACTCTGCGACGTTGGGGGCAAATTGGCGGGCCACAAGGGCAGCCACCGTGCAAATAAAGCCATCAAGCAAGATCGGAATGCGCCGCTCCGCTGCGGCCAACATCGCTCCAGCCATCGCAGCGATCTCCAGCCCGCCGATTTTCGCCAGCCATTCGACCGGCTTCGCCGGATCCGGCTGATGAAGCAAAAGCGCTCGACGGATGACGTCCCGTTTATGAGCCAATCTCTCTTCCCGAATCCCGCTTCCTTTGCCGACAATGCGTTCAAGCGGCTCATCGGTCAAGGTGGCCAACAAGGCGCTGGCGGCGGTGGTGTTGCCGATGCCCATCTCGCCGACAATGAGCGTGCGACCGCCTTGGCCAATGACGGACACCGCTTGCTCGTAGCCGACATGAAGCGCCTGTTCTGCCTCGGACATCGTCATCGCTTCCATGATGGCGAAGTTGTTTGTCCCCGGGCGCACCTTTTTCTGAATCACGCGTTCATCAACGATCGGTGCGGCGACACCGACATCGATCACCTGAAGCAACGCGCCAATGTGCCGGCTGAAGACGTTGATGGCCGCTCCACCGTTGGCAAAATTGGACACCATTTGCGCTGTTACTTCAGCTGGATAGGCCGATACCCTTTCGGCAGCCACGCCATGATCGGCCGCAAACACAAGCACTCCGGGCGGAGTGACGCGCGGGAGAAGCTCCCCCGTCATGCCGGCGAGCTCAGCCGCTATGTCTTCAAGCCGGCCAAGGCTGCCGGGCGGTTTGGTCAATTGATCAATATAAGCACGCGCTTGTTCCGCCATTTCGCGGCGGATCGGCGGGACGGAAACGTTCATCATGGACGCGCCATCCTCCCTTTTCACGGGAATAGGCGCTTCCTCCTTTCTCATCTAGGATTGCGAGAGCGCAAAAGCCTTTATTTTCAGCCGGCGCCGTGGGAAAAGAAACGAACGAACAACACTTGCTTTCCGCTTCCTGCCTCAAGCGCGCGACCGGGCTCGCTTCGCCGGCGCCGGACTCCGGAAAACTACAAAGGTCGAAGCGCGGGTCAGTTATGCGAGCGCCCTCGTTTTTCAGAGCTTACTCATGCTGAAATTGCCGCATCATCTGTTCGATCCGTTCGACCGCCACATGTTGGCAAACATGGGCGGCTAACCGGTCAAACGCCGCTTCCTTGAGAGCGCGAAACGGGACGGGTTCCGATAACGACAGCCCTTTTTCCTTGCGAATGTCGTTGAAAAACGCCGCGCGAAACGCATCGTTATGAAACAAATCGTGCATATAGGTGCCGAGAACGCGGCCATCGTCGCGCTTCGCCCCCATCTGGCCCCCATCGTCCTCCATCAGCGGAACATAACCGGCAAGCGGTGTCGAGCGCCCCATATGAATCTCGTATCCTTGCACGGCCAATCGGTTCCCGTTCCATGTCAGCACCGCTTTCGAACGAACGGTCACTTTCGCCCGCTCCAGCGTCGTCTCGATCGGCAACAGCCCGAGTCCTTTGACCTCGGGAAGCGATGTCTCGACCCCATGGGGATCGCGGATGACCGCTCCGAGCATTTGATAGCCGCCGCATATCCCGACAACCCTTGTTTTGCCTTCGGCGACAAGCGCGGCGATGCGGGAGGCGAGCCCGCGCTGTTTCATGTACACGAGGTCTTCGATCGTGTTTTTGCTGCCCGGCAGCACGATGACATCCGGCTCGCCAAGCTCGGCGGCGTGCGTCACCAGCCGGACGCGGCAATCCGGTTCAGCGAGCAGCGGGTCAATATCGGTGAAATTGGCGATTTTCGGACAGCGGATGACAGCGATGTCAATCGCCCGCTCGCCACCGGATGAGGCGGCGAAACGCTCTAGCGCCAGCGAATCTTCGGCATCGATCGCCAAATCGGGCAAGTACGGAACGACGCCGAGCACCGGCACCCCAGTGTAACGTTCAAACCAATCGAGGCCCGGCTGCAAAAGCGACCGATCGCCATGGAACTTGTTGATGATCACGCCAATGACCCGCTTTCGATCCCTAGGTTCCAGCAGCGTCAACGTTCCAACGAGGCTCGCGAACACCCCACCCCGCTCAATGTCGCCAATCAGCACGACCGGGGCGTTGGCAAGCCGGGCGATGCGCATGTTGACGAGCTCACGGTCGTTTAAATTCACCTCGGCCGGGCTGCCCGCTCCTTCGATGACGATCCGCTCATACTCGCTCATTAACGTGTCGAGCGACTGGCGAATGATGGCCAATCCTTGCTCAAAAAATTCACTTCGGTAAGCCATCGCCGGCATGGTGGCGTACGGTCGGCCGAGCACAACCACTTGCGATTCATTCATTCGGCTTGGCTTCAGCAAAATCGGATTCATTTCCGCTCGCGCCGGCACACCGGCGGCTTCGGCCTGAATGCCTTGCGCCCGTCCGATTTCTTTCCCGTCCGGCGTAACGTAGGCGTTCAGCGACATGTTTTGCGCCTTGAACGGGGCCGTTTTCCAGCCGGCTTGGGCAAACAGCCGGCAAAAAGCGGTGGCGATGACGCTTTTACCGGCATCGGAATGGGTGCCTTGAAACATGATGGGCAGCGCTTTAGCCATAGATCGTCACCCTCTCGCATTCAGCGAGCCAGCGCTCAACCATCATCGGTGCGGACGCAAAATGGAAGTGGACATAGCCGGCAACGAGCCGGTGCGCCAAATACCCGTCCGGTTTCGTTCCTTTCCGGCCGCTCGTTGTATAAGCGAACGGCGTCTCGCCCCGCGGTTCGTATACGGAATAGTGAAACTCATGGCCGCGCGCCTGTTCTCCCTCCGGCAAAAGAAAGTTTCCTTTTCTTCCGTGCACTTCACGATATCCAAGAGCAGCCAGTTTCGTTTTCATCACGACCCGCCCCGGGATGACGCCGGCCATCTCATAAGCCGTGCCGTCCGTCGTCACCAACTGCTCGGTCAAAAACATGAACCCCCCGCACTCGGCCAATGTCGGCAACCCGCGTTCGATGGCGGCGCGGATCGACTGCTTGACCGCCGTCTGGCGCGCGAGCTGGTCGGCAAACTCCTCCGGAAACCCGCCGCCGATGTACAAGCCGTTCACCCGATCAGGAAGCGGTTCGCCGGCGAGCGGGGAAAAGTAGACTAGCTCCGCGCCGCAGGCCGAAAGCATTTCTAGATTTTCAGGATAGTAAAAATGAAACGCGGCATCTTTGGCGACCGCTATGCGCGCCCGATACGGCCGCGAGGGGCGAATGAGCGGCGCGGACGGTCCGAAAGCCGGCGCTTCGGCGATGGAAAGCAGCAACTCCCAATCGATCGTGCGCATCACTTTTTTTCCCAGTTCGGCAAAAAACGAGTCGAGCTCCCCCCGCTCTATGGACGGCACCAACCCTAAATGGCGCTCCGGCAAGGTCAGCTCTTCCGCTTTTGGCAAATAGCCGACGACCGGTATTCCGCACGTCTGCTCAATCGCCGCTTTGACGAGCCGAAAATGCCCTTCGCTGCCAACGCGGTTGGCCAGTACGCCAGCCATGCGCACATCGGGTCGGAACGTCTGAAAGCCGCGGACGATGGCGGCCGCGCTGCGGGCCATCCCGGAACAATCGACGACAAGCAGCACCGGGCTTTGCGTCAGCACGGCAATTTCCGCCGTCGATCCTTCATCGGAGAGCGGCTGTTTCCCGTCAAACAGCCCCATCACGCCCTCGATGATGGCGATATCCGCTCCTTGACAGCCGTTGGCGAGCACCGTTTTGACCGCTTCGCTTCCCATCATCCAGCTGTCCAAGTTGCGCGCCGGCCGGCCGGTGACCGCCGTATGGTAAGTCGGATCGATGTAGTCCGGGCCGCATTTAAACCCTTGCACCGTATAGCCTCGCTGCTTCAGCGCCGCCATCAAGCCGAGCGTCACGGTCGTTTTGCCGGCGCCGCTTCCCGGGGCGGCGATGACCAATCGTCGCATGACTCGCTCCCCTTTCCTCGTCTATGGCGAATCAACGCCACCGAAATCGTCACATTGCCCGCTTTCTTTTTCACGAGCGCCATCCGCTCGGCCCCGCTGTACAATTTCGCCGCCGGCTCGCTCACCCCATACGCGCCGGTGTAGCGGTAGACGGTCTCGGACGGCGCTTCGATCGGCACCGCGTTCAGCTCCTCCGGCGTGTACGTGACGAACTCCCAGCCGTATTTGCCAACAACTTCGCGAAGCCCGGGCTCGTCTTTTTTCAAGTCGATCGTGCACACCACTTTGACGCTTTTGGGCGAAAAACGCAGCTCATGGAGCGTCTCGAGGATGACCGCTTCGATTTCATCAGCCGCTGTGCCGCGGTTGCAGCCGATGCCAAGGGCGATCACCTTCGGGCGGTACAGCACGCCGTTTTGCAAAATCGCCTCTTCATCCGGCTCAAGCAGACGATGGGTGACCACGAGCGCGGCCGCCGGACGGGCGGCAAGCGCCTCCGCGATTGAGCCGTACACGGTGATGTTTTTCGGCAGCGGCCGCCCCTCCGGCCACCAATCGGGTTCCCCCGACTCTTGCACGATCGCCACCGGCTCTTCGTTCACGACCGCAGCGCTCACCGGCGTCAGCTTGTCATCCGACTCCCATTCCCAGCCAAACTCGCGGCCGAACAAATCAACGGCGATCGTCTGCTGCACGTCAGAAGCGGTCGTAATGACCGGGCGGGCGCCAAGAATCGCAGCGACGCGCCGCGTCAAGTCGTTCGCTCCTCCTAAATGACCGGACAGCACGCTGATCACATGCTCCGCCTTATCATCGATGACAACGACCGCCGGATCGGTCTTTTTGTCTTTTAAGAGCGGGGCGATCATCCGCACGACGGCGCCAAGCGAAATGATGCAAATAAGGCCGTCATAGCGGGCGAACAGTTCCGGCAGCAACGCCCGGACGTTGCCGGAAAACAGGCGAATCTGTTGTTCTTGTTCGTCGCCGCGAGCAAACTTGTCCGTATAATAGACGTCTGCTCCAGCTAGGGTGCGGCCCAGCCGACGGGCAGTCTCCACCCCATGCTTCGTAATGGCGACAACCGCATATCGTCCGTGTTCCTCAATCTTGTTCACGCTGTCCTTCCCCCTTCCGGTATCCGTGCGTAAACGTGCGGTCGTACAGGCGCGAACGGTAGCCACGTTCATGAACGGACGGGTCAAGCGCCCAACCGATCAGCATAATCGCATGCTTCGTCACTCGATGACGGCGCATCTCTTCCGCCATAGCGGCTACGGTCGTGCGAATGATCCGCTCATCCGGCCATGTCGCCTTGTAGACGATCACCGCTGGGGTATCGCCGCTCCAGCCGGCGTCAAGCAGCGCCGCGCTCACTTTTTTCGCCAATGTCGCGCTTAAAAACAAGACGAGGGTGCAATGATGTTTGGCCAGCTCTTCCAGCCGTTCGCGCGGCGGCACCGGCGTCCGCCCCTCAGCGCGCGTGAAAATGACCGTCTGCGTCAGTTCCGGAACGGTGAGTTCAGCCTGCACAGCGGCGGCAGCGGCAAACGCCGAACTGACGCCGGGAACGATTTCCACTTCCACTCCTTCTTCTTTCAACAAAGCGATTTGCTCAAGCGTTGCCCCGTAAATCGATGGATCACCGGTATGGACGCGCACGACAAGCCGCCCTTGCTTTACTTGCTCAACCATCGCCGCGACCATTTCTTCTAAATGCATGCCGGCGGTATGAAAAATGTCCGCTTCCGGCTTCCGGTAGCGTTCAATCAGCTCCTCGCTCACCAACGAATCGGTGTAAAAAATGGCATCCGCCGCAGCCAAAAGCGCGGCGCCGCGGACGGTGATCAAGTCCGGCGCTCCCGGCCCCGCCCCTACGATATACAGCTTCACTTTCTCACCACCATCAATGTCAAATATTCGAGCGTCGCGCCGTCCAATTCCTCAACGTTCCACACCACTTCCTCGCCGGACGTCACCTTCGTGATGACGGCGGCGCGCTGAAGCAAATCGAGCTCCCGCAGCAAGTCGAGCAGGAGATCGATCACTTTCGCCACCTTAAAAAAAACGACGCAATCGTGTCGAAGAAGCGCGGCTTTCATCGCCTCGTAATCGTCGCGCGCCGGCACGATCACCACCGTTTCATCCCCATCCGCCAACGGCCAACGCAGCCGAGCAGCGGCAGCGTTCGCCGAACTGACCCCTGGGATGACTTCAATCGGCGCTTCTGGATAACGCTGTTCCATCACGCGCATCAAATGGATGAACGTGCTGTACAGCAGCGGGTCGCCTTCGGTCACAAACGCCACATCGCGTCCGGCCGCCAGTTCCGCCCAGATGGCGTCCGCCGCCTCGTTCCACTTCGGCTCAAGCACTGCTGGGTCTTTTGTCATTGGAAAATGCAAGCCGAGCCGCCGCTTTTCATCCGGGGCAAAATAGGCGTCAACAATTTGTTCTGCGTAACTTTTGCTTTGCCGTCCCTTTTTCGGATACGCGATGACGTCCGCTTCTTTCAGGCGGCGATACGCCTTCACCGTCATGAGCTCCGGATCGCCGGGGCCGACGCCAACGCCGTACAATATGCCGGTCATTCGTCTCCCTCCCGTTTTGCCGCGATGATATAAACCGGGTTTAACGCCTCAAAGCGCGTCAAGTCCAAAATCGGTTTGCTGCGCGATGCTTGCGCCAGCGTAATGTCCACTTGAAACCCGCGCTCGCGCAAAGCGGCGCACGCTTCGGCAAGCGTCTCCACCGTCGCTGCGTTGATCACGATGCGCCCGTTTTTCTTCAGCCGTTTCGCACAGACGTCCAACAGCGGCGCCATCGCCCCTGACGTACCGCCGATAAAGATGGCATCCGGGTCAGCAAACCCATCAAGCCGATCAGGGGCCTTACCGTGCACAAGCGTGATGTCGACGCGGAATTTACGCAAGTTTTGCCGGCAAATTTCCACATCATGTTCATTTTTTTCAATGGCGAACACTGCCCCGTCGCGGGCGATTTTCGCCGCTTCAATCGCGACCGAACCGGTGCACGTGCCAATATCCCAGACAACGCTGTCCGAGCGCAAACGCAAAGCGCTCAAGCTGAGCACGCGCACTTCTTTTTTCGTAATCAACCCTTTGTCTGGTTTGCGCTGGAAAAACTCATCATCTTCAATGCCGAGCGGCCAAGAAGGACTGGGCGCCGTCCTCCGCAGCACGACTATATTTAATGGAAGAAACTCGGCTTCCGCCATTTCTTCTAGTTTGAAAAACCGGCACCGCTCATTCGGCCCGCCGAGCTCCTCGCCGACAAACGCCTCATACTCCGTCATGCCGTATGCAAGCAAGTAGCGGGCGATGGCGGCTGGTGAATTTGTCTCATCCGTTAAAATCGCGACTTTGCGCCTCCCGTCGATCCGTTGGGCCAAGCCCGTTAACGGCCGGCCATGGACGCTGAGGAAAACCGCGTCTTGCCAAGACTCGCCCATTTTGGCAAACGCCCATTGCACCGAGCTGACAGCCGGATACACTTCGATCGGCAGTTTGCCGGCTAAATAACTGCCGATTCCGTAAAAAAGCGGATCACCGGAAGCGAGCACGACCGTGTTGCGCGTTTCATGGCGGAGCCGCTCGACGAGCTCGCTCAGCCCGCTGCGAATCACGATCGTTTCTCCTTCATATGCCGGAAACATCGCCAGCTGCCGTTCGCCGCCGACAAGCAATTCGCTTTCGTCAATCCAGCGCCGATACAGCTCAGGAAGGCTCGCTGGCCCGTCAGCTCCCACTCCGATCAACTTCATCGTCGCCATCCAACAGCACCGCCTTTCCTAATCGTTGTCCGTTCATCGTGTAAATGGACACAGCCACGTTCAAGCCGCCCCCGACTTCGTGGAGCGCCGCTTGGCAGCACGCTTCGCACAACAGCTCGAAAAACTTCGTGCAGCCGGCTTCTTGCATCATGTCGCCGACTTGCGCCGCTGTATTCGCCCCTCGCACGGCGTCAACCAGCTCCTTGGAAGCCCCGGCTTGTCGAGCGAGCGCTGCCAAAAAACCGAAGTCAACCGGCGCGCTTTTCGAGTGCACCATCATGACGCCTTGGGCGACTTTGGAAAACTTCCCCATCATACCGACCATCGACACCATTTCCATGCCGAGCCGTTTGCACTGCTTTAACGTAAATCCGACAAAATCGCCCATTTCGATAAACGCTTCTTCCGGCAAATGGGGATATTCTTGCATGGCGTATTTCTCGCTCCGCCCCCCGGTTGTAATGACGACATGGCGGCAGCTGTTCGCCTTCGCCACTTGCAGCGCCTGCACGATGCTCGCCCGATAAGCGGCGGTGGAAAACGGAACGACGATGCCGCGCGTTCCTAAAATCGATATGCCGCCGATGATCCCAAGACGAGCATTCAACGTTTTTTTCGCAATCTCTTCGCCGCCCGGCACGGAAATGACGACGTTCACCCCGCGGTCGATGCCGTGTTGCGCGAGTACTTCGTTGACGGCTTCGTGAATCATTTTGCGCGGCACTGGATTGATCGCCGCTTCGCCGACCGGCACCGGCAATCCCGGCTTCGTGACCCGCCCGACCCCTTCTCCGCCGTCAAGATGGACCCCGGGCTCCGGCGCCCAAGAAACGGTGGCAACGATGCGGGCGCCATGCGTCGCATCCGGGTCATCGCCGCCGTCTTTCACCACCGCCGCGGTCGCCGTCGCGCCGTGGACCACGCACGATTCAACAGCGAAAGTGACGACCCGGCCGATCGGCAGCCGAATCGTCGCCTCCGTCTGCACCTGACCGGTAACGAGCGCGGTGAGAGCCGCTTTCGTTGCCGCCGTCGCACACGATCCGGTCGTGTACCCTTCCCGCAGCGTTTTGTTTTCCCCCATCGCCCGTCACACCCGTTCGACCAACAGCGATAAAGCGTTTAAAGCAGCGACCGTCACCGTGCTTCCCCCTTTGCGCCCCCGGTTGGTAATAAACGGCACATCGAGTTTCGCCAGCTCCTCCTTTGACTCCGCCGCCGACACAAATCCGACCGGCAAGCCGATGACCAATCCGGGCCGCGCCTCTCCTTCTTTGATGAGGCGAATGAGCTCCAGCAGCGCGGTCGGCGCGTTGCCGATGGCGAAAATGCCGCCTTCCGCTTCTTTCACCGCTTTGCGCATGGCGACGATCGCCCGCGTCGTATTGAGCCGCTTCGCTTCAGCGATGACATCTTCATCGGAAATATACACGCGCACCGAACTGCCGAATTTCGCAAGGCGCGCTTGATTGACGCCCGCTTGCACCATTTGCACATCGACAACGACAAGCTTGCCGCTGCGAATGGCGTCAATGCCGGCGCGAACGGCGTCGGGATGAAAGAGAAGGCTTTTTCCAAGCTCAAAATCAGCCGAGGCGTGAATGACGCGCTGGACGATCGGATATTGCTCAGCCGTAAAGGAGTGCTCGCCGATCTCCTCGTCAATGATTTGGAAACTGCGCGCTTCGATCTGTTCCGGTTGGACGGTCACCGGGCGAAATGTTGTATGAAATTCCATGCTTATTCGCTCCTTTCCTTTTTCCATATCTACACGTACGTTCCGTCTCTTTGCTCCGCCGCGGCGAAGAAGAGAATGAAGGCCGAACCGCTTCCTGACGCTGCAGAAACGAAGGAAATGAAGACAAGCGCGCGGGCGGCAATCGTTTACCACTGCGCGGGACGTTTGGGCGGCGCGCCTCAGCCCGCGGGGAGCGGAACGCGCTCTTTCAATGCCGTCAGTACGCCGGCAAACTCGTGATGCACAATGCCGTACGCCAAGCGCGGACGGCGGATGACGATGACTTCGATGCCGAGCTCCTCGGCGGCGGCGATTTTCTCATCGACAAACCCGACTTTGCCGCTTTCTTTCGTCACCACGACCGTGACGCCAAAATGGCGGTACAGCGCCCGGTCGAGCTCTTTTGTGAACGGCCCTTGCATCATGACGATCTGCTCTTGGGAAAAACCGAGCCGCTCGCATTTTTCAAGATTGTCTTTGCGCGGCAGCATTCGCGCGATCACCTTGACGTTCGGGCGGCCGATGAGCCTGGCGGCGAAAATGTCAAGCGTTTTGCTGCCGGTGGTAAGCATGACGACGCCGCCCTTTTCCGCCGCCAAGTCCGCCGCTTCTTCATAGCTGTCGACAAATGTTACCCGCTCCGAGGCAATCGCTGTCTCGCGCCGCTCATAGCGAATGTACGGCAAATCCATCTCCGCCGCCGCCTGCATGGCGTTTTTCGACGCCTCTTCAGCAAACGGATGGCTCGCGTCGACAATCACCTTCGCTCCTTCCGCTTTGGCGAGTTCGGCCAGCTGAAAGGCGTCCAGCCGCCCGACGTACGTTCGAATGCCCGCAGCTCGCAACTGTTCCGCCGCGTGATCGGTGACGACGGTCGCCGTCACCTCATATCCGGCGTGCTGAATTATCACCGCTAATTCGCGGGCATCGCTTGTTCCAGCCAACAACAAAATCATCACTGCTTCCCCCTTTCAATGATGATGGTGATGATGGTGGTGATGGTGATGGGCGGCGTGAATCCGGTATTGGCAGACATCACAGTTCATCGCCGCCGTTTGCCCGAGCGCCTCCTCGAGCCGGTCGAGCACAATGTCAGCCAGCTTCGGATGAAAGCCGAAATAGCCGGCAAGCGCAAATGAGAGATGCGAGTGCTCAGCTTGGTATTGCGCCACTTGCCGCTCGAGCCGCTTGATGAGCACGCCGGTGAACAAAAAATACGGCAAGATGACGATCCGTTTCGCCCCAAGCGCCAAACAGCGGTGAACGGCATCATCGAGCGACGGGGTGGTCACGCCCATAAACGCCGGCTCAACGAGCGAATAATCGGTCTGTTCCCAAAACAAGCGGGCGATTTTGTATAAATCGCTGTTCGCGTCTGGATCGCTGCCGCCGCGGCCGAGCAAAATGACCGCCGTTCCGTCGTCCGGCTGCTCCGGCCGTTCGCCGATTTCCCGCAGCCGGTCGCGCAAAATGGCAAACGTCTGCTCATGAATGCCGATGGGGCGGCCGTAGCGAAACGTGATATGCGGATAGCGCCCTTTCGCCTCGTCGATTTCCGCCGGGATATGGAGCTTCGAATGACCGGCCGGCAATAAAATGAGCGGAAGAACCGCCACTTCCGTCGCCCCGGCCGCCGCACACCGTTCGATGCCTTCGCTGATCGATGGGCAGCCAAATTCAAGAAAACATGTCTCAACGTGAAACGAAGCGGGAAGCCGCGGCCGCAGCCGCTCAACAAACTGCACTACTTGTTCGTTTCCCTCCGGATCGCGGCTTCCATGGCCGACAAATAAAATGGCTTTCATCGTTTTCTCTCCTTCTTCATGTATTGGCTCGCCTCCTGCCTTCTAGAAGGACGGTGATTTACTCGCGCAACCGCTTTTTCGGATCGTTTCTGCGGTTTTTCACCGACCTTCTAACGCAAGCGGCAACGAAGCCGGCCGCTGTTTCCGCCGCCGTCGGAAACGGCTTGCGGTTGTCAGTCGCCGCAGGCGGCCGTTTCCACAGCAGCGGCGGCCGTTGCTTCTTCGTGACGAAACGGGCCGATTTGCTTGACGCGGGCGAAAAACTTATGAAACCGTTCGTTCGGATGACCGTATTCTTTATAGTGTTCAATAATATCAGCAATGACGGTGATGATTTCTTCTTTTGGAATGCCCTCGGCGACAAGCTGGCCAGGGTGAGCGTTGCGGCCGACCGTTTTTCCACCCAAAAACAAATCAAATTTTCCTTTCCGATACACGATGCCGATGTCTTCGCGCACCGCGCCGTAGCACGCCATCCCGCAGCCGTTGACGCCGAGCTTCAGCTCTTTCGGCAACGCCATGCCGCCAAATCGCCGCGCCAGTTCCTCGGCGTACGGAATGGCATCTTTTTTCTCCCCGTCGCAAAAATCACATGCCTTCACCGTCAGCACCTCGCCGACCGGCATCACTGTCAGTCCGGCGGCCACAAGACGGGCCGTCAGCCTAGCCGGATCCTCTGTTAACCGTTCAATTTTCATATAATGGTCCGGAGTGTAAGTCATCTTTCCATCCGGTCCGACTACTTCCGCGAGCACGATAAGCTGTTCCGGAGTGAACTGTTTATTGGCCACGCCCGGACTGACGGCCGCCTCGAACAGCACCGGGGCTGGGCGCATAGACCGGTGAGTCAAGGCAGCGAGCGCGTCTTCGGCAACTTCTTTCGCCGCCATGGGACGGTCGACAGGCGGTATGGCCGACCCCGACTCCTTCGCCTGTCGGGCCGCCGCCGGCAGAGCGGCGCTCGAAGCAGAGAGAGGCAGAGACGCGGATGGCAGAGAAACACGGGGCCGCTCAGTCTCTGGCTCGCCGCCGGTTTCAAGAACGGGGCCGCCGTTCAACGGTTTCGTCTGTTCGAGCGCCCACGGCTCCGCTTCTTTGCGCAGCCGCTCGTGCGGCTTGAGCGGCTGGACGGCCGCGGTCAAATGATATTTGCGCTGGTAGCCGCGCGGCGTGATCATCAGCCCATCGTGAACAAACGTCGTTGAATTGCCGATAATGACCGTCGTCAACATGCCGATTTCATGGTCAAGCATATGGGCCAAGTCGGTGAGGACGATCTGCTGGCGTTCGCGGTACGCGCTTTTCACTAGTCCGACTGGCGTCTCGGGCGCCCGGTGGCGAAGCAGAATGCGCTGCGCTTCCACAATTTGCCGCGTGCGCCGCCCGCTTTTCGGGTTGTAAAGCGCGATGACAAAATCGGCCGCCGCCGCGGCTTCGAGCCGCTTTTCAATCAGCTCCCACGGCGTCAAATGGTCGCTCAAGCTGATCGTGCACGCATCGTGCATAATCGGCGCCCCAAGCAAAGCGGCGCACGAGTGAATGGCGGAAATGCCCGGAATGACTTCCACTTCAATCGGATCGTCTTTCGTCCAGCCTTTTTCAATCAGCACTTCGTAGACAAGTCCCGCCATGCCGTACAGCCCGGCGTCGCCGCTGGAAATGACAGCGACCGTCTTGCCGCGCTCCGCCCATTTCACCGCCGCTTGGGCGCGGCTTACTTCTTCGGTCATGCCGGTGCTGATGATTTCCTTTCCGGCGGTCAAATCGCGCACAAGCTCAATGTATGTTTTGTAGCCAATGATGACGTCGCTTTCTTCAATGGCTTCACGGGCCCGCTTCGTCATATGGTCAACACTGCCGGGTCCGAAGCCGACGATCAACAACTTACCTCTCATGCGTTTCCCCTCCTTGTTCTTCTGGCCATGGCCGCGGCATCGAAACTCCCTTCGGCCCCCACTCCTTCCAGAACCGAACAAACAGCGGCACGTCCAAACGGACCGCGAGCAGCTGGTGGCGATCGGCAAAAACGTCTTCCGGCGATCCTTGCTTGACAATCCGGCCTTCGTGCATGACAGCGACCCAATCGGCCCATTGCCAGACGAAATCCATGTCATGCGTGGCAATGAGCACGGTCGTTCCCCTTTGATGAATGACATCGATTTGCCGCAAAAACTGTTTCGTTTGATGTTGGTCTAAATACGCCGTCGGTTCATCCAACACAAGCAAGTCCGGGTTTGTCGCCATCGCCGAACAAAGCGTCAGCCACTTTTTCTGTCCGAGGCTGAGCTGATGGGTGGGGCGATCGAGCCAATCACCGAGTCCGTATTCATCAACAAGCGCCGACAAAGCGGTTCTCATCTGTTCGTCATTGACCCCAGCGTGAGCGAGGCTAATCGCCAATTCATCGCGCACGAGCGGCGCAATCAGCTGATGTTCCGGATTTTGAAAAACGAGGCTGACTTCACGCCGCCAGCGCCGCCAATCGGCCCCGCGCTCATACATGTTGCTCCCTTTCCAATACAGCGCGCCCGACTGCGCCCGCAGCAATCCGTTCAGATGAAGAAACAGCGTCGTTTTGCCGCAGCCGTTTGCGCCGATGAGCGCGCATTTTTTCCCTGCTGGAATTTCCCAATCAACCCCGTTGAGCACATCGCGCGAGGAATCGTAAGCATAGCGCACTTGTTCCATCCGCAGCAGCACCTTTTTCACCCTTTCCACCAAACCATGCCGAGCAGCAGCCCGATCAACGCGGCGCCGGCTGTCATGTCACCGATGTGTGGTTTTGTGTCCAACGGCTGATGCCGATAGACAAACGAATCGATTCCCCCGCGAGCGGTAAGCGCGCGCCCGAGCGCTTCGTACGATTGCCCGGCCTTCAGCCACAATTGGTACATGAGCATCCCCCCATGCCGCCAATGTGTTCCCCCGTTGCGGGCGCGCAACGCCAGCCACAGCTCAACCGCCGCCTGCTCAAGCAAAAAGACGAAGCGGTACATCAGAAAACAAAGCTCGATGACCGCCGCCGGAAGACGGCAACGCCGCAGGACGGCAAACCATTCCGGCGCCGGCGTAGTGATCAGAAGGAAAAACAAACAAGACCACGCCGCCAACGAGCGAACAGCCAGTTCAGCGGCCGGCCGCAGCTGGCTATAGGAAATAGATAACCGAAATGGAAGAGAAATAGAAACGATCATGGTCAATAAACTGACTCCTAAAAAAACCGAAGCGGCAGCCATTGCTTTTCCATACAGCGAAAGCGGTACACCGGCGCGGCCGATGATCCAATACGTCATTCCGGCCATAATGAGCAGCTGTTCGCGCCAGCTGCTTATCATTCCAAGCACCAACAAAATCAGCGCCATCGCCAGCTTCCATTCCGCTCGCCACGTTCGCAGCCGATTGTCATAGGCGAACCGATCAAACTCGCGAATCATGCCCGTTCTTCCGTTCCGATCGCCCTTTATACAGGCCGATCACGTAGCCAATGACGCCAGCGCCAAGAGCGGCTTGCAGCGAAAACAGCAGCGTTTCCACTTCGCCGCCCGGCGGGGTGAAAATCGATTCAAACCACGGCCGGTAATGCGGAGCGAGCGTTTGAATCGCCCGTTCCGCCTGATCATCGGTGCCGCCAAATTCGGAGCCGCGCGCCCACCAAAGCGGAAGAAGGATCAACACCACGACGAAAGCGAACAGCCACCAGTTTTTCTTCATCGAATCACGCCCCCTTTTCCCGTTCAAATAGCGGAGAAGCTTGGTATGAAGCGAGCCAGTTCCAGACCATCACCGTCAAAATACCTTCCGTCACCGCCAGCGGCACTTGAGTGATGGCAAAAATGCCGGCAAATTTTAAAAACGAAGCGAGCACGCCGCCATCCGCCGCTGGAAACGCGACTGCCAATTGAACGGATGTAGTGACATAGGTCGCCAAATCTGACAAACAGGCAGCTAAAAATAGCGCCACCCGATGTGAAACAAGACCGCGCCGGTGCAGCTGATACACGCTAAACGCAACCAGCGGCCCAACGACCGCCATCGACAAAGCGTTCGCCCCCAATGTCGTCAATCCGCCATGAGCAAGCAGCAACGCTTGGAACAGAAGAACTAGCGTGCCGATGACAACCATCACCCACGGTCCAAACAACGCGGCCCCAAAGCCGATGCCGGTCGGGTGGGAGCTGCTTCCGGTGACGGACGGAATTTTCAGCGCCGACAGCACGAACGTAAACGCCCCGGCCAAAGCCATGAGCAGCTTTTGCTCCGGATGCTCTTTCAGCGTGCGGACGAGACGACGTAAACCCAACAAGAAAAATGGAAGAAACAATCCCCACCAAAATAGCGCCCATTTCGCTGGCAAAAACCCTTCCATAATGTGCATGGCATACGCGTCTTGTTCATTCGTCAAGAAGAAGTAACTTGTCAATAGCACCGCGATGGCAAGCCAACGACTTGTTCGCATCGTTATCGATTCGCCCCCTTCGGTTCATTAGCCGTTTTCCGCTTCCCAACCGGCGCCTCGCTTTCCCCTGCTGGCGCCCATTTGCATCCTGCCTCCTCATCAAACTCATACGTCGCCCATTCGCGAATCGGCGCCCCTTCACAAAGATGGATGCGCACCACCTCCCGCGCCTTTTCCGGCGTCATTTGTCGGTACCAGACGCCGTCCGGGTAGACGATCATCACGCATGCGTCTTGGCAGCGGCCGTTGCAGCGCGTTCGTGTCGTATGAACAAGATCGTCCAAACCAAGACGGGCGATCTCTTCGCGCACCGCCAGCGTCACTTCCTCCCCGCCATGACGGAGGCACGTCCCGCCGTTGCAAATGAACAAATGATGCCTCATTCCCCGCAAGTCCCACGTCGCCATCGAATTCCTCCTTTTGCAAGATTGGTAGAAATAAACACCTTTCAGCTTCGCTCCAAGAAAAATAAAAAAGCACCTCTACAGCAGAGGTGCAGAAAAATGCGTACGAAACCAAAAAAGAAGCCTAAAAGTGCCTAGTTCGGCCACCATTCTCCCGCACGTCTGCCTATAGTCCCGTAGGCATCCGTCCGACCCAAACAAGGCAGGTCTCCTGACTTAGGATCATCGCTTGCGGCGCCTTCCCGAAGCATCCTTCAGTGACTTGTTGCCGCAAAGCTCCCCATCACAGTGGCGGGCACCGTGCCGGATTTTCACCGGACTTCCCTTTTCACCCGAGCCGGTTTGACGAGCTCAGGCACCTTGTGGGTTCTTCACCATATCTACACTGTCATGGAACAAGCATCCGTCTCCATCGTAGTACAAGCGGGACGCTGCCGTCAACCGTTTTTTGCCGCCAAATCGTCGCGGGCCACGACAATGCCGTCCGCATCGGCGTACACGTACGCTCCCGGTTCCCAACGGACGCCGCCAAATTCAAGCACGACATCGCGGGCGCCTTTTCCTTCTTTTTTGCTTTTCACGGGACATGTGCCGATCGCCATTACTCCAATCGGCATGGCGCCAATTTCCGCTGAATCGCGGATGCAGCCGTGGATAATGACGCCAGCGAGCCCTCTCTCGCAGGCAATTTGCGCCAATCGGTCGCCGAATAACGCAACGCGGCGCGACCCTTTTCCGTCGACAACCAACACCGTCCCCGCTGGAACGGTCTCGAGCGCTTCCCGGACAAGCACGTTGTCCTCAAACACGTCGACCGTCGCAATCGGTCCGGAAAACATCTGTTTTCCGCCATATGATTGGAACGGCACCTCGCATACTTGCAGCTCGTCTAAAAATTGATCGCATAAATCGGCTGTTTTCATTGTCGCTCTCCCCTTTCCCTTTTTGCATTCGCCGCCATTCGCCAAAGTCCTGCCGACTACGCTTTTTTTGCGGCGCTGTTTATATTTGAAAAAGCGGATGTGGAGTTTTGCTAAACTAGACGTTGAACGTATTGACTCGTCCTTGCTGTCCGGCGAATGAAAAAACGGCCCCGCACGACATGGCGGAAACCGTTTCTGCCTGCCGGCTACGCGGCAAAAGCCGCCCCGTCCGGCCATTCAGCTCGGCTAGCTGGATTCGAACGAGCGCATCACGGAAGTCAAAGTCCGTTGCCTTGCCGCTTGGCTATAGCCCAACGTCTTTGTTGGCACTTACAGTAGGCAGCAACAAACCTCCCCTTTCGAATCAAAACGCATACCATTTTGCAAAAGGAAGCAAAATACAAATAATGATTCATGTTCCGTGCGTTTCACCACATCTTTACCATCTCTTCACAATCGCTTCATTTCAATAAAGTATAATGCAAAGAGAAAGGGGGGAACGACGTTGCGCCAAACCGCCGCCCTCCGCCAATGGCTTCATGTGTTGTGGTTATTGTGCCTGCCGCTCGGCCTCGCCGCATCAACCGCCGCACAGCCGTCCGTCGCCCCGAAACCGATCATCATCGCCCACCGCGGCGCATCCGGACACGCGCCGGAGCATACGCTCACGTCCTACCGCCTCGCCGCCCGCATGCAGGCCGACTATATCGAAGTCGATGTGCGGGCCACCCGAGACGGGAAGCTCGTCGCTTTGCATGATGCCACACTCGCTCGGACGACAAACGCCGAAACCGTTTATCCGCGCCGATCGCCATGGCAGGTCAGCGATTTTTCAATTCGTGAGCTCAAAAAGTTGGATGCTGGCTCGTGGTTGGCTCCACGCTTTGCCGGCGAGCGCGTCCCGACGCTTGATGAGGTCATTCAGATGTTGAAAGCGGAGTGTGTGGAAGCCCCGCTGTACATCGAAACGAAACAGCCCGGCATCGAAAAGGCCGTCGCGCACCTGCTGCAAAGCCATCACATGTTTCGCCCCGGCCGCGTCATGTTTCAATCGTTTTCCCGAAAAAGCCTCGAGGCGCTGCGTCGGCTCATTCCGCGCGGCATTCCGCTCATCCAATTGATCGACGGAAGGGAAGCGCAACATTGGAACGATCAACGGCTGAGACAAATCGCCTCCTACGCCGATGGCATCGGCTTGCCGCTTTCGGCCGTCACCAAAGAGCGAGTGCGCGCCGCCCATCGCCGCGGGCTCATCGTCCACGTCTATACCGTCAATGCGCCGCACGATCTGGCGCGCCTATGCACCATGGGCGTAGACGGGATCTTTACCGACTATCCCGACCGCCCGGCTCGCATCGCCGCTTGCCGCCGGCCGCCCGACCATTGACTAGCCTTCAGGGAGACGGGCGGGATTTTAGTTTACATAATATTATTATTGTTTAAAAACAAAATCGTTTCCATCTGATCCGATTCGGTGTATCCTTTATGAAAAAGGAGGCCGGATCATGCGGTTCGGTTTTGCCGCGCCAAGCGAGCCGGAGCGGCTGATGGAACGGATTCAAGAGCCGCAAACGGAGTAACCGGCAAAAAAGGCGGGACGCCATCGGTCCGCCCTTGGGCCAAGCGCCCCGCCCCCTATTTCCTCTGTTGCCTTCATTACCGCTTCGGAAACTGAAACGACAATTTCTTCTCGTTTTCATCCCACACAAGGACAGCGTCAAACGTTTTTCCGCCTTTTTTGAATCCTTTAATGACATTGGTTTTTCCTTTTACCAGCAGCTTTTTCACATTCGCCGCTGAAATCGATTTGCCGAGAATGCGTTTGGCGATCGTAAACGAGCATTTTGTTTTCGCGTACTGGTCGCAGCCGTACAACGTTCCTTTGTCGATGACGGTCCCTCCGCAAAGCGGGCACGGCCCGAGCTTCTCACCGATCGTTTTTTTCGTTCTCGTCCGCTGGATCGAGGCGGTGTCGACCCCGTTGAAATTCCAAGCCGGGGCGGCGGCGATGGCGTCAGCGACTACTTTTTGCGCCAGCTTTTTCACCTGTTCCATAAACAAGGCGGGCGAGGCCGCTCCTTCACCGATTTCGCTTAGGCGCTGCTCCCATTTCGCTGTCATTTCCGGCGAGGCGAGAATCGTGCCGCCAAGCGCCTCGATCAATACTTTCGCCTTGTCCGTCGGATAGACGAGGTTATTTTTTACTTCAATGTATTTTCGTTCCTTCAGCATCGTAATGATCGCCGCCCTTGTCGCTTCCGTGCCGAGCCCTTCCGTTTTGGAGAGCACTTTTTCCAGCTCCTCGTCGTCCAAAAATGTTCCCGCCGTTTTCATCAAGGTGATGAGTTCGCCTTCCGTATACCGTTTCGGCGGCTCGGTTTTCCCTTCTTTCACCTTGACAGCGGCCGCCTCCCCCGCTTCGCCCCGCTCGAGCGGCGGCAGCACCGCGTCTTTCTCCTCCTCATGCGGACGGATGACGGTGCGCCACCCCTCCTCAACGACTTGCCTTCCTTTCGAAACGAAGCGAGCCCGACCGTCAACCAACGTCGTGACGGTCGTATAATCCATGACCGCCGCCTGGTGGTGGGCGGCGATCAAGCGGCGCACGACTAAATCGTACACGTTTCGCTCGTCGGCCGACAGCTTCTCCGGGTCAACGACCTGTTCCGTCGGGATGATGGCGTAGTGGTCGGTCACTTTTTTCTCGTTTACATAACGTTTATTCTGTAAAATCGACGGCCGCGGCAGCGGAAAATACGAAGCGTACGCCGGAAACGACGACAGCTTTTGCAAAATGGCCGGGAACGTTTCCGCCTCTCCCCTAGTCACATGCATCGAATCAGAACGCGGGTACGAAACGATTCCTTTTTGGTAGAGCGATTGCAGCACATCGAGCGTTTTTTTCGGCGAGAAGCGGTACAGCTTGTTCGCTGTCGCCTGCAGCGTCGATAAGTTGAACAACAGCGGCGGCTGATACGTTTTCCGCTCGGTGCGGACGTCGGCGACTTCCGCTCGTTTTCCTTGGCAAAAGGCCGCGATCTGTTTCGCCATCTCCTCGTCCTTGAGACGCGTTTGGCCGTTTTCATCCGTCCATTTTCCTTCATAGCGCTTATCGCCGATGGCAAACGAAGCGACGACTTCCCAAAACGGCTCCGGGCGGAACTGCTCGATTTCCCGCTCGCGCCGGACAATAAGAGCCAAGGTCGGCGTCTGCACGCGCCCGACGGAAAACACATCGTTCATCCCGCGCTCTTTCAGCAACAAGCTGTACACGCGCGAAGCGTTCATGCCGACGAGCCAATCCGCGCAGGCGCGGGCATACGCTTCTTCATAGAGCGGACGCGTCGTCTGCTCATCGAGCAGGCGGCGAAATCCTTCGGCAATGGCCTTTGGGGTCAACGATGACAGCCAAAGCCGCCTGATCGGCTTGTTAACGCCGCTGAGGCGAATCACGTTGCGCACAATGAGCTCCCCCTCGCGCCCGGCGTCTCCCGCATGGATGATTTCCGTCACTTCCGGCTTCCGCAGCAACTCCTTAATCACTTGAAACTGTTTCGCCTTCGCTTTTTCGATCTCATACTCGAACCGTTCCGGGACGATCGGCAACGTGTTGAGCGTCCACCGTTTCCACTCCGGGCGGTACCGCTCGGGCGGGGCGAGCTGGAACAAATGCCCGATCGCCCATGTCATATACGCCCCATCCGGAAACAAGTCATTCGGCAAAATTTCGATATAGCCTTGCCGTTTTTTCGTCTGAAAAATCGAGGCGAGCGTCGCCCCTTGGTCCGGTTTTTCCGCAATAATGACTTTCATCGGCTTCTCCCCTTATGGCACCTCATGCCCCATCGAGCTTTGCCAAATGGCGAACCATTGCTCGCGGGAAAGCGGCAAAGACAGCGCCCGCACCGCCCGCTCGATGCGTTCTCGTTTTCCCGATCCGACAATCGGCATCATCCGCGCTGGATGAACGAGAAGCCACGCATACAGCACTTCATCGATCGTCGCAGCGCCCGCTTCGCCCCGCACTTGTTCAAGCGTCCCGCGCAGACGCACCGCCCGGTCATCGTCAGCGGAAAAAATCGCTCCGCCAGCGAGCGGCGACCACACCATCGGCGGAACCCGCTTTTCTAGGCAAAGATCCACTGTGCCGTCCACAAAATTTTCGAGCCGGTACGCCGATGCTTCGATTTGGTTGGTGACGAGAGGAAACGGCAAATACGACTGCAACAGTTCCCACTGCGAACGTTTAAAGTTCGAGACGCCAAAATAACGCACCTTTCCATCCTGTTTCAGCCGCAAAAACGCCTCGGCCACCTCTTCGGGGTTCATGAATGGATCGGGGCGGTGGATGAGCAGCACATCGATATAATCGGTGCGGAAATTCCGCAGCGACTGCTCGACCGAAGCGATGATATGATCTTTGCTTGTATCGTACGACTTCATTCCGTACTTCGATGGCAGCTTAATGCCGCATTTCGTCACGATCTCCATCTGGCCGCGCAAGCTTGGCTGTAACGCCAACGCCTCGCCAAAGCGCGATTCGCACGTGTAGTTGCCGTAAATATCGGCATGGTCAAACGTGGTAATGCCGCGCTCAAGGCAAAATTCGATGAGCCCGAGCAGCTGCTCGGCCGAATAGCCCCAGTCGGCAAGCCGCCAACAGCCGTGAATCAGGCGAGAAAAAGTCAAATCGTCCGCTAAACGGATTCGTTCCATGGATCGTCTCCCTTTCTTTTTTTGGCTAAAATCGTTCTGCTTGCGCATACTACCAACAAGAGGAAAACAGGCAAAGGACGTGATCATATGAAGCGCTGGCTCCTTGGGCTCGCCGCTGGGCTTCTTTTGACCTCCCCATGGCCGACATCGGCCGCCGAAACGGCATACGAATGGAATGTAGCTGACATTTACCCATCCGAGCACGAGTGGATGCGCGACTATCAGGCGGTGCAAAACGCCTTGCCGAAACTGGCGGCGTTTGAAGGGAAGCTTGACGATGCCAAGACAATCGCCCAACTGTTCGCCCTCAACGAACAAACAGCCCGCAAGCTCGAAAAACTGTCGCTTTACGCCCATTTAAAACGCGACTTGAACATCGAAGACAAGACGGCCGCGCGGCTCGGGGCAAAAGTGGAAGCGCTCGCCGCCCACTATGCGGCAAAGACTGCATTTATCGAACCAGAGCTGCTCGCCCTTCCGGAGCGGACGCTGAAGAAGCTGCAAAAAAGTGAACCGCTGAAGGCGTACCGCTATTACTTCCATGAGTTGCGCGAACAAAAACCGCATACGCTCACAAAACGCGAAGAACAGCTGCTCGCGAAACTATCGCCGGCGCTCGGGGAAGCGGAGAACATTTATGACCACGCCGCCCGCGGCGATTATGAGCCGCCGTCTGTCAAGATGCCGGACGGAAAAACGGTGACATTGACCGACGACCAATACGCCGCCATGCTTGAACACTCGGACCGCCGCTATCGAAAAGCGGCGTTTGAAGCGAGAGCCAAAAGCTATGAAGCCATGGAACAAACCGCCGCCGCGACGCTGTATGCTTCGGTGAAAGCGGATGAATTGTATGCGAACGTGCGCCGCTATCCGTCCGGCCTCGCCGCCGCCCTTGCCGCCGATGACGTACCGAAGGAAGTGTTTGATCATTTGATCGCCGCCACCCGCCGCCACTTGCCGGCGCTTCACCGCTATGTCGAACTGCGGCGGCGCGCGCTCGGGCTGGACCGCGTCCATAGCTATGACTTGTACGTACCGCTTGTCAGTGAACCCATGAAGCCGATTCCGGTTGAAACGGCGAAGACGCTCATGATGGAAGGGCTCAAGCCGCTCGGCACCGACTATATTCGCCGCGTGCACCGCGCGTTTCAAGAACGATGGTTGGATGTCTACCCGCGCCCGAAAAAATATACGGGCGGCTATAACACCGGAGCGTATGACACCCATCCGTTCATCTTGCTCAATTACAACGGTTCGCTTGACAGCGTGTTGACGATGGCCCACGAACTTGGGCACGCCATGCATTCCGTGTACACGAACGAGACGCAGCCGTACCATTATTCCGGCCATTCGATTTTCACCGCGGAAGTGGCATCAACGGCGAACGAATGGCTCCTGCTCGATTATTTGTACAAACAGGCGAAAACAAAAGAAGAAAAACTCCGCCTGCTCATCGAACAAATCGAGCAAATTCGCGGCACATTGTACACGCAAGTGATGTATTCCGAATTTGAGCGAACGATTCACGACAAGGTGCGCCAAGGCGGCAGTCTCACAGCGGACGAATTGAACGATCTTTGGCTTGGCCTGCTCAAAACGTATTATGGCCCGGCGTACGCTGCCGATCCCGGCGCCGCGCGCGGCTGGCTGCGCATTCCGCATTTTTACGACGCCTTTTATGTATACAAATATGCCACTTCGCTCGCAGCCTCGCACGCCATTGTGCGCGCTATCAAAACCGATCAAAGCGGCGAAGCGGTAAAGCGGTACAAACAATTTTTGCGCGCCGGCGCATCCGATGACCCGATCCGTCTGCTCAAGCGGGCCGGAGTGGATATGACAAGCCCCGAACCGATCGAGCGCGTCTTGCGCCATTTCGCCTTCCTCGTTGACGAACTCGATCGGCAGCTGTCAAGCCAAAACCGGCAACCGTCCACACCGAAAGAGACCAACTTAAAAGGGCGGCTGTCTTCATAGGTCTCAAGCAAAGCGTTCTATACGTACGACGTCGCGATGGAAGAGGGTGTCCCGTGCCGATTCGGGACACCCTGCTTTCGTCGTGGCTGTTCAGCTCGTCATTGACCAAGCCGTTTCTCATCCCGTGCCGATTCCGCACACCCTGCTTTCGTCGTGGCGGCCGTCCCACTTGTTTTCCGGACGGCAAGCCCATCGCGTTGCACCCGCAACTTCCGCCATCCGCGGCAAACAAAAAGGAGGCGGCGGGTCATCCCATCGCCGCCTGTCGCGCGAGCGCCAACCCGCCTCTCAGCTTGTCCGCGCCCGGCGGCCGGCTACTCTTTCATCGACATGCGCGCCACCGCTTCTTTCACTTTGCGGATGTTTTCCATCTTATTGTCCCAGCACGCCTGGCTCAAATCGACCGGATATTGCTCGGGATTGAGCGTCCGTTTGTACTCCTCCCAAAACAAGCGCAAGCTTTCTTTCGCATACGCCTGAATGTCGGCAAGCGGCGGCGACGTATAGACAAGTCTGCCCTGGTCGAAAACGGTCACATGCAAATCGCGCGCTTCGAAATTGGTGACGAATTTGCTGATGAATGTATACACTGGATGAAACATTTTCAATCGTTCTTCTTGCTGCGGGTTTTCGCTCTCTAAAGCGATGTAGTCGCCTTCCGCTTTCTGGTTGATTTTGTTGACGATGCGGTACACCCGCTTCAACCCCGGGGTCGTCACCTTTTCCGGATTGCCGCTGATTTTGATCGTATCGACCATTTCCCCTTGTTCGTTTTCGATCGCCACCATTTTGTACACGGCGCCGAGCGCTGGCTGATCGTACGCGGTAATGAGCTTTGTGCCGATCCCCCAGACATCGATTTTCGCCCCTTGCGATTTCAAGTTTAAAATCGTATCTTCGTCCAAATCGTTTGAGGCAAAAATTTTCGCGTTCGGGAATCCGGCTTCATCGAGCATTTTCCGCGCTTCCTTCGACAAATAGGCCAAGTCACCGCTGTCGATGCGGATGCCGATAAAGTTGATTCGGTCGCCCAACTCCTTGGCGACGCGAATGGCGTTGGGCACTCCCGATTTCAACGTATCATACGTATCGACAAGAAAGACGCAATCTTTATGGCGGCGGGCGTACTTCAAAAAGGCGGTGTATTCATCGTGATACGCTTGAATCATCGAATGGGCGTGCGTTCCGGCGACCGGAATACCAAACAGCTTGCCAGCGCGCACGTTCGATGTCGCCTCTATCCCGCCGATATACGCTGCGCGCGCGCCCCAAAGCGCCGCATCCATCTCCTGCGCCCGCCGGCTGCCGAACTCCAAAGCCGGTTCGTCCCCGAGAATATGCTTAATGCGCGACGCTTTCGTGGCGATGAGCGTCTGAAAATTGATGATGTTTAAAATGGCCGTTTCAATGAGCTGCGCCTCGGCGAGCGGCGCCTCAATGCGCATGATCGGTTCGTTGGCAAACACCACTTCCCCTTCGCGCACCGAACGGACGGTGCCGGTAAAGCGAAGCGTCCGCAAATAATCCAAAAAATCGTCGCGGTAGCCAAGCTCATTGCGCAAATAGTCGATATCGCTGTCGGAAAAACGAAATCCCTGCAAAAACTGTATTACGCGCTCAAGCCCGGCAAAGACGGCATAGCCGTTGCCAAACGGCAGCTTGCGAAAAAACACCTCAAACACGGCGCGGCGCTCATGCATCCCGTCTTCCCAGTACGTTTCGACCATATTGATTTGATATAAGTCCGTATGAAGCATCAAACTGTCATCGGCATATTTTCCGTTCATGAATGCAGAACCTCCAACGTACAAATGACTGCGCCGCAGCAAAAGAGAACGTTCATCGTCTATTCTATCACGTTTTCGCCATTATTCCACTATTTCCGCGCCCAACGTATGGCGAAAATGGCGAAGCGCCCACACGTGTCCCGCCGGGTCAAAACTCGCGACCGCCCGCCGGTGAACGACAATGTGAAACCCTTTGTTGTAGGCATCGACGGCCGTATGAAGAACGCAAATATCGGTGCAGCAGCCGACCAAATGCACTTCCGTAATGCCTCTCTCGCGCAATTTGATCTCCAAATCGGTTCCGGCGAATGCGCTGTAGCGCGTTTTGTCGATCCAGTACACATGGTCTTTATGCTTGTTCGCCTCATAGACGGCTTCAAGCTCTCCGTACAGCTTTCGGCCTTCTGTCCCTTCAATGTTGTGCGGCGGAAACAGCTTCGATTCGGGATGGTAACGATCCCCTGCCTTATGTTGATCAATGGCAAACACGACAAAGTCGCCATGATCTATAAACTGTTTCGTCACGCGCACCAGTTCGGCCTCGATTGCCTGCCCCGGTTTGCCGCATGTCAGCGCGCCGTCATCGGCGATAAAATCGACCGTATAGTCGATGATGATCAGTGCTCTCTCCATCAACATCCCTCCCGTGTATTTGTCGATCAGATTGTACATTGGCACTGCTATACTTTTACTCTACTCCAACATGCAAAATTTGGGCAAGCAGAAGCCATCAACGAGCGAGTCCATCGAGCCTTCCCTTATGGCTTTTTTGTCCGAATCATCTTTGCAGCGATTTTCTCGAAGGCCGGTGAAAAACCTCTCTCACACCGATCGCAGCATTTTCATTCAAAAAAGAAAGCGGATTCTGCAAGGTTTTTCGAATTGATAAATGAGCGGAATCAGTCTTGCACTAAATCACGAGCCCCCTAGCGCATCGCGCGAAACAAACACATCCCCTGCCTGCTTTTGGTTTGGAAAGCAAACAGGGGATGCGGGCTAGTTGTTTTCCGCCGCTTTCGCCGTTTTCAGCTGACTGCGCAAAAGGAGCGACTGAATGATCGAGAAGCAGCCCCCGACGACCCAATAGAGCGACAGCGCCGATGGGACGGAGCTGGCGCCGATAAAGATCATGACCGGCATGATGTATGACATCATCGCCATTTGCGGCAGTTGTTCCTCGGTCATCGATGGCGACAGGCGGAGTGAGATGAACGTCGTCAACGCCGCCAAAACCGGCAAAACGAAATACGGATCGCGATGGCCGAGTTCGACCCACAAAAACGAATGCGTTTTAATTTCCTGCGTCCGTGAAATGGCGTAATAAAGCGCCATAAAAATCGGCATTTGAATGAGCACGGGCAGGCAGCCGCTCGCCGGGTTGACGCCGTGTTTTTGATACAGCTGCATCATTTCTTGCTGGAGCTTGCGCTGCGTTTCCGGATCTTTGCTTTTATATTTTTCTTGCAGCTTCAACAATTCCGGACGCAGTTTTTGCATGGCGAGCGAGGCGCGAAACTGCTTCAAAATGAGCGGCAGCAAGCAAAAGCGGACGATGAGCGTCAGCACGATAATGGCGATGCCGTAGTTGTCGCCAAACCAATGGCCAAGCGTCAACAAAAGCTTCGACATCGGGTAGACAAAATAATGGTTCCAAATGCCTTGACTATGTTCATCAATCGGTTCGTTGCGGCTGCAACCGGAAAGAAGCAAAACGGCACCCAATAAAATCATGATCCATTTCTTCATGAAAAGCCCTCCTTGATCTTGTCCAAACATGATGCGCGTTCATCAAGGAGAGGGCCTTCCATCTTCATCCGTTCGGCTGGCCTGTTCCCGCATCGGGATTTTTCGCCGTTGCGGCAAAAACGGCGGGCGCGATGGAAGCGCCGCGCCCATGGCGCTCCCTTTCGCCCCTTGCTCGCGAACAGAGGCCAACAGCGGCTCACAAAACAGCGAAGCGGCCATCCGACGCGCGCCCTTATGCCCTTTTACGATCATCCATAATGCCCCGACAAGCGACATATAGACGAATAATTCGATCGGCGCTTCCATCCGTCCCGTTCACCTCCCTTGGCCTCTCTTCTCACAATAGCAAACTTCTCGGCAAAAGAAAAGTTTGAAAAACAAAAGTTCCCAATCCTCGTCGGAAGTCCTTCCTGAACGTCACCGCAAATACTTTACTCACACGGCCGCCGCTCACACCCGAGCCATGCGCTGAAAGGCCGGCTCCTCGGCCGCCAACGCCGCCCACTCTCCGCTCTCATCGTCGGAAAGAACCCGGTCCAGTTCCTGCTTCGCTTCATCGAAACGCCCAAGCAGAGCAAGATAGCGAGCGCGCTCATACTGAAGACGGATATCTTCCTTGGCACGAACGCACCGGTCGATGGCGGCCAGCGCCTTGTCGAGACGCCCCATTTCTTCGTACATCGCGGCGAGGTGCAGATGCCACTCCCCGTCTTCCGAATACCAATCGGCGTATCGTTCCCAAAGCGCTGTCGCTTCTTGCCAGCGCCCTGTTTCCTCATATCGCTCGGCAAGCAGGAAGAGCGCGCCACGGGAGAGCGGCTCTTCCGCCACGATCGCCTGCAACTGCCGTTCGGCTTGTTCCTGCCGCCCGTCCTGAAGCCAAACGACGGCCTGCAAAACGCGCAGCTCGACATCATCGGGATCATCGGCGCGCAGCCGATCGAGCCATGTTTGCGCCTCTTGACGTTGGTTGGCGTCGTCAGCCGCCAACAAATGCTTGACAAATTCCCGCGCCAATTCAGGCTCCTCGCCGCGCGCCAGCGCCTTGCGCCACATTTTCGCGGCATCGTCCTCCAGTTCAACCGCCGCATAAAAGCGAGCCAGCTCGGCATACGCTTCCGGGTTTTCGCGGTCAAGGCTGATCGCCTCTTCGTACAAATCAACAATGGCGGAAAACAACGAAAACTTCCCGACCCATGCCTTCATTTTCGTCCACCACCGCCCGGGCATTTCATCCATCCTCCCTAACTCCTCTTCCCAATAGGGAAGAAGAGCTGCGGCAGCGCGCACATAGATCGCGCGTTTTCGCTGGCGGTCAGTCTGCAAACGCTCCAGTCGGCGGCGCAGCTGCGCCAAGCCGCGCCCATGTTTCGGAAACAGGGCGAGGTAAGTAACATACAGCGATTCATCGCCCGGCTGCTCGATGATCAACGACTCGAGCATCTCCATCGCTTCTTTCGCTTTTCCTTCCTTTATCATCACTTTGGCGTAATGGTGAAGCGCCTCGTGATCGTGCGGAGCGAGCGAGAGCGCCTTTTCCACCGCTTCTTTCTCCCGCTCGTTCTGCCCGAGCGCTCCATATACGTAGCCGAGGTTGTCATAATACCACGCTTCCCCAGCCTGCCGTCGGGCGTCAGCCAACGCCGAAAGAAGCGCCGACGGTTCGATGAGCGCCGCCATCGATTCGATATCGGCGCGCAGCGGAGCAAGGCGGACCGCTTGAAGCAAATGGGCGCGCTCCTCTTCTTCCTTTCCTTCCCCTCCGTATAACACAGCCAACCGAAAATGGCAAAGGGCAAAGGACGGATCAGCGCGGAGGCACGCTTCGTAATGCTGCTTCGCCTCGTTTTCACGCCCAAGCGACGCGCACAGCTCGGCAAGACGGAACAGCGAAAGCGGGTGGCCCATGGCAGCGCCCCCGCGGTATGCGGCCATAGCCTTAGCCGGCCGATGTTGCCGCTCATAAAGAACGCCGAGGGCGCAGCGAGCCGCGGCGAGGCGGGGACGGTCGGCAGCGAGCCGCTCCAAAAACAGGAGGCCGCGTCTTGTGAGCGACGGGGTAGTCAACTGGCTGATGTAAAACTCGTACGCCTCTTCCACGTCAAACTGAGCGAGGCGCAGCCCTTCCTCAAGCCATGCGAGCGCCGTCGCTCGCCCCTCTTCATCATCGGCGAAGCCGTAAGCCATCAGCCACTTGCCCGCATTCAGCCAATACTCGCTGTTGTTAGCAAAATGGGTGCATAGTTCAGCCACGCGCCGTCTTGCCGCCTCTCGCTCTCCCCGCTCCGCCAAAGCCGAGGCCAGTCCGAGATGGGCGAACACGTCATCCTCATCCAAAGCCAGCGCCTGCTCGTAGCAGGCGGCCGCTTTTTCCGCTTCCCCTTCATCGATATAGAAATCGCCAAGCCGAACGTAAAGCGGCACCGGCCGTTCGGCGGCGGCAATCCCCTCTTGCAGCAGCTGCTTCGCCTTTTCACGCTCACCGGCTTCATGATACAAATCGGCTAACATCCCATATGGATGCGGTTCGCGCGGATCGAGCGCCTTAGCTACGCAAAACCCGCGCTCCGCCTTGCGCCGGCGGCCAAGCTCCATATCGCAGCGAGCTCGCTCATACCAAAGCTGGGCATCGCGCCGTTCGCGGCGCACAAGCATGTCAAACCAGGCGCGCGCCTCAGCCGTGCGCTTGGCGTGGAACAGCAGCACACCATGATTCGTTTCAATAAACAGATCGCCCGGATACAAGCGGACGGCCACTTGTGAACAGACAAGCCCCCGCTCCGTACGGCCGGCATACGCCAAAGCAAGCGCCAAATAGCTCCACACTTCGGGCTGGTCTGGATCCAACTGGAGCGAGGCGCGGAAATAGCGGGCCGCCTCTTCATAGCGGCTCGCGAAAAAGGCGATGCGGCCGCGCAAGTAATGATAGAGCGGGCTTTGGCTTTTTCCTTTTGCCTGCTTGAGCGCTTGTTCCGCCCGTTCCATCTCTTGGGCATACACGTATGCTTTCGCCGCCACCAACCGCAAATCGTCGTGCTCAGGATACTTGGTCAAGACCCGCTCGGTATAATCCAACACGAGCGGTTTCGCCTCGTCGCTGCTAAAATGTTTCATAACATACAGCCATGTATACGGAATGTGCTCATGGCGGCGCAAAAAAGCGACAAACGCCGCGAAATGGGCTCGTTCATCTTCATCCATTTTTTCCGCAAAAGCGTGGAGCGCGCGGAAATAGCGGTCCTCCTCGTCAGGAAGCTCGGCAGCGAGCGCAGCTTTTTCCCGGGGAAGCGCAACGATCGACAAATAATGTGTTCCCGCGTACCATTTTTCGAGCTCGTTTTCCGAAACTACAAACGGTTCAAAGACGTTAGGGTCTTGCACATAAAACGCCTCAAGCCGCTCATCGTAGCCGAACAGCACTTGCACATGGGACGACTGCTCATAATCAACGCTTAAAAGCACGGGAATCCCTTCATCAATAAGCCGCTTCCAGCGCGCAGGCGAACCGATGAAAAAGCGGCAGACGAATCCAAGCCCTTCGAGATAATGAACCGTCGTCGATAATTTGGAGCCGCGCACATCAAAAATCTGTTCGGCCACCTCATCTTGCGTCCGCGGAGCGCCAAGGACGCGAAGCATCATTTCGACGCTCGCCGGCACGCAATAGTTATGCTTTTGCACGACCGGAACAAGCGGCAGCACGACCGCCCGCTCGTTCGTTCTCCCCACCGCGCGGGCGTACGGCGTTTTCTCAAGCTGCGGCACGGCGCTCACCAACGACTCCAGCTTCTCCCATTCCCCGAGCTGATAATACAGTTCAGCGCGCAAATGGTTGAAATAACGGCGATGCATATGGAACGGATTCAGGCGGTCAAGCTCCTCCATCGCCGTCAACGCCTCACGGTGGGCGCGCACATCGCGAAGCCGGCGCACGCGCTCCGCGTAAAACGACAGCACTTGCGGAAAGCGCCGCCGGCCTTCTTCCAAGACGGCTAGCGCCTCATGATGACGCCCATCGAGCGCATACAAATCAGCAAGAAGCAAATGACATAGGTCGCCGCGCTCCGGATCGTCCAGCCCGGCCCGAATCACTTGTTCGGCCTTCTGCCGGTCGCCGGCCTCGATATAAAAATACCCCCATTTATCATGCATGGACGCTGTCTCATAGCGGGCCACCACTTCCATCCATTCCCGCGCCTCATCAATCCGCTGCATATCGAGCAGCGCGCGCACGAATACAAACGCCGCCCGCGCCACCGCCTCCTGCGGCTCAGCGGTTCGCCCATCCAACGCTTCGGCTAGGCGCGGCCCCAGCGCCTCTTCGACATCGAGCGGCCGCCGGCTGTCCAGCCACTCATCGCACACCCAAGCCAACGTCTGCAGCGTGTTCAGCCGGCGATGGGCATAGCGGGCCACAATCCCGCTATGACGGTACATGAGCGCATAATCAAACAGCCGGACGAGCGCCCGGAACGGTTCAATGCTGTCCCATGACGCCAATAACGGCCGCCATCCGAACGGTTCGGCTTTTTCTAGCTGCGGCCGCACTTCGGCGAGAGCGTCCACGATTTTCTTTTCCTGAACAAGCAAACGGATGCGTTCTATATTCATAAAGTCGGAGCTCCTTTTCGAAATTAGGCTTTTCCACTTCTACTATACTATAAGTTTAGACGAATTTTTCGGAAACGACCATCTATTTTTTCACAAAAATAACGACAAAAAACAAATAGCCGGCCCCGTTTTGGACAGAACCGGCCATAGGCTGGCCGCTCAACCGGCATGGTTGGCGAAAAACTGCAGCGATCGTTCAATGATGAGCGGCTGATCGTAATCGAGCGTTGCCACATGATAGCTGTTGTGAAGGCGGACCATTTCCTTCTCTGACGAACGAATGCCTTGAAAGATGAGATCAGCATTCCCGGGCGGCACGACATGATCTTCATCGGAAACGAAAATCAGCGCCGGACAGGTGATGCGTCCGAGTTCGTTTTTCACGCGCTCCATCAATTGGACGAGCTGAAGGAGCGATGCCGTCGGCGTTTTTTCGTACGCCAGCTCTTTCACATCGGGGTTTTTTATGTCCGATCCGATCGAGTCAAGATACCGCGGCACCTCGCCCCCGCCCGCCATTCCAGCGGCGATGGCCGGGATGTCGACCGCGGCGTTAATCGGCACGATGCCGCGGATTTCCGGATGCTGTTCGGCCAAATAAAGCGTGAGCGTCCCGCCCATCGACAATCCGGTGACAAAAATGGTTGAGCACCGTTGTTTCAGCCACTCGTATCCTTCTTCGACCGAGGCGATCCAATCGTGGAACGTCGTCCGCTCCATGTCTTCGTAGTGCGTCCCGTGCCCTTTTAAACGCGGCAGACAAACGGTATAACCGGCTTTCGCATACGCTTCAGCGAGCGGGCGCATGCTGTGGGGCGTGCCCGTAAATCCGTGCGATAGCAGCACTCCGACCGGCCCATTTTCGGCGTAAAACGGCTCGGCGCCAGGCAATACAGGATATTGTTCGCTCATTTTCCCCTCTCCCCCTGTCCATTTTTAGCTGTCCACATAGGTGATTCGCCGTTTTGTCCCATTTTCCTTTTTCGAATTGATTACCAAATGGCCAAAAGTGACCGCCACCATTCGTAAAACAATCCGCTGACGCCGAAATAAACGAAGCCGACCCAAGCAGCAGCCACGAACAGCTTTTCCATCCCTTTTCCCGTCCGATAGAGCGGCACTTTCCACCGTTTGGACGAAAACGGCCAAAACAACGGCACCCCTTGGACGGAAAAAAAGTCTTCGATAATGTGAAACAAATAGCCAAGCACGACCCCGGCGGCAAACGGTGACGCCGATTCGCGCCAAACAAGCGCCGCAAGCATCCCCCAGACGATGAGCGAATGCGTCATCCCGCGATGGCCGAACGCTTCTTTTACTTTCCCCGCGACGCCGAACGAACGGCGGCCGACATACGATGACGGCTCATCAATGTCAGGAAGAAGGCTGCCGATGGCAAGCCCCGCCGTATAGGCCGCGGTAAAGGGCAGCTCGGTATGGGCGGACACCGCCGCGCCGAGACATAATGTAGCAATGACATGGCTGGAGTATCGCAACGAAATCCCCTCAAATTTTGATCGTTTTCCCCATTATACCATAACAAAGAATATTTGTTCGTTTTTTGGCGCATCGTGAGGCGTTGCCTCCATTATACCGTGGGCGGCACGATGACCGTTATGACCGATATCACACCCGGAAGCAAAAGCGCTCAAAACGCGATCGATTGTTGAAAATAACGGGCAAGCGTCACGATCATCGCCCCCATCCGCTCATGTTCGGGAGCGATGACGCGATGGACTCCCTCTTCTTCCAACGCCTCTTTTGTCACTTTGCCGACGGCGCAGGCGACAACATCGGCGCGGAACGCCTCAAGCAGCGGGGCGATCTCTTTTTTCTCGCGGGCAAAGGAAAAGAAAAAGCGGACTTGCATCGCCGAGGTAAAACAGACAGCATCGACCTCGCGACCGACAACTTCATTGTATAGCGTCTCAAGCGTCTCCTCATCCGGAGCGACATGCCGGTATGGAAGCAGTTCCGTATAGGACGCACCCCGCTCAAGAAAAAATTGGCGAAGCGCCGGAGCCGTGTCGCCGTACAGTTGCACAACCACGTTTTGGTTCGCAAAGTCGTGCTCGCCGAGAACAGCGATCAACCCTTTCGTCGTCCCGTCCTCGCTTGCGGCCACCGGGGTGACGCCGATTTGTTTCAACGCCGTTACCGTTTTATAGCCACGGGCGGCGACACAAGCATTCTCGATCGCCCGCCTCCACTCGGCGATGATCCCTTCTCTTTCGGCCGCTTCCCAAAGCGCCGCAAACCCAATGCCGGTCGTAAACACGATCCAGTCCGGACGCATCACAATGGTGGTTCGTATTTCTTCCCCCAACTCGTTTCCTTTTGCCAATACCGTTCCTTGCGCTGGGCGAATGACGGCCGTTCCTCCTTGCTTTTCAATAAGAGTCGTCATCTCATCCAGTTTGCGTGAGGCGCACAACGCAATTCGTTTGCCACGCATCCGTTTTCCCTCCGATCGTCTAGCCGTTGTCGTTTTCATTCTAAAAAAATCGCCCCTGCCTATGCAAGAAACGAGACCGAAACACCCCGAACGGTTTTGCGCACCATTCCGAAGACATGCAAACAACCGTTCGTTCGGTTAAAAAACAAAATAACCGAAGCTACCGTGACGCGGGAAATTTCAACTTAGGAAGCGCGGCCGCAAGCCACATGTTTCCTTGCCCGCCCTTCCAGACGGACAGCATGAATGAAAACACCACGGCACCTCCGATTCTTCCCTCATGGATAAACTCCTTGACGAACTTGAAGACACGAGGTGGAAGCGCGGCCGGACGGACTACCTCTCATAGTGAACTCCTTGACGAACCCGATCGGCAAAGAGCACCGTTTTTCACCAGCCTTCCAGACAAAACGGGTGCCCGTTCGTTTCCGGGACACCCGTTTTTGCGCTCCATTTAGCGATAAATCAACACACGAGCCGCCGTGCGGTCAGCGCTTTCGCCGATGACGCGAATTTTTAAGCCGTAGTTCGGCACGTTGCGTCCGGCATCGGCTGCTCCTTTGTTCAAATACGACCGGCTATCATCAAAAACGGTTAGCGGCGAGGTGTCGTTGTCGATCAGTTGCGCGCCGTTTATTTTCAGGCGGAACGGTGCGCCTTTTTGCAGGCTGAACGCCGCATCATGCACTTGATAGCGCGTCGAGGCCGCCGTGTTGCCCGACCATTTCAACGTGTGCTGATCCGCGTCGACGACGCCGAGAAACCCTTCGCCCGGATGGATGCCCGTCCAGTTGTTGTCATACGACTCATCGACATACCAGACAACAAGGCCCGGGTCGTACGACAGCAGTTGATCGCCGCGCAAAATGTGAGCCAGTCCTTCATCGACGCCGCGATGGTTGCGCCACTCGATCAAGTAGTAATGCTTCGAGCGCTGCGTGCCATCGCTTTTCACAAAACCATTGAGCGTGAAGGCGCTGTCGGCCTCCGCCCCGTCCGTGAGCACAGCCGTTTGACCCGCTTTCACTTCAATATTATCGATATACCAACCAGCTTCCGCTACAGCCACATCCGTTACATAATGAAAACGAAGATCGATGACTTTGCCCGCATAAGCCGACAAGTCAAACTGGGCTTTCACCCAACCATCCGATGTACCGGTAATGCCGTTGCCCGGATTTTGTCCGTTCGGATTGCTCGTGGTGGTAATATTTCCAGGCACTGTCACCCACTGGCCTGAGCCTTGTTCTTTCACTTCTACCGCACCATAGTCCCAATCGTTCTCGATGGCATACCATGTATCAAACGTCAATACCGCTTGCGATGCCCCTCGCAAGTCAATTGTCGTCGACATGGAGCTGTCCAAATTGTTTCCTTTGCCGGAGAAGTACGCATAGGCGCCGGCAGCCGGAGAAGCGATGACGATGCTTTTATCCGGCAAGTTGATGCGCACGGCATCGTTGTTCGTCCCTTTCGTGCTCGCTTCATCGAGCACAACTTCCACACCGTTTTGCGTCACCTCGTTCCACTCGACCGTTGTTCCGCTCAGCCAGTTGCTTCCGGGCATCGTTGATTGCAAAAACTGCTTCGCCCAAGCGCTGAAGCCGGTCGGCTCAGTGCCCGGAATGCGACCCGCCCAGCTGCCGCTCGACATGATGGACCAATAGGCGACCGGTTCGCCTAATCCAGAATAAATCGTATCGTATTCATCCGGCAGCCCTAAATCGTGGCCGTACTCATGAGCAAACACCCCCGCCGCCCCGTCGGCCGGCTCAATCGTATAATCGTAAGCCGCCAGTTGACCGCGCCAATACGGCACGTCCGTCGTCGTGTTCGGAATGCGGTACACCGATCCTAAATTCCAACGGTGCGACCAAATGGCATCGCCGCCAAGCGAACCACCGCCCGCCTCTTCACCGACGCTTGAGTGGACGATCATGAGATGATCGATCAAGCCGTCCGGCTCACGCGTATTGCCGTCGCCGTCCAAATCATAGCGATCCTCTTGGTCAAATTCGCGCAAATTGATGCTCGGATCTTTCGCGGCTGCCGCGAGCGCCTCGCGCACAAGCGCGCGCGGGTTTGCATCGTTCCCATCGGGCGTCGGCACGTTGCCGCCGTAGTATTTGGCCGGATATTTCGCCTGATACCAGCCCCCCACTTTTCCTTCAATGGAATAGCTGCCGCCGGATTGTTCTTCATAATATTTTTTCACTGAAATCAGTTTCTCGCCGTTCGGCCCTTCGTAATAGCCGTCATCGCCGCCAAAAATCATGTCTTCGTAGTGCTCGCGCGTGTAGTCTTTGTAATACATATCCGTTTCATTAGGTTGGATGCGGTTGTGCGGGAAATCCGGATATTCAATGAGCAAAACGAGCACCCGGTCGACTCGCTTGCCTCCGTTCCACGGCTCCGGTTGGACGGACGGCACGGAAGTTGTTTTCGACTGGCCGAGCTTTTTCCCTTTCCCATTCAGCACGCTGTTTTTCCGCAGTTGATCCTGCAGCGCTTCTGCCCGCTTCTTCTCGTTTTCGTACAGTTCCCCCTTCTCCCGCGGCATATGGGCCGCCTTTTGCCGCAAATAGTCGCGCACCGCTTGTTCCGCCTCAGCCGGAGTCGCGTCGGCGCGAAGCGTTCCCCTTTTTTTCAACATCTCCGCCAGCTTTTCTTCATTGGCGATCGCAAAATCGATCGGTCCCCCGTGCTGCCACGCCGGAACCGCCGCTGCATTGGCCGCTTGCGGCGCCTTAGCCGGCGATGCCCAAAGCCCAACGCCGAGCGACAGCAACGCCGTCAATGAAAGAATCGAGCGCTTGTTCAAACCATCCTCCCCCAATCCCAAAATGTTAATACAATTTTATATATTAAAAATATTATAAAATAGAGAAAAGAGGAAAGAGACTTTTTTCATAGTTCAAAAACAGTTCTTTTTACCTATAATATATGGCACTTTTGTTTGACATCTTGCTGATCGCTCGTCGCTTTATACTATATCAGCTTGTATTTAGGAGGCTGGTGATTAAATCGTGCATACCGTTTCCTAGCATCGTTTCTCAAATAGAAAAGCCTTGCAACAATGCACACTTTTATCCATCGACCAAAGGAAACCAATGTTTTTCACCAGCCTTTTAGATGAAAACGGAAGCGAAAAATCAGAATCTTTTTGTCGAAAAAACAAGATTTATATCAAAAAAAGGCTACGAAATCCGCCTTAACATCACGGCGGTTTTCCGGTTACAATGTAGTATATTCGCAGTTTTTGTAGAATTTCGGCTATGCAGCTGACGATGGAAAGAAGGTGCCGCGATGATCAGTATTTTCAAAGACTTTTTGCTCAACGTATTCTTCATTCTCCTGCCGGTGTTTCTCGTTCCATTCTGGATGGAGCGGGAAAAGGGGACGGAGCGCCTCCGCCTTTACTTGCCGACGGTTTGTTACGCCGCTGTGATCGTTTTATGTATCACCCTGCCTGTCGGGGCGGGAAGCAGCTTTATTTTCGACTTGCGGCAAATCCCTCTTTGGCTTGGCAGTTTGTATGGCGGAGCAGGAGCGGCAGCGTTTTTGTCGTGCACCGCGATTGTCTACCGTTCCCTATTCGGCGGAGCGGGCGTGCTGGTCAATGCTCTCGTGTCCATCGCCATCGCAGCAGCAAGCAGTGTATTGACAAAAACGTTTGTACGGCTGCCGACCAAACAGCGAACGCTGCTGGCGACAGCGCTCAGCTTTGCTTCCGGCCTGTTGACGACCGTCTTGACGGTGTGGATCAACACTCCAGACCGCCCCCCGCTTTCCGTCTCACTCATTTTTTTGCTTATGCAGCCGGCCAGCATGGCCGTCGCCTGTCTGTTTCAAGAAATGGTGCACCATAATATCGCGCTGCGCAAGCGGATTATTCGCGCCGAGAAAATGGAGGCCATCACCCATCTCGCCGCGTCCATCTCTCATGAAATCCGCAACCCGCTCACCGCGGCGCGCGGGTTTATCCAACTGATCGAAGAGCAGCCGCTTTCCGCTGATAAGCGCCGCCAGTACGCGCGCATCGCCATGGAAGAGCTCGATCGGGCCGAAGCGATCATCACCGATTATTTAACGTTTGCCAAACCGGCGCCGGAAACGCCAGAGAAACTGAACGTCAAGCTCGAAATCGAGCGGGTCATCGACATCATCCGCCCGCTGGCGAACATGAGCTGCGTTGACGTTAAGGCAACGCTCGCCCCTTTTTCCGTCATCGGCGAACGGGAAAAATTCCGCCAATGTTTGCTCAACGTGATGAAAAACGCTATTGAAGCGATGCCCAACGGCGGAATTTTGCACGTATACGTCTCTGTTGAACAAGGGCGGTTGCTCATCCGCATCGCCGACACCGGCGTCGGCATGACGAAAGAACAGCTCGAACGGTTGGGCGAGCCGTACTTTACGACGAAGGGCATCAAAGGCACCGGCCTCGGAATGATGGTCGTCTACCGCATCATTGAATCGATGAACGGCACGATTCGAATCGAAAGCGAGATACATAAAGGGACGACGGTGTCGATTTATTTGCCACTCGCTCCGTCTCCTTCTTCCGCAACGATTTCCGATAAGGAAAAGCAGCTGTTTGCCGCTTTGTGACAGAGAAGATTGGCGAAACGATCTCGGGGAGCGGTCCTTCCCTTTCGGTCACCAGCCTTCTTTCCATTTAGAACAAATCGCCGCGGTTTCACATCACCGTTCTTTTTGCTACAATACTATCGAAGCGAAACACATCGAGGAAAAGGAGACAGTTGCATGATTCACGTCAAAACCGAACGGGAGATTCAATTGATGCGCGAGGCGGGGAAGATTCTTGCCGCCTGCCATCAAGAAATCGCCAAACGGATCAGACCGGGAGTGACCACGATGGAAATCGACCGGTTCGTCGAGACATTTTTGGCCAAATACGGCGCCAAACCGGAACAAAAAGGATACCGCGGCTATCCGTATGCGACATGCGCTTCCATTAACGATGAAATTTGCCACGGGTTTCCGCGCAATGAGCCGCTGAAAGAAGGCGATGTCGTCACGATCGACTTTGTCGTCAACTGGCGCGGGGCGCTCGCCGATTCCGCCTGGACGTACGCCGTCGGCGAGGTTGACAAAGACGTGAAAAAGCTGCTTGACGTCACCGAACAGTCGCTCTATAAAGGGATCGAACAAGCGGTTCTTGGCAATCGAATCGGCGATATCGGCCACGCCATTCAAACGTACGTTGAAGCGCACGGCTTTTCCGTCGTCCGCGATTTCACTGGACACGGCATCGGACCAACGATCCACGAAGAGCCGTATGTCCCCCACTTCGGTGAAAAAGGAAAAGGGATGCGCTTAAAGGAAGGGATGGTCATCACGATCGAACCGATGGTCAACATGGGGGCATGGCAAAGCAAAATGGATCCGAACGGCTGGACGGCGCGGACGATCGATGGCTCGTATTCAGCGCAATATGAACATACGATCGCCATTACGAAAAACGGACCGCTCATTTTAACGACGTTGGCGTAAGATTGCAACACCAACCGGCTGTTTGCCAATAGAAAAACCCCGGCAAACGATTGGCCCGGGGGCTTTTCTATGCTTTCTCCCATTGGCTGACGATATGATTCAGCTATCCTTTTTCCTCGCTTTAATGTTTACATAATAAAATTATGGTTTCATCCCCTGATAACTTTCACGTAAAACGTCCGTTGGCGCGGCCCATCGTACTCGCAAAAATAGACCCCTTGCCACCGTCCAAGCAGCAGCCGGCCTTCGTGAATGATGACGTGCTGCGAGGCGCCAACCGTGCTCGCTTTCATATGGGCGGCCGTATTTCCTTCCATATGGCGATCAAGCGGATGCTCCCACGGATAGATGTCATCAAAGCGGCGCATCATGTCGCGCTTGACATCGGGATCCGCGTTTTCGTTGATCGTGATTCCCGCCGTCGTGTGCGGACAATAGACAACAGCGACTCCTTCGGTCACATTAGCCTGGCGCACCGTCTCCTCGACGAATGAAGTAATGTCGATCATTTCATCCCGCTTGGCGGTGCGGATTGCAAACGAACGAAGCATACATTTCCCCCCTGCTTGGGCAAACATTTTGTATTGAAAAGAAAGGTTTGCTACTCTAATCATAGCGTAAAAACAAGGAGAGAACCACGATGCCGAAACGATACGAAAATTTAGACCATGTATCTACGCACAAAACATGGGCCGACTTTCGCCGCTGGCAGCAGGAGCGAAAACAAAAACGAAAAGATTTGTCATACGTCGTACCGCACGCCGTGCCACAGCAATGGAACCGGCTTCATCATTCGAACGGACGGCCGCAGCTCTGCTGGATCGGCCATTCGACATTCGTCGTGCAGATGAACGGCATTACGATCGTCACCGATCCTGTCTGGGCGAAGCGGATGGGAACGGCCAAACGCCTGTCGGCCCCGGGTGTGCCGCTTGATAAGATGCCACCTGTTGACGTCGTGCTCATTTCCCACGGCCATTATGACCATTTGCATTTCGGCAGCCTCCGCCGTTTGCCCGGCGACCCGCACATGTTCGTGCCTGAGGGGCTCGGCCGCCTATTCCGCCGCCGCGGCTACCGCCATGTCACCGAACTGTCATGGTGGGAAACGGCGTCTTTCCGCGGTCTGTCCTTGACGTTCGTTCCCGCCCAACATTGGACGCGGCGGACGTTGTGGGACACGAACACCTCGCACTGGGGTGGATGGGTGATCGAGGCAGACGCCGCCCCCACCATCTACTTCGCCGGCGACAGCGGTTACTTCCGCGGCTTTCGCGACATTGGCGAACGCTTTTCCATCGACTATGCGCTCTTGCCGATCGGCGCGTATGAGCCGGAATGGTTTATGGGACCGCAGCACACCACACCGGAAGAAGCGGTGCAGGCGTTTTTGGACTGCCGGGCCCGCCTGTTCGTGCCGATGCATTACGGCGCGTTCCGCCTCGCCGATGATACGCCAAAAGAGGCGCTTGACCGCCTATGGGCCGAATGGCGGCGGCGCGGGTTGGACGATGCCCGCCTGCTTTGCCTGAAGCTCGGCGAGGTGATCGATACTACCCAAGCGTTGGCGACCGTCTCATTCAACCGTGCGCCCAGTCAAACTACGGAAAAACAACAGACATGGGAAAAAGAATGATCGTCATGCGCAACAGTGCCGCGGCAGCGGTCTGCCCTCGCCCCGAGATGAAACTGACCGCTTGCCAACGGGATTGTGACGCGCCCCCTATAAGGCTGGTGAAAAACCGCTGATTCCCTTCATCAATGGGAGAATAATTGAAATGCAGGCCTGACACAACAAGGTTTTTCTAATTGAGAAACGACATTGTAAAGCCGTATACGCCATTATAAATCACCAGCCTCCTATGAGGCCGGTGAAAAACGGCCATTTCCCTTGATCGATGGGGAGAAGCGCCCCGATGCGACAGAGCTTTTCGATTTGAGAAACAATGTTCGAGAACATGATGTGCCCTTTCATCACCGCCTTTCTATACAATATGTTCTCCTAAAGGCCGCGGTCGGCAAATGCACCGGGAAACTGATAAATCGTTTCGATAGCGTTTCAATCGTTTGGCTCATTCAACTGCGAAATTGCCGTCAAAAAAGCGCTCCGCCTCCCGACGGAACGCCTTTTCCTTTATTCTTTCACTTCTTTTTTCCACAGCCCGACCATCAATGCCGTGATGATGGAACCAATCAAAATAGCCAACATATAAAGCCATGCGCTGCCTTTGACGATCGGGATGACGAAAATCCCGCCGTGCGGCGCCGGCAGCCCGATGCCAAACAGCATCGTCAACGCGCCCGCCACCGCCGAGCCGACGATAATCGACGGAATGACCCGCACCGGGTCAGCGGCGGCAAACGGAATCGCCCCTTCGGTAATGAACGAAGCGCCCATGATATAGCACGTTTTTCCGGCTTCCCGCTCCGCTTTCGTGAATTTCTTTTTAAAGAACGTTGTCGCCAGCGCCAATCCGAGCGGCGGCACCATCCCGCCAGCCATAATCGCTGCATGCGGCGCAAAGTTGCCCGCTTCAATCATCGCCAAGCCAAACGTATACGCCGCTTTGTTGATCGGTCCGCCCATGTCGACCGCCATCATGCCGCCCAACACCGCGCCAAGCAGCACTAAGTTGGCGGTTCCCATGCCGGAAAGCCAATGTTTCAGCCCTTCATTCAACGCCTTGACAGGATCGATGACGACATACATCATGATGACGCCGGTGAGGAAAATGCCGAATACCGGATAGAGCAGCACCGGTTTAATCCCTTCCAGCGACTGCGGCAACCGGCTGAACAGGTGGCGCAGCCCGACGACCAAATACCCGGCCAGAAAGCCAGCGATCAATCCGCCCAAGAACCCCGCCCCACCGTTCGCCGCCAGAAACCCACCGACCATCCCCGGCGCAAACCCCGGCCGGTCGGCGATGCTCATGGCGATGAACGCGGCCAGCACAGGAACCATTAACGCAAACGCATTGCCGCCGCCAATGTCCATTAACAATTTCGCAAACGGATGATACGACGGATCTTGCGGATCAAACGCTTTAATGCCGAAGGTGAAGGAAAGCGCAATCAAAATCCCGCCGCCGACGACAAACGGAAGCATATTCGATACACCGTTCATCAAATGCTTGTAAAAACCGGTGCGCGGCTTCGCCGCTCCCGCGCTGCCTCGCGCCTGGCCGCTCGCCCGATAAATCGGTGCGTCTTGACGCAGCGCCTGCTCGATCAACTTTTCCGGCTGACGAATCGCTTGGGCGACCGGCACTTGAATGACGCGTTTGCCGTCGAAGCGGTCCATTTCGACTTGTTTATCGGCGGCGACAATGATCGCCGTTGCCTCTTCAATCTCCTGCGCCGTCAGCGCGTTTTTCACGCCATCGGAGCCGTTTGTCTCGACTTTGATCGCCACTCCCATTTCCGCCGCTTTCGCTTTCAGCGCATCCGCCGCCATATACGTATGGGCAATCCCGGTCGGGCAGGCGGTGACAGCAAGCACCTTCCGGCCGCTGCCAGCCGATGCGGCCTGCGGCGACAATGCGTTCCCTTCGCTCTCTTTTGCCGCCAGCAAACCGATGACTTCCTCTTCACTTGAAGCGTTTTCAAGTTCGGCGCGGAACGACGCATCCATCAGCAGCGAAGACAATCGGGCCAGCGCCTGCAAATGCGTCTCCTCTCCACCTTCGGGCGCGGCGATCATGAAAAACAAATGGCTTGGCTTGCCGTCCAGCGACTCGTAATCAATGCCGGCGACTGAACGGCCGAACGCCACCGCTGGGCGCTTGACCGCCGCTGTTTTGGCGTGCGGAATGGCGATGCCATCCCCGACGCCGGTCGTGCTTTGTTGTTCACGCGCCCAAATGGCTTGTTTGAACGCCTCGACATCGCTGATCGCTCCCGCTTCGGCGAGCTTCGCCGCCAACTCATCAATCACTTCGCTCTTTGTCTTCGCCTGAAGCTGAAGAATGATCGTTTCTTTCGTTAACAAATCAGTGATGTTCATTGTGTGATCCCCCTTGATTTCCGGTTATAAACGCGCGACGCGGACGCGACCAACGAGCGTTTCCACTTCTTCTTTCGTGCATAAATCCTCGGAAAACGCGGTCGCGCTTCCGGCGGCCACGCTGTAGGCGAACACTTCCTCGAGCGATTTTCCGCTCGCGTGGGCGGCTAAAAACCCGGCGACCATCGAATCGCCTGCCCCGACCGAGTTTCGGACCGTTCCCTCGGGCGCTTCGGCAAACAGTTCCGCCTCCTCGCCAAAATAAAACGCGCCAGCGCCGCCCATCGACACAATGACATGACGGCCCATCTCGGCCAAACGGCGGCCATAGATGACGACTTCTTCTTTCGTCAGTGCAGAGACGCCAAACAGCTCAGCCAGCTCATGATGGTTCGGCTTGACAAGAAACGGCTGATACGCCAGCAGCGTCCGGAGCGCCGGTCCGCTCGTATCGATGACAAGACGGACCTGCCGCTTCGCTGCCTCCGCAGCCAGCTGTTCATATGCCTCCACTGGCAACGAAGGCGGGGCACTTCCCGCCAACACAAGGACGTCACCGGCGGAAAGCGCTGCGATTTTCGCGATCAGCCGCCTCGCCTCCTCGCTGGCGATCACCGGGCCTTGACCGTTAATTTCCGTCTCAAGCCCGGCTTTTAGCTTCACATTGATGCGCGTCGGGCCGGGAACGTGAACGAAATCGCACGCGATCCCTTCGTTCCGGAGCTCACTTTCGATAAACGCGCCGGTAAATCCGCCGGCAAACCCGAGCGCCGTGCTGTCGACGCCGAGGCGTTTGAGCACCCGCGACACGTTAATGCCTTTCCCACCCGGAAATGTCAACGTTTTCAAAGCGCGATTCAGTTCACCGACGCGCAGTTCATCCATATGGACAATATAATCAACCGATGGATTGAGCGTACACGTGTAAATCATGATGTCACAACCTCTACCGTCGTTTTTGCCTCATACCAATGCTGCCAATCTTCATCCAACTGATCGGTAATCAAAACCGCCTCATGCAAATCGGCAATTTTCGCGAACGTGCTTTCATTCAACTTTGAATGGTCAGCCAGCACATACGCACGTTGCGCCAGCTGCATCGCCGTATATTTCACCAACGCCTCTTCCGGATCCGGCGTCGTATACCCGTAATCATAATGGACACCGTTGGCGCCGATGAAGCATTGGTCAAAGCGGTACTGACGCAGCGACTCGATGGCGCCGCGACCGATCAACGCCTTCGTTTTCGGCTTGATCATGCCGCCAACCAAATACGTCGTCACGTTATGCCTCACATTTCGCACCCTAACAAGGTCAAAACAAAGGATTTTTTATTTAGTTTTTCAGAATAACTTTTTGACCAACACAACGAGCGATGGCTATCCTTTTTTTACCATCGCTGGTCGTTCCGTATGACGTTACACGTAAATGCTCTCATCCAGCCCCAACCCCTGCAGAATCCTTCGTTGTTCAGGGGTGAGGGAGCGATCCAGTGAGCGTTGGATGCGCCCATCCGGCAGCTCCAGGAGGACGACGTTCACATATTGAAACAGCTGAAAAATCGCCTGTCCCGTCGGCCGGGTCAGCTTGCGGCCTCCAGGACCCTTCAACGGGTGTTCTGGAGTAATAAACTGACGCACTCGGCGCTGAAAAACGCGGTAAATCGCCAAGGCCAACAGAAACAAATAGCCTAATACTGCGACCCGTTCTGGTTTTTTGACGTAAATCTCATCCGTGAAAAACGGATCTTTCAAAAAAGCGAAGTTCATTTCCACCGAGATCTGCCCTTTATATAGCTTCAAGATCTCTTGGGCATCCATTTGTTGGCCCTTCCATTCCTCCGGAACGGTCGTGACGAGGACAAACCGGGACGCTTTCCGTCTTGCCTGTTCCCACGCGTTTTGGTCGAATTCGACGTCAAGGCGCAAGAGATACCGCGTCTCCATCTCGGGTTCCACCCCTTTTTTCGGCCGTCCGCGCCGTTTTTTCGGGCGTACGATCTCTTCGACCGCGGCCTTGACCTGATGAAACCGTGGGCGAAGGGACATCTTGAGGGACGCCAAGGCTTGTTCAGCGTCTTCCCGGCACGAGAAAGGGTGGCGCTCCCAATGGGCTTGTTCCTCGCGAAGAAGCTCCGCTTCTTTGGTTCGTTCTTTTTCGAGCGTCTTTCCTTTTCGCTGGTCGAGCGCACTCGATTCGACGACGATCAGCCGAACGGGGTGGCCTTCATAGGTGGAGGATGTTTCCCATACCCGGTACGTGGCGCCGTTTCTCTCCGCCAGCGTAAAGGGTTCGCTCCACGGGATGTGAGGCGAATCGGCCTCCGCTAATGCCCGTTTCACGATCCGAAGCGACGAAGGGCCTCGGGTGATCAAAAAGGCGTTGGCCGCTTTGGTTTGCGCCAGAGTGTCTTTTGTCATCGCGGCGGAATCGGCCACGTAAATCCATTCGTCTTCCATCTTGGCTTGTTTGAGCTGTTCGTGGACACGGGACAGCACCTCCGGATTCCACGTTTTGTCAGGCAGGTTGCCGTCGTGCACATCGCCGTAAAACGGGATGCCGTCCTCGTTGCCGACCAGTCCGAAACCGATCTGTTTTTGCCAACGATGATGGCGGTTATAGCCATGTGTGATTTGTAAGGCCTCTAACGAGGCCGATTCATACGCGCCGTAAACGGTCTTGTCCGTCGTATCGGCGTGAAAGGCTCGGAGGGAAAGGCCTTCTTTGCGATAAATGTGAATCAAGCAAGTGCTGATCACCTTGTGAATATCGGCCTCATACAAGCGGTCGAGATGACGAGCCAAGGCATCGTCGTTCAACCAGGAAGGATGGAGACCGGGACGGATGAGTTTCTCTAGATCGATCTCCTGAGCCCATCGTTCCACGTGAACGAGGGCTTGCCGGCCGTCAAACATATTGTAGATGATGGCCTGAACGGCATCGCTGACTCGAGTCTGGCACTGTGGATCAACGGGAACGAGATGGTCAATCAATTGGGGCAGGCCCAGTTTCTTGAATAGGGCACTTATTATATTCAAATAATCATTACGATAGACCTTTTTGACTTGAACGTTCATGAGAGAAAAACTCCTTCACTTTCCTTGTGTGTCAAGGATTCATTCGACATCGGAACGAAAAAATCCTCCCGATTTTCGTCGAGAGGGTGCGAAATGTGAGTTATGCTCAAGCAACCGCTCGACATGCATCACACCGTTCGTGACGACAGTGACTTCTTTGCCCGCCAAGTGTGGGATCATTTCCCACGTTGTCGTCCCCGCATCCAAATAAATGCAGTTCCCTTTTTGCACCAAGCTGGCCGCATAGGCGGCGATTCGCCGTTTTTCTTCGATATACTTCAGCGATTTTTCCGACACGCTTAACTCTTCACGTTTTTGTTGCAACAACGCCGCCCCGCCGTGCACGCGGCGCAGCTTCTTTTCGTTTTCAAGCTGCGTCAAATCGCGGCGAATCGTCGACTCGGACGAACCAGTCGCCTCCACGAGCTCTTGCAGCTTGATGACCCCTTTTTGCGCCAAAAGCTCCAAAATGAGGCGGTGGCGCTCTTCGGTCAACACGTTCCCACCTCCCGTGAAGGGCGATATCGCTTACAGCTCTATCATACGCCAAAGGAGAGAAAAAATCAATCAAAAACATTTAATTTCTATCAATATCGATCAAAAATAAAAAACAAATCAATCAAAATCAATCAACATTCCGTTTCCAAACCGATGTTCTTCTAACTACCACTGGAAACTTTCGGCGAAAATTTCATCGGCAAACGGTCATTTTCATGGCCAAGTGGAAGGCAGACCGCTTCCGAAAAAAATAAAAACACTTGCCATCGGCAAGTGCCTCCCTCTACTCCAACTGTTGCAGTTCCATCAGCGGCAAACAATGTTCACGAACAAACGCGATAAACTTCGCCGCGTATACCGGGTCAAACTGCGTCCCTGCGCAACGTTCGATTTCCTCAAGCGCTTCTTCAAACGTTTTCGTCGGCTGATACGGCCGCTCCGTCGTCATGGCGTCAAACGAGTCGATAATACACAAAATGCGGGCCAATTTCGGGATTTCTTCCCCTTTCAGCCCGTATGGATATCCTCTTCCATCATACCGCTCATGATGAAGCTCAATCAGCGGAAGCAGGTCATCAAACCGCTTCTCCTCCGCTACGATTTCGCGTCCCCACGTCACGTGTTTTTTAATAATTTCCCATTCATGCTTTTCCAACTTTCCGCGCTTATTTAAGATATCGCGCGGCACCTCGATTTTGCCGATATCGTGAATCAGCGCCCCCAAGATCAAGGTCTGCCGCTCATGGTCGGTCAACTCGCTGAGACGGCTGCCAAACTCAAGCGCATATTTAAACACTCGTTTGCTATGGCGGTATGTATACACATCTTTCGAAAGGAAAAACTTCACTTGTTGCTCGAGCGCTTCCAAATCTTGTTTAAAACGAATTTCATCCAATCTCATATGATGCTTATCGTACAGCTGCACGTTATTTTTCCCTTGCGCTTTTGCATAATAGAGCGCCTGATCGGCTCGATGAATCAGCTCCTCGCTTTCATACATATCCTTTTCCATCTCGGCGATGCCGCACGAAAACGACAAACAACGGTACGGGATATGCTCAACGCCTTCAAAATATGTATCGTTCACTTCCTTGCGCAGCCGGTTTAAAAACACGTACGCATCGTCCTTCATGGTATTGGGCATCAAAATGGCAAACTCTTCTCCGCCATAGCGGGCGACCGTGAAGTTGGTCCCTTCCACCGCGTTTTGCAGCAACTTTCCAAAAAACGTCAACAACCGATCCCCTTGCAAATGGCCGTTGCGATCGTTATATTTTTTAAAATCGTCCAAATCAAGAAACGCCAACGTCAGCGGCTGCTTCAGCACCTTGCAGTCGGAGAACTGTTGCTTGAGCGTTTCTTTGAAATAGCCGTGGTTACAAAGACCGGTGAGGTGGTCTTTGTTGGCACGGTTAGATACTAACTCATATAGATTTATAAATTTTTTAAATACTACTGATAGAATAATGACTAAAACAATAAACAAAAACAAACCAAAATATCGTTCTTTATCTAATAAAATAGCTAGAACAAGCGATAATATTAAAGTAACACAGTAACTAACCATGGCCTCAAGCAAGACACCAAAGTTAAAAGCACCTTTATATACACGCTCTAAGAAAACAAAGAACATAAATATTAAACTAATATTCACACAAAAATATACTAACAAACTAATCATATACGGAAACAAATGATCAGTTTTAATTTCTCCAATCTGTCCACCAAACAGCAAAAAGGAGTAGAAAGCTCCCGCAATCATCAAAGAATACATAGAAAAGTTAAATAGATGTTTCCACCATGCCATTTTTCGCTTATATAAAAATTCTACTAAAATACTAATCAATAGAACCTTCAATGCAAGGGAAATGCCATACAAAAACATAACAGCTAAGTAAATGGCCGAATCCATCGAAAAAGAATTATCCTTAGGCGGGAGATGAATAGAAAAATAGCTTAATAAAAGGACAGCGGACACTAAAAAATAAACAAAAACCCAATCTTTAAGAGATGGAGTAGAAAATCCATCTCCTGTAATAAAAACAATTAAACTAATGGAAAAAATGAAAAACAAATATATTTTCCCTTGCCATTTTAATGTCGGAGTCATCCTATAATCACTCTCATTTTTATCAAAAAAATTCTGTCGGCTCTTTACCAAAAAATGTACTAAGAAGGGTGATAAAGAAAACCAAAACAGCATTTTTAAACAACATCTTTACCATATTTGTCTTTAAAAAGTAAGGGTCTTCACCATTTTCTGTGATTTCCACTCAATCCTAGAAACATGTTAGCTGGATGAAATAGGTTCATCAGTCAGGATCCTTCTTCCGCATACAGACCACGAAGTTGGTAGAATGGAAACAGTCAAGTGCTTTCCTTGACGGGTTCCATTCTACCAACGATCATATCGATAGCGGAAGAAGGGAGCGTTTAGGCAGCCTGACTACCTGTAGTGTTCCCTGTACACTCCAGAAATACACGCAAACGAAACCGTTCCCGATTTCGATAGCCATATGCCCGGCGTTTGATGTTTTTGATCTTGTGATTCGTTCCCTCGATTCGGGCATTGGTATAGGGGCACAAAAAGTAGGAAAGAATCGGCTCCTTCCACCTTTCAAGCGTGTTGGCTGCTTCCTGAAAAGAAGCAAAAGGGCTCTGTTTGGCTAACTGAATCCATTCTTCCAAGCGTTCCTTTGCTTCATTATATCCATCGGTTCGGTAAAAATCCCGAAACAACTCTTTCAGATAATAAGCAATGGAAAGTGCCGGATACTCCTCCAAGATATCGTCTAATCGAAGCCGTTGGTCCTTACGAAGCTTTTCACAGCCTTTCAAGAGAAGATATCGAGCCTTTTTCAATGGAGAACATTCCTTTCTTGCTTGATCCAAGGCTTGTGTCACTTTTTGAACCACATGGTACTTATCGATGACAATCGAAGCAGATGGAAACAGGGCACGAACCGCCTTATGATAAGGTTCCCACATGTCAAGAATCACCGTTTGAACCCTTTCTTTCGACAGGACCTTTTGGCTCAACAAGTGGATAGCGGAGTCACATTGGCGATCGGCATGCATTCCCATGACGGATCCAGCTTTGGCATCCATCAATATGGTTTCATACTGATGTCCCTTTTTTACAGCGATTTCATCTAAGCTAAGCACCATCTCTTCTTGAGAAGATGTTTCTATCGCTGTCTGACGCTCTTTTGCTTTTTTCGATGCGATGGAGTAATAGATGCGTTCCAATGTCGTATATGGGATACGGTGCTTTCGGCTCACCTCTTGAATGGTGGAACCTTCACAAAGTTCATACAAGTACTCACAAAATCGGTTGGTGTAGTGCTGATTGGGTTGAACCGATTCCAAAGAGGCGGAAAACACTTGAGAGCAATTCCAGCACCGATAGCGCTTTATTTTCACGAACAAGTACACCGGTTGATGGAAAATCGCCAAATCCCGTACTTTTCTTGTCCGTCTGTCGTGGACAGAGGAAGTGGCAAACCCACAATGAGGGCAATGTTCCTGTGTCTCTGTTTTCTCTACATGAATCGCATAACCATAGGAATGAAGTTCTTGTTTAATCACTTTAAATTCTGGCAATCCTAGTGGTATAGAAAGCACTTACGAGACCTCCTTAATGTTGATTTCACCGCTAACATTATTGCCAGGATCTCGTCAGTGCTTTCTCTTTTTTGTCACTAAATCACAAAATTTGGTGATGAACCAAAAGTAAATTTGAACTTTAGAAAAATATACCCATTCTCTTCTATGATTTGTCTACAATTCTTCCCTTCTTAAACTTTAACTTCCAATTCTAAACCCCGACGTCAACGCCACAATCACCGAACCGAGGATAAAGAGATTGATCAACACTTGTTTTGCTTTGACTTTCATTTTCTTCTCCTCCTTAAAAATTGGATTTATTTGTTGATCGCAGGAGCGGTCGTGGTTTCTTTCTCAGCATCATCTGCTCGATGCCGCGGCACGCTGAGCATCAGATGCTGGATAAAGACGAACGCCCCTACGTTCATCACAACGTCGCCGATGCTGATGACTTGTTGGCGCGGGTACGGCGGAGACAGCGGGATGATGTCGCCGAGAAACGGCAGCAGCGTGTCCGATGTGATCGCTTGGTGTTTGCCGTACAGACCGGCTTTTAACGCTTCAATGTATTCGCGGCCAAGAAATTGCGCAGCTTCGACGGATACCGGCATTCGCCCCCCGTTGACAGCCATCACGATAAAGTTGAGCAGCACGCCGGCGAAAATCACTGAAAATCCTGGCTGATGGCGGTTGAGCCATAAAAAGACAAGCCCGGTGATGTAGACGAGAAGAAAAATCTCATTGCTTATTTTCGCGATCCATGTCACGTCTTCCTGAAGGAAAAAGATGACCATCTGCACCACCAGCAGCAGTGGAAACAACCAACCGCCGCGCAGTTTCATAGTAGCAAGCCCTTTCAAGCTACCGCCGCGAAACCAGCCGATCAACAACGACAAGATGATTCCATCGTAAACCATAACGCCGTCCCCTTATACACCGAATTTTCTATCTTTTCTAAAACTAACATCTTCACTTCTATTTTTACCGTTTTTTTCATCCTATGTAAATAGTCTATTTGGCCCAATTAACAACAAAATTTCACTCCCGTCGTCATCTCTTTTTCATTTTCATCATTTTTCGCGGCAAAAACGACAAAAACAGCGCGGCCATCCATCCGACGACCAAGGAAAAAAAGCCTAATCGCTACGGAATATCGCCTCCGCGCCCATGCGTACAAAAGGACATTCGTCCCTTTTCTACGGCATGAACGCTTTGTACACACCTGTTCGCGAACAACAAATGTCCCGACAAACCGTATACAAGCAAGCGGGCCAAGTACGACATAAACGGAAACAGCGGCATAAAGTAAGGAACGTTTTTCACAACCACGGTCGATTGACAACATTTCTTCAAAAAATGATGATTTACTAGTTGAACTTTTCTAAAAAATATATATAATTCCTTGTATCACTTTCCCATCTTTGTACAAGGAGGAAATGCGAATGAACATGCTAGGAAGAATCAGCAACGTTGTCGGCAATACGTTTGCGATCTGGGTGCTTCTGTTCGGCGCGCTCGCTTTTTTCGTCCCCGGCGCGTTTACGTGGATCGCCCCGTATATTGTGCCGCTGTTAGGCATCGTGATGTTTGGCATGGGATTGACGCTTTCAGCGGATGATTTCAAAGAAGTATTCAAACGTCCGCTTGATGTGTTGATCGGCGTCGTTGCCCAGTTTCTGATCATGCCGCTTGTCGCGTTTTTGCTCGCTTACTTTCTGCCAGTTTCGCGCGAAGTGGCGCTCGGCATTATTTTAGTCGGCTGCTGCCCGGGCGGAACGGCGTCCAACGTCATGACGTATTTGGCAAAAGGAGATACGGCGCTGTCGGTCGCCGTCACGTCTGTTTCGACGATTTTGGCGCCGATTTTGACACCTTCGCTCATTTTGCTTTTCGCCGGAAAATGGTTGTCCGTATCGGCCGCGGCTTTGTTTTGGTCGATCGTCAAAGTCGTGCTCATTCCGATCGTTTTAGGCCTCATCGCCCAGGCGCTGTTCCAAAAGCAAGTCAAAGCATGCATCCCGGCGTTGCCGCTCGTTTCGGTCATCGCCATCGTGGCCATCGTCGCCGCCGTCGTCGGGCAAAACCAAGCGGCCATTGCCAAAAGCGGACTGCTTATTTTTCTTATTGTCGTTGCTCATAACGGGTTGGGCTTGCTGCTTGGGTATTGGTTTGCCAAACTGTTTCGCCTGTCACCGCCCAAACAAAAGGCGATTTCCATCGAAGTCGGCATGCAAAACTCCGGGCTTGGCGCGGCCTTGGCGACCGCCCATTTTTCGCCGCTCGCTGCCGTTCCGAGCGCCATTTTCAGCGTCTGGCACAATATTTCCGGCCCGATGGTCGCCACATACTTCCGCAAACAAGCGGATCGCCAACCACCGGATGGCAAGACGGTTTCCGCCTAACCTTCCCTCTTGCGCCTTGTCCAACGGCAGGAAACAAAAAAGCGGTCTCCCGGCAGAAACGCTCGTCTTCCGGGAGCCGCTTTTTGTTCACCGCCATGCTCAAGCGGCCAAGCGCTATTCAGACAACGCTCCGCTTGTCATCGTCCCTTCAAACGGAAACACCATCCGCCCCGCCAGTTCGGGGAAATCAATGAACGGGTTGCGGTTGCCTTGGATGAAAAAAATCGCGCTGTTGCGATGATGTTCATACACTGTCGGCGGAAATTGCTCGTGCCAACGGACAAGGAGCGGAATATCGATTTTGCGCCGAAACGGCTTTGCGATCGCCTTCGGATAGCGAAGCAGAAAGTACAGCATGGCCCTTGCCGCCGTCCCTTTGCCGTACTCCGGCTCGAAATAGCCGTTATAGGCAACGCCGCAACAGTTTTGCACTTGCTCGCCGGGATCTTCCGGATTGTAAAACGGAAAGTCTGCATACGGAAAATTCGACCGCATCGTGTTGCACTCCGGCTGACAGACGAACAAATGATGCAAATCGCCTTTCATCGGTTCGCGGGCGCCAAACCACGACTGGGGCACGACATGTTCGGCATTGAATTTCCATTGCTGCTCGATCGTTTTCACCCGCTCGTGCACATCGCCGAGCCCATGCTTCATGTTTTTCAACAACTGGCGAAATTCATCGTAGCGCCGTTTCATCGTTTGGACATCTTGGACGATCAACATCTTCGGGTCTTTTCGCTCGCCGGAGTACAAGCTTCGCACCGTTCCGTCCGGCTGCAAGTCGACCCATGTGTACAAATATTCGTCCTTGCTGAAAAAATACGGCAGCCGCCGCTTATGGGTGCGCGCCACCAGTTCGTGATAGCGGACAAACAACATCAATCCATCCCCATCAAGCGGCAGATGACGATAATATCGGGCGCGCGCCCTCTCATCTTCGGCGGTCTGGTAATACGCGTCCTCCAGAGCGAGCCGCTCGTGCAACGGCTCGAGCTGCGCGGCCACATCTTCCGTTTGCCATTGGCTGAGCTCGTCAAGCTGCCGTTCCGTCTCCCCCATCGCCGCTCCCCTCTCTTCCTTATTTCTTTTAGTGTATCACGAAAGGGGGAGAGGCGACATTAGCGCTAACACAAAAGAAATGACGCGGCGCCGAACAAAACGGCGGCGATGAGCGACGGAACCAGCTTCGTGCGCGCATACTCCATCACCGGCAAATCCAAAATGGTGCACAGCGTCACGGTATTGTCGCTGAGCGGCGACGCGAACGCCCCGAACGTCCCGCTCGCAAACACCGCGCCGATGACCGGCAAAATGTTCGCTCCTGACTGGCTCGCGAGCGTTACGCCAAGCGGCATCAACATCCCCCACGATGAGCCGATGAAATAGGAAATGACAGCGCCAAACGTTCTGCGATGAATACAAGCTTCAGCGCAGGACGCGTTGCCCATAGCGACGAAAAAGCGGCCAAAGCTGCCCATTTAGACAGCCTTGACCGCTTCCGTTCCCGCCACAGGCGGCAACGCCATGACGTGGAGCGTCACTTCCGGCTTCGAGCCAATCCGGATGTTCACTCCCGTTTGCCCAAGCCCTTCGTTGATATAAAACGGTTTTCCTTCCCATTCATGATAACCTTTGATCATGTTCCGCTCGGTGAGCGTTTTGCTCATTTTCGCCAAATGGTACGGCTTCGGCCAATGAATTTGCCCGCCGTGGAAATGACCCGACAACAGATAGTCAAAATGATAATCTTTCATATGCGGCACGATGTCTGGGTCGTGCGTCAACACGAGGTTGATGCCGTCTTTCACGCCGGCGTACGCCTTTTTGATGTCACTGCGCCCCGTGTAAAAATCATCGATGCCAATGATATTGACGGTTTGACCGTTGACCGTGATCGTTTTCGTCTCGTTTTGCAAGACGATGCAGCCGTGCGCCTCAAGCGTCGCTCTCAAGCGCTCAAACGGTTCACCTTGAAGCACGTAATCATGGTTGCCAAACACCGCATACATGCCGTACGTCGGTTTCAATGCATTGAGTGCAGCCAAATACGGACCGAGCTTGTCGATGCTTTCCTCACGGTCCAAAAAGTCGCCCGTCAACGCGATCAAATCGATCGCTTCGTCTTTCAGCTTGTTGTATACATCGTCCGGGGTGATCGACAGTTTTTCAAGATGCAAATCCGACAGCTGCAAAATCCGAAGGGCTCCGTCCCCACCCTCTGGACAGCCGCCGACTTGGACTTTATGCAAAACCGCTTCATACGTGTTGCGGTGGGCTTTACGAATGATGAAAGCAAGCAATAACAAGATGGCAAGAACGCCAAAAAAGATTGTCATCGTCTTCTCTCCTCCCTCGATACCCATTATAGTGAAATGGAGGAGAGAAGAAAGAGGGAGTTAGTGGATAAGATGGCAACCGTAGAGCGAAAACAGCTTTTCTTTTGACATCACCAAATACTTCGGCGGACGGACAAGCGGCACTAGACGTCGTTGAGCCAATGTCATTATCGGCCAATGGGATGCCATTTTAAACCAACGGTAAAATGAATTCCCAATGTCCACGGTATCAAATCCGAGCCTCTCACATCCTTTGTTTAACATGGTCACGCCGATGATCCCTTTTATGCGGGAGGACTGTTCGTGATGGTAAAGATGATGGGCGACATGCGGCAAACCGGCTTTCACTTGTTCGAAAAGGTAGCGCCCTCTTTTCATATCGCTGTCGTAACGGAGCAGTTCGCACATAAGCCGGACGTTATGGAGGTGAATTTTCAACAACCAATCGTCATTCCTAATCGTCGTCCCGTCGGAAAGATAAATCGTCTCACCTTTATACTTCAGCGGACGGACGCGAAAAATGGAACGTCGTCCGCCATTCCCCTCCATCGCATATTCAAGCCGGGAACAAGCATAGTAAATCGGATCAAGCATCCGCCACAACGCCACCAAACTTTGAACCGCTTTCTCTTTCATGCCCGCATCCTTCCTTTTTCCCTTATGTCGTTGCATTACCATTGTGAAACATTTATCGGCACATTATAAATGGGAAAAAGGGGTATCGTCCGGCCGCCTAACCGCCCGCAGGCCGCACATTCCGAAATGAAAGCCAAGCGCAACGTCACACTCGGTGGCGACGACCGCGACACCAGTGCGTTTTCTCCCGTTTCTTCCACTTCCATCCGACCATCATCGGTTGGCCACGTCGCCAGCGAGAGCGGGTTTTCACCTGACGCAGCCCATAAGCGCTGCCGCCGAAAACGTTCTCCCACCCGATCTAACGCGAGCGGGTGGGAGATTTTCACTTACCTTGCAGGTGGGTAATCTTCGTTCATCTTCGCTTATCGTCGGGTGCTGACGGTGACAAATACGAATTTATCGTACCGATGACGAGAAAACGAATATTCAAACGGCTCCCCATTATTTAGAAAACCGACTTGTTCAAGTTCCAACACCGGGTCATCAGGGGCACATTGCAAATAGCAACGGTCAAGCTCATTCGGCTTATCGGCCCGAATCTTTCGGTGCGAACCGGCAATGGTTAAACCAAGATCATGGGTAATGTAGTGATAAATGGAGCCATGAAGCACTCGTTCATTGAGCCTAGGAATCAAGCGAACGGGCATATATGTCCGCTCAATGACATATGGTTCATCATCGACATTCCTCAACCGAATCAAGTGATAGACCGGTGTATTTACATCGATGCACAAATGAGCGGCAACCTCAGCTGAGGGAAATAATACTTCGAACGTAATGATTTTACTTGTTACCTTCCGCCCTTTCAATAAACTCGTCAAGCCAAGTGTTTCGTTGCTGACGACGTTCACCAATCCATCAAGCATGGCGGATTTTACAATAAACGTACCGTGGCCGCGCTTTCGATACAACAACCCTTCGGATACGAGCACATCAAGCGCTCGTTTCACGGTCATCCGGCTGCAGCCAAACTCCTCGGCGAGCGAGATTTCATCAGGGATCGGCTCATCTGGGGAATATACTCCCTCTTTAATTCGTCTCCGTATTTCGTTAGAAATTTGCTCATATTTTGGCATCGTTTTCATCCCTCGGCATTTGTCTTATTTTCATTGTACGAACAATCATCTGTTTGCACAATAGCCAATGCGGCGTTCTCCTTCACCGCTTTGGCTTTGCCGCTCGGTTCTCCCCACCGACAAAAAGCGCCCCGTTGCTCGGGACGCCTTTGCTTTCCGATTAAAATCCGTTGTTTTCTGCCAACGATTTAAACCAATAACCGCTTTTTTTAATCGTTCGTTTCAAATCGTTCTCCAAGTCGACAGCCACGAGTCCGTACCGGTTTTTATAGGCATTGGTCCACGACCAGTTGTCCATAAACGTCCAAAGGTGGTACCCTTTCACATTGACTCCTTCTTCAATCGCACGATGCACCCATTTTAAATGTTCACGAATGAATGCAATCCGGTAGTCGTCATGAATCATGCCACTTTCATCACGGAACCGTTCTTCTCCTTCAACGCCCATGCCGTTTTCGGAAATAAAGCACTCAATGTTTCCATAGTTTTCCTTGATATTGATTAAAATATCATAAACGCCTTTTTCATAAATTTCCCAGCCACGATACGGATTCATTTTCCGGCCTGGCATGGCATAATAATCGAAAAACCGTTCCGGCAAAAACGGGGCATCCGGATTGGGCAGATGCTCTTTCGCTTTGACGCGGCGCGGTTGATAGTAGTTGATGCCAAGTAAATCGATCGTGTTTTCTTTGATCAACTCGCGATCACCGGCTTCCGTTACAGGCAAAAAGCCGTGTTCAGCCAACAGCTCAATCAAATCTTGCGGGTATTCTCCTTTCACCGCAGGATCGAGAAAGCTGCGGTTAAACAGTAAATCGGCAATATGCGCCGCTTTCACATCAGCAGGGTGCTGGCTGCGCGGATAAGACGGCGTCAAATTCAAAATAATGCCAATCTTTCCGTCCGCTATCGCTGCGTTGCGGAAGGCGGCAACCGCTTTGGCGTGGGCGATCACCGTATGATAAGCCACTTGCACGGCACGGCGGAAGTCTACGATGTTCGGGTAATGAAAATCGTATAAATACCCTCCCTCCACCGGAACGATCGGTTCATTATGGGTAAACCATTTTTTTACTCGATCTCCGAACAAGTCAAAGCAAATGCTTGCGTAGCGGGCGTAGGCATCCACGACTTCGCGACTTTCCCAGCCTCCGATATGTTGCAGCGCCAATGGCATATCAAAATGGTACAAGTTCACAAACGGTTCAATCCCGTTCGCCAGCAATTCATCGATGACCGCATTGTAAAACCGCACCGCCTCCGGGTTGACCTCACCAACCCCATCTGGAATCAAACGCGACCATGAAATTGAAAACCGGAATGAATTATGACCGATCTCCTTCATTAACGCAATGTCCTCTTTGTAGCGATGGTAAAAATCCGATGCCGTCGCCGGACCGACACCGTTAAAAAAGCGGTGCGGCTCCTGCTCATACCAGTGGTCCCAAATATTTTTCCCTTTCCCCCCCTCGTTGGCTGCCCCTTCAATTTGTGTTGCAGACGTCGCACTTCCCCACCAAAATCCGGCAGGAAAGCGATAGGTGATTGGTTGCTTTGATCGTTGTTCCATCGCGATTCCCCCCATTTGCTTATGATGCGCTTTTCGTAGCGGCTTGCTCCTCTCTCTCCTTTTGCAAATTCATCCGATCGATGAATTTCAAGAACGGGAACCAAATGACAAGCACAATCAAGAAGTTGACCACTTGCAGCAATCCGCCGGCCAGCGAGTTTGTCGCCATTATGCCGTTGATGAAAATCGGCACCGTCCACGGCACTGCGACACCGTTGGGCGGCGGTACAAGGCCTGAAGACATCGCCAAATACGTCACCAATGTAACGACCATCGGAGCCAAAATCCACGGAACGATGACGAGTGGATTCATCACGACCGGCAAACCAAAAATAATCGGCTCATTGACGTTAAAGATTCCCGGTCCGAGGCCGAGCTTGGCCACCTGCTTCATTTGCTTGCTCTTCATAAAGAGCAAGATCGCAAAAATGACAGCAAGCGTCATTCCCGTTCCGCCCATCCCGACCGTATAAATTTCAATAAACTGTTTGCTGACGATATGCGGAACTTCCTCTCCTTGTGTATACGCATTTAAGTTTTCGAGCGACAACGTGTTCCAAATCGGATCCATCACCGAGTTAATGATGATTTGCCCATGCAGCCCGAAAAACCACAAAATTTGCGCGACAAAAATGGCGATCAACGTGGGAACAATGCCGCTTCCCAACCCAACAAGCGGGGCTTGTACCGCGTTATAAATGACATCATGCATGTTTGTTTTAAAAATTTGTGTTACAATGATATTGACGACGAGGAAGAAGGTCAGGGTGACCACCGCCGGAATCAGCGCCGCAAACGACTTAGCCACGGCTGGCGGCACCCCGGCCGGCATTTTAATCGTAATGTTTTTCTGTACCACTTTCCGATAAATTTCCCCAGCGACAAACGCGGTAATCATGCCAAGAAACATCCCTTTCGCCCCTAAGCGGTCGAGCGGGATGACCCCTTGCACAGCTTCGCTCCCCTCCACCTGCAAAACGAATGGCGTCAACAAGAGAAAAGAAGCTAATGCGATGGCACCGCCGAAAATCCCCTCAACTTCATAACTTTTCGACAAATAATAGCCAATACCAAACACGACGAAAATCGTCATTACGCCCATTGTTGCATTTGGGGCAACACCGAGCATCTCTTTAAGCGCATTGAGGCTGTTTTCACTCATCACCTTGTCCAAAAACGGCAAGTTGGCGATGACGACTGCGATCGAACCAAAAATCGTCAACGGAAACGCCAACATAAACGCATCGCGCAACACTTGCAAATAACGGCTATTGTTCAACTTTCCAGCGATCGGAACAAGCACTTTGCTTAATTTTTCAAATAACGTTTGGCCCATCGAGCAGCCCTCCCTTTTTATAGATTTCGTTCTTTCATCAGCGCGAGCATTTCTTTTACAATTTCTTTCATCGCCAGCGTTGACATGACGTGATCTTCGGCATGCATGAGAAGCAACGTAATATTTGTTTGCTCGCCGCTGGCCTCTTTTTGAATAAGTTGGAAATGAACATCATGGGCGATGCTTAAGTCCTGCTCTGCTTCTTGAATCAGCTGCTCCGCTTCTCCGACCTGTCCAGTCCGGTATTCACGGATGGCCTGGATGATTTTGCTGCGGGCGTTGCCACTATGCAAAATTAACTGGAAAGCAACTTGTTCATTGGTAAGTTGATTGATATCGATTTTCTCCATCCGTTACTGATCCCCCATCAATTTTAATGCCTGCTCATACACTTTTTTGCCATCCGCCATCCCATAAGCCACCATGTCTATAACATCAACGGGAATGCCGTATTTTTGCGCTTCTTTTTGCAATTCCCCTTTCAAAAAGCTCATTTGTGGGCCAATCAGAACAACATCCGCTTTAGCCATCTCTTTTTTTGCTTGGTCTTGGCCGACCGCCCAAATTTCTGCCTCCGCACCGATGGACTTGACGTGCTCTTGCATTTTCGTCACCAACAAGCTTGTCGACATGCCAGAACTGCAAGCCAATAAAATCCGTTTCATGGTTCATTCCTCCTCTTTGCATTGAGTAAAACAAATGATATCGTTTTCAATTTAAATTATATACATTTAATTTTATTTGTCTAGTCATTTAACAAAAAAGATTAATATTTTTAAACCAACCTTTTGATCCTGCAACAAAAAAAGCGCGCACGAATCTCTGTGCGCGCCAAGCAACTATGCTCTTATTATTGGACAAACGCCGCTGTGTTTACATCCTGTTGGCACACGGCCAGGCGGTTTTCCGCATGCTCTGCTTCCAAGCAGGGGATGCGTCCAAAATTCGAATCTGTCCGCATCCCTAGGAACGCCTCCGAAAATGGGCGTTCATTTGCCCTTTTAACATTCGCTCGCGCAATTCTTTCGACATCTGCTGGCGGATTTCCCATGTCGATACTCCTTCCTCGCGCTGATTGGCAATGTTCATTAGCAGTTCGACATCGGCGAACGAATATTTGCGAGTGCCTTTCGAGCGGTCGGGAAACACCAACTTTCTCTCCTCATAATAGCGGATTTGTCGTTGTGATAACCCCGTCAGTTCACTTACAACGCCAATCGAAATCACTTTTTTATGTTTATATGATTCCTCTTGAGGACGAGTAGACATCTTCCTCACCTCTTTGCGTCATGTTTTATAACGTAATTATACAAAAACCGTTGTAGTTCCGTGTATTTTTGTAAATAAAATTAACATATTTTTTAACATTCCTGTAAATCGGCTTAACACATTTGCTGTACACTTAAGAAAGAGGTGATATAGTGAGGAAAAAGCAGGAGGGAATGCGATGGGGAAGTGGATGCGAAACGCCATTCGGCGTCAAAAACAGTTCTACATTCAACAGCTCGCCCAGTCAGGCGCAGCCGAGGATCAGGAACAGCTCGAACACTGGACGATAGAGGAATTGCGCCGTGAATACGAACGATTTAGACCCATTTGGACCATGAAAGGGGGCCAGTTCCATGAACGAAAAAGCGCTCGAGCTGGCGAAACGCATCATTGAACTCGATCTGCAGCGCGACGCCATGTTTGAACAGCTGATTCAACTGGTCGGAAACCGCGCTGAAGAGCTGCTCCGCTTTTTCCAAAATCGACTGTGAACCACCCTCCATCTACGCTTCGCTTAGAGGTGGAGGCTTCAAGCGACTTGTGCGTGTTCGCCGAACGATAAGCCACACATAAAAGAACCTTTACGGCTTTCCTTTGCTCCGAAGGCATCCGTTCGAACAATCGATGACCACATCCGTCGGCGATCGCCAACCGACATTCCTCTCCCACCTACTCATTGAGCTTTGCCTAGCACACTCCTCGAGGTGGGAGACTTCTGTCGGAAATTACGTGAAAGTCTGTATCTAATCCATTTCCATGAAGAATTTTTGTAAACGTTCCGCAGCCATTCGATATGCCTTTTTCTTATCACGAGGACCTATTGCAATTATTTCCATTCTTATCGGCTGTCCTTCAACTGGGCGATAAATAATTCTAATATTTAGTGACTTTGACTTAATCTTTGCAAAACCATGCAAGTCCCCATGTAACGATTCAGCAACTCCATCCGGCTTAAATAAGGGGCCTTGCTTTGCCCTTCTTAAAATTTCTAATAAAACGGTTTGTCTATGTCCTTTATTAATCGCTTTAATATCTTGCTTTACATCCTCAACAAACCTCAGTTCAACGTTATATTTTTCTAAAATAAGCTCCTGCAAATCTTCAAGTGTTTTCACATCAATCTTCCTCTAATAATTTCATTAATTCGTTTACATTAATATCTGCTTCATCAAAAATATCTGATAAAGTTTGATTTACAGGTTTATTCTTACGTGCATATGCCTCTTCCATAACAATTTGATCAAGCGCTTCTTCTACAACTTCTTTTATTTGAAGCAGTTGCTTAAAATAATCTATATCGACGATTACAGCCAATGCATCTTTCTTTTTTGCATTTTGAATAACAAATACCTCATCTGAGACTCCATTTGAAAAACGATCAAGTATTTCTGATAATTTTTTTGTTCTAGAAATATCCGTAACACTTAAAACATTAGTTTTCAAAAAATTCAATGTGTTTGTATTGGCAATAGGATATTGTTCTTTTGTCAATGTATGAACCCCCACTTTCCATCCTCCTTATCTTTAGTATATGCATTATCATCTATATTATACACGTAAGTTTACACAAAAAACAACACATTTATTTACGGCCTATATTTCATTTCTATAGATGAACATTTTTCATTACAGTAATTTCTATGCCCCAAGAGACAAACAGGGTATCCCCTAGGCGACATAGAGCTGTTTTTTAATCACATCAATGGATATATCTTGCTTCGCGTCGTCATTGATGAACTGGACGACGCTCTGACCTTTCCGCGATCGAAGCAACCCCAGTTTACACGAAAAGGCGTCCCTAAGCTCCGGACACCTTTTCGCTGTCTCTTGTTTGATTGCAGCCTTTTATCCAGATCGCTCCACCATACCGTTTGCATGGGGGACATCCTCAACCGCCTGCGCTTGTAAACGGCGCGCCGTCAGCATAGCCCCTCCAAGAACAATGGCAAACAGCCAAAATCCGTATGCCGGGGAACCGAGCCACTGTTTCATCGCCCCGAGCACGTTCGGCAGCAAAAACCCTCCCAACCCGCCGGCCGCCCCGACGATGCCGGTCAGCAATCCGACTTCTTTCGGAAACCAGGTTGGAACGACTTGGAACAAAGCACCGTTTGCCGCACCAAAGCAAAGGAAAAGAACGACCATCAATCCGAACACGATGAAAAGGGGCGGCAATGCGCCGATGAACGCAAGCAAAACCGCTCCAACGGCAAACAACAAGGAAAGAAGCCGCATTCCGCCGATCCGGTCAGCGAGATAACCGCCGATCGGGCGGATCAAGCTGCCCGCAAACACGACGGCGGTGACGAAATCGCCAGCCGTGACTTTGCTGACGCCGTATTCATCAAAGAAGAAAATGCCTAAGTATCCGGTCAGCCCGACAAACCCACCGAATGACAAACTGTAAAAGAAACAAAACAGCCATGCTTCTTTTCGACGGAGGACAGCTCCGTATTCACGCAACGAAACGGGCTTCACCGCTGTTGGACATTCACGCGCCAGCCAAGCGAATAGAAAAAAGACAACAACAAGCGGGGCAAGCGCCAATCCGAACACCGCGTTCCATCCATACGCCTCCGCCAACCGCGGACCAAACAGCGTTGCCAGCACCGTCCCGCTGTTTCCCGCCCCGGCAATCCCCATAGCCAGCCCTTGATATTCTTTCGGATACCAGCGGCTTGCCAGGGGCAAAGCGACAGCGAAACTAGCCCCGCCTACACCAAGCAAAAATCCAAGGGCATACACATCCGCCATATGGTCCGAAAACAGCCACCCCCACACAAGCGGCACAGCCGTCACCGCCATGCCGAGCAGACCAGCCCGCTTCCCGCCCCAGCGATCGGCGAGCAACCCCATCGGAACGCGAAGCAGCGCCCCTCCCAACACGGGAATGGCGACCATCATCCCTTTTTCCGCCGGCGTGAGGGCAAACGACTCAGCAACAAACACACCAAGCGCGCCAAGCAAGTTCCAAATCATAAAGCTAATATCAAAGTACAAAAACGACGACAATAACGTCGGCGCATGTCCCGCCCGCCAAAAAGATGTCTTGGCCATTCTCGTTTGCTCCCCCTTGCCCTTGACGTTTTGTTTTGTGTAAAATAAAAGCGAAAGCGATTTCTTTGTCTGCTTCCCATGATAGATGGGAAGTTTTTTTGCCTCTAGGAGGCCGGTGATTTAAGGAAACAGGCCGCTTACCAGCCTCGTTTTTCAAATAGAAAAGCCCTGTCGCATCCAAGATCGACTTGCAAATGCCCCCTATTGTTCAAGATAAATAACCATATTTTACCATTCCTCTAGAAGGCCGGTGATTTAGTGCAAAATTTCGGGCAATCCACCGGCAGTTAATTTCTCCCTAAATCAACAACCGGCCGCACCCGAGCTGCGCACCGCTTAAACGCCGGCATCCGGCAATGCGGATCGAGTTCATCGGACGTGACGTTGTTAATTTGTTGCAGGCCGCTCCAGTGGAATGGGACAAAGATGGTATCCTCGCGAATTTGCTCATTGTAACGGCTGCGAACAACCGCCGCACCGCGCCGCGTTTCAATGCGCACAAGCATCCCCGGGCCGATTCCGTATCGCTTCGCCGTCCTCGGGTGGATCTCGACGGTCGCCTCCGGCTGCCGCGCCGCCAGCGCTGGGCTGCGCCGCGTCTGCGTTCCGCTCAAATAATGAACGAGCACCCGACCGGTCGTTAAGTAAAGCGGATACGATTCATCCGTCTCCTCTTTGTCCGTCCGAAACGACAAAACCGCAAACCTCGCCTTGCCATCCGGGTGCGCAAATCGATCCGTGAATAACCTTGGGGTGCCGAGATGCGAGACGTCCGGACACGGCCAGTAGATGCGTTCGCGGCGTAGCCGTTCATACGTCACGCCATAATAGTCCGCTTTGCCGCCGCGGCTCGCCAGCCGCAGTTCGTTGAAAATCTCTTCAGCGGACGCAAAGGAAAAGTGGCGGCCCTTGCCAAGCTTGTGAGCAATCGCGCATAAAATTTCCCAGTCATGTTTCACCTCCCCAGGACACTTCCGAGCCGCCGGTCGCAAGCATATCCGCCCTTCGACGTTCGTCACCGTCCCTTCATCTTCCAAATACGACGAAACAGGCAACACGAGATCGGCCAGCTCGGCTGTTTCCGACAAAAACAGATCGGCAACAACGAGAAACTCAAGCTTCTTGAGCGCCCTAGCGACAAACGCGGCATTCGGGCTGGAAACGACGGGATTCGATCCCATGACAAACAGTCCGGTAATCTCGCCCGCATCGATTTTTTGCATCATTTCATACGCTGACACCCCCTTTCTCGGCAGTTCATCCGGCGCAACGCCCCATACGCTCGCAATATACCGTCGGTGTTCCGGATGCTCAATGCTTCGATAACCCGGGAGCTGGTCGGCTTTTTGTCCATGCTCGCGGCCGCCTTGTCCGTTCCCTTGCCCGGTGATCGAACCAAATCCTGAACCGGGCCGGCCGATTTTGCCGGTCGCCAATACGGCGTTAATCCATTGTCTGACCGCTGCATAGCCGTCCGCTTGCTGCTCCAGGCCGCGCGCGGTGAGCACGATCGCTTCCGGCGCCTCCCCGTACTTCCGTGCCGCCAAACGGATCTTCTCAGCCGGCACGTCGGTCATCCGGACGATCTCGTCCATATCGATCGCTTCCACGTGCTGTTTCCATTCGGCAAACCCAACCGTCCGCTCGCGCACGAACGCTTCATCGATATACCTTTCTTCGATCAACACTTTTCCTACACCGATGGCCAATGCTGCATCCGTTCCCGGCTTGAGCGGCAGATGCAAATCGGCCAACGCCGCCGTTTTCGTTTCCCGCGGATCCACCACGATGAGAAACGCTCCGTTTTTCTTCGCTTCGTAAACATACGGCATCAACGTCGGCTGGCATTCGGCGATATTGGTTCCAACCAAAATGATCGTCTGCGCCAGCGGAATATCGGACAGCGGATTCGTCAACCCGCGGTCAAGACCGAATGCGTCGTTCATCGCAGCCGCGGCCGCCGACATGCAAAAGCGGCCGTTGTAGTCAATATGCCGTGTCTTGAGCGCCACGCGGGCAAATTTCCCAAGCAAATACGCCTCCTCGTTCGTCAACGATCCGCCGCCGTAAACAGCAAACGCATCGACTCCATCTTTCTTTTGAATCGAGATGATTCGTTCCGCGATTAGCGAAAGCGCCTCCTCCCAACTGACGCGCACAAACCGGCCGTCCACTTTAGCAAGCGGAAACAACAGCCGCTCGGGATGCAAAGCGTGCTGGTGAGCGTTGATCCCCTTTAAACAAAGGCGGCCGTTGGACGTTGGGTTGTCGATCGGGACCGCCTTGTAGCGGCGCCGTTCTACAATCCGCTCCTCCACCAGCTGAAGTGGGCACTGGACGCTGCAAAACGGACATTGGGTCGCGGCGGCTGTTTCCGAGGCCCGCTCCTTTTCCTTGGCGCGAAAGTAGCGCAGCAATTCATTCGTCATCGTCATTCACCCGTTTCCTGCAACTCGACATATACACAGCCGTCTTCCACCGTCGCGCGGTACGTTTTGACGCACCCTTCATCCGGCGCCTGCGCCTGACCGTCTCTTAAGCAAATTTTCCAATCATGAAGCGGGCAAAACACATACTCGCCGCTGACAATGCCTTGCGACAAATCCCCTCCTTTATGCGGACAACGATTTTCGACGGCGTATACTCGATCATCTTGGGTACGGAATAAAGCAAGCTCCAGCACCCCGATGTGCACGCATTTTCCAAGCCGTTTCGGCAACTGTTCGATTGTTCCCACTTTTACTCTCATCATCACTTCATCTCCTCGCATGGATGCATAGTCAAGCGCCAACGTGTCGGAGAGCCTTTTTCTCTCCGCTCAAATGCTGGATAACGCTGGACGGCGGAAGCGACCGGCTTTTTTGCCCGCCCGTCTTTCCATCCGCCGCCATTGCCTTTCATTCGACCGGCACCGGCTCTTTGTCGCCGAGATCGCAGAACAACGTTTGTTGCATCCTCTCGTTTTCGACGATTTCCCGCCACGGATCTTTTGTCGCCGAAAGGGCTTTGTGGAGCCGTTCAAGCAGCGCGCGGCGCATTTCCACATCGAACAGCACTTCGCGGATATGCTCAAGCCCGACGCGCTCGACCCATTTGGACGTCCGCTCCAAATAATGCGCGGACTCCCGGTAATATTGCAAAAACGCGCCGGTCATCTCCAACACTTCTTCTTCCGTCTTGACCGTGCAAAGCAAGTCAGCCGCACGCAAATGGGTGCCGCCGTTGCCGCCGACATAAATTTCCCAGCCCCCCTCCACACCGACAACGCCAACGTCTTTAATGCCCGATTCGGCGCAGTTGCGCGGGCAGGCGGACACCGCCATTTTCACTTTATGCGGCGTTTTCAGCCGTTCAAATGTTTGTTCCATCCGGATGCCAAGCCCGGTCGAATCTTGTGTGCCAAAGCGGCAAAACTGCTTGCCGACGCACGTTTTCACCGTTCGCAGCGCCTTGGCGTAGGCGTAGCCGGACGGCATGCCGAGATCGGCCCAAATGCGCGGCAAATCTTCTTTTTTCACCCCAAGCAAGTCAATGCGCTGCCCTCCTGTGAGCTTAATCATCGGTACGTTGTATTTTTCTGCGACATCGGCAATTTTCCGCAGCTGCTCGGCTGTCGTCACCCCGCCGTACATGCGCGGCACAACGGAGTACGTACCATCCGCCTGGATGTTGGCATGCAGCCGCTCATTGACAAACAACGACTCCACTTCTTCGTCGTACTCACCCGGATACAACATGCCTAAGTAATAATTGAGCGCCGGACGGCATTTGGAACAACCTTCTTCTTTTTTCCATCCCAATACGCTCATGACTTCTTTGACCGTCATCAGCCGTTTTTCTTTGATCGCTGCAATCACTTCCTCACGGCTTACGTTCGTGCAGCCGCAGATCGTTTCTTTCACCGTATACCGATTCACTTCTTCACCGAGCATATGCTCAAGCAGCTCGGCGACAAGCCCTTTACATCCGCCGCATGAGCGGGACGCGTTCGTATAGTCGCGCACCTCAGTGACCGTCTTGAGCCCGTGTTCGGCAATCGCCTGACAAATCGCACCTTTTGTCACCCCGTTGCAGCCACAGACGACATCGGTATCCGCCATCGTCGCCACAAGGCTTTCTTTTCCTCCCGATGAAGCTGGCGCCAATAACGAAAGAGAAAGCGCTTCAAGCGAATCACCGCGCTCGATCATATCCAACAGTTTTCTTCCTTCGCTCGTGTCGCCAAACAGCACGGCGCCAACGACTTTCCCTTCGCGAACGACGACTTTCTTGTACACCGAACGCGCTTCGTCATACAACTTGATCGATTCCGTGCCCTCAACATCCATAAACTCGCCGGCTGAGAACACATCGACGCCTGACACTTTCAGTTGGGTCGAGACAACCGACCCTTCGTACGACTTTCCTTTTCGGCCGCAAATCGCTTGTGCCAGCACTTTCCCCTGCTCATAAAGCGGAGCGACGAGCCCATAAACAACACCGCGATGTTCCGCGCATTCACCGACCGCGTAAATGTGCGGCACATTCGTTTCTAAATAATCGTTGACGACAATCCCTCGATTCACCGCGATTCCGCTTCTCCGCGCTAAATCAACATTCGGACGAATGCCGACCGCCATCACCACCAAGTCAGCGGCAATGGACGTACCGTCCTTAAATCGCACTCCTTCCACGCGGCCGTTGCCGAACAATTCGGCCGTCTCTTTGCGAAGCAAAAAGTTCATCCCTTGCTTCTCGAGTTCCCGCTGCAACAGCTTCGAAGCGGTCGGATCAAGCTGACGCTCCATTAAATAATCGAAGATATGGATGACGTCGACGTCCATCCCTAAGTTAAGCAGGCCGCGCGCAGCCTCTAAACCAAGCAACCCCCCGCCGATGACCGCCGCTTTTTTGTACGTCTTCGCATATTCGATCATCCGCTCGCAATCTTGGATATCGCGAAACGCCGTCACCCCAGGCAAATCCGCCCCCGGCACCGGCAAGATAAACGGGTTCGAGCCCGTGGCTAAAATTAATTCATCGTATTCGACCACCCGCCCGCGGTCGGTCCGGACGAGTCGCGCTTCGTGATCAATGTCCGTCACCGTTTCCCCAGCAAACAGTCGAATGCCGTTTTGTTCGTACCATTCCCAACTGTTTAAGGTAATCTCCTCAATGGACGTATCCCCTTGCAACACCTTGGACAACAAAATCCGGTTATAGTTCGGATGCGGCTCGCTGCCAAAAATCGTAATCTCAAACGCCTCACGATTGAGTTTTACAATCTCCTCGATGCAGCGGACCCCCGCCATGCCGTTGCCGACTAACACTAATTTTCGTTTCACGTCGCCATCCCTCCGTCTCCGTGCCATGCTCAGCATTTTCCGTCAGCGATGCAGCCATAGACGAACCATCATCCCGATCAGCGTTAACAACCCGACTTCTCTCGTCCTCCCCATTTTCATGTTCCCTCCTTCACCGTCGTTGAGCACATCATAGCACGGAAAAGCAGAGCCGGCATTTTTCTTGTTAGATAATGTTACGCAATTTTGATAAAAACAACCTAAAAATCAGTTTTTTTGTGATCAATGTCATTTTTTATAACAAAATAAAAAGGGCGCTCCAAGCAAGGAAACGCCCTTTTCGTGAAAATGCTGAACTGACGCGTGATCTTCATCCCCGGGTCGAGGGCAGATCACGCCGCCTATGGCACTTTTTCTTAAAACCCCAACTCTTTCTTGGCAAAACCGCTCATCGCCATCATCAGTGGATCGGCCGCGAAGCAAGCAATTCATCGATGATTCGTGAATAATGGTCAACGCGCCGTTCGAGCTCATCGACTTGCTTCTCCAACTGCGTCATATATTGCCGGAACGTAATCGGCACCCCGTGCCGCTGTTCGAGCCGCTTCTCGATTTGCTGCCGCTCGCCGCAGACGGACACGAAAATGCGCATCTCGCGACCAAACACCTCGCGCACCGTCTCGCCGATCAGTTCGCCGTATCTGATTTGCAGCCATTCACATTGAATCTCGTTCACGCATTCGATAATCAGCCAGTCTTCATCCACCGTCGCGGACGTCGACGCGAACCAAGCATCAAAAGAGGCGCCAGACAATTTTTGCGCGAGCTTGGCTTTGACCTGCTCCCACAAATGTTCCTTCACCACTCCTCCTCCTTCCGCTAAAAAATAGGCCACACTCAACAGTGACAGAGCGAAACGATGCAAAACGAAGAATTCATGATGAGAAAACATGACTTTGCGTCGGGCTATGGGCGAAGTTCACCATTCGCTCCCCTAGAAGGCGGATCAAAACCTCTTGGGCAGCCCCTTCTTTCCTATTCGTTCGGCTGCCAAAGATGCTCACGCAACGCGCTGCGAATGTCATCCGGAATCCGTTCAGGACGTCCCGTCTCAAAATTGAAATTGACATACACCGCCCGTCCTTTGGCGCAAACCACCCCGTTTTGATGGATTTCCTCATAAATCGTCAGGCTTGTGTTGCCAATACGTTCAATACCGGTGTACACTGTCACATCTTGTCCGTAATACATTTGATGGACATAGTCGACTTCCATGCGAATGATTACCATCCGCCAGCGCCGAAACGACAAATCCGGCGTAAACAGTTTGAAAATTTCATGCCGACCGGCTTCAAACCAAACAGGCACCGTCGTGTTGTTAATATGACCGACACCGTCCGTTTCCGACACGCGCGGCGTGATGACCGTCGTAAACATCCTCTTTCCTCCCTAAAAACACCTCAAATGTATTCCAGTTCGCTGTCGTTCTCTTTTTGTCGAATCGAGACGATTGATGTATATTCGTTCGCTTCAAGAGGCGAAAATTCCTTCTTCACCCGTCAAGAAAATGCGGAAAATGTTGCCTTTTGAGCGAAAAAAGCCGTAAACCCAAACATGGAAAACCACTCTCGCTTTCCAAACAAAAAATACAGGAGCCAAAAACAGCCCCTGTATTTCTTCCTTATTCATGGTTCGGTTCGACGATCGTCCCAGCAAACGCGGCTTCGTAAATCGCGCGGATGTCGGCTTCCAACAGCGGCAGCGGACTGCGGGCGAGCAGTCGTTTCTGTTGGACAGCATCTTTCGTCAAGCTTTCTAACGCGTTTTCCGGGATGCCGAATCCGCCCAGCGTCTTCGGAATGCCGACGTCGGCGACAAGCCGTTCCAGTTCCTCGACACATCGATACGATGCTTCCACTTCGGACAAAAAGCTCGAGTTGCCGCCGAGCGCGTTTAAAATATCAGCCATTCGTTTCGTGCAGCTTTGACGGATGTAGCCCATCACATACGGCAAAAGCACGGCGTTCGATTCGCCATGGGCGATATGAAACTGTCCGCCGAGCGGATACGCGAGCGCATGCACGCCGGCCACCCCGGCGTTGAAAAACGCCAAACCCGCTAGGTAACTGCCGTTCGCCATATCCGTGCGCGCCTGTTTGTCCGTTCCGTTTTCCACCGCTTTGCGCAATGAGCGAGAAATGAGGCGCATGGCCGCGATCGCCAACCCATCCGATGTCGGGCTCGCGTTGACCGACACGTACGCTTCGACCGCATGGGTGAGCGCATCAATCCCGGTTGCGGCCGTCACCCGCGGCGGAACGGAAACAGTCAGCTGCGGATCGACGATGGCCACATCGGCCAACAAGTAATCGTGCGTCACGACATCTTTTGTCGTTTCTAAGGACAAAACAGAGATATTCGTCACTTCCGACCCGGTGCCTGATGTCGTCGGAATCAAAATTTTCGGCAGCCCTTTTTTCTCGAGCGCCCGCGTTCCCGTCAAGTTTAGGTAGTCGGCAACCGAACCGTCATGCACCGCCAAAACAGCGGCCAGTTTTGCCAAATCGAGCGCGCTGCCGCCGCCGACGCCGATGACAAGATCGAACTCTCCATCGCGGGCAAACGCCACCGCCTTTTCCCCTGTCGCAAGCGGCGGCTCGGGCACAACATCCGTATAGACGTGCACGCTGTACCCTGCTTGCCGGAGCGGAGACGTCACTTGCTCGACAAGGCCGATTTTCTCAAGCATTGGGTCAGTAATCACTAAAATTTGTTTCGCTCCCAACCGCTTCACTTCCGGGACCAAATACTTAAGCGCCCCCCAGCCGACATGGCTGAGCGGCGGAAACACAATGCGGGCTACGGTCATAGTTTCCTTTCCTCCTTATTATTTTTTATGAGGCCGGTGATTTAAGGGAGCAGGTCACTTACCAACCTCGTTTCTCAATATAGAAAAGCCTTGTCGCATCAGGATCGCCTTTCAAATGCTCCCCCATTGCTCAAAAGAAACAACCGTTTTTCACCAGCCCTTTATAGGAATAATGGACACCGTGCCGTATTGGAACAAACGGCTTCCTGGTTCACCTGCTCGCGGCAACGCAACACAAGCTAAAATGCACGATCTTACCAAGCCTCCTCCAGCTCCCGCTTCAGTTCCTCGACAAGCTCCGCCGCCGGAAGTTCCCGCGCCAGCCGGTATCCTTCTCCAGCCCAAAGCGACATCCGCTCCGGATCGCCCGCCTTGGCGGCGGCAGCACGCAGCGGCTTCGTCATATGGTGCACGTGCGGATACGCCGCCGGCGCTAGATCGCGATATTCGGCCATAAAGCGGTTCGCCAGCCCGCGCGCCGGCCGGCCGGTAAACGCCCGTGTCACAGCCGTTTCGGTAAACCGCGGATCGGCAAGCGCTTGCTTATGGAGCGGATGCGCCCCGCTTTCCGGGCAGCGCAAAAACGCCGTCCCAAGCTGCACCGCGCTCGCCCCCGCTTTGAGCGCCGCCGCGATGCCGCGCCCGTCCATGATCCCGCCCGCCGCCACAAGCGGGAGACGAACCGAAGTGCGCACGTCGGCCAACAGCGGGAACAACGCGATCGCCTCATCCTGCTTTGGATCGTTGCGAAACAACGCGCGATGCCCGCCCGCTTCCGCCCCTTGCACACAAAGGGCGTCCGCGCCGGCTTCAGATGCAATGTGGGCCTCTTCCACCGATGTCACCGTCACGATCACAAACACCCCTGCTTTCTGCAAGGCGGCAATCACCGCTTTGTCCGGGCAGCCAAACGTAAAGCTCGCGACCGGCACCTGCTCCTGAAGCAGCACATCCAGTTTCGCTTCCCAATCATCGTCCTCCCATTTCGGCTCGCCGACTGTTGCGCCGAGCCGTTCCGCCTCAGCCGCCAATACGGCGCGGTAGCGTTCGAGCGCCTTTTCATCCACCGTTTTATCCCCCGGCACAAACACATTCACCCCAAACGGACGATCCGTTAGCGCCCGCAGCTTGTGAATTTCTGCCCTCATCGCTTCCGCCGTCTTGTACCCGCCAGCCAAAAACCCAAGCCCTCCGGCGTTCGACACCGCCGCGGCCAGCTCGGGCGTTGATACGCCGCCTGCCATCGGCGCTTGGATAATGGGGACGGAAAGTGTAGAAAACACGATTGATCTCCCCTCTCCTATCCGTAACTGCCGTATCTTCGCTGACTTCTTTACTCTTTCGTGCTCCGCCCAAGGAATTCCTGCCTCTTCGCGAATCAATGGACGGCGATGTAAGGGGAAATGTTGCTCCTAACAGCTTTTCTTAAATTGAAAAACCTTGCGACACCGTAACCTTATCCCTTTCGTCTGCTCGCCCATCGAGCGAAGCAGTTGTTTTCCCCAGCCTCCTAAACTTTTTTGAATGTCTAGCCCCTCCCCTTTCCCGTTCTCCTTTCGACAGGCCTAGCTGAGCATCTTGCCTGATTGCCTGAACAAACAAAGAGGGATCCCAAAAGGATCGGGATCCCCCTCTTTCGTTACTTATATATACGTGCTGACTGGTTCTGCCGCACGATCGGTTGTGCCGATCTTGAAGGCAGACAACCTTTTGGGTCAGCCCCTTGCCGTCACGGGCGAAACGCCTTTAATCTTTTCGATAGTTCCTTTGTCTGAGGGTAAACCTCACGGTAAATGGCGAACAGCTCTTTGTATTTCGCCACCGCATCCGGCCGCGGTTCGACGATGGAATCGACTTGTTTGAACACGTCAGCACATTGCTTGAGCGAATCAAACCAGCCGACGCCGCAGGCGGCGATCATCGCGGCGCCCAGTCCCGGCCCTTGTTCGTTTTTCAGTTTTTCCACCGGGATGCCGAAAATATCGGCTTGGATTTGCAGCCACTCAGCACTTTTCGCCCCGCCGCCGATCGACACGACCGAATCGATCGTTTTGCCGCTCGCTTTGATGATCTCCACCGACTCGTTGAGTGAGAACGTAATGCCTTCGATGACCGCGCGGGCGAAATCCCATTTCGTCTGCGCCGAATCCACGCCGACAAACGACCCGCGAATATCGGCGTCGGCATAAGGCGTCCGCTCGCCGACCAAATATGGCGTAAACAACAAGCCGTTGGCGCCAATCGGCGACTCAGCAGCGCGCTTGACGATCTCGGCAAACGACACGTCCTCGGCAAACGTCCGCTTCCACCAGTCAAAGCTGTAGCCCGCCGCCAGCGTCACTCCCATAATATAGTAGGCGTTCGGCTCGGCATGGTTGAAGTAGTGCACTCGTCCAGCGAAATCCTTTTCCCCGCTTTGCTCATACGCCAAGACGACGCCGGATGTGCCGATGCTTGACATCATCTTCCCTTCCGCCAAAATGCCGGCGCCCACCGCGCCGCAAGCGTTGTCCGCCCCGCCGGCGAACACGTTCACCGATGCCGGCAGCCCGGTCTGTTCCGCCACCTCCGGACGCAGCGTCCCGACCCATGCCGTCGCCTCAACAAGCGGCGGGCAAAGCGAAAGGTCGACATCCACCGCCCGGGCGATCTCCTCGCTCCATGTTTTCTTTTCGATATCCAGCAACAGCGTCCCCGCCGCATCGGATACATCCATCGCGATGTGCCCGGTCAAACGGAAACGGACATAGTCTTTGGGCAATAAAAACGTCCGCGCCCGCTCATACAGCTCGGGTTCATGGTTTTTCACCCACAACAGTTTCGGCAGCGTAAACCCTTCGAGCGCCTCGTTTTTCGCCGCCGCAAGCAGCGTCTCTCGACCGACTTTCGCTTCAATTTCCCGGCACTCGGCTGTCGTTCGTGTGTCATTCCATAAAATCGCGTTGCGCACGACGTTCCCGTCGCCATCAAGCAGCACAAGCCCGTGCATTTGCCCGGAAAAACTCAAGCCCGCAACCGACTCCGGAGAAATGCCCGCCGTTTCCCAAACGCGGCGCAGCGCCGTAATCGTCTTCTCCACCCAATCGTCCGGGCGCTGCTCGCTATAGCCGGAATGCGGCTGGTAGAGGGGATAGGACTCGGTCCATTCCCCTCTGACTTGCCCATTGCGGTCGACAAGCAACACTTTCACCGCACTTGTTCCTAAATCGACGCCAATGACATATTCCACGCTCATCCCTCTTTCACGAACGAGATCCACTCGGCGCGCTGACTTCGAGCAAATATTGATTCAGCAACGTTTTCAAGCGCTCAAGACGGCCGGACGTATTGCGAATGTCGCCAAGCTGCAACGCGTATTGCTCGAGCTTGTGGAAGTCCGCTGTTCCTTCGACGATCTCGCGGCCAATGCCTTCCGTATAGCTTTTGTACCGCTCTTCGATGAATTGTTCAAACACGCGGTCTTCCAGCAAGCGATGGGCGACTTTTAAGCCGATCGCAAAGCTGTCCATCCCGGCGATATGAGCGTAGAACAAATCTTCCGGTTCGAACGAGCCTCTCCGCACTTTCGCGTCAAAGTTCAAGCCGCCGCGCCCAAGGCCGCCGTTTTGCAAAATTTCATACATCGCCAACGTCGTCGTATACAAATCGGTCGGGAATTCGTCCGTATCCCAGCCAAGCAGCGTATCACCTTGGTTCGCATCGACCGAACCGAGCATGCCGTGGATGCGGGCGACGCGCAGCTCATGTTCAAACGTATGGCCCGCCAACGTCGCATGGTTCGCTTCAATATTGAATTTGAAATGATCTTTCAGCCCGTACGTTTGCAAGAACGCCAGCGCCGTAGCCACGTCAAAATCGTATTGATGCTTCGTCGGCTCTTTCGGCTTCGGCTCGATCAAAAACTGGCCATCAAAGCCGATCTCTTTCGCATAGTCGACCGCCATATGCAAGAAGCGGGCCAAATTGTCAAGCTCCAGTTTCATATCCGTGTTCAGCAGCGTCTCATACCCTTCCCGGCCGCCCCAGAACACGTAGTTTTCCGCCCCGAGCCGCTTCGCGATCTCCAGCCCTTTTTTCACTTTCGCCGCCGCATAGGCGAACACGTCAGCGTTGCACGACGTCGCCGCCCCGTGAACGAAGCGCGGATGGCTGAACAAGTTCGCCGTATTCCAAAGCAGCTTCGTTTTGCTTGTTTTCATGTATTCTTCAATCATATCGACAATTTCATCCAAATTTTTGTACGTCTCGCTGAGCGTTTCCCCTTCTGGAGCAATGTCGACGTCATGGAAGCAGAAAAACGGAACGTTCAGCTTTTCAAACAGCTCAAACGCCGCCTCGACGCGCGCCTTCGCCAGATCCATGCCGCTGTATTTATTCCATGGACGAATCATATTGCCGATGCCAAACGGATCCGATCCATCCCCCGTAAACGTATGCCAATACGCCACCGAAAAGCGCAAATGTTCCTCCATTGTTTTGTCGCCGACTTTTTCTTCTGGATTATAAAACTTAAACGCGAACGGATTGCGCGACTCCGGTCCTTCATACGCAATCTTGCCGATATTCGGAAAATAAGCCATGCCTAGGTCCCCCTTCATTATGAATCAAGTTCTATCAGCGAAAATGGCTTGCTTCGGTTTTATTATAACGCTTTCACATTTGTTTGTCTATCATATAAACAAAGTATTCTACAATTCTTTGTATAAAAAGTAGTCAAAATCCGCGTAGTTGTTTTGTCCTGAACCGTCCCGGCAATGCATGCCGACAAACGCCCCAGTAAACGCCGCGCGGCTTTTGATATAGTCGTCGGATAGTTTATACGATTCAAAGGTGACGGGAATCTCCTTCCAATTCACCCCGTCGAAAGAGTACGCATAGTTGTACGTGGTCGTTTGTACGTTCACCCGTAAGTACACATACTCGACATCATCAGGGACGACAATTTCTTGACCGCGCAACGGCTGATCAACAACAAGATGGTCGCACGCCATTAATTCGAGGATCCGTCCTTTTTCCTCATGCCATGTCAATTGCAGCGTTGTCCAGTTTTGCGTATTATAATAGTTCACGAGCCCAGCCGATTGTTGGATAGTCGTCGGACGAAACGCGACTTTCGTTTCCGCAACAAAGGTAAAATGCTGCCATCGTCTGGCGACAAACGCCTGTGTAAACCGGGAAGTGAGCGATTCTCTTCCGTACAGCCGCAAATGTCCCGGACGAGCCTTTAAGGTAGCGATGTCTTCCCCTAAAGGAATTCGTAATGTTTGAAAATGATGGTTTAATGTATCACTATCAAAATCATCTTTTTCATCGTAATCGTTTTCCCACGGAACTTCCTCAACGCTCGGCCCGTCGATTTCTAACGAAGGACCGTTTCCGCCGACCACATAAGGCCACCCGTCTTTCCATTCAAGCCGCTGAATCGCCGTTTCACGTCCGAGCGGACAATAACCGCGGTGTTCGAGCAGCGGCTGGCCCTCCTTTGGCAGCGGCCGGCCGGTTAAGTGCACAAGAAACCACTCATCCGTATGCGTATGGACAATCGAAGCATGGCCAGCCTTTTGTAGCGGGTTGCGCGGATAAGGCCAAGACGTAAGCAACGGATTTTCCGGATGCACCTCATATGGCCCATAGAGCGAGGTTGACCGGGCAATCGTTGCCGCATGGTTGTACCGCGTCCCCCCTTCCGCCGTCAATAAATAATAATACCCATTGATTTTATACAAATGAGGGCCTTCCGTAATTCGTAGGTCCGTTCCTTTGAAAATGATCTTCGGCTCACCAACCAATTTTTTCTGTTTCACACTGTATTCTTGCAGCACAATACCATAAAACGGGTGGTGGCCGACCCGATGATCCCAATACATGTTCACCAAATATTTTTTTCCATCCTCATCGTGAAAGAGAGACGGGTCAAACCCAGAGCTATTCAAATAAATCGGATCCGACCATTCGCCATCGATCGTATCACACGTCACGAGATAGTTATGGCCATCTTTCCACTGTCCTTCAACGACTTTCACATCCGTATAAATAAGCCAAAATTTCCCGTCGCTATACGACAAGTGCGGAGCCCAAATTCCTCCAGAATCCGGATTTCCTATCATATTCAATTGACTTAACCGGTTTAACGGACGCGCTACTAAACGCCAGTTCTTTAAATCTTTCGAATGGTAAATTCTCACCCCCGGAAACCATTCGAACGTTGAAACGGCAATGTAATAGTCGTCGCCCGCCCGGCAAATGGACGGGTCGGGATGAAAGCCAGTTAAAATCGGGTTTTTGATTTTCAACACTTTCTCTCCCCCTCTTTTTTCCTGCCATTTCTGCTTTCCATGAGAGAACGTGGTACCGCTTTCCGCTTGTGAAAATCACTTAGCTGGGAGCAGTCATTTTCAGCCTAGATGAAGAGTCGACGTTTTGGCGAATCCCGCTGTTCAGCGAACTAGCGCTGTTTCCGCAGCCTTCTAGGAGACCGGTGATGTAAGGGAAAATACGACTGTCCAGCATGGTTTCTCAAACAGAAAAACGTTGCCAAACGATCCGTTTATCTCTTTTAATTTCCAAAAAGTTGAATGAATCTGTTGTTTTTCATCACCCTTCTCGCCAAAACATGGACTGATTCGATCTATTCCCCTTTCACTCCCCCCAGTGTCAATCCTTTAATAAAGTATTTTTGCAAAAACGGATAGACAAGGATAATCGGAACACTGGCGATAATGGTCATGGTAGCCCGAATGGATGATGGAGTGACAGTGTTGGCGTCCGCATGTGCATTCGCAAATGCATCAGCCGCTGTTTTTCCAGACATCGTTGCATTCGTGTTTTGCAAAATCTTCATTAATTCGTATTGCAAAGTGCTTAAATTGGGGTTGGAAGAATTATAGAGAAAAACATCGAACCAAGAGTTCCATTGATACACGGCCACAAACAAGGAAACTGTGGCCAGCACTGGCAAGGAAAGGGGCAATACAATCTGAAGAAATATCCGAAATTCCCCTGCTCCGTCAATCCGCGCCGATTCGATCAGACTGTTCGGCAAGCCCTCAATAAAGGAACGGATCACAATCAAATTAAAGACCCCAATAATACCTGGAATAATGTATACCCAAAACGTCCCGATCAGATGGAGATCCCTCATCAGCAAATAGGTAGGAATTAACCCCCCATTAAAATACATAGTCAAGATAAAAGCAATCGTGACAAACTTACGAAAAACAAACTCCGGCCGGCTGATGACATAAGCCACCATCGCTGTACAGAAAACAGAGATGGCGGTGCCTAAAACGGTTCTTAAAACCGAAATGAGCAACGCATTAAGTAGCGTATTTTCCTTTAACACATATTCGTAGTTGTAAAGTGTAAACTCCCGAGGCCAAAGATAAATCCCCCCGCGAATCGTATCATTGGCATCGTTTAGAGAAATGGCCAACGTATTCAACATCGGATAAAGCATTACGACACAAAGAACGAGCATCAAGCTATAGTTGCAAACATCAAAAACCATATCTCCCCATGACGCATAACGCATCCGCCATCTTTTCACAATCTGTTTCAATCTCCTTTCCCCCTAACAAAATCGTCTTCTTAAAACAATCTAGCCTGTCCCAAACGTTTAGCAATATAATTTGCGCTAAACAGAAAGATAAAACTGACAACGGTTTTAAAAATCCCAGCAGCGGTAGCCAAAGCAAAATTCCCCATAGCGATACCGTACTTCAGCACAAAAATGTCAAGATTTTCTGAATAATCGAGGTTCATCGGATTTCCTAACAAATATTGGGGTTCAAACCCGGTCTCCAAAATATTCCCTAAATTCATAATCAACAAAATGATAATCGTAGGCTTTAAAGAAGGAAGTGTAATATAAAAAATGCGTTGCAAGCGGGAAGCCCCGTCGATTTCCGCCGCCTCATACTGCTCTGGATCAATCATGGCGATCGCCGCCAAATAAATAATGGTGTTCCACCCTAGGTTTTTCCACACTTCTGAGGCGCCGATGATTCCCCAGAAATACTCCCCAACCCCTAGCCATAAAATCGGTTCATCAATAATATGCAGCTTTTGCAAAACAATGTTGACAATACCGTTTTCCAATGACAACGCGTAGGAGATGATGCTCGCCGCAACGACCCACGATAAAAAGTGCGGCATATAGCTAATCGTTTGAACAATTCGCTTAAATTTCCCATTGCGCAACTCATTTAACAAAATCGCTAACGTAATCGCCGTCACAAATCCGAGAACGAGGTTGATGACGCTCATCGCGAACGTATTGCGCAACACTCGAAAAAAAGCCTCATCTTGAAAAAGAAAACGAAAGTGTTTCCATCCGACCCATTCTTGTTCACTGAACGGCAAGCCGGGACGATAATCTTGAAAAGCGATCGTCCACCCCCACAGCGGCAAATATTTAAAAATAAATAACCAAATCAAAAACGGAAAGCTCATCAAAATCAATGCTTTTTGCTGTACTATTTTTTTCCAAATGCTTTTCGGTTTAGACAAGTGGGATTCCACTGCGGCGGGAGCCGATGTGACAGTGTTTATATGCTTTTCGATCTCCACTTTTCCTTCCTCCTTTTCAGAAAAGAAGGGCACGGCCAACTATTTTACAGCCGACCGGCCCAGACTGATCCGCTTTTCTCTCATTTCTGGCTCTGTTCAACTTTCATTTTTACATATTTGGTGATTTCATCTTCAAACGCTTTAATATCCAATTTATTGTATTCCTTCACATATTCTTTCCAGTTTTTCTCGAACTTGCTTGGCGGATCAAGCACCAATTTCGGGAAATACTTTTTCTGTAAATCTTGTTTCTTTTGCTGATAAATTTGAGCCGGAGAACCTTGTTTGAGGGGCGCCCCCCACGCCGGATACCAAGGCCGCTCATCCGGTTTGGCAAATAAATCAGAAAATACTTTTGCCCCATAAGCCGCTAAGATTTTCTTATCCCCTTCTGTATAGCTAGCCTGGGCAACTTCAGGCTGCCGGCGCGGCTCCCACGCGTTTCCATCCGAGAACAGCCCGTTTCCACGTGGCCAGTGCCACTCGAAATAAGGAAAACCAAACTGTTCACGGAACTGTTCATCGGACGTCTTCTTGATCTGCTCCGGTGTTCGATAGAAACGCCCTTTCTCATCCACTTCATACGTTTCCCCTTTAATTCCCCACATCATTAATTTTTGATTTTCCTCTTTCGCCATATTATCTAAGTATTTGATAATGCGAACCGGGTCCTTCGCACTAACTGTAATACCGAGTCCACGATTAAACACATTGGACGGAGGATCTATATATTGATCCTTAATATTTTTATCAAACACAATCGGAAGCGGCATATAACGTAAATCGTCATTTCCTGCTCGCTTCAGAGAATCTAATGCCTGCCCTACCTGCCAACCATAATCAAAAAATCCCAGCACTCTTCCAGAAGCAATTTTTGCTAAATATTCGTCATAGTTTGAAACAAATGCTTCTTTATCAAACAAACCTTTTGCATTAATCTCGTTTAATTTTTTCAACCAGCGTTTCGTATACTCGCCATTTCCATACACTTTAGCCTCGTGCGTTTGCATATCAACGATCACTTCCCCATCGTTCGGGTAACCAGCTAAATGTGCCGGCGGATTGGAAATGGCGAAAAATCTCCAGTCATAAGTGAGTGCAGTAAAGCCAATGGTAGGCTTTCCATTTGTTTGCGGATACTTTTCTTTATATTTCTCAATCAAGTCAAAATACTCATCTAACGTTTTAATTTTTGGATACCCAAACTCTTTTAATACGCGTCTTTGAATCCAAAACGCCCCTTGGTCAATATCAGGATTCGGAACGTAACCGTGGTTGACACCAAAAGGTAATATATATATGTTTCCATCTTCTGTCTTCATTTGTTCCAAATATGGTTCATATAATTTCTTTAAATTCGGAGCATGTTTTTCAATAAGATCGTTTAACGGAATAAACGCTTTCGCATCAATCAATTTATCAATAGCCGCATCAGGTACTAACGTATCAGGATACTGTCCACTAGCAATCATCGTGCCAATTTTGGTATTAAGATCACCTACTAAATATTCCATTTTTACATTAACACCAGTTTGTTCTTCAAAAATTTTTCCTATTCTCGTTTGATTTGCTTCAATATTTTTTAATGAGGCACCTCCATTAAAATAAGTAAAAGTAAACGGGGCTTTCTCATCGGTGTTTGTTGAAGATGATTTACCTTCGCTATCGATGTTCGCTTTTTCGTTACAAGCGGTTACGAAAAGAAGCAACACACTTAACAGTAAAGAAACAAGTACATTCCTTCTCATTCTTTTCCCCCTTTTGCTTGTAATTGTGTTTTCATTCATCTTCTCTCCCCCTTTCCTTGTAATCGCTTCCATTGTAACATCGCTTTTCGTTTTTCTTAACCTAACAAACTTAAGGCGATATTTAAAAAAATTAAGATATGGAACGATGGCGATAGCAATCAACAAGTGCTGTTGAACAAAAAAGGTGCCTCGTTTTGTTTTCGAGACACCTACTTCTCATCGGAGATCGGTAGAGAGAGAAACACAACGAATCCGCGGTCATTGTACATTTGGAACGTAAAATGCTCACCGTAATACATTTTAAGGCGATAGTAGACGTTTCTAACACCTACATGTTCAGTAATACCCTCCCCTTCGTTGAGAGAACGCCAGAGCTGCAGCAGTTGCTGCTCATTCATGCCCGGCCCGTTATCGCGAATCGTAAATGTCAACCGTGGCCCTTCCGCACGCACTTGTATATCAATGGTTCCTTGTCCCGTTTTCGATTCCACCCCATGTTTACATGCGTTTTCAACAAACGGGAGGATGATCATATTCGGAATCGTATGTTCTAGGGCAGACTCATCGATGTCGATCTTATACTGAAGCTTATCCCCAAATCGGTAGCGCTGGATGGAAAGCAGCCGGGAAACAATATCCAATTCCTCCCGCACTTTCACCCAATCACTTCCCCATGAAATGGATTTCCGCAAAATTCTCGCCATATGTTCGATCATTTCGGCAGTTTCATCTTCATGTTTCATGAGGCTTCTCATGCGAATCGTTTCGAGCACATTGAAAAGGAAGTGAGGGTTCATTTGACTTTGCAAGGCGTTTAATTGAGCCTGCTTTTTTTGCAGTTCCATTTCTTTCTTTTGGATGTTGGCCATATAAACATCTTGGATAAGCCGCTTGATCGTTAATGACATGCGGTTAAACGCCTTAGCCAATTGCCCAATTTCATCATCGTAAAGTTCCGAATGGATCGTTTCAAATTTCCCCCTCTCCACCTTTTTCATGTAATTTAAAATATTGATGATTCTTGCATGCAATGGTTTAGAGACAAGAAAAAGAATGATGGTAGGAACAACGAAATTGACAAAAGCGATCGAAAAGATAAAAACCATGAAATAATGAGTGTTGTTCACCAGCTTTTCCGCGGAAACGACGCCAACAATGCTCCAGCCACGGAGATAATGGGACGTTTTATAAGGATGGGATATCACTATGCGTCCTTTCTCCGTCCGAGCAGGCGGCTTCTCCTCATGATTGTTGTTTTGCCGACGGGTCGAATATTGAACGTTTCCTTGACGATCAACAATATAAATCTCTCCAGGAAACGACCTAGTGCGAAGCAGATGATCGATCGCCGTCGGTTCCAATTCAATTCGAACCATCCTGTTTGTCTTATTATAAAAAGAAAAATAATCCAACTTTCGGACAATACTAAGCGAACGTCCCGTGCGGACTAGGACAGGAAAGGAACGTATGTCTCTATACCAACCAGCTTGTTGGAGCTGAGGAGTAATGGGCTGAACGGAACCAGAAAAGATAACCGTCGAATTGTCGGTAAAAAAAACGATGGAATGAATAAAAGGATGCATGTAACGATATTTGTTAAATTCGGGGAATACGTCATGGTAATGCTGGACGTATTCCGCATCCGAAGTATACTGGCGATCGAGCATTTCGTTAATTCGACTGTCCGTATATAACATGGAGGAAATACCAACAACTTGATCAATTCCTTGTTCAAAATCTTTTTTCAATTGCTCTATTACTAATGAGGCGTCGTGCAATTTCTGTGTTCTTACTTGATTCGTCACCACATAATAAAACAATCCGTTCGTGACGGTAGTCGGAATCAACACAGCAAACAAATAAAGAAACGTCAATTTATTTTTTAACCTCATATGATGGAATGACTCAAGCCACTTTTTATAATATGGAACGCGTTGACTTCTTTCGGTATTCCGTTGGTGTAAGCCCTTCCATTTTTTCGAATTGCGTAACAAAGTAATCCACGCTCCCAAACCCTACTTTCTCCGCCACTTCATAGATGCGCAAATTCGTCGTCCGCAGGAGCTTCTTTGCCTGCCCAATGCGCAGCTGCAACAAAAACTCTTTAAAATAGAAACCATATGTTTTTTTGAACAGTTGGCCTAAATAAACAGGGTTCATATAAAATTGCTTAGCGATACTTTTTAGGCTGATGTTTTCAGCATAATGCTCCTCAATATATCTCTTTATTTTATGGATTTCACATAGCGAAAGCGGTTTCCTTTTTTCTTCCACTACCCAGCAACATTCCACCACAAAATCCATCACTCTTTTCCTCAATTCTTCCAAACGAAAAGGATAGTCTTGACATTCTAGCACTCGGGGCAAAGTCGTCAGTTGTTCCTCACTCGCTCCCGCTCGTTTGACGAGCTGAAGCGCTTTCTGTACGAAATAAAGAACAAACGTCTGCACAGCCTCAGCGGACAAGCGGCGGGCGCGAAACTGGGCGAACAGATCTTTCAGGGCGGTCATCAGCTGCTCCAGACGCGCCTCTTCTATATACTCCACCAATGTTTGGCATTGTCCATCATCAATGCTAGGATAAGAAAGCGTGATTTCTTTTACCTGTTCATAGAAAACGATTCTCTCGTCGTTGACGTATTTGTAACGCAACGCTTCACCTGCTTCCCGAATCTGTTCTTGAAGACGATCAGCAGGCGGCGCGAAAGCACTAACAAAAATCGTCACATCAAGTGGAACGTTCACAAGTTGCTCAGCGAATCGGTACAGATTACGACGTATCTCTTCTTTGTCATCCCCAATAAACAACAGCCCGTACCGCTGCCTTCCGTGTTCATAGATCGGGAAATGGATCGGCTGTTTGACAGCGCGATAATAAATCTCCTTCATTTTCGCTTTATAGACAGCATCGGCAGCTAGATCAACGATATCGTCCTTGCCATTGATCTCGACGATCGCATAACCCGAAAGTATAGATGATGAAATCCCCCATTCCCCCATTTCCTCGAGACTTGTCCCCTTTTTCCCTATCATCCATTCATAAAACAAAAACTCAGCTTGCTGTTTCTTTCTCGTTTCCTTCTCCTGATTCAGTATTTTGGCCATTCTTGATAACGACTGTTCAAACTCCCTTTTATCAATCGGTTTTAATAAAAAGTCGCAAACCCCATATTTAATCGATTGCTGCGCGTAGAAAAAATCGTTGTATCCGCTCACCACGATAAACTTCGTTCCTGTTTGTCCACTTCCGGATACCTTCTGAATCAATTCAAGCCCGTCAATTCCCGGCATCCGAATATCTGTCACGATCAGGTCGGGACACAACTTCGCCGCTTCGCGGAGCGCCTGCTCTCCATTATCCGCCTCCCCACAAATTTGATATCCGCATCCTTCCCAATCAATCAACGTTTTCATGCCTTCCCGCACAAACATCTCATCATCGACCAACATGACTTTATGCATCCCGATCCCCCCTTTTTTCTTCCCAATGATAGTCCTTGCTTTTTTGGAATTAAGCAGCTGGGTGTTAGTCATTTCCCCCAATCAAAGTCAATCGCCTTCAAAAATGCTCTTGCTAAAATCATGTGTCCGGCCACAGACGGGTGAACGCGATCCCAAGCCAATGCCGCCGGATAAAGAGTCTTTACTACCTCGTTAAAAGCAGCCTGGGTATCGACGAATATACTGTTTGTCTCTTCGGCAATTTGTTTGACAACGAGACCGTACTCGTCCATGGTCCGGCGCATCGGATCGTGCTCATTCCCTTCGATATAAAACGGGGTCATAAGGATGATTCCCGTAACGTGCGGCTTCGTCTCCATCACAAGGCTGCGGAGCGTTTCTTCGTACTCATCCACGTACACATGTTTTTCTTTAATGAATGGCAAATCGTACTGCCGCCAAACATCGTTAATCCCAATCATGATTGAGACCCAGTCCGGCTTTTGGGCAATCACATCCTCCTGCCATCTTGCTTTCAAATCCCGAACCGTATTGCCGCTGATTCCTTTATTGACAACCCGAATCCCAAGTTCCGGATAAACGGCTTGCAAAAGACCGTTGACATAGGATACATATCCTGTGCCTAACGCGCCGAATAATCCTTCCCCTTCCGGCTTGGCGCGATCGCAGTCCGTTATCGAGTCGCCAATAAACAACAGCTTCTGCCCTTTGCCAATGATCATGTTTCTTTCCTCCTTCAATGATTACAAAAAATGAAAAATTGGTTTTTCCGAGAGAAAATACACCGGAATGGCCGGAAACATGGCCCTTAGCTTCTCAGCCAAGTATCTCATACCAGGCTCCTCACTTTCTGCATGCCCTAACACCACCAATACGTGTTGCCTCCCTTGCTGTACGGCGTCTCGAACGTATTCCGGCGTTTCCCATTCAGGTCCTTCACCATAAATAATCGCGTCAAGCTTCTCTTTTTCAAACAACGGAATTGCCAACGATCCGTGGCCACGATAGCCGGCCAGCAGCGCGACACGCGTACATAAGGCCGAGATGTCCCCCGCAACCCTTATGAATGAAATGCCTAATCTTTCCTTTATTGTGCTGACCATCTCCGTAGCTGCCATCCTAGGGATTGTCAACATCGCAGCCGTCGGTTCGTATTTAGAAACATACGACTCCCACCCTAAAGCCCGGACTAAACCATCCACGATCCCGTCAGGCTGGTAGCGATGCCAGTAGTCGTGAAAACGATAAATCGCGATGCCTGACTCACGGATTAGGCGAACTTTTTCTTGATACACCGGGTCGTTTTTTACCGTTTCATCATGGTCAAGGTGACTATAAAACAACCCTTCATGAGTAATGAGAAGATTGGCTCCCATTCGGATGGCTTGCTCAATGACGCGGTACGTAGGCATGAAACTGACAGCGATCCCCTTCACTTCCGTGCCCGGATCCCCATATTTAAGCGTATCTACCGTCGAAGAAAGACGCTCTGCACCGGCTGTCAATCGTTCCATCACCGTTTGAACCGTAACAGTCATCGCTCTATTCCTTTCTGAAATTTGAATTCCTTCAATCGCTTGGGTTCGTTAAGTATGTTTACCCTATAAACTAATTTTATAAAGAATTTTTCAAACTTTCAAGCGTCTTTCTGCTACAGGAGGAACATCAATTCTTATTCCTGTCAGAATCCAGCTTTCCACACCATCGACGTCATGGTTCATATTCCTCTTCCTTCAAAGGTTGATGGCTGAATAAGCGAGCCCCACCGTCTTGATTTCTTTCTGAAAAACCTTCCTAGTAGGTCCTGCTCTTCCTCCCTGGCGTGAAGCGGTGAATCAACAGAGCGGATTTCCCAGACATGAAAATAACCGCTCTGTTTTTCCAATAGCAAAAAAACTTAGTAGTGTGAGTAAAATATTTGTGGGTGACGTTCAGGAAGGATCCCCGACGAGGGTTGCGAACTTTTGTTCGCGACGCTCGTCGGGGCCACCAAGCGAAGCGCGGTAGGAAAAAAGCGAATTTCATGCAAAAAGGACTCTCTCCCTGCTATGATAGTGATTGTTGACACCAACCGAAAACAGGAGGGAGAGAGTCCATGAAACATCTTACCACACAATGGCCTGTATTAAAAGAGCTGGAGGAACAATTGTTGAGAACCCTTCAAAACGTGTTTGCCATCGTGTTGGCGGCCCTTTTGGAGGAAATCGATCAACAACTGGCGGAAGCCAGGGACAAGCGCCGCTATCAGCTGAAAGACAAACGGCCGACCACCCTCCAAACGCTGTTTGGAGAAGTGACGTTCCGACGGAACTACTACTATGATCGGCAGGCAGGGGCGTATACCTTCTTGTTGGATGCCGAACTGGGCTTTGATGGAGCCCAATCGATCAGTCCTTGCCTCGAGGAAACGGCGGTCGAGTTGGCCATAGAGTGCTCTTCCTACCGCAAAGCAGCCCGTACGTTGGAGGCGATCGTGGGGTATGCGGTCCTCAGCCATGAGGCGATTCGTCAGCTGGTGTTGGCGGCCCCTGTCTCGCTGCACCACCCTGTTTCCCAACGGCATGGCCGGGTGCTGTTGGTGGAAGCGGATGGACTGTTCATCTCCCGCCAAGGGAAAGGGAAACGGGCGAAAGAGCAGAAAATCTTGGCGGTTCACGAGGGATGGAGACGGAACGGCTCGCAACTGGAGCTCGTGAACCGGCGCCACTACCTCCATGAAGGGGCGGGGGACGTGTGGGAAGGGTTCGAAGCGTGGCTGATGAAGGAATATGCCTATGACCCGTGCCGGGACTTGTTGGTCATCAACGGCGACGCGGCATCTTGGATTACCGCCTGCCGGGAGTATTTCGGAAAGCGGGCGTGCTTTCAGTTGGATCGGTTCCATGTGGCGCGGGAGCTTCGTCAGTGTCTGTCCGGCCACCCGCGTTGGCGGGAGGTGCGGAAGAAGCTGGCGAAGCAAGACGAGGAAGGACTTTTGGTGGAACTGAACAGCGCCGTCGGTACGTTGGGGGACGAAGCCAAAGAAGAGCAGTTGGCCGAAATGATCCGCCGGATCGAGTCGATGCCGGGATGCATCCGGGACTACCGGGAGTGGCTGTCGGCGCAAGGGGTGGAGACGGCCGGCATGCGTCCGATGGGCCACGCCGAGAGCGTGATGAGCCGGTTCGCGTACCGGGTGAAATCCCGCCGCAGCTGGAAGGACCAAGGACTTTGGGCGTTTCTGAAGGCGATGGTGGCCCAAATCGACGGAATAGGGTGGAGAACGGGGCAGTTGGAGGAGGAAGAGCCCCAGAGGGTAGCCTCGGCCCCGACGAAGCTGGAGCGGATCAAACAGGCCAAACGGAAGGCAGGACGGTTGTTGGCGGAGGTGATGCGCCAGAACATCCCGTATCTTCAACAGTCATCGGGGACGCCGATCTACCAAGCATTGTCGGCGCTTCGCGATGGCGGATGGATGTAAAAAAATGGATCGAGCAAAAATCAGCTCAAGAAGAGGGATGAGAGTCCGAAAGCGCTTACGATATCAATTCCTAAAAATGGTCTACCAACCGGTGATTGACAACGCCCGTAGTAGACCGAAAAAATGTTCTCCACAAAGTCTTGACTGACTCAACTTAGTATATTTAATTGATAAACCAAGTTCGTGTTGTTAAAATAAGATTAGGTCAACCTTCTTGACAACCATCGATCTTCTCGCGCAATCCGGCACCTGTCTCGCTACGTTGACCACTAACAAAGAAAGGAAGTGGTAAGCGCTTTCTGTTTGTTCATGTCGTTTTGCGATGAATACTATAGAAAAGTTAAGGAGGAGACCTGATCGTGTGGAAACCATCACGGAAAGCGATGATCGTTGGATTCTCGTTTATGCTGTTGCTTCCTTTAGGGATGACGAATGCATTGGCAAAAACGGAACCATCATACGCTAAAAAGCCGCGAATCAGTGCATTGCACGCCCCTCAATTGGATCAGCGCTACAAAAATTCCTTCACTATTGGGGCGGCCGTTGAACCGTATCAGCTGCAAAACGAAAAAGACGTCCAAATGCTGAAACGCCATTTTAACAGCATTGTCGCTGAGAACGTTATGAAACCGATCAACATCCAACCCGAAGAAGGAAAATTCAATTTTGCTGAGGCGGATCAAATCGTCCGATTTGCTAAAAAACATCATATGGATATCCGCTTCCACACCCTCGTTTGGCATAGCCAAGTACCGCAATGGTTCTTTCTTGACAAGGAAGGCAAGCCGATGGTCAATGAAACGGACCCGGCAAAGCGCGAACAAAATAAACAGCTGTTACTGAAACGGCTCGAAACCCATATTAAAACGATTGTCGAACGGTATAAAGACGATATCAAATATTGGGATGTCGTGAACGAGGTAGTCGGGGATGATGGAAAATTGCGCAATTCCCCGTGGTATCAAATCGCCGGCATCGATTATATCAAGGTAGCATTCCAAACGGCGAGAACATATGGCGGCAACAAGATTAAACTGTACATCAACGATTACAATACCGAAGTGGAACCGAAGCGAAGCGCCCTTTATAACTTGGTGAAACAATTAAAAGAAGAAGGCGTTCCCATTGACGGGATCGGCCATCAGTCCCACATCCAAATTGGCTGGCCTTCTGAAGAAGAAATCGAAAAAACGATCAACATGTTTGCCGATCTAGGGTTAGACAATCAAATTACGGAGCTGGATGTGAGCATGTACGGCTGGCCGCCGCGCGCCTACCCGTCGTATGACGCCATTCCGGAACAAAAGTTTTTGGACCAAGCGGCTCGCTATGATCGATTGTTTAAGCTGTATGAAAAACTTGGCGATAAAATCAGCAACGTCACCTTCTGGGGTATCGCCGACAACCATACGTGGCTCGACAGTCGAGCAGATGTTTACTATGACGCTGACGGCAATGTGGTGGTAGACCCGAAAGCCCCGTACACGAGCGTGGAAAAAGGGAAAGGAAAAGACGCGCCGTTTCTGTTCGACCCCGAATACCACGTAAAACCTGCGTATTGGGCCATTATCGATCTCACATTTCGCACCCTAACAAGGTCAAAACAAAGGATTTTTTATTTAGTTTTTCAGAATAACTTTTTGACCAACACAACGAGCGATGGCTATCCTTTTTTTACCATCGCTGGTCGTTCCGTATGACGTTACACGTAAATGCTCTCATCCAGCCCCAACCCCTGCAGAATCCTTCGTTGTTCAGGGGTGAGGGAGCGATCCAGTGAGCGTTGGATGCGCCCATCCGGCAGCTCCAGGAGGACGACGTTCACATATTGAAACAGCTGAAAAATCGCCTGTCCCGTCGGCCGGGTCAGCTTGCGGCCTCCAGGACCCTTCAACGGGTGTTCTGGAGTAATAAACTGACGCACTCGGCGCTGAAAAACGCGGTAAATCGCCAAGGCCAACAGAAACAAATAGCCTAATACTGCGACCCGTTCTAGTTTTTTGACGTAAATCTCATCCGTGAAAAACGGATCTTTCAAAAAAGCGAAGTTCATTTCCACCGAGATCTGCCCTTTATATAGCTTCAAGATCTCTTGGGCATCCATTTGTTGGCCCTTCCATTCCTCCGGAACGGTCGTGACGAGGACAAACCGGGACGCTTTCCGTCTTGCCTGTTCCCACGCGTTTTGGTCGAATTCGACGTCAAGGCGCAAGAGATACCGCGTCTCCATCTCGGGTTCCACCCCTTTTTTCGGCCGTCCGCGCCGTTTTTTCGGGCGTACGATCTCTTCGACCGCGGCCTTGACCTGATGAAACCGTGGGCGAAGGGACATCTTGAGGGACGCCAAGGCTTGTTCAGCGTCTTCCCGGCACGAGAAAGGGTGGCGCTCCCAATGGGCTTGTTCCTCGCGAAGAAGCTCCGCTTCTTTGGTTCGTTCTTTTTCGAGCGTCTTTCCTTTTCGCTGGTCGAGCGCACTCGATTCGACGACGATCAGCCGAACGGGGTGGCCTTCATAGGTGGAGGATGTTTCCCATACCCGGTACGTGGCGCCGTTTCTCTCCGCCAGCGTAAAGGGTTCGCTCCACGGGATGTGAGGCGAATCGGCCTCCGCTAATGCCCGTTTCACGATCCGAAGCGACGAAGGGCCTCGGGTGATCAAAAAGGCGTTGGCCGCTTTGGTTTGCGCCAGAGTGTCTTTTGTCATCGCGGCGGAATCGGCCACGTAAATCCATTCGTCTTCCATCTTGGCTTGTTTGAGCTGTTCGTGGACACGGGACAGCACCTCCGGATTCCACGTTTTGTCAGGCAGGTTGCCGTCGTGCACATCGCCGTAAAACGGGATGCCGTCCTCGTTGCCGACCAGTCCGAAACCGATCTGTTTTTGCCAACGATGATGGCGGTTATAGCCATGTGTGATTTGTAAGGCCTCTAACGAGGCCGATTCATACGCGCCGTAAACGGTCTTGTCCGTCGTATCGGCGTGAAAGGCTCGGAGGGAAAGGCCTTCTTTGCGATAAATGTGAATCAAGCAAGTGCTGATCACCTTGTGAATATCGGCCTCATACAAGCGGTCGAGATGACGAGCCAAGGCATCGTCGTTCAACCAGGAAGGATGGAGACCGGGACGGATGAGTTTCTCTAGATCGATCTCCTGAGCCCATCGTTCCACGTGAACGAGGGCTTGCCGGCCGTCAAACATATTGTAGATGATGGCCTGAACGGCATCGCTGACTCGAGTCTGGCACTGTGGATCAACGGGAACGAGATGGTCAATCAATTGGGGCAGGCCCAGTTTCTTGAATAGGGCACTTATTATATTCAAATAATCATTACGATAGACCTTTTTGACTTGAACGTTCATGAGAGAAAAACTCCTTCACTTTCCTTGTGTGTCAAGGATTCATTCGACATCGGAACGAAAAAATCCTCCCGATTTTCGTCGAGAGGGTGCGAAATGTGAGATCGATCATAAGTGAGACTGATCGAAAAGAAAAGAGAGGGAGGTCGAAAGTAACGATCCCCTCTCTGTTTCTGTTTCAAGAAAGGTAGTATCTCTATTCCCTTAGCTCTTCGCTACAACTTGTACTTGACAAGAAAATGAAAACCACATTCTTCTTTTTCACGAATCAATTCCTCAAGCAATACGATGAGGTTTGTCTTTACAAGCCAAGTACATCCTTTGGCGAAACCATTCCCCTGTAAAAAAATCGACCTTTCTCCAAATCGGATTTTTCATACGTGTCAAACCGGTTCGTTATGGCAACGCGCATTTCACCAACGGATGAGGTGAGTTTCCTCCTTTTCGCTGCCGGTCGCCTTGATCTGCCCATTTCACACGCATCATTTTATTTTCCTTGTTGCCACATTTCCTGCTTTTCTTCCATTTTTCGAAATACGCGCAATGCAGTGCCCATCACGACCAAAGCCATCGTGCTGATGCTGAAAAACGGGATCAGCCCAGGAATATACATGAGGACGAACAACAGAATTCCGAGGCCAATCAACATGACAAATGTCATAAGCGGATTGGCCATTCCGATCAACAAAGCATACTTCATATATTGCCAGAAACGCAATTCGTAATGGACATAAAGCGGAAACACATACAACAATACAACGGTATAAAAAAGAAAAACAACGAGCAAGGCGACAGAAAACGGAAATTTCCATTCCGGCGAAACATGAGCGAGATAAAGCATATCAACATAAAAAATATACCCCATTGCCAAAAGAAACAAACCGATCCGATTGGCTCGCCAAAATTCGCGCTTATACGTGCGGGCGAACGTTTTCAGCACAGGAATCTCTGTATCGTGAAAAAATATCCATTTCCTTATAACGGTAAATAGCGCCACTGTCGCAGGAGCAATCCCGAAGATCACCAGCCCGATAATAGTAAAAAAAATCCACAACAAGTTAACGTATGCGAGCCTTGTCACCCATTCGCACGCCCGATAAAGCTTCCCATCTAACAGACCAGTGCGCATCATTCATCACCTTTAATTTTTTTGCTAAAATCAGTATAACATAAGACGAAAAAAGAAGGGAGACTTTGTTTATTCTCCCTTCAAACTCCGGAATAAGCTAAAAATCCTCCGTCAACCGGGATCACGGTGCCGGTGACGAACCCGCTTGTTTGATCATCGACAAGCCAAAGAAGCGTTCCTAACAAATCTTCTGGTCTACCTAGCCGCCCCATTGGCGTATGCGCCAAGATTTTTTTTGTCCGCTCGCTATACGATCCATCGGGCTGCTTGAGCAAATGTTCGTTTTGCTTCGTCAAAAAGAACCCGGGGGCAATGGCGTTGACGCGAACCCCGACTTCAGCCACGTGCACGGCGAGCCATTTGGTGAAGTTTTCAATTCCCGCTTTGGCTGCGCTGTACGCCGGCACTTTCGTCATCGGGCGCGGGGCGCTCATCGAAGAAATATTGATAATCGTTCCTCCCCTACCGACCATCTGTTTCAGAAATTGCTGCGTCGGAATGATCGTCCCAAGAATATTGACGTCAAAAACATAAGAAAACCCTTCCGTGGTTAAGTCAAAAAATGTTGTTACTTCTTGATTTTCAAGATCAGCCATCTCTAACGTTTCCTTTGTGGTGATCCCCTGTGGATGGTTGCCCCCCGCTCCGTTAATTAAAACATCGCAAGGTCCGTATACTTCCGCTACCGTTTCCGCCGCCCGCCTAACACGTTCAACATCGAGTACGTCACACGAAATAGCCAACGCCTCTCCCCCTTGTTCAACAATCCCATTCTTGACTTTTTCCGCTTTCTCCAATGTTCGATTCAAGATCACTACTTTCATCCCTTGACGGGCCAGCTCTTTTGCCATGCAGCTGCATAACACTCCGCCTCCGCCTGTGACAACCGCCACTTTTCCCTTTAGACTTGGATGGATGGGGAGCATGCTTTCTCTCCTTCCCGTTTTCTTTTCTCATTTTCCAAACTGTCCCAAATCCCGAGCAAATACATAATGCCGAGTGCCCGGTCATACAACCCGTAGCCGGGACGCGCTTGTTCCCCCCAAATCATCCGGCCGTGATCGGGACGGATGTATCCTCGAAAATTCGCTTCATGCAACGCTTTGACGATCTCACATATATTTAATGAACCGTCACAGCTCCGATGGGACGTTTCCTCAAAATCGCCGTTTTCATGAATCTCGATATTGCGTACATGAGCAAACGGCACGCGGTCCATACGTAAAAAGTAGCGGAAAATCTCGGAAACATCATTGTCCGGATTGGCTCCAAGCGAACCGGAGCATAACGTTAACCCATTCGCCGGGCTGTCGACCAAGCGAACAATCCGAGCTAAATTTTCCTTATTCGTCACAATCCGCGGCAGCCCGAACACCGACCACGGGGGATCATCGGGATGAAGCGCCATTCGCACGCCGCATTCCTCCGCGACCGGAATAATGTGCTCCAAGAAGTAACGCAAATGATCAAACAAATCGTCCTCTGTCACTCCTTTATAGAGGGCAAAAAGCGGTTTAATCGTTTTCAACCGTTCTGGCTCCCATCCCGGAAGCAAAAATCCATTTGCCCCATTTTCGATGCGGCGGATCATTTCCTCGGGATCAATTTGTTCAATTTTTCGCTTCTCGTAGGCGAGCACTGTCGATCCGTCAGGACGCCTTTTCGCCAAATCGGAACGCGTCCAGTCGAAAATGGGCATAAAATTATAACAAATCACTTTCACTCCGGCTTTCGCCAAGTTGCGGATCGTTTGTTTATAGTTTTCGATATACCGCCGCCGCGAAGGCAGGCCGAGTTTAATATCTTCATGAACGTTGACGCTCTCAATCACCTCAAGGTGAAAGCCTTTTTCGTTCACTTGCCGCTTTAATTCCAATATGTCTTCTAGCGGCCATACTTCCCCGACCGGGATGTGATACAACGCCCCGACAATCCCTTCGACTCCGGGAATCTGGCGAATATGATCTAATGAAACGGTATCATAATCCTTGCCGAACCAACGAAACGTCATTCTCATGACACGTTCGATCCCCCATTCATACCAAACCAAAGTATTGTTTCGCATTGAAATAACAAATGTCTTGAACGATTTTTCCTAAAAACTCGTAATCTTGCGGAACCTCTCCTTTTTCAATCCAAGTCCCGATCTCATTGCATAAAATCCGGCGAAAATATTCATGGCGCACATAAGATAGGAAGCTTCTTGAGTCGGTCAACATCCCAACGAATGTGCTGAATAGGCCGACATTCGCTAGATCACGAAGATGGCGAATGATGCCATCCCGATGGTCGTTAAACCACCAAGCTGCCCCAAATTGGACGTTCCCTTTTATTCCTTCGGCGGGAAAGTTGCCAATCGTTGACGCGACAATATAGTTGTAAGCGGGGTTTAATGTATACAAAATCGTTTTCGGCAACTGCCCTTCATATTCCAATCGATTCAGAAAAGCGTTTAACGGCCGGGCTAGAAAAAAGTCGTTAATTGAATCGTATCCTGTATTCGGCCCCAACTGTTGAAACCGCTTTTGGTTTGTATTCCGAATCGAGCCTATATGGAGCTGCATCACCCACCCAAGAGAATGATATAAACGCGCTAAGAAACATAACGTGAACGTTTGATATTTTTCGTTCTCTTCTTGACTGAGAGCAAACCCCTCTTTTCTTTTTTCAAAAATGGCACTCGCCTCATCCAAGGTACATTCAGCGTACGGCATCGATGCAAGGCCGTGATCGGCTATCCGACACCCTGAATCATGAAAATAGTAAACCCGGTTTTCGAGCGCTTGCAATAGGTGGCCATAACTGTCGATCGCCAGCCCGGCCGCTTCCCCTAGCTTGCTTACGTAATCGAAGAAGGACGAACGGTTAATTTCAAACACAGCATCAGGCCGAAATGATGGCACAACTTTCACCGAAAACGACGGGTCTTGGGCGATTTTTCGATGATCCGTTAGGTCATCGAGTGGATCATCCGTCGTTCCGATCCATTCCACATTCGATTGAAGAATGAAAGAACGGGCCGAATACCCTTCTTGCTGGAGCAATTCGTTGCAATGAGTCCATATGTCCTTCCACGTTCGCTCGCTGAGCAAGGCATCAACTTGGAAATAGCGTTTTAATTCTAAATGCGTCCAATGATAGAGCGGGTTTCCGATGCAATACGGCACCGTTTTCGCCCATGCCTGAAATTTCTCCTCAGGCGAAGCGCTTCCGGTAATGTATTTTTCCTCCACCCCGAGCGCGCGCATCGCTCGCCATTTGTAATGATCTCCCTCAAGCCAAAGCTCTGTCATGTCGTGAAATCGTCGGTCCTCGGCAATCTCCTTCGCGCTTAAATGGCAATGATAATCAATGATCGGCAACCTTTTGGCATAGTCATGGTACAACACTTCGGCATGTTTGTTTTGCAACAGAAAATGGTCGTGAATGAATGCTGCCAAGAATCCGTTCCTCCTTCCTGTCCCTATATGCTCGGCACCGCGTTCGATCATCAAGAGAAAGAGCGGCCGTATCGATCGTTCGCACGCAAGGAACATCCTGTTGTTGGCAGTCAGATGAAGCTGCTTTGTTCCCACGTCAATGGTTTCGTTTAAGGGAGTATGCCGCTGCCAGTATCATTTCTCAAAGAAAACAATCCGGTAGCATCGGCCCTTCGGTGCACGCGTTCCCCATCGTTCAAGGGAAGCAGCGGTTTTTCGTCACCCCTTTAGAGGGGCGGTGATTGAATCCTAGAACGGCTTTGCAATGTCATTTCTCAACTAGAAAAACTTTGTTGCATCGGCCCTGCTTTTCACGCGTTCTCCCATTGATGAAGGGAATCAGCCGTTTTTCACCGGCCTTTTAGACAAAATAATGAGGGTATTCCCTTTTCAGCACGTCTTTTTCAATCTCGACAAGACGCAAGTGCTCCTCCATGACCTGTCGCACTTTTTCCGCCTCTTTATCCGCAATCAGACGGTAAATTTGTTTATGATGAGAAATAATAATGCTCCAATCCAAATTCGCGGACAACCGCAGCACACGCAAACGATTAAAATGTCCGTTGAGACTTTGGACCATCTTCCATGAACGCGACATCCGACAACCATCATAAATGAGTTGGTGAAATCGCTCGTCAAGTTCAAACAGCTCGAGAGAATTTCCTTTCTCGGCGCATAGCTCTTGCATCGCAATGTTTTTTTCCAACTCGAACAACTGGTCTTGACGAAACGTTTGACACGCCAGAGCCGCCACTTCCTTTTCAACAATTTCTCGAATAAACCTGCCTTCTTCCACGTGCTCCAAATTGATGCGTGAAACAATGGTGCCGCTTTGCGGAATGATATCAAGCAATTCTTCTTGCGCCAACTTTAAAAACGCCTCTCTGACTGGAGTGCGGCTAATATGCAGTTGTTCTGCGATTTCTTTCTCCGAAATTTTCGTGCCCGGTTCAAGCTCGAGACGCAAAATTTTTTCCTTTAGCATTTCATACAACTGATCGCGGGCCGATCCTCTGATCGAGCTTTTAATCTGTTGACTTTGTTGGGCGGTAAACATCATCGTTTCATTCTCCTTTTTGATCCAATATCCTCGTATGTCGGTGATAGATAAAATCGATGATTTCATTTTTTACCTAATAGTAGTAAAAAAATAATTACTTTCCAAGTTTCCCGCTACTTCCTCCTTTAGCATTCTTTCTTCTTTCTGTCTGCACGGCCGAAACCCACTGGGCAGCGCGGGCGGCCACTTCTTCCCATTGCTCTTCGCTTCCACCACCCTTAGAGGGGACCAACGCATTTCCGACCCCCACAGCATCTACTCCCGCGTTGATATACTCTACAACCGTTTTGAACTGAATTCCCCCTGTGGCTATCAAGGGAATATGGGCAAGCGGCTCTTTTAAGCTGCGAATATAGCTCGGTCCAAACACATGGGCAGGGAACACTTTTACCAGATCCGCACCATGTTGAAAAGCCGTGACGATTTCGGTTGGGGTTAATCCGCCAGCGATCATGACAACGTGGTGTTGCTTTACAACCTCTATAACATCAATCGCGAGAGAGGGGGAGACGATAAATTGCGCCCCAGCAGCAATGGCTTGCCGAGCTGTTTCGGCATCCAGCACCGTTCCTGCCCCGATGACCAGTCCCCTGCATTCGCACACCGCTCTTTCTAAAGCCTCGAGCGCTCGATCGGTTTCCATCGTAATTTCCAGAATCGGAATCCCTCCTCGTTGCAGCGCAGAAGCGATCGGAAGAATCCGATCTGGTGTCGCACCGCGGACTACGGGAACGATGCCGATGTCTTTGATCATTGTCAATGCATTCATCGAGATTTGCCCCTCCTTCACTCCTACCGAGTCACATCTTCCCCTTGTTGTGCCATTAATCGTTCTACCTCATCCCGTTCAGGCATGCCTTCCGCATCTCCTTCAACCATCGTTGCCAGTGCTCCAACGGCATTCGCCCGTCGAACCGCTTCAGTCAAGGGAAGACCATCAAGCAATCCTGATAACAACCCGGCCGCAAATCCATCCCCCGCACCCACAGGATCCACCACCTTGTCCACAGGGAACCCTGGCACATATTCGTGGTAGGTGTTCGTAAAATAATGCGCCCCACTGGCTCCTAACTTGATGACCACCAGAGATGCACCCGCGGTCAACAGCTGGTTTCCCCACTCTTCCACCGATTGGTCGCCAAGCAAAAACGCAGCTTCGGCAGCCCCGGGGAGAATGATATCCGCTTGGGCGGCGAGCTGAAGAAGCACTTCTCGCGCTTCCTCCACTTTCGGCCATAGCTTCAACCGGACATTCGGGTCAAAGACAATGTTCACTCCGTGGCGGCGAGCCATGGCAATTGCTGCAAAAATCGTTTCTTGACAGCTTTTGCTAAGCGCCGGAGTAATTCCGGTAATATGCAAATACTTCGCTCTAGCGATATATTCCTCATCCAAATCATTAGGGGTTAACCGGCTTGCCGCCGATCCTTGGCGATAGTAATACACCCTCGTATCGCCCGGACGCCTTTTTTCCTTAAAGTAAATACCGGTTGGCGCCTTCGGATCCGTTTTCACTCGGCTGACATCCACGCCTTCTCCTTGCAGGAAAGACAAAATCGCTTTCCCAAACTCATCGTCTCCCACTTTGCTCATCCAACCGACACGGTGGCCTAAGCGGGCAAGGCCGATGGCCACATTCGCTTCCGCACCGCCGATTCGTCGTGTAAAAGTGACCGCCTGCCTCATGAATCCACCGCCGATCGGTGTAAATACGGCCATCGCTTCCCCCATCGTGACGACGTCCATCTGATCCCTCCATTGCAACGATTTGTATATTATTCGGAAGAGTACGCTGTCATTTCACTATCATCTAAACCGACATAGGTGCTTGTTTCATCGCGAACGTGTTCAATCTCAATTAACGTCACTTCATTTTTGGATAGGGCGATAGATAAATGAATCATGCCATCCGTTACCTTTTTTTGCTCTGTCGAGACATGAGGACGCGCGACTTGTCGCAACGTTTCCACTGCTTGCCGGTTTGGAAAGCGAGGCCGTCCCATCTGCTTCCAAACCCTCCAAGGGTTTCCGTACTGCTCATTCACCGTTTGTTGTTTGACAAACGCTACGGAAAACGGAACGGGAATGACTAGCTGCATCTCTTCGACCCATTCCTCCCCTTTCTCCATGACTAAGTTCCATAGCACAGCAGCGATCGACCCGTCTTTTCGCTTTGTCACGATCATGTTCGAATCGCGATAAAGCAACTCTTCACCGAGAGCTTGAAAGAACGTGAATGCATGAAAGGTTGGTTTTGGAATCGAATGAAGCGCCACTAAACCGAATCCGCCGTGGAATAATGCTTTCGGCACATCCATCTCCTCAAACACATCGCTAAACGTCCAATACGAAAACGAGTCAACGTAATCTCCTCCTTCGCTCAAAATGCGAGCGATGTAGGCGGCATTGAGCGCCGTGTCATGAATCGGGTTGATCGGACTGTATGACGTATTATATTCCGTAATATGCAACGGTAAATGCGGAAAAGGAGACTGGCGAATCCGCTCGCGCACCGCTTTGAATTGCTCTAGCATATCTTCAGGCGGCTCCAGCTCTTGATAGTAATACTCAAACGTTTTCTTATGCGGGGCTTTCGACGTATAAGCATGTCGGCTGACAAAATCCACCGGCACTTTCCGTTCAGCGCAGAAGCAAAGAAAGTCCGTAATCCATTCATCGCTTCCTCCACAAATGGCCGGTCCCCCTACTTGCAGATGTGGATCGACGCTTTTTACCGCTCTTGCTGTTACTTCATAAAGCTTGAAATACGCTTCCTTATCCGCATCCTTCCAAAAATTTACTAAATTAGGCTCGTTCCATACTTCAAACGGCCATGTCCGTACTTCCTCAATTCCGTACCGCTCTACAAAATGGGAAACGACTGCCACAATGAGATCTCGCCATTTGTCATAATCTTTTGGCGGGGTAACATTGCCTTTCCAATAAAAAACGGTTTGGTCTCCTGACGCAAGCGCATAGGGCATAAATCCGAGCTCAACAAATGGACGAATGTTCAAAGCTAGATACGAATCGAAAATCCGATCGATATACGTAAAGTTATAAAACGGCCTCATTTCCCCGTCGATTTCGACTTCCCGGTAAATTCCGACATCATCGGAAAGCAGCCCGTGACCGCGGATGTATTGAAATCCGATCTTCTCTTGCACGAGCTTTAAATGATCGAGATACTCTTTTTGCAAGGCGAGGCCAAGCCGCCCAGTGCCAACACAAAATTTCCAGTTCTTTTTAAACTGCTCTTTCCCGTTGGCAGGCACGTGGATCACTTTCATGAATTCTCCCCCATTCATCGATAAATTTTCCGGCCATATTGATCATCGATCCCTGACTTTCGATAAAAATACGTATTAATGACATCGCGCCACTCTTTGGCATGCTCCACTTGCATCGTCAACCGTTCCAATACATCCTGGTACCGTTTCGCGTCCATTTTCCCCTCGAGCTGTTCCCAACATTTCTTTAACTGTTCCGCCTGCTCAACCCCTTCAAAATGCGTATTGTAAATGTGTTGAATCACTGTTTCTCCAGAGTGCAGCCGATGCGTGTACGGAACGTGATGGAAAAATAAAAGCAGCTCATCAGGACACGTATCTAGCGATTCATACATCGCCGCATTCTCCGGAAAATATTGCGCCGTATATCCGGTCCCTGTCGCAACTGTCCGATCCACTCCGATTCCATCACGGTCAGCATAGTGGTACGTTCCCCAGTGCGAGTATTCATATCCGTCCACATTTGGCCCGTAATGGTGCCCCGGGTTCACCATCCAACCAACACCGAGCGGAGAGGTGTAATTTTCATAGATGTTCCAAGAAGCAAGAAGCATCCAACAGATCGTCGCAATCACATCTGGATCGTCCCCAAACGTTTGCACAATCCATTCGCGGGCAATCTCTTCGGCAGACAAATCCGGATTCCAAGCGAGCCGCCCAAACCCGTACAAGTTCGCTTGCGCCAATGTATGCCCGGTCCAGTTTGGATCATTTCCAATATTGGATACCCCCGCCATCCCGCTATATTGATAGCCAAATAGCGAGCCGTCAATGACCTTTTTTACTTCCGATCCTTTTCCTTTCGCATACGTATCAAAATCGAGCACTTCTTTCCACTGCGGGATCAAGAAACATAAATGTTTTTGTTGCCCCGTGTATTCTTGAGTAATTTGCACTTCCATCATTTGATTCGTTTTCGGCATGGCCCCGAACAACGGAGAAACCGGCTCCCTTACTTGAAAATCCATGGGACCGTTCTTAATTTGCAAGACGACATTCTCGCGAAACTGTCCATCGAGCGGTTTGAAGTGATCATACGCCGCTTTGGCCCGATCGGTCGTTCGATCACGCCAGTCTTGCTGACAGTTATATACGAAACATCTCCAAACAACGAGGCCGCCAAACGGCGCCAACGCCTCTGCCAACATATTGGCCCCTTCCGCATGGCTGCGTCCATAGGTGAACGGGCCGGGGCGAAACTCGGAATCGGCCTTAACGACGAAGCCGCCAAAATCAGGGATGTAACGGTAAATCCGCGCCGCCGTCTCCTTCCACCACCGCTGTACATCCCGATCAAGCGGATCTGCCGTCGAAAGCCCCCCAATTTCTACAGGACTGGCATAGTTAATGCTCAAAAACAATTTGATGCCATACATTCGAAAAATATCAGCCACTTGCGCCACTTCCGGCAAAAACTCTTCCGTAATTAATCTCGTTTCCAGTTTGTGAACATTCACATTATTGATCGAAATGGCATTGATACCAACCGAGGCAAGCAACCGAGCATAGTCTTTGATCCGCTGTTTTTGTTTCACAAACTGACCATCGGCAAAGAAAATGGATGGTCCGGCATATCCGCGCTCAATGCTGCCGTCCATGTTGTCCCAATGATTGATCATGCGCAATTTATTGCTTGGCTGCTCGACGATCGATACATCGTCCACATTCTCTTTCATCTGCAATAGACGGAGGAAATGAAAAACACCATACAACACCCCTTGATCCGTCATTGCCGTAATATAAATACAAGAGGTGCTATGACGATCATCTGATTGAATCATATACCCTTCCGAATGAACGAGCTGTGTCATCTTTTCACCTGCCAATCGTTCCTTCAACCATTCCTCTTTCAAAGTCCCAACCCAGATTGCATTTGTTGATTTCGGCTCCGACACCACTTCAGGCTCTATTCCTAACATGGAGAAAAGTCCTCTTTTCAGCTCAGCCAATGCCGCCCGAAAAACGGGAGATGTTCCCTTGGCCACGATTGTGTCCCACCTCGACAAATCATTTCGGATATTTTGTTCATAGCGCAGCCAACAAGAATCGTATAGTGCCTGCATCTCCATTCTCCTTTCACTCCTTTCCGGTCCTAGAGGGGCGGTGAAAAACGGCTGCTTTCCTCACTCAATGGGAGAATGAGCGAAAAGCAGGACCGACGCAACAAGGTTTTTCGAATTGAGAAATGACAGAGTAAAGCCGTATCCACGATGAAATCCCGAGCCTCCTAGAAGGTTAATGAAAAACCGCTGTTTGCCTTGACCGGCGATGGAACGCGTAAACATCAAGGCTGATGCATCCAGTTTTTTTTACTTGAGAACCGATCCCGCGAAGCAGTTGCGCGAGTAAATCACCGGCCTCCTAGCACAGTTCGTTTGATAACATTCTAGTATACTAGATCAACTAAAGATTTCTCTGTAAACCGGAAGCAACATCTATAAGAAAACATAAAATCACCGTTTCTATTGCAAAAGCTTCGCTTATTGAATATTAAATATAAATAATATTATGAAAATTAATAATATACCTATCTCCTTAATCTAAAGAGGAGGGTGAAACGGCTCGATTCCCTCCTCTTTATTCGCTCGACGGAAGACTTTACTGATTAGACACTGACCACCCGCCAAAAAGCCGGTTTGGGGTTGTGTTGTTCATCGAACAAAAAGGGCCAATTTTTTCTTCCTTGCACAGGGAAGTGGTCAAGCCACGTGTGGTCATCGGCAATTCCCCAAAACGTGACATTTTGAATGACATCACGATATTCCTTAAAGAGAGAGAAAATTTGCTCGTACCGCTCTGCCTGCCGTTCGACCATTTCGTTTGTCGGAGCAGCCAAGTCCTTTCGATGATCATCAAATTCAAACATCGATATATCAAGTTCGGTAATATGGAGAATCACTCCGAGAGACGCATATCGCTCAATCGCTGCGCGAATTTCATCAAGCGACGGGCGGGTCAGGCTCCAGTGCGCCTGCATGCCGATGCCGTGAATGGGAATTCCTCTGTCACGCAAAGATTTTACTAGTGTGTAAATTTTCTCGCGTTTTTCCGGAAAACATTCATTATAGTCGTTGTAAAACAGCAACGCCTCTGGGTCTGCTTCATGGGCATAAAGAAACGCCTGCTGAATAAAATCATCGCCGATGATTTGTCGCCACATTGAGGAGCGCAGCCATTCGCTCCCCTCGTCGGCGACCGCTTCATTGACGACATCCCAACAATAGACTTTCCCTTTGTATCGCTGTACAACCGTGGAGATATGAGATTTCATCCGTTCCAGCAACACATCTCTGCCGACGAAATGCCCTTGGCTGTCTTGAAACACCCAGCTCGGGGTTTGGTTATGCCATACGAGCGTATGTCCGCGAACGGCCATGTGATGAGAACGGGCGAAGTCGACGATTTGATCGGCGATGTCGAACGTAAACCGCCCCTCCTCTGGCTGAAGATGTTCAAACTTCATATGGTTTTCGGCGGTAAGGCTGTTTACATGGCGGATCAACAGCGATTGTTGGGCTTCTAGCGTCACCGGATTGACGGCTGCTCCGATGCGAAAATCATTGGCAAACACTTCGCGAAGGGACGGGATGGATGAGCACATCGTTATTTTCCCTCCTCAAGCCATAAAATACTTGTCACGCCGCGCGGGTAATATTTGCTGCCGGTAATTTCACCCGCGATGATTTGATCACTCCAGCTCCAAATGGATAATGTCGGATGGGTGAGCCAAGCGACATGGGCGGCATCGGCCCGTTTGCCTTGTTCATCCCATTCCCAGCCTAAAATACGGCGGGCAATGAACTGACATAAGTAAATTTTGCTTAACCAAGAGTTGTTGCTCGTTGAGGAAATTTTCCAGCCCCCATCCGGGAACAAGCAAATTCCTTCCCGCAACACGTATTGCAAATGGTTGCGCAACGCTTGAATATATGCCCCAAAGCGTCCGTTTTCGTCCAACGCTTCATGGCAATTGGTGAAATAAGGGAACACAAGCCCCTCAATAGCCGGAATGATTTTTGAGTCGTTTCCTTCTCCCATGACCGCCGGAATATACCCGTCATCGGTTACATGGCTGACAATCGTCGCGGCGCATTTTTCCGCCTGCTCTCCCGCCAGTGCGGCCAATTCTTCCTTGCCGACATCACGGAACAATTTCTCAAGCGCTACATAGGCCGCCCAACATTTACCTGCTAAATATAAATTGTTGCGGGCTTGGCCGAGGGAAACGTCCAAACTGTCATACGTCGTAATTTCCGCCCCGCCCATCGTGCGGGTGCTGTCGAGTCCCATTACGCCATTTCGTTGTTCCGGATCGGGATGATCGCGGCGAACCATGCTTTCTAGGCATTGCTCCAAAACAGCAAGCCGCTTGTCGCGCCATGCCCAGTCTTTCGTTTGTTCGATGTACACCGCCGCGCAAAGCACCCAGTTGACTAGCTGTTCGTGCGTCATGTGCGAGAAGCAGCCGCTAATGCCATACAGCTCGTATGACGAGTAGTGCGGGCGCGAGAACGTATTGGCTACTCCCATGTCGTGAGTAAAACTGATGCCACCCGGATATTCTGTCTCTTCTCCCGGAAAACGAACGCGATCCTCGTAACTGTAGCGCTCGACGTACAAATCGAGAACATTTTTAACCGTCCATGGATTCAGTTTCAGCTCAAAAAAGAGTTGGTCAACGGTCAAATCAAACGTATTCATCATCCGGTACTCGCCTTCGTTGACCACCCAAATCGGTTTCCCCTCGTGCTCTAACAGCTGCGTATTGCCGTAGTAGCTGCGAATGGCGTGCGCCATCATAAATGTTTGATCATCGGACAGCCATTCTTTTTCAATCAGCTTATTGGAACGGAACGATTGCTCCTTCAATACTTCCGCCTGCTCGAGCGCATAAAGGCCGACTTCCTCAATATTTTGAAAGAAACGGGTATAAAAATAGGAAGCATCCATCCCCGCCGTCACGTATCCGCCTCGGTAAAAACAAACCGCAAATTGATAAGTTTTCTTTTCGCCTGCCGGCACATCGACAATTAAGGCGCCCACTTTGCCAAGTCCAAACGTCCAGTTTTCTTCCAGCTGTGCCGTTAAAATATCTTCCATGCTAAAATGCAACGCGGAGCGAACATCCTCGTCTTTGGAAACGATGCCAACCATTCGTCCTTGCCCAACCCCGCGCAGTTGCGGGCATGTGTCATCGATCCGCCGCATTGAGGTATACGGATCGGTGCCTTCGAACCCGAAAAACGCCCGCCGGGTCTTTGTTCCATTTGTATTATCAATCGTCATCTCCACGATGACAGCTGGAACCAACGCCAGCTTGAGTTCTTCCTCATCCGCGGTTTCCGGATCTGGAACCGCTTTTACAGGAGAATAAATCGTAAACGTTAAATCTCCAGCCTTCCACGTATCTGTGGCCACATGAAATTCACGTTGAATCGCCTCTTTGGCAAATGGGATTAAAATGTTCGGTTTTTGCGGATTCGGGTCAGGATTTTCGATGTCATACCGTTTGCTTTCATCTTCTTCGGCTGTTTCCAAAAACGGAAGGACATGATATAAGCCAGATTCATGTAACGATTCGACACCAATCAATACGTTTTGCCGCGGGGGACGGGCGAGTTCAAGATCCAACCCCCCGCTTTTTCCTGGAAACCCTAATGTAAAGCTGGCAAACGCTCCAACCGGTGAGTGGTGGGCGTTGAAAAAATGATTGGTTGGCATGGTTACTTCTCTCCCCTTTTTCTACATTTATCCTTTAATCGCTCCTGCAGTAATACCTTCCATGATTTTATCGCTTAAGAAGAAGAAGACGATCAAAATAGGCAGAACGCTGATCATTAAAGTGGCACCAATCGCTCCCCAATCGGTCGTATACTGGCCGATAAAGTTTTGAATACCGACGGTTAACGTTTTAAACTCATCTGAGCTAATAAATGTGTTCACAAAAACGAACTCGTTCCAGTTGTAAATCATGTTGATAATCGTCGTCGTAACGATCACCGGTGCCGTCATCGGCAAAATGATCCGGAAAAACATACGATGAACGGAACACCCATCCATCACCGCTGATTCTTCCAACTCACGCGGAAGCGACTGGTAAAAACCGAGCAAGATCATGATTGTAATCGGTAAGTTAAATCCAATATTGGTTAAGACAATCGATAACGGATGATCGATGAGCTTCACTTTCATAAAAAAGCTGAACAATGGGATTAACGTCGAATGAATCGGAATCATTAAACCGACCATAAAAAGTCCAAGCACAACATGTTTCCACTTCCAATTCATGCGTGTAATGGCAAAGGTCGCGAAACTAGCAAGCAATACAGTCAAAATGACAGAGACGGTCGTAATCCAGACACTGTTAAAAAAGTACTGACCAATGTTGCCTTCCACCCAAACTTTTACATAATTTTCCCATCGCGGTGGTGATGGAGGCGAAAGCAACGGTGTATTAAATACTTCTTGATTATTTTTCAATGAGAAAAAGAGCAACCAGACAAGAGGCAACACTTGAAAAAGAGCTAAGGCGATCAGTATTGCATAAAAAAGGATCATTCCCACTCCTTTCGTTAATCCTCTCATTGATGGCTTCTCAATGACAGTTTCTTTTTGCATTGAAACCATTCCTTTGCTACTAGTATTGAATTTCTTCCTTGGAGTTTGTCAGTTTCCGAATGAGCCATGTCATCAGCATACAAATAAGCAATAACGAAAAAGCAATGGTGCTCCCGTAACCGAAATTAAAGCTGCGGAACGCCTTTTGATACATATAAGAAGCAATGACTTCACTGGCGCCGTTTGGCCCCCCGCCGGTCATGACATAAATTAAATCGAAATACTTTAACGAACCAACCACCGCCAGCACGATGGTCACTTTAATTACACCTGCGATAAGCGGCAGTTTAATTTTATACGCCATTTGCCATGGATTCGCTCCATCAATAATAGCGGCTTCAATAATCGATGATGGAATATTTTTTAATGCGGCATAATAAATCAAAATATAAAATCCGGCGTATTGCCAAATAATCGGGACAAAAATTGCATACAATGCGATTTTTGGATCGGCTAACCAGTTCGGTGGATCATCCACTCCTAGGGACATCAGGAAATGGTTTAACATTCCGTTTGATGGATGATAAATTCGCAGCCAAAGTTGGGCAATGGCAACGGAGGATAATAACATCGGGATTAAATAAATTTTTCTCAGCAGATTCGCCCCTTTAATTTTCCCAGCAAGGACAAGCGCAATCACTAAGTATCCTGCTAAACTAATGACTGAAAAGAGGGCGAGCAAAAAGGAATGGTACGTGCTCTTCCAAAACATATGGTCTTGGATCAACTGTTTGTAATTGTCCAACGCAATAAATTGCATATTGCCGATGCCATCCCACTTCATCAAGCTGTAATATCCAGTCATAATGATCGGGATGTACACTAAAATCATCAAAAGCAGTAAAGGTGGAAGCACATAGAAAGCAATCACTTTTTTGTCAGACATCATCTTATTCATAATCTTCTTCCCCTTTTTCAATGGGTCAAAAAGGACATATATGGCATATGTCCTTTTTGACAACATGATGAACTATTTTGTTTGTGACAGCACTTCTTGGTGCTGCTTAGCGAAATCTTTCGGTGAAATTTCACCGCCAAACAGCGACTGGATTAAATTCAAATGTGTTTGCGCCGCTTCTGGATTCATTTGCACATCAGCGAACAACGTAATATTCGTCGCCTTGTTCAACTCATTCAATACATCGATGTACATTTGCGGCAAGTCCATGTTTGTCGTATCTACTTTCGTTGCCGGGATTACACCTGCCTGAGTGACAGACAGCTCACCCCATTTTTCGATAAAGAATTTTACAAACTCTTTCGCTTCCTTTTTTACTTTTGAATTCTCAGACACAAACAACCCGACGCCTGGACCGCCGACCCAGCTATCGACATTTCCTTTACCGCCCTCGACTACAGGGAATTTAAAAAACCCGACTTTATCGCGAAACTCTTTTGGAATATCCTCATTTGTCGTAAACTGCGGCAAATCCCACGTTCCCATCAAATACATGGCCGCCTTTTCGTTTGTAAACTCGGCTTTCGCCTCGTCATTGGACAATCCGTTAAACCCTTTAATAAATGCGTTCATTCCTACCAAGTTCTGGATTTCCTCGGCTGCTTTCACTAAGCTTGGATCTTCAAACGTTCCGCTGCCATTGATGGCATTTTTCAATGTGTCTGCCCCACCGATCCGGTCAGCAAGATACATATACCAGAGCGATCCTGTCCAACGGTCTTTGTTGCCAAGGGCGATTGGAGCAACACCGTTTTTCGCCAACGTTTCAACAACATGTTTAAACTCTTCATACGTTTTTGGTACCTGTAAACCATGCTTAGAAAACAGTTCTTTGTTATAGTAAATCGGTGTAATGTTTAGCTCGACTGGAAGCGCATACGTTTTTCCATCGATGGCATATGCTTCAGTTGTACCGGAAACAAATTTTTCTTTCAAACCAGCGTCAAGTACATCATCAAGCGGCGCGAACAAGTTCCCCTTCACATATGGCTCTAAAAACCCTGCTGCCCATGTCATACCGACGTCTGGAAGCTCATTTGAAGCTGCTAGCACTTTTAATTTATTCTTGTACTGTTCGTTTTCTAACGTTTCTTGTTTAACAGTAACGTTCGGGTTTTCCTTCTCAAACTCTTTAATGATATTATTGACGATCATATTATGTTGCTTAGAACTTCCAGGAGTCCAAAGGTGCATAAATGTAATCGTCACTTTTTCCCCTGAACCCGATGAAGATCCATCTCTGTTTGTCGAATTTGAACATCCAATTAAAGCGAACGAAACGACCATGGTCAAAACAATCAGAAATGAATACGCTTTCTTCAACATCTTGAACCCCCCTTAGTTTTCTATACAACCTAAGTATAGCGTTTTCAAAAAAAGGGAGTAAGGGCACAACGGTTGGCTAAAAGTCTACTTTTTTTAGGTATTCTTTACGAAATTGTGACGGAGTCATCCCTTCAAACTCCTTAAATAACTTTACAAAATATTTCACTGTTTGATACCCTACCTGTTCGGCAACTTCTACAATTGTCAAGTTCGTTGTCAACAACAAGCTTTTCGCCTTTTGTAAACGGGCTCTTGTCACATATTCGCTAAATGTTAAGTTTGTTTCCTCTTTAAACAAAGTGCTTAAATAACTGGCATTCACATGAAGAAACTCCGATAGCTCACGCAAGCTAAATGGTTGATGAAGGTGTTCGTGAATAAATTGAATCGCCTGTTTGACAAGAGGCGAACGCACTCTTTCTTCCGCCTCAATAACGTGTTGGTCAATTACTCTTTTGGCAGCTTCAGTTTTTTGACGTTCTTTCCAAACATCAATGGCTGCTTCTACCGCTTGCAAAAGTTCTTCCCGGTCAATTGGTTTCAAAAGATAGTTCACCACTCCAAGCGTAATGGCCTCTTGGGCGTATTGGAATTCGGGGTAAGCAGAGATAATAATGGTGACAGGTTGGGATCCCAAATGCCGCAAATGCTTAATTAGCTCCAATCCTGTCATCTCTGGCATACGGATGTCTGTAATTAATAAATGAATCGGTTTCTGTCTTGTAATCTTGAGGGCTTCATCAGCATTTGCAGCAGCAAGCACCTCATATCGTCCGGCCGCCCACATATCCAATGTTCTTCGCAAACCTTCTCTCGTTCTTGGTTCATCATCAACGACTAAAATTGTTCGAAGACTCATCGAATCCCTCCACTTTTGGGAATCGTAAACGATACACATGTCCCTTTTCCTTGCTCACTAGTAATCACGATGTTCCGATCCTCTCCGTAATAAAGCTGAAGTCGGCGGTTGACATTGACAAGAGCCATTCCTTCTCCCTTCAACGTGACAACCTGTTTCTGACTTAGCAACTGTCGGATCTCTTTTAACGTTTCCTCGTCAATGCCGGCACCATCGTCCATCACGTTCACTGTTAATTCAGAACGGGACGCATCCTCTACAACAGTAATAAGAATTGAACCCTGTTCTTTTTTGTTACCAATGCCATGTAGCACTGCATTTTCGACGAGCGGCTGAATCAACAACTTCGGTATCCGCACATGAAGACAATAAGAAGGAACAACAATATTCCAGAACAAACGATCACCCCAGCGCAGTTTCATAATTTCCATATAGCGGCGAATATGATCTATTTCTTCTTGGAGCGTGACCCATTCGTCATTGTTCGTTGTGCTGATTGTATACCGAAATAGCTTTGACATATTAAGAACAAACTGTGACAGTTCCTCTTCTCCTTTTTCCACTAACGACCAATACAAGGCGTCAAGGGTATTAAATAGAAAATGTGGATTAATTTGCGCCTGTAACGCTTTTAGCTCCGCTCGACTGCGAACGAGTTCTTTTTCATACACCACTTGAATGAGATGTTTGATATACCCGACTAAAGCATTATACGTTTCATTTAATTGGTAAATTTCTACTGTGGATGACGAAATAGGCGGACTTTCCGTAAATTCACCGTTTTTCCCTCGCTGCATTGCCCTCGTTAACCGATGAATCGGTTGCGTAATCATTGTTGAAAGGGAAAACGAAAGGATCAGAAAAATGAAAAACCCAATCGTTCCAGAAAGAAAGAGGACATTTTTTAAAACGGAAACGCCTTCTGTTAAAAATTTTACCGGAGTGATGATCGTCAATGTCCAGCCAGTTAACGGAGAAACTTTCTTAACAATTAGATATTCTTGTCTTTGGCTTCGAATAATAGAACGTTCTTGGTGAGCAATTTGCTGTAAATCCCCATGATAATTCGAAAACATGGGCATTCCATTCATATCAGTGAGAATAATATATCCTTTCTTATCGCCAAAATAGTCATCAAACTGAAAATAGTCCTTATTTATTCGAATCACTAAATATCCACCTGGAGAAAACCAGCGATCCATCAAGCGAACTTGCCGCAACGCCAAAAAATATCCCGGGGCTTTCGGATCGCGACCGATCCATACCATCTGACCCTTCGCTCTTTCGGCATTCTGAATCCATGTTTTGTTTATTCTTTCATCTAGATCTTCTTCACCTAACGGAAACAGTCTCTCATAATCGTTCGTGTATAATTCAAATGAATGAATACCGTTAGAGTATGCTTGAAATGAGTTAGCAATATACATGAGATCCTGCTTTTCCTTAAAACTCGGGGAATAGCCACCCCGCGTTTTTAAAAGCATTTGCTGGACATACATGTTAGTCGCTACTTGACTACTTAAGGAATCAATTTGTTGATAAAGAACTTCAAGCCTCCCGTTCGCATGAACGGCTGTCTGTTCAATTTGCCGCTCAGCATTATTTTTCAGCAACGTTGACATAAGGTGAAAAGTGATTCCCCCAACAAACCATAAGACAATCACCATAGCTGCTACAAACATAATCAATATTTGATTGCGCAACGTATGAAATCGCGAGCGGATGCGTTCCACCATTGATGTTCCTCCAATTGCCGGCGATACAAAAAGGGCGAAAATCGCCCCCATCAGCCCAGATTAAGAACAACAACTAGTGCTGTCCACTTTATCCAAATTCCCCAATCTCAACAGTTTTGTTTGTCATTATTCTATCAGCTTGTTGGATTTCCTGTAAACAATCATCTTTATCCAAGATATGGTCCAATGATAAGAGCTGCCTTCGTTCAGATATTTAGTGTTTTTGGTAGATGCATTAGATCCATCATCAAGCACCGGTTCAGCCACCTTGCTGCAATGTTTTAACTTGTTCAATCACTTCTAATCAAGACAAGCCCTTTCCATTATCTATTTAATCACGCTAAACCGGTACGTCGTCGTTGACACTCGCTCTTCATTTGCCGGCAGTACCCAAGACGGAAACTGTAGATGATGAATCGCATCTGGCAACCCTTGCGTTTCAAGGCAGACACCTAAGTATTTCTTCGACGACACACCACCTAAATCCATCCCTTCTGGCAACTGGTTCGATGTATACACCACTACGCCGACTTCATCCGTCTCCACCGTCAACATTCGTCCACTTTCTTGGTCATAGAGTACAATTTCCTTATCATGATGCCGGTCAAGCCAAAACGGATGATCATAACCGCTGCCAACGAGTTCGATTTGCGGATGCCCGGATTCAACTGCCTCCCGGATCACCTTTCCTTGCCGCAAGTCAAACGGCGTGCCGGCGACATCGAAAACGCGCCCGGTCGGAATCAGTTCCTCATTCAGCTCGAGCACACGTGAGCTTTGGATCGTTAACATATGGTCTAAAATATCCCTTTTTAAGTTACCGCTTAAGTTAAAATACGTATGGTTTGTCAAGTTGAGCAATGTCGTTTGGTCCGAATGGGCTCGGTAAGTAATCTTCCATTCATTATCATTATTGAGCCAATACGTCACTTGAACATTCACCGTTCCGGGATACCCTTCCTCCCCGTCTGGACTCGTATAAGAAAATATAATCCCGACCGCATTGTCACGCTGGATGGGCTCTGCCTCCCAAAGCACGCGGTGGAACCCGTTCGGACCGCCGTGCAGATGGTTGTTGTTTTCGTTTTTCGCTAATCGATATGTAATGCCCTCAAGCTCAAAGCTTGCCCCTTGAATGCGCCCGGCCACGCGGCCAATCACTGCCCCAAAGTAAGGGGTATTTGTCAAATACGGCTCGAACTGGTCAAACCCAAGCACAACGTTCTCGACGTTTCCATTCCGGTCCGGGAAAAGCAGTTTCGTCACAATGCAGCCGTAATTCGTCACCCACAATTCCATACCATGGTTATTGGCCAACGTAAACAGGAGAACGTCTCTACCATTCAGTTCAGCCCACTTCTGATATGCGACTTGCATCTTTTATCCCTTCCTTTTTCGAGACTGATTCATTATTAAAAGTATAGCGATTTTTAAATGATTTGTATAGAAAACAAACTAATATGTATCGTTTCTCCTCATCGGATTCCAGCAAGCCATGTGAGAGTTTTCGATCACGTGACTCGGTTCAGCATCAGAAATGTAGTCATTCAGCGCTTCCCACTAGTAAGGAATGACCTCATTCCGTACAACATCGATGTCTTATTTCCAACACTGATCTTTGATACTCATGTTCGTTGCGGCTTCTTCCACTTTCATCTCCCATCATTCTATCAACATACATTCATTTAAACAATAGAGCATCGTGAAACGATTCGAGCGCAGCCGATGGGCTTCCTTCAAACCACGCTCTACTAGCCAGCGGTCGATACCAAGCTGTTGTGGCGCGACCGCCCCACCTACTCTCTCGACCATTGAGCGAAGACGCTCTGGGGACGGCAATGATTCGAGCAGCTCCCGAATAGAAGCGGTATGCGCTTTGAGCCGTTCCCATATCGTTTCGTCCATGGACGTTCGGCATTTTTCTAATTCACTTAACAAAGGCCAAAAGACACGTTGATAGTGCTCCACAATGATCGGAGTTGATACTCCCACTTTTGCGCCATGGAGCACTTGCCGTTTGTTCTGGCGCAAAAATTCCATTTCCCAATAGTGGGAAAGGTGGTGTTCAGCGCCCGAAGCGGGGTACGATTGACCCATGAGCAACATGGCGATGCCCGACTGCAACAGCGCATCCATTACTACACGAATTCCTTGTTCACCGCCATCGGCAATGTCATCGAGGTGATCGACACACGTTTGCAACGACTGTTTTGTCAACTGATGGACGAATGGGCAATATGGCTCATCCGTCATCCAATGGGCAAACTGCCAGTCAGCCAATGACGTATACTTCGCCAGCATATCACCAACCCCAGCAGCGATCATCGCTTTCGGCGCATTCCGCAACACTTCAATATCGGCAAACACCGCCATCGGCGCCTGTGCTTGAATGTTTTTTTTCACCCCGCGAATGATGAGCGGAGCACCCATGGATGTAAATCCATCGACCGATGGAGCAGTAGGAACCGAAATAAACGGAACTTTCATTTTATAACTGGCAAAACGGGTAATGTCGTGAATCGTTCCCGCCCCTACGGCAATGAACGCATCGACATCGTTCGGCGTTTCCAGCAGCACTTGCACGATGGCACGCTCATCGGCGATGACATCCCCATTTTCATCCGGTTGCACGAAGCATACCGTGCAGCGAATCGCTTCATTTTCCAGCTCATCACACAATGATTGTCCCGCCGCCGCAAACGTCCGCGCGTCGGCCACCACAGCCACTTTCTTATATCGCTTGTACTGCAAATAAGCTGCCAGCCGTTTGAACGCCTCATGGCTCACGACAATTTGTTCAATCGGAATATCATAATGACGATGCCCGCACTGACATTGCTTGGCTAATGAAACGATGCTGTCCACTGTTTGATTCACTGCATGATCTCCTTCCCTAAGCGGATGATGTCACCAATCGAGTCCAACACATAATCGGGCCGTTCCTTGGCCCGCAATGCGTCAAGCTGACTCCGCTTTGTATTACCGGTCAACACAAGAGCCGTCTTCATCCCATGCATCCGCCCCATGCGAAGATCTGACTCCACACTGTCACCGATGATGAGACAACGGTGAGGCGGCACTTGCAGCTGGCACAAGGCCGCTTCCGCCATAAGCAAGAAGGCTTACCTAACACGATTTCCACTGTTCGGGCTGTCGCTGCCTCAATCGCCCCGACCATCCCCGCTACATCAATGGCATTCCCATGTTCACTCGGAAACGTTTTATCGATATTGGTCGCCATGATGCGCGCTCCATGCCAAACCGCGCGAAAGGCCAAATCTAACTCTCGATAGGTCACGGTCTCATGCAACGTGATAACGAGAAAGTCCGCTTCCTCCGGCACGGCTGCCAATCGAACGTGGTGGAGGCGCAACTCTTCGCGCAGCCCCTCATCCCCCAGCGTCCAAACTTGACAGAGCGGATAGTGTTGGCGCAAAAATTGCGCCGTGACCGTCGAAGATAAAAGAATCTCCTCCTCTGCCACAGCCACCCCGAATCGTATGAGCTGTTCATAGCACATGCGCCGCGACCAATTGCCGCGATTGCTGACGAACACGATTCGTTTTCCAAGAGAGCGGAGGTAGGCAACCGCCTCCTTCGCCTGTGGAATCAGCCGATTCCCTTTCCATATCGTTCCGTCCAAGTCGATCAGCACACCCTCAATTTCATCCGTCACCGACGTCCCACCTCTCCCTTGCTTTTGCATGTCATTTCCATGTGAATTCCCCTTCCTTATAACCGGTATTGTCAAAAGTTTATCCTCCACACTCACGGTTTTCCCTTGAGTTTCAACGGTTGGAAGAAAAAAAGCTTGCCACCCCCATTGTTTTCGGCCATCATTGAGGTAACGACACCCAACAGCCAAAACAAAGGAGTGACAAGCTTGTTACCTCAATTATTAGCCTATTTGCTCGAAATCATCAAGACCCAATATCAAATCATTGTGTATTTGATGGGTGTGATATTGGGAAAATCCTTGCATCTCGAGGACTGGGACGAACCCATCCAAAAGCCGTACCGGAAACTTCAGGTCGATGACCTTCCGATCATCGATGTGCCGGAAACCCTTGATTACCGGAAGCTGTTGGCAGACTATGAGGCCCAGCACAGATGTCCTTTACGGCCCATCCAGCGTCGCGCGAAGGCGAAACACCGTGTGCCGGATTCGTTGACCTGCCCTCGCTGCCAGGCTCCCTCTTCTTACCTGTACGCCAATAACGGCGGAAAAGGGCAATACCAATGCAAAGTGTGTCAATGCCGGTTCAACCACCGGAACCGATTCACCAAGCAAGCGGTCTTTCGTTGTCCGCACTGCAAAAAGACGTTGGAAAAAATCAAGGAACGCAAAGAATACAACATCTATAAGTGCAAGAACAACGATTGCCCGTTTTACCAAGCCAACCTTCGCCGGATGACGAAGAAGGAACGCCAACCGTTTCAACAGGATCCTCAAGCCTTCAAGGTGCGGTATTTGTTTCGAGAGTTCCTGTTTGACTTTCTCCCGTTGGCTTCCTCATCGCTCATCAAGCCGAAGGTCGATTTGTCCCGGCTGGCGACATCGCCGCACGTGTTGGGGCTCGTGTTGACGTACTACGTCAACTTTGGGATGTCCTCGAGGGAAACCGCCGCCGCCCTGAAGGACATCCATGGCGTCTCGATCTCCCATCAGACGGTGCTCAACTACGCCAACAGCGTCGCGCTTTGGATCAAGCCCTTTGTCGACCGATTTCCGTATGAGCTGTCCGGTTCGTTCTGTGGGGACGAGACATATATTCGTGTGAAGGGCCGTTGGCATTACCTATTCTTTATGTTCGACGCCGTGAAAAAGATCGTGCTGTCCTATCGCGTCTCGCCCAACCGGGACACGCTCTCGGCCATCAAGGCGATCAATGATGTCCTCAGGAAGCTGCCGTCTCTTCCAGACGACTTGTCGTTCGTCGTGGATGGCAACCCGATTTACCGGTTGGCGCAACACTTCTTTGCCCAGCACGGGATTTCGTTTGACGTCCGCCAGGTGATCGGTCTGACCAACGAAGATCCGGTCTCGGAAGAGTTTCGCCCTCTCAAGCAGATCATCGAGCGATTCAACCGGACCTTTAAAGGCAACTACCGCCCGACCCATGGGTTCGGTGCGGAAGAAGGCTCGGTGTCCTTTGTGACGCTGTTTGTGGCGTATTTCAACTTTCTGCGCCCGCATAGCGCGCTCGAAGGCCGGGTACCGGTCGTCATCCCGGAGCTCGCCGAGCTGCCGCATATGCCAGCCCGGTGGACGAAGCTCATCACCATGGCTCAGGACTTCCTTCAAAACGAGGCAGCCTAACTTTTTTGTCCTCCAGAGCCCGTTGAACAGAACTCCTGCCGGATTCGGCGAAGCGAACCCTTGACCAACCGAACACCGCCAAAGGTAAAATTCGGTAAAAGCAAGGGCGGCTTTCTTATTGCCTTCTTTTTTGTCCCCGTCGCCCTTGACGACTCTTTCCCACCTTTGGCGGGTGTTGGTCAAGGGCGAATCCGGCTCTCTGCATGCCCCACGATGCTCAATGGGATGGTCTGTGTGGAGTTTTCATAGAACTTTTGACGCTACCTTATAACCTTACGATGTTTCCCGTCTTCATCGATGTGCGGCAAGCGTCGAGCGCCCGCGCTTGTTTGATCATGCGCTCTGGCGAATACAACAGCGGTGTGCCTTCAAGGATGGCGCGCGAGAAGTGCTCGATTTGCAGCGCGTATTGATCGCCTGACACCGTTTCCTCATGCTCGCTTCCATCAGCCGTTACGATCGTAATCCGGCCCTCACCGCCATCGACATCCGGCCGATACGCCCGCGAGACAACGATTTTTCCCTTCGTGCCTACTACTTCGTATTCGTTCTGAAAGAGCATGTCAAAACTGCACGTGAACTGCGCAAGCACACCGTTTTCCATCCTCATCCAGCCATTCGTCGTTACATCGACCGAACGGTGCGGATCAAAATGGGATTGAACAAATAATTCGATTGGTTCGGCACCAAGGATGTGTCTTGTTGAGTGCACGCAATAGCAGCCGACATCGAACAAGCTTCCCCCGCCAAGCTCAGGGTTCATGCGGATATTCGTTTCCCGGTCTTGCAAATAAAAAGAGAAATGGGCACGCATGTACGTGACGTCACCGATCTCACCGGCAGCGAGAAGCTGTTTGACGCGCCCATGCTGCGGATGAAACTGATACATGAACGCTTCCATAAATAAAACCCCGTTTCTGTCGCACGCCTCGATCATGCGTCGGACATCCTCTTCACATAAGGCAGCCGGTTTTTCGCAAAGCACATGTTTTTTCTTCTGTGCTGCTTTGATCGTCCATTCCGCGTGCAGGCTGTTCGGAAGCGGAATGTACACCGCATCGACGTCCGGGTCATCAAGCAGCTGTCCGTAGTTGTCATACGCCTTTGGAATGCCGAGCGCCCGCGCCGCTTCGCTGGCTTTCCCGCTTTCACTGGCGATCGCCACGACTTCAGCGCGATCCGTCCGGCGAATGGCCGGAATCATCACGTCTTTGGCAATGGCCGCTGTACTCATAATACCAAAGCGAACTTTACGCCCCATGTTTCGTCTCTCCTTCCCGTTTTCAAAGGGAGAGGCTGGCCATCAGACCAGCCTTCATTTCCTTATCGTTTTCCTAAACGAATCACATTCCACGATAACTTCGGCAACGTCGCCGACACTTTCCCACCGGACAGCTGGGCATCGCCGTTATGATGTGGGACAACCGGGGAAGATTGCGCGGAATTCGTTTGTTTCACGTTTTCATGTTCCAATACGATATGTTCAATAACGCGATAATCGTCAAAATGGCGGACATCGCACTCAAGCAATAACGAATCGTCCATATCACGGTTGACCGCGAAAATCGTTACTTCTTCTTTTTCTTCATTGTAAACCGCGATCGCCTCTAAGTACGGAACATCTGTGAAGTCTTTGCTGTCGTATTTCGGGCTTGAAATAACTGGGTGCAACGCTACCCCTCTGCCGTAAACCGAGGCATGCATAAACGGATAGTAAATCGTTTGCTTCCATGCCGGCCCGTTCGGTTCCGTCATGATCGGTGCAATGACATTCACTAACTGAGCCAAGCAGGCAATTTTCACCCGATCGGCATGTTTCATGAGCGTAATGAGCATGCAGCCGACAAGTAGCGCATCTTCAAAGTTATAAATATCCTCCAACAGAGGCGGCGCGACGGTCCACGGTTCAATTTGCTTATCCGCCTCATTCGAGTGGTACCATACGTTCCATTCATCAAACGAAAGATGAATCGTCTTCTTGCTTCGTTTCTTCGCCTTCACGTAATCGGCAATGGCCACAACCGAACGGATAAAATCATCCATTTCCAGCGACAGCGCCAAATAATTCGCCGTGTCATTATCCCGGTTTCCGTAGTATTGATGGAGAGAAATATAATCGACATGGTCATACGTATGGTCAAGAACCGTCGCTTCCCATTCCGCAAACGTTGGCATATTTCTGCCAGAACTCCCACACGCAACAAGTTCAATGGTCGGATCTACCCATTTCATCACTTTGGCCGCTTCACAAGCGATTCGTCCGTACTCAACGGCCGTCTTGTAGCCAATTTGCCACGGACCATCCATCTCATTGCCCAAGCACCACGTTTTAATTTTATGTGGCTCTTTATAGCCGTGGGAAATGCGCAAATCGCTGTAATACGAGCCCGATGGGTGGTTGCAATATTCAACCAAGTTGCGTGCCGCATCAATGCCGCGCGTCCCTAAGTTGACAGCCATATTCACTTCGGCTCCGACCATCTTGGCCCAATCGACAAATTCATTTAACCCGATTTCATTTGTTTCGACCGACCGCCACGCCAAATCAAGCCGCCGCGGCCGCTTTTCTTTTGGCCCGACTCCGTCCTCCCAGTTGTAACCGGACACAAAATTCCCGCCTGGATAACGGATTATCGGCACTTGCAGCTCTTTGACCAGCTCGATGACATCTTGCCGGAAGCCATTTTCATCTGCCTGCGGATGGCCGGGCTCATAAATCCCTCCGTATACCGCGCGGCCGAGATGTTCGATAAACGAGCCATAGATGCGTTTGTCGATTTCGGCGATTTTGAAATCTTTTTCGATGATCATGGTTGCTTTTTTTGTAGCCATCTGGTACCCTTCCTTCCTACTTTGTAGTACTGTAAAAAGTTGATCTTCCTCACCAATGATTTTTCTAGGTGTGCTGACGGTTCAAATCCCAAAGCCAGTTCGCCAAGCAGCCCTTCACTACCCACACAGCCTCAAGATATCAAAAAAAATCAAAACGAACGAAAGATTTAGACATCTATATATGCAGTTTCCAAAGAAGGAAGCTTTTTATGTCTTTTTATACAGCCCTTATGTGTTTTGTAGCACACTCAATCCAAAACCAATCTATGTTTCAGGAATATACCTAAAAAGGCGGGAGCCATACAAACCTCTGACGAATCACATTCTTTAAGTCAAAACCACATCCATAGCGACTCTCGTTAAATCCCTGTTGAGATCCTTATCATCTGTTAAATCTAGTCTTGGATAACCATCTATATCAAAATGTACCCGACGAATCCCGGAGGAGCGAGGACCTTTTATACCTGGTCTTGCATGATAGACATTCCATATAGTTCCGTAATCGTCCATCACATAGGAATTATGTCCGGGACCATATTCTCCTGGAACACTCCTAGAAGTAAGCAATGGGTAATTACACTTTGTCCAAGAAGCAGGATTTAACAAATCTGCCCCTTTTTTCGCCGTTAACAATCCAACAACGTAAGTTTCATCGATCAGAGAAGCGGAGTATGTCAAGAATAATTTGTCGTTCCTAATTAAAGCGTAAGGTCCTTCAACTACAAAAACGTTGTTATTTTCCCATCCATATTCCGGTTTAGTAAGAACAACTGGATCACAAACTAGTCTCCAAGGCTCCTTTGGATCAACTTTTGCAATGTAAAGCCATGCTCCAAGATCTTCAGGTATAAATTCCCTCTGTGACCAAACTACATAATATTCTTCATTCCATTTGATCACAGTCATATCTAAAGATATAGTCTTCCCTGCTTCACACAGATATGTTCCATCCTTCTTTATAACACGATACGGCCTTGACCAATCTTTTGCACAAACTGGATTCCCTCCTTTTCGTAATTTCATAACGTGTGATTGTTCATAGTAAAACCCATTTGATGTGGCACCATGAAAGATGTAAAGATCGCCGTCAATGATATGAAATTCTGGCGCCCACAATAAGCCTTTAATATCTTCGTATGTGTCAGAATCAAGTATCAATATTTCCTTAGCATTAACTAATCCAGGAATCGTGTCTGCTTCCCTGATGTATAAGGAATGATTTCCGTCTGCATCATTCGTGGCTATGAAATAGTACTTTCCATTCCATTTAGTGATACACGGATCGGCTCGATCAATAGCAATCGGGAATGGGTAATGATCTTGGTATACTGTACCAGTTATTCTATAAGTCCCTAGTTTGCTCCAATCAATACCACTCTTATCCCAATTAACACGCTTTGTATCGGTTGTACCATCACTGTATATTGCGGTTGCCCTTACATTTTCTAAATCTTCCTCAGTTTTTACTGCTACCTTTTCAGGAACTTCTATTTTAATATTTGTAGGTACAGTTAGTTTACAAATTAATCTTCGAGCGATTTCCTCCGAAACTTGTATCACATTTCTAGGTACGATTCCTTCTATTTTTGTTTGAACAGAATTGAGTGGAAAAGATTCAATCGGTTTAGGATCAGAGATATGATTCAGAGTGGTAATGTCCTCTATCAAATTCATATAATAATTCCCTAAATCATCACTCCATTTGATGAGATAAGCCTTTTTTTCATTATCGTAATGACAAGCTACGTCATTAACAAAAGTATTTCCTTTTAAGTCTAGCAATCCAATTTCTTCATATTGCAATAAATCCGGGGATGAAAAAATAAGGACTTTTCCTTTACTCTCATCATCGTTGGTACCATCTGGCTTAATCCGAACAGCTATGACTCCAAAGTTCCCGTCTTTCAAATGGAATATATAGGGATTTTTTAAACTCTTTGCATTAAGGGAACCATTCTCATTTTCAGTAGCTTTTGCAAATAAAATTCCAGAATTGTGATTTAACGGTTCAAAATTTATACCATCATTACTGTAAGCAAGATGCATACTATAAGCTAATTTGGACGAATAAATGATATCTTCTTTTGGTAGTCTGGTATAACAAAGTATATAATTTGTTTTTTTATTCGTCTGCAAAGTCATTTACTAACACCTCTTAAATTGATTTTTTTATTTTAGAAACGTATATGTCATCCTTTTAATGCTGACATTGTAATACCTTCAACAAAATATTTTTGTGCAACCACGAACAGTACAATCAATGGAATTACTGCTATTACTGAAACTGCCATGAGCATTTGGATTTGTGTGGATCCGTAGGAATTCTCAAAAAACTTCAAACCAATTGCAAGTGTAAATTTTTCTTCACTATTCAAATAAATCAGAGGAGTAAGAAAGTCATTCCAATGATACGCAATCGATAAAACTGCAATTGTTGTCAAAGCAGGTTTTATTTGTGGTAAAAGTACTTTGATAATATATTTGAAATGAATTTGCGCCCTCAATCAAAGCGGCTCGTCTAATCCTTTAATATTTGACCTTACAAACGTTGTATTTTCGTGTGATTATACTTTATTTTGTACGTATAAATTCCAACTTCATTGTACCATTGTGTATATTTTTTTCAATAAAAAATTCGAAAAAATCTAGAAATATTTCGGCCTAACTCACATCGACGCTAAAGGATGTCCATATAACTTCCCTTGCGTTCTGTGTTAATTGCTGTGGTTAAATCATCCCCTCTATTGATTGCCAACGTTTATATAAAACTACTTGATGAAAAGCAAGGACATGAGCCCTCCTTCCAGCCCATGTCCTTGGTGTCGTGCCGTATGGGTTTGCTCGCTTACACCTTACCGTCCCCGCCAGAATACTTCATTCCATCTTAGTTCGTTCTTGAATGAGGAGACGGACGTATGTTCATTGATCACGACGCATTCAATGCCGGTCATTTCCGCAAAGTCTTGCAATTGTTCTGTTGTAACGGCAAACGAGAAGCACGTATGGTGGGCGCCGCCGGCTAAAATCCATGCTTCGGCCGAATCGCGCAACGATGGGCGCGGTTTCCATAAAATGCGGGCAACCGGCAATTTCGGCATGTCGTGTTCTGGCTTCACCGCATCGACTTCATTGACAATGAGACGGAAGCGGTGCCCTAAATCGATCAGCGAAGCATTGACCGCCGCGCCCTCGCCGCCGTCAAACACGAGGCGGGCTGGATCTTCTTTTCCGCCAATCGAAAGCGGATGAACTTCGATGCGCGGCCGCGTTGCCGCGATCGTCGGACATACTTCGAGCATATGAGCGCCGAGAATCAGTTCGTTGCCCGGCTCAAAGTGGTACGTGTAGTCTTCCATGAACGATGTTCCTTTGCCATCGGCCATCACTTTCATCAACCGGACGAGGGCGGCTGTTTTCCAATCGCCTTCGCCACCGAATCCATATCCTTCTGCCATGAGCCGTTGAACGGCGAGTCCTGGGAGTTGCTTCATGCCATGCAAATCCTCGAACGTCGTCGTAAAGGCGGTGAAGTTGCCATCTTGCAAAAAGGCTTTTAACCCAAGCTCAATCCGAGCCTGTTCGCGGATGGATTCGCGAACCGGTCCATCTTGCCGGCCGGCAGGTACCATGTCGTACAGTTCGGCGTATTCATCAAGCAGTTCGTTAATGCTTTGTTCAGAAACATCGCGAATCGATTGCACCAAATCCCCGATGCCATAGCCGTTGACCGACCAACCGAATTGAATTTGCGCTCCGACTTTGTCCCCTTCTGTAACTGCCACTTCGCGCATGTTATCGCCAAAACGAGCCACTTTTAGGTTTCGGCTTTCTGCAAAGGCGACGGCCGTCCGCATCCATTTCGCCAGCCGCTCGCGGACTTCCGGGTCTTCCCAATGACCAACGACCACTTTCCGGGCCACTCCCATTCTCGCACCGATAAATCCGTATTCCCGGTCACCGTGAGCCGATTGGTTTAAGTTCATAAAGTCCATATCGATGCTGTCCCATGGAATATCACGATTAAACTGGGTATGAAGATGCAATAACGGTTTTCGCAACTCCAACAGGCCGCCAATCCACATCTTCGCTGGCGAGAACGTATGCATCCAAGTAATGACTCCGGCGCATCGTTCGCTCGCATTCGCCTCCAGGCAAACGCGCCGGATTTCCTCTGGTGTCGTTACGACCGGTTTAAAAACGAAGGGGAACGGGAACACGGAATCCTGATTCAACTCATTGACGATCGTTCTTGAGTGCTCTTCCACTTGTTGTAACGCTTCTTCCCCGTATAAATGCTGGCTTCCTGTCACGAACCAAAATTCATAAGGCCGGAATGATAACATGATTGCCCCTCCCGATTCACGATAAAGTTATCGATTCTTTCGCCGCCCTTGCGGTTTCTTTCCAATGTTTAAGCCGCTTCATCACATCGTTTTCCCCGCGGCCAAAGTAGTCGTGCAGTTTCGTATATTCTTGATACAGCTGTTCATAAATGGCGACATTCTCCGGAATCGGTTTGAACGTCTCTTCACGCACTTTCCCCATGTTTCGTGCCGCTTCCACAATAGATTCATAACCGCCGTTTTCTTTGCCGGCCGCAACCGCCGCGAACATGGCAGCCCCGACTGCCGGGGTTTGCTTGGACGCCGCAATTTTAATCTCACGGTTGGTCACATCAGCGTAAATTTGCATGAGCAGCTTATTTTTTTGCGGCAATCCGCCGCACGCGTACAGTTCATCTACGTTGACACCGTTTTCAACAAAGGCATCGATAATTTTGCGCGTGCCAAAGGCCGTTGCTTCCAGCAATGCGCGGTAAATCTCTTCTGGTTTCGTCAGCAACGTATATCCGACGATGAGCCCTGTTAAATCAGTATCGACCAATACGGAGCGGTTGCCGTTCCACCAGTCCAACGCGAGCAGCCCGGTTTCCCCCGGCCGGTAGGCAGCAGCGCGCTTTTCCAGCCACTCATGGACACTAACTCCCTCTTTTTCCGCCGCTTCTTTCACATAGGCCGGAACCCCTTGTTCGACATACCAAGCGAAAATATCGCCCACCGCTGACTGCCCGGCTTCATAGCCGAAATATCCCGGAATGATGCCGTCTTCCACAACGCCGCACATGCCTTCCACATACTTTTCTTCCGTACCAAGCAACATATGGCAGATCGATGTGCCCATCGCCATCACCAGTTTGCCTGGTTCAACGACCCCGACGCCCGGTACGGCCGCATGGGCATCGACATTGCCGACGGCAACGGCGGTTCCCGGAAGGAGGCCCATCATGGCCGCCATTTCCTTCGTCAGCCCCCCTGCTCTTGTGCCGAGCGGAACGATCGGGCCGCGCAGTTTCGTTTCTGTTACGTGTTCCAGCCGCGGGTCGAGCGCCCGGAAAAACTCCTTGCTCGGATAGCCGTCTTGTTTATGCCAAATCGACTTATAACCGGCCGTGCAGCTGTTGCGCACCAGTTGACCGGTCATTTTGAAGATCACCCAGTCGGTTGCCTCGAAAAAGAGATCGGTTTGGTCGTAAATATCCGGCGCTTCGTTCAGAATCTGCCAAATTTTCGCAATCATCCATTCGGATGAAATTTTACCGCCGTATCTCGGCAAAAACGCTTCGCCCCGTTTGGCGGCGATTTCATTGAGCAAGTTTGCCTCATCCTGAGCGGCATGATGCTTCCACAATTTCACCCAGCTGTGTGGGCGATGCTTGAATTCCGGCTTCAGGCAAAGCGGCTCGCCGGAAGCATCGACCGGCAGCATCGTGCAAGCGGTAAAATCGATCCCAACCCCGATCACATCCGCCGGGTTGACCCCTGACTTTTGCAATACAGCCGGAACAGCGGTCGCCAACACTTCGATATAATCGCCCGGGTGCTGCAGTGCCCAGTCTAGTTCTAGTTGTACGTTCGATTCCGGCAACACTTCATCAATGACTCCGTGAGGGTACGGGGTGACATGGTCCGCAATTTCGTTTCCTTCCAGATCAACGAGAACGGCGCGTCCCGATTCCGTCCCATAGTCGATGCCGATGACATACTTTTTCTCCATCGCAGTCTCCCTCCCTTATTGGCCATAGTAAGCGTTTACGCCATGCTTGCGTAAATAATGGCGGTCAAGCAGCGACTGGCTAATCGGCTGTGCATTTGGATTGAGCATGTACGTTCTTGCCGCCATTTTCGCCACTTCTTCCAAAACGACAGCATTGTGGACGGCATTGGCCGGATCTTTGCCCCAGGCAAACGGTCCATGGCCATGCACCAAAACACCCGGTACTTGCAAGGGATCGAGAAACCGGAACGTTTCGGTGATCACTTTGCCGGTTTCAAGTTCGTACGCCCCTTGAATTTCCTCGCGGGTCATCGGCCGGGTGCACGGAATTTCGCCATAAAAATAGTCAGCATGCGTCGTCCCCAACGCTGGAATCCCTCTCCCGGCCTGTGCCCAAACAGTCGCCCAAGTCGAATGGGTATGGACAATTCCACCGATTCCCGGAAATTGTTTATACAGCCAGAGATGGGTCGGAGTGTCGGACGACGGTTTTAAGGCTCCTTCTACCACGTTGCCGTTTAAGTCCACAACCACCACATCATCGATCGTCAGTTTGTCATACGCCACCCCGCTTGGCTTAATGACAACCAAACCGCGCTCCCGGTCAATCCCGCTCACATTTCCCCACGTAAACGTCACGAGGCGGTATTGCGGGAGCTGCAGATTGGCCTCCCATACTGATCGTTTCAGCTCCTCAAGCATGGCCTCCACTCCCTATAAAAAATCTCCTCACCCCCATTATAATATTGTACGTACAATTTTTCTATACTTTTTGTAAAAATGCGAACATCTTTTTATATTCCTTTTGTAGAGTTACGGATGATTAGCTCAGGCTTATAAATCATATCTCCAATTTTTTCAGCGGCCGGCTGTTCGATCATTTGAATCAACAGCCGCGCCGCTTCGATCCCCATTTCTGTTTTTGGATGGCGAATCGTCGTCAGCTTCACTTCCGTCGCTGTCGCAAACGTCGAATCATCGAATCCGACAATCGAAATGTCATCAGGAACCGATAATCCTTGTTGGCGAATGACATCAAGAAGCAAAATCGCCAGCTCATCATTGTAGCAAACAAACGCTGTCGGCCGCTCCTCTTTCGGCCGTTGCAAAAACTCCCGCGCCACCTCAAGCGGTCTGGTCGTTTTCTCCTCGGTTGTGTAGGATAGAAGATACTCCGTCGCCACGGGCACCTCGTGTTGCTGATGGGCACGAATAAACCCCCGCAAACGATCCACCCCTTGCAAATCGTCCGTTTTAAAGAAACCAGCGATTCGGCGATGGCCTAAACGAATGAGGTGATCCGTCAACAAAAACCCGCCTTCTTCGTCATCCATTTTCACGCATGGACAGCTCACTTCCAAATAGCGGGCGTTGATCATCACATACGGAATATGGTGGTTGTTAAGCGACAAGTAGTAGCCTAAATTAGGGTTTCCTTGCGCGCTTTTCGTCGGCTCGATGATCAGCCCGCTCAACGGCTCTCGAATCATCTCCTCAAGCCGTTCTTTTTCTCTCTGTTTATCGTTATTTGTGCTCGCCAACAAAAGGCGGTACCCTTTTTCCCGCAACGTCTCTTCCGCACCGCGTACAATATGAGGGAAAATATAATCGGAGATATAGGTCGTCACGATCCCGATCGTTTTCGTGTCAACCTGTTCTTTCGGCTTCGGACGGGACACAAATGTGCCGCTCCCTTGGATTTTGTACAGCCATCCTTCCTTCTCAAGCTCACCGAGCGCCTGCCGAACCGTATGGCGACTTAACTGAAACTGGTTGGCGATTTCATGCTCAGTCGGAATTTTCTCATCCGGCTTTACCTTGCCTGAAACAATCCATGATAAAATTTCTTGCTTTAATTGCGCATATTTGGGCAGCGTTTTCTCCTTCATAGTTCACCTCAACGATAAAAATGTGATACAAATTAACTTTATTATATCAGTTTTTATTTGTCCGTATCTATTCTTCCAGGAAGCGCTCCGCTTCTGGAATAAAGGTTTTAAAACCGTGTAAAGAGCAAATCCCAGTAAAAATGGACTTCTTCCTTCTCAAAGATCCACCCCCATCGCCCACATACCAAAATACCCCATGTTTAAAGGGAGAGAGCTGGCCTGAAAAAGAACCAGCTCTCTCCCTTTTTTCTTCAATCAAACCGCTCAAACCATGTGAGATTCAACTCGCCTTATCCTTATTTGAAATGTCCATCCAAACAGCGATAACTAAAATTAACCCTTTCACGATATATTGCCAAAAAGTCTCAATATTCATCATACTCATGCCATTATCGATACTAGCCATAATCAGAGCGCCGATGATTGCCCCAACGATGTTTCCCCTTCCCCCCATTAAACTTGTACCGCCAATCACGCAAGCTGCAATGGCATCCAGCTCATACATCTCTCCAGCGCTTACCGTGGCGGCATTCAACCGACTTGTCAAAAGAACACCCGCTATGGCAGAGAGAATTCCCATTAAAACAAAAACGGACAGCACGACTCTCTTAATGTTGATTCCGGATAATGCAGCCGCCTCAATATTCCCGCCGATCGCATAAATATATCGTCCAAATGGTGTCTTTACAGCGATGAAAACAAAGATCATCGCCAGTAAAACAACAATAAGCATGGGGATGGGAACACCATAGTAACGGTTTAGCATGTACACGAGAACAAAAATACCCAGCGAATAGCCTAATATTTTTCCATAATCATTTGCCTTTGAATTAAGCGCCAAACCTAGCTCTTTTCGTTTTTTTCTATTTCTCTCTACGGAAACAAATAATAGAATGATGCTAACAATCGCTAAAATATAACCGATTGCATAAGGAAGATAACTGTTTCCAATCGCTTCAAAACTATTATCTAACGGTGCTACGGTTTCACCATTGCTAATCCCGATTAAAATCCCCCGAAAAATTAACATTCCTCCCAAGGTGACAATAAAAGCAGGAACACCGCGATAAGCCACCCACCATCCTTGCCAGAGTCCAATCAACGCTCCGGCGGCAATCGCCACTAAAATGACACTGATGGTCCCCCAACCATGCCATACTTGCAAAATCGCAGCAATCCCTCCAGTCAGTCCAACAACCGAACCCACTGACAGATCAATGTGACCAGCTATGATAATCAGTGTCATTCCAATGGCTAAAACAGAAATCACAGACATTTGCATAAATAAGTTAGACAAATTCCGGGACGAAACGAATTCCCAGTCAGTTAAGAAACCAAAAATCACAGCGATTAAAAATAGTGCGATAATCAGTGTATAAGAACGGAAGTCAAATTTCCATTGCACCTTCTGATCCGTTCGGTTTCCCAATGTAGTTGTAGGAAGTGGATTTTTCATCCTTTTTTCCTCCTGTTGCACAAGTCATAATTTTTTCTTGCGTTGCCTCATGTCGTTGAAATTCCCCGGTTATTCGTCCTTCTGACATGACTAAAATGCGGTCTGACATTCCCATGACTTCTGGCAGCTCAGATGAAATCAAAACAATTGCCACCCCCTGTCTAGCCAGCTCGTTAATGATTTTATAAATTTCGTATTTGGCTCCGACGTCGATTCCACGAGTGGGTTCATCCAAAATTAATATTTTAGGATTGCTCAAGAGCCACTTGCTCAACACGATTTTTTGCTGATTGCCTCCACTAAGCTGAGATACTTTCGCTTCTAAAGAAGGGGCTTTTAATTTCATTTTTCTCGTGATTTCTTCCGCCTGTTTGACCTCCAGCGCCCGATCAATCACATGCCGCCTTGCCACCTTTTTTAATGCAACAAGAGTAGTATTTTTAATAATATCCATCTCTAAAACAAGTCCATACTTTTTCCGATCTTCAGACACATACGCCATTCCACATTCAATCGCTTCCAAAGGCCGGTGAATATGAACTTGTTTGCCATCAATCCAAACAGTTCCTTCTTTCTTTCCGCGATAAGCGCCAAACAGGCTAGTAAACAGTTCTGTCCTTCCAGAGCCCATCAATCCGGAAATTCCTAAAATCTCGCCTCTCCGTAAGGAAAAAGAGACATCCCCGATGATTGTTCGTCCTGTCCTTTGATCTCTAACAGAATAGTTTTCTACTTTAAGCACTTCTGGTCCAATATCTCGAGGTTCATAAGGATATAACTCGTTCAGTTCCCGACCTACCATCTTTGCAATAATCCGTTCTTCCGTCAACTGATCAATAGAATCCGTACTAACGGTTTGTCCGTCACGTAAAACTGTTACTGTGTCAGCCAATTCCATAACTTCGTTTAGTTTATGGGAAATATAAATACAAGTAACTCCTTGGGCGCGAAGGTCTCGAAGAATTTGTTTTAACACTTCTACATCACTGTCCGTCAGTGCAGCTGTCGGCTCATCTAAAATAATGATCTTAGCGTCTTGGGCGAGTGCTTTGGCGATTTCTACTAACTGTTGCTTGCCTACCGTTAAATCTCGAATCTTTGTTTCCGGGTCAATATTCAACCCGATTTTTTGCAACCATTTTTGCGTCTCCGAGTACAACCGATTCCAGTCTATATATCTCCGTCGCATTAACTCATGACCAAGAAATAAATTCTCGGCAACGGTCATTTCGTCAACCAACGCCAATTCTTGATAAATAATAGCAATTCCCGCTGCCTGTGACTCTTTAATGTTTCTAAATCGAACTTCCTTTCCCTCAATATAAATCCTTCCCTCGTATGTCCCATATGGATAAACGCCGCTGAGAACTTTCATCAACGTCGATTTCCCAGCACCATTTTCTCCACAAAGGGCATGGATCTCTCCCTTACGAACGGAAAAAGTCACATTGTCCAATGCCCGAACCCCTGGAAACTCTTTTGTAATTCCCTTCATTTCCAAAATATACGGTTGCATAGATCCCACCTACTAACAAAGAAAGTTAAATTGGTAAACTAAGTTTAGAAACGACGGACAGCATTCGCGCCTTTAAGCGAAGATGCTGTCCGCCCATCGATTCTAGCGAATTATGGACGCGGCGGGCGTTTATCTTCGGGCACATTTTTATAAACTTCATCATACGAGTGGAATCCGTCTTTAATAACGGTATCAATGACATTATCTTTATCCACCATGATTGGATCCAACTTGATAAATGGTACATCCACTTTTCCATTATTTATCGTTTCATCCGTTTGAATTTTCTCTCCTTTCGCCAGCTGTACAGCCACTTCCGCGGACTTTGTCGCGATGCTCTTAATCGGCTTGTACACCGTCATGGATTGAGTGCCTTCGACAATCCGCTGAACGGCAGCCAAGTCGGCGTCTTGACCAGAAATCGCCACTTTTCCGTCCAATCCTTGAGCTTTCAACGCTTGGATCGCCCCGCCTGCCGTGCTGTCATTTGATGCCACAATCGCATCAATTTGGTTTTTGTTGGCCGTCAATGCATTCTCAATAATTCTCATTGCTTCAGAAGCTTGCCAGTCTTTTGCCCATTGATCCCCGACAACCTTAATATCACCTTTATCGATTAGTGGTTGCAATACCTTCATTTGCCCTTCTCTAAACATTTTGGCATTATTGTCAGTCGGTGAACCTCCTAATAAAAAGTAGTTTCCTTTAGGAACTTTTTTCACCAAATATTCCGCTTGCATTTCGCCGACACGTACGTTGTCAAAAGACACATACGCATCGACATCTGCATTCATGATAAGCCGGTCATAAGCAAGCACTTTGACCCCTTCTTTTTTAGCCTGTTGAATGACTGGTGATAAGGATTCCGTATTAACGGCTACAATGACTAAAACATCAATCCCTTGGGAAAGCATATTTTGAATTTGCGACAGTTGCTTCTCGCTATCCCCGTTTGCAGACTGAACTAAAACATCGGCCCCTAACTTCTTAGCCTCTTCAACAAAAATGTCACGGTCATGCTGCCATCTTTCAAGCGTCAGGTCGGATACCGAAAAACCAATTTTTATTTTTTTGTCTTGGCCCGCCTGATTTCCGCTGTTGTTTCCGCTTTCATTTTTGGCGACATCCTGCCCGCAGCCGGACAACAACAGGAAGATAAGAGAAAGTAATAAGACAGGGCTTAAGAACTTTGAAACCTTCTTCATAGTAACCCCCCTAATGGCTAGTAATTTTTAAAACTTTCTTTTAAGTAAATTATAAAGCAATTATCTTTGTTTGTCTATAACACAAACAAAGATGAGTCAACCAAGAACTTTATGGAAGAACTTTCTCCATCATTACAGGCGATGCCCTAAGAGGCTGGTGAAAAACCGTTGTTTCCCCTGACCAACAAGGGAACGCGTGACAAAGCAGTTTCGATGCTACAATGCTTCTCTATTTGAGAAATAGCGCGTTTTGAGAGGCAAGGCGATGAATCGGCATGCTTCCTTACATCACCGCCCTCCTAAAAGGCTGGTAAAAAACCGATGATTCCTTTCATCAATGGGAGAATGACCGAAAAGCAGGACCGATGTAACAAGAGAAATAGCATTGTAAAGCCGTATCCACGATTAAATCACCGCCCTCCTAAACTTATATATACATGAATATTGAAAAGTTCCTCCCTATAACTAGGAGCCAATCCCGTTATTTTGCTTCATCAGAAACACCTTTCGGCATCGAAGACCTTGTAGACTCAATCGAAGTTGGAAAAGACGCCGATATCGTCATTTGGAGCGGTGACCCCTTTGACTTGCGTGAAAGCGTAGAACTGACCATGATCAACGGGGAAATCGTATTTCAACGTAACTGACTCTTAAGTAACCATCAACCTTGCTTAAAACGGCTTCTGCCCCTACAGGCGGAAGCCGTTCTCTTCCCTACCTCCCCCGAAACACCGGCTTCCGTTTTTCTAAAAAGGCGCGGACGCCTTCGCGGTGGTCTTCGGTTTGCCGCATGCGCTGTTGGGCGTCGGTTTCAAGCTCTAGGACGCGAAGCAAGTCCGCCTTTGTTTGCTCGGCGTACAGCTGTTTCGTGGCGATCATGGCTTGGAGCGGTTTTTCCTGCAGGGAAGCGATGAATTGTTCGGCTTGCTCCTCATGATCGACAACGAAATCGACGAGGCCAAGCTGCTGCGCTTCATCGGCGCTCATCGGTTTTCCTTCCCAAATGATTTGTTTCGCTTTCGCGGTACCGACGCGCTGCGCCAAGAGGAAATGCCCGCCGCCGTCAGGGACGAGGCCAACGCCGATAAAGTTCATGGCGAGGCGCGCTTCTTTTGTGGCGATGAGGTAATCGCTCGCCAACGCAAAGCTGAACCCAAGACCAGCAGCGGGCCCATGGATGAGCGAAACGGTGATTTTCGGCATCGTATACAATCGCATGATCATCTCTTGGATCGTGTTCATCACCGTCTGAAATTGGCCCGGGTCATCGACAGAAAGCATCGTCTTAATGTCGCCACCTGCCGAGAATCCTCTTCCCTTGCCGCGGATGACGACGATCGAAGCGTCACTTTCTTCGATTTGCCGCAATGCGCCGACAAGTTCTGTTAACATTTTTCCATCCATCGCATTGAGCGCCTGTGGGCGGTTCAGCTCCAAAATCGCTTTGTTTTGGTCAAATGTCAGTACGATCGTTTCCATCGCTCTCCCCCTCTGAATGGTCGGGTATTGTCAAAAGTTTATCCTCCACACTCACGGTTTTCCCTTGAGTTTCAACGGTTGGAAGAAAAAAAGCTTGCCACCCCCATTGTTTTCGGCCATCATTGAGGTAACGACACCCAACAGCCAAAACAAAGGAGTGACAAGCTTGTTACCTCAATTATTAGCCTATTTGCTCGAAATCATCAAGACCCAATATCAAATCATTGTGTATTTGATGGGTGTGATATTGGGAAAATCCTTGCATCTCGAGGACTGGGACGAACCCATCCAAAAGCCGTACCGGAAACTTCAGGTCGATGACCTTCCGATCATCGATGTGCCGGAAACCCTTGATTACCGGAAGCTGTTGGCAGACTATGAAGCCCAGCACAGACGTCCTTTACGGCCCATCCAGCGCCGCGCGAAGGCGAAACACCGTGTTCCGGATTCGTTGACCTGCCCTCGCTGCCAGGCTCCCTCTTCTTACCTGTACGCCAATAACGGCGGAAAAGGGCAATACCAATGCAAAGTGTGCCAATGCCGGTTCAACCACCGAAATCGGTTCACCAAGCAAGCGGTCTTTCGTTGTCCGCACTGCAAAAAGACGTTGGAAAAAATCAAGGAACGCAAGGAATACAACGTCTATAAGTGCAAGAACAACGATTGCCCGTTTTACCAGGCCAACCTTCGCCGGATGACGAAGAAAGAGCGCCAACAGTTTCAACAGAATCCTCAAGCCTTCAAGGTGCGGTATTTGTTTCGGGAGTTCTTGTTTGACTTTCTCCCGTTGGCTTCCTCATCGCTCATCAAGCCGAAGGTCGATTTGTCCCGGCTGGCGACATCGCCGCACGTGTTGGGGCTCGTGTTGACGTACTACGTCAACTTTGGGATGTCCTCGAGGGAAACCGCCGCCGCCCTGAAGGACATCCATGGCGTCTCGATCTCCCATCAGACGGTGCTCAACTACGCCAACAGCGTCGCGCTTTGGATCAAGCCCTTTGTCGACCGATTTCCGTATGAGCTGTCCGGTTCGTTCTGTGGGGACGAGACATATATTCGTGTGAAGGGCCGTTGGCATTACCTATTCTTTATGTTCGACGCCGTGAAAAAGATCGTGCTGTCCTATCGCGTCTCGCCCAACCGGGACACGCTCTCGGCCATCAAGGCGATCAATGATGTCCTCAGGAAGCTGCCGTCCCTTCCAGACGACTTGTCGTTCGTCGTGGATGGCAACCCGATTTACCGGTTGGCGCAACACTTCTTTGCCCAGCACGGGATTTCGTTTGACGTCCGCCAGGTGATCGGCCTGACCAACGAAGATCCGGTCTCGGAAGAGTTTCGCCCTCTCAAGCAGATCATCGAGCGATTCAACCGGACCTTTAAAGGCAACTACCGCCCGACCCATGGGTTTGGCGCCGAGGAAGGCTCGGTGTCCTTTGTGACGCTGTTTGTGGCGTATTTCAACTTTCTGCGCCCGCATAGCGCGCTCGAAGGCCGGGTACCGGTCGTCATCCCGGAGCTCGCCGAGCTGCCGCATATGCCAGCCCGGTGGACGAAGCTCATCACCATGGCTCAGGACTTCCTTCAAAACGAGGCAGCCTAACTTTTTTGTCCTCCAGAGCCCGTTGAACAGAACTCCTGCCGGATTCGGCGAAGCGAACCCTTGACCAACCGAACACCGCCAAAGGTAAAATTCGGTAAAAGCAAGGGCGGCTTTCCTATTGCCTTCTTTTTTGTCCCCGTCGCCCTTGACGACTCTTTCCCACCTTTGGCGGGTGTTGGTCAAGGGCGAATCCGGCTCTCTGCATGCCCCACGATGCTCAATGGGATGGTCTGTGTGGAGTTTTCATAGAACTTTTGACGCTACCAATGGTCGTTCATTTATTTTATTTCCTTACAAAGGGGAAAACTCCTGTTTCCGCACGAAAAAAATGGACGCTCTTTTTCGCCAAGAACGTCCTCTGTCGAAATTCAATTTCTCGTTGCTTCAATTTTCGTTGAAAATAATCAACTTCAACTCGGTCATTTCCTCGATCGCATAGCGAATCCCTTCGCGGCCGAACCCGCTTTCTTTCACGCCGCCGTACGGCATATGGTCGACGCGGAACGTCGGGATGTCGTTGATGAGCACGCCGCCGACGTGCAGTTGTTTCGCCGCTTTCCACGCGGTATGGACGTTATCGGTGTAAATGCCCGCCTGCAAACCGTAGCGCGAGTCGTTGACAAGCGCAATCGCCTCGTCAATCGAGCGGACGCGGTTGATCAAGACGATCGGGGCGAACACTTCTTGGCATGACACTTTCATTGTCGGTTGGGCATCGACAATGACCGTTGGAAGCAAAATGTTGCCGTCGCGCTCGCCGCCAAGGACGACATTCGCGCCGCCTTGTTTCGCCTCTTCAATCCAAGCAAGCGCGCGATCGACATCGTTTGGCGTGATTAACGCCGACACATCGGTGGCTGGATCGAGCGGGTCGCCTGTTTTCAACTGTTTCGCGGCAGCGACGAATTTTTCAACGAACTCGTCATAGCGTTTTTCATGGACATAGACGCGCTGGAGCGAAATGCACACTTGCCCTTGGAACGTGAACGCGCCAAATACGCAGCGCGGGATGATGCGGTCAAGATCGACCTGCTCGTCGACGATGACGGCGGAGTTCGAGCCAAGCTCCAACGTCACCCGCTTTAAGCCTGCTTTATTGCGGATCGCGATGCCCACTTCCGGGCTGCCGGTGAACGTGATCATGCTGATACGGGGATCGGCGACGATTTGATCGCCGACCGTGCGGCCGCTTCCGGTGACGACGTTAAGCGCCCCTTTCGGCAAGCCTGCGTTCTCGAACAGCTCGGCGATAAAGTAGGCCGACAGCGGCGTTTGGCTGGCTGGCTTTAACACAACGGTGTTGCCTGAAGCGATAGCCGGACCAAGTTTATGGGCGACTAAGTTCATCGGGAAGTTAAACGGCGTGATCGCTCCGATGACGCCGATCGGTTCACGGACGGTGATGGCGATGCGGTTTTCCCCGCCCGGCGCCGCATCAAGCGGCAATGTTTCGCCATGGATGCGCTTCGCTTCTTCGGCGGCGAATGTATACGTCTGGATCGTGCGGGCGACTTCCCCTTTCGCCGTGGTGATCGGCTTGGCGGCTTCCAAGGCGATCAACTTCGCCGCTTCTTCTTGCCGCTCTTTCAACTGTTCGACGACCCGCCCTAAAATAGCGGCCCGTTCATGCGCCGGCATGGCGGCCATCGTCTGCCGCGCCGCATACGCCGCAGCGATCGCCTCATCAACTTCTTGTTCGTTGGCCATCGGAATTTCGGCAATCGTCTCGCGTGAATACGGTGATTTCAGTTCGGTGTAAGACTTCGCTTCCCGCCATTCGCCGTTGATGTATAGTTTCTTTTTCTGTACCGCTGTTTGCATTCGTTTCACCCTTTCTATGTTTTCGGCATGCGTCCTTGGCTGATGCGTTCCCTTTACCGATATCTGTCCGGCACGCCCTATTTACTTGTTTCATTCGCCACTGTGCTCGGAAATCCTTCATCTCTTTCAAAAAGACGGCAGCTGCCAGCAGCAAAGTTTTTCAAAGCCCCCCTCTTCCCTTTCGCGCCACCTAGCAAACAAGTGGATGCTGCTCCCATTATACATCTCTACCGCTAGTTTAGCCGCAAAAATGCCTGTGGATATGGTGAATTTCCCTTACACAAAGGTAAAGCCGAGCCCCATTACTCGCCTGCAGGCATTAGCCAGTCTAATTGATGAATATGTCCGCCGGAGCAGCGATTCATCCGATGAGCGTCCTTGCGACATAGACAAGCGGCGCCTTTGGCCGAAGGTTGTTTCTTAAGCTTTCTTTTCTATACGTTTTCATTATATGATGAAAGCAACGAACCACTTTTCAAAGGGAGAATGAAGCAATGATCATCAAAAAACTCATCGACCTCTCCATGCCGATCACGGCCCAAACTCCGGTTTACCCCGGGGATCCGAAGCCGCACATCGAACCGGCGGCCACGTTCGCCGCTGACGGCTACCATGTCAGCCGTCTTGTGCTCGGTTCGCATAGCGGCACCCATGTCGATGCGCCGTTCCACTTTTGCGAGCACGGCTGGCGGTTGGATGACGTGCCGCTCACTTATTTTCTCGGCCGCGGCGTTGTGATCGATGCCACAAGGAAAGCGGAAGGGGAAGCAGTGACGATGACGGATGCCGCCCCGTATATGCCGAAACTGTCGCCAGGAACGATCGTTTTGTTTCACACCGACTGGTCATCATGCGCTGGGACGGAGCGGTATTTTCGCCACCCGTACGTCGCGCCGGATGTCATCGAAGCAATGCTCGAACGGGGCGTTCGCACGTTTTTGATCGATGCCTTGAACATCGATCCACCGGATGGTTCCTCGTTTCGCGCCCATGAACTTATTCTCGGCGCTAACGGGGTGATCGGAGAAAACTTCACCAACTTCGATCAAATCGATTTCGATGACCCGTACATCATCGCCTTGCCCCTTTCCTTGCCCGGCGGCGACGGCTCACCCGTTCGGGCGGTGGCAGTGCAATGGGGGTGACCAATCGATCGGACATACGAAACGCCCCGTATCTTCTTCGATGCGGGGCGCCCTTTCTCTAGAAGGTTAGTGAAAAACAACAGATTCTCTCGATTGGTGAGAAATTACAAGGAATGAAATGATGACGTTGCAAGGTTTTTTAGTTTGAGAAACATTGTTGGAGAGCAGTATTTCCCCTTAAATCACCGGCCTCCTAGATATCTCTATCTGCCAACGCCTTTCCTGCGTAAAACATAGCGTCGGCCGAAAAAGCTGTCATGCTCTTTCGGCGGCATCACCCTTGCCGGCGTTTCCCTTCCTGATAGTAGGTGTCCATCACGTCCTTCGGCACCATGCTTCCGCCTGTGGCCCAGCAAATATGGGTGGCTTTGTTCATTTTTTCTTTCAAATGATGTTGCTTGAGATACGTTTGCCCCGCTTGCTCTTGAAACAGCCGCACAGGCCCTGCGACCCCTGCCAACGCGGACGGTTCCAAGCGGATCTCCTCCGTATCGATCATCGCCGCGAGCAACCGATAAAGGGTGGAATCGTCCACTGTATAGACGCCACTGATGACGTGTTCCAGCATCTTTCCGACCAGTCGCGAAGGGCGGCCGACGGCCAGCCCGTCGGCTTCGGTTCGGTTATCCATGCCAAACTCCTGCACCGAGACGCGATCGTGCTCTCCCGTCATCAGCCCAAGCAGCATGCAAGGCGAATGGGTTGGCTCGGCGAAAAAGCAATGCACATGATCCCCATACACAAGTTTCAAACCAAACGTCACCCCACCCGGTCCGCCGCCAACTCCACAAGGAAGGTAGACAAACAGCGGGTGATCTTCATCGACGATGATGTTCTTGTCTTCTAACTGTTGCTTTAACCTCAACGCCGCCACCGCGTATCCTAAAAACAAATGAATCGAATTTTCGTCATCGATAAAATACAAGGTTGGGTCTTCAGCCGATTGTCTTCTCGCCTCTTCGACCACTTTGTTGTAATCGGTGAGATGTTCGACCACCGTCACCCCTTTGCTTCGCAGCAAATCTTTCTTCCACTGTTTCGCGTCCGCCGACATATGCACCGTCACATGAAATCCAAGCCGCGCTCCGATGATTCCGATGCTCAGGCCTAAATTTCCCGTTGAACCAACGACAAGCGAATAGCGGGAAAAGAACTTCCGAAACTCCTCGTCAGCGAAGACCGCGTAGTCATCCTCTATGGAAATCAAACCGTTTGCGAGCGCGAGGTCTTCGGCATGTTTCAAGACCTCATAAATCCCCCCTCTCGCCTTGATCGATCCGGAGATGGGGAGATGGCTGTCGCATTTGAGCCATACTTCCCCTTCAATCGGCTGCCCGCTCATCTCTTCCAAATACCGTTGCATTTTCGGAATCTTTATTAGCGGCGATTCAATGATTCCGCCACTGTCCCGCGTTTCCGGAAACACCTTGGCGATATACGGGGCAAAGCGCGCCAACCGCTCTTCGGCTTCCTTGACATCGCGTTCACCGAGCGGAAGATGGCGGGCGGCTTGATCAAACGAACAAATGTTTGGATTCGGCCAAAACACTTCTTCTGTTCTGATCATATTCTCCAACAACGGAAGTTCCCTCATCCATTGTCGAATCGTTTTCCCCGCTACGATTCGGTTCTCCATGTCTTTCCTCCTCATCCATATGTAAAAAGCATCTACTTCCAGTATAATAGAAAACGTGAATCGCTGGTATAGGGGAGGAAAACGGTCTTGAACATCGTCCCAACAAAACAATTAGACCGCGCTCTAGTCAACCAGTTTTTTATCGAACATTGGGGAAGTCCACAAATGGTGGTGTCGACTGGTGCTTATGACTGCAGCGAGCTGGATGGATTTGCCGCTGTCGAGAATGGACAGCGGATCATCGGGCTCATTACGTTTGTGATTCGCGGAAACGAATGCGAGATCATCTCGCTAGACAGCATAATGGAAAACCGCGGCGTCGGCAGCGCCCTTTTGCATGAGGCAGAAACATGGGCGAGGCAACAAGGGTGCACCGCGGTTCGACTGATCACGACGAATGACAACTTGCATGCACTTCGTTTCTATCAAAAGCGCGGCTATCAAATCGTAAATGTCTTTCCGAACGCCGTCGACAAGGCGCGGCAAATCAAGCCAAGCATTCCGTTGATGAGCGCTGATGGCATTCCGATTCGGGATGAGCTGTTGCTTGTGAAACCACTAGGGTGACACGGTGCAATGATGACGTCTTCTTGAAAAAGAAGCACCAGCCTTCTCCCAAGGCTAGTGCTTCTTCCAATATTTTATACTCCTCACCTATGAAGCTAGTCGCTAGGAGTATTAAAGCTCGGTGGTTATATGATAAATGTAATATACTCCATAGGCGATGCTAATGAGGGAGACGGTTTTCACCATCCATTGGCTTATGGCTTGCCGTTTCACTTTCATCCAAACGAACGGAACGCCAAGAAGTGTGGTGAACAACATCATGCCGATGACCGTCCCTAAGCCAAAAAGCAAAATAAAGGAAAAGGCCATCCAAGTTCCTTTAACCGTCGTCATCGTCAACAACACCATTCCGGCACTTCCGGCCAAACCATGAACAATGCCGATCAATGTCGATTTGATATGAAAATGATGAATATCGCCACGGCGATGATGATCCATGCTCATTGGCGAGCGAAAACTGGCAATTCCTAAAATGACGATCATAACGCCAACGACCATTTCAAGGTAAGAAGCAACCTGTTCAGGAATTTGTCGCTCAAAAGCGATCATCGCCATCCCGACGATGAGCAGCGTCAACGTATGGCCGATTCCCCAAAACATGCCGGCCAGCGACGAAAGGGAAAGTTTTTTTGTTCGGCTGACAATCGTAGAAACCGCAATAACATGATCCGGTTCTGTCGCATGTTTCATTCCTAGCAGCAATCCAAACAAGAGCACAGGCCATATCGTTCCCATTGTCTTCTTCCTTTCTCTTGTCAATATTTCCTCCAGCAAACTGGCGCTTTCTCACCACATTGGTGGCGAATAAACTGGTGGATGCGTTGAAATATCGCTTCGATGGCCGATGTTTCATACGCCAATATACGTACAGAAAAGCCTGGAACGGCTGCCGCTGAAAAACCGTAGCGAACCTCTTGCGGCATTTCTTCCATGAATTGGTTGAGCTGTTCTAACACTTCCTTTGTGATGAACGGAGACAGAGCCACCAATGATCCGACATGCGTATAGCCGCCAAGCTGCAGCATGCTTGTTAAGTGCTGCCGCGAATCTAAGTACAGATGATCAAACAGAACGAACGCCTCGTCTTGATACACCTTCAGTTTCGAACGAATCCAATCGTAGCGGAACAGTTGGCCGCTCTCTGACCAACCCGGCGTGATGATCTCCCCATACATAAATGTCGAACGGCTTGTTACATGAACGACAGTCTCTTGGATAAAACGGGCTTGCTCGTAGGCAATGAGAGGATCGGGAAAATATTCGAGAACACTTTCATCACCCAAGGAAAATTGCGTATATTGCCAAACAGGCGCATACGGGGTTTTGTATACTTTTGTCGCCGCTTGTGTCGTCACCATCAATTTGGCGTGAGACTGCAACTTCATATTGATCTCGTAGCAGTCGCCATTGACGTATCCTCCTCCAACGTGAACAAGATATAATGTCGGATGAGCAGAATCGAGATAAACAGGGCGCATCAGTTTCAGCGCTCCTTCATTATAAGTGTCAGAAATGACGGTGCGGCCGTCTTTCACGACCGCTGTGCATTGCAAACGCCCCGTCCAGCTCATTCGTCCAACCCTGCCAACAGCACCTGTTTTTCTATCCAATCCACAACGTCAAAAAGCCCGATCTCTTCTTTTAAATTTGTAAAAATGACTGGCTTCGCCCCTCGCGCCGCCTTGGCATCCCGTTCCATCACTTCCAGACTGGCACCGACGAAAGGGGCAAGATCAATTTTATTAATCACGAGCAAATCCGACTTAATCATCCCCTGTCCGCCTTTGCGCGGTATTTTTTCCCCTTGGGCGACGTCGATGACGTAAATGGAGAAATCAACAAGCTCCGGACTGAAGGTCGCCGCCAAGTTATCGCCGCCGCTCTCGATAAAAATGAGCTCGACATCCGGATGGCGCCGCTTCAGTTCATCAATGGCCGCAAAATTCATTGATGCATCTTCGCGAATGGCGGTATGTGGGCACCCGCCTGTTTCGACGCCGATAATCCGATCTTCCGGCAGAACGCTATGTTTGATTAAAAATTGGGCATCTTCTTTTGTATAAATATCATTCGTAATGACCGCGATGCTAAAGCGGTGGTGCATCACCCGCGTCAGTTTCTCGACAAGCATCGTTTTGCCGGCGCCAACGGGGCCGCCGATGCCGATTCGTACCGGTTCGATCATGATATTCCCCCTTCTTCGTTTTTCATTCCAACCCAAATAGGCGCTTTTTTGTTTGTCCAGTATTATGACATAAACAACCGGACCGGAAGGCGTTCATGTTGCATTTGCGCGATTTCTAAGCCAATGGCTGCCGCCCCGAGCTCCTCTTCGCCGAGCATCTCGATGATGTTCGTGGCATGAATCAAATATGGCTGCACCATGACGAGCAGCTGTTGCCCGTCCGTTTGGCCGAGGGGAATGCCGCGGACCGCGTTTTGCACCATCGTTTGTACAGAAGCAAACAAATACGTCAGCACCGTCGTTTGTTTGGTTGCCCCGATTTTGCGACCGACTGCCGCAAACACGATGGCCGGATGAATGGACTGCTTCGTTTGTACGATCTCATCGAGTTCATCGACCGAATAAATGTGGCGGCAAAGTTTCCATAAACGCTCTCCGATCATTCTCGTTCCTTCCCGCGTTTCCTTCGCCAGGCAGAGAGCAAACAGCGTTTCGTTCAACCGTTGCAGTCCTTCGATGCTGTTGGCTTTCAACTGCTCATAGGCGATCCGGCACGCTAATCCATCCGTATACGTCAGCTGGGTTTGAATGTAAACGATAAGTGATTCACGAAATGTTTTGGCATCACAAATTTGCTCATTGTACATGTATGTTTCAAACCCAAAGGAATGGGAAAATGCTCCAGATGGAAAATTCGAATCCGAGAGCTGCAACAGCCACAATAGCTGTTGGTCAGTCATGGCGGTGGCCGATATGACGAAACGCTTGTTTTACTTTCCGTTTTTCCCGCTTGTACGGGATGTGCAGCTGTTTGAGCAGCTCTTCGACTAAATAGTCGTATTGGACAAGCATTTCCCCTTCCTCGAATTGGGCGGGCAAATGGCGGTTGCCGAGCTGATGAGCGATCTCCCCCATTTGTTTCAACGAAACCGGCTTTATAACGAGCAAATCCTCAGGAAGAACGGAAACAACGATCGCGTTATAGTCATCCATCCACAATACATCTCCATCCGCCAATTCTTTCGCTTCCTTTAGGCGAATGCCAAGTTCCCGCCCATGATCGGTCACGACCCGCTGGATTCGCTTCACTAAATCGTCGCTCGCCATGTACACCCGTTCAATATGCGGGGGAAGAGAAGAGAGGGTTTGAATATTGCCGACAATCGTTTCAATAATCATCTGCCATCACCTCAAAAAAGAAAATATCGTTGCGCCATGGCCACCACTTCGGCCGGCTCGCACGTAATGAGCCGCCCGTCGACCTTCACTTCATACGTCTGCGGATCAACATCGATGTGGGGCATGGCGTTGTTGAACACCATATCGTTTTTCGATAAACGGCGAATATTCCCGACCGGTTTTACCGTTTTTTGCAGCCCTAGCTTATCAGGAATGCCGCGTTCAAGCGCCGCTTTGGATAAAAAGGTGATGGACGTTTTTGTGATGGCGGCGCCATAGCTGGCGAACATCGGGCGGTACAGAGCGGGCTGCGGCGTCGGAATGCTGGCGTTCGGGTCGCCCATTACGCTGTAGGCGATCATCCCGCCTTTGATGACGAGCTCAGGCTTGACCCCGAAAAAAGCGGGATGCCAAACGACCAAATCTGCGAATTTTCCGACTTCCACCGAGCCGACATATTCGGCAATCCCATGAGTAATGGCTGGATTGATCGTGTATTTCGCGACATACCGTTTGACGCGGACATTATCGCCCCGCCCCGTTTCCTCCGGCAAGCGGCCAAACTGTTTTTTCATTTTGTCCGCCGTTTGCCATGTACGCAAAATGACTTCCCCAACGCGCCCCATCGCTTGCGAATCGGAACTGATCATGCTGAACGCGCCGATGTCGTGTAAAATATCTTCAGCAGCGATCGTTTCTTTGCGAATGCGCGAATCGGCAAACGCAATGTCTTCTGGAACAGATGGATCTAAATGATGACACACCATTAGCATATCCAAATGCTCATCAAGCGTGTTTTTTGTATACGGCCGCGTCGGATTCGTGGAAGAAGGCAAAATGTTCGGGAAGCTGGCAACTTTCATAATATCGGGCGCATGCCCCCCTCCGGCTCCTTCCGTATGGTATGTATGAATCACGCGCCCGTTAATGGCCTCTAGCGTATGCTCGACAAACCCGCCTTCATTCAATGTATCCGTATGAATGGCGACTTGCACATCGTACTCATCGGCCACCCGCAAGCATGCGTCAATCGCCGCCGCCGTCGTTCCCCAGTCTTCATGAAGTTTGAGCCCAATCGCTCCAGCGCAGACCTGTTCAGTGATCGGTTCTTTCGCCGATGCGTTGCCTTTTCCTAAAAAACCGATATTCATTGGGAACGCTTCGGCAGCTTCAAGCATCCGGTAAATGTTCCACTCTCCCGGCGTGCACGTCGTGGCATTCGTTCCAGTCGCCGGTCCGGTCCCGCCGCCGATCATCGTCGTAATGCCGGATGACAAAGCAGTTTCGATTTGCTGCGGGCAAATGAAATGGATATGGGCGTCGACCCCGCCGGCGGTCACGATTTTTCCTTCCGCCGCGATCACTTCCGTTGAGGCGCCGATGACAATATTGACGCCGTCCATTAACAGCGGATTCCCAGCTTTGCCGATAGCGGCGATCTTCCCGTCTTTGATCCCGATATCGGCTTTGTAAATGCCAGTGTAATCAACGACGACAGCATTCGTCAGCACTAAATCGACCGCTTCGTCGCGGGTTGCGAGCGGATGTTGCCCCATCCCGTCGCGAATCACCTTCCCACCGCCGAATTTCACTTCATCGCCGTAAACCGTATAGTCATGCTCAATTTCAACCCATAAGTCCGTATCCGCTAGCCGGATGCAGTCCCCAGTCGTCGGCCCAAACATATCCGCATATTGCCGTCTTGACATAGAAAAACTCATTCTCTTACTCTCCCTTCTTGCTGCCATCAAGGAGGCCGTTGACCATATTGTTTAATCCGTACACCCGGCGTTCGCCGGAGAACGGAACAAGCTCTACTTGCTTCGCATCTCCGGGCTCAAAACGAACCGCTGTCCCGGCTGGAATGTTCAAATGCTTTCCATACGCCGCCTGCCGGTCAAATTCAAGAAATGCGTTGACTTCAAAAAAGTGAAAATGGGAACCAACCTGCACCGGGCGGTCGCCGCGGTTGATGACCGTCAGTTTCGTGACTGGTTTCTGCCGATTGCAAACAATCGGTTCGTCACGCAATCGATATTCTCCTGGGATCATAGGACCACTCCTTTATCCACTTTCATTGAATCGACCGGCGTCGTTACGACCGGATCGGCTGATGGACGGTGACGAGTTTCGTACCGTCGGGAAACGTCGCTTCCACTTGAATCTCTTCAATCATGTCAGCGACGCCTTCCATCACATCGTCCCGCGTCAAAATCGTTGCGCCGTATTGCATCAGCTCCGCCACCGTCCGTCCGTCGCGGGCGCCTTCCAACAGCTCATACGTAATGAGCGCCACCGCTTCCGGATAATTCAGTTTCAATCCTCGTTCTTTCCGGCGGCGCGCCAAATCGGCGGCCACGACGATCAACAGCTTTTCCTGTTCGCGCGGAGTCAGTTTCACTCATCTCTCCCCCTCTTAAATGCCCCCACCTATTCTCGCAGGTTCAAGAAATCTCTCATCGCTAACCCGCGGCCTGTGGCTTAAACAGCAAGAAACGATTGAATATAAGTCAAATCCGCCTCATCGACATCCCCCTTCGCCACGACAGTGCCGCAATCCAAAATATAGAAATGATCGGCACAAGAAAACGCCAGCTCCACGTTATGTTCGACCAACACGATGCCGACCTGCTTTTCTTCGGCGATTTTCATAATCACATCATGAATCAACTCAACGATCGACGGCTGAATGCCTTCCATCGGTTCATCAAGCAAGAGCAGTTTCGGCTCGCCGGCTAACGCGCGGGCGATGGCCAGCTGTTGTTGCTGTCCGCCGCTTAAATCCCCTCCCTTTCGCTGGCGCATCTCTTTTAAGACTGGAAATAATGCATATATTTCCTCAAGGATCGGCTGAGGACGGACGTTCTCGGCCTGCGCTTCCAACCCGAGAAGGAGATTTTCTTCCACTGTCAGCGCAGAGAAAATTTCCCTCCCTTGCGGCACATAACCGATCCCTGCCCGCGCCCGCCGCTCCGGCGGCCATCGCGTGATATCTTCTCCTTCCCATTCGATCACGCCTGACATCGGGCGAATCAACCCGATGATCGTTTTCATCAACGTCGTTTTGCCGACCCCGTTTCTGCCTAACACCGCTGTCACCCGGCTGAGAGGAATTTCCATGCGAACTTGATCGAGCACAACACTTTCATCATAGCCAGCGGTTACATTCCGGAGACATAACATGCGTTTTTCCTCCTTCCAAGATACACATCGATGACTTGTTCGTTTTGCTGCACCTCATCAATCGAGCCTTCGCACAATACTTTTCCTTCATGCATCACCGTCACTTGTTTCGAATAGCGGCGGACAAAGTCCATATCATGCTCCACAATGATCACCGCACAATGTTCAGCAATTTCATGAAGCCATTCCCCCGTGCGCTCCCGTTCCGCTGCGCTCATGCCAGCAATCGGCTCATCCAATAGGAGAAGTTGCGGACGCTGAATCAGTTGCATGCCGATTTCCAACCACTGTTTTTGTCCATGAGACAGAGTGCCGGCTAAGCGATGACGTTCATCAAGCAATCCCATTCTCTCTAGTTGGGCTGCCATGATCTCTTCCTCTTCTTCGGTCCGCTTCGCCCGCAAAACAGAACGCAAGCGCCGATCTTGACGAATGGCCAACTCCATATTTTCCCATACTGTCAAAAACGGAAAAATGGAAGGGCTTTGAAACTTCCGGGCAATCCCCATTTGCACGATCTCGTATTCCGGCTGTTTCGTGATGTCATGGGAGAAAAACATCACTCGACCGTCCGTCGCTCTCGTCCGTCCGCAAATGACATCGAGAAGTGTTGTTTTCCCCGCTCCGTTCGGGCCGATCAAAAACCGCACTTCATGAGGGTAAACGGCGAGATCAACACCTTGCAAAGCGCGAAATCCATCAAAGTCAACAATCACATCACGACACATCAACACGGGCTTCACGTTCATGCCCCCTTTTTGCTTTGATGCGAACAGCAACGAGCGATTCATAAATGCCCGCCAATCCTTTCGGCACGAATAACACAACAACGACAAACAGCGCGCCTAACAAAAGCAACCATAGGTCGGGATAATTTTCGCTTAAAAAACTTTTCGCCGTGTTCATGACAATCGCGCCAACGATCGCGCCCATGAGCGAGTGGCGTCCGCCGACAGCCACCCATAACACCATTTCAATTGAAGGAATAATCCCCATCATCTCTGGGGAAATAAGCCCGACTTGCAGGACAAACAACGCTCCGGCCACCCCGGCAAAAGCTGCCGACAAACTATACACAAACACTTTATAGACGGTCGGATTGAATCCTAAAAAACGGACCCGGTTTTCCGCGTCGCGAATCGCGATGAGCACCTTCCCCAACCGTCCGGACGTCAAGCGGCGCGCCGCGACGAAAATGAGAGCGAGACAGACTGTTGTCAGCCAATACAAAACGATTTGCGTGAGCGGCGATGATAGCGAAAAACCAAATACAGTTGAAAAATTGGTCAAGCCGTTCGTTCCACCTGTCCATTCTTGCTTGCCGATAAACAATGTCACCAATACGACGACCACCGCCTGGGAGAGAAGAGAAAAATAGACGCCTTTAATCCGATTTTTAAATGTGAAATAGCTTAATAGCGCAGCTAGCAACGTAGGAAGAGCGATCGCAGCGGCAATGGCCGCCATAGGATACGCAAACGGCTTCCAAAACCAGGGCAGTTCGCGTACGCCGCTCCATTCCATAAAATCAGGCAAATGCCCTCGCGAAGCTTCGAGCTTCAAATACATCGCCATGCAATAAGCGCCTAATCCGAAGTACACCCCATGGCCAAGGCTCAAAATGCCGGTATAACCCCAAATGAGGGAGATGCCGACCGCCACGATGGCCAAGCAAAGAAATTTGCCGAGCAGGGACAAGCGAAACTCAGTCAAATAAAACGGCGCAAGAAACAAGGCGGCAAAAAACAGCCAGTATCCCCAACGTTGATTCACTATGCTCCCCCCTCAATCAAGCGACCGCGTTCTCACGTTAAGAAGACCGGATGGTTTCCATTGCAAGAACGCAATAATCAAAACGAACACAATGACTTTGGCCATAGTGGCGCTTGTGGAATACTCGACGAACGTCGAAATCAAGCCAATGCCAAATGCCCCCAGCATCGTCCCGGCCAGTTTTCCTACTCCCCCTAAAATGACGACCATAAACGCATCGACAATATAGTAAGTGCCGATCGTTGGCCCGATCGGCCCAAGCAAGGTCAACGCGCATCCCGCCACTCCCGCCAACCCTGAACCGATGGCAAACGAGTAAGCATCGACCTTTTGCGTGGCAATGCCGAGGCAGGCCGCCATCGACCGGTTCATGGTAACAGCTTGAATGCGTCGGCCAGTTCGTGTTTTCATTAAATACAGATAGAGAAAGAAAACGATCGCCAACACAAGACAAAGAATAAACAACCGTTTATACGGAAACACCGCCCCGAACAAGCGGATTCCGCCATCGAGCCAGCTTGGCGGCACAACGGCCACGTTGGGCGCCCCAAAGATGAGGCGGGCCGTCTGCTGCAAAATCAAACTGATCCCCCATGTCGCTAACAAACTGTCCAACGGACGGCGATACAAATGACGGATTAAACTTTTTTCCAACCCCCAGCCAAGCAGAGCGGCGATCAAAAATGACAACGGAATGGCAACGACAAAATACAGTCCTGCCGAGTGCGGCATATCGTTGGCAAACCATTGTTGGGTCACATAAGTCGTATACGCTCCGACCATCATCAATTCACCGTGCGCCATATTGATGACACCCATCAGCCCGAACGTGATCGCCAACCCTATGGCAATCAAAAGCAAAATTGAACCGAGGCTCAGCCCGTTGAATAATTGGTCGATGAACATCGCTATCCCCCTCTCATGTCCGCTGGGCGAGAAGGAAGGAAACCCCTTCCTTCCAAGTGAACTATTCACTTAATCCCTTCGCCCATGGGTAGCTCTTTAAATACGGATCTGGCTTCACCGGCTGGCCGGAATTCCATAACTCTTTGAATTGTCCGTCCGCTTGGATTTCGCCAATGCGCACCGTTTTCCATAGATGTTGCGTTTCCCCGTCAATTTTCACCGTTCCTTCCGGCGCCTTGTATTCAAGGCCGGCCGCAGCTTTTTTCACTTGATCCACATCAAAGGAACCGGCTTTTTTCACCGCTTCGGCCCATAAATGAACTGCTGTATACGCCGCTTCAATCGGATCATCAGTCACGCGGTCTTGTCCGTACTTTTGTTTATACTTTTGTACAAACGCCTTATTCTCCGGTGTATCGGTCGTCTGGAAATAGTTCCACACAGCCAAATGACCGGCCAACACATCCGGCCCGATCCCGCGGATTTCTTCTTCTGCGATGCTGACGGACATCACCGTCACGTCTTTCGGCGTAATGCCAGCGTCTTTCAACTGTTTGAAAAAGGCGACATTGCTATCGCCGTTGAGCGTATTGAAGACAACAGCCGGTTTCACTTGTTTGATTTTGCTGATAATGGTGCTATAATCGGTATGGCCGAGCGGCGTATATTCTTCACCGATCACTTGCCCGCCTTCGGCCTTCAGTTGAGCCTTGATGATTTTGTTCGCGGTCCGTGGAAAGACGTAATCCGACCCAAGCAAGAAAAACGTTTTGCCACGGTTTTTCAAGAGCCAACTAACCGCCGGAACGATTTGTTGATTCGTCGTCGCCCCGGTGTAAAAGATGTTCGGTGATGACTCCATCCCTTCATATTGCACCGGATACCAAAGCAGCCCGTTGTTTTGCTCCACAACCGGAAGCATCGCTTTGCGGCTTGCCGATGTCCAACCGCCAAAAATGGTGGCCACTCGATCTTTTTGCAGCAGTTTTTTCGCCTTTTCGGCAAACGTCGGCCAGTCCGATGCCCCATCTTCCACAACCGGTTCAATTTTCTTGCCGAGCAGCCCTCCGGATGCATTGATTTCCTCGATCGCCATTAATTCGGCATCGCGCAGCGACACTTCACTGATGGACATCGTCCCGCTCAGCGAATGGAGAATCCCTACTTTGACCGTATCGCCTTCTTTACTAGCCGAAGACGAATCCTTTTTGTTTTCGTTTTTTGCTTGATCCATAGCTGATGACGCCGCACATCCACCAAGGGCAAAAACGCTGATGCAGAAAAGCAACCATAACTTCCGCATGAATTTTGGTTTCATTCGGACATCCTTCCCCCTTATTCATTTCTAAAAACCAATGATTCCTTATATTTCGTTAATCTAGGAAAGCGGCCTCCCTCCCTTGTTCCTCAAAGGTGACGAGCGATATCCATTTTGTGTAAACCATCTTGAGGATGTATTCTTGATTAGCAGTGTAAGGCCTAGATATCATTGATTCAACAGTATTGTCATATTTTATAACATATTTTTGTTATATTTATTATCACAAAAAAGCATCCCCCTTGTTTCTAAAGTCATTCGTGCCTAAAAAACAAAAAACACCCCAAAAAGGCACACATGCACCTTTTTTGGGGCATCTCTCATTTCGAAAGCGCCAAATCCGCTCCGATAACTCCGACAATTTGACCGTTATGATTCGCAATGGGAGCGGAAACCGTGGCACAAACACGTTTCGTCAATGCCGACACATACGGATCAGAAACGTACACTGTTCCTTTACTGGCTTCCTGAAACCACGACCGAACTTTGGCGTTGACCAATCCGGCTGGTGGATTCGAATAGACAAACGTGCCATCAAGACGATTCGACCAAACAGCCTCAAATTCTCCGTTCTGGGCTAAAAATTGGTCCAGTACCCGACAGTGGATGATCTCATCCATTTGTTCCAACGGAGCCGACTGAAGCAAAGCTGATAGTTTATGAATCGCGTTTTTTACGACTGCATCATCCACAAAAATCGTTTCTCTCATCCAATCACGTCCGACTGTTTGCTGCAGATCCTCCGCCGTCTTTTGCAACGCTTCGTGAATGCGCAAGATCTGCCTGACGTTCTCATGTTGTTCGTTCATATCCGCCGCCACCCGCTCGACAAACTGTTGATTTTCCTGGCTCAATTGCACAATTTCTTCAAGCAGGCCGACAATTTCTTTCACGCTATCCGACTGCCCGGATGCTGACTCAGCAGAAGAAGAGACGAGGCCCATCATATTATTCAGCTGCTGCTGCAATGAATGAAGGAACGTCATAATCGCTTCCATTTCTTTTTCTTCGACATCGATCTGCTTTGTTTCTTCACGAACGATATCGGTCGTCGCTGCGATTTCCCCTTGAATGAGCGACAAAATGTCCTGCGTTTGTTGAACCGCCTCCGATGTTTGATTGGCTAGCATGCCAATTTCACGCGCAACGACCGCAAACCCAAGTCCGTGTTCTCTGGCACGAGCCGCTTCTATGTTGGCGTTTAGCGATAAAATTCTCGTTTTTTGTGAAATCTCACCGATCGCCGATATAATTTGATTGATGCGTTGCGAATGATAAACAAGGTGGTCCATTTGTCTCAGCAATGTTTCATGGCGGGAGCGCAATGTTCGGATTTCCTTTTGCAACGTTTCTAATGAATTCCATGAATGCATCCATTGTTCAGAAAACTGCCGGCTGCTTACATGAATGTCGTTCGAAGATGCGGCAATTTCCTTAGCCGCTTCCTCGATGGCCCGCATTTTTTTCGCTACTTTCTCTGTATACTCGACTGTTTTTTCGCTATGGCTCATCAGCTCTGCCGCGCTGTTCTGGCTTGAATCGGAAATGTGACTTAGCGAAAGCGCCGCCAGTTTCATCTGTTCCATCACCGCCTTGAGCTGATCAACGGCCACCACAATTTGCCGAGCGATTTGGTTTCGTTCTTCACGCTTTTCCTCCTGCTCTGACCTAGCAGATTCACTCCTTGTTTTTCTCTCTGCACGCCTCGCAAAAATCAACTTTTGTCACTCCTTATGTAATATTTTATTACATTATTATAACATAAAATAAATGAAAGGAACATGTCAAAACAAGCGACACCGACGAAAATAAGGATGTCATAATGAAAGAGGGGTCTCGATCCTTTCGAGACACCCTCTTCCACTCTGTTGTTATAGAACCACATTTAACAGCAAGACGAACATAAACGCCACCACCGAAATAATCGTTTCCATCACTGTCCATGTCATGAGCGTTTCCTTGACCGTCATGCCGAAATATTCTTTGATCATCCAGAACCCGGAGTCATTGACATGTGACAAGATCAACGACCCGGCGCCGGTCGCCAAAACGAGGAGCTCCGCGTTCGTTCCCGGAATGCTCGCAGCAATCGGCGCAACGATGCCGGCCGCGGTCATCATCGACACGGTCGCTGACCCGGTCGCCACGCGGATGAGAGCGGCGATGCCCCAGCCTAACAGGAGCGGGGATAAGTGCGAGTGTTTCGCCACCTCTGCGATTTGATTGCCGATGCCGGAATCAAGCAATACTTTGTTGAACGCGCCGCCTGCCCCGATGACAAGCAAGATGTTTGCGACCGGACCGAGGCAGTCGTTGGCGAATTTCAGGACAGCATCGCGGTTAAAGCCGCGGGCATAGCCTAGGCTAAAGAATGAATAAACCGTGGCGATCAACAGCGCGACGATCGGATCGCCGATAAAGCGCAACACTTTCGCTGCTTCAGACTTTTGATCAAGCGTCACGTTGGCCACAGAAGCAATCAACATCAAAATAACGGGAAGCAAAATGGTAAACAGCGTATTTCCAAAGCCCGGAAGTTCACGCGCTTCTTTCTGCTGCACGAGCTGCTCAGCAATTTCGGCCGGCACGGGTTTGTGTATGCGCGAGCCGATCCATTTGCCAAACAGCGGTCCGGCAATGATTGCCGTCGGTAGGCCGACGATAATCGAATAAAGAATGGTCTTTCCAACGTCAGCTTGAAAAATGCTGACAGCCGCCATCGCCGCCGGGTGCGGCGGGACGAGGCCGTGCACCACCGACAAACCGGCGACAAGCGGAATGCCGATCGTCACAAGCGAGATACCTGTCTCGATTGCGATCGTAAAGACGAGCGGAATGAGCAGCACAAAGCCGACTTGGAAAAAGACGGGAATCCCGACTAAAAAGGCGACGACCATCATCGCCCAATGGACGCGTTTTTGGCCAAACCGATTGATTAACGTTTTCGCAATGCGCTCCGCACCGCCCGACTCAGCCATCATTTTGCCGAGCATCGTCCCAAGCGCCAAGACGATCGCTAAAAAGCCGAGCGTATTGCCAAGCCCTGCTTTAATCGAGTCGATGATCCCTGGTGTTTCCGGCGACGGAGCGATGAGCGGCATCCCCATCGCCAGCCCGACACCGACGGAAACGGAAATGAGTGCGACAAACGGATGCATTTTCGCCGCGGTAATCAATAACAATAAAACAATAATGGCGGCAATGACAATGGCAATTCCCATGACTTGTTCCCCCTTGTATTCTTCTATTTAAGAAAGCGGTGAAAAACAGCGGTTTCTCCCAATCCATAAACGTCCATTATGCAAAGAAGAACCGATGTTGCAAGGTTTTTTCGATTGGAGAAAACGATCCGTCGGAAAAGCGGTATACGCTATGTCATCACCATATTATTGATTGACTTTTCGACCATCGTTTCTTCTTGAGTGATGTGCTCACGTGGCAGGTGCGCAACCATCAAGGCTGAGGTTTCATCCTGCCGACGCTCTTCACCTCCTCTCCTTTTCTCAACGTCTCAAAGCAATCAAATTCGTTCCACGAGCAAGCGTTTTCAGCAAGGCGTAAGCGAGGCCGCACGTTCTCCTAAATCGATTTAGGAGCAGCCGATGCTTCCTAAACCGATTTAGGTGACAGCGCCTGTTACCCTCCTCGTCGCTGAAACGCCGCGATGATGTCAAACTCCTCTTTTAACCGCTCATATAAGCGGCTGTACAAATCAAACAGCTCAGCGTAAATAAGCGTATGTTCTTCCTTCGGCTCATGGCGGGCGGTCGTGTCCATCCACGTCTTCACCATTTCCAAAGATGGCAGTTCCCCTAACGCATGGAGCGCCACCGCTGCCGCTCCCAGCGCCGACGCCTCGTGCGTCTGCGGCACAATGAGCGGTTTGCCGAGCATATCGGAAAGCATTTGCCGCCAAAACGGCGATTTCGCAAAACCTCCGGAGACGCGGATTTCGGTCATTGGCCCGGTGACATCGCGGATCGCGAGCGCTACCGATACGATGCTGAAGCAGACACCTTCCATCACCGCCCGAATCAAATGTTCGCGCCGATGGTGAAGGCCAAGGCCAAAAAACGTCCCGCGCGCGTTCGCGTTCCAATACGGCGCCCGCTCGCCTGATAAAAACGGCAAAAACACCAGTCCTTCCGCTCCGGGCGCGACGCGTTCGGCATATTTCGTCAACAAATCGTACGGATCGATGCCGAGCTTTTTCGCCACTTCCCGCTCTTGAGCGCCAAACTCGTCGCGCAGCCAGCGAAGCAAAATGCCGCCGTTGTTCGTCGGCCCGCCAACGACCCAATAGCCAGGCGTCAACGCATAACAAAACGTCCGCCCTTTTTCATCGGTCGTCGGGGCAGCGGCGATCGTCCGCACTGCTCCGCTCGTCCCGATCGTAATGGCTGCCTCGCCCGGAAGCACCGCGCCGACACCGATGTTGGCGAGCACGCCGTCACTTGCGCCGATGACGACCGGCACATCAGCGGATACCCCCATTTTATCCGCCCATTCTTTCTTCATCCCTTGCAAGATGTATGTCGCTGGGACTAAACGCGGCAGCCGCTCGCGGCTTATGCCAAGAAACGAAAGCACGTCCTCATCCCAATCGAGCGTATCGAGGCGGAACAAACCGGTCGCTGAAGCGAGCGAATGGTCAGCGATATAGTCGCCATATAAGCGGTAAAGCACATAATCTTTCACAGAGACAAACCAACGGGCTTGCCGAAACACATCCGGCTGCTTCTCTTTCAACCAAAGCAGTTTCGGCAACGGAGACATCGGATGGATCGGCGTTCCCGTCCGCCGATAAATGTCAAGACCGTTGTTCTCTTTCAGCAGCCGCTCCGCTTGGGCGATGCTTCGGTTATCGGCCCAAATGAGTAAGCGAGTAAGCGGCCGCCCCGATTCGTCAAGCGCCATGATCGAGTGCATGGCCGCACTCAACCCGATCGCTTTCACCTGCTCGGGACGAATCCGATGGCGGATCGTCACCGCCCCGACGGCTTGAATGACCGCCGCAAACAGCTCTTCCGGATCTTGTTCGGCAAAGCCTGGATGCGGCTGGATGATCGGATAATCAACGGCATAGGAAGCCAACACCCGACCGCGTTCGCCGAAAACGACCGCTTTCGTGCTAGTCGTCCCGATATCGATGCCAATGACCACCTGTTCATGGATCGTCACCGTTTCTCCTCCTTTCCTCAAGCCTTTTAGCCTTTTCCCGTCTAATCGATGTCCGTTCCATCAACACCGGAGAGAAACGAAACACGTGCGGTTTGCCCGACCGTTTCCGGTCGATTTGTAAAAATACCTGCTCAGCTGCCTTTTTCCCCATCGCAAACGTCGGCTGGGCGATCGTGGTCAGGGCCGGCGTGTAAATATCGGCAAACGGCACGTCGTCAATGTTGATCAGCGCGAGTTCGTCCGGCATGCGAATGGCGTTTTCTTTTACAAACCGTAAAACGCCCATCAATGTCAAGTCGTTAATCGCAAACAAGGCGTTGGGCCGGCGGGGGTCAGCAAACCGTTTTTTCAGTTCCTCAGGCAGCGCGGCCGGATCGGCGGCGATGATATTCCTATCGTCAATATCCAATCCTCTTTTCGCCATCGCCGCCCGAAACCCTGCCAACCGTTCCATCCGCGGCACGTTGTAAGGAACGAGCGGCGGGGTGACAATGGCGATGCGGTCATAACCGCCCGATGCTAAATAATCAACCGCCATCTCCGCTGCGCCAAAGTTGTCTAACAGCACGCTGTCCACCTCGACTCCCGGCACCATCCGGTCAACAAAGACGAGCGGAAACCGCTCGGCGGCAAGGCGTTGGTAAACGTCTTCATTTTTCCCCGTCGGAAAGACGATCAACCCATCGACCTGTTTCGCCAGCAGCATCTCGATGTATGTTCTCTCTTTTTCCGGATCATCGCCGGAGTTGGAGACAATGACTTGAAAGCCGCGTTTTTGGCACTCTTCTTCAATCGCGTGCAGCACTTGCGTCGTCAACATATGAAGCATATTAAAAACGATCACGCCAATGGTCGCCGTCGTTTTTTGTTTCAAACTGCGGGCGATCACGTTCGGTTGATAGCCAAGTTCCTCAATCGCCTCGGCGATGCGCTTTCTCGTTTCCTCGCTCATATACTCGTAGCGTTTGTTCAAATATTGCGAAACCGTGCTTTTGGAAACGTTGGCCAATTTCGCGACATCGGCCATCGTGACTTTTTTCAACAGGGATCCCTCTCTTGTCCTAAATCGATTTAGCTCTCAAAGCGCTTTCATAAACCGGTTTAGCTTTATTATAAATAATATGAAAGCGATTTACAATACTTTTTTCTGCTCGCCCCCCGCTTTTTGATCCCTTTTTATCCCTCTGTAACAAAGTCTTTACAAGTTATTCACTGAATCTACATCACCGATCCATAAACATTTTCTATAATCATAGCAAACACTGCGAAAGGGGGATGGAATATTGAAACCTATTCATCAAAAGATTGTTAGTTTGGCACTTATCGGATCCTTGACGGCTGGTTCGTTCGCGTTTGCGGCGCGCGTGGAGGAGAAAAAGAAAGACAAACAAGGGCATGTAAAAAACGTCATTATGATGGTGATGGACGGAACAAGCGCTGGAGCAACGACGTTGGCCCGTTGGTACAAAGGTGCCCCGCTCGCTTTAGATGAGATGGCGAGCGGCGCCGTACGAACGTACTCTGCCGAATCAGCGATTACTGACTCCGCTCCAGCGGCCACCGCTATGGCGACCGGCTTTAAGTCGAATGACAAGTATATTGGCATCCTGCCAAGCATCGTCAATTCTCCCGGAGTCGCTTCGGTTCCAAAAGAAGAAGCGAAAAAACCGGTCGCCAATGTATTGGAAGGAGCTGAACTGCAAGGAAAATCAACCGGGATCATTGCCACATCAGCCATCCAGCATGCTACACCAGCCGGGTTTTCTGCCCATGTCGAACATCGCAATTGGTTTTCTGATATTGCTGAACAACAAGTATACCAAAACATTGAAGTCGTTTTAGGCGGCGGCAAAGAAGCACTTATTCCAGGAAGCGGGAAAAACAACCGGAAAGACAACGAAAATCTGCTTGAAGCGATCAAAGAAAAAGGGTACGACATCGTCGAAACAAGGAATGAGCTGCTTCACTCGAAATCCCGTAAAATTTGGGGCGTCTTCGCCAATGACGCCATGGCACAGGATATGAACCGCCCTTATACGAGAGCGAATGAACCGACATTGGCGGAAATGACGAAAAAAGCCATCGAAACGTTATCTAAAGATCCAGACGGGTTCTTCTTGTTTGTTGAAGGCAGCCAAGTCGACTGGGCCGCCCATGCAAACGACCCGGTCGGCATAATCAGCGAAGTGCTGGCGTTTGACGCAGCAGTGAAAGAAGCTCTCTCCTTTGCCAAAAAGCGCAATGATACGCTTGTAATTGCCGTGAGCGACCACGGCAACAGCGGCATCACGATCGGCAACCGAAACACCGATCAAACATACCCAGAAACCCCTGTTTCGGCTTATATCGAGCCGCTGAAAAAAGCCAAAATGACATTAGACGGGGCGCTAAGCCGGTTACAACCTGACAGATCGAACCTTGAAGAAGTCGCTCAGTTATACGGTCTTGACCGGTTGACAGCGGAAGAGAAAAAGAAATTAAGCGAATCAACAGACCTTCGCAAAACATTCGCAGAACTCTTAGCGGCACGGGCAAATCTTGGCTTCACGACCGGCGGTCATACAGGAGAGGACGTGTTTCTGTACACCTATGGTCCGAACCGTCCGATCGGGACGTTTGAGAACACGGATTTGGCCCATATCATGGCCAAAGCGATGGGCTTTGACTTGCACAAGCTCAACAAACGTCTGTTTGTCGATGCCAAAAAAGAATTTGAAGCTATCGGCGCTACTGTTGCCATCGACCGAACGGACGCCGCGAATCCGGTTCTCGTTGTGAAAAAAGGAAAGAAAATCGCAAAGCTTCCGGTGAATAAAAACATCATGCACATCGACAATCAAACATATGAGCTTGAAGGGTTAACCGTTTACAGCGGAGAGCGGTTCTGGATTGCTAAACAAGCAATTCACTTATTCGAGACAGCACGATAATTCTATCTATTGACAAAAAGCGCGGCGACATGGCCGCGCTTTTCATATATGTTGTTTGCCATTTATGATTCTTAGTCACCCGGAAATAACAGCTGGGACGCGTAAACAACAACGGTGACTGTGATGGCACTAAGCATGGTGGATAACAGCACTGCCTGGGCAGCGTAGTCGGGATGACAATCGTATTCGAGCGCGTACAAAGCGGTGTTGCGCGAACAAGGGTAGGAGCTGGCGATGAGCAGCGCTTGGGCCGTCACCCCATCAAGCCCTAACAGAAAGATGAATGCCGCAGCCAATAGCGGCGAAACAAGCAGGCGGCCCAACACGCTCACATACAATAGCGGTGGCAAAGCGGTAAAACGGGCATAGGCGATTTGCGCTCCTAATGTAAAGAGGGCGATGGCTAAAAACGCGTCAGCGATGCGTTGAAGCGGCGTCCATACAAATGAGGGAATCGGGGCATGCAGCCAACGGCAAACAACGCCTAGCCATAACGCATGAAGAACCGGGTTTTTCCACAGTTCGGCGATCCACTTTCCTTGTTTCCCGTTTCCCGAAACAAACTGGTAAACGCCATATGTATTCGTGAGAAAATTTTGAAATATGGTTACGACAATTTGAATGGCCGCCCCAAGCGGCTGCTGGTGAAACACCAATTGGCTCACTGGAATGCCAAAGTTGCCTGAGTTGTTGAGCACAATCGTATTTTGAAACACCGCCGCCATGCTTCGATCAAGTTTGAACCATTTTGCCATCATCATGCTCAACACGATCAATCCGCTGCTTTGCAAAAGAAGAAAGCCGAATACGGACGCCAACACTTTCCCGTTCAATTCGCTGTCATACACGTTAATGAACGCAACGGCGGGCAACAGCACATACATATTCAGCTTGGACAAGGTATTCATGTCAAAATGAAACAGACGGTGCAATAGCGCTCCCGCCCCGACCATAAGCAGCATCGGAACCATCACTTGAAGCAAAATGCCACTAAAAACGGCCAACGCTCTTCCCCCGCTTTCTTTATCCATGATGAAGGCCGCTTTACTTCTTGCTCAACCTCTCTTTTTATAAATCCGTTCCGGGCGGCCGACTGATCCGTAAACAATATCAGCCGATACTTGCCCTGTGGAGACAAGGTACTCTAAATACCGGCGGGCCGTCGTTCGGCTCGTGCCGATTTGCCGTCCGACTTCTTCGGCCGTCACTCCATCTTGACACTGTTTCACCACCATAAGCACTTTTTCAAGGGTTAGCGGTTGGATGCCTTTCGGAAGCATCGGTTGGTCCCTAACCGGGGCCTCCCGCCCGATCAGTTTGTCGACATCCTCTTGATCGATCCACTCTTTTTCTTTCATCCACTGCTGCATTTTACCGTGATACTCTTTATACCGATTTAATGTTTCCACAAAACGGTCAAACATCATCGGTTTGATAATATAGTCAAACACCCCGCCGTGCAGCGCCTGTTTTAGCGCGTCAATTTCGCGCGCTGCTGTGATCATAATGATGTCGATATTGGAAAAACGTTCGCACCCACTTTAAAAAAGAGAGGCCGTTCATGTCCGGAAAATAGACATCAAGCAACAGAACGTCCGGCCGCAACACCTCGGTCAGCTCCTTCGCTTCTTCAGCGTTAGTGGCGATGCCGACCACTTCATACCCTTCTACTTTTTCCACAAAGCGCCGATTAATCTCGGCAATGCGGCGGTCGTCTTCAATAATCAGCACACGAATCACCGACATCTCTTCCCCCCTCTCAATGATGGCCAGCCTGAGCTAGCCGCTTCGGGATAATGACGGTAAACACCGTTCCCGCTCCTTGCTTCGACTCGCATGTGATTTGCCCGCCAAGCATCGCCAGTGCTTTACTGACGAGATCCAGCCCATATCCTCGACGGCCATTGGCTTTTGTCGAAAACCCTCGTTCATATATTCGTTCCGCCAAAGCCGGATCAATGCCGGGACCGTTATCTTCCACTTCAATAATCAAATCGTCGCCCAAGTCCGTCAAAAAAATGGTCACTCGCTTCTCTTCTTTCCCGTTATGGAGAGCCGCCTCCATGGCATTATCCAACAAGTTGCCGATAATCGTCACCAAATGGTCGCGGTCGATCGCAGGTGGCACATCGCGGAAACTGCTTTCCCGATCAATCGTAAACGTAATTTTTAGCTCGTTGGCGCGATTGAACTTGCCGATCAACAGCCCGCCAATGATCGGATCCGGAATTTCCTTCATGATAAACCGGACAATGTTTTGTTGCAAGTCGGTTTCTTTTGTAATCAATTCAAGCGCTTCCTCATACGATTCCAGTTGAATCAGGCCGGAGATCAAATACAGCTTATTGGAAAATTCGTGCGTTTGCGCCCGCAAGGCATCCGCATAGCTTCGCAGCTGAGACAGCTCTTTCGTTAGGCGGTACAGCTCCGATTTGTTGCGAAACGTCGACACCGCTCCAATCACGCGGCCCGTTTGATCTTTTATCGGAATGCGATTCGCAATGACCGTTTCTTCACCTAACACCATTTCATCGTCAAATTCCGCCTGCCCCGTCCGAATGACTTCAGGCAACCTCGAGTGGGGAATAAGCTGTAAGATAGGCATTCCCAATACACCGCGTTCGTTCTCATACCCAAGCAACTTCAACGCGGTTCGATTGACCATTGTAATCGTTCCCTCTTGATTGATGGCAACGATTCCTTCACGAATCGCTTCTAAAATCGCCTGTTTTTCTTGATACAACAAGCCGATTTCTTCCGGTTCAAGACCGTGAATCGATTTTTTCACCGCCTTGGCAATCGCCACTGCGCCCGCCGCCCCGAGCAAAAGGGCAAGAACGGAGAAGAGAAAGATCTTCACGCTGTATGACCACACCGTGCGCTGAATATCCTCCAGCAAAAAACCAACTGAAACAATGCCGATCACATGTCCGTTTTCATCAAAAATCGGCGCTTTTCCACGGATGGCCGGACCGAGCGAACCGACCGCCTCGGAAATAATGGCCTTGCCTTTGAGCACCTCTCCGTTGTCGCCCCCCACCATCGGTTTGCCGATCCGATCCGGCAGCGGATGGGCGTAGCGAATGCCTTGACGGTTGCCGATCACTACATATTCCGCCCCCGTCTTTTGGCGGATGTGCTCAGCAAACGGCTGCAAGCGCACGGACGGATTCGGATCGTGAAACGCCTCACGCACAAGCGGAGTGGAGGCAACGGTCTCCGCCACATTTAGCGCCCGCATGCCGATTTGCTGTTTGAGCGTCGCCGCAAACATATGTTGAAACAGAAACGTTAAAACCACAATTACAAGCAGCAACAATGAACAAATGATGACCATTAACCGTGTCTGAAGCTTCATCGCTTTTGCCCCTCAAACGGAAAATAAAGAAAGACAGTCCCCCATTAGGCGGAACGTCTTTCTTTTATTATTACATATCTTCACTGACAATGACCCTTTTTCCTCTTAACTTCATGACAAACGGCACAGCAATCCATAAAAGGGCGATCACCAACAAAACGAGCGAAATCGGCTTTTCAACGAAAACGAGATAATCGCCATTCGATGCCGTCAAGGCCCGACGCATATTGTTTTCAATCATCGGCCCGAGAACAAGCCCTAGCACAAGCGGTGCCAATGGATAGTCGTGCTCCGCAAGCCAGTAGCCAAGCAGACCAAACGCCAGCAGCAGGAACACATCAAACGTCGTCACTTGCACCGCATACACGCCAAAGACAGAAATTGCAATAATAAGCGGCAACAAATATTTCGTCGGCGTCTGGATAATTTTCGCGAACACTTTGACGAGCGGCATGTTGAGAATGAGCAACATGACGTTACCGATAAACATGCTGGCGATCAATCCCCAGGCGACAGCCGGATGCTCATCGAACAACAACGGACCCGGTTGGACGTTGTACATAATAAGCGCACCCATCAAAATCGCGGTTGTACCCGAACCGGGAATCCCTAGTGTCAAGAGCGGAATCATCGCTCCCCCAGAAGCGCCGTTGTTCGCCGACTCCGGCGCCGCGACGCCGGCGATCGTCCCTTGGCCAAACTTTTCTGGATGTTTACTCATTTTCTTTTCAAGAATATACGAGAAAAAGGAAGCAAGTGTCGCTCCAGCTCCCGGCAGCACGCCGATGAAAAACCCAAGCAGCGATCCGCGGGCGATCGGCCCCGCACTTTCTTTCAAGTCCGATTTGGTCGGCAAGATGCGCCCGATTTTGGCGATGTCCCCGTCGTTCGTCTCATGATGGAGAATGGACTTGAATACCTCTCCTAACGCAAATAGCCCGACCGCTACGGTTAAAAACTCGAGACCTCCGTATAAATAGGAAATGTCGTACGTAAAGCGGGCCACGCCGGAAACGTTGTCGAGCCCAATCGTGGAAAGCAACAAACCGAACACCGTCATGATCCATGCTTTCGTCATCGATTTGCCGGCCAGTCCGCTCACCGCCGCCAATCCGAGCAGCATGAGCGAAAAATATTCCGCCGGGCCGAACTTCAACGCGACATTCGATAACGGCTGAGCTAATAGCACGAGGCCGATGAGCGAAACGATTCCGGCGACAAAAGAGCCGATCGCCGCAATCGCAAGCGCCGCCCCCGCCCTTCCTTGCCGGGCCATTTGATAGCCGTCCAGCGTTGTGACAACCGATGACGATTCCCCAGGCGTATTTAACAAAATCGATGTCGTCGAACCGCCATACATCGCCCCATAATACACACCGGCCAGCAAGATGATCGAACTGGCTGCCGCCTGTTCCGGACTAAGACCGGACGTCATCGACGCCGTCACCGGAATAAGCAGCGCCACCCCGCTCATCGGGCCAATCCCAGGAAGCACGCCGACCGCCGTGCCGATCAATACACCAAGAAAAGCGAAAAACAAATTGTGCGGCTGTAGCGCCGTCTGAAATCCATCAAGCAAAAACGATAGTGTACTCATGCTGCTCCTCCTTTCATTGGAACCAAACCGGCCAGCTTGGCAGCGTTCCTTGAAGCAGTTTGACATAAAGGCCGTAGACGCCTAGCGAAAAGCCAGCCGCAATAACGACCGACTTCCACAGCGCTCCTTTGACCATCGTTTGAAACCCGACCACGAGGAAAAGAAAGGTCATAATCACGTAACCGATCGTTTCGAGCAAAGCTGCATACAAGATGGCGGCGACAAAAATGATGAGAAACTTTTTATATTGCCGCGGCGGCTTCTCCCCCGCCGAATCCTTATAGCCTCTCGTTTCAAACAACAGCTTGATGCTTAATAATGCCAGAACAAGTCCAAGCAAAAACGGAAACACGTTCGGTCCTACCGCACTGCCGTAGGCGCTTTTCGATAGGCGCAAGCTTTCCGCCATAAACAAGGAACCAACCGCCAAGAATGCCACCGCCGCGATTCGATCAGCCGTTTTGTTCATCGTTGCACCTCCTGTCTTGGAAAAAAGGGGAAGAATGTTCTTCCCCATGATCTTTACTTATGCATACCGAGCGACTTTAGGAGATCACCGACTTGTTGCTCTTGCTCTTGCAAAAATTTCGTAAACTCGTCCGAATTGCGGTATTCTGCCGCCCATCCTTGTTTTTGCAGTTCTTCTTTCCACTTCTCGTGCTCAGACAACTTTTTCAATGTTTCTTCCCAAAACGCTTTTGCTTCTGGGGACATTTGCTTCGGCCCAAAAACTCCGCGCCAAATCGTAAATTCCGCATCAACGCCAAGCTCTTTCATGGTTGGTACGTCCTTCAGCACACCGCCGAGGCGCTCCGGAGCTGAAACCGCCAACACCCGCACTTTACCAGCTTTGAGATATTCGCCAACAGAAGAGGCATCGGTCGCAATGACATCGGCGTTGCCGCCAAGCAACGCAGCCATCGCCTCGCCACCACCATCGTACGAAACATATTTGATCGATTTCGGATCAATGCCAGCTTTATAGATTGGCAGAATGGCGACTAAATGATCCATCGAACCAGGCGCCGATCCCCCGGCCACAGTGACCGATTTCGGATCTTGTTTAATGGCATCAAGCAGTTGGGTCAACGACTGAAATTTGGAATCTGCTTTGACAACAATCGCGCCAAAGTCTTTCGTCAACTGAGCGAGCGGCGTTGTGTCTTTGTAGCCAAACGGGCTGTTTCCTTCTTTTTTCAAGTTGTTGATAATAATCGGCGGAGAGTTGACAAACAGTTTGTAGTCGTTTTTCACATCTTGGGTGGCGTATTCGGCCATAAAGACAGCCCCGCCGCCGCCCGGTTTGTTTTCAACCGTCATGGTCTGTTTGACAAGCCCCGCCTCATCGAGCACTTTCGTAATCGCGCGGGCGGTTAAATCCCAACCGCCGCCCGCCCCAGACGGAGCGACAATAGTGATCGGCTTCGTCGGATAGTCTGAGGCCGATGAGCCAGCGTTCGAACCGGATGATTTCGATCCTGATGATTCATTGCCGCCACAGGCCGCCAAGGCCAGTGTCATCATCCCGGCAGCGAACAACCCCCACCATTTTGTTTTCTTCATTTCTCCTTGCCCCCTTATTTTTTGATAACGTTTTCAAAAACAACCTTATCACGATACAAAATTGACGTGAAGTTTTTGAAAATAAAATGAATTTTGTTCATTTTGTTCACAGCAATGCGAACCTAATGAGGATGGCTTGTAAGGACTTACTCTGCCCGTTCCACTTTGTCTCACGGGACTGCAGCGGCAGAATGGGAGCGAGCGAAATAGGGACGACTCGGAGACCGGCACCTTTCTTAAGATTCTGCATAAAAACGGAAACTGCAACGAAACCGGAGATTTGCTTTGGCGGACAGCAGCGTAACGGAAGTTGACAAGCGATGGCATGTTCAATATTCGAAAAAAAATTCCGCCAGCCGCGAAGGCTAGCGGTAAAAAGAGGCAAACCTCTTATTTTTGTCGCTCTTTTTGCATCTTTTGATATTCTTCCTTCACCGCCACGACGAGCGGATGGTCATGCTCCAGTCCCGCGTATTGCCGAAGCGCGCCTTCGATCCCGTGTTGTTCAATCGTTTGCTGAAGAACAGCAGCTTCGGCATCGCTAGGCTCATCAAACCGCAAGAGCGCGGCGATGCCTTTGACAAGCGCGGACGGCACGCTGTCGAATAAAGTGTAATATTGCACAGCCGGAGCGATAAGCCGGTCGTTTGGCCCGAGCTTGCGAATCGGTGAACGGGCGACGCGGATGATATCATCGGAAAGGGACGGATTGATGAAACGCTCGATCGTCGTTTCGATATAGGAACGGTGCTCTTCTTCATTCCATCCGTGCTTTTTCACTAAGACAGCTCCCGACTCACCGAGCGCCTGCTCGACACTCGTCCGGATGTCGCTGTCTTTCATGGCTTCCTGAACCGTTTGGTATTGTTTTTGATAGCCTAAATAGGCGGCCAACGCGTGGCCGGTATTGACCGTAAACAATTTGCGCTCGATATACGGCCTTAAGTCAGCGACAAAATGCGCCCCTTGAATCGGCGGAACGGCGCCGATGACGTTTCGCGTTTCAATCGCCCATTCAAAAAACGGCTCGACCGTCACCGCGAGCGGATCATCGCTCGTTTGGTTTGGAACGATGCGGTCGACGGCGCAATTGAGAAAACCAACGTTTTCATCTGCCAGCTGTTGCCCAGCCGCGGAAAGATGGGCAAAGACGTGCGTTTTCAGCGCTTCCGTGCCGCCGAGCATGTTTTCACAGGCAATGACGTGAAGCGGCTTCTGATGAACTGTGAAGCGCCGCTCGAGCCCAGCGGCGATGACTGGCGCAATGGCCGGCAAAATGTGCGGGCCGACCGCGGTCGTCACGAGATCGGCGGCCGCGATCGCCTCCATGACATGTTCCCGTTCCGTTTGGCTGTTGAGAGCGGAAACGCCGCGCACCCACTGTTCTTCCCGCCGCTCGCCGGCAACGATGACGCGATACGCTCCCCGCTCCTTCAACAAACGGACGATTTGTTCGTTGACATCGACAAACACGACCTCATATCCCGACGCCGCCAGCAGGCTGCCGATAAAGCCGCGGCCGATGTTGCCGGCGCCGAAGTGGACGGCCCGCATTAGCCGTTCACCTCATGGAGCAGCGCAAGAATTTCCTCGGCCGTTTTGGCGTTCGCCATCGCTTCGACATGGTCCGCTTCCGCGCAAACAAGCGCCAGTTTCGAAAGAATATCTAAATGTTCCCCGTCTTTGCCGGCAATGCCGATGACGATCATTGCCTGATTGCTGCCGCCAAAGTCAACACCGCCCGGAACTTGCACGATCGAAATGCCGGAATGCCTAACGAGCGATTTCGCTGCTTCCGTTCCGTGCGGGATGGCGACGCTGTTGCCGATATAGGTGGAGGTCAGTTCCTCCCGCTCCAGCATCGCGTCCACATAGGCTGGATCAACATACCCCTGCTTGACGAGCACGTCGCCGGCTAGGCGAATCGCTTCTTCTTTCGTTTTTGGTTGTGCATTTAGCACAATGTTTTCTTTATTTAAAATTGAATAGGTCAACATACATTTCACTCCTTCGCCGATGTCCAATAATGATCAAAAAATTGTTCCAAGTGGGTGCTAATGAGCGAATACACTTGTTCCTCATCGCCGTGCGCCAAGACGGTGATGCTTTGCTCATCTTTGACTAACAGCGCGCTGATATGGCTTAAAACAGCAAGCGTCTCCTCGTCCGCATCCGCAGGGCCAAGAAGCAGCACAACGGTGTTGATTTCCATCGGGTTCCCGTCCATGCCCGCCACCGTCTGCGGCTCATCAAGCCGATACATCGTCAACGAAGGGCGAAGGACCGCGAAGCTGCGGGCGTGATAAAGCGCGAGCGACGTGCCAGGGACGCCGAGCCCGCCTAGCGACTCCCGCCGCCGCAGCTCCCCGATGACGGCTTCGGCATCGACGATGACGCCGCTTTGTTCAAGGCATCGGCAAGCGTCGGACAAGAGCCCGTGAACGGTGCAGTGCTTGACGACCTGCAGCGAAAACCCTTCTAACATGCCGACGATCGTCTCACTGATGCGCCCGATGGCTTTCATCGTTTTCAGCGTCAGCCGGTTAGGCTGCATATCTTGCCCGCGTTCTACCGGTTTCGCCACAGCGGCCGATTTTCGCGCTAAAAACGCGCGGATCGCCCGCGCTTCTTCCTCCCGCAACATCGGGCTGACGATGAAATACGGGCCGCGTTCCTCCGCAAGCGGCACGGTGGAAATGACGAGGTCGTATGCCCGCAAATCTTTCTTTTTCAATTCAAAGACAGACGCCTGTTCCATGACAGCGATGTCCGGAATCTCTTTCTTCAGCCTTGTCGCCAAAATTTTTGCCGTCCCGAGCCCGCTTGAACAAATGACGAGCGCCCGCCAGCCTTTTTTCTCCCTCATGAGTGCAGCCGCAAAATGAAGCACTAAATAGCCGATCTCCTCCTCCGGCACTGAAACATCGCCAAACAGCTGCTTTGTTCCTTCGGCGACAATGGCAAACAGTTCCGCGTAGTCTTGCTTAATTGGATCAAGCAGCGGGTTGGCGACCCCCATCCCGTGTTCTAGTCGGTATAAGGCCGGTTTCAAGTGAACGACGAGATCTTCGTATAGCGTCCGGTCGGCGGACAAATCGACACCGAGCTCGCGGCTGACGAAACGGATGAGCTGCTGCGCTTTCATGCCGACGGCTAAACTCGGCTCCTCCATCACCATTCCTTGGCGGCTGCGCCATTTCGCTCCCATTAAGTGCATCGTCATATAGCCGATCTCTTCTTTTGGGATGTCAATGCCAAACGCTCTTTCCAACGATTCGGCAAGCACCTCCGCGATTTCATACTCTCTCGTCGCCTGAAGCGCCTGCAAATCACGCGGGTCGAAATGAATCGCTTCCCCCCGTCTGATGCGCTCGATGGCGAGCGCCAAATGGACGACGAAGGCGATGTACGAACTGTCGGCCATCGTAAACGGGAACGTTTCTTTCACCTGCGCGATTTGTTGTTCAATGACGGCCAGCTTTTTCCGATCGACCAGCCCGAGCAGTTTTTCCGCCACCGTATCGAGTGGGTCGTCCGGCCGTCTCTGAATCGTCTCTTTCATCAGTGCCAAAAACTCGTGTTCATCGACATGCCGAAATAGCAGTTCGCCAATGAGGCGCCGTTTCGCTGATTCGGAACCGGTAAGCTCGACGCCGTACCCGCGCTTGCGAATGAGCGAAAGCCCGTACGCTTCGACCGTTTTCTCCAGTTTATCCAAATCCAAGCTGACCGTAGCGACCGTAACGTTTAGGTCATTCGCCAATGAGACAAGTTTCACCGGCTCGTCTGCTTCCAACAAGGCGATTAAAATCATCAGCTGCCGCTCTTCCGGCGTATATTCACGGTGAGAAAGATGAAGCAGCTCCACAGCCAGCGCCTGCTTCTGTTTCTTTTCCCCGATAACACGAATGCCGACTCCCGCTTTTTTCACCAACTCGAGCCCGTAGCGCCGCAAAACGGATTCAAGGCCTTGCAAATCACGGTGGATCGTGCGGGCGCTGACATTCAGCTCCTCAGCCAGTTCGCCGACCGTCATTTCCCGATCATCGGCCAACAAACGTTCAAGCAGCTTTCGCTCCCGTGCCGATACGTACATCGCCGTTCACCTCCAATCCTGAGGCCATACTGTTGACACGTTTAAAATGTTTGATCGACTTTTCATTTCTTATTGTAAGGGCTTTTTTCTTGATGTGACAATGAATAGATGTTTCGTTTTCGTCATTGTTATTGTTGACAGTTTTTAATTGGTCATACGTTCCGTTGTTCCAGCCGCATGACCGCCTACGACAAAGATAGGGGCAGATCCACGTCCGAGCTCATCAGCACGGCCAAAGACAAATCCGGGCGGGAGCCTTCACCAATGATATCCTCCCACCACCTGCGCCAACGCGGAGACGTAGAGAACTTCTTCTGTTTCGGATGATAAAAACGCAGGGGACCATGACTCCCCTGCGTTCTTTTCAAGATCTACGCATTCTTTTTCAATTGCTCGATCAACTCATCGTATTTCGGGCTGTTGAGGAAGTTTTCCACCGACACATGATACGCGTTCGGCAGTTTCGCTTTCGCCCGGTCGGTTAAATTTTGATGGGTGACGACAATATCGGCGTCGACCGGCAGCTGGTTGATCGCCGTGTTCGTGACTTCAATATCAAGGCCGGCTTTTTGTACTTTATTGCGCAAAATCGACGCCCCCATCGCACTCGACCCCATTCCGGCGTCACAGGCAAACACAATTTTTTTCACCCGGCTAGGAGCGGATTGAGCCACCGCTGGCGAAGCCGCTTCATTTTGTTGCAGCGCGGCAGCGACTTGACTCTTTTTCCCTTTCAACTGCTCCATTTTCTCCGCCGCTTTCGCCAAATCTTCTTCCTCTTCGTTTTGCTTCGCTGCTTTTAAGAAAATCGAAGCGACAAGGAAGGACACCGCTGCGGCGACGAACACACCAGCGAGCACGCCGAGGTAATTTCCTTTTGGCGTCATCGCCAGCAAGGCAAAAATGCTTCCTGGCGACGGCACAGCCACCAGCCCAGCATGGAATACCGTAAACGTGAACACTCCGCTCACTCCACCGGCAATGGCCGCCAAAATCAAGATCGGACGCATGAGAATGTACGGGAAGTAAATTTCATGAATCCCGCCTAAGAAGTGGATAATCACCGCCCCTGGCGCCGACTGTTTCGCCATCCCTTTGCCAAACAGCCAGTACGCCAGCAAAATGCCAAGTCCTGGCCCAGGGTTCGTTTCCAACAGGAACAAAATCGATTTCCCGGTTTGCGCTGCCTGTTCGACGCCGAGCGGGCTCAAGATCCCATGGTTGATCGCGTTGTTCAAGAACAGCACTTTCCCCGGCTCGATGAAAATGTTCGCCAGCGGCAACAAGTGCCAAGCGATAATTTTTTCGACCCCTGCCGCTAATGTTTGGCTAATCAAAGAAATGATCGGGCCCACCCCTTTGAAGGCGAGCAACGTCAACACGCCGCCGACAATCCCGGCGGAGAAGTTGTTGACAAGCATCTCAAACCCTTGTTTCACTTTTCCCTGGAAGAGGCCGTCCACTTTTTTGATCACATAGCCGCCAAGCGGCCCCATGATCATCGCGCCTAAAAACATCGGAATTTCCGAACCGACGATGACCCCCATCGTCGCCGTCGCTCCGACGACACCGCCGCGGACGTCATACACCATTTTGCCGCCCGTATACCCAATCAATAGCGGCAGTAAATACGTAATCATCGGCCCGACCAGCTTGGCAAACGTCTCATTCGGCCACCAGCCGGTCGGGATAAATAACGCCGTGATCAACCCCCAAGCGATAAACGCTCCGATATTCGGCATAATCATGCCGCTCAAATAACCACCAAACCGTTGAATCTTTACACGGAAGCCTGTTTCGTTTCCGGTTGTATGCGTCATGAAGCTGTTCCTCCTTTTTGTTTGACTGTACCTTTATCTTAAAACGCTTACAACCGGCCTTCAATGAGAAGTAAATGCGACTTTGTCAAGGAGGTTGTTGACAAGGGTTAAAAAGAAAAAAGCCCATTGTGGCGGGAAGGGCTACAGCGTTTCTTCCGCTAGCGATAAAGCCTCTTGATAAAGACGTTCGGAGAGATAAAATCCATTTTCAAGAAGTAGTTCAGACAAAAGAGTCAATTGCCCAACGATCGACAGACCTATAATCGGTGTAGAATTGACCGTGACCCTATTCATTGTGATCCCTATTTTCATTACTCAATTTTTGCACCGTGTCCCAATCATCTTTGATGTGTTCCTCCGTATATTCCATCCAAGGAATCGCCTTCGAATGCAATACATCGATAAATTCTCCTAAGGATTTTCCGGCCAACTCAGCCGCTTTTGCCAGCGTCACCTGTTTTCCAACAAACAAACCAATCGCCAATGAAAGTTTTATTTTTGCCTCAACTGTGTTGCCTTCCAATTCATTAATGGCGGGCAAAAACTCTTTCGGCAAGTTCACCTGAAAATAGTCCATGGCCATTGAACTCACACCCTTTTTTATTTTATTCTATCACACTCTGCTCCTTTTGGATGTGGTCACGGAACGAATAGCATTCCATAAATTTTTACTACACGCTCAACATGCCGGAAAATAAAAACAACTCAATTGAACACTCCTCACCCGCGCTCGCGTAGAGAATTTGGGGATTCTTGACAACAGCCTAACCTACGGTAAGCCGTCAGCTAAGCCATCCCTGTGCATCCCACCGTTAAACTTCCTCAAAACGATCGCAATCGAAACGCTTCTTTTGTTCTTTTGGCGCAAGAGGAAGATGTTAGTGACAGACGCCGGTTCATCCCTATTTGGAAGTGAAGGGATTCTCGGTTCGAGGTGATAAAAAAGAGGGTGTCCCAAATGGACCGGGACGCCCTCTTTCATCGCTGTATATACGTACTGACTGCTTCTGCCACACTATATGTTGTGCCTATCTTGAAGGAAGGCGACCTTTTGGGTCAGCCCCTTTCAGTCTATTTTATTGGTATCTCGCCGTCACCATTTTCTTTCTCGTGTAAAACTCGACGCCGTCGCGGCCGTTGGCATGAAGGTCGCCATAGAACGAGTTTTTGTAGCCCGAGAACGGGAAAAAGGCCATCGGCGCGGGGACGGCGACGTTGACGCCAAGCATGCCCGCGTCGATTTCTTCGCGGAACTGGCGGATCGCTTTGGCGCTGTCGGTGTAAATGCAGGCGCCGTTGGCGAACTCCGACCGGTTGGCGATCTCAATCGCTTCGTCCAAATCGCGGGCCCGGACGACCGAGAGAACCGGAGCGAAAATTTCATCCGTCCAAATCGTCATGCCCGGCTTGACATGGTCAAAAATCGTCGGGCCGACGAAGTAGCCTTTGCCGCTTGTCGCCGAGTCGCGGCGGCCATCGCGGACAAGGAGCGCGCCTTCTTTTTCGCCGATTTCAATGTATTTGATCGTCCGCTCTTTATGCACCTCGCGAATGACCGGTCCTAAAAAGACGCCTTGATCAAGCCCGTTGCCGATTTGGATGCGGTCGGCGGCTTCTTTGAGCCGTTCGACCAACTCATCGGCGATATCGCCGACAGCGACAACGACCGAGCACGCCATGCACCTCTCACCCGCCGAACCGAAGGCGGCGTTGATGATGTTCGTCACCGCCAGATCAAGGTCGGCATCCGGCATGACGATCGAATGGTTTTTCGCGCCGGCGAGCGCCTGCACCCGCTTGCCGTGGGCGGCGGCTGTCTTGTATACGTACTCCGCAACCGGCTGCGAGCCGACGAACGAGACAGCTTTAATGTCTTTATGTTCTAAAATACCATTCACGACCTCGTGTGCCCCATGGACAATATTCAATACTCCTGCAGGCAGTCCGGCTTCAGTAAACAGCTCAGCCAAGCGGTTGGCGAGCAGCGGCGTCCGCTCAGACGGCTTCAGCACGAACGTATTGCCGCAAGCGATGGCGAGCGGGAACATCCAGCACGGCACCATCATCGGGAAGTTAAACGGCGTAATCCCAGCGACAACGCCGAGCGGATAGCGATACATGCCCGATTCAATGCCGGTCGCGATATCCGGCAGCTGCTGCCCCATCATGAGCGTCGGAATCCCCGCCGCAAACTCGACGCATTCAATGCCGCGCTGCACCTCGCCGTACGCGTCCTCGTATACTTTGCCGTTTTCTAGCGTCACCATTCTAGCCAACTCTTCCCAATGCTCGACAAGCAGCTGCTGGTAGCGGAACAAAATGCGGGCGCGGCGCGGAACCGGCACTTTCCGCCATTCACGGAACGCCTCTTTGGCGGCCGCCACCGCCGCATCCAGCTCCTCGCGCGAAGAGAGAGGCACTTTCGCCAACACTTCTCCCGTCGCCGGGTTCGGCACGATTTCTTCTTTTCCAGATGTCGAAGCGACCCATTGGCCACCAATGAAGTTTTTCAATGTTTTTGTTTCGGTTACAGAGCTCATGAATGAAACCACCTTTCTCATCAGTTTTTCAACAGATTGGCTCATGAACGCGCACAAGCGGGATCAATTCAGCGGTGAATGCTGCCTTGTGCGGGAACAGTTGGCAAGCTGAACGCTTCCAAAAAACGGCGTCCTTTGCCGTCTGTTTGCGGCTGTCCGCTGCCATGCATTCTGCAATCGCCATCCTCGTCGTCTGATTCACGAACTGACGGTTTTCGTGTTGTACTGATAGTCGTAACAATAATGGTACAATGCCACAATTTCCTCATGCGTCGGCACCCTTGGGTTATTCGCTGGACTGCCGCTTGCCAGCGCATCAGCCGCCATTTTATCAACCGCTTTGTCGAATGCCGCTTTGTCAATGCCCCATGCTTTCATATTCGGGATGTGCAAATCACGGCAAAGCTGTTTCACTTCTTCAACGAGCGCATCGGCCGCTTCGGCATCAGAAACGTCCTTCAGCTGCGGGGTGATGAGCCGGGCAATCACTGCCAATCGTTCTGTGGCGCTGTCTTTTGTAAATTCAAGCACCCCTGGCAACAGCATCGCATTGGACACGCCGTGCGGCACGTGGAAAAGCGCGCCGATCGGCCGCGACATGCCGTGCACGAGCGTCACCGAGGCGTTCGAGAACGCCATGCCGGCTTTCATCGCCGCGATCGCCATTTTCTCCCGCGCTTCGATGTCCTGACCGTTTTCATACGCCCGGCGCAAATGACCGATGATCGCCTCAATGGCGGATAGCGCCAATGCATCGGTCACCGGATGGGCGCGTCGGGAAATATACGCCTCGATCGCGTGGCAAAGCGCATCGACACCGGTCGCCGCGGTGACGGATGGCGGGCATGAGACAGTAAGAAGCGGGTCAACGATCGCCACGGCCGGAAGGAGCGCCGGCTGGGAAATCATCATTTTGACGTCTGTCTTCGTATCAATAATGACCGTCACTTTCGTCACTTCGGAACCGGTGCCGGCCGTCGTCGGAATGGCGATGAGCGGCACTGGTTTTTTCGTGAACATCCTAGCGTTGCCAACATAGTCGCTGATCGTTCCCTCATTCGTCATCATCACTGCCACCGCCTTCGCGGCATCGATGCTGCTGCCGCCGCCAACCGCGATGATGACGTCACATCGTTCGCTCCGGCAGACGTCAAGCGCCTCATTTACATGGACATCCGTCGGTTCTTTGTCGACCCGTGTATACTTGGCAAATGGAACGCCCGCTTCCTGCAAATATTGTTCACAGCGGGCGACCAGACCGATGTTCTCCATCACCGGATCGCTGACAATGAACGCTTTCGACCCGAGCGCTTTCGCTTGCCGGCCGACCTCACGAAACGTATCGCGCCCATAAATAACCCGGTTCGGCACCAACAGCTCGTACATTGTTCCGTCACCCTCTCCCTTTGATATCGTTTTCAATATCTTCTATATGCAAGCTTTATGCCAAACTAGAAAAGCGTTACGATTAGGAATTTTCCATCTCCTTGATGCAATATCCTCCCTACACTTTACCTACACATCCCCTACATTACCCGACATTATCCCGACACCTTTTCCTCTCAACAAAAAAAACAACGGCCCGTCTGCCGTTGTTGATCATCACGGACGAGAACCCCCTTCTCAGCGGAGAACGCTCAAAATCCATACTTTTTTAATTTCTCATATAATGTAGATCGGTGAATGCCGAGTCTCCTCGCTGCTTCCGCCTTATTGCCGTTCGCCGCGACAAGGGCGGCAGCGATGCGTTCACGTTCGGATTGGTAGACCATTTCTTTCCACCGGTCGGCGATGTTCGCACCGCCATATGGCATAGATGCCACCATCGGCTGAATGGCGGACAAATAGGCAGGCAAATGTTCGCGCTCAATCTTCTCCCCTTCCACCATACTAATGAGCCACTCGATGACATTGACCAGCTCACGAATGTTGCCTGGCCATGAATAGCTGACCAACACCTCCATCGCCTCTTTTGAAAAAGATTTCCCCCGAACCCCATACTGCTGGCAAAGCCGTTCCATATGATGCGCGATGAGGGCGGGGATATCCGACTTCCGCTCACGCAACGGCGGGAGGTGGATGCGGATAATGTTCAGGCGGTAAAACAAATCTTCCCGGAACGTTCCGCCCCGCACCATCTCCTCGAGCGGTTTGTTCGTCGCGGCAATAATGCGCACGTCCACCTCTGTCCCCGATACCCCGCCCACTTTTTCCACTTTCTTTTCCTCAAGCACGCGCAACATCTTCGCCTGCATCGCAAGCGGCATATCACCGATTTCATCTAAAAACAGCGTCCCCCCATGGGCAAGCTGAAACTTGCCCGGTTTCCCCCCTTTTCTCGCACCGGTGAACGCTCCATCCTCATAGCCAAACAGTTCTGCTTCCAAAAGCGCTTCCGGGATGGCGGCGCAGTTGATACTGACAAACGGCCCGTCCGCACGCGGACCCCCCTCATGGATCGCTCGCGCCGCCACTTCCTTCCCCGTTCCGCTTTCGCCGGTAATCAATACGGTTGACGGCACACGCGCCGCCCGGCGGATCATTTGTTTCACCGCAACGATCGTCGGATGGTGGCCGATGATGCGCTCCACCCCTACGGCGGCGGAGGTGGCCGCCTCTTGTTTTGGCGCTGCCGCCCCGTTTTTCTCCTTCCGGCTTGCCTCGCGTGACAGCTCTTGCAGGCGCCGGAAAATTTCATATACTTCCGATACCCCTTGGAAAATGAGCATCCCAATGGCTCCGATGACTTCGCCGTCACGCCAAATCGGGATGCGGTGCACAACCATCGGCTGGCCGTAAATTTTTTGAATATATCCGCGTTCTGGAATGCCGGATTGCACGCAAATGTGCAAACGGGTATTTTCGATCACTTCCGTCACATGTTTTCCGATCGCGTCCTCCCGACGGATGCCGAGGAACTGGCAGTACGCCCGGTTGATTTCCCGAACGACGCCATCTCCATCAACGACGACGACCCCTTCATACGCCGCATCCAGCACCGTTTTCATCGTTTCCGCCAAGCGCTGTGTTTCTTCCAACTCACGCCGCAGTCGTTCAAGCTCGGCCGTTGTCCTCGCATCCTCTTTGGCGCCGGGTGCTTCCGTGCCGTCCTCTTTCGGCTCCGTCCCGCCCTCGATCGAACATGCCGCCAATACATCTTCCACTGTCATCATGCGATCCATTCCATGCGCCACCGCCCATAGCAGCATCCGCCACGTGCATCGGCCGACCGAGCCCCCGCATTCATCGACGACATCAACGGCGTCCATCCCGTGCGTCGCCAGCAACTGAGCCGCCTGCTGCAATGTTTGATGGCGGCCAAGGGGCACTGATGCGCCATGACCCACCGTCATTGTAATCCCCCTTCCCTGTTCCTTTTTCACGTACCGTTCGCCGCCGGCATCAAAAAATCCTTCTGTTTCCGTGAAAATCCCCACCACTGGGTGAGTGCTGTATACGCTCCTGATCCGTGCGGGTATACTGAAAATGGCCAAAGAAGGCAATAGGAAAGCAGAGGTGCCCGATTTTCGGACATCTCGTATGATCTGGCTGCCTGTTGGCTATACTAGATAAGTTGTGGTTGGCGGAACGACTCTTTGCGGGAGATCATGCAAAAGATGATCACCAACATTCGTCGAGCCGTGGCGATGAGGGCTTTTTTCTTCCCGCATCGGGCCGCCAACGACCAAAATTTTCGGGACAAGGGATGTGTCTTGGATCGAGCTGCTGACCATGCCGCCTCGCATAACGCTGATCGAAGATGGGGATTGCCTTTGGTGGTGCGCGTGCTCTTTCGCTTTCCGGCGCTTTCATGGTTGCCGGGGGACAACCCCGTCCATGAAGCCGCCCGTTCCGGCGTTTCAAAGACGCTCATGTCGGTTCCCATCTCGGCGATGATGACGGCGGCGGTTTGTTTTTTGATTCCAGGCATGGTCATCAGTAAGTCCACTTCCTCCCGATACGGCTCGAGCAGGCGGTCGATGTGCTGGTCGACTTCTTCGATTAACTGCTCCAATTCCTCCACGTGTTTCCACAAGAGGCGAAGGAGACGGAGCTCGTGTTCGGTCAAGGTGCCCAGCAGCGAATCATACACCGCCTGCTTTTTCGTTTTGAGCCTGCCGCGCAGGCATTGATCCAGCTCGTCCTTGTCCACGTATCCCTTCTCGAGCAGCCGGGCAAGGATGTTTCGTCCGGAAACGCCGAAGAGATCCGAGAGAACGGAGCCCAGTTTGACATTGGAAGACTCCAGCACTTTTTGAATCCGGTTTTTCTCTGAACTCAACTGTCCGACCCACTTTTTGCGGAGGCGGGTAAAATCCCGCAATTCGCGAATATCCGCTGGGGGGACGAAACTTTTTTCAATGAGTCCATGGCGGAGCAGCTTGGCGATCCACTCGGCGTCAGAGACATCGGTTTTTCTTCCCGGGACATTTTTGATCCGCTGCGGATTGGCCAACGTCAAGTCGACATAGCCCTCGAGGAAGGCAAAGACCGGTTTCCAATACACGCCGGTGGATTCCATGGCGACATGGGTGACCCCATGGTCTTCGAGCCACTCAAGCAGGTCGCCAAGCCCTTTCGAGAACGTGGAGAACGTTTGGATCTCCTTTTGGATCTTCCCCTCTTCTTCCCATAGGGCACAAGCGACGATGGTTTCGGCATGAACATCCAATCCTGCGCAGCGAGGATAGATGACATCCATGATGAAAATCCTCCTTTTCGATGATCGAGTGCGCAAACAGCGAATCCACGGGAGAAATGCGGCAGTTTTCCGTTCGTCGTCACCTTTCCTCTATCACAGGAAAGGGCGGACAATGGGTGGTGCACCCAGTGGATTTAAACACTTTTCCGTACAGGGTCTAAGCCACCATTAAGTATAACGTCCTGTTAAACTGTTTGCGCCTATTCTTCATTATGGGAAGAAAAGGGGGATTTTCATCCCCGGGTGGAGGGCAAACCATTGCCCATGGATCTTTTTCGTGAAAACCGCAAGCCGGCAAGCCGTGATGTTCATCCCTGAGTGGAGGGGAAACAGCTGCCCATGGATCGTTTCCTTGAAAATCATGCTGAAAAAACAGCTGTCAGTTGGGAAAGCGAATGCACTCCACTCGCCAAAAAAAAACGGAGACAGGCGCCTCACTGGCCTGTCTCCGCATTCCCGTTACGCTAAAATCGCCTCGATGTTCTCAAGCACTTCGTCACTCAGCACGACATCGACCGCCTTGACGTTTTCTTCGACTTGTTCCGGGCGGCTGGCGCCAATTAGGGCGCTGGCGACGTTCGGCTGGCGCAGCACCCAAGCGAGGGCAAGCTGCGACAACGTCACGCCGAGCTCAGCAGCGATCTTTTCCAACCGTTCCACTTTCATTAACACTTCATCATTGAGCAATCCTTGGATGAACGTGTTCGCTTTCGGATCGGCGGCGCGGCTGCCAGCCGGAAGCGCTTGGCCGCGTTTGTACTTGCCGGTCAGCACCCCTTGAGCGAGCGGCGAGAAGACGATTTGGCTGATGCCGTTTTGTTCGCACACCGGGATGACTTCTTTTTCGATGTAGCGGTGAAACATGTTGTATTGCGGCTGGTTGACAACGATCCGATCAAGCAGATAGCGATCGGCTACGCCGAGCGCTTCTTGAATTTGCTGGGCTGTCCATTCGCTGACGCCGACATAAAGCACTTTCCCTTGGCGGACGAGGTCGTCGATCGTGCGCAGCGTTTCATCGACGGGCGTCTCTTTGTCATAGCGGTGGCAATAGTAGATATCAACATAATCCAGTTGCAGCCGCTTTAAGCTTGCATGGAGCTGCTCAAACACATGCTTGCGCGACAGACCGCGGTCGTTCGGGCCGTCGCCCATCGGCCAAAACACTTTCGTCGCGATGACGTACGACTCGCGCGGATATTTGCGGAGCGCCTCGCCGACGATTTTTTCCGCTTCCCCGCGCGCATACACGTTCGCCGTGTCAAAAGAGTTGATGCCCAACTCATACGCTTTGTCAATGACGCGAATGGCCGTTTCTTTTTCTACAGAATTGCCGTATGTAAGCCAACTGCCTAAACTGATTTCGCTCACCTTAAGCCCGGTGCGGCCGAGTTTGCGATACTTCATTTTCCTTCCCCTCCCCTTTAATGCGATCAACGCCAAATAGACTACTCTCTCATTATAATCCTCAGCTGTTTCTTTGCAAAGGAATTTGCCCGACTATTCAAAACGATCAGTGGAAGGCCGCGCTGCATCCATCGGCCGTCTACGGAAACGAGCAAAGAAGCACCATTGATGGAACAGCATGTCCGTCTTGCAGGCGTTTCCCCCTCTCTTCCCTCCTCCTCACCAATTACACGAACCTGACGTTTGAACATTTCGCGTCAAGACCGTTTGATTTTGCGGACATCCGCCGGCGCATGAAAGAACTCGAGCGAGGCCAGAACGAGACGGAATGCCGCATGAATGTGCGCAAGTTTTTAACCGCTTTTTTCCTCGAACTGAAACGAATCTAGAGGGTGATGATACGCCTCAAGGTCGAGGGCAGGCCATCGGCTTGCCCTCGTTGCCCCTAGGCGCGACAAAGAATCAGATCTTCATCACGCTAGCAACCGATGGAGTCTTCCTGCTACCAACGAATGAGACAAAAGCGGCGGCCGCCAAGTTTTATCAATTCATCACTAGCATCCACCGCGGCAGCTGACGAACCTCCCACTCCTTCAAATTTTCTTTAGATTCTACACCAGAAAAAACTTGAATAAAAAATGTTTGAATTCAAGATATATATTTGCTATGATAATGATGGGATTATGAAGTAACCAAGAGGGGGAGAACAATGACGACATTCCAACTTGACAAAGCGCACAGCTCGATCACTTTTCAAGTCCGGCATATGATGATTTCCAAAGCAAAAGGGGAATTTACCAACTTTGACGTCGACGTGCAAGGCGATGTGAATGAACTGGAGTCGCTGAAAGTAAAGGTAACGGTTGACGCCGCTTCAATCGATACGAAAAACACCGACCGCGACAACCACCTCCGCTCAGCTGACTTTTTCGATGTGGAAAACCATCCGACCATCACGTTTGTCAGCGACTCGGTGCGCAAACTGTCCGACACTGAATACGAAGTGACCGGACAGCTGACGATTCGCGGCATGACGAGAACGGAAACGTTCAAAGTCGAATACAACGGTCAAGTGAAAAACCCGCTGACCGGCGGCATCACCGTCGGCTTTGACGTCGAAGGAACGATCAATCGTGAAGATTACGGATTGGTATGGAACGTCGCGCTCGAAACTGGCGGATTCCTCGTCGGAAAAGAGGTAAAACTCAACGCCAGCTTTGAGTTCGCCCTCAGCTGAGCGGCCCAGCGAAGAAGGTGTCCCGTTGCCTCGGGACACCTTCTTTTGCGGCTATATACATATCGAACAACACGATGCTGCATTGAAGGCGAATCCCCTTTTCCTAATAAGCCGCACACAAAATCATTTCGACCACATGTTCTGGCGGATCACCTTCAGAGTCAACCCTTTTCGGCTTTGAAACGAAACCGCTGTGCGATGGCAGCCTTTTGTTTCGCCTCATTGCGCCGTATATCCGCCATCGATCACGACCGCCTGCCCGGTGATGCCTTTCGCTTGTTCGCCTGCCAAAAAGAGAACATAATGGGCGACTTCTTCAACGGACAAGAGCCGCCGCTGCGGCACGAGTGGGTAAATGACTTCCTCGAGCACCTTCTCCAACGGCACCTTTCTTGTCGCCGCCAAGTCAGCGAGCTGATTGCGGACGAGTTCTGTGTCGACATACCCCGGACAAAGCGCGTTCACCGTAATGCCGTACGGTGCCCCTTCTAGCGCCGCCACTTTCGTCAAGCCGATTACCCCGTGTTTTGCGCTGTTGTAGGCGGCTTTTCCGGCAAACCCGATCAATCCGTTGATTGACGCCATGTTGATGATGCGGCCGTAGCGCTGCTCCTTCATCAGCGGAAACGCGTGCTTAATGGCCAAAAACGGTCCAACGAGCATGACGCGGATCAACTGCTCAAACTTCTCGGTCGGAAAGTCTTCGATATTGGCGACATATTGCAAACCGGCGTTGTTCACGACAATATCGAGACGCCCCCACCGTTTGACCGCTTCATGGATCGTTTGTTTCACCTCTTCTTCCACCGTCACATCACACTTGACGCCGACGGCCTCGCAACCTAGCTGCCGCAACGACTCTGCCGCCTGTTCCACCTCTTCCTGCTTCAAGTCAGCAAGCACGACGTTCACGCCGTTGGTCGCCAACGTTTTCGCTACTTCATAGCCGATCCCCCGCGCCGCTCCGGTGACGAGGGCTGTGCGGTTAACGATCACCTTTCTCACCTTCCTATGCTGTATTGGTTTCGTCAGTTAACTAAGGAAACTTTGCAGTTGCTGCAGCAACTCGTTAGGGTTGTCAGTAAATGGTGAGTGTCCCGCATCGGGTAATACAGTAAACTTCGCCCTTCCCCTAAAATCATAAACAATCTCGTCCTGCATGCTCTTCGTGACAACTAGATCATGTTCGCCCCAAACAACAAGCGTGGGAGCCGTAATACGGTCCACTTCACCTGACCCATAAGTCAGACCATTGTCAAAATGACTAATATTAAAATAATTTAGCGCATAGTACACATCGAGTAAATTCCTTTGTTTCAGCACCTCATCTAAATAGGCTTCGTACCTTTCTGGTGAAGGTTGATGACACACATACATGGTTGCATTAAACAGTTGTCTTAAAAAATGTTTATCTTTTTTTCGATACGCATCAGTAATCGGAATGCTTCGTAAAGGATCGCGAGCGATTTCTTCTTTCGTTCTCAACCGCTGGGTCAAGATTGGTTGTCCCTGCTCATCCACTTTGTAAAACGGATATCCCCTTGTAGAAACAGAGGCCAATAAAACAAGTTTTTCTACTTGATCAGGATAATCAGCAGCAAATTGCATACACACACCGCCACCCATCGACCAGCCGACCAAGGACACCTTTTTTAGGCCAAGCGTATCGAGCAACTGCTTAATATCTTCCGAAAAATCCTTCAGTGACTGAATCGGGCGATTGTAGGTCGAAATGCCTTGGCCGCGCAAGTCAACTGCATAAAGCTTATATACCTCGTCCATCCGTTCAAACAGAACATCCCAATGCATAGATGAAACCATGTTGCCATGGACAAGAAGGACAGGCTTTTCTCCTCCCTCCCTTTCTCGATAGCCGATCGTTTCCCCGTTAGGCAGTATAACTGATTTTAATTCTACATGTTTCATATCGTCCCCTGCCTTTAGAGTTAGGGTATTGTCAAAAGTTTATCCTCCACACTCACGGTTTTCCCTTGAGTTTCAACGGTTAGAATAAAAAAAGCTTGCCACCCCCGTTGTTTTCGGCCATCATTGAGGTAACGACACCCAACAGCCAAAACAAAGGAGTGACAAGCTTTGTTACCTCAATTATTAGCCTATTTGCTCGAAATAATCAAGACCCAATATCAAATCATTGTGTATTTGATGGGTGTGATATTGGGAAAATCCTTGCATCTCGAGGACTTGGACGAACCCATCCAAAAGCCGTACCGGAAACTTCAGGTCGATGACCTTCCGATCATCGATGTGCCGGAAACCCTTGATTACCGGAAGCTGTTGGCAGACTATGAAGCCCAGCACAGACGTCCTTTACGGCCCATTCAGCGTCGCGCGAAGGCGAAACACCGTGTTCCGGATTCGTTGACCTGCCCCCGCTGCCAGGCTCCCTCTTCTTACCTGTACGCCAATAACGGCGGAAAAGGGCAATACCAATGCAAAGTGTGCCAATGCCGGTTCAACCACCGGAACCGATTCACCAAGCAAGCGGTCTTTCGTTGTCCGCACTGCAAAAAGACGTTGGAAAAAATCAAGGAACGCAAAGAATACAACATCTATAAGTGCAAGAACAACGATTGCCCGTTTTACCAGGCCAACCTTCGCCGGATGACGAAGAAGGAACGCCAACAGTTTCAACAGGATCCTCAAGCCTTCAAGGTGCGGTATTTGTTTCGAGAGTTCTTGTTTAACTTTCTCCCGTTGGCTTCCTCATCGCTCATCAAGCCGAAGGTCGATTTGTCCCGGCTGGCTGCATCGCCGCACGTGTTGGGGCTCGTGTTGACGTACTACGTCAACTTTGGGATGTCCTCGAGGGAAACCGCCGCCGCCCTGAAGGACATCCATGGCGTCTCGATCTCCCATCAGACGGTGCTCAACTACGCCAACAGCGTCGCGCTTTGGATCAAGCCCTTTGTCGACCGGTTCCCGTATGAGCTGTCCGGTTCGTTTTGCGGGGACGAGACGTATATTCGCGTCAAAGGGCGCTGGCATTACCTGTTCTTTATGTTTGACGCCATCAAAAAGATCGTGCTGTCCTATCGCGTCTCGCCCAACCGGGACACGCTCTCGGCCATCAAGGCGATCGATGATGTCCTCAGGAAGCTGCCGTCCCTTCCAGACGACTTGTCGTTCGTCGTGGATGGCAACCCGATTTACCGGCTGGCGCAACACTTCTTTGCCCAGCACGGGATTTCGTTTGACGTCCGCCAGGTGATCGGTCTGACCAACGAAGATCCGGTCTCGGAAGAGTTTCGCCCTCTCAAGCAGATCATCGAGCGATTCAACCGGACCTTTAAAGGCAACTACCGCCCGACCCATGGGTTCGGTGCGGAAGAAGGCTCGGTGTCCTTTGTGACGCTGTTTGTGGCGTATTTCAACTTTCTGCGCCCGCATAGCGCGCTCGAAGGCCGGGTGCCGGTCGTCATCCCGGAGCTCGACGGGCTGCCCCATATGCCAGCCCGGTGGACGAAGCTCATCACCATGGCTCAGGACTTCCTTCAAAACGAGGCAGCCTAACTTTTTTGTCCTCCAGAGCCCGTTGAACAGAACTCCTGCCGGATTCGGCGAAGCGAACCCTTGACCAACCGAACACCGCCAAAGGTAAAATTCGGTAAAAGCAGGGGCGGCTTTCTTATTGCCTTCTTTTTGTCCCCGTCGCCCTTGACGGCTCTTCCGCACCTTTGGCGGGTGTTGGTCAAGGGCGAATCCGGCTCTCTGCATGCCCCACGATGCCCAATGGGATGGTCTGTGTGGAGTTTTCATAGAACTTTTGACGCTACCAGAGTTAGTTTTGAAAACAAATGTTCTTCGTGTCTTGTAAAAATTTCTTAACTTCATCTACCAATTGTTCATACTTCGATAAAATAATCGAGTAATGATTGGCATTATCGATCTCCACAAAATAACTATGGGATAAAGAAGAGGTTAATTGTCTCCATTTTTCCTTCGTCACCATAAACGTCTTGCCATCTCCGAAAGAATCCGGAGCCCATAATAATAAAGTTGGAATATTGATGTGCTCATAAAACTCATCAATTGCTGTTTGCTTCAACATATTCAATTCTTCTATGATAGCTTTCTTACATACTTTCGAACAGACAGAACCATCAAACCGGTGCTCGACATCAGCATAAAAATATTGTTCAACATATTCGTTCCACTCACTAAACAAAGGGTTTTTCTTCATTTCGTTTAGATAAGTTGTAAAATCAGGAAATACCATATCAAGCCGGTCGATAGCTGGACGGATTTTTTCAAATACTTGTTCGTCAACATTTGCCCCTCCATCTACAAGAATTAAACGGGATAATCGTTGTGGATAGGTGGCGGCAAAACTGACACCTATCAGCGCCCCAAGGGAATGACCCATATAAATCACTTTTTCGAGTTTGAGAAAGTCTAAAACTTGCAAAATGTCCTCGACATGCTGGCGAATATTATATCCAGATGCGGGTTTCGTGCTATCACCGCGTCCGCGCAAATCGATGGCCAACACACGATAACTATCTATTAACCGCTCGGCTACTGAATCCCAGTAGCGGCTATTCGCCGTTAAACCATGGATGCAAATAATCGTTTCTCCTGTCCCGCCGAAATCAACTAAATGAAGATCAATACCATTAATTTTTATTTTTTTATCTTTCATAGCCCCAGCTCCTTTCCTAATTTTCGATCCTCGTTAGAGAGATTGTTCATACTGCTTTTTCACGGTTGGTTGTATCGATGTTTGCTTTTTTATTCCTCCATTGTCTGATTGTGCCGACAATCCCTTTTGGAAAAAACATAACAGCAAGAATATAAACCATCCCGAAAAAGATAATCCAGCGTTCAAAAACCCAATGTACCTTCGCTAGACCCATCAAACCGTGTTTCGCTAGTTCAATAAGACCAGAGCCAATGATTGCCCCGATTAAGGTGCCAACACCACCGATGATCGTCATTAACAGCGCATCAAGCGTGATTTCGGTCGAGAAAACCGATGTGTTGACAAAACGTAAACTCGCCGCATATAACATGCCGCTTAATCCGGCAAACATGCCCGCCACCACGTTGGCAATGACTCTATAATAGAGCACACGATAACCAAGCGACTCGGCCCGCGTCTCGTTTTCCCGGATCGCTGCCAGCACTTTTCCAAGAGGGGATTCTGTGAACCGGCGTAAACAGAAATAAGAAATGACCATAAACAAGAGAGAAACAAAATAAAAAGACCATCGATCCCGAAGCAGAGCTGGCACCATAAAAGTAAACCCATCATTCCCCATTGTTAAGGAACGCCATTTTTCTGCTGCTACCATTAGCAAGCCGGCAACAGCTAAGGTTAACATCGCAAAATAATGATTTTTTAGTCTTAATGTCAGCATACCGATGATAAAACTAAGAATCATTGATAAGGCGATTGTTACAAGAGCAGCCAAAAGCACGGTTGACATGGTTGATTCATCTGCTTTTTTCATGAAAAGGGCGAATGTATACGCACCAATCCCGAAAAACATCGCATGACCGAATGACACGACCCCCGTATACCCGAGCAGCAAATCATAACTCATAGCAAATACAGCGAAGATAAAAATTTGGCTAAACAATATGAGCCATGTCCGGGAATCATAAAGAAAAGGCAGCATAGCGAGAGCAAACAAAATAAAGAACGACAGGAAGAAGCGTTTTGATGGCTGCACTTCTTATGTCACCTCCCGATCTCCGACTAGTCCTGACGGTTTAAACATTAAAATGAGTAACATAAGCAGCATATTGACACCAACTGAAATTTCCGGTATATAATACGCCGCAAATGAGCCGGCCAGCCCGACTAGCACCGAAGCCAATACAGAACCAACGATACTTCCCATACCTCCAATAACCACCACAATGAATGCCAAAATCCCATACTCCAAACCAATCCCTGAATGAATGACCCCCGAATACGGCCCTAGGAGGATGCCGGAAAGCCCGGCCATGGATGCTCCAAGAATAAATACAAACAAAAATACATTCCGAATATTAATTCCTAACGCTTGAACCATCTCTTTATTCATCACACCGGCCCGAACAATTAAGCCGATTTTTGTCCTGTTTAGTAGAAGCAACAATGCAATCAATACAACGAGGCCAATGAAAATAATAAACAGCCGATATTTAATGACGACGAAATCACCAATTCCCCAGCTTCCCAATAAATATTTCGGAGGCTGTGCCATAATTTGATTTGGTCCCCAAAATACTTTGACTAACTCCCCTAACACAAGCATGGCACCTAAAGTGATCAAAATTTGTTGAGTATGATTTCCGTAAACAGGGAGAATAATGAACCGCTCTAGTAAAGCCCCGAGGACCGCCCCCGCCGCAACTGCAGCCAATATTCCTAACAAAAAATGATCCGTTAATGTATAAACCCAAACTCCGGCGTACGCCCCCCAAAGGAACAGCGCCCCGTGGGCGAAGTTTAGCACATCCATTAAACCGAAAATAAGACTGAGGCCAGCCGCGAGCAGAAAAAGCAGCATTCCCGTCGCCAAGCCGTTAATGATCAAACTGAATACAATGTCCATATACTCCTACCCTCCTGTTACGTAATCCCTAAATACTGTCGGCACATCTCTTTATCTTCTCTCAATTGTTCCATCTTTCCGCTATAAACCGTTCGTCCATTGTCAATAATGTAAAAATCATCGCCAATTGCACTGGCCATCACAAAATTTTGCTCAACAAGAATAATGGTTCGTTTCTTTTTCATCTCCATAATCGATTCACTAACTTTCTCAACCATAATCGGGGCTAACCCTTTGCTCGGTTCATCGATGAGCATTAACTGGCTGTCTTGGATATATGCTCTAGCAAGAGCAAGCATTTGCTTTTGTCCGCCGCTTAGATGACCGCCCTTCTTATGCCAAAATGTTTTCAGGTCAGGAAAAAGAGCCAGCACATAATCGAGCCGCTCTGACTCTTTTTCGTCATTTTTCCGCATAGCAATGTATAAATTTTCTCCGACCGTCAACCCGTTAAAAATTCCCTGATCTTCTGGAACGTAACTAATGCCTTTACGAGCGATTTCGTGCGGGGCTAAAGAGTCAACACGCTCATTTTTGAAATAAATGGTGCCGCGGCTAACTTTGTGAAACCCCATAATCGAACGCAATGTCGTTGTTTTCCCTGCCCCATTTCTCCCTAGTAAGACCGTCACCCTTCCTTCTTTTGCTTCCAATGACACGCCTTGGAGGATATGATATTGCTGAATAAATGTATGAATGCCCTCCACTTTCAAAAGAGTCATTTATATTCCCCCTAAGTATGCCGACTGAACTTGCTCATTCTTGATAATTTCCTTCGGTTTTCCATCAGCAAGTAACCGTCCGTTGAAAAGCACCATAATCGTATCGGACAAATCAAGAACCATATCGATTTTATGTTCGATTAATAAAATTGTTCGATTTCGTTGTTCTTTAATTTTTTGAATCACCTCAAGAATTTTCGGAACTTCTTCAAGAGACATACCTGCTGTCGGTTCGTCTAAAAGCAAAAGATCTGTCTCTAACGCAAGCAGCATGGCAATTTCCAACTTCCGCTTTTCGCCGTGTGCAAGATGAACAGCCAGCTCATCCGCCTTATTATCTAACAAGACGAGCTCGAGCCACTCATATGCCTTCTCTTCAATTTCCTTAAAACGTTTTGCATTCGAAAAACAGTTAAAATACACTCTAGACTTGGATTGCACAGCAAGACGGACATTTTCAAAACAAGTCAGCTGCGGGAAAACATTAGTAATCTGAAAAGATCGTCCGATTCCTTTTCTTGTTCTCAAAGCTGGGGGTAGGTTTGTAATATTTTCCCCCTTAAAAAACACATGGCCATGCGTCGGTTTTAGCTGTCCGCTTAATAAGTTAAAAAACGTTGTTTTTCCCGCCCCGTTCGGGCCGATAATGGACTTTACCTCATGCTCTTCAATTTGGATGCTGACATGATCTACAGCCACATGATCCCCGAAACGAACCGTCAGCTGTTTCGTTTCTAAAATCGTTCCCACTTTCCCACTCCCTTGTTTTATTTTGAGGGAGGAAGGGGAGGATCAAATCCATGCATGTGAATCCCCTTCCCCTGTGGATGACTACCGGTTATTCATGATCGGTGGCTCCGTTTCTTCAGGAGTCAGCTCTCTGATCAACACAGGAACCGGGTAATCAAATCCTTCCTTTCGTTCTAACCTAACAGCATACAGTGTCTGCAACGCTTGATGGTCTTCTTTTCGGAACGTCATCTTACCTTTCGGGGTTTCGAATGTCATGCCTTCCATAACCTTAACAAGCGCCTCTCCACTAGCATCGCCATTTGTCTTTTTCAGTGCTTCCACAATAGCGATCGCCGCCGACATTCCTCCTGGAGTGAATAAGTCTGGAACTTGGCCATTAAACCGTTTTTTGTGCTCTTCGACAAGCCAATCGTTAACTTTGTTTTTTGGAAGAGTGTAATGGTACACTGTAAATCCTTCCATACCAACAATATCGTTCATCGTCTTCAGCGCAGCAATATCCGGAGCGCCAGTTGAAATTTTAATGCCTTTTTCTTGCACCTTCATGTCGGACAGCTGTTTCCACGGGGAATTTGCGCCGGCCCAGATCACAAATAAATAATCCGGTTTCTTTTCGATGATTCGCTGAATATTGGAAGTAAAATCCACCCCCTGTGGATCAGCGTACTCTTCCAAGACGATATCAGCTCCTAGTTTTTCGGCCGCCTGTTTGAACGCTGCTACACCATCACGTCCAAACGCATTATCTTGGGCAAGCGTGGCAATTTTGACCCCCTCCTTGGCAATCGCTTGCGCCCCGGCAATCGCATCCTGTGAGGAATTTCTAGCGGTGCGGAAAATATACTTATTCCAGTTTGCGCCGGTGATGCTGTCGGCTACCGCTGGTTCAACGACCATCACTTTTTTGTATTCTTCCGCAAGCGGCAAAACAGCAAGTGTATCGCCTGATGAACTAGAACCGACAAGGATATCTACACCGTCGTCTTCAAACAGCTTTGTTGCCTTTTGTACCGCTGTATCTGGTTTCGTTTCCGTATCTTCGTAAATAACCTTAATTTTTTTGCCCGCTACTTCTCGAGTGCCGTTTGTCGCATAATCAAGCCCCAACTCGAATCCATTAACTGTCTGTTTTCCATATGCCTCCAAAGGACCTGTTAAAGACGCGAGCACACCAATTTTGATCGTGCCTTGACCGGCAGTGTCTCCCCCACTCTCTTGATCGTCTTCGGTTGTTTTGCTGCTACATGCCGATACGAAGAAAAGGGCAGCGACAGCCAGAGTCCCCATCCAGTTAAACAATTTTTTCCTTCTTTTCAACTCGCCTTCCCCCTTTGGTTTAACATCGTTTGAATGTATTATGGGATAAAACAGTTGCAATTCAGTTACAAACATCTGTCGACAAAAAAACCGCCTCCTAAACGGCGGAACACATAGGCAAATATGATTTGACGACACTTAGCACCTAAAAGAAAACGCTCCCCGCCCGTAAATATGCTAGAGCTAGGAAGCGACTGAACGTACGTCACCCACATTCGACAAGGAAAACACCCTGTGCCCCTTGAAAGAGGCTCCTCTGCACCCGTTTTGTGATGCCAATGAAAGATAGGAAGAAGGCGGTATACCATACCCCCAGATGATGAACACATCGTGAAAATCGATATTAGCGCAGACAAACGCGCCGTCAATTCATTGTAATCATTTCAAACATTTGCTTTGTCGTATCCGATGGTTCGACACCAAGCTCGTTTTTCAATTGCTCGCAACATTTTTTATATAGCTTGACCGCATAAGTACGGTTATTTTTCCGATAATAGCAATACATCAACAGCCGATAGGCTTCTTCCCAACAACGGTCTCTAGCGAGTATTTGATCACACCAATAAATCGCTTCATCAAAATTCTCCTGCGACACGTTAATTTGCGCCAGCCGCTCCGCTCCCTTCAAAAATAAAAGGAGCAGTCTTTCTCTCTCTTCGGCACACCAGTCCGCATAAAGACGATCGGGCAAATAATCGCCTCGGTATAGACTGAGTCCTTGTTTTAACATTTCGGCAGCCGCGTCTCGGTCCCGCTCTTCCAATCCTTTTTCAATCAACGTTTGAAATTGGACAGCATCAATTTCAATGACCGCTTTACTGCTTAATCCATACAACACCCCCCGCCTTTCGATAAAAAATGATTCCGAACGCGCTTTACGATGGGGTTCGATGACTTTGTTTAACGCGTTCAGCGCCACTTTAAAATCCCGTTCCGCTGCTGCTTCATGACTATCCTTCCAAAGCAAAGATAATATTTTGCTTCGCGGCAACAGCTGGCCGCGCCGGGTAATGAACAATTGAAACAGTTCTTTGGCCTTTTCCCGCTTCCATTCCCGTTCACTCGCTTCTTTCTGTCCCAAAAACAGTTTAAACTCTCCCAAAGTGCGAACTTTCAACGTGTAGCCAGGATGAAAAGAAACGTCTTTCATTCCCACTCGTTCAAGCAATCGACTGGCGGTATGTGTTTCGATCCCTTGTTTTTTCGCTTTCATTAACATCGGTATGATGCTTTGTAAGTCAGTCGGACCAAACAATGTCTTTTTCTCAACAAAAAATGAATAATCTTGTTTATCGATTAGATGCAAACATTGGTGAAAGGATGCATGAAATGCCTGTTCATTTTTTTGCTCAAATTCCAGCAGCGAGATCCAAAAATATGAAACCATTAAACCGTATTGACAACCGCATTGCTGAAAGATCGATAAACATTGGTGAAACATTTGTCGTGCTTTTTGAATATCACCGCTATAATACAACGCAATTCCTAGGGCAAGGAGAATAAATGATGACAGCCAAATATCCTTCACCTTTTCTGTTTCTGAAAGCGCTCTCACCCCGCATTCCAATGCTAGATCATAGCAGCCGCTTCTTCCATACAGCAAGCATAATCCCATCCAAGGCTCAGCTTTTCCGCGTGAGATGTTCATATCATCCATCATACAAATGGCTGTTTCATAACAATGAATAGCCATTGTTTGCTCATATACATGATTCAGCTGCAACGCATGTCCTTTTCTCATCCATCCGCAAGCCTCAACAAAAGGCGCTTTCCATTTGATTCCCTGGAGAATTCCTGACTCAGCCAGTTTTTTTGCTTCTTCGACTTCTCCCATATATACACAAATGAGCGCCAGTAAAATTTCACTCGTCCGGTGCGCTCTCGATAAATACAGCTGCTCGTTTTGCTTTTCCCTATAGTTTTTCAAAATTTCCTTTGCTTGTTGAAGCCGCCCTGTTCTTAAATAAAGCCGCGCTTCTAATTCAATCATTTTTAAATGTTTTGTACCATCTTCGAACGATTTCGTTTGTAAATACCACTTTTCCGCATCCACAGTATTCCCCATATTCAGCAAGTTTTCAGCCATAAGAACATACAGTGACCATTTTCTCTCATTCCCTCCAAACTGATCAGAGTGTGGGTGATCCAGTAATCCAATGGCTTTTCTCAACAATGGATCTGCTTTGCTCGGTTGCACCGTGTCAAGATATACCCTTGCCTGTCCTTCCACTCCTAAACCTATGCCGATTCCATCATTTTTTATCCCCGCGCTGCTTTCCATCCGTCGATAGCAATCGAGAGCCTCTTCGTATTGCGAGCGGTATCGATAAATTTCTCCTTCGTAAAACCATAGCATATAATACTGATTTTTTATATGTTGAGGAATTTGACGAAGAACTTTGAGAAGTGTCTCAATTTTCCCTTCCTCCAACATCGATCTGCCGTTGCACTGAAGGATGATTGCTATTCGTTCGTACTCCTTAATCTCTAACAAATGAAGGATCGCTTTCTCATAGTCTTGCCATCGACTATAATACTCAGCGGCTTGCTGATGGGTATGATAAAAAATGTCTCGCTTTTTACTGATTTGTGATTGCAGAAATTCTCGGAACAATGCGTGATAACGATATCGCCCTTCACTGATCAGATTGATAAATAAATTTTGCCTCATTAAGTAGTCTAAAATATAACGTGTATCTTCCACTGAAAACCATAAATGACAAACCGATTCCGAAAACTCTTCAAACACACTGGTCCGTTCCAAAAAATCACGCACTGCGTCTGGTTGCTTAAAAAACACTTCTAAAGCTAGAAAACGAAAAAGATCATCCATAGAAGCCGATTGAGTGTTAACAATTGAATAATCGGCCTTTATTTTCATTTGCTGCCAAATCATCTGGATAGCGATGATCCATCCCTCGGTCATAGTATGGATTTGCTCAACAGTCTCCCACTCTAAAGGAATTCCATAAGAATCCGAAAACAAGACGTCTATTTCTTCTTTTGAAAACACTAAGTCCTTCTCTGTAATCTCTAACATTTCCCCTTTTACTTTCATCTTATCCAAAATATCCCAAGAAGGACGTCTTCTGCTTGAAATCACAACGTGAATATTCGCTGGCTTGTGCACGATGAACAACTTCATCCATCGATTGATCCATTCCGAACGTTCAAGCAAGTGAAAATCATCGAGCACAAGAACAAATTCCTGGCCGAAGGCGTTGACCTCATTAATAAATTTTGAACAAATAAATTCTACTTTTTCTTTATCATAGTTGGAGGAAGTTTCTTGTTCAAGAATCGTCAACAGCTCTGCCCCAAAATCCGGAAATAAGGTGCGCACGCAATAAACCATATGCATAAGAAAAGGAAAAAAATTATCGTCCTGTTCTGAAATCGTATACCAGCAAAATGGTATATGCGAACTACTAAGCGACAAAGCCAACGATGTGCTTTTACCATAACCCGGTCCTGAGTGAATAATGGTGAGGGGATAGTTTTTCATACGAATTAATTTTTTCATCAAGGACGGGCGTACAATCACCGTTTCCTTGAGATAAGGCGGAATGAACTTCGTCTCAATAACTGAAGATGGATAGCTCATTCAATCCCCCCTCTGATGAACAATCCTTGTTGAACTAAATCCGTTTCCACATTGCTCAATAGTAAGTGATTCGACAGTCACCCAAAAAATCCTACTTGATTTTAACGCCATTGTTGTGAATTTATTGGCAAAGAACGGAAAGAAATGAAAATAGATCAAGGGAGCCTAAAAGCGGATGCTTTTGGACTCCCTCTGTTGTTCGATTTTTGACTCTAGAAGGCCGGTGAATTAATGGGGCATAGACTTCCCTCATGTCGAATTTTGGAGACCATTCTCCCCGCCATTTGGCGCCAAAGGACGGGAGGACGAGCAGGACTTCCTGCTCCAACTTCCATTTTTGCGCACGCCAAAGAGCCGGTCTCCCCTCGTTTTTTTCGAAACCGGCACAATCGCTTCAGATTTTGCACGACGGCGGTCAACAGCGCCTGTTCTTCCATGGCGTAAAGGCCTCGGCTTCGGGCCCGGTCCAGCCCATGACATTCCTTCCCTTCGGCAAACACATGCTCACAACGCGTGCGAAGGGCTTGAATGGATCGATAACCGCCCTGTTGCTGAATGAGCCTCGCTTGGTTGCGAATCTGAACTTCCCGGACTTTCGCCTGGCGTTGTGCTTCCTGAGCGGGATCCTTCGCCCGGCGCTTCCAGGTTGGAATTTCTTCCATCTCCTTGCGGCGCAGCGACACGAGCGGCGTGATGCCTTGGACGAAGAGCTCTTTCAAATACTCCGTGGTGCCATACGCTTTGTCTGCGGACAAGGTTCGAATCGTGATCGACGGGTGGCGAAACCGAATGGAAGCCAGCTGCTCCAAACTCGTCTCCCGCTCCGCCGTTCCGGTGGCGAGGCTGGCTCGTCTGGACAAAATCACGCGCGACTGGACGTCGATGACGTCGTGCACCAGATACCGAGGATACGCTTCCTGTCCTTTGCCTTTCTTGTACAACCGGGCATCCGGATCCGTCACGCTTCGATGGGTTTGGTTGGAAAACGTAGTTCCACGGAAGTTTCCTCGTTCTCCGGCATGGACGCGTTCCCCTGATGGGGGAGACGGAGAAGGCGGGTCGTCATCGGGATCCCGGTCCGCCTCCGGGGACTCGGCCTGTTCATCTTCCCGGGCGGTGCGGGCGAGGTAGTCCTCCAACGGTTCCACCGGAGCGAGCTTGACTTCCCGCAAGCTGTGGATCGAAGCATTCGCCCGCACTTGAGTGCCATCGGCCGCCGCATGCACATCCGGCGAGACCAGCCCTGCCGCGATGCACTGATCCACCACGTAGGTCATCAGCCGATCAAAGATTCCGTGTTGGCGCCAGCGCTTCCGTGTTTTGACGAGCGTCGTTCGATCCGGCAGTGTGGGGTGATGAGGATCCGGATGGAGCACGGATTCAAAGTCGAGACCGCAAAACCACAAGTATCCGGCATGCATGGGGAGGATCTCATACAACTCCCGCTCGGAGTGGTCGAACAAATACGATAGCAGCATCAGGCGAAGCAGCCGTTCCGGATCCGCCGCCGGACGACCCGTTTTTTCCGTGTACAGGGGAGCCACCCAATCGTGAATGACGGAAAAGTCAACTGCTTCGTTGATTTGGCGCAGGATATGATGTGGGGGAACCAGTTCCTCCATGTCGATGACTTGAAACAGACGAGGCTGAGTCGAAGGATGTTTGGGGGCTTTCATGATCTGCTCACGCTCCATTCAAAGATTCTTCTTCCTTTTTCGACATAAGCCCCCTACATCCCTGCCTTGGCGTGTACTTTTTCACCGGCCTTCTAGGAACCCCTCACAAATGATATGTCCAGCTTTACAAGGCTTCAATAAACAACGCTGTCCCCATTCCTCCGCCTACGCATAAAGAGGCAATTCCTTTTTCAAGCCGACGGCGCTGCAACTCATGAATAAGACTGACGACAATCCGCGCTCCTGTGCACCCAATCGGATGGCCCAAACTGATGCCGCTCCCGTTTACGTTCACTTTATCTCTGTCTAAACGCAGTTCCTTTTCTACAGCTAAATACTGAGCAGCAAATGCTTCATTGATTTCAATCAAATCGGCTTCGGCTAACGTCCAATTTACCCTTTCTAATCCTTTTTGTACCGCTGGAACCGGACCGCGTCCCATCACTAGAGGATCCACTCCGGCAACAGCATAACCAACTACTTTCGCAAGCGGCTGGATTCCTCGTTGCTGCGCATACTCGGCGGACATGAGCACAAGCGCAGCAGCACCGTCATTAATTCCCGACGCATTCCCTGCTGTTACCGTTCCATTTTTTCGAAATACAGGTTTTAAAGAAGCCAATTTTTCTTTCGTCACATCGGCTCGTGGATGCTCATCTTTCGTTACAACCATCTCTTCCTTCCGTGTTTTTACCGTGATCGGAACAATTTGAGAATCAAAGTATCCCGATTCCATCGCCAAAATAGCTCGCCGATGGCTTAACAACGCCAGCTCATCCTGCTCTTCCCTTGTGATCCCATACTGTTCGGCAAGATTCTCAGCCGTTTCCCCCATCATCACATGGTGAATAGGATCCTCGAGAACTTCCCAAACGCTATCATAAACTTGCTGGTGCTGTAAACGCGCCCCCCAACGATACTGCTTTACTATATACGGACTAGAACTCATGGCTTCCACACCGCCGGCAATGACCACTTCGCTCAGCCCGACTTCAATTTGCATAGCCGCCGAAATAATCGCTTGCATTCCAGAAGCGCACTGGCGCTGAATCGTAAAACCGGTTGTTGTATGAGGAAATCCGGCTAGCAAGGCAGCCGTTCTCGCTGTATTAGGTATATCCGTCCTCTGAATGCAATGCCCCAAAATCACTTCGTTTACTTCGTTTTTCTCAATTTGGCTGCGCTTTACTGCTTCCTCTAAAACAGGAACAATTAAATCTGTTGGCAACAGGTCTTTAAAGACGCCGCCAAACGTTCCAATCGGTGTACGCACGGCTGCTGTAATGACCACTTCTCTCATTCTGTACCGCTCCTTCCTCATCACATAACATCTTCACTGCGCCGTATACCCGCCATCGATGACAACTGCCTGCCCGGTAATACCTCTTGCCTGTTCGCTCGCTAAAAACAGCGCATAGTTTGCAATTTCCTCAACCGATAACAGACGCCGTTGTGGCACAAGCGGATAAATGACCTCCTCCAATACTTTTTCTAACGGAACATTTCTGGCGGCCGCTAAATCATTCAATTGGTTGCGGACAAGCGGTGTATCGACATATCCGGGACATAAAGCATTGACCGTAATTCCATACGGTGCTCCTTCAAGGGCCGCCACCTTTGTTAAACCAATGACCCCGTGCTTCGCGCTATTGTACGCCGCTTTTCCAGCAAAACCGACCAAGCCGTTAATGGAGGCGATGTTAATAATACGACCATAGTTTTGTTGTTTCATCGTTGGAAAAACATGTTTAATAGCAATGAATGGGGCTACGAGCATAACATCAACAAGCTGTTTAAATTTCTGCGTTGGAAAATCTTCAATATTGGCTACATATTGCAGTCCTGCATTGTTAATCAGAATATCAATCCGACCGAATCGGTTCAACGTTTCATCCAAGGCCGCTTTAACCTCTTCCTCAGACGTGACATCGCACTTCAGGCCAATCGCCTCATAGTCGCTATTTTGCAGCGATTCAGCCGCTTTCTCCACGGCTGTTTTATGGATGTCTGTGAGCACAACTTTACTGCCGTTTTCAGCAAAAGTTTTCGCCATTTCATATCCAATTCCGCTCGCTGCTCCCGTAATGAACATTACTTTTCCTTTTACCACTAACCGATCCCTCCACCGATGTTTCATCTAAGCGTCATACCCTCTATCTTTTCAAAAAACAATTCCTTTTTCGCACTTTTTCAAATTCCTAAACCAAGAGAAAATAAAATGATTGCCAACACCGTCCCTAGCGCGGGAACAATTACGGTTAAAGCCCCTACCGCATTATAGGCATCTTGATGGGTTTCCCCACAAATCGCTCGAATCGTTGTAACTACATATCCGTTATGCGGCAACGAATCAAGCGCTCCAGAAGAAATGGCAACCACACGATGCAGCGCTTCCGGATTGACCCCCATATCCAGATAGTGCGGCGCGATGAGCGGCAACGCAATAGCCTGTCCTCCAGAGGCTGAACCCGTCATTCCTGCAATGACACTAACCGCAATAGCTCCCCCAATTAATGGGCTGCCCGGAATGCTCGTAATCGTTTCTACCGCTGTGTGAAAGGCAGGAACAGCTTTCGCCACACCGCCAAACCCAACCACTGCCGCTGTGTTCCCTAAAGCGATTAATGCTCCAATCGTTCCTTCAGATACAGCACTTCCAAAATTTTTGAAATGTTTATAATTGCATACGTACGTAGCGATGACACCACCAAGCAAGGCCACAATGAGCGCCGATTGTTTTAAGGAATCATGAAACACAAACGAAATCACTAATACAACCAAAAGCGGGATGAGACCAAGAACGGGATGAGGCAGTTCCTGGCCTTCTTCAACCGGATCGCCTGGTCTAGAAACAAATCTCTCCCCTCTCGCCACTGCCTTATCGATCATTTTCTTCAACCACCAGTAGCCGAACAAAGCCATAAAAATGGCAACGATGAGGCTGACTTCCCAACCAGCATATGGAGACGTCTTTAAATATTCAATCGGAATCCAGTTTTGAATTTCGGGAGACCCCGCTGACGTCATCGTGAATGTCACAGAACCAAAGGCAAGGGCTGCTGGAATAAAGCGGCGCGGCAAATTAGCCTGCTTAAACAAGCTCACAGCCATCGGATAAACAGAAAATGCAACGACGAATAAGCTGACTCCTCCATATGTTAAAACGGCACAAGCAATCACAATAGCCAGCGCTGCATGCTTCATTCCCAACTTATCCACAATCCATTTCGAAACGCTATAAGCTGCCCCACTGTCTTCCATTAATTTCTCAAAAATAGCACCTAATAAAAACATTAGATACCAAGATTGAATAAAGCTTGAGAATCCCATCATGTAATTTCCGACGAAATTGGCTTCCCCTTCGCCAACTAACTGCGGAAAGAGCGGCAATCCGCTGAAAACAGCCACTACGAATGCGCATAGTGGCGCAGCAATAAATAAATTCATTCCTCTCATGGTTAAATAAATGAGTAATGCCAGCCCGCCTATTAGACCGATCATGCTCCACATCCCCGATCACCCCTAGACAAAAATTATGCCTGAATAAAAAGCGTTTCATCGATAATCAATGTTGGCTCTGTCAAAGATTGAATCTCTTCGATGCTGCTTCCATCCAAAATTTCTACTAACTTCAATCCATCCTCGGTCACATCGATCACTGCTTTTTCGGTAATAATGCGGTTGACCACTTTCCTTCCCGTCAACGGAAGACTACACTTTTTCACAATCTTCGGTTTTCCATCCTTGCTGACATGCTCCATGACGACAATAATCTTTTTCGCCCCATGCACTAAATCCATCGCTCCCCCCATTCCTTTAATCATTTTTCCAGGGATCATCCAATTAGCAAGATCACCTTCTTCAGAAACTTCCATTCCTCCCAAAATGGCGACATCGATATGACCTCCACGAATCATGGCAAATGATTCGGCACTACTAAAATAACAAGCCCCCGGAATTGCGGTTATCGTTTCTTTCCCTGCATTGATTAAATCAGGATCTACCTCATCTTTCGTAGGGTAAGGTCCGATGCCTAACAACCCATTTTCCGATTGCAGCACCACTTTTTTATACGGTTGGATAAAATGAGCGACAAGAGTTGGTATACCAATTCCCAAATTGACATAGAAACCGTTTTCAATTTCTCGCTCAGCACGTTTGGCAATTCTTTCACGAATGGATTGTTTATTCATTGTTTTCACTTGCTCCTTTCTTCAACATCCTAGCGAACAACTAGACGCTCAATCCGTTTTTCTTGTTTTCCAACGACTAGCCGTTGTACATAAATGCTCGGCGTATGAATGGAATCCGGATCCAAATCGCCAATTTCCACGAGCTCCTCCACTTCCGCAATCGTAATTTTCCCTGCTGCCGCCATCATCGGGTTAAAGTTGCGCGCTGTTTTATTGTAAATCAGATTCCCCATTTTATCTCCTTTCCACGCGCGTACTAAACTAAAGTCAGCAACTAACGCTGTTTCAAGAATATACTCTTTGCCGTTAAATACCCGTACTTCTTTCCCTTCCGCAATCGGCGTGCCAACTCCGGCAGGGGTGTAAAAAGCTGGAATTCCGGCCCCGCCAGCGCGAATACGTTCCGCCAACGTTCCTTGGGGAATTAATTCCACTTCTATTTCCTGATTGAGAACTTGGCGTTCAAACTCTTTATTTTCTCCAACATAAGAAGCGATCATTTTCTTAATTTGCTTATTTTTGAGGAGCAATCCAAGTCCCCAGTCATCCACACCGCAATTATTGGAGATAACCGTTAAATCCTTGACACCCGTTTCCGCTAACGCGAGAATTAAGTTTTCCGGAATGCCGACAAGACCGAAGCCGCCAACCATAATCGTTGCCCCATCTGGAATGTCTTTCACCGCCTCGATAAAAGACGAATGTACTTGCTTCATTGGTGTTTTACCTCCCTATGTGTTATTGATTTCTTCGTTCACCTATACAAGCAAGAATGATGCCAACAAAATATATTAAGAGCAGACAGAATAACGAGTTCAACATCTCTTTCTTTATTCCAAAAACTCGGACATTTGTTCTATAAAAACGTTATTCCTTACACAAACACTGCTCCACTTGTATGTTGTTCACACAAAAAATCCGGAATCTCGGAACAAATTCCAAGATTCCGGAAACTAACCATCCAGACCGTATTTTTTTATCTTCTCATACATCGTTGACTTGCTAATGCCTAAAGCCTCAGCTGCCTTTACTTTATCGTTCTGATGAAGCGACAAACTTTTTTTGATAATTGCCTTCTCTGTTTCTTCAAGCAACTGCTTTAGTGTTTTTCCTTGCAATTGATATACGGAACTGGCTCTTAAATACTCCGGTAATGCTTCAACGGTAATCGTTTCTCCTTCAGCAAAGTGAACAGCCACTTCCATGACATTTTCAAGTTCACGGATGTTCCCCGGCCATGAATGTTGAGAAAAAATATGCCATACGTTCTTATCAATGGCTGTGATTCGTTTTCCCAAACGCTTGCTGATCTTATTGACGAAATGATGCACCAATGCGCTGAGATCCTCTGGCCTCTCACGCAAAGGAGGAATGAAAATCGACACGACATTGATACGGTAGTATAAATCTTCACGGAACCGTTTTTCTTCGATCAACTTTTCCAAGGGCCGATTGGTAGCAGCGATAATTCGGACATCGACGGGAACTGTTTTTGTTGCCCCCACCGGTTCAATCTCTTTCTCCTGCAAAACACGCAACAATTTCACTTGCATATGCAACGGCATATCGCCAATTTCATCAAGAAAAACCGTCCCACCATCAGCTAATTGAAACTTTCCTTTTTTTCCGCCTTTTTTCGCTCCAGTAAAGGCCCCTTCTTCGTAGCCAAACAGTTCTGATTCCAATAAGTGATCGGGAATAGCACCGCAGTTGACCTTGATAAACGGCTTATGACTTCGGCTGCTTAACTGATGAATGCTATGGGCGAACAACTCTTTACCCGTGCCGCTTTCCCCACGAATCAACACCGAAACGTCACTATCAGCAATACGTTTTACTCGTTCCTTTAACATTTCCATTTGTTTTGATTGGGAAACAATATCTTTTAATGTATATTTCGCTCCATTGTCTTCCTTCCATTCCTCTAAATATGTTTTTAGTTGAAGCAACAAATTTTTAATATGACTATTCATCCGCTTCCATTCGTGAATATCTCGAAAAATAACCGTTCCGACCGCCCCGACGATTCTCCCATTGATCACAATGGGAATACGGTTGGCAATCATATAGTTTCCTTTTATATATTGTAAATCAGCCATCTCTTCTTTTCCGGTTTGAACAACAATATGCATTCTCGTATTTTCAATCACCTCCGTTACGTGCTTGCCGATAACTTCTTCCTGCTCTTTTTCCAAAAACTTGCAATAACTTTTATTCATATAAATGATTTTTCCTTTTTCATCCACAATGACGATTCCTTCATGGACATTATCAATGATCGTTTTCAGCATTTCATTTACAGTCGATTCATTCGTTCTCATCGTCTGCATCTCACACTTTCTTTTCAATGTTCTCCATCGGTCTCACCTAAAGGGTGGTGATTTACTCGCACAACCGCTTTATTGAAATAAACCTATACAGAAAAATTGAGCGAATCACGGCCTAACTTGAAGCCATGGCAAAACATTTAGGATTGCTTCATCTGCTCATACACCTCATCATACTGCTTCGCCAAGTCAAAATCGAGCATCGTCAACCCTTTCGCACGCCACGAAGACAGCTTCACCGTGATCAACTTGTAGTCGATGGAAATGAATGGATGGTGATTGGCGTTTTCGGAAATGGCGGCGATTCGCCGGACGAACTCAACGCCTTGCAAGTAGTCTTGAAAACGGTATTTTTTCACGATCCATCGCTCGTCGGTGAGCTTCCAGCCGTCTGTCTCGGCAAGCAGTGCTTGCACTTCCTCTTCGGTTAACCGCACTGTGATCCCTCACTCTCTATGATTCCTTTGCAATACTGATGGACAAATGAAGGAGCTGGTGTCATGTTGTAGGGCACGCCGTTGATGATCTTCCACCTTCCATCCCACTTGACATAAATGTATACCGTTCTTTTGCCGCTCGATCGGCTTCGCGCCCATTCCCCATCCGCCTGCTTTCTCCTTATTATACCACCGGACATCCGCGGCCGTCATACAGCTCACGCGCTTGCTCTGCAAAAAACATTCATAAGCCCTTGCTCCCTAGCTTGGCATAAAAATGACGGATCAAGGCAGCGCATGTTCACTAAAAGGTCTATGAGCAACGCTTTGCCCTCCACCTAAGCACGAAAATCACGATACACCGGCGGGGTTTTCACAGTAAAAGCCATCCGATCAGGATGGCTTTTTCGCCCAATGCTTGTTTTAAGGCCGCAAGCCTGCCAACTGCTCGGCAAGGCGCAAATAAAAAGAACGAATCGGAAACAACGGATTCGGGTCAACGCCAATGACTTCCAAATGATCGACATTGTACGTTCCCATGTCATTCCAAACCCCTTTTCGTATTGTCCCGTCATACTGCACGATTCGATCGCTTGACCCACGTTTTGGACCGTTCATCGAAACCGTATTGACGATGCCGTCGTTTTCAAGCCAGCGATCGTCAACACCGAGCGCCGGATTGCGGTACGAACCGAGAAACGGAGCGCAGACGACCGCACTAAACGCGTTCATGCCGAGCTCTGGATAATGGTTTCCAGTCCATGCTCCTCGCTCCGTTCGCTCGGTGGAAAAACTCAAATAATACGTGTTGGGACTCGCTTGCACCCACCGATTCAACGCTTCAGCGCCGGAGATGGATAAATCGTAGCGGGCGGTATCTGTGGACGTCCAAACCGGGGAGCGCTTGAGCCGTTCCACATAATGGTCGAACGATTCACCCGGCTGGCGGCGCAGTCCCCATTGGTCGAGTTTGAAGTCGTACACGCTGTCTGTATAAGGCATATTGCTGGCGACAGCCGCCGTTTTCAGCACCGCTTTTTGCAAGTCAAAGAAGCGGTCGGTGAAATCGACCATATTGACAAGCGTCGTTCCGTCATGAGGAGTGGCGATCGTCGTCACACTTAACACGAAACGATGGCCGCCTTCGAACAACGGTGACAACGACACATTGTGCGCCTTGGCGTACTCCCGCTCTTCTTGGCTGCCCTTCTCTAGGAGTGAGACAAGCAAGCGGGCCGTCTGTCCTCCTTGGCTATGGGCGATGATATGAATGAGGCCGCCCTGTTTCAATTCTGGCAACAGGCCGGGATACGTGCGGCCAAACCGCGCATGACCGTGCTTTGCCGCATGGGCTGCCCCGTAATCGACCTTCCCGCCGACAAGCTGAGCATACGCTTCACACGCTCGGTCCCAATTGCTTGAGAGCGGTCCGACCGCCAGCGTATAAGTTCGATAACCGTTGTCGTTCAACCATTGTTCGATATCACCGCGCACGCCGCCCCAGTACTTGAATCCAACCATTTCGTCCCTTCCCCAACCGGTAAAACCATGGAGAAGCACGATGGGGGCATTATTGGCGCGTGAAGCTGCCGCTTCGGCCCGCCCTCCCGCGACCGATAGACCGAACACAAACCATAATCCGAGCAACAGAAACAGAACCCGACCGCATTTCATTATGCTCCCTCCATTATTCTGAATTACCCGAATATTTTATCTATAAAACCATTCCCCTTCAATCCCCGCAATTGTCGGGATTTCGACATGAACAAGCACAGAAATATTTTCCTTAAAAATGCCGGCCTGACGCGAGATTTTCATGCTTGGGTGGAGAGCAGATCGCGCTGTCCATCGAACCTTTCTATGAAAGTCCCGTCGGCAAGCGGTGATTTTCATCCCTAGGAGGCCGGTGATTTAAGGGAGCAAGCCGCTTATCAAGCTCGTTTCTCAAATAGAAAAGCCTTGCCGCATCAGGAGCGTCTTTCAAACGCTCCCCCATTGCTCAAAAGAAACAACCGTTTTTCACCAGCCATCTGGGTGGAGGGCAGGTCACAATGACCACGGAACTTTTTTGGTATCCGCATGTTTTCGCTGGATGGTAACAGATTGACCAACCTCGCTGCGCATAAACAAGCGGATGACAAGCCACGATAACAACGAAATGAACTGTTGTTGAGTAGGGGGAACTTGATTGAAAGGGAAACAAGCGGCTTTCTTGTGCTCCGTCATCATCGCCATCGGCGCCGTTCTCATAGCTAGGACAGCGACGAATGGAGACGCAGCCAAGGCAAGGCAGGGGACGACCATTGTCATCTATTTGGCCGGTGACTCAACGGTCGCTGCTGCGCCCCGCTCCCGCGCCCCGCGAGCCGGATGGGGAGAAATGCTCGGCCGTTGGTTTGACGACCACGTGCGCGTCAAAAATATGGCTGCTTCGGGACGAAGTGCGAAAAGTTTTATTGAAGAAGGACGGCTTGATCGCATTTTGCGAGAGCTCAAAAAAGGCGATTATTTGTTTATTCAGTTTGGTCATAACGACGAAAAGGCGAACGATCCAGCGCGTTACACCGAACCGTTCACCTCTTACCAAGCCTATTTAAAACAATATATTGACGGCGCCCGGATGAAAGGAGCGATTCCCGTCCTCATCACTCCGGTCGAGCGGCGGCGCTTTTCTGCGGATGGGCGGGCGCTCAACTCGCATGGACTTTATCCTGCAGCCATGAAGGCGCTTGGGGAGAGAGAGCACGTTCCGGTCATCGATTTGACGGCCAAAAGCAGACAACGGTTTGAACAGCTCGGCCCGGAACAGACGAAACGGCTCTTTTTATGGCTTGAGCGCGGCGAGCACCGTAATTACCCAAACGGCATCAAAGACAACACCCACTTTCACCGGCGGGGGGCGAAAGAAATCGCTCGGCTCGTCGCTGAAGGGATTGTCGAACTCAACCTTCCTCTTCGCCGCCACCTCGTCCGTTCGCCGAAACAAGAGCGTATGCGGGACCGCCTCAGCGCTGAAACGCCGTAACGCCGGCAGCGCCTCACCTGCTTTTTCCCGCACCCGCTCCACCTAGGACGGGTGTTTTTTCACTTTTTACTCCCGCTAGGCGCTGTCTGATAGCCAGCATACCGCCTGCCCTTTCCATCTCTACCGGGCGCTTCCGACGTATGGCGCTTTGCCGCTCGATGGTGAATGGTACATTTTGTTCAACAAGCGGTGGTATAGGGACGCAAGCACTTGCTGAAACAGCATGCCGAGCACGACCGGCACGCTCACTGGCGGTGGAAAATAGGTCATGGCCAGCACCGCACCGGCGCTAATGTTGCGCATTCCGCCGATAAACGTTAACGCAATAATATCCGAAGGGGCAAACCCGAGCCATCGGGCCGCCATCCAAGACAGAACATAACCGGAGCTCGCGATCGCCAAGACGAGCAACACCATGAAAAACAGCCGGGCGTCAACACGGCCAAAATACGGAGCAACGACCGCGCTGTTGATCATGACGACAAACGCCAGCGCCAGCTTGGAAAACGGCGACAACGCCGGCGTCAGCCAAGTTAGCGAGCCGGTTGCTCATAGAAGATAGTGCGCTGATGCTCCTCTTTTTCCAATTCTCCAGTCGATACTAAATACTCTAAATGCGCGAGCGTCTCGGCAATCGCCAATCGCCATTGGGTCGGAGTCAATCGCTTATGGTCAAACAAGCGCCGCGCGATGTCGTAGGCGGTCACCCGAGCCGTCGCAAGCGCTTTTACGGCTTGCAACCGCTGTCCGTGGTGGCGGACAATAGCGCTGACCCGCTCGCGAAACTGGTGGATGGCCCCGCCATGGGCAGGCCAAGCGATATCCACTTCCAACTCCTCGACTTTGCGCAAAGAAGTGAAATATTGCTGCAACGGGTTCGGGTCGGCTCCCGGCCATACGCCAATATTCGGGGTAATGCGATCAAGCACGTGGTCCGACGCGATCAATTGACGCAATTCGGGCTGATAAAAACTGATGAGTCCATCGCTATGACCGGGAACCGGGACAATCGTCCACCGCCGCTGTCCAAGCACAATTTCCGAAGCATCCAAGACAGTGAGCACCGGGAGCGGACTCACACGCATCGACAGCTTCCACATGTCTTTCTCCATTTCCGCTGTCAGTTCCTCTGGCGCACCATGGCGGCGAAACAAAGCCGCCACCTCGCCTGCTTGGATGCCTTCTTCCCCCCAGACCCGTTCTGCCATGTGATAATCGAGGGCGCTGATCCACACGGGAGCCTCGGTTTGCTGCTGCATCCAGCCAGCCAAGCCAAAATGATCCGGATGAAAATGGGTAAGATAAATGGCACGAACATGGCGAGGCTTTATTCCCAGCTCTCGAAACGCTGACTCCCAGGCGCGCATCGCCTCGCGATCGCGAAACCCAACGTCCACAATACTCCAGCCGTCTGCCTCCTGATACACGTAACAGTAGACATGTTTCATCGAAAACGGGACGGGAATCGGAACACGGTACATCCCCTCCCCGATCGTTTCCACCAGCGTAGACGCCATTTCTTCCCCTCCCCTTGCCTTTCGCCATTTCTTGAGAACTGGGATGTTCTACCCATTCTTTCGATTCAAAGCTGTTCGTTCAATGGATGGAAGATCGGACGGTGTTGGCCAATCGATAATCGCCTTCCCTGCTTGCCAGAGTTGTGCCTTTCACGTTTCTTGGGAGACTTCTTTCGGAAATGACATGCGAACGAGGATGTGCAGCTTGTTGTCAAGAAGAGTACAATGGTGAGTTGCTCAAGTATGGCCAACCTGTGGTCTGAAGCTGTGGAGACGTTTGCAAGCCCGGTGAACGCGATCGATCATTCTCCCGGTCATCTGTACGCCTCTCCTGTCGGCAAAACTGACTACTCTGCCGATCACCTCCATCGCCCCCGGAGATGAGCGCGCATGATGAAAGCGGAATCACCTTTATTTTACACTTTCTATTCTTTTGCAGGCAAGACAAACAAAGAACAGACAAATGCCGAAACAACTTCGCTCCGGCTTAAGAGGAACGAGATGAAAATCGAAACGAAACATGAGAAATTCTTTATTGAAACTTACAAATTTTTTCAAACAATTCCGTATATTCATCTACTTTCATACTTCTCATGTCCCTATATACCGAATCCGTATATAAAAACAACCGGAGGTCACGACATGAAAAACATCGTTCCTTTTGCCTTGGCCGCATCCATCACCGCTGTATGGCCAGCTTCAGAAATCGGTGAACAAATCGGCGAACTCATCATCCCGAAGCTCAACGCCTTTTTACTTTACTTCGTACGCCGTCCAAGTCGGCTTTTTGATTTTCGCCGACAGCGAGACCATTTTCCGTTTCACCCGGTCTGCTTCCTTTCCCGTTAACGGCATCGGCTGATAATTGTTTCTTGTCGTCACCGATGAAATGCGAAATGGGATGACACGGATTTCTTTTTTGGCCGTCCGCTTGCCGTTTTGAAAAGAAAACACTTGCTGGAAGACAAACGTATCTTTGTCGCTCGGATTTTTGTTTCCGCCAAACATAAAATTGCCAAGGCTGTAAACGATGAATTTGTCTTTATACTCTTCAATCCCCTGGACGACGTGCGGATGATGGCCGACGACCAAATCGGCGCCGCTGTCAATCGCAAAGCGGCCGAGCGCCTTTTGCGTGCTGTTTGGCACATAGCTTCGTTCCACTCCCCAATGAAAATGAACGAGGATGAGATCGGCTCCTTGTTTCCGAAGCATACGAATATCGTTGGCGATTTGCTTGCGCAGCGTGCTGGTGTTGCTCCAGCCTTCATAGCCGAGCGCCCCGATTTGGACTCCTTTCACCGTTTTCAACAGCCGGAGCGTGCGACCGAAATAACCGATATTTTCCTTTTTTAAACTGGCAATCGTGTCCTTGTATCCTTGTTCCAAATAATCGTACGTATGGTTATTCGCGAGATTGACCGCATCAATGCCGCCATAGGTTAAGATTTTCGCATAACTCGGGTGGCCGCGAAAACGAAATTTCTTGCTTGCCTTCCGCGTCGAGGTCGTCAGCGTCGTTTCCAAATTGACGGTCGTAAAATCATCTTTCTTGAAGATCGGCTCAATGTATTTCGTAAAATAACGCAATCCATGCTTTTTCACTTCTTCATCAAACGAATACGTATAACCGTAGTTTTCATCACGCCCAAGCGTCACATCGCCCGCAGCGCTGATGGTGATGCGTACTTCATCCGGTCTCCGCACAGCGGATTTCACTGCCGCTCGCGCTATAGTCGTCTTATCAGCCGGGCTAGGCAGCGGCACGGAGTTCACCTCTCCCTTTCGCGCTGCTAACACTTCATCTCCCCCATGTTCAACAACGGTATTGTCAAAAGTTTATCCTCCACACTCACGGTTTTCCCTTGAGTTTCAACGGTTGGAAGAAAAAAAGCTTGCCACCCCCATTGTTTTCGGCCATCATTGAGGTAACGACACCCAACAGCCAAAACAAAGGAGTGACAAGCTTGTTACCTCAATTATTAGCCTATTTGCTCGAAATCATCAAGACCCAATATCAAATCATTGTGTATTTGATGGGTGTGATATTGGGAAAATCCTTGCATCTCGAGGACTGGGACGAACCCATCCAAAAGCCGTACCGGAAACTTCAGGTCGATGACCTTCCGATCATCGATGTGCCGGAAACCCTTGATTACCGGAAGCTGTTGGCAGACTATGAAGCCCAGCACAGACGTCCTTTACGGCCCATCCAGCGCCGCGCGAAGGCGAAACACCGTGTTCCGGATTCGTTGACCTGCCCTCGCTGCCAGGCTCCCTCTTCTTACCTGTACGCCAATAACGGCGGAAAAGGGCAATACCAATGCAAAGTGTGCCAATGCCGGTTCAACCACCGAAATCGGTTCACCAAGCAAGCGGTCTTTCGTTGTCCGCACTGCAAAAAGACGTTGGAAAAAATCAAGGAACGCAAGGAATACAACGTCTATAAGTGCAAGAACAACGATTGCCCGTTTTACCAGGCCAACCTTCGCCGGATGACGAAGAAAGAGCGCCAACAGTTTCAACAGAATCCTCAAGCCTTCAAGGTGCGGTATTTGTTTCGGGAGTTCTTGTTTGACTTTCTCCCGTTGGCTTCCTCGTCGCTCATCAAGCCGAAGGTCGATTTGTCCCGGCTGGCTGCGTCGCCGCACGTGTTGGGGCTCGTGTTGACGTACTACGTCAACTTTGGGATGTCCTCGAGGGAAACCGCCGCCGCCCTGAAGGACATCCATGGCGTCTCGATCTCTCATCAGACGGTGCTCAACTACGCCAACAGCGTCGCGCTTTGGATCAAGCCCTTTGTCGACCGATTCCCGTATGAGCTGTCCGGTTCGTTCTGTGGGGACGAGACATATATTCGTGTGAAGGGCCGTTGGCATTACCTATTCTTTATGTTCGACGCCGTGAAAAAGATCGTGCTGTCCTATCGCGTCTCGCCCAACCGGGACACGCTCTCGGCCATCAAGGCGATCAATGATGTCCTCAGGAAGCTGCCGTCCCTTCCAGACGACTTGTCGTTCGTCGTGGATGGCAACCCGATTTACCGGTTGGCGCAACACTTCTTTGCCCAGCACGGGATTTCGTTTGACGTCCGCCAGGTGATCGGCCTGACCAACGAAGATCCGGTCTCGGAAGAGTTTCGCCCTCTCAAGCAGATCATCGAGCGATTCAACCGGACCTTTAAAGGCAACTACCGCCCGACCCATGGGTTTGGCGCCGAGGAAGGCTCGGTGTCCTTTGTGACGCTGTTTGTGGCGTATTTCAACTTTCTGCGCCCGCATAGCGCGCTCGAAGGCCGGGTACCGGTCGTCATCCCGGAGCTCGCCGAGCTGCCGCATATGCCAGCCCGGTGGACGAAGCTCATCACCATGGCTCAGGACTTCCTTCAAAACGAGGCAGCCTAACTTTTTTGTCCTCCAGAGCCCGTTGAACAGAACTCCTGCCGGATTCGGCGAAGCGAACCCTTGACCAACCGAACACCGCCAAAGGTAAAATTCGGTAAAAGCAAGGGCGGCTTTCCTATTGCCTTCTTTTTTGTCCCCGTCGCCCTTGACGACTCTTTCCCACCTTTGGCGGGTGTTGGTCAAGGGCGAATCCGGCTCTCTGCATGCCCCACGATGCTCAATGGGATGGTCTGTGTGGAGTTTTCATAGAACTTTTGACGCTACCTCAACAACTTTGTCACACGAGAGCAACAGCAGCGCTGAAACGAAGAGAAGCGCTAAACCTTTTCTTTTTCTCTGGATGTTTTTTCTCTGTACGTCCATATCCCTTCTCCTATCTTTTTCCCTGTCGTTTTGTATATCCTTCGACACTTTTCCCGTCCTTTCCTTTCTGACTAGCAAATTTTTTGCGTGATGGCTTCCATGTTTCGTGATATAATGGCCTCACAGGCATTTCCTTCCTCACTCTCACACCTCAAACATCCCTTCCACCGCACTGTCGGAAATGCCCTTTCACTCACCAAATCGGATCAAGGAGGTTGCCTTTCCTGATGGAGGAACAACTGTTGCGTCAATTGACAGAACTCGTGCAGCATCTCGTTCACGACATGACCGGAGTCAAACAAAATTTGCAAACAGTCGTGCAAAACATCGCCGCCCTTCAAAAAGATGTCGATACGCTGAAAAAAGACATGGACATCATGAAAAAAGACATGGACATCATGAAGAAAGATATGGATGCCATGAAAAAAGACATGGATACCATGAAAAAAGACATGGATGCCATGAAACAGGAAATCCAGCTCGTGAAACAAAAGGTAGACAAGCTCGAACGGCGCATGGATCGGCTTGAACAACGGATGGACAAACAAGAAGAAGAACTGCGCTGGCTAAAAGAGCAAACAAAAGAAAATACGGAGATGATCAAAGCCATCCGCGACAATCAACTCGAGCAGCGAAGCATTCAAGACGGCATGCGCCATGAAATTGCCAACCTTCGCGGCGAAGTCGTCGACATTCGCGGAAACATGGCGACCAAAGAAGACATCTCCCTCATTCATCAGCGTCTTGATTATCAACTTGGCCGCATCGCGCGGGTGGAAGAGGAAATCCACTTGCTGAAGGCGGCAAACTAGCAGGCATGGTGAGCACAATAGTCTAAGTGAACATCTTCCGCGGCTCGTTCGTCAATTCCGTCAAGGCGTTTCAGGAGCACAATAGTCTAAGCGAACATCTTCCTTTCGCCTTTTGTTTGGCTGCCAACTTTACGATGCGAGCTATCATATCCTCTCCGGGCTCGGTCCATCGCTTGGGCTGCGATGGTTGTTTCGACAGTCCATCCAGCCTTTGGCCAGCAAAAGAACGAATTCGGACGATAAACAAAGCCACACGGGTAAATGTTGTGTGGCTTTGTTTGCATCTTCATATGACCATTCGATCAATTTGTTTTTTGCAATACCCGATTCGTCTCCTTGGCCGCCTGATCGAGCGCCTCTTGCGGATCTACCCCTTCATATAGTTGCTCCATCGCCTTTACCACGTGTTGGCGCGATTCCGGAAATACCGTTATGAGCGCCCCTTGAGTCGCCGCCGTCGGCTTCGTTTCATGGAGCTGGTCAACAGCCACTTTCAATTGCGGGTACTTTTTCCACTCTTCTTTAACGAGCGGTTCATCGTAGGCGGCGGGATTGATAGCAAAATACCCTGTGCGCACGTGCCACTTGGCTTGAACAGAAGGACTGGTTACATATTTCATGAACTCCCAAGCCGCTTTCTGCTCCTTCTCGCTGCTTCCTTTCATCATCCAAAGAGAAGCGCCGCCGATGACCACCCCTTGGCGCTCAATCCCGTCCGGAACGGGCAAATACGAAACCCCGACCGAAAACGGTGAGTTGTCGATTAGCGACTTGAGGCCGGCCGATGAATCCAAATACATGGCTATTTTTCCTGCTTGAAACGCCGCGCGCATATCGTCCCAATTTTGCCCGGCGTTATAAAACGTGCCGTCCCGATACATATCGCGGATCAGCTCAAACACCCGTCTCCCTTCCTGTCCATGAAACACCGCTTCGGTGGCATCCGCGCTTCTGCCGTTGTCATGGTTGACATACAATCCGCCTTGCACGGCGATCATCTCTTCAAAAAACCAGCCGTAGTTCAACATCGAGAATCCATATTGTTTTGTTTCCTTTCCGCTTTTCTTTGTCAGCTTTTTCGCCGCTTCTTTCAGTTCACTGTAAGTGAGCGGTGGTTTTTCGGGATCGAGCCCCGCTTTTCGGAACGCATCCTTATTGTAAATTAGCACCGGCGTCGATGAGTTGAACGGCATGGAGTAAATTCGCCCGTTGACCGTATAATAACGAACAATGTTTTTCTCCCATTGCGAAACGTCGTACTGGTCCTTGTCGATCCATGTTTGCACCGGAACGATTTGCCCGCTGTCGATCATATGCTTCGTCCCGACTTCAAACGTCTGCATGATCGTCGGCGCTTCTTTCGTTCCGGCCACCGCGTTCCATTTCGTCAATGCTTCTTCATATGTACCTTGAAACACAGGTTTGACCTCAATGTCTGAATGAGTTTGATTAAAATCGTTGACAATTTCCTCTAACACCGGCTGCAAATCCCCGCTCATCGAGTGCCAAAACACCACTTCCGTTTTTCGATTGGCGGTCTCCCCCTTGGAATCCACACTTGAACATCCAGCGATGATCGATACGAAAGCGAGTAGTAATCCAAGCAAAACGTTTCTCACGTTGTTCTCCTCCCCTGTTATTGGATGGCCCCTTGCATCAATCCTTTACGCAACTGCTTCTGGCCGACAAACAACAGTACCAATGTTGGCAGCATCGCCACAACGGCCGCTGCCATGACGACGCCCCAACTGTTCGCCATTTCTTGCGTCTGCAGCTGCTTCAGCCCGATCTGCACAGTGCGGACGCGATCATCGCTCGTGACAAGCAGCGGCCATAAGTACATGTTCCAAGCATCCAAAAAACTATAAACCGCCAGTGTCACCAAGCCGGTTTTGGAAAGCGGCAACGCAATGCGACAAAAAAAGCGGAAATTCCCGATGCCGGACAGACGAGCCGCCTCATACAGCTCGTAAGGAATCTGGCGAAACTGTTGCCGCAATAAAAAGATGCCAAACGCCATCGCCCAAAAGGGAATCGTTAATCCGAAATAATGGTTCGTCCAACCGAACTGCTGGACCGTTAAAAAATTCGGAATGACCGTCGCCTCCCACGGAACGAGCATCGTTGCAATGCAAATGTAAAACCATGCATCGCGGCCGGGAAAGCGGAGAAACACAAAAGCGAAAGCAGCCAAGCTCGAAACGATCAGGCGACCGATCGTGATCACGGAAGCGACAAACAAACTGTTGAGCAAATACGACCCGAGCGGCGCCTGTTCGAACGCCGCTTGATAGTTGGTCCACTCCCACCGCTCAGGCCACAGGCGCCCAGCAAAGATATCGGCTTTATCCATAAAGCTCATCAACAGAGCATAGACCATCGGAAATAAAAGAAGCGCTGAACATATGCATAGCCCCCCATAATAAGCAACAAGCCGGACCGTTTTCATTGATAATGCACCTTCCTCTCGGCAAACCGAAACTGCAAAAACGTAATCGCGGCGATGATGACAAACAGTACGATCGCCTGTGCGCTGGCGAAACCGAACTGATAGTTGACGAACGCCTCCCGGTAAATGGCATACACGAACACATTGGTGGCATCCACCGGCCCGCCTTTCGTTAAGAAGTCGATTTGTCCGAACGTTTGCAGCGCTTGGATGAGCGAGACGGTCGTGACAAAAAACAAAGTCGGCGATAGCAGCGGCACGCTCACCGTCCATAATTGGCGCCAATAGCTGAGTCCAGCGATGCGCGCGCTTTCGTACAAGGACGGATCGATGTTTTGCAGGCCGGCCAACAACAACAAAAAGGTGAAACCAATATTCATCCATACCGTTGCGACCGCCACCGCATACAACGCCGTATCGGGATCAAGCAGCCACGAAACAGCGGGAAAGCCAAGCGCAGACAACAAGCGGTTCATGATCCCGATGGCTGGGTTGTACATAAACATCCAAATAATAGAAGCTACGGCCACGCTCATTCCCATCGTCGAAGCGAACAATGTTCGAAAGATCCCGATTCCTTTCCGCTTTTCATGGACGAGCAGCGCTAGGCAGAAAGCAATGGCGACTGTTGTCGGAACGGTAAGGAAGGCAAAGAAAAACGTCGTCTTTACACTGTGCCAAAACGATTCATCTTGAAACAGAGCGGCAAAATGCGCCCAACCTACAAAACGGATGGGAGCTCCTTGGTAATTCGTAGAAAACATGCTTAAGTACAACGTTCTTGCCAACGGATAGAACAGAAAGACGCCAAACAACAGCAAGGAAGGCAAAAGATAGACCATCCCTTCCATCCATGCCTTCATCGCCGTCCGCCGCACCATCGGCTGGGTTGGAACGGGCCATGCTGATGGCATGGGGGATGAAACCCGGTCATTCATCGCTCAAATGCCTCCTCTTCTCTTCTCGTCGGCGGCCCGATCCGCTTGCTGTGGCCATCGAAAAAGTGGAGGGCATGTTCATCAAACGAAAATGACGCCACTTCGCCGACAGCCACATTTGCTTGTCCGCTCCAACGCGCCGTCCAATGAATTTGTTTCGTCAATTCAAACGTTACAAGCGTTTCGCTGCCAAGCCGCTCTACATGGACGATGCTAGCCGTTACATGCCCGTCCCCGAGCGCCGCCCGATGAATATGCTCCGGACGAAGGCCGATCGTCACCCGTTCTGTCTTCGGCAAAGGGCGGCGCATCAAGCGAACGGGGCGCTCGTTTTGCAAAAGAAGCGAATGTTCAAGCACGTGCGCCTCTGCCAAGTTCATAGGCGGCGTTCCAACAAACGAAGCCACGAACGTATTGGCCGGATGATTGTATATGTCAAGCGGGGCGCCAACTTGCTGCGGATGCCCAGCCCGCAAAATCATGACCCGATCCGCCATCGTCATGGCCTCGGTTTGGTCATGGGTGACGTAAATCACCGTCATGCCGAGCTGCCGCTGCAAACGGCGGAGCTCAACGCGCATGGTCGCTCGCAGTTTCGCATCCAAATTGGAGAGCGGTTCGTCCATTAGGCAAAGCGGCGTTCTCGCTACAATCGCTCGCCCTAAAGCGACGCGCTGGCGCTGTCCTCCCGACAGTTCCCGCGGTTTTCGTCCCAATACATCCGTCAGCCCGAGCATTTCCGCCGCTTCTAGGCAACGGCGCCTTTGCTCTTCTTTCGGCACCTTTTGCGCCTGCAAAACGATGCGCATGTTTTGCTCGACCGTCAAATGCGGATATAACGCATAGTTTTGAAAAACCATCGACAATCGGCGCGCATGAGGCGGCCAATCGTTCGCTACCTGCCCGTCGATCAATATGTAACCGGACGTCAGCGATTCAAGGCCGGCAATAAGCCGCAACAGCGTGCTTTTACCGCATCCCGATGGGCCGACAAGCACAAAAAACTCCCCTGATTCAATCGCCACACTCACATTCTCCACAACCTGCTTTTTGCCATCATACGATTTCGTCACATCAATAAGCTCAAGAAACGCCATTCCCTTCCCCCTCTTTTCCCGTTTTCTATTCCATCGTAATCCATTTTTGTAAATACAGTCTGAACGTATATTTTGATTTATGTAAATATTTCGTAATGAAATTCCCCACGTTACCACTTCAAAGTGCAAGACTCTTGCTCCTCTCGTTCTCCGGCACACGGTTCATTAAGCTGTCACCGTACGAACCTATGTTGAGGGCGATAAAAAAGACGCCCTGCCAACGCAGAGCGTCTTGTCTTTAAATACGATTGTCTTCCTAAACAGCGGCAACCATCCGCCCAATTATCGGACCCCTCTCATCAACCGCTGGATGCTTGGCGCAAGGGCGAATAAGATCAAGCTTAAAACGAGCGCCGCCCCGCCGATCGTGCCAAAGTACGCCGTTTCATTCTCTGGCGTGTAAAAGCGAACGAGCTGGGCGTTGATCGCTTGCGCCGCCGCGTTTGACAAAAACCAAAGGCTCATCGTCTGCGCCGAAAACGCCGCCGGGGCGAGTTTCGTCGTCGCCGACAGACCGACCGGCGACAAGCAAAGCTCGCCGAGCACAACGATGAAATAGCTCAACACAAGCCAAATCGGATGGACGAGCTCACCACCGCTCAAATACCCCGGCACGAGGATGACGATAAACGACAGGCCCGCAAACAACAGACCAAGAGCGAATTTTTGCGGGATCGTCGGCTGCCGTTTGCCGAGCTTTACCCACATCCAAGCGAACACCGGCGCCAAGATGATAATGAACAACGGGTTGAGCGACTGAAACCAAGCTGGCGAGAGATGAATGCCAGCGACATCCAACTGTGTCCGTTTATCCGCATAGTTCGCCAAAATGGTCGACCCTTGTTCTTGAATCGCCCAAAACATCGCCGAAGCGACAAACAGCGGAATGTAAGCGATGACGCGCGACCGCTCTTCGGCCGTCGTTTTCGGGCTGCGGTACATCACGACAAAATAAATGATCGGGATGATGATTCCTAAGATGCCGACAAGGGAAATAAACGTTTCCACCGTAAACAAGCCGTTTGGAATCAAGATTGCGAGCAGCACAGCGATGACGACCGCTGCGCCCCCGGCGACCGCCGCCGTTTTTTTCTTTTCTTCCGGCGTCAGCGGGTTGGGCACGTACGTCCCCGCCAAACCGAGGTTTTTCTTTCTTGTCGTCACAAACACGACAAGCCCGAGAAACATCCCGACAGCCGCAAGTCCGAAGCCAAGGTGGAAGTTGTACTTCATCCCGGCCGTTCCAACAATAATCGGAGCCAAAAAGGCGCCCAGATTAATCCCCATGTAAAAAATGCTAAATCCGGCATCGCGGCGGTCATCGCCAGGCTTGTACATATCGCCGACAATGCTCGAGACGTTCGGCTTTAACAACCCGGTGCCAAGAACGATGAGCGCCATCGACACAAACAGCGCCGCCGCCCCGCCCGGAACGGCCAACGCGATATGGCCAGCCATAATGAGAAGGCCGCCATAAAAGACTGCCCGTGAAGTTCCAAACACCCGGTCGGCAAGCCAGCCGCCAATGATTCCCGACATGTACACAAGCGCCCCGTAAATCGACATGATCGCGAGCGCTAGATGCTCATCGAGGCCCAATCCGCCTTTCGACACTTCATAATACATGTAATACACTAAAATGGCGCGCATGCCATAGTACGAAAAGCGCTCCCAAAACTCGGTAAAAAAGAGCGTAAACAGCCCCTTCGGATGGCCGAAAAAGCCGCGCTGGGGAACGCTGGCAGCGATTTCTTGCTTATTGATCGATGACATAACAAACCCTCCTTTAATTCTTTTACTATAATAATTTATTCTATTTATATTGTCAAAAAACTTTTGATTCCTCAAAAAAGATCGGTATATGGTTTGAGATTGTTCGTATTTATACCTATTTCATTTTAATAATATTATTTTTGCTAAAAAACAGATAATTGATATTTATCATTTAGAAACTGATAGCTTACCGACCGTTTGTTACAAAAAAGAGGAAGGTGTCCCGAAGAATTAGGACACCTCTTTCACCGTTATATACGCATTGGACATCTTTATTACGCTATATGTTGCACCTGTAGACAGGCAACCCTTTTCGGTCCGCACTTTCTTTCTGGAAAAGGTAACAATCCATTTGTTTGCCCGAAGCAAACAAAAATCTGTCTTAATTGTTTAAGGCAAAAAAGGCGTGAAAATATCTCGTCATCGCCACCGCGAAATCGCCGCGCGCAACGGCTTCGTTTGGGGAGAAGTAGGCATGAACAGTCGGCTGCAAATCATAGGGACCTTGGGAAACAGAGAACTTAGCATTTAAAATGTTCAAATCCAACGCCAGCTGGACGTACCCTTTTAGACGATCGGGAATTTTTTCAGCGTCCTCTATTTTTATCCTCTCCCCTTTGTATAAAACCGTAAGATCGCCTTGAAAGTTGGCCGCTTCTTTCTGCAACCCCAAACTTTGTACAAGCGAATAAGCAAGCTCAGCGCGTGAAACGCTGTCATTAGGAGCAAAACGACCATCGGTTTTAACCGTCATAACTCCATCGCCTATTTGTTTTTTGTCGCGAAACGCTGCCCCTTTTGCCAACACAGCTTCCACAAACGGCTGATCCGCCGTCACAACATCTTTTGCTGTTACCATCGGCGGAAGCGACTGCCGAATCTCAGCCCCCATCACTAAATACTTCGCCAACTCCGCTCTCTTAAGCAAACGATCCGGTTGAAACGTCCCGTCAGCGTAGCCGTCAAACAATCGCTCCGCCACTCCAATCTGAATAGCGCTAGCCGCTGGATGCCCCGCAATATCTTTTAGCCCTTCATATCCCTCTACCTTCATCATGGCAATCGTCCCATTCACTTTTTCTGGAAACGCTATTCCACCTGTCGGATTCCGTTCGCTTCCCCGCAGCCCGCGAATAAGTACTTTCCACCTTCCAGGGGCTGGAGATGTCACGGTAACCGTTCGATTCGTATACAGTGGAAATACAATATTGACCCCGGAGCTGTATTCCGCTCCATCCGGACCGACCAATACTAAATTGATAGGATTCCCAGTTTGTTCCAATAACCCTTTGGCATCGATGCTTGCCACTAGGCTAGCCAGACCAGGCTGTACTTCAAACCAGTACGGCTGCTCCGAGGCAAGTGAAACAGGATTATAGTCGACCGTAAATGCTGTTTTAGCGATAGAGACATTTACACGGCTGAAAAAAGAGCGGTACATATTGACCGTCCTCCCATAGGTTCGGTCCGGATGGAGAGCCTGATCAACGGCTGCATAGGCGTTCACATAGCCAGCCCCCGCTTCCCACGGTTCGTAGCCCGGCATATTGGTCGCTGTTTTTTGTAATATGTCTTTCACCTCAGCTGGTGACAGTTTTGGGTTCGCCTCAAGCATCAAGGCCACGATGCCCGCTGTATGGGGCGTTGCCATTGACGTCCCGCTCATGACGGTATAATACGGCAAATAGGCAGGAGCAAGCATTTCAATATCTTTATCTGCTCCAAGTGTCGATATCGGAGCTATCGCGCGGGTCGAGATCACATCAACCCCAGGTGCGGTTACAGTTGGACGGTCTTCCCATTTCCACGTTTGCCCGTCGATTGTAAATGTTCCACCGCCTCCTTTTGTCCCTCGTGAAGAAAAGTCGGCCAGCTTTCCATCTTTATCACCGGCAGCAACGGCAATCACCCAAGGAGCTTTCGCATATGAGTTCATTGTGTTTTCCGCTGGTCCTTCGTTCCCTGCGGCAAACAAGACGACAATCCCTCGATCATATGCTTTTTTACTGGCAATGTTGATTGGATCGGTTGGATCAAAATCGCCCGAAGACCCCCAAGAATTTGTAATCACCCTAATGTTATACTGGGCTTGATGGGTAATCGCATAATCAAATCCACCAATTCCATCAAGAATGAACAACGCTGCTCCGGACCCGTAGCCTATAAGGCTTGCCCCCGGTGCCACCCCTTCATATTTTCCACCAGACATGGCCCCTGTTCCCCCCACAGTACCGGCAACATGGGTGCCATGCCCTGAATTTGTATCTGTATTCACCACATTTTCGATATAGGTAATAGGAAAAATGCCAGGAGATAAACTGCTCAAGTTTACTGTACCGAGCACATTTTGAACGACGTTTTTCCCCCACTCGAGGTCTTTATGCGTTGCATCGATCCCGCTGTCATTCACCACAACCCCAATGCCTTTACCGGTCAGCGGCAAACCGCCGTTGTCCTTTCTCATTGCTTCATCCGTTCTTACTTTGTCCACACCGGTAAGAACTGTCTCGTCTTCATTAAAATACGTGAGCTTTCGATTGAAATAAATAGAGCGCACTTGAGGGTTTTCAGCGAGCCAAGCGATTTGCTCCTTCGTCGCTACGATTCCGGCAATCGGCAATGATTGCATTGTCACTCCTTTTTCAACACCAATCTTTTTTAGCAAGTTTACTTGTTCAGCAGTCGGTGCACCATCGCCAGTAAACGTCACGATTACTTCTAAACTCTCGGCTCCTTCGGCTAGTTTTTTCTGCAGATAGGGGTCAAGTTTCCACTCCGCTGCCGAAGCAATGTCCTTTTTGCCTAACAAGATCGGGAACAACATGAGCACCATCATAACAAGACATTTTATTGCTTTCACTTTCTCTCCCCCTTAATGGATAATTTAATTTTTCATCTATTTCGATAATTCGAAGTAATTTGTGCCCATTTGACCGTACCTAAGCAAAAAAAGGTTCATCACCGAAAGATGTACTTGACTTTTAGGAACAAACATGATATTATCCCTCCCGGTTGAACAAAAATAACAAAAAATGGTAATCAATCTTTTTGACGTTCTTATCATGAAAAACGTTTTTTGTCAAGTACATTTTGTGGTGAAGAGCCCAAAAAAATCTCAAAATACATTTTGCCCCATTAGAATTAACAGCCCCAAACTACGGAAAAATCTCCCAAGCAAGGCGCTTGATGCACCGTCTTGGAAAGCGATCAGCGAGTACCGAAGATGGCCTTTTAGAGAGTGATGAAACGGGCAAGCGGTAAACCGCCAAAAAGCGTAACGAGGGTGCCTGATCAGACACCCTCGTTATACCTAGAAGGTTGGTGATTGAAGGAAGCAGGCCGCTTATCAGCCTTGTTTCTCAAATAGAAAAGCTCTGTCGCATCAGGATCGTCTTTCACACGCTCCGCCATCGTTCAAAAGAAACAGCCGGGGCTGACCCAAAAGGCGATCCCTCCGCAAGAAAGACACAACATAATCGTATGGCAGGGAAGCGACCGGTGCCTTCTATATGGCGATGAGAAAAGGGGTCCCCAGTCCTTTTGGGGCACCCCCGCCGCTCGTTCCTAACTAGCGCTCAATCACGTTAAATGAGAAGCAAACAACATAAAGTTGCGTCATTTGAAACCCTTAGCGGTGAGGCGAGCTGTTCCTTTCATCACCGCTCCTCTAGCTGATGATTGACCCGCAAGGCCAGTCATTTCACGAGAACCCCGACGCCCAACCGCTTCTTCCGAAAGCGTCTTCGATTAAAAGCGCACCGTCCGCTCGATGGCTGCGAGCACGCGTTCGGGCGACGGCAAGTATTCGTCCTCGTAGGCGAAAAACGGCACCGGCACATCATAACCTGTTACCCGGGCAACGGGCGCTTCTTGGTACAGAAACGCTTCCTCGTTAATCAACGCCGCGATGTCGCTAGCAACCCCTCCAGTGGCTGGCGCTTCTTGCACAATAACCGTCCGCCCCGTCTTTTTTACCGAAGCGATGATCGTCTCCTCATCGAGCGGATCAAGCGTGCGCAAGTCAATGACTTCAACAGAAATGCCGCGCTCGAGAGCGAGATCGGCCGCCTTCATCGCCACTGGCACCATTGCTCCCCAAGCGATCACCGTCACATCTTTCCCTTCGCGCCGTTTCCGCGCTTTGCCGATGGCAACCGTATACTTGCCATCCGGCACTTCTTCACGCACAGACCGGTAACAGCGCATCGGTTCCAAAAACAAAACCGGATCTGGATCTTCGATTGCCGCAATCAGCAGCCCTTTTGCATCGTACGGCGAAGAAGGGCAAACGACCTTCACCCCCGGCATATGGGTAAACAGCGCTTCAGTGCTGTCCGAATGAATTTCAGGAGCGCGCACACCAGCGCCATACGGGGCGCGGATAACAAGCGGAACGGTGAAATGCCCGCGCGTCCTCATGCGCATGCGCGCTGCGTGCGTCATGATTTGCTCGTAGGCGGGGTAAATGAAGCCTAAAAATTGAATCTCGACGACCGGTCGAAAACCGGCCATCGCCATGCCGATGGCCATACCGGTAAAGCCCGCTTCGCTAAGCGGGGTATCCATCACCCGCTCTTCGCCGAATTCCGCCTGTAGCCCATCGGTGACGCGAAACACGCCGCCGTTTCGACCAATATCTTCGCCAAGCAGCACGATGTCACCATTCTCACGCAGCATCAAACGCAGCGCATCATGGATGGCCTGCGCCAACGTCATCGTTTTGGTTGCTGCCATCGTTGTCACCGAACCGCCCCCCGTTTCCATTCCAAGTATGCTTGCTTTTGTTTTTCGAGTTTCGGCGTTCGTTTGGCAAATACATCATCAAACATATCCTCGATTTGCACAGAAGGATAGCGTTCAAACTCGGCAACCGCGGCTTCGACTTCTTCTTCCGCTTCCTGTTGAACCGCTTTCGCCCAACTGTCGCTCCACAAGCCTTCCCGCCTCATCCACCGTTCGAGCCGGACAATCGGATCGGTCGTTTGCCGCCGCCGTTCGCTTTCCGTCTGATCGCGGTATCTTGATGGATCGTCGGACGTTGTATGAGCGCCGTAACGCCACGTCACCGCCTCAATCAAGGTCGGTCCCCCTCCGCCTCGCGCCCGCTCGAGCGCTTCTTTCGTGTAAATGTAAACCGCGAAGACGTCATTCCCATCCAGACGGATGCCAGGGATGTCATAGGCGAGCGCTTTTTGCGCGATCGTTTTGGATTTCATTTGGCGAGCGATCGGCACCGAAATGGCAAATTGATTGTTTTGATTGAAAAAGACCACCGGTGCATGAAACACGCTCGCCAAATTCATTCCTTCATGAAAATCCCCTTCCGACGTTGCTCCATCGCCGAAATAAACGATAGCCGCATTTTTCGTCCCTTTTCGCCGTTCTGCGTAAGCTGCCCCAACGGCGTGTGGCAGCTGTGTGGCGATCGGCACGGCGGGCGGCGCTATTTTTTTCCCCACCGGCGGCACGCATCCTTCCGTCCGCCCTTTCCAATACAGAAGCGTCGTCACCAACGAACGGCCAAACGTCATCATCGCCCCATGATCGCGATAAGTCGGGAACATCCAATCGCCCTCATCCAACGCCAAGGCGCTCCCGACTTGGCAAGCCTCCTGCCCCTCAAACGGAACGTACGTGCCGATTCGCCCTTGCCGCTGCAACCGAACGCACTTCCGGTCGAATGTCCGCGTCCGCACAAGATGGCGGTACATCGTTTTCGCTAGCTCCTCCGTTATGTGGAAACGGCAGCTTTCATCAACAAGCTCTCCTCGTTCATTGATGATTTGTCGCAACGGAAATTGCTCTTCCATGAAATCCCCCCACTTGAAACGTGTTGCCCGTGGATGCCGATGATTTCAACCGGCAGCAAAACGGCTTTGCCCCAACCTCCCCTGTTTGTGCTGTGTCCTACGTTTCCCGGCGAGCGCTCTTTGCATCAGCGGCGAATGGCCCATTTCGGGCGCTGTTGATGGGCGAAAAAATCGTTGCGCCGGCGCCGCTGTTGGAGCCGTTCTTCACAAAAGCGGTCAGCCGCCTCTACCGTCGTCACTCCGGCCGCTTCAGCCCGCTCGTAAATGGCGAGCAGCGTTTCATAAATTGCTTTCGTTTTCGAAAGCACCCGCTCTTTGTTCGCTCCATACAGTTCATCGGCTACTTGAATGAGCCCGCCGGCGTTGACGATATAATCAGGGGCATACACGATGCCTTTTTCTTTCAACATGCGGGCGTGGCGTTTGTCAGCCAGCTGATTGTTTGCCGAGCCAACGACCGCTTTCACCCGCAGCTCGGTGATCGTTTCATCGTTGATGACGCCGCCAAATGCACACGGGACAAACACATCGGCTTCGGCGCGATAAATATCCGTTCCGTTTACCGGTTTGACGGACGCCCCGATTTGCTTGCCGTACGCTACGACCTCTTCCACTGCCGCTTCGTTCAAATCGCACACATACAGATCCGCCCCTTCTTCAAGCAAACGAAGCGCCACTTTTTTTCCGACTTTTCCGAGTCCTTGCACTGCATACGTTTTGCCATGCAAGTGCTTGCTGCCGAACACCACATCGTTGGTCGCCTGAATGCCGTAAACAACGCCCTCGGCGGTCGGAATCGATGAATCGCCGCTGCCGCCATAGGCTTCCGGCACGCCGACGATGCAATTGGTTTCTTTCAATGCATGAACGAAATCCTCCGGCGTCGTCCCCATATCGGTGCCGGTGTAAAATCGACCGCCTAACGACTCGACAAACTGCCCGAAGGCACGAAACAGCTCGGGTGATTTGTCTTTGCGCGGGTCGCCGATAATGACGGCCTTGCCGCCGCCAAAATCGACATCGGCAGCTAGGCATTTGTACGTCATCCCCTTCGACAGCCGCAGCGCGTCGATGAGCGCTTCCTCCGTCGTCGCGTACGGATACATCCGACAGCCGCCAAGCGCTGGTCCCAGCGCCGTGCTATGGATGGCAATAATAGCCTTGAGCCCGGTTCCTTCATCATGGCAAAACACCACTTGTTCATGCTCGCGCATATAGGCAAATAAATCAAACGTTTCTTTCGTTTGAGCCGTCACGATCATCGCCATCGTGCCTCTCCCTCCGTCAATGTCCTCGATCCGCGTCTGCATGCCCCAAATTTTCGTCTCCTGCCGCGTCATCTGAGTGCCGTTCCACCCCTTGGCTTGACGTGCACCTGTCTGCTGTTCTCTTCCCCGCTTTACGCTCCCTCACCCGTTCGGGCTCCTTTGGACGCTTCGTCCCCGCGGCGGCAAGCGAAAGAAAGCGGGCGGTCGGCTGTCTTCCTCCTTCACTTCACTGCTTGAAAGCGTTTACAAATTAATATAATAAAAATTTTTATTACGAAAAAATAACGTTATACTATTTACATAGTATCAATGATGCTCCTCACCGTCAACCCGTTTTTCTGTCATTTTCTTTCATCAAAAAAAGACGCCGTTTGACAGGCGTCTTCGTTCGATCAGCGAAATAGCGTAGATAATGATTGCCACTGCCTTTTCGCTTCCGTCATCATTTGCTCAAACAGCTCGGCCACCGTTGGCACGTCATCGATGAGCCCAGCAATTTGCCCCGCATTGATGAATCCTTCGCTGAAATCGCCGGAAAGCGCGCCGCGGCGATGGCGCTCCTCCGATGTATATTCTTGAAACTGCTCGAGCGGCATGCCTTGCTGTTCATACGCGAGCAGCTTCTCCGCATATGGCGTGCGCATGACGCGGCGAATGCGCCCGACCGAGCGACCGACAATCACCGTTTCATTTTCCTTTGCCTCGACGAGCCGCCGTTTATACGCTTCATGAAACGGCGCTTCCTTCGTGGCCACCAGCCTTGTGCCGAGCTGCACCCCTTGCGCGCCGAGAGCCAGCGCGGCAAGCAGCCCGCGCCCATCGCCGATGCCGCCGGCGGCAATGACCGGAACGCGGACAGCGCTGGCGACTTGCGGGATGAGCGTCATCGTCGTCAGCTCGAGCGGCGAATTGATTCCGGCCGCCTCATATCCTTCAGCGACGATTAAATCGGCGCCTGCCGCTTCCGCTTTTTTCGCCTGCTGGACCGAGGCAACAACGACGATCACCTTGATGCCATGTTCGGCAAAACGCGGAATCCATGGCGCCGGATTGCCGGCGGAAAGCGAAGCGACCGGCACTTGATGGCGGATGACAAGTTCGGCGATCTCTGCAGCGTGCGGCGTCACCTGCAGCGGGATGTTCACGGCAAACGGCCGGCTCGTGCGCCGCTTCGTTTCGATAATCAGCGCCTCCACCTCAGCGGGCGGCATCGTTCCTGCCCCGATCGTTCCAAGCCCTCCCGCTTCCGATACGGCGCTCGCCAGCTCGGCGTTGCTAATGTTGCCCATCCCCCCTTGAATGATCGGATAACGAAGGCCAAGCAAACGGCAAACATCATTCATTTCGTTCCCACTCCGTGAAAAATGTGTTATACTTACTATAACTATATCACAATGCTTGGGGGGATGGGAATGATTTATCCGTATAAAGGCAAAAAACCGCGCATTCATGAAACCGCCTTCATCGCACCGGGAGCCCGCGTGATTGGCGACGTCACCATCGGCGCGGAGTCGACGGTTTGGTTCAATGCCGTGCTTCGCGGCGATGAAGGACCGATCACGATAGGGGCGCGCACGAGCATTCAAGACAATACGACGTGCCATTTGTACGAAGGCTCTCCGCTTGTGGTGGAAGATGAAGTGACGGTAGGACATAACGTGGTGCTGCACGGTTGCACGATCCGCCGCCGCTCGATCATCGGCATGGGCTCCACGATTTTAGATGGGGCGGAAATCGGCGAGGAGTGCATCATTGGCGCCCATACCCTCATTCCATCCGGCAAAAAAATTCCGCCCCGTTCACTGGTCATCGGCTCGCCTGGGAAAGTGGTGCGCGAATTGACGGACCGCGATTTGGCGCTCATTGAGCTGTCGGTAGCTACATACGTCCAAAAAGGAAAAGAGTATCGAAACGAGTTGGCCGGCATGAAACAACACAGCCCTTCACCGAGCGGCGAGGCGCTTTGAGTCTGCCGCTTGTCCACCGGATGCACGACGGAACTTCCGCCGTGCATCCGTGTTCATTCAAGCGAACATGCTTCCTCTTCCTTTTTGCCAAGCTCCGCTCCTTCTTGAAACACCGCTTCAAAAAAACGGCTGGCTGGTGCTGCGAGTTGTTGGTAATAATCGTTGAACAAGGCGGCCGCATGGCTTCCCATCCACTCATTCGGCAACAATTCCTCAGGCAGCCCCGGGTCGATGAACAAAAACTTTCGATATTCATGGACGAGCTTCGTCCGCTCGACAAAACATTCCGCGTCCGACATTTCGCCGCGCTCAATTTTATGTTTGTCAATGACGTATTTTTGACTGTAGACCGCGATAAACTGTTCATATTTTTGGTTAATCTCTTCTAAGTTCCAGCACTTTTCCACAAGTTGCTTATTCGTATGCGGTCCATCGTATTCGGCAAGAAAGAAGTCAACATACGGGCGGATGTCATACTTGTCGATCAAGTCGTACACTTGTTGCTCTAAATTATTCGGTGAAATCCAGCAACTGTTGGAAATCGTGCCGAATCCGCTCCAAACAAGCTCCTTTCGCAGTTCATCGCGCAAATGCCGCTTATCCTCAGGAATCGTATAGATGAGAATGCGCCATTTCCCGTCCCAATGCTCGGGACGCGTTTTGTAAATGCGCCGCGCCGCTTCTTCCATCCGCTTGACGCCGCGCTCCGTGAGCGAATAGTAGCTTTTGTTGCCGCGCTTTTCGGCGCGGATCCAGCCTTGTTTGCTCATGCGCGACACCGCTGCCCGCACCGCTTGGTCGTTATGGCCGAACTCGCGAAGAAGGCGGATCAAGCTGCCGATCCAAATTTCGCCGCCATAATGGCGGATGTAGTCGCCGTAAATCGTGAAAATCATCGAGCGTGTGTTCATGGAAAAAGGCTCCCTTGATCTTGTTTTCGAAACATAATCGTAACAGACTTTGATGACGCTGGCAAGACGGACAACCCAATTGGCGGCATAAAAACCGGCAGCTCTTCTTAGCGGGATAGAGCGCTGGGAGTGACAAGCGAGGGGGAGGCCGCAAAACCGGCCGCCCCCACTTCCATCACAACCCCAGCAAGCGAAAAAGTTTCACCGTTCGTCGGCGTTTTTCACTATCGTCGCGATTCCTTGGCCGACGCCGATGCACATCGTCGCCAAGCCATAGGTGACGCCGCGTTTTCGCATTTCGTAAATCAATGTCGTCAAAATGCGGGCGCCGCTCGCGCCAAGCGGATGGCCAAGCGCAATTGCCCCCCCGTTGACGTTCACTTTCGCCCGATCAAGCTCAAGCTGCTGGATGCATGCTAGGGCTTGCGAGGCAAACGCTTCGTTCAGCTCGACAAGCCCAATGTCATCGATGGACAGCCCGGCGCGCCGCAGCGCTTTGCGCGTCGCAAAAATCGGGCCGATTCCCATCACCGCCGGTTCCACGCCGGCGACAGCGGACGTTACGTATTTGGCTAACGGCTTTAAACCGAGCGCTTTCGCTTTATCGGCACTCATCAACAACAGCGCCGCCGCCCCGTCATTAATGCCCGAGGAATTGCCAGCCGTTACGGTGCCGTTTTCAAACAGCGGCGGCAGCTTGGCCAGCTTCTCCAACGTCGTATCCGGGCGCGGGTGTTCATCCTTGTCAACAACGATCCGGTTGCCTTTTTGGTCGTGGTAAACGACCGGCACGAGTTCATCGGCAAACCGATTCGTTTCGAGCGCTTGTTTCGCTTTCATTTGGCTTTCGTAAGCAAACTCATCTTGCGCCTCGCGCGCAATGCCGAATCGCTTCGCCACATGTTCCGCCGTTTGCGGCATGCTGTCGGTGCCGTACATCTCGTGCATCTTCGGGTTGATAAAGCGCCAGCCGATCGTCGTGTCGTACATCTCTATATTGCCGCGCGGAAAATCGCTTGACGGTTTGGCCATCACAAACGGAGCGCGCGTCATGCTTTCCACGCCGCCCGCGATCACAATGTCCGCCTCATTGGCCAAAATCGCCCGCGCCGCATAATTGACCGCATCAAGCCCCGAACCGCACAGCCGATTGACCGTCACCCCCGCCACCTCCATCGGCAGCCCGGCCAACAGCGCCGCCATGCGGGCGACGTTGCGATTGTCTTCCCCCGCCTGGTTCGCGTTTCCAAATACGACATCATCGATTTGCTCCGGCGGCACGTTCGGGTTGCGTTCCATGAGCGCCCGAATGACGACGGCGGCTAAATCGTCCGGCCGCACGTCTTTCAACGCCCCTTTATAGCGGCCGATCGGGGTGCGCACGGCATCGACAATCACGACTTCTCTGCCCATGTTTTCTCCCTTCCTTTTCTCGCGGATTAGCTGTCTTCCCGATTCGTATAGTCATAGACGCCGCGGCCGGTTTTGCGGCCGAGCCGCCCCGCTTTGACGTATTGCTCCAAAAGCGGCGCCGGGCGGTATTTTTCTCCGAGTTTTTCGTGCAAATAGTTTAAGTTGTTCAGTCGCGTATCAAGCCCAACTAAATCTGCGAGCTCAAACGGCCCCATCGGGAAATTGAGGCCGAGCTTGATCGCCTTGTCGATCTCTTCCGGCGTCCCGACCCCTTCTTGCAGCATGTAAAACGCTTCATTGCCGACAAGGGCGCTGATCCGGCTGGTGACGAATCCCGGAAATTCATTGACGACAACGGTCTCTTTCCCCATTCGCTCGGCCACTTCTTTCGCCACTTGCACCGTCTCGTCGCTCGTCTCAAGGCCACGAATGATTTCCACCAGCTTCATTTTATGGACCGGATTGAAAAAGTGCATGGCGATCACCCGCTCCGGCCGCTTCGTAAACGAACCGATTTCGGTCGGACTCATGGTGGACGTATTCGTCGCAAAATAGCACGACGCCGGCGCATGGGCGTCCATCGTCTCGAACACTTGTTTTTTCCGTTCAAGCTTTTCCGGCACCGCCTCGATCACCAAATCGGCATCGCGCACAGCGGACGCCAAATCAAGTGAATACGACAGGCGCGCCTCGGCTTCTTGCCGCTCGCTGTCGGTCAATTTCCCGCGGGCAACGGCTTGTTCGAACAGCGAAGCAATCTCTTTCTGGGCGCTCTTCAACTGTTCTTGCTGAATGTCCACTACGATCGTCTGGAATCCGCCGACAGCGCCGACATAGGCAATGCCTCTCCCCATCACGCCGCTGCCGACGACAACAAGGCGTTCGATCATCGTCTTCCCCCTCTCCTGCTCTCGCATATCATGGCGGATGCCTCAAGCCGGTGTGCCGTTCGCCAAGCAGCGGACGCCGTCAAATGAATGGGCACCCCATCACGAGCGACGGGGTGCTCGATAGCCAGATAGATCTGCCCCATGGCCGCCCGCCACCAAAAATGGAAACGCATCAATCGGGCGGACGTGTCTCTCCATCGCCCTCCCTAACCGGCCTTTGCCTGCAAGGGCGACAAACTGCACGCTGCTTCCAAGGACGCGACACGCTCGCGCATTGTGACGAACGCCAAACGATGAAAAGCCTTAGACGCCAAACGGATTAAGCGGACGCGGACCATAATACGACAGCACGCTTTTCGTTTCGGTGTACAAATCAAGCGCCTCGACAGACAGCTCGCGCCCAAATCCGGACTGTTTGTAGCCGCCAAACGGCGTGCCTGGGAAAGCGGAGAATGGGCTGTTGACCATGACAATGCCGGAGCGCAGCTGTTTGGCTACGCGAACGGCGCGGCCATGATCTTTTGTCCAAATCGCGGCGGCCAGTCCATAGTCGCTGTCGTTTGCCAATTCAACGGCTTCGGCTTCATCGCGGAATTTCATCACGACGACAACCGGTCCAAAAATTTCTTCGCGAACCGCTTTCATTTGCTGGTTCACGTTCGTCAAAATCGTCGGTTCATACCAGTAACCGTTTTCAAAGCCGGCCACGACCGCCTCTTTTCCGCCGGCGGCGATCGTCGCTCCATCAGCGACCGCGGACTGCACATACTCATCGATCACTTCGAGCTGACCGCGGCTGATGATCGCTCCCACGTGCGTGCCGGCATCAAACGGATCACCGAGCTTCAGCTGTTTCGTTTTGGCCACGAACGCTTCCATAAACGCGTCATAGATGCTTTCATGCACATACAAGCGGGAGCGCGCCTCGCACGATTGGCCGCTGTTGTAGAAAATGCCGAACAATGAGCCGGCGACAGCGGCTTCCAAATCAGCGTCCGCAAACACAAGGCTCGGCGATTTGCCACCCAGCTCGAGCGTCACCCGTTTTAATGTTTTCGCCCCTTTCTCCATAATTTCCTTCCCGACCGGCGTCGATCCGGTAAACGCCACTTTGTCGACAAGCGGATGTTCGACCAAATAGTCCCCCACTTCCGCTCCGGCGCCTGTCACCACATTGACGACCCCTTCCGGCACGCCAGCCTCATGGCAAATTTCCGCCAGCACAAGGCAGGTGAGCGGCGTCAGCGACGCTGGTTTGACGACAACCGAGCATCCCGCGGCAATGGCCGGCGCAATTTTCCAAGCTGCCATCATGAGCGGATAGTTCCAAGGAATAATTTGGGCGCACACGCCGACAGGCTCCTTTTCTGTATAGTTGTGAAACGCCCCCGGCATCGGGTTGACCGCCCCGCGGTGCCCAATGATCGCCCCAGCGAAAAATTCAAAGTCTTCAATCGCCTGCATCACTTGCCCTTGAGCCGCCGACAACGCTTTGCCGGTATTCAAAATTTCCAACTCCACCAATTCATTGAAACGTTCGCGCATGATGGACGCAATTTGGTATAAGATGCGCGCCCGTTTTTGCACCGGAAAATGACGCCATTTCCCGCGGTCAAACGCTTGCCGCGCCGCCTGCACCGCACGCTCGGCATCCTCGCGCGTCCCTTTGGCGACGCGAGCGACCGGTTCGCCCGTGGCCGGATTAGTGACGACCAACGTTTCGCCCGCGGCGCTTTCGACCCGCTCCCCATTGATAATCAAATGATAGAAATCGCGTTTCGTCGGCATCGGTTCCATTTTCTTTTGCTTGACAGTCGCCATCGTTTTTCCCCCTTGCTTAGTTTCCTTGGAAAATCGGTTTCCGTTTCTCAAAAAACGCCTTAACGCCTTCGCGGTGGTCGGACGTCAAGCCCGCGATGCGCTGGCATTCCGCTTCCCGTTCGAGGTAGCGGTCAAACGTCGCTTCTTGGCTTTCGCGCAGCAGCCGTTTGATCAGTCCAATCGCTTTCGTCGGCATGGCCGCCAGCCGCTCGGCAAACTGCTTGACTTCCTCTTCCCATGACGAGAGCGGAATCACCTTGGTGGCCAGCCCAAGAGCAACGGCTTCCTCGGCAGCCACTTTTTCCCCGAGCACCGCAAGCTCAAGCGCCTTTGCCCGCCCGATGAGGCGCGGCAAATAGTACAGATGCCCCGCATCCGGCACAAGACCGACGTGAATAAACGCGGGAGCGAAACTCGCCTTTTCCGAGAGAAGCCGGAAATCACACGCCAGCGCCAAGCTCATGCCCGCGCCGGCCGCCGCTCCGTTCACCGCGGCGACAACCGGCTTTTCCAGATGATGAAGCGCTTTCATCATCGGCGCGTATCGGGTGCGCAACACGTCGCCATGGTCCATTTCTTCCGTCACGCCGCTCAAGTCTTCGCCGGCGCAAAACGCTCGGCCGGCGCCGGTGATCACCACACAGCGGACGTTTTGATCCGCTCCTGCTTGCTTCAGCGCCTTTGTCACTTCCGCATTCATTTGTTCCGTAAACGCATTGAGCTGATCCGGGCGGTTGAGCGTCAGCCAGGCGACTTGCCCCTTCACTTCATAACGGATCGTTTCGTACATCGGACGCCCCCCTTATTTTCCTTGGAAGCGCGGCTTTCGTTTTTCGAGGAAGGCCGCCATTCCTTCTTTTTGGTCTTCCGAGGCGAACAATAGGTAAAAGTTTTTTCGCTCAAATTGCATGCCTTCATACAGCGGATAGTCGACCGCTTTTTGCACCGCCTCTTTGATCAGCCGAAGAGCCAAAGGCGGCTGTTCAGCGAGACGCTCGGCCAACCGCATCGTTTCTTCCATTAAAAGCTCCGGGCTGACGACGCGGGTGACAATCCCTAGCTGCTCGGCTTCTTTCGCCGACATGCGCGCCCCGGTCCAAAGCCACTCGAGCGCCCGCTTCGGCCCGATGAGCTTCGTCAGCCGCTGCGTACCTCCCGCTCCTGGCATGACGCCGAGGTTGACTTCTGGAAAACCGAATTCCGCTGCGGCCGAAGCGATGATCAAATCGCATGACAGCGCCAGCTCGAAGCCGCCGCCGAGCGCTAAGCCGTTGACAGCGGCAATCATCGGCGTTTTCACGAGGGACAGGCGATCCCAATCGGCAAACTGGTTCAGCCACTCAAGACGAATGGGGTCATCGTCCGCCATCTCTTGAATATCGGCCCCAGCGGCGAACGCCCGCCCGCGCCCGGTGAGCACAATGACACGCACGGCTTCATCCCGGTCGAACGATTCGACGGCAGCGACGATTTCCGCCACCATCTGACGGCTGAGCGCATTCAACACATCAGGACGGGCCAGTTCAATGACGCCAACCGCTCCCTCTTGCCGCACCGCAAGGAACGTCCACTCACTCATGTTCCACTTCCTCACCGACCATAAAGGTGACGAGATCGCCGGCAAATGACATGACATCTTTGGCCGATGCCTTCGCTTCTTTCGTTTTCATCGCCTCTTGGAACGCCTCTTGGCTGTCGTAATACATTTCACACAACAAATAATACTCGCTTTCCGTCCCCATCGGCGTCCCCGTAATTTTCGTCACCTCGATTTTTCGGAGGCCAGGAATTTTTTCCGTCAGCGGCACATGCGTTCCATAATAATGGGCGTCAAACTGTTCCTTATCTTTCGGCTGTTTGTACAAGGCAATCATTTTAAACATCACGAACGTCTCCTTTCCCTTTTCTTATCCCGAAATCAATACCGGCTTCATCGCCTCAAACGGATTTTTGCATTGTTTGCAGTAGAAAATGCTGCGGCAGGCGGTCGGGCCGAACAAATTTTCCATGATGGTCCGCTCCGCCCCGCAATACGGGCACTCGACTTGCCACGCCCCTGACGGCATTTGCCGCGGCGGCGGAGCGATGCCAAACTGCTTCAGCCGCTCCCGTCCGGCTTCGCTGATCCGATCGGACGTCCACGGCGGATGGCGGAGAAACTCAACCGTCACCGCCGAAGCCCCTGCTTGCTTCACCGCTTCCTCCACCCGCGTGCAGATGATATCAAGCGCCGGACAGCCGAGAAACGTCGGCAGCAGACAGACCGAGACCGCTTCATCCCGAACGTCAACCTGTTCCACCATCCCAAGCTCGACAATGCTAATCGAATGAATCTCTGGGTCTTTCACCGTTTCTAACGCTTTCCAAACCTCTTCATTTGTCATGGCTCTCCCTCACATTTTCCAACCCGCTGCCGCTTTCCCGCTTGGGCTGCCTAGTGCCGCCAATGGTGCACCGTTTTGCTCCTTGAACAAACACTTCGTCCGTCATAAAGAGGCGTCACGCCCAACGCCGCATGTTGGCAAACAGCGGCTCCGGCATTACCATATCGCATGCGGGACGGCGCGGTATACTTCTGACAACGTCGCCAGCGCTTCGTCCAAATCGGGCGTATGTTCGCCGTTGCGGCCGTTGCCATGCTTCATGCCAAACGGCATCGGCCACTCAAGCCCCACTTCGGCAAACGCTGGCGCCAGCGCGGCAATGGTGTTTTCGGTCAGCACCTTTTCCTCATCAATCAGCCCCCACCGCACCATGTCCGTTCCTTTCGCTCCGAGCGTCAACACACCGGCAAAATCAGCGGCCACGTCTTGAATGGCTTTGGTCATTCGCGTCCGCGCTTCCCCAGGGGCATTCGTCAGCTGGACAAACCACGTATGCCAATGAAGCAAATGATAGTGCAGCTCCACTTGAATTTTCGCCGCTACTTCCGCGAGCGGGGCATAGCTGCTTTTGGTCAGCGATTCGAGACGGACGCGCTTCGCCTGCGTATAAAAATAGTGGCGAACAACGGTGAACGCCCAATCATAGCGAGGCTCACGCAAATAATGCCCCGGGCCGTTCGCCCGTTCGAGCAAAACCGCATTGCGCCGGGCCGAAGCTGGGCGGGCGTGCGCCAGTTCGTCGGCTGATCCACAGCCAAGATCTTCAAGCAGCTGATAATACATGGCCGCATGGCCCATCGTATCCTGACTGATGGAAGAAAACGCGATGTCCTCCTCAATATGCGGCGCCAGGCCGAGCCATTCCGAGCCGCGGTAGGCAAGCAAAAAGTCATCGTCGGCCAGCTGGAACAACAGCTCCGTCAACGCCTCCCGGCCGTTCGCATCGACATGCTTTTCACTCATCGTTGAATCTCGCCTTTCCATGACAAAATTTCTTTTTCGTCAAACGCCTGTTGTTCATATTTGCGCCACCGCTTTTTCAAATCCCCATATCCTCGCGTCAGCCGGTAATCTTTGTTGTCAAGCCGCTTGAGCGCTGCTTTTTCGTCTTCACTCATCCGCCGGATATAGTCCCGCTTTACGACCCAAAGGTCAGCGACCGGCTCACGGCGCATAAAGTTTTCCTGCGCCATCACGAGCGCGATCTCCTCATTGGGGGCAAGCAGACTGAATTGATGCTGCATCGGTGCATCCGGCGCTTTGCGGCTGAACACCTCAAACACTTGATAAAATCCTCGTTCTTTCCCCGCCATGGCCATCCCTCCTCATCCAGCCGTCCGCACCGCACTGAGCGCCTCGCGCACCCAGGCGTTCTGCTTGTATGCCGTCCGCCGCAGCTCCAGCCGCTCTTGCGATTTTGGACCATGATTGCGAATGATTTGTTTAAACTTCTCCCAGTCCGGCTGCTGGTAAATCCATTGGCCCTTCTCTTTGTCAAAACGCATTGTCTCATCCGGAATCTTCAGACCAAGCGCCCAAATGCGCGGCACATATTTCGTAAAGAAGTCTTGGCGCAGCTGTTCATTCGTTTTCGTGCGGATGCGGTATTTGATCGTGATGTCTTGCTTCGAGGTTCCCGTCGTGTCGGCCGTCGGCGGGCCGAAAAACATGAGCAACGCCTCCCACCAACGGTTGAGCGCCTCTTGCAGCATCTCCTTCTGCTCCTTCGTCCCTTCGGCGAGCGCCAAAATGATCGACTCGCCGTGCTGGGCGTGAAACACTTCCTCGGCGCAAATGCGCTTCAGCGCCCGTGCGTACGGTCCGTATGAGGCATCCAGCATGTTCGTCTGCGTCATAATCGCCGCCCCGTCAACAAGCCATCCGATCAGCCCGGCGTCCGCCCATGTCGGCGCCGGCATATGAAACACGTTATGAAACTTCAACCGTTCGTTTAATAAATCTTCGATAATGTCTTCCCGCGTTTTCCCAAGCGGCGCCAGCAAATCTTCCGCCACCCGCAGCAGCAGCTGGCCGTGCCCCATCTCGTCCTGCACCTTCGCCATGATGCCAAGCTTCCGGCGCAGCGACGGCGCTTTCGGCACCCATTCTTTTTCCGGAAGCGCTCCCATAATTTCGCTCACCGCATGCATCGCAATCAGCTTGATGAGCGTCATTCGATATTCATCCGGCATCCAGTCATCGGCTTCGATCTTTTCCCCCGCCTCGATGCGCTGCATAAACCGTTCGTATTTCTCCTCATTGGACAGGCGGGTGAACGTCATCATCGCTGCCATCCTTCCTCCCCCTGTAAAAATTTTTATATATAACGTTTATTTAACGTTATTATATTTTAACGTTATAAAATTAGCAACTATTTTTTCAATCGTTACACCGCATGCTCTTGTTCGCGCCGGTCAACGACACGCACCGCTTTTCCTTCCGAGCGCGGGAGCGTTTTTGGAGGATAGAGATGAACGTCGATCGAAATGAGGCAGTGTGTTTTCAGCAATGACTGAATGCGCCGGGCAAGGGCCGCGGCCTGCTCGCTTTGCAAATCTCCCCCGACCTCGCTGTAAAAACGGTCGGTCACTTCGGCATGCAATTCCACCGCTTCCAAATGTCCGTTTCGGAGACGGTGCAGCTGATAGTGCGGAGCCAGTTCCGAGACACGAAGCAGATGGTGCTCAATTTCCGACGGGAACACGTTGACGCCGCGGATGATAATCATATCATCAACCCGCCCCTTGACCCGCGACATGCGCGCCGTCGTCCGCCCGCAAGCACACCGCTCTCTCGTCACGGAAGCGATGTCACCCGTCCGGTAGCGGATGACCGGAAACGCCTCTTTCGTCAAGCTCGTAAACACCAACTCTCCTTCTTCCCCTTCCGCCACCGGCTCGAGCGTGTTCGGGTCGATCACTTCCACGAGGAAATGGTCCTCGGCGATATGGAGGCCGTTTTGCGCTTCGTGGCATTCCATCGCCACCCCCGGGCCGATCACTTCACTCAGCCCGTAAATGTCGCATGCCTTCATATCAAACGTTTCTTCAAGCGTGCGCCGCATTTCCTCGGACCACGGTTCCGCCCCGAAGATGCCGTATTTGAGCGATGTTTGCCGCGGATCTTTGCCCAGCTCCTTCATCCGTTCAGCAATGTTCAATACATAGGACGGCGTGGCGCAAATGACAGTCGGCTGAAAATCTTCAATGATCATCACTTGCCGGTCGGTGTTGCCCCCGGATACCGGCACCGTCACGGCGCCAAGCCGCTCGCTGCCATAATGCAGCCCGAGCCCGCCCGTAAACAGCCCGTATCCATAGGCGTTGTGAATCACATCCCCCGGTTTTCCGCCCGCGATGACAATCGCCCGCGCCACAATATCGGCCCAGTGCTCAATGTCCTTCTTCGTGTAAGCGACCACCGTCGGTTTGCCGCTCGTGCCGCTTGAAGCGTGCACACGGACGCAGTGGGAAAGATCGACCGCGAGCAAACCAAACGGATAATGGTCCCGCAAATCCCGCTTTGTCGTAAACGGGAGTTTGCGCACATCCTCAAGCGTCCGGATGTCCTCCGGCTTCACTCCGCATTCATCAAACCGTTGCCGATAAAACGGCACCCGCGCATACACCCGCTCCGCCGTCACCCGCAGCCGCTCGAGCTGGAGCGCCTCAAGCTCCCGGCGTGCAGCCGTCTCGATGTCATGCAAAATCATCGTTTCCGCCCTCCTTTTTAAAGCGCTTCCAAAAATACAAAAATATATAACGTTATATAAACGTAATATATATAAAACATCATATCTAATCTTAAAATAGTCTAAATATTATAAAATGTCAATATCATTTTTGCCTTCATCCGCCAAGAAAAAAGCAGCCGCTTTCGGTTCTTCGTTTCAGACAAAGGCACGCAGAAACAGGCGCCCCGCTTTTTTCCCCGTTTGCAGCCGAAGTCCGCGCCAAAAACGTTTGCGGCGCTCCCGTGCTTCATACTAGTCGAATACGCTTTTCATATCGTGAAATCGGCGCAAGAAAAATAAAAAAGGGGGATCCGTCAACGGTTGGATCCCCCTTCGTGATCATATGCGCTTCCGCCTCTGCTAGGCGACAAACTGCTAAATTTTCATCATCTCCTCGACATCTTGCGGCGCTTTATCAAGCGAACGCGGTATACGACAAACCACTAAATTTTCATCATCCTCGGAAGCGTTGCGTGAACGGATTTCGATTCATCCATACGACAAACTACTAAATTTTCATAATCCCGCCCGTGCTCGCCGAGGTGACATGTTTCGAGTAGCGGGCGAGGTACCCGGTTTTCACTTTCGGCTCAAAGCCTTTCCAGTTCGCTTTTCGGCGTTCGAGCTCTTCGTCGGACAGCTTGACGTTGATCGTCCGTTTCACTGTGTCGATTTCAATGATGTCGCCGTCTTGGATGAAGGCGATTGGGCCGCCTTCCGCCGCTTCCGGAGACACATGCCCGACCGACAGGCCGCGCGAGGCGCCGGAGAAGCGGCCGTCGGTCACAAGCGCCACCTTGGTGCCAAGCCCCATGCCGACAATTTGCGATGTTGGCGCCAGCATTTCCGGCATGCCTGGGCCGCCTTTTGGCCCTTCATAGCGGATGACGACGACATGACCCGGTTGGATTTTGCCGCTGGCGATGCCTTCCAGCGCCTCTTCCTGCGAATCAAAGACGATCGCCGGGCCTTCATGGCGGGTAATGCCGCCTTGAACCGCACCCGTTTTAATGACGGCGCCGTCCGGAGCCAAGTTGCCGAACAAAATGGCGAGGCCGCCCGTTTCCGAATACGGGTTGTCAATCGGCCGAATGACGTCATAGTTTTTCACTTCACAGCCGGCGATGTTTTCACCGAGCGTCTTGCCGGTGACGGTCAGCGTATCCAAATGCAGCGTCCCTTCTTTTTTCGCCAATTCATTCAGCACCGCCGAGACGCCGCCGGCTTCGTGCAAATCTTCAATGTAATGAATATCGGAAGCCGGTGCGAGCTTCGCCAAGTGCGGCACGCGTGACGCCACTTCGTTAATCCGCTCGAGCGAGTAGTCGATGCCGGCTTCGTTAGCGATCGCGAGCGTATGCAGCACCGTGTTCGTCGAGCCACCAAGCGCCATATCGAGCGCGAACGCGTTGTCAATCGCTTTTTCCGTCACGATGTCGCGCGGCTTAATATCATGCTCAATCAAATACATGAGCTGCTTCGCTGAGCGGCGGACGAGCTCTTTGCGCGCCGGGTCGACCGCCAAAATCGTGCCGTTGCCCGGCAAAGCCAGCCCAAGCGCTTCAGCCAAACAGTTCATCGAGTTGGCGGTAAACATGCCGGAACACGACCCGCACGTCGGACAGCCGTAGCGCTCGAGCTCTTCCAACCCTTTTTCATCGAGCGTTCCACCTAAATACGCGCCGACGCCTTCAAACACGGACGAAAGCGAGATTTTGCGCCCATCTTTCGTGACACCGGCTTTCATCGGCCCGCCGCTGACGAAAATCGTCGGGATGTTGAGCCGCATCGCTGCCATCATCATCCCCGGCGTAATCTTGTCACAGTTCGGAATGCACACCATACCGTCAAACCAGTGCGCGGAAATGACCGTTTCAATCGAATCCGCGATGATTTCCCGGCTCGGAAGCGAATAGCGCATCCCGATATGGCCCATCGCAATGCCGTCATCAACACCGATCGTATTCATTTCAAACGGGACGCCGCCCGCCTCGCGAATCGCTTCTTTGACGATTTTTCCAAACTCTTGCAAATGGACGTGCCCCGGAATGATGTCGATGTACGAGTTGACCACGGCAATGAACGGTTTGTCAAAATCTTCGTCTTTCACGCCGGCCGCCCGCAGCAAACTCCGATGCGGAGCGCGGTCAAACCCTTTTTTGATCATGTCACTGCGCCGTTTTTTCATCTGTTGTCCCTCCATCGTACAAAGTGCTAGGTTGCTAGTATTGTACCACTTTTTTTAATAAAAAGACAATTATCTTTATTTTGAATACGTTTTCATTGGCTGCCTGCAGTCCAAGATCGTTCCGTTTCTTTCTCTCTTGACAACAGCCGAATTTGCCGGCATAATTTCTTACAAACTATCTATCGTTCTGAATGATGACAATGGATCAACGGGAACGGCACGGGACTAGTAAACCGAGGGAACGCGCCAGAGAGTGGAACCCATAGGCTGGAAGGTTCCTCGCGGGAAGCCGGTTGAACCTGCCCTAGACGGCCGCTTATGCAAACATAAGCCGCATGCCTGCGTTATAGGCCAGAGGTGGGCGCTTTGTGCGCCAAAAAAGGTGGTACCGCGGAACGCTTTTCCGTCCTTTTGCCAAGGGAGGAAAAGCGTTTTTTTGTTGGACTCCTTTCCAACGGGCGGCAAACAACAATGGCATCGACAGCGGCAAAACTCGCAAAGGAGGGAATCCCATGAAACGGCAGCGCGTCGTCGTCAAAATCGGGAGCAGCTCGCTCACCGATCCAAAAGGCGGCCTATGCCTTGACAAACTTCATGATCACGTCGAAGCCATTGCGCACCTGAAACAGCTTGGCCATGACGTCATTCTCATCACTTCGGGGGCGGTCGCTGCCGGGTTCGGACCGTTAGGCTACCCGGCGCGGCCGACGACGCTCGCCGGCAAACAGGCGGCCGCCGCCGTCGGACAAAGCCTGCTCATGCAGGCGTACAGTTCGGCGTTCGCCCGATTCGGCTTCACCGCCGCCCAATTGTTGTTGACGCGCAGCGATTTTTACAGCCGCGAGCGGTTTCGCAATTTGTTTGCGACGATCACGACATTGCTTGAGCACGGCGCCGTCCCGGTCATTAACGAAAACGATCCGGTTTCCGCTGAGGAGCTGACGTTTGGCGACAATGACATGCTTTCCGCCTTGGTCGCCGGCTTTTTGCACGCCGATGCGCTCGTTTTGCTCACCGACATTAACGGGCTGTACGACGCCAATCCGAAAACGAACCCACAGGCGAAAAAGTACGCCTTTTTGCCGGAGATTACAAGCGAGATGCTCGCCTCAGCCGGCGGCAGCGGCTCGGCGGTCGGCACCGGCGGCATGCGCTCAAAGCTGTTGGCCGCTCGAAAAGCGCTCTCGTTTGGTGTCAGCGTCTTCATCGGCACGGGAAGCGGCCGAGAAAAACTGGCTGATATTTTAGCCGGAAAAGGCGACGGTACGTATATCGGTGTTCCGTTTCCGAAACAAATGCAAATGCGCAAGCAATGGATCGCCTATCATGCACCCGTTTCCGGCACGATCACCGTTGACAGCGGCGCCGAGGAGGCGCTGCTTGCCCGGGGGAAAAGCTTGCTTCCGGCCGGCGTCACGGCCGTTTCCGGCGACTTCCATGCGATGGATGTCGTCGACGTCGTCAACGAAAAAGGCATTACCATCGGCCGCGGCCAAGTGTATTACGCCGCTGCCGATTTAAAAAAAGTGAAAGGGCGGCCGAGCGAAGAGGCCCGGCAATATTCTTACCTTCACCGCCCGGAAGTCATCCACCGCGACAATTGGGTCGCTTTGCGAAAGGAGCGTGTCCAAAGATGAACGAACTGCTGAAAAAAGCCGAACGGTTGAAAACGGCGGCACACACGTTGGCCATGCTGTCTACCGAAGAAAAAAATGCGGCATTGGAACAGATCGCCAAAGCCCTCGACCGCGAACGCGCCGTCATTTTGGCGGCAAACGAAAACGATATGGCCGCCGGCCGCGCGCAAGGGCTATCGCCGGCTTTGCTTGACCGGCTGCAGCTCACGAATGAACGGATCGATCAAATCATCGGCGGCGTCCGCCAAGTCGCTTCATTGCCTGACCCGGTCGGGGAAATCGTTGCTGAATGGACGCGGCCAAACGGGCTGCGCATTCAAACGGTGCGCGTGCCGCTTGGGGTGATCGGCATGGTGTATGAGGCGCGCCCGAATGTGACGGTCGATGCCGCCAGCCTTTGCCTAAAAACGGGCAACGCCGTCTTGCTCCGCGGCAGCTCATCAGCGCTTCATTCCAACAAAGCGCTTGTGGCCGTCATGAAAGAGGCGCTTCGCACAACGGCCATCCCGGAAACCGCCATTGAGCTGCTCGAAGACACGAGCCGGGAAACGGCCCAGCGCATGTTCCGCCTCAACGACTATCTTGATGTCCTCATTCCGCGCGGCGGAGCGGGGCTGATCCGCTCGGTCGTCGAAAACGCCACCGTACCGGTGCTTGAGACCGGCGTCGGCAACTGCCATATTTTCATCGACGAATCAGCCGAGCGGCTGATGGCAATCGATATCGTCGTAAACGCCAAACTGCAGCGTCCGTCCGTCTGCAACGCCGTCGAAACGGTGCTCATTCATGAACGGTGGCCGCACGCCGGCGAGCTGCTTGAGGCGCTTCACGCTCGCGGCGTCGAGCTGCGCGGCGACCGCCGCCTTGCCGCTATGTATCCGTTTGTCCACGAAGCGACGGAAGAAGACTGGCATACGGAATATTTGGCGCCGATTTTAGCCGTGAAACTCGTCGCCGATGTCGATGAAGCGATCGAGCATATCCGCCGCTACGGGACGAAACATTCGGAAGCGATCATCACCGAAAACGAGGCGCACGTCCGCCGCTTTTTCCAAGCGGTCGACGCGGCGGTGTTGTACCATAACGCGTCCACCCGCTTCACAGATGGCGAACAGTTCGGCTACGGGGCAGAAATCGGCATCAGCACGCAAAAGCTGCACGCCCGCGGACCGATGGGGCTTGTGGCCATCACGACAACGAAATCGCTCGTGTACGGGACCGGGCAAATTCGAACCGTGTAACCAAAGGCGGGAAGCGGGACCCCCTGCGCTCCCGTCCTTTTGATGCATACAACGATCAGGAAAGAAGGGATGCCACGATGCCGTTCATTGATTTTCGCAGCGATACCGTGACCAAACCGACGCTAGAAATGCGCCGGGCGATGTCAGAAGCTGAAGTCGGTGACGACGTATACGGCGAAGATCCGACCGTCAACCGTTTAGAAGCGTTGGCGGCCAAAATGCTTGGAAAAGAAGACGCCTTGTTCGTCACAAGCGGCACGCAAGGACGCCGGGCATCATCGCCCTTGAAACAATGGTCGATCGCCTTGCCGAAGACCACGCAAACGCCCGCCTGCTTGCGAACGGGCTGGCGGCCATTCCCGGCTTGTCCGTCGATGTCGATGGAGTCGAAACGAACATCGTCCTTTGCCATATTCACGACACTGGGCTTTCGAACGAAGCGTTTCTCGCCCTTTTGAAAGCGGCCGGCATCTTGGCCAGCCCGTTTGATGACGGCGTCATTCGCTTCGTCACCCACCGGGAAATCACCGCCGATCTAGTGCAAACCGCACTCGAACGAATCAAGCGGCAATTGTCCTAACAGATTCAGCGAATAGGTATGAGTTTTCATCCTTCCCGATTTGGAAACACTTTTTGAACACTATATTTCTTTTTTCTGAAAGGCAATAGATGTTGTAAAATATCGTTTTCCTTTACAGTCCTTTCTAAACAGAAAACGACCCGGATCGCCTATGGCTTTCGGGTCGTTTTCGTTATTCTCCGTCCGTGCTTTCTGTCAACGTTCGCTTCGCGGTGCCGCAAACACCCAACAGCGGCTGCCGATGAAATTCACCGCCATGCCCATGACCGTGGCCGCACCTTTCGCGAGCCAAAGCGGGCCGAGCCGTTCGGCCGCCAACAAGACGACAAGCGACACCCCGAGCGACAGCCCGTTGACGGCAAGAAACCGAAACAGTTCCCTGATATTCGCCTTTTGCTTCATTTGAAACGTCCAGCGCCGGTTCCAAACGTAGCTGTTTGCCACCCCGGCGCCGTAAGAACCGACTTGCGCCACGGCCGCAGGAACGCCTGCGGCGGTGAGTAGAAAAAAGACAGCGAAGTCGACCGCCGTATTGCCCACCCCGACGACGGCAAACCGCCATATGGCTTGTTTTTCTTTACGGAATGTAGGAAGGCTTTCGTTCATGTCTCGTTCCGACTCCCCATGTTTCATTGACAATATACAGAGGCCGCTCTTTCACTTCATCGTAAATGCGGCCGATGTATTCACCGGTAATCCCAAGCATCGTCATCGTCACTCCGTTGCAAAACAACATGACCATCAACAGCGATGCCCATCCGGCCACGGTCGAATGGGTGAACCACTTCAAGTACAATACCGCCATCATGCCGACTGCACTTGCCGCCGACAAAGCAAACCCAAGCCAGCTCGCCAATTTGAGCGGCTTATGCGAAAAAGACGTAATGCCGTCTAACGAAAAACGAATCATCTTTTTCAGTGGATACTTTGTCTCCCCAGCCAGCCGCGGCTCTCGCTCGTATTCCACCGCTATGTGCCGAAAACCGACCCAGCTGACAAGCCCGCGAACAAAACGATTTCGCTCCCGCATATAGCGTAACTGATTACACACTTTCCGGTCAATGAGACGGAAATCGCCGGTATCAGCGGGAATGTCGATCTCGGTCGCCGCCCGCAGCAAGCGGTAGAACACATATGCTGTCCATCGTTTGAACAACGTCTCCCCCTTCCGCTTGACGCGCCGAGCATAGACAACATCATACCCTTCTTTCCATCGCGCGATCATGTCCAAAATCAGTTCAGGAGGATCTTGCAAGTCGGCGTCAATGATGATGACAGCTTGGCCAGAGGCATAATCCATTCCTGCTGTAATCGCGATTTGATGACCGAAATTGCGGGAGAAGTCAATGTACTTCACCGTTTCATCTTTCACGGCCAGTTCCCTCAAAATATCGAGCGTCCCATCGGTGCTGCCGTCATTCACAAACAACAATTCATACGGCTCACTCGTTTGCTCCATCACCGTTTTCAGCCGTTGGTACGTCTCACGGATCACGAGCGCTTCATTATAGACAGGAATAATGACAGAATAGGTCGCCATTGATTTCCCTCCTTGCTTCCCCTATAGTTTTCTTCAGCTACGAACACCCTCGCCAATTTTGCCACCGGCTGCTTTACGTTTTCCTCTATGGATTTCTTCGGCTACGAAGCAGATCACGCGCCAATGATCGGCTTGAATCAGCTTCAATTATTTTAATGGAGAATCCCATAAAAAACGCTTTTCTACGAATGTCCTAGTTTTCAAAAACAGCGATGGATGTCGGCTGTTTTTCTCGAGCCCTTTATCCGTTATATACGTAGAGCGTCATTTCTCTGCGCTCCATTCCACCGTTTAAGGCCTTTTCTCCGCCACTCCATTCTGAAAATGGAACTTCTTTGCAATGTGTTTGAATCCATTGAACAAGCTCCTGATTTCCTCGCCCTTCACCGGAAAGGAGAAAATACTTCACCTCACCGTTGCGAGCCATTTCCTCTAGCTTCTTCGGGGTCAGTACGGGATCCGTTCCGCCGAATCCGCCCATCGCCATCACCGCTCGATCGGTGTGAAGCATCAACTCCGCCGCTTCGGTCGCGCGGATGGTGGCCGCTAAATATTTGGCTTTACCCGCATGCTGCTCCAAATACGACACTAACGCTGTCAACGAGCGCGAAGTTTGCCACCGCCCCGCTCCATCGCCGGGTTGGCCCGTCTCTCCTCTCAGCGAACGCTCCTCTTGTCCATCCGGCATCGCGGCTGTCGGCATGGGCGCGCCTCTATCTCGTTGTAAATCTGGTCCAGCGTATGGAATCGTGCTGTTTGTCCCATATAGCACTGGCGTCAGCGACCAATAGGCTGGCAATGCCAGCACGCCAATGAGCGCCGCTCGATAGACGATCCGCCTCCCATGCTCGCGGCCTTCCATCGCGAACCAAAGGCAAACCATTGCAAGCCCGTAAAATCCGACAGCGAGCGGCCATACTGGGGAGAACGAACTACGGTACTGCCAAGCTGTCCATCCTTCAAACGCATACGTCGCCACCAAGGCGGCCGGGAACAACCATCTCGTCCACCGTTCGCTGGACGCCAACATCGCTCCACCCGCTCCCACTAATACCGCTATAGCCGGCGCCAGCATACTTAAATAATAGCGGTGATAAAATCCGGCAATGCTAAAAAATACGAGCATCGGACCAAGCCAAGCGAACCAAAAGAGCAAGAATTGATGAAACGCGGTCATCTGCCGGCGTCGCCATACGTCTATTTCCAAACCGATCGCTACGACAGCCGCAAACGGCAACAGCCAGCTCGCCTGCCCAGCAAGCGGCAGCTGAAACAAACGAAAGACACCCGGGTCACCAATCTCGCCGCTACCAATACCACCCATCCCACCTCTAGGTACAGACGGCGGACTTTGCAGTTGACTGCCCATCGTTGGCGGCGCCCCTTCTGACCCACCCGGAAACGCCGTTCCCGCTTTGCCGTTGAACGGTGGCTTGTCATCAACAGGTGGCTGCGCGTTGCCGTTAACATCCGCCTTCCCCTTTCCGCCACCCGGTCCAGCTTCCCCGGTCAATCGCTCAATTCCGTTATATCCAAGCGCCAACTCTAACACAGAATTCGTCTGACTGCCCCCGATATACGGACGCTTGTCAGCAGGAATCAGCGCCACCGCAGCCGCATACGAAAGCGAAACCGAAAGCAGCACGATCGTCGCCAACAGCAAATGTCCGGCCCGTTTTTTCCACGGCACCCGCCCAGCGAGCCAGTAAAATAAGTAAAACGCCGGGAGCACCATGTACGCCTGCAACATTTTCATATTGAACCCGATGCCGACGACCGCAAAACTGCCAACCAGCCACGTCCATCGTTGCGTCATCACCGCTTTCATCAGCATCCAAGTCGCAAAGAGCAATGTGAACACCAAAACGGCATCAATATTGTTCGTCCGCGCCACAGCGACGAACGCCGGGGTGCAAGAAAAGGCGAAACTTGCCCACCGCGCCGCTGTCTGTCCGGCCCACGGCCGGACGATGACATAAATCATCCATGTGGACGCGATCCCCGCCGCCGCTTCCGGAAGCAAAACACTCCAATCATTAACGCCAAACAGCTTCACGCTGAGCGCCTGCAACCAAAGAGCGACTGGGGGCTTATCAACGGTAATAAATCCCTCTGGGTCGAGGGCGGCAAAGAAAAACGCCTTCCAGCTTGCTGCCATGCTTTTCGCTGCTGCCGTGTAATAGACGTTAGAACCGCTGTTTCCTATTTGATAGAGATGCAAAAAAGCCGACCAGACCATGATCGCGATAATCCATCCGTCCAATTTCCATTGTTTTTTCTTCATGTACTCTCCCTTTCCCTCGTTTTCTTTTTTCCTACTAAGGGGGAAAAGCAGCGATGCCCCTTAACTGACGTCAGATGACATGAAACGAGAAGCCGATCCCACCCAAGGTTTCTTCATTTAAAAAACAAGGGGGTGATACAACACGCTTCTTATCATCACCCGTCTTCTATGGTTACGTTACATAGTGTTGGTGAAAGTTTGGTGAAAAAATGAAACGAGTGGACTAGATTTTCATTTTCCCGATGCCGGCCATGTGCTATGATCAGAGGTAAAGGAGGTGAAACTCATGGAAGGCGAAACGATCGTGCAGCAAATTCTAAAGGCGCTTGACTTGCATTCCGATCAACTCCGTCAACAAATGAAGGAAATGGAAGAGCGATTGCGCGCCGAAATCCAAGATACAGAAAACCGATTACGTACTGAACTTCAAGAAACAGAAGACCGATTGCGCGCAGAGATTCAGGATACCGAAAATCGGCTGTATACCAAAATTCGAGAGACGGAAGACCGGTTGCACCAAAAACTTTTGGATTTGGAAAAGCGCACGGATGCTCGATTTGAGCGCTTGGAAACGAAAATGAACTATTGGCGCCTTGAATGGTCGGAAACGCAGGAAACGGTTGACTTCCTCGCCCGCAAAACTCTCCAACATGAACGAAAACTCCGTTCCCGGGCTGAACAAAACGAAATCTCCTGAAAACTGAAAAAGAAACAAGCCAACCGGCCGCCAGCATGTTTTTTGCTTGACGGCCGGTTGGGCTTTTGTCTCGTGCTTGCCAAATTTTTTTGGACAGACAACCGCCTTGACCGATCATCGTTATGTCAAACAGCGGCCAATGTTGCGGGGCGTTCTTCTTATTCGTTTCCTTGCTGCTTGGCGATGTCCGCGCCGGAAAACGCCGCTTTCATCGCTTCATACGACGGCTTCAGCCGCTCGTGGTAGCGCGGCGTCTCCCACGTCGGCCACGTGTACGTGTAAAACTGCCGAGCCGGCAGCACATTCCCTTCCAGCGCCGGGAACGAAAATGAGCGCTCCCCGTTGGCGATGTACAAGCCGAGGCGGATGCCAGGGATGATCTTTCGGCTTTTTAGACCTTCTTTTGACCAGATGTCACCCATCACCTCGCGCCGGCTTGGATCAGTGACATTCAACAGCGCCCACGGCAGGCGAATTTCATACATATCACCGCGGCGGCTCACGCTGAGATCGGCAAGCGAGTCATAGGCCGCATCGGCCGGGTTGGCGGTGCCGAAGCGAAGCACCCCGGTCTCATACGAATCAAACGGCACGGCCTTGCCATCGGCTTCCTCGAGCTTTTTATTCAGCGTCAACCGAATCGGATGATATACTCCGTTATCTTTGCGATGGGCGTACGGCGCCATCGGCATCATGTGCAGCTGATGGCCGTAATGATAAGAAAACGTGTCATAGTAGCTGTCGACAAGCAGCCGGGCGCGCTGCTTTCCATGGATGACTAAAGCAAAGTCAATCCCCGACGTGCGCACGCCGGAAAGGCCCGGGAGGCGCGATTGCCCTTGGCCTGGAATCGTATCAAACGCAATGTACGTCGTCGTTTCATCGGTGATGCGCGCACCGTCAAGCCGCACGTACAAATACCCTTCATCGCTCGTGACATACAGCGCCCGCTCTCCGTCCGACCATACGGGATCGATTCCATTGAACGTCCAATCGTCTTTCCGCCCATCGACTTGGATCATCGCCGCTGCGCTCGGCCCCGGGTCGAAGCGAAGCAGGCCGAAATGTTGCTCGTTCGTTTGTGCGTTCAGCCAAAATGGGCGGCGGTCTGGATTGTCATACTCCATCGTATTCCACGTTCGTTTAAACCACTCATCTTGCCACGAAAACAACAGCCCGCCGGCCATTCGCTCATGAACGATATCTTCAAACAACTTCCGGTCGATCATCCCTTGTTCATGTTCCGACAGAAACCCTTGGTGTTTGCCGTGCACGTTTCGGTGCGCCATGCCGCGCGACGAAGGAACACCGAACTCGGCGACGAGAATCGGCATCCGGTGAGCGGCCTTCATCTCATGCAAGTAGCCGGCATAGCTGTTATGCTCGCCGCGCGAGTCGACATAGCGGATATACGTTTCTTCTCTGTTCAAAAAATCCGGATAATACGGATAAATATGATACGAAGCGAACTATCCGGCGTGCAGCTTGTCGGTGGCGTACATGACATTCGGATTGACGGAAACAAGATCTTCTTTGACAAACGGCTCGGCCGGATGACGAAGGAAATCGGTCGTCACCCAGTTGGTGAAACTCACGGGCCGCTGCCACCCATACGTTTCCGTCTCATAGCCGACCGCTTCGTCGACCGCACGCGCGAGCCACGCTTCAAACGGGCTTGCTCCCTTCGTATACACATATGTCCCGCGGTAATCCCCTGATCCGCGATGGGCTTTGTTCGTGGCGGCAACAACGTCCGGATCCCATTCGACGCCGAAAATCCACCCGAGGACATAAGGGGAAAGGTCATATCGGTACACTCCCCCAGCGTGGCCCGGCCGCTTTGGAATGTTGGCGTTGCCGTGGATGATGTCGATCGTGCGGCGAATCTCGGCGCGAAACGCCCCGTCCACCGCGGGGGACCAAACATCTTTGATCCGAAGCATCATCGCTTCATCGATCCAAACGCCGTGAAACAAATAGAGCGGCTGCTTGGCGGTTTGATTGTATTCGTAGAGCGCTTCGTAAAACGCCGGCGGATGGATCGTATAGACGCGGATGGCGTTCGCCCCCATCGCCCCGATATACTGAAGCCAGCGGAAGTATTCTTCCTTCGTGATTTTCGCCTCGCCCGGAAACGCGCCGGGTTTGCTGATGCCGAGGTTGACGCCTTTGATGAGCAATGGCTCCCACCGACCGCGGCGGTATACTTGCAGATCGTCGCGCCCGACCGTCCCCGCCAAGCGGATGCCGTCCTGCTCCGCCGTTTCTGTAGCGGCAGGCCGCTTCTTCTCCTCTTGATACGTTTTGATTTCTTGCAAAATGGCTTTCATCATCGGCACGTACACTTTCCAATAAAACGCCGTCTCATCATCCGGGCGGCTGCTCGCCGTCCACTTGCGCCATCGATCGAATCCAACCGTTTGGTAAATCGATGGCACACTGCCTTGATCGGCGTAATCGCCGCAAAAGTAGTACGACTGGTACGTGCGCGTCTCATAGCGGACAACGGCCGGAAACGAAACCGGAACCCCGATGGCGCGCAGCTTCTCGTTCCCGCGTTTGGAAAGCGACAATGTATAGGTCGCCAACACATCGTCCGGATCAAGCGGCTGGACGATGTCAAACCAGTACGAATAAGGAACGCGCTCGTGTTGACCCCACCGCGCTTTCCCCGCTTTCGTATACGAAAACACGACGCCATCGCCGCCAAGATCGCGCCGGTCCAAAACGATCAACCGATCCCGTTCATCCACGAGCACAATTCCCGGACCGCGAAACGCAAACGGCGTCCCATATTGTTGTTCGTAGTTCTCCCTGACCCACGCCGGCACTTCCCGGCTGGATAAATCGGGAAAATAACGCCCGATCCACCCCGTCCAATGCAAGCCGAACAGCGATTCAAACGACGCGCGCACCTCCTGCGCTGTCGGGTGGGCCATCGAGTTGAATTCGGCGATCAACGTGTTTCCCCCTTCCCGGGCGAACCGCCAAAGCGCCTTCACCGTCTCGCCATCCAGACCGCCGTGCACTTTCGCCGACCGCGCCCCGTCCGTCCGCTGGCGAACAAATTCTTCTTCATAGACACCGTACGTGTCAGCGACATACACGGCATCATAGCGAGCCATCGTGTTCGGAAGCGGACGCACTTCGTATGCCTCGCCGCCCTTTGGCACAAATCCGACATAATCGCGCGCCGCATCATACGTCTCACCGTTCCGGTGCACGTACTTTTGCGCCCGGAGCAGCCAAACAAGCCCTTGGTGCTCCCGGTACGACCGATCCGGCACCGTGTCATCGACAATGAGCAGCTCAAGCTCCGTTTCCGGCTTCAGCCACCAAAGCCAATACGGCGCCGACAGAAGCAGCACCGCCAAGACAATATACACATAAAGCCAGCGGAACGCCCTTTTCTCCATCTTCCCACTCTCCCTCACACCCGGTATCTTCCTTATAACAAAAGGAGCGCTTGTCCGGCAAGAACAAACAGGCATTTCTACCCAAAAAAGAAAAGAAACGCAGGGTCGTTCGTCCTCCCCCACTCGCAGAACGCGCCCCATGTCCGATCCCCAACACCGAAACAGGCCTCTCTGGGCTTGAGAAAACGAGTCCGTCCATCACTCACATCCACACCCTCGCCGATCAAGGATGCGAGACTGAACGCAAGGCGAGGACAAGCAGATCTGGCTCCCGAACCGCTTTGACCGCGCCCGCTAACCCCACTTATTGAAAAAACCGCGATGACAACGCCAGCCTCTCCCGCTCCGTCACCGGCTTCCGATGCAGCCATCTAACCGAGGCACGAAGTCGGCCTACATCATTACCGTCAGATTCCCGCTCCGCCACCGGCTCTCGCCGCGGCCATCCAACACGAAAAGGCAAGCTCCCGACAAAAGCCTGCCTTTTCGTCATGACCATCTATCGATTCGGTTCGTATACATCCCACATCCATTTGATCGACTCGACGATTTGCTCGGCCGCCTGTTCGGCCTCAAGCTCATTCAGCACCACGCGGGAATGATGGAGGGCGTAAGCTGACTGCCGCTGGAAAAACAGCTGCTCTACCTCTTCCAATGTTTTATTTTTCAAGACCGGCCGGCTGTCGACAATGAGCGGCAGGCGCTCTTCTTTCCATTGATCCCATGACAAGTCAAGGAAAAAGACGATCCCATGAGCGAGGCACGCGCGCCGCACCTCCTCCTGCAAATACGCGCCGCCGCCAAGCGATAAAATTTTCAACCTTGTTTTCGTGCATAAATCGATGATCACCTCGCGTTCCACCTTGCGAAAGTACGCTTCCCCTTTTTGCGCGAAGATCTCCGGAATCGACATCCCGTGCCGCCGCTCGATTTCCGCGTCGACATCGATAAAATCGCGGTACAGCTTTTTCGCCACCAGCTGCCCGATCGTCGTTTTTCCCGCCCCCATAAAGCCGATCAAAATGATGTTTCGCTCGCGGAGCGGGATGGCGGTTTGCCTGTTCATGATGAACTCCCCTTTCTCCTTCAGCCAGCAACTCATCGTCTTCCCGTATGCAACAACAAATCAACGGCTATATTGTTGCAATACCGACAGCACCGTCCGCACGTCTTCGATCGGGATTTGCCCTGGAGCGGAGCTTTGTTGGCCGACGGCGAACGTAACCGCCGAACCAAACAGCCATCCGACAAGCCGCGTCATCGCGCCTAATCCCCCCATCGACATCGTAATGAGCGGAATGGAAAGCTCCCGCCGCGCCAGCTGCGTCGCCTCGAGCAATACAAGCACATCTTCCGGCGACGACGGCATGACCGCCACTTTCGCTATATCCGCACCGCTCTGGGCGGCTCGACGCATCATGTCCACCAGCACCTCTTCCGGCGGCGTACCATCGAAATGGTGGCTCGAGACAACAAGCCGCACCCCGCACTCATAAGCGACGCGGCGCACGTCGGCGATGCGCTCCCCGTAAGCGAGTTCGCAGTCAATAAGATCGATGGCTCCGCTTTCACACACCGCTTTCATTAATTGCTGCTTTTCCTCCTCATCAAGCGGAATCGGCTGCCCTCCTTCCCGCTCCGAACGGATGGTAAACAAAACGGGAATGTCCCCCGCCACATGCCGCAGCTCGTTCGCTACGGCCAACACGCGCTCCAGATCGCCGATGTGATGAAAAAAATCGGCCCGCCATTCGATCAAATCGGGCTTCTTTTGGCAAACCTCCTCCGCCTCGCGCAGCACCTGCTCTGCATCCGCCCCGACAACCGGCGCGCAAAGGCATGGTTTGTCGCCGCCAATGATGACATTTCTAACTTTGATCACGTTCGCTGAAATCCCCATTCATCGCTCCCCCATTCATCACCTTGCCCAATCTAACACGGCGGCCAGCCGTCGAAAAGGCCAACTTCCGCAAACGAAGATCGTCCGCTCATCACCAACCGTCTGGCCATGCGTCACCCAATCGGTCATTCACCAATTGCTTGATCGCCAACACGGTGATATGTCATCTTTCCTTCATCATAAGCCAGCTCCTGCCCGTTGCGCAAGCCGAACATCCCCGCACAATGACACAACAGCCATTCAGCCAAACAAAAAACACCCAGGAAAACGGCAACATCGCCCTTCCTAGGTGTTCCATAGACCAAACCGCCGAAAAATGCGCTATCCTTTTCCAAGCAACCACGGCGGGATGGCCGACTCAGATCCTCTCCGCGAGGCCCAATTCTTTCAACTTGACTGTTGAACAGATTAAACAAGGTCTCGCAGGAATGTTGTTTCAATCCTCTCGGCGAGGCCCAATTCTTTCAACAGCTCTTCGTAAATCGTTCGATAACCTGTTCGATGCCAGTTTCAATCCTCTCCGCGAGGCCCAATTCTTTCAACAGCACCTTTATTTTACCATCGATTCTCTAAGGCGGCAAGAGGCCATTTTGCACACCCCTCACACCCCCTCAAATCATAAAAATTGATTATGTCAACTTGTATAGATGACCGAAATTGCCAAACGTTCAAACTATTGATCTATCAATACCATGTTTCGCAAATCGAAAGAAAAAGGAGCTTGCACACCCCTGCCGTTTTTGCGACTGTTTTGGGGTGTGCAATGAACGCATATGGTTTTACTCCCCCGTTTAAGCCTATTTTCTATTAAATCCCAAGTTTCCTTCTGACCGGTGACCCGCGAGTCTAGTCATTGTAGGGCAGCGGCCTATCTTCGGTTGCCAAGGGCAATACTTCCCGATACGTACGATCTCGCTCGCTTTTTCTATCCTTAGGTACTTTCTTATTGTTGCTAAACCACTTATATCCATCCTCTCCCGATCCATTAGATGGATAATGAATTGGACTACGTTTTGGCTTTGGAGTTAGAATCGCTTTTAAGTCAGCGACTTGAACAATGTTATCAAACGGCTTGTCGAAAGCGCGCTCCATTTCTTGCTTAAATCGCTCAATGAAACGAGCAACGTCGGTTCGACGGTCAGTCTCCCCATGTGCCGTCGACTGCTCATTCGAATCGAAAGACCAGTTCATATATTTCGCTTTCAAATCTTCTATGCATAAGCGGTCAATCTCTATTTTCACATGCCCATATCCAAGCGGTTTCGCATAACCTAGCCGATGAACCATTCTTTGTTCGAGTTGAAGGGTCCAAAGAAGCGCGCCAAGTTCAACAGCCGTCAAATCGCGAAATCGAATTTCAAAAACAAATTCGCTTCCAGCCTCTACAACGTCCACTGCGCTAATATTCAAATGTGTTCCCTCTTGTTCTTTCCATTTTGGTTTGTCGTGATGTGCCAAATACATTTTTCGCCCTCGAATAGTCGCTTTCTTTGGTCCTTCATCATAACCACGCTTGAAATCTCTTACTTTTTCAATAGGAGCTTCGGGCGAAGCAGGACGCAAGTACATCGGAATAGCGGTGGGCTTCGGTGTCCCTAGCACCGGAAACGTCGTTGAGAACGTGCCGCGCAATGTTTGAATGACCGCATCGCTTATATACACTCTTGACTTTAAAGCGACATCCTCATTTCCCTCTTTTCGGTTTTTGACCCAACCAAACAGGCGAGTGGCCGGGCATAAATCCTGAAGTGATTGAGGCGGCCGCACATGCTCCGGAAGCAAATCAAGCACCGATGTTTGATATTGGCGCCGGGAAATCATGACCGGATACAAAGCTCTCACTGCTGTTTGTTGTTCGTCCAGATCAGCATATACAAGATCTCCTTCTCTCAGTCGCGGATCTTCGTCAATATGCCGGCTCTTTTGAAGATTCCCTTTCGACTCTTTTCCGTTATTCACCTCTTTATAGTTTTGCAACAGCCGTTCATAGCTCTGCCGGACATCTTCAGAAAGAGGAAAAACGTTTTTTCCAAACGGATATCCGCCTTTCGACTTCAACATAGATTCATCTGCACAGAAAAAGAAGCGTTCATCATGTTTTCTATTTATATTAAGGCCTGAACAGTAATAATACCCTTCGACCGCTTTAGACGGGTCACTTAGTTGATTGGGGGCTTCTGCCAATTCAAGCACATTCCAAAAGAAAAAACCTTTTCGACGAATCGGTTGCTCAGAAAGAATAGCATACACTTTGCTTCCATGGGAAACTCCTTTCGGAATCTTCACAATCGAACGTTGATGATAAGGAGATTCGTTGCTCGGAGTCCAATGTTTGCTGTACCGCAAAACCCATGCCGCATACGACAAGCGATTCCCCAAACGTATATCTTTTTTCCCGACGTATCCAGTCATCAGCTTGACCATCCATTGTCCGTCACCATTCCGGAACACGCGCGCCGGAACGACACGCGCACCCATCGTGGAATCTCCACGGTAAAAAAGCGGCTCATTTTCCTTCGCTTCGTTTAATACCGTATACGTTGAATTCGTGACCGCTTCGAAAACAGACCGGATCATGCCGCGTAATGAGCTGCCGGGAATGACATGACGGCCATGTGATTTAAAAAACTCGTACGTTTCATGGTTTTGGTTTGTCTTCGACACTATATTTCCTTTTATAAACAGCGGAGAAAGAGTCTTCAGCCGGCAAACAATTACACCCGTGTAACCGTTCAGCTCCAGCAATCTCGGAGCCGGCCCCCTCGCCAGCTCCGTTTCTTGCTTCGCCGGAGGGGACCAACGAACAAAATTGTATGGATTGTAAAATCCCTTGGGCGCCAGTGATTTCCAACTATTTTTTTTCATCAATCCTTCCTCCCTTCGATCATAACGGCTGTGTAATCGGCTTGTCCTCCCAAATCGCTTGCAGCACAATGCCAAGGAAATAGGACAGCGCAACTTGAAACAATAATAGGTACAACATATTGTTTTCCGCTAACCTCTCGATGAACCCCCAAAAGCTTTCTATTTTTCCGAACTCTTCTTCTCCCAATAACATATAGCCACTAAATGGAATGAGTAAACTAGCGATGAGAAAAGTCCATGCCAATCCTCGGCCAAAAATAACCCTTGCTCGTTTCCACGCCCAAAACCCTAAAAAGTTTTTAATCTCTAGACTTAAATATCCATATGCCAATAAAAGCAATAAAACAGAAAATAAAACAATAATTAGTTGCGCTATAATATGATCCTTGACTACATTTCGATACCACTCGTACAATTCTCCCGTCAACAAAACGGGGAGAAAGCCAACCAGAATCGATGACAAAAGTCTCGGCAACAGATGAATATTTATCCTATCTCCTCTATTCTTGGTGACCTTCACCAGTTTCAAGCACTCAGGCACATTATACCTAGGCAAAAGACAGCCGTTGATCACTTTGGAAATACACTTTTTTTCGCTTTGATCCATCTGATCTGGACCTCTATAGTTCATATACTTCTCAAGGATATGAACTACAATATCATCAAATTCGAAATGTGTCTTGCCGAGAATCGCCGCAAACACTTCCCTTGTATAAGAAGGCAAATCATATCGGTAAAACGCTTCTTCCGATAAGTATTCACAAAAATGTTCAAACTCTTTTCGATATTCATTTTCAATATTTTGCCGAAGCTGATCATAATCTCTCATTTCTTCACGTTGTAACAATGTATGCAAAATATGCATGCGCACAAAATAGCCGAACAAATTGAGATGCTTGCGCTCATTATCAGATATTCGCGAGACCCGAATAGGGTCAGCTAAAATATGGGTCATTTGAAGAAGCTTTTGCAATAACAATAGGCGAACAATATCGTTTGAACACTGCTCCAATTCTTCTTTCACTTTTGTTTCGATCGTTTCTTTGTACTTATCCCAAAAACGGGAACTATTTATATTTTTCCCCACTTCTATTTTATTTTCCGACACCTCCAAATCAAATGCTGTTTCCTCACTAAAATAATGTATCAACAACCCTTTAATAATTGGAAACTGTTCGTCACCTTTACAAATTCTTCTCTCTTGCTCCATCCATTCGACTGCGGGTTCCTGGAGATGATCTGGAAGATCAAAATAGTATATAAACTCTTTTCCTTTCTCTGTTTCTACAATCCCCACCCGATAGTCAAAGTTTTTTCCTTGTCTATTTTTGACCTCTTCTCTTTTAAACACCCAATCCAATCCCATGCTTATTCACCCTACCATACAAGTTCGTTGTCAATCCATCTACCTCGATTTGAAAAGCTCCATATACACACGACCGATAGTCGAAAGTTTAAACTCTCCCTCACTAACATCTATAAAGCTATTGATAAAACCAACAAAAATTTCAGCTACTTCAGATGGAAGTGAGAGATCACAATAAAGAATACTATCAATGTTCTTCCATACCTCTTTTGGAGTCGAACCATATTCCCCTTTTTCAATGTCATTCAATATACTCAATATCGTAGATACGATACTTTCATTTGCTCCTAATAGATGATTCAACGTAGGAATCCTCGGAATTTTTACAAGCGCGTCTTTCCCTTTTACAATGGCTTCTTCAAATACGTAGTACATATCCAACCCGTAGAACGAAGCGATATGGGTCACTAAAGGGATAAAGTTTTTATAGCCGCCGGTAATGTTGAGCCACTGGTTGTCCGTATCGTTCACATCGATTCTGTCCTTTAGATGGCGAATGAAATTAGGCAAACCTTCTTCGGCAAACACTTGGATGTCTTCCATTTGGAAACGTTCAATTCGTACTCGTTCTATATTTTCCCGCCTAAATCCGATGTCTTCGAACATCTTTTCAATCACGCACGCGCTGAGATGCGCTTGCACGGTATCCGAGACAAAGAGCACAAGACGCACGTCGCTAAATGGGCTCTCCGCCGATGGGACAAGACAATCAACCATAGCCATCGTACTCGACACCTCAGCCGGCATGAGCCGCCACGTTTCTGCTGTCCAGTTCGGCCATGAATGCTGCTTTATTTGCTGCTTATACGCGTCCACAATCTTCTGTATATAATGGCTAAATTTATCATCGATTTTTTGATACATATTGTTTCGTTGTGGATCTTCAGACCGGTAGGAAAGAAGATCTTGATTATAGCGAGTAAAAACTTTCATTTGGTCGCTGGTGGGTTCGACATACACCGGATTTTTTCTTTCATACTTATCCCAAGGCAAGTTTCTTAGTCGTGTCTTTTCCATCGTTGATGTTCCCACGGTGCAAAAAATCGTTTTCATCATTCATCGCCCCGTTACTCCACAAAGCATATACCCCGTTCCACCAATCCCATCCGTAAATGCATATTCCCTCACTAACACCCGTACCTTTCCATCCGCAACATCTTCCTCCCTATTGCCCATTAAAGCAGTCAACGAGCGCACAAATATTTCTTTTGGCTCCTCATAGAGAGATGACACATTCATTGTTTCCACTTCCCCCCTAGAAGGAGTTGAAAGGGTTGTCGTCGGCTGCAATGATGCAAGCAAACAGCGATAGACGCTTCCTTCCTTTTCATATCGCCATTCGACCGATGATGAGAACACTCGCCCCGCCAAATCCAGACCGTTCTTGTCAAACGGAGGCAAATCTTCAACCCGATCCAGCCGTTTATACTCGAGATGTTCACGCAGCCACCACCATGTTCCCTCCATTGTCGTCAGTTCATGGAATTGCCGTTCCATTTCGTCTAGCTGCAATGTAAAAGAGTAAAGATTCACGACGCTTCCCCTCCATTGAGCAAACGCTGCCACATCGGCATGACACGAACAGCCAACGATTGTACATCGGAAAAATGATAGATAGAATACAAGTCGCCGCTTAGCGTGGCGTGTTCAAATACCCCCAATCCCTTCCACTGTTCTTCCAATTCCTTACTATACATATGAAGGTCTAGCGATGAAACCAAGACTTCTAGACGCCCATAACCGGAAGCCGCCTTCGCTCCAATGGTGATATCGCCTGCCTGCCAATCCCGCAACAGCAAACAAAGCCAAGCGATTTGCCATAACTCCGGATTTTTCAATCGAATGGTTGTCAACGCTGTTCCCGATACGAGCGGTTTCGTGACAAAAAGGGCGCCTGTTTCGCTTCCGCCACGGAAACGGTCAATGGCTACATGACAGCGCTTCTCATCTGTCGGATTTTGAAAATACGCATCATCCACCGTCAATCGTCCACGAAACTGAACATGACCAAACAACTGGCTCACATAGTCTAGCTTCTCATACGAGCAACCGTTCTCTTTAGCCGCTTGCTTCTGTTTTTTAGGAAACAAATGATAAAACACCTTTTCTGTATGAGCGCGCAACGCTCCTTTCATAGAGCCGCCGGGAAGATAATATACCTCTTGACCGTTCACTTTGCATGTGACCGGAACGACTTCATTATCGTCCCTCTCCTCGGGCGCCTGTACCAACAGGGGAGAAGATGGCTGGAGTTGAATGGTAACAACCAGCTCAGCCATCATCATTCTCCATGTCCCTCTCGTCCTGTTCATTCATTTTGTCCTCCTTGTATCTTCTTGATGATCTCGTCTTTCCATTCTTCAAACGTTTTTCCGTTTTGATGTCTTCCTGTAAGCAAAAAGTTTATATACGCTTTCTTCCCTTCAGGTTGGGCAAAGGAGTAGGTGTACAACGATACTTTCTCAAGCTTTACCGCACCCAATCCGCGCGAAATATTGCCACCCAGCTGAACGCGTCCTGAGACAAAATGAAGAAGGGCAATAAATAGCAACTTTTCGTCTTGCTTACTCAGCTGTTTTCCTTCTAGATGAAAAGAAAAACGAAGCCCACGGTTCGCTACTTCATAGTCGTATTTCGCCCCATCTTTCGCCGTCCCAGTGTCCCGATCAATGGCTACGCTATGACGAATGGTCGTGTTCTTGTTCTCGCTCGTCGTGTTGCCTTCCGTTTCCTGCAAATACGAATCGGCCACTACTAATTTTGACGCTCGAAACTGTGAACCGTACAGCTGACAAACAGGACAAACGTGCTCATCAATCAACTCATTGATCTCGCTTTCCCGTTGTTGCTGAATCAACTGCTCGATTTGGGCGCGGAGCTGATCCGCTTTCTCTCCTTTGTTGCAGTCACTGTCGGCTAAAAAACAGACAGGAACACGAGGTTGATCGATCACGAGATGATGGAACTGCTCGGAAAGCGTCCGCATCACTCCCTTTAGTGAAGAGCCGGGAATGTAAGGGCGGCCTTGGGCGTCTTTGATCACTGCCGCATCCGTGTCATCTGCCATTTGTCCTGAACCGATATGCAATCCGCTCTGCAATTCAAGCGTTCCCTCAATAAAGACATAATCATATTTGACTGATGTCGTTTCGATTGCCGTCATGCTCCTGCTTTTCCCCCTTTATTTCTTCTTCCAGCTTCAACAAATGCGCCAAAAACGGCCAAAAATAGCGCGAAGCAACGTGCAAATGGCGAGACAGTTCGTCATCGGCAAAGCTTTGTTCGATAGCTTCAGCAAACGTTTCGTATTTTCCAACTGTTTCCCAATACTTAGCAACAGAACGCCTGCTCTTTTCTTTCATCCATTTTTGCGGATCGGATATTAAGTAAGGAAAACGCTCAGCCAGCGAATAAAAATACGATGAAGTTCCATACTCCGTTCCTTTGAATTCATCGTGGATTCGCCGAGCTAGCCGATACATGTCTTTAGCAATGATACGCTGTCGTCGAATTTGCTCAATCGCATTCACAGATCACACCTCCTCTGTACAAACATGGAAAGAATCGCACACGCGCAAACGCCCGAATCCTTCATGAATCCGTTTCCCGATCCGGCTTTGTTCAAGCCGCTCCAACTGTTCTATCCAAAAATCTTCACTCTCCCGACCGGAGACGATATACAAATAGCTGCTCCCGGCTTTGACCGCAATTTGTTCATCGAGCGCTACGTTCCATTTTTGGTTCCAACCATACACCCGGCGCAACTCAACGTGTCGGTACACAAGCTTCACCCCGGGAAATTCCACCCCTGTCAGCTCCGTAAGCAGTTCAGGAGTGAGATCCGCGCGAAAACGAAACCAACGATCCACAAACACCCCGTCAGATAACATGGTGAGAGAGAACGCCTTTTCTTCGGCCCCAATGATCCCCATCTCGCGACAACGTTCCTGAAACCGGTAAAACCTCTCCCGCAAAGGAGGGGAATGTTCCTCAGCGCTTTCCCTATATGTCATCACCTTCACTTCCCCATATCCTGACGTGCGCTTCGCCCCGACACGCAGCGGATGCTCCTTCAACCACTCCATCATTTCCTCAAACTCCGCTTTGTCATCGACCGGCACATGAATTTTCCCTTCAAACGACTGATCAATATCAAGCGTTTGTTCAAAAAACAGTTTCCCTTTGACAATCGTTTGGGTAACGGGCAAAATAGCGACATGGCCTGACTGAATTTTGCGCAATGGTTGAGCCGGACGATCGAATTCCTCATTCACCCATTGACCGTAGGAGGTGTAAACCGACTGACAACGCTGACACGTCAACTCGGTTTCCACGAATTCTTCGTTCGCTTCGCATCGTTTCAACGTTCGGTAATAAAGAAGCAAACTGTCCTTTACCCCATGGCCATGTCCCTCATCATCCTTAAACCCAGGAAACTGCTTGCACGTAATCGCGGTCAACGGCAACCGCTGACGTCCCTCAGGGGAAAAGTCGTCAAACCAATACCTATCCATAAACTTTTCCGAGATGAGGTGGGAATACGCTTTTTCGCTACGACTTGGATTCCGTCGTTTGTACGCTTCAATCCACGCCCCACGGATAGATGTTCCAGGAATATATTCCAATGATTGATAAACAGATGAACCTTCGCTCGCTGGCCGATTCGACAATAAAAGCGGACTCGTGGCCGTAATGCGAACATGATAGCAAACGCGCTCTTTCGTCACGATAACCCTCCTAGCGATTCTAAAATCGGCTCTTTCCACAGCTTGTCATCGTCGAGGGCTTGTCCATTGATGATTAATCGTTCAATCGTTACTGTACAAGCGCCGTTGCCTGCTCTTCTTCTGCCACCGACAGCTCTTACTGATTGGATCGCCAAAAGAAGCCACACCAACTTCTTCGGAATGTCCGTTGTCGATTCTTCTCCCTCGATCACTCCTGAAACCATTCCTTCCCACGTCGGCCACGCCTGCGCCATCTCGTAGGTAAACAAGTGATCTTGTTTGGCGACCCGCCTTGAGCGAACAAGCTGGTTCCCGGTTTTCGTGCTAAACAGAAACTGACTATCCACGCCCCGACGTTCTTCTTCGATGATGCGCCACGGGGAAAAATAGACGCTTCCTTGCCTCTTGACAGATCCAAACAAATCTTCCTCCGCTTCGTGAGGAATGTTCAATAAACGCGACAATTCCCGAAAACGGTCGCGGACGATCCCCTTTACTGTATGACCGAGAATGAGCGGCATCCGTTTTCCCCCTATCGTGTCGTGATGGGACAGGGTTCGACGGTCAATAATGCCAATGACCCCTTCTCCTGTGCCAATATGGAACGGAGAGCAAAAGCGAATAGTCAAATGGACAGTAAACGTTAGCATCCATTTCCCCCCTTTTCGCCAACAAGAACATTTTCCGCTTCGTCAATAAACGGATAAATCTCTAAAAAGTCAAGCAGTGGGCTCGCATACACTCCTTCTTCTTTTTGATACCAAAACGATGGAAATATCCCTTGCCCAACCAAACTGTACAATTGCCGCAACGATTGTTTATGAAAATCACTCAAGTTCATAAACAGTTTTTGAAAATAATACTCTCCTTCCCACCGTTCCATAAAATGAAGATGGTATAACTGTTTCATTTTTGAACTTGGGAAGCGGGGGCGATGCCGCTTCACTTGGGCGACAAGCTGACGCAACGACTTCCAAGTCGCTAAGTCGAAGGGACGAACCGTTAGTTCATAATCGATGTCTTCCTCGTTCTTTTTCAACTGTTCTTGGCGAATGGTGGCTAGATCGGGATTGGAGGACATCGATACAACCATATAATCAATCGTCGCCAGTCTCTCTAGAGAACTCTCTCCTTGCAAACGACGTTCATAATGTTTCTTTTTCGCCGACTTCAGCAACTGTTCCGCAAATGGCACCAAATATTTTATTGGAAACGACGACTTGGCAATGGCTACGCCGGCAGACATTGTCAAACACTCCGCCTGGCCGTCTATTAGTTTGTTAGCATACACCCCAAACGCTTCTATAAACTTCTCAGCAAACGTCATCGCTTTGGTGGCTGGAACAATAACAATTAAGTCATCCCCCGCCGCCAAAACAAACTCCACCGGCAAAACCGATGCTTCGGACGGCTGTCCTTTCTGCTCATCTTCATCCTCATTAGCAAGCTTCGGCAATTGACCGCGGGGATACAACTGTGTAATTGTCTCGACAAGCGCTCGGTCGATAGCGTTTTGCAACCCAATGCTAAATTGTTGATAGCTTTCTACCGTTTGCAAAGTTTGCAATACTTTATTCATGCGGTTGCCATCCATATAAATGAGGCCGATGTGGCCGCTCTGATCCGCTTGACCAATCACGGACAGCTGTTTTGGGAACTCCCAGTTTTCCCCATAGAAAGCACGCAACTGTTTCACAACGGAGGAACGGCTCAAGCAACTTTGATAACGTTCATAATATTGATCGAAAGCTCGCTTGATTAAAGAAGCGGGGCCGACTTTGACAAACGATTCTCCTTGTTGAGCCCGCAAGGAATAGTAAGCTTCGGTCACTTCTTTGATTTCATAAAAATGCTGGTTCACCGCCTCCACGGCATCCGTCTCTTGATGACGGCAACGATGAAAAATGCCGAGATGGAACGATTGGCCAGCAGTCAGAGGCGACTGTTTTTTCAAGCGCAGCAAAAATTCTCCCTTGGCCACGCATTTGTAATAGTGATTTGTATCAATTTCCACCACTTCCCAAGATAAAGAAGCGGTCCGCGTCCATTTCTTGTACGCCTTGGCGATCTCCTCGCCACAACGGATCGCGTCCTCGCGCGAGACGAACTCGACTTTTCCCGCCCCACCGCCGAGGTAAACAATGCGAAACCGTTCGTGCTCATCCTTGGAAAAATCATCAGGCAGCCCGAAAGATTGATAGATAATGCGCCGGGAGACGTCCCGGTTTAAGTAGTCAAGAAGGCGGCTGGCTCCCCGCACTTCTTTCAGCTTTGATGACGCGAATACGTAATCTTTAATTTTGTCTGTGTCCAGCAACAGCAAAAATCGATACCGCTCCATTGGCAACCCCCTAGCGAATCAAAAGTTCATATTGTCCTAATCCGAAGGTTGTGGCTTTCCCTACATGGAACTTCTCGCCAAACAGCAGCAGCGGCAGCCATTCGTCCAGCTCCGCGGAGCGCTCCCATTCCAATTCCACCTTGATCCCGCCAAGCCATACTTTTTTTTGCTGCCGCCATGAATAGCGAGCCAGCTCCTCCCACTGCTCGCGGTGCACCCGTACGGTTTCCCTCGGCGGCTCAGGAAGAAAATCGAAACGCTGCAAGCCGATCTCATGCTCGCCATGCAGCCAGTAAAGCTGCCTGACCCGTTGTTTGAGCTGCCATAAAAATTCGGAAAGGGAAAACTGGCGCAGCACATTTCCTTTCCGCATCATTCGGCATGGAGTTCGAAAACGAAGCACAACGGCCCGGTAATCGTCAACCACGCCTTGCCAACGGAAGAAAGAAACAGACGGGCGAGAAAAGCGGGAACGGTCAAACACCATCGATTCGCGCCCTGATTCATCCCGCTGACGGACATCATGCAGCGAAAAACGGACATGTTGGCGGCCAAACGAATACCGATCGATCTGTTCAAGCGCACATAACCAATGAAGCGAAAAGTCAACAGCCCGCCGCCCCAACAAGACGATATCCACGGTGACCATTTGCCCTTCCTTGACCAGCGTGGACCGGTCTTCGCAGCGAATCAAGTACGGATGCGGCATCGTCCCGCCAATGCCCAGCCGTTCTCCCTCGTCGGCCGGGGAGTCAAACAAATGGGCGTACACACATTGACAACGATAAACGCAGCGGGAACAAGCGAGCGACTCGTCATGACAGACGCTTTTCCGGATCACCCGTGCCAACACGCCGCGGATGGCGGAAGATTTATATTCAGGCAGCGCCCCGCCTTTCGTGCATAACAGCGTTGCTCGCAACAAAACGTACGGAAAATCCGGAAGCGACAAGGCGACTTTTGTCTCCCTATTCATCACGGTAAACTCCTTTGTATAGATGATTGAGCGATCAAGCCGAGAACAGCTTTTTAGATGAGCCGAAAAATCGAATAAGCAGGCCAAATCCCTAAATAATCACAGATGCGATTCATTTTCTGCATCGGCGTCTCCCCGCCCAACAGCCCTTCGAACATTTCTGCCGAAAAATCAGCAAACCCGTGGCCGCTTACTCCTTCGTGGCGCAAATCAAGCAGCGACTCAAAGGCTTTTTCGTTAAACAGCAAATACAGGTCGGCAAAATACCGATCGCGCGAGCTCAACCGTTCCAACCCGACACATCGGTCGCGGCGAATCCGCACGTTTTCCCGCCGCTCCATTTCCCGCACTTCTTGGCTAAGCGCCTTCATATAACGATGAAAATGCCGGGTTAAGCGCTTTTGCTTCCCAAGCGGCAGCCGGTACTGAGCGCCAGGACGGTCAAAGAACGGAAAACCCCTCTCCTCGTCGTGGGCATCCCAGCCAAGGGCATACAAAAGCGCTTCTTCCGCCAAACGGTAATAAATAACAATGAAGTCAATCAATTCTTGTTGCTCATACAATAGTTCGGCATAGCTATGCAAAAAAAAGAGAAACGCCCGCTGTTCCCCTGTCGCCAATCCTTTCATCTGTTCAATGAACGCTGCTTCTTTTTCCGCCTCTTCACGGTCAATGTGGGAAAGGGACTCCTTCAAAACGGTTAAATAGCACTCGAATTCTTTCGGCGAGAACCGCAATGATTTCAACCGTTCCCCAAATTCCAGCAACGTCTGAATCCGTTCATCATTCACCTTCCCCTCAAGCAGCCGCTGGGCCGCGTGAAAATTTCCCGCTGCGATCAGCTCATCGACATGATGGTAAATATCCTCATTGCGGATATAGGCGTTCGCCCAACCAGCACTTTCGATTCCCAGCTCTTCAAGCCAAACCACTGTTTTATCCGCAAACAACTGTACAGCTTCATGGGCAACCATTTGCTGCAAGTTCGCCTCCCCACGGCCGAGCGGCAACAAAACGCGGTCCGCCCCCTCTTTAATGCCGCGCAGGCGAGAACGAACAAACTCGAGTTGTTCCGCCAAGCCGATGCCATGCGGAACAAGGTGCCATTCGACTGTCGCTTCGATGGCGGAAGTCCATTCATCCCATCGCTTTCGTTCATTCCGATGCCATTCGCTTTCATGCAGAAAAAAATGAATCGCCAACGAACGAAATCCACGCACCAACATTTCCTCAACGACGGCATCGATCACCTCAGCTGAGCGGTCGGACCAAGCATCAACGAGCACCCATCTCATACGCTTCCTTCCTCTCCTTGGCAAGTTGGGAAATGAACTGCAGGAGAAACCGGTTGACATCCATAATGTTTTCATCCCACCGGACTCCTAAATCCCGAAACAGGAGCGAGGTGTCCATAATAAACCGACGCTTGGCCTTCTCCATGGTGACGCTGTCTGTCCCATAGTACGAATGCCACAGTTTTTTCTCATTGATTCCGCTTCGCGCGTGGCCAATAAAACTGCGGTTGCGCACTTGCAGGGCATTCGCCACATTCAGACTTTTCAAATAAAAATACGCCCCATAATACCCGTCCACTTCCCATTGGTCATATTTTTCTTCAAGCCATTCAATCACTTCATAAATGGTTGATTTTTTCTCGATCATCACGTTTCCCGGAACCGTTTGCGCGTGTTGCAACAAATAGTACAAAACCGCCTCGCGCGCACGGTAAAAACGAACTAAAAACGCCACCGTATTGCCGGCGTCCAAATACATGTCCAAATGCCGGTATAATTCAACAATCCGAGCCAAGTCGCGCCGCTTGATGTCATCGGATACCAATGATTGCAAAATGTGCTTTGTCTCCTCGAGCACACGGTTTGTGCCGATGCGCCTCACCGCCTCATGCCAGTGGCCGAGCGCCTCTTCCATCGCAAAATTCAAGCGGTCGATCATCATCTGCAACAAATGGGAAGCCGCCTCTTTTTCTTTCGTCTCCTCCAAGTCTTGCAACATCTCCAATGCTGCTTTATAGTCATGTTCAATAATGAAATTTTGGACTTGCTTCAGCCACGTCTCAGCGGGCGGGTCCGCAACAGTCGGTTCCATATGTATCTCGGCATCGTTCCAATAGATGCTCACATACCGGTCCGCAAACCGACGAATCCCCTCAAGAAACAACAAGGAAACCAGCGGAGAATCCCCAAATCCAACTAAATGGCCGAACTGGGCAAAGGGAAAACGAATGCACAACTTATGTATGATCCTTTCCATTTCAGCCCGACACAGAGCGAAGTCACCGCCTTTTCCAACGGAAAGAAGATGAACTTCCACGCGCCAGCCGCCTTTGATTTGCCTCTCAAACCATCCTTCAAGCTTCCGCTCAAGCACAACGCGCTCAATGGCTTGAAACTGAGGATCGAGCGGCCAAAAAACAACGAGACGCCGCTTTCCGTTCGACACGATTCGCCGCAACAACAGCGAAAGACGCTGCACTGCGCGAAGACATTCCTCATCCCTCGTCACCTCGGCCACCGTCCGCGAAAGGTCCCCCGCCTTTAGGATCACTTTCGGCATCAATACTTGCGGAATCAACTGCTCCTCACGCAATCTGTTCACCCCTTACTGTGACAGTACGCAAACGAAAGGACGGTTCTTCCATACGAAGAAATTTCTAGATTGATATGGTTATCATACCATAAAAATAGTTAATTTTCACTATTCTTTAATTATTTTTGCGTCAGATTAGGAGAATCTTCCCCATTTTCCACCTCTCATCACCAAAAGTCGACGTGACAGCCCGCTTCTTTTAGAGGCAAAATAAGGCGTCTAGTTTGTTGCTGCTTCATAAGCAAAAGTCTGTCCATATTGCTTTCAAGCTTGTAGATACACACCCCATCGCCATTACGCGGGGGACATTAACATAATAAACATGCCTAAGCATAAGCGAAAGCCCATCAGCTTACGGAACTGTACACTTTAACAAGCCAACGACACATCTTTGAACCTAGGAGCTATCGAACGTGAAACAGGTGAAGGCGTTAACGATTCAAGACTCCTGCGGCTTTATCCCGCGTGAAGCGTCAACTGAGGACAAACAGGGGAAACATTCCCTAGAAGGCTAGGCAAAAACGGTTGTTTCTTTTGAACGATGGGGGAGTGTGTAAAAGGCGATACCGATGCAACAGAGCTTTTCTATTTGAGAAACGAGATCGGTAAGCGGCCTGCTCCCTTAAATCACCGGCCTTCTAGCATTTTTCGAAGGGGTAAAGAATCCTCTCCGCGAGGCCCAATTCCTTCAACCGCAACTTTGTTGCAAAACGCCGCCACACCAATAAAAGATGGTTCAATCCTCTCCGCGAGGCCCAATTCCTTCAACTAGTTTCAAATTCAATTATTGGTAAAAGGAATTTATTTGGTTCAATCCTCTCCGCGAGGCCCAATTCCTTCAACAGCATCTTTATTTTACCATTGATTCTCTAAGGCGGCAAGAGGCCATTTTGCACACCCCTCACACTCCCGCAAACTATAAAAATTGATTATGTAAACTTGTACAGATGACCGAAATTGCCAAACGTTCAAACTATTGATCTATCAATACCATATTTCGTGAATCGAAAGAAAAAGAGGCTTGCACACCCCTGCCGTTTTTGCGGCTGTTTTGGGGTGTGCAGCTAGGGAAGGTCATCGGCTTGTTCCTCGCCGCGCCAACACCTGCTCAAGCCCCACGGCCACGCCGTCTTCCTCATGGGAGAGGGTGACGAAATCACTATTCGCTTTCAATTCGGGGGCGGCGTTGGCCATGGCGACGCGGCAGCCCGCCACCGCAAACATCGACAAGTCGTTATGGCTGTCGCCAAAGACGACCGTATCGCGCATATCGATGCCGTAATGGGCGGCGAGTTGCTTGAGCGCCTCCCCTTTCGTCGCCCGTTCGTTGTTCATCTCAATGTTGTGCGGATGTGACGAGGTGACCGTGACGCCGGGGAGCAGGGCGAAACGGGACGCCGCATCAAGAAGCCGCTTGCGGTCAAGGGCGAAAATCAGCAGCTTATACATCACCCGCGCCGGGTCGTCCCACACGGTGCGGATATCGTCGACGTACGTCACCCGCGCCTGCTGGAACTGTTTGTTTACGAGCCATTTCACCTCTGGCGCCGCCTCGGCCATCTCCGAAGCGAGCGCTTCCCACTGAGCGCGGTTGTGCAAACCGACATAGACCGCATCGCCCGTGTACGTCTCACAATACAAGTCCGTCTGTTCGCGCACCCACTCAAGCACTGGGCGGACCGCCGCCCGCTCAAGCGGCGCCTCGCTGATGACAGTGCCGTCTTCGAGCGTGACGATCGCCCCGTTTAAGCTGGCGATCGGGCAGACGAGCCCCGCCTCGCGAAGCGGGGCGAGTGCGTCTTTGCGCGCCCGCCCGGTGACGATGGCGACGATATGGCCTTGCGCTTGTGCGGCTGCGATCGCTTGTCGATTTGGTTCGCTGATTTTCCCCTCCCCGTTCAATAGCGTTCCATCCATATCTAAGGCAATAAGCATCGATCCATCCCTCTCTTTCGCTGTTCTCCACACCGCGGACCATAAACCAAGGGCTCGCTTTCCACTAGAAGGCTGGTGAAAAACCGCTGTCACACCCCAATCATCGCATTTTCATTCAGAAAAGAAGGCTGTTTCTACAAGGTTTCTCTAATTGAGAAATAGGTGGAAGCAGTAGTATTTTGCACGAAATCACCGGCCTCCTAGAGCCGTCCTCGTAGGCGCTCCCCTATTATACCAAAATGATGGCAAAAACGTGAAATCTGCCCGCTTTTCATAGTATAATAGATGAAAAAAATTCTCAATGAAAGCGAAGGGATGCCCATGTGGATTGTTTACGCCTTGTTGGCGGCGGTGTTCGCGGCGTTGACGTCGGTGCTGGCGAAAATCGGGATTGAAAACGTCAATTCTCACTTGGCGACCGCCATTCGCACCGCGGTTGTGCTTGTGCTCGCGTGGGCCATCGTGTGGTTGACCGGCGCCCACCATGGCATCAAATCGATCTCTCCCAAGAGCTGGTGGTTTTTATGTTTGTCCGGGGCGGCGACCGGATTGTCATGGCTTTGTTTTTACAAAGCGATCCAAATCGGTGATGTGTCCCGCGTCTCGGCCATTGACAAATCGAGCTTGGTGCTGACGATTTTGTTTGCGGCGATGTTTCTCGGTGAACCGCTCTCCGCGAAGGTCGTGATCGGGGTGCTGCTCATCACCGCGGGGACGTTGCTGATGATGTTGTAGCCCGTCCGTCTCAGCGGGCGCCTTGTCTTCCCTCTCGGCTGCCAGCCGGCCATCAGGGGAACGATGCGCCCTGGCCCTCCTCTCCGCCCCCTCCCGAGCTCCGCGAACGAGCCCGCCGTTTAACGGAGAAACGCTCCATTCTCGCTTGGCGCCACAATTTTTTTACTTTTTTATAGACAGGACGAAGGAAAAGATGATATGATGGTCTTCACTATGATGAAAAGCCACTCGGCATTTGATCACCTTCATTCAATGAATGGTCGCGGCGATGAACCCGCGCTTGCATGATCGCGCGGCACATCGAGCGAAGAGTGATGTGGAAGGAGATATGGAATGAACGATTTTCACCCGTTCGGCTGGTATGCGGCGAAAATTTCCCCGCATTTGCCGAAAAAAGCGTTTCAGCCTGTGAGATCCCGTCTGTTTGGAGGTTTGGCTTATTTGTTGGTGGTCACTGGCGGCATCCTCGCTGTGTCCCTTTTCCACTTTCACCCGGTATGGAACCTCCTCATTTCCGTTGTGCTCGGTTTCAGTTTCGCAGCGTTAGGATTTTTAGGCCATGAAATTTTGCACGGCACGGTCGTCAAAACGCCGTGGCTGCGCGATCTTCTTGGGGCGATCGCCTTTTGGCCGCTCTGCACCGGGCCGAAGCTATGGCGAAAATGGCATAATGCCACCCACCATGTGCATACCCAACATGAAGAAAAAGACCCTGACGCCTGGCCAAGCATGGAACAATTGGCGAAAAGCCGCCTGCTTCGCTGGGTCTACCGCATTCCGTTCCCAGTTCGCACTAGTTTCGCGTTTGCCTCCCTGTCGGTGATGTTTACCGTCCACTCGATTCGGATGCTCGTTTCGTTTTGGCAAGACTTCCGCTGGAAAAATCGCATCGTTGTCCTATGTCAATTTCTCTTGCCGTGGACGACGTGGATCGGGCTGTTATGGCTTGTCGGCTGGGAAAAGTGGCTGTTCGCCTTTTTGCTTCCGCTGCTTGTCGCCAACATGATCGTCATGGGCTACATTTCGACCAACCACCGCCTCAATCCGTTGGTGCCGGTCAACGACCCGTTGGCGAACAGCTTGTCGGTCACCGTGCCGAAATGGGTGGATGTTCTCCACTTCCATTTCTCGTATCATACCGAACATCATCTTTTTCCGGCGATGAGCTCAAAATACTACCCGCTCGTGAAAGAGCAGATCAAACGGATGTGGCCAGAACGCTACCACGAGATGCCGATGACTAAAGCGCTGGCCGCGCTTTGGAAAACGCCGCGCATCTACTACGAGCACAATGAGCTCATCGAGCCGAAGCAAGGTCATGTGTACGGCACGCTTGGCAACGGACTCGATCCCGATGAGATCGCGCCCCGCAGGCAGGAAGAAGACGCCGAAGCATTGCCGACGACGCGGAAGGCAAAATGGAAAAAAGCGTCCGGGGTCGGCAAGGCATAAAAACCGCTCACCAAACGATGTGTCATTACCGGAATCATCAGCGCCCGATGTCGTTGCATCCGCCGCAAGGAAAGCGGTGGCGGGCACAAGCCGATCTGCAACAGATCGAAACGACCGCGGCATGCAGCCGAGAGACACGTTTTCTTGACGGAGCAGATACAGATAGGCAGTAAACAAGAGAGGGCTCGCCACTTTGTGAGCCCTCTCTTGTTCCACTTTCCCATATCACGCAGCTGATCCAACCATAAACGAGTTCGTTTGCCGCTGATTTCTGTTTCCCGTTCCATCAGCGGCACCGATCGATGCAAGCGATCAACCGCTTTTCAATATCGGCCGCCACCTGTTCGAGCGCCGGTTCACTGACCATGCCGACAAGCATCGTCGGTTTCGGCATACCGATCTTTGTCACTCCGTTTTCCACATAGACGACGATTTTACACGGCAAAAAATAACCGACTAAGAGATTTTCACTTAACACCCGCGCCGCTTCTTGCGGGTTGCACACTTCTAAAATGACCATCGGCGTCGAAAAGTCAAGTCCTTTCTCTTGCAGTTTCTCCGTGACGCTAAACCGCCAGAGCACGCCAAATCCTTCTTGTTTCAAGTGTTCTTCCAAACGCTCGATCGTTTCGTTCAAACCTGTTGTTACGTGAATCGTGTAATGAAACATTGCTTATTCTTCCCTTCGCGAATAGTTCCCCACTGTTTATCATACCCAAACGGATCTGTAAAAAACAAAAGGCGAAACATGATCCGTTTTCGCCTTCACACATATCGTTTTCCGTCGTCCATCGATCCACTCATAAAATATCCACCCAAATTTTCAATGCTGTCGCCAAAATCAATACTGCCAAGATCACCTGCAACACTTTCGTATTCATCTTTTGTCCGGCTTTCGCCCCGAGCGGTGAGGCAAGCAAACTTGCGATGACCATGATGAACGCTGGAACGTAATCGACTTGGCCGGTGGTGATTTTCCCGAACGTCGAGCCGATCGAGGAAATGAACGTCACCGCCAAAGAAGTAGCGATCGTCATTCGAGTCGGAATTTTCAAGACGACGAGCATAACGGGCACAAGTAGAAATGCCCCCGCCGCCCCGACGATGCCGGACCCGACGCCGATCAGAAACGCCAAGACGGCCGCCAGCCATTTGTTGAATGTCACTTGGTCGAGCGGAATGTCATCGATCCCTTTTTTTGGAACAAACATCATGATCGCTGCCAACGCCGCCAGCACGCCGTAGACAACGTTAATCGCTCCTTCACTCATTAGCTTCGAGCCATAGCCGCCGACGAAACTGCCAATTAAAATGCTTGCCCCCATATACAAAATGAGCGATTTATTCAAGTAGCCGCCCTTCCGGTACGCCCATACGCCGCCGATCGTGGCGAAAAACACTTGCACGGCGCTGATCCCCGACACTTCATGGGCGCTGAACGCCGCCAGCCCAAACAACGGCGGGAGGTATAGCAGCATCGGATATTTAATAATGGATCCGCCAATGCCGACCATACCGGAAATAAAGGAGCCGATAAAGCCGATCAAAAAGATGACAATGATAAACTGAAGCGATATGTCCACCTTTTACGCCTCCTCTCTTGATCTTTATTGAAAAACGAGGGGGATCTGTTCAGCACATCCCCCTCTACCTAAGCAACCGCTCATTAGGCATGAGTATGATGCAGCGCGCAGCGGTTCGGGCCGATCTCAAGCTCTCGTTGTGTTTCGATATCCACCGTTTTGAGACCGCGGTTGATGGCGACAATGTCTTCGAAGTTCGGCGGGGTTTCCGTTTTGGCGCTTTGGATGACGAGATCGATGAATTCGTCTTTCGCTTTGTTTTGCATCATCTCATTGCGGGCGCGGATGCGGCCCAGCGTATCGCCGACATATCCCTCCGCGTTGATTTCTTCGTCTAAGTTCGCGTAGTGCGCTGGCAGGACGATGACATCATCAGCCATGGCTGCCACTTTTTCATATACGGTGTGATACAAATCTTCCGCCCATTCGGCCACTTTGCCGCCAAGGTCCGGACGCCCGAGACCACCGACGAAAATGGTGTCACCTGAGAACAACCATTTTCCGTTGACGAAGAACGAGACGCTGCCCGGCGTATGGCCCGGCGTTTTCACTGCCAGCACTTCAAGATGAACGTTTTCAAAGTCGATCGTTTCATGTTGCTCAAGCGGCTTGAAATCGAACACCGCCCCTTCGCTTTTCATCAAGTAATATGCTGCTCCCGTTCGTTCGGCCAGCGCTTTGCCTCCGGACAAATGATCGGCATGCAAGTGCGAATCCACGATATGCGTGATCGTTACTCCTTCTTGTTTGGCCACTTGTTCATACACATCGACAAACCGCAACGGATCGACGACAAGCGCTTCGCTTCCTGAGATGACCATATACGACAGGCATCCTTTGCCGACGCGGATGAATTGGTAAATTTTCAATTGATCATCTTCGTATACCTTCGCTTGATGGAGATGCTCGCTCCACGCCTGCATCCCGCCGGCGAGCGTATACACGTTGTCAAACCCGGCTTCTGCCAGCTGCTCAGCGACAAACGCCGCCGATCCGCCCTTCGCACACACGACGACGATGTCTTGGTCTTTCGGAAGACGGTCGACAATCGAATCCACGCCGTCAATCAATTCGAAATACGGCACGTTCAAATACGCGAAGTTTTCCCCTTCGATTTTCCAATCGCGAAAATCACTTTCATTGCGAACATCCAAGATGAACAACGATGCTTTGTTTAACACCTTTTCCGTCATTTGTTGTACGGTCATTTCTTTCACCATCTTATCATATACCCCCCGATGTATATTTGATTGTTGAAAAAGGCCGCTCTATTACGATTGAGCGGAATCAAGCGGCCCGTTCCATTGCGACATGCCTGGAACAACGTTGCGCACACGGTCAAATCCGTTTTCGGCCAGCTTTTGCGCGGCCAAATCGCTCCGCGTCCCTGTGCGGCACACGACGTAAATCGTTTTGTCTTTCGGAAGCTCAGCCATCCGATTCTCGAGCTCCCCAAGTGGAATCGAGACCGCACCCGGAATATGGCCAAACGCATACTCCGCCGGTTCGCGGACATCCAAGACAAACGAATCCGGATCGTGAAGTTTTTCTTGCAGTTGTTCATTCGATACGACATGAGGGAATGTCGTTTCTTTGCGTGTTTCATGTTCCGCTGACTTGCGGATATAATGTTTCAACACCCCATTTTCTTCAATCGTTCCTAAATATTGATGCCCTGTGCTTTCCGCCCATGCTTTAATATCGGCTTTGGAGCCCTTATCCGTCGCTTGCACTTCCAGCACTTGGCCTGGCTGCAGCTCACCGATGGCCTTTTTCGTGCGGACAATCGGCATCGGACAGGACAGTCCTTTCGCGTCTACCGTCATATCGACTTTAATCATTGACAAATTCCCTCCTTGATGGTTTATTCGACCGGTTTATTCGATCGGCCCTTCCCAGGACAACATGCCGCCTGTCATGTTGACGACGCGGTAACCGCGGCTGTCAAGAAACTCCGCCGCGCGGCCGCTCCGTCCGCCGGAACGGCAGACAAGAATATATTCTTCCTTTTTGTCCAATTCATGCATGCGGAACTCAATCAAGCCGAGCGGAATGTTGACCGCTCCCGGAATTTTTCCTGCGGCCACTTCATCCGGCTCGCGCACGTCAATGATTCGAAGTGGCTCTCCGGCGCGAAGCCGTTCTTCTACCTCTTTCGGTGTGATTGTTTTCATCGTCATCCTCCTCTACTGCCAGGCGTTTAAGCCGCCTTTGACGTTAGTTACGTGCTGAAATCCCATTTTCTTTAATAATTTGCTCGCTTTTTGGCTTCTCATTCCGCTTTGGCAAATGACAACTACTTCTTTTTCTTTTGATAGTTCGCGAGCGCGTGCAGCCAATTCATGCAGCGGGATGTTGCGAAATCCTGGCAAGTGAAAAGAACGGAACTCCATCGGAGTGCGCACGTCAATATATTGCACGTCAGGTTCTTTTAACCGGCGTTTCAATTCCGCCGTCGTGATCATCCTCACTCCTTTCGGCGGAATGAAACGACTGGCGAGAAACCAAGCAAGCAAAACGAACAACACGATGTTGATGATGGTTTGCGACATACCATTCCCTCATTTTAAATAAATAAGTTCACATTTCCTTCCGAAGCATCGGCCAAATAGGCAGCCACCCCCGCAAACTCAATGCCGTCAATCAATTCTTCCGGCTTCAGTCCAAGCAAATCGACCGTCATTTGACAGGCGACAAGCTTCACACCCTGCTCTTTCGCCATCTCGATCAACTGCGGAAGCGGCATGGCGTTATGCTTTTTGATCACCTTTTTGATCAGCTTCGGGCCGATGCCGGCAAAGTTCATGCGCGACAGTCCCATGCGGTCGGCGCCGCGCGGCATCATTTTGGCGAACATCTTTTCAAGAAACCCTTTTTGCACCGGAACGGGCGCCTCTTTCCGCAAGGCATTCAGCCCCCAAAACGTGTGGAAAATCGTCACGTCATGATCATAAGCCGCAGCGCCGTTGGCGATGATGTAAGCCGCCATCGCCTTATCATAGTCGCCGCTGAACAAAATGATCGTTGTCTTTTTCTTCGGCTGTGTCATCTTGCTACCTCCTCTCCTTATACCTGTATGGGTATACAAAAAGGTGAAAATTATCCTTTTTGAATCCAGAACATCAACACACCATTGTCTTCTTTCATATCAAGCACCGTATGGCCGCTCGCTTTCGCCCATGCCGGCAAATCGTTTTTCGCCCCTTTATCGGTTGTGTGCACCTCGAGCACTTGACCTGATTGCAATTCGTCCATCGCTTTTTTCGCTCTCACCACCGGCATCGGGCAAGCTAGTCCTTTGGCATCCAATACTTTTGCTACATTCATCATTGATGACCTCCTTGGTTAGATAAAGTTTATTACCATTACCCCTATGGGTATATTACTACAAGAAAAAGAACGTTGTCAACACCTTTTTGTTGAGCAACGCATTAACGGCTTTTAACCAACAGTTCGATGGCTTCTTTGACAAGATGGTCTGTGCTTTCTCCTTTTTCCATGTTTTCCCGCAGGCAATGTTCCAAATTGGTACTGACGATCACCGCAATGGCGCGGTCAATGGCATTGCGCGCCGCCGACAGCTGGGAAACGACGCTCTTGCAGTCTTTGCCTTGTTCCATCATGCCGAGGACACCTTTAATTTGTCCTTCAATCCGTTTTAAGCGGTTTTTGACTTCTTTGTTATATTCCACCGGCTCGTTCGCCCCCTTTCTTGACAATCACAAGCCGCGATTGAGTAGCTTTTCACCTCATAACCGTAGCTGCGCAGCAACCGAATGCCGATATTTTTTTCGACCGCATCTTGAGCGACCACATGCAATGGCTGCCGCGGAATGGATGACAGCTGCCGTTTGATATAGGCAACAGGGATATGCAGTGCATGGCGAAACATATGGTCGTTGATTTCATTATAATCACGCAAATCGACAATAAGCAAGCGGTTCGGCACTTGATCGACCGGAAGACACAAAACGCCTTTTACCGGACCGTAGCGTCGATACAGTGCTACGATGAACAAAGTGAGAAAAATCAGCAACAAACTGCCCCCAATCAATATCTCACCCTCCTCTTCTTTATCTATGCAAAGTGATTATATACCCCTAATAGTATATAATCAACAGGAATGTATTTCCAACCGTCTTGCATTTCCACAAAAACCGCTGCAGGCAGGGAAACCTGTCATTTTTCTAGCGGGCTGGTGATTTACTCGCGCAACCGCTTCTCGGAATCGTTTCCCAAGTAGAAAAAACTTGTTACATCAGCCCCTATGTTCACGCGTTCAATCATCGATCAAGACAAACAGCTGTTTTTCACCAACCTTCTAGGCTTCCAAAAAAGCTGGTGATGTAACGAAACACGCTATTTTCCGACAATATTTATCAAATATAGAGAAACTTTGTCACATCAGTTTTTTGTTCCTTGTAGTCCCCATGATTCACCGGCCTTTTACAAGACCGGTGATACCATGAAGAACGATGCTCAACAATCCACCTTCTCAAATCAAGAAACGGATTGTTGCACCGCGTACTCGGTGCGACTATCCGCCCTCTGAAAAATCGGATTACGTCCAACGAATCAACAAGCCATAGACAGCTGGATGGAAACGGACGAGTTCCACATGACCCGCTTTTTGTTTCATATAGGAAAGCAACTGATCGGACGGGATGCGCTCATACAAGGGCGGTCCCATTTCGCTTTCTATCGCTTCCCATTCAATCAACAGGAACGTCCCGTCCGGCTTCATCACACGGCGAATTTCGTCAATGGCAGCGTCTTTTTGTTCTACTTCATGAAAGACAAACGCCATGATGCCTTTATCGATGGAGCGGGAAGGCAGCGACGTCGAAACGACATCCGCGACTTGGTACTGTATGTTCGTCATTCCTAGCTGTCGCGCCCGCTGCTTTAGCAATTCGATCATCTCAGGCTGCACGTCAACCGCATATACGTTCCCGTTCGTTGCTTGCGCCAACGGAATCGTGAAATAGCCGTTCCCTGCCCCTAGATCCATAATCGTATCGTCCGGTTTCACTGACAACACCGAAACCGCCTTCTCCGGGTCGATCCATTCTTTGCGCTTCGGATCCAACAACCGTTCCGCATGTTCATGATGAAAACGATGCCCTGTCATTCGTTTCCCTCCGATTCCGGACTTTTCATTTTAATCGTATTCTCCATTTTCTCCTTCATCAACACAGGATCATAGCATTAAACAACTGCTGCGCGGTTTGGTTTCCAGAACTACGAAATCTCAATTGTTCAACCCGATGAAAAAAGCCGGCATTCGAAAACGCCGGCTCCTTTTTTATCGAACGGCGCAACGGTTTGGACCGATTTCCATTTCCCGTTGTTCGTCTTCTGTCGGATGCAGTTTCCCCATATTGGTCTGCCGAATTTCCTGATAAGCGTTCGGTTGCGGCGGCAAGTTTTCTGTCACGGTACGACGAAACTCTTCATCACTAGAAATATTCAGTCCGTGATTTTTCTTATACAAAATCCCCAACCGTTCAGCGACACTGCCGTCCTCGTTCATTTCCTTCGGCCCCATATAATGGGCTGGCAACACAATTAAATCATCCGCCAATTGTTTATAACGACGATAAAGGGTTTCCCGCAGATCGCTCACCCAGTCTTGCGCTTTCCCAGCAAGATCCGGGCGCCCGATCGAGTCGATGAATAAAATATCACCGGTTAACAAATATTGATCGTCTACGATAAACGATGTACTGCCGATCGTATGTCCCGGTGAATACAACGCTTCAATCACGACATGGCCAACGTGGATGCGGTCGCCATCTTGAATCGGTGTGTAGGTAAACGTCACCTCTTCTGCGTCTTTCGGCGGCAAGTAATACGTCGCACCCAGTTCTTCCGCCAACTTACGCCCGCCAGAAATATGGTCGGCATGCAAGTGCGTATCGAGCACATGCTTGATTGTAATGCCGTGTTCGTTCGCAAAACGGACGTAAGCGTCAGTCATGCGGTTCGTATCGATCAACGCCCCCTCACCGTTCGATTCGACAAGATACGAGAGACACCCTTTGCCAAGGCGGACGAATTGGTAAATCGTCCCTCCGCTTTTCAGCTCACCGATTTTTACGGGTTCCAAATGCTCGCTCCATGCCTTCATCCCGCCTTCGATCGAATAAACGTCCGTATAGCCCGCTGCTTCCAACTGTTCGGCCACAAACTCTGACGAACCGCCCTTCGCGCAAACGGCATAAATCGTTTTGCTTTTATCTTTCGGCAAACGGTCCAAATATGGTTCAATGCCATCCAACACTTCAAAATACGGAATGTTGACGACTTCGACTCCTTTTCCTTCAATACGCCAATCAGCAAAATCTTCGGGATTGCGGGCGTCTACGATAAACAACTCCTCGCCGCGCATAATTTTATTGGCGATCTCTTTGACCGAAATCGTTTTTGCCAACGATATCCCCTCCTGATCTTATGGTTTTGTCAATGGTCCATTATTCTCAACGATGATTCGTCTGATTCCACAATGCCATAATGGCATCTGGATCATACCCGAGCACCCAACGGCCACCGATTTCGATTTGGGGCACGCCCATTTGCCCCGTCGTTTCCACCAGTCTGCGCGCTGCTTCCGGGTCGAATTCGACATTCACTTCTTTAAACGGAATCCCTTGAGCGCGCAAAAAGTTTTTCGCCATGACGCAGTACGGGCACGTCGTTGTAGTATAAACAGTAACTTGTGCCATGATTCTCTTTCCTCCTCTCCTTCGATTAGAAGGCCAATGTAATATCGGCGTCTTTCGCAAACTGCAGGAACGTCGCTGCTCCCGCCACCTCAATGCCATCGACGAATTGGTTTTTGTCAAGCCCCATGACATCCATCGTCATTTGGCAAGCAATCAGTTTGACACCCATCTCTTGCGCCATTTGAAGCAATTCGGCAATCGATGGAACGTTCGCTTTTTGGAACCCTTGTTGGAAATGCTCTTTCCCTTCAGGAATCGGCAATTGTTTGTGCGCCTCTTTATGGATGAGGTTCAACCCTTCAAACGTGAAAAACACGCCGACTTCTGCGTCTGCCGCCGCAGCCGCTGTCGCAATGTTAAACACCTTGTACGCATCAAACAACCCGCCGTTTGCTGCAATAATCGCCACTTTCATCGAAAACAACCTCCTTGAATATTTTCGTAATTATGTTTGAGTACTTAACTCAATTCTATACATACATGCTGCCTAGACCCATACATATACATGTATGTGTATTACACTAACCATGTTATCGAATGCTTTTTTGTTTGTCACTCACATTTCGCACCCTCTCGACGAAAATCGGGAGGATTTTTTCGTTCCGATGTCGAATGAATCCTTGACACACAAGGAAAGTGAAGGAGTTTTTCTCTCATGAACGTTCAAGTCAAAAAGGTCTATCGTAATGATTATTTGAATATAATAAGTGCCCTATTCAAGAAACTGGGCCTGCCCCAATTGATTGACCATCTCGTTCCCGTTGATCCACAGTGCCAGACTCGAGTCAGCGATGCCGTTCAGGCCATCATCTACAATATGTTTGACGGCCGGCAAGCCCTCGTTCACGTGGAACGATGGGCTCAGGAGATCGATCTAGAGAAACTCATCCGTCCCGGTCTCCATCCTTCCTGGTTGAACGACGATGCCTTGGCTCGTCATCTCGACCGCTTGTATGAGGCCGATATTCACAAGGTGATCAGCACTTGCTTGATTCACATTTATCGCAAAGAAGGCCTTTCCCTCCGAGCCTTTCACGCCGATACGACGGACAAGACCGTTTACGGCGCGTATGAATCGGCCTCGTTAGAGGCCTTACAAATCACACATGGCTATAACCGCCATCATCGTTGGCAAAAACAGATCGGTTTCGGACTGGTCGGCAACGAGGACGGCATCCCGTTTTACGGCGATGTGCACGACGGCAACCTGCCTGACAAAACGTGGAATCCGGAGGTGCTGTCCCGTGTCCACGAACAGCTCAAACAAGCCAAGATGGAAGACGAATGGATTTACGTGGCCGATTCCGCCGCGATGACAAAAGACACTCTGGCGCAAACCAAAGCGGCCAACGCCTTTTTGATCACCCGAGGCCCTTCGTCGCTTCGGATCGTGAAACGGGCATTAGCGGAGGCCGATTCGCCTCACATCCCGTGGAGCGAACCCTTTACGCTGGCGGAGAGAAACGGCGCCACGTACCGGGTATGGGAAACATCCTCCACCTATGAAGGCCACCCCGTTCGGCTGATCGTCGTCGAATCGAGTGCGCTCGACCAGCGAAAAGGAAAGACGCTCGAAAAAGAACGAACCAAAGAAGCGGAGCTTCTTCGCGAGGAACAAGCCCATTGGGAGCGCCACCCTTTCTCGTGCCGGGAAGACGCTGAACAAGCCTTGGCGTCCCTCAAGATGTCCCTTCGCCCACGGTTTCATCAGGTCAAGGCCGCGGTCGAAGAGATCGTACGCCCGAAAAAACGGCGCGGACGGCCGAAAAAAGGGGTGGAACCCGAGATGGAGACGCGGTATCTCTTGCGCCTTGACGTCGAATTCGACCAAAACGCGTGGGAACAGGCAAGACGGAAAGCGTCCCGGTTTGTCCTCGTCACGACCGTTCCGGAGGAATGGAAGGGCCAACAAATGGATGCCCAAGAGATCTTGAAGCTATATAAAGGGCAGATCTCGGTGGAAATGAACTTCGCTTTTTTGAAAGATCCGTTTTTCACGGATGAGATTTACGTCAAAAAACCAGAACGGGTCGCAGTATTAGGCTATTTGTTTCTGTTGGCCTTGGCGATTTACCGCGTTTTTCAGCGCCGAGTGCGTCAGTTTATTACTCCAGAACACCCGTTGAAGGGTCCTGGAGGCCGCAAGCTGACCCGGCCGACGGGACAGGCGATTTTTCAGCTGTTTCAATATGTGAACGTCGTCCTCCTGGAGCTGCCGGATGGGCGCATCCAACGCTCACTGGATCGCTCCCTCACCCCTGAACAACGAAGGATTCTGCAGGGGTTGGGGCTGGATGAGAGCATTTACGTGTAACGTCATACGGAACGACCAGCGATGGTAAAAAAAGGATAGCCATCGCTCGTTGTGTTGGTCAAAAAGTTATTCTGAAAAACTAAATAAAAAATCCTTTGTTTTGACCTTGTTAGGGTGCGAAATGTGAGTTGTCAACAAAAAAGCAGCGTTATTTTCGCTGCTTTTTCGGCGCATCCCCATATTCCCCTGTATCCAATTCCACAGTCACTCACGTTGATGCTCCAAAGAACCATCCACCATAACCCCTATTGAGACACGAACTAAGACGATGGCTATAAACACTTTCTTTACGAACGGCAAAGAAAACAGCCACCCGTGTTCTTTACTTCTTACCATTACTTCGTTCCATTTTCATATCCCCATCAACACTACTTCGCACGATTCATTACACTTTGATTACGGTAAAAAACTTTCTCAGAAGCCACGGCCCTGGCGCAAATCTTAACTTCAACTCCCATGCCCCAACGCCTGCAATCCGATATTGACGAGCCAATTTCATTTTCTGCCCCATGCTTCTGACATCTTCAAACCATACCTCATGGATATTTCCTAGCTCATCCTTATACCGGAAAAAAGGCGATTCATATTCCAATGAATACTGAATGGGCGATTGATACCGCATAGCGGTTAAAACCGCCTCTTGGTTGGAGAGAGCATCCGCCAATGTCCCGGACTGGTACGGAATGATCCAATCGTATCCATATAATGGGAGTCCGAGCAATATTTTTTTTCGAGGCACACGTTCGACAGCAAACTGAAGAGCGGATTTCACCTCCTGAATCGGAGCGACTGGACCTGGCTCACTTGTTAAATGGTGCCAATCGTATGCCATGATAAACATATAGTCGACGACCGCGCCAATGCCGCCGTAATCGTAGCCTTTGAGCCAAGGGATCTCCTCGCTTGTTTTCGCTGGAACGGCGATCGTCAAAACATATCCAGCCGGTTTTAACCGATCGCGTAGCTGACGCAAAAAGCCAGTAAACAAATCACGATCCTCGCCGCGAATTTGCTCAAAATCAATATTGACACCACCATAGCCCTTTCGTGACACTAAATAAAAAATGTTCTCAACCAAATTCGCTCTCGCTTCCGGATTGTTCAGCACTTGGCTCGCCAGTCTCGGACTAAACCCTTCCGATGTTAGATTCGTCACTACCGCGATGGGGGTGACGCGGTTTTGCCATGCTGTTTCAATCGCTGCGGCGTCATCCCGCATCGTGACAATATCGCCATTGGGCGCGAAACGATATTCGAACAAAGCGATGTATGATGAATACGGAGCGAAATCCCGCACGAACGCCCGATCTACGTTCGGTTCGCGGAAAATATAATAAGCTAACGTTATGGCTCGATACGAAGAAATATCAGGAATAGAAATTTTCATTCTTGGATACATTCTATACGGATTCACTGTCGGGTTGGCCGACCGCAACTGTTCGACCGTCACAAATGCCTTCCGTGCGATGGCGCTGAGCGTGTCCCCTAGCTGTACTGTATACGTATAGCTCGGGATCAGCAATGCTTGACCAGGCACAATATTCGTTTCAACTAAGCCATTGACAAGACGCAGACTTTCCAACGGATAATCGTATCGCCTGCTAATGGAAAAAAGCGTATCTCCAGGCTGAACAGTGTGAATAAACATGATCGTCCCTCCATTGCATGGAACAACAAAGTTTCCGAATATGATATATATATATGCCTGTTGCCCGCATCTGCACCTTGTCTTGCTATCTTCTGTACCCCATGTATGTGTTCTACTCCCCATTGTGGCATGTATGATCCCCCCCTAGAGCGCTCTCTTTTTTTCTTTATACTGCACACATTGAACTCCCCTTCTTCCTTCCTGTAAGACAATGAGGGGACACCTTGTGTCGCGGACTCCTCCTTGTATGTAATCTCCAATACATCCTAGTATCGATTTGGTTGAGCGAACCACGACAGTCCATTGCCGTTCTTTTGTTTTATTCTCATTTGCTTGTACGCTACTCTTAATCCTAAAACAGGAAAAAACAAAAAGCGGCCAAAAAACCGCTGTTAAAGCAAGGTAAAAAAATCATATCCAAACAATCCGGTGGCCAACAGCAACAGAGAAGCCAAAAACCAAATTAACGGGCGCGAAGGCCGGAACGTTTGTTCATTAATTTGTTTCGTCTTCACGACATAACTAATGGCAGAAAACACAATTGTGCCGATGGAAATCACCTCAAGCCAGACTTCAAAAAATCATATGCCGCCATTTTCTTTTTTTGTCTCTGCTCAACTGTCATTGATTCAGATGCATCTTCATTGCCGCAACCGCCTAGTCAATCAGGAAGATGCCGTGGACAAAGCGACTTACCTTTCAGGAAAGCTGCTGAGTTCTTCTTCCGAACGGGCATGACATCACTTTGCCATTGTTTTCAAAGTTTCATCCAGCCGCATACGTGAATAGACTCCAGCAAAAAACGGTAGCAAGGCCACTATCCCGATTGCCCATGTCACTCCTAATAAATCTGCTATTATTCCAGCAATTAACGCACCGAACGCATAACCACTATCTCTCCAAAAACGGTACACTCCCATTGAAGATGCGCGCCAGTTAGGTGATGCAACATCACCAATTGCTGCTTGCAAAGTTGGGTAAACCATTGCTGTACCCAAACCTAAAAGAATAGCACCTAAAATCCATAGAGAAAAACGGTTAACAAATAAGATAAACCAAAGGGCAAATGCTTGTGTCCACATTCCATAAGTAATTAATTTTTTCCTTCCGACTTTATCGCTCAATACTCCCGTAAACAGCTGAAAAAATCCCCATGCGGCTGGATATATGGCTATTATTGTACCTGTTTGGCTAACACTTAAACCTGCATTAGTAAAATATAAAGGAAAGAGCCCCCAAGCCATCCCATCTTTCAAATTCGTTGCCAATCCAGAAAAACTAATACTGGAAAGGTTTTTATCTTTCCATGTTGTTAAGTTAAATACCTCTTTGGAGGATAAATTAGTATTACTCTTCGTTTTTGTGGCATTGTCTTGAATTTGAATCTTTAGATGCTGCCCGGTATCCTTTACAATTAAAGATCTGTAGATGAGCAAATTTGCTAACATAAATTGACAACTAAACAAAAAAGGAGACATGAACCCGATTCCTTGGTTAGAATAGATGTGCTACCAACTACCCACAAGGAGGTTCATGTCTCATGAATAGATTAGCACATCATCAAGGAATCCACAAGTTTTTCATGACGCTGGGATTGGCGCTTTATTTCTCGAAGCCGGTCATCAAGCATCTCGTTCATCTTGTCGACGCCTTGACGACCAAGGGATTTTCGGGGACATTGACGGATGTCCGGTACTGGAGTTTTCACCCGAATCATCGAACGACACTGAGCCACTTTTTCACGAAAAGCCCTTGGAACGAGGAAAAACTGCTTGAGAAGCTGCAAGAATGGATCCTTCGCCAGATCGAACGCCTAGCCAAACAGGAGAATCAACCCCTTTTTGTTTCGATCGATGATACGATTTGTCAAAAAACGAAGCCTTCGTCACGGGCTGCCCGCGCCATTCAAGGGTGTGATTGGCACTACTCGCACAAAGATCATCAATCCGTCTGGGGGCATTCGCTTGTTTGGCTGATGGTGCATACTTTCTCGCAAGCGTTTCCGTTCGCGTTTCGTCTCTATGATAAGGCGGCGGGAAGAAGCAAAATCGACCTAGCGATCGAGATGCTTTCCTCGCTCAAGGGGAAACGGGCTCAGCCGGTGTATGTGCTCATGGATTCGTGGTATCCGTCCCAAGCGCTCATCGAAGCCTGCCTGAAACAAGGATTCCATGTCATCGCCATGCTCAAGACGAACCGGATTCTCTATCCGAAAGGCATCGCCATCCAAGCGAAGAAGTTCGCCCGCTATATCGAGCCCAACGACACCCGCCTCGTCACGGTGGGGAAGGAGCGTTACCGCGTGTATCGCTACGAGGGAGCGATCCATGGTCTCGATGACGCGGTGGTGCTGCTGGCTTGGAAGGCGAATCAACCGATGACGCCGGATCATCTCCATGTCGTCTTGAGCACCGACCGGGAGCTAGGCGATGAAGAGATCTTGCGTTACTATGCCCAGCGCTGGACGATCGAATGCTTTTTCCGGCAGGCCAAAGACCAGCTGAAGCTCGATGGATACCGTGTTCGTCACATTCGGGCGGTGAAACGGTATTGGGCCGTGGTGCTGTTCGCCTGCGTATACAGCATCGCGGAATCTCAACAAGACCTCTCTTCCGGCCTGGAGCTTCTTCGGTCTCGGAAAGGGCACAGCGTCGTCGAGTTCATCTATGACGCCGCAAAACAAGATATTCCCATTGATGTGATTAAAAAACAGCTCCATGTCGCCTAAGGGGGACCCTGTTTGTCTCTTAGGGAATGGAAATTACTGTAATGAAAAATGCTCATCTACAGAATTAAAGATAATAAAATTCCAATAATGACAATACCGATTCCTAAATAAAACGGTTCCGGTCTTAACGAGTAGGAAGAAGCAACATAACCTGATACTGCAGCCATGATTGCCACACCAGAATATCCTGCGAATTCATTCAAACCTACTGCTGTTCCTCTTTGGTTCGCTTTGGAAATGTCTATCTTCATATTAACTGTCATTGACCAAGTCAGTCCTTGGTTAATACCTAACAAAATATTTGCAAATACAATTACCCACCATGCATGTGCGAAAATAGTGAGAATAGGTACAAATAAACCAACGACCCAACCTAACAAGAGAACTCTTTTCCTGCCAAACTTATCAGCAATTTGCCCTGCAAAATAATTGACAATCGCCTTAGAAAAACCAAAACTAATGATAAAAGAAAGGGCTGCGCTTGTAGAAGCCAAACCAAACTGTTCCTCACCTAATAACGGTAGAACAGTTCGTTCAATCCCTACCATTGATCCAACAAATAAATTGGCAACGACTAATAAAATAAATTGATATAAATTTTCCTTGATCCCGATTTTTTTAGACATTCCTTTCACCTCTCAAGAGTATGTCCCAAAAGTGTTGGGACATATCTTTCATTATTACATCTTTGATTTGTGGGAGGGAAGAGAGAGATCGATGACGAATACCAATTCACCCTCCACTTACGCTCACGCGTGGAAGTGGGGGCTTCTCGGTTTAGAATGATAAAGAAGGCAATTACTCACTCACACATCTTTCAAGCCCACCCAGAATGAGACGACGACCGACAGTCCAACGATGATCATCGGTGCATACGTGATCAAAAACGTTTGCATCATCCTTTTCCTCCTTCCCATTTTCCTTTGACGTACGTTTTGTTGAACAAAAAGAGGCGCATCAGCAAATAGAGCGATGGGATCAAAAGAAACAAGCCAGCAATAAACGCAACGATCAGCGCAATAGCCATTGTCTCATTCGTAAACCCGTCATAAATTGTCAAATACGGGTAAAGCAAATACGGATAGTGCGAAATACCGTAAGCGTAAAAGGCGAACGCATATTGACACAAAAGCGCAATAAACGCCCAGCCGAACCGCCTTTGCCGCCAAAGAAGCCAAACGGTGAACGCAAAAAAGAGAAAAGAAACGCCAAACATCCAGGACATGTTCCACAAATTTGCGTAATGTTCAGGATTATGGTAGCGTAGCTGGTAAATGATGAGCAGTGCCGATAACATCGTCGGCCCGCTCCAAATAAGAGCATAGCGGCGCAACAATGCTCGCGCTCGTTCATCTCCAGCCGCGTCTGCATAATACGTCAAAAACACAGCGGAAATGTACAAAACGCTTGTGACGCTTAACAGCACGATGCTCCATGATAGAGGGCTGGCAAACAACTTGCCGTAATCAAGCATCAGGGAGTCCCCGTTTTTTTCAGCAAATCCGCCTTCTGAAATCGTTAAGACGATGGACAGTGATGCCGGGATGAACAATCCTGTCAATCCGTAAGCGAGCAAATACCAGTTCCGCTCCGTCCCCCCGTACGTGTGAAACGCGTAGTACGAACCGCGGATGGCAAGCAAAATAATGGAAAGGCTGGCCGGAACCAGCAAAATCGATCCGTAATAATAAGCTGTCTTTGGGAAAAAGCCGACGACGCCGACAAAGAAAAAGACGAGAAAGACGTTCGTCACTTCCCACACCGGCGAAAGGTAGCGCTGAATGATGCGATGCAAAATATGCTGTTTGTTCGCCCAATGGCTGTAGGCACTGAAAAACCCAGCCCCGAAGTCGATCGAAGCGATAATAATATAACCAAACAGAAACAACCATAACACCGAAACACCAATAAATTCAAGCGTCATAGTTCCACCTCCCCGCGCTCCGCCAATTCTCGCTCAACCGGGTTGCGGCGGAACAAACGAACAAGGACTATTACGCTTGCGATTCCTAACACGAGGTATAACAGGCAAAACAAGACAAGCATCAGATCGACATGGGCAGATAATGTCGCGGCCTCTACCGTTTTCATATAGCCGCGCAAAATCCAAGGTTGCCGTCCAACCTCCGCCAAGTACCATCCGGCCTCAATCGCGATCATCGACAACGGCCCTCCTGCCGCTAACAGTCCAAAAAACCATTTTTCTTGCCGTTTCCCCACGATCCTCCTCTCCCATCGACATTCATGCACAACAAATTTTGTGATAAATATCACAAACTAGTCATTTTTATGATCCCACAAAACATGCTCTCTTATCCTCTACAAATGCGAATGATTTGTGACATTTTTCACATATTCATTGTAAAAAGCAAAGAATCAGACCCCCTTATCTCCAATCACATGCATAGAATGATCACTAAAATTTATAAATTATACTAAATCTGCAATCTGATTTTTTAAAGCGTATTGAATGAGCTCATGTTTTTCCTTAATCCCAAGCTTCTGCATAATGTTCGCTTTATGGCTTTCAACTGTTTTAGGACTGATTTTTAATTTGTTCGCAATTTGATTATTGGTATATCCTAAAAATGTCAACCGAACAATTTCCCGTTCACGATTTGTAAGAGGAGATCTCGGTTCTTTTTCCATGATTATTTTTTCTAGTTTCTCTTGTGGAATATGTGTACGGTAAAACCGTTCTCCTCGACATACCGCCTTCAATGCTTTGTACAAATCGTTCGTTTGGCTATTTTTTAGCAAGTAGCCATGAATGTTATGTTGAAGGGCTTTTTGCACATATATTTCTTCATCGTGCATGGTTAAAACAACGATTTTGGTATCCAGTTCATCCATGATTGTTTTTGCAGTTGTAAATCCATCAAGTCCTGTCGGCATAGAAAGGTCTAGCAAAACAACATCAGGATGATGCTTCAACGCGAGCGTAATCGCATCACAACCGTTGCTTGCTTCTCCAACGACTTCAACATCTGGAAACCCTTCGAGAAGTAGACGAATGCCTTTGCGAATTAAATCATGATCATCGACGATTAACACTTTCATCCTCTTCACTCCCTTCTATCGGTACACATACAAAAATCGTTGTTCCTTTCATTGGTGAAGACGTAATTATTGTTTCTCCACCCAAATGAGAAATACGCTCTTGAATATGTTTTAAGCCAAGTCCTTCACGTTTTTCTTCAACCTCGAAACCAACTCCGTTATCTTTAATAGATACGTGTAATTCTTGCCCCACTCGTTCGATTGTTATACATACATCTGTTGCCTTCGCGTGTTTCATGACATTGTGCAATGCTTCTTGAATGACACGGTAAAGATTAATTTCCACTGTTGGCGACAAACGCATGTATACATTCGTTTGAAGTGAAAATGACATATTTGGCATTTTTGATTGAAATGAACGAATGAGCGATTGAATGGTCGGAACGAGCCCAAGTGCGTCTAAACTTTTCGGACGAAGTTGTTGCGCATATAGCTTCACATCCTCCATGACACGGCCAAGTTCTTCACGCACCTCTTTGACATATGCGTGTAATTTTTCATCCTGTATACGTTGTATGATATTATCTAAAGCAATAGAAATACTGTAGAGTGACTGACCAACACCGTCGTGCAATTCTTGTGCGAGACGTTTATGTTCTTCCTCTTTTGCCTCTGTTAGTTTTTTCACCATCCACTTGGAATGCAGTACTTCTTCTTCTTTTTTCTTCACCGTTTGGTCACGAAGTACAAGCAAATAATATTTTGCACCGTCTTGCTCAAGGATAAGCGCTGTGCTCATTTCCACATCAATTAAGTGTCCATGATAAGTTGGCATTTCAGATAAAAAATACGGCACTTCTTCAGTGGAAATTAAATAACATCGCTCTTCGCCTTGACGTACATCACGCTTTTGACAAAACGAGCAATATGGTACTTTTTCGCCAAGTTGCCATCCAGTGAGTCGCTTAGCAGCTGGATTCATTTCGACAATTGTTCGCTCATGGTCCATTACAATGATCCCGTCTTGAATGTAAGTAAAAATTCTATCCAAAAATCTCATTTTTACCTCCATTCCCCTATTATAGGCTCATCACCACAACGTGTACTTGACAGACGGTGCACTTCTCTGAACAGGTATAAGCAAAACATGATTGGTTTCCTGTTCTTTCATGGATGCATAAGTAAGATGTGTGATGGAAAAATCAAGTACAACTTTTGGTGAAGAGCCCTATTATATTAAGTTCAATAAAGATTTTCCAATTGTTCGATTCTGTTTTCCCTTCATACAAGTCGACTTTGATAGAATGCGGCGGGTGCTCTGATGGATGTAAAACAAAGTTTCAACTTATATTAGGTTTAAAAAGAAAAAAATTGAAAGAAAGGACTGATGAAATCAGCCCTTATGCTTTTCTGGCAATTGGAAGTTTTGCTTGCACCCACGCTAAATATCCACCTTTTAAATTCAGCACCTGTTTTACCCCTTTTGCTTGTAAGATACTGGCGCCAATTGCTGAACGTGCACCTGATTGACATTGAACAATGTACGTTTTTCCCTCTGGAATCTCGTTTAAACGATCCACAAGCGTGCCGAGCATAATATGTTGGGCCCCTTCAATATATCCTTCATCCCATTCTGCTTGATTGCGCACATCAATAAGGTGATAATGCTCGTCTTGTAAATATTGACGCAATTGTTGCACATCAATTTCTTCATATCTCTCTACTTCACCACTTAATGCAACGACTGGTTCAATGTATGCAACAATGCGGTCCAATCCAATATAAGCAAGCGCTTTACGAATCGCTTGTACATCTTCTTGACTTGCAATCAACACAATGTCTTGGTCATAGTTAATAAACCAACCTGCCCAATTTGTAAATGACTTGTTAAACGGAATGTTGATGGATCCTGCATAATGTGCATTTGCAAATTCTTGAGGCGGACGAACGTCTAAAATAAATGCTCCGTTTGCTTGATACTCGTCGAGTTGCTTACGTGTTGACAGCACTGGCACTTCTTCTTCATTCAAATATTCAGGACCAACTTTATTCACTTGTTTCATCATGGCAAAATATTTTGGCGGCTCCGGTTGCCCTGCAAGCAATCGTTTCACAAACTCTTCTTCATCTTCAATTTTTAGCGCCCAGTTGGTCCGCTTTTCATATCCAACCGTTGAAGAAGGAACAGCACCAAGTGCCTTCCCGCATGCACTTCCTGCTCCGTGCGCCGGCCATACTTTTAAATAATCTGGGAGCGCTTTAAATTTTTTTAGCGATTGAAACATTTGACGAGCGCCAATGTCCGCTGCGCCGGAAATCCCTGCTGCTTTTTCAAGCAAGTCCGGTCGGCCGACATCACCAACGAACACGAAATCGCCGGTGAAAATGCCCATCGGTTCTGTTGTGCCACTGCCCCGATCTATCAAAATAAACGAAACATGCTCTGGTGTATGCCCTGGTGTATGAAGCACCTTAAATTCGACATTTCCAACGGTAAAGACACTTCCTTCTCTCACAAGCTCGTGATTAACCTCATCTAAATATTGATATTTCCAATTTTCATCTCCTTCATCCGACAAATACAATTTTGCCCCACAACGTTTGGCTAATTCTTTGGCACCGGAGACAAAATCTGCGTGAATATGTGTTTCGGCGGCTGCAACAATTCTCATTCCTTCTTTTTTGGCTGTGTCGATATACTGATCTACGTTGCGTCCTGGATCGATGACAATCGCTTCCCCTGTCCGTTGGCAACCAACTAAGTAAGACATGTGGGCCAGCTGCTCATCGGAAAATGAACGAAATAACATGTCACATCCCCCTTTTACAAACGATGTTGATGGATGACATCCAAGAGCGTCTCTATATATTTAACACCATCTTGGAGCAACGGGTGTTTTAACAAACGATACATGCGCAACAGCGAGACAGTGGATGAATCACGTTCACGCCGAAAACGTTCATTGGTCTCTTTTAACATGACCAGTCCTTTTTCAACCGGAACAATCTCTTTCGCTCCCTCCACCATATACGCCATCGACTCGCGGTCACGAAGCACACTAATGGAAAACGAAATGAGTTCCTCTGCTTTTTGCAACCATTGAACTAGTGTTGGCAGCAACTGAATGAACGTTGCCATCGCTTCAAGGTGCGCGGCCGTCAATCGGAATGGCTCCATTTTTTCCTCGAACTCGGTAAACAATGCTTCGAGCGATTGCTTATCGTTCATGACATGTTGGACAAAGGCGAGTTTGTCTTCCGCAGACTCCATTGCTTTTTTTAGTTCTGGGAGCTTTTCAATCAAATAACGCAGCGCTTCGCGTTGTTCATCTTTTTCGAGTAGTTGCAACACAGGTTCGAGCGACATATTCTCCCCTCCTTCACATCAATCCTTTTAACATCCCGTCCCAATACACGATTGGCAATAAGTGCTTTTTCATGATATACATGCTGAATCGCTCTTTCGATTGGTCAAACGGAAACGTTTCATGCGGATTTTTATCGTAATCAAATTCAGCCAAAACAAGTCGATTGTAACCGGTTACGAGCGGGCACGAAGTATAACCGTCATAGCGGGCGTGCAACGGCTTTCCGCGCATGAGCGCGAGCAAGTTTTCTACCACGACCGGCGCTTGTTTCCGGATGGCCGCTCCCGTTTTGGACGTAGGCAAATTCGTACAGTCGCCAGAACCAAACACATTTTTGTATGTTTTATGCTGCAGTGTATACGGATCGACATCCACCCATCCATCGGCATCAGCCAACGCACTTTTGGCAATAAAGTCGGGTGGCCCCATCGGAGGGGTAACGTGAATCATATCAAAACTTAGCGTAAAACGTTCATTGGTATCTAAATGTTGGAACGTCGCTTTTTTCTCTTCTCCATCAATCTCCACTAAGTCTGCGCGATACTTGGTTTCAATATTTTTCCGTTGAATGACTTCTTCAAGCGTATCCGCATATCGTTTGACAGCGAAAATATTAGGCAAACCAGAAACAAACACGATCTTTGTTGCGTCACGCACACCTGACTGACGGAAATAATCATCGGCGAGATACATGATTTTTTGCGGTGCGCCGCCACATTTGATCGGTGTGCTCGGTTGAGTAAAAATAGCCGTGCCGCCGCGAAAATGGCGGATGTTCTCCCATGTGCTCCGGACATAGTCATAGGAATAGTTGCTGCAAACCCCGTTTTTTCCGATCGTTTCCTTTAGACCTTTAATGCGTTCCCAGTTGATTTGAATTCCAGCCGCTACGACAAGATAGTCGTAATGAATCGTTGAACCTTCTTTCGTTCTCAACTGATTGTGTTTCGGAGAGAACGTTTCGACAGCTTCTTTGAGCCACTTTGCCCCTTCCGGAATCAGCGATGCTTGTTCCCGTACGGTATCCTCGGCTTTGGCTGCGCCGCCGCCGACAAGCGTCCAGAGTGGTTGATAATAATGTTTATCTGATGGATCAATGAGCAGCACCTGACCATGCAACTCACGATTTTTTCTTAATAAACGGGCCGCAATGGAAATCCCCGCTGAACCCGCTCCAACAATCGCAACCTTTACATGATGTACATCCGCCATTTCCGATCACTCCTTCATTATTTGGATTGAAATCTATTTAACTAACTTAATTACATTGTATATATCATACATTCATATACCCATAGGGGATTTCCCTGATTCTGTTTGGTCCTAAAAAAAAGAAAGAGGGTATTTTATATCCCTCAATCAAATGAAGTGGGCAACAGTATGTTGTTCAAAAGACCGGAGCGAATGATCCGTCCCTTTTGTTTTCGCCATCGCTCTTGACATCATTTCACCCATAGAGATTCGTTCCCAAACCGTCAGTCTAGCGGGAACGTGTTGACGTTTTCCATTCCATCAAAACAAACTAAAAAAATAGTAACCGAACAATCCGGTAATCAGCAACAACAAAGCCGCTAAAAACCAAATTAACGGGCGTGACGGTCGGAATGTCTGCTCATTAATTTGTTTTGTTTTTATCACGTAACTAACCGTTGAAAATATAATCGTGCAGATCGCAATCACAACCGCCAACGCCCCGATCCATTGGACAATCGCCGTAGACAATGCGCTGCTTGTTGACTTTTCATGCAAATGGATAACCAAAAACGCGATCCCGACCACCGCGATCGATGTACGAATCCAAGCGAGAAAGGTTCGCTCGTTCGCCAAATGTTGTTGAATATACTTCGAATCCTCCGTCGTCTGTCGTTGTTCCTTTTCCATCCTCACTGTCTCCTTTGCCTTTAGTCTATTTGCTTCATCTGCTCCACCATCCAATCTTTGCTCATTGGTCCAATCATTTTATTCCGTATGATTCCTGCTGAATCGATCACATAGCTTGTCGGAATCGCCTGAGCTTGGTATCGTTGAGATACTTCCCCTTGTTCATCAAGAACCACTGTAAATGTAATGCCGTACGCTTCAATAAAGCGCGCTACTTGTTCCAAATTCTTCTCCGATTTAGTCAAGTTCACCGCTACAATCTCTACTCCTTGATTTTTATATTCTTCATAAAACGTTTGCATATCCGGCATTTCCGCACGGCACGGCGGACACCATGTTGCCCATATGTTCACAATTACTTTTTTTCCACGAAAATCAGACAGTCGCACTTCTTTTCCGTCAAGCGTTCGCAACGCAAAATCAGGCGCCCTGTTTCCCACTTCAATTCCTTCAACTGCTTGGCTGCTGTCCATTCCTTCCGTTTTTTTCTCAAAGTTGTTTTTTTGTAAAAACGCATCGTAAATCGCCCATCCTGTCAACACAAGAAGCACTAATACCACGGCTGCTTTTTTCAAATTTCTCCCTCCCCCACGCTAAAACGAAAAGATCGAGTAACTCGATAACAAAGCGCTAATTTTCGTCATCTGCCCCGTATAAAGCAACCCACCAAGCACAACGAGCAACCAGCCGTTCACTTTCGCCAACATCGGAAGCCAGCGGTTCACATTTTTGATAACTTGCAATGATTTTGTCATGACGAGAGAAATGAACAAAAACGGGACGCCCAATCCGAGAGAATAAAGCAAGAGAAGTGTCATTCCACTATATAGCGTTTCCGTTGAGCTCGCCAACAACAAAATAGATGACAGTGTCAATCCCACACATGGGGTCCAACCCGCGGCGAACGCCATTCCGACAAATACAGAACTGAGCCATCCTTTTGTGTTATTCGCGCTTGTATCCCAACGTTTTTCCTTCATCAGCAGACGAAAGGAGAGAACACCCGCCATTTGCAGCCCAAATACGATAATAAATAGACCGGCGAGTTTTTCCATCAATCCTCGATATTGAATCAACATTTGTCCGATCGCGCTTGCCGTTGCACCCATCAGCACAAAAATGATGCTGAATCCGCCAATAAAAGCAAGGGAGCGAAGAACAATTTCCTGTTTTCGGGCTTGAATTTTGTTTTCTGCCACTTTCGTCCCTGTCAAATGAGCGACATAAGCAGGAATAAGAGGGAAAATACAAGGAGAAAAGAAAGAAAGAGCACCTGCAACAAACGCAAAAATCGCTGACATATGGATCAACACCCCTTCTTTTTGATTCCGGTGGCCTCCTCCCACCGCCTAAAAGCGGGGGCTTTCCGGGGCATCCCCTCTCACAACGGGAAGTGGACCGAGCGATCCCGCATACCCCACGCTTGGGCTGCCTTATAAAGACCGCAGCCAGAGACCTTTCTGCAAAAGATTCTGAGCATCGTTATGGTCTCAATCTTTCATTCAGTGAGCGATTTTTCCCTATCTTTTCTTCCTTTCACACTAGAAGATGGGTGAATGAAGGGGAAATGAGAGCAAATCGCACCGTTTCAAATCACGAAGTCTTATAAACTCGGCGTTTGTTTCTTAGCGAACTTCAGCGATTTTACAAACACCATCGTTTTTCACCACCCTTCTCGACACCGATTACCGGGCGATCATCCAAATCAGCCATTGACCAACGCCCCATACAGCGAAAAACCAATATGGACCATCCCCCCTTTCAATCGGCTTCCTTCGCCCGATCAGCCACAACATGACCAATACGGAGAGCAGCAATTGATATAAATGAATCGGATGGCGAAAAAAAAGAGAAGAATGCCCCATCAGCTTCCCGTATTGCCGCTCAAATAAATAGTATATGAAGTGAGCACCCAAATAAACCGCAATGAACGAATTCGCCACCACATGCCAAGAAATGTTTCGGCGATACGTTCGAAAGACAATCATGGCCGCAGACACGACCATCCCCCAAAGCACTCCTTTGCTTCCTCCTGGCAAATATAACACGCCGAGCGGATTGCGCCATAACAAAGAAGGATCTGCAATGGCCGGACTCAGTTTCCATACAAGTATATAGATCGATACGCCGTCTATAAATAATTGCTCTATCGCCCTCCGCTGCTCGCTTGAACCCGTCCAAACCGCCCGCCAAAATAAATACCCTCCCACACCGGCAGCAAACCAAATCATCCAACTTGTGCGAATCAGCAACGGCCCTATGGCAATGACATCACCCATATGCGACACTCCTGCCATCAGATGCTTTCGAACGAGGAAGCATCTTGTTTTACAACTACCCCTACGGGTATATTAGCCATCTGTTAACTGATTGTCAATGTTTGCTGAAAAAACGGGTCGTTCGAATGAAAAACGTCTTGCCGCTTTCGGCAAGACGTCCTATTTGCTATTGTTTGGCAACAGCATACAAGCGATACCCGCCATCGACGTTGATCGCGCGAAACCCGTGCTGCCGCAAAATGCGGACGGCAATATATCCACGCAACCCGGCTTGGCATATGACATAGATGTCTTTCTCTTTAGGAAGCTCCTGCAGACGATCGCGCAATTCATCGAGCGGCACGTGGATCGAACTGGGAACCATGCCCTGCATGATCTCTTCTTTCGTGCGCACATCAACCAACACGCCGCCTTTCGCAACGATGTGATCTATTTCATGCCATGACACAGTCTCGACAAGACCGTCCATGATATTCGACGCGACGTACCCTGCCATATTCACCGGGTCTTTCGCAGAAGAAAACGGCGGAGCATAGGCCAGCTCCAAGTCCGGCAGGTCCCGGACGGTCAATCCCCCTTTGATCGCAGTGGCGATGACGTCAATCCGTTTGTCAACCCCTTCTTTTCCAACCGCCTGTGCGCCGTAAATACGCCCGCTGTTGCGGTCAAAAATCAATTTGAACATCATCGGCGCAGCGTGCGGGTAATACCCCGCATGGCTGAGCGGATGAATGTGTATCGCCTCATACGGAATGCCCAGCGATCGCAACGTTTTTTCGTTCAGCCCTGTCGCTGCGACTGCTAGTTCAAACACTTTTGCAATCGATGTTCCTAACGTACCGCTATATGTCACGTCAAAACCGTGGATATGGTCGGCAACAAGCCGCCCTTGTCGGTTCGCTGGCCAAGCGAGCGGCACGAACGTTTCAAACCCATGAATATAATGTCTCACTTCCACCGCATCGCCAATGGCGTAAATCGACGGGTCAGACGTCTGCAAATGCTCGTTCACTTTAATCGTGCCGCGAACGCCTAACTCCAGGCCGGCTTCCTTGGCCAGCCCGCTTTCCGGCTGGACGCCGATGGCCAAAATGATCATATCCGTTTCGATCGCACGTCCGCTCGTCAAAACAACACGGCGGCCGCGCTCTTCTATCGCTTGCACCCCGTCTTCTAGCAAAAGCTCCACTCCATGTTCCCTTATATGGTCATGAACCATAGCAGCCATTTCATAATCCACCGATGCCATCACTTGATTGGACCGTTCGACCAAAGTCACCTTGATGCCGCGTCGGACTAAATTTTCCACCATTTCCACCCCGATAAACCCGCCGCCGATCACGACAGCACGCCGCGGCTTTTGTTCGTCAATATACGTTTTGATGCGGTCTGTATCCGGCACTGTGCGCAGCGTAAACAATGCCTCCGCCTCTTCGATTCCCGGAATCGGCGGGACAATCGGCTTCGCTCCTGGCGATAAAATGAGAATATCGTATGTTTCCTCGTACTCTTCCCCCGTCTTTACATTCCGGACGGAAACGGTTTTGCGATCGCGGTGAATAGCGGTCACTTCACTCAGCGTACGGACATCGATGCGAAATCGTTTCGCCATCCCGTCTGCGGTTTGCACAAGCAGTTTGTCTCGCTTTTCAATGACTCCACCGATGTAATACGGCAAGCCGCAATTAGCAAACGAAATATATTCACCGCGCTCAAATAAGACAATACGATCCTCTTCGCTCAGCCGGCGAAGGCGCGCAGCCGCCGTCGCTCCTCCTGCCACTCCGCCGACAATGACGATTTTTCTCATTTTGCTCCTCCTCCTCACATTCGTTTCACCCATCCCCCATGGGCAAGACCCCCTAGACATATACCCCTATATGTATAATAACACTCATAACGAAGAGGGACAGTGACATTTCTCACACATTCCCCTTCTTTTGCCTCATCAACATCAATCATGCCAACCTATTCGACTATCTTCTATGCAAAGCTAACAGTTTCCATACTGTTTGTTCCTTTGATTCGCCATCGGTAGCCTTGATTCGCTGAACAACCGCTCCGTTTTTCATAAAAAGAATTACATCCCCAGCATCCGCAGCTACATCCATCATATGGGTCGAAAATATAATGATCGTTCCCTCATTTTTTCTTTGGTTTAAAATGTCAATGAACCGGTCGATCCAAAACGGATCGAGACCATTTGTCGGCTCGTCAAGAAGCAAGAGCGATGGATGACCTAATAACGACTGACCAAACAATAACCGCTGCCGCATTCCTTTGGATAAACTCTTGATCCATTCGTGTTTTTGCGCCTCTAATCCGATGTCACGAAGCGTTTCCTTCACCTGTTCCCGCGGCACTTTTCGCAACGACGCATAATGCGAAAGAAATTCCCAAACCGTCATCATCGACGGTGCCTGAAATTCATCGGGCATGTAGCCAATGTACGAAAGGTATTGTTCCCGCTCCCTCCGTAAAGAAACACCATGAAGGGTGACTGTTCCGTCTGTCGGCGGCAACACTCCTGCTAAAATGGAAAGAAGCGTGCTTTTCCCCGCGCCGTTTCCTCCGCATAAAACGATACACTCCCCTCGATTCGCCTGAAAGGACAGCGAAGACAACGCGGTTTTCTTCTTATACACTTTTGACACTTCCCGCACATCGAGTCCGGTCATCGTTGTTTCCTCCTTGTTAACTTCCACGTGGCGATCAGCCATAACACGCCTAAATAGCCGACTACATAGATCAACCATATCAAACCGAACCCGTTTTCTCCTAAATTAAGCAAATGATCGTACGCTTGTCCAAAAATGGCGCTCCCCCCTAATTTAACGACAAACGCCACACGCAACCCCTCGGCCGGATTGAAAAGGGTAGCTGCTTGCAGCAAGGGGGCAATGAGCGGGTACGGAACGAAAGAAAGCACCGCAATCAACAACGTCGGCCAAATCATGATGAATAAAAACCACACTCCAACCGATATGGTCAACGCTTGCCACCGGGTCGACGTAAATGCACCGACCGCTACTCCGAACATGAGAAACAAAGCGATGAGCGACAACGAGAAACTATAGAGTACCATCATCCATTTCACTGGGATCACAATTCCAAGCAAGGTACTTAACGCCACACTCACGCCAAAACTGAACGTAAACAATGTTGTTTGTCCAAGCCATTGCCCGAGCCATTTTCCCGTCACGTACATACGCTGCGGCAGCGGATACGTGCATAACAATCGCCATTGGCCGTTTTCTCTCTCCCCCGCAATCGCAAAAGAACCGGCAATCATCATTAACAACGGCAACAGATACAAAATAACGTTGGCGGTCGTTCCCGTCATATTCGTATATCCAGCTAAATCCATGTGATTTTTCGCCATAAGAAACAACATCGACAATACGATGACCCATAACAGCACAAACGAATAAGACGAACGTTGGCGCATGAGCAGCTTCCATTCCATCCGTGCGATTTTCCACATCCTACCCTGTCCTTTCCATACGATATTCACAAACGAGGGTATGGCAACTGAGCGCGGAAATCTTTCACCAATAGAGACATCAAACGCTTAAAAATTAAAACGAGGGAGAAAAAAAGGCAACCGGTGTTCAGTTGCCCATATGATCATCATGCTGGCCTTGTTGTTGATCCATTTTCATATGTTTTTGCTTCATTTCCATCATCATCTCTTGATTTCGTTCCCATGAATGACGGCTAAGTTCATCATACGTGAAAACCGTTCCGCCGTGTTGATCAACAAATTTCTTGGCGCTTTCTTTATGTTTGAAAGAAATGACATTGTATGCCATCGGCGTGCGAATCGCTCGGTCGTATACGTATGTCGCTTTCTCTGCCTCGAGCCAGTCGCCCGTTTCATAATCACGCACGAAAGCGGCTTCTACCGTTTCGTTTTTATGTTCTTTCCTCCACTCATACATGCATCCAATATCATCAAACTTGAGCACTTGCCCATGGTTCAATACAAGTTCAGTTGCAAACGGATTATTTCCTACCGCCATATGACAAACCTCACATTTATCCTTGTTTTCATCAATCGCGACCGGCTCAGGTTGTTGCTGACACCCCATCATGCTCATAACTAGCAACATAAAAGCAGCCAACCATTTTCCTTTTCGTTTCATGCTCGCTTCCTCCCTTTGATGAATCCAGTGAGACTTCCGATAATCATTCCGGCACTAATCACGTACAACAATATTGTCGGCTGAGAAGGATCGTCCTTCGTAACCATTGGCGTCTCTATGAGCGGAGCATCGTCCGTCAACACTTGTTCGTCAGGACTGCGAAGCAGCTTTTGCAAGACAATCATCCCTGGAGAATGGAAAAACCATTGATATTCCGGAATGCGCGCCGTCAATGCGAGAAAAAACGGATCCATTCGGTACGGAATCGCGCTTTCTCCCTTGCCTGTAACATCTAGCTTGGACGCTGCATCCCAGTAGTTACGAACGATGACATTATCCGCACTGCGAACGGCTTGCCCGTCATAAACATTGCCGATGAATGAATTGTCTGAAACGTGGTTGTTCGATGATTCATTCCACTGCATACCGATAAAATTGTAAGAAACATCGTTTCCTGTCAATTCATTATCGTGAGCGCGTTCAACATACATTCCGACCCGATTGGCCACCATCCGGTTGTTTCGCACCTTTGTTTTCTTCGCATCATACAGCAAAAGGCCTTGCGAGTGAACATGCTGGAGATTTCGTGTAAACACGTTTTGTTCCACTATCGTTTGTTCTGTCCCCATCACCATCGCTCCGGCGACATTTTTTTCGGAAACGTTGTTTCGTACGATAATACGATTGGAAAACATGACATGAATACCATAGCGGGAATAGGCGATATGATTGCTAACCACCCTGTTGTTATGGCTATTCTCTATGTAAATTCCATCTTTTCCATGCGCAACCGCCGTATCATGGATCACGTTTTGTGTTGATTCCCATAGATCGATGCCATTTCCGCTTTTCTCTCCCTGGATGGTACAATGTGAGACTGTGACGTGATGGGCTTGATCAAGTTGAATGCCTCGATGCCTCGCCTTTACATGTACATCATGGATCACATGATCTGAACCGGTTACATAAACAGCTGCCAAATCAGACGTCTTCCCACATGAGATGACACGAATATGCTTAAGCACAACATGTCTTCCAAATACGGAAATAACGGGAGACTGGCCACACGAGCGAATGGTCACCTCCCCAATCCCTTCCAGTGTAAGTGGTTTCGATAATACGATTGCTTCGTCATAAACGCCGCTTGGCAACCTCACCACCCCATATGCGGAAGCTTCGTCGATGCGGGCTTGAACCGTTTCTTCCGCGCCTACCAACAACGGAAAAACAAGCAACAGCAATGCAGCAAGCAGCCCATGATCTATGCCCCTTCTCATCTGCTCACCACCTTTACGTATAAATTAGCAAACAACGTTGTGCAATTTGTGAAAAACGTTTGTCAATTGTTCGACTTTCCGCATCTATTTTTCTCGAATCATTGACTCCAACCCAATGGAAGCGAATCGTGGCGCCAGCGCAAATTATAATAAACTTGGGAAAGTGCACGGCTGAAAAGCTATACATTTCCGGCAATATGAACAGCGTTCGCTTTTACACTGCCTTCAACCATCGTGTTTCCTTGCACTTGCATCTCTATACAGTCGATGTCACCGTATAGTTTTCCATTCCCGAAAAGTTTTACGGTATGATACAGTCCGCCGGACGCATGACCAGCCCCGGCAATGACCAAATCATGGCGTTCCATTTGTCATCCCTCCGAAAGCTTCAACTTTAACTCTTCAATGCATGTCGGCACATGCAGCCGCACTGCGAGTTTCGCTCCTTCTTCGATGTGCAAGTTGGCCGCCCCTTCCGTCAAAAAGCAAGTCGCCACTCCCATTTTGCGAAGAACGATCAGCTCGCATGTCTTTCCTTGCAAAATAGGTTTTAGCCCGTACAGCGAACCAAAACATGTGCAACACGCACCACCATCCGCCCCAAAAAATAAGGAAGGCAGTCAACGATGCCTTCCTTACCAAAACAAGTGCTATGAATCAAGTCCATAATACGCGCAAACGACATAACCTACCGCTTTCGCCGCAACAAGCAGGGCGTCCTCGTCGATATCAAACTTCGGATGGTGGTTAAAGTACGGCTGTTCGACGCCTTTTGGCGTGCATCCCACATAAAAGTAACAGCCAGGGATTTGTTCCAAGTAGTAGGCAAAATCGTCCGAGGGCGACAACATCGGGTACTCGACGACTTCCTGAATGTCCGGATCATTGGCGTTTTCGAGGCACTTCTTCACAAACGCCGTCACGTCCGGATCATTATACAGCGGCGGGTAGTCAGGAGTGAAAGTCAGCTCGCATCTCACTCCAAATTCCGCTTCAATTCCGGCAGCGATCCGCCGCAGCTCCGTTTCCATGATCTCTTTCGTTTCATTAGACATATAACGAATATCTCCTTCGAGCGTCACATGATCGCGGATGACGTTAAACGTTCCTTTTCCATCGAAGGAGCCGATCGTAATGACCCCCATGTCAAACGGATTCAAACGGCGGCTGACAATCGTTTGCGCCGCGGTGACGAAATACGCTCCCGCCACGATCGCGTCGTTGGCTTTATGGGGGGAAGAGCCGTGGCCGCCGCGCCCTTGAATTTCCACTTTCAAATAAGCCCGGCCGGCCATCGAATAACCGCTATGGTACCCGACCACACCCGCTGGATGCATCGGAAGCAAATGAATGCCGAAAATGTTGTCAACGTCATTCAGCACCCCTGATTCAACAATGCTGTTTGCCCCACCAGGCGGCACTTCCTCCGCATGCTGGTGAATGATTTTCACCGTGCCGGGAATCTCATCTTTCAATTGAATCAAGCAATCGGCGAGAACAAGCAAATACGCCGTATGCCCGTCATGGGCGCACGCATGCATAACCCCTTCATTCTTCGACTGGAAAGGGAGGCCGGTTTCCTCCGTAATCGGAAGAGCGTCAAAATCAGCGCGAAGGGCGATCGTTTTTCCCGGCTTCCCTCCGTTGATCGTAACGACAACCCCATAGCCATTCCCTACGTTTGCCTGGATGTCGACCTCTTTCCCCTTGTAAAAATCCATTATGTATTGGGCTGTTTTCTCCTCTTGAAACGACAACTCCGGATGTTCATGCAAATAGCGGCGAATGCGGATCATTTCCTCTTTGCGTTCTTCTAACATGCTCATTAGTTTTTGCTTCATCTGTTGATCACTCCAACGGTCAATGGTACCGGGAAACCAAGATTCGCCCACTCGTTTCCTCCTCGGCAGGAACCTTGTCTCCCTCACAGCGTTGAAACAAGAAAACGGCGCCGTACTGACAATCAAACATAGGGATGCCCTGCTTCAACGATCAAACCAGCCATGTCCGAAACTCGCTATGCCCTACTTCAAAACATTACCATATCTTCGCAAAAGCGAACAAGTTTTTTGCATTAGTGAGAAAACGGGCTTTCATATTTGATGATTTAGAACATAGTTTTACTTCAGGAAAGATCCACTCTCCCACGGAAACACGTCACTGGCGCGGCAAAAAATGCGGGACGAAACACCTCGCTGACGGCGGCGCGCCACCCTGTTGCCGATGCGCGCCGTTTCAATGATGCTCTCCCAAAACGGAAGCCGATGGCGGAGCCGTTCGATCATTTTTCGGATCGCCGCTTCCGTCACTTCGCGTTCCAAAAAAGAAAAAAACAATGTTTGATGTATTTCATCTCCTGTCAGCGGCCGCTCGCTATATAGCAGCAACGCCAACAAGTAAAACGAAGCGTAGTCTAAGCCGATCCACTCGCCGCCTCCGTATCGAACAAGCAGCCCATCGCGGTCGTTTTCAATGAACAGCTGCACTTCATTCGGAAGACATTCCTCCTGCTCAGCGAAATACCGTTCTTCTGCCACAATGTTTCTGTCAGCTGGCGTCACGATGCCATATAACGCCCGTGCAAACTCTTCCGCCCGCTGCAGCAAAATCTCACCGCGGTAGCGTTCAACCAACTTTTCGTCATACAAGCGGTCTTCGAGTTGTTTGATTGCCCGCAGGGACTCTGAAGCCAACAAAAGGCTGCAGTTGACAAGAACCATATGACTAGGCATGCGTTGCGTATCGTTGAATCCGTGATCCTCGCGTTCCGAAAGCGCGCGCTCGAAATGGTACACCGCTTGTTGCGGAGACGGCCCGACTGTGCTTCTATCCGCCCATATGGACACCGTCTGCTCGTTCCTGCCTGACCGTGCCCTCTTGTGCAACGGGAATACGTTGCGCGCTTCATCGGACCTTTTAGGCGCTGACGACCGCGCGGGCATTGCGGTGATCCTCGAACTGATGGATGTCATCCGCCATTCCCGCTTTCGCGGCACGCTCAAAATCGCCTTTACCGTTCAAGAAGAAATCGGCTGCCTTGGTTCGCACCATCTCGACCGCGACTTTTTGTGCGACGTTGATGCCGCCATCGTCGTCGACCGCCGCAGCACCCGCGACATCGTCACCTCCAACGGCGGCACACCATTTTGTCCGGATGAATACGGGCGATTGTTCGAACAAGCCGGAGCGCTCGCCGGCATGCCCGATTGGAAAACAACGACAGGCGGCCTAAGCGATGCAAAAGTATTCGCCTCCTTCGGCATTCCGTCCGTCAACTTGTCCGTCGGCTACGAAAACGAACATACCGAAGACGAAACGCTCGACTGCCAAGCCGCCCTTGAAACGGTGTTGCTTCTTGAAACGGTATTCGACCAAAATTGGTTAACCCCGTTCCTCGAACGGCGGATAGCCGTACAAAACTAAAGCGGCGGCGTAAAACCGAAACCAGTTATCCTCCACTGGCCGAACAGACACCAGATCACGCCTAGCTGGCGTCAATCGACATTCCTCTCCCGCTGAGCGCCTCACACGCCCGAAGCGGGAGTTTTCTTTCATCAACCAAACATTCAAAAAGCCTCTTTACTGCCCAGACTTCGACCGTCGCTAGGCAAACAAAATGTCTCTCCACCCTTAATACAAAAGACATTAAAAGTATATGGGCACACGATTGCCCAATCGTGTGCCGACGAAATCCAGTTCTTTTCCAGGTCCCGCATCGCGAATTTCTTGATATAACAACTAAGGCCATTTTCGTTTGCCTAAAATATTACGTTAGCTAAATGGTGAGTAGTTCACTGAAACAACCCGTATCATCCCACTACGTTCAGTTGGCCTCCGTCCGCTTCTTGCCTGCAGACAAATCATGAAACTTGCTCATCTTTTCCGCAGAGAAGCGAAACCGATTACCTGCACCTCCATCTCATCCGCCTGAACGCGCACAGCTTCCAAGCGGTTCAATTTCATTGGGCAAGTGTACAGCCGGGCCATCGGCCTTGGCGCGGGCATAGCATCCCTGCCAGCGGGTTACCCCGCGATGGATGGTCGTGCACTGATTACAAAGCTGGCGTTTACATCCGCCTGTTTGGTATACCCGCACGAGCATTGGAACAACGAACCCCTTCGGTTCGTGCGTTTCACGTTCCCGCACCGGAAGCATTGCTGGCTCGTTTTATATGGATCAACATATTCAACGGTTAACCCTTTCTGTTCCGCTTTATACTGAATTTTCTTTTCTAAATCGAAAAAGGACCACGAATGAATATTGCGGTCACTTCGCTTCCAATGCCGCTTCATTTGGCGAATTCCTTTGAGTCGTTCCAGTTTTATCACCGTCGCTCCAGTTTGCTCGGCAAACTGGACGATTCGTTTTGAAATGACGTGATTCCAGTAATGAACTATTCGCCGCTCCTTACATCCTAAACGTTTGATGGCCTTTCGATTTTTGGCCGTCTGCAGTTGTCGCCGCAACCGATGATAGTTCCTCCGGATATGGCCGAGATGCCGACCGTGGAAAATCAAATACTCACCCGTTTGCCCGCATCCAGCGACAGCAATCATCTTAAGTCCACGATCAACCCCGACCGTTTTTCCTTGAACCGGTTTCTCCGTCTCTCTCATAATCAAGGTGACTGAAAACGCAAAATACCACCGTTTTTTCTTTTCATACAGCTGACCTTGTCCTTTTTTGATCTCTATGATTCGTTCAAAAGAAGGATGATAATGCTTACTCGTTCGATCCCACTCTCCCGTCAGCAACGTCTGAACCCAAAATTCCGTGTAGTCGTTCGTTTGAACAGGGACATACTTTTCCAACGTCAAGATTCCCTTTTCAATAGTAGGGATCCCTAGTTTCAGGCGGCCGTTGTCATAGCGAAGCCGCCAGTTTTGATTGTTGAACAAAATCGTTTGTTTCTCTTTAAAGCGGGGAAAGGATTTCGTTGTTTTGTTCATTTCCCATTCTTCATAACGGGATAGCGCAAGTTTCCTTGCTTCTTGCCTTGTTGTCGAGGGAAGGATGCTCTCTTTTTTGAGGAGGTGATCAATGTCCTTAGCGTTGAGAGCTGGTTGCTGCCGTTTGATGTCAAGCACTCGATTTAACAGCCGGGCAAACTCGCTTCTCATCGTTCGATACATCTCCTGTTTGGCATGGGTTGGACGGAACAGCGGCAGTTTGACCGTCATCGTTATCTTTTTCATGACAATGATCTCCTTTTGATTGTACGAGCAAAACAAGTTGAGCTCATCTCATTGCCCCCCTGATTCATTCGTTCCTTTAGTATAATTCTGTAGATGAGCATTTTTCATTACAATAATTTCCGTGTTATAAGAGACAAACAGGGTACCCCCCTTGGGTGTCAAGGATTCATTCGACAATGGACACAAAAAATCCTTCCGATTTTCGTCGGAAGGGTGCGAAATGTGAGGTATCACGTGGTCTACTTCCCGTTATCGACCGGAGGCGTGATGGATTTTTACCACGGGCTGGCCCTTGGGTTGGGGGAAGAACCGAAATACCGCAAGGTGGATCTCTTCCGCCAAATCCAGCAGGCCATTGAGCGGTTGTATCATGAACGGCGGATCACACCGGTGTTGATATTGGACGAGATGCATTTAGCGAAGGATGCCTTTTTACAGGACATCGCGATCTTGTTCAACTTTGAGATGGATTCAACCAACCCCTTTGTCTTGATGTTAGCTGGGCTGCCCCATTTACAGGGGAAGCTGCGGCTCAATCAGCACCGCCCTCTCGACCAGCGGATCATCATGCGATGCCGGATGAGGCCGCTCGAGAAGGAGGAGGTGGCGGGCTACATCGAGCATCGGATGAAACAGGCCGGGGCGAAGCATCCGATCTTCACTCCATCGGCGTTAGAGGCGATTGCCCTGCAGTCGCGGGGATGGCCTCGGGTGATCAACACGTTGGCTACGACATGCCTGCTGTACGGGCATCAGCTGAAAAAGGACATCATTGACGAAGAAGTAGTACGTATGGCCACAGAGGAAATGGGGGATTAGCACGAAAGGGGTCGAATCGGCCTCTTTTGTACTTTCTCTTTTCCATCGGTCCACCAGACGCGCTGGAAATCTTCATCTGAAAGAGCGTGCAAACGTTTCGAAAGAATGTGCAAAATCCGGAACAATCCGCAAAAATTTTGCACATTATTTCGGAATCCGCCTGAAATAATTTGAAAAAGGGATTCTGAAATAATGTGCTAATTTACACCAGCGCTTCCGTGTTTTGACGAGCGTCGTTCGATCCGGCAGCGTGGGGTGATGAGGATCCGGATGGAGCACGGATTCAAAGTCGAGACCGCAAAACCACAAGTATCCGGCATGCATGGGGAGGATCTCATACAACTCCCGCTCGGAGTGGTCGAACAAATACGATAGCAGCATCAGGCGAAGCAGCCGTTCCGGATCCGCCGCCGGACGACCCGTTTTTTCCGTGTACAGGGGAGCCACCCAATCGTGAATGACGGAAAAGTCAACTGCTTCGTTGATTTGGCGCAGGATATGATGTGGGGGAACCAGTTCCTCCATGTCGATGACTTGAAACAGACGAGGCTGAGTCGAAGGATGTTTGGGGGCTTTCATGATCTGCTCACGCTCCATTCAAAGATTCTTCTTCCTTTTTCGACATAAGCCCCCTACATCCCTGCCTTGGCGTGTACTTTTTCACCGGCCTTCTAGGGCTGGAGCCTCCTCCGAAGATTCTAGGTATTCATCCTCGCACCTAGATACACGCTCAACGTATGCCCAAATGCCTCTCGTCCCTTTGGTATCAAGGGATGAGAGGCATTTTGTTTGCCTAGTCACTGTCGAACTCGGGTTTCCTGTACTACACTCATCTCTCCTCTGATTTCGTAAAATTTAGACAACAACAGCATGGACTGTTTTATCAAATAAGTCAATCAACGATTTCTATTTTAGAAGTATAGACTTTGCTTAGAGAATTTCTTCCCCTACCTTCTTTCCATATTCAAATACGCATGTAGTTGATGACTTGTCCATCTATCCATTATAGAAACAACGATCACCATGAATTCTGTCGATTACCAAAACGTTAATCTTCTTTTTCTTCCGGATCGAGATAAAGAAATCATTTGCACTACAAAATTCCAAACTGCTCATCACGCAAATCGGTGATAAACATATGGCCTGGAGCATGAGTAATCATAATTTCCGGCTTTACTTCCATCGCAACAGCCTGAGGTGTAACCCCACAAGCCCAGAACACAGGGATTTCTCCCTCATGTATTGTGACCGGATCACCAAAATCAGGTTGATGAATGTTCTTGATTCCTATCTGTTCCGGGTCACCAATATGAATAGGAGCCCCATGAACAGATGGAAAACGACTTGTGACTTGGACTGCCCTTACCACGTCCTTACGAGGGATGGGGCGCATACTTACAACCATAGGCCCTTCAAATCTTCCTGCTTTTACACATGGAATATTCGTTTTATACATCGGAACATTCCGGCTTTCTTCAATATGGCGAACGGGGATTCCATTATTCATTAGAGCATGCTCAAACGTAAAACTGCACCCTATTAGAAAACCGACCATTTCTTCATTCCAAAGATCAATAATGTCTGTTCTCTCTTCCGTTAGTGCGCCATTTCGATAAATCCTGTATTTCGGCAAATCCACACGTAAATCTGCGTTCGGTGCCACCAGGTTTGGAACCCATGATCCTGGCTCCGTCACATCCAATACCGGACAAGGCTTCGGATTGCGTTGGCAAAATAGGAGAAAATCAAACGCTAATTCTTTTGGCAAAACAACTAGGTTAGCTTGTGTATATCCGTTTGCCACTCCTGCCGTCGGTTTTATCCATTCGTTATTTCGTATCATCCACCGAGCCTCTGTTGGGTTTATTGATGCAACAGAAAACACCTTATCCTCTCCCCCTTAGATTCTATTTGCCGCTTCCCTTCGAGTAAGCACATGTGACCGAATATCCTACGTAGTTATTAAGGATGATGCTCTTACCCTCATTTATCCACTTTTCCTCTCAAAATACACATGCAACCGATACTCACAAATTTCTTTCGTCCAGTTGTACAAGATTTCTTCGTGTTCATGTGCGATGGAAAATTGGAGCGCAAACACATTGTTTGCAAAGGAGATCAGTCCCCTTGAACTGCCGCTCCATTTCGTCATCGGCATGCGGGCGACCAGTTTGCTCACCTTTTCCTCGTCGTACTCCCAAAGTCGTTTCGTTTCCCCATCGGAAAAATCGATGCGCTTCCGGTATTCTTTTTCTATTAAATACTGGTGAAAAAACGGTGCCGCTTGTTGCGGAGTGATGGGCTCATGCCAACCCGAAGGCCCACGCTCGAGCATGGCTTTTAAGACAACCATTTTATAACTTTTCGACATTACCGTCCGCTCAACCTCAACAAGCCACGGTTCATGCTTAAGAAACACTTCCTTCTCTAAATCCGACAGCTCCCCGGCCCAATATAAAAAGCCGACATAAGAGTTGAACTCTTGTTTGTACTCCGCCGCTTCACTTCGGCTATGAAGATGCAATTCCAAATACGTTGGTCGTCTGCCCAACTCCTGCTTAAGCTGTCTGTAATCGGCCAGCAGCCGTTCTTTGCGCGGTTGGCGTTTTTTCTGCATCTCCTCGAGAAGATGGATGGCCTGAACATCAAGATGCAGTTCGCACGCTTCCGGAACCGTTGGCACAACGAATTCCCTCGCCTTTTTCCTCGTTTCGCCCCGCTGTGCATCAAACAGGCGCAGTTTGACATCAGCATTGCGGTAGTTTCCGATTAAATCAATAATCACGCAGTAGTCCTTGCCCTCATACAGCCGCAAGCCACGCCCGACTTGCTGGGTGAAGACGGTCAACGATTCCGTCGGCCGCACGAACAAAAGGGTATCAACAGAAGGAATATCGACCCCTTCATTGAACAAGTCGACGGTGAAGATAGCGTCCAGTTCACGGTGTTCCAACATGGCAATGGCCTGTTGGCGCGGGATGTCTGTTTGCTTCGAGTGAAGACTGATCGTCCGGTAGCCATGGCGGCGGAAATATTCACACAAGAAATCGGCTTGCCGAATCGATGAACAAAAAACAAGTGTTCTTGTTTTCTTATATTGCTCCCATGCTCGCAAAATGTTTTCCGCCATCTCCTCGCGAAGCTGCGCTTGAAGCAATTCTTTCTCATCATAGCGGCTGCCGAGCCATTTGATTTGCGAATAATCGGTGTCATCGTACACACCATAATAGCGAAACGGCGCAAGCCAACCGCGCTGCACTGCTTCAATAAAGTCTATGCGGTAGGCAACGTTTCCATCGCAAATCGCGTACACATCTTTATTGTCGTTCCGATCTGGGGTGGCGGTGATGCCAAGCAAAAACTCCGGCCGGAAATAGTGAAGGACGCGCTCATATGAGCGAGCCGCCGCATGGTGGAACTCGTCGACAATAATCAAGTCAAATGAGTCAGGACGAAACGAAAGCAAATGTTTTTTCATGCTCAGCGTAAAGATCGAGGCAAACACCATATCCGCATTTCCGTCTTTTTGATTGCCGTCGTATATACCCGCCGTTCGATCCGGGATCACACGTTCGAACGATTGTTTTGCCTGACGAAGAATCTCCTCGCGATGGGCGATGAACAGCACTCGCGAAAAACGGCGGGCAAAAAAAGCGGCCAAGTATGTTTTTCCCAACCCGGTCGCCATGACAACCATGGCTTTATCGTATCCTTCTTCATAGGCCGCTTCCAACCGCTCCAATGCCTCAACTTGGGCAAAGCGCGGCTGAATCGTTCCATAGGGCGCCGTCGTTTCATGAACAACATCGGCCTTGTCCGCCGTCTCTCCATCTTGCTTCTTTTCCGTTTCCGACGGAAGCATTAACTCGATTTCCTCTGTCTTAGCCCACGTACGAGATAAGTTGGGATGGCGTTGGTGATTATCTTGATACTGTTTTTCGTAGTCAGCGATCGTTTCGGCGTTGACCGGCACCGTTTCGGGAGCGTAAAACAGCTTTAAAAACTGCTCCATCGCTTCGGCAAATACATCTTCATCAACACTTTTATCCAGCCCCACATTCCACTCGATGCCGTCTGTGAGAGCTGAATGAGATAAATTAGAAGACCCGATGATAAAGTAGCCTTGTTTGCTGTCCTCAAACAGATAAGCCTTCGGATGAAACGAAATCCCATCACTTCTAAACAGACGCACCTCGATGTCAGGATGAATCGAAATCAGTTCACGCAGCGCTTCCGGCTGGGTGACAAACAAGTAATCACCGATACAAATTTTGATGTCTGCCCCCCGCTCTGCCGCTACCCGCAAACTGTCCTTCAATAGACGGACCCCGGATTTCATGGCAAACGACGTCAATATGTATATCGTCGATGAGCGGCCTATTTGTTCCTGCAGCTTGTCAATGAGCCGCCGTGAAATCAACTCGACTTTACCCATCATGAACCTCGACTAAAAAAATTTTTTCACGGAAGCCCCCGCGTTCTTCTGCTTTTTTCGCCCGGATTTGTTCCACTTGTTCGATCGAAGCGCCATGACATGCGGCTAAGGCATGAATGATTTCCAACACATCCGCAAGCTCTTCGAGGGCGGCCTCGCCGGTCGCTGCCTGAACATACTCCTCAAGCTCTTCAAACGCTTTCTTCTGCAGTTCTTTCTTATATTCTTCCTCATTGAGTATGCGAGTGGTGAACGTTTTTCCGGCTTGTTCGATAATGGCTGGGATGCGGTCGCGAACGAGTTTATTGTATATCGGCATATCTACTCCTCCATCTACGAGACTATACTATTATTTTACAAAATATCGCCTTTTTTTCATAGAAAGAACAAGCAGAAGGCCCTTTTTCTAAGGACTATTGTTTCTGGCTAAATAAAACTGTTATCAATCGTCACAAAATAACTAAACCAAAAGACTCACATACTCCCCCCTCCTCCGTGCCATACTAAAGAAAAATCGACATGATTCGTGCTTGGAGGCTTGTATGGAATGCCTCATTCTTTGGCTGCTTGTAGCGGTCGGCACCGGGTTGCTTTTGTTCAGTTTCCGCTTGTTGTCGTTGCGGGAAGTGTCAATCTCCTTTCTGCTCAATGCGTATGCGGCGAGTTTTTTCGGTGCGATCGTGGCTGGGGCCGGGCTGCTCGAGTATCCGGTCCGTTTTTTTGCCGCTTATACGGACAATAGTGTCATTTTTGAATATCTTCTCTATCCGGTCGTTAGCGTATATGTGTATGCGACATCAAGGCGTTCGCGCAGGTTGGGCGTGGCGGCGCAATGTGCGGGGTATGCGGCGGTGTTGACGGGGGTAGAGGTAGTATTTGAGCGGTATACGGATTTGATTGAGTACCACCGCTGGACATGGGTGTACTCCTTCGTGACGATGTTTTTCTTAACGCTCGCCGTTCGGCTGCTTGCGGGGCGGGTGGTGGGGAAGACGGAGAAGTAGGCATGTCTACTTTTCCTTTGAAGCGCTATACATATACTATAGCCTATCCGAAAGGGGACAAGAATCGTGGTGCTGTTTGACGTGAAACACCGATTGTACTATGAAGCGATCAATTCGGCGCGCCCGAAAATGGCGCCGGTTCGCCAGGACCGGGCGTGGGGGTATGTCTGGAAAACCGTGAACGGGGAGCCGGTGAAGTTTTGGATCGATTTTCGCCGCGGGCGGTATATGTACTTTGAATACGGCCAGAAGTGGTATCGGGTCGCGTATTTGCAGGCGAATGAACGGGAGTCGGGACACGATGTGCTCGATGGGGCGATGATCGATTTGACCGTCGATGGGCATCGGCTTCTGTTCATGAAAGGGCGCATCCGCCGCCAAGCGGCGCTTGCTGTGTAAGATGCAGGGCTGACGCACTTGCTGGATCATGGGGACACTGAAGCTGCCAGCGAATCCTTGTCCCTCTCTTTCTTCGTCTTGGATACGATGCACATGATGCTTAGAAAGACAGGGAAAAACCACCGTTTCCCCTTCATACAACGGCTTGCGGATATGGAGCGGTCTCTCCATCTGGCGACAAAGTACGGACAAAAACAGCCTAGTTGAAGATGATTTGACACCAAGCCGCACATACTAACCAATAAACCAAGCCATTATAGGAGACGATGAACGGATGGACCGAATCCATTTGTGGGGGTTGCTTGTTGTTGGCATCATTCTACTATTTTTCAGCTTGCGAACCCCGCCCATCAAAGACAAAATTTTAGTGTTTCTGTTAAAAGCGTACTTTTCCTCGTTTTTTGGCGTTATTGTTGTGGAAGCCAAGCTGTTAGAGTACCCTGTCCGTTTTTTAGGCAAATATTTTGAAGCGAGCATTCTTTTTGAATACTTTCTTTATCCGACCGTTTGTGTTTATTTTTACCAAACTTCGTACCATTCCCGCCTGCCTGGAATTATTGTCCAGTGCGTATTGTATACGTCGGCGCTGACAACCGTTGAGGTGCTTTACGAAAAGTACACGAATTTGATTGAATACCATCGATGGACGTGGATGCATTCGTTTGCTAGCCTCTTTCTTGTCTCGTTTTCCGTTCGGATGCTGATGGAACTTATTCATAAGTGGGGACAATCGACAGGCTAGTGGATGCCAAGCTTTCAAATGGAGAAACAAAGATCGGCGGCAAAGAGCCCCTCGCTCCTTGCCGCCTCCTTTTTTATGCCCACCACATCTCGGGCAGTTCTTCCTTAAACTGCACGTGCTTGAGGAGCGCCACCGCTTTGGACAGCCCTTCGTCGATCGAGGCGAGCATGTCTTCATGCTCGATGGAGAGCACATAGTCATAGCCGACGGCGCGCAAGGCGCTGACGATGTCGCGCCACCGTTTTTCACTTTGCCCGTAGCCGACGGTGCGGAACACCCACGAGCGGTCAAGAATTTGGCTGTAATGTTTCGTATCCAGCACGCCGTTTTTGCGGATGTTCACTTCGTCCAAGTACGTATCTTTCGCATGGACGTGGAAAATCGCTTTTTCGCGGCCGAGCAGTTTAATCGCTTCAACCGGGTCGATGCCTTGCCAAAGGAGATGGCTCGGATCGAAGTTGGCGCCGATCGCTTCGCCGACGTGCTCGCGCAGTTTGAGGAGCGTTTCCGGGTTGTAGACGACAAAGCCCGGATGCATTTCAAAGGCGATTTGATGAATGCCGTGCTCCTTGGCGAACGCCGCTTCTTCGCGCCAGTACGGGATGACGACTTCGTCCCATTGCCATTTTAAAATGTCCAAGTAGTCCGGCGGCCAGGAGCACGTGACCCAGTTCGGGTATTTGGCGCCAGGATGGTCGCCCGGGCAGCCGGAGAAGGCGTTGATGACCGGGACTTCGAGCTGCTCGGCGAGTTTCACTGTTTTCCGCCACGTGTCATGCGATTGTTTCGCAAACGCTTTGTCCGGATGGAGCGGGTTGCCATGGCAGCTGAGCGCGCTGATGATAAGTCCGCGGTCGTGAACCGCTTTTTTCAACGCCTTGATTTTGTCCGGCTGGTCTAACAGGTCATCCGGATCGCAATGGGCGCTGCCCGGGTAATTGCCGGTGCCGAGCTCGACGGCCTCAATGCCCATCGCGGCCACTTTGTCGAGCATGTCTTCAAACGGCAGCTGTTGATACAAGACGGTAAATACGCCTACTTTCATTGATGTTTCTCCCCCTTCTTGCGGTGTAGGGCCGGTCAGTCAGCGGCCGGCCCCACCGTGTCGTTTTGTTTTGGCGCGCCGTTCGCGCCCGTGCCGGCCGCGCTGACGCTGTTTATTCCGCCACCCGCACCCATTGTTTCGTCCGGTGGCTTTCCAAAATGGCGTCAACGATCGTCATCGTATGATGGCCGTCGGCGATCGTCGCAAACGGCAGCTCGCCGAGCGCCTCGCCTCGTTGCTTCCGGCTGATGGCGCTGTAAAAGTCTAAGAACAAGTTTTTCAGCCCGTCCGGCCAGCCCTCTTCATGGCCGCCCGGGTAATGAGCGAGCGAGGCGGCACGCGGCGACAAGAGCGCCGGGTCGCGGACGACTTCTTCGTTCGGGCCGTTGCGGCGCCCGACCCAGAGGCGGTTCGGGTGCTCCTGATCCCAGGCGAGCGTCATGGCATCGGCGGCGATTTCAAAATAGAGCCGGTTTTTCCGGCCGGCGCTCACTTGGGAAATCGTGAATGCGCCGTGGGTGCCGTCGTCAAAATGGACGAGCACGCTGCCGCCGTCTTCCGTATCAATCTGGACCGGTTCGGCGTCTTGAGCGCGTCCGGATGTGAACGTGCTTCCTTCCTGCTTCGGCTTGTAGCGAACCGGATGGACGGTGCGCAAATCGGCGAACACTTCGACGATGCGTTTGCCGAGCACGTATTGCACTGTGTCGCACCAGTGCGAGCCGATGTCGGCGATGGCGCGCGACGGGCCGTTTTGCGCCGGGTCGAGCCGCCAGTTGTAGTCGGTGTCATAAAGCAGCCAGTCTTGCACATAGCCGCCATAGACGAAATGGACGCGCTTCGCTTCGCGGGCGAGCCGCTCTTTCGCCTCAGCGACAAGCGGATAATGGCGGTAGTTGAAGCAGACAGCGCTCAAACCTGTGCTTTTTTCCGCCAGTTGTTTCAGTTCGGCCGACTGCTCGCTGTCCATGGCGAGCGGCTTTTCCGACAACAAATGTTTCCCCGCCTCGAGCACGGCCTTGTTGATCGGAAAATGCAAGACGTTGCGCGTGCAGTTATGGACCGCTTCCACGTCCGGGTCGTCAATCAGCGCCCGGTAGTCGCCGTACGCTTTCGGAATCCCGAACCGGCGCGCGGCTTCCTCCGCTTTTTCTTGGCTGCTTGAGGCGATGGCGACAATGTTCACCAACGGCAGGCGGCGGAGCGCCTCGATATGGGACGAGGCGGAAAAGCCGGTGCCGATGATGCCGACGTTGATCGGTTTCATCGCGCTGTTCCCCCTTGTTTCGCTTTGATCGGTTCCAGCGGCTTGACGTTGCCGAAGACGATTTCCCCGCGGTTGACCGGCGCGGCCCAGCGGACGGCGTTGGCGATCACTTTCAGCACGTCCGGGTGATGGTACGTCGGGTATGTTTCATGGCCAGGACGGAAGTAGAAAATTTTCCCTTTCCCGCGTGTGAACGTGCAGCCGCTGCGGAACACTTCGCCGCCTTCAAACCAGCTGATGAAAATCGTTTCGTCCGGCTCCGGAATGTCGAAAAACTCGCCGTACATTTCTTCTTCTTCGAGCTCGATGTACGGCCCGATCCCTTCGACGATCGGGTGGCCCGGGGCGACGACCCAAAGCCGCTCTTTTTCATCCGCCTCACGCCATTTTAAATTGCATGTCGTTCCCATCAGCTTTTTGAAAATTTTCGAGAAATGGCCGGAATGAAGGACGATGAGTCCCATTCCTTCGAGCACGCGGCGATGGATGCGTTCGACTACTTCGTCTTTCACTTCATCATGAGCGATATGTCCCCACCAGACGAGAACGTCGCACCGGTCGAGCACCTCATCGGTCAAGCCGTGCTCCGGTTCGTCGAGCACAGCGGTCGCTGTGTCAAACCCCGCTTCAGCCAGGTAGCCCGCGATGGCGGCATGCATCCCATCCGGATAAATCGCCCTTACCTTTTCATTTTTCTTTTCATGGCGAAATTCGTTCCAGACGACGACGCGGATTGGTGTTGTCATATGTTCGTTCCCCCTCGATTGGATTTCGGCTTGCCGCGGCAAGCAAAAAGCAGTGGATCTTTACCATTCAATGCGGACTTGCCGCCCTTGTTCGGACGAGGCATAAATCGCTTCTAACACTTTGGCGATCGTGAGCCCTTGTTCCGCCGTGCAAAGCGGCGCCGTCTTCTCCGTGATGCTTGTGACGAAATGGTCAAGCAGTGCCACCCGTTCGCCTTGATCGTCAAAATGGAGGATGACATCAGCCGGGACGCCGTGCTCATGGCGGAACCATTTCACTTCTTGGCGGTTTCCGGCCACATTCCACTCCCAGCGCACGCCGCCTTCCGTGCCGAGAAACTCGACATACGCCCGCTCCTCTTCGATGTGCGACGCCCAGCTCGTCTCAAGGAGCACGGTTGCGTCGTTTTCCAGCTGGATGAACGCCGAAGCAAAATCTTCGACCGTATACGCAGCGTTCGGCGCAAACGATGTCCCCGGCCATGCCCCTTGGTGGCGCGGGCCGAATTTGGCGTACGTTTTCCCCGTCACCGCGACCGGATTCGGGTTTCCAAGCAGCCAAAGTGTAACATCAAGCATATGAACGCCTAAGTCGATGAGCGGGCCGCCTCCGGAGCGCTCGCGGTCAAAAAACCACGCCCCCCACGCCGGAATGCCCTGGCGGCGCACCCAGCCCGTTTTCGCATAATAAATCTCGCCGAACGCGCCTTCTGCGATGCGTTTATGGAGCCATTGCGCCGCCTGGCGGAACCGGTTGTTCAGCGAGACCATAAACTGTTTCCCCGATTCATCACGGGCGCGGATGATGGCATCCGCTTCTTCCGCTTTCGTTACCATCGGCTTTTCGCAAAGAACGTGTTTTCCGGCCCGCAAGCTGTCGACCGCCACTTGGGCGTGCAAAAAGTTCGGCACGGTAATGATGACGGCATCGACATCCGGTGAGGCGAGCAGCTCTGTATAGTCGCGGTACACGTCGCGGATGCCGTATGCTTCTGCTTTTTCCGCGGCTGCTTGTTCATTGACATCGCAAATAGCCTGCAATACGACACGCTCTGGGAGCTTGAGCGCCGCTTTGATATGTTCTTTTGAAATCCCCCCAGCCCCGATCAATCCGAGGCGGATTGGACGTGCGTGTTCCATATCGATTTCCCCCTTGCGTTCACTTGTTTTCGCGCAACCTGCTTCTACGTCGCCTCTATGTTTGAAGCAACGCACTCCGCGATGTAATCGATTACATCACATTCACAAAAAACGGGCCTACTCCCCTGCCGCCAGGGAAGGGAGCGCTTCCATCAAACCGGGCGCTTCCCCCCGGACGAATCCCGAATGACGAGGCGGTCAGGCAACACAAACTGGCGGCGCTCGACACTGTTCCCTTCAATTAGCTGAAGCAAAAGCTCCATCGCTTTTTGGCCGATTTCAAACATCGGCTGGGCGATCGTCGTGAGGCTCGGTTCAAAAATCGAGGCCATTTGAATATCGTCAAACCCGACGACAGCGACATCATCCGGAACACGGCCGCCGCGATGGCGAACCGCCTTGATCGCCCCAATGGCCATCTCATCGTTGGCGGCGAAAATCGCCGTCGGTGGCTCTTCGAGAGCGAGCAGCTTCAATGTGACATTATAGCCGGATTCATAAGTGAAATCGCCTTCCTGCACGAGCGCTGGATCGGCATCGATGTCATGCTGCGCCAATGCTTGGTAGTAGCCGCGCAGCCGATCGCGGCTCAAAATGATGTTCATCGGCCCGGATAGGTGGGCGATGCGGCGATGGCCAAGGCGAATCAAATGTTCTGTCGCCTTGCGGGCGCTGCTGATGTTGTCGATCGACACGGTCGGGATGTCCGTCCCTTCCAAATACTCGCACGCGAGGACGATCGGAAACTGCCTCGCCATCTCTTCCATCAGCTCTTTGCGGATGCGGGCGGTCAAAAATATCATCCCGTCGACTTGCCGCTGCGGCAGCACATTTAAATATTGCTCCTCAAGCCGGGCATCGTTTTGCGTATCGCCAAGCAGCACTTGATAGCCGTGCTCGAGAGCGACCGCTTCGATGCCGCGCAACACTTTCGAGAAAAACGGATTCGTAATATCGGGCACAACGACGAGCACCGTTTCCGTTTCCATGCGGCGCAAATACCGGCCGAGCACGTTCGGCTGATAGTTGAGCGCTTCGATCGCCTCAAGCACGCGCTTTCTCGTCTCCTCCGTGACGTTGCCGGCATTGCGCAATACGCGCGACACGGTTGCCGTCGATACGTTCGCCCGTTTCGCTACGTCTTTTATGCTTGCCATAGATGAGATCCTCTCAGTTATGTAATCGATTACATTCCCATCGTATATGAAGTTCAGTACCGTTGTCAAGTCCTCTTTTCGTATGAATAAAAATCTGTGATAGTTACTCCCTGTGAAGGAATGAGTGGCCAGCATCACAATCTTTTAGTTGGCAACGATTGATAAACACCTAGTTTGGCGATGATCGTTGAAATCAATCGCTTTCCTTAGCTTTACCCACAGCTTGCTTTTTTACAAGAAAGTCAAGCGATTCAGCACCAAAAGCGCCCCTACCCGAACGCAGGGGCGCCTATGGATTCGGATTGATTATTAATCAAGCGCCTGGCGCGCTCGGTCTTGCAGCATTTTCACTCCGGCCAGTGAGATCAAGCCCATGACGACGATATAGAAGGAGATGGCCGTTGCACTGCCGTATTTATGCAGCAGCCACGTGCTCACGAGCGGTGCCGGGCCGCCGGCGATGATCGATGCCAACTGGTAGCCGAGCGAAGCGCCGCTGTAGCGCAGGCGCGTCGGGAAGTTTTCAGCGATCATGGCTGCCTGCGGGCCATACAGCATACCGTGGAACACCATGGCAATGATCGTCGCCAACATGATCAGACCTACGCTTTTTGTGTTGACGAGCCAATAATACGGGAACGCCCAAAGCATAAGCAAAATGACGCCTGTCATATAGACGCGCCGCCGCCCCCACCGGTCGGATAAATGGCCGGAATACACAATGGAAAGCGCATTGATAATGGCCGCAATAATCGTCGCATTGACGAAAATGCTTTTGTCCATTTTCAAAAATGTCGTTCCGTAGCTGACGATAAACGTAACAAAAATATAGAACGACCCGTTTTCGATCACCCGTGCGAGCGCGGACCAAAGAATTTCACGCGGATGTTTGGCGAGAACCTCGCCGACCGGCATCTTGCTCGTTTCTTGTTTTTTCATCGCTTCTTGGAACAGCGGCGATTCGAGCACTTTCAGCCGGATATATAGGCCGACGGCAATCAACAGGAAACTAAGCAGAAACGGAACACGCCACCCCCACGCATAAAAGCTGTCACCGCCAGCCGCGAGCATTAATGTCGTCACGAGCGAAGAGGACAACAGCCCAAACGGCACGCCCATTTGCGGCAGCGAAGCCATCAATCCGCGCCGTTTTCCTTCTTCCCACTCCATCGCAATCAAAATGGCGCCGCCCCATTCTCCGCCGACTCCGATGCCTTGAATGAGACGGAGTATGGTCACCAAGACTGGGGCCCATAAGCCGATTTGTTCGTACGTTGGCATCAAACCGATCAACGCCGTCGCCAGCCCCATCAACAACAAAGTGGCGACCAACGTCGCCTTCCGGCCGATTTTATCGCCGAAATGGCCGAAAATCGCAGCCCCGACCGGCCGAGCAACAAACCCTAAGGCGAACGTTGTAAATGACTGCATAAGCGCTACGTACGGGTCGCTTTGCGGGAAAAAGAGCTGCGGAAACACAAGCGCGGCCATCGTCCCGTAAAGGAAGAAATCATACCATTCAATCGTCGTGCCGACCACACTCGAAATCACAGCCCGCCTTTTTTGGCGTTTTAATTCCGCCGCATCCATCGTCGTTGTCACTGCTGCCAACACCCCTTTCATCATATGTGAAACCGCGGAAAAACGAATGAATAATAGCTGAAGCAGCTCTAGCCGATTACCCTTTAATGTTAGCGCTTACAAAAACCATCTTTCTCTTTCACGACGGCTTCCAAAGCAGCGCCCCGACCGCTGTTCACCTCTTTCCTTCCCGCGCCACAAGCACATGCACAACCGCATCGATGACCGTCTCACCGCGTTGGTTGACGACTTGTTGATGCACCGTGACAAGCCCCGCTGTCCCGCCCCGCTCAGTCAACTGCCTCACTTCCGATTCAACGTAAATCGTATCGCCGATTTTCACCGGGCGGACGAAGCGGAGCGCGTCGATGCCGTAAAAAGCGAGCACACATCCCGGCTCCATCACCCATAGCCCAGTCGCTGCCGACATTGTCAGCATCCCGTGGGCGATCCGTTCGCCAAACCGTGTCTGCCTCGCATATTCTCGGTCCGTATGCAGCGGATAAAAATCACCGGAAACGCCGGCAAACTGCACAATATCGGCCTCGGTAATCGTCCGCCCACGCGACCGATAGCGCTCGCCTACGGCATACCCTTCAAAAGGTCGGTCAAAACGCAATGAAATCCCCCTTTCGTTTCATGTTCAAAAAGAGTGAACCCCTTCCCACCCCCTTTCAAGCAACGGAAGAACGATTCACCGATCAAAATTTCACAAATTTTCAGTATATTTTAAGCGAACTATCATCGAAAATCACGAGACATAACCGCTCGGTTCTTCACAACGGTTTGGCCTCATACTTGTCACTAACATATGAATGAGAAGTGGCGGATAGAACGGTTATTTATGATTTCTTGTTTCTAAACGGCTGTAATAATGTAACAGGCTAGTCCCCTCACCCCTACTCGAGAACAAGGCAATGTTAGCAGCGAAAAGCTTATGTCTAGGTAGCCCTCTTCTAAACGGTGGGGTTGATAAGTGGAGGAGTGTCACTTATCTTTCATAGTCGTATCAATAAAAACTCCCGGACTGTTCCGTCCGGGATCGCCATCTCACACCTCCACCGTCTTCCCTTCCTCAACGACATGGTAAAGCAAATGCGCCAAGTGGTGGATCGGGCCATATTCTTCCTCGCCGTCTTCAGCCATTTCTTCTTCGTCGGCGAATTCGAGGTCGTTCAAATAGAGCGCCATAAACTCGTAAAAATCTTTTAGCTCGAAGCTGTAGCACGCGCTCGGGTCTTCGTTGTCCTCCTCATACTGAAGCATTAAGTAGGACACATTCCCTTCGTTGTCTTCAGCGTCAAAAAAGACAAAATAGCCGATGTTCGTGTCAAGATCAAACAAATGCCGCGTTCCGCCTTCGGTCACCTTATCAAAATCCTCTTGGCTCAACTTGCCGACGTTCATCGCTTCCACATCATCTTCACGGTGAAACTGGACCGTAAATGTTTTCACTGTCATTCCCTCCTCCAAAAATGCTTAATGAATACGTTTTGGACAGCCGCTCAAGCAGCTTGATCCCGGTGAGACTGTTCCCTTTCTCATCGAGCGCCGGACCGAAAATGCCAATGCCACACCGCCCAGGGACGGCGGCGAGAATGCCGCCCGAGACGCCGCTTTTAGCGGGGATGCCGATTTTGATCGCAAACTCCCCGGATGCATTGTACATGCCGCACGTGACCATGAACGTTTTGCAAATGCGGGCGACATCCAACGGCATGAGCGGTTTGCCCGAATGCGGGTCGCGCCCGTCAAGCGCGAACACTAAGCCAATGCGCGCCAAATCGATGCATGTCATCTCAATGGCGCATTGCTTCGTGTACAAGTCCATCAACTCTTCGACGTCTTCATCAATAATGCCGTGCTGCTTTAAAAAATAGCAAAGCGACCGGTTTAAAAACGCGGTTTCAAACTCCGATTGAGCCACTTCTTTTGAATACGTAATCTGTTCGTTGCCCGCCAATCGGCGCACGAACGCCAACAGCCGCCCGAGCCGCTCTTCGACCGAACGGCCGCGGATCATGTGCGTCACCGCCAGTGCCCCGGCGTTAATCATCGGGTTGAGCGGTTTGGCCGGCTGCACTTCCTCGAGCTTGGCGATCGAGTTGAACGGGTCTCCTGTCGGCTCCATGCCGACTTTGCGGAACACGTCATCTTCTCCGTGATCCATCAACACAAGGGCGAGGGCAAGAATTTTGGAAATGCTTTGCAGCGTCACTTTCACCGTTACATCGCCGGCGCTTACCACTTCGTCGTCCGGCGTGTAAATGGCGATCGACAGTTCATTCGGATTCGCCTTGCCTAAGGCGGGGATGTAGTCAGCCACTTTTCCGTAGCGGGCGTACTGCTTTGCTTCTTCGACAAAGCGGGCCAGTTCTTCTTGATTGTACACATTCATCACCGATCGTTAGTATCGCCTGTTTTTTCCGTTTCTATGCCCAAATGGTTCAAACAGCAGCAATTACCGATAGGTTCGCTTTGCCCTCGCCAAGCGGGCCGCCGGCAAATAACGGCCCTGCTCCTCTCAAGCTGTCCTTAGCCTGTTGTTTGAACAGCAGCTGTTTTTTTTTCGTTCTTCCTCCGCAAACACGTTTTTCAAATCGATCGCAAATCCGGGAAAGGGGCGGACAGGAATCGTCTCATCGCGAACATACATCCCTTGATGGCGGAATCTCCCTTCTTCGAGCACATAGACATCCATCGTCTTTCTCCAACAACCTTGTTGTAGGCAAGGGAGAACGGTTTCAAGTATAATAAAAAAGAGGTGAGGAGCATGCAAGAAGCCATCAACATGTCCCCGTCCCCGTCATGGGAACATCAAATCGTTTGCGACAATCTTGTTTCCATGATCAAAGGAAAAAGCCCATGCCAACCGATTTCCAACTTATCCGTGAAACTCGAAAAGAACGGAAACGTGATGAACGAGTTTATCCAGCCGGATGTCGCTGTCTATTGCGAACGGCCGGAAAAAATCATCGGCGGCTATAAGGGGCGGCCGCTCATTGTCATCGAAGTTGTCAGCCCGTCAACCTACAAAATCGATGTGACGCTGAAAAAAGATTTGTACTGCGCCTACGGAGTGGAAGAATACTGGATCGCCGACCCCTACAACAAAACGATCCGTCAGTGCACACTCGAACATGATCGATACGCCGAAACGATCATCGCCTGTGGCGAAATGTTCGATTCTGTCATCGGAACGATTGACACAGCGCTCGTGTTCCAAGGCGTGTAGAAAAGAGGAAACGCCCGATATGGACGAAGCGAGGCGGTCTGTCCGAAAATTGCTTGATTTTGGCATCGAGACGGTCGTCTGTTACCACAGTGGAGTGTGCCGCGGCCAGATTCGCAAACAGTTGGAGCGAATGGCCCGATCGATGGCATAACCTCGTTTCACAGCACGGCTAATCCATAGCTGACAGACGAAGCCTTGTCGGATGCCGATGGCCTTTCAACGGCATCCTTTTCTGACTTCATGGAAAATTAGCCATTGATCTTATCCTGTTTTTCTTGTATAATGAAGTATGTCTGACAAACCATTTCGGGATGTAGCTCAGCTTGGTAGAGCACACGCATGGGGTGCGTGGGGTCGCAGGTTCAAATCCTGTCATCCCGATCGATCGAAGGAGACCAGCCGGAAAACGCCCGGCTGTTTTTTTTTTTGTTCTCTCACGCGTTTCCTCCTCGTGACGCTGTTTTTCCCTAGGAGACTGGTGATTTACTCGCGGATACGGCTTTACAATGCCATTTCTCAACTAGAAAAACCTTGTTGCACCGGTCCTGCTTTTCACTCATTCTCCCATTGATTAAGAGGATTAGGGGGATTTCACCAGCCTTCTAGGAGGTTGGTGATTTAATCCTAGATACGGCTTTGCAATGTCACTTCTCAATTAGAAAAACCTTGTTGCATCGATCCTGCTTTTCGCCCATTCCCCCATTGAGTAAGGGAATCAGCCGTTTTTCACCGCTCTCCTAGGAAATCAACCCGATCTGCCTTCCTGCCCAAGCGATACGGTCAACAGCCATATCAACGTCTTTTTCCGTCATGGCGGCGGTGATGGAAAAGCGAATGCGCGCCGTTCCCTCAGGGACGGTCGGCGGCCGGATGGCGATGGCGGCAAGGCCCGCTTCCTGCAGCAACCCGCTCATCGCCACAGCTTGGTCGTTCGGACCGACGATCACGGGAACGATCGGCGTCTCGCTGCCGCCGGTGTCAAAGCCGAGCTGTGTCAATTTCGTGCGGAACCGTTCACTGAAGGCGTGCAGCCGCTCGCGCCGCTCCGGCTCGGATTGGACGATACGAATGGCCGCTTCATTGGCAGCCAGAACAGCGGGTGGCAAGGCGGTCGTAAAAATGAAGCTGCGAGCGCTGTTTATCAAGTAGTCGATCAGCCACGGCTCGCCGGTGACATACGCTCCGAAGCTGCCGAGCGCTTTGCTGAAAGTGCCGATGGCGATCACATCTTCTTCTTTCTCGAGCCCGAAATGGTGAAGCAGCCCTTCGCCGTTCGGCCCAAACACCCCTCCGCTGTGCGCTTCATCCACAATCAATATCGCGCGGTAGCGCCGTTTCAGCTCGACAAGCTCCGATAATGGCGCTAGATCGCCGTCCATGCTAAAAACAGCATCGGTGACGATCCATTTTCGTTTGCCCGGCGGAGATTTCCTTAATAATGCTTCCAACTGATCGACGTCATTATGCCGGTAGCGGAAACAGGTGGCTTTGCTCAGGCGAATCCCGTCAATTAAGCTTGCATGGTTCCACTCATCGCTAAAGACGAGATCATCGCGGCGAATGAGCGCCGTCAGCACACCGATATTCGCGGTATAACCGCTGTTGAAAATGAGCGCAGCCTCCGCTTGTTTCCACTGTTTCAACACGGCTTCGGCCCGCTCATAGAGCGGATGGTTGCCGACGATAAGCCGTGACGCACCCGCTCCGGCTCCGTAGGCCCGCATCGCCTCGCAACCCGCTTCAATGAGCCGCTGGTCATCCGCCAACCCTAAATAATTATTGGACGCTAAATTTAACATCGGCTTTCCGTTCAGGATAACCGAAGCTCCTGAGGCCTGTGCTCGGCGCAGCTGGCGCTTTTGCGCTTTTTGTTCCCATTCGTGCAGTTTGGCGATTAGTTCGGTTTTCATCCCTATCCCCCTTATATGTAAACTTTTTATAAAAAATAGTTTACATTAAAAACCGCGAATCGGCTAGGAAAAGATGGTCAGTTTCGTTTGTTGATTATTTAGCACATAGTTCTGTTAATTATTGATTTCCACCCTCGACCACATGCATAGTCCAACCGCAGACATGTCATACTATACGTGTTATCGGCAAAAACAGGAGGTGCTGAAAATGGATGCTCGGCGGGCGCAAGAGATCGCCTCGTCACCGGTGATGGCGAACGTCACATACAACGGCCAGCGCATTTACATTGAGCATGTCGACCAGCAAAAAGGAATGGCAACGATCCATCCGCTTGACAATCCGAATCAAAAACAAAGCGTACCGGTCGCCAGCTTAGAGGAGCATTCATAACGAAAAAAGCGAGAGAAAGGACGCGTCCTTTCTCCCGCTTTTTGATTTAATCGGCCGTCAGCTCTTCCCGTTGCTTGTAGGCCTCTTGCACCGTTTGTTCCTTCATCGCTGCTCGGCCTGCCGTCCGGGCATCAGCGGTGCGGACAGATTTGTCGTTGCGCTTGTTGTTCGCTTTTCTCTCCATCTCGATTCCTCCTTCGTCTCTAGCATGCCCTGAATGACAAGAGGTTACTATCGCGAAGGAGCAAAAGAGCACTGCCCGATCGGACGGCTTATGAAACGATCTTATCCTTTTTCTAACAACTCGATCCGATTGTGAAACGGATCGCGAAAGGAAAACCGCTTCACCCCTGGGATCGGTTTTTCGTCTTGCGTCACGACGCCTTGTGATTCCAAATAGCGGCGCGCGGCTTCGACATCTTCCACTTCAAACGCCGGGTGGCTTTTGCTGTTGTAGCCGTCGCGGTTTTCTGCTCCGATATGGAGCTCGATATCGCCGACTTTGTACCAAAGTCCACCGTTTCCTTTCAGCGATTCCGGCTTTTCGATTTCTTGAAAACCAAGCACACCGGTGTAAAAGGCGCGCGCTTCGTCTTCGGCGCCAAACGGAATGCAAATTTGCACATGGTCAAGCCGTTTTACACGAATCATCGTTCCTCTCCCCCCTGTCCGAATGCCGGTTTGATCCGGCGGATGAACGAAACCGCCGCAACCGCCCAAATGAGCAGCACTCCCTCGACCGCCCAGATGTTTGTGACCACTTTCGCTTGATAAAGCGCCGGTAAGACGTCCATCGCCGCGTGAAGCAAAATCGCGTACAGCACATAACGGAACTGCCGCTGGCGCACGCCAAGCAAAACGAGGAGCGACAGCGCCACATGCACCGCCAAAGCAAACAGCCGTTCTATACCGCCCAACACGTACATCGCCAACGGCGTGTGCAGCACTTGTTCTTTGATCAGCTCCGCCTGGCCTGCCGGGAGCGATGGGGCGATCATTTTGTCGAAGGCGCCTGATTGAATCAAACTCAAAAGCACAATCGTGTTCACAGCGCCAAACACGCCAAGCAGCACTGCTTCCACCCCGCCGTGCCCAAGCCCGAATGACAAGCCGTCGCCATACGTCCGGTTTTGTTTCAACAGCCAGCGAAACCCGACATAACGGCCGATTTCCTCAAACACACCGGCAGCCAGCGCGGCGTACAACACAAAGAGCCAAACGCTGTCTGTCCCTTTCAGCGCCGGCCGTCCCGGTTCAAGGACAGCGATGTGAAGCGCTTTTTCCAACACTTGTGAAAATATAAGAAACATCAGCGCTCCGATGCCGAGCGCTTTCCACGAAAGCCATCCTTTTTTTCTTCCGTACCATATGAGACCGACTGGAACCAACAGTGAAATGGCGAGCTGCACCGCCGCACCGATCATTCCCACATCCTCTCCCCCTCCCGCTTATTTATGAACGGTTGCGCTGTTCTTGCTGCTCATAAAGAAACGATCGAACGATGAGATACAAATTGCCGACAACGATGATGACGAGAAACAAAACAGCCCTCATCTCTCCGGGCCAAAACGCGGTGAGCATCGACAAAATCCCCATCGCGATAAACACTTTGCCGCCAAGACGGTGCGTTTTATGCCAAACCGTCTCACTCGCTAATGTCCACGGTGTGCGAATGCCGATGAAATAATTGTGTTTGATTTTCGGCAGATAATTTCCGATGACAAGAAACAGACCGCCGATGGCAAGCGGCATGAACGCCCCAACATCGATGGAAAATCCAAGGTTGTACGCCAATGTCACGGCATGCAGCGCCAAGAAAAAGCAGGAAAGCGCCGCATTGACAATACGATAGCTTTTTTGAAAGCGGGCGTAGTTTTCTCTTTTCGGGTCGAGCTTCGGCAAGACCGCCATTAAAAGCGTGAACACCGTCATGAGAACGGGCAGCAGCAACGCGCCAAACCATTTGCTGCTGAAGCCATCCGCTTTCCCTGATGCGTTCCAATGAATCGCCACTTGATCCGGCAAATACGGAAGGGCGGCCAAACTCAAGAAATAAGCGAGAACCGTCAACACGATCGTCAGCCGGCTAACGTTCATCATGTCCCTCCCCCTTTTCGACAAAATCGTAAAACCAGCGAAGCAAATCTTGAAACACCGTTGTGTTCAGAGAGTAGTAGATATGCTGTCCCTCGCGCCGGTCTTGCACCAAATCAGCCTGCTTTAGAATTTTCAAATGATGCGATACGCTTGGCTTTTGCATAGCAAAATGCGAAGCGATTTCTCCTGCCGTCAGCTCTCCTGCCTGCAGCAACGTTAAAATCTTCCGGCGCGTCGGATCAGCAATCGCTTTAAACGCTTCGTTGAACGACAATGGTCATCCCACCTTGTGAGCGATGTTTCGATGCGCCTTACGGAGTTAGGAAGACACCAGAAGAGCTTTGTCGTTGCCTCTTATGCGCCAATGTGAACAAGTTTTCATACATGTATACGTATATAATTAGATATTTAGAAAAACATCTAAATATCGGACAAACGATTCGCTATTAATTAAAGAATATTCCATTTGACTGTCAATGTCTTTTCCCGTTTTCCCCCGTAGATATCAGTGGAAAGGAGGGCGCACAGCTAGACGCCCCCGGAGTCCATGGTAACGTGGGGCTTGGCTTCCCACTGATTTCCGGTGAACTACTCCCACTTAGCTTTGCTTGAAGTGGGAGCCTCTCAGTTCCGCGACAACTTTTCGTCTCCCCTGAGCGTGACTTCGGGTCGTTCCAACGCTAGATATCCGACATGACGGAAGTTCTTTTCTACCTTGGCTATTTTACGAGCGGAAGGAATCTGCTTGGTTCTCGCCTATTCATTTGTCCACTCAACCCCTATATAGCCACTTATCAAGAAACATATGATATATTCAGTTTATCATAAGATTTGGCTAACGCCAACCGACATTCATCTCTCACTGATCGTTGGGCTACGCCCTTCACACGCTTAAAGTGGGAGACTTCTTTCGGAATGATGTTAAAACCCCGTCGGCCAAGCGGCAAGCAAGCGCTCGCTTTTTTCTCCATCAGTTCGTCTGTTCATTGCCGCAAATTCTCCACCATGATCCCCCTTTTTTTGGAAAAGGCGGGGCGGCCCGTGCCCCCCGCCGCTATGTTATTCTCTTGGAAGCAGCTTTCGCAATACTTTGCCTGACGGCGTCGCCGGCAATTCATCAATGAACTCGATATAACGCGGATACTTGAACGCCGCCATATGCGTTTTCGCCCATTCGATCAAGTCAGACGGCGCGACCCTTCCTTTATACGAATCGTGAAGAACAACAAACGCTTTCGGCACTTCCCCTTTCATCGGATCAGGCACACCGATGACTGCGCATTGCTTGACGGCCGGATGTTCGTTCAACAACGCTTCGACGTCTTCTGGAAAGACGCTGTAGCCGGACACTTTGATCATCTCTTTCAGCCGCCCTTGGAAATACAAATAGCCGTCTTCATCGACATACCCGATATCGCCGGTGTACACCCACCCATCTTTCAGCGTCTCGTTCGTCGCGTCATCGCGGCGGAAGTAGCCTTTAAAAACCCCCGGATTTTTGACGACAATTTCCCCCGACTGTCCGGGCCCAAGCTCTTGTTTCGTTTCCGGATCCACGATGCGAATGTCCGTCTCATACGTTGGGATGCCGCACGAACCAAATTTCACACGGTCATCCGGCATGAACGTGTCACACGTATGCGTCTCGCTCAACCCGTAGGCGGCTTCGTACAACAGGCAGCCGCCGGCCGCTTCCGCCCACCGCTCGGCAAGGTCTTTCGTCACCGGCAGGCCGAAGCTCGTCGCTAAGTTGCGTTTTAGGCTCGATAAATCCGCATTGACAGAAGAGAGCGCCTGCAGGATGGCCGCGTTCATCGGAGCGATGCTGTACCATGCCGTGACTTTGTACGTTTCGATGGCTTTGATCGTCGCCAGCGGGTCGAAGCGGGTGAATAATACGCACGGATGGCCGGTGTACACCGGCATATTCAGTCCCATCACCATGCCGGCAATATGGCAAAGCGGGGAATGGGCCATAAGCTGTTCGCGTTTTTCCGTCAGCCGGTTCGCCTGCGCGGACGCCGCTGTCTTAAAGAGCGCACTGCCATACGGGAGCATCGCTCCTTTCGGCCGACCGGTCGTCCCCGACGTAAAAACGATCAATCCGACATCGTTCCACAAGTCAATGGGAGCGGTCTCATCAAGCGGCGGAGAAGTGGCAATGATGGCGGTGAACTCATCCGCGCCTTCACACGTCTGCTTCGGTTGCAGCACCTCCTCGCAAAGCGGGATCTCCCCTGCCGGATCCGCATAGTCGCCGTAATGACAAGCGACCGTAAACGACAGCGGCGCCGTTTGTTGTTCAGCTTGTTGAATGCGGGATAATCCTTCTTCCCCAGCGATGATGCCGACAAGCGGCACTTCGGAAAAGAAGTAGGCAAGTTCAGATTCGCGGTACATCGGATTGAGCGGAACGACAATGCCGCCGAGCTGCTGAACGGCGAAGTGAGCGATGATGTATTGTGGACAGTTTTGCATGTACAAAGCTACGCAGCTCCCCTTTTCCACTCCCTTTTCCCGCAAATAGCGGGCAAACCGGTGGACATGGTCAAGCAGCGTCCCCCATGTGATCACCGTATTGTAGAAGATGTACGCTGGTTCGTTCGCTTCACGTTCACCGCGGTGGCGCAAATAATGATAGAGCGGCTGTTCGCCGAGCACATAGCGAAGCTTCTTCGGCAACCCGCTCGGCCAATACGGGCGCGTTTGGTTCACCTGTTTCACCATCCTCCGATAGAATACTGAACGGTCAGTATTTTCGCCTCAGAAAATGCTTTCAACCTATGATCATGTCCTCTGCTTCATTCGTATGAATAGAATTTCGCTGTCATTCGTTGATTTCCTTGTTTTGAACGACCCATCATTTTCGCCGCCCTGGCAAACGGCCGCCCCCTTCCACGTTGGAGAAGGAGCGGCCGTTAGGAAAAGGAGGAAAGCCCGGAGCAGCTTACGCGGCTTGACGGCGGTCATTTATGCGCTGCGGCCGGACGATGTGGACGATGCGTTTTATTCGTCCACCAATGACGGAGATATGGCAATACCCAATGATCGAAACCGTAGCGTCCGGCATTGGCTCCGGCGACGAGGATGAAGACGGTGAGCAGCACCATTTGCGGGTTCGTGCTCGTCGTGCCCGAGAACATGAAAGCGAAGTTCATGACAGCTCCCATAAGTGCGGCAAAAGTCGTAAACAATCCGAGAATGAGCGCGATCCCGACGAGAAATTCACCCCATGGCACGAGGAAGTTGAACAATCCGACATTCGGCAGCGCTACGTTTTCGATAAAGCCCGCCCACCAGCTTTGCACGGCCGGGTGTTCGCCCGTGGCCTTCGCCAACGCTCCTTTTAAAAATCCGGTGGCGTCAAACCCTTGCGTGATTTTTTCCCACCCCGCCATCATCCATTCATACCCTAAATACAACCTTAACACCACCATCAACGCCGACGCTGTGACATGTTCGCGCAACCATTTGACAACCATTTTGTTCCTCCCCTTTCATTTTTACAATTGTTCTTTACACTTTTATCTTAATCTTTTTTTTTACTCGATGAAATGGATTTGTTCATCATTTCACAATACAGTCAAAAAGTTATGACTGAATCATGACGAATATAATTTTTCCCTAAAATCAAAACAAGAGCGTCTTTTATCCTAGGAAAAAGGATTGACATTTTGAGAAATAGTCTAGAAAATAAAAGGTTCATCACCGAAAGATGTACTTGACTTTTAGGAACAAACATGATATTATCCCTCCCGGTTGAACAAAAATAACAAAAAATGGTAATCAATCTTTTTGACGTTCTTATCATGAAAAACGTTTTTTGTCAAGTACATTTTGTGGTGAAGAGCCAAATAAAATAAAAAATGTTAATTTTTACAGAGAAGGAACGGTAAGATGCGATGGGGGAAATGGTGAATATGCCGTTAAACCAGAAACATTTATACGAGTGGTACAGGCAAATCGTCGAACATACAAGCCAAGGGATGATGGTGACTGATGCCGACAGCCGAATTCTTTTTGTCAATCAAGCATTTACAACGATCACCGGCTACTCTAAAGACGAGGTGCTTGGAAAAACGCCGCGCTTATGGCGGTCAGGGAGACACGGGGAGTTGTTTTACGCACAATTGTGGGAGTCGTTGCTGCGGACGGGGCAATGGCAAGGGGAAATTTGGAATCGAAAAAAAGATGGGACGGTTTATCCGCAACGGCTTCATATTGACGCTGTGAAAGATGAGTCTGGGCAGATTGCCAACTATGTCGCCTTGTTTTCCGACATCAGTGAACAAAAAATGATCGAATGCGAGCTCCAGCAGCGGGAAGAACAATACCGATTTATCGCGGAAAACTGTTCGGACATCATCGCAACAATCTCCGCAGACGGAACGCTCGTGTACGTTTCGCCTGCCTGCCGCTACCTGCTCGGCTATGAACCGGAAGAACTGCTCGGCCGCTCTGTATTTGAATGGATTGAGCGAAACGAAGATCAACAGCTCCTGCCGCGATCGATAGAAACAGGCGGGGCATTTCATATTTTGACGTTTTGTTTCCGCTTCCGTAAAAAAGATGGCACAAAAAGCTGGCTTGAGACGACGGGGCGCAAACTCGGCGGCGGCAAAGGGATGATCGCCGTCGTTCGCGACATTACGCTGCGAAAAGAGGCTGAGGAGCAGCTGAAAAAGGCGAACGATTTGCTGCAGCGCATGTTGTCGCTTGACGGATTGACCGGCATCGCCAACCGCCGTTCGTTCGATGAGCTGCTCGCCCGTGAATGGGAAAGCGCCAAACAACAAAACGCCCCGCTGGCCTTGATTATGATCGATATTGATGCGTTCAAACGGTTTAACGACACATACGGGCACCAATGCGGCGACGACTGTTTGCGCAAAGTCGCCGTATCGCTTGAACAAACAGCCAAGCAATACGGCGGGGCGGCGGCACGCTATGGCGGCGAGGAGTTCGCTGTTATTTTGCCGCACGCTTCGCCGTCAAAAGCGGCAGCGGCCGCTGAAGCAATACGGTTGAACATTGAAGGGCTGGCCATCCCACACCGCTTATCGCCCGCTGCCAACTGCGTCACTGTCAGCGTCGGAGCCGCGGTCGCCATCCCGCAGCCAAATGAGCATGCCGAGGCGCTTCTTTCCCTTGCCGATCAGGCGCTATACCGGGCTAAACAAAACGGGCGCAACCGGGTGGAAATCGCCTGTCCTGCTCGCCGATGAACCTCCTTCCCTTTTTTCTAGGCGCGCATACAATGGCCATAAACGGTTTTTACAGAAAAAGGGGATGGAAACTATGGCCATTATTAACGGAACCGAGTATATCGAGCGCATTGACAATCTTCGGTCAAATAGCGACGCTTCCGGCCGAACAGCGGGTGCAGCTATTCCGCTTCGCATGGGATTTGGCGATGAGCGCCTTTGGGACGCGGCAGACGCTGTACGAACGGTTTTTCTTCGGCGATCCGGCCCGGTTTGCGACAACCTTTTACCATCGCTACGACCGGGAGGCATGCGCCCAAATGGTGCGACGGTTTTTAGACAGCGAACAACGTTGACAAAACAGCAGCAACCACCGCACCGGACCGGCATAAACGCCCGCCTTTTCTTCAAAGAGGCGGGATATCATCAAGCGTTTCGTGTAGAAAAAAGGTGTCCCGCCTCTTTCGGGACACCCTCATGCGAATGGATTGACGTGATCGATCACATCGTCCGCTGACGATCGGGAAACAACAAGCTGAACAGCACCCCGGCCACCAGCGCAATGGCAAACGTCGTAAACCGTGAACTGATGATGGCCTCAAGCGGCGAGGAAATCCAGATGACCGTGCTGAGAAACCCAGCCAGAATCGTGGCGATGACGCCGATGCCAGAATACCGCTTCCAGAAAAAGGAGAGTAAAATCGCCGGTGACAACGTGCAGCCGATTCCAGCCCACGCCCAGCTGACAACGAGATAGACGAGCGACTCAGATGTCATCGCCAGCACCAAACCAAGCAGTCCGGCGATAACCACCACCGCGCGGGAAAGCGCGACAAGCTGCTTTTCCGACAGACGAAGGCGCAATGAACGGCGCGCAATGTCTTCGCTAATGGCGCTCGTGATCACCAGCAGCTGCGAATCGGCCGTTGTCACGATGGCCGCCAAAATGCCCGACAGCAATACTCCCGCGAGCCACGGCGGCAACAAATCGAGCGCCATATGCGGCAATACCGTTTCCACGTCGGCGAAGGAATGACCCTGATAAAGGGTAATCGCCGCAAGACCGATGCCAAACGCGCCGCCATAGGCCAGCAGCGTCCAAATGATCGCCACCGTTTTGGCCGTTTTCGCCTCGCGAGCGTCTTTCAACGCCATGAAGCGGACGCTCAGCTGCGGCTGGCCGCCCAGATAGCCGAAAAACCAAGCAAAATTGTTAAACAACAATAGCCCAAGCGCAAATCCAGTGACTCCCCCCGTCCATGAATCAAGGCCTGGTTTCGCGTGATGAAGCGCTTCACTGATCGACAAGCCACCACTATAAATTTCCACGAACGCCACAATGGGCAAAATCACGAGCGTCGCCAGCATGAGCACACTTTGAATCATATCCGTCCAAACGACACTGACGAACCCGCCAGTGTATGACAAGATAATGACAATCGCCACGCTGATGACCATGCCAAGCGCTGGGTCGATATGGAAAACGGTAAACAATGTCTTGCCCGCTCCGGCAATTTGCGCGCTGAAATAAAACATCATAAAGCTAAAAATAAGGACGGTCGCAAGCCATAAAATCGTTTGCCCGTGCGCGCCGAACCGTTTCGCCAAATAGCCGGGCAGGGTCAGCGCGCCGTACCGCTCCGCCTCTTGGCGAAACCGGTCAGCCAAAAAAAGCCAAGCGCAGACGATGCCGATGACAATGCCGACAGCCACCCAAATCGCAGAAAGACCGCTCGCAAACACAACCCCCGTGTAGCCAAGCAACAGCCACGCCGATTCCCCTGTCGCCCGTTCGGAAAAAGCGAGCGTCCAACCCGGAAGCTTTTTTCCGCCAAGCAAAAAATCGCTATGGCTCATCTCTTTTTTTCCATACCAATAACCAAGGGCTGCCATCACGAGACAATACAGCACGAGCTCCGCCAAGATGAGGCCATTCATCGTTTCTCCCCCTCGCGATCTTGTTCGCCTCACGACACTGCCGCCCGCCGTTTTCCCCGTAAAAAAACCGACATTGCCATCGAACGAAGACGACAATGCCGGTACAGCCAAGAAAAGTGCAGCTTCTGAGTTATTTGGTTCATTACTACCATTATGATGATGGGAAGCGGTTTATGCTGAAATTCTTGCTCCACTCGTTGTCACCTTTCCCTCTCGCTGTTCAAAAAGTTGCAAAAAACAACGCTATGTAATAAAGTGGACTTGACACCAAAAAAAGGAGTGAACGATATGGATCGCTGGGAAAACGAGCTAAACAAATACGCCGAATTGGCCGTGAAAGTCGGCGTCAACATTCAGCCTAGACAGACGCTGTTTGTCAACGCCCCGCTCGAGGCGGCGCCGCTCGTCCGCAAAATCGCCAAAACGGCGTATGAAACCGGGGCGAAACACGTGTATGTCGAGTGGAACGATGAGGCACTTACATACATCAAATTTCATCACGCCCCTGAGGAAGCGTTTTCCGAATATCCGATGTGGCGGGCCAAAGCGATGGAAGAGCTCGTCGAACAAGGAGCGGCCTTTTTGTCGATTTACGCCCCGAACCCGGACTTATTGAAAGACGTCGATCCGAAGCGGATCGCGACCGCCAATAAAACGGCCGCCCAAGCGCTCGCCAACTACCGGAGCGCCATCATGGCCGACCGGAACTGTTGGTCGCTCCTGTCCGTCCCGACGGCCGCATGGGCGCGAAAAGTATTTAGCGATCTGCGTGATGAAGAAGCCATCGACAAATTATGGGAAGCGATTTTCCACATCGTCCGCGTCGACCGAGACGATCCGATCGCCGCTTGGCGCGAACATAACGATCGGCTCGCCCGCATCGTCGATTACTTAAACAACAAGCAATACAAACAGCTCGTTTACGAAGCGCCGGGCACCAACATCACGGTCGAGCTCGTCGACGGGCACGTTTGGCACGGCGGCGCGGCGACCAGCCAAACCGGAGTGCGCTTCAACCCGAACATGCCGACCGAGGAAGTGTTTACGATGCCGCATAAAGACGGCGTCAACGGCACGGTCCGCAACACGAAGCCGCTCAATTACAACGGCAACATCATCGACGGCTTCACGCTCACCTTTAAAGACGGTCAAGTCATCGATTTCAGCGCCGAAGAAGGATATGAGACGCTCAAACATTTGCTTGATACCGATGACGGGGCGCGCCGCCTCGGCGAAGTCGCCCTCGTGCCGCACCAGTCGCCCGTATCGCTGTCCAATCTCATTTTTTACAACACGCTGTTTGATGAAAACGCCGCCTGCCATTTTGCGCTTGGCAAAGCGTACCCGACGAACATCGAAAACGGCGCGGCGCTGTCCAAAGAAGAGCTTGACCGCCGCGGCGTCAACGACAGCCTCGTCCACGTCGACTTTATGATCGGCTCGGCCGAACTGAACATCGATGGCGTCACGAAAGACGGCAAGCGCGAACCGATTTTCCGCCGCGGCAACTGGGCGTTCGAATTGTCGTAAGCTGGTTTCCCTTCACTCGAAAAGGCCGGTGAAAAACGGTTGATTCCCTTCATTAATGGGAAAATAAGCGAAAAGCACGATCGATGCAATAAAGTATTTCTCATTGAGAAATAACATCGTCAAGCCGTACCCATGATGAAATCACCAGCCTCCTAAGCCATCAGGCTGCGTCCAACAGGCGGGCAGACCCGACCGTTGGCGCAGCCTGATTCGATTCCAACACGGATTCACATGCAACGATCAAAGCGAACCGATAGGGTTGTTTATATCTTGCCGCAAATGCACAGCGGCCGATGCCGCCTGCGCCAGTTGCTCGCATTGCCGCAAACGAATGCTAAAGAGAACGAGCGGGTCGCGGTACGCCTCCGGATGGGTGCGCATCTGTTTTAATTCTCTTTCTTGGGCGACCGTTTCGAGCTCCAACCGTTCCAACGTTTCATTTAAAACGGCGGATGGCGCTTGGAAAAACCGAGCCATATCGCGCTCGAGCGATTTGGCAAACCATTCAAACGGCATCAGCAACTGCTGGGCGACCGTTTCCGCCACATCGCTGTAATCTTGCGTTTGCATCCACTGTCGATACCTTTGCGCGAGCATCGCCTTATTTTGCGGAAACGCACCGAGCAGTTTGCCCGCCCCTTTCAACAACAGCTGACTTGGCGTTCTCCGCAAAAACACGTTCACCTCGTCTATTTGTACTCCGCTGATCAATCGATCCGTATCGCGCCGCCAATCGGCGAGAAGGCGAAAATCGCATTCAAGCTTCAGCCGTTCCTCGCCAAACATGGCATTCAATCCTTCGGCCATTTCATATAAAAACGCTTGGCATTCATTGAATTCATCCTCAGCTCCAGCAATCCACTCGTTTAGAGCACAATGCAACCGCGGCAGCACCTCGCCGTCGATATAGGCGCGAATCCGCTCGTTCACCCGCTCATTCAACTCAAGGTGAAGACGGGCAAAATCGCTGTCGTCGCCCACGAAGTCAGCCGCTTGGCGCAACATGTCGGGAATCGCCGTTGCCAAAGCCGTCCGCGTCTCTTCCAACACCGCGCGGAACGATTTGACGATCTTCACCGTCTTTTCTTCTTGCTGATCACCGAGCTGGTGAATCGCCCCGTTCAGCTTGGCCGCCATCTCTTTTTTCCAGACAATCGACTCGGCCAACCGGCTTTCCGCCTCCGCTCGCTGCCGGAACAAATGAGCAATGAACTGGCGGATCGTCGCTAATAGCGCCGTTTCCCGACGCTCTATCGACCGATGACGGCCCAATTCGCCGAGCCAGTCAACGAGCGTTTGCTGCTGGCTGCGGCTTGGGGCATGCGGCGAATAAACGATGACATTGGCTTCCGGAACAACCGTGCGGATATGCGCCTCTATTTCCCGAACAATACTCATTGTCTCCTGCTCATCGACCATCCCGTCTCCTGGAGGAAGCAAAAAGTGAATCGGCGCCTGCGGAATCCGTTCGCGCAGCTGGAATACCAGCTGCTCATCGATGCTGGAAAACGGATCGTCTCCGTTCAGAAGAAAAAGAACGCTGTCGGCAAGCGCAATAGAGATCAGCGCCTCATGGTCGAAGGAAGCGCGCCCGCCAAGCGGACCGATATCGAGCAAGGAAACTCCCTGCGGCAAAAGGGAAAACGGAGCTGTGCATTCAATGACCGCATCATCGGGGAACCGGCTTCCGCGACCTCCTGATGCTTGTTGAAACTCTTCAATGTTTGAGAAAACCGTAAACTGTTCATCGCTGATTTTCACTATTTCGGCTTCTTCCCCGTGTTTCCACACGAGCACCGGGGCAGATGGCGCCGCCAGCGCCGCCTCACCAACCAGCGTCCGCAAAAACGCCAACCGCTCATGGCGCGACGCCCCGGCAATCAACACGCAATGTCCTTGCGCATCCGCTAGACGCCGCATGAGCCAGCGAAACCGGAAATGAGCCCCTGCCCGCTGCGCTTCTGCCCATTCGGCCATTTCTTCAAACAGGGCTAGCGCTGCTTCCCGTGTTTTTCCTCTTGTTCCCATAAGCCGCTTGGCCGCATCACGAATGATGTCTTCGGCAAACGCCTCGGGAACTTTCTCGCTCCACGCCAACAAGGCAGCCGCAGCCACCGCCGCCGCGGAACCTTCCGCCATATTCACCCAGCTTTTTAACAGCGGCGGGATCACTTCCACGAGCTCTTTCCATCGATACGGTCCTTTCATTAACCCTTCGTACACCTCGGCCAAAAGAGCAGGAATCCTCTTCCACTCATAGTCTCGACCTAGCGCCAACTCATCATCGAGGCGATTCCACTCCGCGAGCCACGAAAAATAGAGATCCCCATCTCGATAACCGTTCCATAGCGCCTGCACAAGCCGCTCAAACTTTACGCGATCCGTTTCATACAACAGCGCTAGGCAGCGTGAAAACCGCGCCGGCGCCATCGTCCGCGCATGTCCTTGTTCCACATAACCGGTCAAAATGTCTGCCCAGCGGCGCGATGAAGTCCGCACCGCCTCCCCCAAAGCGAGCTCAATGGCGCTTTCCCAATCGCCTTGTTCCTCGAAAAAGGCACGCGCCCATTCGGTCATGTTCGGATAATCCGGATACAACGTCACGCCGCGCTTGATCATTTCATCTGCCTTTTCTGTTTCCCCTAACTCGCGATAGAGGGAAAACAAACACAAAATGAGCTCCGCTTGAAGCGTCTCACTTTCCGTCTCGACCGAACGGTACAGCTCCTCAGCCATTCTCAGCTGCCCGAGCTCATAGTAGCTGTCCGCCATGTTCTTTTGCGCCCATGGGCGCAGCTCGTTATGAACGTTTTCCCACTTAAAAATGGCGGCCTCATAATCGCGGCGATGAAAATAGACTTCCCCCTGGGCAAAGCGAATGGACGATAGATCCGCGCCATCGCGGTGCGCGGCGAAAAAAACGTCGCCGAGCGCGCCAACCACATCGCCCTCCCCTTCGTCAATTAGCGTTTCATAAAACGTTTTATGAACAAGCCGTTGTTCAAACTCCATGTCCATCACCCGACTTACTGATTTGCCATGCATGTTCATTGTATGGCTTGTTTGGTCATTTTATTTCTATCCTATACATTTTAACAAACTTTCACCACCATGAACGTTTCAATTTGTTTTCATTTGCAAGACAAAAAGCTTCTGCGGTTGCGGTAAACGAGAAATTTGAATTCAGGCCCAAATCAAACTGCCTGTCTCCCAAAATTATTAATAGTTCTGTAGATGAGCATTTTTCATTACAGTAATTTCCATTCACTAAGAGACAAACAGGGTACCCCTTAGGCGACATGGAGCTGTTTTTTGATCACATCAATGGGAATCTCTTGCTTCGCGGCATCGTAGATGAACTCAACGACGCTGTGTCCTTTCCGAGAACGAAGAAGCTCCAGGCCGGAAGAGAGGTCTTGTTGAGATTCCGCGATGCTGTATACGCAGGCGAACAGCACCACGGCCCAATACCGTTTCACCGCCCGAATGTGACGAACACGGTATCCATCGAGCTTCAGCTGGTCTTTGGCCTGCCGGAAAAAGCATTCGATCGTCCAGCGCTGGGCATAGTAACGCAAGATCTCTTCATCGCCTAGCTCCCGGTCGGTGCTCAAGACAACATGGAGATGATCTGGCGTCATCGGTTCATCCGCCTTCCAAGCCAGCAGCACCACCGCGTCATCGAGGCCATGGATCGCTCCCTCGTAGCGATACACGCGGTAACGCTCCTTCCCCACCGTGACGAGGCGGGTGTCGTTGGGCTCGATATAGCGGGCGAACTTCTTCGCTTGGATGGCGATGCCTTTCGGATAGAGAATCCGGTTCGTCTTGAGCATGGCGATGACATGGAATCCTTGTTTCAGGCAGGCTTCGATGAGCGCTTGGGACGGATACCACGAATCCATGAGCACATACACCGGCTGAGCCCGTTTCCCCTTGAGCGAGGAAAGCATCTCGATCGCTAGGTCGATCTTGCTTCTTCCCGCCGTCTTGTCATACAGACGAAAGGCGAACGGAAACGCTTGCGAGAAAGTATGCACCATCAGCCAAACGAGCGAATGCCCCCAAAGGATTGATGATCTTTGTGCGAGTAGTGCCAATCACACCCTTGAATGGCGCGGGCAGCCCGTGACGAAGGCTTCGTTTTTTGGCAAATGGTATCATCAATCGAAACAAAAAGGGGTTGATTCTCCTGTTTGGCGATTCGCTGGATGCGATGAAGGATCCATGGCTGGAGTTTGCGAAGCAACGTCTCTTCATCCCAAGGGCTTTTCGTGAAAAAAAGGGCTGAGCGTGGTTCGATGATTGGGATGAAAACTCCAGTGATGGACATCGGTCAATGTTCCCGAAAATCCCTTGGTAGTCAAGGCATCCACAATATGAACGAGATGCTTGATGACCGGTTTCGAGAAATAAAGCGCCAATCCCAGCGTCATGAAAAACTTGTGGATTCCTTGATGATGTGCTAATCTATTCATGAGACATGAACCTCCTTGTGGGTAGTTGGTGGTACATCTATTCTAACCAAGGAATCGGGTTCATGTCTCCTTTTTTATTTGGTTGTAAATTTATGTTAGCGAATTTGCTCATCTACAGTATCTTAAAGAAATTTATAGCTACTCTTGCCAAATTTGTGGGGTCAATCATCAACATCCCTACGGGGTGAATGTTGTCGAAGCACATCATATCGAGTATTTCTCCATTAGTCTAAATCATCAACCTTCCAATATCGTAATTTTGTGTCCAACACATCACCGATTAGTTCATGCCGGAAAAGCAATTTTTGATCGTGATAAGAAAGTTTTTAGATATATTAACGGATTTGAAGAACCATTAAAGATCAATAAACATTTATAGAGAAAACCCGTGGCGCTAGTTGAGCGTTAGAACTCAACTAGCCCGAGTGTGATCAGCGAATAGGCTAACCACGAGCGCTACTTCAAATCCGATCACGAAATTCGCTCGAATCTCTGTGATCCGGTATTGGTTAACCAGAACCGAGAACACCGTCTCGATCATTTTGTGTTTTTGATCCACTTCTCCCATGCCCCGGACGGGCGATGTTTCTGGTTTTTTCGAGACGGAGTCCAAAGCGCCATTTGGTATTCTTCGTGCAGCTTTTTTTGCAACTCACGGCTAATGAACCCTTTGTCCCCGAGGTGATAAGGATGAGGAATTTGAGTCATCACGCTTTCAGCGGCGATCCGATCATGGCAGGACGCTTCCGTCACCACATAGCCCATAGGCAACCCTTGATCTGTCACTTGACGGTGCAGTTTCCAGCCGTCGTACCATTGCTTTTTTGAAGCGCCATACCCGATGTCGGCGATCCCTTGAACCCGTTTGACACGATGCCTTCTTGTGGCATGGCACCACTCTAACGGTAAGCTATCGGCCACGGCATAGCATGATGGTGGCCGCGTTTCGCCAGTTCATGGCGAATCCATTTGATGGCAAAGCGCAGTGCCCGACAACAACGGTTGGATCGGGAACGTTCAAGAAACTGCCCGTTTGGGAACAAATTTCCGGTGACAAAGCGATGCCATGCCCGTTCGGAAGAAAAACCAAGCGGTTTCCCCCAAATGTGAATCGCTATGATCACGCCATCTTCTTGCTTTACCAAATGGCGGTTGCGCTGTTGAAGATGCGTCTGAATCAATGACAGTTGGGCGGAGACAAAAAAGAAAATGGCGGCATATTGTTTTTGAATCTTAGCTCGATCTGTAGTAAAATGAAAGTGCTCTTGCATGAGGATTCTCCTTTCGAATGGTAGGTTGCACTTTCATTCTACAGGAGATCCGCCAGGCAAGGGCTATTTTTGCTTGATCAAGTTCATCTAGCACCACGGATTATTTGATACAACTAAACGTATTGAATGATTATGATTTAGAATACTTAAGATCTACGAAGTATGACGGCTTCAAGTGGGATGTTACAGCTGGTACCATAGATGATAAACATGTGAAATATATTGAATCAAAAAAACAAAAAATTAGATAATTTTTTTAGTCCAAATGGTCAAGGCGCTTTTATAAAAGATCCTGTCACTGGTGACAAGATTGACTTCATACATATAGCGGCAACCATTGATGCAATATTATCAAATACTCCTGTTCCTGATTCTTGGGCTGGATGGGCGGGTGATTTGCATACTGCATTAGGAGACCTCCAAGAAAATACTAAAGATTCAAACAAGCTAAAGGTTCTTCAAAAAGAAGCAAAAAACATTATTGGGGGTAACAGTTCATTCTCAAGGGATGATATATTGGCGGATGTAGATGCTGTAAACATTGCCAATATGATGAGAGAAAATAAAAATTTACTACTATCTGATGCAATTAAGAAATATTATTCAAAGTCTGGTGATGTACATCATCGCTTTAGTGAATTTATCGAATCTTTCGGGGGTACAAAGAAATTTAAAGAATCTGTTGACAGAAACTTAACTAAAGTTGATGTTCATATTAAAATAGGCAAAGCCGATGTAACACCTATATCCTTAATGGCCCCATTAGCAGAAAAAAACTTAAAAAATACGGAATCCCGACAGATAATCAAATTAAAGCAATAGGTGATGCCTTCAAAAACTATATCATAAAAGAAGCTTCGAAAGAAAGAAAATAAAATTAAGACAAGGGGTATTTTATGTATAATTTTTCTGCTAATAATAACAAGAAAGGACGAATTTTTACTTACAGTTCTTTGATATTATCTATAATCTTCTTTATTTATGCACTAGGTACGTTAATAGTAGGGCCAAATGATCACGTTACTTGGTTTAACACATTATATAGAGGCTTTTTAGGGATAATTTTTGGCGCTATTTCTCTAGTAACATTTAGAAGTAATTCGGACAAGAAAATAAAAATTTTTAGAAAAGTTGTGTGGTTAGGTATCGCCTTAGTTACTTTGTTTTTCTTATTTGTCGTTTTTATTTATCTAGTCTTTATATTTGGTTAATGAATACAAATAAAAGCCCCTCTCGAATGAGAAGGGCTTTTTGCATTATTCTGCATCATACGGGCGATATTTTTTTCGCAATGCCTCAAGTTCTTTTTTTCTTTCTTCAATATCCCGCCGTAAAAACAAGCTATCACCACGTAATTTTTTTATCGGATTCAACTTGCCAGCGGAAATCATTTGACTAATCCGTTGACGAGTAACTCCAAGAATTTCAACCACTTCGGAAGTGGTGAGGACTTCATTTTTAATGAAGCACTCCACTTCTTCCCGGTTCTTCAAGTGGTATTCCATCAATCATCACCCTCGAATTTCAATTTGTATTTGATCACGATCATGATCACCCAAGCTGCAACAAGCACCAACGTGAGCCATCTTAAAATCGTCATGTTGTGGAAATCAATTTCGTTCAACCAAGACAGGAACAACATTGCGAAAAAGCAATCTGTCGCTTCGATTTTTTTGAACCATTTCTTCATTGGAATTTGTGTGGAAGAACGGATATAATATTCTTGAGAGGGTGAGGTTGGCGGTAACCCCACCCCTAGTTAGCTTATCGTTTTTTTCGTTTCTTACGCTTGCGCTTCGCGACCATTTCCTCAATCTCTAGCGCTGTTTTGATTAATGTCGCGAGAGCTGCAAGCGTAAAAATATTCTGATTGCAACGATATTCATTCCGTATCACCTCTTGCTTTTTTGTTCATTCCAAGAAAGTGAGCGCTCTCTTCCGTTTTTTTGTTTGATACTGTAGATGAGCAAATCTACAGTAAGAATAAATTATTTAAAGAAAGGAAGAGTGAGATGAAAAAAACAATTAAACAAAAATATAAAGATATTCTGTTGATCATTTTCTTTCAGGCGTGTTGATTATCCAATAAAATCCAAAGGGTATAGAAAAAAGAGCACCTTTCCTGTAGAATGTGAGTAGCGACACAAACAAACCCAGGAGGTGCTCTCTATGAACAAGCATACCACACTCCCGAATTTGATGCAAAAACTTGTTTCGGATGAAGAGATTCAACTGATTGCCGAAGCGGTTGGGTATCGTGATTCGTCTCGAACCTTTACGTTGCGCGAGTTGATTCACTTCTTCCTGCTGGCCGCCATGCATCAATGGAAAAGCTTTCGCCACGGAGCCGATGTGGGGCCTCTGTATGGATTGCCGCGATTCCATTATTCAACTGTATCCAAGAAAGCGAAAGAAGTTCCCTATGACATCATGAAACGCTTGTTGGCGTTGATCATTTCCAAGTGCAACCGCCAAACCCGCCGTTCGCTTCGGTTTCCCAAACCGCTTCGGGTGGTGGATTCGACGACCGTCACGGTCGGGAAAAACCGCCTGCCATGGGCGCCGTATCACGGCGAACGCGCCGGAGTGAAGCTGCACGTCGCGTATTCGCCGGAATCCTCGTTGCCGGCAGACGTGGTGGAAACCATCGGACTGCGTCATGATGGCCCGGTGGGAGAACAGTTGACGAACGCTCAACAAGTGCTGGTGGAAGACCGGGCGTATTTCAAAATCGAACGCCTCGATCGATTTGTGGAGCAGCATCAGCTCTTTGTCATTCGGATGAAGGACAACATCGAACTTCATCAGAAAAAAAGCTTGAAACGCCTTTCCAGCACATCCTCATCGGTTCAAGCCGACTTCACGTGCCAGTTGGGGACGAAACAATGCCGCTCCACCAAGCGTCACCGGGTGGTGATCTTTCGAGATGCGAATGGCCGCGACATTCGGGTCGTGACGAACCTCTTCCATGCGTCTGCGGAAACCATTGCCGACATGTACCAACAACGTTGGACTGTTGAGGTCTTTTTCCGTTGGGTGAAGCAATATCTGAATGTCCCGACCTTGTTTGGCACGACGGAAAATGCGGTATACAACCAACTGTTTGCGGCGTTCATCGCGTATGTGTTGCTGCGATGGCTGTATGATCAAACCAAAAAACAGACGAACGTCTCTCTTTCCTTCATTTCGTTCGTTCGCCGTTTTTTCTCTGGGCAGCTTCCTCTCGATTGGAAATCCGGGATGGCCGCTGCTTTGTTTGAGTATGCCCAAATTTATGGAAGGCGTATGTATAATTTTGGATAATCAACACTCGTGATTTTCTTTTTTGTTTGGGTGTTTAACGTGTTTGTTGAGAATGAACGAGTTTCTGTTACAGCTAATATCATTGCAATAGTTCTAATTTCATTTATAAGTTTTATAAAGTATTACACTAAAGACGATTAAGAAAGGCATTGTTATTTTATGGATAAAAATACAACAAAAAACCAAGCTCCCTTTAGGTTTGTGGATCAGTTGGTTTTCTTGTATTATTTATAGGCCGCGTTGCTAGTTGAGTTTTCTAGGCAAGGGCTATTTTTATGGTTGTTTGATTTTGTCTATCCTGAAAACACCACTTAAGACAAAAAAAACAAGGATCCCCTAGTCTTTGGAACTAATTTCTAAATTAAGGCATTACAGTATATATATGGTTTATCCGTGCTATGCACTCGTTTTTTCCAGTTTCACTTCGTACGCTACCCCCTCTAATCGTTTCACCGTTTGACGCACGAGGCTCGCTTCTCGCTGCCGATCCCAGTAGTCCGCTCCCAACTCTCTATACGGTTCCTTTCGAGTTAAGATGTAATCAATCCGTTCTAAAATCGTTCTCCGGACTGCGACACTCGCTCGATTCGCTCCTCTTCGTTTGGCGATCCGATAATACTTGGCCGATAGGTACGTGTTCTTCGTTCGGGCGGTGGCACGGGCGCATTCCACGAGGCACGACCTCAGCTTCTTGTTCCCTTTCCTCGTTTTCCTCGTTCGACCTGACAACCGTTTCCCTGCACTCTCATGATGTAAATTAGCACATTCCTTCAGAAAAGGGGAGAGGGCTTTCTGAAAGAATGGGCAAAAAATGACTCATTTATTCCGATGATAAAGTGATAATTTACAATTACTTAACGAGAAAAACCTTGTTGCATCGGTTCTGCTTTTCACGCGTTCCCCATTGATGAAGGGAATCCGCGGTCTTTCACCAGTCTTATAGGTCACTTGGCAAAATCATTTTTATATGGGCAACACACTTCTCATGCGCACAAAATTCGTGCAAAATTTTTTCGGATTCTATCGTTTTTTTCGGGATTCCCAAAAAATGAAAAATGACCGCAAATGCGGTCATATCAAGGGTTTCAGCACTGTTAACCCGAACCGATCGTATGTAAGTGGCGTCCCAGGAGAGACTCGAACTCCCGACCGACGGCTTAGAAGGCCGCTGCTCTATCCTACTGAGCTACTGGGACATAACCAAGATGACACTCTAATCTTCATCGCTGCCCCTTCCTCTACCAGATCACGCAAGGAAGCACGATGCGTCGGGGCAACCCGCAGCTCATTCGAAGATGTCTCGCTCGTTGCTCTATCCTACTGAGCTACTGGGACATAACCAAGATGACACTCTAATCTTCCATCGCTGCCCCTTCCTCTACCAGCTCACGCAAAGAAGCTTGATGCGTCGGGGCAACTCGCAGTTCATTCGAGGATGTCTCGTTTGTTGCTCTATCCCGCTGAGCTGCGGAAATGCAATGCAGACAATGAGTAACATCCTTCACCGTTTCTTTAAATAAAGAAAAGCGGGTGATGGGAATCGAACCCACGACTTCAGCTTGGGAAGCTGAGGTTTTACCATTAAACTACACCCGCATGATCCATATCATTGGAACTTGTCTTAGAAACAACTGCAATAAAAATATAATCGCTAATTTCTTTTTTGTCAATATCTTTCTCAAACTAATGAATAAACGCGCTCGAGAGGATTCGAACCCCTAACCTTCTGATCCGTAGTCAGATGCTCTATCCAATTGAGCTACGAGCGCACGGCAGAGAGCGGAAGACGGGACTCGAACCCGCGACCCCCACCTTGGCAAGGTGGTGTTCTACCACTGAACTACTTCCGCATCATGAGAGGAATTCATTCCTTCAAAACTAGATAACCGTCGGAAGAAGCCGCATTTCGTCCGGTCTAGCTCCGGCTCGCCTGCGCTTTTCTATTGTCCAGTTCCAGCGCCTAGCTCTCTTCTGCCAAATAACCTTCCCCCTCGGGGCGCGAGCGCCCCTGCGGGTGAAGAACATTTGGCTTCGAGAGCGAAACACGGCGCTTCCACTTTTCTAGGTTAAGCCCTCGATCGATTAGTATCCGTCAGCTCCACGTGTCGCCACGCTTCCACCTCGGACCTATCAACCTCGTCATCTTCGAGGGATCTTACTCGCCTAACGCGATGGGAAATCTCATCTTGAGGGGGGCTTCACGCTTAGATGCTTTCAGCGCTTATCCCGTCCGCACATAGCTACCCAGCGGTGCCCCTGGCGGGACAACTGGTACACCAGCGGTGCGTCCATCCCGGTCCTCTCGTACTAAGGACAGCTCCTCGCAAATTTCCTACGCCCGCGACGGATAGGGACCGAACTGTCTCACGACGTTCTGAACCCAGCTCGCGTACCGCTTTAATGGGCGAACAGCCCAACCCTTGGGACCGACTACAGCCCCAGGATGCGATGAGCCGACATCGAGGTGCCAAACCTCCCCGTCGATGTGGACTCTTGGGGGAGATCAGCCTGTTATCCCCGGGGTAGCTTTTATCCGTTGAGCGATGGCCCTTCCATGCGGAACCACCGGATCACTAAGCCCGACTTTCGTCCCTGCTCGACCTGTCCGTCTCGCAGTCAAGCTCCCTTGTGCCTTTGCACTCTCCGAATGATTTCCAACCATTCTGAGGGAACCTTTGGGCGCCTCCGTTACCTTTTGGGAGGCGACCGCCCCAGTCAAACTGCCCACCTGACACTGTCTCCCACCCCGCTAAGGGGTGCGGGTTAGAATTTCAATACCGCCAGGGTGGTATCCCACCGTCGCCTCCACCGAAGCTGGCGCTCCGGCTTCTTAGGCTCCCACCTATCCTGTACAAGCGATACCAAAATTCCATATCAGGCTGCAGTAAAGCTCCACGGGGTCTTTCCGTCCTGTCGCGGGGAACCTGCATCTTCACAGGTAGTATAATTTCACCGGGTCTCTCGTTGAGACAGCGCCCAAGTCGTTACACCTTTCGTGCGGGTCGGAACTTACCCGACAAGGAATTTCGCTACCTTAGGACCGTTATAGTTACGGCCGCCGTTTACTGGGGCTTCGGTTCGCACCTTCGCTTCCGCTAAGCGCTCCCCTTAACCTTCCAGCACCGGGCAGGTGTCAGCCCCTATACGTCGCCTTTCGGCTTCGCAGAGACCTGTGTTTTTGATAAACAGTCGCTTGGGCCTTTTCACTGCGGCTCTTCCAGGCTCTTCACCCGAAAGAGCACCCCTTCTCCCGAAGTTACGGGGTCATTTTGCCGAGTTCCTTAACGAGAGTTCTCCCGCGCGCCTTAGGATTCTCTCCTCGCCTACCTGTGTCGGTTTGCGGTACGGGCACCTCTTCCCTCGCTAGAGGCTTTTCTTGGCAGTGTGAAATCGGGGACTTCCGGATCACTCCGTCGCCATCACAGCTTGGCCTTCCGGCCAGCGGATTTGCCTACTGGCCAGCCTCACTGCTTGGACAGGCTCTTCCAGCCGCCTGCTCGCCCTATCCTCCTGCGTCCCCCCATCGCTCAAACGGGAAGGAGGTGGTACAGGAATCTCAACCTGTTGCCCATCACCTACGCCTTTCGGCCTCGGCTTAGGTCCCGACTAACCCTGAGCGGACGAACCTTCCTCAGGAACCCTTAGGCTTTCGGCGCAGAGGATTCTCACCTCTGTTTTCGCTACTCATACCGGCATTCTCACTTCTAAGCGCTCCACCAGTCCTTCCGGTCTGGCTTCTCTGCCCTTAGAACGCTCCCCTACCGATGACCAACGGTCATCCCGCAGCTTCGGCGGCACGTTTAGCCCCGGTACATTTTCGGCGCAGAGTCACTCGACCAGTGAGCTATTACGCACTCTTTAAATGGTGGCTGCTTCTAAGCCAACATCCTGGTTGTCTTCGCAACTCCACATCCTTTTCCACTGAACGTGCACTTGGGGGCCTTAGCTGGCGATCTGGGCTGTTTCCCTCTCGACCACGGATCTTATCACTCGCAGTCTGACTCCCGGGCATAAGTCGTTGGCATTCGGAGTTTGACTGGGTTCGGTAACCCGATGAGGGCCCCTAGCCCAATCAGTGCTCTACCTCCAAGACTCTTACACCCGAGGCTAGCCCTAAAGCTATTTCGGGGAGAACCAGCTATCTCCAAGTTCGATTGGCATTTCACCCCTACCCACACCTCATCCCCGCACTTTTCAACGTGCGTGGGTTCGGGCCTCCAGCCGGTGTTACCCGGCCTTCACCCTGGACATGGGTAGATCACCTGGTTTCGGGTCGACGACGACGTACTCCTGCGCCCTGTTCAGACTCGCTTTCGCTGCGGCTCCGCCTCTTCGGCTTAACCTCGCACGCCATCGTCACTCGCCGGTTCATTCTACAAAAGGCACGCCATCACCCATGAACGGGCTCTGACTACTTGTAGGCACACGGTTTCAGGTTCTCTTTCACTCCCCTTCCGGGGTGCTTTTCACCTTTCCCTCACGGTACTGGTTCACTATCGGTCACTAGGGAGTATTTAGCCTTGGGAGATGGTCCTCCCTGCTTCCGACGGGATTTCCCGTGTCCCGCCGTACTCAGGAGCCGCTCGGGAGGGAACGAAGTTTCGACTACAGGGCTCTCACCTTCTCTGGCCGGCCGTTCCAGACCGGTTCGTCTACCCCGTTCCTTTCTCACTCCCATAGTGAGCGGTCCTACAACCCCAAGAGGACTCGCCTCTTGGTTTGGGCTGTTCCCGTTTCGCTCGCCGCTACTCAGGGAATCGCGTTTGCTTTCTTCTCCTCCGGGTACTAAGATGTTTCAGTTCCCCGGGTGTGCCCTCCATGCCCTATGGATTCAGGCATGGATACTGCCCCATTACGGACAGTGGGTTCCCCCATTCGGACATCTCCGGATCGACGCTTGCTTACAGCTCCCCGGAGCGTTTCGGCGTTTGCCCCGTCCTTCATCGGCTCCTAGTGCCAAGGCATCCACCGTGCGCCCTTTCTAGCTTAACCTACAGAGTCTCGGCTTCTTCCTTTACTTTTGCGGTTATCTAGTTTTCAAAGAACGACGTTTGCCATTGAGAGAACATCACTCGTTCCCTCAAAACTGAACGAAACGGAAGCGCCATGTTCATTGAACCGAAAGGTTTGTCATCCTTAGAAAGGAGGTGATCCAGCCGCACCTTCCGGTACGGCTACCTTGTTACGACTTCACCCCAATCACTTGCCCCACCTTCGGCGGCTGGCTCCCGTCAGGGTTACCGCACCGACTTCGGGTGTTGCAAGCTCTCGTGGTGTGACGGGCGGTGTGTACAAGGCCCGGGAACGTATTCACCGCGGCATGCTGATCCGCGATTACTAGCGATTCCGGCTTCATGCAGGCGAGTTGCAGCCTGCAATCCGAACTGAGAGCGGCTTTTTGGGATTCGCTCCCCCTCGCGGGTTCGCTGCCCTTTGTACCGCCCATTGTAGCACGTGTGTAGCCCAGGTCATAAGGGGCATGATGATTTGACGTCATCCCCACCTTCCTCCGACTTGTCGCCGGCAGTCCCTCTAGAGTGCCCAACCGAATGCTGGCAACTAGAGGCGAGGGTTGCGCTCGTTGCGGGACTTAACCCAACATCTCACGACACGAGCTGACGACAACCATGCACCACCTGTCACCCTGTCCCCCCGAAGGGGGAACGCCCAATCTCTTGGGTTGTCAGGGGATGTCAAGACCTGGTAAGGTTCTTCGCGTTGCTTCGAATTAAACCACATGCTCCACCGCTTGTGCGGGCCCCCGTCAATTCCTTTGAGTTTCAGCCTTGCGGCCGTACTCCCCAGGCGGAGTGCTTATCGCGTTAGCTGCAGCACTAAAGGGTGTGACCCCTCTAACACTTAGCACTCATCGTTTACGGCGTGGACTACCAGGGTATCTAATCCTGTTTGCTCCCCACGCTTTCGCGCCTCAGCGTCAGTTACAGGCCAGAGAGCCGCCTTCGCCACTGGTGTTCCTCCACATCTCTACGCATTTCACCGCTACACGTGGAATTCCGCTCCCCTCTCCTGCACTCAAGCTCCCCAGTTTCCAATGACCCTCCACGGTTGAGCCGTGGGCTTTCACATCAGACTTAAGGAGCCGCCTGCGCGCGCTTTACGCCCAATAATTCCGGACAACGCTCGCCCCCTACGTATTACCGCGGCTGCTGGCACGTAGTTAGCCGGGGCTTTCTCGTGAGGTACCGTCACCGCGCCGCCTTGTTCAAACGGCGCTCCTTCGTCCCTCACAACAGAGCTTTACGACCCGAAGGCCTTCTTCGCTCACGCGGCGTCGCTCCGTCAGACTTTCGTCCATTGCGGAAGATTCCCTACTGCTGCCTCCCGTAGGAGTCTGGGCCGTGTCTCAGTCCCAGTGTGGCCGGTCACCCTCTCAGGCCGGCTACGCATCGTCGCCTTGGTGAGCCGTTACCTCACCAACTAGCTAATGCGCCGCGGGCCCATCCGCAAGTGACAGCCAAAGGCCGCCTTTCAACCAAAGACCATGCGGTCTTCGGTGTTATCCGGTATTAGCTCCGGTTTCCCGGAGTTATCCCGGTCTTGCGGGCAGGTTGCCCACGTGTTACTCACCCGTCCGCCGCTGACCCAACCAGAGCAAGCTCCGATTCGGTCCGCTCGACTTGCATGTATTAGGCACGCCGCCAGCGTTCGTCCTGAGCCAGGATCAAACTCTCCAATGAAAGTTGATTGGCTTTGTAAGCTTCGGCGCCGACACCAAACGTGTCAAGCGGCCTCCGCTTTTCGTATTGTCTAGCTTCGGCCGCTATCGGCTCGCGACGCTTCGGTCCTGCTGCGGCGGCAACAGCCTCCTCGCAGGCCCTCCAGCGCGTTTCGCCGATAGGCAAGCGGCCTCCGCTTTTCGTATTGTCTAGCTTCGGTCCGCCGCCGCTCGGGGTCAAATAACCTTCCCCCTCGGGGTGCAAGCACCCCTGCGGGTGAAGAACATTTGCCCGTCGCGGCGATCCACGGACCTCAGCCTTTCGTTGCGCTTCGTTTCGTTCAGTTTTCAAGGAACAAGCAACTGCTTTTGCAACTTAACGACAACTATTATTATAAATAAATCTTTCAAAATGTCAAGCGGTTGTTTCCATCGCTTTGTGCCGCGTTCATTTCATCACGGCAATATATTATTATAATCATCATTCTTTGTTTGTCAACAACTTTTTTGATTGTCCCATCTCCGTCGTTTGCCTTTTGACTTTGCACGATCGCGAAATGGCGAATTTGATTATATTACGTCCATCCCTTCATGTCAATTGGAATTTCTGACCGCCACATCGCAGCCCGATTGCCTTCTGTCATGATCGTTCTTATATAATATTGTAAGACGAAAAACACCCCATCAATTAAGGAGGAATCGTTACAATGAATCACCCATTTTCTGTTTTGCTTGACGGATACCGCCGCCTTTGGCCGAATCGTTCGCTCACACCGGAGTCGCTTGATGAACAGAAAAGCAAAACCCTTTTATATGAAACGATCCGGCAGGAGCTGCGCGACGAATGGACGCATCCGCGTTTGCGGCAGACGCCTGAAGTGAAATTTTATTACGCAGTTAAGCGAGTGACTGCGTCGGATTTGCCCAATGACATAAAAATCGCGCTCATTCAAACGTATTTGACGGCAATGGAACAATTGCGCCCCAGTCATACATAATTCACGAACATACGGCTCATACTATTGAACGGAATCCAGTGACACCAAGGAGGAAAGCAGTTATGGCGTTAATTCCGTATGACCCGTTTCGCCATTTGGAATCGATTCGCCGTGATATGAACCGCTTTTTCACGAGTGATTTTCCATCGCTGTTCACTCATATGGATGAGCAGCACTGGATGCCGCGCATCGACATGCATGAAACAGCCAACGAATACGTTGTTTCGTGCGACTTGCCGGGTCTCGAGCGAAAAGAAGATGTACATATCGACGTGCAGAACAACATGTTGACCATCAGCGGCACGATTCAGCGCCATCATGATGTCAAAGAAGAACAAATGCACCGGCGCGAACGCTTCTTCGGCCGCTTCCAACGTTCGATCACCCTGCCGGCTGATGCGGCGACGGAAAACATTCGCGCGACGTACAAAAACGGCGTGCTCGACATTCACATCCCGAAAACAACAACAGGAACGAAAAAACGCGTTGATATCGAATTCCACTAATATGGAAGGGAGCGGTTGATCAACCGCTCCCCTTTTCACGTCTCTCGCTGCTGGCGCGGATGACGAACTCTGTTGGCACGACAACTTTCTTGCAGATGGTTCGGTTGGTCGTCAACCGTTCAACGAGCATCTCTACCGCTGTTTCGCCCATAAATTCTGTGTATACTTTCACCGTTGAAAGCGGCGGGTGAAGAAAGGCGGCGGTCGGAAGATCATTGAACCCCACAACGGCCACTTCTTCCGGAACGGCGATGCCCGCTTCGTGCAACGCGCGCAAAGCGCCGATGGCCATCGAATCGCTGGCGATAAAAAACGCTGTCGGCAAGTCCCCTTTGGCAATCGCCTCTTTCATCAGCCGATAGCCATCCTCGGCCGTAAAGGAGCCAATCCATACATGGCGCGAATCGTGTATCCCCTTGACATACAAATATTCGTAAAACGCTGTTTCCCGCTCATCACGAATCGGTGTTTCCCCGTCGACATATTCGCGGCCGCCGATATATCCGATTTTCGTGTGCCCAAGCCGAAGCAAGTAGTCGAGCACCGCAATCGTCGCCTGACGCAAATCAATCACGACCGAGTCAAACCGCCGTTCATCCGGCGAGCAGTCGACAAAGACGATTTGCTTCGCCCCTTCGGCAAAGGCGCTCACTTCGTTCGGACCGAATTTCCCGACGGCAATGATGCCATCAAGCCCTTTCATCCGTTCAATCGGATAAGCGCCGTTCTGTTTAAACAATTTGACGAGTTCGATGCCGCGTTCAAAACATTCTTTTTCCACGCCGAGGCGGATCGCCATATAATACGGGTCGTCGATTTCTTGATGCTCCGAATACCAGTGAATGAGCCCGAAGCGAAATGATTCACGCGCCTGTTGGCTCCGTTCCCGCAATGTTTTGTAGTTCAGCTCTTGAGCGACTTCAAAAATACGCTTTCTCGTCTCGTCGGAGACGGATAGCGTTGTGTCGTAGTTGAGCACGCGCGACACGGTTGCGACAGAGACGCCGACCTTTTCGGCAATTTCTTTTAAGGTGGCCATAGTCTGTGTGACTCCTTCCTTCCTGTTTCATATGAAACACGTTTTTTCGCCTTGTTTATGCAAAAGACGACATCTTCTCCACCGCATGGCTAAGGAAGCGGCGAAACGCTCCCCTTCCCCGCTTGTCCCGCTTAAATACGCCGGCGTGCTCCAATACGGTCACAAACCGTTGTCCGACTTCGTACCGCAAAATGTCATGGACATTTTCCTTTGTGATGTCCGGATAAGCCGAGCGAATGGCTTCGCACCAATGCCAATGTTTACGCATTGTCTCGTCCCAGTCTTCTTTTTTCGTCCGATGCACAAGGTAGTCGGCCAACGTTTCGAGTTCCACGGCAAGCCGCCCCGGCAGCACCGCCAGCCCCATCACTTCGATCAAGCCGATATTTTCTTTTTTGATATGATGCAGTTCCTGATGCGGATGGAAAATGCCATACGGATGCTCTGCCGATGTTCGGTTGTTGCGCAAAACGATGTCCAATTCAAACAAATTGCCGCGCCTCCGGGCGATCGGGGTAATCGTATTGTGCGGGACATCGCCGCTAGAAGCGATAATCTCGACACTTGGATCGCTGTACGCCCGCCACACCTCATACAGACGCACCGCCGCCTCCAGCACGTCCTCTTTCGCCCCGGTTAAACGGATGACCGACATCGGCCAGCGGACAATCCCTGCCGTCAGTGATGGAAACGAAGGGAGATCAATATATTCCTCGATCTCTGCCTTTTCCATCGCAAACAGATAGCGCCCGCCTTGAAAATGATCGTGTGTTAAAATCGAGCCGCCGACAATCGGCAAGTCAGCGTTCGAGCCGATAAAATAATGGGGAAATTGTTCCACAAAATCAAGCAAACGCTCGAGCGTCTTTCGTTCTATTTTCATCGGCACATGCTCGGCGTGGAAGACGATGCAATGTTCATTATAATACACGTAGGGAGAATATTGGAAATACCACTGTTCATCCAATAACGTGATCGGGATGACTCGATGATTGGAACGAGCTGGGTGGCTCCACGTTCCTTCATACCCTTCATTTTCTTTGCACAGCACACATTTCGGGTACGAGGATGACGGTGCTTCTTTCATTTTGGCGATTTCCTTCGGGTCTTTTTCCGGCTTCGCCAAGTTAATGGTGATATCCAATTCTCCATAGATGGTTGACACTTTCCAGTGCTGATTGTTGGCGATGCGCGCCGTTTGAATGTAATTGGACGCTTGGCTCAACGAATAAAACCAGTCCGTCGCCTCCTGCGGGTCGCGGCGGTATCGCTCGTAAAAGGCGCGGATCACTTCCGACGGCCGCGGCATGACGCAGTCCATCAGTCTCGCATCCCATATATCGCGCTCGGTCGTTGTATTCGTTTCCAACAATCCTTGTTCATACGCCCAATCGATCATGGCGTCCAATCCCGGGGCCGGCGAGGCCAAGGGAACGTCCTTGACCTCGGCCGGCTGCCATTCCGTGAGTCGGAGCGTTGCCAGCAGGCGGTTGCGCGCGTACACAACATCTTCCGGCGCTAAAAGGCCGCGTTGCTCGGCATAACGGATCAGTTGTTCAATCGCCGCAAAAATCGTTTCCATTGTCACACACCTCGATAGCCGTTCGGCCGCGCTTTGTGCCATTCCCACGCCGAGGCGACAATATCGGTAATGGATGGGAATTTGGGCTCCCAGCCAAGCTCGCGCTTTGCTTTTTCCGATGACGCGACAAGTCTCGCCGGGTCGCCCGGACGCCGCGCCACAACGCGGGAGGGAATGGGATGACCGGTCACTTGCCGCGCCGCTTCAATCACTTCTTTGACGCTGAAGCCATTGCCGTTGCCTAAATTGTACACGTCGCTGGCCGCTCCGTTCCGCAGTTTATGAAGCGCCAAAACGTGGGCATCGACGAGATCGAGCACATGAATGTAGTCACGGATGCATGTGCCGTCGGGCGTATCATAGTCATCACCGTAAATGGAAATATCCTCGCGCTGGCCGAGCGGCACTTTCAAAATCAACGGAATCAAATGCGTCTCCGGATCATGATCCTCGCCGATTGCCGTGCCGTACGCTCCGGCAACGTTAAAATACCGAAGCGAAATCGAACGAATGCCGTAGGCGCGATCCGCCCATTTCATCATCTTTTCCATCGCCAACTTCGTTTCTCCGTATGCATTCGTCGGTTCCGTCGGATCGGTTTCAACGATCGGGACTTGTTTCGGCTCTCCATACACCGCGGCGGTTGAGGAAAAAACGATTTGGTTGACGCCGCATTCCTTCATCACTTCAAACAGCACTTGTGTGCCGTACACATTGTTGTCGTAATATTTCAGCGGCTCTTCCATGCTTTCACCGACCAATGAGTTCGCCGCAAAATGAATGACCGCCTCAATGTCGTGCCGGCGAAACACGCCGCGCAAAAAGTCGCGGTCGCGAATATCGCCTTGGCAAAACACTGCATCAGGGTGAACCGCTTCTTTGTGCCCCGTCTGCAAGTTATCGACAACGACGACCTCTTCCCCTTTTTCGAGCAGACGGTATACCGCATGGCTGCCGATATACCCTGCCCCTCCGCAAACCAAAATCATCGGCACATCTCCTCCAGTTCCGTGAGTTCTTTCGCCCCGTCACCAACATCAACGACATAAAAGCTTGCTTCGTACCCGATTTTTTCGGCATACGCGTTTCCGACCCGTTCAATGAAGTCTTGAACATAGGCTTTTTTTACAATGTTCACCGTGCAGCCGCCGAACCCGGCTCCGGTCATGCGCGCCCCGACCGTTCCTTCGTGCGCCCATGCCGCTTCGACAAGCGTATCGAGTTCGATGCCCGTCACTTCATAGTCATCGCGCAGCGACAAATGCGACTGCTTCATCAGCTCACCAAAACGACCGAGGTCTCCCTGCTCAAGCGCCGCGGCCGCCGCAAGCGTCCGCTCGTTTTCCGTCACCGCATGGCGGGCCCGTTTTTGTTCGAGCGGGGAAAGAAGGTGAGCGTATTGATCGAGCTCTGCGCTCGTCAGCTCGCCGAGCGAGGCGATGTTGCGCACGTTTTGCAACTTGGCAAGCGCTGCTTCGCACGTCGCCCGCCGCTCGTTGTACGCCGAGTCCGCCAGGCCGCGCTTTTTGTTCGTATTGGCGATGACGATCGAACAATCGTCAAGCACCAATGGCAAATAGCGGTACTCAAGCGTCTGGCAGTTTAGTAGGATGGCGCAGTTTTGTTTCCCCATGCCGACGGCAAACTGATCCATAATGCCGCAATGGACGCCAACGTATTGATTTTCTACCTTTTGGCTCATTTTCACAAGCTCCAGCTGGTCAAGCCCGCGCCCGAACAATTCGTTGAGCATCACCGCGGTCACGAGTTCAATCGACGCCGATGACGACAGTCCGGCGCCGTTCGGGATCGTACCGTTATACAAAATATCCAATCCGGTCTCCAGCGGGCCAAGCGCCTGGAACGCGGCCAAAACCCCTTTCGGGTAGTTCGCCCAGCCGTGCTCGCTCCGGTATGACAAGTCATCATACGGAACGGTAATGACGCCGGTTCCCGGAAAGTTTGTTGAGTACAGCCGCACGAGCGGCTCTTTCGTTGGCTGCACAAGCGCATACGTGCCCATCGCAAGGGCGCACGGCAGCACATGCCCGCCGTTGTAATCGGTGTGCTCGCCGATCAAATTGACGCGGCCGGGGGCGAAGAAGATACGAACCTGTTTTTCACCCCCACCAAATACATTTCTAAAGGTTTCTGTCAAGCCGAAACTAGCAGCCATGATGACGCCTCCTAAACAATCAATTCCTAGTATATATTTTAGTATAAATTTTACTAAAAACAATAAAAAAGAATTTTTTCTAGGTTGCTTATTCGACATGTAATTCAAAATTACAACCGTAATACCTTTCCTTTCTGTGAAAATACCGAACTGACGCGTATCTTCATCCCCGGGTGGAGGGCAGATGGCACTATCTATGGAACTTTTCTTTTTATATACCTAAAAAAGTAAAATCACTTCATAATTTTATTTCTTAACCTTAAACTAGCGGTAGTGTTCAAATCTTAGTATCGAGCTAATCCAAAGCAACAAATAAATAAAATATACCGGATATCACTTTCAAATTTGATAATTGCATAGGCACCAATTTTTCTTGTACTATATTGGCCAATGAGAGCTGAAAACATAGCTTCCTGCACTTTTCATTTTTGTTTATCTACCTATAATACATGCACCTTGAAAAGTGAACTTCTCCATGAAACAGCATACCCCAAGCACTGCAACACATCCTTCGGGCGTTCCTGAATGGAATGACCCAATCGTTGAATCGCTTGCCGGATCCAGGGCGGTCTTTGTGAAAGGCGTTGTTAATCACCGTATCCCTTTCAACCATTTCCACAAACGCTCGATCGGATTGAGCTGAGACGAGCAGGGGGAATATAGGAAATTAAACTATAATCTTACTTATTGCCAAAATCCCTTCACGATTCGAGCTTGATGAATCCGGGCATGGTCCAAGACAAGCACCACGATCGGATTGGGATCCCGCTCTTTGAGCCGGAGCAAGACATCCAAGAATGTCGTGGCATTGACGGCTTTTCCGCCTCGTGAAGGACGGCATCCCCATCGTGGACGTTGACAGCCCCAAATACCCAAGGTGGTGTGGTAGCCGAATGTCAACACTCGTTTTTGACGGCGAACCTCAGACCAAGTGAACCTCAACACAGGATGCGAATAGACAGGCATTTCATCATCGATGAACAGGAGAACGCCCATCACCCGTTGGCGAAGAAGAGCATGTTTGACGTTCCGTTCCTGTTTACGAAGCGTCTGCGGCGTCCATCCGTGATCGTTGGTGATGCACAAACGCTTCATGAATGATCCTGCTCCTTTTCCATTGGTTTCCTTAGGAACAGGATCATTGGAGTGTGCACGAGTAATTACGAAGATTAGTTTTTTAATGAGCACATATTGTTATGGCAATTTTTATTTTTCGAGATAAATGAAAACGCTAAGATGAGAAGATTACATCATAATGCTGTTTTTGCTAAACTTTATGAATCATAAACTCAAATTCCATGTCTTGATCTGCCTTAATGACGTATTCATCGTGAACGGGGGCGCCCCAGCTGTCGTCTCCGCCAACTCCCATTTGTCGACCTGCTACAGTGACAACCGTATAATGAATATTGGGCAACTCGTAATGATGATTGGCATGTTCAAGTTCAAAGGCTGTGTATGGCGAAAAGTTGCATTCCAACGGTTCAGTTATAGAAGAAATTTTTATTCCCTGTCCATTGTTATTCGTTAAGCTCACTTTACGAACGCCTGTTCTGTTCCCTGATTCCTGCGGTTTGAGATAGCACGATACATTGTCAGATACTTGATTTCTAAAAATTCCAAGTCTTGCCCCCTTTGAGCGGTCGACATAGTTTTCTTCGGGTCCCATTGCATACCACTCGAGTTGATTATAGTCGGCTGGAACCTTGAATGATACCGAAAAAATTGGAATTGATGGAAGATTCTCAACTCCATGATAGACCACTTGCACGCGAATGCTGCCATCAGCATAAACGGTATAACCAATTTTCACTTCCAATTCGGGGTTAATAGAAAATTTGTAGGTAAAGGTGACATTTACTTGGGCCATTTCCTCTTTCACATCGACTTTTACACATTTACGCGCCAAACTTGCCGCATACCAAAGCCCCGAATAAAAGTCTTGCATAAACCCTCGGTCATTATCAGTCGAGGCCCTCCAAAACAATGGTGCAGGGGGGACTGCAATCATCTCATTGCCTGCGTAATTCATTGAAACTAGGCTTCCTACATGTTTGGAAAACAAGATTGTAAAATCTTTGCCGTGCACTCCAATATTGACATCACCATGGACAACTTTTAACTTTCCGCTAGGAATACCGAATTCCTTGGAACCAATCTGGAATACAAACTGGCCGAATGCCACCTCATAACCAACATCAGCCCAAAGGGTTTTTTCTTTCAATTTAAATGAAGCATGAATGCAATATTCACCTGCATCTTTCATCATCCCAATGGGCCAGTCAAACTCGACTCTTTTCTCTTTCTGCGGTGCTACTGATACATTCATCTTGTTTCGATACAACTCTCTTCCTTCAAGAAATAGGACGTATTCTAAATCATATTCACTTGTGTCAGCGAAAAGACTTTCATTTCTAATATTGACACCGTATTGATCGGGTGAAAGCTTAAAATTTTGATAAAGATATTTTACTTCCTGCATCTTCGGCGACAACTCCCGGTTGGCATAGACAATTCCATTCGTGCAAAAATTGTAATCGGTTGGACGGTCGCCAAAGTCCCCTCCATATGCCAAAAATTCTTTTCCATAGCAATCTTTTTTTACAAGGGCTTGATCAATGAAGTCCCAAATAAAACCACCTTGATACATCGGATACTTTTGTTCCAAATCCGTATATTTGTACATACCGCCGAGCGAGTTCCCCATTGCATGCATATATTCGCAACTGATATACGGTTTATCCGGATCTTCTGTTAAATACTTTTCAATTTCATGAGGCTTTGCGTACATACGACTTTCTATATCGCTTATATCATTGTACTCGCGAGCATGGAATACTCCTTCATAATGGACAAGACGGCTCGGATCAACTGACCGAAAATAGTTGGCGACGTTTAACAAAACTTCCCCAGCATACGATTCATTTCCACATGACCAAATCAGGATGGAAGGATGGTTCTTATCCCTTTCAAACATTGAAATCGCCCGGTCCATAACAATGTCTTGCCATTCTCGATTGTTCCCCGGAACATTCCATGTGGGGTCGACACGCCCTAATTTTTGCCATGTCCCGTGCGTTTCCAAATTCATTTCATCAATGACATAGATGCCGTATTCATCACATAGTTCATACCAATAGCTTTGATTCGGATAGTGTGACGTGCGGACTGCGTTAATGTTATGACGCTTCAACGTTTTAATATCCCATAGCATATCTTCCTTTGTGATCGCTCGGCCTCTTCGGCAATGAAATTCATGTCGGTTAACGCCTTTAAATACGATCCGTTTTCCGTTAAGGTGCATAACTTTATTGATGATCTCGAATCTTCGAAAACCAACCTTCTGTGGAACAACCTCTACCAATTGACCAAACTCGTTAAAAATCTGAATATATAGCTTATACAAATACGGTTTCTCCGCGCTCCATAATTCCGGTTCATCGACCGCAATAGAAAATGTCCCCTTTTCGCCATGAAGCTCTCCGTTTTTTTGGGCTACAAGGTCGCCTTTCGCATCATACAGCGCAGCGATAAACCTAGAGCCAGCAGGTACCGGAGACAAAAAGGTAAAGTCCGCCGTTAACATGCCTCTCGTATAGGACGAATCCAATTCGGCGCGAACATGTAAGTCATAGACATGAATATCTGGCACTGTATAAAGGTATACATCGCGAAAGATTCCAGAAAAACGCCAGAAATCCTGATCCTCAAGCCAACTTCCGGTACTGTACTGGTAAACCTCAACCGCGAGCTTATTCTCTCCATCCTTTATAAAAGGTGTAAGTTCAAATTCTGCCGGCGTGAAAGAGTCCTCACTATATCCAACAAACTGCCCGTTCAACCAAACATAAAACGCTGACTCTACTCCTTGAAAAGAAATATACACCGGTTTATCTTTCATGCTTTTAGGGAGATTAAAAATTTTTATATAGCTTCCTACTGGATTATAATCCATTGGAACTTCTGGAGGATGAACATCGCAATGACCATCCCACGGATACATTATATTTACATACTGGGGAGTTCCATAACCTTGCAACTGAATATGCCCTGGTACGGAAATATCACTCCAGTTTGAGCAATCAAAATCAAGCTGATAAAATTTCGCCGGGCGGCTAGCTGGATTGACTGCATAGTGAAACTTCCAATTCCCATTCAACTCATAGCGCATCGACATAGAAATTCTACTTTTTGCTTCTTCCAACGTCTCATAATAAATATGGTCCGAATGGGCAGGCAGGCGATTAACCCCGAAAACACAAGGATCCAAAAGCCATTCTAATGTGGGGGTTGTTAATGTTTTTTTCATTATTTCCACACTCCCTACTCATCATTTTACTGAACCGAGCATCCCGGCAACGAAGTGTTTTTGCATGAAAAAGAAGATCAGCGCCGTCGGCAAGGTAGCGATCACAATAGCGGTCATGATCATTCCAAAGTCTGGAGAATAACTCGATCCGAGATTTGATATAAGCAATGGCACCGTCTGGTTCTCCGGAGACTGTAATATGACAAGTGGCCATAAATAGCTGTTCCAGCTCGACATAAATGTAATAATGGCCGCGGCTGCATAGGTTGTTTTCATGGTAGGGACATACAGCCTGAAGAAGATCCCCCATTCAGACAATCCATCAATTCGGCCCGCTTCAATAATTTCCTTCGGGAACATTTTCGTGCTTTGGCGGAAGAAAAAAATCAGAAATGCCGTTGTGACTGTCGGCAAAATAACGGCCATCATTGTATCAATACCCATGCTCGGAAATATTTGCGATATTGTCCCAAACATTCTAAACAACGGGACCATTAAAGCAGCAAAAGGTATCATCATTGAAAGCAATAAGAAATTAAATACCAAATCTTTGGTTTTGCTTTTAAAAATTTCAAATCCGTAACCAGCCAAAGAGGAGACCAACAGTGCAAGTAAAGTTGTTACAATCGCGATTTTTGCCGAATTCATTAATGCATTGACCAGATTAGTGCTATCAAGCAGGTTGCGGAAGTTTTCCATAAAGTGACTACCTGGCAACAACCGCCCTTTCGTCACTTCTACTGATTTATTCGTTGCACTAACAACCATCCACAAAAATGGAAACACAGAAACAATAGATGCAATGGTTAAAACAGTATAGTTGAATACGTTTTTAAGATTACTCATTTTTATCACCTGCCACTTTAAACTGAATAATAGAAAAGAATACAATCATAATCACAATCGCATACGAAACTGTTGCCGCATAACCGAAATCAGGAGTATATTTAAATGAAAGATTGTAGATATATTGAGAAATCGTCATCGTTGCATTTCCCGGTCCCCCTTGCGTAATGTTCACTACTTCATCGAACAGCTGGAGCGTACCGATTGTTGAAGTGATTGATGTAAACAAAATCATAGGCTTTAACAATGGAATCGTAATTTTAAAAAACTGCTGAACTGGCGAAGCACCATCAATTTTAGCGGCTTCATAAATGGATTGATCGATATTTTGTAGAGCAGATAAGTAAAAAATCATATTATAGCCTGTCCATCTCCACGTAAGAGCAATAATAATGGTCACTTTAGCCCAAAAAGGATCAGCTAGCCAGTTGATTGGTTCAGATATAAGGGAAAATTTCGTCAACAGAACGTTGATCAGTCCATCTTGGCTAAACAAATATTTAAATATGACAGAATACGCAACTAGGGAAGTGACACATGGTAAAAAGATTGCTGTTCGGAACAATCCTCTCAGCTTTAATTTCGGATTATTCAATAGTACGGCTAAGAATAAAGCGACAATAATCATAATCGGAACTTGAATAATAAGGTATATCACTGTATTTTTTACAGTTGTTAAAAAGGTAGGATCGTTAAATAGACGAGCATAATTTTTCAGTCCAACAAAAGTTAGATTCGCACCCGAACCTGATTGTAACGAAAGAATCAATGCCTGAACCATTGGATAGAAATAAAATACGCAAATCATAATAGTAGCCAATATCACAAAAGACCATCCAACTATTGTGCTCTTAATACGGTGTTTCCGATTAATATTTCGACCTGTTTTAATCGTCAAATCTATATTCATCTTTGTTGACGGAATCACTCTATCTCAACTCCCTATCACTATTGATAACAAAAAATCCGTGGACAAACTTTTACTCTCCGTACGTGCATGAAAATAACAACTCAAGGCGCACCTCTTCACTGAAAAGCCCCGAACCATTCCGCCTCCTACGGAATGGTTCTAGTATAACAATCAGACAGGACGGCGGAATCCCGGGGCTTAATTCATAAAACAATTGATAGATGTTCTGTATATTTATTTAATTTGTTGTTCTGCTTGCTTCTGTGCATCTTCCAATACTTTGTTCAGATCTTTACCTTTCAAGTAGTCTTGCATAGCAGCTGCTAAAATGTCTTCAATCACATACGTATGTGCACCGTAGTTAACTTGAGGAATGTCTTTCATCCATTTAGAAAAATCCGCTGTAACTTTTTGTCCTCCAAAAAATTCATCTGCAGCTTGATAAGTCTCGCTATTAGCAACTGGTTTGTATGTGCCAATTGCACCAATCTCTTTGTTTAGTGCTTCATAGAACTCCACATTTGATCCAAACGTTTTGGCTAAAAATTCTGCCGCCTTTTCTTTTCCGGGAATGTTAAGTACATACCAAGAACTTCCGCCTAGGTTCGTAGCATTAACAGAGTTTGGAATGCCCGATTGTTTTGGAAAAGGCACAACAGCCCACTTACCGGCTTGAGAAGCTTCAGCTTTAACAGAAGCCGTAATCCAGTTTCCCGTTGGAATTGATGCAACTGCTCCACTATTAAAAGAGGCAACAAATTGACTCCAGTCGGAAATAGGTTTCGATATCCCTGCGTTTACAATCTCTTTGTAAGTTCTAAACGCTTCCTTCAGCGGCTCATTGTCTGCCAAATTCGGAGTTACGCCATCTTCTTTCACATACCACGAACCACTAGTTTGAATCATCTCGCGAATGATCCCCAGATTTTTAGGATCGAGCGCAAGCATATATTTACCTGTTGCTTGTTTTACCTTTTTTCCGATTTCAATATATTTGTTCCAGTCCAATCCTTGCAAATCATCAATAGTATATCCTGCTTTTTGTAAATAATCTGTTCTCACGTATAGTCCAGCAACCCCTGTATCAAATGGAAGACCATAATGTTTGCCATTTAAACTAGTAGGAGCAAGCTTATATTCAGCAAAATCTTCCGCTTTGAAATATTTTGATAGGTCATAGAATGCATCAGGATACGCTTTAAGGAAGCTCTGCGCACGATAGTCTTCAATTAATACGATATTTGGCAAGCCTTTCGTTGTGCCAGAACTCAAACTTGTATTAAGCTTCTGAACGATATCCTCTTGAGCATTTTCAATAATTTTTAATTTAAAATTAGGATTCTCTTTCTTATAAAACTCTTCTGCAATTTTCATCGCTTTTACGTTAAAATTTGGATCCCACGTCCACACTGTTATTTCTTTCGTACTTTTTGTGCTATCTCCAGCTCCACCGTTTTGCGTTTTTGAAGAACAAGCAGTTAATAAAAGAATACTTACTAAACATAGTGTCAAAATCTTTTTCAAAGAAAACCCCTCCTGTTTTTTAATTCTTATAAATTTTTGGCAAAAAAGAAGTCTAATTAAGAATACACAGACGAAAAACATACATTTTTCATTTGTCGTTTTAGTGAAAGTAAATGAACCTTTTCACTAAGTGCATAAGATGACAATGTTTATAAACATTGTCATCTTATGCATATTATGTTGCCAACTGCTGGAACGAGACTATCTAAACCTTCCCGGCTTCGTCATGCTCTCTTAACACTGCTACATCAACCCCTTGAATCCTCAATTCACCTCCTCGAAAACATTTCCCATCAATCATATTCTGGTATACCTTATCTTCTGGCAGTGACAGCGTCACTTCGTAATCATTATGATTGATAATAATTAAACACTTCCATTCATCAGTCTCTCTTTGTTGCACCTCTACATTTTCAGCTACTTCAAGAATGGGATTAATATGATGTTTAACCAAAACCTGCTCTAAAAGCTTGCCTAAATAATTACTATCTGGATAAGTACCGACGTAAATCCCCTCTCCTTTACCGTAGCAGTTACGTGTAACCACCGGAAGTCCTGCATACCAATCTCCCTTAAACGTTGCTAGGGGTTCTGCTCCCTCTAATCGGATTATGTCCGCCCACGTTGTACAATCATATTCCCCATCGTTACTATATATTTTGTTTACCTTTGTTTCTGGGTATGGTACAAATTCCTCAACAAAAATCCCCAAAATATCTCGCAGAGGACCAGGATATCCACCTAGATATACACGGTCATTTTCATCCACAATACCACTAAAAAAACTGACAATCAAAGTGCCACCGCTAGCAACAAATTGCCGTAATTTTTCATCTTCTCCCTCTTTAACCATATATAATATTGGAGCGATAACTACTTTGTATTTTGTTAGGTCATCAGATGGCCTTACAAAATCGACAGCAATATTGCGTTTATATAATTCTCTATAATAAGCTTCAACTATAGAGATATATCTTAGTTTATTATGTGGTTTGGAACTTAGTTCGACAGCCCACCAATTTTCCCAATCAAAAATGATCGCGACCTCTGCTTTGATTCTAGATCCGACCAAACAATCTAACTTTTTCAGTTCTTGCCCTAACTGTGTAACTTCCCTATAAATTCTATTATTCTCATTCAAAAAGTGGGGCACCATTGCACCGTGGAACTTTTCAGCTCCTGCTCTACTTTGACGCCACTGAAAAAACATAATACCATCTGCACCACGGGCAATAGTTGCATAACTCCATAGACGCATTACACCTGGCGGTTTAGGGACATTAATATCACGCCAATTAACATGTGAGGTTACTTGCTCCATTAAAATAAACGGTTGACCTTTTCTTAAACTACGCATAAGGTCATTCATCATGGCATGCTGAATTGGCAAACCCTCTCTAGGATCAGGATATGAATCCCATGTCACAATATCTACATGCTGAGCCCATTGAAAATAGTTTAGCGGTTTGAATGAACCCATGAAATTAGTTGATATTGGGATGTTTGGTGTTACCTCACGTAAAACTTCCTTTTCCGTTAAAAACAATCTAAGAATTGAATCGTTCATAAAACGGTAATAATCAAGTTCTTGAGACGGATTAATAAAAGTTGGGGCTTTTTTAGGTGGATTAATTTCATCCCAGTTATTGTATCGTTGTCCCCAAAAGTTTGTACCCCAACGTTCGTTTAATTCATCGATTGTTTTATATCTTTCCTTCAGCCATTTTCTAAACGCGACAGCGCAATTCTCGCAAAAACACTTAGAAACATGACATGCATACTCATTATTAACATGCCACATTTTCAGTGCCGGATGATTTTTATACCGTTCTGCTATAGCCCTTACAAGTCTCTTTATGTGCGTAATTAATTGAGGATGATTAGGACAATAATGTTGTCTACTACCAAACGAGAGAATGACACCGCTTTCATCTGTTGGTAGAGAATCTGGATACTTTTTTACAAACCAAGCCGGAGTAGTTGCAGTTGCCGTCCCCAAGTTAACATAAACACCGTGGTCATATAGTATGTCTATAACCTTGTCTAGCCATTCAAAGTCGAACAGTCCATCAGACGGTTCGATCTTGCTCCAACTAAAAATCCCCAAAGATACCAAATTTACTCCTGCTTTTTGCATCAACTGAGCATCTTCATACCAAATTTCCTCCGGCCATTGCTCTGGGTTGTAATCTCCTCCGTAACAAATTGAGGATAATACATTCAAAGTTATCCCCCCTAATAATTTTCATCTAATTATAAATTAAGTTAAAATTTAATATAAGTCAACGATAAAATTTTACTAAATATATATTTTTTAAAATTTTTAAATTATAGACTGTAGATTAGCATTTTTCATTACAGTAATTTCCATTCCCTAAGAGATAAACAGGCCCCCCATAGCCATCAAGAGGGTATCCCAAAAGGATCGGGGTACCCTCTCTCAAAACTATTATAGACAATGGCTGGCGAATCCAAGCTATATGTTGTGTCTTTCTTGAGGAGAGATCGCCTTTTGGGTCATCCCCTCTTCATCTTTGGAGGTTGTGACCGTGGGAATATGGAAAGATAGGCATGCCAAATACACCTTCCCTATAGAAGGTTTTTTTATGGTATGAGACGGGAATTTCTTACGACAACGGCATGATGACCAAACTCTCGATCATGTCTAAAGCGCTCTTTTTTGTATAACGCCTTGATTTTTTTCCGTGTTGAGCAATGATGTCACACAGTTTGAAAAGGAGCTGGATAGCTAAGTCTCAGAACACCATAAGGCTTGAAATCAATCCATCCCCCACTCCTTGATCATACTCATCGCCTTCTATTCGCTCAATTCCTTTTTCTGTTTTCGATAGAGCCATTCTCTCATGGCAAACATGACCGTAGAACTGATCAATAAGGCAATCAACGTTCCATACAAGTGGCACTGAAAGCGAGTCCCTTTCATCCGTTTGAATCGATGAATGTGAAACAGGGATTTCCATGTTTTAACTATCACCTCAATTTGCCAGCGAAGAGAATACAGCGTATGAATGTCATGCTAAGTCTTTCAAACAAAGGTCTCCTTCTTGAACGGTCGATCGAAGAGACGCTCCGTAGGCGGCGTCATGATGACGAGCATCCCCGACATCCACATGGAGAAACTTCCTGTAAATTAGTACATTATTTCAGAATCCCTTTTTCAAATTATTTCAGGCGGATTCGGAAATAATGTGCAAAATTTTTGCGGATTGTTCCGGATTTTGCACATTCTTTCGGAACATTTGCACGCCCTTTCAGATGAAGATTTCCAGCGCGCCTAGTGGACCGATGGAAATCTGAATAGTTAATGATTTAGTTATCATACCCTCCATTTAAAGCTTTTAATATCTGCAAAGGATTTAAGAGATGCAGAACCCCAGGCGTGTTAAAGGTAACCGCAGACAGATCATTATTCGCCGCCAACACCTAGGTTATTGCTCCTCCTAAAGAATGTCCCGTTACGGTGATACGATTATTTCCAGCTTTCATTAATACTTCATTATAAAATGATTGGCAAGTTGACTTAAGATCAGATATTCTTTATCCCTTGGCATTTAAATTCTCCTTTCTAATGTAATTCTATAAAATTGATAATTTTTTAATCATTAATTTTTTTGGTTCATCACCAAATTTTGTGATTTAGTGACAAAAAAGAGAAAGCACTAACGAGATCCTGGCAATAATGTTAGCGGTGAAATCAACATTAAGGAGGTCTCGTAAGTGCTTTCTATACCACTAGGATTGCCAGAATTTAAAGTGATTAAACAAGAACTTCATTCCTATGGTTATGCGATTCATGTAGAGAAAACAGAGACACAGGAACATTGCCCTCATTGTGGGTTTGCCACTTCCTCTGTCCACGACAGACGGACAAGAAAAGTACGGGATTTGGCGATTTTCCATCAACCGGTGTACTTGTTCGTGAAAATAAAGCGCTATCGGTGCTGGAATTGCTCTCAAGTGTTTTCCGCCTCTTTGGAATCGGTTCAACCCAATCAGCACTACACCAACCGATTTTGTGAGTACTTGTATGAACTTTGTGAAGGTTCCACCATTCAAGAGGTGAGCCGAAAGCACCGTATCCCATATACGACATTGGAACGCATCTATTACTCCATCGCATCGAAAAAAGCAAAAGAGCGTCAGACAGCGATAGAAACATCTTCTCAAGAAGAGATGGTGCTTAGCTTAGATGAAATCGCTGTAAAAAAGGGACATCAGTATGAAACCATATTGATGGATGCCAAAGCTGGATCCGTCATGGGAATGCATGCCGATCGCCAATGTGACTCCGCTATCCACTTGTTGAGCCAAAAGGTCCTGTCGAAAGAAAGGGTTCAAACGGTGATTCTTGACATGTGGGAACCTTATCATAAGGCGGTTCGTGCCCTGTTTCCATCTGCTTCGATTGTCATCGATAAGTACCATGTGGTTCAAAAAGTGACACAAGCCTTGGATCAAGCAAGAAAGGAATGTTCTCCATTGAAAAAGGCTCGATATCTTCTCTTGAAAGGCTGTGAAAAGCTTCGTCAGGACCAACGGCATCGATTAGACGATATCTTGGAGGAGTATCCGGTACTTTCCATTGCCTATTATCTGAAAGAGTTGTTTCGGGATTTTTACCGAACCGATGGATATAACGAAGCAAAGGAACGCTTGGAAGAATGGATTCAGTTAGCCAAACAGAGCCCTTTTGCTTCTTTTCAGGAAGTAGCCAACACGCTTGAAAGGTGGAAGGAGCCGATTCTTTCCTACTTTTTGTGCCCCTATACCAATGCCCGAATCGAGGGAACGAATCACAAGATCAAAAACATCAAACGCCGGGCATATGGCTATCGAAATCGGGAACGGTTTCGTTTGCGTGTATTTCTGGAGTGTACAGGGAACACTACAGGTAGTCAGGCTGCCTAAACGCTCCCTTCTTCCGCTCTCGGTATGATCGTTGGTAGAATGGAACCCGTCAAGGAAAGCACTTGACTGTTTCCATTCTACCAACTTCGTGGTCTGTATGCGGAAGAAGGATCCTGACTGATGAACCTATTTCATCCAGCTAACATGTTTCTAGGATTGAGTGGAAATCACAGAAAATGGTGAAGACCCCAAAAGATAAAGTCATCTCATTGATATAGTGTTTTCGAGCCTGTTTCAAGCTTGGAACTTTAGTAGATTTCTGTAATTTGTCTATCGCATCTCTATTAATAACTGTAGATGAGCAAATTTGCTAACTCACATTTCGCACCCTCTCGACGAAAATCGGGAGGATTTTTTCGTTCCGATGTCGAATGAATCCTTGACACACAAGGAAAGTGAAGGAGTTTTTCTCTCATGAACGTTCAAGTCAAAAAGGTCTATCGTAATGATTATTTGAATATAATAAGTGCCCTATTCAAGAAACTGGGCCTGCCCCAATTGATTGACCATCTCGTTCCCGTTGATCCACAGTGCCAGACTCGAGTCAGCGATGCCGTTCAGGCCATCATCTACAATATGTTTGACGGCCGGCAAGCCCTCGTTCACGTGGAACGATGGGCTCAGGAGATCGATCTAGAGAAACTCATCCGTCCCGGTCTCCATCCTTCCTGGTTGAACGACGATGCCTTGGCTCGTCATCTCGACCGCTTGTATGAGGCCGATATTCACAAGGTGATCAGCACTTGCTTGATTCACATTTATCGCAAAGAAGGCCTTTCCCTCCGAGCCTTTCACGCCGATACGACGGACAAGACCGTTTACGGCGCGTATGAATCGGCCTCGTTAGAGGCCTTACAAATCACACATGGCTATAACCGCCATCATCGTTGGCAAAAACAGATCGGTTTCGGACTGGTCGGCAACGAGGACGGCATCCCGTTTTACGGCGATGTGCACGACGGCAACCTGCCTGACAAAACGTGGAATCCGGAGGTGCTGTCCCGTGTCCACGAACAGCTCAAACAAGCCAAGATGGAAGACGAATGGATTTACGTGGCCGATTCCGCCGCGATGACAAAAGACACTCTGGCGCAAACCAAAGCGGCCAACGCCTTTTTGATCACCCGAGGCCCTTCGTCGCTTCGGATCGTGAAACGGGCATTAGCGGAGGCCGATTCGCCTCACATCCCGTGGAGCGAACCCTTTACGCTGGCGGAGAGAAACGGCGCCACGTACCGGGTATGGGAAACATCCTCCACCTATGAAGGCCACCCCGTTCGGCTGATCGTCGTCGAATCGAGTGCGCTCGACCAGCGAAAAGGAAAGACGCTCGAAAAAGAACGAACCAAAGAAGCGGAGCTTCTTCGCGAGGAACAAGCCCATTGGGAGCGCCACCCTTTCTCGTGCCGGGAAGACGCTGAACAAGCCTTGGCGTCCCTCAAGATGTCCCTTCGCCCACGGTTTCATCAGGTCAAGGCCGCGGTCGAAGAGATCGTACGCCCGAAAAAACGGCGCGGACGGCCGAAAAAAGGGGTGGAACCCGAGATGGAGACGCGGTATCTCTTGCGCCTTGACGTCGAATTCGACCAAAACGCGTGGGAACAGGCAAGACGGAAAGCGTCCCGGTTTGTCCTCGTCACGACCGTTCCGGAGGAATGGAAGGGCCAACAAATGGATGCCCAAGAGATCTTGAAGCTATATAAAGGGCAGATCTCGGTGGAAATGAACTTCGCTTTTTTGAAAGATCCGTTTTTCACGGATGAGATTTACGTCAAAAAACCAGAACGGGTCGCAGTATTAGGCTATTTGTTTCTGTTGGCCTTGGCGATTTACCGCGTTTTTCAGCGCCGAGTGCGTCAGTTTATTACTCCAGAACACCCGTTGAAGGGTCCTGGAGGCCGCAAGCTGACCCGGCCGACGGGACAGGCGATTTTTCAGCTGTTTCAATATGTGAACGTCGTCCTCCTGGAGCTGCCGGATGGGCGCATCCAACGCTCACTGGATCGCTCCCTCACCCCTGAACAACGAAGGATTCTGCAGGGGTTGGGGCTGGATGAGAGCATTTACGTGTAACGTCATACGGAACGACCAGCGATGGTAAAAAAGGATAGCCATCGCTCGTTGTGTTGGTCAAAAAGTTATTCTGAAAAACTAAATAAAAAATCCTTTGTTTTGACCTTGTTAGGGTGCGAAATGTGAGTGCTAACATAAATTGACAACTAAACAAAAAAGGAGACATGAACCCGATTCCTTGGTTAGAATAGATGTGCTACCAACTACCCACAAGGAGGTTCATGTCTCATGAATAGATTAGCACATCATCAAGGAATCCACAAGTTTTTCATGACGCTGGGATTGGCGCTTTATTTCTCGAAGCCGGTCATCAAGCATCTCGTTCATCTTGTCGACGCCTTGACGACCAAGGGATTTTCGGGGACATTGACGGATGTCCGGTACTGGAGTTTTCACCCGAATCATCGAACGACACTGAGCCACTTTTTCACGAAAAGCCCTTGGAACGAGGAAAAACTGCTTGAGAAGCTGCAAGAATGGATCCTTCGCCAGATCGAACGCCTAGCCAAACAGGAGAATCAACCCCTTTTTGTTTCGATTGATGATACCATTTGCCAAAAAACGAAGCCTTCGTCACGGGCTGCCCGCGCCATTCAAGGGTGTGATTGGCACTACTCGCACAAAGATCATCAATCCGTCTGGGGGCATTCGCTTGTTTGGCTGATGGTGCATACTTTCTCGCAAGCGTTTCCGTTCGCGTTTCGTCTCTATGATAAGGCGGCGGGAAGAAGCAAAATCGACCTAGCGATCGAGATGCTTTCCTCGCTCAAGGGGAAACGGGCTCAGCCGGTGTATGTGCTCATGGATTCGTGGTATCCGTCCCAAGCGCTCATCGAAGCCTGCCTGAAACAAGGATTCCATGTCATCGCCATGCTCAAGACGAACCGGATTCTCTATCCGAAAGGCATCGCCATCCAAGCGAAGAAGTTCGCCCGCTATATCGAGCCCAACGACACCCGCCTCGTCACGGTGGGGAAGGAGCGTTACCGCGTGTATCGCTACGAGGGAGCGATCCATGGTCTCGATGACGCGGTGGTGCTGCTGGCTTGGAAGGCGAATCAACCGATGACGCCGGATCATCTCCATGTCGTCTTGAGCACCGACCGGGAGCTAGGCGATGAAGAGATCTTGCGTTACTATGCCCAGCGCTGGACGATCGAATGCTTTTTCCGGCAGGCCAAAGACCAGCTGAAGCTCGATGGATACCGTGTTCGTCACATTCGGGCGGTGAAACGGTATTGGGCCGTGGTGCTGTTCGCCTGCGTATACAGCATCGCGGAATCTCAACAAGACCTCTCTTCCGGCCTGGAGCTTCTTCGGTCTCGGAAAGGGCACAGCGTCGTCGAGTTCATCTATGACGCCGCAAAACAAGATATTCCCATTGATGTGATTAAAAAACAGCTCCATGTCGCCTAAGGGGGACCCTGTTTGTCTCTTAGGGAATGGAAATTACTGTAATGAAAAATGCTCATCTACAGTTAATAATAATGTCTGCTCTAAATGGCGGTGACTCAGGGTAAAATTTTTCTACTAAAGGCTTTAATTCCTCTTTCGATTCCTTATCCCAGAGTTTACTAATATAATCATCCGAAAATTCATCACCTGTAGATGGTGCATACATAGTAATAGTCACATCAGGGTTATTTAATGAATACGCTTTGATTTCAAACGTATTGTAAGGATAGCAGTTGAACTTTACCTTTGTAATCTCAAACTCTTGTTCATACTTTTCTGTTAAATATTGAACGGCATCTTCCTTGACTACCTTTTTATCAGGATGAGGTTCGCAATAAATCCCTGTACCAATTTTCCAAACAAGAAATACCAATACAATAGCTATAACTGCACCAATACCAAGTTCAACATAAACATATAAAGATTTATCACTTGTTGTGAATGGTTGTTTCATATTTTGTCTGTCTCTTTTTTGAGCGTTAATGATGGCATCGACGATTCCCCAAATCCATAGAATAACGGCGGGCGCTCCTAAAAACCCCATCGTCAATATACCAACTAAAATAAAAACAAACTGAAGAAGCATCAAAACAAGCCCTTTACTTGTTTGGCGATTGTAGATTTGCCCTAGTCCAGGAAATAACAAAGATAAGAGTCCTGCAATGAGCCAAGATTTCAAGATCCTTCATCCCTTTTCGATTATTTTTTATAGTGTTTATCGTTGCTCTAGATGATCGGTATCGTCGAAACTTTTATATGCTAGTGCTAAAATATCAACATAATATTCTATTTATGGAAATTTTTTAATAATATCTTAATTTATCGCCTTATTTTTATTCAAATGATCTCTCAGATTTTAAAATCCCTTGATCATTCGAGTCTCACGACTTAGGGTTTTCATTGTTTCACCCCCATAACACAAATACGAACAAATCTTCCTCTTGACATGACAAACATGCATATTCCCTCACTTTGTTAAGAAAAGACTTGTTTCATCGCTTAAAACGAGGGAATATCCATGATTTCAACCACACGATCATATGAGGATGACTAGACCTTTATCATCAAAACTATCATCTTTTCTTATATGCAAAATCAAACAAAAACAGCCATGATTATTTTGCTTAATCATGGATGCCTTTGATTATCATACCACTTTTTCTGATATATTACAATTCCTTGAACGGTCGATCGAAGGGACGCTCCGTAGGCGGCGTCATGATGACGAGCATCCCCGACGTCCACATGGAGAAACTTCCCTTCTAGACATTCATATTCTAACTGAATTTTCACCCCAGGCCCCGCACATCCCTTGTAAATCCCTTGGATCTCAGGAGGCAGTTGAAACGATGTGGAATCGAGAATGCGAATCCGCCGAAACAGCGAATGTCTTTGACACACGTGACGGGCCTCCTGCGTCTGATGAATCAGCAGTTTTTCGAACACCGCTTTGAGGAAACTCACTGCTTTTTCGTTAAACCGTTGATTGAGCCCTTCCGCACTCAGAGAGGTGTTTTGCTTGAGAGCTAGAGCACTGCAGAGCTGCACCAATGATTTTTGACCGCCTTCTTCCTAGAGAAATGTGCAAAGTGCCACGAAATCATGGGCGCGCAACTTCCCCTTTCGTTGAATAAATCGATGATCTCGGGCCATCTGTTCCAGTTCTTCGCACGATAACACCCTTCGTAAACCCTCTAAAAAACAATGCCATTCCTCTTGGAGAGATAAGGACGTCTTCAAAAAAACCACCCTTTCTAAGACATGATGAAGTCTTCAAAAGGATGGTCAAATGAGGCATAGATTTATTCCTGTTTTCTTAACTTGATGGCTATGGGGATGAACACGAGTATCGTCTTAAAAATTTTATACCGCTAAACTTGACGGGTATGGGATGAGGGTCCGAAAGCCCTTACGATATCAATTCCTAAAAATAGTCTACCAACCGGTGATTGACAACACCCGTAGTAGACTAAAAAATGTTCTCCACAAAGTCTTGACTGACTCGCTCATCTACAGTCTTTTGTAAACATTTTTTGTATGGAGTAAATTAAAAGAATACTTGAAATAAAGATTAACAACGTATAAGCATTAACGTAAAAAGTATTTGTATATTGATTTATCCAGCTAAAACGGTAGATTTTGGAATTTACGTTAGATGGAGGTCCTCCGAGTTGTTTAATTAAGTCTAAAACATATGTAATTTCTAAAAAAGCGGACATGCTTAAAATACAGAATGAACCAATACTCATAGACAACAAACCTCTCTTTGAAATGCTCTTGTTAGTGAGAACTTTCCATAACTCCATCCCAAAGAACAAAAATGAAAATGCTGCTAACATGATAATAAAAAGCCCCGGATTTCCGTTACCTGAAGTTACGTGAGGCTCTTTCGTAAAAAGTTCCGTTAGATATAACATCAATAAACAAACTAAAAATGATATAATAAGCCGTTTAGAGAATAACTTCAAAATAAATCCTCCTTATCCATTTTTACGAATTTATATTAATAATAAAACAGCCCTTAATCAACATAAGGGCTGTTTTATGTTTAGGATCGCCAAGCAAATTTACCGAAGCTAAATTTGTTTACACCGAAATAATAGACTTTTTCATCTTTATCTACATCTATACCATACTGTATCATAGGATCTATTGTATCAACTGCTGAAGTAATTTGAGCGGTGAAACGGTATGGGGCAGTGGTGCTGTTCGCCTGCGTATCCAGCATTGGGGAATCCCAACAAGACCTCTCTTCGGGACTGAAATTTGAGTAAAATGTCTACGCTTTCATAATATCAAATCTAAAAAATTATGTCTAGTTGTTTCAAACAACTTTTTGGCTCTTCACCACAAAATGTACTTGACAAAAAACGTTTTTCATGATAAAAACGTCAAAAAGATTTATTGCCATTTTTTGTTATTTTTGTTCAACCGGGAGGGATAATATCATGTTTGTTCCTAAAAGTCAAGTACATCTTTCGGTGATGAACCAACTTTTTTTAAATTTGTTTGTTATTTCAAGTGATGGACATAGTTGGACTACTTGAAACAAAATCATCCCCTAACCCGTATAATTCATTAAAATCCATATATCCTAAAACTAGAAAAAACATGGAGGCCCTTCAAAAATGGAAGCAAAACTACAGTTGCAAGAGGAATTGAAGCGGATCAACCAGTGGGAACACTCCCAAAAAGATCTCTGGTTTTGGGAAAAGCTCGGCCGCTTGCCGTTTCAAGTGTTGGACAAGCTGACGCCAAAAATGGTTCATCGAAAGCTCGGGCAATGGCTCGACGAATTAGGAAGCTATATTCAAAACGGCGGAAAATACTTAGTGAAGAAAGAGAACATATTGGAACGCCTTGGTGTCACGTCGCTTGAGGAAGTGCCGCACTTGCCGCTTGAGACGATGGATCGCGTCTGTGATGAATTGATCGAGGCGCGCGTGACGTTCGCCCAGTTGCAAGGAGCGGCGACCGGAATCGGCGGAGCGCTGACGCTGGCGGTGGACGTTCCCGCCCTGCTCGGGTTGGCGCTGAAAACGCTGCAAGAAATCGCCATCATCTATGGATACGACCCAAACGAAAAACAAGAGCGCGTGTTTGTCGTGAAATGCCTGCAGTTTGCCGCAGCGGACATCGTCGGGAAAAAAGCGATTTTAGAGGAGCTGGCTTCATTTACCGGCCAGCGTGAGCGGGTATTTTCCGAGCTGCAAGGCTGGCGGGAAGTGATGATGACGTTCCGCGACCAATACGGGTGGAAAAAGCTGTTTCAAGCCGTGCCGATCATCGGCGTCATTTTCGGTTCGCTGTTTAACAAATCGTTTATGGAAGATATCGCCGAAACCGGGAAGATGCTCTATCGGAAGCGGCGCATTATCGAGAAGCTCAAACAATGGGAACCCGATGTCTAGACGACACCGGGTTCGATTGATTTCGGGATGATCGATAGAAAGCCCGTGATTGAAAGAGCATGTTGCTCCCTCTCCAAATAGAGAAGCCTCACAGCAGCAACTTTCACATCACCTGACGTCAGTTAAGGGGCGGCGCTGTTTTTCACCGTCCTCATTGGCGAAAGCCTATCGAATGGCTTTCAGCCGCCACATCGCGCTGAAAAAATCACCCGCACGAGGCGGCACGGCGAGTCCAGCGTACATCAGCTCATCGCCTCCATAAACGCCAAGCCCCTCGATTTCGTAGTCTTGATTCGGGTCAAGCCCTTTGAGGCGCAGGTAGGACAGCGGCGCGTTCGCCTCGGCCAACACGCGAAAGTAGGCGACGAGCGCTTCCGAGCGGTCGGCGGAGACGAACATCCACGCTGCTTCATTGCCCGCAAACGGGCTTACCAACCGATAGAACGTGCCGAACTGGACGAGGCGGCGCACTTCCTTGTAAAACGCGACTTGTTCTTTTATCATTTGTTTTTCTGTTTCTGTCAGCTTTGTGATATCGAGCTCATAGCCGAAGTTGCCCGACATCGCGGCATGGCCGCGCGTCTTGAGCGGCGTCACTCGCCCGACTTGATGGTTCGGCACCGCGGAGACGTGGGCGCCCATGGCGCTCACCGGGTAAACAAGGCTCGTGCCGTATTGGATTTTCAGGCGCGAGACGGCGTCGGTATTGTCGCTCGTCCACGTTTGCGGCATGTAATGCAGCATCCCCGGATCAAACCGCCCTCCGCCTCCTGAGCAGCTTTCAAACAAAATGTGCGGAAAGCGTGAGGTGATCTCGTCCATGACGCGATACAGTCCAAGTATGTAGCGATGCGCCGTTTCGCGTTGGCGCTCAGGCGGCAGGGCAGCCGAGCCGATTTCCGTCATGTGGCGGTTCATATCCCACTTCACATAAGTGATTGGAGCGCTCGCCAACACGTTCGCGATCGTTTCGATCATATAATCGCATACATCTTGGCGGGAGTAATCGAGCACAAGCTGGTTCCGCCCTTCAGAGCGCGGACGGTCCGGCACATGGAGACACCAGTCGGGATGCTTCCGGTACAGCTCGCTGTTTGACGACACCATTTCCGGCTCGATCCATAAGCCGAACTGCAGCCCGAGTTCGTTCACTTGTTTGGCCAACCCGTCTAAGCCGTTCGGAAGCTTGCGCCGGTTGACGATCCAATCGCCGAGCGAACGGCGGTCGTCGTCGCGCTCGCCAAACCAGCCATCGTCAAGCACAAACAGTTCGATGCCCAGTTCCGCTGCCGTTTTCGCAATGTTGACGAGTTTTTCTTCGTTAAAATCGAAGTACGTTGCTTCCCAGTTGTTGATCAAAATCGGGCGTTCGCGGTCGCGGAATGCGCCGCGCGCCAGGCGGGTGCGGTACAGTTCATGGTACGTTTGCGACATCCCATTTAACCCCTGGTCAGAGTAGACCATGACCACTTCCGGCGTTTGGAACGACTCGCCCGGCTGAAGCAGCCATGTGAAATCAAACGGGTTGATTCCCATCGAGACACGGGCGGTGTGAAACTGGTCCACCTCGACTTGGGCGAGGAAATTGCCGCTGTACACAAAGCTGAACCCGTACACGTCACCTTGATGCTCATCGGCGTTTTTGGCGGCGAGCGCGATAAACGGGTTTTGTTGGTGGCTGCTCGCGCCGCGGCGGCTTTCGGCCGCCTGCACCCCGGTCAGAAGCGGACGCCGCTCGATCCAGCGTTCGCGCCCCCACGCTCCGGGGAGATGGATCCAGTCATAATCGGCAGACGGGAAATCGACGCTCATGCTGAGCGCCCGCAACAGCGTTAGGCGCTCACGCCCCTTGTTTTCGAAACGGGCCGCACGCGTGATGGCGTTCCATTTTTCATACGCGGTATACTGCAACGTGACCTCTAGACCGCTCAGCGCATCCTCGAGGACAATTTCCAACGTTTCCGCTTCATTCTCGTGTTCCACGTATGTCGCCGGCAGCCCGTTCAGTCTAGGCTTCCCTTTGTAAATGCGGTGCGTCTTGTAGCGCAAATCCGTCACCGTCGAACCGTTCTCAAGCTGCACGTGATACGCCGGGGCACGGAAATCGGTATTCCCATAGGCCGGATATTCTTGCGGCAGCGTATCGAGCGAAAACGTGCGGTCGGATGGGTCGGGATTGGGGGAAAACGCGCGGTCCAGCCGCGGAAACCTCCGCTCCCCCCGAACATCGCGCACCGCTTTGCCCCAATAGACATGTGCTAAATATCGCGAGCGGAACAAGTGAATGATGTAGCTTGCCTCGCCTGCTTGCAAATGAAACTGCCGCGTTTGCGGATGATAAGTAATCGCCATCGCCTTCTCCCCCTTATTTTTTATTTAAATTTTACTTAATTTTTTATGAAAAGACCAATAAAAAAGCGCCTTAATTTAGGCGCTCGTTATTTTGTTGGCCTACCGCTCGTTCCCTTCCCCCTTTTCCCCCAACACCGCGCGCCGCAGTTCTGTGTCGAGTTCGTTCTCATACACGTCCCGCTCTTCTTCCGTCCACCCCAAATACCGCGCCATAAACGCCACCACTGCCTCTTTCTCCCGCCGGACCGAATCAATGTCAAACAACAGCGCGCCGGTGCGGCGGATGAAGTAGTCGACCGGTTTGACCGCCATTTCTTCTTCCATGGCATAAACGAGGCGGATGAATGTTTCGCGCGTTACGCCAAATGAACGGTCGTATTGCCGGCTTAAAGCAAACAGCTGATCAACGTTCGTGCCGTATTGTCGCGCCAGCCGCGCTCCCGCTTCGTTCGTTAATCCGTAGCGCACCGCTTCGTCCGCCTTTTCAGCGATAAAGGCAGGGAGGCGGTACGAGCCGCCGACATCGCCGCCGGAAATCGGCAATTGTTTCGTCTGGCATGGACGGAACGTTGTCCGCTCCTCTTTTTCGAGCTGCTTGGCGACAAGATCGACGACGGTCTCGGCCATTTTCCGGTAGCCGGTCAGCTTGCCGCCGGCGATCGTAATGAGGCCAGACGGCGACGTCCAGATCTCGTCTTTGCGGGAAATTTCCGATGGGTCTTTCCCTTCTTCATAGATGAGCGGGCGGACGCCGGCCCAGCTTGATTCCACATCGGCCGCGGTGATGCCGACAGATGGAAACATGTAGTGAATCGCTTGCAATAAGTAGTCGCGGTCTTCGTCCGTCATCGTTGGGTGGGCCGGGTCGCCGTTATAAAATGTATCGGTCGTGCCGACATACGTTTTCCCGTCGCGGGGAATGGCGAACACCATCCGGCCGTCCGGAGTGTCAAAATAAACAGCTTGCTTGAGCGGAAACCGCTTTTGGTCGATGACGATATGGACGCCTTTGGTCAGTTGGAGGCGTTTGCCCGTTTTCGAACCGTCTTTGTCGCGCAGTGCATCGACCCATGGCCCAGCGGCGTTGACGACTTTTTTGGCGCGAATGTCATACGTCCGCCCGCTCAGCATGTCGCGGCAGCGGGCGCCGATGATCTGGCCGCGCTCATCGTACAACAACTGTTCGGCTTTTGTATAGTTGACAGCGTCGGCGCCAAGCTCGACCGCTTTTTTGATCACCTCGATCGTCAAGCGGGCATCGTCCGTCCGGTACTCGACGTAATAGCCGCCGCCAAGGAGGCCGTCGCGCTTTAAGAGCGGCTCTTTTTCCAACGTCTGCCGGGCGTTAAGCATCGTGCGCCGCTCGCTCGGCTTGACACCGGCCAGCCGATCATACAGCCAAAGGCCGACCGACGTGCTCCATTTGCCAAACGTCCCGCCGCGATAAATGGGCAGCAGCATCCACTCCGGTGTGGTGACGTGCGGGCCGTTTTCATACACAATCGCCCGTTCGCGCCCGACTTCGGCGACGAGCTTCACCTCAAACTGCTTCAAGTAGCGCAAGCCGCCGTGGACGAGCTTGGTCGACCGGCTTGACGTGCCGGCGGCGAAATCTTGCATTTCGACAAGCGCGACCGTCATGCCGCGCGAGACGGCATCGAGGGCGATGCCGCACCCGGTGATCCCCCCGCCGATCACCAACAGATCGTATGGCTTTTCGCTCATCGCCTCAAGAACATCGTTCCGCTGTTTGCTTGAGAATGTCATGGTTGACTCCTCCTTTGAAAAAGACAAAAAGAGACCAGTGCAAACACGATAAGCCTTCGCCTACCATGTGTGCATGGTCTCTCCTCGTCTCCTGACTGATGATTAACTTGTTGCTTTCATTATAGCAGATCGTAGCCCGTTTGACCAGCCTGATGCACACAGCTGCTTATGGCGGCCTCAGGCGGGCGCTACGGGCTGTAATGGCGCCAAAGCGTTTCATTTGACGTGGTCACCGCCGCCGCCCCAGCTTCTAGCGCGCGTTCGACGTCGTCAGTGGTGCGGATGAGCCCGCCGGCGTAAATCGGCTTCCCGGTCCGCTCTTTCACTTCACGGATGATGTGCGGCATAGCTCCTGGAATGACTTCGATGCAGTCGGGATTCGTTTTCGCAATCATCTGGTAGCTTTTCTCCAACGCGTGCGAATCAAGCAAAAAGATGCGCTGCACGGCCAAGACGCGTTTTTGACGCGCCTTCGTAATGACGCCCGCTTTCGTGGAAATTAGGCCGTGCGGGCGGAATTGTTGGCAAAGGTATTCCGCCGCGTGTTCGTCGTGGCTCAACCCCTGCACTAAATCCGCATGGACGATCAGCTGCTTATGGCGGCGGCGCGCATAGTCAAAAAGGCTTCGTAACTGGGCGATATGTACCTCAAGCAACACCGCCAATTCATAGCGGCTCGCCAAAAACGACTCGAATTGCTTCATCGTTTTGATGGCTGGGATGACGCGTTGCTTTGTTTCCATATTTCGCTGCCTCGATTCATCCTCTCGTTTTGTCCATCTCCTCTAAGCATGTGAACGACATCATAGTTCGCGGTTTGCACGTCGCGATTTTCACCCCGCGCTTGCGAAACTTTTCGACGACGTGATGGATCGTTTTTTTGCTGGCTGCCTCTTCCTCGTGAAGATGTTCCATAGCCTCACGCTCCTCTCCTACTCCGCTTTCGGAACGGCGAGCTCGACCGTCGTTCCTTGCCCGACTTCACTTTCCACCGCAATTTGCCCGCCGTATTTATCGATGATTTCCTTGGCAATCGAAAGCCCAAGTCCAGCGCCGCCCTGTTCACGGCTACGCGCCTTGTCGACGCGGTAGAAGCGCAAAAAAACGTTTTTCAGCTCGTCTTTTGGAATGCCGATGCCGTGATCGCGAACAGCCACGATGACGAACGCGTCTTCTTCGCGCAAGGAAATGACGATCTTTTTCACCTGCTGAGAATATTTTACCGCATTGTCAAGCAAAATGAACAGCAATTGTTCAAAATGGTACTTTGTGATTAGAACACGCGCGAGCGGATAGGCCGGTTGGTCGATGAGAAACACAAATTCTGGATGCAGAACGCGAAAATTTTTGACGACTTGTCCAACCGCTGCCGCTGCATCGATCGGAGCAATCTCCTCAGGCACGGCAATCGCCTCGGCTCGTGATAAATCGAGCAGTTCCAAAACGAGCCGTTTCAGCCGCTCCGCCTCTTTCACCGCCGCCTGAAGCGATTCTTCCAAAATTTCCGGATTGTGCTTGCCCCATCGCTGCAGCAGCGACAGATGGCCTTGCAAAATGGCGATCGGTGTGCGCAACTCATGGGACGCGTCCTCCACAAACTGGCGCTGTACGGCGAACGACCGTTCAATTTCGTCCATCATGCGGTTGAACATATGCATCAGCTCGGTGATTTCATCGCGCGCCGGAGGCACATCAATGCGCTGTTTCAACCCGTTATCCTGGATGGCAACCATCGTTTTTGCCAGCTTTTGCAGCGGCCGGACGAACGTTTGCGCGACGAATCGACCGGCGAGCGCGCTTGCCGCCATGGCCATCACACCGATGACCGTCATAATGATAAACAACGTATCCATCGCTTGTTGAAACTTGACGAGCCGGCGGGCGATTTCAATCGTCCCGTGCAGCCGACCAGCATGAAAAGGCTGGCTTAGCAACAAAAACCGCTCATGGTTGACGAAATGCTCATCCAATTTGCGCGTGCTCGGTCTTTCGTCCGGCGTCAGCGAGACGGAAGCGCCGTTCGAAACAGAAACGATGATCGTCCCTTTCTCATCGGTCACGCGAATGAGCTGATAGCGCTCATTCAGCCTCTCGAGAAACGAACGGCTGCGGCGAATGTCCTCCCATGATAAATTACGTTTTTCGGCGTAATATGTTTCAATTTCCGCCACGGTTCGTTCCATCGTTTTTCGTTCTTCCCTCAGCATCCACTGTTTCACCATATGGTACTGCAAAAACGTAAAGAGAAAATACGTGATGAAAATGGCCGCTGCGGACAACATCGTCAGCTTGCCTTGCAACGAAAGGCGGCGGGTCATGGGCGCATCACATATCCCGCGCCGCGCACCGTCTGGATATATCGCTCTTTGTCGTGCTCATCGAGCTTTTGTCGCAAGTAGCGCACATAGACGTCAACCACGTTCGTCTCCACTTCCGCATCAAACCCCCACACTTTGTCAAGAAGCGCGTCGCGCGTCAAGACAACGTTAATGTTCTGCATAAACGCGACGAGCAGATCGTATTCCCGCTTCGTCAATTCAATAAACTCATCCCCTTTCTTCACCGTGCGCGCCTGCACATCGACGACCAAGTCTTTAAACGTTAACACTTGTGCATCCGCTTCCGGGCGAACGCGGCGAAATAAAGCACGGATGCGGGCGAGCAGCTCTTCAATGGCAAACGGTTTGACGATGTAGTCATCGGCGCCGTTGTCAAGTCCCATGACGCGGTCAAACACGCTGTCGCGCGCGGTGATCATAATAATCGGCGTTGATTTTGCCGCCCGAATGCGGCGACATACTTCCATGCCGTTCAGACGCGGCAGCATCACATCGAGCAAAATGAGATCCCACGGTTCCGACAAGGCGACATCCAATCCTTCGCGCCCGTCAGCACATACACGCACTTCGAACCCTTCGTGCGTCAAATCCAGCTCCAAAAACCGGGCGAGCCCGGCTTCATCCTCTATTAGCAAAATGCGTCCATTCACTGTTGTCGTCCTCCTTTCCATCCATGACCGTGCGCCCATTCATTTTCGTCCTCAAGATATTTCTTCTTTAACTATACACCTCGTCTTGCTTGTTCGCCAACGCACCGCGGCAACCGAGCCGAAAAAAGAGGTTGGCGGCCGTCCAGCGCGCCGCCGAATCGCGACCGCTCACGAATGACGGTCGACCAACCAGTCGATGATGGCTTGAACGATTTCCACGGCTTGATAAGACAGAAGCGAGACGGCTGTTCCGGAAAAAAACGCCGTCACCAACCAATGAATGATATGCATCGCGTCACCCTCCTTTAGGTCGCCAGCTATAGCTGACGGCACCATTTGCACGCTTATTCGATGCAAGTGTCATTATATTCCATTCGGATTAAAACAAAATGAAAAGTTCCTAAAAGGATGGTGACAAAAAAACGGCGGTTTTCTCGCCGAAAAAAACGCGGCCAGCACACTTGGCCCGATGACGAACCGCCGACAGCGGGCGCATACCATTCGCGTTCTCCTCGGTTTCGAAACGGCCCGGCAACCGTCGCCTTTTCCTTGCCTGCAACATACATTGACAATGAATCGCTTTGCCGGCCGGAGCCGTCTCGGCAGAGCCATTTTGCTTTGTTGCTGAAGGAGGGAAGCGCCATGAATCAGCCGTTTCAACCGCCGTCCGGTGGAGACGGAGAGCATCCGTTTCATCATTTGCGGCACATGATCCATCAATGGTTGGACGAACGTCCGTGGCAAAAACTGCTGGAAACGCTCGACGACTATTTCGCGCAAACGTTTGTCGAAGCGTACATCCCGATCGAAGTCAAAGAGACGAAGCGCGAATACCAAATCATCGTCCGACTGCCTGAAGCAAAACGGGAACAAATCAGCCTGCAGTGGCAGGACGATGGGCTGCAGCTGTTCATCGACCATTATGAAACGATCGAGTCCGCCGATAGCCATGGCCATGTGTACGAGCGTCGGCAGGCGCGGCGACGTGTGGCGAGGTGGATCCCGTTTCCCTACCCAGTCGCCGAACACGAAGTCAAAGCTTCGTTTCACAACGGGGCACTCGTCATTCGGCTGCCACAAAAACGAAAATATATCGACATTGAATAGGCCAAAGCTCATCTCGTCGAGTAGAAAAAGGGTGTCCCAAAACGATCGGGATACCCTCCTTTTTTCTGCGACAGTTGCTTTTCCGCTCGCGGCTGCCGCTTCCGCTGCTCGCGATCCCGGCTTGGCGTTCCTTGCCGAAACTCCCCCGCAGGCATACATACTTTTCTGGCTGACAAGCTACGCTACTAGGTAGGAGGTGCAAAACGAATGACCAAACTGCCTGATTTCAAGCAGCTGAACGATCGGGTGATCAATGAGCCGCCGAACGAACCGATGCTCGTCATCAAGACGAAGCTCGACCCGGACCGCGTCACGGAAGAAAACCCCTACGCCCAAGGCCGTTCCGAGGTCAGCCAAGCGTTCGTTTCGTTTTTTGAAGGGGGCGAGCCATGATGGAACAAACGCTCGCTTACTTGCGTGAGGTGCTGTCCAACTATTTGGACAGCCATGACGACACGCCAAAGCGCATCTATCAAAAGCTCATTACCAAGCCGTATCGGGGAGAAGGGGAATTCGTCCGCGACTTGACGCAGGAAGAAAGCGCGTTTTTGGATCGGATTTTGCGGCATGAAATCCGCTATGCGATGGACGAGCGCGATGAAAAACGCGCCTTCCATCTCAACGAAGTATACGAGCTGCTCATTTAACTTCACGAGCAACGACGTCTTCCGTCTCAACGAGTCGGCCGCGCGGGCTCCGTGCATAAGGGGAAGGACGACGGCGGCGCGTTTCGGCGTGCGGTTTGTTCGCCGAATGCGCCGCCGTTTGACAGTCTCTGGGTGAAAAGGCCGGTGACGGATCGTTCCCCCGGACTCTCCTCCCAAGAAGGTTCGTAACACCGGCTTTTTTCGTGGCGAACTCCATCGAGCTCACCGCTCTCACCGTTTTCACCCGCTAAGCGAAACAGAGGCCACGGGACGCTTGCTGACGCCACCAAAAGGGGCGTCAAAAGCGATGAAGGCGCCCGCTTTCTTTTCCACCGCTCCTTCCATACCGAAGACCGCTATGATTTATTTTTTCCACGTGCTGAGCAGCCCTTTTAACATACCGTTCACCTGATTGATCGTATTGATCATTTGCCCCATCGTGCTCATCATTTTGTTGATGTCGTATGTGCCATCGCTGTTTTTAAACTGCTCGAGGAAAGAGGGGCGCGGCGGCGGCAACAAAGGCCCAGGTTTGGGATACGATGCCGGGTGGGAAGTCGCCCCCGCTTGACCAGGCGAGAAATGGGGCCAGTGAACAGGAGCGGGCGGGAAGAATGAAGCTCCATGCGGGAACGAAGGCCCGTAGTGATGACCGCCGAAGCCGTATGGCCCATAGAAGGGCGGCGAACTTGGACGAGGATAACGGTACATCGTCGCTCTCCCCTTTTTCGTTGTTCCGTTCCCCAGCCTAAAAAGGGATGGGCTGCCACTAGTATATGTGCGAACGACCAATGGCGTGTATGGACATGTCACCTCTTGTCGGAAGTTTTAATTTTCCGAAATCGTTCGTTTTTCCTATTTTCATGGTACGATGTAAAAAAGGGGAAGGGGGAAAAGCAGCAATGAACGTGACCGAATTAAAGCATAAGTTTATCGCGGTCAAACAGAGCGAACCGACCGAGGCGAACGAACTGCTCGATTTTGCCCGCCGCCTGTATTTGCGCGGGGACATTTCGCTCGCCCAGTACCGCGATTTAGCCCGCGAGCTTGAACGAGCAGGCGCCTCCCTGCCGAACGAAGCAGAGGAATATGCCGGCCTTTGACATCCGGGGAAAAACATCTTCTGCCTCGTGGGGCGAGACGAACGATGGTCTCGCCAAGGAGAGGGAAGGCGGGGCTCGTCATCGCCGCCGAATCGGACGATGGGTGGCGAACACGAATGTTCATCAAACCGGCGGAAAAGGCTGAACGTGCGGCTGACCGTCCGATGAACGTCTCCGATCGCTTCAGCTCGCGGCACAGCACCCGTTTCCGTTCATTCACCTAACGAGGGAGCTTTTCCCTTCTTTTTTTTGCATATTTTTCGTAGCGACACCCCATCGTAATACAAAGGGGGTGCTAGCTAATGGGACGCGGCGTGCATTTCAATCATAAGCAGAAAGGCCATGATCACGAAAAACCGAAACATGGCGAACCCGCTCCATCCAAACATACCGAACGGGTCGCGTATGACATTCACACCGTCGCCACGGCGGAAAGCGGTCCTGTGTCCATCACCACCAAAAAAGATGGCTGAACGAAAAAAAGCTGTCCCCTAGCGCGAGGGGACAGCTTCTCCGCTTACACCCCATACAGTGTGGACGACAGCGGCAGCCGCCCGTCTGTTTTCTTGCCGTCAAGCCGTTGTTCAATGCCGGCGATCCGTTTCTCTAAACGCCCGATTTCTTTTTGATGTTGGCTGTATCGGTCTTCGATAACGTCATGAATCACCTTTTCCATTTTTGCATCCACTTGTTCGAGTAACGCCACCATTTCCTCGAGCTGTTTTTCGATTTCCTCTTTTTTGACGAGCCGTTCTTTCATTCCCTTTCCCCCATTCCTGGCGTGATGATATTCCTTTCGCGGCCGGGCGAACCACTCCCTTCCTCGGCGACAAAAGTAGAACGAATTCGGCAAAGAAAGAAGCAACTAGCCGCCGTTCGACAGCGATGGCTCCCCAGCGGCTTGATGGCGCCCCCGGCGGAAGCGGGGGATTTCGATGCCTGAGCCGTTCGAAAAAACAAAAAAGCGCACATTCCTCAAGCGTATGGTATAATAAAAACCATTCAAAGGAGGGGAGGCCATGACGCTGAACTATCCGAACGGAAAACCGTACCGCGATGAACGAGCAAGGTGGAAGCCCCCGTCTGTGGCGGGCTATGCCAATCGCGGCATGACGCTCGAAGACGACTTGAATGCAACGAATGAATATTACCGGGAGCACGGCATCGCCATTGTGCATAAAAAACCGACCCCGGTGCAAATCGTTCGCGTCGACTATCCGAGGCGGAGCGCGGCGGTCATTAAAGAAGCGTATTTCCGTCAAGCGTCAACGACCGACTACAACGGCGTGTACCGCGGCAAATACATCGATTTTGAAGCGAAGGAAACGCGAAATCAAACAGCGTTCCCGCTCAAAAATTTTCACGCTCACCAAATCCGTCATATGGAGCAAGTGGTCGCTCATGGCGGCATTTGTTTTGCGATTTTGCGGTTTTCCTCGCTTCAGGAGACGTATTTGCTCAATGCATCTCACCTGATCACTCGGTGGAACGAGCAACAATCCGGCGGCCGGAAATCCATTCCTAAGCGGGAGATCGAGCAGCTCGGTCACTACATCCCGCTTGGCTGTCAACCGAGAATTGATTATATTAGTGTAGTAGAACGCGTATACTTCACCCTTTCCGGTGAAAACTCGTAAGAAAGGCAGGATTTTTATGTCTGGTGAATATCGTTCTCGCGCGGAACGGAAACAGGCGACAAAGCAGAGAAAACAAAAAAAAGGAAAAGCGAAAAAAGGGGCTTCATGGATGAAAACGATCGCCATGGCCATATTATTTGTCATCGTCCTCGCCGTTGTCGGGGGCGCGGCGACGTTTGCCTATTTCATCAAAGACGCTCCCCCGCTCGATGAGGCAAAGATCAAAGACCCGCTCTCTTCGACCTTGTTTGATATGAACGGAAAGAAAGTGGCGGAACTCGGCGGCTACAAACGAACGTACGTTTCGTACAAAGAAGTGCCGAAAGTGCTGGAAAAAGCGGTTTTAGCCGCGGAAGACGCGCGCTTTTACGAACATCACGGCATTGACATCGTCCGCTTGGCCGGCGCCGCCCTCGCTAACATTAAAGAAGGATTCGGCGCTGAGGGAGGCAGTACGATCACCCAGCAAGTCGTCAAAATGACGTTTTTGTCGCCGAAAAAAACATTGGAGCGGAAAGCGCAAGAAGCATGGCTGGCGCTCCAGCTTGAGCAAAAATATTCCAAACAAGAAATTTTGGAAATGTACTTGAACAAAATTTATTATTCCGATGGCATTTACGGCGTCGCCCGTGCCGCTGAGTATTACTTCGGCAAGACGAATCTGAAAGACTTGACGCTTCCGGAAGCCGCGTTGTTAGCCGGCATGCCGCAGGCGCCCAACCGCTACAACCCGTTTGACCATCCGGAGGCGGCGAAAACGCGGCGGGACACCGTGTTGACGCTCATGGCGCGGCATGGCTTCATCAGCCAAGACGAAGCCGAAAAAGCGAAACAAGTGCCGATCCAATCGATGCTCGTCAAACAGCGGAAAAAGCAAAGCGGCGTGCCGTACGACGCCTTCATTGAAGAAGTGATCAAAGAAGTAACGGATAAAGCGAACGTCAACGTCTTTGAGGATGGGCTGAAAATTTACACGACGCTCGATCAAAACGCCCAGTCCTACGTTGAAAACCTGCTAAACTCCAATCGCTATTTCACGAATAAAAAAGATTTGCAATCGGGGATTGCCGTCATCGACACGAAAACGGGCGCGATTCGCGCGTTGGGCGGCGGCCGTCATCGCGACCAAGTCGAGTTTGGCTTCAATTATGCGATTAAACCGGTCGGCCAGCCCGGGTCGACGATTAAACCGATTTTGGACTACGGCCCGGCCATCGAATATTTAAAATGGTCGACAGCGCACATCCTCGTCGATGAGCCGTATGCGTACTCGGATGGCACGCCGATCCGCAACGCCAGCAACAGATACGCAGGCGAGGTGACGATGCGCGAGGCGCTCACGTGGTCGTATAACATCCCGGCGCTCAAAACGTTCCAAGCTGTCGGCAAAGAGCGGGCGATGGAGTTCGCCAACCGACTCGGTATGGGCTTTACCGAAGTGTATGAGCCGTTTGCGATCGGCGGCGTTTCCCATTATGTATCGCCGCTGCAAATGGCCGGCGCCTACACCGCGTTTGGCAACAACGGGATCTACACCAAACCGTACGCCGTCACCAAAATCGTCTTCCCAGACGGCACGGAAATGGATTTGCGGCCGAAACCGAAGCGAGTCATGCACGATTATACAGCCTATATGATTACCGATATGCTCAAATCGGTCATCCGCTCCGGAACGGGGCAGTCCGCTTACGTACCCGGGCTCGAGATGGCCGGGAAAACAGGGACGACCAACTACGGCGAGGATGGTCGCAAATTCGGGCTTAGCAAAGACGATGTGCCTGACAGCTGGATCATTGGCTATACGCCGAACTACACGACCGCCGTCTGGGTCGGCTTCAGCAAAAAAAGCGAAACGGCGTCCCTGACAGATCGAGAACAGCGGATTCCAAAACTGCTGCTCAAAGACATCATGTCCCATATTGATGACGGCAGCGGCAAGTTTCAACAGCCATCCAGCGTCGTGAAACTGCCGATCAAAAAAGGGACGAATCCGCCGAAGCTCGCCGGCAAATACACGCCGGAAAACGAGATTATCTACGAACTGTTCATCCGTGGTACCGAACCGACGGAAACAGCGAAAGATGAGCCTAAAGAGCTGCCGATGGTCACCGGCTTGACTGCTTCATACGACCAAGCAGCGAACACCATTTCCGTTTCGTGGTCGTATAGCGAACAGACGGACGACACGGTCTTTGAGGTGCACATGAAAGACAGCCAAGGCCATGTGCAGACCGCTGTAACGAAAGAGCTGGCCGTCTCGATTTCCAACCCGACGCCGGGCGCTTCCTACACGATCGCCGTCTATGCGAAAGAAGGCGAACGGATGAGCAAGCCAGCCATCACCTCGATTCAAATTCCTGGCGGCGAACCAAATGAAGGCACGCCGACCACGCCGGGTGATGGTTCCAACAACTCCGGAAACGGAAACAACGGGCAAGGAAACGGCCAAGGCCAAGGAAATGGCAGCAACGAAGATGAAAACAACGGAAATAACGGAACGAGCGAAAATGGCGGAAACGATGAAAACGAAGACCATTCCGACAACCCAAGCGGACAGTCGAACGGCGGAACCAACAGCGACCAGCCAAGCGGAGACACGGGGGGCAGCTCGTCACCGTCAGCGCCTTCCACACCATCAAACAAAGGATCAGGCACCACCAACGGAAGCGCTCGATAAAAAAGGATGGCGGCATTAGCCCATCACTTCCTGAACGTAGCCGGCGTCCGCCAGCTGCTTTCAGACAAACGTTGAAACAAAAAGCAAGTGGAGAGAAACGAAAGGTTTTTCTCCACTTGCTTTATTTTTTAGCGGCTTATCGGACAGCCCTTTTTCTAGCGCGGGTAAGTTATGGCTCGCGCTTTTTCATTCGTTTTTTTCCTTCCCGGCATAGCTCAAGCAGCGGACAGACCGGACATTGTGGTGCTTGCGCCTTGCAATGGTAGCGGCCGAAAAAGATCATCCGGTGGTGGGTGATGGACCACTCCTCTTTCGGGATTTTTCTCATCAGCGTCTGTTCCACTTCGAGGACCGAGTCGCTCCAGCGGCAAAAGCCGAGCCGTTTGCTGACGCGTTCCACATGTGTATCGACGGCGATGGCCGGAACGCCAAACGCGACAGAAACAACGACATTCGCCGTCTTCCGCCCCACTCCCGGCAGCTTCATCAATTCATCGCGGTCGCGCGGCACTTCGCCGTTATACTGTTCTATCAACATCGCACACAACTTTTGAATATGTTTCGCCTTGTTTCGATACAAGCCGATCGAGCGAATATCCTGCTCCAACTCCGCCAGCGGCACAGCGACGTAGTCATGCGGCGTTCGATATTTTTCAAACAGCCGTTTGGTCACTTTATTGACTAACGCATCCGTGCATTGCGCCGACAGGACAACCGCAATCAATAGCTCAAACGGATTGCGGTGCACAAGTTCGCAATGCGCATCGGGAAACATGCGCGCCATGACATCCAAACAATAACGGATTTGCTGTTTCGTCAGCACCCGTCTTCCCCCTCCTTTCGTTGCCGCGCTCGCAGACCAAACAAAAACGAGAGACAACGCCTCTCGTTTTCGGAGACCGATGATCGAAGAGCGCTGACCGCCCCCGAGTCACTGACCGTTTCCTCCCTTGTGATTTCCCCGCTCTGTCGGTCTTTCCCGTTCTTTGACGAAAGCGAGTCGGATCCCAGCCTCGTTTTTCAACGAGAACCTCCTTGCCGCATCCGCGCTTCTTTTCCCACGTTTCCTCATCGATCGAGGGGAGCCGTTGGTGTTCATCGGCCTTTTAGGAATCGAGCCAGTTGAAAAACGGGATCGTCGGTTGAAATTCCCCTGTCGCCTGCTTCGCCGGACGAGCGGACGGCTTAGGTTTGCGGAATTTTTTTCCGTAATCTTGCGCCTGTTCAATCGTCCGAATGCCGTTCTTTTTCCATTCGAATAAAATGCGATCAATGTAGCGGAAATTCAATTTTCCCGACAGCACGGCCTCGCGCAGCGCCGCCTTGATGATCGCCGGCTCGTGGCCGTCTTGATCCATCCACATCGCCAGCGTTTCGCATTCAAACGGGGAAAGGGGGCGGCCAAACTCTTGTTCAAAAACGGTGTATAAACTTTCCTCCGCCTTCTCTTCGCCAGCCTGCCCGCTGCGAACGGCTTCTGTATACAAATGGTGCACCAACTGCTCCCAGAGGGGCTCGAGCGTATATTTTTCGCTGCGAATGCCTCGCTCATCCGTCTGTTCCTCGATGGCGATCATTCCCTTTTGCAGAAGCCGCCGCACCATCTCCATGCATTCCGCCGCCGAGATCGTCATTTTTTCAGCCAGTTCAGCCGGTGTTGGAAACGAAACCCCCGCTTCGAAAAACGACTGCATGTGCAGAAGCAGGACAAGTTCCCTTTCGTCCAAGCCGAGCTGCTTGTAGCGGTCAAGCAGCAGTTTGGAAACAGCAATGCTTCCTTGCGCCAGCCATTCGGCCACTTTTTTCTTTTCCATGCCGATGCACCTCAATGATAGTATACCATGCCGGCGGCGAAAAAACCCTTTTTTGCTGAGGGATTATGGATAAAGACGATTGAGCAGCCGCGGGAACGGAATGGTTTCGCGCACATGCTCAACGCCGCAAATCCACGCGACGGTCCGTTCCAAGCCAAGGCCGAATCCGGAGTGCGGCACGGAACCGTATTTGCGCAAATCGAGATACCACGCATAAGCATCAAGCGGCAAATGATGCTCCTCGAGGCGCTTTTTGAGCAGTTCGTAATCGTGAATGCGCTCGGAGCCGCCGATGATTTCCCCGTATCCTTCCGGCGCGATCAAATCGGCGCACAACACCACTTCCGGGCGATTCGGGTCCGGCTGCATATAAAACGGCTTCAAGGATGTCGGATAATGAGTGATGAACACCGGTTTGTCAAAACTTTCAGCGATGGCCGTCTCATGCGGCGCGCCGAAATCATCGCCCCATTGGATATCGGTAAACCCTTTGTCATGCAGCAGTTGGATCGCCTCATCGTACGTCAAGCGCGGGAACGGCGGCTTCACCAATTCCAGCTTGGCCGTATCGCGCTCAAGGCGGCCGAGCTCGAGCCGGCAGCGAGCGAGCACGGACTGCACAAGGTGCGACACATACTCTTCTTGCAGCCGCAAGTTGTCCTCAAACTCATAAAACGCCATCTCGGGCTCAACCATCCAAAACTCGATCAGATGGCGGCGCGTTTTCGATTTTTCGGCGCGAAACGTCGGACCAAAGGAAAACACTTTGCCGAGCGCCATGGCGGCCGCTTCCATATAAAGCTGGCCGCTTTGCGATAAATACGCGTCTTCTTCAAAATATCTCGTATGGAACAGCTCGGTCGTTCCTTCCGGCGCGCTGCCGGTCAAAATCGGGGCATCGACCTTAACGAAGCCGCGGTCATTGAAAAATTCATACGTCGCACGGATGATCTCGTTGCGAACTTTCATGATCGCGTGCTGACGCCGCGACCGCAGCCAAAGGTGGCGATGGTCCATCAAAAATTCAACGCCGTGCTCCTTAGGCGTAATCGGGTAGTCGACCGCTTCATGAATGACTTGCAAATCGGAAACCGATAGTTCATAGCCGAACGGCGAGCGCTCATCGATGCGCACCGTGCCGGTCACATAGAGCGACGTTTCCTGCGTCAGCGCTTTTGCCCGCTGAAACACTTCTTCGGAAACATTGGCTTTTTCCACCACCGCTTGAATAAAGCCCGTTCCATCGCGCAGCTGCAAAAAAGCAATTTTTCCGCTCGAGCGCTTGTTCGCCAGCCAAGCGCCGATCGTCACTTGTTGTCCGACGTATTGATTCACTTCCGCAATCGTTGTCGTTTTCACGTATCCATTCCCTTCCTTTCCTCTTATCGCCTTGTCTGTGCGTTTGCCCTCATGATGCCGCCCCGCCGCGACAATTCGCCCCCTAGCTGAAGCGCGGAAAAAGCGGCTTTGCTTCAAGCAAAGCCGCCCTTCCATTGCCTAGCGGCCAAAGAGGCGGGCGGATCGCTGTTACGCGCGCGCTTCCATAAAGCGGCGAATGCGTTCGATGGCGGTTTCCAACGCCTCTAACGAAGTCGCATAGGAGAGGCGAACGTTGTCCGGCGCCCCAAATCCTGAACCCGGCACAAGGGCCACTTTCGCTTCTTCGAGCAGAGCGGCGACAAGGTCATCAACCGTGCGGCAGCCCGCCATCGCGGCCGCTTGGCGAGCGTTCGGGAACAAGTAAAACGCTCCTTGCGGCTTCAGGCACGTAAAGCCCGGAATTTGCACAAGTTTGTCGTAGATGATATGAAGGCGCTGTTCAAACGCTTGGCGCATTTGTTCCACCGGCTCCTGTGGGCCGCTGTAAGCAGCGATCGCCGCGTATTGGGCGATCGAGGTCGGGTTGGACGTGCTATGGCTCGCCAAATCAGTCATCGCCCGAATGATCTCTTTCGGCCCCGCCGCATAGCCGATGCGCCAGCCCGTCATCGAATGCGACTTGGACAAGCCGTTGATAATGACCGTCTGTGCCTTTAACTCCGGCGACAGTTCGGCGATCGACACATGCTTTGCCCCACCGTAAATGAGTTTTTCGTAAATTTCATCGGAGACGATCAGCACCCCATGCTCCAAGCAAATGTCGCCGAGCGCCTTTAATTCTTCGGCCGTGTAAATCATGCCGGTCGGATTGCTCGGCGAGTTGATGATGACCGCTTTCGTCCGCGGCGTGATCGCCTCTTTCAGCTGCTCCGGCGTCATCTTAAAGCCGTTTTCCTCCCGCCCCTCCACATAGACGGGAACGCCGCCCGCCAGCTTCACCTGTTCCGGATAGCTCACCCAATACGGGGTGGGGATAATGACTTCGTCGCCTTCGTCCAACAGCACTTGAAACAGCGTGTACAGCGCATGTTTCGCCCCGACGCATACGATCACTTCGGCCGGTTCATAATCGAGCCCTTGGTCGCGAGCGAACTTTTTGATAATTTCCGCTTTCAACGCTGGCAGTCCGCCCGAGGGCGTATATTTCGTATGCCCTTCGTTCATGGCCTGAATGGCGGCCTCGATGATGTGCTGCGGCGTGTTGAAATCCGGTTCGCCGGCTCCTAAGCCGATCACATCGTGCCCGGCCGCTTTCAGTTCTTTTGCTTTCGCCGTAATCGCCAGTGTTGCCGACGGCGTCAGCGCCGCTACCCGTTTTGCCAATTTCATCGCTTCTTCCCCCTCACATCGTCATCGTTGAAAGCTGTACCTTTTCAAAAAAGAGCCGTCGGTGAAGTGCAAATAGTAAAACGAGTATCTTCCCTCGTCGTCCATATAGGTCAACTCCCAAACCGGCACGCCTTTTTCCATGCCGAGCGTGGCGTCAATCACCTGCTGCGGGTGGCGATCGCGCCGCAAAATGGCGCGCGCCTCCGCCTCGCTGATGCCGCTATCTGCTCGCCGAACGACGACATCCCCGCCTCCCTTTGGCACCCACACGACGAGATCTTCCCCTCGCTTCGCGCGGCCAATGAATACGGTGTATGCTTCATCGCCATAATATGTATAGACTTTCTTGATCTCGACAAGCTCCGCCGCTTCCTTTGCCCGCTCCAAGGCGCGCGCGACCATCGCGCGCTTGGGCGCCAACGCTTCGCTATAAATGGACCACGCCTGCCACGCGAGAACGGCAAAAAAAAGCAATAGAAGCCATCCCCACTTTTTCATGGCCGATCACGTCCGGTAAATGGTAAAAACGGCTTGGCGCTTGTCGTTTTCATCCAAAGCGAGGCCGAACATCAAATTGTCGCGCTTGAGCGTCCGGTTCAGGCAATCGACGATCTTGTACAAGTCCTCGGAATGCTGAATTTTGACGGTGGCGAGCACTTCGATTTTGCTTTCCATTTTCGTCGCTTCCTCCTGTGCGGCGCAAATTTTGTTACTTATACAGACGGGCGGCTCCGGCAACAATACAAATACAGCAGCCGCAAACGTCACACCGGTTGCGCGTCTTCGCCTTTTGCAGCCAGCCGGCATGGCGGAGACGCCTGTTTGGCACCTTGTGCTTCTTCCCTATTATAGCAGGTTTGTCCGACCATTTCATAACAAATTTGCCCGCCTACACCGCCAACGCAAATTTGCCTCTTTCCCGCCCCGCCTTCGCGCGGGGCTTCTTGCTTTGCGCTCTGTTTGGCGAGTGGACGCCATCTTTAGATTGCGCCGTTTCCCTCCTCTTTATGAGAAAAAGACGGGCGAAACCGCTCTTCCTCCATCCCCCCTCCGCCGTTTTCCCAAGCTCATCATTTTTTCAAGAACGCTAAAAAGCCGCGCCGGCCTCATGCCAGCCAGTCTTCCGCCGCCTCGAGCAGCGCGGCAAGCGGCCCTTCGTGCACCGGAAGCGGCGGCAAGGAAGCCAAAAAATCGGCCCCGTAGGAAGCGGTCAGCAACCGGCGGTCAAGCACAAACACCGCCCCTTTATCGCGTTCCGTGCGAATCAGGCGGCCGAATCCTTGGCGAAAGCGAAGCACCGCCTCGGGAAGCGAGAGCCGAGCAAACGGATCGCCCCCCGCGGCGCGAATCCGTTCACTTTTTGCCGCCGCCACCGGATCCTCAGGAGAGGCAAACGGCAGACGAGCGATGACGAGGGCGGCGAGCGCCGGCCCCGGCAAATCGACCCCCTCCCAAAAACTGCTCGTTCCCAGCAACACCGCTTGATCAAATTGCAAAAATGTCCGCAAAAGTTTCGTCGGGCTGCCGCTTTGCACTCCTTGGGCGATCAGCACGAACGGCTCGTTTCCCTCCTCGGCCTTGAGCGCTTCAGCGGTCAGCTTCAGCAATTCATAGGACGGAAACAGCACAAGCATCCGCCGGCCGAGGCGGCGCGCGATCGCAACGATGGCCGCGGCTGCCGCTTCCGCGTACCGTTCCAGCGGCACGGCTGACACAAGCGGCAGATCGGTCGGCACAAAGAGCGCCGCCTGTTCCTCATAGCGAAACGGAGCTGGAAACGAGCGGCAAAGCGGATAAAATTCTTCGAGGCCGAGCCGCGCCGCCATGTAGCTGAACTGACCGCGCACCGTGAGCGTCGCCGAAGTCAATATGACGCTCCGCTTGTTCATAAACAACCGGTCCGCGAAAAAAGCGGAGAGATCGACCGGCTGCGCATAAAGACGGACGGCGTTCGCCGCCCCCTTTTCGTCCGCTTCCATCCAGCGCACGACTCCTTCCTCGGTTTCTGTCAGCAACCGAACGAGGGCGGCGATGTGCCGGCGAAGCGCGGCCATATCAGCCGAGAACGAGACGGGCAGCGCCATCGTCTCGTTCTCGGTCGCCAACAGCGGTTGGACCGCCGCTGCCAGCGCCGCTATCGCATCGCGGAGACGCCAACACAACTCGACGGCCGCCTCCCATGTTTGCCCCCGCTCATCGGCCGGGGAAAAACGATAACGGCAGCGCCCGGCTCTGGCTGGCTGTTTTGCCAGCGCGTAGCGGCGCAACAGCCGAAACAGCTCGTCCCCTTCAAACTGCAGTTCCTCAAGAAGCCGTTGGCAACGGGCAAGCGTCGCTCGCGCCTCGCAACGCTGCTCCTCTTCCCTTTGCTTCGCCATCGTTTGCGCGAGTTTCGCCGTCAGGAAGCGAAACGATACGTAGTCGACCCGCTCGCCAAAATGACGGGCCGCCGCGTCTTCCAGCCGATGCGCTTCGTCGATGACAAGATAGCGAAACGGCGGGAAAAGCGGCCGAGGAGCCGTCAAATCATGAAGCAAAAAAGCATGATTCGTGATGATGAGATCAGCCTCTTCAGCCCGTCTTTTCGCTGCGGCGAAAAAATGGTGCCGCCCCCCCTCTTCCTCTTCTCCAATGGCAAGGTCCGCTAACAGCATCCGGGCGCCGGATGGAACGTTCAACTCATCCAAATCGCCGCTCTCCGTCTCCAGCAGCCAAACGAGCAGCTGACATTTCAAAAGGACGGCATCGTATGGATCGGACGGCTCGGCTAAAAACGAAGCAAACTTCTCGATGGAGAGGTAGTTTTGTTTCCCTTTCAGCACGGCCACACGAAGCGGAAACGGCACCACTTCTCGCAGCACCGGCACATCGCGGCGGATAAGCTGCTCTTGCAGCTGGATCGTATTGGTGCTGATGACGACCCGCTCTTGCCGCTCGCCGGCGAAAAAAGCAGCTGGAATCAAGTAAGCGAGCGATTTGCCAAGCCCGGTCCCTGCCTCCATCATGGCGTGCTGAGACGTCGACAGCGCCTCATAGACGAGCCGCATCATCTCCCACTGCGCCGGACGCCGCTTGTAACCGGGAAGCGGCAACGGCGGCTCCTGTTCGGAGAAGGCGGCGAACGAAGCGGCCACAGCCCCCTTTTCTTTTTCCGGGCGCGCTAGGGCCGGCCGTTTCAGAGCGATGCCGCCATGCATGACAAATGGTTGGTCGTTCGGCGCTTCTCGCTGTTTTTCCGCGATCAGCGCATCAAGAAGCAAGTAAATGTCGCTCTTGAGGCGGCGGGCGAGGCGCCGCAGCTGTTCGAGCGTCACGAGCGGCAGGCGGCCAAGCCGCTCAAGCAAAGCGAGCAGCAGCTTGGCGGTCACTTCGGCATCGCTGTCCGCCTGATGGGGGCGATCATGGCGGAGGCCGAGCTGCCTCGCCAAGTCGCTGAGTTTGTAACTTTCCGCCGTTGGCAGCACGATGCGGGCGAGCTCCACCGTGTCAATCGTCGGGCCGGTGAACGGCGGGCGACCAGCCCGTTCCAGCTCAGCCTGCAAAAACGGCAAATCGAAATCGACGTTGTGGGCGACAAAATACGCATCATCCATCATGGCCGCGATCTCGCCCGCCTTGTCGGCAAACAGCGGCGCCCCTTCCACCGTCTCTTCGTCAATGTTTGTCAGCTGCTGGACGAACAAAGGAATCGGCTGTTCCGGGTTAAAAAAACTGGAAAACCGCTCGACGATCAAGCCGTTTTCCACAACCGCCATGCCGAGCTGAATGATCCGATCTCCCTTTTTCGGCCCATTTCCAGTCGTTTCTAGATCAATAATGACAAAGCGGGTGGCCATTTTCATCACCTCAAAACGAAAAGGGGCGGAAAGCCCCTTTATAAAATCGTATGTGCCGGCTCTTCAGCAATTAGCTGGACAATTCGGTTGTTTTCATCCATAATCGCAATTTTCGGCCGGTGTTTAGACACTTTGTCCTCGGGAACAAGCGCATACGAAATGACGATAATGACATCCCCTTTTTGCACGAGACGGGCGGCGGCGCCGTTTAGACAGAAGACGCCGCTGCCCCGCTCGCCGGGGATGATGTATGTTTCAAAACGGGCTCCATTATTATTGTTGACCACTTGCACTTTTTCATTAGCTACCATGCCGACGGCATCCAAAATATCTTCGTCGATCGTAATGCTGCCGACGTAATCCAAATTCGCTTCCGTCACGCGGGCGCGGTGAATTTTCGCGTTCATGAGCGTGCGAAACATGGGTGATCCCCCCTTACTCCTCTTGTCTTGGCGCCTTGGGCAGCTCAAGGATGAGATTGTCGATCAGCCGGGCGCTCGCAAACCGGACGGCGACGGCGATAATGACGGTGCCCTCTAACACCGCCAACGGCGCCAAGTCCGGATATGAGCATACGTCCACATAGTCGATCTCCGCGTTCGTATGGGCTTCAATCTGTTCGCGGACGAGGCGACGAATGGCGGCCGCGCTCCGTTCCCCGCCCTCAACAGCCGCCGCTGCGGCCTGGAGCGCTTGATAGAGCGCCGGCGCCTCACGCCGCTCCTGCGGGGACAAATAGACGTTGCGCGAGCTTTTTGCCAGCCCGTCGGCCTCGCGCACCGTCGGCACCGGCACGAGCTCAATCGGAAAATTGAAATCGCGAATGAGGCCGTCAACAACCGCCACTTGCTGGGCGTCTTTCATGCCAAAGTAGGCGCGGTCAGGCATGACGATGTTAAACAGCTTGATAAGCACCGTCGCCACCCCGTCGAAATGCCCGGGCCGCGACCGTCCGCACAATACATCGGTGCGCGCTTTCACGACGGCCTGCACCGTGAGCGGCCCCGGATACATTTCCCCGGCCTCTGGGTGAAAGAGCACGTCGGCTCCATGCTGTTCAGCGATGCGCCGGTCGCGGGCGAGATCGCGCGGATAACGGGCAAAATCTTCATTTGGGCCGAACTGAAGCGGGTTGACGAAAATGCTGACAACGACTACGTCATTCTCTTCCCGCGCCCGGTCGATGAGGGCGGCATGTCCTTCGTGCAAATAGCCCATCGTCGGGACGAATCCGATCGTTTTTCCTTCGCGGCGGCATCGGCGCATGAGCGCCTGCATGTCAGCAATGCGGTCGATGATGATCATGATGATGTTCCTCCGTATAACGCTACCCATTCTTCTTCCTTCATCGTAAACGTATGCGCCGGCTCCGGGAATTGGCGCAGCTTAACCTCCGCGGCGTAGTGGGCCAACGCCGCGACGATCGTTTCTTGGATGGAGGCGTACGGTTTGACAAACTTTGGCACGCGGCTGACCCCATAGCCAAGCAAGTCGTGGTAGACGAGCACTTGCCCGTCGACATCCGCCCCAGCGCCGATGCCGATGACAGGAATCGCCAGCTCGCGCGCAACCGCCGCGCCGAGCTGCTTCGGCACGCACTCCAAGACGAGGGCCATCGCTCCCGCCTGCTCGCAACGCTTGGCATCCTCGAGCAGTTTTTTGGCGCTTTCCGCGTCTTTGCCTTGCACTTTGTAGCCGCCAAGCACGCCGACGGACTGCGGCGTCAGCCCAAGATGGGCGACGACTGGAACTCCCGCTTTCGTCAAGGCGGCGATGACATCGACGACTTCATCCGCCCCCTCGACTTTGACGGCGTTCGCCCCCGACTCTTGCATGATGCGCCGTGCATTGTGCAGCGCCTCCGCTTTCGATGTGTGGTACGACATAAACGGCATGTCGGTGACGATAAACGTATTCGGCGCGCCGCGGCGGACCGCTTTCGTGTGATGAATCATGTCATCGACCGTCACTGGAATCGTCGAGTCATAGCCGAGCACGACCATGCCGAGTGAGTCGCCGACCAAAATCATGTCGACTCCCGCTTGCTCAGCGAGCTTCGCCGATGGAAAGTCATAGGCGGTCACCATGACAATCGGCTCGCTCTCCTGTTTCATGCGCAAGAAATCGGCTTTCGTTTTCACGTTCGTTCCCTCCTCTTTTCGCTGCAGAGGAGATGAACCGCCCGAAAGAAAGCGCCCTTCTTTCCGCCTTGAGAAAGAAGGACGCTGCTCAACCGCCGTCGGCCCCGTTCATCCCTCTGTCCCAGTCCTTCCTGCAAGGATCAAGGCAGATCTTTTCGTTGCTTCTTTTTTCATTCACGTCGCCATATCCGGTGCAGTTCTTTTCGACAAAGATACTGCCCTTTTCCTCACTTTGCATTTTAACAAAATTGTCACAATTTTTCTAGTGGCAATTACAGTTGAATGTCGGCTGAATGAATGTAATGAATCGTGTTTTGCTCATCTTCCAAGATGAGCAGCCCATCATCGGTAATGCCGCGGGCGATGCCGCGCATCACCCCGCCCAACGTCCGGGCTGTCACCGGCTTGCCGATCGAAACGGCATATCCTTCCCAAAGAAGCTTGATCGGTCGGAACCCGTGCGTCAAGTATTGGCGGTACAAGCGTTCCAGCCGGAACAAAATGTCTTGGATGAGCCGCGCCCGTTTGATGGGCTTCCCCTTTTCGATGGCGAGCGAGGTGGCGATGGCGCGGATGTCCTCGGGAAATTGCTCGCTCGTCTGATTGACGTTGATGCCGATGCCGATGATCACCGAATGGACGCGATCCGGATCGGCCTGCAGCTCGGTTAAAATACCGACGCATTTTTTACCGCCAAGCAAAATGTCGTTTGGCCATTTAATGTCCGGGACGAGGCCGGTCACTTCTTGAATGGCCTGACTGATGGCGACAGCCGCAAGCAAGGTCAGCTGCGGCGCCTGTTGCGGCGGGATGGGCGGGCGCAAAATCAGGCTCATCCAAATGCCCGTTCCTTTTGGCGAAAACCATTTCCGGTCGAGGCGCCCGCGTCCGGCTTTTTGTTCCTCAGCAACGACGAGCGTCCCTTCCGGCGCTCCTTCGTGAGCCAGCTTGGCCGCCACCCGCTGGGTCGAATCCACATCCTCGAAGGAATAAATCACTTGGCCAAACGTCTCCGTTTTTAAGCCGAGTTGGATTTCGTTCGCCGTCACTTTGTCCGGAGTGCTAACGATCCGGTAGCCGAGGCGGCGCACCGCTTCGAGCTCAAATCCTTCCTTGCGCAGCTCCTCGATATGCTTCCACACCGCCGCGCGCGAGCAGCCGAGCCGTTCGCTAATTTTTTGCCCGGATAAAAACTCGCCGTTTGCCTCGGCAAACAGTTCTAACAGCCGTTTCCTTGTGTCCGATTGCGCTCCGTGAGCCATGCGTGAATCCGCTCCTTCTCGTTTTCAACTTCGCCGTTGACGACCGCCCGCCATATGGCGTAAAGCGTCTCTTTCACCCACGGGCCGGCCGGCTTTCCGATCCACTGAATGACCTCTTTGCCGCTCACCGCGAGTTCCGCTTTCGTTTTGATGGGCAAAGCGGCAAAGCGGCGGCGCAGCTCATCATGCGATGAATCGGGCGGTGTGCCGGTGTAGGCGGCGCGCACTGTCTCAACGGAAAGCGCGCGCTTGAGGCCAGCCAAAAACAGCCGCTCATTCGTCCATTCGTCTGAATGGGGAACGGCCTCGAGCGCCGACAAGATCGCGCCGGTTTCGTCCACCACTTTGTTCGGCAGCTTCCATGCCCGCAAAAACGGCCGGCTTTCCGTGATGCCAAGCGCTCGGCACAACAGCGCCCACCGCTCTTCGCGCGCTGTGAGCCATCCCCAGCGGCACGCCGCCGCCCGGCGCACTCCCTCCTCTTTTCCAACGAGACCTGGCAAATACGCGCACAATCCGGTTTCCGCCAACAGCGACAACGCTTCGCCGGCAAACGGGCCGGCGAGCAGTTTTTCCATCTCCATGGTCATCCGCTCCACGGAAATATGGGCAAGAAGCGGGGCATTGTCTATGACCGCCTGCTTCGTTTCCGGCGCGAGGGAAAAACCGAGCTGGCTGACAAATCGAATCGCTCGCATCATGCGGAGCGCATCTTCGCGAAACCGCTCTTCGGCCTTTCCCACCGTGCGAATGAGCCGCCGCGCAATCGCCTCCCGGCCAGCAAACGGATCGATAACGGTCCCGTTTTCGTCCATGGCGATGGCGTTCATCGTAAAGTCGCGCCGCTTTAAATCTTCTTCCAGCGAACGGACGAACGTCACCGATTCGGGGCGGCGGTAATCTTCGTAATCCCCGTCCGTGCGAAATGTCGTCACTTCATACGCTGTTCCTTCATGGACGACGACGACCGTACCATGCTTGGAGCCGACATCGATCGTTTTCGGAAATATGGCCATCACTTCTTCAGGACGGGCGCTCGTCGCAATGTCGACATCGCCGATCGGGCGCCCGATCAAGAGGTCGCGCACGGCGCCGCCGACGAAATACGCTTCATAGCCATGTTGCTTCAGCTGTCGGATAATGCCAAGCGCCTGCCGGAACGGCGGTTTCATCGTCTCACCTTCCTTGCTGCCAGCGAAGCGTACAGCTGCTCATACTGCCCGACGATATCGGACGAACGGAATTTGCGCTCGACGGCCTGCACCGCCCGCTTCGCCATCTCGGCGTGCAGGCGGCGGTCGGTCAGCAGCGCCAGCGCCTTCCTCGCCGCCTCTTTTACATCGCCAAGCGGGCATAAAAATCCGCTTTGGCCGTCATCGATCACTTCCGGAATGCCGCCAATCGCCGTGCCGATGCACGGGACGCCGCACGCCATCGCCTCGAGCAGAACGAGGCCAAAGCTTTCTTTTTCCGACAGCAGCATCATCACATCGCTGATTGAATACAGCTCGTCCAGCTTGTCTTGTTTGCCTAAAAAACGGACTTCATTCTGTAAGCCCAGCTCTTTGACAAGCCGGCAGACGACGGTCATTTCCGGCCCATCGCCGACAAGCAAAAGCTTGGCCGGCACGTGACGGCGAATGATGGCAAAGGCGCGCACCACATCGGGGACGCGCTTCACTTTGCGGAAATTGGAGACGTGAATCACGACGCGCTCCTGCTCGCCGATGCCGTATTCGCGCCGCAAATGGCCGGCTTCCCGGCGCTGGTAGACACGCTCGTCGACAAAATTGTACACCGTTTGGATCGGTTTTTGCACATCGAGCAGTTCGTACGTTTGGCGAACGAGAGCGTTTGATACAGCCGTGACCACATCGGACTGCTCAATGCCAAACTTGATCATATCAGAAAGCGACGGGTCATAGCCGAGCACCGTGATATCCGTGCCGTGCAATGTCGTCACAATCGGCAATTCGCCCACCATTTGCCGCGCCAGCACGGCACAGACCGCATGCGGCACGGCGTAATGGGCATGAAGCACATCGAGCCGTTCCCGCTTCGCCACCTCGGCGATTTTGCTGGCCAACGCCAAATCGTACGGCGGATATTGAAAAACGGAATATTGGTTGACACTCACTTCATGGTAATAAATATTCCCGTATACTTTGCTGAGCCGAAACGGCATGCTCGATGAAATAAAATGGATCTCATGCCCACGCTCTGCCAGCAGCTTGCCAAGCTCGGTGGCGACGACCCCCGAGCCTCCGACCGTCGGATAACAGACAATTCCGATTTTCAGCTTCATCGCGCTCCCTCGAATAAGTCGAAAAGATGAATCGGTGCTTTGGACAAAAACCCTTCGGCATATGCCGCTCCGATTTGCTGACCAAACCAGCGCTCGCGGCTTTCGATCATCTCGATGTAGTGGTTGGTCAGCGGGGTGTCGACCGATCCGGGCCGCTTTTCAAACTGGCTTCCGTAGGCGCGCAAACAGGCCCGCTTGTCGTCGATCGCCTCGCTAATATCGATGAGAAAGTGCGGGCGGCAAAAGGCATTGATCATATAGTAGTACACCGCGCGGACGCGGTGCGCCTCTCCCAGCTCGCCTGCGCCATAGCGGCGGATGCCGGCGGAAAAGACCGCCTCCTCAACGAGGCGGGCGCATCGCCCATGATCGGGATGGCGATCCTCCCAATACGGAGCGAATACGAGCTGCGGCCGATAACGGCGAATGACGGCGACTAGGCGACGAATCGCCTCCTCATCATCGACATCAAGACCGCGGTCGGGCAGCCCGAGATTGAGCCGTTCCGCTACGCCAAGCCGGCGCGCCGCTTCAGCCGCCTCGTTCTGCCGCTCGTCAACCGTGCCGTTTGATGACAGCTCGGCCTTCGTTAAATCGCAAATCACCGCGCGGTATCCGCGCCGCACATATTTGGCGATCGTCCCGCCCATGCCGATTTCAACATCATCGGGATGGGCGCCAAACGCCAATAGATCACATGTTTCCACCATTGCGGTCACCTTTCTGTTTCCGGTTCCTCCCCACTTTTCGCCCGGCCGCGGACGATGTTGCGCCATGCCAAATCGCCGCGCTCCAGCGCGCGAATGAGCAGCTCGGCCGTCCCGATGTTCGTCGCCAGCGGCACGGCGTAGACATCGCAAAGCCGCATCAGCGCGCTAATATCCGGTTCGTGCGGCTGGGCGGTGAGCGGATCTCGGAAAAAAATAACAATGTCCATTTCATTGCGGGCGATCATCGCCCCGATTTCTTGATCGCCACCGTATGGCCCGGATTGGAAACGGTGAACCGAAAGACCGGTCGCCTCTTGAATGCGCAAGCCGGTCGTGCCGGTGGCGTACAGTTCGTGGTTCGCCAAAATCGGTGCATAGGCGGTCACAAACGCGACCATCTCCGCCTTTTTTTGGTCGTGAGCAATCAACGCGATTTTCATCTTGTCCTCTCCCCCGTTGGCGCTGTCCGCGCTAGTCTAAAATCTGTTCGAGCCCGTAGACGAGCGTATGTAAATGCATGACCGTTTCCACCGCCAGTTTCACTCCCGACATGAACGAACGGCGGTCGAATGAATCATGGCGGATCGTCAACGTCTGTCCGTCGCCGCCGAACATCACTTCCTGATGCGCCACAAGCCCCGGCAGGCGGACGCTGTGAATCGGAATGCCGGCGTACGCGGCGCCGCGCGCACCGGCGAGCGTTTCCTTTTCATCCGGATGGCCTTGTTTTTTCTCCGGGCGCACTTCGGCGATGAGCTGCGCGGTTTTCAGCGCTGTTCCCGATGGGGCGTCAAGCTTTTGGTCGTGATGCAGCTCGATAATTTCCACATCGGTGAAATATTTGGCCGCCATGCGGGCGAACTTCATCATCAGCACCGCGCCAACAGCGAAGTTCGGGGCGATGATGGCACCGAGCTCTTTTTCCTCAGCCAATTCGGTCAGCCGCTCGATCTCGTCCGGCGTAAATCCGGTCGTGCCGACGACCGGGCGAACGCCGTGGCGCAGCGCCAGCTCGGCATGCCGCTTTCCGGCTTCCGGCGTGGTCAAATCGATCAAGACATCCGGCTTCACTTCGGCAAAACAGCGAGCCGCATCAGTGTAAATCGGGGCGTCGACACCGGCAAATCCGTCGATCTCCGCTAAATTTTGTCCGTCGTAACGACGGTCGATGACCGCGGCCAGTTCAAAATGGTCCGTTCTTTGCACAAGCGCCACCGCTTCACGGCCCATGCGGCCGCGCGGCCCGGCGATGACGATGCGAATCATTTCGCTTCCTCCTTCCGCGTCCAACGGTCACGGTCGCGGGTGCGGAACTTGTCCATCACCCGGTCGTGCGCCGCTTGCAAATCAATGCCGAGCGAATTGGCAAAGCAAATGAGCACAAACAGCAAATCGCCCAGCTCTTCTTCGATTGTTTTTTCTTGTTCGGTCGCCTTTTTCGGTTTTTCCCCGTAGTAATGGTTCACCTCTCGCGCCAGTTCGCCGAGCTCTTCGGTCAGCCGCGCGAGCATGGCGAGCGGACGAAAATAGCCTTCCTGAAATTGGCTAATGTACTCGTCCACTTCTTGTTGCATCTGTTTCATCGTTTTCTCTTGCATCGCTCTCACCTCGTCTGCTTTCATGTTAGCGAAAAGCGGCGCATTTGACAAATGTTTTCGCCCGCTGTCCATTTCGTCCGTTTTCGCTCATCATTGCCTAGATGGACGAGTTCCTCTATAATTAAGGGCGCCGACTATTTTTGCGGACGGAGGGACGTTATGATTTTTGGACTCAAGATCAAAAACTGCGTATTTATTTTGCTTGGCGCCGCCATTTTCGCCTTCGGGCTCGTCCATTTCAACATGCAAAACAATTTGGCGGAAGGCGGATTTACCGGTATTACGCTTCTTCTTTATTTTTCGTCCGGTTTGGATCCGGCCGTCACCAACTTGGCGCTCAACATCCCGGTCTTTTTCATCGGCTGGAAACTGCTCGGCCGTCAGACGTTTCTCTATACGATCATCGGCACGGTCGCCGTTTCTGTATTTTTGTCCATCTTTCAACGCTACATGATTCATATGCCGCTTCGCCATGATTTGACGCTCGCCGCCTTGTTCGCCGGCGTGTTCATCGGCGTCGGCCTCGGCATCATTTTTCGCTACGGCGGCACCACTGGGGGAGTGGATATCATCGCCCGCTTAGTCTATAAGTACAAAGGCATCAGCATGGGCAAAACGATGTTCGCCTTTGACGCCACGGTCATCGCTTTGTCCCTTCTTTACTTATCATACCGGGAAGCGATGTATACGCTGGTCGCCGTCTTCATCGCCGCCCGGGTCATCGATTTTATCCAAGAAGGCGGGTACGCCGCGAAAGGAGCGACGATCATCTCCGACAAAAGCGAAGAGATCGCCAACCGGATTTTGACGGAGATGGAGCGCGGCGTCACCGTGCTCAAAGGGCGCGGCTCGTACACGAAGCGCGACCGTGACGTTTTGTATTGCGTCGTCGCCAAAAACGAGCTGCCGCGCTTGAAAAACGTCATTATGTCCGTCGACCCACACGCGTTTGTCGCCGTCACCGACGTGCATGACGTGCTCGGCGAAGGGTTTACGCTCGACGAGCAAAAACGGCCGCTCGAGCCATGAACGAATCGGCCCTGTTCCCTTGATCAGCCATGCGGAAGGGGCCTTCCCCGGCCGGCAAACCGGGTTCGCCGCGCCGAGCGAAAGCGGCGAACCCGCTGCGCCCCTCATAAAAAAGGAGGGGCACCATGGAAGGACTTGCCGACAGCCGCGTTGTTGAAAACCGCTTCCCCCGTCAAAAAAAACGGGGAGCATCCCCCTGAACCACCCGTTTATTCCTCGGGCTGCCGCGCCCGTTTTTCCTCTTTTTCCCCTTTGTATTTCCGCCAGCCGGCGTACGTCAACGTCAACACGATCATTCCGCCGGTTGAAATCATGACCCAAATCAGCGACGGGTCGGCCTCGTCCTTTTTCACTCCGGCAAACAGCGCCTCAAGATCATGGCGCGCGGCCGAAAGCCGCTCGCGCCGCTTCGTTTCATCGGCTTGCCAAAACGCGGCGGCTTGCAGCGCTTCGAGATCGTCATCGACTTTTGTCGCCACTTCGGGCGGAACGTCAATTTTCACGCTCGGTTCGATCAACGTGTAGCGGTCAACCAGCTGGCGCACCGCAGCGGCATATGCCTCTTTTTCGCCGCGCTCCGCCGCTTTTTCCATCGCCGCCAACGCTTCCATCACCGCCGGCTCCATCTCCGACCAAAGCGGCTGGTAGGTTGAATGGATGGCATCAACGACAAGGCGAAATTGGGTGACCGCCGCCACCTTGTCTTCCGCCGAGATCGGCGCGCTCATCGCCCTGACCGCCTGTTCGTGCGTCACGGTCACCGCTCGCAGTTCATCTGCTGATCTCAATCGTTCCTTCGCCCCTAACGCGAAAAACCGTTCAGAGAAATAGCGGAGCACTTCTTGCGCTTCAGCGAACCGCTCATTTTTGGCCAATTGCAGCGCCTCGTCGGAAATATCATCTAATTTTTCCCAATCGCTCCGTTGCCCCGCCGCATCGACGGACACCGACCATAAAAAAGAGAGCGACAACAGCAAGGCCAGCCCGATTCGTTTCATCATCGTCCCTCCTCCATTCACTACTACAATGTATGAAGGAGTGGACAAGAGTAGACCAGCCAAGTGTCGTAAAGCGCCGCCCGTCTTTTCGCCGCAGCCCTCCGCGGCCGGCGGGACGGAGAGCTGCCCAACGTCGGCTCAACAAAGAAAGCGGAAAAACCGATCATCCACCCCATTTGCGAAACAAGCGGGTGGAGCGACATGAACCTTAGCCGGAAAGGTTGATCGTTCTGCCGAAAGAACGACCGGAGCGTCACCCCCGCTAGGCGCCGCGATCGGACAGACAGAGCCGACGGCGCGGCTGACGGATGCCGAGCCAATACGCGCCGGCAAGGGAAGCGATGCTCAGCCAAAACGTGAAATAACCGATGACATCGGCGTAATTCGCCAACATCTGATAGCGCGGCATCATGCCGAAAACGTAGTCAATGACGTCATTATGCAGCGTCCAGACGGCAGCCAACGCCAAATGCGATCGACGGAACCGATAGAAAGGAGCGTATACGATCCCTTCGACCGCCATCGCCCCGTGCGAGACAATGAGCAGCCAGCCCGCCCAGTCAAGCGTGCCGGTGACGCGCCAGACGAGCACATTCATGACGACCGCCCAAATGCCGTACTTGACGAGTGTCACCACGGCCAGCGCTTCGAACAGCGGCACCCGCCGGCCGAGCAGCCAAGCGGCCAGAACGAGAAGAAAAAAAAGGCTCGCCGTTGGGCTGTCAGGCACAAACGGTAAAAACAAAGGGGGCGTATCGGCCAGCTGATACCTATACCAATAATATCCATATGCTGTACCGGCAGCGTTGACGGCAAAGAGCAGCCAAACGACCGACCGGGAAGCGAGCAGCGCATAAAGCCATGCCATCATTCGCACCTCTCCTCGGTTTGATCCGGGCACGAAAAAAGCTGACTAACGCGAGTCAGCTTTTCCGGACCGAACCCATTATTCCGCTTTTAAACCAGCGATGAATTCCGCCATTTTTTTCAGCTCTTCATCCGTGCCTTTAAAAATGCCCGCCGGCATACTTCCTTGTCCTTCTTTAGCGATCTTCGCGATCTCTTCTGCCGTCAAGCCGGTGCCAATGAGCGATGGACCAGCGCCACCGGATAAGTTTTGCCCGTGGCATGACGTACACGTATTCGCTTGGGCGATTTTGTACCCTTCGGCGTTCGTGTCAATTTCCACTTCCGCACGAATTTTCCCTTGTTCAGCCGCTTTTTCCCAGTCGTGCGTGACGACCGATTCCCATGTCAAATAAACGATCGCCGCCAGCGTCAAGAGCATCATTCCTGTTGCCACTGGGCGCTTCCACGGACGACGCTCCGGACCGCGATCCAAAAACGGCGCTAAGAGCAAAGCAGTAAACGCGAGCCCCGGCATGACGATCGCACCGATGACCGTATACGGACCGGACGCATACGAATATTTGAGCAATTGGTATAAGAATAAGAAATACCAGTCAGGCAGCGGTATATACGTCGTGTCCGTCGGGTCGGCGACCCGTTCAAGCGGCGACGGATGGGCGACCGTCAAGCATAAAAAACCGATCAGGAAGACCGAACCAACGAGCCATTCCTTAAGCAAGAAGTTCGGCCAAAACGCTTCCGTTTTCCCGGGATATTCCGAATAGTCCTTTGGAATATTCGGTTTTCTCGCCGCGGGAACGCGGGAATCGCCGACGAATTTCATTCCTTTTCCGCGATGCATTGCGTCGTTCCCTCCTTTTTTCTGTCACCTGCAAACGCTAGGCCGACCGGATCATAGCGGACCGGAAATGCCTTGTCTGCGGATCATTAAGAAGTGCGCTGCCATTAAGCCAAGCAAAGCCGCCGGCAAGAAGAAAACATGAATAGCAAAGAAACGGGTCAACGTTTGTGCGCCGACAATTTCCGGATCTCCGGCCAACAGCGTTTTGATTGCCGGGCCGATGAGCGGTGTTGCCTCTGCAATTTGCAGACCGACCTTCGTCGCGAACAGCGCTTTCATATCCCACGGCAGCAGGTAGCCGGTAAAGCCGAGCCCCATCATAACCATGAAAATCAATACGCCAACGATCCAGTTCATTTCGCGCGGCTTTTTATATGCTCCTTGGAAAAAGACGCGCAGCGTATGTAAAAACATCATGACGATGACCAAGCTCGCTCCCCAATGGTGCATGCCGCGTACGATTTGGCCGAACGCTACTTCGTTCTGCAAGTAATACACCGACTCCCACGCATTTTTAATATCCGGAACGTAGTACATCGTCAAAAACATGCCCGACAAAATTTGAATGACCGTAACAAAAAATGTCAGCCCGCCAAAACAATACACGAAGGCGGAAAAATGGTGGGCCGGGTTGACATGCTCCGGAACTTCGTGATCGGCAATATCCCGCCACAAAGGCGTAATATCCAAGCGCTCGTCCACCCAATCATACAGCTTGTTTAACACGCATTACGCCTCCCCTCTCGGTTTCGCCTTGCCTAAGTACAGCTTGCCATCTTTCACTTTAAATTCATAGCGATCAAGCGGAGCTAACGGCGGCGTCCCCGGAACGTTCGTGCCGTCTTTCGTATAAAGCCCGTAGTGGCACGGACAGAAGAAATGATTCGGATTGCTTTTGTCCGTATTCCAGTCGACCGTACAGCCAAGGTGTTTGCAAACCGGCGACAGGGCGATAATGTCTCCTTTTTCGTCCTTGTACACCCAAGCAGATCTTGGCTCTTCCGCTTCATACCAAGCGTCTTTCACCTTTACTTTGAAGTCGAAGCGCTTCGGCTCTGTCGTGATTTCGCTGACGTCAGCCACCGCGACCATATCCGTTCCCGCTTCGTCTTTCAAAAGCGGATCAAAAGCAAAGCGAAGCATCGGCATGAGCATCCCCGCGGCCATAAAGCCGCCGACGCCGGTCAACGTGTAGTTCAAAAACTGACGTCTCGTGACGCGATGTTTGTTGTCGCTCATCGTTTTCCCCCCTCTATGCAAGATCAAGTCCGCACCGGACGATTGTATGTATAACACATATGGAAAACTAGGACATTCTAATGATAGCGCAATCGTCCGGCAAGGTCAATATCGCAGCTGGCAAAACGTCCGACTGCCGTGTTTACTCTTGCGCCCAGCGGCCGACAAGAAAGCGGAGCAACCCGGCGGCCTGCTCCCTAATGAGCTCATGCTTGTACGATGCCTCCATGCTTTCGAGCGGAACGGACGGAACGAACCAAACGCGGTCGGCTTCGTCCCCCTCTTGCCACGAACGATCGCATGTCACATAGACGGAATGCGCCATTCCTTCCCGTCCAAGCCGCCTTGTCCAATCGGAAAGCCGTTCGCGAAGCACGGAGCGCGGTTCATCGACAAAATACACAAACGGCGGCAACAAAAACACCCGCCCGCGGAGCTGCCGCTCAGCTTCAGCGGCGACAAGCCCGACCAGCTCCCCGCCGGAGGCGAGCCGTTTCGCCTCTTGGTCAAAGGCCAGCGGCAGCAGCGGAACGAGCGCCGTATCGATGTACCCGCGCTCCTTTTCATACACGTTGACGTCTTCACTGATCCATTTCATATGTGCTCCCCTCTGTCCGAAAAGTGGATTTCTTGTTATCAACATATCACATTTTTCGGCAAAAGAAAAACCTTGCCGATGGCAAGGTACTACAGTTGATTCAACTCGTCCGTCAGGCGGCGGAACGCCTCTTCATCGCGGCGGTCGAGCGCTTCATCGATCCATTTCATAAGCCGATCGCGCCGAAACTCGTAAATGGACCGCTCCAAAAACTGTTCGGCTAGGCGCTGGTCGTTTTCGCTCACCTGTGCCTGCCTCGGCGCGTACGGGTTTTCCTCAAGGACGGCAACGTATTGCGGTGAGTGAAAAGAAGCGCGAAAATTGAGCTGAATGTAAATATCTTCGTCGCGGTTCAGCCGAATGTCATGAAACGACTTTTCCGCATCGGTCGTCATCACATTGCCTTTATAAAACCGAAACGGCACATCGTCAACGCAGTGGGTCGACATCACGATGCCGCGCGGGCAATATTGGGCGTTCTCAACGAAATGCACCTTTTGCATCAGCTGGTCATGGCTCATCAAATAGTTCAAAATCCAAACACACTCGCGCCGCTTCAACTGGTAATGGCTTAAAAACCAACGGATAAACTCCTTTTTTTCATTGACGGACACGTGTGTCATTGTGCGCTTCCCCCTCGATCGGTTTCCAAAAAAGAGGTTGGGCCACCGCTTCTCCCCTACTCCTCCAGTTCCAACAGAACGTCAGCCGCCTCAGTGTGCGTTGGGTCGAGGCGAACGATTTGTTGAAATATTTCTCTCGCCGCCGCTCGATTTCCTTCTTCGATGAGAAAATATCCATACTCTTCGAGAAAATCGATGTCGTGTTTAAAGAAATTATATGCCTCATTGTAATGGTTTAATGCATCTTCATACCGCTCAAGCCGGTGTTTGGCGCGCCCTAAATCCCATTCGAACTGCGGGTCGTACTCACCGTCGGCCATCGCCCCTTCCAACAGCGACACGACCTCCTCATAGCGCTGTTCGTTTCGCCAAAGCGCCGATAAAACGATGAGCGCCTCGATGTAGCCCCCATCGATCTCAAGCGCTTTTTTCAAGTGTTCCTCCGCTTCCTCCGGCTTGTTGAGCTTGAGCGCCAGTTTGCCGGCGTAAAGGCGGAGCTCTTTATTCCATTCATCGACACCAATACCCTCAAGCGCCGTCTCATAGCTCTCGGCGAGCCGCCCTTCCTGCTCATACGCTTTTGCTAGATGAAGGTAAAGCGGGCTGTAGTCGGGGTCGAGCGCCTTTAAGGCGCTAAACTGCTCGATGGCCGTTTGCGCATAGCCGGCCTGCAAGGCGGTGAACCCATAAGCGAACAACGTCCGGCTGTCCGTTTTTTCCCGAAGCGCCTCTTGATAATACGGAAGCGCGGCTTCGAATTCGCCTGAGCGGCTGAGCGCCTCAGCGATTCGCTCGGCGATCAAGACGCCGGCCAGCTCCGTTCCTGTTTTCCGCACTTGCTCATAAAGCGGCACGCTTCTCGCGTACTCACCTTGGGAAAAATAGAGCTCAGCGAGCGCAAATTGCACGATTGGCTCATGAGGCGCTTTTTCATAGGCTTGGCGCAACTTTCGCTCGCTCACTTCCGTCAGCCCCTGCATTTCGTACAAATCGGCAGCCAGCAAGCAGGCGCGCACGAACTGCGGATCGTCCTCGCCAATCTCTGCCAAAATGGCAAGCGCATCGTCTTCCGCTTCCAATTCCGTATACACTTCAGCCAAAAACAGGCGAATATCGCCATCATCCGGGTAGCGGGCGGCGAGCTCTTCAAGCAGCTCTTTCGCTTCTTCCGGCATCCCTAAGCCGTACAAATAGTCGGCAAGCGCATACTTTTCCTCATCATTTCCGTATTGTTTCACCTTCGGCACGAGCGCCAGCGCTTGATCGATGTGGCCGTTTTCCACAAGCCGAATGATCTGTTCGACGCGTGTCATGCTTCGTCAGCCCTCTCCTGCAGCAAGGAGCGCGAATCCACTTCGGTCTGAGGCCCCTTGCTTGTTCAAATTATGTACCGTTCCAACCGGAACATCCATTATCATAATCGACAACGGCCGTTTCGGCAACCAAACCGCTCACCGATCGCCATGTATCCGCTTTCAAAAAAGAAGTGGAGAAGCCCGCCCTCTCATTGACAACATATGAGGGAACAGCGCCAAATAGAACCGCCCGCCCGCTCGAGGCGGGGGGCGGTCACAACAAGGAACGAAGATCGGCAAAAAACGTTGGGTAAGAGACGGCGACCGCCTCTTTCCGGTTAAGGCGGACCCGGCCTTTCGTGATGCAGGCAGCAATGGCGAGCATCATGCCGATCCGATGATCGCCGTGGCTGTCGACTACAGCGTCATCGGCCACCAGCGGCGTTTTCCCGCGGATGATCATGCCGTCATCGGTCGCTTCAATGTCGGCGCCAAGCTTTTTCAGCTCGGCCACGACCGTATCGATCCGATTCGTTTCTTTCACCTTCAACTCGGCAGCATCGCGAATGACCGTCGTCCCTTCCGCTTGCGTCGCGAGCAGAGCGATGATCGGGATTTCATCGATCAATCTTGGAATCAGATCGCCGCCAATATCGACCGCCCGCAGTGTTGACGTGCGGACCGTTATGTCGGCAACCGGCTCGGTCTCCTCGTTGCGGACGTTGTCAATGGCGAGATCCGCGCCCATTTGCGCAAGCACGTCGAGGATGCCGGTCCGCGTCGGATTGAAGCCGACGTTTTTCAGCGTAATTTCACTGTTTGGCACAATGGCGCCGGCGACCAAGAAAAAGGCGGCCGATGAAATGTCGCCGGGAACGTAAACGCGCGTCCCCTCTAAGCGCTGCGGACCCGCTATGGAGACGGTGAAGCCGGCGACGTCCACCCCGCCTCCAAACAGCCGAATCATCCGCTCCGTATGGTCGCGCGAACGGTGCGGTTCCGTGACCGATGTCACGCCGTCTGTGAACAAGCCGGCAAGCAAGACGGCCGATTTCACTTGGGCGCTTGCCACCGGCGAAGCGTAATGAATGGGGCGGAGCGCGCCGCCGCGAACGGAAAGCGGCGTATAATTGCCTCCCTCGCGCCCGTCAATGTGCGCCCCCATCTCGCGCAGCGGCTTCGTCACCCGGCCCATCGGCCGCCTAGCGATCGATTCGTCGCCGACCAAGCAGGCGTGAAACGGCTGGCCGGCCAAAATGCCGAGCAAAAGGCGCGCCGTCGTCCCGGAGTTGCCGACATCGAGCACCGCGGCCGGCTCGCGCAACCCGCCGGGGCCGACTCCTTCGACAACGACGGTCGTCCCGTCTTGGCGAATGTCAACGCCGAGTTTGCGAAAACAATCGATGGTGCTCAAACAATCCGCTCCGGGCAAAAAGTGTTCGATTACCGTCCGCCCGGAAGCAAGCGCGCCAAGCATGACGGCGCGATGGGAAACCGACTTGTCGCCGGGCACTTCAATCGCGCCCCGGAGCGCTGAGACGTTCGTTGGCAGCTGCATCAAAACCCCTCCACTATCTTTCATCGTTGCCTTGATCGGCGGCATCGCGCTATCCCTCATAGGCGGCATAGCTCGTATGTTGGGCGAGGCACGCTTTCGCCCGCGCCCGGTCCTCCTCGCTTTGAAAGCTGAGGCGAAGCACGCCGTAAATTTCTTCGCGCGTTTCAATAATGCGAATGTTGGTGATGCTGATGTTTTCCTTCGCCAAGTAGCCGGTCACCTCGGAAATGACGCCCGGATAATCCGGCACATCGACGTACAGATCATAGAAGGACGGGATCGCCCCTTTCGTGCGCGCCGGCAGCCCGTCGCGAAATTGCTTGGCTTCTAGAAAGTAATGGTAAATGGCCGGGCTGTTTTCTTCTTCGACAAAGGAACGCAACTTTTCCATCTCTGCCATCCATCGGTCAAACAACGTCAGCATCTCCTGCTTATTATGGATCAAGATATCGCGCCACATTTCCGGATTGCTTGACGCAATGCGAGTGATATCGCGAAAGCCGCCGGCCGCCAGCCGGCTGACAAGCGCATTTTCACACTCGTACTCGCGCGCCTGATGGACAAGGCTCGCCGCGATCAAATGCGGAAAATGGCTGATGACCCCGGTGATGCGGTCATGTTCCTCGGGCGTCAAGATGACGAACTGGGCCTTCGTTCCGGAAAGCCATCGTTTCAGGATTTCGACCCGCTGCACCGCCACCTCTTCGGTCGGCGTCAAAATGTAAAACGCATTTTCGAACAGATGAGCTCTAGCCGCCGCCACCCCACTTTTATGCGATCCGGCCATCGGGTGGCCGCCGATGAAAGCTACGCCGCGTTCAAGCAGGCGGCGCGCCCGTTCGACGATGCGCCGCTTTGTGCTGCCCACATCCGTCACAATGACGCCCGGCTTCAGCCGCTCAAGCGGCATCGAGGATAGCAGCGCCTCTGTCTGCATGACCGGGGCGGCCAAAACGATCAAATCGGCCCGTTCGTATGCCTCGGTCAATGAACCGGCGGCCTCATCGATGACTTTGAGCGAACGGGCTAGGCCGAGCTGCCGCTCATCGATGTCATACCCAATGATCACCGCCTCCGGATGCGCTTTTTTGATGGCGAGCGCCATCGATCCCCCAATCAAGCCAAGGCCGACAATCAACACGTTTCCTTCCAATCGTCCCACCTACTTATGTAAACATGCGCCTGCCGCCTCAAAAAGCGGCAGGCATGTTCTTCCGAAAGTTCGCCATCAAGCCTCTAGGCGAGCTGTGCTTCCCGCAGCATCTCCGAAAGAAGCGTAAACACGCGATCGTTTTGCTCTTTCGTGCCGACGGTGATGCGCACCCCGTTCGGCAAGCCAAGCGCGCGCCCCGAGCGGACGATCACGCCCCGCTCAAGCAAGTAGCGGAACACCTCATCGCCGTCCACTCCAACCTCCATAAACAAAAAGTTCGTTTGCGACGGATAATACTTCAGGCCGTTCTCCTCGCAAAAGCGATAATACCGCTCAAGCTCCGCCCGATTTCGCTCAACGCAGGCGCGGATGAACGCCTGATCGTCAAGAGCGGCGACGGCGGCAGCTTGGGCGATGGTGGAGGTGTTAAACGGTTCGCGCGCCGGTTCAACGGCGCGAATGAGCGACTCGTTGGCGATGCCATAGCCGACGCGGAGCGCGGCAAGCCCATACGCTTTCGAGAACGTGCGCATAATGACAAGCTGTTCGTACTCGTTCAACAGCGGAACGGTCTGCGGATAATCGGCCGCTGTGACGTACTCATAGTACGCCTCGTCCAAAACGACAAGCACGTGCGGCGGCACACGGTCCAAAAAGGCGCGCAACTCCGTTTCGTTCACGTACGTGCCGGTCGGGTTGTTCGGATTGCAAATCCACACGATGCGCGTATGGTCATCGATGGCCGCCAGCATCGCCTCTAAATCGTGCCGGCCGTCAACGAGCGGCACTTCGCGCACGTCCGCCCGTTCGATGACGGCGTTGTGCCGGTACTGCGGGAACGTCGGCGTCGCCATGACCGTGTTCGCACCCGGCTCCAGGAAGGCGCGGCAAACGATTTGCACGACTTCATCCGAACCGTTGCCAAACAGCAGCTGTGTTTCCTTGACACCGAGATGCTTCGCCACTTTTTCACGCAGCGCACGGGCATAACCGTCCGGATAGAAGGCGAGGCGGTCGAGCTCAGCGGCGATGGCCGCTTTCACCACCGGCGACGAACCGTATGGATTCTCATTGGAAGCTAGTTTAATAATTTCGGAAAGGCCGTACTCCCGCTTCACTTCTTCGATGGATTTTCCCGGCTGGTACGGGGAAAGCCCCCGGAGCGATTCCTTGACTTGCATCGATCGCCAACTCCTTCATTGGAACTTTTCGCGCGAAGAACACGGTTCGCGCAGCGGCGCGGCGAGCGCGCGAGCATAGGCCGCAAACTCAGCGATGGCCGCTTCCTTTTCCCCCGGAGCCTGCAGGCGTTCAAGCAGCTGTTCGACTTTCTGGACGAGCGCGCTGCCAACGACAACGCCGTCGCATTCGCGCTTGAGCACCGCCACTTGCTCGGGCGTGGAAACACCAAAACCAACGACAACGGGCACGCGGCTATGCCGCTTGACTTCACCGAGAAAATCGCCAAGCGTCTCGGGCAGCGTCTCGCGCACACCGGTGACGCCAAGTGAAGAGACGCAGTACAAAAACCCTTCAGCCGCGGAAGCGATCCGCTCGATCCGCTGCTTCGACGTCGGAGCGACGAGCGAAATGAGCGGCAGGCCAAACCGCTCGCCAAGCCGACGGAGCGGCGCGCTTTCCTCAAACGGCAAATCAGGGATGAGCACGCCGTCGGCGCCATTTTCCCGCGCTAAAGCAAAAAAGGATTCTTCTCCTAATTGTAACACAGGATTATAATACGTAAAGATGATAATCGGAATTTTGACTCCTTTTTTTCGCATCTCGGCGACGAGATGAATGGCTTTCGGCAGCGTCATTTGTCCGGCGAGCGCCCGAGCGGCAGCCCGCTGGATCGTCGGTCCATCGGCGAGCGGATCGGAGTACGGCACGCCAAGCTCGAGGACATCCGCCCCGGCGTCTTGGAGCGCCAACGCAAGGTCGACGGTCAAAGCGGCGGTCGGATCGCCGGCCACAAGAAACGGGATAAAGAGCGGCGGATTAACGGACAACAACGCCTTCACCTTCCTTCCCACCGAGATGATGCATCATCGTCTGCACATCTTTGTCACCGCGGCCCGACAGGCAAACGAGCACCGTCTCATCCGGGGTCATCCGGCGGGCGAGTTCAACCGCTTTTGCCACCGCGTGGGCCGATTCGATCGCTGGAATGATCCCTTCTGTTTGCGCCAGCAGTTGGAACGCGGCGATCGCTTCCGCATCGGTCGCGCTTTCGTAGTCGACGCGGCCAATGCTCGCCAAATACGCGTGTTCCGGACCGACGCCGGGATAATCCAAGCCGGCGGAAATCGAATACGGTTCGAGAATTTGCCCGTATTCATCCTGCAGCAAGTACGTCATCGCCCCGTGGATGACTCCTTTCGTCCCTTTGGTAATGGTCGCCGCATGGTGCGGAGTGTCGATCCCTTTGCCGGCCGCCTCGACACCGACGAGACGGACGTCATCTTGCAAAAACGGGTAAAACATGCCGATGGCGTTGCTGCCGCCGCCGACGCAGGCGACGATCACATCCGGAAGCTTTCCTTCGCGGGCGAGAAACTGTTCTTTCGCTTCATCGCCGATCACGCGCTGAAATTCACGCACCATTTTCGGATATGGATGGGGACCGACGACCGAACCGATCATATAAAAGTGGTCATCGCAATGAGCGACCCAGTAGCGGATCGCCTCGTTCGTCGCGTCTTTCAGCGTCCGGTTGCCGCTTGACACCGGCACGACTTCAGCGCCTAACAGCTTCATGCGAAACACGTTCAGCGCTTGCCGCTTTATGTCCTCTTCCCCCATAAAGACGATGCAATCCAAGCCGAAGTGAGCGGCCACGGTCGCCGCCGCTACCCCGTGCTGCCCGGCGCCGGTTTCGGCGATCAGCTTTTTTTTGCCCATCCGCCGCGCCAAAAGCGCTTGACCGATGGCGTTGTTGATTTTATGGGCGCCCGTGTGGTTTAAATCTTCGCGCTTTAAATAAATTTTCGCGCCGCCCGCCCATTCTGTCAAATTCGGCGCGAACGTCAGCGGCGTCGGCCGCCCGGAATACTCGTGCAAAATGCGCACATATTCGCTCTGAAACGACTCGTCGGCTAACGCGCGGTCAAGCTCTGCTTCCAGTTCCTCAAGCGGACGCATGAGCGTCTCCGGAACAAATTTACCGCCGAAATCGCCGAATCGGCCGTATTCATTTGGAACGTGTTCCCTCATCGAAGCCACCTTCTTTTCGTTTTTGTCGGCGGAAAAAAAGCTGCCTGCTAACGGGCCGTTGCCGCAACGGCGCGGTTTCGCCTCGCGGCACGGGCCCCCGTCACTCCCCTTTTTCCCCGCAACATCGTCTGACCTTGTGTTCGATTCGCTTCATCTTGGACGGATCTTTGCGGCCGTCTGTTTCGATGCCGCTGCTGATGTCGATGCCGTCAGGACGATAGGCCGCAAGCCGTTCGACATTGTCCGGAGTAATGCCGCCGGCGATAAAGCACGGCACGCCTTGGCGCGCCGCCTCTTCCAAATAACGCGGCACCGCCTCCCAATCGAAAGTGACGCCCGTGCCCCCCCATGCGCCGGCGACGCGGCTGTCAACGACATAGCCATCGGCAAGGCCGGCATACTGTTTCATCGCTGCAAGCGCTCCGTCACCATGGTGAATCGCCTTCCAGACCGGGAGGCGCACCGCCTCTTTCACCGCGGCCAGCTCCGCTCGATCCTCCCGCCCGTGGCATTGAATGATATGGAGCGGGAGTTCGCGGACGACAGCCGCGATCCGTTCGACCGGGGCGTTGACAAACACGCCGACAAGCTGTTTCGCCCCGAGCGCCTGACCGTCGAGCCAACATCTCACTTCCGCGGGCAACACTTTCCGCCTGCTCTCAGCAAAAATAAAACCGAGATAGTCAGCCCCGCTTGCCAAGGAAGCCTGCACGTCCTCACGGGATCGGTTTCCGCAGTATTTCAAGCGGATCATTCTCATCTCCCTCTCCAAACAGCCGGTAAACCGCTCGCTCCACATCCGGCTGGCGCATGAGTGATTCACCGACGAGCATGGCCTGCGCCCCATACGATTCCACCGTCTTTACATCGCTGTAAGAGCCGATCCCGCTTTCACTGACGATGACGCACGATGACGGAATGAGCGGGGCAAGCGTTTTGGTCGCCTCAAGCGTCGTCACAAACGTGCGCAAATTCCGGTTGTTAATGCCCACCACTTCGGGCGTAAACCGTTCAAGCACGCGCTCTAGCGTTTCTTTCTCGTGCACTTCGACCAAACATTCCAGCCCACGGTCATACGCTTCTCGATAAAGCGACTCCAACGCGTCAACAGAAAGAGCCTCGCCGATTAGCAAAATGGCATCGGCCCCAAGCCGGGCGCTTTCCTCCACCTGCCGTCGGTCGATGATAAAATCTTTGCGCAGCACCGGGATGTCGACCGCTTCTTTGACCGCTTGCAAATAGCGGCGGTGCCCTTGGAAATATCGTTCATCCGTCAGCACGCTGATGGCGTCGGCCCCGGCGCGCTCATACGCTTTGGCGATGGCGACCGGATCAAAATCGGCGCGGATGATCCCTTTTGACGGCGACGCTTTTTTCACCTCGGCGATCAACCCGAGCGCCCGCCGCGGCCGTCGGAGCGCCGCCGCAAACGAGCGGCGCTTCGGTTGTGGCAGCGGTTCCGGCCATACGAATGTGTCCAGTTCGCTTCGTTTCGTCGCTAAGATTTGTTCAAGCATCGTGCACCACTTCCTTCGTCCGCAGCCGCTCCAGCTGGGCGTAGGCGGTTTTGGACAAAATGGCGTCTCTTGCCATCGCCGTCCCGGCGGCGATCGTTTCGGCCTTGCCGGCGGCGTACAGAGCGGCGCCGGCATTCAATGCCACCATGTTTACAGCGCTGGCTGGAGCCGTCCCTTCCATAACGGCCTGAAGCAGGGCGGCGCTTTCTTCCGGATTGCGGACTTGCACATCGGCGAGCGCGCCGCGCGGAAGACCGGCATCTTCCGGGGCGATGACGAAACGGCGGATCTCGCCGTTTTTCAGTTCGACGACATCGGTTTCCGCGGCAATGCTGCATTCATCGAGACCATCGCGGCCGGTGACAAACAAGACGTGTTCGGAACCAAGGCGGCGCATCGTCTCGGCCAGCTTCTCCGCATAATGCGTCGAGGAAACGCCGATGACTTGCCGCTTGCAGCGCGCCGGGTTGGCCAGCGGGCCGATCAAGTTGAACACCGTGCGGAAGCCGATTTCCTTCCGCGGCCCAGCGGCGTGTTTCATCGCCGCATGATACAGCGGAGCGAACAAAAACGCCAATCCTGTTTGATCCAATGCCCGCTTGGCGGCCTCCGGCGACGATTGGATATCGATGCCGAGCCGCTCCAACACATCGGCGCTGCCGCTTTTCGATGAGACGGCGCGGTTGCCGTGCTTCGCCACTTTGACCCCGAGCGAAGAAACGACGATCGCGGCGGCGGTAGAGACGTTGAACGTCGCCGCGCCGTCTCCGCCTGTGCCGCACGTGTCAATGACCTCATCACCGGCGTCAATGGCCGTCATTCGATCGCGCATCGCCCGCACAAACCCGACCAATTCATCCACCGTCTCCCCGCGCACGCGCAACATCGACAACAAACTGGCGATTTGGCTGGCGGTCGCCTCCCCCGCCATCACCGCATTCATCGCCGCGTACGCTTCCGCTTCGGTCAGCGTTTGTCCTTCTGCGCACTTTCCAAGCAGCTCTTTTAGCATACGGTCCTCTCCCCCTTGACAACGAATCGTTCCGCTTGTTCGATCGCCTTTAGTAACGCGCTAGCTTTATTGCGCGTTTCTTTCCATTCGAGTTCCGGAATCGAGTCAGCGACGATCCCGGCGCCCGCCTGCACGTAAGCGCAGCCGTCTTTGACGACCGCCGTCCGAATAGCGATGCAAGAATCGATGTTGCCGTCAAAGCCGATGTAAGCCATCGCCCCAGCGTACAGCCCGCGGGCAGTCGGCTCGAGCTCCTGCAAAATTTGCATCGCCCGCACTTTCGGCGCCCCGCTGACCGTCCCGGCCGGAAATGCGGCAAGCAGGGCATCGATCGGATGAACGTCGTCCTTCAGCTCCCCGACGACTTTGGAAATCAAATGCATAACATGCGAAAACTTCCCAATCTCCAGCAAAACCGGCGTTTCGACCGTTCCGAACTTCGCGACGCGGCCGATATCGTTGCGCGCTAAATCGACGAGCATGTAATGCTCGGCCCGCTCTTTCGGGTCGCGATACAGCTCATCGGCAAGCGCCGCATCTTCCTCCGGCGTCCGGCCGCGCCGCCTTGTCCCTGCGATCGGGTCGATTTCGACGCGCCGCTTTTGCACTTGAATAAGCTTTTCCGGCGAGCTGCCGACGATTTCCGTTCCATCCATGCGAAAGTAAAACATGTACGGGGACGGATTGATATGGCGGAGCAGGCGGTAAATGGAAAATCCACCCGCTTGCACCGGCACGGAAAACCGTTGCGACAGCACCGCTTGGAACACGTCGCCGGCGGCGATATATTGCTTGACTTTTTCAACATCGCGCAAAAATTGATCTTTGTCGTAATTGGACACCACCCCGGCAAACGAAACGGCGTCTTTGACTTCTTCCGCCGCCGGCAGCAGCAGCCGCTCGCTTTGCTCTCTTGCCGCTTTCGCCGCCAAGGCGTCAAGCCGCTTCTTTGCGGCGCTGTACGCTTCGATTCGCTCTTGTTTCGTTTCCCCGCCGTTCAACCGAATGTAGTGAATGAGGGAAAGTTCGCGTTTTTGATGGTCAAAGACAAACAGCGACTCGCAAAAGACGAAATAAGCGGCTTTCATGGCGACATCGCGATGGCGATGGCGCGGCACTTTTTCGATGGCAGAAATCAAATCATAGGCTAAAAACCCGACCGCGCCGCCAGCAAACGGTGCCACCCCGACAAGCGGCTTGACAGCGAGCGTCCGCTCGACCCACTGAAACGCCTCTTTCAGCGTCGGAGCCGTCATGCGCTCCATGCCGGTTTCGTCCTTGACTGTAAACGTCTCCCCTGTTTCGCTTTCAAGAGTCAAAAACGGAGAAACACCGATAAAGGAATAACGCGCCCACGGCGATTCATCATCTTTGCTTTCGAGCAAAAACACCGCTTCATCACGCAAATTGTGAAACACGCCAAGCGGTTCGATGACATCGGCCAAAAATTTGCGCACAATCGGAATGGTGTGAAACTTGTCGGCGTCCGCCAAAAAAGCGGCCAACTCATCGGTAGACATCTCTTCTCCTCCCCTCCGGACAGCCGGGTGGAGAATGAGGGTTTATGAGGCGAAATGTGAGGAAAGAAAAGCCCAAAGACGGTCGTCTTTGGGCAGATGATCGCCAATCAAAGCAACCTCACCTCGGCTAAACTCGCTCATTCTCATCTACCCTGCGCTCGTTCTCTGCTCATGCTCTGCTTCCACCGCCCGCGCCTAGAAGACGGGGATTTCGTGTAAAGTGCTACTGATCCCATCCGTTTCTCAATGAGAGAAACCTGGCCGAATCAGCTTTCTTTTCTGAATGAAAAGGCCGCCGCTTGGTGTTGACAGCGGTTTTTCACCGACCTTCTAGGCGGGCAAAGAAGTTATTTTCACTATATTACATTTCTGTTTTTTCTGTCAACGTTGACATTCTCCGAAGCGGCTTTCACGATCGGATAAGTCGGGCCGCAGCCCGACCGCCTCTCCCAAATACACATGGTGGATCTCATGCTGCCGCTTCTCGGTCGCCACCGTCATCATGACGCGAATGCAGCGCGGCAAAGAGCCGGGCACTGGAATTTCCCTTGTACACATGACCGGCACATACGTCCAACCGTCAATTCGCCGCAGCGCCTGCGCCGGAAACGCCGCATCGATATCATCGGTGACGGAAATGAGCACGAAGGACACGTGATCAGCGGCGACATCATTGGCGCGGATCATCTCGCGCAACAACGTTTCTGTCGCCGTTACGATTTCGTTCGCCTCGTTTTGTTCGACCGTGATCGCCCCGCGAATGCCGCGGATCATCGCCCTCCCCCCTGTCGGACAAACTCCTCAAGCCATGCGAGCAGGCGGCCATCCTCCAGCTCGGCTACTTCCACGTCGCCAATCGCGCGAAGCAGCACCATTCTCACCGTCCCGGCGTATGACTTTTTGTCGCCCTTCATTCGTTCAAGCAGACGGGCGGGCTGAACCGTTGGCGGCAGCGCGGTCGGGAAGCCGTATCCGGCCAGCCACTCGTCCAGGCGCTCAGCGGCAAACGAGCAGCCGTAGAAGCGTTCGCTAACTAGCACGGCAAACAACATGCCGATCGCCACGGCCTCCCCGTGGGTGAGCGCGCCGTATCCGCACTCGCTCTCTAGCGCATGGCCGAGCGTATGGCCGAAGTTCAAATGAGCGCGCACCCCCGTCTCTTTTTCATCTTCGCGCACGATTGCCGCCTTAATGTCAATGCCTTTTTCGATGCAATAAACGAGCTTCTCGCCGCGCAAGTCGGACAACGTCTTGATTTCGGCGCGCAGCCACTCGTAAAAGCGGCGGTCGCGGATGAGCGCATGTTTGATGACTTCGGCAAATCCGGAGCGGAGTTCACGCTCAGGCAGCGTGCGCAAAAACGCGGTGTCATACACTACGGCCTCGGGCTGATGGAAAGCGCCGATCATATTTTTTCCGCGCGGGTGGTTGATGGCGACCTTGCCGCCGACGGCGCTGTCATGGGCCAACAATGTCGTCGGCATTTGGATGTAGCGGATGCCCCGCATATAGGTGGCGGCGACAAATCCGGCCAAATCGCCGACAACGCCGCCGCCGAGCGCGACAATGATCGAGCGGCGATCAAGGCCGAACTCGAGCGCTGCCGTTTGGCAGGCGTAATAATTCTCAAACGACTTGGCCGCCTCGCCGCTCGGAATGACAAAGGCCGAGGCATCATAACCGGCGCCAACGAGCAACGACCGCACTTCATCCAAATACAACGAGGCAACGACCTCATCCGTGACCATCAGCAGCTTCGTTCCAGGCGGGCAAGAGAGCGACCGCAGCAAACTTGGCAGCGCACCGGCCGCGCCATCCCCTAAAAGAAGCGGATATTGTTTCGTCGCCGTTTCGATCGTTCGCTCGATCATCGTCAAAACTCCCTCGCGTAACGCCGGGCGCGCTCGACGTTTTCCTTGATCAAGTCGATCCGATCCTGCCCGAATTGCGCCACGATCGCTGCGGCCACTTCCCAAGCAACGACCGCCTCGGCAACGACGCTCGCCGCCGGCACGGCGCAGCTGTCCGACCGTTCGATGCTGGCCGCAAACGGTTCTTTCGTGTCGATGTCAACGCTTTGCAGCGGTTTATACAGCGTCGGGATCGGCTTCATCACCCCGCGAACGACGATCGGCATCCCGGTCGTCACCCCGCCTTCAAAGCCGCCCGCCCGGTTGGTGCGGCGCGAAAAGCCTTCTTCCGGGCTCCAAACGATCTCATCGTGCACTTCGCTTCCCGGGCGGCGCGCCGCTTCAAAGCCGATTCCGAATTCAACGCCTTTAAACGCGTTGATGCTGACGACCGCCGCGGCGATTTTGGCGTCAAGCTTCCGGTCGTAATGGACATAGCTGCCGACTCCAGCCGGAACGCCCTCAACGATCACTTCCACGATGCCGCCGATCGAATCGCCGTTTTTCTTCGCTTGATCGATCGCTTCCATCATTTTTTGCCCTGCCTCCGGGTCAAAGCAGCGCACCGGCGACTCTTCCGTCACCGCCTGCAATTCCTCAAGCGAACGATAATCAAGCTTCTTGGCGCGCACGCCGCCGATTTCGATGACATGGCCGGCGACGCGGATGCCGACCTCTTGCAAAATGCGCTTCGCCACCGCCCCGGCGGCGACACGCACGGTCGTTTCGCGCGCTGACGAACGCTCGAGCACATTGCGCATATCGCGATGCCCGTATTTCAGGGCGCCGTTTAAATCGGCGTGCCCCGGCCGCGGACGCGTCACTTTCCGCTTCACTTCCGCTTCGTCATCCACCGGTTCAACCGCCATAATCGTTTGCCAATGTTTAAAATCGCGATTCTCGACGACGAGCGCGATCGGCGAACCGAGCGTTTTGCCGTGCCTGACGCCGGCGGTGATGTTCACTTCGTCTTTTTCGATCTGCATGCGCCGGCCGCGCCCGTACCCTTTTTGCCGACGCGCCAATTCTTGATTGATATGCTCGGCGCGCAGCTCTAGACCGGCCGGCACTCCTTCCAAAATGGCCGTCAGTTGCGGGCCGTGCGATTCCCCTGCTGTCAAATACCGCACCTTCGTCTCTCCCTTCAGGTCTTTAACGCGTTTAAGTAAAAATATATCATAAATGCGAAAAATGAAAATAGTGATTTGAAAAAAAACTGCTACTTTCGACGGTAAAAAAACGTTTCCTCCACCTCGAACCCATACAAGCTGGGGTTGAAAATTTGCTCGGTGCTGCCGACAAACAGCACGCCGCCGGGCCGCAGCGCCGCATGGAACTTCCGATACAGCGTCCGCTTCGCCTCCTCGGTAAAATAAATGAGCACATTGCGGCAGACAATTAAATCAAACGGCCCCGGAAACGGATCAGCGAGCAGGTTATGTTTCTCAAACGTCACCGTCCGCTTGATCTTGTCGTCTATTTTATACCAATCGCCGTCTTTCGTAAAAAATTTTTTTCTCATCGCCTCCGGCAGCTCGGCGAGCGATCGTTCGCTGTACAAGCCAAGCCGCGCCCGGGCGAGCGCGTTTTCATCGATGTCGGTCGCCAGCACCGAGACGCGCGGAAGCGGCACGTGCTGAGCCAGCACCATCGCCAACGTATACGGCTCTTCGCCGGTCGAGCACGCGGCGCTCCATACGCGCGGACGAGGGTTTTCCGCCAAGAGCCGCGGCAAAATGGTCTGTTCCAACACTTCCCACCGTTTGGCATTTCGGTAAAATTCGGACACATTGATCGTCATGCGATCCAAACACTCATGCCATAGAGCCGGATCTTTTTCCATCGCCGCAAACAGTTCGGTGAAGCTGTTCAATCCTTTTTTGGCGTAAAGCGCCGCCAGCCGCCGCTTCATCTGCGCTTCTTTGTACAAGGACAAATCGATGCCTGTTTTTCGTTTCACTTTGGCGATAAACTGCGCGTAATCGTCCATCGTCGTCTCCCTCTCCCTCATGGATCGATGATGAAAATGGAAAACCGGCCGAATTGCGGCCGGTCTTCGCATCAGTACAGCCATGCGTTGATCTGTTTCGAGTAGCTGACGAGCTCGTCTTCTTTAAAGAACAAATTGATTTCCCGTTCGGCGCTTTGCGGCGAGTCGGAGCCGTGGATGACGTTTTTGCCGACCGTCAAACCGAAGTCGCCGCGGATCGTGCCGGGGGCAGCCTCCTGTGGATTCGTTTTCCCCATCATTTGCCGGGCGGCGGCGATTACGTTTTCGCCTTCCCACACCATGGCAAACACCGGCCCGGAAGTGATGAAATCAACGAGTTCGCCGAAGAACGGGCGCTCTTTATGCTCGGCGTAATGTTGCTCAGCCAGTTCGCGCGACACTTGCATCAGCTTGGCGCCAACGAGCTGGAAGCCCTTTTTTTCAAAGCGGGCGACAATCTCGCCGATCAAATTGCGTTGAACTCCGTCCGGCTTCACCATGATGAATGTCCGTTCTGCCATTCGCTCTCCACCCCTACTGTCGTATGTACTGGGAGACAAGCTCCCACCCATCATAGTATCATGGTTTCCCGCCGTTGGCAACCGACTCCTTGAAAGCGCTAATAATCCCTTTTTCCAATATACAGGGCGAGATCGCGCAACAAGGAGCGCGCTTGGTTGGCCGGCAGCTCATCGAGGAGGTGGAGCGCCTTTTCCAAATAACGGTCGCTGAGCGCATACGACCGCTCGATGGCGTCCGTTTGTTTGATCGCCGCCAATATAGCGGCCATCTCTTCCGCGTTCGTGTCCGCGCCGACGGCGGTAATTTTAGACCGCACGCGCGCATCGCCAAGGGCATACAGCACCGGCAGCGTGATGTTTCCTTGGAGCAGATCGCTCCCGGCCGGTTTGCCGAGCTGTTCTTCCGTCCCGGTAAAGTCGAGAATGTCATCGGTGATTTGAAACGACATGCCGACGTAATGGCCGAACCAATACAGCCGGTTGGTCACCGTTTCCGGGGCGCCGGCGGCTAACGCGCCAAGCTGGCAGCTGGCGGCGATCAATAGCGCCGTTTTGCGGCGGATGCGCCGCAAATACGTGCGCAGCGGCTGGTCGAATCGGTATTTGTCCTTGATTTGCTCGATTTCCCCCCGGCACACTTCAACAATCGTCTCCGCCAGCACTTGATGGGCGCGCGGGTCATCGAGCGCCGCCATCCGTTCCAGCGAACGGGCAAACAAATAATCGCCGGTGTACATGGCAAAGCGGTTGCTCCATTTCGCTTTAATCGTCGGCCGGCCGCGGCGCGTGTCGGCGTCATCGATGACGTCATCGTGGACGAGCGACGCCATATGAATGAGCTCGAGCGCGACGGCGACATGTTTCACCTGTTCGACGTCCGCTTGGCCAAAACGGGCCGCAAGCAAGACAAAAACGGGACGGATCCGCTTTCCGCCCGCCTGCAACAAGTGAAGCGCCGCTTCTCCAAGCGGCCCGTACTCGGACCGGACCGTCCGCTCGAGCTCCGTTTCCACTGCCGCCAAATCATCATGTAAAAACGAATAAATGGCCTTCAACTTCATGGTGTTCACCTTAACTCATCGTTTATAGCCTATGTGCATCGCCGCGACGCCGAACGTGTACGGTTTGACCTCGACATCGACAAAGCCTGCTTGGCGAAACATCTCGGCCAGCTCATCCCGCCCCGGAAACTCGCGTGCCGATTCTTGCAGCCATGAATACTCCTCGTAGCTTTTCGCCAACAGCTTGCCAAACAGCGGCATGATAAACCGAAAATACAAGTAGTAAAGCTGGCGAAAGCCAAACAGTGTCGGCTGCGACGTCTCCAGACAGACGGTCATGCCCCCCGGCTTCGTGACGCGGTGCATTTCCCGAAGCACTGTCATGTAATCGGGAACATTGCGCAAGCCAAAGCCGATCGTGACATAATCAAATGTGTTGTCGGGAAACGGCAGCTGCATCGCGTTGCCGTGGATGAGCGTCACATTGGCGAGGCCGCGCGCCTTCACCTTTTGCTCGCCGACTTTCAGCATGTTTTCGCTGAAATCAAGGCCGTACACTTCCCCCTCCGGGCCGACCGCTTCAGCTAGCGCGATCGCCCAGTCAGCCGTTCCGCAGCAAACGTCAAGCGCTCTTTTCCCTTTTTGCACGTTCATCCGCCGCATCACATCTTCACGCCACTTGAGATGGCGGCGAAAGCTGATCACCGAATTCATTCGGTCGTAATGAGCGGAAATGGTTTCAAATACACGATGGACTCGCTCTTCCTTCGATTGATGCATCCTTCTACCCTTCTTCCACCGTCTTTTTGCCGATGGCTTGAAACCCGCCGGAAAGCTCGGCGAGACGAAGCGCCAACAAACTGTTCAACGGCAGATTCGCCGCAAACAGCGCTTCTTGACAACGGTCGATATAACGATCGCAAAGGCGAAGCAGCTGCCGACGCGGTTCCTTCACCGCCTTCACCCGCGGGAAGGCGATGCGCGCCATCTGGTCAAACAGCGCCGACGCCCCGCCGCGAACAAACGATTCTTTTTCCGAGCGCAAGCGCCGCAGCAGCAAATAATGGCGGGCAAACTGCCCCCACTGCGGCGCCCCGATGCGGTCGGCGAGCTTGACGAGCAGCGCTGATTCGACCGTAGCAACGGCGGAAACGAGCCGTTCGAGCTGCTCCGTTTTTTTCTCATACAGCAGCACTTTTTGTTCGTTCACCTCGCGGACCGCCTCGGCAAACAGCCGGATCAGCGCCGCATCGCCGGAGCGGGCCAACAGCTCGTAAAAAAGCCCGCTGTACAAGTCCCCGGCCAAAACGGCGAGCTGCCGCGTCCGCAAATCGCCGCCGCGATCCGTCACGTCTTCATGGGTGTCAAGAGCGATTTGCATCAGCATCATGGCCGTGATGCACCGATCTGGCTCGTCCAGCGCCTCTTTGGCGCCATCAAGCATCGACAGCGAAAGCAGCAGCCGATCTTCGTCCACAGCCGGCACCGGTATATGCGCGCGCAAGTATGGATGATCGAGCAGACGTTCAATTTGTTCCTTCAATGAAGCCAGTTTCACCATGATGCCATTCACATCAACCACCCTTGTCCCCGAAAAAATATCCGCACCGTCATGTCGGACTCATTATAACATAATTTTGCCGAAAGCGCTCTAGTTTGCTAGAAATTTGCCGAATCACTTTTTCCCTTCCGATTCAATTGCGCCATGGCGCGTTTGGATGTACGCCTTTCCCCTCACTTTGATCGCCGACGTATGTTCGGTGAACTGGGCGATCAACACTTCCCCTTTGTCCAGTTTTTCCGAATGGTGGAATCGCGTGTCGGCGCCGCGCGTCAGTCCAATCACATTCACCCCGTCTTCGAGCGCCTTGATGACGACAAAGTCGCTGTTTGTGTACATCGACCTTTCCTCCTTACGCTTTGATTAACGAAAGCACTTCTGCGCGGGCGTTGGCATCCGTTTCAAACACGCCGCGCACCGCCGTTGTCACCGTTTTCGCCCCCGGTTTTTTGACGCCGCGCATCGTCATGCACATATGTTCCGCCTCCACGACAACCATCACCCCATACGGCTCGAGCGTCTCGACGATCGAGTCGGCGACCGTCGCTGTGATGCGCTCTTGCAGCTGCGGACGGCGCGCCACCGCCTCGACCGCCCGCGCGAGCTTGCTCAAGCCGGTCACTTTTCCTTCGCGCGGAATATAGGCGACATGGGCGACGCCGAAAAACGGAACGAGATGGTGTTCGCACATCGAATAGAACGGAATGTCTTTGACAAGCACGAGCTCTTCATGCTCTTCGCTGAAAACGGTCTGAAAGTGCTGCTTCGGGTCTTCGTTGAGCCCGGCGAACACCTCGGCATACATTTTCGCCACCCGTTTCGGCGTATCGACAAGCCCTTCGCGGTTCGGATCTTCTCCGATCGCCTCGAGAATGAGACGAACGGCATATTCAATTTGTGCAATATTGATCTCTGGCATACAAATAACATCCTCCTGCATCGTAAAAGCTGCATGTAATCCGATTCTAGCATAGGGATGAGAAAAACACAAAAAAGAAGGGCGGTGTACACCTGCCCTTCTTTTCTCCACTCCGGCTATGTAGGCTTATTTGACAGCGTCTTTCAACGCTTTGCCCGGTTTGAATGCAGGAACTTTGCTCGCCGGAATTTCCATTTCTTCGCCCGTTTGCGGGTTGCGTCCTTTGCGAGCGGCGCGCTCGCGCACTTCAAAGTTCCCAAAGCCGATTAATTGCACTTTATCGCCTTTTCGCAGCGCTTCTGTAATCGAATCAAACACCGCATCAACGGCTTTTGTTGCATCTTTTTTCGAAAGACCGCTTGTTTCAGCGACCGCGTTGATCAATTCCGTTTTGTTCATGCCATTCACCTCCTCCCAAGGCTTTGCTTGTTTACTGCCATTTGTAGACACTTTTCTGCGTTTCTATACATTGCAAGGAACGGTGACATGCCTAATCTTAACCAATTCACCGCGAGAATTCAACCTCTTTTTTCGCAAAAACGGCCAATTTTAGGCATATTTCACCAAAACAACGATTTCAGATAAAAGATTACCATAACGCCATGCCTATAATCAAGTACCAATCCTGATTTCTCAAGGGGTTTGGCGATTTTTTCCCTTTGCCGCTTCGCAGTTGAAAAAACGGCATCAAAAAAAGCCCCTTTTTCGGGAGCTTGGCGCGCGGCCTCCGTTTTTCTTTTCTATCTAACTCCCTTCCGCAAAATAATCCCCGCCCTCGAAGTGCAAGCACTGCTGCGGGCGGGGAACATTGTTCCTCGGGAGCTTGGGCGCGCAGCCTCTGCTTTTCCGCGAAAATGCAGGACTGACGCGAGATTTTCATCCTTGGGTAGAGGGCAGATCGCGCTGCCCATGAAACTTTTTCTATAAAATAATGGCGATGAGGCCGCCGGAGCCTTCGTTGATGATGCGCTCAAGCGTTTCTTTCAGCTTGTAGCGGGCGTTTTCCGGCATGAGCGCCAGCTTCGCTTGGATGCCTTCACGGACGATGGAGCTGAGCGAGCGGCCAAAAATATCGGAATTCCAAATCGACAGCGGATCGTCTTCAAAATCTTGCATTAAATAACGAACGAGCTCTTCGCTTTGCTTTTCCGTGCCGATGATCGGCGCAAACTCCGATTCGACGTCGACTTTGATCATATGAATCGACGGCGCAACGGCTTTCAGGCGGACGCCAAAGCGCGACCCTTGGCGGATGATTTCCGGTTCGTCAAGGCTCATGTCGGACAAAGCGGGAGCGGCGATTCCGTAGCCGGTTTGTTTGACCATTTTCAAGGCGTCGGCGATTTGATCATATTCCGCTTTCGCATGGGCAAAATCTTGCATCAACTGAAGCAAATGGTCTTTGCCGCGAATTTCGACACCGACGATTTCTTTTAAAATTTGATCGTACAGCTCATCCGGCGCGTACAAGTCGATTTCGGCGATCCCTTGCCCCATTTCGATACCGGCAAGCTGCGCTTTTTCGATGAAATCGTACTCGGCAAACTGCTGCACAACCCGGTCGACATCGCGCAGCCGTTTAATGTCTTTGACCGTGTCGCGCACCGCTTCTTGGTAGCTTTCGCGCAGCCAATGGTCTTCGCGCAGCACCATCACCCAGCTCGGCAAGTTGACGTTCACTTCAAGGACCGGAAATTCATACAATGCTTCGCGGAGCACGTTATACACGTCCGCTTCGCGCATGCTTTCCACGCTCATGGCGAGCACCGGAATGTCGTATTTTTCCGCAAGCTCGCGGCGGAGCGCCTCGGTTTCCGGATGGTGCGGGCGCACGGTGTTAATGATCATGATGAACGGCTTGCCGACTTCTTTCAGCTCGCCAATCACCCGCTCTTCCGCTTCGATGTAGTCTTGGCGCGGAATTTCCCCGATCGTGCCGTCGGTCGTAATGACGACCCCGATCGTCGAATGTTCTTGAATGACTTTTCTTGTCCCGATTTCCGCCGCCTCTTGGAACGGAATCGGCTCTTCATACCAAGGGGTGTGAATCATCCGCGGCCCGTTTTCATCCTCATATCCTTTGGCGCCGGGCACGGCGTAGCCGACGCAGTCGACGAGACGAATGTTGACTTCGAGCCCTTCATCGACTTTCACCGTCACGGCCTGATTCGGCACAAATTTCGGCTCCGTCGTCATGATCGTCTTGCCGGCGGCGCTTTGCGGCAGCTCGTCTTGAGCGCGCGCCTTGTCGGCTTCGTTTTTAATGTTCGGAATGACCACCAGCTCCATAAAACGCTTAATGAACGTCGATTTCCCGGTGCGAACCGCGCCGACTACCCCTAAATAAATGTCGCCCCCAGTCCGCTCGGCGATATCTTTAAAAAGATCGACCTTTTCCAAACGGCTTCCCTCCAGTCCTTCGGTCGTTATTGGAAACAGCGAGATGAATCAATAGAGCAGGACACTATATGCATATGATGTTGTCCGATTCAGTTATGACTAAAAGCAAGAAAAAATCCCTTCTCTAGAATGTATTTTCCTAGAGAAGGGATGATGACTTATTTCGTGAAAAAAATCGGTTCGTTCGTTTTCGCATCGATCGTATACGGCAACGAATACGCCGGCACGAACAGCGAATGGTCGGTCAACAACGGACGAATATCATCGCCGGGTCGATAATGGTGCCGATATTTCTTTAAAGCCGCGTACAAATCAGGGCGGTAATCGATGTAAATTTCGCCGTTCCCATCGATGACAAACGGCAAGTTGTTGCCGGAAAACGGGCTGACCGCATACGGCGGATCTTTGTAGCCAAGTTTTTTGTAATCAAGGGTGAACACACCGGGCGCAACGACGTCTTGAAACGGCGGATAACGGTGCTCGTCCGTATACATTCTCAGCCGCAGCTTCAAGTCGCGGACGCGCTCGGCTAGGCGCAGATCAAGAAGCTTGACCGTCGGCTTCGTTTCCGCATGAATAATGATATATTGAAAGACGCCCCCGCTTTCATAAGCGTTTCCCGGCGGCTCCTGCATGTAGCGCGGGACGAGTTTTTGAAAATCGACCGGGTATTTTAGGTACAGCGGCGTTTTCATATCCCGTGTTTTGATCGGCAAAAGCCCCCCGGTCTCCTTCCGGTATTCGTCGACCGCCGATTGCACCGCCGCGACTTGATCTTTGTAAGGAATTTGGTTTTGTTTTAGCCGCTCTTGCGGATACAAACACCCGGAAAGCAGCGCGAGAAACAAGCAAGCTAAAAGCAAGCGAGCGATCTGTTTCATAGGTTCCTCCATCCTTTGCCTATTGCGGCGTCGGTCCGCTGAACACGACAAAAACAATGATGATGCCCGATACAATCATCAGGATGTAAGCGATGAACGCCAAAAGAAAGCGCAGCCATTTCATCTTGATTTTATAGCGGCTCAAATAAATGAAGCCGACCGAAAGAAACATAAACACCATTGACGTGATGGCGATCCACATTTTCGCTAGCGCCGGTGACATACACGCTCCTCCTTTTCGACAACTATCATTATACCATCGACATAAAAAAAGCTGAAGTAAAGCGGGGCTTTCTTTACTTCAGCATCGCCTTATACCCTTCCGGAAGCTCAAGCCGATGATCGTTCGCCATATTGTATGCACACCGAAGACAACTTGTACCGTCATTGGCCTATTTTCACGATTCTTGCGCCGCAAAAATGGTGTTGAGGTCATCCATTTCCTCTTTTTTTCCGCGCGCCATCAGCGAATCGACCGCCTCTTTCGGGTCTTTGCCAGCAAACAGCACGTCATAGAGCGCTTCGGTGATCGGCATCTTCACACCAAGCTCCTTCGCCAGCTCATAGGCAGCTTTGGTCGTCCGCACCCCTTCGACGACCATCCCCATGCTCTCGAGCACCTCGTCGAGCTTTTTCCCTTGACCGAGCATGTGTCCAGCCCGCCAATTGCGGGAATGAACGCTCGTGCACGTGACGATCAAATCGCCGACTCCCGTCAAACCGGCGAACGTCAGCGGGTTAGCGCCGAGGGCGCAACCGAGGCGAGCAATCTCGGCGAGACCTCTTGTAATCAGGGCCGCTTTGGCGTTATCTCCGTAGCCGAGCCCGTCGCTGATGCCGGCGGCCAAGGCGATGATATTTTTCAGCGCTCCGCCAACTTCAACGCCGATTAAATCCGGGTTCGTATATACGCGGAAATAGTGATGGTTCATAAAGATGTCTTGGATGCGGCGCGCCGCTTCCATATTGGGCGAGGATACCGCCACGGTCGTCGGATGGCGGAGCACGACCTCCTCAGCATGGCTCGGCCCGGAAAGGACGACGACATCCTCGAGCCATTCGCCGAGCTCTTCCATCACCATTTCCGACACTCGCTTATGCGTCCCTGGCTCGATTCCTTTGCTGACGGCAACAATCGTGATCGGTGCCGTCAAGCAGGAACGCGCTTGGTTGAGCACCGTGCGGATCGCCTTCGTCGGCACGGCCAGCACGGCGATGGAAAGGCCGTCAAGCGCAGCGCAAAGATCGTCGTACCCAACGATGGATTCTGGCAGACGGACGGCGGGTAAATATTTTTCGTTCGTCCGCCGCTCGTTGATCTCTCTTACTTGTTCAGCGCGGTGGCTCCAAAGACGGACGCGGTGCCCGTTGTCGGCCAAAACGAGCGCCAACGCCGTGCCCCAGCTTCCCGCTCCCAGTACGGCGATATTCTCCATCGTTTCCCACTTCCTTCGTCCCATTGTCGCAAGCGTGAAAAAGCAGCCGCATCGCTCCGTCTCCATCCCGCCTTCGCCAGAAACAGAGGCGGCCCCCAGCAGTTGAGCTGCCCTATGGAGCGCGCGCACTGATTTCCCCCGCCCGATCAAAAAGATCGGCTCTCTCCTTATTTCCGCGGACGGGCGATGATTTTGATCGGCGTGCCTTCAAAACCGAACGCGTCGCGAATGCGGTTTTCCAAAAACCGTTCATATGAAAAATGCATCAATTCCGGATCGTTGACAAACGCGACAAACGTCGGCGGTTTGACGGCCACTTGCGTCATGTAATAAATTTTTAGCCGCTTACCGTTGTGCGTCGGCGTCGGATTCATCGCCACCGCGTCCATAATGACTTCATTGAGCACATTCGTCTGAACGCGCATCGCGTGGTTGTCGCTCACAAGCTGGACGAGCGGCAAGAGCTTATGCAGCCGCTGTTTTGTCTTCGCCGACACGAATAAAATCGGTGCATAATCCAAAAATGGAAAATGATCGCGAATCTTCCGCTCAAACTCGACCATCGTTTTGTCGTCCTTTTCAATCGCATCCCATTTGTTGACGACCAAAATGACGCCGCGTCCGGCCTCATGGGCATATCCGGCGATTTTTTTGTCCTGCTCGATGATGCCTTCTTCAGCGTTTAGCACGACAAGCACGACGTCCGAGCGCTCAATGGCTCTTAATGCGCGCAAGACGCTATATTTTTCCGTGCTTTCATAAATTTTTCCTCGCTTGCGCATCCCTGCCGTATCAATGATAACATATTCCTGCCCTTCGCGCACGAACGAGGTGTCCACAGCGTCCCTCGTCGTGCCGGCGATGTCGCTGACGATGACCCGCTCTTCGCCTAAAATGGCGTTCACTAGCGACGACTTGCCGACATTGGGGCGGCCAATCAAGCAAAATTTAATCACGTCCTCCTCATATTCCTGCCCGCCGCCTTTCGGGAAATGACGGACGACGGCGTCAAGCAAATCACCAAGCCCCGTCCCGTGCGCCCCGGAAATCGGATACGGCTCTCCAAAGCCGAGGGCGTAAAAGTCATAAATCAAATCGCGCATCTCCGGATTGTCGATTTTGTTCACCGCGAGCACAACCGGCTTGTTCGAGCGATGAAGCAGCTTGGCCACTTCTTCATCGGCCGCGGTCACGCCATCGCGGCCGTTGGTCATAAAAATGATGACATCGGCCTCATCGATCGCGATTTCCGCCTGCTGACGAATTTGCACAAGCAGCGGCTCATCGCCGATGTCAATGCCCCCGGTATCGATCAAGTAAAACGAATGGTTCAGCCATTCGGCCCGGCTGTAAATGCGGTCGCGCGTCACTCCGGGTACGTCTTCGACGATGGAAATGCGCTCCCCGACGATGCGGTTGAAAATCGTCGATTTCCCCACATTCGGACGGCCGACAATGGCCACGACTGGATTCGCCATGCTACCACCCTTTATCGTCATTTTTATATCGTTCCTCGTGAAAAACGCCCTTTTCGAAAAGGGCATACCGCAGCTGCTTTATTTTATCAAAAAGCGAAACGCTCAACAACTAATGTTTGACGATAATAAGAAGCCCCTCGCTCAATTCATGGGCGATGCCATCCAAAATCGCCTCTAAATTAGCGGCAATCCTCTCCATTTCCTCGTTGGTCTGACAAAGAAAGATCGGCGCGCCGCCGGCCACAGTTTCGCCCTTGGTCGTCACAATGGCCAAAATCATTTTTTCATGCGTCATCACCGCCACCTCCTCTCCGCTTCCAGCGCCGTTTCGCCGGCATGCGAATAGCGCTCTCAAGCACCGGAACGTTTTCAATGACCGCCTTCGCCTTCTCGACATCTTCTACTTGCGGCAAAATAAAAATACCGACGCGCCCATCGTTTAAGTCCCGCTTCGCGAGCGGCACGAGCGCCGGCGTCCCCGAGTCCCGATAAATGCCGAGCGCTGTTGACACATCGTGCAAAATCGCTTGCCGCTGGCCGAGGTTGGCGATCGTCGTGCGGGCGTTGAAATTTTTCGGCGTTAAAACAAACCCCATGCCATAGCGCAAAATTTCTTCGCGCCGCGCCGGCAAGCCAATGTTCATGATGTAAATGTTGTCCACATACAGCCCCGCCCCTTCAAAATGCGGCTTGACATACTGGACGTCGGCGATGTCTTTCAGCCGGCTTCCGCTCATAAACCGCCGCGCCACCATCAAGCCGATGAGGCTGGCGGCCAGCGCCGCCCCAATGTTCCATACGAGATAGGCCAGCGTCGATAAAAAAGAAACAAAGATGACCAAATAATTTCGTCCTTCAAACACGATGGCGATCCCTTCAATGTACGTCTTGCCGCGCGGCACGAGCTCATACTGATCAAGCTCGTTCAACGTGTTGCGCTCCATGTTGCGCACATCGCGAAACTGCGAAGCGGCCAACGCCAAAAAGGTGATGGCAGCAAACTCCTTTTCCATGATCGCCGGCACGGCGACCGTTCCTAATCCAGCGGCAATCGCTCCAAGCGCAAGGTGAATCGTCCGACCGTGCAAATACGTCGGGTATTGCCGGTAATCGGTGCGCAGCAAGTAAAGGCGCGTCACCACCCCGACGATTACTCCGTATAAGATCGGAAACGTGTATTCATTCACGGCTGCCTCGTCCCCCTTATCGGCCGTTTTTCTTCGAGCTGGAAGGCAAAAAAGCGAATCATTTCCCAAACAAGCAGCGACGCCACACTAATGGAAAGCGCATCGAGAAAAGAAAAGGAACCGATGACATAGTCGGGCGCCATGCGGTCAATCGCCAAGGCATACACCACCTCGCCTTGACAGCCGCCCATGGCGACACAAACAAGACGGGCGAAAAGCCGGCGATGAAACAACGCGCTGACAATCGCCAGCCACCAAGCAAGCAGCCATCGCTCATCAAGCCAAATCCACACCGGATCAAACAGAGCAAGCAGACGAAAAGCGGCGTAGGCAAACGCCACCCCCGACGTCGACCACACCATCAGCAAGGAGGAGCACGGCCGCTGCTTCACCATCCCGTAGCAAGACGCGAACAAAAGGACAAAAAAGGACAGCGCCGCCCGCATCGGACCGATTTTTAACTCAAGCGAGGCGGAACTGATCATCAAAAGCGCAAACGCCGCCAAAGCGGTCCGCTCCGGTGTCTTTTTCATAAAAAAGGTCGCCACCAGCCACAGCAACCAACAGCCGACATAAAAATAAGCTCCTTCCATTTTTTCACTCCTTATGATGTTCATTATGCCACCTTTTCTCCTTTCTTAACCGTTCGTTCCTCGGCTCAGCGGCATCTTTCCTATCGCCACCGCCAATTTAACGAATGGATTTTCTCCACCGCCTTCGGATCCGAGCGGAAATTCACTTTCTCAACTGATAAGTTGTCTAATTGTGTTCGTAACTGGTAATTCAACAACAAAGTAGAATGACCTAGCAACGGAATGAACATAATGAGAAATATCAAACTTGGAAAGAGATAGGCAAGTATTTTTCTTGGGATAAAATCATGAAACACTACAATCAAAATCAAAATAAGAAAGAAAAATAGGAAGTTGAAAAACAAAGATACCATAAATCTGCCTTCTTTCCATATCAACTTGAAAATTTGCGCAATATCCATGCTCTGAAAGAGGAACCTCTCCAGAGCCGGTGATTGAACTTTGCAATGTCATTGCTTAACTAGACAAACCTTGTTGCAGCGCTCCTACTTTTCATGCGTTCTCCATTGCTGAAAGGAATCAGCGATTTTTCACGTTATCCCTGCACATCCTCAACGTCTTATCCTTTCCTGCAAGATCCCATGTATAAAACCCTTGGTCGAAATCCATAGTAAAAATGATCCTTGGACAGAAAGGGGCAACGTATCATGGGAAAAGACCGGCAGGAGAAAAAACTGAAACAGTCGCGGCAAGTTCAGTCCGACCGCGACCAGTCGCTTTCGTATCAAGGAGCCGCCCGGCTCGATACACCAGCCGAAGCGCGCGAACGAAACAAGCACTAGTAGGCTGGTGAAAAACCGTTGTCACACACCAATCGGCGACATTTTCATTCCAAAAAGAAAGCTGATTCTGCGAGGTTTCTCTCATTGAGAAAAGAGTAGAACTCAGCGGTATTTTGCTCTAAACCACTGGCCTTCTAGATGGCTGGTGAAAAACGATTGTTTCTCTTGAACAATGGGGGAACGTTTGAAAGGCGATCCTGATGCGACAGGGCTTTTCTATTTGAGAAACGGGCTTGATAAACGGCTTGTCCCTTAAATCACCAGCCCCCTAGAAAGCTGATGAAAACCAACATTGTTCAATTGGTGAGAAATGAAAAAAAATGAAATGATGACGTTGCGAGGGTTTTCCGTTTGAGAAACACGGTTCGAGAGCAGTAGTTCCCCTTCAACATCGGCCTTCTAGAGGAAAACGCAGGCGTCCCCACGGAACGGACGCCTGCACTTTTTTGGCCGCGGCGGGCATGGCCGGCTTCATTTCCAGGTTGTTTCGCGTGAAAGCCCGCACGCCGGCTTTCGTCTTTCGGCGCCCCGACAACAAAGAGAGGGGGCCCGAACGAACGGGGCCCCTTTTTCACTGCTGTATTTCGCTTGCCGTTTCTGCCGCGCGAGGGTGGGCCGATTCGGGAGACGGGCGACCGTTTCGGCCCTCTTTTTTACCGCTGTGCACCGCGCCTGTCAGCGGCCGTTGCGCGCGTTTGATCCGGCGCTCGATCACCGCCTGTTATTTTAATTTTTTCAGCTGTTCGCCGATCACTTCGCCAAGCTGAAAGCCGCGCGCTTCCGCAGTCCTTGTGTACGAGCTGTAATCCTCGGCCGGCGCAGCCGCCTCTTCTTCAAGCAGCGCGCGAATGCTCAAGGAAATGCGGTGCTCGGCTTCGTTGACATCGAGCACTTTTGCCTTGACTTCATCGCCTTCTTTCAGCACTTCATGCGGCGAACCGATGCGGCGATTGGCAATTTGCGAAACGTGGACCAGTCCTTCGACGCCCGGGAAAATTTCCACAAATGCCCCGAACGACGCGAGCCGCTTCACCGTTCCCGTCACGACATCCCCCGGCTTCACTTTGGCACTCACGCCTTCCCACGGGCCAGGCAGCGCTTCTTTGATCGACAATGACAACCGTCCGTTTTCCGGATCGACAGCCAACACTTTGACTTTGACGGCATCGCCTTCTTTCACCACATCGGCCGGATGGGCGACACGCGTGTGGGAAAGCTGGGAAATATGTACGAGCCCATCAAACCCACCAACATCGACAAAGACGCCGAAATCGGCGATGCGGCGGACGACGCCATCGAGCACTTGCCCCGGCTCGAGACGGGAAAGCAGCTCTTTTTGCTGCCGCTCTTGCTCTTCCTCTACGACCGCCCGGTGCGACAAAATGACGCGATTTTTCTCGCGGTCCAGCTCCACGACTTTGACGGCCAACGTTTTTCCCTTGTAGTCCGAAAAGTCTTCAACATAGTGGGGCTCAACGAGCGACGCCGGAATGAAGCCACGCACGCCCACATCGGCGACAAGCCCGCCTTTGACGATGTCCTTGACGACCGTTTCAAACGTTTCGCCGCTTGCGAATTTGCGTTCCAGCTCCTCCCACGCCCGCTCGGCGTCGACCGCTTTTTTGGACAAAATGAGCAGCCCTTCTTCCCCCTCTTGGCCTTCTTCGACCTTCTTGACTTTGGCCGTCACCTCATCGCCAACAGCGACGGCATCGCTCGGTTTCTCAATATGCAAGTTCGACAGCTCGCTGATCGGGATGATCCCGCTTTGTTTGCTGTTTTCCACCTCAACAAGCACTTGCTTATCCTCGAGCTTGACCACTTTGCCGCGGACGATGTCGCCCACCTCATACACGTTCACTTGCACATTCATCTCTTCCGTCATCGCAAAAACCTCCTTCATCGACTAGCAACTGTCAAAAGCGCGCCTCGCACCGTGGCCGCGGCCGGCTGTCGGCAAACGAAGGACGCTTTTCTAATTAGTATACCATATTTTCTCAATCAACATGTACTAGAATGCTTAGCGATGTTGTTCAAGCAGCTGGCGGATATGATCCATAATGTAATCGGCCGCTTCCTCCGGGCTCGCCTTCCGCTCTCGCAGCGGCGTCATATCGACCGGCGCCCCGTATACGACTTTGAGCGGCCGAAGCGGTCGGTACGGGCCGATGATGGCGCACGGAACGACGGCGGCATCGGTGCGCAGGGCAAAAAAGCCGACTCCCGGCAACGGCTTTTGCAACCGACCGTCTTTGCTGCGCGTCCCTTCTGGAAAAATGCCGAGCACTTCCCCTTGTTTCAGCACCTCAAGCCCCATGCGCAGCGCCTGACGGTCATTCATGCCGCGTTTGACCGGAAACGCGCGCAAATGATGAACGAGCGTTTTGACAAGCGGCGTGCGGAACAGTTCCTCCTTCGCCATAAACCGAACCGGCCGCGGCGCCGTGATGCCGACCACTGGTGGATCGAGGTTGCTGATATGGTTGGCGCACAGAAGCACAGGCCCCTCGTTTGGAAATTGTTCCAACCCGATCGTTTGAATGCGGTAAAAAGGGGTGAGCACCCCGTTAACGACCACCTTGGCGAACGAATAAAAATCCACCCTCATCCAATCCTTTCATTGACAATGTCCATGATTCGCTCCGCCACCTCTTCCACCGACAGCGACGTCGTATCGATTTCGACCGCATCGGGAGCCTTGCGAAGCGGCGCTGTTTCCCGCTCCGAATCGAGACGGTCACGGCGGGTGATTTCTTCTTTGAGCGTTTCCAGATCGGACGGAAAGCCGCGGGCGATATTTTCCTCGTGCCGACGCCGCGCCCGCTCTTCCACCGAAGCTTTCAAGAAAATTTTCACTTCGGCATCCGGCAACACATGTGTTCCGATATCGCGCCCGTCCATGACGACGCCTCCGTCCTTCGCCAACGCGCGCTGACGGGCGACCATCTCTTCGCGCACAAGCGGGTGCTTGGCCACCCATGATACCGCCTTCGTCACCGCCTCGCCGCGGATGACATCCGTGACATCTTCACCGTTTACCAACACCTGCTGTCCATGGCGCGATGGCTTCAATTCAATATATGTATCGCGAAGCAGCGACAAGAGCGCCTGTTCATCATGGATATCGATGCCGCACGCCAATGCGCGGTACGTCAGCGCGCGGTACATGGCGCCTGTATCGATGTACACGTAGGAAAGGCGATGGGCAATGAGTTTGGCAACGGTGCTTTTCCCCGCCGCCGCAGGTCCGTCGATCGCAATGCTAATTCGTCGTTTCATAATTCCTCCTGCTTGATCCAAAGTAATGAGTGCATAAAGAAAATGCAGGAAACTCCTGCATGCGTCTACGCTCATTGTATCATATTTGCCGTCAACGGTCGACGGCTGTTTCGACCGATTTCATTTTTTCCTGTTTTGCGACCCCTTCATATTCGTACACCTTATTGATGTAAAGCTCGATCGGGGTGTAGAGGACAAGCCATTGGGCGACAAGCAAACAGATTGCCTGGATAAGAACGAGCTTCCATAACAGCGTTTCCATCCGTTTCATCGCGTTCACCCGCCTCCCTTTTTCTAGCAGTATTCCACCCCCCTTGCCGCTTTATTCCTTTTTCCGTTCTTCGAGCTGCCGCTCAAAGCTGTAACGAATGAGGCGAAGGCGGTCCTGCGGGTCAAGTTCAGTGAATTCGACCGACGTTTTCGCCGTATGTTGCCCGCTCGTCACTGTGCGCACGACGGCGGCTTTCGTCTGAACATAATGATACTCCCCCGAGCGCATGGGCAGCACAAGCCAAAGTTCAACCGGCATTCCAGGATGCAAAAGCGGCGCAACAGCCGGCGGAACAACGAGCGCCGCGCCGCCGGCGCTAAGATCCACGGTCATGGTCGCAAAAGGGGCGAACCCGCCGTTGAGCGGATGGACAGCGGCATCGACGTTCGTTTTCACCCGCACGTAACGGCGGCGTTGAATGCGCAGAAGCGCTTCCTCCCCCGGATAAGATAAAACAATCATCGGCAGCGGAACGCGCACTTTCCCTTTCACTTCTGTGTCAAACAAGTATAAGCCCCCATCCTGCCCGACCACGCTCGCCTTGAATTGCATGCCGTTTAACAAATACACCGTTTTTCCGTTTGTTTGATCGACCGGATAACCGATGTGAACCGCCCCGTCGCCGATGTCGAGCACCTTGCTCTGATATTGCCGCGCCGAGCCGTCCAACGGTTCGAGGCGGATCGAATCCCCGATTTTGATCGTCATCGTTCACTTTTCCCCTTTTCAGCCAGCTTCGCTGAGACATTCGCCTCTGTCTTTGAATGGTTGTTCAAGACAATTATACCATATCGCCCTTCAGACTTGTTACCCATTCCGGCATGAAAATCATCGCGCGCCGCACGGGATGGCGGTGGAAACGTTCCATGGACAACGTTTGGCCCGCCATCCAAGGGTGAGAATAACCTCATGGACAATCTTTAGCCCGCCATCCGGGAATGAACCGAAGGGCGGTGCGTATTCAAAAAAACGAGAAAAGACGCCCGTGCTTTCAGGCGCCTTTCCTCCTTTATCCGTAAGCGGGTTCGACGCTTTCTAATTTTTCCACTTTTTCCTCTAGTCCTGTCGAGGCGTTAATGAACAGCTGGTACGTATCGTCGCCCATCGTTCCTAAAAATTCATAGCAAAGCACCGGCTTTTGCAAATCGTTCATAATAACCGCTTGACGCTGCTCCATCACCTTTAAATGCGGGTTCAACTTTTTCTTCGCCGCGTCGACGGTGAGTTTCGGTTTCGGCAGCGGACGCGGAATGGACGATGATAAATAGTCGCGCGCGGTAAAACCGACCACACGGCCGTTATCCAGCGCCACTTTCATTTGCACCGCTTCCGGGTAGATGCGAACGCCGTTTTCGCTTTTGACGAACGTAAGCACCGCCACATTGTCGTATTGCGTGCTGTCATACAGCTCAAATCCGGTAAAGCGATGCCGTTTTAAAAACGCCAGCCCGCGGTTGGCCGCTTCATGCAAACCGATGTTTGGTTTGCCGATCGGACGGCTGTTCAACACCCAAATCGGGTAGCCGCCGTTTTTGGTGATATCCATGTAAATATCGCCCTTTGTTTTCGGATCATGAATCGTTAAGCTGTAAAAGCGGTCGTCCGCCCCTTTGCCGCTTTCCGTCACCTTGATGTCTTCCGTTCCCTTTAACCCGAGGAAATCGCGAGCGATCCGCCGCGCTTCCGCCTTCGAAATCGGGCCGCCCTTCGCGCGCACGAACCCTTTTTCTTCATTGGCAAGACCGATAAACGACGGGCCAAACTCCGAAGAACTGGAGAACGTATCCACGTTTTTCTCGACCGCTCTAAACCCATCGATGATGATGTTGTCCCCTTTTTGGTCGCTCGTCGCCAACGCGAGCTCGACATCCATCCAACGCAAATTGTTTTCAAGCACCAAATGTTGGACGTTGCGCAATTCTTGGCGAATCTTGCCAGCGTTTTGATACAACGCTTGCAGCGTATGGTATTCTTCCTTTGTCAACGGTTCTTTTTCCAAATCGCGCACCGCTGTCCGGTAGCTGAACTCGCCGATGCGCGACAAAAACTCCTGCGTTTTATTGAAGGGCAGAAGCGACAGCGGCAGCTGGCCGACATCGGAATGGGCTTCCGAGGCGATTTTCCACACCTCGGCGAGCGCCGGCGACAACGATGCGTGCGAATTCATCGCCAACGTCGCTCCTAGTTTGTCATGAAGCAAGTCGATTTGGTAAGCCAAATCGTGAAACGCGCGTTGATAGTTGTTTTCCGCGTGAATCAAAATCGCGTTTTTTTCTTGGTGCTCGCGATACCCCCAATAGCCGGTGCCGATGACAGCAAGCGCAAGCACCGCCAGCAAAACGGTTCGAATCATCCGTCTCCCTCCTTTTATTTACAGAAAATATGGTTCCCGATCCGCTTAATTTGCGGCCGGCTCCAAATCCAAGCGCTCGTCGCCGTCGCCGGGTTGAAATAATAAATCGCTCCGCCGGTCGGATCCCAGCCGTTAATAGCGTCCAACACCGCCTTTTTCGCTGTTTCGTTCGGCGTCAGCCAAATTTGTCCATCAGCGACCGCCGTAAACGCTCCCGGCTGGAAAATCACCCCGGCCACTGTATCCGGGAACGAAGGATGTTCAAGCCGGTTTAAAATGACAGCGGCCACGGCCACTTGTCCGATGTACGGTTCGCCGCGCGCTTCTCCGTAAACGGCGTTTGCCATCAACTGAATATCGTTTTGCGAAAATCCTTTAGGGACGTTGGACGCCGTCGCTTTCACCGTCCGTCCCCCTCCGCCGCTCCGCTTTTTCACTTGCTGGCTGAGCGGAATGCCTCCGTAGTGGGTGAAGTCGTTTCCTTGACGGATTTGTTCTTTGACAAACGACTCGTAATATTTCGAAGCTCTCACCAGTTTTTGCTTTGTCTCTGCACCGGCCAATCCATCGACCGGCAGGCCGTACTCATACTGAAAATTGCGAAGCGCCCAATACGTGCGCCAGCCAAACACCCCATCAATTTTGCCGTTGTAAAAACCGAGATACTGGAGCCGCGCCTGCAGCTCGATGACATCATCGCCAACCGCCCCGCGCTGGATCACTTGCGGCGAAAAGGCCGCGGCGTGGCCCATCGGATACAGCGCCGCCCATACACCGAGCAAAAACAGCAGAAACGTTTTCCTTGCCATCTGCAAACCTCCCGTCAGCACTTGCCGTTTTTATCCCTATTTTCCTTCGTTTTGCTCGTTTTATACAAAAAAAAGCCAAGCGATCACGCTTGGCTGTTGACGGACGGCAACGCTGCAGTTCGAACCGCCCCTTTCGCCTGTTTCACTTTGCGCAGCGCCACCCACCATAAAGCGAGCAGAAACGGCGCCATGTAGTAGCTCCATCGCTCTTTCGCGAGCAGCAGCCAATCATAGACGCCGTGGAGGAAAAACGGCAGCAAAAACGACAGCCATAAATAATAGCTGCGCTTTTGGCGGGCGAATTTCGCCTTGCCAAAGTAAAATCCCATGATGACAGAAAAGAGCGCATGGCTCGACACCGGCAGCAGCGCCCGGACGAACGCTGTCTCCACGCCGTTGGCCAACAAATACAGCAAATTCTCCAACGTCGCAAATCCGAGTGAGACGCTGGCGCTGTAGACAATGCCATCATACGGCTCGTCAAATTCGTCATCATCATACACAAAAAAATAGACGACAAACCATTTCACAAATTCCTCCAGCAACGCGGCGGAAAGAAACGCTTCGGCCATCGGCGACGAAACGATTCGCTCTTCGGCAAGCACGTACTGGATGAACATGATCGGAAAGACGAGCAAAGCGCCGAACAAAAACATGCGCAACACAAATGAGAGCGGTTCTGACTCATATTCATCGCGCAAATAAAAATAGCTGAGCAGCGCCACTCCGGGAGCAACGCCGGCGGAAACCAAAGAAAACATACCGATCCCCGTTTCTCTATCATTCTTATCTCTATCGTATCATGAAAGTTGGGGCAAAAAAAGAGAAATTGACAGCCATCCGCCTAAAAGGCGAACAAACCATCGAGCGGGGCATCGGAGGCGAGGGCGACGGCCAGCTTGATGCGCGCCTTTTTCGCATCGTAATCGCTGCCGAGAATGACCCCTTTTTTATGCAAATCATAGGCGCTGCCGAGATAGTCGTACGTCGTGTACACCGCTCCTTCTTCGGCGCTCGTCGTCACCACGACTTTGATCCCCATTTCAATGGCTTTGACGATTTCATCGACCATTTTGGGCGCCACTTGGCCGCGGCCGACTCCTTCGAGCACCAAACCGGCGACCCCGCTCTCGCGCGCAGCCCGGATGAACTTCCCGTCCGCTTCCAAATAACATTTCACAATATCGACGGGCGGGAGCGGGCGGATGAGTTGGTAATGTTCGCGGCGAACCGGCTTTTGATACACATGCACTTCATCGTTATCAATAATCCCCAAATAACCGAAACCAAACGCGTTAAATCCTTGAATGTTCGAGGCATGCTCTTTTTTTACGTATTTGGCGGCAAAAATGCGTTCATTGAACACGACGACCGTGCCCGTCCCGCGCAGCGGCTCGGCGCAGGCGGCGTAAACGGCGTGGCGGATGTTGATGTACACGTCGCTGCCCAAATCGGACGGAGCGCGCTGCGAACCGGTGACGACGATCGTCCGCGGGTCATCGATCGTCAAGTCAAGAAAGTACGCCGTTTCCTCAAGCGCATCCGTCCCATGGGTGACGACGATGCCATCGACCGTCGGATCGGCGAAATGCGCTTCAATCCGCTGTTTGAGTTCGAGCCAATGGGAAAACGTCAAATGCATGCTCGGCAATTGAAATACGCTTTCGACGATGATTTCTATATCATTTGGCAAATGGCACATCGCCGCCAACTCCTCGCCGCTTAACGCCCCTGCCCGGAGACGGCCGGAGCGCTCGCTCCGCTTGCTGGCGATCGTGCCCCCCGTCGTCAACAAAACGACTTTTCGTTTCATCCTATCGTTCACCTGCGCTTTCTATTTCCACTAAAGCCCCCACCTCCCCGCCGCGACAAGGCGGCAAGGTCGTCGCGTTAAGAAGACGCGCGCCGCTCACGACGGGCGAGGCAGGCAGCGATCGCCTCTCCATGGAATCGTCCGTTTTCAATAAAAATCTCATTGGCATTATTGCCCGCCGCGATCACGCCGGCGATAAACAGCCCGGGAACGTTCGTTTCCATCGTCTCGGGATCGTAATGCGGGCGGCCGCTTTCCGGATCGACGTGGACGCCGATGCTCGTTAAAAAGCGATGGTCGGGATGATAGCCGGTCATGGCGAACACAAAATCGTTTTTGATCGTTTTCGTTTCTCCGTCGACTTCATACACGACCGCGTCTTCGGTAATTTCTTTCACATGGGCGCGAAACTCCATGCGAATGACGCCTTTTTTGACGAGCGCATCAAATTCGGGCAAAATCCACGGCTTAATGCTCGGCGAATAGTCGCTGCCGCGATACAGCACGGTCACGCGCGCTCCCGCTTTCACCAGCTCCATCGCCGCATCGACGCTCGAGTTTTTCCCGCCGATGACGACGCAGTCGGTGTTGAAGTACGGATGCGCTTCTTTAAAGTAATGCATCACTTTCGGCAGCGCTTCCCCCGGCACGTTCATATAGTTCGGATGGTCGTAATACCCGGTGGCGATCACGACGTACGAGGCGCGATACTCGGCTTTCGACGTTTCCAGCCAAAACGTTCCATCTTGTTGGCGACGGACTGCTTTCACTTCCTCAAATGTGTTGACGCGCACGCGCTTGCGAACAACGACTTCCCGATAATAAGCGAGCGCCTGATTCCGCGTCGGCTTCCGGTTTTCGGTGACAAACGGCACCCCGCCGATTTCGAGCCGGTCGCTCGTGCTGAAAAACGTCTGATGCGTCGGGAAGCGATAAATCGTATGGACGATGTTGCCTTTTTCGATCACAAGCGGCGAAAACCCGGCATCCTGCAAAGCGATCGCCGCCGCCAACCCACATGGGCCGCCGCCGACGATGATGATCGTTTCTTCTCTCATGTTTTTGTCACCTCGCACGAAGCAAAAAATCCCCTATCTTATGATAGGGGATTTCGTGAAAGCTTGCAAACGTCAACGCTCGCCGCGTCATACCCAACCGCGGAATCGGCACGCTTCCGCCATTTTGCGGACGCCGACCATGTAAGCGGCAAGGCGCATATCGACGCGGCGCGTTTGCGCCATTTCGTATACGTTGTTGAACGCTTTGACCATCACTTTTTCCAGCCGCTGCTCGACTTCCTCTTCCGTCCAATAATAGCCTTGGTTGTTTTGCACCCACTCGAAATAGGACACCGTCACGCCGCCAGCGCTAGCGAGCACATCCGGGACAAGCAAAATGCCGCGCTGCGTTAAAATTTCCGTCGCTTCGAGCGTCGTCGGTCCGTTCGCCGCTTCGACAACGATGCTTGCCTTGATGCGCGGAGCATTTTCCGCCGTAATTTGGTTTTCGATGGCCGCCGGCACTAAAATGTCGCAATCGAGTTCAAGCAGCTCTTTATTCGAAATCGTGTTTTTAAACAGCTTCGTCACCGTGCCAAAGCTGTCGCGCCTCTCGAGCAAATAGTCGATGTCGAGCCCGTTCGGGTCGTACAGCGCGCCGTACACATCGGAAATGCCGACCACTTTCGCCCCGGCGTCATGCATAAATTTCGCCAAATAGCTGCCGGCGTTGCCGAACCCTTGAACGACGACGCGCGCCCCTTCAAGCAATAAGCCGCGTTTTTTCGCCGCCTCGCGGATGCAAATCGTCACCCCTTTGGCCGTCGCCGTTTCCCGGCCGTGCGAACCGCCGAGGACAAGCGGCTTCCCAGTGATGAAACCAGGCGAATCGAACTCGCGGATGCGGCTGTACTCATCCATCATCCACGCCATAATTTGCGAGTTCGTAAACACGTCCGGCGCCGGGATGTCTTTCGTCGGGCCAACGATTTGGCTGATGGCGCGCACGTAGCCGCGGCTTAGCCGCTCGAGCTCGCGGAACGACATCGTGCGCGGATCGCAGACAATGCCGCCTTTGCCGCCGCCATACGGCAAATCGACGATGCCGCATTTTAAGCTCATCCAGATCGATAGCGCTTTCACTTCGCGCTCCGTGACATCCGGGTGAAAACGCACGCCGCCTTTCGTCGGGCCGACCGCATCGTTATGCTGGGCGCGGTAGCCAGTGAAAATTTTCACTGTTCCGTCATCCATGCGCACCGGAATGCGGACCGTCAACACGCGAATCGGCTCTTTTAACAGCTCGTACACTTCCTCTGGATAACCGAGCTTCTCTAACGCTCTATGTATAACAATTTGTGTCGACGCCAGCACGTCGTATTGTTGTTCCTTTTCTTCCGTATGCTTATCGGCTGCCATACGTAAACCTCCTATAAGCTCGCTAGAATAGTTTGTCGCCTTCCATGTCATAGTATACACCTTCTGTGAGCGGATGCAAAGGAAAAATCATAAGAAGACGGCAAGCGTTCGGTGCGACATCATTTACGGCTGGAAACCTTCCAAGGCGCCCCCATCGGCTTTCATCAAGCGGCAGGCCAACGATGACGCGCTTCCTTGGCCCATTTTCGAATTCGGGTGTTTTTCGGCCGGCGCAACATATCGCGCGACAGAAACCGTGAGCACGTATAATCGTCACGAAAAAAGGGCGTCCCGATCCTTTTGGGACACCCTCTTGCCCGCCTCAGTGGGCGCGAAAATAACGGACGAGCTGCTCGATGGCGCGGTGTTCGATCAGCCGTTTTCCATACTCTTGCACACGGTGTATCGTAATCGTGGCCGGATTGCCGAACTCGGCCAGCAAGGCGACAAAGTTATCGAGCGGAATGGGAGGCTCTTGTGGAACATGCAAGTAAAAGCGGTCTTGATACGAATAAAGCGTGCCGTCAAGGCAGCCGACCGCATGCAGGCGATGAGCGAGCTGGATGACATCTTCGAACGATTGAAATTCGTAAAATATGTCATCGCTCTCATCGAGCGTTACTTGCATTTCGATATAATCGTCGGCGAACTCTTCTTCCATGTCATCGTAGTCGCCTTCGTTCGTAACGATAACGACCATGCCCTGCGCCGGTAAAGAGTACACTTCGACCGCGATCGATCCGTTCACTTCAAAGCCGAGCTCTTCGCTTGCTTCCTCGATCATATCGCGGAACAGCTGATGGACTTTCAACGTGTCTTTCCATAAATCGTCTTTGGTCAGCCCGCGGTCCAACAAATCGTCGAATGTCAGGAAAATTTTTATCTTGTTGTGGGTCAAGCGCTCCAGACGCATCGGCAACCCCTCCTTACCTACAGAGCCATCTCTTACCGTTATTGTATGTCACAACTGGCAATTGGTTCGTTTGTTGTTATTAATGAGTTTACATCGTTTCCCGGGTTTTAGACAAGCATTTTTTCTCGGTTGCTCCCCCGATAACCATACTTCCTCCTGCTAAAGCCGGCCGTCTTCAGTTAGCCAGCGTCCTCGTAACGTCATCATACCATAAAAGAAGGAAAAAGCGAAAAAAAGCGCCGCCAACCGCCAATGAAACTGAAACACCCAGTAAAAATGGCTAAGCGCCGCTATGCTTATCAACCACTCACCAATGCGAACCCGCCGTCCGGCCAACCAACTCACCGCCCCGGTCATCGCCCGGCGAAGCAGCGCGCCGTTCGCAGCGACCCCGAGAAAAAAACAGCCGAAAGCAAGCCATGATCTTAACGGGGAAAACAACAGCTGCGTCCAAAACAAAGTGGGAGAAAACGGCTCTAGCGGCGGGAGCCAATGCAAAAACAAGTAACTGCACAAGACCGCGACCATCGACGTCATCCATAACCGGCGCATAACTTTCCTCCGCGATTTTCTTGCACGGCAGACAGGCATGAGCCGCGGCGCGCTCACATACATATAGACTGTACTTTGCCTAAAAGGAGGAATTTCCTTGTTTACCACGCGCAAACAATACGAGCCGTACATCAGCCCGTTTGACCCCTGCCCGCCGATCCGCGTCAAAACGTACGTCACCGCTCCAAACTTGTACGTCGGGTTTCAACCGCCAAACTTGCCGCAATTCCCGCTTCGTGAAGCATTGAAGAAAGGAACGCTCTGGCAAGTGTTTTACGATCCGTATTACAGCCCTTACGAAATGAAAACCAAAGGTGATGGCTCATGAAGCAAATGCCAAAAGAGTATTACGAGCAGCTTGAGGAGCTGCAAGCCGTCGACTTCGCCCTCGTTGAGCTGACGCTCTATTTAGACACGCATCCGACCGACTACCAAGCGATTCAACAATTTAACCAACTCGCCCAAAAGCGGAAGCAGCTGAAAAAACAGTTTGAAGCCGCCTACGGACCGCTCGAGCAGTTTGGCCATAGCTATTCCAGCTACCCATGGAACTGGGACGACACGCCGTGGCCTTGGCAAGTATAATCGGCGCACCATGAACACAAGGGGGAACGAATGATGTGGATTTATGAAAAAAAACTGCAATATCCGGTCCGCGTCAGCACGTGCAACCCACGGCTCGCCAAGTACTTAATCGAACAGTACGGCGGAGCGGACGGAGAGCTCGCTGCGGCGCTCCGCTATTTAAATCAGCGCTATACGCTGCCGCCGAAAGTGATCGGGTTGCTGAACGACATCGGCACCGAAGAACTCGCCCATCTCGAAATGATCGCCACCATGGTATACAAACTAACGAAAGACGCGACGCCGGAACAGCTGAAAGAAGCCGGGCTCGAGCCGCATTACGTCGACCATGAGCGCGCCCTCTTTTACCACAACGCCGCCGGCGCCCCGTTTACGGCGACGTATATTCAAGCGAAAGGCGACCCGATCACCGACTTGTATGAAGACATCGCCGCTGAAGAGAAGGCGCGCGCCACGTATCAATGGATCATCAACATGAGCGACGATCCGGACTTAAACGACGGGCTCCGCTTTTTGCGCGAGCGAGAAATCGTTCACGCGCAGCGGTTCCGCGAAGCGGTCGAGATCTTAAAAGACGAGCGCAACCATAAAAAGCTCTTTTGACCGTCCGTCCCCATATCCCCGCTTTCCGCAGCAAGCAGGAAAGCGGGGATCCCTATCATCGGCGAGCGGCCTCCGCCGCGGCGCAAGAAAGCCTCCATCGTTTCCCGCGCTCGTCCGCAGTTCCGGCCGCCAAGCGCCGACAGCGGGGCCCAAGCGGACAGCAGGAGAAGATCAGCGATGTTCGTAATAGAGATTGATGTCATATTCGCGCTTCATCCATGCAAACACCTGATGGCGCTTGTTCCATTGTTCCTCCTCTTTCCATAAATCAATGCTTTTTTGGATAATTTCACAGCGGAGCGCGTGAAACTCCTCTTCCGCCTTTTCACTTTTTCCTTTATAATAAACAGCCGCCCAATACACGGTACATAGAAAAAGAAGGAACGATACGTGAACGGGCGCGGCAAAAAACCATGTGAACCGTTCGCTCCATGTGCCAAACGCCGCCCCGTTGAGCACTATATAAAGAGAGAAGACAGCCAAGCCGGCAAAAGCCGCCACCTGCAAGAGCAATGTTCTTTTTTCTAAATATTCCCACTTCCTTTTCCGCTCGATGACCGCGAGCAACATTTCTTTCGTCACTTCGTCAAGGGAAAATTCAGCAGGAAAATGGGCCATGGCGCTCCCCCCTTCCTTGTCCTCTTTATTGTCCATCCTATGCAGCAGCAAATGAGGGTAGAACCGAAAGGGGGACGCCGGCCCTAGTTTTCTGACGGCTGCTCCTCCTGTTTTTCGGCAAGCGGAATGCGCAACGTCTGTCCCGGCTGCAGCCGGTTTGAGGACAACCCGTTTTCCTTTTTGATCATGTCCATGCCGCTTGGCGTCCCGTAATATTTCATGGCGATGCTGTAGAGAGTTTCATTGGCCGCCACGACGTGGGTGATCGTCTTGCGGCTGCCGGTTGAGCCGCCCCGCTGCTCGCCCGCCGGCCGTTCATCCTGCCTTGCCGTTGACGGAGACAGGATGTCTTCGTTGTCCGTTTCGCGGATGATGCGCACCGTCTCCCGGCTGCTGTTTTCGTCATGGCGGACGATCGCCACCGTCCCCGACTCGGATTGGACGTGATGAAGCGCGAGCACCGCCGCCGGCAGCGCCAAAAACAGAAACGTCAGCAGGCGAGCAGGGATGTATTTTCGTTTTTGTTCTTCTTTTTGCCGCCGCCGTCTCAGGCGGGAAGACGGCGCACGTTCCTCCGATTCCGACCGCCGTGTTCGGGCGGAGCGCCCCGGTGTCCGTTCCATCGCTTCACTCCCTTTCCTCCATCCCCCGGTGTAAGCAAATTTCGAGGGCAAGCACAACGTCAATCAAAAAATGGGCCGTGACGGTAACCCACAGACTGCCGGTTTGCTCGTAAAGCACGCCAAGGAACAAACTGAGCAGAACGACCAGCAAAAACAAAAACCATTTTTCTAAGTAGCGAACATGCAGCAGCGCAAAAATGGCGCTCGCCGCCCAAAGCCCCCAATGCGTCTGCACAACACCGCGAAACAGCCACTCCTCCGCCAGCGCGATGAGCGCACATAAAAAAACGATGTGCGGAACCGACCGCCGGCGGAAAATTTTTTCGTTCACCCCGCCATCGTCATACCAGTCATTAGGCAAACAGCGCATGGCCCAAAACTCGACAGCGAGCACCGCCGCCGCTCCGCCCGCTCCGTAGATCAAGACATCGTCGGCAGCAAACCGCCAAAGCCGGCGCCACTCCGCCCCGTCAAACAACAACAGCGAAGCGATGCCGGCAGCCGCCAGAAGCAGCGCTTGCGTCAAGTAAAGATGAAACAGCACTTCGCGGTCGGTCATATGACGAATTTGTTCACTTTGCCGCTTCATGGGGAGGCCTCCCGCCCAAAAATAGATTCCACAGCTCCTCGCGCCAATCGCGAACAAAAACGGCCGTCTGACGGCTCTCGCGGCCTACATAGTCGTCGAGCGACAAGCCGCAGCGGTCGCAACAGCGGTCCGGGCGGACGGCCAACTCTTCGCCGAACGCATGAACAAGGCGGGAGCGGCGGCACGAAAGCTCGTGCACCCATCCTTCCATCTCCCGGACTTTTTTCCGTTTCCACCGGCGCCGCTCTTCCACAGCGGCCGCCACCCGTTCGCCAAGCAGTGCCGGCGCCCCAAAGACGAGCGACTGCTCCCGTTCTAAAACGTACGATAAAAGCCGTTTTTGTATGTCAGTAAACCGACTCGTTTCTACCCATACACGAAAACGATCCAATCCCGCCCCTTCCGGCAGCCGACGAAACCACTCACGCAGCTCGTGCGGATGGGGAAGCTCCGCTTCGGCCACCGCTTGGGCCAACGCTCCATCGCCATCGGCGTAAAACAGCACGGCCAAACTGGGCGCGCCGTCACGACCGGCCCGCCCGATCTCCTGCACGTACGCTTCCAGCTGCGCCGGCATATGAAAATGCAGGACAAAGCGGACATTCTCTTTATTGATGCCCATGCCAAATGCGCTCGTGCAGCAGACGAGATCCAACTGGCCGTGCAAAAATTGCTGCTGCACGAGCAGCCGCTGTTCCCCATCCATGCCGGCGTGATAGTAAGCGACCCGCCCGGCCCCGCTCCGTTCGAGCCGCCGCGCGATCTCTTCCGCCCCTTGCCGGCTCGAGAAGTAGATGATGCCCGGGCCTTTGAGCCGCTGCGCGTATTCGATGATCCGCTCCGCCTTTTCTTCCGGCGAACGGCAATGCTCAACCTTTAAGGCGATGTTCGGCCGATCGACAGAATAAATGTGGCGTCTAGCCTCCCTCATCCCGAGCGTGCGGATGATGTCGTCGCGCACTTGCGGCGGCGCTGTCGCGGTCAGCGCCAGACACGGAGGGTTCCCAAGCGCGCGCCGAACGTCCCCGAGCTTTAAAAAGTCGGGACGGAAATCATAGCCCCATTGCGAAATGCAGTGCGCTTCATCGACGACAAAGAGCGAGACAGGGGCGCGTCGCAGCGCGGCCAAAAACGAAGCCGACTGGAGCATCTCCGGGGAAGCGTAAATAAAGCGAAAATCGGCCAGCGAGGCAAGCGCCTGTCCCTTTTCCTCCTCGTCGAGCAGGCTGTGAAAGGCGATGACTCGCTTTTCCCCGCGCCGGCGCAGCTGTTCGACCTGATCTTCCATGAGCGACACAAGCGGGGAAACGATGAGCACCCGGCCGGGCCGCACGTAAGCCGGCAGCTGATAACAAAGCGACTTGCCGCTCCCGGTCGGCAGCATTGCCAACACATCGCGCCCGGCCAGCACATCGTCGATCACTTCCCGCTGCCCCGGGCGAAACGAATGATGTCCAAACTGCTTGCGCAGCGTGTTCACGATTTCATCCAACGTCCCACTTCCTTTGCCAATACAAGACGAATTTCAAAATAGCTGACCGCTCCGCCAAGCGCCTCGCGAATTTGCTTTAGCTTGCGCGTTCCGAGCGTCTTGGCCGCCGCCTGAACCGCCGCGGCTTTCTCGGAGGCAACAAACGGGGCGATCGAAAAAGCGGGCACATTGGCGGCGATTTCGACAAGATGGTCTTCAATCGTGCTCCGCTTCAAACGGCGAATGGCGGCGATTTCCTCGATCGTTTTTCCTTTTTGCAGCCATTCGTACGTTTTTTGCGCCGATTGGGTCAACGCCACCGGCGCCAAGCCGTCCATCAGTTCGGCCAGCGCTGGGGAGCGCCCCGCTTCCGCCTCTGCCATGATGTAATGAAGCGCATCGCGAAATAGAAATTCGACATACAGCGCCTCTTTTTGCAGATAGGCGGCGATTTGCTCGGCCGTCCAGCCGATGCGGTCCGCGCTCGTCAACCGCAGCGTAAACACGATCGCCGCTTCTTCTGAAACGGCAGCAAGCAGCCGGAGAAGCTCTTCGTACAACTCTCTCGCCAGCGCGGCGCGGCCGCCTTTATCCATCAAGTAGCGCTTCACCCAGCGAAGCGTCCGTTCATCGCGGCAAATCGGTGCAAACCGCCGGCCGGCGTTCAAGTTCGACAACGTCTGTCCAATGAGGGAAAGCCGCTGCCAAAACGGCAGTTCCACCTCGTGGTAGCGCCAGCCGTTCATATGACGGGGAAAAAGCGCCTCCCGCTCGGAAAGCCACCCCTCCCCCGCTTCGGTCAGCCGGTACGCCCGATCCCCGACCGCCCTGGCAAGCCGCCGTTCAGCCAGCCAGCCCGCCGCCGCTTCAAGCGAAGACATCGTCACGTTTTTCCACGCGCCAAAAAACGGTTCAAGCTGAAACCATTTGCTGTCTTGGAGCGTCTGCGCCGATTTTTTTCCCGAAAACAAATGATACGAAGCCGCCAGCGTCCGCTCGCCGCGAAACTGGCGAAGACACCAGGCGAGCAAAAACGACGCATAACTGTGCTGCATGGCCCTTCCTCCCTGTCTTTATTGTAGCAAAAAAAGCGGGCCGATCGGCAAAAAATCGCGTCGTTGACATTTCCACCACATGATAACAAAATTAAAGAAGATGCATATGTGTAAAAATACAAGCGAGCGATTTTTTTTATTGAAAAGCCGGCGGGACGGTCTTATTATAAAAGTGAAACGTTCATTTCCGAGCAGGCAACACGGAGATGGCCCGTCCGTTTCCAATAAACTTGGGGAGGTTCGATGTTTATGCCAAAGTATACGATTGTGGATAAAGAGACGTGCATCGCCTGCGGAGCGTGCGGCGCCGCCGCCCCGGACATTTACGACTACGACGAGGACGGCATTGCCTATGTCACCCTCGATGACAACCAAGGGATCGTCGAAGTGCCGGAGATTTTGATTGACGATATGATGGACGCCTTTGAAGGCTGTCCGACCGAATCGATTAAAGTCGCGGATGAACCGTTTGATGGTGATCCGAACAAATTCGATTGACATTCACGGTGAGCGGAATCGCATCTTTCTTGCAAAGGCCTGTGGATCGCCCCCTCTTGCCTTGGCGGCAGGAGGGGTTTTTTGATGCCAGCGTGAAAAAATGGTTCATCACAAGTGGCGCATCTTGGGCGAACGTGCTACAATAAAATTGGCTTGTCCGCCGCCGACCGGCGGACAAGCTTTCATGTATACATAACGAACAAGGGAGGAACGGGTCATGGCATTCGAAAATAAAATTGTCGAAGCGTTTATCGAAATTCCAACCGGCAGCCAAAACAAATACGAATTCGACAAAGAGCGCGGCATTTTCAAGCTCGACCGCGTTCTGTACTCACCGATGTTTTATCCGGCCGAATATGGCTACTTGCAAAATACGCTGGCGCTCGACGGCGATCCGCTTGACATTTTGGTCATCACGACAAACCCAACGTTCCCGGGCTGCGTCATCGACACGCGCGTCATCGGTTATTTGAACATGGTCGACAGCGGCGAAGAGGACGCGAAATTGATCGGCGTTCCGGTCGAAGATCCGCGCTTTGACGAAGTGAGATCGATTGAAGACCTTCCGCAGCACAAACTGAAAGAGATCGCCCACTTCTTTGAACGCTACAAAGACCTGCAAGGCAAGCGGACGGAAATCGGCACATGGGAAGGCCCGGAAGCGGCGGCCAAATTGATCGATGAATGCATCGCCCGCTACAACGAGCAGAAAAACAAGTAATCCGTTCAACACCCCATTTCGCCAAACGCCGTTTTTCTATTTCCGAACAATTTTGCCCATATCGTTTGATATGGGCGCTTTTCTTTTTCCAAACCCGAACATTCCTGATCAAAAAAACGTTTTCATTTGTATGACTTCTTTTTCCCCCATTGACAGAAACCGCTTTCCCGTGTTAAATTATCAGAAATTTAACATCCTTGAAACAGAAAGGGGCACCTACTGTGTTTCGCGTACTCGTTTCTGACGCCATCAGCGAAGAGGGGCTGGCGCCGCTCCGCGCATCGGCGCACATTAACATCGTGCAAAAGAAAGTGAGCGAAGCGGAAGAGGAATTGCACACATTTGACGCTTTGCTCGTGCGCAGCGCCACCAAAGTGACCGAAGAACTATTGGAAAAGATGCCGAACTTACAAATTATCGGCCGCGCCGGAGTGGGCGTCGACAACATTGATGTCGATGCAGCGACGAAACGCGGCATCGTCGTCATCAACGCGCCAAACGGCAATACGATTTCGGCCGCCGAGCATACCTTTGCCATGATGGCCGCGCTTGTCCGCCGCATCCCGCAGGCGCACATTTCCGTCAAATCCCGAGAGTGGAACCGCTCCGCGTTTGTCGGCAATGAGCTGTTTGGCAAGAAATTGGGCATCATCGGCTTCGGCCGCATCGGTTCGGAAGTCGCCAAACGGGCGCGCGCCTTTGGCATGAGCGTGCACGTGTACGACCCGTTTTTAACAAAAGATCGGGCCGAAAAACTCGGCGTCTCCATTCATTCGCTTGATGAAGTGCTGGCTTCCGCCGACATCATCACCGTCCATACACCGCTGACAAAAGAAACGCGGGGGCTCCTTGGCGCGGACAACTTGGCGAAAACGAAAAAAGGAGTCTATCTAGTCAACTGCGCCCGCGGCGGCATCATCGACGAACAAGCGCTCATTCCGTTTTTGGAAAACGGCCATGTCGCCGGCGTCGCCCTCGACGTCTTTGAACAAGAGCCGCCGGGCGATCATCCGCTGCTTTCGTTTGACAATGTGATCGTCACGCCGCATTTAGGGGCGTCAACGGTCGAAGCGCAGCTGAACGTCGCCACCCAAGTCGCCGAAGAGCTGCTCCACTTTTTTGAAGGACGGCCGGTCACCTCGTCGATCAACTTGCCGGCGTTGTCGAAAGATGTCTATGAAAAAATTCAAGCATTCTATCATTTAGGCCGGAAGCTCGGCTTGATCGCCTCGCAGTTTATGAACATCCCGGTGCAAGAGTTGTCGGTCACCTACGCCGGCACGGTCGCCGATCTCGAGACGACGTACATCACCCGCAGCCTGCTTGCCGGCTTCCTGCGGCCGCGCGTCGCCTCTACGGTCAACGAGGTGAACGCCGCCATGATCGCCAAAGAACGCGGCATCACATACGGGGAAAAATTTTCCGATGAAACGCACGGCTATGCCAACTGCATTTCCCTCACCGTCCACGGTGAAAACAAAACGTTCACCATCAAAGGGACGCACGTGCCGAACTACGGGGACCGCATCGTCCACTTTGACGGCGTCGCCATCGACTTCGCCCCGGAAGGCCATCTGTTGTACATTCAGCACCAAGACCGGCCGGGAATGATCGGCAAAGTCGGGAACGTGCTTGGGGCGCACGATGTCAACATCGCCACCATGCAAGTCGGGCGGCAAGAGGCCGGCGGAAAGGCGATGATGATCCTCTCGCTCGACAAACCGGTGGATGAGGCGGTGTTACACGCACTGGCGCAAATTGATGATATTGAGACCGTCAAACGGCTTGAGGCGTAGCCATAAAAAACGCAGGCTTCCGAATTTTGAAGCCTGCGTTTTTCACCATATCGTTTCACTTAACCGAGCGGCACCGCCTTCCGCTCGCCTTTCGAGAACGTCATGAGCTCGGTATAGCCGATGTTGCGGGCGAGTTCCACCGCTTTGTCAAAATCGGCGCCGACATGTTCCGGCACGTGCGCATCGGACGATAATACGATCGGAATGCCTTTGTCATAGCACATTTTCAACAAGCGCGGATCCGGATACAGTTCGCCGACCGGTTTGCGCAACCCCGCGGTGCTGATTTCCACACACGTTTTCGAATTGGCGAGCGCGGTGGTCGCTCGGTCATATTGTTCAAGCAAAAACTCTTCGTCCTCTGGGACGTACTTGAAAATTTTTACCAAATCCAAGTGGCCGATAATATCAAACAAATTTGACTCGGCGAGCGTCACAACTTGATCGAAATATTTGCGATATGTATCGTACAAATCACGCCGTTCCCACTCGTGGCGGTACTCGACTAAATCGATGCCGAAATCGTCGACCCAATGGATCGAACCGATGACATAGTCAAACTCGTACGAGCGGATGAAGGCAGCCATTTCCTCATGTTTGCCCGGCGTATAGTCCATCTCGATCGACATCTTGACATCGATGCCCGCATCCCATGCTTCGTGAAACAGGCGGACATAATCGGCCATATCGTAGCAGCGGCGCGCTTCGACCCACGGGTTCGACAAAATGTTTTTTGTCTGATAAAAGTGATACGCGTGCTCAGAGATGCCGAAGTGCTGAATCCCTTTCTTGGCTGCCTCATCGGTGAACTGGCGCAAATAATCGAGCGTCAACGTCCCCCGCTCCAAATGGTTGTGATAATCCGTCAACATTTCCGTTTCCCCTCTCTTGCTGTTTTTCTCATTATAACGCAGCAACGCAAGAAAGGACAACCATTGGTTGAATATTCAGGCTTCAGCCGTTGGCGCCGATGAGAAAAAGCAGGCCGACGCATGCCGCTACGCCGGCGACCGCTAAAATTCGTCTTGTCACATCCCCCATGGTCATCCCTCCTTTTTCATCCCCTGCTCCGCGTGCTGGCGCGGACCGAAGCTCCTCACAACGGCTAAGCCGCCTCCTGCGCTCAAAAAGAGGCTTGGCAAATCGAGAAGAGAGCCGCGCGGTGACGACATCTTCCTCTCACACCATATAAGTCTTATGTCAAAACGATCGGCGCTAGAACAGAACCGCGCCGCCATTTACAAAACGATAACAAAACAGCGCCACCCCGCTACCGCCCTGCTGCCGCCACTACTTCCGGGTTCGGCCCCGGCGGCACGGCGATTCGCTCTCCAAGCCGATACGAACCAAGGGAGGAACGGCCAGCGGCGGCCAGCGTCACGTCATGTATTCCAAACTCTTTGGCCGTCAGCAACATCGCTTCCACCATGCGCGCTGCGTCTTGGGTGTCAAGCGAAACGGACACGCGGAGGCGGATCGTCGCGTGGCGTTCATCCACCTTCACTCCGGTGATCTCTACCCCTTGCGGAACAGCCGGTTCCAGCCCGCTTCCCCCCGGCTTGGTCATCCGCTGCAGCGCCTCAAGAAGCGTCGAGGCGTCGCTCGGGGCTGGAATGAGCACGACGGCTGGAAACGAAGACGTACGGCTAATATAATACATTCGTTTTTGCCCACCGATTTTTGACAGGTGCAACCGCCCCACCGCCGGCAAATTCAATCCTTCTTTCCCGGCGGTGAAAAAGTGGAGGCGCCGTCCGCCCATTTGCCGCACCGTCTCCGTCACCGCCGCCAAAAAAAGTTGCTGTTCTTTGCCGCTGGCCGCAAACACACGATGCCCGGCCGGAACGTCCACCGCCCATGTGCGCCCGTCCTCCGCTTCCGGCACCACGGTAACGCCATCGAACCAGCGAGCCGCATCGCGAAGCCGAGTGCGGCTCAATTCATCGATGGCAGCCGCCACCCGCTCCGCCGGGGCAAGCCGGTCATCGAGCGGCACCGCGACCGGCACCACAAAACCGCCGCGCCGGTCGGGCAAGGCGATCACCGCCACGGTTTCGTTTTGTTCCGCCGCCTTTGAAGCCGCATCCGCCGTCATCATCATTTCCGCCGGCGCCGAAGCGCTATTGGTCGGCGTCATTTCCGCCGGCGATGCGGCCTTCTGTTTCTCCTCATGCTCCGGCGCGATCCACCGCTGGCCACCGAGCGCAACGGCGATCAACACCGTCGCTACCGCCGCTGCCGCGCGCCACCGACGTTTCCAACGCGCCTGCTGAGCGCGCCGCCATTGCTGATAAATGTCTTCTTTGGAACGGCGGTCTTTCACGGTCGGCATCTGCTTTAACCCATGTTCAATGCACTGCTCACTCCACTGAAACTTTTTCACATGCCCCACCTTCCCGTTCCGCCTCTTCCTCCATATAGTGCTTCAGCGCCTTCAAGGCGCGGTGCTGTGTTGTTTTCACCTTGCTTTCCGTCCAGCCGAGCGCTTCCGCCGTTTCGGCGATCGACAACGACTGGATGAAACGAAGCACCAGCACGAGCTGCTGATCGAGCGTACAGCGGGCCAAACAACGGTACAGCTGCTGAATTTCCTCGTTTTGAATGGCGAGTTCCTCAGGCAGCGGACCATCCGCGCTGATTTGTTCCTCGCTCCAATCCGCTGCCCCCACCCACTGACGGCGGCGTTTTTGCTTGCGGAAAAAATCGATCGCCACATGGCGCGCAATGGACAGCAGCCACGTTTTTTCGCTGCATTGCCCTTGAAACCGCTTATATGAGCGAAGCACTTTGACGTAGACTTCTTGGACTAAATCTTCGGCCTGCTCTCGATTCCGCACCATGTAAAACAAAAAATTAAACAAGTCATCGTGATATTTTTCATACAACTGCTCAAAGACGGGGTCCATCGTTTCTCTCCCCCTATCTTCCCCATGGACCACGGCCATTCGTCTGCTTTTGACCATCGGGCGGCCCCCGTACGAAAGCGGCGGCATCGCCTTGTTTCGCTTGACAGCCGAACCAAAAAAAATCCCATTATCTTCATGATAACGGGTGACGATGAAAAAGAAAACCACTTTTTGCACAGAAATGGGGGCATGGCTACCGTTCGGCAAACAACGGGAAAAAGAGCCGCCCAGCTTGCTGCTTCAGCTTCGGTTCGCCAACTGGGTCATAGCTGATCAGCACGGCGGTGGCCGGTCCCCCGGATGAAAAAAGCGACAGCGGACACGAACAACTGCGGAAGCGGAGGCGATTGGCAGCCAACAGCCCTGTCCATTCGTAAAAATACCTTTCGATCCGATCGGCACGAGCTCATACACATGGGGCGAAACAAGCAGCTCGGCGAAAAGGGAAAGCGGCAGCACCCATTCGGGTTGGGCCAACACCGCAGCCCCGACGAGCGGGCGGCCGATCACGGCAAACCGCGCCGTCTCCGGCGTCATCCCGATCCGCTTTCGCTGGCTGGCCACCGTTCCGAGCGCCGTCACGCCAAGCGCCGACTGCACGGTTGGAAAGTTGGATTCCGTACTGCCGGTGATCGGGAGGGAAAGAGCGAGCTCTCGGCCTGCCCGCTCAACGCCGCGGCAAAGCGCCTCCCAACGGTCGTCGGCGATGAAATTTTGCAGCACGACCGCCCTCGCTTCGGCCCCGACGCTCAACAGCTCCAGCAAAGCGACGCGGGCGGCGAAATAGGCAACGACATCAGCCGGAGCAGACACGGCATCGCCCGGCTTGTCTCCGACCGCCGCTGAACCATCGGCGGCAACGGCCAACTCCACGCCGTCCGCCAGCGGTAAAAACAGCACATCACGCATGCGGCACTTTCCCCCTTGCTTTTCCCGCGACACGCTCGACAGACGGGATGACCGCCGTCGCGACCAAGACATTGATGAGCGCCGCTATCGACAGCGGCGGAATGACCGCCAACACGAACGACCAACCGAACGAAGCGGCCAGCGGCAGCGGGGCGAAACAAGCGTTGCCAATGATAAAGATCGCGGCGCTTCCCATTTTCCAGCCCCGCTGATAGAGCAAGGCAAACAGGGCGCCAAGCGCGGCCATTTCCAACGCAATCAGCCAATGAAACGGTCCGAGCGGCCAACCGCCGAGCCACGCGGAAATCAAATGCCCGATTCCCGCCACCGCCGCCCCGGCACGCGGACCGAGGATGGCTGCGGCGACAAGAGCCGGAGCGCTATCTAAGGCGATGCTGCCGACAAACGTTGGCAGCTTGATGAACGACCCGACGGCGGACAACGCCAAACAAACGGCCAGCCATGCCAAGCGACGGCTCATGGTGTCTCCTCCTTGTCACGAAACACGATGGCGCTTCGTTCGTACTCGACATCGTTCACCCCTAACCGCGCATTCACAACCCGCGCGGCGGCGAACAAATAGTCGGATAGGCGGTTCATATATTTGAGAACCACATCGTTGATCGGCTCGGCTTTTTGCAAAGAAACGATGCAGCGCTCCGCTCGTCTCGTCACGGTGCGCGCCATATGAAGCGCCGCCGCCCCCTTCGACCCGCCCGGCAAAATGAATTTTTGCAACGGCGGCGCTTCTTGGACATACGCGTCAATGCGCGCCTCCAAACGAGCGACCATCTCATCGTTCACTTTATACGGCAGCTTGCCGTTGACAATGGCTAAGTCGCCGCCGCAGTCAAACAGCTCATGCTGGATCGTTTGCAGCTCGGCGCAAAGGTCGCGAAACCGTTCATCACCCACAAGCAAAGCCAACGCCCAACCGATCACCGAATTGGCCTCATCGATCGTCCCGTACGCCTCGACGCGCAAATGGTCTTTGTCGACGCGCCCGCCGACTAGACTCGTTTTTCCTTGATCTCCTGTCCGTGTATACAGCCTCATTCGCCCTCTCCCCTTTCCTTATTTCAATCGTTCAGCCAGCCCGCACCAAAGTCGGTCAACGCGGCTGCACATAGCGGCCAGCCGTTGGTAACAGAGGCCGACCGCATCACGCCAACGCCGCTCTTCCCTATCGACAGGGACGATGCCTTGCGTCACATCGGTGCCGATCCAAACGACGGCGCGGCCGGGTGCCGCCGCCTCCCAGCGCCGCCAGTCGCCAAAGCGCTTCTCCCATTCGTCCACATCCGGAACGCGACGAATGGCGGCTTCGAGCCCGTCAAGGACGACTGTTTTCGCCCCGTGGACATCATCGGGCGCTTGGTATGGTGCTTGATAGCCGTCCTGCCATACGATGTGGCTGCCATCGCCTACTCCGTACCGTTCCCGCACCCATTTTCGCTTTCCTTGAAACGCACCGCCGACAACGAAATGCATCGTTTCCCCTCCTTCCAACGCTCAAGCGTTGATTCCAACGTATAGCCCCCGGCAAACGGCGCCTCCCATTCCCAAAACGGGCGAAGAGCCGGCGCATATCGCTCCAGCAAAAGGCGGATCGGGCCGCCGTGAGTGACAACAACGACATGGCAAGCCCCTGATCGTTCGGCCAAGGCAAGCGTCTTTGCGAGCGCCCGCATGATGCGCCTCTGAAACTCGGCATACGACTCACCGCCGGGCGGGGCCGCTGCGGCGGGAGACTCCAGCCAGCGCCGATACGCACGGTCGTCTTTCAAGTCCGCAAACGTCCGCCCTTCCCAAGCCCCGAAGGACAGCTCACGCCATTCCGCGGCGCACCAATCCGCCTCCCGTCCCGGAAACAAGCAAGCAGCCGTCTCGCGGCAGCGGCGAAGATCGCTGCCCACTAACAGATCGAGCGGAGCGAACCGTTCTGTGCGCAGCCGGCGAAGCCGCTCGCGCTCCTCGACCGCCAGCGGAACATCAAGCCAGCCGATGTAAGCGCGACGCCGGTTTTCCTCCGTCATGCCATGCCGGATGAGTGTAAGAGCCATATGACGCCCCACAGCACCGTTTCCCCCCCTTCAATGAACGCGCCAAGCACATCGCCGGTAATGCCGCCAAACTGGGTTTCCGCCCAACGCCGAACCGCCGCCACCAACAACCCGGTCGCCGCCAATAACGCCAAGCCGGTTGGGAGCGGGACAGCGCCGATCGCCGTCAATAACGCGAGCACGAACAAAGCAGCCATCAGCGCGCCCACCGCATCGCGCCATGAACTGTATTCGCGGAGCGAAGCCGCCATTCCTGTCGGCTTTGCCAGCTTTGCAGTGACAAGAAGCGAGGCGGCGCCAGCCCGCGATAAACAAGGAACCGCCACCAACAGCGCCCATGGGACACCGGTTTGCAGCGATTCGTACAAAAACAGCCAACGGAACGACAGCACGGTGAAAAGCACAAGCACCGCGAATGCGCCGACGCGCGAATCGGACATAATTTCTTGCCGCCGCTTCACATCGCGGTAGGAAAAAAACGCATCGCCGACATCCATCAGCCCATCGGCGTGCAGCCCTCCGGCCAGCCAAACGCCGAGCCAAAGAAGGAGAAACGACCAAAAAAGCGGCGAACCGAAGGAAACCGACAGATAAAGCGCATACAGCGCAGCCGAACATGCGCCGATCAGCCCCCCGACCAACGGCATGCACCGCACGAGCCAACGGACGTGCCACTCATTCCATTCGACGGCGCGCCGGATCGGAAAGACGGTCAGCAGCTGGAGCGCCAGCCGCCAACCGCTCCACGCCCTCTTCATTGCGGCCACCGTCCTTTTTTCACGCGCAGAAGGCCGCATTCGACTACGGCGGCCGCCCGGGCAGCGGCAACCAACTGCTGATGAAGCCACCCAAGCGTTTTCATGTAGCGAAACGTGCCCTCATCATCCGGCACCCCGCCGGAAAACAGCTCATTGGATACGACCACCACCGCCCGGCACCGTCCGGCCCACGCCCTCACCTCATCAAGCAGGCGACGGGCGGCTTCGTCAGCCGTTTTCATCGTTTTCCAATCATCTCCTGCAAACAGTTCTGCTGCCCACCAAGTCGTCAAACAATCAAGCAGGACAACATCGTCCGCCCGCAAAGAAGCGGTCAGCCCCCGCGATGAAAACGGGGCTTCCCACACGACCCACCGCGCCGCGGTGGCCGCCCGCCGCTCTTGATGACGGCGGATGCGCCCAGCCATTTCCCCATCGTCCGCCGGCGCAGCGGCGATATAATGAACCCTTCCGACAGAAGCGAGCCGGATGGCGCATGCTTCCGCAACCTCGCTCTTCCCGCTCCGCACCGCGCCGCTCACAAAAACGATCAACCGTCCCACCCCGCCAACGCTTCAAGCAGCTGATCGTTTTCCACCTGCGTTTTGACCGCGAAGCGCAAGTAGCGCCCATCCAAGCCGGGAAAATTCATCGTATGGCGCGGAACGATCCCGCGCTCCAACAGATGCCAAAACAGCTCCATTGTCCGGCCGGACAGCGGCCGCAGCAAATAAAAGTTGACAGCCGACGGCAACACGCGATACCGATTCAGCGGCAGCGAGCGAAACACCCGCTCCCGCTCGGCGGCGATCCGCTCTTTCGTCCAAACGGCAAACGACTCCATCTCCATAAAGCGAAGCCCAAGCTGCTGGGCGACGCGGCTTACGCTCCATGGCGGCTGCCGTTTCCGCAGCGAGGCAATGACCGTTTCATCGGCCGCCACATAGCCGAGGCGCGCCCCGGCCAAATGGTAGATTTTCGTCAGCGAGCGAAGCACGATCAAGCGGGGGTAGCGGTCCAGCCAACGCACCGCTGTAAATCCGCCACACCAAAACGGGTAAAACGCCTCATCCACGATGATGTACGTTCCAGCCCGATGGGCGGCGGCAATGAGGGCGTGAAGATCTCCCTTTGAGAGCACCGTTCCCGTCGGATTGTTCGGATGGCAAAGAAACACCGCTTCACACTCAGCCACCCACGCAGCCGCTTTGTCGAGATCAGGCAAAAATCCGCGGCTTTCCTCCGCCATCAATGACGTCACTTCGCAATCGTAAGCAAGAGAGGCGCGCCGATATTCAGAAAACGCCGGCTCCAAGACGCCGACGCGGCGGCCGGCAAACATGGCCGCCAACAAATACACCGCCTCCACCGCCCCGTTGGTGACAAGCACTTGCTCAGGGCGAATGCGCTCTCGCTCAGCCACTTTCTCTTTGAGCGCTTTGGCTTCCGGATCGGGATATTCGCTCGCCCAACGCGCCCAATCTTCTCCGGTCGGCCAGGCGGACGGCGGCAACGCGTACGGGTTCGTATTGACGCTGAAATCGATATACTGATCGGGGGGCTTCAGTCCGCATTGCTCATAAAGCGCGCGCGGATTCGCCCCATGCGCTGGCCATGGCAACGATCATCCCTCCTATCCATAATAAAAACGCGAACACGAACACGGTCCCGATCATGATCGCGACCGCCCGGCGAATGTGAGCGGGACAAAGCGGCACCACCGCATCGCCGAGCGTCGGCCGGACGGAAACAAGGCCGCCGTATGTATTCGTTCCACCAAGCTGCACGCCAAGCAGACCGGCCATCGCCGCTTCCAGCCACCCGCTGTTCGGGCTCGGATGGCGGCGGGCGTCGCGAAACAAAATCGCCAGCGCCGCACGGAGGCGGCGCCCGCCGAAAACAAGCACCATCACGAGCGCCGTCAGCCGCGCCGGAACATAGTTCAACACATCATCGAACCGGGCAGCCGCCCAGCCAAATTCGCGATACTTCTCGTTTTTGTAACCGATCATGGAATCGCACGTGTTTACCGCCCGATACAACAAAGCGAGCGGAGCGCCGCCAATGGCGGCGTAAAAGAGCGGGGCCGTGATGCCGTCGCTCGTATTTTCCGCCACCGTCTCGATGCAGGCGCGAGTGATGCCGGCTTCATCGAGACGCTCGGTGTCGCGGCCGACGATCATCGACAGCGCCTGCCGCGCCTTGGAAAGATCGCCCGCTTCAAGCGGCCGACGCACCTCTTCTGCCGCAACGGCCAAGCTTTTCGTGGCAATGGCGGTGAAAATGAGCACCGACTCGACCGCCACCCCTACGTACAGAGACACCGCATACCCTGCCGCCACCGCGAGCGCCGACAGCCCGTAAACAACAGCCGACACGACAACCAAAGCCGCGGCCCCTTTCGCTTTTCTCTTTGTTCCGTTATTCCAGCGGCGATCGAGCGAAGCGATCAGTTTTCCCATGCCCCGCACCGGATGCGGAAGCCAACGCGGGTCGCCCACCAGCGCATCCAAAAACAAGGCTAACGCCAATGCCGTCAAATGGGTCATCGCTTTCCCCTCCGCCGCTCGTAGCGATCGAGCGCCTCGATGGTCGCTTCATACACAAGCCGGCCAAGCGTGCGGCCAAGCTCGGTCGCCGTTCCAGCGTAGGAAAACGACGGCCCTGTTTGCGTCGCCGCCACCGCCAGCGAGTCGGTTGATGTGCCGGTAGCCAGCGTTCGCGTTTCCGGATCGCAAACCGACCGCTCGGCAAGCGCCTTCGCCTTCGCCTCCGTCGCCGTCATCACCGCTTGCACGAACGCCGCTTCCGTTAGCGTCCCATCGACGACAATGACCATATTGATCGTTCCCGGCTTCGCGGCGGCCGGCTGATGCCGCCACGCTCGGGCCGCGTCGACCGCATTGCCGACGCCGGCGGTGACTAACACCGCGGCCGAACACCCTTTCCTTTCCTCCTGAAGCCAAACGGCGTCATGGACATCGACGGCAGTCATCATGCCGATCGTCCGCTCCGGGGAAAAGCCGTGCCGTTTCAAATAGCGGCGCATCTCCTCTTCCGCGTCGCCGCAGTCGTAATCCAGCCCGACATGGCGGTTGACGAAATGGGTCGCCCATTGAAATCCGGCGCCAACCAAAGCGGACGACAAGACGCGCAGCGGCCTTGGTGAAGCAAGAACGACCGCATCGGCCAAAAAAACCGGGCGCAGCCCGCCGAGGAGCGGCGTTTTCTCCTCGCGATGTTGCGGCACAAACGAAAACATCAGCTTGGCCGCCGCTGGATGCGCTTGGCGCACGACCGGAGCGGCAAACACGTCATTCAGCAGCGCTGGCGTCATGACGTCCGCCGGCGCGCCGAGCGCGGCTGTTTTCCCGTCCTTTAAAACGAGCACCCGATCGCAATACAGACTGGCGACGTTCATCTCATGAAAGACCGCGACCACCGTCAAACCGCGGGCACGAGCCGCTGCAGTGAGCCGGTCCAAAAGCCGGACTTGCCCACTTAAATCCATATGGTTGGTCGGCTCATCCAACAAGAGCAGCTGCGGCTCTTGAGCGAGCGCCCGCGCCAAATAAGCCCGCTGCCGCTCGCCGCCGCTTAACCGCTCCAGCGGCGCATCCATTTTGTGGGCGAGACCGACAACGGCGAGCGCCTCTTGAACGGCGGCTTCATCTTCCGCCGTCCACGCTGGAAGCAAGCCGCGCTGATGGGCGTAGCGGCCGAGCGCCACCGTTTCTTTCACCGTATAGCCGTGCGCCGTTTCCAACGTTTGCGGCAGGACGGCGGCCAAGCGCGCCCACTGTTTTGTCGACAATTCGGAAAGCGGCCGACCGCTGATGGCAATCTCGCCGCTTGCCAGCGGCAGCTCTTTGCTGATGAGCTTGAGCAATGTCGTCTTGCCGCTGCCGTTCGGCCCAATGATGCCAAACAGCTCCCCTTTCTCCACGGAAAACGTCACCCGGTCAAGCACTTGAGTCGTCCCGTATCGGTGCGACACCTCTCGCACTTGCAGCATCGTCATCCCAACTTTCGCTTCGTTTTTCGGAAAAACAAAACGGCAAACAGCGGAGCGCCGACGAGCGAAGTGATAACGCCAATCGGCAGCTCGCGCGGCTCGATGATCGTCCGTGCCGCCAGATCGGCGAACACAAGAAACGCCCCGCCGTACAAGAGCGATAGCGGCAAAAGCACCCGGTAGTCCGGCCCGCATAAAAGCCGCACGATGTGGGGAACGACAAGCCCGACAAAGCCGATCGTCCCCGACACCGACACCGCCGCTCCGGTGAGCAAGGCGGCCGCCGTCAAAATAACGATTTTCCGGCGCGCAACGTCAACGCCGACATGAAGCGCCACCGCCTCGCCGAACGCGAACGCGTTCAACTCGCGGCCGTTGGCGATCAGTGTTGCCGCACCGACGAGAAAAAATGGCAACAATAGTCCGCTATACGTCCATCCGCGCATCGCCACGCTCCCCATCAGCCAAGAGATGATTTGCCGCAATTCGTCGCCGGTCAAAGCGATCATGAGCGAAATGAAGGCGCTAAAAAAGGCCCCGAAAATAATGCCGGCTAAAATGATCGTCTCCACCGACATCCGCCGATCGACGGCGCGAGTAAACGCCAAGACGGCCGCAAGCGTCGCCATGCCGCATACGATGCTGACGATCGGCAGTGTAAACGTGCCGAACAGCGGCCATTGCCAGCCAAGGAAGATCACGAGCACCGCGCCGACCGACGCGCCGGATGAAACGCCGAGCGTGTACGGGTCGGCGAGCGCGTTTTTCAAAAGCCCCTGAAACGCCGCCCCAGCCAGCGCCAACGAAGCGCCAACCAAAAAGGCGAGCACGACGCGCGGCAGACGGATCGCCATCACAATCGGCACCCAGTCGGAAGGAACGTCCGACGAGAGCGGCATTCCGAGCCATTGCGACGCGAGAATCTCGATAATAGAAGAAAAGGGAATCGACAGCGACCCTGTCGATACCCCTGCGAGCAGCGAAAATACAGCCGCCGTAACGGCTAGGATATACATCGGTAGTTTACTGAAACACTTCCGGGTAAATGGCTTTGGCAAGTTCCTCGACCCCTTCGGCGAGGCGCGGACCCGGCCGGCTGACCAAATCGGTGTTGACATCATACACCCGCTTGTTTTTCACCGCCGGCACATCTTTCCAGGCCGCGCGCTCGAGCACTTGTTTCGCCCCGCCGTATGTCGTGATGATCACATCCGGCTTATAGGCCACCGCTTTTTCCTCGGTCACCATCGGCCAGCCTTCCAAATCGCCGGCGACGTTTTTCGCTGAAATCACTTGAAGCATCTCATCCATGAACGTTCCTTTGCCGGCCGTATACAGCTGCGGCGGCGGCGACACTTCCACCCACACATTCGCCCGCTTGTCCGCCGGAATTTGTTTCGCTTTTTCTTCGATTTGCGAAAGCTTTTCTTTCATCCCTTCAATCACTTGCTTCGCTTTGTCCACCGTTCCCGTCGCTTTGCCGATGAGCTCGATCGAGGCGTACACGTCCGCAAACGATTTCGCATCATTGACGACAAGCACGGTGATGCCGGCGTCTTTCAATTGCTGCAAGCCATCGCGCGAGTTATGGGCGCTTGACGCATGAGCCAAGACGAGATCCGGTTTGAGCGAAATGATTTTCTCGACATTAAACTCCATCCCGCCGATTTTCGTTTTTGTTTTGACGTCTTCAGGATAATTGTCAAAATCGCTGACGCCGACAATTTTTTCACCGAGCCCTAACGCGTAGGCGATTTCCGTATTGCTCGGGATGAGCGAAACGATCGTTTTCGGTTCCGCTTTGATGGTGACCTCTTCCCCAAGCCCGTCTTTCACCGTCACCGGAAACGCCGATTGTTCCGCTTTCGGCTCCTCTTTTTTTGTCGGCTGGGCGCTGCTGCCCGCTCCGCTGCTGCAACCGGCAAGCATAACGGCCAAAAGGATGAGAGCAGCGAGCGCCGCAGACCATTTCCAACGCTTCATCCGTACGTTCCCCCTTCAATGATGTATGTACAATAAAAAAACGCCCATTCCGTCCGGTTGGGGAATGAGCGGAAAACAGACCGCCAATGGGCACAACCATGCCCTATGCGACTGTTTCCGCGTCTCACCCCCCGAAGATTCGGAAACTGCGGCAAGCAAGGCAGGTCTACTGGCTCATGCGTCATCCTACTCTGAAGCCTTCCCGTACGGAAAACAGCGCAAGCCATCCGTCCGTACAGTGGCGATTTCATTTCGTCCGCATTGACAGTTGCGGGGACAGCTCCGGATTCCCACCGGATTCCCTATTAAGCCTTTTCGGCACCTTGCTGCGAGTTGATTGAGTTATCGGATATGGACATTTTTATATTAAAGCAAGGCTTGGCATTTGACAACTATGAATTTACAGCGGGCTGGCGGAAGAGGTCATCGATCCACTTTTGCGGTCAGGCAGCTCGGCTCCAGTGTCCGTGTTTTGTACGGAACGCCGCATGCACCATTGCATCGAACTCCGCGATGTCAAATGCCGCCACGTTGCCTGCCTCCACTCTCTCCCCTTCACCGTTTGCCAACGACGCGTTCCTTTGAAAAACAGGAAAAGACGCCCCCCCTCTGGCCCGGCGTCTTTCCCGAATGCAAGCTTCATCTCCTCACTGCTCGATGTATTTTTCAAACACAAAGCCGAAATCTTTCACCGTATAGTTCTTTTTCGCTTCCGTCAGCCATTGAAACGCGTATTCATTCACGGCCTGAAAATCGGCCGACACATTGGCGCTGTCGCCGCGCATGTTGGCAAACACCTTGGCCGCCAGCTCGAGGCTCCGCTCGGCATAGTCGAGCTTCATTTCATTTTCGCGGCAAATGTCGGCGATCGCAAGCAGCGATTTATACAAATCTTTCAGTTCCTCGATATGTTTTTTATGCACATCAATCGAGTAGGCGTGCGACCCGATTTTGAATTTGATTTCCGCGTCCATATCGACCGTTCCGGCCGTCTCGAGCGACACGTCGGAAATCGGATGCTTGTAGTAATCGTAGCGGCGCAGCGTCCGTTTTTTGCTTGCTGCGCTCGTGCCGTCCAGATGAATGAGCGCACGGTTGGTGAAGCAATACTCATCGGATTTCGATTTAATAAGGAAGTAAATTTTTTCTCCATCCTCGTGCATCACATAATCATCGGCATCGACTTTGTCGTAGTCTTTCGGTTGAATGACCGAACCGATGTCGCTCAATCCAAGCACATCGGCCGCGACTTTTCCAAACATGCTCATTTCTCGCCCCGACCCCTTCCATTTTTCATTGGCTCGCGCCACTCCGCAACGGGCAGCAACGCACGTTGTTTTGGCAGAGCACCGCATCCTCTATAGTCATACGTGGAGGGCAAAAAAAAAGTTTCATGTTTGCCAACCATTGAACGGCCCAACGCCTTGTTCAGACGGCGTCAGGCCGTACACGCCACTACAGTTCCCCGCTCAGTCGCGAGCCTTTGTTCGTAAGGCGCAGGACGATCAAATACACAAGCCCAATGGCGATCCAAATCAGTCCGAGCTTTTTGCTGAGCGGATCGAGATTGATCCATACGTAGCCGATGACGACAAAACCGATGAGCGGAAACAAAAGATGGTTGATATAGTCATGGCTCTTTTGTTTGCGCAAAAAGTAGTTCATCACCGATACATGCAAAAAGAGAAATGCAGTCAGGGCGCCGAAGTTGACAAGCGAAGCGAGCTTATCGATTTGCGAAGCGAACACCGTCGTGACAATGAGCGAAATGACAGCGACAAGCAAGGTGCTTACGTACGGTGTTTGAAACTTCGGGTGCACTTTGGCCAGCACGCCGGGCAATTGACGGTCGCGACCCATGCTATACAAGATGCGGGAAATAGCCGCCTGCGCCACAAGGGCGTTGGCGATTCCCCAAGAAAACGCCGTGGCAATGATCGTTGTCCATTTGAGCCACGGTCCGCCTGCCAGCTCCGCAATCTGATAAAACGCCGCGTCTGCGTTTTTAAACGTCGTATAATCAGGCCAAATCAAAGCCGCCACCCATGTTTGAATGATAAACAGCGCCCCGACCACCAGCAGAGCGCCGATGATCGCCTTGCCGATGGACGACCTTCCGTCTTTCGTTTCCTCAGCGAGTGTTGACACCGCGTCAAAACCGAGAAAGCTCAATACGGCGATCGACACCGCTCCCATGACCGTTCCCATGCTGAAATGATCGGGGTCATACAACGGCTTAAACGTAAATTCCGCTCCGTTCACCCCTTTGAAAATCGCCACAACGCCCGTGATGACGAAAATCGCCAAAACGATGAGCTCTAGGATAACGATCACTTTATTGGCTCTCGCTGTCATTTCAATGCCGAGAATGTTAATGACCGTATTGATGCCGATAAACAGCACGAGCCACACATACATCGGCACTTCCGGCACAATGTCGGCTAGAGCGGCGGCGCTGACCAAGTAAAGAAGCGCTGGGACAAAGATGTAATCAAGCAAAATGACCCAACCCGCCATAAAGCCGGCGTATTCATTCATCCCCCGCTGCGCGTAGGAATACACGGAACCAGCGATGGGAAACGCCTCGGCCATTCTCGCGTAGCTTAATGCGGTGAAAATCATTCCCACCATTCCGATCAAGTATGCTAAAGCGACCATCCCTTTTGCCCCTTCGGCTACATACCCGTAAATACCGAAAGGAGCAATCGGCACCATGAACACCATCCCATAAATCAACAAGTCTACCCATGTGAGCGACCGCTTTAGTTCCTGCTTATAACCGAGCGACTCAACCGATTTGTTCGTTTCCAATTGCGCCATCGCCATTCCCCCTTATTCCTCAAACAAACGAACGCCATACGCCTCAAGCACGAAGCGCGGCACAAAAAAGCGCGCGGTGACAAGCGGATCCACCACTTGGCTGATTTGCGTCTGACCGGCGGCGCTAAGCACCATCGTCAAATGGTTCAACGTCAACGGAGTGTGCGGCCGTAACAACTCAACCATTTCCTCAACCGATCGTTTGACCGCCTCATCCAGCGTTTTGGCCGACACGATGGTCGCAATTCCTTCGTCATTTTGCAGCAGCGGATGGTTGAGGGAATGTCCTTTGATCACGCGGACGGTGACGGTCACTTCCCCCGGAATTTCAATGCCGGACACGCCGATCTCGCCATCACCCATCGCCGCGTGCAAATCGCCTAAGGCAAAGAGCGCCCCTTTGACAAAAACAGGGAAGTACACCGTCGCTCCTGTTGTAATGAGCTTCGTATCCATATTGCCGCCGTGCGGTCCCGGCGTTCCGCACGATACATCCTCGCCGTTTGGCGCCACCCCAATAACGCCAATCATCGGATTGAGCGGGATGGAAAGATGTTCGTCAAATACGGCTCGGTTTTCTTCCACCGGAACGATTTTCGCCTCAAACCGCGAAATTCGGTCGCCGAGCACCCCGAGGCTTGGCCCGACAGCCATCACCCCTTGCCCTTTGAGGCGAATGTGTTCAATTTTGACCGCTAAAATGTCACCGGGTTCCGCCCCTTCAATATAGATGGGCCCCGTTGCCGGATTGATATGGTTCCAATCAATGGAATCAAACGGCGTTTCGCTAGATGTAATTTGATTTTGGAAACAATCGTACGTTTCGATGACAAACGTTTCCCCGGAACGAACTGTCCGAACCGGCTGATGGTGTTGGCTAAACGCGTAAATGGCTGTTGTACACGGAACAAATGACATCTTGCCTTCCTCCTTTCATGTTTGTCTCATTATACCAAGCCGAAACCCGTCCGATTTGCATTTTTTTAATCACTTTTTGTCACTTCTTTATTTTTTGAATAAATTGATAAGTGCGGACGAACAAAAAGCTTCCTATCCCATTCCAGGCGATGGCCTCCAGCTCGTCATGGCGACTCCCCCAGCGCCAAGCGAACACGAGCAAACATGACCAGCCGATCATGATCATTACCCCGAGGCGCTTTTCCTTCGGCCGCCAAGCAGCCAAACCAAAGCACACAGAGGCAAGCAGAGCGGTCGAAAACAGAACTAGACGCAGCGGAAGACAAAGAACTATCGATAAAAGAGCGAGCCCAAACAAAAAAGAAAGGGCGTATGTCCGCGGGAATTGGCCGCCCCACTTGGTTTCCAAGAGCTGCACAACCGAACGAAGGGAAAGGGACAAGCTGCACGAGAGCGCCGCCAACAGCGCCATGGCAAGCGGCCAAGACATCCAAGCGGAGGAGGAAAGCAGCCATCCTTTCCATATCGCTTCGGGCGAAGCAGCCGCCGCGTACGGAATGCATAAAGCAGCCATGGCCAAGGGGAGAGGGACGAGACAACAACCGGCAAGCAAAAACACCATCGCAACCCGCTCTTTTTTTATTCGGGGGGCGACTTCCCATACATACGGATCGGCGAACCACTGTCCGGCGGCCGCAGCCAACACGGAAAAAAAGAGCACCAACAGCGAAGTTGCACGGAGATCAAGGAGAGACGGAGCGGTACGGGCCACCGTCTCGTAATATCGCATGACGCCCCCCGTCAGATAATAGGCAAACGGAATGATGCCGGCAACGAGATAAACGATGTACAGCAGAACGGTTCCGATTCTCCGCATTCCCGCCCAGCCAGCAAGCACCGTAAAAACGTACACATAGCTAAACCAAACCAATAAAAACAGCAAGGAAACATGAAAAAGATGCCGCAGCAAATAGGCACATAACCCAAGAACGACAAGCAGCCGCCCGATCGAAAGAAGGCAGACTAAAAAGCGGAACAAAACCAAAGCCCGCGCCGTAAAACAACGATCCGGCCACCGCTCCCCTTCGCTTGCCAACGGTTGATGGCTCGCCGTTATCGAACGCCAAAGGACAAAAACAGCCACTCCCATCGCCATGGCCAGCGTGATCCCTGCAGCCACCCCGCCATACATCAACGCATAACAGCTAAACAACAGCAACTCCCCGGACGCCAAACGCAGCAGCAACGCATTGACCCCTTTGCTTAATCCAAACGTTTCCGCTCCTAAAGAATGGGAGCGCCCGACATCCGGCACGACGACAAGCAGCAACACGCATGCCATAACCAACAGCGTATACCAATCCATTATCCGTTCGTCTCCTTATACGTTGTCGGCGGGATGCCAACATATTTTCGAAACAAATGGCTGAAATGATGCTGGCTAGAAAACCCAGTCTCTTCGGCAATGCGAGCCATGGACCAGTCCGGTTTCTTGATGAGCAGCTCTTTCGCTTTTTCAATCCGATATCGGTTCACATAATCTTTAAAATGAATGCCGATCTCCTCAACGAACAACCTGCTCAAATAGGCGGGATGAGTATGCACGGCTGCCGCCACCGCGGCAAGGCTGATTTTGTGCGCGTAATGCCGATGGACATAGTCGAGCGCCGACCGGATGAGCGGCGATGAGGCCGATGCTTCGGGATGCTTTTGTTCAAACTTTGACAGCGCCTGATCGAACTCACTCTCAATGAGCGGCTTGACCAAATAATCGAGCACTTCGAGCTGAATCGCTCGTTTGGCGTATGCAAAATCTTGGTAGGCGGTAATAATGATCACTGAGAGATTAGGCTGTTTCTGCCTCAGCTCACCGGCTAAATCCAACCCCGATTGTCCGGGCAAATGAATGTCGATCAAGGCCAACCGAAAGCGATGGGCCGCCGCCAGCCGTTTTGCTTCTGAAGCGTCCTCCGCTGTCCACACTTCCCAGTGCGGATGTTTCCGCTTCACCAAATAGCTCAATTGCTCCAATTCCAAATACTCGTCATCGACGATCAACACTTTCATCGTTCACACCTCATCACTGGGGACATACGGCCAGACGACGGCCGCTTCCGTCCACCCGTGTTCATTTTTTTGCAACACAAGCTGCGTAGGCAAATCAAACAACAGAGCGAACCGCTTCCGCAAATTGTCCAACCCGACGCCTCCCTCGGTGACGGATAGCTCCTTGCCCTCATGGCCATTATCGCAAACGCGCAAATATACCCAATTGCCTTGGCGCCGGCAATCAATCGTCAACCGCTTTTCACCCGTTTTTTTCTCAAGACCGTGCTTAAAGGCGTTTTCCACCAATGTTTGTAACGTATAGGAAGGAATGAGTGCGCGCAGGCCGTCTCGATCGATTTGCACCGCTACCGACAACCGTGAACCGAAGCGAAGCTGTTGCACGGCTAGATAGTTGTGAGTATGTTCCCATTCTTGTTTGAACGGAATAAGCGGCTGTTTCGTCTCATAGCTGTCGCGCAAAAACAACGCAAAATGCTCTATCCCCCGGATCATCTCTTCATTTTTTCCTAGACGCGCCAAAGATAGAAAAGCATTGAGCGCATTAAAAAAGAAATGCGGGCGGATTTGTTGATGAAGCTGCATGTACTTGCTTTCCTGCAGTTCTTTTTCTAAGCGGAGGCGCGCATGTTCCAACTGCCAATAATCGACTTCCTTCTCCACCGCCCCCAACAGCGTTAAAACCGTCAGCGCTACGAGCGGCAGCAACACACTGAAAATAAGAATGATATGAAATACAGGCTCGGCCATCATCACATTCTCCCCGCTATTCACCCTAGTTTCTCATTCCTTCTTTCATTTTATCATAGCCTTGTTTTTTCATTTGGTCACCAAATCAACAGCGGCGGCGATGCAAAGCGGCTATGTTCCGCCGCCGTAAATCTACTCCGCTCCCTTGATACACTCCTTACTCTCTGCCCGAAAAAAAACGTCCCAAAAGCGAATGCTCTTGGGATCGACTGATCATATTCCATGTTATCTCAATGGCGACCTTGCCATGCGGATATACGTATGACGCTTGCCGCGGATGGCGATCATCATACTCCTCCCCTTTCCATTTCAATCATAAATTTGTATCGGTCGCCGCGGTACACCGATTTGACGATTTCCATCGGCCGGCCGTCATCAAGGCAGGTGCGGCGCTCAAGCAACAGCACCGGCGCCCCTTCTTTCACTTGCAAATGCTCGGCCTCCAGCTTGCGGGCGACAGACGCTTCCAGTGTTTGAACAGCAGAACCGATGATCAATCCTGTTTCCTTTTCAATAAATTCATAGACGGAACCGCTTACAACATCACGCGTCAGCCCGGGAACAAGATGGACGGGAATGTAGAGCGTCTCCAGCGCCATCGGCAAGCCATCGGCCAACCGGAGGCGGCGGACTTCATAAAGGTCATCGCCTTTTGTGACGCCAAGTCCTTCAGCCAGCTTCTCGAAAGCCGGAACGGTCTCAAAGCGGAGGACGATCGTGCCGGGCTCCATGCCGCGCGCCCGCATATCTTCGGAAAAGCTCGTCAGCCCTTTCAGCGGCTGCTCGATTTTTTTGGCGGCGACAAACGTTCCTTTCCCACGCCGCCGGACGAGATAGCCATCGTTCACTAAATTGTTGACCGCCTGCCGAACGGTCATCCGGCTGATGTCATACGTTTCTGCCCACTCCCGCTCCGACGGGATCATCTCGCCCGGCCGCCATTCCCCTTTTTCGATCTTTTCTTTTATATGTTGCTCGAGCTGATAGTAGATCGGAATCGGCGACTGTTTATCGATCATGGCGCATCCCCTTTCCGCTTTTCCTTTGGGATGAGCGAGAGGGCATCTCGGTCGGCAATGATCATCACGTCCGGATGAAGGTGAAGCGCCGAAGCCGGCAAATCCGGTGTGACAACGCCTTCGAGAAGCCGGGCAATGGCTTCCGCTTTTTCCTCCCCTGACGCCAACAGCACGATGCGGCGGCTCCGCAAAATGGTCGCAATTCCCATCGTAATGGCATAGCGCGGCACATCATCCAACGAAGGGAAAAAGCGGGCGTTCGCTTCGCGCGTCAACGGGGCGAGCTTGACGACATGAGTCGGCGATGAAAACGGCGTTCCTGGCTCGTTAAAGCCGATATGGCCGTTGCGGCCGATGCCTAAGAGCTGCAAATCGATGCCGCCCAATTCATCGATGAGCCGCTCGTAGCGGCGGCATTCTTCGTCAAGATCAGCAGCCAAGCCATCCGGCACATGCGTCTCGTGAAGCGGGATGTCCAAGTGGGCAAACAAATGTTGATTCATATAATAGCGATAGCTGTTCGGATGATCCGGACCGAGCCCGACATACTCATCCAAATTGACCGTGCGCACGAGCCGATACGATGTCCCATGTTGCCGATGATCGGCGGCCAATTCGCGGTACACACCGAGCACGGTCGAGCCGGTCGCCAAGCCGAGAACGGCATTCGGCTTTTCCTTGACTTGTTTGATGATGATGTCCGCTGCCCGGCGGCTCATCTCGGTATAGTCAGCGGTGTCCAAAAGCTTCAACGCCATCGCTCTCCCCCCTTTCATCCCGCTTGCGATAAGCAAGAGCGCCGCGGCAAAACGTCATCATGACCTCATATCGTTCATTCAACACGACGACATCGGCGTCTTTGCCGGATCGCAAGCTGCCCTTCCGATCAAGGAGGCCAAGCTGTTTTGCCGGATTCCAGCTCGCCATGCGGATCACCTCTTCAATCGTGCAGCCGGTGTAATCGAGCACACGGCGGATGGCCTCGGCAAGCTTGAGTACACTTCCCGCCAGCGTACCGTCGGCAAGCCGCGCCTCTTGACCGCGGACGGTCACCTCTTGGCCGCCAAGTTCATACTGCCCATCACCTAGACATTTGGCCCGCATGGCATCGGTAATTAAGATGAGCCCTTCACTCCCTTTATGACGATAAGCAAAGCGGACCATCGGCGGCGCGACATGCAGCCCATCGGCGATCAGTTCGCACATCACTTCTTCAAACATCAGCACAGCACCGGCAACCCCCGGTTCGCGGTGATGGATGCCGCGCATCCCGTTAAACAAATGGGTGGCGTGCGTCACTCCTGCTTGAATCGCCGCTTTCACTTCGTCGTAAACGGCATCGGAATGGCCGATCGAAGCGATGACCCCCGTTTGTTTTAAATAAGCGGCCAACTCAAGCCCCCCCTCCCGCTCCGGGGCAAGGGTGACAAGGCGAATGTGGCCGCCGGCCGCCTCTTGCCAGCGCTGAAACAGCGAGACATTGGGGTCGACGAGGTGGCGCGGGTGTTGCGCCCCGGTGCGCTTCGGCGACAAAAACGGCCCTTCCAGATGAACACCGAGCACTTCGGCGGCTCCCGTCCGGTTCGCCTCCGCCATATAGCGAGCGACGTTGCGAAGCGCGGCTTCGATTTGTTCGCTTGGCGCCGTCATCGTCGTCGCTAAAAAGCTCGTCGTCCCTTCCTCCGGCAGCGCCTTAGCCATCGCGTGAAGCGCCTTTAGGGTCGCATCCATGACATCCGCCCCAGCCGCCCCATGAATATGGACGTCGATGAATCCCGGCACGATGGAAAACTGCGAGGAAAGCTCGATCGCTTCCGCCCCTGCATCAGTTGGGCATGACGACATCGGCCCGATCGCGGCCACTTTTTCCCCTTCGATCAGCACATACCCTTGTTCAATGGTTCCTGTTTCTGCATACACCGTGGCATTTTTCAATATCCACCGCTTCATGGCACTTCCCTACTTTCTGTCTCTCATTATAACATTATGTATTCTAGTTGTCTATACCACTAAAACAAACCCATCGACCCGTTCGCTTCAGTATGAAAGAAGCAGGGAAGCCGTGGCTTCCCTTTCGTTCCAACAGCCCTACGTCCGTTTCGACCCGTGATTCGGCAAATAAAAAGAAAACGTCGTTCCTTCGTTCAGCTTGCTATGGACGGTAATGAGCCCCTTATGCGCTTCAACGATATTTTTGGCGATGGCCAAACCGAGTCCGGTGCCCGCGCGTCCGCGCGTCCGCGCTTTGTCCGCTTTGTAAAAGCGCTCAAACACAAACGGCAAGTCTTCCTCCGGAATGCCAGAACCGGAGTCTTGAACGTGAATCGTCACGCCATCGCCGCTCGGTTCGACAATGAGGCGAACGGTGCCGCCTGATTCCGTGTGGCGGATCGCGTTGTCGATCAAGTTCGTCAGCACCTGTTCGATCCGATCCGGATCGAGAGAGATTTCGATGTCCCGATCACGAAACTCGGCTGTCAGCTCAATCTGCTTTTCTTTCGCCAGCCCGTAAAACTTGCGGATCACCCGCTCGATGTAAGGAACAAGCTGGACTTGTTCGTACTCTAGCTCGATATGGCCCGCTTCCATGCGCGCCAAGTCAAGCAACTCGTTAACAAGGCGGCCCATGCGCAGCGACTCGTCGTAAATAACTTTCGCCATCTCTTTCTTCTCTTCTTCGCTCGCCGCGATATCGTCGATGATCGCCTCGCTGTAGCCTTGGAGCATAGCGATCGGCGTGCGCAATTCGTGCGAAACGTTGGCGATAAAGTCTTTGCGCAGCTTGTCAAGCCGCCGCTCTTCGGTCATGTCACGCAAAACGGCGACCGCGCCGCGCACCATCGTTTTGCCGTACAGCGGCGTCATTAAAATCACCCACGTCCGCCCTTGCAGCGTCACTTCTGTCGATTGCTCCTTCTCCTCGCGGACGACGCGGGCAAACAGCTCTTTCACTTGCGGCGGCAGCGGCGCCATCGCTTCCGCACCGTTTCCTTGCTCGAAATACCATGCCTGCAAAAACCGCTCGGCCGGCGGATTCGTAATCAACATTTCCCCGTCGCGGTTAAACGTAATGACGCCATCGGCCATGCTGCTTAAAATGCTGGCGAGCTGTTCTTTTTCTTGATTGAGCGCGTTAATGTTAAACTGCAGCCGCCGCCCCATTTGGTTGAACGCCATCGCCAGCCCGCCGATTTCGTCATTCGTTAAAATCGGCACTTTCATATCGAAGTGGCCGCGCGCCATTTCGAACGCGGCTTGCCGCATTTTCCGGAGCGGAGCGGTGATGCGCGTCGACAAGAAAAAGGCAAAAAACGTCGTCATGATAATGGCGATAAAGGCGGCAAGGAAAATGAGTTCCTTTGTCTGCTTTGTCGCATCGGCAATCGCTTCGAGCGATTGATAAATAAACACGGCCCCGCGGCTGCCGTCCGGCATCGTCATCGGCACGCCAACCATAATCACATCACGGGGCAGCTTTTCTTTTGGCTGCCACTTTGGCATATACAAACGCTTTTTCACCGTTTTCCCGTCTGTCAGCACCCGCCGCAAGTCCCGATCTTGGCGGATGAACGACAGCGGCACATCATCCGAGTCTGCTCCGCCGGGCGAATACCAATAATGCGCTTCATCAGCGACGATGATCGCTTTCGTGCGATTGTCGACCAGCGTCCAAGCGATCGAGCGGGCGAGCTCTTCATCGCGGTGATCGTGCATCACCTCGGCCACTTTTGTCGCCAGGCGGGTGAGGTCGTTTTCCGCTTCCTGCACATAATAGTCTTCCAAAAATTTAATGAGCAAAATGCTTAAAATAAACAGCACGCACGAGACGAGCAGCAAAATCGTGAACCACAGTTTGCCGACGACACTGCGGAACAGCCACATCAGTCGCTCACTGCCTCAAACTTGTAGCCGACACCCCAGACGGTGACGATCATTTTTCCCGCTTGCGGCGACGCTTTGTTCAGCTTTTCACGCAGCCGTTTAATATGGGTGTCGACCGTGCGCAAGTCACCGAAAAACTCGTAATGCCAGACTTCTTTCAGCAGCTGCTCGCGATCAAACACTTTATCGGGCGAACGGGCCAAAAAAAGGAGCAGCTCGTATTCTTTCGGCGTCAAGCTCACCTCTTTCCCATCGACCGTCACCCGGTGGGCATCGTTATCAATCGTCAAGTGCGGAAACACGAGCACGTCTTTCGCCGTCGTTTCCACCGGCGCGTAGGCGGCATTCGAGGCGCGGCGCAACAACGCTTTCACCCGCAACACGACTTCGCGCGGGCTGAACGGTTTCACGATGTAATCATCGGTGCCGACTTCAAACCCTTGAACGCGGTTCGCTTCTTCGCCTTTTGCCGTCAGCATAATAATCGGCGTCGTTTTTTGCTCGCGAATTTCTTTGCACACTTCAATGCCGTCTTTGCCCGGCAGCATCAGATCGAGCAAAATGACGTCATAGTCGTTCGCCAGCGCCTTTTCCAACGCTTCGTTGCCGTCGCCCGCTTCGTCAATCACGTAATTTTCCCGCTCCAAATACATTTTCAAGAGCCGGCGGATGCGTTCTTCATCATCCACCACCAACACGCGAATCGCTTTCTCCGTTTTTTCCATCATGATCAGCCCTCCATGACAAAATGGACATAGCCCCCGCTTCTAGTTTATCGAAAAACCGGATGCTCGCCAACAGAGCATCCGGTTGTTGTTCCATTATGTTCCGGCGTACGAATGCAGCCCCGCGATGACGAGGTTGACCACCACCAAATTAAACATAATAATGGCAAACCCGATGACGGCGAGCCATGCCGACTTTTCGCCATGCCAGCCTTTCGAGAGCCGGAGATGCAAAAAGGCGGCGTAAAACAGCCAGGTGATAAGCGCCCACACTTCTTTCGGATCCCAGCCCCAAAAGCGGGTCCAAGCGATTTGCGCCCAAATCATGGCGAAAATGAGCGCTCCGAGCGTAAAGACCGGGAATCCGATCGCTACAGCCCGGTAACAAATTTCATCGGTCAAATCCAAATTCACATTTTTCACCAACGGTTTGAGAGCCGCGGCGATGCGTTTGCGCAAAAGAAGCCGAAGCGCGATGTACAACACCGTTCCCGCCATCAATGACCAAAGAACCGTGTTCAGCTTTTTGGCATTGATGATGGCCGGCATTTCCAAAAGCGGCTCCATGCGGTCGGCGCTGTCTTTGGCGAGCTTGCCTTCATGCGGACCGACAAGCGCCGGCAGCTCGTAAATCATCTCATCCGGCTGTTTGTTTTTATCCACCCATGTAAACTTCGCTTCATAGCCGGAAAGACCAAACGCGGTCGAAACGATGACAAAGCCGAGCGTGGTAATTAAGCAAAACATGACCACTTCGAGCCAAAACGTACGCTTTGACGGTTTCGACTGGTCGACGACGCGGATCAAATAAATGAGCCCGGCGACAAAGCTGATGGCCAAAATTGCCTCCCCGGCCGCCGCCGTCGTGACGTGAATGTGCAGCCAGTCGCTTTGCAAAGCGGGAATGAGCGGCGAAATTTCGCGCGGAAACATGCTCGCATAGGCGATGATGAGCAAAGCGACAGGAAGGGCAAACAAGCCGAGCACGCTTAATCGATAAATGAAATATACAATAATGAAAGCAGCCACAAGCATCATACCGAAAAACGTCGTAAACTCAAACAAGTTGCTCACTGGGGCATGACCGGCCGCGATCCAACGTGTCACAAAATAACCGACTTGAGTAAGAAAGCCGATGATCGTCGCCGTGATACCAAGCTGTGACCAGCGGTCTTTCCCCTCCCGCTCCTTCCGTTTGTCGCGAATGGCGCCACCAAAAAGAAACGTGCCGATCAAATAGAAAACGAACGAAATATATAGCAATGTGCTGCTAAGCTGTACCATGCGCTTGTCCCCCTTGTCCGGCTTTCTTTCCTTCCTCGAGCCGATCGGCCGGCATTGTCAAGCCGGTGCCGTCAAGCAGGCGGCGCAGCTCGTTTTTTAAGCCAAACCAGTTTTTGTTCGTATGCGCGGCGATCCATAGTTCGCCGTTGACCCGCTGCACCCAAATGCGGCGGTGGTTCCAGTACATGCCTTGGATCAGCCCGATCATGAAAATCACCCCGCCTATCCCTAAAATCCACAGCGTGAAATCGCGGCGGACGGTCAAACCGGAAACGTTGCGCGTCTCCAGCCCCGCAAACGCCATTTTGTACTTGTTGTCGCCAAACGGCTCGATCGTCTGCTGGATAGCGACAAAGCTCGTCTCCCCTTTTGGACGATCCGGAGCATACATTTTGAACACGAACGCCGGGTTGTTCGGCACGCGCGATTTTGTCGACGGGTTGCCGTCTTCGTCAAACTCGAAGTCAGGGAAATAGCTTAATAGCTTCACGCGATATCCTCGCCCTAGATCATATTCTTCTTTCGGGTTGTACAAATCGATGTGGACCGTGCCGAACGACGCGCCCGATCGTTTATCGGTGAGCTGAAACGACATCGCCTTCGGTTCGCCAAGGCGGAAGTCGACCTGATAAAGCGCATAACCGTCGAATTTCAACGGCTCGTTGACGCGAATCGCATATTCTTTGACTTTTTTCAGCTTCGGTTCGGCGCCGGCAATCACTGGGCCGACGCGCTTATACAGCACGACGTTCGTTTGATAGTTTTTCGCGATCATTCCGTCGCCAACGCGGTCAATAGCGGCGTTGAACGCTTCGTTCTCTTTCCCTTTTTGATATGTTTCAAAAATAAATTGCTCGCTTTTTAAAAAATAGCGGCCGTTTGTCCCCGGAATTTCCTTCGTTTCGCCTTCCGGAATCCACATGACGCGGTCGATGTACATCCCCGGAACGGAACGGAGCATCGCCCCGATCAAGAAGATGATGAGGCCGATATGGTTGACGTACGGACCCCAGCGCGAAAACCGCCCTTTTTCGGCGAGCAAATGGCCGTCTTCTTCGCGGACGTGATAGCGCTGTTTCGCAAGCCGCTCTTTCAACGCCGCGATCGCGTCGTCAGGATCGTTCACCCGCGAAACGCCAAACAGCCGCTGGCGCTCGAGAAAGTGCGGATGGCGCTTCACCCCTTGCCGTTTCAAGGCGCGATACAGCGGCACGACGCGGTCGAGACTGCAGATGACGAGCGAGACGCCGATCAAGGCGATGAGCAAAATGTACCACCATGAACCGTATAAATTGTTGAATCCAAGCTCGTAATACAGCTTCCCCGCCAAGCCGTACTGCTTTTCATAGTATTCGGCCGGATCGGCGTTTGGCGGAATGTACATTTGCTGCGGAAAAATCGTCCCGATCGCCGACGCGATGAGCGTGATGACAATGAGCGCGACGCCGACTTTGACCGATGAAAAAAACGCCCAAATTTGATCGATGATCGTCCGTTTGTACGTTTGCGACCGGCGCGCGCTCCCTTCGTAGCGCATGTCTAAAAGCGGCTTTTCGCCCACATCTTGTAGCGGCTTGCCGCACGACTCACAAAACGCCGTGCCGTGCGGATTCACGTGGCCGCATTCGCATTTCACCTGTTCCATGGCGCAAAACTCCTTACGGTTTGATGCTTTCCAGATGCCGTCTGATGTCTTCTTTCGTCATCGTTCCGGTAATGATTTGTTTCACTTTGCCGTTTTTGTCAATTAAAAACGTCGTCGGCAACGGCCCGACATTGTACGCGTTCAACACTTGGTCTTCTTGGTCGATGACGATCGGAAACGTCAACCCGAAGCGCTCGGCAAACTTTTTGACGCTCAGCTTCGGTTCGCCGACGTTGACCGCCAACATTTCCACTCCTTGCTGCTTGTACACCGGATACCATTCGTTCATATACGGCATTTCCCGCTCACACGGCTTGCACCACGTCCCCCAAAAGTTCAAAAACACGCCTTTGCCGCGGTAATCGGAGAGACGGTGCTTCTGTCCGTTCAAATCGGTCAACACAAAATCCGGCGCTGTCGAACCGACAGCCACCGCCGTTTTTTCGGTGAAAAAGTTGACGTAAATCGTGTAGCCAACCGCGGCAAGCAATACGAGCAAAATCGCCGTCCTCACCACTAAGCGCTGCTGCTTTTTCATCGTTCAAACCCCTTTAATTTCTCATCCCCCGCGGCATCGGCCGCAAGGATTCGACATGGAAGTTCACAATCTCCCATTTTTCATTATAGCAAAACTCGTCTCGTTTCTATGCGCGGAGATATGAACGTTATGTGACAATGTTTGTCATTTTTCTCCGTGACAGTTAGGTCCATGCGGTATCGGAACTAGCTGTGATGCGACAATGTTTGTCATTTTCTTCCCCCGGAAAGCGCTATCGCGCGCAACAGCTTCACCTCGTGCGGCGTCAGCTCGCGGTATTCGCCGGGGCGCAGCCCTTTTAAATCGAGAAACCCGTACCGCTCTCGCTTCAGCTTCAGCACGTCGCAGCCGATCGCCGCAAACATGCGGCGCACTTGCCGGTTCCGGCCTTCGTGAATTCGGATTTCCACGATGGCGGTGTTTTTCCTCCGGTCGGTGGAAAGCAGCTTCACTTTCGCCGGCGCCGTCATGCCGTCTTCGAGCTTCACTCCGCGCTCAAGCTGCCTGAGCTGTTCGCCTGTCGGGATGCCTTTCACCTTAGCAACGTATACTTTCTCGATCTCATAGCGCGGATGCATGAGCAAATGGGCGAAATCGCCGTCATTCGTCAACAAAAGCAAGCCGGACGTATCGTAATCGAGCCGTCCGATCGGATAAATCCGTTTGTCCAGATCTTTGAAAAAATCGGTCACCACTTTGCGCCCCTTGTCATCTTTGACGCTCGAGATCACCCCGCGCGGCTTGTACAGCAAGTAGTAAACCGGCTCCTCACGCTCGACGGGAATGCCGTCGACTTCGACATCATCGCGCGGCCCGACTTTGGCGCCGAGTTCGGTGACGACGCGACCGTTGACTTTCACCCGCCCTTGCAAGATGAGTTCTTCCGCTTTGCGCCTTGATGCGATGCCGGCGCGGGCGATCACTTTTTGCAACCGTTCCATTGTTCCTCACCTCTTTCATCATCTTACCCTTTCCGCGACATAGATACAAGCGCAGCGCTTCTCTTTTTCTTCATCACAAACGAAAAAACCCGCCGGATGGCGGGAAAGCGGACGCTGTCAGCGCCCGAAAACGAGCAAGACGATGAAAAAGGAAACGATCAAGCTAAGAATGTCCGCTAAAACGCCGACTTTTAACGCGTCGCCCATTTTTTTGACGCCGACGGCGCCGAAATACACCGTAAGCACGTACAGCGTCGTCTCCGTGCTTCCTTGAATCGTAGCAGCGAGGCGACCGATAAACGAATCGGGGCCGTAGGTGGCGATCAAATCGGTCGTCATGCCGAGCGCCGCCGTGCCGGAAATCGTGCGCAGAGCCGCCAGCGGAACGATTTCCGCCGGCATCCCGACCGCCTCGGCGAACGGTTCGATGGCTTCCATCAACGCATCAAGCGCCCCCGATGCCCGAAAGATCGCCACCGACACCAGCATGCCGACCAAATACGGAATAAGCGAAAACGCGATTTCGATTCCTTCTTTGCCGCCTTCAACAAACGTTTCGTAGGTCGGCACTTTCTTTGCTGTGCCGTAAAGCAAAATAAAAGCGATGAGCGCCGGGATCAACCATGTGGAAAGAAGCTGGACGATGGCCATCACCGCTTCCCGCCTTTCCGCGTCCGTTTCCAGTAATAATACCGGTCGATCAATACTGCCCCGATCGTCGAAATCGTCGAGGCGACGACGGTCGTGCCGATAATTTCGCCCGGCGCCGCCGAACCGTACGTCATGCGAATCGAAATGACGGTCGCCGGAATGAGCGTAATGCTTGACGTGTTAATGGCCAAAAACGTCACCATCGACCGGCTGGCCTCATCGCGGCCGCCGTTGAGCTGTTTCAGCTGTTCCATCGCCTTGATGCCCATCGGCGTCGCCGCATTGCCAAGGCCGAACATGTTCGCGACCATGTTCGAAACGATGTAGCCGAGCGCCGGATGGCCGGGCGGCACCTCTGGAAATAGCCGGCGCACAATGGGCATGAACAGGCGCGCGACTTTATGAAGCAGGCCGGCCCGCTCGGCGATGGCCATCAATCCAAGCCAAAACACTAACACACTGATCATGCCGATGCTAATCGTCACCGCTTCCTTGGCGCTTTCAAACACCGCCTTGTTCACTTCTTCCATCGTGCCGTTGATCGCTGCAAAGACGATGCCGACGACCGCCATCATGACCCAAATGAGGTTAACCATCGCTTCTCACACCTAAAAAGGAAAATAAATCCCAAAACGAGTTTTCGCCGCTTTCCTCCTTCTTATGTTCGTACAGCAGCGGCGTCTCATCCACCGCTTTATCGTGCAAATAAAGCACCGCCTTTCCGACCGCCGCTGGAACGCGATCCGGATCTTCTTTCCACTCAGCGCGCGGCTTCAGCAAATACACGTTCACCCGCAATTCGCTCTCTTCCTCGCTGGTCACGGGATATTGCAAATCGCGGGCCGCGCGCAGCCTTCCTTCATAAAACGGATCGGCGATTTTGCCGATGATTCGCTTTCCGCTCACTTTCGCGATATGATAATGGGAAAACCCGTATTCGTACATCGCGATGTGGTCGTTCCAATCGTCTGGAGCGTCCAACGTGACAGCAATCAAATTGACCCCATCTTTGGACGCCGTCGTCACCAGCGTGCGATGCGCCCGCTTCGTATAGCCGGTTTTTCCGCCGGTGCAATATTCGTAAAGGCTGGTGAGCAGCTTGTTTTTATTCCGCCACACCCTTGCGCCTTCCTCTCCCGGAGGGGCGGGCGCGCGATACACTTTCGTCCCGGAGATGCGGCGAAATTCGCTGTTTTTCATCGCGTATTGCATCAAGAGCGCCATGTCGTAAGCGGTCGAATAATGGTTTTCCGCGTCATCCAAGCCGTGCGGATTGGCAAACTCTGTATCGCGCATCCCGATTTCAGCCGCTTTTTTGTTCATTAAAAACACAAACCCTTCAACGCTGCCGCCGACATGTTCGGCAATCGCCACCGCCGCGTCGTTGCCGGAGCGAAGCATCAATCCGTACACTAAATCGCGCAGCTTGATTTTTTCCCCTTGACGCAAGTAAATCGACGACCCTTCCGTTCGAACGGCGCGGGCGCTGACCGTGACGAGGTCATCCATTTTTCCTGACTCAATCGCTAAAACGGCGGTCATAATTTTCGTAATGCTGGCGATGCGCCGCTTTGTATAGGCGTCTTTAGCAAACAAAACCCGTCCGGAATGTTGCTCCATTAAAATCGCGCTTTTCGCGCTCACCCCGTTCATCGCATCCATCCGTCCCGGGATCAACGCGATGATCCCCGCAGCGAGGGCCATCAAAGCTATGAGCCGCTTCCATTTGTCCACGCGTATCGGCGAGGCTCCCCCTTCGGCGAGCGAGGGAAACCGCCTGTCCCCCTTTCCAAGTTGGGCTGACATGAGCGCGAGCGAGGAAAACCGTTGAAACGTCCAAGCCGTGCTTGGTACAAGTGTATGCGGGGCGCGGACAAATATGATGAAAAAATAGCGGCTGACCAAAAAGGGCGTCTACCGTGCAGATCGATACCACCTATCGCGTGACAGAAGCGGTCAGCACGATATGAAAGAGGGTGTCCCATCCTTTTGGAACACCCTCCCTGTTTGGACATCCGGTTAAAACGGCGGCCAGCGCAGCTTCTTAGCCTCAGCAAAGCGCGCTTCGACATTGCGCCAATTCACTACATTCCACCAATTGTCAATATACGCCGCCCGGTCGTTTTTATATTGCAAATAATACGCATGTTCCCAAACGTCGAGCACAAGAAGCGGAATCACATCCCATTGCGCCATCAGCTGGTGTTTTTCCGCCTGCAAAATTTCAAGCCGATGCGCTCGCGGCGCCCAAACGAGCAGCGCCCAGCCAACCCCTTCCGCACTCTTGGCCGCTTCGGTGAAATGGCGGCGAAAGGCAGCGAAACTACCGAAATCGCGCTCGATTTGCGCCCGCAGTTCCCCGCGCGGCTCGCCACCGCCGTTCGGATCCATATTATACCAAAAAATAGTATGCAAATAGTGGCCGGAACCGTGGAACGCCGCCTCCCGCTCCCAATGCTTGAGCAGCTCAAATCGGTTCGTGCGGCGCGCCTCGGCCATCATCCGCTCCGCTTGATTCAGGCCGTCGACGTAGCTTTGATGGTGTTTCGTGTGGTGCAGGCGCATGATTTCTTCGGAAATATGAGGTTCAAGGGCATCATACTTGTACGGCAGCGGCGGCAAAACATGTTTGCCGGGAGGAACGGCCGGCTGTCGTTCGCGATCGAGAGAGTCCAATGATGAATCGAGGCATCCGGTCTGTTGTTCCCCGGCAGCGGCCTCCCGCGCGTTCGCTTCTTCCCTCTCATCGACAGGCGTTGATCGTTGTTCATCCTCCCGTTCGCCGTCCACCTCCGTCCGCGCTTCGGCCACGGTCAGCCCCGCTGTCTGGGCAGCGGCCGGCCCCGCCGCTTGCCCTTGTTCGTCGGACGGCGCACCAACGAGATGGACGGCCCGCTCGTACACCTCATCGACAAGCTGCTGCAGCGCAGCGATCGTTTCTTCGGTCCATGCATCGTCATGTTGGTCAATGTAAGCAGACAAGGCGGAAAGCCCGATATCCTCGGCAGCCCCGCGCAACGCCAGCGCCTGCTCCATCTGTTTTCCCCACTCGGCCGCCTCGAAGGCGTAATGGCGGAGCGCCGCCGCATACACCGCATCGGCGCGGCGCTGGAGCTCGCGAACCTCCTCTTTTGTCCACGCCCCGTCGTGTTCGGCGATTACGGACAGCAGCGCCGCGACTCCCTCCGTGCTTGCCCCGCGCAACGCCAGCGCCTGCCTGACTTGTTCTCCCCATTCGCTCAACTCGGCCACATACTGGGCCAACAACGTTTGATCGTCCATTTGGAAAAAACCTCCTCCTCTTTTTTCGCCATATCGTATGCCGGTTCATCGAAATCGTTCTTGTCCGCATTCACCCAAATTCCCAGCCACACATACATATAGGAGCGAGGCAACAAACAAAGACACCGCAAGCAAAGGAGGGAGAAACAGAACCGCCGCCCAGCGGTTCTGTGAACGAATGAACAAACCACTTGAACAGGAGGCGCTTTTTGAACTCCGTTTTTGGATGCAAATTCTCGGCGACCATTGCCGGTTCATTCTTGAGGCGCTCGCGGAAAGCGAGCAACCTGAAATCAATGAGGCGAAACAGCTGCAGCGCTTATTCGACGAACTGCTCGACGCCGCTCGTCAGCCGGAAGCGGTTGCCGCGTGGCCGACGCTCGTCGCTCGCGGAAAAGAGGCGGGCGAGCGGCTGCGGGCTTTCAAGCTTCATTTGCTGCGGCGCCATTTGACCGGTTCATTCCGCTTTTCCTTGCCGCCGACCTTTGTCAACCATATGGTAAACGAGCTTGATGAATGGCTGCGGCTAGCCAACAGTTACGTCCAACAAACGCGGCCGCCGCGCGTCCACCCGCTTCATCACGATTTGCTTTGGTTGCTTGACGCCGCCGGCCATGCCGGAGCGATCCATGACCGGCTCGACCATACGGAAAAGCAACTGAAGCAGCAAAGCCATACGTTCACGAAGGAATGGGAAGCCTTTTATCTAAAAGCCATTGAGATGGCCGGCTACTTGCGAGCTAACATTCACCAATTCCCGGCGCTCTCCCGCTTCCACCATCAAATCGAACTCGAGATGGCCATCTTCCAACGCTTTTTGCATGAGCTCGAAGAAATGGAATTGCAAGGGGAAGTGCTTGGCGTGCTGTCGCCGCTCATGGCCGACCATATGGCCCGTGAAGAGTGCTACTACTTACAAAAACTTGCGGAAACGACCGGTGAAGTGAAACCGCCAACGTGCGATTCGACCAAACCGCGAACCGAATAACTGGCGGCAACCGTTTCTCCAGCGGCTCGGTTAGACAGAAAAAAAGAGCAGTTCGCAAACGAAAACGAAAGCGCACGCTCTCACGTAAAACGGAACGTTTCTCTCCGGTCAAACCAAAAAGCCGCGCTGCTCACTCCGGCAGGCGGCTGCGGCCGGTGGCCGCCCATTCACTCACGAGCGCCTGCAGCGCTTCGTTAGGAACCGCGGCGAAATAGCGGCACAGTTCAGCTTCATCATGGATGTACACCCGTTTGCGCCGCCGATACGCCGGGTTTTGCCACAGGCAGACGAGGGCGACAAGATCGCGCAAATAGATGTCGCGTCCATTCGCGACAAACAGCGGATCGCCTTCATACGGCAACAGCTCAAGCAGCGCCGTCTCGAAATGGCGCAAATACAAAACCGACAGCGTTCGCTCTTCGCCACCGTCCGAATAAGTGACTTCCGAGCGATTGAAGTAGTCTTCAAACGTATTCGCCTGTGATTTTTCCAGCTCTTCACCGTGCAGGCGGCAAACGTCCATGAGCGCTCCCCTTCCTCGATCAGCTGTTTTTCTTTATTTTAGCATACAGCTATGGTTCATCGCTCCATTGTTCTGTCAATTTTTCAAAAAACAAATCCGCCTCCCGCTCCGGCTCGTGATCGTCCGCCCATTCCGGCAGCGGCGGCAGCTCCTCGAGCGTTTTCAACCCAAAATAATCGAGAAATTCGGCCGTTGTTCCGTACAAAATCGGGCGCCCTGTTCCTTCCGCGCGCCCGACTTCTTTAATGAGCGCCCGCGCCATCAGCGTCTGCAGCGGCTTGTCGCTTTTCACCCCGCGAATCTCCTCAATTTCAGCGCGCGTAATCGGCTGGCGGTAGGCGATAATGGCCAGCGTTTCGAGCGCGGCCTGCGACAGCGGCGATGCACCCGGAGCTTCGACAAGCCTCTTTAAATAAGGGGCGTGCTCTTTTTTTGTCGCCAGCAAGAAGACGCCCCCCAGTTCGATGAGTTGGATGCCGCGCTCTTCGCGCTCGCAGTCTTCTTGCAGCTTCGCGAGCACCGCTTTCGCCTCCGCCTCGTCGATTTCGAGCACGGCGGCGATTTGGGCGAGCGACAACCCTTCATCACCGGCGGCGAACAAGAGCGCCTCCACAATCGCTTTCGCCGCTGGCTGTGAGCCAGCCGTCCCCGTTTTTCCTGCTTCTTTTTCTGCCATCACTCGTCCGTCGCGTCCGGCCGTTGAGCCGGCGCAACCTCCTCCTTTCCCGTTGTTTGCGCTCCGTCATCACCTATAGCAGCGTTGCCCCCCATCCGGTGCGGTCTCGCCTGCAGCCGTAAACAGAAAGCGACGGATGGGCGTCTCAGCCGCTCGGCCTAGCCGCAAGAAACAAATCGCTGAAATTTCGCTCTTGTTCCACAATGATTTCGTTTTGCTTAATCAGCTCCAAAACGGCTAGAAACGTCACCACGATATAAGCGCGGTCATAGACGGGAAATAAATCATAAAAGTTTTTCCGCCCGTTCGTCTCTCGCAGCTCCTGCAAAATCTCTGCCATTCGCTTTTCAACGGAAAGATCTTGGCGGGCGATTTTTGCCCGCAGTGGTTTTTGCAACTTCTTGCGGCGCAGCAGTTTTGACAGGGCGCCAAGCATATCATACACGTTCACATCGAGCGGCGCCGCTTTTTTTTCATCGGCATAGGCGCTCAAATCGCTCGGCGGTTTCGTAAACAAGAGCGCCCGCTCTTCTTCGCGCTGTTTCAGCGCATGCGCCGCTTCTTTAAACTTTTTATATTCGAGCAGCCGCTGCATCAGTTCTTCGCGCGGATCCACGTCGTCGGTAAACTCCAGTTCGCCGTCGCCAGCCTCCTCTTCCGGCGCCGGCAGCAACATTTTGCTTTTTAGGGCGAGCAGTGTGGCCGCCATGACCAGATATTCGCTAGCCATGTCCAACTCCAGCTCTTGCATGGCGTGAATGTACGCCATATACTGCTCGGTGATTTGCGCCACAGGGATGTTATAAATATCAATTTCATAACGATGAATCAAATGCAAAAGCAAATCGAGCGGCCCTTCAAACGCTTCAATTTTCACATTGTATGACAATTGCACATCCATCCCACCATTTTTTTCGGCGCGCCGCCCTCAGCGGCTTCCGTACGTACAGCCCATTTTATTGTATCATAATCAGGCGGCGGGGCGAGCAGAAATCCGTTGCTTTTTTGCCCTCGGCAGCGATGCGGCGTATAATGAAAGAAAAACGGCGCCCGCGCTTCCCGGCTGAACGAGGGAAGGCGAAGCCGGCGATGGGGAAAGGAACGGTGAGGCGTGTACCCGAAAGCGTATATCGACTATTTGGTCCATTTTCACGGCGACCGCGATTATTTTGAATGTCATGAACTGCTAGAAGAACAATGGAAGCGAGACGGACGGCCAAACGGATGGCTCGTGCTCATTCAAATCGCCGTCGCCTTCTACCATTATCGGCGCGGCAACATGTCGGGGGCGCTCCGCCTCACTCGGCGAGCGCAGGCGTTGCTTGAGGAGGCCCGCGGAATGATTCGCAAACTCGGCCTCGACGATCAGGCGCTCGAAACGCTCCTTGGCGACACCGCCGCGCGAATCGTCCGCGGCGAACCGTACCGAAGCGTCGAGCTTCCGATTCGCGACCGCTCGCTTTACGAGCAATGCCTCGCCGCCTGCGCCAAACAGCAGCTCGTTTGGGGGCAGCCAAGTGACCTTGGCAACGTCGACGTGGTCAACAAACATCAACGCCGTGACCGTTCGGGCATTCTCGCTGAGCGCGAACGAAAAAAACGGGCGAAAGCGGAGGGGAAATAGATGACCCTCCGCTGCCCGCAGCCGCGCCGCACTCGTTCCCTTATTCATGGCAGGCGTTGCATTTATCCAAAAACGAAGCCGTCCACTCGTTCGCACACAGTCGACGGTCAGGATACGTCTCTTTCAATGCTTTGACCATCTGCTTTCCGATCCCTTGGTGGCGGTGCGATGGGTTGACGCTAATGTGCTGAATTTCCACCACATCGGGAGCGCGCAACAGGACGCCAATCAGGCCGACGATATCCTCCTCCTCTTTCCATAAAAACAGCTGCCAGTCATCGTTCGTCTCATATTGTTTGATCGTCTGCTGGAGCCGTTTCAAGTCCTTTTCCGTCGGCATAAACGACAGCAACCCCATGGCGATTTTCTCGTAGTTTTTTCGATAGCGGATGAGCATAAAAATCCCTCATTATCGACAAACGTGCTTCCGAACAGGAAACGTTTTTGTCATTTTCTCTATACGTATTATAAACATTCTCACCGATATTGTGAACCGTTTCCTGCTTTTTTACGCAAATGCCCGCAACACGTTTGCCATTTCGATGGCCGACACGGCCGCTTCCCAGCCTTTATTGCCTGCTTTGGTGCCGGCCCGCTCGATCGCCTGCTCGATCGTGTCGGTCGTCAAAACGCCGAAAATGACCGGGACGCCGCTCGCAAGCGCGGCCTGAGAAACGCCTTTGGCCGCTTCACTGCAGACGTAGTCAAAATGGCTCGTTGCGCCGCGGATGACGGCGCCAAGCGTAATGACGGCGTCGAACTGCTTCGATTCGGCCAGTTTTTTCGCCACAAGCGGAATCTCAAACGCGCCCGGCACCCAAGCGACGGTGATGTCATGATCGCTGACACCGTGTCGCGTCAAACCGTCAATCGCCCCAGACAACAGCTTGCCGGTGATGAATTCGTTAAAGCGTGCAACGACGATGGCGATTTTCAATCCTGTACCAACGAGATGGCCTTCAATGACGTTCATCATTCGTTCCCCTTTCATCTAAAAATGAAGCATATGCCCTAATTTTTCGTATTTCGTGCGCAAATACTGTTCGTTTTCCTTTTTCGGTGGCATCTCAAGCGGCACACGTTCGACGACCTCGAGCCCGTGCCCTTTTAAGCCCGCGATTTTGCGCGGGTTATTCGTGAGCAGACGCATTTTCGTCACGCCGAGGTCTTTCAAAATTTGCGCCCCGATGCCGTAATCGCGCAAATCGGCCGGGAAGCCGAGCTTTTCGTTCGCTTCGACCGTGTCATAGCCTTGCTCCTGCAGCTTGTAGGCGCGCAGCTTGTTCATAAGGCCGATGCCGCGCCCCTCTTGGCGCATGTACAGCAACACTCCGCGCCCTTCCGCCTCGATTTGCCGAAGCGCCGCGTGCAGCTGCGGTCCGCAATCGCACCGGTAAGAGCCGAAGACATCGCCCGTTAAGCATTCGGAATGGACGCGCACGAGAATCGGCTCGTCCGGGGTGATCTCTCCTTTGACAAGCGCCACATGCTCTTTTCCGTCGAGCACATTCGTATAACCGATGGCGCGGAATTCGCCAAATTCGGTCGGCAGCCAGATGTCCACTTCGCGCTTGACAAGCTTTTCCCGCTCGCTCCGATAGGCGATCAAATCTTTGATCGTGATCATCTTCAAGCCAAACTGGTCAGCCATCTGCCGCAAATCGGGAACGCGCGCCATCGTTCCGTCTTCTTTAATGATTTCGCAGATGACGCCGGCCGGCGCCGCCCCGCACAGCCGGGCCAAGTCAACAGCCGCTTCCGTATGGCCGGCGCGCCGCAGCACGCCGCCTTTTTTCGCAATGAGCGGAAAAATATGGCCGGGCCGCTTGAAATCGCTCGCTTTAACATTCGGGTCAAGCAGCGCCTGAATCGTCGCCGCCCGCTCATGAGCGCTAATGCCGGTCATCGTCGTTTTGTAGTCGATGCTCACCGTAAATGCCGTGCCGTGCGCATCGGTGTTATGGGCAACCATCGGCTCTAAGCCGAGGCGTTCCGCCAACTCTTCCGTAATTGGCACGCAGACGAGCCCGCGACCGTGCGTAATCATAAAATTAATGATATCCGGCGTCACCTTTTCGGCTAGCGCGACAAAATCCCCTTCGTTTTCCCGGTCTTCATCGTCGCAGACGATGATCACTTCTCCGTTGGCAAGCGCGGCCAGCGCCGCTTCGATGGAATCAAACATCAGCCCAGTGCCCCCCTTTTTTCCGGCTTATTTGTACCCGTGCTGCTCTAAAAAGTCAACCGTCAACCCGCGCGCTGGCGGCGCTGCTTTGGCGGCAAGAAAAGCGGCGACATATTTGCCAATCATGTCGCACTCAATATTGACGAGGTCGCCGGGCCGCTTTTCACCTAAAATGGTGGCCGCCCGTGTATGAGGGATAAGCGAAACGGTGAACGTGCGCTCGCTCAACCCGAAAATGGTCAAACTTGTGCCATCGACCGCCACCGATCCTTTCTCCATCATATACGCGCGCAGTGGAGCCGGCACTTCGATTTCATAATAAACCGCGTTCGCTTTCGGCCATTGGCGAATGATGCGTCCGACGCCGTCCACGTGCCCGCTGACGAAATGGCCGCCAAACCGCCCGTTGGCCGCCATTGCCCGCTCCAAGTTCACCTTCGATCCGGGCTTTAGCGTCTTCAGCGCCGTCGCTTTCACCGTCTCCGGCATGATGTCAACCGTAAACCGGCGGTCGTCAAACGATGTGACGGTGAGACAGACGCCATTGACAGCGATGCTGTCGCCAAGTTGCACATCTTCAAGCACCCTCTTGGCGCTGATGGCCATGACGATGGCGTCCCCGGTTGCGTTCATCCGCTCGATCGTGCCGATCTCTTCGATGATGCCGGTAAACATCACGCTTCCTCCTTTCGCTTCGGAACAGCGGCGATTTTCACGTCTGGACCGATCCTTTCGACCCTCCGGATGTCAAGCTCGAGCGCTTCGGCGAGACGCGGGAAGCCGAGGCCGCCGATCGGCGTAGGGGCATCCTGCCCGCCGATCAGCTTCGGGGCTATGTAGGCCACCACTTCATTGACCGCTCCCGCACGGAGAAAGCTGTCATGGACGCGCGAACCGCCTTCCACAAACAGCGACATCACCTTCTGTTCGCCGAGCAAGCGAAGCACATCGCCGACCTCCACTCGATCGGTCGGCAGCGACACGACGCGCACGCCCCGACGCTCGTATGCCGCCGCTTTTTCCCGACTGGCGCCTCGGCCGGCGATGATCCACGTCTCCGCCTCACGGTCGGTGACGACATGGGCGTCAAGCGGCGTGCGCAAGCGGGTGTCCAAAATAATGCGCAGCGGGTTTTGCCGCTGTTCCCCGATGCGAACGGTGAGCTTTGGGTTGTCCGCGATCACGGTGTTGACGCCGACCAAAATGGCGTCATGCTGGGCGCGGAGACGATGGACATCCTCACGCGCCGCGCTCGATGTGATCCATTGGCTTTCCCCTGTCGCCGTCGCGATTTTGCCATCGAGGCTGCACGCGTATTTCAGCGTCACAAACGGCGTCTTTGTCGCAATGTAATGGAAAAACATCCGGTTGAGTTCATCCGCTTCCTCTTTTAAGATGCCAACGTCGACGTGAATGCCCGCTTGGCGCAGCTTGTCAATTCCTTTTCCCGCCACAAGCGGATTCGGATCGGTCGTGGCGACGACGACGCGGCGGACGCCGGCTTCGATAAGCAAATCGGCGCACGGCGGCGTTTTGCCGTAATGGCTGCACGGCTCCAGCGTCACATACACCGTGGCGCCGCGCGCTTTGTCGCCGGCCATGCGAATCGCATGCACTTCGGCGTGCGGCTGTCCGGCTTTCAAATGGGCGCCAAGCCCGACCACTTCCCCGCCGTTGACGACAACCGCGCCGACGAGTGGGTTCGGCGATGTTTGTCCGCTGCCGGCTTTCGCGACATTCAACGCCAAGCGCATGTAATCTTCGTCTCGATACACGGCTTTCACCTTTTTCTTTCGCAAAAATAAAAATCCCCGGAACGACTCCGGGGCTTTGGGATGCGAGAGAATGATTTATGATGCGCATAACAGCGAACAAAACATCTGTTCGCTCCCTCTGGCTGCACGTGCCGTCTAGACACCGTTGCCCTGTTGGCCGCCGAGGGCTGCCCGTTTTCGGCACAGCGCCATCAGCCACCATGCGCACATCGCCATCCTTCTCCCATCCAGACTATACTGTCGGCTCCGGAATCGCACCGGATCGTGCCAATCAGGCTCGCGGGCTGAGAGGCGCGTCGCCTCATCACCGCCGGTCGGGAATTTCACCCTGCCCCGAAGGATGCATCACCATGCTGTTTTTATTATACCATGTCAGCTTCCAAGCGTCATCATTTGACAATCCAAATCCAATACGCCGCCCCCCATAACAGGCTGGCCGCTACCAATAGGAAAAACAGCCGCCAGTTGTTGCGCCTTGTCCGCTCATCGTCCCCCGTCGGCCGCTTATTGTTCGTCAAACACTTTCACTTCCTTCATCACATCGCCGTTTTTCATCGCCTTGACAACGTCCAGCCCAGACGTTACTTGGCCGAAGACGGTATGCATCCCATCGAGGTGCGGCTGCGGCTCATGAACGATGAAAAACTGGCAGCTGCCGGTGTCGCGGCCGCGGTGCGCCATCGAAATCGCCCCGGCGACATGGCGGTGCGGATTGTTTTCCGTCTCGCACGGAATCGTATAGCCGGCATCGCCCGTCCCGTTGCCGCGCGGGCAGCCCCCTTGGCTGACGAACCCGGGAATGACGCGGTGGAAGGTTAATCCGTCATAAAATCCTTCATTCGCTAATTTTTCAAAATTGGCCACCGTCACCGGCGCCTCATTCGGAAACAGTTCGAATTCAATTTTCCCGCCGTTTTCCATCAAAATATACCCTTTTTTCGCCATGATGCTTTCGCTCCTTTGCTTGTGCCTAAATCGCTTCTATCATACCATGGATGATTGGGGGAAAGAAAGTCAAAGACAAAAAGGGCGGGGATGCGGTATAATGATGGTGCATGTTCCATGAACAGGAGGCGAGCTAGGTGAAACGAATGATCGCTTCATCGCTGCTGGCGGTTATCATGCTGATGTTGCCGGCGATCGCCGCGGCCGATGCGGCACCGGGCGACGTCATTGTGACGCTCGGCGAAAATTTAACAAGCGACCAAAAGCAAAAAGTGCTTAAAGAAATGAAAGCGCCGGACGGGGCGCAAACGATCACCGTCTCGAACGCCGAAGAGCATAAATATTTGGGCGGGCTCATCCCGAAAGCCCAAATCGGAACGCGCGCCATTTCTTCGTCCATGATCACGATTCGCGAACCCGGCTCAGGGCTGCGTGTTGAAACCCACAACATCACATGGGTGACGAAAGAGATGTATACGAACGCCTTGATTACCGCCGGGGTGAAAGACGCCGACATTTACATCACCGCTCCGTTTCCCGTTTCCGGCACCGCGGCGCTGACCGGATTGATGAAGGCGTATGAAATTTCCTCGGACCAAGCCATCCCTGATGATGTCAAAAAAGTGGCGAACGAGGAAATGGTGCAAACGGCGAAGCTGGCTGATTCGATCGGTCCGGACAAGGCGGTCGCTTTGCTGGCAAAAATCAAAGAAGAAATGGCCGCCAATCCGCCGCAAACGGATGCCGATTTGCGGGCTCTGATCGAAAAAATCGCCGCTGACCTCGGCATTACGCTGAGCGAGAATGAAATCAACAGCCTTATGTCTCTCCTTCATAAAATGCAAAACGCCAATATCAACTGGGATCAAGTCAATGACCAGCTGAGCAAAGCGAAAGAACAGCTGTCGGCGTTTTTGCAGTCGGAAGAAGGAAAAACGTTCATTCAAAACGTGATCGACATCTTGAAAGAGATTTGGAACGCGATTAAATCGGCATTTTCCTCGAGCTCCAGCCAAGATCAGCAATGAAAATCGGCGCTCGCAAGGACAACGGGCGCCGATCGGTTGTCAAGGCCGCTTCCCAAACCAGCGGCCTTCACTTTTTCACTTTCGTTTTCCAAGGCAAATCATACTGAATCAAATCGTCATACGTCTCCCGCTTCACAACGAGCTGGGCATCGCCGTTTTCAACAAAGACGACAGCCGGGCGCGGCAGGCGATTGTAGTTGTTCGCCATCGAATAGCCGTACGCTCCCGTGCAAAAAACGGCTAAATAATCGCCCGGTTTCGCTTCCGGGAGCGCCAAATCCCAAATGAGCATATCGCCTGACTCGCAGCACTTTCCGGCAATGGATACGACTTCCGTCCGCTCTCCCCACATCCGGTTGGCGAGCATCGCTTCGTATTTCGCCCCATACAGCGCCGGGCGAATGTTGTCGCTCATGCCACCATCGACGGCCACGTACGTTCGGACGTTCGGCACGTCTTTGCGCGAACCGATCGTATAAATCGTCGTGCCGGCATCGCCGACAAGCGAGCGCCCCGGCTCAATCCAAATTTCCGGAAGCGGCAGCCCGTATTCGCGGACTTGTTTTTTCGCTTCCTCAACGATGCAATCGACGTACATCGCCACGGGAATCGGATCATCCTCTTCGGTATAGCGAATGCCAAATCCCCCGCCAAGGTTGACCACTTCCGGGATGAAACGGTGCTCGCGATTCCACTCGGCCAGCTTGGCAAACACTTTTTGCGTCGCGAGCACAAATCCGGCCGTTTCAAAAATTTGCGAGCCGATATGGCAATGGACGCCCAACAGCCGAAACGCCTTCGCCGACATCACGCGCTGAAACGCCTGATCAGCTTGTCCATTGTGCAAATCAAAACCAAACTTCGAGTCCTCTTGTCCTGTTAAAATATAGTCATGAGTATGCGCTTCAACTCCCGGCGTGACGCGCAGCAAAATCGGCACCGTTCGACCGGAGGCCCCTGCCAGCTCTTCGATCAACTCCAACTCGTAAAAATTGTCGACGACGATGCAGCCGATGCCGGATTCGAGCGCCATCGCCAACTCCTCCCGGCTTTTGTTATTGCCGTGAAAATGGATGCGCTCCGGCGGAAATCCGGCGACAAGCGCCGTATGCAATTCCCCGCCCGACACGACGTCAAGCGACAGCCCTTCCTCGGCGGCGAGCTGCACCATGGCGATGGAAGAAAACGCCTTGCTGGCGTAAGCGACCTGCGCCCGCACACCATGGCGGCGGAACGCTTCCTGAAACGCGCGCGCCCGGGCGCGGATCAAGGCAACGTCATAAATGTAAAGCGGCGTGCCGTACGTCTCAGCCAGTTCGACGACATCGACGCCGCCGATTTCCAAATGTCCTTTTTCATTGACGCGGCTTGTTCCATGCAAAAACACGACCATCCCTCATTCCTCATCAAAATGGCGCACGAAAAGCCAAAAGCCGTTGGCCGCCGACAGCGGCCCTGAAAAAACAAAACCGCAGAGCAACCGGCTCTGCCGCGCACTAGGCTGCGATTCGGACATGCCCGTTGGCGCGTTCGCACCAAAACGAACGTCCGCTTCACCGCTCGGAAAAGGCGGTAAATATCAAATATTACGTTATCATAATGACAAAAAAGTTGCAATAGCGCCAACAGCGAAAAAGCGGCCGCCCATCCATGCCATCGGGAGCGGCCGCCGGATAAAGGGGCGCGGGATCACGTCGGTTGTTTTTGCCGGTCCTGCGGATGGACGATGCTCGGACGCACTTTCGCCCCGGCGGCGGAACGGCGGACGATAATTTGCATAAACGCTGCCGGATCGAACGGAATGAACGGCCATAAATACGGGGTATTGAGCGAGCGAATGCTGACGAGCCAAAGCAAATAAACGGTCGTGCCGATGACGAGCCCCGGCACGTGAAACAGCGCGACCAAAATAACGAGAGCGAGCCGGGAAATTTTATTGGCGACACTCAATTCGTAGCTCGGCGTCGCAAAGGAGCCGATCGCGGCCACCGCGACATACAAAATGACTTCGGGCACAAACAGCCCGACATCGATAGCGATTTGCCCGATGAGGACGGCGGCGATTAAGCCCATGGCCGTTGAGAGCGGCGTCGGCGTGTGGATGGCGGCCATGCGCAGAAATTCAATCCCAAAATCGGCCAACAAAATTTGTACGACAATCGGGATGTTCGTTTGTTTGTTCGGGCCGATAAACGCCCACGGTTCCGGCAACAGCGACGGATCTAAAACGAACAGCACCCACAGCGGCAGCAGAAACAGCGACGACAAAATGCCTAAAAACCGCACCCAGCGGACAAACGTTCCGACCCCCGGCGACTGCCGATACTCCTCGGCATGCTGGACATGGTGGAAAAACGTCGTCGGCGTAATGATGACGCTTGGCGATGTGTCGACCATAATGAGCACATGCCCTTCAAGCAAATGCGTCGCCGCCACATCAGGCCGCTCCGTGTACCGGACGAGCGGATAGGGGTTGTAGCCTTGCTTGACTAAAAACTCTTCAACCGTTTTGTCGCCCATCGTCAAGCCATCGACCCGGATTTGTTGAAGCTCTTTTTTGACCAGCTCAACCAGCCCGGGGTCGGCGACATCTTGAATATAGGCGATGCATACGTCCGTTTTCGATCGCTCGCCGACTTGCAACATTTCAAAGCGCAGCCGCTCGTCGCGGATGCGTCGGCGGGTGAGCGCCGTATTGACGATAATGTTCTCGACATAGCCGTCGCGGGCGCCGCGCACCACTTTTTCCGTGTCCGGCTCCTGCGGCTGCCGGCCCGGATAGCTGCGGACGTCGACCGCAAATCCGGTTGATTCCCCTTCGACAAGGACGATGATCAGCCCGGAAAGCAGCTTATCGACGGCCTCATCGAGGCTCATCACCGGGCTCACTTGCTGATGGACAAGCCGATTTTCAATGATTTTCCACGCTTGCGATTCTTGCCGTTCATCATCGTTGACGCGCACGATTTGCTTCAATAATTCGATGATGTATTGCGTGTCACATAAACCGTTGCAGTAATAAATATGTACTTCCCGGTTTAAGACACGAATTTTTCGCACGCCTAAATCAAAGCTTGTGCCGACGCCGATTCGCTCCTGCAAAAACTTGGTGTTGTCAACGAGATTGCCCGCTATCGGCGTCTTCTTTTTTTCTTTTTCCGCCATGGCCACCACTCCTTTCGAGAATCAACTCAACCGCTTTGCGCGTAATGGGTGCCCCATGTTCGGCACGGTCGCGGCGCCCCATTTTTCCGATGTCGCCGATGCCGACAATCAGCGGGATGTTCAGCTGGTCAAGACAGTAGACGGTATCGCCGTTGATGCGGCCCACATCCAAATCGCGGATCCCTTCTTTATCGACCCCGTATTCGGTCATCACGCCGTCGCGGTCAATGCTCACATGCACCTTTGTCCATTCGTGCTGATGCGTATTGGACGCGACCGCCAGCGCGCCAAGCACCTCGATTTGCTCGTGCGTCGCCACATAGCGAAGCGCCTCTTCGCCCGCTCCCTCACCGATGGCACCACAGTCGTCAAACATCACAAACACCGGATCGTGGGGCGTCTGCAAAATCAGCTTGACGAGCTCCTCGCCGCTCAACTTGGTCGGATTGCCTCGCGAGCAGGAGATGCAGCGGCCGCCGACGTCGGCGGCGACCCGTTCGATCGCTCGGCAGGCGAATTCGTCTCCGTCCGTCACTAAAATGACCCGTCGTTTTTCCATCGTCTCTACCCTTTCGGTTTGCAAATAAGCGCAGCGGCAAACGAACCCGCCACCATAAAAGCGAGCAACGCGCCAGCGAAGCGGAACACGGCTCCCCCGGTCGCGACAAGTCCGCTTGGCTGCGGCCCGGCCATGACGCCTTTCGCGAAAACGTAGCCCAACCCGCTTAACGGCAACATCGCCCCCGCGCCGACCCAAGCGACCCATCGATCGTATACGCCGCCAAACCCGAGGATGACGCCGAGGACGACCAACAGGCTGGCCACCCCGGCCGGCGTCCATCGCCCGCGGTCGATCAGGAGCTGGGCGATGACGCATACAAGCCCGCCGGCCAAAAACGCGCGGACATATTCCATCTCACATTCCCCCCGATCGTGGCCCATCCGGCTCTTGCCCGGCCGCTTCGATGACGACGCCGTGAGCGATAGCCGGGATCGACTGTTTTTGCTGCACCATCGTTTGGCTCAACAGTGCCCCGGTCGCGACGACAAACAGACGGCGAAACGCGCCGCGGGCAAGTTCATGAAGCAAATAGCCGTACGTGACAACGGCCGAGCACGCACAGCCGCTGCCGCCGGCAAACACCTTTTGATCCGGCCGGTAGATCATCAGCCCGCAATCGTTGTACATCTCGCTGACGTCATAGCCCGCTTCGGCAAGCAGCTCCCGAACGATGACGCTGCCAACGCGCGACAAGTCGCCGGTGACAATCAAGTCGTAATCGCTTGGCGATGCGCCTAAGTCGCGGAAATGCTGCTCGATCGTATCGGCCGCAGCCGGAGCCATCGCCGCTCCCATATCGAGCGGATTGGTCAGCCCGGCATCGATCACTTTGCCGATCGTCGCCGCCCGGATGCGCCAGCGCCCCGGGGTGCGCCCGATGAGCGCCGCACCGGCGCCGGTGACCGTAAACGTCGCCGTTTTCGGCTTTTGCACTCCGAGTTCGGTCGGATAGCGAAACTGCCGTTCAGCCGTGGCGTTATGACTGCTTGTCGCCGTGAGCGCCCGATCGGCCAATCCGCCGGCAACCAACGCGGCGGCGGCGGCCAACGTCTGCATCGAAGTGGAGCAGGCGCCAAACAAACATAAAAACGGAATCGGCAGCTCGCGAGCGACATAGTTGGATGTAGCCTGTTGGTTCAACAAATCGCCGGCCAAAAACAGATCGACCTCTTCAGCGGAAACGCCCGCCTTTTGCAAGCAGCGGCCGACCGCCTCCCGCATCAGCCGCCGTTCGGCCAGCTCCCACGTCTTTTCCCCGCAATATAGGTCACGATAGCAAATATCAAAATACTTTCCGAGCGGCCCATCCGCTTCCAACGGCCCGACCGCCGCCGCGGCCGCTTGAATGTAGACTCCTTCATCAAACAACCACGTCTGTTTTCCGACGCGCTTCATGGCGATCCCCTCTTTCCTACGGCCAGAACAGACCGAGCACATAGGCGGCAATCACTCCGTAAATGATCGCCGCGCCCCCGGCTTTCAACATCTGCCCGCCCACCCCGGCCATCCACCCTTCGCTCCGGTGCTCGATGGCGGCGCTAGCCAGCGCATTGGCGAGCCCGGTAAGAAGCATCGTCGCCCCCGCGCCGGCGAATTGGCTAATGTCATCATATTTTCCGACAGCGGTCAGTCCGATCGCCAATCCAGCCATGACGATCGACGCCCATAAATGGGCCTCGAGCGCTGAAGCGGCAAACGTACCACCATACCAATCAGCCAGCCATTGCGCCAGCGCGCAAAGCGCCCCGCCGACAAGAAACGCTTTTCCCGCATTGGCCGCGTACGGGGGAGAAGGTTGGAACGCTTTGACTTCACGGAGATAATCGGTTCTCAATCCCACGTTTTCGTCCCCCTTTGTCAGCGAAAATGATCGACAAAATATAGCCAGTGAAACAAAGAGCCCACCACCTTGCCAAAGGCGATGGCCATCAATAAAGCGACGATTCTCTCATCGACCCCGATTCGTTTCGCTAAAATCGGCCAAACGTTCAGCACTTCGGTGAGCGCGGCGGCGAGCATTCCGACAAATATGCCGTGCAGAAGCCCAATCGGCGCCAGCCAATATTTGGACAAATGGAAGACCGAATGGCGAAGGCTCACCCAACCGCCGACGAGAGCGCCAAACACCGCGCCCCATTCATAAGCGTGAATGCGCTTCATCGTTTTCGTCAGCTGCGTCAGGCGCGGGATGACGCCAAGCACGACGAGAAACGCAACAAAGCCGGTTCCAACCGCCAGCCCCCCAGCGAAGCCGACGAACACTACCAGCAGCACGTCAAGCATCGTCAAGCGGTTTCAAACTTTCCTTGTTTTCATGCAAAATGACGTACTGATCGATCGACTGCTGGTAGTGGAACATTTCGACTTCCAGAGGGCTGGGCTCCTCGTTGATGCGTTTGCGGAACCAATGGTTAAAAAACAAAATCATCCCGATGCCAAGCCCTAGCGAATACGGAATTTGCAAAAGAAGCGGCTTATCCACCGTCTGACCGGTGATCATTTCATACAAATGGCGTTGGACTTGTTGCATGCTCACATCTTCGTGGAAATTCATAATCGCCATCGCCGAACCAACGAACAAAAGAAGCCAAACGAGCAGGAAAACGACGAGCGGAACTTTTCGCTTTTCATACACGACTTCGACGATCGTCTGCGATGGGCCAACCATCTGCACATCGAGCGATTCATCGACATCGAGCACGGCCTTGACCATTTGCATCATGTCGATAATGACGATCGTTTTATCGCTTGGCTGCACCCGGTAGAGCGGGACCGCCCGCAGCCGCTCGACGAGTTCGCCATCCGCCGCAGCGATTTGCGCCGCTTGTCCGAGCGTGACCGCCGCCCCCGGCTCGACTTGCACGCGATGGCGCGGCTTAATAAATACGGTGTTGGCCATTTGCTTCACACCTTTGTCTTTTTTTCATTAGTTTGGTGGACAGTCAAGCCGATCATGCGGCTCGGCCGCATTCGCCATCGATTTCATAAAAATAGAAAAGAATGGGCAGCGAAGGCCCATTCTTTCATCAAGCAGGTTTCTAGCCATCCATTTTCTCTTTGATGTGCTGTAAGATTTTTTTCTCCAGCCGGGATACTTGCACTTGAGAGATGCCGAGTCTTGCTGCCACTTCGGACTGGGTTTGATCTTTGTAGTAGCGCAAATAGACAATGAGCCGCTCGCGCTCATCAAGCTCTTCGATCGCTTTTTTCAAAGCGATTTTGTCAAACCATGACGCCTCGTCATCGTTGGCGATTTGATCGAGCAGCGTGATCGGATCGCCGTCGTTTTCGTACACCGTTTCGTGAATCGACGTCGGCGTGCGGACGGCCTCTTGAGCGAGGACAACCTCTTCTTTGGCAATGCCCAAATGATCGGCGATTTCGGTGACCGTCGGCGCCCGTCCGCGCGCTTTTGACAGCTCGTCTTTGGCCTTGCGGATTTTATTGCCCATCTCTTTCAGTGAGCGGCTCACTTTGACGGTGCCGTCATCGCGAAGAAAGCGCTGAATCTCCCCGATGATCATCGGCACGGCGTACGTCGAAAACTTGACGTCGTACGACAAATCAAATTTATCGACCGATTTTAACAAGCCGATGCAGCCGATTTGGAACAAGTCGTCGGCCTCATAGCCGCGATTTAAAAAACGTTGGACGACCGACCAGACGAGGCGCATGTTTTTTTCAATAATTTCATCGCGCGCTTCTTGATCGCCTTCTTGGCTGCGGCGGATCAGCTCCTTCATCTCCTGGTCTTTGATTGGCGACTGATCTTGCTTGACATCGACATCCATAGGCATGTCTCCCTCAGTTACATAGCGCTTTGCTTTTGGCAATATGCTTTTTCAAATACACGGTCGTCCCTTTGTTCACTTCCGATTCAATGATGACTTCGTCCATGAAGTTCTCCATAATGGTAAATCCCATTCCCGAACGCTCTAGTTCCGGTTTGGTCGTAAACAGCGGCTGGCGCGCCTCATCAATATTGGCGATGCCGACCCCTTCGTCCCTCACGGTCAAATGGACGATGCCGTCTTCAATGATGACGGAAATAGAGACAATGCCGTTCGGGTCGTTGTTATAGCCATGGATAATGGCGTTGGTGACCGCCTCTGAGACGACCGTTTTGATTTCCGTTAACTCGTCCATCGTTGGATCGAGCTGGGCGACGAACGCCGCCACCGTCACCCGAGCAAACGATTCGTTTTCGCTGCGCGCGGAAAATTGGAGGTGCATTTCGTTGCGCATTTACGCCACCCCCAATGCCTGCAAAGCAAATTGCTCATCCGCTTCCAAGCGAATAATTTTAAATAGTCCCGACATATCAAACAGGCGCTTGACGGCCGGCGACACCGCGCAGACGACCATCTGACCGCCCATGTTTTTGATCTGTTTGTAGCGTCCTAAAATGACGCCAAGACCTGAGCTGTCCATAAATGTCAACTGACCTAAATTGAGCACGATATGGCGGATGCCCCGGTTTTCGAGCACATCCGTCACTTGTTCGCGCAACGCTTCGGCCGTATGATGGTCGAGCTCCCCGGACAGGCGAACGATCAGCACGTCTTGTTTCACTTCTAAGTCAATCGCGAGACTCACAGCGTCTTCCTCCTTGTCCATTTCAGGATACGGAGAAGTTTCGCTGCCCGCGCTCGGAAATCCTGCCGCCCGACAAAACTAGTACCCGTTCGCCAAAGAGAGCGAAAAGGCGGCAAAACTTGACATCATCCCGCCTGCACGAAACGACTAAACACCCGCTTAAACAAGTCCCAAAAGCTCGCTTCTTCGACCGTTTGCTTGGCGACAAGCGGGCTGCGCACGATCTCTTTTCCATCCTCTTTCAAAATCAAAACGCCAAGCTCATCGCCTTTGCGAATCGGGGCTTGTACCCGTTCTTTCACCTTGACGATTTTTTCAATCTGCTCGACGGACTGCCCCTTTTTCGTCAGCACCGACACCGGCTCCGATGTCACCGCCGCCACCGATGTTTGCTTGCCTTTGCTCACTTCCACGCGAGCGACCGTTTGATTCCGTTCGTATACCGGGTGGGTCTGATATTGTTGAAACGCATAGTCGAGCATTTTCGTAATTTGCGCATTGCGCGCTTTCGGCGTCGGCGCCCCAAAAATGACGGCAATGACACGCATGCCATTCTTTTTCGCTGTCGCGGTCAAACAATAACCCGCCTCGCTCGTAAAGCCGGTTTTCAGCCCGTCAACACCGGGATAAAACTTGACAAGCCGGTTGGTGTTCACAAGCCAAAACTTTTTATCCGTCTGTTCGCGCAAATAGTCTTCGTATTTGCTCGTATATTTCGTAATATCTTCATACTTCAACAATTCGCGCGCCATCATGGCCATATCATAAGCGCTGCTGTAGTGATGTTCCGCCGGCAAACCGGTCGCGTTGACAAAATGAGTGTCGTTTAAGCCTAGCCGCTTTGCCTTTTCGTTCATCATTTCGACAAACGCCTCTTCTGACCCGGCAATCCGTTCGGCTAGGGCGACCGAAGCATCGTTCGCCGAGCCGATGGCGATGCCGCGCAGCAGCTCGTCAACCGTCATTTCCTCACCAGGTTCAAGGAAAATTTGCGAGCCGCCCATGGAAGCGGCGTATTCGCTCGCCCGTACTTTCTCATCGTAGGAGAGCTTTCCTTCGTCGATCGCCTCCATGATCAGCAACATCGTCATAATTTTTGTCATGCTCGCCGGTGGCAGTTTTTCATGAGCATTTTTCTCGTACAACACTTTTCCTGTATCGCGTTCGATCAAAATCGCTGATTTCGCCTCAGCGGCTAGTTCGACCTTCGCTCCCTTCGCCTCTTTTTCCTCGGCGTGCACGGAAAGGGGAAGGAACAGAAGAAGCGGCAATAAAAGCAGACGAATGACTGTCGTTTTCATCTCCCAAACCTCCATTCTTTATACATGCCATTTTTTCCAACAGAGATATTTTTATACAAACGAACCAAAAATAAAAAACGCCCGAAACCAACTGTTTCGAGCGTTTTCTAACAGCTTCGCCTCAGCCGATCGTCTCGTAAATGAGCGGCGGCGGAGCGGCCGGCTGCGGCGAAATCCGAATGGCCGCGGCCAGTTTTTCTTCCACGTCGCGCACATCGGCGCGGTTGCTGTGAATCGTGGCGAGCGCTTCCCCTTTTTGCACACGGTCGCCGACCTTTTTATGAAGCACGATGCCGACCGCCAAATCGATGGCGTCTTCCTTTGTCGCCCGCCCGGCGCCAAGCCACATGGCGGCCGTGCCGACTTCATCGGCAACGATCTCGGCCACATAACCGTCCTCGCCAGCGGCAACGGGGATCGTATGCGCGGCGCGCGGCAATTTGTCCGGGTCGTCAACAACCGACGGATCGCCGCCTTGGGCCGCCAAAAACGTTTTCATTTTTGCGGCTGCCTTTCCGCTGCAAAGCGCTTCCTCCAGCAGACGGCGCGCTTCGGCAAGCGACGGCGCTTTTTCGGCCAAGTACACCATATGGCTGCCAAGCGTCAAACAAAGTTCCGTTAAATCGCGCGGCCCGTTTCCTTGCAAAGTAGCGATCGCCTCTTTCACTTCCAAGGCGTTACCGACCGCGTAACCGAGCGGCTGGCTCATATCGGAAATGACTGCCATCGTCCGGCGGCCGACGCGCTTGCCGATCTCGACCATCGCCCGAGCAAGCTGGCGGGCGCCATCGAGATCCTTCATAAACGCTCCGGCCCCTGTTTTGACGTCTAAGACGATCGCGTCAGCCCCGGCGGCGATTTTTTTGCTCATGATCGAGGAAGCGATCAGCGGAATGCTGTTGACGGTGGCGGTCACGTCGCGGAGCGCGTACAATTTTTTATCCGCCGGCGTCAAGTCGCCCGTTTGGCCGATAATGGCGATCTGATTCTCATTGACGAGCCGGAGAAATTCGTCTTTGCTGATTTCGACATGAAATCCAGGCACGGACTCGAGCTTGTCGATCGTCCCGCCCGTATGGCCGAGACCGCGCCCGGACATTTTCGCCACCGGCACGCCGACGGATGCGACAAGCGGGCCTAACACGAGCGTTGTCGTATCGCCAACGCCGCCTGTGGAATGCTTATCGACTTTCACGCCGCGAATGCCTGACAGATCGATGACCTCGCCGGAGTGCACGATCGCCATCGTCAACGCCGCTGTCTCTTCGGCGGTCATGCCGCGAAAATAAATGGCCATCGCCAACGCGCTCATTTGATAATCGGGAATGTCTCCGTTCGTATAACCGCGGATGATCCACTCCAGCTCTTCCGTCGTCAGCGCCTTTCCATCGCGCTTTTTGGCAATCAAATCGACCATTCTCATCCCGATCACCTCTCGTTATTTCGCCAGTTCGGCGACAATCGTTTTCACGAGCCGCAAAAAGTCGGCTTTCACCCGCTCTGCTGTTTCGACGACTTCGTCATGATGGAGAGGAGCATCAGTCATGCCAGCCGCTAAGTTGGAAATGCATGAAATGCCGAGCACCTCCATGCCGGCATGGCGGGCAACGATTACTTCCGGAACGGTTGACATGCCGACCGCATCACCGCCAAGCGCCCGGATCATGCGAATTTCCGCCGGCGTTTCGTACGATGGACCGGTGTTGGCGACATACACCCCTTCGTGCAGGCGAATGCCGAGCCTTGCCGCCGCGTCTTTGGCGAGCTGGCGCAGGCGCCGGCTGTATGCTTCGGTCATGTCTGGAAAGCGCGGACCAAGCTCCGGGTCGTTTGGGCCGATGAGCGGATTCGTGCCAAGCAAATTGATATGGTCGGAAATGATCATCAAATCGCCGGGGTGGAATCGTTCATTGACGCCGCCGGCGGCGTTTGTCACGATCAATTCGCGGACGCCGAGCGCCTTCATCACCCGGACGGGGAACGTCACTTCGCGAAGCGAGTATCCTTCATAATAATGAAACCGTCCCTGCATGGCGACAACGGTCGCCCCTTCAAGCCGGCCGTACACGAGCCGGCCGGCGTGCCCCTCAACCGTCGATACCGGAAAGCCGGGAATCTCCTCATACGGAATGCGAACCGCCTCTTCGATTTCATCGGCGAGCACGCCAAGCCCCGAACCGAGAATCAAACCGATCGCCGGCGGTGCCGGCATGCGCTGCCGCAACACATCCGCTGCTTTTTCAATCGCTTGTCGATCCATCTGTCTTTCCCCCTTGCCTTCTATTCTAATCCGGAACATGGCCGGCTACGCTGGCGAAAGTTCCGACAAAAAGCTTGTTCCATAAGGCGGCATAGCAACGTGGAAGTTAGCGGCGATCGTCGCCCCGACATCGGCGAACGTCTCGCGGATCGGGAGCGGCTTTCCGCCTTGAAAACGCGGACTGTACACCAACAGCGGCACGTATTCGCGCGTATGGTCCGTTCCGTGGTGCACCGGATCGTTGCCGTGATCGGCTGTGATGATGAGCAAGTCATCCGCCGTCAGCCGCGGCAGCACATCGTTAAGCCGGGCGTCGAACTCTTCGAGCGCATCGCCGTATCCTTGTGGATCGCGGCGATGGCCGTACTTGGCGTCAAAATCGACGAGATTGACGAAACTCAACCCGGTAAAGTCCATGCCGAGCGTGTCCACAAGCTTATCCATGCCGTCCATATTCGATGCGGTCCGCAACGACTGCGTCACTCCTTCATTGTCGTAAATATCGGCGATCTTCCCGATGGCAATGACATCATACCCCGCGTCTTTCAGCTCATTCATCACCGTGCGGCCGAACGGTTTGAGCGCATAGTCGTGTCGATTGGCCGTTCGCTCAAAACGGCCCGGCGTCCCGATGAACGGCCGGGCGATGACGCGCCCAACCATGTACGGCTCATCGCGCGTCAGCTCGCGGGCGATTTCGCAAACGCGGTACAATTCTTCAAGCGGCACGACTTGTTCGTGGGCGGCGATTTGCAAAACGGAGTCGGCTGATGTATAGACGATGAGCGCCCCTGTTTTCATATGCTCCTCACCGAGTTCTTCGATGATCGCCGTTCCGCTCGCCGGCTTGTTGCCGATCACCTTCCGCCCGGTGCGCCGCTCAAGCTCGGCGATCAATTCATCCGGAAATCCGTTCGGAAACACGCGAAACGGCTTGTCAATGCGAAGCCCCATCAGCTCCCAATGGCCGGTCATCGTATCTTTGCCGGCCGACGCTTCTTTCATTTTCGTATAGTAAGCCAGCGGCTGATCGACTTTCGGCACCCCTTTGATCTCACGAATATGGCTTAAGCCGAGTTTCGCCATATTCGGCAAATGAAGACCGCCGCGATGCTCGGCGATATGGCCGAGCGTGTCCGCCCCTTTGTCGTTGTATTTCTCGGCATCCGGCGCCTCGCCGATGCCGACCGAATCCATGACAATCAAAAAGACGCGCCGGTACATTGCTTTCACATGCATCCCTCCCGCCTACGATGAAAATTCGGTCTCTTCCTATCGTTCCCATCTTTTCAGCAAAACACGCCTTTGTTACATTGGTCAGAAGTCTGACAACCGCATCGACGAGCAAGCGCCCAGCCGGCTGCATCCGCTAGGCGCGCGGGTGATACTGCTTGTATACGTCTTTCAAACGCGTTTTCGTCACGTGCGTATACATTTGCGTTGTCGAAATATCAGCATGGCCGAGCAGCTCTTGGACAGCGCGCAAATCGGCCCCGTTTTCAAGCAGATGCGTCGCAAACGAATGGCGAAGCGTATGCGGCGTCAATTCTTTTTCAATGCCGGCTTCTTTCGCGAGGCGCTTTAAAATTTTCCAAAACCCTTGCCGCGTCAAGCGTTGACCGTAATGATTCAAAAACAGCGCCTCCGTTGCCCGTCGGCGCGGATTGACCAACTGCGGGCGCCCTCGCTCCAAATAGTGGGTAAGCGCTTCAATCGCCATGCGCCCGATCGGAACGATCCGCTCTTTCCGCCCTTTTCCATAACAGCGGACAAACCCCATCGTCAAATGGACGTCGCCGAGGTTGAGCTGCACCAACTCGCTGACGCGCATGCCGGTCGCATACAACAGCTCGAGCATCGCCTTGTCGCGCAGCCCAAACGGCGTATCGGTTTGCGGCGCGGCCAGCAGGGCTTCCACTTCCTCGACCGACAGCACTTTCGGCAGCGTCCGTTCAAACTGCGGCGTTTCAATATGGACGGTCGGGTCTTGCGCCGCGATTTTCTCCCTTAGCAAAAACTGATGGAACGAACGGATCGACGCCAGATGGCGGGCGATCGTCCTTGCCGATTGCCCTTGTTCGCTTAAAAACTTTAAAAAATGGAGAATATGAAGGCGCTCGACTTCGCCCCACGCCTGAAGCTGCTCCACCTGCCGCAAATAACGCGCGTATTTTTTCAAATCCCTCTCGTATGAAACGATCGTATTGTGCGCCAAATTCCGCTCCACCATCAAATAGTGCAAAAAATCGCTCAGTTCGTGTTCCAACGCTCTCTACTCCCCATCGCGGTAAAAAAATAACAGCCGGTCAAGCCAGGTCGGGGGCGCCTGTTCGACCGCCGACACCTTGACCGCCGACCCCTCGGGCTCATCGTACCGATGATAGTATTCATATTCACGGTGAAACCATACAAGACTATAATAAAATAAAATGGTGCATCCCGTAAACAAAAGAAACACTTTCACCATTTGCCAAACGGTTTTCATGGCATCCTCCTTACTGGCAGCTTGGCCATTTGTTAGTATGAGGATATGCCATTGACTTCCTTATTTATACGCAAAAAACCTTTCCCATCGGAAAAGGTTTTTTATTTTTCTTCTTCCTGATGTTTTTGTTGGCAGCGGTGGCAAATGCCATGAAACGTCAAGCGGTGATCTTTAATTTTGAACTTCCACTCCCTCTCGACGATGGCTTCGACGTCCTCAAGCAAATCTTCCTGAATTTCCGCCACCGACCCGCACTCAAGGCAAATGAGATGGTGATGGAAATGGGCCGCTCCTTCTTTGCGGAGGTCGTAGCGCGACACCCCATCCCCGAAGTTGATTTTGTCGACAATTTTCAGCTCGGTCAACAGTTCCAGCGTCCGATAAACCGTCGCCAGTCCGATTTCCGGGGATTTTTCTTTTACGAGGAGGTAGACGTCTTCAGCGCTTAAATGGTCTTCTTCATGTTCGAGCAGGACTCTTACCGTCGCTTCCCGCTGCGGTGTCAGCTTATAGCCGGCCGAATGCAGCTGCTTTTTAATTCGTTCCACGCGTTCTTCCATCATTTCATTCCTCCCTCGCCATTCACCCTCCATTATAGCAGAGATGCGAGGAAAGGGGCAAAGTAAAATCACTATTACAAGAGAATAATAACCATTATTATATAATAATTAGTATTATATTTACCACCCATTTGACCGCCTGCTTCATCAGTAAAGGCGAAACATACGCCTCGATCGTCGAAGAAATGAGCAGCCCGACAGCGGTCAGCGCCATCGCCGCCGCGTAGCGCATCACAAGCGGAAAGACCGGTCCATGCGGACGTTTCATAAACTGATGGCGCACCATTTGCAAAGAAAAGGAGATGGAAACTACCCCCATGACGATCATCAGCGGAATGACGACAACATTTTGCGGCATGACGGAAACAAACGACAACAAAAAACCTTTCCAGCTCATTTGGCTCACTAAAAACCCGACGGTAAAGCCAACGACGACTCCTTTTAAAAACAGCAGGACGAAAATAATAGGCAAACCAATGACGGAAATGCCGAGCACCCACATCAAGGCGATGTATTTGACGTTATGCATATAGCTTTGGCGGAATATGTCGTGAGCGCTCGCCAAATTGTCTTTCGATACTTGTCCAAAAAATTGCGTCAAATAATAGTACAAGTCTTGTTTTTGGCTGAAACTGAGGCTGTTGACGACAATGGCGCCAAAAATGACGCCCATTAAAAATAGGACGATCACAAATACGTACAGCGAAGCGTGTTCGCGCAAATGAACAGCGGCAGCCGATTTCAGCGGATGGGTTCTCATCGTGCTTCGTCCTCCTACTTTGTCTCTTAGTAGATTGTATGTCCATCCGCCTTGGATATGACTGTTTTTCGAAAAAGCGGGACCGCCGCCGCGCCGGACATCCCGCTTTCCATCCCCATCGCTCCGCCTGCGCTCGGCAAACGGCCGCACGTTTGCCTACCTTTCGCCGCCAACGCTTTCTTCGCGCTCAGCTCTCCTGCACTTTTCCATATTTTCCGCCGCCACCGGCTTCGATGGCGAGCGCCCCGCTGCGGGCGAGCACGATCAGCCGGGCGAGCTTTTCCCCGACCGTCTCGGCCAGCGCTTCTTCCGCCGCCTCATGCAGCACGCTCATTTCGGTGCCAAAGCGGGCGAGCAACTTTTCATACGCCTTCGGGCCAAGACCGGGGATGAATTCAAGCGGCACTTGATAAATATACGGCGGCCGCTTCGGTCCGTGCTCCGCCGTTTTCAACTCCGCAAGCCGGTCGAATACCCCCTTAACAAAGCGGTGGTGGCCGCACGCCGGACAGCGCTCAGCCTCAGGCGAGACCGGCGCAAGGCAGCGTTCGCACACCGTTCGGTGATATTTACCAAGCTTTGGATTCAAGCCGTAATTGGCGATGATCGTACGCCCGTCTTCACCGCGGAGCGCTTTTTCCAACTCCGCAAACGTCGGGGCGGCGAGCCGCACTTGCTCATATTCGCGGGCGATTTTTCGCAATGAATGGGCATCAGAGTTCGTCAAATACGGATAACGGTGCAATTCGGCGATTTGGTCTGCCATCGCCGTATCGGCGCTTAACCCAAGCTCAATGGCATCGATCCGATCCGGGTCAAACACTTCTGTCAAGCTGTGTTGGACCCCTTTTCCGTACAAGCTTTTAAACGGGGTGAACGCGTGCGCGGGAATGAACCAGCCGCCGTGCTCTTTCGCGGCAGCTTGCAGCTCGCGGCCGGAGGCGTAAATGCGCTGCGAACTGAGCGATATGTTCTTCACCCGTTGGCCAAGCCAGCGGGAAAACGTGCGCATCGCCTGAACGGTCGGCAAAAAAACGAGGACGTGGATCGGTCCATGGCAATGGCCGTCATATACTTCGATTTCGCTGCCCAACAAAAGCGTCACCTTTCCGGCGCTGACGCCGCCTTCCTCATGTTCGCGCCACCCGTGCTTCTCCATCGCCTGCTCCAGCTCGTCCAGCACGTCGGGCACATGGCTGTCAATGACGCCGATGATGTCGATTCCTTTCACCTCAGCCGCCTCATGCAAGATGTTGGCCAACGTCAACGTCCGCGCCCCCGTAATTTTCACCGGGCGGCCGGAAGCGGTGCGGCCGATGTGGATATGTAAATCCGCGTAATAGCGGCCGAGGCCGCCCTCGTTTTTGTTATGCGCCATTTTGCTCCCCTAGCGCGCGGCGCAGCTGCAAATATTGCAAGGCGTACGCCGTTTTCGCATCGTAAATGTCGCGTCGTTCAAGCATCGCAAGCGCCTCCTCCAATGTCACTTCTAGCAGTTCGACGAACTCATCTTCATCCAACCCGGCGCCATCTTCGACTTTTTCGAGCCCTTCCGCAACGTACAAATGGATGAGCTCATCGGCAAAACCGGGCGACGTATAAAACGAAATGAGATGGCGCAGCGAACGGGCCCGGTAGCCGGTTTCTTCTTCAAGCTCGCGTCGTGCGGAAGCGAGCGGCTCTTCCCCATGTTCTAGCTTGCCCGCCGGAATCTCGACCAATGCGCGCTCGAGCGCTTTTCGGTACTGGCGGACAAGAACGATGTTCCCGTTCGGCAACAGCGGCAGCACCGCCACCGCCCCCGGGTGTTTGATCACCTCGCGCCGGCTCATTTTCCCGTTTGGCAGCTCGACTTCCTCGATATACAAGTCAATGATGCGGCCGCTGAACAGTTTCTCTTTGCGGACCGTTTTTTCATACAACTTTTCCATCTCTTCATTCTCCCCTATCGATTGGTGGACTCTTTTCCATTGTACTACAAAGTTGGCCATTTTTTCGCCTCCGTTGTACAATGAACGTATCATCCATGGACAAAGGAGGCTGGCAAGGTGAAAAAGCGCCGCATCGGCACATCCGACTTATATGTCAGTGAAATCGGGCTCGGCTGCATGTCGCTCGGCACCGACGAACGCGAGGCGATCCGCCTCATTCACGAAGCGCTGGAGCGCGGCATCAACTACTTGGATACAGCCGATTTATACGACCGCGGCTTAAACGAGGAATTGGTCGGCAAAGCGGTGAAAGGAAAACGCGACCAAGTGATCATCGCCACCAAGGTCGGCAACCGTTGGCGCGCGGACGGGAGCGGTTGGGATTGGGATCCGTCAAAAGCCTATATCAAACAAGCGGTCAAAGACAGCCTGCGCCGCCTGCAAACGGACTACATTGATTTATACCAGCTCCATGGCGGCACGATCGACGACCCGATTGACGAAACGATCGAAGCGTTCGAAGAGCTGAAGCGAGAAGGCGTCATCCGCTGGTACGGCATCTCCTCGATCCGCCCGAACGTCATCCGCGAATACGTGAAGCGCTCGAACATCGTCAGCGTCATGATGCAATACAGCTTGCTCGACCGCCGCCCGGAAGAGTGGTTTCCGCTCTTGCGCGAACATAACATCAGCGTCATCGCCCGCGGTCCGGTCGCTAAAGGCTTGCTCACCAACCGCCCGCTCGAAGCGGCGCAGGCGGCGGTGAAAGAACACGGCTACCTCGATTATTCATACGAAGACTTGCAGGCGCTCATCCCAAAGCTGAAAGAAAAAACGGCCGGCCGCCGTTCCTTGACCGCGACCGCGCTGCAATTTTGCCTGCATGACTCGGTCGTTGCCGCCGTCATTCCGGGGGCGAGCCGGCTCGAGCAGCTTGAGGAAAACATCTCCGCCGCTTTCGCCCCGCCGCTTGACGCTGACGAATACGAATGGTTAAAACAAGTAACGAAGCGCTCGATCTATGACATGCACCGATGAAAAAAAGAGCCCACAGCGCCAACATGGCCGCTTGTGGGCTCTTTTTTTCATCCTGTTTCCCTTTTCATCAGGCAACCTTATCATCTACATACTTGTCCCTTGCCGCCCCTAGGCCAAACACGATCATGGCCGCGCAAACGGCTAGCAATAAAACGAGGGGTGGGAGAAAATGACCGGCTGCATCATACAGCGCCCCAAACAGCGGCGGGCCGGCCGCCGACAGCAAGTAGCCGACCGATTGGGCCATAGCCGAGAGCTGGGCGGCTTCCAGCGGGCGGCGCGTCCGCAACGTAAACAGCATCAATCGTGTCCTCCTTTTATTTAAACTTGCGCCAGTCAAGCTCGCTTTCTTCAAGTAGCTCAGCAAACGACTTTCGCTCGTCGCGCCGGCGCGCTTCCTCGCGGCGCCGTGCTTCTTCCGCCGCCCGCTGCCGCTGTTGTTCCTCGGCAAGCGCCCTCTTTTTCGCAAGCAGCTTCGCTTCAATGTCGGCGCCAAGCCGGTCAGCGAGCGTCACCGTCGACTGCTCTCGCTCTTTTCTCCGCCTCGCCTCTGTTTTCACGATGTTCACCCCCTTGCATAACAGCCGCTTGTTTGTCAAACAATACAACGAAACGACATGGAAAAGGAGAGATGACCAATGACGAAAAACCGCGCTCAAAAAGGAAAACCGTCCGCCGATACGGTCAAACCGGTCATCGGCAAAGAAGAGCTGGAAAAAGCGATCCACCCGACAAAGCGGCAAAACAGCCCGCAATAAGAAAGATCATAGAAAAACCGTAACCGGCCCGGTTACGGTTTTTACAACACCTCGGTAATGTGCGGCATATGCTCGCCGAGCCAAGCGATCGCGTCATCAAGCGTCGCAAACTCTCTCGTTTCAAACGTCATCTCATTTTGCAAAAGCCACACGTCCTTTTTGTCTTGGTACGGACCGGCGACCGACCAATGAAGCAGGCTGTACGGGTCGTTTTCATGGGTGAACGACACCCATGTTTTTTGCTTCGCCACCTTTGCGAGCTGCTCGAGCTTACCGTTCATGGCCGGCTGTCACCTCGACAAGCGGCATATGGCCGTTCAAGATTTGCCTTGGGCTTTTGAGCTGAAAAACGGTCGTCCCTGGCTTGATGTCAATCGTCATCTCCTCATCAAAAAAGATGAGGCGCGGCCGTTCCACGAGCACCGGCACGAAATTCGTCTCGACGACGACATCGTCTTCATCCACCTTATCAACGAGCCATAGCGCCGGCACGCCATCGACCAAACAGCCGCAGCCGTCGGTGTCATAGTTGAGCTTTAACTGCCGCCCCGATTTGGCTACAATAGGGGTAAGCGTTTGTTTTGCTGCATCAGTAAACGTGATGTTCACGCTCATCGTTGCTCCTTTTTCCGTTTGTTTCTTTACTATTCTACCCGTTGGCATGCAAGACTGTCAAAACGAAAAGGAGGAAAATCCGATGGCAAAAGTGCAAATCAAAGTGAACGACAACGGCTCGCTGCGAGTCACCGGTGAGGTGGAACTGCTCGATGGAGAAGGAAAGCCGTTTGTGACAAAACAAACGTTTTCGCTCTGTCGCTGTGGGCTGTCGAACAACAAACCGTTTTGCGACGGTTCGCACAAAGGCCGCTTTCAGTCGGTCGTCCGCGCCCCGTCACCGAAAACGGATGAACAGTAAGAAGCGGCCGTTCCCCCTTACATCAAAACCTTGCCCAACTTTCACAACGGACGGTGAAACCGATGGATGAACGATGGCTGCAAAAACAAGTGCGCAACTGTTTACGGCACTATGGCTATAGCGACGAGATGATGCCGCTTGATGAGGATGATCTCCGGCAGCTTTGCGCCCAAATCGCCGCCGCCAAAGAAAAACAGCGAAACGCCGACATGTATGAGCTCGTCCATGACGCCGTTTACCGGTTTATGACCGGCGCTTGATTGACATCTCCACCGCGAGACAGTATGTGTCCCCAATTGGGATGACCATCACTGCTCGCCGCCGCAAGATTTTTACGGGAAAGATCCATAGGCAGCGCGTTCTTCCCCCACCCGGGGATGAACGTCCGTACCAGTCCTGCAATTTTTACCGAAAAGTTCCATGGGCAGCGGTCTGCCCTCCACCCGGGGATGAAAATGCGCGCCCGTTCGGCATTTTCACAGAAATGAAACGGCTGGCCCACACGAGGCCAGCCGTTTACTTTTGGAAAAACGCCCGCTTTGCCACCTTTTCCACAAGCCCCGGAGCGAGCCGGTACAGCCGGCTGCCGAAGTCCATCCAACGCGGCATATTCACCTCGCGCGTCGGCGTCATCATCGCGGCAACCACGCGCCTTGCCACCGCCTCCGGCCTTAACATCCAACGCGAGACATTGCGCACATACTCTCCCGATTCATCAGCCGCAGAAAAAAAGTTTGTCTCCACCGGCCCGGGGTTGACGGCGGTGACAAAAATGCCGAAGCGCGCCGCCTCGAGGCGGAGGCTGTCTGTAAAACCGAGAACCGCATGTTTCGTCGCAGAGTAGACGCTTGATTTGGGCGTGGCGATTTTTCCCGCCTGCGAGGCGATGTTGATAATATGGCCGCCCTTGCGCTCTTTCATGTGCGGATACACCGCCTTCGTGCAGGCGATGAGGCCGAAGACGTTGACGGCAAACATTCGCTCCATTTCCGCCAAGTCGATGTCCTCGACATAGCGAAAGACGCCAAACCCCGCGTTATTGACCAACACATCAACCGTTTCCAACTCCGCCATCAACCGGGAAAAAACGGCCTCAACCATTTCCCGGTCGCCGACATCCAGCCGCGCATAGCGCGGACGAATGCCGGTCTGTGCCTCAATCCGCGCGCTGATTTCTTTCAGCTTTCCTTCACTGCGCGCCAACAGCACCGGCAGCGCCCCTTGGCGCGCCGCTTCATCAGCGATGTGCTCGCCGATTCCTCCCGACGCTCCAGTAATGACGACATGACGACCCTTCAACCGCATACCGACACCCCCGCCGCTTCATAGACGTAACGGCCGGCTTCCTGTTTTTTCGTCACGTATCCGTTCGCCTCGAGATAATCAAGCTGGCCGATCGTCTCCGACATCGTCAGCATCAACTGCCGTTCGTAAACCGATGGGAACAGCTTTTGGCACACGTCAAACACCGTTTGCGGGCGTTCCTTCACCATGTCGAGCACTCGCTCGGCGCGCTGGCGCTGCTTCGTCAACCGCTCGCGAACAAGGCTTCGGATGTCGGTCGCATCATCGCCATGGCCGTTTAACGAACGAACGATGTCGTAGTTCAGCATTTTCTCAAGCGACTCGTTGTATTGCAGCAACGGCTTCGGCCGCTCCGTCTCCCCTTCCGCCGGCGGCTCCATCATCGGATTCGGGGAAATATGGACGAGCAAATGGTCGCCGCCGATCAACAAACCATCCTCCTCGCGATAGAGAACGATATGGCTTTGCGCATGGCCCGGCGTTTCGATCACGCGCCACCGTGGCAAACCGGGAACCGCATCCCCGTCGGTCACGGCGATATCAACAGCCCGCCGGCTCGCGTAGCGAAGCGATCCGCCTTCTTTGGACAGCCGGCTAAACAAGCGACGATCGACGCCGCATTCGGTGAAAAAACCTTCAAAAAAGCGGACGTACCGCTCCATAAACGCCCGCTCCCGGCGCAAAAACGGGTCGGCTTTCGGATGGCCGATGATCGGGGCGTGCGGAAAATAATCCAGCAGCCCGACATGGTCTGGATGGTGATGGGTGATCACGATTTGCTCGATCTCCTCCGGCCGGTAGCCGATCTCAGCGAGACGATGGACAAATCGCTGCCACGCTTCTTCCGTTTTCACTCCGGCATCCACTAACGTCAGCCGATCGCCAGCGATTACGTACATATGCACATCGCCGACCGGAAACGGCGTCGGCACCGTGATCCGATGCACTCGTTCCTCGTTCATCGCATTCCCTTCTTTCCCTTCAGTTCGGTAGCGATCCGTTCAGACATCGAACCAAACTGAATGATGATTCACAAATCTTGTTATTTTACAGTTTACAACGATTTCATACGTTTGTCATTCCTTTTTCTGCCGCACTTCGGAAATGGCCAAAAAATTCGCGCTTCTCTCTTGACAACCAGCCTTGTCCCGCGGCATAATGACAAATAACATCACCGATACGGCCAAACCGGCGATGAACAGGGCCAGTAAACCGCAAACGGCACCAGAGAGCGAAGCCCGCGGCTGGAAGGCTTTGCTGCCCTCTTTGCGGTTGAACCTACCCTAGGAGCTGTTAGGCCAACCTAAACGCATTCCCAGCGTTATCGGGACAGAGTCGGGCCTGTTTGGCGCTTGGGCCAAGCTAGGCCAAAAAAGGTGGTACCGCGGAAACGAAGGTTTTCCGTCCTTTTGCAAGGACGGAAAACCTTTTTCTTTTGCCCTGACACCCGCAAGCGAAGGAGGAGTGAAAAGATGAACAACGGACAGACGATTGCGCTGATCGGCGCCGGCTCGATGGCGGAAGCGCTCATCGCCGGCATGACGAAAGCTTTTTGCCGCCCAACCGACGTCATCGTTGCCAATCGGCAAAACCGCGCCCGTCTCGAGGAACTGGCGCGCCGCTACGGAGTGCGGGTGGCCCCAAACGCCCGTGAAGCCGCCGAACAGGCGGACATCATCGTTTTGGCAATGAAGCCAAAAGACGTTGCCGAAGCGATGAACACCATCACCCCCGCCCTTTGTGCCAACCCGCTCATCCTTTCGCTGCTGGCCGGCGTCACGACTGAAACGATCGAACGGCTCGCCGGACGCGACATCCCTGTCGTGCGCGCGATGCCGAACACATCCGCCGCCGTCGGCTTATCGGCGACCGCGATCGCCGGCGGCCGCTTCGCCGCGAAAGAACATCTCGAGGTGGCCAAACAACTGTTTGAAACGGTCGGCATCGTCGCTGTAGTGCCGGAACGCGACTTGCACGCGGTCACCGGCCTGTCCGGAAGCGGCCCGGCGTATGTGTACTACTTGGTCGAAGCGATGGAAAAAGCGGCGGCCGACATCGGCCTTGAGCGCGATGTCGCCAAACCGCTCATTTTGCAAACGATCATCGGCGCAGCCGAGATGCTAAAAGCGTCCGACAAACATCCGTCCGTCCTGCGCCGCGAAGTGACGAGCCCGGGCGGCACGACTGAAGCCGGCATTGGCGTGCTTGAGCAGTACCAGTTCCAAGAAGCAGTCATCGCTTGCATCCGCCGGGCGACGGCCCGCTCCGAAGAGCTCGGCAGCGCTCTGCTCGCCGCCATCGCCGAAGCGTAAACACGATGGCCCCGGGGCACCGCTCTTTTCTGCCTAATTCGAACAGGGCGGCAATCCGTTTCATTTTGTTTTTGGCAAGCGGCATGCTATCATCAGTCATGAACCATTCCGTGGCATAGAAAGGAGCTGCTTGTCATGAACACGATGCTGTTTTCGCCGTATACGATCGGCGGGCTGACACTGAAAAACCGAATCGTCATGTCGCCGATGTGCATGTATTCATGCGAGACAAAAGACGGCACGGTGCGCACATGGCATAAAATCCATTACCCGGCGCGCGCCGTCGGCCAAGTTGGCCTCATCATCGTCGAAGCGACCGGCGTGACGCCGCAAGGCCGCATTTCTGAACGCGACTTAGGCATTTGGAGCGATGACCATATCCCCGGACTTCGCGAACTCGTCGGGCTTGTGAAAGAGCATGGAGCCGCCATCGGCATCCAGCTTGCCCACGCCGGCCGAAAAGCGGAAGTGCCGGGAGAGATCATCGCCCCGTCCGCCATTCCGTTCCAAGAATCGTCGCGCACACCGAAAGAAATGACCAAAGCGGACATCGAAGAGACGGTGCAAGCGTTCCAAAACGGCGCGCGCCGCGCGAAGGAAGCCGGCTTTGACGTCATTGAAATTCATGCCGCTCATGGCTACTTGATCAACGAATTTTTATCGCCGCTCGCCAATCACCGCCAAGATGAATACGGCGGCTCGCCGGAAAACCGCTACCGTTTCTTAGGTGAAGTGATCGATGCGGTCCGCGAAGTGTGGGACGGCCCGCTGTTTGTCCGCATCTCAGCGTCCGACTACCATCCGGACGGGCTGACAGCCAGCGACTACGTTCCGTACGCCAAACGCATGAAAGAACAAGGCGTCGACCTCATCGATGTCAGCTCCGGCGCCGTCGTGCCGGCGCGCATCGACGTTTATCCCGGCTACCAAGTGCCGTTTGCCGAACTGATCCGCCGCGAAGCAGACATCCCGACCGGCGCCGTCGGCTTGATCACCTCCGGCTGGCAGGCGGAAGAAGTGCTGCGCAACGGCCGCGCCGATCTCGTCTTTTTAGGGCGCGAGCTGCTGCGCAACCCGTATTGGCCGTACGCCGCGGCAAGGGAGCTCGGAGTGAGCATCGAAGCGCCGGTGCAATACGAGCGCGGCTGGCGGTTTTAACCGCGCGGGATCGAAAACGAAGCGAAATCAGCCGCAAGCTCCGTGTTCGGAAATACGCGGCGCGCCTCGGCGACGAGCTGCTGCGCCGCCGCACCTTGGTAGCGGGAGCTGATATGGGTTAAAATGAGCCGTTTCGCCCGCGCCCGCCTCGCCACCTCGGCCGCATCGATGGTCGTAGAATGAAAATAGTCATGGGCTAGCTGCTGCTCCGCCGCGGCAAACGTCGCTTCGTGGACGACGACATCGGCATCGCGGGCGAGCTCAATCGCCGCTTCGCAAAAGCGGGTGTCGCCTAGCACGGTGACGATTCGCCCTTTTTGCGGCGGGCCGACAAACTCGCGCCCGTCAAGCACGGTGCCGTCCTCGAGCACGACCGTTTTTCCTTGCTTAATCTGTTGATAAATCGGGCCGGGGCGGACGCCGAGCGCTCGCAGCCGGTCAACCAAGAGCGGGCCGGGCAAGTCTTTTTCGACAACGCGGAAGCCATAAGACGGGATGCCGTGATCGAGCCGTTTGGCGATCACTTGAAACGTTTCATCATCAAAAATAACGCCTTCCTCGATCTCGGCAATGTTCAGTTCATAACGAAGCTTCGTTCCGCTGACAGCGAGCGCCGTTTCGACAAACGCGCGCAGACCGCGCGGACCAAACACAGTGAGCGGCGTCTCACCGCTTTGGAACGAACGGCTGCCGAGCAGCCCCGGCAAGCCGAATAGATGGTCGCCATGCAAGTGCGTAATCAAAATATGCTCGATGCGGCGCGGACGAATGGCGGTATGCAAAATTTGATGCTGCGTCGCCTCGCCACAATCAAACAGCCATGTCGCTCCCCGTTCGTCGAGCAGCTGCAAGGCGACGGATGAGACGTTGCGCTCTTTCGCCGGCACGCCGGCACCGGTGCCTAAAAACAACAGTTCCAACAGGCGTCCCTCCTTGTTCTCGCTCAACGTTGCCTGTTGTTAGCGTACCAATGTCGGAACGGCTTTTCAACTTCCTTTTGCGCTCTACCACCGCCGGCTCAGCACCGTGCGGCTTTATGAATGGGCGCGCCTGGTCGCCAAAACGCAATCAAATTTTAGCGTTTCGTCCGGCCAACGTCTCCGCCGCCGGAACGCAATCAAATCCTTGCGCCCTATCCGGCAAAAGTCTCTGTCGCCGGAACACAACCAAACCTTAGCGTTTCGTCCGGCCAACGTCTCCGCCGCCGGAACGCAATCAAATCCTTGCGCCCTATCCGGCAAAGGTCTCTGCCCTCGGAACGCAACAAAGTATTTGCGTTCTGTCCGGCAAACCTCTACAATGGTTTCATTGAAGACGTCAATTTGGCAAAAGCGAGGTACATACGGTGGACAATATGAACCCGAAATCGATCATCGTCATTTTCGGAGCGACGGGAGATTTGGCGAAACGGAAGCTGTTTCCGTCTCTTTACCGCCTGTATGAAAAAGGGCATTTGAACGAGAGATTCGCTGTCGTTGGCGTCGCGCGCCGCCCGTTGTCGGCCGACGAGTTCCGAAACTATGTGCGCGACTCGGTTGAAACGGCGTTTCAGCAACCGCTCGCGGACGAGCGATTCATCTCCCATTTCTATTACCACCCGTTCGATGTGACGGAAGCCGAGTCGTACCAACGCTTAAAGTCGCTCCTCGAACAGCTCGATGGCACATATGCGACCGAAGGCAACCGCATTTTTTACTTGGCGATGGCGCCGGAATTTTTCGGCACCGTCACTTCCCGCTTGCAGTCGGAAGGACTGTCGGAAACGCGCGGCTTTAAACGGCTTGTCATCGAAAAACCGTTCGGGCATGACTTGGCGAGTGCCGAAAAGCTGAATGATGAGATTCGCCGCGTCTTTTCCGAACGGGAAATTTACCGGATCGACCATTACCTCGGCAAAGAAATGGTGCAAAACATCGAGGTCATCCGCTTCTCGAACGCCATTTTCGAGCCGCTCTGGAACAACCGGTTCATCGCCAACATTCAAATTACATCGAGCGAAACGCTCGGCGTGGAAGATCGCGGCCGCTACTACGACCATTCCGGTGCGCTGCGCGACATGGTGCAAAACCATATGCTGCAAATGGTCGCGCTTTTGGCGATGGAGCCGCCGATCAAATTAACGACCGATGACATCCGCCACGAAAAAGTGAAAGTGTTGCGCGCCTTGCGCCCAATTTCCCACGATGACGTCGACCGCTATTTCGTGCGCGGCCAATACGGGAGCGGGGTGATCCACGGCAAAGCCGTTCCAGCGTACCGCGAGGAAGCGAACGTCGATCCAGATTCAAACACGGAAACGTTTGTCGCCGGGAAGCTCCTGATCGACAACTTCCGCTGGGCCGGGGTGCCGTTTTACATCCGCACCGGCAAGCGAATGGCGGAAAAGTCAACGAAAATCGTCGTCCAATTCAAAGATGTACCGATGAACTTATACTACCGGACAAACGAAACGATCGCCCCGAACTTGCTCGTTATTCACATCCAGCCGGATGAAGGGATCACCCTTCACTTAAACGGCAAAAAAACCGGGGAGTCAACGACGATAACCGCCCCGTTTCAACTCGATTACTGCAACAACTGCATCGACGGCATCAACACGCCGGAAGCGTACGAAAAGCTGCTGTACGACTGCATGCGCGGCGATGCGACGAACTTCACCCACTGGGATGAGGTGGCGGCGTCATGGCAATTTATCGACCCGATTTCTGACGTGTGGGCCAACACAAAAGCGGCCGATTTCCCGAACTATGAGGCGGGTTCAATGGGGCCGAAAGCGGCCGATGAACTACTGCAAAAAGACAGCTTCCATTGGTGGCCGATCAGCCACCCGCGTTCCGAAAAGGCGGGGACAAACTAGCGCTCGCCCCTCTGCTCACACCGGCTGGCGCGCAAACCGAGCCGCAAAAACGGGAAACAACGAAATAAAGCGGCACGCACCGTTGACCGCCGGCTTTCTAGAAGGCCGGCGATCCACAGCCGTTTCCCTTCGGCGAGACGTTGTCAGGCGATCCGTTTTCATCACCGTTCGTCTGGACGATCACGGGCAAAACAAAGAGCGGGCTCAGCCGTCGCCGAACAACGCCAGTCCCTGACAGGCAAGCCGTTTTTCGACCGCTGGCCCGCCGTCGTTGAAGCAAAGGAGTGAAGGAACGATGAAGATGTATGATGTTACCGCCCCGATTTACGAAGGCATGCCGGTTTACAAAAACAAACCGGAAAAACAGCCGAAGCGCACGACAGTCACCAATGGCTATGTGACCGAATCGCGCATTGACATGGACGTGCACACCGGCACGCACATTGACGCCCCTCTTCACATGGTCGAAGGCGGCGCGACATTTGAAACAATTCCGCTTGACCGCCTCGTCGGCCCGTGCAAACTGTTTGATTTGACGCATGTCAACGATCGGATTACGAAAGACGACATCGCTCATCTCGACATTCAGGAAGGCGACTTCGTTCTGTTTAAAACGAAAAATTCGTTTGAAGATGCGTTCAATTTCGAGTTTATTTTCGTCGCCGAAGACGCGGCCCGCTATTTGGCCGCCAAACCAATCCGCGGCGTCGGCATCGACGCGCTCGGCATCGAGCGGGCGCAAGAAGGCCATCCGACCCATAAAACATTGTTTTCGGCCGGCGTCATCGTCATCGAAGGGCTGCGGCTAAAAGAGGTCCCCGAAGGCCGCTATTTCATGGTCGCCGCCCCGCTCAAACTCGTCGGCACCGACGCCGCCCCGGCGCGCGTCTTGCTGTTTGACCGCGAGCCGTGAAAACAGCCGGTCCCTTGATGGGACCGGCTGTTTATCATTTCAAACCGAGAAGCCCCCTCTTCCACGCATGAACATACATTCTTATCATTGTTGTTGTCCCCCACACAACTTCTTACTACACCGAAAATAATATGATTTTCAACGATTGATCAAGCATACAAATAAGACATATAATAAAAGTAAGTATGAAAAAGGTTTAGGAAGGAGCGAAACGCACCAATGGAGAAAATGAATGTTTCGGATCAACCATCGCCGGTCGTCATGAAAGCGACAAGCAAGCTGTCCAGCCGAGGGCAAGTGGTCATTCCTGTTGAAATCCGGAAAACATTAGGCCTCAACGAAGGCGATGATCTGACGTTTATCGTCAACCAAGATGGAGAAATAAAAGTGGAAGTCACGAAGAAATATCGCTTGTCACAATTAATCGGCATTCTCAAAACCACTCAGCCGTTCCGCCCTGTTGAGGAAATCCGAGATGAAGTATATCGTACGATAGGAGCAAAAGAATTGAAAGACGGGGAGGAAAACTAAGTGGCTCGCAAGCTATGGATTGACACAAATGTCGTGATTCGAATCATGACCGGCCATCCCCAAGAGCTTGCGGAAGAAGTTGGGGACATGTTGCAGAAAGTAGAAGCAGGAGAATTGATTTTGCGCCTTAATCCGCTCGTCGTCGCGGAATGTTGCTGGGTGCTGGCTTCCGTCTATCAAGCATCGCCGTCCGACATTTCCGCCGCCTTATTAAAGTTTACCAATGGGATTGGGATCGAAACAGAGGAAAAAGATGTTGTGCAACAGGCGCTTCGAGATTACGGCGAGAAAAAGGTCGATTTCATTGACGCGTATATCGCCGCTCATGCAAAAGCGAATCCCCCAGAAGATGTCGTTACTTGGGACAAACATGTTAAACGATTGAACATTCGCCACGGTCGCCCTAAGGACTGGTAAAAAGAGGGTGTCCCAAAAGGACCGGGACGCCCTCTTTCATCGCTATATACGTACTGACTGCTTCTGCCGCACTGTATGTTGTGCCTATCTTGAAGGAGCCCCTCTTTTGAAACTCGTTCTTGCTTTACAGCTCCTCCCCATTCGTGCGAATGACGCGCTGGAACCAGTAGAAGCTTTTTTTCTTATAACGCTTCAAATCGCGCAAGTTTTGATCATCGCGGTTGACGAAAATGACGCCGTAGCGCTTGCGCATCTCGCCTTGCGAGCTTAACAAGTCGGTTGCCCCCCACATCAAATAGCCGATCACCTCGACCCCTTCTTCGATCGCCAGTTTCATTTGTTCGATATGGCGGCGCATATAGTCGATCCGCTCGTCATCGTCGACCGTGCCGTTCTCGTTTAGCTCCTCCTCAAGCCCGATGCCGTTTTCGGTGATGAAAATGGGCATCTGGTAGCGGGCGTACACGTCTTTTAAGGCAATCCGCAAGCCGAGCGGATCGATCGCCCAGCCCCATTTCGTCTTCGGCAAGTGGGGGTTCGGCGCAAGCCCTTTGATGATCCGCTCATCGTGTTCCTGATGGCGGACGATTTGGCTTTGATAGTAGCTAAATGACAAAAAGTCGACCGTCTGCGCGCGCAGCAATTCCTCATCGCCTGCCTCAAGCGGCAAGCGGATCCCCTTTTTCTCTAGCCGATTCGTCACATAGCGCGGATAAACGCCGCGGGCAAACATGTCAAAAAAGAAATCAATGAACAGCTCTTTCGCTTGCACGTTCGCCAAAGCGTCTTCCGGCCGGCATGTCGCCGGATACGTTGTCAAATACGTCGCCATCCCGCCGATCTTCGCCTCCGGAGCGATCTCGCGCAGCGCCTTCACCGCCTTGGCGTGGGCGAGAAAGACGTGATGGCAGACGCGGTAGGCAAACGCTTCCGGGTCTTCATCATCCGGGCAGATCGCCCCCCATAAATGCGGTTGTTCGAGCACTAAGTTTTGTTCGTTGAACGTCAGCCAATAGTTCACTTTTCCGCGATAGCGCGCAAACACGGTGCGCGCGTACCGCTCAAACAAGTCAACGACCTTCCGCGAGGCAAAGCCGTTGTATTTCTTCGCCAACGCCAGCGGCAAATCAAAATGGTACAGCGTAATGACCGGTTCGATGCCGTTCGCCCTCAATTCATCAAACACGGCGTCATAAAACGCCAAGCCCGCTTCATTCGGCTCCCCTTCCCCATCCGGAAAAATGCGCGTCCAAGCGATGCTCGTCCGGTAGGCAGTAAAACCGAGCTCCTTGAACAAAGCGATGTCTTCTTTGTAGCGATGGTAAAAGTCAACCGCCACTTTCCAATCGGAATGACCTTCCGGAATCGGGCGCGCATCAACGATCGACAGCCCTTTGCCGCCTTCGTTCCACGCCCCTTCCGTCTGGAACGACGTCACCGCCCCGCCCCATAAAAAGCCGTCGGGGATGATCGACTTTCGTTGTGATGGCATGACAAATCCCTCCACGTGTAAACAAACAATAATCGTGCGCCTTATGCTCAGGCGCCATGATGACATAATGACCTTTTGTCAGAACAAGACAGGAAAAGGGGCAAGATCGGCCAAAACATGGCAGGTGATAAAATAGGGATGCTCCCCTTTAGGACATCCCCTTGCCTGCCCAGCAAAATAAGTAGTACTCCTATAACTATTTGAAATTGTGTTTTACACTTCTCAGTCGCATATTGTATATAATGGTTTTAAATACATAAAAAGGGGATTTGGAAGTAAATTGGTTCATCACCGAAAGATGTACTTGACTTTTAGGAACAAACATGATATTATCCCTCCCGGTTGAACAAAAATAACAAAAAATGGTAATCAATCTTTTTGACGTTCTTATCATGAAAAACGTTTTTTGTCAAGTACATTTTGTGGTGAAGAGCCAGTAAATTGGCTCTTCACCAAAAGTTGTACTTGATTTTTTCATCACGTACCTTACTTATGCAACCAAGAAAGAACGGGAAACAAATTATTTTTGCAAACACTTGTTCAGAGAAGTGTACCGTCTGTCAAGTACATGTTGTGGTGATGAGCCAGTAAATTCTTTATTGCAACTTAGATTTAAAACCAAGAAAATGCCGTTCTTTTAAGAGAGGCTTGCGATGTTGACGTTTTTGGTGTATATAATCTCTAACTTCATCGGAAAGGGTAGCATTCATATAGAGTTCCCTTGCAATGACATTCAACATCTTAGCAATGTCTTCGATACGAAAAAGATCGAGGTCAGGAAGCAATTGAGAAACTGTCCGCTTGGCACTTTCTCTATTAAAAAACGGATCTATACATCCTGCTTTCTGGGCAACTTGTAATGATAATTGTGCCGTTTGTTTTCGATAACTAGTTCCCCCATTTTGCTGAAAACGTAACTCTCGACGTAGCTCTTCGAGAAATTCCGAAAAAGGCACTGTGGGTTCCTCTCCCGTCCTACTATTCATGGTAGTTGCCCCCTTTCCTTTGCAACTTATTTGTACCTAATATTTTATCACATTCTCTCTATAATATGCCTTTTTCCTTCAAAATGTTATCTAGTTCATACAAATTCAAATCTTGATTTGAGGGATTCAGCAAATATTCTCTATATTCCGCTACCATTCCCAGCAACTTTTCTGTATCACATTTTTCTAATATCTGTGTCTCCTTTAAATCAATTAAATCTTTTTCACGAGTGGAAAAAATTTTGCAACAGGCAAGCAATTCGATGGTTGGAACATAGACACGAATAGCCGAAAAATCCAAATCCAACTCAAAAAGTGACTCCTTATTCCGCAAGTCTTCCGATGGAGGAACCTCCATAATTCCTCCAACCACATCGACATTTATTTTTTCTAACTCCCTTAATAAGGCCTGCATATTGTTGGTGCTGATAAGATGAACATCGATATCCCTCGTAGGACGAAACTGTTCTCCCATTTGCTCCATAAGTAATAAAAGCGCCGCTCCCCCTAAAACAACGATTTCAGCAACAACTCCTTGTTTGCAACAGAGATAGTCCAATGTATAAAATTTATCTAAAATGGCATCCCTAGTTCTCATTTCCTCAGATGAGTAACTCATCGCTAAATTCCACCTCCATTTTCCATTCATTCTTTGAATCCATAATAACTCATTGTCCGATATACTTTCAATTTTGATTCCCACCCATCTCTTCCATCTCATCGCCCCCCTTCTCCCTAAAGGTATTGTCAAAAGTTTATCCTCCACACTCACGGTTTTCCCTTGAGTTTCAACGGTTGGAAGAAAAAAAGCTTGCCACCCCCATTGTTTTCGGCCATCATTGAGGTAACGACACCCAACAGCCAAAACAAAGGAGTGACAAGCTTGTTACCTCAATTATTAGCCTATTTGCTCGAAATCATCAAGACCCAATATCAAATCATTGTGTATTTGATGGGTGTGATATTGGGAAAATCCTTGCATCTCGAGGACTGGGACGAACCCATCCAAAAGCCGTACCGGAAACTTCAGGTCGATGACCTTCCGATCATCGATGTGCCGGAAACCCTTGATTACCGGAAGCTGTTGGCAGACTATGAAGCCCAGCACAGACGTCCTTTACGGCCCATCCAGCGCCGCGCGAAGGCGAAACACCGTGTTCCGGATTCGTTGACCTGCCCTCGCTGCCAGGCTCCCTCTTCTTACCTGTACGCCAATAACGGCGGAAAAGGGCAATACCAATGCAAAGTGTGCCAATGCCGGTTCAACCACCGAAATCGGTTCACCAAGCAAGCGGTCTTTCGTTGTCCGCACTGCAAAAAGACGTTGGAAAAAATCAAGGAACGCAAGGAATACAACGTCTATAAGTGCAAGAACAACGATTGCCCGTTTTACCAGGCCAACCTTCGCCGGATGACGAAGAAAGAGCGCCAACAGTTTCAACAGAATCCTCAAGCCTTCAAGGTGCGGTATTTGTTTCGGGAGTTCTTGTTTGACTTTCTCCCGTTGGCTTCCTCGTCGCTCATCAAGCCGAAGGTCGATTTGTCCCGGCTGGCTGCGTCGCCGCACGTGTTGGGGCTCGTGTTGACGTACTACGTCAACTTTGGGATGTCCTCGAGGGAAACCGCCGCCGCCCTGAAGGACATCCATGGCGTCTCGATCTCTCATCAGACGGTGCTCAACTACGCCAACAGCGTCGCGCTTTGGATCAAGCCCTTTGTCGACCGATTCCCGTATGAGCTGTCCGGTTCGTTCTGTGGGGACGAGACATATATTCGTGTGAAGGGCCGTTGGCATTACCTATTCTTTATGTTCGACGCCGTGAAAAAGATCGTGCTGTCCTATCGCGTCTCGCCCAACCGGGACACGCTCTCGGCCATCAAGGCGATCAATGATGTCCTCAGGAAGCTGCCGTCCCTTCCAGACGACTTGTCGTTCGTCGTGGATGGCAACCCGATTTACCGGTTGGCGCAACACTTCTTTGCCCAGCACGGGATTTCGTTTGACGTCCGCCAGGTGATCGGCCTGACCAACGAAGATCCGGTCTCGGAAGAGTTTCGCCCTCTCAAGCAGATCATCGAGCGATTCAACCGGACCTTTAAAGGCAACTACCGCCCGACCCATGGGTTTGGCGCCGAGGAAGGCTCGGTGTCCTTTGTGACGCTGTTTGTGGCGTATTTCAACTTTCTGCGCCCGCATAGCGCGCTCGAAGGCCGGGTACCGGTCGTCATCCCGGAGCTCGCCGAGCTGCCGCATATGCCAGCCCGGTGGACGAAGCTCATCACCATGGCTCAGGACTTCCTTCAAAACGAGGCAGCCTAACTTTTTTGTCCTCCAGAGCCCGTTGAACAGAACTCCTGCCGGATTCGGCGAAGCGAACCCTTGACCAACCGAACACCGCCAAAGGTAAAATTCGGTAAAAGCAAGGGCGGCTTTCCTATTGCCTTCTTTTTTGTCCCCGTCGCCCTTGACGACTCTTTCCCACCTTTGGCGGGTGTTGGTCAAGGGCGAATCCGGCTCTCTGCATGCCCCACGATGCTCAATGGGATGGTCTGTGTGGAGTTTTCATAGAACTTTTGACGCTACCTCCCTAAACAACCAAAAAACAGATATAATGGAAAACAGAACAACACGCCATATCGAGCGGAAAAGAGTAGGGGGACACGAGGTTGAACATTTTACTCATTGAAGACGACGCCACGTTGTTTCAAGAAATCAAACAACGTCTCGAACAATGGTCATACAACGTTTGCGGCATCCGTGATTTCAGCCGGGTGATGGAGGAATTTTCACACTGCCAGCCACACCTTGTCATCATTGACATCCAGCTGCCGAAATTTGATGGATTTCACTGGTGCCGCCAAATCCGCGCGCATTCGAACGTCCCGATCTTGTTTTTATCGTCGCGCGACCATCCGACCGACATGGTCATGTCCATGCAGCTTGGCGCGGATGATTACATCCAAAAGCCGTTTCATTTTGACGTGCTGATCGCGAAAATCCAGGCGCTGCTCCGGCGCGTGTACGATTACAATGCAGGCCCCATCCACCTGCAAACGTGGTGCGGCGCCACCATCGACTATGCCAAAAGCACGGTCACCAATGAACAAGGAACGGTGGAGCTGACAAAAAACGAACTGTTGATTTTAAAACATCTGTTGAACAAGAAAAACACGATTGTAACGCGGACAGAACTGATCGAACAGCTGTGGGAGGACGAACGGTTTATCAGCGACAACACGCTGACCGTCAATGTCAATCGGCTGCGGAAAAAGCTTGACGAACTGGGCTTGGGCCGTTTCATCGAAACGAAAGTGGGACAAGGGTATATGGCAAAGGAAGAGGGGATCGGCTCATGATCAAAGACTACTTGATGGAACGAAAAAGCTGGCTTGCCTTCTTTTTGTTCCTCGAGCTGTTCATTCTGTTTGTCGCTTATCTTGATCCGACGATTCCCTTTTCCTCCGCTCTTTATATCGTCTTTTTAACATCTATCCTCTTTGCCGTCTTTGTCATCATCCGGTGGAAAAAGGAAACGGCATTTTATCAGCGGCTGCAAACGTGCCATCTTGCCTTGGCCCCCGCTTCCATCCTGCAGGCGGCCAGTCCGTTTGAACGCATCGTTGAGCGCGCCATAGCCAGCCAAATGGACGAATGGAAACAGGAACTGACCGTATGCCGAACAGCGTTGGAACAAGAGAGAGATGAACTGCTGACATGGATTCACGAAATGAAAACGCCGCTGACGGCCATGCGGCTCATGATCGAACGAGTCGAAGAGGAAAACACCAAATCATCGCTCCTATACGAATGGCTGCGCATTCATTTGCTGCTTGATCAGCAGCTCCATCAGCGGCGGCTCCCTCACATGGAAAACGATTTATATATTGAACACGTCGAGCTCAAGCCGCTTCTCATCAATGAAATCAAACCGTTGCAGCCATGGTGCATGCAAAAAGGCATCGGCTTTGATCTGCAATTGAACGTCCGCTCGGTGCTCAGCGATGCCAAATGGCTTTCGTTTATCATCCGGCAAATCGTGACGAACGCGGTGAAATATAGTGAGTCTTGCGACATTATCGTGAAAAGTTTTCTAGAAAACGGCCATATCCACTTGCAAATTCAAGATTTCGGCCGCGGCATTGATCCGAAGGACTTGCCGCGCATTTTTGACAAGGGCTTCACCTCCACCGCCGAACACCAAAACGAAGCGGCGACGGGAATGGGGCTGTATTTGGCGAAAAAAGCCGCCCAACCGCTTCTGCTTGACTTTCACGTCGAATCTTCACCGGGGCGCGGGACGGTCTTTACCATCGTATTTCCCCAGGAAAACGACCTGATCCGAATGCACGGCATGTGACAAAACTGTCACATGCTGTCTTGTTTTGTTCGACCAAACAAAGGAGAAAATGAACCATTTTGTTTATGATAGAAACGAAGGAGGGGGACAGGAGATGACGATACTCGAAGCAACTAACATCCGCAAAATTTACGGAACAAAGAAAAATCAACAAGAAGTGCTCAAAGGCATTGATTTGCGCGTGGAGAAAGGAGAGTTTCTCGCAATCATGGGCCCGTCGGGATCAGGGAAGACGACACTGCTCAACGTCCTTTCCTCCATCGATCGGGTGAGCGAGGGCGCGATTTTCATCGAAGGAAACAACATCGTCGCCATGAAAGACCGGGAGCTGGCGGAATTTCGCAAGCGCCATGTCGGATTCATTTTTCAAGAGTATCATTTGCTTGACACGCTGACGGTGAAGGAAAATGTCCTTTTGCCTTTATCGATTACGAAAACGCCCAAGCGAGAAGCGGAAAAGAAATTTGCCGAATTGGCGTCTGAACTTGGCATTATTGACATCCAAAACCACTATCCAAGCGAAATTTCTGGAGGGCAAAAACAGCGCGCGGCCGCGGCGCGGGCGTTCATCCATGAGCCGAGCATCATTTTTGCCGATGAGCCGACCGGCGCACTCGATTCGAAATCGGCTTCCGATTTATTGCACAAGCTGCGAAAACTGAATCAACAACGGAAGACGACGATCATCATGGTCACCCATGATCCGGTCGCGGCCAGTTTCTCAAGCCGTGTCGTTTTTATTAAAGACGGACAATTGTATACGCAACTGTACAAAGGAACCGAAACGCAGCAGCAGTTTTTCCAAGCCATTATGCAAACACAAGGCGTGCTAGGTGGTGTTCGTCCATGAGCATGAAGCAACTCTTGTTCCGCAATTTGAAACAAAACATTCAACATTATTATTTGTACGTGTTTGCTTTAATGTTTGCTTCCGCCTTGTATTTCGCGTTCGTGACATTGCAGTACGACCCAGCCCTTGATGCCATCAAAGGGGGAGTGAAAGGGGCGGCGGCCGTCCGCACGGGCGCGGTGCTTCTTATCGTGATTGTCGCCGTCTTTCTTTTGTATGCCAATGCCTTGTTTATCCAACGGCGCGGCCATGAGATCGCTCTTTTGCAGCTGATCGGCATGACGAAACGAAACATTTTTTTGATGCTGGCGGCCGAAAACGTCATTCTTTATTACGGCACGCTGATCATCGGCATATGGATGGGATTTGCCGCTTCCAAGCTGTTGATGATGATTTTGTTTAAAATCATCGATATTCCAGTCAAGGCGTCTCTTTCCTTTTCGGGCCAAGCATTGGTGCAAACGTTGATTGTGTTTAGTGTGATCAATGTGTTCATGATGGGGATGAACCGCTTGTTTCTCAAAAAACAGACGATTGTCTCCTTGTTCCGCACGACATCGACAACCGAAGCAAAACATGTATCCGTATGGAACATGGTCGTGGGAATGGCCGGGATCATCCTCATCGGCAGCGGCTATGGGATATCGATGAAATTGTTTAGCAGCGACTGGAAGAGCGTTCAAGGCTTATTCATGGCCATGGCGTTCATTTTAGGCGCGGTCATCATCGGCACCTACTTGTTTTTTAAAGGAACGATCAGCTTTCTCTTCCACCTATGGCGAAAGCGGAAAGGCGGCTATTTGTCGATCGACGACGTGCTTTCCATGTCATCGCTTATGTTTCGCATCAAATCAAATGCCTTGCTGCTCACCATCATCACGACCGTGTCGGCCATCGCGATCGGGTTGATTTCGTTAAGCTATATTTCCTACTATTCAGCCGAACAGGCCGCGCAAAACTACGTCGCCGCCGACTTTGCGTTCACGGACAAAAAAGATGCCGCCCGTTTTACGGCGGCGCTGCGATCTCATGATATTCGCTATCGGGAAACGATGATCGATGTCATTGAAACACCGACTGATATTTCAATGATTTTAGACATCGCTGATCAAAGCCGGCTCCAGTTTCAGCCGTCCGCCGCTGCGCTATCGGTGATCAGCGACACAAGTACAGGCCGCATCGATGTCAAGCCCGGGGAAGCTGTGCTGACGGGATATCAGGACATCCTCCGCCAATTCTTGCCGTTTAAAGAAACGGGAATGATTCGCTTAGAAGCAAACGGCCGCATGGTCCCGCTTCATTACCTTGGGATGAAAAAAGACTATTACGTCAACTACCATTTTACGCACGGCATGCCCACCGTCGTTGTCGATCAAACGATGTTTGCTCGTTTGCAAAAAGAAACCGATCCACAAATGAAAAAGGTGCATATCGGAATTCACCTGACTGACGAAACAAATATCGAGCGGGCTGATCAGCTGTTTCAACGCATGAAGTTTTCCTCCATCGCCGATTCGCGCCTGATCATGAGCCGCTATCAAAAACAGACATTCGGATTGATCATGTTTGTTGTCACCTTTTTAGGGCTCGCCTTTTTGGTCACCTCCGGCTGTATTCTTTACTTTAAGCAAATGGGCGCCGGCGAAGAAGAGCGGCCGAATTACACCATTTTACGCAAACTCGGATTCACCGAAAACGACTTTTTCGCGGGCATCCGACAGAAACAGCTGTTCTACTTTGGGGTTCCGTTGCTTCTTGGATTGTCTCACAGCTACTTTGCCGTCCGTTCCGGCTGGTTCTTTTTCGGCACCGAACTGTGGACGCCGATGTTGACGGTGATGGCGATTTACACAGTCTGCTATTCGCTGTTTGGCATGTTGGCTGTACGTTATGACAAACAGCTGCTTCGTGAGGCGCTATGAGATTTGCCTATCTACAGGTTGAAAAATGGGAATAAAGGCTCTTGTTTTTCGAAAATTTCCCAATGAAAATTAATTGTAAATATGGAGATAGAAGGAGAGCTTCTCTTCATGAATCGAAAAAAAACGATTTGCCTTATTTCTCGCCGTGCTGATGGTCATATTCTTTTTCATCTACATGTTTGAAGAACAAGTGCTGCGCTTTTTAGACTACAAAGCGGTCAAATTGACGATGCTGATCTCTTTAATCACGATTATTGTCGGCGATGCCATTTATCGACGCACGTAATCAGATGCCCAGCATGAACGGAAAGGTCGCCGGGCGATCATGTCGGGCGACTTCCATGCGATGGCAACGGTTGAGACGAAGTTTCATCAAGCGCCAAAAAAACCCTTAGAGCCACATAAGGCTCTAAGGGTTTTTTGCTTACTTCAGCCATTCCGTATGGAAAATGCCTTCCTTATCGACGCGTTCGTACGTGTGGGCGCCGAAGTAGTCACGCTGCGCTTGAATTAAATTGGCCGGGAGCACCGCCGTGCGGTAGCTGTCATAGTAGGCGAGGGCGCTGGCGAATCCTGGCGCCGGAATGCCGCGCATCGCTGCGGTGGCGACGATTTCGCGGAGCGCATCTTGATAGCTTTCGACGATGTTTTTGAAGTACGGATCCAAGAGCAAGTTCGGCAGCGCCGGATCGCGGTCGTACGCCTCTTTAATTTTTTGCAAAAATTGCGCGCGGATGATGCAGCCGCCGCGGAAAATCATGGCGATGTCGCCGTAGCGCAAGTTCCAGTTGTATTCCTCAGACGCCGCCTTCATTTGCGCAAACCCTTGGGCGTATGAGCAAATTTTGCTCATATAAAGCGCGCGGCGCACCGCTTCGATGAAGTGGGCGCGATCGCCTTCAAACGGTTTCACCGCTGGGCCTGCCAGCACTTTGCTTGCTTTGACGCGCTCGTCTTTCATCGCCGAGATGAAGCGGGCGAATACCGATTCGGTGATGATCGGCAGCGGCACGCCTAAATCGAGCGCGTTTTGGCTCGTCCATTTGCCCGTTCCTTTTTGCCCGGCCTTGTCCAAAATGACATCAACAAGCGGCTTCCCTGTTTCTTCATCGATCTTCGTGAAAATATCAGCGGTGATTTCAATTAAATAGCTGTTCAATTCGCCTTTGTTCCAGTCGGCGAACACTTCGTGCAGCTCAGCGGCGTCCATGCCAAGCACGTGTTTGAGCAGGAAGTACGCTTCGGCGATCAGCTGCATGTCGCCGTATTCGATGCCGTTATGCACCATTTTCACGTAATGGCCGGCGCCGTCCGGGCCGATGTACGTCGTGCACGGCTCGCCGTCAACTTTGGCGGCGATAGCTTCAAAAATCGGGCGCACGAGCTCATGCGCTTCTTTTTGTCCCCCTGGCATGATCGACGGGCCTTTCAGCGCCCCTTCCTCACCTCCGGACACACCCGTGCCGATAAAGTGGATGCCGAGTTCAGCGAGCTCTTTGTTGCGGCGCTGCGTATCCTTAAAATACGTGTTGCCGCCGTCAATGACAATATCGCCTTTTTCCAGATGCGGCTTCAGCTGTTCGATCGTCGCGTCCGTCGGCGCTCCCGCTTTCACCATCAGCAAAATTTTCCGCGGTTTTTCCAAGGCGTTGACGAATTCTTCGATGCTGTATGTACCGACAATGTTTTTTCCTTTCGCTTCTTGCAAAAACTCATCCGTTTTTTCGCGCGAACGGTTGTAGACCGCCACCGAATAGCCTTTGCTTTCGATGTTGAGCGCCAAGTTTTTCCCCATGACCGCCAGTCCGATGACGCCGATTTGCTGTTTTGCCATCTTTCAACGTCCCTTTCTGTTTTGATTGTTCATCAAAGAACATATCATAGTTTACGGATCGGCTGCAAGTTTTCTAAATCGATTTATGGATGCGTGCGCAAAAAGGCTGATCAGCCGTGAGAATGGGGGCGAAAGCGCGGAAGTTGCTAAAAACCCAGCCAATCCATTTGAGAGAGCAGCCTTGCACCACATACAATCGGAGCCGTTCGGGAAATGCCGCCCGCGGACATTGGCAGAGCGGATCTACACCGTCCTATGGAATCTCAAAAAGACCGCCCAACATCAACGGATGAACTGGTCGGCCATGGACGTTTGTTTGCTCGCTAATCCGGGCTACCCCCTTCCCTCTCATCGAGGGAGGGGCTGAATGCCCCTCGTGCTCAATACCCCCCGTAATGCGGGAAGCCATACGGCGAAAACGGATAGTGGCCATCATGCATCCCGTATGGAAAGTGGTGATAGCCGCCATATCCCCCGTACCAATAAGGATAGTAGCCATACGGATAGTGGCCGTAGCCGCCATAGTACGGCGGATAAAAGCCGCCCGGATACGGGCCAAACGGTCGAACCATGGAATGCGCCTCCTCTTCATCGGGTGAAGTTCGTTTCCATGGTTAGGATATGCGCGGAAAACAAAACGGTATAGGCAAACACCTATGAGACCGGTGATTGACTCGTAGATGCGGCTTTGCCATCTCATTTTTCAACGAGAAAAACCTTGTTGCAGCGGTCCTGCCCTCATTGATGAAGGGAATTAGCGGTTTTTCACCAGCCTTCTATACCGCTTCATCGGGTTGAACAGCAGCGATTTGTTCTCGGATCTCTTCCGCTTCCTCCAAATGGTTGAACAACACGCGCGGATCGAGCACCGTCAACAATCGATCCGGCAGCGTCGCCATCCCGACAAGATACGGTGTGCGCTCCGCGGACATCAGTTGAAGCGGCTGAATCGCCTCAGGCTCAATATCAGCGATTTCCTTCGCCTCATCGACGATCAGCGCCACTGACAGCCCATCGACCGCCGCGACGACAAGGCGCGTCTGGTCCGTTTCTTCGATGGCCCGCCCGTACAGGAGCTTGCGCATATCAAGCACCGGCACGAGCTCGCCGCGGATGCGCACGACGCCCGCCATATAGTCCGGCATATGCGGCACCGCGGTCGGCGCCGTCATTTTTTCAATGGAGACGACATACGCGATCGAAACGGCGTATTGTTCCCGCTCGACGCGAAAGACCACATATTTGTCCATTCCCCGCCACCTCTCTCAATGATTGACATCGTGTCTGCTTTTTTTATCGGCCGATTCTCGCTGAATGTTCAGCGGATTTCGGCGCCCGAAGAAAAAAAGGGCATCCGTCTTCGGGATGCTTACTCGGCATTGGCGACTTCTTTGATGATGGCGACGACCATTTCCGTCAGTTTGACCAACTCCTCAATCGGCATCCGCTCGTTCGTCGTATGGATTTCTTCATAGCCGACAGCGAGGTTGACCGTCGGAATGCCGAAGCCGGCAATGACGTTGGCGTCGCTGCCGCCGCCGCTTCGCTGCAGCTCGCACGGCCGGCCGATGTTCGCCGCCGCCCGTTTGGCGACCTCGACGACATGATCGCCGTCGCTGAATTTGAAGCCCGGGTACATCACTTCGACCTCGACCTCGGCGCGGCCGCCCATTTCCGCAGCAACCGTTTCAAACGCCTCTTTCATCTTCGCCACTTGGGCTTCCATTTTTTCCGGAACGAGCGAGCGGGCTTCCGCTAAAATATCAACGCGATCGCAGACGATGTTCGTTTGCGTGCCGCCCTCAAAGCGGCCGATGTTCGCCGTTGTCTCCTCATCAATGCGGCCGAGCGGCATTTTCGCGATCGCTTTGGCCGCGATCGTAATGGCGGACACCCCGCGCTCGGGAGCCACACCGGCATGGGCGGTTTTGCCGTGCACGACGACTTTCAGCTTCGCCTGCGTCGGCGCGGCGACGACGATGTTGCCGACTTTGCCGTCGCTGTCCAACGCATAGCCGTATTTCGCTTTGAGCAGCGATGGATCGAGCGCCTTCGCCCCGACGAGCCCTGACTCTTCCCCGACCGTGATGACGAATTGAATCAAGCCGTGGGGGATGTGCTGCTCTTTCAACACCCGAATCGCCTCCAACATCGCCGCCAAGCCGGCTTTGTCATCGGCGCCTAAAATCGTCGTCCCGTCGGTGACGACATAGCCATCGCGAATCGACGGTTTTACCCCTTTGCCCGGCACGACCGTATCCATATGGGAGGTGAAGTAAATCGGGTCGACCCCGTCTTTCGTCGCCGCCAGCGTGCAAATCAAGTTGCCGGCGCCATGCCCTGTTTTCGCGGCCGCATCGTCTTCGATGACCTCAAGGCCGAGCGCTGCAAACTTTTGTTTCAGCACCTTGGCGATCTCACCTTCATGCTTCGTTTCTGAATCGATTTGCACGAGCTCCAAAAACTCGTCGACAAGACGCTGTTCATTGACCATAAACTTTCTTCCTCCTGTTTATGTATTCCACCTCAAGTATACCGAAAGTTTCCACTCAACGCCAACCGGACAGCGGAACGATCGGCAGGCAAGGCGCTGACAGACGCGTTGGAAAAGTTTTAGCGCACGTTTCAATGGCTGACAGACAGGCAACGGAAAGAGCTTGACGGACGCGAATCGGTTTGCCAAAATAGAGGCCAACCGACAAAACGGGGCCGTTTGACCCCGTTTTTACAGCGGAATGTTGCCATGCTTTTTCTTCGGCCGCTCTTCATGCTTATGGCGAAGCATCTCGAGCGCTTGGATGAGCTTGATTCTCGTGTCGCGCGGGTCGATGACGTCATCGATCATCCCGTATTTGGCGGCGACGTACGGGTTGGCGAATTTCTCGCGGTATTCGGCAATTTTTTGCGCCCGCGTTTCTTCCGGATTCGGGCTGTTTTCAATTTCGCTCGCGAAAATGATGTTCGCCGCCCCTTGTGGCCCCATGACGGCCACTTCGGCGTTCGGCCACGCATAGACGACATCGGCGCCGATCGATTTGCTGTTTAAAGCGACGTAGGCGCCGCCGTACGCTTTCCGCAAAATAACGGTGATTTTCGGCACCGTCGCTTCCGAGTAGGCGTACAAAATTTTCGCCCCATGGCGGATGATGCCGCCGTGCTCCTGCTTGACGCCCGGGAAAAAGCCGGTGACGTCCTCAAACGTAATGATCGGGATGTTGAACGAATCGCAAAAACGGATGAAGCGCGCCGCCTTGTCGGACGAATCGATGTCAAGGCCGCCAGCCATAAATTTCGGCTGGTTGCACACAAGCCCCACCACTTCACCTTTAATGCGGGCAAAGCCGATCACGATGTTTTTCGCAAAATCTTTTTGCACTTCCATAAAGGAACCGTCATCGACGACGTGGGCGATCACGTGGCGCACATCGTACGGGCGGACGGCGTCAATCGGCACGACATCGGCCAAGTCGGGCCGGTAGTCGTCCCCGTCCGGAATCGAGCCAAACGGCGGCTTTTCGTGATTGTTTGACGGCAAATAGCCAAGCAGCCGCCGCACTTCGGCGAGCGCCTCCTCTTCATTCGCCGCCGCAAAGTGGGCGTTGCCGCTGATCGTGTTGTGCACGCGGGCGCCGCCTAAATCTTCGGCGCTGATTTTCTCCCCGGTCACCGCTTCAATCACTTTCGGGCCAGTGATGAACATTTGGCTCGTTTTTTCGACCATGAACACAAAATCGGTGATGGCCGGCGAATAGACGGCTCCACCGGCGCACGGCCCCATGATGACGGAAATTTGCGGGATGACCCCGGAGTAAATGGCGTTGCGGTAAAAAATGTGCCCGTACCCGTCCAGCGACAAGACCCCTTCTTGAATGCGGGCGCCGCCCGAATCGTTCAAACCGATGACCGGCGCCCCGGTTTTTGCCGCCAAATCCATGATGTTGGCAATTTTTTTCGCGTGCATTTCCCCAAGCGCCCCACCGAAAACGGTGAAATCTTGCGAAAAGACAAACACCGTGCGGCCGTTGATTTTCCCGTAGCCGGTGACGACCCCATCGCCCGGCCCCTTCTTTTCCCCGAGGCCAAAATCAGTGCAACGGTGCTCGATGAACGGATTGAGTTCGACAAACGTTCCTTCGTCCAAAAGCAAGTCAATCCGCTCGCGCGCGGTCAGCTTCCCTTTCGCGTGCTGCTGTTCGATTTTCGCATCGCCGCCGCCCAGTTCAATCTCGCGGCGGCGGTCATACAGTTCGTTGATTTTGTCGTACATGTCGCTCATCGGTGTCCCTCCGTTTGGTTCGTTCGCTCGCAAAGTTCATACAACACGCCGCCGGTCGATTTCGGATGCATGAAGGCGACGAGCGCCCCGCCGGCGCCGCGTTTCGGCGCATCTTGAATCATGCGGATGCCGTGCTCCTTCAACTCGCGGATGCGCTCGGTGATGTCCTCAACGCCAAGCGCCACGTGATGGATCCCTTCACCGCGCTTTTCGATAAATTTCGCCACCGCGCTCTCTGGCGACAGCGGCTCAAGCAGCTCCAGTTTCGCCTCTCCGGCCTGCAAAAACGCCACTTTCACCTGCTCCGACTCGACTTCCTCGATGCCGAGAAACGGCAGGCCGAGCACCTCCGTATAAAACGGAAGCGCTTCCTCGATCGAGCGGACAGCAATGCCGATATGGTCGACTTTTTTCACACGCATGGTCGTCATCCCCTTTGCGGCAAAATGATCAGGCCAACGTCTTACTATTCGCCGTTTCGGCGAAAAATCCTGCTTTTTGTTTTTTCTTGTCCGCCCTGCCGTTTGCCGTTACAATAAACGTAGAACAGCGGACGGAAGGAGGACGGACCGTTGTCGCGCAAAACGCAAAAATTTATTGTCTATTTGATGCTCGCTTGCATGCTGCTGACGACGCTCCTTGCCGGCATCAGCATGTGGTTTTAGCTTCATCACTACCTGTTGAAACAGCTAGGGCGCAGGTGTTTCGTGGCGCCGACGAAAGCCGCCTTCGGAACGAAAAGAAACGGAAACGCCCCCGCCTTTTCCGGGAGGCGGGAGCACTCTTTACGCCTAGACACCAAACACCGCAAGCTCCAAAGCAAGGGAGCTTGCGGTGTTCATCGAACCGCGCCGTATCGTTTCGCAATGGCGGAAAACGGCTCATGGCTGCGGAGAATGAGCACGCGGGCGCCGATCGGCACTCGTTCGTACAAATGCTCGACATCGCGGTTGTGCATGCGCACGCACCCTTGCGAAACGTAGCTGCCGATCGACGCCGGGTTGTTTGTTCCATGAACGCCGTAAATGCGCCCGTCCGTCCCGCGCGCGTTAAAGCCGATCCATCTCGTGCCAAGCGGATTGTTCGGCGCTCCGCCCGGGATGTCTTTTTTCCGATAGTACGGGTTTTCCGCCTTCACCGTGACGGTAAACAGCCCTTCCGGCGTCAGTTCGGCATTCACCCCCGTCGCCACCGGATAAACGGCCTCAATCCGGCCGTCGCGGACGAGCGCAAGTTTGTTGATCGCTTTGTTCACGATCACAAGCGGCTTCGTCTCCGCCCCCGTCCGAAACGGCGTCCCCACCAGCACAGCAAGCAACAAACCTACCAGCAACGATCTACGCATATCAGTCACCCTTTGCGGCATTTGGCTTTAGTGTGTGCCAACAAAGGCGGGGGTATGCGCCGCCTTTCGGTCAACCAAGCGACGGCCACCGCCGCTTTTCCGGTTCATTTTTCGGGCGGAACTCACTTTTAATCAGCAAATATTGCTCCAATTCGCGCACCAAATGAAACAGCGCCGCCCGCTCCTCAAACTGCTCGCGGGTCGTTGGCAGCGGCATCTCCTTAAACTGCTCGCGCATCTCGGCAAGACGCCGCAAAAACCGATCAGCTGTATTTCCCGGGTGAATGGCATCGCTTAGTTCATCGATAAAATCAGCAATCATCATCCGCTGCTCAACCGTGTACGTCAGCGACGTCACCAGCGGAAGCATATGCTCGATGATTTCCAGCTGCCGCTCGCGCATCCGGAAGTAGCGGACGTATTCATCTTCGTTCCTCCATAGTTGGTTGTCGGCGTGGCGCATCGCGAGCGTTTTCGCCCGCTCAAGCATCTCCGCGGCAAGCGGCAGCTCCTTCCCATCCCAATCGAGCTCATTCGTGCGCAAATAGCGCACGATTTCTTTTAAAATGATGCGAAACAAATCCTCGACAATGCGCTGGTACTCTTTGAGCTGCTTCTCGGCGCTCGGCATGTACATGTTGACGATGAGCGCCACCCCGATGCCGACAGCGACTAGCAGCAGCTCATTGACGACCCATTCCCATGTGATCTCCTTGGCCGCATACAAATGCAAAATGATCACCGAACTGGTCGCAATGCCTTCGTTGACTTTCAGCCGAACCGTCACCGGAATAAACACTAACAGCAGCAGCCCGATCGTCCACGGATGGTAGCCGAAGACGGCAAAAAACAACGCCGCAAACCCGATCGCGACAACGCACGCCGCCAAACGGGCCCGCGCGGTCTCCAGCGACCGCTTTTTCGTCACTTGAACGCACAAAATGACGATAATGCCGGCAGAAGCGAAGTTGTGAAGGCCGATCAACTGAGCGATGGCGATCGCCAGCGCCGCCCCGACCGCCGTTTTCAACGTCCGATAGCCGATTTTCATCGCGCCGTCTCCTTTGCCAATGGTTGCCGACTTCATTGTACCGATAACGGCGCTTTCGATGCAAGGAAAAACGAGCCACCTCAGCTCACGCGCTCTCAATCGCCAAGCCCCTGTCCCACCGCCGCGGAAAGGAAAAAAGACGGCTGTCCGCTCAGGCAGAACAAACCGGTCTAGACACAAAAAAGTACAGCGAGCAGGCGTTCCATCCATCGTCTTCTGCCCCCGCCCGATCGCTTCGTTCAGCACGGCGACAACAGCTCGGGGCACAACGGACCCCCTCCTTACGTCGAAAGACACAAAATTATGACAAAATTTGTTATTTTGACAATGTGATTTTCCTATTATTTGTGAATATACTGTGAATTTCCATGTAAAAGGTTGACACCTTCTTCTTCTTTTTTTATAATGCCATTGAATTTTACAAACATTTCAAATTCATGATTAGAGAGGGCATTCCATATGAAATGGGTGTTCATTTCAAGAATGGCGTCCCGCTTAAAAGCAGAAGCTAGTTTCATATTCGTATTTTCTGGGGTTTTGATGTTTGTTTGCCTCAATCCCCATACCACCAATCCAGCGGAATGGATCTTATATACGAAATATTTGGTTCCGATTGGAATGGCTGTCTGGCTGCTCTTCAGCTTCCGTTTGCATGTTTCGTTGTTCACTTCGACTCCAATTCACTGGATGGCGATGAATGACATCATGCCAAACCCGCAAAAGATCGTCTTCTGCCAAACTTTGATCGCATTTATTTGTTTTTTCGCTTGGCAACTGGCCTTGGCCGGGATCATCGCCGGTGCGGTGGTGGCCAACTATTCAGCGGGTTGGGATCTTTTCACTTTTCTGTTTCCATTGTATTTGATTCATTTTCTTCTACCATTTCTATGGGCGTGGATGATCGGATTGTCCACAGGCGCTGTTTACGCCTATCATTCTTCGAAAAAAGCGATGTTGCTCGTTGGTGTGTTTGTTTTGTGGATCATCGTGCTGTTTTCTTTGGAATATCGCAATCCATCCTTCTCCTTGTGGGGAAACCATCGTTGGCCTTACATTGACCCGTTATTCAGCCTAACCTTCCAAAAAGAACGCGTGCTGATCAAGTTGGCGTATATTCTTTCTTCCATCGCCGTTTATGGCGTTTTTCGAAGCATGCGGCGATCCTTCGCGGGGCTTGCGGCTAGTGTGACTCTCGTTATTTTCGTAACATTTTTCCTTCAACGTGCACAATTTTACACAACAAGAAGGCGATAAATATTATGGCCAAATTGTTGGTCAAACGATTGGTTCAAGAGGATATGTAACCATTACTGTCCAATAATAGTGAATTACGATGATAGAAAAGTCAGGGATACGCCCAAACAGGAATGGGGCGATCCTTGGCTGCATTCCCCTTTTGTCAACTTTTTGGAAAGAAAGCGGTTGATGAGCTATGAGGTGGAATTTCCTCGTCTTTTATCTAAAAAAACTGTTGAAAAGTAAACTATACCTCGGTGCCAGCACACTATTTTTTGCTTTGTTGCTTATCAGATTCCTTTTATTCTTTTCAGACGATATGAACTCAGGCATGGAATACGCTGTAGAGTTGCCATCGGAAGTATTCATGCTTGTACAAATTGTTTCGATTTTTTACATCGTGTTTTTCTATCTTCTCTATTCCAAAGAGCTTCTGTACGGTGTCTCGTCATGGTTCGCCGACGGCTACCGGATTTTGCTGGAGAAAATGAGCGCCTTGCTTGCGGTTCATGCGCTGTACCAAGGGATTATGCTGATGATGAGCTGCGGCGTTTTTTCAATCGTGTATCTCTTCGTTGGGGTGGAGCCTTCGGATCTGTATTTGTCGCTGCTTCGGTTTCTCGCCGTCTATCAGTTTGGACCGCTCGTGCTCACCGTCCTGTACGGCGTCATCATCGCACTGCTGTTGGAAACGAAAAAGGTCAGTTTTTTCGCTATTTTGCTTGTGTGGATCCTGACCGGACCGATGACGACGGAGCTGTTCATCGATCTGTCCAAAACTGTTCATGCCCGCGACTGGGCGTCGTTGCTGTTTATCGGAAAACACGCGATTCAACAAGCGTATGATTCCTACATCGGGTTTGAGGTCGACCGCGGCGGGGAATGGAAATGGGCCGCGTGGTTTCTTTCCCTTGTCGGGTTGGCGTTGTTGTCGTCGATCCGCTTTACGCAGACGAGAAAGGAGCGAAACGCCGTCTTGAAAGCATTTCTCGTCTTCCCGTTTCTGATCGTCCTAACCGCCTACCACTCCTTGCAAACGAACACCAAGGCGTTCACTCGGGCCGATCAGACGACCGAACTCGAGCAATACCGCCAGATGAAACAAGAGACGAACGCCGATTTGCGCTACCGTATCCAGTCGTATGACCTTTCCTTGCATGGATCACGTGCGGTCGTGCGCGTGGCCTTGTCCCAGTTGGAAACGAACCGGCCCACGTTTCAACTGTACCATTTGTATCCGCTCCACTCGATTGAAGCGGACCATCAGCCCGTCAAGTTTACAAGAAACGGCGATCTCGTGACCGTGTGGCTGCCGAAACGCACCTCGACGCTCACGTTTTCGTATGAGATCGTCGATACGGCGCTCATCCCGTACACCAATGGCCGTATCGTTCTGTTGGCGGATCGAGCGTGGTATCCGAAAAAACGAGCTACACACATGTATCGGACCTACGAATATCGAGTAGCGGGAACGAGAGCTTGGGGTGGGGCGTTCACCGATCAATTCTTTCCGAATGAAACGTACACTTTTACCTTAAACGTGGACGGCGATGTGCTGTTTTGTAATGTGCCAAAGCGGGGGACGGTTTACCGAGGGAAGGCGCAAGCGGTCACCTTGATCAAAGGGCAAGGGCATCAACTCGTGTACCAAGGATACAAAATCACCTACCCAGCCGACTGGCCAAATATGGCGAAACGCGCACCAACTGTCATCCACCAGTTTGAAAAAACGTTTCATTATGTCCACCAAATCGCATCAACAGCGGTTCCATCGTTGCCTAAATCCATTGTGTTCTCAAGTTGGGGGCTATCGTCATTTATGGCGAATGATCATCTTGTCTATAACACTGACTTTTCTTCCATTGACACTTATCACGTAGAACGAGATTATTATGAAAAAATTCTCCGGCTTTCCGTACCGCCGAAAGGATCGCGGATCATGTACAACGAGTGGATTTCGCTGGCCACCCGCTGGTTGATGCAAAAAAATGACCTGCCGGTGATCGACTGGAGCTCCAAAAGTGAGTGGTTCGAGTCGCAACCTCAATCCGTGCAGAAGCAGATTGAATCAGTGTATAGCGAGTTTCAGTCGCTTGACGTAGACCAAAAACAGCAATTATTACGGACATGGTATGAGAACATGGACAATGCTTGGACATGGGATCGCGTCATCGAGATAATGCAGGAGGTGAACGGCGTTGGCGGTCGTCATTGAAGGATTGACGAAAATCGTGAAAAAGAAGCCGATTTTATCCGATGTCTCCCTCACCCTCTCCGGCGTGTACGGCTTGCTGGGACCAAACGGTGCCGGCAAGACGACGTTGATGCGCATTGTGGCCGGACTGTTGGAGTTCAATGCCGGACGGGTGTCGCTCGGAGACGAGCCGATCAGCACCGGTACGAGGGTGAAGCGGGTGAACGAGATTGGCTATTTGCCGCAAGAGTTTATGATGTACCCGGAGCTGACGATGTATGAAGTGCTCGAGCATCTCGCTGTCTTGCAAGGTGAACATCCCGTCGCCTGCCGATCCAAAATCGAAAAGGTCATCGAACAAGTCAACTTGTCTTCGCACATCAACAAAAAAATGCGCGAGCTGTCCGGCGGCATGCGGCGGCGGGTGGGCATCGCCATGCTGTTGCTTCGGGAACCGTCCATCCTGCTGTTTGACGAGCCGACGGCCGGGCTTGACATCCGCGAGCGCGTGCGGTTTCGCAATTTGTTGAAGCGGCTGGGCCATGACCATACGATCGTCATCTCTTCGCATCTTGTCGAGGACATTGAATTTCTGTGCACCAAAATCGGAGTTTTGGACCGCGGCACGGTGCTGTTTGAAGGCAGCCCGGACGAGCTCAAGCAAAAAGCCGCTCCTTATACGTATGAGTTGGACGTGCCATTTGAGGAGCTTGACTCGGTCATGGCCACCAACGAAGTCGTGCAAATGAGCGAAGAGCCTTCCCACGTCGTCGTGCGCGTCTTGTCCGAAGAGCCGATCGGTCGGCGCGTCGCCCCGCGGCTGATGGACGGATATTTGGCGTTGTTGAAAGAGGCGGAAGCGCATGGATAAAAAGACGATCGCCCATCATTTTTCCTTCGACCGCCGCTTGCTCGGCCGATTGTACTGGTTTCCGTTTCTCGTCTACGGGCTGTGCGTCGGGTTGATGGGGATCTTGTCCGCCCGCTCCGACGAACCGTTTTTGTCGTACACCGTCATCCAAGGCATCGCCGTGCCGATCGCCGGATGGCATCTCGTCTTTTTGTACCGCCATTTGTACGACGAAGGGGCGAAAGAAGCGCTGTTATGGCATTACCGAAAAACGGTCGTCTTCGACTTGGTTCGCTATGCTGTTTTGCACGGGGGATGCATCGTTCTTCTTGTCGCGGCGGTCATATGGATTCATGGAACGATGTTTCTCACCGCACCCGTGTTGGTGCACCTGTTTCTGCTGTTTTCGTTTTACCAGTTGATTGGGCTTGCCTTGTTAGGCGTCTTTGGCAGCCTAGATATCGCCTTATCGGTCATCGCGGTCTATACCTTTATGGAAGTCGCAACGCAAGGAACGTTCATGCCGTGGCCACATCTGTTTTTGTTTCAAGCGCCGGCCGATTCGCTGTCCCTCCTTCTCCCCATGATGTGGCTGGGGGCGGGCATCGTGATCGCCGCCATTTTGATTGGACGGGAGTTTTGGTAAACAAAGAAAAGTTTCATAGGCAGCGCGATCTGCCCCCTCCATCCGGGAATGAAAATCCTGCATGCATCGATTCGGCGTTTTCACGAAAAAAATCAACAGAGGGATGTAACCCCCGACGCTTTTTGGCTTCGGGGGTTTGTATTCACACTTCCTCACAATATTCGTCAAACAGCGCTTGCAGCTTTTGCACGACCGCCACCGGCTCGTGCCCCTCGATGTCGTGGCGGTGGAGCATGGCGCACAATTTCCCGTCTTTTAGCAGAGCGAACGACGGCGAGGACGGCGGCTCGCCGACAAAATACTCGCGCGCGCGGGCTGTTGCTTCTTTGTCCTGGCCGGCAAAGACGGTCACTAAATGATCGGGACGCTTGTCGTAGTGGACGGCGTGGGCCGCTGCCGGACGGGCGATGCCGCCGGCGCAGCCGCACACGGAGTTGATGAGGACAAGCGTTGTGCCCGGACGGCGAAACGCGGCGTCGACGTCTTCCGGCGTGCGCAGCTCTGCAAATCCGGCTTCGACCGCTTCGCGCCGCGCTTGTTCGACGATGTCGCTATAGAGCGGAAATTGAAATTGGAACATCGTGACACCTCCTTCGCTTTCCCTTTATCATATCATAGTTCGCCGCTCCGCTTCCGCTCATACGCCTCGATCAGCTCTTTGACGGCGGCGGTGACCGGCTTGGCGCCGGAAATGACGCTGTTCTCGAGCATTGGGAGCTTTTCTTTCACGATCGAGTCGGTGAAAAAGCGCGTTTCGATATATTCTTTGATCATGGCGTGCATCCAGTCTTTTTGCTGCTGGCGGCGGCGGTCGAAAAAGACGCCGGATCGCTTCGTCGTCTCGACGAACGTTTGGATGACGCGCCACATGTCGGCGATCCCTTCGCCCAGCAGCGCTGAGCACGTGTACGCTTTCGTCTCCCAGCCGGGCGTGGCCGGGCGCAGGTAATGGAGAAACTGATTGTATTCTTTTTGCGCCGCTTTCGCTTTTTCTTTATTATCGCCGTCCGCCTTGTTGATGACGATGGCGTCCACAAGCTCCATGATGCCGCGCTTCATCCCTTGCAGCTCGTCGCCGGCGCCGGTTAACGCCAACAGGAGGAAAAAGTCGACCATCCCGCGGACGACAAACTCGCTTTGCCCGACGCCAACCGTCTCGACGAGGATGATGTCATAGCCGGCCGCTTCGCACAGCATCATCGTCTCGCGCGTTTTCCGGTGCACGCCGCCAAGCGCCCCGCCGGATGGCGACGGACGGATGAACGCAAGCGGATGTCGGGCGAGCGTCTCCATCCGCGTTTTGTCGCCGAGGATGCTGCCGCCGGTCAACGAGCTCGTCGGGTCGACGGCCAAGACGGCGACGCGGTGCCCTTGCTCGCACAAAAACGTCCCGAACGCTTCAATGAACGTGCTTTTCCCCGCCCCCGGCACCCCGGTGATGCCGATGCGGATCGAGCGGCCGACGTGCGGGAGCAGGGCATGAAGCACGTGCTGGGCAAGATCGATATGACGAGCCGCATTGCTTTCGACCAACGTAATCGCCTGCGCCAACATCGTGCGGTCGCCGGCGAGCACCCCTTGGACGTACTCGTCCACCGACCGCTCTTTCCGCCTCACGATCCGCTTTGGCGCCGGCGGGCGTTCGGCGTGCACGTACGACGACGCGCTCTCGCCGTCCGCCCATTCCGGGCGGCGCGGCGGCCCATCCGAAGCCGCGCTCTGGGCGCTTGTCTGTTCCCATCGTTTCTCTTCGCCGTTCATTCGCTCACGTCCTCATAGCCGAGCCGGGCGTAAATTTCATCGAGCACTTTGTCCGCCGCTTCCGGAATGACCGTGCCTGGCCCGAAGATGGCGGCGGCGCCGTGTTCATACAAGAACGCGTAATCTTGTGGCGGGATGACGCCGCCGACAACAATGACTATATCATCGCGACCATATTTTTTTAGTTCTGCAACGAGCTGTGGAACAAGTGTTTTATGGCCGCCGGCGAGCGAGCTGATGCCGACCGCGTGCACGTCGTTTTCGACCGCCTGGCGCGCCGTTTCTTCCGGCGTCTGGAAGAGCGGGCCGATATCGACGTCAAACCCTAAATCGGCAAACGCGGTCGCGATCACTTTCGCCCCGCGGTCATGGCCGTCCTGCCCCATTTTCGCAATCAAGATGCGCGGACGGCGCCCTTCGAGTTCGGCGAATTGCTCCACCCGTCGCTTCACCCGTTCGAGCTGCGCTTCGTTTTTGTATTCCGAACTGTAGACACCGCTGATCGAACGGATGGCGGCGCGATGGCGCTTCGCCACTTTTTCAATGGCGTACGAAATTTCCCCGAGGGTGGCGCGGACGCGCGCGGCTTGGACGGCGAGCTCAAGCAAGTTCCCTTCGCCCGTTTCCGCCGCTTTCGTAATCGCCTCCAGCGCCGCTTCGACCTGCTCGTTGTCGCGCGTCGCCTTCAGCTCGTTCAGCCGCTCAATTTGCCGCTTTCGCACGGCGGTGTTGTCCACTTCCAAAATGTCGATCGGCTCTTCTTTTTCCGGACGGTATTTGTTCACCCCGATGATCGTTTCCGCCCCTGAATCGATGCGCGCTTGGCGGCGGGCCGCTGCTTCTTCGATGCGCATTTTCGGGATGCCGGTTTCAATGGCTTTCGCCATCCCGCCTAAGCTTTCGATTTCTTCAATATGCGCCCACGCCCGCTTCATCAGTTCGTTCGTCAACGTCTCGACGTAATACGAACCAGCCCACGGGTCGATCGTCCGGCAAATGCCCGTCTCTTCCTGCAAGTACAGCTGCGTATTGCGGGCGATGCGCGCCGAGAAATCGGTCGGCAAGGCAATCGCCTCATCGAGCGCGTTCGTATGGAGCGACTGCGTATGCCCCATCGCCGCCGCGTGCGCTTCGATGAGCGTGCGCACGACGTTGTTGAACGGATCTTGCTCGGTCAAGCTCCAGCCTGACGTTTGCGAATGGGTCCGTAATGCGAGCGATTTCGGATTTTTCGGGTTGAACGTTTTCATCATTTTCGCCCACATGAGGCGTGCGGCGCGCAGTTTCGCCACTTCCATAAAGTAGTTCATGCCAATCGCCCAGAAAAACGACAGCCTCGGGGCGAACGAGTCGATGTCAATGCCCGCCTTCAAGCCGGTGCGCACGTACTCAAGCCCATCCGCAAGCGTATACGCCAGCTCCAAATCAGCCGGCGCCCCGGCTTCTTGCATATGGTAGCCGGAAATGCTGATGCTGTTGAATTTCGGCATGTATTTGGCCGTATAAGCGAAAATGTCGGCGATGATGCGCATCGACATCTCCGGCGGGTAAATGTACGTGTTGCGCACCATATATTCTTTCAAAATATCGTTTTGGATCGTGCCCGACAGTTTGTATTGCGTCACTCCTTGCTCTTCGGCAGTGACGATGTAAAACGCCATGATCGGGAGCACCGCCCCGTTCATCGTCATCGACACCGACATTTGGTCAAGCGGGATGCCGTCAAACAAAATTTTCATATCGAGCACCGAATCGATGGCGACCCCTGCTTTGCCGACGTCGCCGACGACGCGCGGATGGTCGGAGTCATAGCCGCGGTGCGTCGCCAAGTCAAAGGCGACCGACAGCCCTTTTTGCCCCATCGCCAAGTTGCGCCGGTAAAACGCGTTGCTTTCCTCCGCCGTCGAAAAACCGGCGTATTGGCGGATCGTCCACGGTCGCACGACATACATCGTCGGGTACGGTCCGCGCAAGTACGGCGGCAGCCCGGGCATATAATCAAGAAAATCGAGCCCATCGATGTCATTTTTTGTATAAAGCGGCTTCACGGCAATGTGTTCGTTCGTCTGAAACAACAGTTCATCGATCGACGCTTGCACGCGCCGCTCCACCGCGTCTCTCCACTGTTTTTCTTCCACATCGGCCGCTGCCGCGGAAAGCGTCAGCTTGGTAAAATCAACGTCCTTCGCCATCCAACGCCACCCCTCTTTCCGTGAAAAACGCCACGATCACATCGTACGCGTTCGAACCGAGATGGATCGCCCCGTCCACGCCCGCTGCCGCGTACGTGTTCTCGAGCTCTTCCGGCGGTTTTCCGGCGACATACAGCTTCGCGTTCGGCTTAGCTTGCTTGAACCCCTCAGCCAACGCCGGAACGAACCCCGGGTAGTCGTCATCCGCGCCGCACACGATATAATGCGTCCCGTTCGTGTTCCGCACCCATTCGACCGCTTCCTCGACCGAGGCAAAGCCGTCGCTTCGCTCAGCCGCCACCCCGCCGGCCGCAAACAGCCCGGCGATGAAATCGGCGCGCGCCTGATGGCGGACAAGCGGCCCGAGATTGATCAAGTGAACGGAAAGCCGGCTTCCCGTGCGCTCCGCATGCTCCTCGGCCGCCTTCCGCAGCTGCTCAAACGGCTCAGCCAAACGCCATGCGCGAATCGGCGCAATGGCCACCTCGTTCCCATCGGCCAGCGCCGCGGCTATTTCCCGAGCGGTTGCTCGACGGCGGGCCGCACGAATCATCGTTTCCATCCACTTTCCACCGACAAGCGTGCGGCGAATGTCGGCCACCCGCTGTTCATCCAACGGCAGCACCATGTTCACTGCGGTTTGCTTCGGCTTTTCGATCGGCGTTTCCTCCAAATTAGCGTACACGTTCGTGCCGACGATTTTTTCTTTCCGCTGTTTGACGCGCTCGAGCCGCCGCTTGGCAACTGCCCCCACTTCCGACTGCACGAAGCCGTCTTGAAGCGCTTGTTTCATGCCGCCTTTTTCCTCCACCTGCTGGAACAGCTTCCACGCTGCTTCGGCAATGTTCGCCGTCAATGTCTCCACATAATATGAGCCGCCCGCCGGATCGATGACTTGGGCAAGATGCGCCTCTTCAAGCAAAATGAGCTGCGTGTTGCGGGCGATGCGCCGCGAAAACGCATCAGCGAGCCCGATCGCTTCGTCAAACGGCGACACGTGCACGCCATCGGCGCCGCCGACAACGGCCGCAAACGCTTCCGCTCCGGCGCGAAGCATGTTCACATACGGATCGTACACCGTTTTTGTAAAGGGCGACGTGCGCACATACAGTTCGATGCGCCGTGATGATTCGCTGCCGCCAAACGCTTCGATCACTTGCGCAAACAACCGCCGCGCCGCCCGCAGCTTGGCGATTTCCATGAAAAAGTCGGCTCCGACCGCCAGCGACACTTGCATCCTTGTCGCGATGTCATCAATCATCAAGCCCCGATCCAGCCCGGCGCGGATGTACTCGACGGCCGACGCCAACGAAAACGCGAGCTCCTGCACGGCGTTCGCCCCGCCGTTATGGTACGGCTCGCCGCGCACGAAAATCGTGCGAACGGCCGGCATTTGTTCCATCGCCCACTTCGTCACTTCCGCCATTTCATCATCCAGCCGCTCAAGCGAACACGGGAGCGTCCCCTGTTCCGCCCAAGCGCCGAGCGGATCCATGCCAATGGCGCCGCGCACGCTCGAGAGCAAGACGCCTCGTTCCTTGAAATAAGCGGCCAAAAGCGCCAAAAACGGAAGCGACCGCGCCCCGGCGTCCACACGGAGCGAATAGCGGTCAAGCGGCACGCCATCCAACATCGCGGCCACATCCTCCACCGACTCGACGGCAAACGGCAGCCGTCCGAGAGCGAAATGGATTTCCGTCTGTCCCCGCGCTAAGTCATGCTTCACCGCCTCGTTCCAGGCGGACGGGCTTGCCGCTGAAATTTCTTGGCTCACCTTCCACGGCTCGCCCCGATACCCTTCCGGCCGCGCCCCGCGCACGTACTGACCAAAGCCCGGATACTGCTCCAGCGGGCCGAGCGCCTCTACATCGCGGCGCGTATAAAGCGGTTTCACCGCTATGTTTTCGTACGTCATCGTCACCAACCGCTCGAGCGGCTTGCCTTTCAGCGACCGTTCCGCTTCTTGCTCCCACTCCTCCATCGGCGGAGCCGGAAACGCTGCTTCCTTCATCTTCGCGACATCGCTCATTCCCCATCCCCCTTTGCGTCTTTCTACCAAAAAAGAAACCGCTTTCGTTTTTTCGCCTGAAAACGAGCCGCACCCGATGGCGCCTCACGCCAACCGAATGAAGCCGCGCTTTGGTGGGAAAAAACGGGTTCTATGTTTATTGTAGTACATCGCCCGCGTTTGGGCAATGAACAAAACACCTTGTTTCTGGCTGTTGGCAAAGGAGAGCGGCGCACCAAACCGCGAAGGTGCGCTTTTGTTTCCGACCACACGATTCAACCGAAGAGTCGTTCCCTGAACGTTCCCCATCAACCGCCGATGCCGCGTTCGTTGCGTTGAGCCGTCCAATGAATGCGACATCGGCTGGTGAAACCTAGAAGGCTGGGGAAAAACGGCTGATTCCCTTCATCAATGGGAGAATGAGCGAAAAGCAGGACCGATGCAACAAGGTTTTTCTAGTTGAGAAATGACATTGCAAAGCCGTATCCACGATCAAATCACCAGCCTTCTAGACAACATACTGCCTAGCGAAGATGTCAATGGCCATTTGTTCATTCGAAAATGTTTCGTAAATCGATGAACAAATCCTCCCATCCATGAACGGGAACGGTGTCGTCACGGCTGTACACTCCGCGAAGTTCGAACTTCCCTGTTTTCTCACGCAAATACACTTCCACGACTTGATTCGCCGGGTCAACGATCCAATATTCCTTCACCCCAGCCCGCTCGTACGCGATCCGTTTGTCCATCCGGTCGATTTTGGCCGTAGCGGGAGACAAGATCTCGATGACCAAATCTGGAGCACCGACAATGCGGTTTTTTTGAATTTTGTTTTTGTCACAGATGACCACAAGATCGGGACATACCCAATTTCGGACGTTTTCATCCATCCATCCCTTGCGATGATCTTCAAAAAGGTACACGTCGATCGGGGCGGCCAACACGTGACAATCCTTCCCTCTGAAATACATTCCGAATTCGATCGAAAGCTGGAGCGAAATCGATTGGTGTTCCGGTGTGGGCGACGGCACCATGCTGATGATATTCCCGTCCAACACCTCGCACCGTTTTCCTTCCGGCCATGTCGCATACTCTTTATAGGTCATCGGGGCCTGTTCCTTTTCCCTTGAACCCATTTCCTCCACCTGCCTCCTAATTTTTATATTGATGATACACCATCCGTTCCTTTGTCTTGAACGTATGTTTCTTCCCCTTCCCTAACGAGCGGCAGGCGGACAGATACCGTCGTCCCGCGGCCGAGGTCGCTGTCGAACTGAATGGCGCCGCCGTGAAGGGCGACGATTTGCTTGACGATGGCCAGCCCTAAGCCGGTGCCGCCTTCTTTGCGGGTGCGGGCGCGGTCGACGCGGAAAAAGCGCTGGCCAAGAAGCGGGAGCTGGTCTTTCGGGATGCCTTTTCCCGTGTCTTCGATCACGAGTTCTCCTTCTGCTTCCGACAGGCGGCAAAGCCGCACCGTTACCGCGCCGCCTTCCGGAGTATAGCGGATGGCGTTGTCAAGCAAGTTGCGCATGACTTGTTCGAGCCGATCGGCGTCGCCGTTGACGATGACGTCATAATCCAAATCGCCTGACAGTTTGATCCGCTTTTGCGCGGCGATCGGTTCGTACATGGCGATGACATCTTCGATCACTTGAGCGAACGCCACCGGCGCGCGCTCGAGCGGCACGCTTTGCCCTTCAAGGCGCGCCAAATCGAGCAAGTCGCCAACAAGCCGCTCCATCCGTTCCGTTTCGCGGTGGATGAGGCGAAGGTACGCCTTTTCTTCTTCCTTCGTCTTCGCAAAACCAGCGAGAAGCGCTTCGCTGTACCCTTTCATATAGCTGAGCGGCGTGCGCAATTCATGCGAAACGTTCGCTAAAAACTCGCGCTTTTGCTCGTCTTCTTTGGCAATGGCGTCGGCCATTTGGTTGAACGCCTTCGCCAGGCGGCCGATTTCATCATCACTCCGCACGGGGATGCTCGCTTCGTAGCGCCCTTCCGCCATGCGCTCAGCAGCGCGTTCCATCGCCTGCAACGGTTCGACCAGCTGCCGCACCATCCGTCGGCCGACAACCAAAAGCGCGGCGGCGAATGCGGCGGCCAACGGCCAAAACGCGGCGGCTGCCCGTTTGGTTGCTGCTTGGACGTCGGCGAGCGGCATATACAAATAAATCGCTCCCATAAGCCGCTTGTCATCAAGAAGCGGAACGGCGACCGCCATCACACGGCGGCCAAACCGCTTTTCGTAGCCGGTTTTGACAACCGGCTTCCCGGCTAGCAGCGTTTCTCGGTCGCGGCCGCTGACTAACGCGTCATAGTGGACTGGAAACGGAAAACAGGCGCTCAGTTCGCGCGGGTTGTCGATCAATAGGATGGTGGCCGTCGATTTTTCGTCATACCATTCGATTTGCCGGCGGTATTCCCGAGCGATCGCCCCGCCCCGATAGTCGCGAGCGAGGCTCGTCCCTTCCGCGATCAACGTCCGCTCGACTTCTTTCATGTACACCGTTCGGTAAAAATAATTGAGAAGGCCAAAGGAAAACGCCAGCGTCGCCACGACCGCGGCGCCGATCGCCAGCCATACTTTTTGCCCTAAGCGGAGCCGTTTCATTTCTCATCCCTCAAATTTGTAGCCGATGCCCCAGACGGTTTGAATGTGGCGGCCGGCGTCTTTCAGCTTCATGCGCAACGTTTTCACATGAGTGTCAACGGTGCGGGCGTTTCCGGTGTAATCATACCCCCACACATGGACAAGCAAGTCATCGCGGCTGAACGCTTGCCCGCGGTGTTTCGCCAAAAACAGCAACAGCTCAAACTCTTTCAACGTCAATTTCACCGGTTCGCTGCCGACGATCACGGTTCGTCCTTTTTCGTCAATAACGAGGTCGCCAAACTGCAGCCGCCCATCGTTCTCGCGCCCGCGCCGCACCCGGCGCAGCACCGCCTCGAGACGGGCGATGAGCTCTCCCGGGCTGAACGGTTTGACGATGTAATCATCGCCGCCTAGCTTGAACCCTTTCACTTTATCCCATTCTTCGCCGAGCGCAGTCAAAAACAACACCGGCACGTCCGACTGCTCGCGAATGCGGGCGCAGACGGCGAATCCGTCCTGTTTGGGCATCATAACGTCCAGCAGCACGGCATCGACCGAATGTTGGGAAAGCAGCGCCAGCGCCTCCTCCCCGTCTTCCGCTTCCAAACTGCGAAAGCCGGCGTTTTCTAAATACATGCTGACCAATAGACGCATTTCTTCTTCATCATCGACGATCAAAACGGTTCGTTCGCTCATGTTCGTCCCTCCCGAATGAGCAGCTGCAGCGGACCGTCGCCCGTCTTCCAACGGGCGAGCGGCCGCAGCGTCCCTTCATCGACCACGATGATTTCATCGCTGTCATAGCTCGCGATATACAAACGGCCTCCTGCCGCTTCCATGGCAAACGGGTTGGCGCCGACAGAGACGGATCCGAGCCCCTTCCCGCTTGGCAAAACCCGATAAACCGTGTTCGAGCCATGGCTTAGCACAAACACACCGCGATCCGTTTCAACAAAATCGACCGGCATCACCGGCGCGGCGATCGTCCGAAGCAAGCGGCCGTCTTGCAGCGAGTAGACATGAATGTTCGTTTCCACCCGGCTTCCGCTGCCGTGCCCGCCGACCCACAGCTCCCCTTGCTTCTCCCGCACCACTCCGCCTAAAGCGAACTTCGGCACGGCAAACGAACGGATGACGCGGCGGCGGTCCACATCGATGACCCTCGCTTGTTCGTCTTGAAAATCGATCACATACAACCTCGTTCCAGCGCGATTGACAAGCAGCGTCATCGGAGAGCGTCCGACCGAAAGGCGGGCGATCTCTTCCCCGTCCCGGCTCACAACGCGCACCGCGCGATGTTTGCTGTCGCCAAAAAACCACGTGCGGCCATCCGGGGATGGAACCGCGCTGACGATGCCGCTCCCGGTTTTCCACTCGGCAAGCGGCTTCCCGGTGGCCAGATCGTACCGATAAACGCCGTCAAGATCCCGCCCGTACAAAAGCAGCGTCCGACCGTCCGCGCTCAACGCCCCGCCTTGAAACGGTTCGTTGATGTTCCAACGGGCGATCTGGCCGCCATGTTTCGCGTTCAAAAAGGTGACCGTTTCCCCTTTGACATCGAGGCTGATGACGACGGAAAGCGAATCAGCCACCGGGGGAAACGACGGATGGGCACAACTGCTTAGCAGAAAAAAGCAACCCAACAGCATCCACACGCTCGCTCGTTTCATCTCGTTTTTCTCCTCCGCACGTTCGTTTCTGCCCTCATTATACCTCACATTTGTGAAAGAAGTTTGAAATCGCGCCATGCAAAAAACCCCTACCGCCCAATCGATGGCGATGGGGAAGCGTTAAAAAGAAGAAAAACAGGGAAATATGGTTTCGTTCCTTCAAAAGGGATGAAACGGAACGGAAGAGTTGGCTCAATGAGTACAAGACCGATTGTTTGAACACCAAGCGGGATCCAAAAGCATGAAAGAAGGGATCATCGGCAGTATTTTGTTTGCAAAGGAAATACGAATCCTCCACTTCCACCGGCATTCGCCGATAAGTGGAGGCGGTCCCATCTTTTTTGTACAGAAGGATGATTGAAGATTAATGTGCCCCTAAAAACCCGTACATATATAGAAAGACAAAGAGAAAGGTTAATAAAGCCCCGATCATTGTTTGATTATGTGTGCTTTCATTTCTGTGCAAATTCTTTAAAAAGCTCGCCAAATTTAAAAACCATAAAACACCTATTATCGGTAAAATAAGCAAGTATATATATTCCATTCAAAACACTCCTTTTAAATCGCTTTAAAATGGTGTTTATTGCAAATAAAAAATCAAAAGGAATTTCAAATTGCAATTGACAAAGAAGGAGGATTTTGGTGATTTTTTCATTCCATGATTCTCTTTGAAGTACATCTTTTGCTGAAGAACTGTTTAATCAAAGTTCTTTTGAATTAGTTTTTCTTTTTCAGAGAGTAAATTTTCCAATTGCATCTCTAATTCTTCAGATGGATTTAAACTTAAACGGCTAATAACTTCGGCTATTTTTGTTTCTAATAAAAGCAGCCTTTCGTTTCTTTCTTGATCCTTTATTTCTGTTATTTTTCTTTGTTGGTGTTCTTTATATTCCTTGTAATTGCCATTAAACAATTCAATCTTTCCATTGCGTATCGATAAAATTCGTGTAGCTACTTTATTAATAAATCTACGGTCATGAGAAGCAAAGATTACGCTGCCTTCATAATTCGTTAGAAGCGTTTCCAAAGCTTCAATAGCTTGTGCATCAAGGAAATTCGTTGGTTCATCTAAAACTAACATATTAACATCACTTAAAATAATCTTCGCCAATGCTGCTTTTACTCGTTCTCCCCCGCTGAGAATTTCAACGGGTTTATAAATATCCTCACCAAAAAAATGCATTCTAGCAAGGACAGTTCGAATAAAAGTCTCGTTATGACTCGAAGTGGACCAAACGTTTTGTAGTATTGTTTTTTTATCATCTAGAATATTTAAATCTTGACTAAAATAACCAATTTTTATAGAAGGTGAAAATTTGACGTTCGGATCTTTATTTATAATTTTTTTTATTAGAGTTGTTTTCCCGCTTCCATTTGGTCCAATAATCGCCAACTTATCTCCCACACGTATTTGAAAGCTTATTTTATTCCATAAAATACGTTCTCCTACAATACCAGATAAGTCTTCAACACGTAAAATTGGTTTGTTGCGAGGAAGTTCTGCGTTTTTTAACTCCATTTTGATGGGAGGAAGTTCTTTTTCTTTTTCCACTGCTTCCAATCGTTCAATCCGTTTTTGAATGGATTTAATATTTAACATTAACTTTTTTTGAATACTGGCGTAGTGTGTTTTTACACCGGGGACTCTCGCTTCTGAATTAGAAATATTTTTCGGCTTCTTTGTCGCTCTTTGAGCTCTATGCCTCAGATCGATGATCGCCCTTTCCAACTGCTTCTTTTTCTCCATATATTTTTTATATTCCAATTGATTATGGAGCTTCTTTTTTTCTTTTTGTTCTTTATAATTGGTATAATTGCCAATGTACTCGATTACCTTACAATCATCTATTTCCCATATGGTTGTGCAAAGAGAGTCTAGAAAATCACGATCATGAGAAACAATAACAAATGCCCCCTTCCATTCGCTTAATATTTTTTCCAACCATTCAATGTGATCTGTATCAAGGTTTGTGGTTGGTTCATCAGCAAGCAATAAAGAAGGATGTCTATATAAAACTTGTTGAAGATATTCCTTTGTCACTTCACCACCGCTCTTTGTAGTACCCGCTTGTTGTTTTATCTGTGGTATCAGTTCAATTTTTGCGTACCGAGTCACTTCCCCATTATTTGGATTGATCTTTCCAGCTATTATGTTCAATAAAGTCGTTTTTCCACATCCATTTGGACCAATTAATCCGATTTTATCATGATCATGGATTTGTAAATTATTCACATCAAATAACAAGCGGTCTCTTACATAATGTTTTATATGATTGATTTCTAATAAAATCATATCAACACTCCTTTGAATGGCGTGGGCAGCCCGTGACGAAGGCTTCGTTTTTTGGCCAATCGTATCATCGATCGAAAGGAACAGGGGTTATTCACTCATCTACAGTTGATTGCATAAAAATTATAACAAATAAAAAATTTTTGTAAATCTATTCTGGTCCTCTCCTTTCTCATGGTGGCGCTTAACTTTATCTTGTTTTTCATCAACGAACAATTTCCCTTCAGGAGAGGATAAAAATCGCGCCATGCCAAAACCCCCACCGCCAACCGATGGCGATGGGGGAAGCGTTAATAAATCGGCGTGTTGTCTTTGTTCATGTTTTCCAAAATCGCTTTGACGCGGGCGAGGAAGCGGCCGCAAATGAGGCCGTCCAAGACGCGGTGGTCAAGCGACAAGCATAAGTTGACCATGTCGCGGATGGCGATCATGCCGTTTTTGACGACCGGGCGCTTGACGATCGTTTCGACTTGCAAAATGGCGGCTTGCGGATAGTTGATAATGCCCATCGACTGCACGGAGCCGAACGCGCCGGTGTTGTTGACGGTAAACGTGCCGCCTTGCATGTCTTCCGGTCGCAGTTGGCCGGCGCGCGTTTTCGCCGCCAGTTCGGCGATTTCGCGGGCGATGCCTTTGATCGTTTTTTCATCGGCGTGCTTGATGACCGGAACGAACAAAGCGTCATCGGTCGCGACGGCGATCGAAATGTTGATGTCTTTGCGCTGAATGATTTTATCGCCGGCCCAAACGGAGTTCAGCTGCGGGAATTCTTTCAGCGCTTGGGCGACCGCTTTGACGAAGAAGGCGAAATACGTCAAATTGAAGCCTTCACGCCGCTTGAACTCGTCTTTGATCGCATCGCGGTAGGCGACAAGGTCGGTGACGTCGACTTCGACCATCGTCCACGCGTGCGGCGCTTCGTGTTTGCTGCGGAGCATGTTGGCGGCGATCGCTTTGCGCACCGGGGTGACCGGAATTTCGATGTCGCCCGCTCCCGCTTCGATCGTTGGCGGCGCTGGCTTCGGCGGCGCGGCTGGTGCGGCCGCGGCAGACGGTTGAACGGTTGCGGCGGCCGGAGTCGGCTGTTCGGCTCGCGGCTCGGCTTTTGGCGCCGCTTGTTCCGCCGCCGGTGCCGCTCCCGCTTTCGGAATTTGGCCGGACTCAATCAGCTTCAGCAAATCTTTGCGCGTCACCCGCCCGCCAAGGCCGGTGCCTTCGACTTGTTCGAGGTCAATGCCGTGTTCTTGCGCCAAGCGGAGCACGGCCGGCGAATAGCGGCCGTTGTTGGCCCGGCCGGCCTTGTTCGGCGCCGGTGGCTTCGCGTTGTCTTCCGCTTTCAGCGCTTCCTCCGCCGGCTTCGCTTCCGAGCTTGGCGCGGCGACTTCGCCTTCGACTTCGATCGTGCAAATCGGCGCGCCGACCGGAAGCGTTTCTCCTTCGTTGGCGATCAATTCGCGAATGACGCCGGCAAACGACGACGGAATTTCCGCGCTCACTTTATCGGTGATCACTTCGGCGACCGGATCGTATTTGTTCACTTTGTCGCCCGGGGAGACGAGCCATTTGCTGATCGTGCCTTCGGTGACGCTCTCCCCGAGCTGAGGCATCGTCAATTGTTCGATGGCCACATCGATACCCTCCTATCTCTGTTGCAATATCTTTGCCGTGACGTCCCCAACCGCCTACGGTTGGCTTCGGGCCATTTTAGCGGGGTGCACCTTGGCCGACATCCCGCTGCCGAAGGGCCGGAGACGCCGTTCGTTCATCTGTTAAAACGCCGCCAGTTCACGCATCGCTTTTTCCACTTTTTCCGGGTTGACCATAAAGAACTTTTCCATCGTCGGCGCGTACGGCATCGCCGGAACGTCCGGACCGGCGAGGCGCATAATCGGCGCATCGAGGTCAAACAGGCAATGTTCCGCAATAATGGCGGCGACTTCGCTCATGACGCTGCCTTCTTTGTTGTCTTCGGTAATGAGCAGCACTTTTCCGGTTTTGCTCGCCGCTTCGATGATCGCTTCTTTATCGAGCGGGTAGACGGTGCGCAAATCGAGCAGATGGACGGAAATGCCGTCTTGGGCGACGCGCTCGGCCGCCTGCAAGGCAAAATGGACGCACAGCCCGTACGTGATGACGGTGATGTCCTCTCCTTTACGCTTGACGTCCGCCTTGCCGATCGGCAGCACATAATCATCCTCCGGCACTTCCCCTTTAATGAGGCGGTAGGCGCGTTTATGCTCGAAAAAGAGCACCGGATCTTCGTCGCGAATGGCCGCTTTGAGCAGCCCTTTCACATCGTACGGCGTCGACGGCATGACGATTTTCAGCCCCGGCTGATTGGCAAAAATCGCTTCCACCGACTGCGAGTGGTACAGGGCGCCATGCACCCCACCGCCGTACGGAGCGCGGATGACGATCGGGCAGTTCCAGTCGTTGTTCGAGCGGTAGCGGATGCGCGCCGCTTCAGAAATAATTTGGTTGACCGCCGGCATGATGAAATCGGCAAACTGAATTTCGGCAATCGGACGCAGGCCGTACATCGCCGCACCGATGCCGACGCCGACGATCGCCGACTCCGAGAGCGGCGTGTCGATGACGCGCTCTTCGCCGAACTGCTCGTACAATCCTTGCGTCGCTTTGAACACCCCGCCTTTCCGGCCGACGTCTTCTCCTAATACAAACACGCGTGGGTCGCGTTCCATTTCTTCACGAATGGCCATCGTCACGGCATCAATATACGAAATCACAGGCATCGTCCATTCCCCCTTACTCCTCGGCATACACGTAGCGAAGCGCATGTTCCGGCTCGGCGTACGGCGCTTTTTCTGCGTAGTCGGTCGCTTCGTTTACTTGTTTCATGACGCGCGCTTGAATGTCTTCTTCCAACGCATCCGTTAAGACACCTGTTTCTTTTAAATAGTTGGCAAACGAGATGATCGGGTCTTTGGCGCGCGCTTCGGCGAGCTCTTCTTCCGTCCGGTAGACGCGGTGGTCGTCGTCCGATGAGTGCGACGTCAGACGGTATGTCACCGCTTCGATGAGCGTCGGCCCTTCGCCGCGGCGGGCGCGGTCGGCCGCTTCCTTGACGACGCGGTACACTTCGAGCGGATCAGTGCCGTCAACCGTATAGCCCGGCATGCCGTAGCCAACGGCGCGATCCGACACTTTTTCGCATGCCAATTGTTTGGAAATCGGCACGGAAATGGCGTACTTGTTGTTTTCGCACATAAAGATGACTGGAAGCTTGTGAACGCCGGCAAAGTTCGCCCCTTCATGGAAATCGCCTTGGTTTGACGACCCTTCGCCGAACGTGACGAAGGCGACAAAATCTTTCTTTTCCATTTTCGCCGCCAAGGCAAAGCCGACGGCGTGCGGCACTTGCGTCGTCACAGGCGAGGAGCCGGTGACGATCCGGTTTTTCTTTTGCCCGAAATGGCCCGGCATTTGCCGGCCGCCGGAGTTCGGGTCTTCCGCTTTGGCAAACGCGGCCAACATCAATTCCGTCGGCGTCATGCCGAACGTCAACACGACGCCCATATCGCGATAGTATGGCAGGACGTAATCTTTCGTCCGGTCAAGAGCGAACGCCGCGCCGACTTGCGCCGCTTCCTGCCCTTGGCACGAGATGACGAACGGAATTTTCCCGGCGCGGTTTAACAGCCACATCCGCTCATCGAGTTTGCGGGCGAGAAGCATCGTTTCGTACATTTGCAACACAGTGTCATCGCTTAATCCGAGCGCTTGATGACGATTTTGCGCCATCGGAACAACCTCCCTTAATGAAAATCGTTTGCCAATTCCGCCGATGAGCTTGCGAATCTTGCCTTTTTCAGCCCACCCAAACGGGAGAGGGGAGCTTTTCCGCAACGGATGCCCGTCCGCCGAACGGGCAGTGAGCGGCGGTGCTTTTGCTTCTTTCCCCTCTCACGTGCGCCGCTTGGTTCACTTGTCCGGCAAAAATGCGCCTTCGCAAATGACAGTGAAAAGTGCATCGCAAACGGGCGCAGCCGGTATCCTTGCAACGGCGCAGCCTTCGCAAAAATGACAGTTAAAAGTGAATCGCCCGGCCATCGACGGCCAGCGCCGCTTCCGCCAAGGCCTCTGAAAGCGTCGGGTGCGGATGGATCGCATGGGCCACTTCCCACGGAGCCGCATCAAGCACGCGGGCGAGCCCGGCTTCGGAAATCAAATCGGTCACGTGCGGCCCGACCATATGGACGCCAAGCAAGTCGTCGGTGTTCCGGTCGGCGACGAATTTGACAAACCCTTCCGCCTCGCCGAACACCAGCGCCTTGCCGATCGCTTTAAACGGAAATTTGCCGACTTTGACGTCATAGCCTTTCGCTTTCGCCTCTTGCTCGGTTAAGCCGACCGCCGCCGCTTCCGGACGGGTGTAAATGCAGCGCGGCACCATCGTATAGTCAATCGGCGCTGGGTTGCGCCCGGCTAAATGTTCAATGGCGACGATCCCTTCATGGGCGGCGACGTGGGCGAGCTGCAAGCCGCCGATGACATCGCCGATCGCGTAAATGTGCGATTCTTTCGTTTGGCCGAATTCGTTCGTTTGAATATACCCCTTCTCGACGACAATCTCGGTGTTTTCGAGGCCGATTCCCTCAATGTTCGCCTGCCGCCCGACGGAAACAAGCATCTTGTCGGCCGCGAACGTTTTCCGCTCGCCTTGATGCTCCGCTTCGATCGTGACGCCGTTTCCTTTCTTGAGCGTTTCCGGCAGCACTTTCGCTCCGGTGACGATGTTGACGCCGCGGCGGCGGAGCAGTTTTTCCATTTCTTTTGACACGTCTTCATCTTCTGTCGGCAAAATGCGGTCGGCATACTCAAGCACAGTGACATCCACGCCGAAATCGTTCAACATCGACGCCCATTCCATGCCGATCACGCCGCCGCCGACGATCAAGATGGATGACGGGAGCGTCGCCATTTGCAGCGCTTCATCGGACGTCATCACGAATTCGCCGTCCGGCTCCAGCCCCGGCAGCGTGCGCGGACGCGAACCGGTGGCGATGACGACAAACTTCGGAACGAGCATTTCGTTTTCGCTGCCATCGTTCATTTCGACCGACACCGTCCCTGGCAGCGGGGAAAAGATCGATGGGCCGAGCAAGCGGCCAGTGCCGGCGTATACATCGATTTTCCCTTTTTTCATCAAATGCTGCACGCCTTTGTGGAGCTGCTCAACAATCGCTGCCTTGCGCGCCTGCACTTTGGCGAAATCGAGGCGCACGTCGCCGGCGATGACGCCAAACGCCGCGCCGTTTTTCGTTTGCGCGTACACTTCCGCACTGCGAAGCAGCGCTTTGGACGGAATGCAGCCAGCATGCAGACATGTGCCGCCAAGCCTCCCTTTTTCGACGACCGCCGTTTTCAACCCGAGCTGCGAGGCGCGAATCGCCGCTACATAACCGCCCGTACCCCCGCCGAGAATGACGACATCGTATTCGTTTGCCATTTTGCCTTCCCCTTTCTGTCCGTTGCTGCCTCAACGCCGGGCCGAAGCCGGCGCAGCCGCTTCACCGAGATACGTTTTTTCTTTTTCCTCGCCGCGCAAGACGCGAAGCGCCCCTTCCGCCAACGCCTGCAGCTCGTTTTCGCCCGGATGGACGATGACATCGGCGATCCATTGGACGCGGCGGGTGATCTGTTCGACAAACGATTTGCCGTACGCCAGTCCGCCGGTCAAAATGATGGCGTCGACTTTGCCGGCAAGCACGGCGCTCGCCGCCCCGATTTCTTTCGCCACTTGGTACGCCATCGCCTCGTAGACGAGCTTCGCCTGTTCGTCTCCTGCTTCGATCATCGCTTCCACTTTGACGGCATCGTTCGTGCCGAGGTAGCCGACAAGCCCGCCTTGGCCGACGAGCATGCGCATCACTTCCTCACGGTAGTATTCGCCCGAGAAGCATAAAGCGACCAAATCGCCGGCCGGCACCGTCCCGGCGCGCTCTGGGCTGAACGGGCCTTCGCCGTCAAGGCCGTTGTTGACATCCACTACTCTTCCTTGCTTGTGGGCGCCAACCGTAATCCCGCCGCCCATATGAGCGACGATCAAGTTGAGTTCGTCATACCGTTTGCCAAGCTGGCGGGCGACGCGGCGCGCGACCGCTTTTTGGTTGAGCGCGTGGAAAATGCTGCGCCGCTCAATGAGCGGAAACCCGCTGATTCGGGCGAGCGGCTCGAGTTCATCGACGACGACCGGGTCGACGATAAACGCCGGAATGTTGAGCGCTGAGGCGATTTCATGCGCCAAAATGCCGCCGAGGTTGGAGGCGTGCTGGCCGGAATACCCGCGCCGCAAATCGTCAAGCATCGCCTCATTGACGCGGTACGTTCCGCCTTCAATCGGGCGGAGGAGCCCGCCGCGGCCGCAGACGGCGCTCAACTTCGATAAATTGATCCCTTCTTCATCGAGCGCTTGCAAAATCGTTTGCTTGCGGAACTCATACTGGTCGGCGATCGTTTTATATCGCCGAAGCACGTCCGCCTCATGGCGGATCGTTTTTTCCAGCAATGGCCGTTCGTTTTCAAAAACGCCGATCTTCGTTGAAGTCGAACCTGGATTGATCGTTAAAATGCGAAACTTCTGCTCTTGCATCGTTGCTGTCCCTCCGTTGACCGCCGCGGGGCGGAAGCCCGCCCCTTTCCCGCCTTCAGCGAGCGCGGCGGCGGCTTAAAATATGATGGCCGTTTTGCAAAAACTGGCTGCGCGCTTTGCGCATCGTTTCAATCCGCTCTTCGGCCATCCGGTCAGCCGCCACGTACGTTGGAATGTTGTCGCGTTTGGCGATCGCGAACACTTTTTCGATGTTGTCGTAAATTTGCTCGATTTTTTTCATCGCCCGCTCGCGGTTGTAGCCGTACAGCTCATCGGCGACATTGATGACACCGCCGGCGTTGATCACATAATCCGGAGCGTACACGATCCCCATCTCATGAATGATGTCGCCGTGACGTGGCTCTTTCAGCTGGTTGTTCGCCGAGCCAGCGATCACCTTCGCTTTCAGCTGCGGAATCGTTTGGTCGTTGATAATGCCGCCGAGCGCGCACGGAGCGAAAATGTCGCACTCCACACCGTAAATGTCGTTCGGGTCGACCGCTTTCGCCCCAAATTCCTCGACCGCGCGCGCCACCGCTTCCTTGTTGATGTCGGTAACGATGAGTTTCGCCCCTTCTTCGTGCAAATGGCGGCACAGATGGTAGGCGACATTGCCGACTCCTTGGACGGCGACGACTTTTCCTTCGAGCGAATCGCTGCCGAACGCTTCTTTCGCCGCCGCTTTCATCCCGCGATAGACACCGTAAGCGGTGGCCGGCGACGGGTTGCCGGATGAGCCGAATTCCGGCGAAATGCCGGTGACATAGTCGGTTTCTTGATAGATGATGTCCATATCGGCAACGGTCGTGCCGACGTCTTCCGCCGTGATGTAGCGGCCGTTCAACCCTTGAATGAACCGGCCGAACGCACGGAACATCGCCTCGTTTTTATCTTTGCGCGGGTCGCCGATGATGACCGTCTTGCCGCCGCCAAGATTCAACCCGGCGGCCGCGTTTTTGTACGTCATGCCGCGCGCGAGGCGCAACGCGTCTTCAAGCGCTTCTTCTTCCGAATTGTACATCCACATCCGCGTCCCGCCGAGCGCCGGGCCGAGCGTCGTGTCATGAATGGCGATGATCGCTTTCAGCCCTGACTCTTTATCTTGGCAAAACAGCACTTGCTCATAATCGTATGTTTCCATATATTTGAACAATTCCATCTGAGATGGCCTCCCTCTTTTTTATTTCGCTGCTGAACAGATGGCAAGGGCGAGCGAATACAATTTGCTTTCGGCCGAGTCGGCGCGCGATGTCAAAACGATCGGCGCCTTCGCCCCGGCGATGACGGCGCCGACGTTGGCTTTGGCAAAATAGACGAGCGACTTGTACAGCATGTTGCCGGATTCAATGTCCGGCACAAGCAAAATGTCCGCCTGTCCGGCCACATCGCTTTCAATCCGCTTATGTTTCGCTGCCGCCATCGACACCGCGTTGTCTAACGCAAGCGGTCCGTCAAGCAAACAATCGCCGATTTGTCCGCGCTTTTGCATGATCGCGAGCGCGGCGGCATCAAGCGTTGCCGGCATGGCGGGATTGACCGTCTCCACCGCTGCCAGCGCCGCGACTTTCGGGCGCTCGATGCCGATGGAACGCGCGATGATGACGGCGTTGTTCACAATTTGCACCTTTTGTTCCAAATCGGGGGCGATGTTCATCGCCGCATCGGTGACGATGACAAGCCGGTCAAACGTCGGCACGTCAAACACCGCGACATGGGACAACACCTTTCCGGTGCGCAGCCCGTACTCTTTGTTCAAGACAGCTTTCAGCAGTGTCGCTGTCGGCACATGCCCTTTCATCAACGCATCGGCCTCGTTCAAATGGACGGCGCGCACGGCCAGCTCCGCCGCTTGCCCGACCGAATTCGCATGAACGATCTCCACATCGGGAAAGCGGGCGCACCCCTTTTCCCTCAACAATCGGGCAATCCGGTCGCGATCTCCGTAAAGCACAAACCGGCCAAGGCGATGTTGTAGCGCCATCGCCACCGCCTCGATCACTTCTTCATCTTCCGCCGCCGCCACCGCCACCGTTTGGCTCTGGCGCCGGCTTGCCTCTTCGATTAACGATTCGAGCTTCATCGTCTACACCAACCTTTTTTGCCTATCGTGCTGCACGATAATCTATGCAAAAACTATGCCAACACCAAAACAATGAAAGCGCTTTAAACAAACCATTTCTCCTTCGTTGGTATGTGCAACTTTTTTCTTACCACGAAAATTATTGCATGCTTTTTTTGTCAAGTCCGTATTTTTCCAACTTATAGTATAAATTGCGCACCGAAATGCCAAGCGCTCGGGCAGTCGCCGTTTTGTTGCCGCCATGGCGGCGGAGCGCCTGTTCGAGCAGCCGCGCCTCATAGCGCGCCACCATTTCATCGAGCGGACGCAATTCTTCTTCGCTTTCGCCGCCGAATGAAGGAGAGGAGGACGGCGTTGTCAACGGCGGCAAATGAAGGACGTCAATCATCACCTCATGAAATTTCATGAAAATCATTGCCCGGCCAAGCACATTTTCGAGCTCCCGGACATTGCCCGGCCAATCATAGGCCAACAGCTGCGCCATCGCTTCGTCCGTCACCCCTTCGACATTGCGCCCGTAATCTTGGTTCAGTTTCTGAATCAAATGTCGGCAAAGGGCCGGAATATCTTCCTTGCGGGCGCGCAGCGGCGGAATGGAAATCGGCATCCGGTTGAGCCGATAGTATAAATCTTCGCGAAACGCGCCAGCAGCGATCGCTTTTTCCAGATTGACGTTGGTCGCGGCGATGACGCGGACGTTGATCGGAATCGGCTTCGTCCCGCCGACGCGAACGATTTCTCGCTCCTGCAAAACGCGAAGCAGCTTCGCTTGCGTGCTCGCTGATAATTCACCAATTTCGTCAAGAAAAATGCTGCCGTTGTTCGCTTCTTCAAACAGCCCGCGCTTGCCGCCGCGCCGCGCCCCGGAAAACGCTCCTTCCTCGTAGCCAAACAATTCGCTTTCTAATAATGTTTCCGGAATGGCGGCGCAATTCACACGGATAAACTTGTTATACTTTCGATCGCTGGCGTTATGAATGGCGTGGGCGAACAGCTCTTTGCCGGTCCCCGATTCCCCGCGCAATAAAATCGTTGCCGGCGTTTTCGCCGCCAGCTTGGCTTGCTCAATCGCCACTTTCATTTCTTCCGACTCGCCGATAATATCGGCAAACGAATATTTCGCCTCAAGATTGCGGATAATTTGCCGCGCCCGGTTGAGCTCCGCCGTCAGCCGCTGAATTTCCGAGACATCATGGATGACGCCAACGCTTCCTTTCAAGACGCCATCGACGATAATCGGCGCGACATTGACGATGACGTCCCGATTTTTGGGGCCGACTTTCATGCGCGCCCCGCGCACCGGGCGGCGCGTTTTCAATACTTGCATATGCATGCTTTCGCCCTCGGCAATATCGGCGGTCGCCGGCTTGCCGATCACGTCTTCTTCCTTCAAACCGGTAAGCCTCGTGTAGGCCGGATTGATCAAAATGCCGTTTCCGTTCTCATCGACGACGGAAATCGCTTCTTCCGATGAATGAATGATCGCTTCAAGCATCATCCGAACTTCTTTTAAATCGGTAATTTCCTCGGCTAAGGCGACAAGTTCAGTGACGTCTTTCAATACGGCGAGCGCCCCAAACAGTTGGCCGCTGTCATCGATGATCGGCATGCGGGTCGTGATTAATTTTTTGCCATTGGGAAGCTCGACTTCTTGGTGAAACTCCGTTTGCCGAGTTTTCAGAACACGCGGCAGCCCGCTCGACGGCAAAACGGTGAGGATGTGCTTGCCAATCGCTTCCTGTTTGTCAAGCGCGAGCAACTCCGCGGCGCTTTCGTTCATATCGGTGACGTACCCATATTCATCGACAACGATCATGCCGTCATGGGACGAATGAAAGATGAGGGCGCGCCGGGCTGCTTCGCTTTTCAGCTTGGCGATCAACGCTTCTTTCTCTTCGACCAACTCCGCCATCATGCGGGCAACGGCGCTTGGGACGATGTTCACCCCGTTTGGCGCCAAGTCACGAATCTCCTCAAGCACCTCGGCTCTCCCCGTTGTTTCAATAATCAAATCGAGCGGCTCTCTCAACCACGGCCGCCAGTCGCTGGCCGCGGCGATGCCCCACTTTTTCGCCAGCTGCAGCCCCGGAGCGTTTTCATCGACATCGACGACCGCCTTCACCTCAAACCCCGACGCTTCATGAAGCAGCTTCAGCAGCGATGTTCCGCGCGCATCGGCCCCGACGATCACAACGTTCTTCATTCGCTCCACCACACTTCGCTATATGTCAATTTTTGCAGACACTTTTATCATACTTGATTTCCTCTTTCCTTGACAAATCGGGGATAACCGTTATGATAATCGATAAAGTCCATTTTGTCGGAAAGGAATGCGATCGCGATGGAGCGAATCATGGCGCTGTTGATTTTAGTCATTCCTGGCCTTGGCGCGGCGCTTGGCATTAAATGGATGCGCGATGCGTTGTTCGGCATCAGCGATCCGCCGTTCGCGCTTTTATGGCTGCAATTTTTCGCAGGATTTTTGCTGTTTGCCGCCGGACTGGCGTTTATCGGCGGATTTGTATTGCATCATGACCGAAAGCGGAACAAAGTGCAGACGCGTTTCCAGCGCCGCCGCAACACTCGTTGAGAGAGGCAAAAAAAAACGCCTTACCTCTTCGGTCAAGGCGTTTCCTCCCTCCGTCGCTTTGCTTGCTGCTTTGCAAATGGCCGCCCGGATGGCCGTGCGCATCGAGTCAAGGCGTTTCCTCTTTCCATTGCTTCGCCTGTTGCGGGTAGTCGGTGAAGATGGCGTCAACGCCATAGGAAAACATCGTTTTCATCGCGTTTCGCTTATTCACCGTAAACGGGCGCACCGCCACCCCACGCTGCCGCGCTTCCGCCGCCCATTTCGCCGTGACGGTTCGATAATGAGGATGCAAGCCATCCGCTTTCATGACTCGCACATACGTCCATGGATCATGGAGCGGGTCGATCGACAAAAGCGCCGTCTCCATGTCGGGAGCCAGCTCTCGACAAAGGCGCATGCTGTTATGGTTGAACGATGACAAAATCGTCCGCTTCTCAAGCCCGTAGCGGCGCACGAGGGCAATCGTTTTTTGCTCGAGCTTTTCGTAAGCGATCAAGCTGTTTTTCAACTCGATGTTGACGGCCAGCGGAGTGGGCGCCAACCACGCCAACACTTCTTCCAAATGAGGAATGGGGCAATGACCATACCGCCCCCGCCATGTGGCCGCCGCGTTCAGCGCCCGCAGTTCGCGGTACGTCATGTCTTTCACCCAGCCGCTTCCGTCCGTCGTTCGGTCGACCGTTTCATCGTGAATGACGACCACTTCGCCGTCCTTGGTGAGCTGCACATCGAGTTCAATGCCGTCCGCTCCCACGTTTGCCGCCTCGATAAACGCCACCATCGTATTTTCCGGGTGTGTGCCTGCCGCTCCCCGATGGGCAAAAATCAAGGTCATTCGTTTCCTTCCTTTCGCATTCATTCGCCCGTCAGCCAACAAGCTGGCCGAAACGGGCAGTGATCCGTTATACTATTGTCATACATATGAACGAATGAGGTGAGATGATGCAGCCATTACGAATTTCGCTGGAAACGGCGCAAAAGCTGGCCAAGGTGCTCGGCGTGCCGATCGAGCAGATCATGCATATGCCGCCGCACATTCTCATAAACAAACTGCGTGAATGGGAGCAAAAAGAAAAACGATCCGGTTCCTCCTAACCGTTTCGCTCTTCCAAACGAAGCCGGCGGTGCCGCGTAGGCCTGCCACCAAGCGGCGGTGCAGCGGCTCGGCTTGGGCAACGATGGGCAAAAAACGCATTCGGTTCCTCGTACCGGTTCTGTACGTTTGCGATCCGTTCGGGCAACGCGATGAGCAAAAACACATTCGGTTCCTCGGGCCGGTTCTGTACGTTTGCAATCCGCTCGGGCAACGATGGACGAAAACATAGTCGGTTCCTCTGCAAGAAAAGGCGCCCCCCACGGATGGGGCGCCTTGACGATGCCGCGCCGTTTTCCCCTCGCCGCTTACGACGCCTTATGCTCAAGCCGCAGCTTATCGGCCACCATGGCGATGAATTCCGAGTTGGTCGGCTTGGCTTTCGAAACGCTCACCGTATAGCCAAAGAGCGAGGAAATCGATTCGAGGTTGCCGCGGCTCCAAGCGACTTCAATCGCGTGACGGATGGCGCGTTCAACGCGGCTGGCGGTCGTATTGTATTTTTTGGCGATGTCCGGATACAACACTTTCGTAATGGAGCCAAGCAGTTCGATATCGTGATACACCATCGCGATCGCTTCACGCAAATACAAATAGCCTTTAATATGGGCGGGAACACCGATTTCATGAATGATGCTCGTAATGCTCGCGTCCAAGTTTTTCGGCTTATTGTCGCGCGTTTGGTACGCTGACAGCGACTTTTTGACGATCGGGGTCGTTTTGCCGTGAATTTGCCGGATATGATGGACTAAGTTTTCCATATCAAATGGCTTTAAAATGAAATAGGAGGCGCCAAGTTCCACCGCCTTTTTCGTGACGTCCTCTTGCCCGAACGCCGTCAGCATAATCACGTTCGGCTGATGTTCGAAATGGGTGCGAATTTTCTCGAGCACCGCCAACCCGTCCAAATGCGGCATAATGATGTCGAGAAGCAACATGTCAGGCCGTTTTTCCTCCAGCATGCGCAAGCATTCTTGGCCGTTGTATGCCGTTCCAATCACTTCCATGTCCGCTTGACTGGAAATATATTCATCAAGCAATGTCACCAGTTCCCGGTTATCGTCGGCAATGCACACTTTAATGCTCAAATGAATCGTCCTCCCCCGCATTTTGTTGCTATGTAGCATTCCGTTAACGTACATTCGACAACAACAACGGAAAATCCTTTTATTTTTTTGAAAATAAAATTATAACAAAAAACGGGTCGATTAGACAATGTTCGTTTTTCGAAAAAAGACGTTTGTCGAAAAATCGTGATCCCACCTCCATTCTAACGGATGTTTCACCAAATATCTATGCAAAAATGGCCATATTTTTGCTCGTTTTTTCTTTTTTTCACTTGTCCTTCGCACAGCCGGGCGGTTGGGCAAGCCGCGACAAAAAGCGAGCCGACGATCGTCAGCTCGCTTTCTTTTGGTTGCCATATAGATCGATTCCTGCCTGCTGAAGCATCCATTCGATATGGACGCCGTAGCCGGATGTCGGGTCATTGACGAACACGTGCGTGACGGCGCCGACAAGTTTGCCGTCTTGGATAATCGGGCTGCCGCTCATCCCTTGGACGATTCCCCCTGTTTTCTTCAACAAACGCGGGTCAGTGACGCGAATCACGAGGCCTTTGGTCGCCGGAAATTTCTGCGGAATGGTGCTGACAATTTCCACGTCAAACTGTTCGACTTTGTCGTTTTCGACCACCGTCAGCATTTTCGCTGGCCCTTCCTTCACTTGACTCGCCAAAGCGACAGGAATCGGCTTGGTGATCGGGCCATCCGGCAGCGGTTTCGTCAGTTTGCCGAAAATACCGAATGGGCTGTTGACGGTGATGGTGCCGATCACTTCCTCCCCGTCGGCAAAGCGGGCCAATTTTTCACCGGGATTCCCGCTCGTTCCTTTTTCAATCGAGGTGACGGTCGAGCGCATGATTTGCCCATTTTGGACAACGATCGGCTTTTTCGTGTCCATGTCGGAAATGACGTGGCCAAGCGCCCCGTACGTTTTCGACTTCGGATCATAAAACGTCATCGTTCCGATGCCGGCGGCTGAATCGCGGATATAGAGGCCGATGCGGTAGACACCATCGTGTTTGTCTTTCAGCGGAACGAGCTTCGCCGTCATGGCGTGCTGATCGCGCAGGATTTGCAGATGAAGCGGTTTTCCTGTTTTTCCGGCTTCCTCAATGAAAGGGGAGAGGTCGCTCATGTTTTCAATTTTTTGGCCATTGATGCCGGTAATGATGTCGCCGACTTGGATGCCGGCCGCTTCGCCCGGCGATTGTTTTCCATGGTCGGTTTCAACAAGATGGTAGCCGACGACAAGAACGCCGACCGTATTGAGCTTGACGCCGATCGATTGCCCGCCGGGAATGACTTTGAGCGTCGGCAGCACCTTGACATCCACTTGCTTAATCGGCATCCCGGCGACTTCAAGCACCATTGTTCCTTGTCCGCGCCGTTTCGCCTTGACTGCCAATGAACCGTTTTTCTGCTCGACTTCGAGCGTTTCGGGAGCGTTTTGCACATTCACGGCCGCTTGCGCTGGAAGGGAGGCGGTGTTCCATTTGACCGCATCGCCTTCAAACAGAACAAGCTGTTTCGGGATTTGCCAATATTCCTTCATCGGCTTGGACAACCCGATGGCCGCTATGATGCCAAGGAGCAGCACTCCTGCGATTGTTCGCGCCATCTCTTTCTTCAATGTCGTTCACTCTCCTCGCTCCCGCCTACACCATGCAAAAACGGTTACAGTTTTAATTTTGCCTGAACGGGGGAAAATATAATCGCCGCCGACATAAAAAAGCTGCCCGGAATGGATGTTGCATCCGGGCAGCTCGCACGTCCAAAGCCGGCCCGCATCAAACGACCAAAAGCCGGGCCTTTCTTTGTTTTTCGCCCTTGACCGGGCATTTCAACGTGAATTCCCCTCCTCGCCGGGCGGCTTATTGTTTCATTTTCGCCGCCAATTCGAGCAGCTCTTTGGCGTGCCGTTTCGTCAATTCCGTCATCTCCACGCCGGAAATCATGCGGCCGATCTCTTTCACTTTTTCTTCTTCATCCAGCTTTCTCACGACCGTTTTCGTCCGCTCCCCGTCCGTTTCCTTGGCGATCAGCAAATGGGTGTCGGCCATCGCCGCGACTTGAGGCAAGTGCGAAATGCACAGCACTTGCGACTGGTTGGCGATGCGGTAAATTTTTTCCGCCATCGCTTGGGCGACGCGGCCACTCACCCCGGTATCGACTTCATCGAAAATGATCGATGTGACGCCTTGATGCTTGGAAAAAATCGTTTTTAGGGCGAGCATGATGCGCGACAGCTCGCCGCCGGAAGCCACTTTCGCGAGCGGTTTCAGCGGTTCGCCGACGTTCGTGGAAAGGTAAAACTCGACAACGTCGACGCCGTCTTCGTGAAACTTGACCGGCACGCCGTCGACCAGCGGGGCGTCAAGCGGGCCTTCCCGCTTCGCAAAAACGATGTCAAACTTCGTTTTGTCCATATACAAGTCTTTCAGCTCTTGGTGAATGCGCTCGCACAACTGCCGGGCGTGCGCCTGCCGCACGTTGGTCAGCCGCTTCGCCTCGGCGAGCAATTCATCGGTTACCACAGCCAGCTGCCGCTCGAGCTCGTGCACATGCGTTTCGCGGTTTTCGATCGCTTCGATTTCTTCGGCGATCGTCTCAGCATATTGCAAAATGTCGGCGATCGTCGCCCCGTATTTCCGCTTCAGTTGTTGAATGTCGGCGAGGCGGCTTTCAATGGCATCGAGCCGCAGCGGGTCATACTCGAGTTCCTCGAGCTGATCGCGCAGCTTGTACAGGACCTCTTCGAGCAAATAGTAGCTGTTCGCGGTCGCATCGTGCGCCTCTTTGAGGGCGGCGTCCATGGCGGCGACATCGGCGAGCTGGCGCATCGCTTCCCCGATCGAATCGAGACCGCGGCCCTCGCCGGCTAGCGCTTCATAGCTTCGCTGGATCGCCGTGTAAATTTTTTGGAAGTTGGCGATGCGCACTTTCTCTTCCATCAGCCGTTCGTCTTCGCCCGGCTCGAGCGCCGCCTGCTCGATTTCGCGCAGCTGAAACGTCAGCAAATCGAGACGATGCGCCATTTGCTGTTCGTTTTCACTCAGTTTTTTGATTTTTTTCACCAATGTTTCGTACCGCTCATATACAGCGCGGTAAGCGGCGAGCGCCGCCGCCGTTTCAGCGCCGCCAAATTCGTCGAGCAGCGGCAGATGGCGCGCCGGGTCCATCAGCTCTTGATGTTCGTGCTGACCGTGGATGTCCACCAACGTCGCCCCGATTTCGCGCAAGGTCGCCGTCGTCACCAGTTTGCCGTTGATGCGGCAGACGCTTTTTCCATTGGCCAAGATGTCGCGACGCAGCACCACCATTCCGTCGCTCACATCAATGCCGGCATCGGCGCATGTTTGGCAGCACGGATGGCGGTCATCGTCAAGCAAAAACAGCCCTTCGATCTCTGCCTTTTCCGCGCCGAAGCGGACGAATTCGGCGGAACCGCGGCCGCCGATCAGCAGATGAATCGCATCGATGATGATCGATTTGCCCGCTCCGGTTTCCCCGGTCAACACGGTCAGTCCTTTGTCGAACGACAGCGAAAGCGACTCGATAATGGCAAAATTTTTAATCGACAGTTCCGCGAGCATTCCATCACTCCTTGCCTGTCCGATCCGTTCTCCCTACCCATTATAGCACATATGTTCGAATCGGTGAACCGATCGCTTCGAACATTCGTCTCATCAACGGCTTTTTAGGGGGCCGGTGATTGACTCACGCAACCGCTTCTTGGAATCGTTTCTCAAGTAGAAAAACTGGTTGCATCAGCTTCTATGTTCACGCGTTCCATCATCGACCAAGGCAAACAGCGGTTTTTCACCAACCTTTTAGAGCATGGAAAGCAGCTGGCGGGATACTTTGTTCGCGTCTTTCGACGTCCGGCAAATAATGAGGCACGTATCGTCACCGCAAATCGTTCCGACGATTTCGTTCCAATCCAAATGATCGAGCAGGACGCCGATGGCATGGGCGTTGCCCGGCAGCGTTCGCAACACGAGCAAATTGCCCGCCCCATCGAGCTTGACAAACACATCGACAAGCGCCCGCTTCAGCTTTTGCAGCGGATTGAAGCGCTGGTCAGACGGCAGGCTGTATTTGTACCGTCCGTTGGCCATCGGCACCTTGACAAGCTGCATCTCTTTAATATCGCGCGAGACGGTTGCTTGCGTCACGCGAAAGCCGGCTTCCCTCAGCCGGTCAACGAGCTCGTCCTGCGTCTCGATGTCGTTGTTCATAATGATTTCGCGAATTTTAATATGCCTTTGTCCTTTGTTCACATTCGGCCACCTCCTGCTCTTTCCGCGATGAAACCGGTTCTGTAGCCCGCCTACTGGCCGCTTCCCTGCACCTCTCCAGCGCGCAAACAGGCGTGCGCCTCGCTCACCACATCCGCGATCGGCGCTGCCAGGCGGTTTTCTCCCTCTCGGTCTTCACCGGGATAGACGGCGTGCAGCAAAAACTCAATGTTGCCGTCACCACCGGTGATCGGCGAATACGACAGATGAACGACGTCAAATCCTTGCTGGCAAGCAAAGCGAACGATCGATTCCAACACGTCTTGATGAATGCGGGGGTCGCGGACGATGCCTTTTTTGCCGACGTGTTCCTTGCCGGCTTCAAACTGGGGTTTGACAAGGGCGACGACATCGCCGCCGGGCACGAGTACCGTTTTGACAACCGGCAAAATGAGGCGAAGGGAAATAAATGATACATCAATGACGGCCACTTCCGGCAGCCCCTTTGTAAACAAGTCGGGCGTCACGTAACGAAAGTTGGTCCGCTCCATCACGACAACGCGCTCGTCTTGGCGAAGCTTCCAAGCGAGCTGGTTGTAGCCGACGTCCACGGCATACGACAGCCTCGCCCCATGCTGCAAGGCGCAGTCGGTAAACCCTCCCGTTGACGCCCCGATATCGAGAACGATTTTGTTTTCGATATCGATTTGAAAGTCGCGCAGCGCCTTCTCCAGTTTCAAACCGCCGCGGCTGACATACGGGAGCGGATTGCCCTTCACCTCGAGCGGGATGTCGGCCGGCACCTTTTCCCCCGGTTTTTCGAGCCGGACGCCGTTCGCATAGACGAGCCCGGCCATGACCGCCCGCTTCGCTTTTTCCCGCGTTTCCGCCAACCCTCGTTCCACGAGCAGCACATCGATTCGTTCTTTTCTTTCCTTCATCGTCTTCAAGCCCTTTTCTGTTTTCTTGGCGCCATCGTTTTGATCCGGTCGACGATATGAGCCGCCGTCAGCCCGATTTCCCGGAGCAGCTCGCCAACGCTGCCGTGCTCGATAAAGCGGTCGGGAATCCCCATCCGCTCGATGACCGCTCCGTGATAGCCATGATCATGGGCAAACTCCAAGACCGCACTGCCAAACCCGCCTTGCAGCACCGCCTCTTCGACCGTTAAAATCGGCAGGCGACGCTCAAGCAGATCGTGAAGCATCGTCTCATCCATCGGTTTGATAAAACGAGCGTTCACCACTTTGACAGACATTCCGTCTTTCGCCAGCTCTTCGGCGGCCTCGAGCGCCATCGAAACCGTCGTGCCAAACGTCAAAATCGCCGCGTCATGACCGTCGCGCAACACTTCCCACGTCCCGATCGGAATTTCTTTCAGCTCCTCGTCAAGCGGCACGCCAAGTCCGTTGCCGCGCGGGAACCGCATGGCGATCGGCCCGCCGTCATAGCGGATAGCCGTATACACCATGTGCTGACCTTCGTTTTCGTCTTTTGGCATCATCAACACTAAGTTCGGCACATGGCGCAAAAACGCGATATCAAACACCCCTTGGTGCGTTTCGCCGTCAGCGCCGACCAATCCGGCCCGGTCGATGGCGAAAAAGACGTTTAAGTTTTGCCGACAGACGTCGTGAACGACTTGGTCGTACGCGCGCTGCAAAAACGTTGAATAAATGGCCAAAAACGGCTTCATCCCTTGCGTCGCCAGCCCGGCCGCCAGCGTCGTCGCGTGCTGTTCGGCAATGCCGACATCAAACATCCGATCCGGAAACTCGCTTGCAAACCCTTCCAACTTCGAGCCGACTGGCATGGCCGGGGTAATGGCGACAATGCGCGGATCGGTGCGAGCGAGCCGGCGCACCGTTTCGCTGACCAACGCGCTCCAAGACGGGCCGGCTTCCTTCGTTTTGACAAACGTGCCGGTTTCGATTTTGTATGGCCCCGTTCCGTGCCACGTTCCGATTTTGTCATTTTCCGCCGGGCTGTAGCCTTTCCCTTTCTTTGTGATCACATGCACGAGCACCGGGCCCTTCATTTTTTTTGCATAGCGCAAATTCTCGAGCAAGTCTTCAAAATCGTGACCGTCGACCGGCCCCAAATACGTGAACCCGAGCTCTTCAAAAAAAACACCGGAAACGAGCAAATATTTCAAGCTGTCTTTCAGCCGTTCGGCCGTTGCTGCCAGCTTGCCGCCCACCGCCGGGATACGCTTGAGCAGCAGCTCGAGCTCATCTTTCACCCATTGGTATTTGCCGGCGGTGCGCAGCCGGCCAAGAACGTTATGCAGCGCACCGACGTTCGGGGCGATCGACATTTCATTATCGTTTAAAATGACGATCATATCCGTTTTTTCATGGCCGATATGGTTGAGCGCCTCCAGCGCCATGCCGCCGGTGAGCGCCCCGTCGCCGATAATCGGGACGATGTATTCATTGGTTCCTTTTAAGTCGCGGGCGATGGCCATTCCCATCGCCGCTGACAGCGATGTCGAGCTATGGCCTGTTTCCCACACGTCGTGCTCGCTTTCACTTCGCTTCGGAAACCCGGACAGCCCTTTGTATTGCCGGAGCGTATCAAACTCGGCAGCGCGCCCGGTCAAAATTTTATGCACGTATGACTGATGGCCGACATCCCAAATGAGCTTGTCCTTCGGGCTGTCAAACTCCCGATGGAGGGCGATCGTCAACTCCACGACGCCTAAATTCGGACCGATATGCCCGCCGGTTTTCGACAGCTTTTCAATTAAAAACCGCCGGATGTCGGCGCTCAATTGTTTCAGTTCGGAGATGGACATCGTTTTCACGACGCGCGGATGGTCAATTTTTGTTACGTCCAACCAAGATCACTCGCTTTCGTTTCGTCGTTTTTCGGCCCGGTTCTTCTATGATACAGGTAGTATTATTATACATGATCAGGCGCGAAAAATCGACTTTTGCCGCTAAGCGCCGCCGTTTCCGTCAAGCTATCCCGTGATCATCGCCAACAACAAACAAAGCGGCCGCCTCGCCCTGATCGAACAGGAAAGGCCGCCGCCCTGTGTCAATGGTCGCGCGCTGCGACAAGCTCGCAAATGTAGGCGAGCGCGGCGCCATTCACCTTCGCTTGCCGCAAATGGCGCTGCGCTTCTTCGATGTGAACCCGCAGCGTTTGTTTCGCACCCGCGAGCGTGAGAAGACCCGGATACGTCGCCTTGTTGTTGTCGCGGTCGCTGCCGACTCGTTTTCCGATTTTTTCCTCGGCCCCTTCAATGTCGAGAATATCATCGCGAATTTGAAACGCGAGGCCTAAGTGGTCGGCAAAAGCCTCAAGCTCGCGCTGCTGCTCGGTGCTGGCGCCGCCGATGAGCGCTCCGGCACGCACGCTGTATTGCAGCATTTTCCCGGTTTTATGCCGGTGGATATACTCCAGTTCCGCAAGCGAAAGCGTTTTCCCTTCCCCTTCCATATCGGCGACCTGTCCGGCCACCATGCCTTCCGGGCCCGCCGCTTGCGCGAGCTGTTCGATGAGCTGAAGGCGGATGGGAGGGGAAATGCGATCGTCATCGATTTCGGCGATCAGCTGAAAGGCGTACGTCAGCAGCGCATCGCCAGCCAAAATCGCCATCGCCTCGCCAAACACTTTATGATTCGTCGGTTTGCCGCGCCGCAAATCATCATTGTCCATGCTCGGCAAGTCGTCGTGAATGAGCGAATACGTATGAATCATTTCCACCGCCGCGGCAACCGGCAGACCAAGGGCGGGATCTTTGCCAAGCGCCTGCACGGTCGCCAACAATAAAAGCGGACGAATGCGTTTGCCTCCGGCCTCGAGCGAGTACGCCATCGCCCGCCTGAGCGTCTCCGGCCCGCGGAGGCGCGCCATATAACGGGAAAGCGTCTCCTCAACCGCCCGCTTTTGCCCGTTTAAAAACTGTTCAATCTCCCGCTGCTCCACCCGTTACTCCTCCTCCGGCGAAAAAGGCACGAGCTCGCCGTCTTCGCGCAGCAAATACTCGAGCTTGTTTTCCACCTGCTGCAGTTTGTCGTGGCATAGTTTCGATAGTTTCATTCCTTCTTGAAAAAAGGCGATGGCCTCCTCAAGCGGCACATTTCCTTCTTCGAGTTTTTCCACGATCGCTTCAAGCTGCTTCATCGCTTCTTCAAACGTCAGCTCTTTTTCTTCACTCATCGCGTTTCTCCTCCACTCCCATGACTTGGCAGTTCACCCGTCCATCTTGAACTCGAACTGACAGACGTTCGCCGACAGCAAGCTGGCTGAGCCGTTTGACAAGCTCCCCTCGCTCATTGTACACCAAACTATAGCCGCGTTCCATGACGCGAAGCGGGCTGAGCGCTTCGAGCCGGGCGAGATTGGAGCGAAAGCGGAACGCATGGCGCTCTAACGCCGACCGCATCGCTTTTTTCAACGCGGTGGCGGCCGCGATTTGCCGCTCTTTTACCCGTTCAAGCTCCGCCGCCGGATGATGGCGCCATAACCGCAAGTCAAGCTCGCGCAGCTGTCGATGCTTCTCGTCGACATACGATCGGCGCTGACGGTGAAGCCGCTCAAGCAAGGCATCGAACTGCTGCTCCTTTTGCTCGTACAACCGTTTCGGGTAGCGAAACGCGTACGACGCTTGCAGACGATCAAGCCGTTCTCGGCCGGCGGCGAGCCGTTCCTTCATGGCGCGGATGAGCCGCCATTTCCGCTCCGCGAGCCGCTCCGCCAACTCACCGACGTGCGGCACCGCCAGTTCGGCGGCGGCGGTCGGCGTCGGCGCGCGCAAATCGGCGACAAAATCAGCGATCGTAAAATCGGTCTCATGGCCGACCGCTGAAATGATCGGCACCCGGGAAGCGAAAATGGCGCGCGCGACCATTTCTTCATTGAACGCCCATAACTCTTCAATCGATCCGCCGCCGCGGCCGACGATCAAGACGTCGACCGCGCCGAACTCGTTGGCCCGCTCAATGGCGCGGGCAATCGAGGAGGCGGCTCCTTCCCCTTGGACGAGCGCCGGAAATAAAATCACTTTCGCCAACGGATAGCGCCGGCGGATGGTGGTCATGATATCGCGCACCGCCGCTCCGGTCGGCGATGTGACAACGCCGATGCAGCGCGGAAAGGCGGGAAGCGGCTTTTTATGGGCCGGCGCAAACAGCCCTTCCGCCTCGAGCCGCTGCTTCAGCTGTTCATAGGCCAAATACAAGCTGCCAACGCCTTCCGGCTGCATTTCTTTGACATACAGCTGATAGTTGCCGTTCGGTTCATAGACGGAAATTTCCCCGCGCGCGAGCACGTTCATCCCGTCTTCAGGACGAAACGGCAAATGCTGGTTGTAGCCAGCAAACATGACGGCGGCAATGCGCCCTTGGCTGTCTTTCAACGTAAAATACATATGGCCGCGCGAATGCTGCTTAAAGTTGGAAATCTCGCCTTTTACCCATAAGTCGCGCAAATGCGGATCGACATCGAACTTGCGTTTGATGTACTTCGTCAATGCCCCGACCGTGACATATTTGACTTCCACGGATCCTTGCCCTCACTTTGCAGCCAGCTCTCGGGCCGCTTCGATCGTATTGTGCAAAAGCATCGTGATCGTCATCGGTCCGACTCCGCCCGGCACCGGCGTAATATAGCCGGCCACTTCTTTCACCGCCTCAAAATCAACGTCGCCGCACAGTTTGCCATTTTCAAGCCGGTTGACGCCGACATCAATGACGACCGCTCCCGGCTTGACGTGCTCTGGTCCGATGAGGCGGGCCTTGCCGGCGGCGACGATTAAAATATCAGCTTGGCGGGTGATGGCCGCTAGATCGTTTGTTTTGGAATGAGTGTACGTCACCGTGGCGTGTTCGCGCAAAAAAAGCTGGCCAACCGGTTTGCCGACGATGTTGCTTCGGCCGACGACGACGACATGTTTGCCAACGATGTCAATGCCAGCGGACTTCACCATCGCGACAACGCCATGCGGCGTGCAAGGAAGAAACGCGCGCTGGCCGATCATCATTTTTCCAACGTTGATCGGGTGAAACCCGTCGACATCTTTTTCCGGGGCGATCGTTTCAATGACCGACCATTCGCGAATATGCTCCGGGAGCGGCAGCTGCACCAAAATGCCGTGTACCGCCGAATCGGCGTTCAAGGCGCGAATTTGCGCCAACAGCGTCTTTTCATCGACCGTTTTCGGAAACGAATAAAGAAAAGAACGAATACCGACTTCGGCACACGCTTTTTGTTTTCCTTTCACATAGGAATGTGACGCCGGATCATCGCCGACCAAAACGACCGCCAACCCCGGCTCGACGCCGGCCGCTTTCAGCTGCGCCACCTCCTCCGCCAGTGCGGCGCGAATCGTCTTGGCCATTTCCGTTCCGCTAATGATTTGTGCTGTCATGGTCTCCCTTCTCCTCTCCTCGTCCATCATTCCGTCTTCTTCCGCCCAAGCGGCCGCTATCATGTTTGCAGCGCTGCTTTCACTTTGGAAAGCACACCGTTGACAAAACTTCCCGATTTTCCGTCGCCGAATTTTTTCGCCAGCTCCACCGCTTCGTCCAAGCTGACGCTCACCGGCACTTCATCGACGTATTTCATTTCGTACGTCGCCATGCGCAAAATGGCGCGATCCACGTTCGCCACCCGCTCAAGCGTCCACTTTTCCAAATTGGCGCGCAGCAGCTCGTCGATCTCTTCTCGATGCTCGACAACGCCCATGACCAGCCGGCGCAAAAACGGGTCGACTTCTTCTTCGCCAATGACGTTGGCCAGCGCCTCTTCCGGGGCAATGCGGCCGACATCGATTTGGAACAGCGCCTGCAGCGCCTTTTCGCGCGCTTCGTGCCGCTTCATAGCCATCCCTCCTTACAAACACGAACATTTATATTGAAATGATATCATATTTTTCGGGAAAAACCACCTTTTTTCGATCGGTCGTTCGCTTGTCCGCCCGCCGCGCCACAGCCTCGTTCATTACAATAACAAACTTTGACGAAAAAAACAAAAGGCGGCTGCTTCTTTCGGCAGCCGCCTGGCTCTCATTGTTCGACCGCATCCGGTTCCTGCTTGCCGGCTTCAAACTGGATGCCGACGATATGAACGTTCACCTCGTTCGCCTCGAGGCCCGTCATGTTCCAAAGCGCTTGGCGCACGTTTTCCTGCACCTTTTTCGCCACGTTCGGAATGGAGGCACCGAACTGGACGAGGCAATACAGATCGATGATGACGCCGTCATCGCGCAGGTCGACTTTGACTCCTTTGCCGTGATGTTTCTTTCCAAACCGCTCGGCGACGCCGGCGGCAAAATTGCCGCGCATTTGCGCGATGCCCTCCACTTCCGACGCGGCAATGCCGGCAATCACCTCGATCACTTCCGGGGCGATTTCCACCTTGCCGAGCGCCGGATACGTTTGTTCTGTCTCAAAAATATGCTCCGACATAAGGCACCTCCTATTCTGCCTTCATAATATCATATAACTCCAAAAACTTCGTATTAAACTCGCCGCTTTGAAACTTTTCATGTTCCATTAATTTTATGTGGAACGGAATCGTCGTATGAATGCCTTCGATGACAAACTCCGAAAGCGCGCGTCTCATGCGGGCGATCGCTTCCGCGCGCGTCGGCGCGTGGACGATCAGCTTGGCGATCATCGAATCGTAATACGGCGGGATCGTATAACCGGGATAAGCGGCGGAATCGACGCGCACGCCCGGTCCGCCGGGCGGCAAGTACATGGCGATTTTCCCCGGCGATGGCATAAAGTTTTTCGCCGGATTTTCCGCATTGATGCGGCATTCGATCGCCCAGCCGTTGAACGTAACGTCATCTTGGGTGATCGACAGCTTTTCGCCCGCGGCGATGCGGATTTGTTCCTTCACCAAATCGATGCCGGTGATCAGTTCGGTGACCGGATGCTCGACTTGAATGCGCGTATTCATCTCCATGAAGTAAAATTGTCGGTGGCGATGGTCATAAATGAACTCGACCGTGCCGGCGCCGGTGTAGTTGACCGCTTTCGCCGCCTTGACGGCCGCTTCGCCCATTTTTTGGCGCATCTCGTCATCAAGCGCTGGCGACGGCGCTTCTTCGACGAGTTTTTGCAGCCGGCGCTGAATCGAGCAGTCGCGCTCACCGAGGTGGATCGTGTTCCCGTACGAATCGGCGAGCACTTGAATTTCCACATGGCGGAAATCTTCGATATATTTCTCAATATAGACGCCGGGGTTGCCGAACGCCGTCGCCGCTTCCTGCTGGGTGATGTTGATGCCTTTGATGAGTTCCTCTTCGTTGCGGGCGACGCGAATCCCTTTCCCGCCGCCGCCGGCCGTCGCTTTGATGATGACCGGATAGCCGATCTCTTGGGCGATCGCCCGCGCCTCATCGAGAGTTTCAATGACTCCGCGCGATCCGGGCACAATCGGCACGCCGGCTTCGCGCATCGTTTCGCGGGCAATATCTTTTATGCCCATTTTGGCGATGGCTTCCGGGCTCGGGCCGATGAACGTCACGTGGCACTCGCGGCACAGCTCGGCGAACGCTTCGTTTTCCGCCAAAAATCCGTAGCCCGGATGAATGGCGTCGCAACCCGTGAGCGTGGCAACGCTCATGATGTTGGTGAAATTCAAATAGCTGTCTTTCGATGCGGTCGGTCCGATGCAGTAGGCTTCATCGGCGAGCTGCACGTGCAAAGCGTCGCGGTCGGCTTGCGAGAAGACGGCGACCGTCTCAATGCCGAGCTCGCGGCAAGCGCGAATGATGCGAACGGCGATTTCCCCGCGATTCGCCACTAATACTTTTTTGATCATCGCTCTCTCTCCTTACTCAGGCTTGACTAAAAACAGCGGCTGGCCGTATTCGACAAGCTGGCCGTTTTGCACGAGCACCTCGACAATTTCGCCTTCGACTTCCGCCTCAATTTCGTTAAACAGCTTCATCGCTTCGATAATGCACACCACTGTATCTTTTTTCACTTTGTCGCCTGGCTTGACATACGGCGGCTTGTCCGGCGCTGGGGCGGCGTAGAACGTGCCGACCATCGGCGAAGTGATTTGATGAAAAGCTCCTTCTTTCGCCTGCTTCGCCGCCGAAACGGCCGGCTGATCGGCCTCGGTTGCCGGCGCTTCAGCAGCCGCCTGAACAGGCATAGCGGCGGGCGCTGGGGCAGCGGGAGCCGACACCGTCACAGCGGGAGCGGGCTGGGCGGCGGGCGCCGAGGCAACCGCCGGCGTGACGGCGACCCCGGCCGCCGCTTTTTTCATATGTACTTTCGTTTCACCTTGTTCGTATACAAATTCATCGATCGAAGATTGGTCAATTAAGCGGATCAATTCGCGGATCTCTTGGATTTTCATCGTTCCTCACACCTTTCTTCAAGTGTCAAGAAGCCTGCCCCGCAAAGGCATTCAAACATATTCATAACGATTATATACACAACCGTCAGGAAAACGAAAGACTTTTACAAAAAAAAAGAAGCCGCCCAGAAAGAGCAGCGCGTTCATCCGGCCGGCTGGAACTCGACCGTCACGTATTCGGCATCGGGCATTTCCTTTTTCACCATATGGATGATTTCGTTCGCTGATTTCGCTGAGCTTTGTTTCGCTTTGATCGTCACGCGCACTTGGCTGTCATCGGCGCGCACGAGCACGTCTTCATAGCCGCCTTTCGATTTGATGAGCGTTTCCAATGTCGCTTCTTTTTCGGAGAGCGCCTGCAGCTTTTCAATTTTATTAAGCGCTTCGTTCTTTTGCTCGGCCGTGGCGTTCGCTGAGGCGACGATGGCGTTCAACTCATCGCGCAAGCGGCTCCGCTCATCCTCGATTTTCATGCGCAGCGCCGTAAATAAGTCATCGCCCGTCTCTTTCGCGGCCGATGGCTTTTGTGTCTCCTCAACCGCCACGCTCGGCTCGTCGGTGTTCTTTGTTTTTTCGCCAGCAGTGAACGCCGGGCTGTTGTTCATGTTTTTCGGCGCGGTCACATAATAGACCGACAGCACAACGACCAAGCTCAACATTGTCAGCAGCCAAACGGTTTGCTTTTTCAACATTCCGGTCTCCTCCCCTTACCCATCATTTTTTCGGCAAGACAGCGACGCGGTAGCTCGGAACGTTTAAGACGCGCGTCACCGCCTCGACGATCCATTTTTTAATTTGCAAATTGTCCGCTCCTTTGGCGACAACGAGCACGCCGCGGATGTCCGGCTTTTTTGTGGCTACAACGAGCGGGGTTTCCTCCTCGCCATTGCGAATGATGATCACTTCTTCATTGGTCGACTGATTTTCAATCGTCCGCTTTCCGCCTTCCTTATCGCTTTCCTCAGTCGTCTGCTGCTCTGTGGAACGCTTTTTCTCAAACAGCTTGAGCTCCGTCGAATCGATGTTGACGACGACAGTGACGTCATCGACCCCTTCGATCGACTCAAGCGCCGCTTTTAACTCTTTCTCGTACTGTTCCTCATAGGCAGCAATCACTTTTTCTTTCGTCTCTTTGCTCGCTAGAAACGCCGGCTCCGCCGAGGAAGACGGCTTGATGGCGGAAGGGCGGGTCGCCTCGTCCCCCCCTCTGTTCGTCCAGTGGCTCGCCGCCATAAAAACGATGCCAGCCAGCAACAGCAAGACCATGTAAGAAAACGGTGACTTTTTCGCCCCCCCTCCCCCGTCTTCGTCCTTCGCCGGTGAAGAAATGAGGCGCTTTAAAAACGGCAGCATCCCCCCTATTCCCTCCCCCTGAATTGCACATCAATTTTATGTTCATCCACTTCCCAGCGTCCGGCGAGAAACGAGCGCACCTCCTCAGCCAGCGCGGCGTCGCCCGCCGGCCAATCCGGCGGCTTTGTCGTGTCGATCGTGACCGGTTCCACCGTCCCGGCCGGCCGCTGCTTTGAAAGGACGACGGAAATCGTCCGGATGTCATCCGGCATGCGCCAAGTTTCGCTTGTTGGCTCAGCGGAAACGTTGACGTCGGCTTTCAACCCATACTTTTTCATCAACTCCTCGTTTACGTCGTTTTCGAGCTGGACAGCCATTTGTTCTAAAATATATGCGCGTTGCGAGGCTTGTATTTCTTTTTTCTGCCGCTCGATTTCATTTTTTATGGCATCTTCCCCCGTTTGCTCGCCGGAAAAGCGGGCCAGCGCCGAAGCGACAAGCTGTTCCGGCGCAACCGAGGCCAGCCGCAACACCGGAGTAAGCATCACTAGCAACAACAGCAGCCCGATGGCCATTTTGACATATTTTTGCATCGTTCCGGACGGCAGCAAAAAATCGATGACCACCGCAAACAGCAAAAACAAAATAATGTTGGTGACCCACTCAATGACAAATGGCATACGGCTCCTCCTAGCGGACCATCATCGTAATGTTCCCAGCCATGATCATGACCGTGAGACTGAGGAAAAACATGAGCGATACGATGAGCAGCGCCGCCAGCACGTAGGCGATGCTTTTGCCGATGATGTTTAGGCACGACAAGACCGGCCCGCCGCCAAGCGGCTGTAAAAGCGCCGCCGACAGCTGATAAACGACGACGATGGCGAAAATTTTCACGGCGGGAAACACGGCGATCATCAATAAAATCGCCACTCCGACCAATCCGACAGCGTTTTTCAACAGCATCGAGGCGGCGACGACCGTATCGGCGGCGTCTGTGAACAATTTGCCGACGACCGGAATGAAGTTGCCAGTGACGAATTTCGCCGCCCTTAACGCGACGCCATCCGCCACCGCAGCCGTCGCGCCGCGCACGGACATGACGCCAAGAAACACGGTCAAAATGACGCCGAGCAGCCCGATCGCCACCTTGTTCAGCAAATTGGCGAGCTGGGTCGCCTTGTACCGGTCGCTGAGCGTGCTGACAACCCCTAAAAGCGCCGCCAGCAGCAACAATGGCAAAGTGACATATTCGACGACCGTCCCCGTCGTCGTCATCAAAAATAAAATGAGCGGGTGAAAAAACGCCGCCGATACAACGCCGCCCGAAGAAGCGAGCAGGGCGAGCAGCAGCGGCACCAAAGCGATGATGAAATGGCTCATCGTGCGCACCGCTTCGAGCGCATAGTCCGCTGCGAGCCGGAAGCTGTTTAAAGCGATCAGCAGCAGCACCATATAGATGACCGCTTGGGCGATTTTGCTCACTTCCTGTTGGGCGAACGCGTTTTGCAGCGATTGGAGCACCGTGCTGAACACCGCGAGCAAAATGAGCGTGCCAAGCAGCTTGCCGTTGACTTGGAGCTCGTAAAACAAGTAGCTAGCAAGCGCCTTCAGCCACTCAGCGGGCGACCATTGCCGCTCGCCGCTTATAAAATCGGCGAGCGGGCCTTTTTCGCTTTCCGGCAAAAAACCGCCGTACTCGTGAACGATCGTTTCCCAATAGCGGCGGATCTCGCTCACATCCAGGCGGGCGAGCTGTTCGCTGATGGACGACTCGCCGCTTGCGGCTTGTACGATAAACGGGGAAAAAAAGAAGCCCACTAGCACAGCGGTCAAAACCGTGATTCGTTTCACCCCGTCCCCCCCTTATCGCGCCGCCGGAATCAGGCTGATGACCGCTTCGATAATGGCGGTCAAAATCGGCACAGCGAGCGCCAAAATGACGATTTTTCCGCCAAGCTCAATTTTGGCGGCGATCGCCCCTTGACCGGCGTCTTTGGAAATTTGGGCGGCAAACTCGGCGATGTAGGCGATGCCGATGATTTTCAACATCGTCTCTAAGTACACCATTTGAATGTGGGCGCCCTCGGCCATTTCCCGCAGCATCGTCAAAATGCGGCTGATTTGGTCCACAAGCAGCAAAAAAATGGTGCAGCCGACAAACACCGTCAGCAAAAACGCGAGATTCGATTTTTGCTCCTGCAGCAGCACCGCTAAAAACGTGGCGATCAACCCGAAACCGACAATTTGCAAAATGTCAATGGCCGATCCCCCCTACCCGCGGAACAAAAAGACATCTTTAATTTTTTGGAATAAATCGCTCACAATCGAGGCGACCATAAACAAGATGTAAATGAAGCCGAGCAGCGTCACCCATTGGGCGTATTCTTTCCGCCCCATCTGATCGAGCACCGTGTGCAAAAACGCGATGACGATGCCGACGCCGGCGATTTTTAAAATGAGATCGACGTCGATGCCCATTGTTTCCGCCTCCTGTCTACATGAGTAAAATGACGAGCAGCAGCCCGGCTAGCACGCCTAAACTTTTCGCCATCTTGGCGTAGCGCGCCTCATGATCGACCGCTTCCGCTTCCTCGCGTTCAAGATGGGCAAGCGCCAACGCGATTTGCTTTTGCTGGGTGAGGCGATCGTACTGGCCAAGCGTAGCCCCAAATTGCTGCATGACTTCAAACTCCCCCTGCGTCAGCGCCGTTTTTTCCCATACGGCGCGCAAACTTTTTTCCCACGCCATGGCCGCGCTTGTTTCCCCCGCGTTCAATGCGGCGGCAAACCGTTCAAACAGTTCGGAAAAAGGGGCGGCGGTCTGCCGGGCGAGGCGGCCGGCCGCGTCAGCCAATGGGGTATGGCCGTACATCACCTCGGCTTCCAACACCCGCAGCGCCGCCTTCAATTGGCGAAGTTGGCGCGGCCGCTCATGCAGCAGACGGGAAGCGGCCGTCCCCAACCATGTCGAGGCGGCGAGGATCAATAAAGCCCCAACCCATTTCATCGGCTCGCCACCGCCCGTTCATACAATATCGACCCGTCGGCATCGAGAATGCGCCGGATGGAACCGGGGCGAGGGACGCTCGTCAGCTCCACAAACCGTTCAAACACCTTTTGTTCCATCACTGCTCGCAGGGTGGGGCGCTGCCAGACATCTTTGAGGCTGCGGCCGTGCACCGTCGTCCATACCGAAACGCCGGCGTTCGCCGCCTCCAGCACCGCCTCGCTGTCCTCTTCGCGCCCGATTTCATCAACAATGATGACATCCGGGCTCATCGAGCGGATCATCATCATCATTCCTTCCGCCTTCGGACAAGCGTCCAACACATCGAGGCGCGGACCGAACGAAAATTGCGGAACGCCTTTGACACAGCCGGCAATTTCCGATCGTTCATCGACAATCGCCACCTTTTGCGCCGCCATCTGGTTCGTTCCGCTGCTGATCAAGCGGGCCGCATCGCGCAAGAGCGTTGTTTTCCCGGTTTGCGGCGAACCGATGATCATCGTGTGCCGAAAGCGGCGGCCGTCATACACATAGGGAAGAAGCGGTTCGGCAATGCCGACTTGTTCTTTGGCGATGCGAATGTTAAAAGAGGAGACATCGCGAATGGCTTTCACTTTTCCGCCTTCGGTGATCACTTTGCCAGCCAGGCCGACGCGGTGCCCCCCCTCAATCGTGATAAATCCACGCTTGAGCTCTTCTTCAACCGCATACATGGAATAATGGCTCAATTTGTTGAGCAAATGCACCCCGTCCTCTTTCGTCACCTCATACGGCAGCAAACGGGCTTTGCCGCGCGCAATCACCTCAAGCGGCCGGGAGATGCGGATGCGGATTTCTTCCACCTCATGAGGCCCGACAAGCGATTCTTGCAGCAGCGCAGCGATCGGTTTCGGCAACATTCCCCATACCGCTTCCATAGCCCTCCCCCTTTTCATGTGGACTAGTTCATATGTATGGGCAGAGCGGGGCATTTATGCCTTACTTGTCAATCGTAAACGAATCGGCGCATCGCTGCTTGCCACTCACGAACTTATTGATGCCTTACTTGTGAATCGCAAACAAAATGAGCGCCACTCCAAGGGCAACGAATCCGAGCCGGGAAAACGAAAGCTCGTCCGCTAGCGAAAGCAGCCCGATCGCCATCGTGACAATCATCATCGTCGGACCGACGACAGCGAGGACGGCGTTCACAGCCAACGCCTTTTTGACGTCGTTGAAAACGAGCATCAACAGCGCTGCACTCAGCTCAATCAGCGCCGACACCATCCGGATGCCAGCCATCGACAGCACGGACGGGTCGATCGACCGCAGCCATTGTTTCATGTTTCCCTCCTAGTTGACAAAATGGAATCGGTTAGTACAAACGTATGCAAAAACAAGCCGGTTCAGAAGAAGATTTTGTCGCTCGACCAGCGCATAAAAAAAGCGGCCCCAAAAGGCCGATGAAAAAAGCGGTCGTTTACCGCTCCCAAAATGAAAGAAGGGACCCGAAACGGATCGGGACCCCCTCTTTCGTTGCCGACTATACGTGCTGACTGCTTTTGTCGCATGGAATGCCGCTATGTTGAAGGGGGCGAGCCGAAACGGATCGGGACACCTTCTTTACGTTGCTGTCTATACGTGCTGACTGCTTCTCTCGCATGGAATGTTGCTATCTTGAAGGGGGACCGAAAAGGACTGGGACACCCTCTCTCATCGCTATCTCTAGGCACTAACCGCTTCCCTGCCACACGATATGCTGTGTCTTTCTTGAGGGGAGATCGCCTTTTCGGGCAGCCCCTGCGCAGCCCGCCGCTTACGCCCGCGACACGTAGGTACCGTCAGCCGTGTTGATGATGAGCGTGTCGCCTTCATTCACAAAAAACGGAACTTGAACGACGAGGCCGGTCTCGAGCTTCGCCGGCTTCGAACCGCCCGAAGCGGTGTCGCCTTTGATGCCAGGCTCCGTTTCCACCACTTTCAGCTCAACGGTGTTCGGCAGCTCGACGCCGATCGTTTCACCTTGATACATCATGATGAACACTTCCATATTTTCTTTCAAAAACTTCAGCTCATGTTCGATTTGTTTCGCCGGCAGTTCGATTTGCTCGTACGTTTCCATATCCATAAAGACGTGCTGGTCGCCGTTGGCGTACAAATATTGCATTTTGCGCGTGTCAATCTGCGCCCGGTTCACTTTTTCGCCGGCGCGGAACGTCCGCTCTTGAATGGCGCCGGTCCGCAAATTGCGCAGCTTCGAACGGACGAACGCCGCTCCCTTGCCCGGCTTGACATGCTGGAACTCGAGAACGCGCCAAATTTCGCCGTCCACTTCAATCGTCAGCCCTGTGCGAAAATCGTTGACTGAAATCATTGGCCCAAATCCTCCTCACACAATCCGTTATAAAATGATGAGCTCTTTCGGCGAATGGGTGAGCGCTTCGTTCCCGTCGGCGGTGATGACGGTATCGTCTTCGATCCGCACCCCGCCAAGCCCCGGAATATAAATGCCCGGCTCGACGGTGACGACCATGCCCGGCTCAAGCACAGCGTCGGAACGGAAGGAAAGCGTCGGCCCTTCGTGAATTTCAAGGCCGATGCCATGGCCGGTCGAATGGCCAAAATAATCGCCATACCCTTTTTCACGAATATAGTCGCGCGTCAACGCATCGGCCTCCTTGCCGGTTATGCCGGCTTTTAGGCCAGCCATGCCGCGCCGCTGCGCCTCAAGGACGACTTCATAAATCGTCCGGAGCTCGGCGCTGATGTCGCCGACGGCCACCGTCCGTGTGAGATCGGAACAATACCCTTTGTAATAAGCCCCGAAATCAAGCGTCACGAGCTCACCGCGCTCAATCGTCTTCTCTGACGCCACCCCGTGCGGCAACGCTGAGCGATAGCCGGAGGCGACGATCGTATCAAAAGAGGACGAAGACGCCCCTTGCTTGCGCATAAAAAACTCCAGCTCATTCGCCACTTCGATTTCCGTAACGCCCGGACGGATGAATGACAAAATATGAGCAAACGCCGCATCGGCGATGGCGGCTGCTTCCTTTACTATCTTAATCTCTGCCCCCGACTTAATCAAGCGCAATTTTTCCACCAGCGAAGATGTCGGAACGAGCTCGGCGCCAATCGCCTCCTGATACGTCTGATGCGCCGCGTACGTGACGTTTTCCTGCTCAAAACCGAGCCGTTTGATGCCGAGCCGCTTGACTTGATGGGCGATTTCCTTCACGATCGGTCCGCTATGTTCGACAACTTCAAAGCCATCAGCCTGTTTTGTCGCTTGTTCGACGTAACGAAAATCGGTAATCAACACCGCCCCGTCACAGCTGACGAGCGCGACGCCGGCCGTGCCGGTGAACCCGGTCAAATAGCGGCGGTTGTAGCCGTTTGTGACCAACAGCCCATCGATCCCGTGCTCTTGTAGAAGTTTTCGCAGCTTTTCTAGCTTTTCCATCCCGCATTCCCCTCTTCCCGCGTATTTGGCTTCCCCGTGCCTGCCGAAGAGGCCGAGGGCGTCCCGAACGGGAACGATGCCAAAACAATAAAAACCTTCTTTATTTTACCATACTGAGGACGATCCCGTCATCTATCCGTTGCGCGGGCAAGAAAATCAACTCCCTTCTTTCGCCGCCTCTTTTCCCTCGCTTGCCGACGGCTGGTTCATTTCTTGCGCTTCAAAAGAAATCGAGTAGCCGACGAATACCCCGTATAAAATGTATAAACAGAGCGTCGTGATCACCGTATTGGCGTCGAGCTTAGCAACGGGCTGAACATGGAAAAAGAGCGGATGAAACAAATAAAACACCACCGCCCATAACCCGGCGCCGTAGACCATCCCCGCCCACATGCCGCGCACGTTGCGAAGCAGCGCATAATACAAAAGCGCCGCCCCGATCGAAAGGATGCCGATCAACACGACCGCCGCGTAGTTTCCGGCTTTTCCATACTTCCAGTCGCCAGCGACCCACGGGATGAGAATCATGTTCGGACTGATGTCGCTAAAATTGAAAAAGTACGCCAAATAACCGATCAAGCTCCAAAATACTCCGCCGACAAACCCAATGATGATCGTTTTCTGTACGAGCGTCATCGGCCGTTCCGTTTTCTCCTGCTCGAGTGTTCCGTTTTGTTGCGCCATCATACTGCACCTCCTTACGTGTTAGTATGACCGGCTGCCTTCTCCCCCATGAATGAAACGAAAAAATGATCATGCTTGTGTAAATGATGGTTTTTTTGGAAATCATAACAGTAACATCAACCTAGAGGTTTCCGGACGTTTCTTGTAGAATAAAATAATAAACATAAAAATAGGTTGGTGTTGATCAAATGAAACGAGTGGAGAAACCGCTGTACGGCGGGCAGGCGGTAGTGGAAGGAGTCATGTTTGCCGGCCGAACCCATTCGGTCACCGCTGTTCGCCGTCCGGATGGAACGATTGACTATTTCACTTTGCCGCGGCGCGTCTATCCGACATTGGCTTTGCTTAAAAAAATTCCGTTCGTCCGCGGCATCGTCGCCATCGTGGAAGCGAGCGCGAACGGGGCGAAACATTTGCAGTTCGCCAGCGAACGGTATGAAGCCGGTTCGGAGGAGGGGCGGACAGAAGGCGAAAACAGCTCCAGACTGACGCTCATCGTTGGCGCCGCCGTCATTGGGGTGCTCTCCTTTTTGTTCGCCAAAACGGTGTTTACGCTCGTTCCGGCGCTTGCCGCCGCCTTCTTACAGCCGCTCGTTCCGGGCAAGACGGGCCAAATTTTGCTTGAAGGGGTTTTTAAACTCGCCTTATTGCTTGGCTATATTTTCTTTCTTTCGCTCACACCGCTTGTTCGCCGCGTGTTCCAATACCACGGCGCGGAACATAAGGTCATCAACGCGTATGAAGCGGGATGGCCGCTGACGGTGGAACACGTCCAGCGCGCTTCCCGCCTTCACTACCGATGCGGCAGCAGCTTCATTTTATTTACGGTTGTCGTCGGCTTGTTCCTCTACTTATTTGTGCCGACCGAGCCGCTTTGGCTGCGGGTTCTCAACCGCCTCGCCTTAATTCCGGTCGTGCTTGGCGTTTCGTTTGAAGTGCTGCAGTTTACAAATAAATTGAGAGACATTCCGCTGCTGCGCTGGCTTGGCTACCCCGGCTTGTGGCTGCAGCGGCTGACGACCAAAGAACCGGACGATGACCAAGTGGAAGTGGCCATCGCCTCATTTCAGCGTCTTCTTGATCTGGAAGCCGAAACGGAAAAGAAACAAGCGGTGCAGTAATCGTTCAAAAGGGGGTGGACTCATTGCGGCGCCGAACCATTCATCCGCTTGTTGGGGTTACCATCATGCTTGGGACGGTTGGCATTCTCTATACACTTTTTGCCCATCCGACGGTGCTGTTCCGCCAGCTGCTGTTTGTCGCCCTGTTTGTGGCCGCCATCTTCCTCTTCTATCGATTCGTCTATCAACGCCGCACCGACAGCGATCGATGGTCGTACGGAAAGGCGGTGCGGCAATCGAAAAAGCTCCATCCCCGCCCCGGGCGCAAACAGACAAAGCCGGCAAAGCTGAAGCGGCCGCTCAAAAAGCGGACGGCCATTCCGCATCTGACCGTCATTGAGGGCAAAAAAGGCAAAAAAAAGAATCGAGCTTCATTTTAGCTTGATTCTTTTTTTGTCTCTTCGCCCATTCGATTCGCGCCAGCGACAAACGGTGGTGACCGCACTCCGATTTAATACGCCCATTGGCGCAAAAACTGCCGCGTCCGCTCGCGTCCGTAATCGATCAAACGGCGGCGCGCTGTCGGATCAATCGAAAATTCGGTGGCCATGACGTTGTCCACCGGCAAAAAGACGATGTTTTTTTCGTGGCGGCGCGAGATGTAGCGCGCATCGTGCGCCTCTTTCATCGCCGCAAACAGCGCCTCATATAAATCGAGGGCGTTGCTGATCGTCCGCTTTGGCCGCTCCCCGGGCTTGGGGCTCAACTGAACGCCCAGCACCGGGCGTTTTTTCATTTTCTTTTCCTCATCGAACAAAAAGAGCGGAAAATTGCTTAGCACCCCGCCGTCAACGATGAGCGCCAGACCGTCCCGCCCGTTTAACCGGACCGGCTCGAAGAAATACGGAATGCTGATGCTCATCCGCACCGCTTTGGCGACGGAAAACGTTTTGGCATCAATGCCGTACCGATGCAAATCGTCCGGCATGACGACGATGCGTCCATTGGTGACATCGGACGCGACAATCGACAAGCTGCCGGCCGGCACATCTTGAAACGTCCGCACGCCGCGGGCGGCAAGCGCAGCCTCCAGCCACTGCTCAAACGCCTTTCCTTGATACAAGCCGAGACGCCAGTAAAGGCGCACCCATTTCCAAAGCGGGAACGGAATCCACTGCGGACGCGCATCCAAAAACTGCTCCAGCTCCAGCTCCTCAAGCAGTCGAGCGATGTCCCCGGCGCTGTAGCCCGCTGCCAGCAGCGCCGAAAGCAACGCCCCCGCACTCGTGCCGGCAAGCCGCTTCCAGCGCAGTCCTTTTTCCTCAATCGCTTCATACGCTCCAAGCAGCGCAAATCCTTTGACTCCGCCGCCGGAAAAAACGAGATCAATGTCCATTGCCGCGCCTCCCTTTTTTGGCCGTTTATACATATGTAAGACCAAACAAGGGCGCTTAGTACGGCGAACAAAAAAGAGCAAGCCTCCCGCTTACTCTCCTTGTTCATTGCGCGCTTGGACATCGCGAAGCGCTTGAATGCGGCGTTCGTCTTCTTGAAAATACTGCACCAAATCGCCGATCCGGTCAATGGCGTTCCAGCTTAAATGATGTTCAATCCCTTCCACATCGCGATAAATGTTCTCTTCGTTGACGCCGATCAAGCGGAGAAACTGCTCAAGCAGCTCATGGCGATAAACGAGCCGCTGCCCGATTTTTCTGCCCTTTGGCGTCAATACCAACCCACGGTATTTTTCATACACCAAATACTCGTCTTTATCGAGCTTTTGCACCATTTTCGTCACTGAGGAGGGATGAACGGACAACGCCTCAGCGATGTCAGAAACGCGGGCATAGCCCTTCTCTTCGATCAATAAATAAATTTGTTCGATATAGTCTTCCATGCTTGGTGTCGGCAACGCATGTCCCCTCCTGCCACATTCGCCTGCCATCCTTCCCCAGCCTATACACACCGCTAGCGTTCCCGGCAGGTCAAAAAATAGCAATCAATCCCATTATACCATGAAGAGGACATTACGTAAAATACTGCACTTGAGCGGCCGGAAAAAAGCGAGCGATATACGAGCGAATCGTTTCCTCCAGCTCCTGCGCTTCCTCGTCAACGTACACATATTTGCCGATGCCGTGCCGCCCCCATTTATACTTGCGCTTCGATTCGTCCAAATCGAGCTTGGTGTTTGGGTAACGCTGCTCGATGACCCGCTTGGCCGGCTTGGTAAACCGATGCTGGATGAGCTCAAACGTCAAATCCGACAAGTCGACCCCTTCCAATTGCCGGGCGAGCTCCTGAAACAATTCGTAATACCCTTCCTGCCAACCGTCATGCCGGTAAATCGGCGCGACGACAAAGCCGAGCTTATAGCCAGCGCCGGCCACTTTGCGCGCCGCCGCAAGCCGCGCGTCAAACGACGACGTTCCCGGCTCAAAATGGCGGATGACATAGCGAGAGTTGACGCTGAAGCGAAACCGCGTCTTGCCGTTATGCTTCGCATCAAGCAAATGGTCGACATGCTCGTACTTCGTCACAAACCGGAGCCGCCCGTAGTCGGTCGCGCCGATAAACTCAATCGCTTTTTTGAGCGAATGGGTCAAATGGTCGATCCCGACGATGTCCGACGTGCACGCCGCCTCAAAGCGCGTAATCTCGGGCGCGCGCTCGTCAATATACGTTTGCGCTTGGGCGAAAATGTCGTCCAAGTTGACATACACGCGGATGTACGGCTTGCTTCCTAATGTCGTCTGCAAATAGCAATAATGACAATGGCCCATGCACCCGGTCGCCAACGGCAGCGCGTACTCTGCCGACGGCTTTGAGGAGTCGAATTTCAGCGTCCGCCGCACGCCGACAACGAGCGTCGCTTTCGCGTTTCGATACCGCGCCAGCTCCGTCTCCCCCGGAATGCCGCGCACTTGATTATGCGACGTCGTCTCGCGAATCTCGATGCCCATGTGCGTAAATTTCTCATACAGTTCCTTCCCGAGCGGATACGACAACGCCTCCGGCTCGAAATACACAAGTTTGGGCACAAACGGTTTCATTCGTTTCCCTCCAAAGTGTTCATGGTATTGTCAAAAGTTTATCCTCCACACTCACGGTTTTCCCTTGAGTTTCAACGGTTGGAATAAAAAAAGCTTGCCACCCCCGTTGTTTTCGGCCATCATTGAGGTAACGACACCCAACAGCCAAAACAAAGGAGTGACAAGCTTTGTTACCTCAATTATTAGCCTATTTGCTCGAAATAATCAAGACCCAATATCAAATCATTGTGTATTTGATGGGTGTGATATTGGGAAAATCCTTGCATCTCGAGGACTTGGACGAACCCATCCAAAAGCCGTACCGGAAACTTCAGGTCGATGACCTTCCGATCATCGATGTGCCGGAAACCCTTGATTACCGGAAGCTGTTGGCAGACTATGAAGCCCAGCACAGACGTCCTTTACGGCCCATCCAGCGCCGCGCGAAGGCGAAACACCGTGTTCCGGATTCGTTGACCTGCCCTCGCTGCCAGGCTCCCTCTTCTTACCTGTACGCCAATAACGGCGGAAAAGGGCAATACCAATGCAAAGTGTGCCAATGCCGGTTCAACCACCGAAATCGGTTCACCAAGCAAGCGGTCTTTCGTTGTCCGCACTGCAAAAAGACGTTGGAAAAAATCAAGGAACGCAAGGAATACAACGTCTATAAGTGCAAGAACAACGATTGCCCGTTTTACCAGGCCAACCTTCGCCGGATGACGAAGAAAGAGCGCCAACAGTTTCAACAGAATCCTCAAGCCTTCAAGGTGCGGTATTTGTTTCGGGAGTTCTTGTTTGACTTTCTCCCGTTGGCTTCCTCGTCGCTCATCAAGCCGAAGGTCGATTTGTCCCGGCTGGCTGCGTCGCCGCACGTGTTGGGGCTCGTGTTGACGTACTACGTCAACTTTGGGATGTCCTCGAGGGAAACCGCCGCCGCCCTGAAGGACATCCATGGCGTCTCGATCTCCCATCAGACGGTGCTCAACTACGCCAACAGCGTCGCGCTTTGGATCAAGCCCTTTGTCGACCGATTTCCGTATGAGCTGTCCGGTTCGTTCTGTGGGGACGAGACATATATTCGTGTGAAGGGCCGTTGGCATTACCTATTCTTTATGTTCGACGCCGTGAAAAAGATCGTGCTGTCCTATCGCGTCTCGCCCAACCGGGACACGCTCTCGGCCATCAAGGCGATCAATGATGTCCTCAGGAAGCTGCCGTCCCTTCCAGACGACTTGTCGTTCGTCGTGGATGGCAACCCGATTTACCGGTTGGCGCAACACTTCTTTGCCCAGCACGGGATTTCGTTTGACGTCCGCCAGGTGATCGGCCTGACCAACGAAGATCCGGTCTCGGAAGAGTTTCGCCCTCTCAAGCAGATCATCGAGCGATTCAACCGCACCTTTAAAGGCAACTACCGCCCGACCCATGGGTTTGGCGCCGAGGAAGGCTCGGTGTCCTTTGTGACGCTGTTTGTGGCGTATTTCAACTTTCTGCGCCCGCATAGCGCGCTCGAAGGCCGGGTACCGGTCGTCATCCCGGAGCTCGCCGAGCTGCCGCATATGCCAGCCCGGTGGACGAAGCTCATCACCATGGCTCAGGACTTCCTTCAAAACGAGGCAGCCTAACTTTTTTGTCCTCCAGAGCCCGTTGAACAGAACTCCTGCCGGATTCGGCGAAGCGAACCCTTGACCAACCGAACACCGCCAAAGGTAAAATTCGGTAAAAGCAGGGGCGGCTTTCTTATTGCCTTCTTTTTGTCCCCGTCGCCCTTGACGGCTCTTCCGCACCTTTGGCGGGTGTTGGTCAAGGGCGAATCCGGCTCTCTGCATGCCCCACGATGCCCAATGGGATGGTCTGTGTGGAGTTTTCATAGAACTTTTGACGCTACCCGTTTCCCGGTATTGTCAAAAGTTTATCCTCCACACTCACGGTTTTCCCTTGAGTTTCAACGGTTGGAAGAAAAAAAGCTTGCCACCCCCATTGTTTTCGGCCATCATTGAGGTAACGACACCCAACAGCCAAAACAAAGGAGTGACAAGCTTGTTACCTCAATTATTAGCCTATTTGCTCGAAATCATCAAGACCCAATATCAAATCATTGTGTATTTGATGGGTGTGATATTGGGAAAATCCTTGCATCTCGAGGACTGGGACGAACCCATCCAAAAGCCGTACCGGAAACTTCAGGTCGATGACCTTCCGATCATCGATGTGCCGGAAACCCTTGATTACCGGAAGCTGTTGGCAGACTATGAAGCCCAGCACAGACGTCCTTTACGGCCCATTCAGCGTCGCGCGAAGGCGAAACACCGTGTTCCGGATTCGTTGACCTGCCCTCGCTGCCAGGCTCCCTCTTCTTACCTGTACGCCAATAACGGCGGAAAAGGGCAATACCAATGCAAAGTGTGCCAATGCCGGTTCAACCACCGGAACCGATTCACCAAGCAAGCGGTCTTTCGTTGTCCGCACTGCAAAAAGACGTTGGAAAAAATCAAGGAACGCAAAGAATACAACATCTATAAGTGCAAGAACAACGATTGCCCGTTTTACCAGGCCAACCTTCGCCGGATGACGAAGAAGGAACGCCAACAGTTTCAACAGGATCCTCAAGCCTTCAAGGTGCGGTATTTGTTTCGAGAGTTCTTGTTTAACTTTCTCCCGTTGGCTTCCTCATCGCTCATCAAGCCGAAGGTCGATTTGTCCCGGCTGGCTGCATCGCCGCACGTGTTGGGGCTCGTGTTGACGTACTACGTCAACTTTGGGATGTCCTCGAGGGAAACCGCCGCCGCCCTGAAGGACATCCATGGCGTCTCGATCTCCCATCAGACGGTGCTCAACTACGCCAACAGCGTCGCGCTTTGGATCAAGCCCTTTGTCGACCGGTTCCCGTATGAGCTGTCCGGTTCGTTTTGCGGGGACGAGACGTATATTCGCGTCAAAGGGCGCTGGCATTACCTGTTCTTTATGTTTGACGCCATCAAAAAGATCGTGCTGTCCTATCGCGTCTCGCCCAACCGGGACACGCTCTCGGCCATCAAGGCGATCGATGATGTCCTCAGGAAGCTGCCGTCCCTTCCAGACGACTTGTCGTTCGTCGTGGATGGCAACCCGATTTACCGGTTGGCGCAACACTTCTTTGCCCAGCACGGGATTTCGTTTGACGTCCGCCAGGTGATCGGTCTGACCAACGAAGATCCGGTCTCGGAAGAGTTTCGCCCTCTCAAGCAGATCATCGAGCGATTCAACCGGACCTTTAAAGGCAACTACCGCCCGACCCATGGGTTCGGTGCGGAAGAAGGCTCGGTGTCCTTTGTGACGCTGTTTGTGGCGTATTTCAACTTTCTGCGCCCGCATAGCGCGCTCGAAGGCCGGGTGCCGGTCGTCATCCCGGAGCTCGCCGAGCTGCCGCATATGCCAGCCCGGTGGACGAAGCTCATCACCATGGCTCAGGACTTCCTTCAAAACGAGGCAGCCTAACTTTTTTGTCCTCCAGAGCCCGTTGAACAGAACTCCTGCCGGATTCGGCGAAGCGAACCCTTGACCAACCGAACACCGCCAAAGGTAAAATTCGGTAAAAGCAAGGGCGGCTTTCCTATTGCCTTCTTTTTTGTCCCCGTCGCCCTTGACGACTCTTTCCCACCTTTGGCGGGTGTTGGTCAAGGGCGAATCCGGCTCTCTGCATGCCCCACGATGCTCAATGGGATGGTCTGTGTGGAGTTTTCATAGAACTTTTGACGCTACCCGTTTCCCTTTTATCACTATATTTTCGTTTTTCCCCTTTATGTAAAAAAACGCTGGTTCTGTTATAGAACCAGCGTTTCGTTCATCCCATCCTTTTCCATTACAACCCGCACTTCAGCTGGGCGCCGCAGTTCGTGCACGTGTTGCAACCGCCGATCTCTTCGACCGTCCCTTCGCGGCAAATCGGGCAAATGTTGCCGATTTCCGAGCCGATCGTCACATCGGTGGCGCGCACGTCTTGAATCGTATCAACGAGCACGACAGGGCGTTTCGCTTCGTGTTCTTCCCCCTCTTCGGGGAGCAGTTCAAGCTGCTCTTCGATCTGATTTTCCTCTGCCTTTAACGTCAACACTTGCGCATCGCGGCTGCCGTCGACATAGACGGTGCCGCCTTTCGCACCGCCGCGCCATAACCGTTCGTACACTTTTTGCACTTGCTCAACGGTGTAGCCTTTTGGCGCGTTGACTGTTTTTGACAAGCTCGAGTCGACCCAACGTTGGATGATGCACTGCACGTCGGCGTGCGCTTCCGGCGGCAAGTCCATCGCTGTCACAAACCAAGGCGGCAAGTGGTTCGGGTCGGCTTCTGGATGTTTGTCCAAATATTCTTGGACGATGTCCGCTTTCACTTCGATAAATTTGCCCAAGCGTCCGCTCCGGTAGTACGAGAACGAGAAGTACGGCTCCAGGCCGGTCGAGACGCCGACCATCGTTCCGGTCGATCCTGTCGGCGCCACCGTCAGCAAATGCGAGTTGCGGATGCCGTATTTCAAAATATCTTGGCGAATGTCTTCCGGCATCCGTTTCATGTAGCCGGTGTTGATGAACGCTTCGCGCAGCTTGCGCGTCTCTTCCTCCGTTTCGCCGACCAAAAACGGGAAGCTGCCTTTTTCTTTCGCCAGCTCGATCGACGCCCGGTACGCGGTCGTGGCGATCGTGCGGAACAGCTCGTCCACCAGTTGATTTCCTTCCTCAGAACCGTACGCTTTTTCGCAGTAAATGAGCAAGTCAGCCAGCCCCATGACGCCAAGGCCGATGCGGCGCTCGCCGAGCGCTTGCTTTTTGTTTTCCTCAAGGAAGTACGGCGTCGCGTCGATGACGTTGTCTTGCATCCGCACTCCGATTTCAACCGTGCGTTTCAGTTTTTCGTAGTCAACGACCTTTCGTTCTTTGTCTACCATGTTCGCCAAGTTAATGGCGGCCAAGTTGCAGACAGAATATGGCGCCAGAGGTTGTTCCCCGCACGGGTTGGTCGCCACGACTTTTTGCCCGTACGCGCGGGCGTTCGTCATTTCATTGGCGTTGTCGATGAAGAAAATGCCCGGCTCGGCCGAATACGTCGCGCAAATGTTGATCAGCTTCCACAGTTCGCGGGCGCGGATTTTTCGGTAGACGCGAACGCGGTAGCCCATTTTCTCCCATTCGCGCACATCGCCGACTTCATGCCATTTTTCGTTATAAATGCGCATTTCCTCTTCGGAATAAGTTTCCACATCCGGGAAGCGAAGCGCATATTCTTCGTCGTTTTCCACCGCCTCCATGAACTCTTTCGTCAAGCAGACGGAAATGTTCGCACCGGTCAAAAAGTCAGGGTTGTGCACTGTATATGTACCGCCGGTGCGCAGTTTTTCTTCCGCGTCTTTAATGATTTCCTCCGTGAAGCCTCCGTAGTCCGGTGCGTTCTTATAGCGGACGATCGCTTCGTACATCGCCCGCTCCCGGTCGGTGAGCGGCGTGAATTTCAGCTTGTCGCGCGCCGCTTTTTTGATGCCTTCGTCTTCCATATTTTCAAGCAGGTAGCGCAAAATACGCGGGTTTTGCATTTTTGAGACGATAAATTCGATAATGTCCGGGTGCCAGTCGGCAAGCATGATCATTTGGGCGCCGCGCACATTGTTACTCGCTCGCTTCCACGAGCGGGCTAGGTCATTTCTGCCTAGCTCTCCGCCTTTCGGTCGGAGATCAGACTATATCATCAGGGAAGAGAAGATCTCGTATTTACGGTTCAACTTAAGGTCTCCATATCGATACAAGTGATGGAATATTTTCTTTACATCGTTAATACTGGAAACATATAGATCAAAACAACCTTGTTTGGCAGTTAGGGAGTTGACATTTTGGGCAATTCCATTAGCTTTGAGAAAATTTAAGATTCCTTCTAGTAATGGTCTTGATCCAGTAATACCAAACCTTACCCTAAGGTAGTCCTTCTCCCTATCACGATAATACCTTCTATACACTCTAATACTCCCATCAGCATCGAATATCCCCCTTAGAAAACTCCATTGCAATTCAATACTGTTAAATTGTATCCATGGCTCTTTCCCAGTTTTCTTAGGGGATATTCCCAGTCTCATGAGATCATTACAGATTTTTGTACAACTAATTGTTAATGAATACTTATTTTGTTCATTACATGTATTATTTTTTCTAAACTTCACAGCTTCAGGAGCAATATTCATCTCCCTTGCTATACTATAAAGGAGATCTTTATCGGTTTCTGCCACAGTTAATACAAGTCGTTTTGATTTTTTACGATCATATAGCGTTCCATCACCTAAGATATAGCCAACTAAATAAGCCTGATTTGGGGTTCTGATATTGGAAAAATAGTTCTCGTTATAACCGTATTTTTTTACTGCTAACTTACCAGCCTCTCCAGGTGCTCTGGTTTGGAATACTCCCTGATCTTTATTCCATCTCATTAAGGTTCCCCTAGAAATCCCCAACATCATGGCGATTTTAACTTGGCTATATCCCTCCTCATGCAGATACTTTGCTGTTTTCATTATCTCTTCCCTGTCTCGCGCCTCGTATCCCCGTTGCCGCGGGATACGATTTACTCCTTCCATAGCCCTCCCCCCACGAAACAGTGTTCGTTACCCTGATTGTACCGAGGGCTGTAGGAAGTTTCAATAGTCGTTGAACCTTCATCTCCGTTTCCAGAGATGCTCGGCTGCTGGTTGCCCATTGTTGCATCCAACTTGTTTTCCAACCGTCACGTCTGCCGTCGCCAGCTCCGTTGTGGTCAAGTTGGCTTTAGGGTGTTCCAGCAATTCGCGAGATTTTACTCCCGCCGTTTTGCGCCCTAGTCAACGGGAGCCACCTTGCTCGACAAGGTGGGTCAGTTTGGCAATGTCATCCAACCACGAGACCGACCCGGACGATTTGCCGTTTACCCCGCGCGCGAGCGTATGGCGCGGCCGCAATGTCGAGCCGTTCGTGCCAACCCCGCCGCCGCGGCTCATGATTTCCATCACCTGCTTCCGATGCTCGGAAATGCCTTCGCGTGAGTCTTTGACAAACGGCATCACATAGCAGTTGAAATACGTCACTTCCTTGCCCGACCCTGCGCCGTACAATACGCGGCCGGCCGGCACAAAGTTCATGCTCGAGAGCTCTTGATAAAACTTTTCAAACCACTCTTTCCGCTTTTCTTCCGTCTTTTCCACCGCCGCCAGCCCGGTCGCATTCCGCTTGGCGATTTGCTCATAGAAAATCTCGAGCGGCTTGTCGATAATGTCGAGCGACCGAACGACAATGCCGGTCTCCGCTTCTTCCCCTTCGAGCACGTGCCGGTATTCGTCCTCAATTAGCACGCGCGCTTTTTTCGTCTCCCAATCAACGTCAACGATAAACCCGAGGCCGCGGGCCGGAAACTTCGGATCTTCCTTGATCGTCAACACGACAAAATCGCCCGGCGCGAGCGTCAATTTCTCCGTGTCCTTGAACGAATACCGGTCAAGCATCACCAAACGGGATACGCCTTTATGGGTGATGTGCATATCGGGCGTAATCGGATGCACTTGCGGAAATAGGCGGATGTCCTCGTTCAGTTTGTCGATATCGATCTTCATTTTTTCGGATGACGCCACCGTCATTCTCCTATCTCTCCTCTTTTCTATAGTTTCTCATGTTTTTGCCAACGTTGCCCTGTCTTCTCTACCTTACCATATCGGACAGAAAAAAACAATATATAGTATGATTTTTTACGAAAATCATACTATATATTGTGAAGAGAACAAATCATGTCGTTTTTGTCAAGCAAAAAAAGCTAAACACGGCGAAAAGCAGAGAAAAACAGGGGAGTGCCGCCATTTTTGCCGGAAAACGAACGATTGACCACACCGCTGCTCAGCGCTTGAAGTTCCATTCATCGCTTTCATATTTCGTTCGCGCCAACGTTTCCACATATTCGCGCTCTTCGGCCGTCAGCGTATACGGCTCTAGCACGATATTCAATCCTTTTTCAAATCCTTTGTAAAACGCTGCCTTCGCTTCTTCCATCGTCACCGTCCGGCTCGTCAGTTCGTTGATGGCAACCGCCTTCTTTTTAAAATCGCGCTGCAGCCGCTCTTTCACCCGCTCGTTCGGGTATTTAAACAAACTGAACAGCAGTTCTTCGTCGAGATCAAGCAAGATCGATCCGTGCTGCAAAATGACGCCCTTTTGCCGCGTTTGCGCGCTGCCGGCGATCTTTCGTCCCTCGACGACCAGCTCGTACCATGACGGCGCGTCAAAGCAAACAGCGGAACGTGGACTGCGCAAATCCGCTCTTTCTTCTTCCGTTTTCGGCACGGCAAAATACGCATCGAGCCCAAGGAAACGAAACCCTTCCAAAATGCCTTGGGAAATGACGCGATACGCCTCCGTCACAGTCGGCGGCATCGCCGGATGCGATTCCGAGACGATGACGCTGTAGGTCAGTTCCTTGTCATGCAAAACGCCGCGCCCGCCGGTCGGACGGCGGACAAAACCGAGGCCGTGCCGTTTCACTGCCTCTAAATCGATCTCTTTTTCGACTTTTTGAAAATAGCCGATCGACAAGGTTGGCGGATTCCAGCCGTAAAAACGAACCGTCGGCGGAATTTTTCCTTGGCTGTGCCAATCCAAAAGCGCTTCATCCAGCGCCATATTAAACGCCGGAGGACAATCGCCTGAATCAATAAAGCGCCATACTTCTTTTGCCATCGTTCCACCTTCTCTGTCATTCCTTGCTTCCGGCCCCTTGCGTTCTTGAGAAAGAGGCGTTGGGCCGCCCCTACTAGTTTAGCAAACAACGTCAGTCAAGGAAAGAAAAATGGCATCACGAAAAGACTTTGCTTTCTACGGGCGACTCTATATAATAGGAATAGTGGACGAAGGGAAAGGAGGCGTGAGGCGTGAAAGCGCTGCTCATCATTCTCGGGGCGATCGTCGTATATTCGCTCATCACCTATTTATGGCAGCGGAGAATCGTCAAAGCGTTGACCGAAGAAGAATTCCGCGCCGGCTACCGAAAAGCGCAACTCGTCGATGTCCGCGAGCCGGACGAATTTGCGGCTGGACATATTTTAGGAGCGCGCAACATTCCGCTCACGCAGCTGCGCATGCGCATGAAAGAACTGCGCAAAGATCAGCCGATTTATTTGTACTGCCAAAACGGGCTGCGCAGCGGGCGAGCCGCGCAAATGCTGTATCGAAAAGGATACCGCAATTTGTATCATTTAAAGGGCGGATTCAAAACATGGACGGGGAAAGTAAAGAAAAAGGCGTAGCCGCCCGTCGACAACCAAAGGGGCTCGAAAGCGACGAGCCCCTTTTCATTCGTTTGCCTTTCCGTCGGCCTTCAAGGCCGCCCCTCGCTTTCGGTGCGGAAAAGACGGGGGAATCAGCCTTGCTTTGCCTGCGGTGCCGGAAGCGCCGGCTCAAATTCCGGCGGCAGGACGACCGCCTCTAATACGGAAGCGGCAGCGCCAATCGCGCAGCTTTTTTCCTTCAACTCCGACGGAATGATATACGGCTCGCTTTCTTTTTTCACAAGAATGCGCCGCTTCACTTCTTGGCGCGCCGGGTCAAGCACGTGCTCCCCGGCTTGGGCGAGCGAACCGCCGATGATGACCGCTTCCGGGTTGTAGGCATACACCGTCTGCAGCAATCCGATGCCAAGATAGCGGCCCGCTTCCTCCAAAATGCGCGCCAGCTGCTCATCGCTCTCGGCGGCCAGCGCCATCGCCGCGACAGAAAAACGGTCGCCGAGCCATTCGGAACGCCCTTGCTCGGCTAATCGCCGCTCAATATATTTTTCAGAAGCGTACATCTCCCAGCAGCCGATGTTGCCGCAGCTGCAGCGGATTCCGTTTAAATCGATCGTATGATGGCCAATTTCGCCAGCCAGCCCGTTTACCCCGCGATACAGTTGGTGCTGCAAAACGACGCCGGCGCCGATGCCGATGCCGGCGCTGATGTAAACAAAATGGGCAAACTCTTTGCCGGCGCCAAACCATTTTTCTCCGAGCGCCGCCAGCTTCGCCTCGTTTTCGACGATAATCGGATGGTGTGGCCACCGTTTTTGCAACGCCGAAGCGAGGGCGACATCTCCCCAGCGCAAGTTCGGCGCAAAAACGACCGTCCCGCTTTCGGTGTGAACCACGCCGGGCACGCCGATGCCGATGCCCATCACCCCGTACGGCGTTGCTGGCGCCCGGCGGATCGCCGCTTCAATGAGCTCGGCCATCTCACCGACGATCGCTTCCTGCCCCTCCGTCGGACGAAACGAACGGCGCTGCTCCCAAATGATTTCCGCGTTTAAGTTCGTCAACACGGCGTACAAATAGTTGACGCCAAGCTCAATGCCAACTAGCGAACCGGCATCGGCGTTAAAGCGAAGCATGAGCGGCCGGCGCCCGCCCGTTGACTCGCCGATGCCGCTTTCGTGAACAAAGTGCTCGGCGATCAGTTCATCCACAAGCGCGGAAACGGTCGCTTTATTCAATCCGGTCGTTTTCGCAATATCGGCGCGCGAAATCGGATGCTTTTCGCGAATCAATTTCAAAACGAGCTGTTTATTCATTTTTTTGACGAGCGTAATGTTTCCTGTCCGCACGTATCGTCATCCTTTTTGTTTTAGTATGCTCCGCGAATGTGCGGATGCACGTCGGTTTCATAAAACTGGCGAAGCCGCGCCATTTCTTCTTCGCTGAACGATGGCACCGCCAGCGCCGCCAAGTTTTCTTCGACTTGTTTCACCGTTTTAAAGCCCGGAATGGCACATGTCACTTCCTCATGGTCAAGAACCCAGCGAAGCGCAGCCTTCGCCATGCTGCCGCGCCCGTCGGCCATCCAACGCAGCTTGTCGGCGAGCTCCACCCCTTTTTCAAATTCCAAGCCGCCGAACGTTTCCCCGACATTAAACTGTTCGCCGTTGCGGTTGAAACGGCGGTGGTCATCCTCGGCAAACGTCGTTTGCTTCGTGAACTTGCCGGTCAGCAGCCCGCTGGCGAGCGGAAGGCGGGCCAAAATGCCGACGCCGCGCCGTTTCGCCTCCGGAAGCAGGCGCTCGAGCGGCTTTTGCCGCAAAACGTTGAAGATGACCTGCAACGCGCTGGCCCGCGAATGTTCGATGACGTACAACCCTTCTTCTACTGTTTCGACGCTGACGCCATAATAGCGGATTTTTCCTTCCTGCTTCAACTTCTCTAACACCTCAAACACGGCGCCTTGCTTTAAAATGGCGAACGGCGGACAATGAATTTGGTACAGGTCAATCACCTCGCGGCCGAGCCGCTTCAAGCTCGCCTCACAATACGCGCGCACGGACGCTTCGGAATAGTTGTCCGGGTCATGGATATCGCCGGCGCGGCAAAATTTTGTCGCGATGTAGACCCGATCTTCCTTTCCTTTTGTCGCCTTCGCCAGCAGCTCTTCACTATGGCCGTTGCCGTACACGTCCGCCGTATCGAAAAAGTTGACGCCGCGATCAATCGCATACGCCAACGCCCGCAGCGATTCTTGATCGTCGACTTTCCCCCACGAGCCGCCGATCGCCCATGTGCCAAAGCTGAGCTCACTGACTCGCAGATCGGTGTTCCCCAACTGCCGATACCGCATGTTCCTCTCTCCCTTTGTTCATTTCTAACCATTAGTTTATATATTAAACTAACTCTTTTGTTCTGTCAACGCCAGCGAACAAAACGGAGCTGACCCAAAAGGCGATCTCCCCGCAAGAAAGACACAACCTATCGTGTGGCAGGGAAACGGCCGGTGCTTCTATATAGCGATGAGAGAGGGTGTCCCAGTCGTTTTGGGACACCCCACTTTATGGCGGATTTGTCATCCGCGGTGAACGGTCGATTTTTCGTAGCGCAAAATCGGCTTGCGGGCCGCGGTCGTTTCATCCAATCGCTTGACAACAGTCGTATGCGGCGCTTCTTGAACGATTTCCGGATTTTCCTCCGCCTCTTTGGCAATTTGGATCATGGCGTCAATAAACGCGTCAAGCGTCTCTTTTGACTCTGTCTCCGTCGGCTCAATCATCATGCACTCTTCGACGATGAGCGGGAAGTAAATCGTCGGCGGGTGGAAGCCGAAATCAAGCAGCCGCTTGGCAATATCGAGCGTCCTGACGCCGAGTTTCTTTTGCCGACGTCCCGACAGGACAAACTCGTGCTTGCAATGGCGGTCATACGGCAAATCGTAATAGTCGGCAAGCCTCCGCATCATATAGTTGGCGTTTAACACAGCGTACTCGCTCACCGCTTTTAAGCCGTCCGGCCCCATCGAGCGGATGTACGTGTACGCCCGGACGTTGATGCCGAAATTGCCGTAAAACGGCTTGACGCGGCCGATCGACTGCGGGCGGTTGTCATCGAGATAATAGCCGTTTTCCCCTTTTTCGATGACCGGCTTCGGCAAAAATGGAATGAGGTCCGCTTTCACCCCGACCGGACCGGAGCCTGGGCCTCCGCCGCCGTGCGGGCCGGTGAACGTTTTATGCAAGTTCAAATGAACGACGTCAAAGCCCATGTCCCCCGGGCGCGCCTTGCCAAGAATCGCGTTTAAATTCGCGCCGTCATAATACAGCTTGCCGCCGGCTGCGTGGACGATTTCGGCCATTTCGACGATCTGCTCTTCAAACAGCCCGAGCGTATTCGGATTCGTGAGCATAAGCGCCGCTGTATCCGGACCGACGACGCGCTTTAAGTCCTCTAAATCGACAAGCCCATCGGCCGTTGATTGGACCGTCACCGTCTCAAAACCGGCCACCGTCGCTGACGCCGGGTTCGTGCCGTGCGCTGAATCCGGGACAATCACTTTCGTCCGGTTGAAGTCGCCGTTTGCTTCATGGTAAGCACGGATCATCATCAGCCCGGTCCACTCGCCGTGGGCGCCGGCCGCCGGCTGCAAGGTGACTGCATCCATGCCGGTGATTTCTTTTAAATGCTCTTGTAAATCATACATCAACTCAAGCGCCCCTTGCACCGTCTTTTCCGGCTGAAGCGGATGAATGTGGGCAAACCCGGCGAGGCGGGCGACGTTTTCATTGATTTTCGGATTGTATTTCATCGTGCACGACCCGAGCGGGTAAAAGCCGGAATCAACGCCGTGGTTTCGTCTCGACAGCGCTGTGTAGTGGCGCATTAAGTCAAGCTCCGACACTTCCGGCAGCTCTGGCTCTTCGGTGCGCAAGTAGTCGGCCGGCACGAGCTCGCTGACATCGACAGCCGGCACGTCAAGCGCCGGTAGGCTGTAGGCGATGCGCCCCGGCTTGCTTCGTTCGAAAATGAGCGGTTGATCATTACGCATGGCCATCCCCCAATTCATTGACAAACCGATCGATTTCTTCTTTTGTCCGCACTTCCGTCACCGCAATCAGCATATGGCCGGAAAGTTCTGGATAGTCGCGGCCGAGGTCATAGCCGCCGATGATCCCTTTTTCGAGCAGGCGATCGTTCACATCAGAAACCGGCTGGCCGAGCCGGACGACGAACTCGTTGAAAAACGGGCCGGCAAACGGCGACGACAACCCGCGTTTTTCAAGCTCGCTTTTCGCATAATGCGCCTTTTGCATATTCATCGCCGCCATTTCTTTCACGCCCCGCTTGCCGAGCGCCGAGAGCGCTACGGAAGCGGCCAAGGCGTTTAACGCTTGGTTGGAGCAAATGTTCGATGTCGCTTTATCGCGGCGGATGTGCTGCTCGCGCGCTTGAAGCGTCAAAACAAACCCACGGCGCCCGTTCTCATCGGTCGTCTGCCCGACGAGCCGCCCTGGAATTTTTCGCATGAGCGGCGCTTTGACGGCGAAATAGCCGCAATGCGGACCGCCAAACTGCGTCGGAATGCCAAACGGCTGCATGTCCCCGACGACAATGTCGGCGCCAAACGCCCCTGGCGGCGTCAGCACGCCAAGCGCCAATGGGTTGCTGGCGACAACGAATACACTTTTCTTTTCATGAACGAGCGGCTCGATCGCTTTCAGCGGCTCGATTTGACCAAAAAAGTTCGGATATTGGACGACAACGCACGCCACATCATCGCCCATTTCCGCTTCAAGCACCTTAAGGTCGGTGACGCCGCCGTCATACGGAATTTCTTTCACCTCAAGCTTCTGACCTTTCGCATACGTGCGCACAACTTCTCGATACTGCGGATGAACGGCGGTGGAAATGAGCACTTTTTTGCGCTTCGTATGCGCGGCGCCTAGCAGCACCGCTTCGGCGAGCGCCGTGCCGCCGTCGTACATCGACGAGTTGGCGACGTCCATGCCGGTCAGCTCACACACCATCGTCTGGAACTCAAAAATCGCCTGCAGCTCGCCTTGGGAAATTTCCGGTTGATACGGCGTATACGCCGTATAAAATTCAGAGCGCGACAGGACATGGTCGACGACAGCCGGAATATAATGGTCGTACACCCCGGCTCCTAAAAAGGAAACATATTGTTTGATGTTGGCGTTTTTTTCCGCCAAAGCCACAAGCTCTTTCCACAGCTCCGGCTCCGATTTGGCCGGTTTCACCTTCAGCTTGCCGCGGAAGCGAACTTGTTCCGGAATATCAGCAAACAACTCATCAATCGAGGCAACGCCGATCGTCCTCAGCATCTCCTGTTTGTCTTCTTCCGTCATCGGCAAATAACGATGGAGCACTGCGTTTTTCCCCTTTCCTTGTCGCTTTGGAATCGTCACTTAGCCCGCCTGTAAAACGGAATCGGCACGATGTTCGCTTTCAGCCGCTTGCCGCGGATGTCCACCTCCACCTCCCGGCCGATGGCGGCCACCTCCGCTTTCACCAAGGCCAAGCCGATGTTTTTCTTCAAGGTTGGTGACTGCGTGCCGGTCGTGACAAACCCGACCTCTTCGCCGTCGGCAAAGACAACGTATCCGTGGCGCGGAATGCCTCTGTCGATCATTTCAATGCCGACGAGCCGGCGCGGCGGCCCTTCCTCTTTTTGCCGCTTCAATACCGCTTGGCCGATAAACGGCGGCTCTTTTTCCGTCTTGACGGCAAAACCGAGCCCCGCTTCAATTGGTGAAATCGCGGCGGACAGCTCTTGACCGTAAAGCGGCAAACACGCTTCAAACCGGAGCGTATCGCGCGCGCCCAATCCGCATGGAAGAACGCCGTCACGGGCTCCAGCGTCGAGGATCGCCCCCCATAGCGCGGCGGCGTCTTCGGCGCGGCAGTATAGTTCCAACCCGTCCTCGCCGGTATAGCCGGTGCGCGAAACGAGCGCCTTCACGCCCGCAACTTCGACGCCGTCAGCGAACGAAAACGGGCGCAGCGCCGTCAAGTCGAAATCGGTCAACGTTTGCAGCACGCGTTCGGCCGCCGGCCCTTGCAAAGCCAGCTGGGCCGTCTCCGCCGATACATCCTCAAGCTCGACGTCCCCCTCGGCATGCTCGCTCAGCCAAGCAAAGTCGTTTTCGGTATTGGCGGCGTTGACAACCAATAAATAGTCGTCTTCCCCTTTTTGATAGATGAGCAAATCATCGACCGTGCCGCCGTTCTCATTGCACATAAGCGTATATTGCGCCCGGCCGGGCCGCAGTTTGGCGACGTCGTTCGTCATCAGCTTTTGCAAAAACGCGAGGCTTCCGCGGCCGCGGACGGTGATTTCCCCCATATGCGACACGTCAAACAGCCCGGCGCGCGTCCGTACGGCTTCATGCTCTTCTTTAATGCTGGAAAACTGCACCGGCATTTCCCAGCCGCCGAATTCAATCGTTTTGGCGCCATAGCGGGCATACGCCGGAAAAAGCGGCGTGCGCTTCAGCATCTCATTCCCTCCTTGTCGTCGATCGCAGAAAAAAAGACAGACTCCACCCTTTCGATCAAAGGGGGGCTCTGTCCTGGCACCTGAAAGTTTCCCGCCGGCCGGCTGGCGCGTCCGTTTCCGGTCCGCGGGGCCGATCGGTTTCCTCTTGGGTGGCCTGCGCGAACGCAGGCGCTCTCCAGAGCTGCGTCAAGCAAGAGTCTTTTTGCCTGAGAGATTCGCGTTTTCGCTTGCTCCTTCGGCGCTACATTCCGTAGTCTCTCCCCTTGCCGTCATCCGCTACGCGATATTTTTTTCCAAAACGGGCATACTAACAAACGCCCTCAGCAACAAGTCATGTGAATGTTCTAAATTTATACTACCATTAACGACAGCCCGAGGGCAATAGGAAATGATCGAACTTTATTAGGAATTGAAGTCCAAAATGTTCTCTTTTTATTTAACATACTATCTCTTTGGTTGATAAACATTCGTCATGAGGGAAGGGGATCGCCATGAATATCGATTTGGAAATGGATCGGACGTGGAAGGAGGAATTTCTCGAGCGCGTGGAAAAGGACGGACCGTGGGCGAGCTGGGAAATGTACGAGCTGGCGCTGGAAGCTGCCCATCATTTGATCGTTCCGGAATTTGACGGCTTGCAGGCGCCGAAACATTTGCCGCATGTAACGATTCTGCCGCACCAGCTTGAAGTGGCGCGCCGCGTCGTCGAGGAGATGAACGGCAAAGCCATTTTAGCGGATGAAGTCGGCCTTGGAAAAACGATCGAAGCCGGGCTCATCTTGAAAGAGTATATGATTCGCGGGCTTGTCAAAAAAGCGCTCATTCTCGTTCCCGCCTCCCTTGTTTCGCAATGGGTAAGAGAGCTGAACGAAAAGTTTTTCATTCCAGCCGTCCAGCAGAAAAAAAGCTACGTCTGGGAGCAGTGCGACATCGTCGTATCCTCGATCGATACGGCGAAAAAGCCGCCGCACCGCGACATCATCTATGAGCAGCCATACGATATGATCATCATTGACGAGGCGCACAAACTGAAAAACAACAAAACGAAAAACTACGAGTTTGTGCAAAATTTAAAAAAGAAGTTTTGCTTGCTGCTGACGGCCACACCGATTCAAAACCGGATCGAAGAAATTTTCAACCTTGTCTCGCTCCTGAAGCCCGGCCATTTAGGCAGCGCCGAACAGTTTGCGAAAACATACGGCAAAACGCGGGCGGTGCAGGCGAACGACCATTTAAAAGCGCTCGTCAACAAAGTGATGATCCGCAACCGCCGCGCCGACACGCCGATCGAATGGTCAAAGCGCCACGTCGAGCCGGTGCTGATCGAGTTTACCGATGAAGAGCGCGAGCTGTATGAGGCGGTAAAAGCGCTCCGTCATGCATCGTTCGCCGGCTCGTTTTCGCTCATCACGCTGCTTCGCGAGGCGTGCAGCAGCCGCGAGGCGTTGTTTCTCACGATCAAAAACATGGTCGACAAATGCGGCGAAGCAGTTCCAGAACCGCTTGAGCGCGTTTTGGAAAAAATCAACGCCGTCACGACGAACTCCAAAGCGGAAAAAGCGCTTGAGCTCATCCGCTCGATCAATGACAAAGTCATTATTTTCACCGAATATCGGGCGACACAGCTGTATTTGCAATGGTTTTTAAAGCAGCACGGCATCTCGTCCGTCCCGTTTCGCGGCGGCTTCCGGCGCGGCAAAAAAGACTGGATGCAGGAACTGTTTAAACACCACGCCCAAGTGTTCATCGCTACCGAGGCGGGCGGCGAGGGCATCAACTTGCAATTTTGCCGCCATGTCATCAACTACGACTTGCCGTGGAACCCGATGCGCCTTGAGCAGCGAATCGGCCGCGTCCACCGCCTCGGCCAGACGGATGACGTTTATATTTACAATTTTGCCGTCAAACAGACGGTCGAAGAGCATATTTTAACGCTTCTATATGAAAAAATCCGCTTATTTGAGCGGGTCGTCGGCGAGCTGGACGACATTTTGGCGAAGATGAACCTCACTAACCTTGAACATTACTTGGAAGACGCGATCGTCCACTCACGGAGCGAAGGGGAAATGAAAATTAAAATGGAGAACATTATAGCGATGATCGAACTGGCAGAACAGCTGCGAAGAGAAGGAGGACAACGCCATGCAGCAACATGAAATCCGCCGCTTTGTGGAACGTTACTTTACAGCCAATGGCTGCGCGCTCCTAGAAGCTAATGATGATTACCTCACCGTTCAACTGACGGCGGAAATGGACAAGGAGCTGATGAATCGACCGTTTTATTGGCATTACATCGAACGGACGGGCGGCGTCCCGCAGCCGATGCAGCTCACGCTCATCACCCGCGCCAATGAACGAACAGACAAACTGAAAGGAGAACGCCTCCATTTCGGCGCGCCCCGCTTGCATCAGCTGTTTCGCTCGGCGCAAAAACGCGGCAGCTTCATCCGCCTGTATGAGGAGCCAAACGCGCCCTTAAACGGAAACGCCGCCCTTCATCCATGGCTTGGCATGAACGTGGTGATTTCGTATGAATGCGACCGAAAAAAAGATGAGATCGTTTCGCTTGGCATCCATCTCATCAGCGGAACGATCGTCGAGTCGTTTCACGAACGGCTGCGTGAGCGGCGGCTGACGCCGAAAATTCCCGATTATTGTTTCACGATTTCTCCGCTCATTAAACCTCGAAGCGGCATCGGTCGCCTTGAACAATACATCGAGAGCCGCATCGGTGCGGACGACCACACGTGGGCGGAGGAAGCGCGCCGGCGCTGGGCTGACGATTTGGCGTTGCTCGATGAATTTTACAAAGACTGTGAGGAAAAACCGGAATGCTACTATATTGAAAAAGAGGCGCTCGAAAAACAATACAAGCCGCGCATCATCGTTTCCATCGTCAACGGCGGCTTGTTTTACTTGCTGCCCCGCCAACCGTAAAAAACGGCGCGGCTCCGCAACATGGAAAGACACTTCCGTCTCGCAAACGATCGAACCGATGACGATCTCCTGCGGCCCCGCAACACGGAAAGGCGCCTCCATCTCGCAAACGACCGAACCGATGACGATCTCCTGCGGCTCCGCAACGCGGAAAGGTGCCTCCGTCTCGCAAACGATCGAACCGATGACGATCTTCTGCGGCTCCGCAACACGGAAAGGCACTTCCGTCTCGCGAATGATCGAACCGATGACGATCTCCTGCGGCTCCGCAACATGGAAAGACGCTTCCCGCCCCGGGCGGAGCGAAACGGCACGACTCGCCCAACCAAAATCAGTCCGCCGGCAGTCAGCCGGCGGACTTTCACCGCGCACGGCGGCGAAATAAGAGACGGAGCGAAAACGGAACCATGCCAAACAAATGGTACGAGAGCGGGGGGCGCTCTTGTTTCCGCGATTGCCGTCGCTTCCTTCGCTCCTCTTTCGGCATATCCATGTAAGCGACAAACTGTTGGGTGACAAACTTGACGTAATCGTTCACAGCCATCGAATCCCTCCCCCTTCAGTTTTCCCTCCTTCTTCCTTTTTTAACCGTTCCCCTCCCTCCACTCCGTAATATTGAGCGCCGGCAGCACGACGGTAAACGTCACCGCGCGCTGAAGCCCGGATGTTGAGCGGATCGATAACACGACCCGAACGTTCGTTTTGTCTTTCCTTTCCCAGCGATAGGCAGCAACCCCGCGCGGATAAGCCCATTCCCCTTCTTGCCCGGCCGTCGACAACGACGCTGCCGCGATCTGCGCTTTGACATCAACGACCGCCATCTGCACCAACTCCTCCGCTTCTGCCGCCTGCCGGGCCGCCTCAGCCGCTTGCCGCTCCGCTTCATACAGAAGCAAGGCGTTCGCCACAGCACACGAAAACAGCATCGCCACCACGGCGATGAACGGAAAAATGACACCTGCTTGCCGTTCCATCTTCTCCCCTCTTTTGCCGCTACGTTTTTTTCACGACCAATGTCGCCTTTCTCGCTAAAACGCGCGGGCGACAAACGCCTCCCAAACCGTTCCATCGTCAGCGACCACCGTCACAAACAAGCCGCGGGCACCGGCGCGATAAGAGACGGCGCGCACATGGCGAAGCGCCGTTTCATAGCCGGCGCCGTTCACCTGGCGAATCAATTCCGCCCGCCGCGTCGCGAGCAAAAAACGGACCGTCTCACCGCTCCACTTTTGCAAATAGAAGACGTCCCCATCGACCGACCAGCGCTCTGTTTCATTCATCTCGATCCGCAGCTGCTGCAAAAACAAGCGCCACTCAAGCGGCGAAAACCCGTCAATCGCCGCCGTTCCTAGCACGCGGGCGGACAAAAGCAGCGGAACAGCGGCGGTGATCATGATCGCCACCAGCAGTGAAATTAGCGCTTCGATCAACGTAAACCCGCTCGTTCCTACCGTTTGCTGTAGCCGCAGCGCTCCCGCTCGCGGCCGACGTAATCGTTCCAGCGCACGCATACGCGCCACGTTCTCTCTCCTTCCTCCTGTCCTTGCAACCGAAACGTCGTTCGTCCGTCCACCACGACCGCTTCCCCGACAAGCGGCTGTTCATACATCGCGACCGTCAATAGCTGATCCGCCTGCTCTTCGAGAACTAGATTGCGCCGTTCGGCGGCGATCTGCACAAGAAGCGGCAGAAACCCGGCGACGGTCAGCCCAAGCAGCGACAACGCCAGCAGCGATTCCACGAGCAAAAAGCCTTTGCTACATTTTTTGCACATAAAATCTTCCTTTCCCGAGCAAAAACGTCAGCTTGTAGCTTTGCTTCACTCCTTGCACCCAAACCGTCCCTCCTCTTTCAATGTTGCCGTTGCCGGTAAAGACAAGCGGATTGCGCAGCGTCACTAGCTGAAACCGCCATGGAGACGGGAGAGAACGGGCGGCGACCTGCCGCCCGCTGGCTGCCTCGATCACCTTGTACTCCGCGCCGCGTTCCGTAAAAAAGACCGCGACCTTCATCCGATGAGCTAAGGCGTATTGCTGCGCGCTATACAAATCGGTGCGCAGCACGGCGAGCATATGGATCTCGTTTTGCTGGCGCATGACGCCGCCAAGCGCGGGAACAGCCAACCCCGTCAGCAGTAAAACGACCGTCAGCACAATCAACATTTCCAGCAGCGTGAATCCGCCGTTACGAACCGCTCTCACTCACAGCACCATCCGCGCTGATTTGAACGGCATGTCCGTTTGGACAACGGTCGGACTTAATATAACGGGCAGCGACCAGCTCCTGCACGGTCGGAACGCGGTGATACTCCATTTCATACGCCTTCACTTGCGCTTGCACGGTGTTCAAAAACGCCTCACATCCTTTCGACTGGATCATGCTATTATGTTTGGTCATGTTCGGAATGGCAATCAAGAGCAGGACAGAAATCACCGCCATGACAATCAGCATTTCAATTAAGGTGAAGCCCTTTTCTTTCATGATTCCTCCTCCTCGCCTCATTTGGAATATAGAAACGGACTGATGATGGACTGCTTTTGAGAAGAACGGGCAGGAGACGGAACAAAGCCCGTTTTTTCAGGAGAAAGAGGGGAAGGCGGCGCCCGTTCCCAGCAGCCGCCAGACGCGGGAACATCTTGTCGCTTCATCGCGCACCTCGTCACCATTCACTCAACATCGAAAACATCGGCAGCAAAATCGCCAAATACAAGCCGATAATCATTGAGCCGACGACCGCCAACAGCAAAGGCTGCACCCGTTTCAACGCCGATTCCATTCGCCGTTCCATCATCTGCAGCAAAAATTCGCTGTAATGCTCGAGCTCTTTCCCCAACTCGCCGCTCGATTGGCCGTGGCGGATGACCAGCGCCAGCTCAGGCTCATAGCAGCGGGCGGCGCCGATCAGCTCATCAAGCGGCCGCCCTTGCCTCAGCCCGTCGCGCATGCGCTGCCCTTCCATCTGCAAAAATGAGGGGGACGACGGCTCGCTGAACGCATCAAGCGCATCGTAAACAGACAACCCCGCTTGCAGCAAACGCCCGAGCTGACGCGCCACAAGTTGGGTAAGGAACATTTTCAGAAAGGAGGCGAACCATGGTATACGCAGCATCCAGTAGAGTTGACGAGATAATGGCCAGCGGCGAAGGCAAACGGCGGAAATGAGAGCGGCGAGCGCTGCCAACAAGGCGATAGCGGCCAGTGCGGTGGGGAAGTGGGCGATCACGTCCAGCAGCTGAGCGGTATGCCCGCGTTGAGCGGAAAACGAGGCGGCCGCCTGCTCGAACTGCGGCAGCAACCACCATTCAACGATCGCAAGCATGACCAGCAACAGGAGAAAGAGGAAAAGCGGATAGCGGGTGAGGCGGCGCAGCTGCTCTTGGAAGCGCGCCTTCTGGGCCAGCGTTTCCCCCGCTTCCATCAGGCCGCGCGGCAAATCGCCATTCCGCTCGGCGAACGTGAGCAGGCTGACGGCGAGGCGATCAACGGACAGCGCCTCCATGGCGGCGGACAGCGGCAGGCCATCTCGCAGCCGCTGCAAACAACGCTCCAGCTCCAAACGGCGCGGCGCTGAAGACTGAATGGCCAAAAACTCAAGCGCTCGTGCAAGCGGATACCCCCGCTCGAGCAGCCGGCCAAGCCGAGTGAAAAACAACGCCTGCTCGGCCGGCGGCCATGCTGTTTTTCTCATCGTTCATCCCCTCCGACAAGTTCCAGCGTACGTGACGGCAAGTAGCCGAGAGCCATCCCTTTACGGACAAGGCGGGCAAGCGTGAGGTAAGCGGGGCGGCGTTTTCGGCTTTCGCTAGTGAGCGAATCGATCACCTCGCCCAACGCGGCGCCGTAGAGCAGTTCATGGATCGCGGTTCGCCGCCGGCGCCCAAGGCGGCGGCATGACAGGTGGCAGACGTCGCCGCACAACGGACAGCGGAGCTCAACGAGGCGCTGGGCAGAAACGGCAAGCAGCGTCTCAGCCAAATCCCGAGGCGAAACGCCAAACTCGCGCAGCCGATAAACGGCGCCGACCGCATCGGCGGCGTGCATCGTGGACACGACGAAATGGCCGCTCAAGGCGGAACGAACAGCGATCACCGCTGTATCTTGATCGCGGATCTCGCCGACCATCAACACGTCAGGATCGTGGCGCAGCGCCGCTTTCAACCCTGACGCGTACGTCATGCCCGCTTTTTCATTGATTTGCACTTGCAAAAACCGGTCGTTTCGTTTTTCGACAGGATCTTCAAGGGTAATCACATTGCGTTGTCTGTTGGCTTGGCACCAATCAAGGAGAGTGTACAGCGTCGTCGTTTTTCCGGAGCCGGTCGGCCCGGTCAGCAAGACGAGTCCTTGCGGTTGCTGCATCAAAGAAACCAATCGCGCGGTGGAATGCGAAAATAAGGAAAGTTCGCGAAGCGGCAGCGAAAAACGCTGCGGCAACAGGCGGATGACGAGGCTTTCATCGTAGAGGGTCGGGAGCGTGGATAAGCGCAAATACACCGTTTCCCCCTGTTCATTCACTTCCATGGCGCCGCTTTGCGGCCGGCGTCGCTCCCCGATATCCATACCGGCCAAAAACTTAAAGTGAACGATGATCCGTTCCGCTGTCTCCTTTGTCAGCGTGCCAATCTCCGTCAGCCTACCGTCAAGGCGGAGGCGAACGACGACATCGTAACGGCGCGGGACAAGATGGAGGTCTGAAGCGCGGCGCCGCACGGCCTCGGCAAGGAGACGGCTAGCGATCTGCTCAATCGGCTCCAGTGCACCATTCCTCCTTTCGATTCGGATGTCGTTTATTTCGACAAGGATCAACCGTTTTCCTGCTAAGAATGAAAAATTTTTTGTGAACATTTTTTAACATTTCCTTGGCCAGCTCCAAACCGTGACAAAAATCATTTTGCGCCTTGGATCATTTCATTATCATAACTGTATCAATGCTTTATTTAGGAGGGATCGCCGTTGGAACCAACGCTGAAAATGACAAGCGTGCTCTCTGACCCGACGAGGTTTCATATTTACGAATATATGGCCACCATCCGGCGCGACGTCTCGGTGCAAGAAATCGCCGATCAATTTCGCATTCATCCAAACGTCGCTCGTCTTCACTTAACAAAACTGGAAGATGTGAACCTCGTCGTCTCAAACACGCAAAAAACGGGAAAAGGTGGACGGCCCAGCCGATGGTATCGGCTGTCGGATGAAGTGATCAGCTTATGTTTTCCGTTCCGCGATTATCAGCTCCTCGCCCACATCGCCGTTCAAACGCTGGTCGGGCTTGGGCCAAGCGGACAGAAAGTTCTGCGGGAAGCAGGAAAGGAGTTCGGACGCGAGTACATCGCCAACCGCGTAGCGCATAGCGACACTATCGCGGCGCTCCGTTCGGAAGAAAAGATTCGCCTTCTGACAGAAGCGGCCGGATTTCTCCCTCGAGCCCGCCGTGAAGTCAAGGACACAGCCATGTCTTTCGAATTTTGCAACTGCCCGTTCAAAGAAATCGCCGAAAAACAACCAGAGACGGTTTGCGGCATGCACCACGCCTTTCTTGAGGGAATGGCTGAGGCGCTGTTTGCCGATGCCCGCCTCATTGAAACGGAAAACATGATGAAAGGTAGCCGCTGCTGCTGTTATCGCCTCACCATCCGCCCGTAGCAGCCTGCTTCGTTCCACCCGCGCCGGGCGGCGAACAGCAATTTTTGCGCCGGCGCCGGAACGCGTTATTTACATTCCGAATCATTGTACATTATAATAAGTAAGGTGGGATTGTCTAGCAAAGGAGGGAAACCGAATGGACCGCATGTTCCGCGTGCTTGCCTTTTGGACCGGCATTTTCGCCGTCATGTTTTACCTTGGCCACATGCATACGACCTCGCTTCTGTTTTTTGGCCAAACGATATTTTTCTTGTTCCTCGGCTTTTTAAAACTGACCGAGAGAATGTACATTTACATTTTCGGCGCGTATTTGACGATTTTCTTCGCCGCGTTTACGTATTGGACGACCTTTATGATGGTGCCCGGCATGGGCGAATAAAAACGCGACAGGCGATGTGAGCGGAATCCCTCTGCTAGCGGACAGAAACAGGAAAGCGACTGAATCTGTCCGCTACCACGGGGATTTTTTACTGAAAAAATACCGCTGTGCTTTCCGGGGACGAGGAAAACGATGATGAAAAAACCGCTGAAATGGCTGAGGACATAAAAGCGCCTTTACAAAGGCGCCATTGGAGAAGAACGAGTTAGGCAAGAATCGGCTTCTATAGAAGTTGCAATAAAGAAGTTCCGATTTTTCGTTTGATAGCGATCGATCCAGCCCCCGTTCTGCCGATCCGCCTCCCCATGCTCTTGTCAAGCGAGAAACTCCGGAGCCGCCCAAAGTTCTGAGCTGGGCAGCTTGATGCCTTTCTGCATCATGAGCACATCGAAAAAGCGGCTGATTCCGTCATCGGCGATCAACGAGCGCATGACCCGATGCCGCCGAGTCGATGACGAAAACAACTCGGCCCCTTCCGAACGGTCCCATTCGTCCAACAACCCGACCGCTACTAAAAACCGATCTTGGCGGACGAACGCCACTTCTTCCCAACCGGCCTTCCGAGCGTATAAGCGGAGCGCATCCCAATGCACGTGGGACGTCAAATCCATCTCCCCGGGACGGCGGAGCGGATCGGGGACCAACCGGTGCCGAACATAACCGCGCAAGCTCCCTCCCCGCCGGGCCGGAGCACGAAGCTGTTCATCCGTCCATCCGTAATCGATGGCCACCATGGCCGCGCGGCGAAAGCGCGGGCCGACTTCCGCCCAAAACTGTTTCAACGCGAGCGGCACTTCAAAGCGCTGGCCTTCAGCCAAGGAGAAGCCGCGCTCCTGCAAGTCCTCGATGATCGCCGCATCACCGAGCGGCACCGTTTCCTCAACAAGTCGACCGCCGCGGGCGGCGACGAAACACTCGTACAAAACCCCGTTTCGCTTTTCAATGACCCGGACAGGAAACGCATCGAAAAACTCATTGCAAAACACGATGCCGGAAAACGGCCCACACGCATCGAGCCAGCCGGCCATATCGCGGTATTGCCGCACGCGGTCCGAAAGCGGCTGCAACGTTTCCTGCTGTCGCCGGCGATGGAACGGGCTTCGGTCGATGATCGTGTACGAAAGGTCTTTGTATGTAGCTGGACTTTTTCGTTTCCATGCTTGCAAAATGGCCAAGGCCAACCGCCCATCGCCTCCCCCCCATTCACAAACGGCTGGCGGCAGCCCCCCTTTCTCGACAAGCCGCAGCAAAAACGAAGCGATCGCCTCCCCGAACACGCACGCAAACGAGCTGTTCGTCAAAAAATCGCCCTCCCTGCCGATTTTCGTCCGCTCGCGCATGTAGTAGCCAAACCGTTCGTCATAAAGAGCCAACTCCATATAATCCGCATACGAAACGCGCCCATGAGGCGCCGCTTCAATTTCCTTATACAGCTCATTCATTTCCTTTTCCTTCCTTTTTGGTTGCTGTTTTCCCTATTGACATCGTAAAAACAATAGTATATCGTTTATAGTAGCAGCTTATTGATATCCCCTCCCATAATTTTGGGTAGAACATCCCCCAAAAACCCTTCTTGGCGCAGCCGGGAAGGGTTTTTTGTCTTGACGGGCAAGGCGGCCGCTAGTTTCCACTGACGGTCGCCTCTTTCCACCGCCAGCCCCGAACGAATGGGGGGAGGGAAGCACGCCGGCAGCCGGCGGCAACGCGCCGACGAACACGCTCCCGCTTTCCCGCGAGCCGGGAGAATCGCCGGATGCGGTCATGAAAAACCGTGCAAAAACGGATTCGTATCCATTTCCGCGCCAATCGTCGTCTCAGGCCCGTGCCCGGACAAAACGACCGTCTCCTCCGGCAGCGTCAGCAATTGATCATGGATGCTTTTGAGCAGCTGATGATGATCGCCGCCCGGCAAATCGGTGCGACCAATGCTCCCGGCAAACAGCGCATCGCCGGAAAAGACGATTTGCGCCGCCGGGCAATAGTACGAAACACTGCCTGGCGAATGGCCGGGCGTTTCGCGGACGTCAAAGGCAAACGGACCGATCGTTAGCGTCAGCGGCCCTTGCAAGCTGATCGGCGCGCAGCGGACCGCGATCGAGCTCCCGAAATAAAGGGAGCCGTTCAACGCTGGATCGGGCAGCCATTCCGTTTCATTTTTGTGCACATAGACGGGAATCTCCCAACGAGCGAGCACGTCCGGGATGCCGCCGATATGGTCAAAATGGGCATGCGTCAGCAAAACCGCCAGCGGAGTGAGCTGTCTTGCTTCGATGTGCCGAACGAGCGCCGCCCCTTCCGCCCCCGGATCCACAATGACGCACGAACCGTCTTCCGCCGTCAAAAGATACGCATTCGCCTGAATCGGGCCGACAGGAATGCGCGTCCACTTCATCGTCGTCCCCTCCTCGTTTCGCATGAGTGAATGTCCAATTTCAATGATGGTTCACCTTGTTGAGCCATCGAGCTTGATTGGAGCGATGGTATGCATGTTTTAGCTTTATTTTACTGGTTTTTTCCGCCCAAGCAAAGGAAAAAATAAAGGGGAATGGACTCGACAAACGAAGGAAAAAAGGCTACAATAATGGAGAAGAAAAGCGTTTGTACATACTGTGCCATAAGGGGGGAAACAGATGGGTACGGTCATTATTTTCGCGCTTGTAACGCTGCTCGCCCTCTATGGAGTGTTTCGCACGCTGCGCGAGAAAAACGTGCTCGGATTTTTACTCGGTCTTGCCACCGTTTCCGTATTCGGTTGGTTTACCATTATGACTATTTTGCATCACGGCATTCCAACCAGCACACACTAAAAAACGCAAGAGGCCCGGATCGCCTCTTGCGTTTTTTATGCCATGTGAAGCAGCGCGCCAAACAGCCCGAGGCTGTCGCGGTAAATCTCGTCAAATTGCGACAGCGGCAGCGGGTTGGTCCCCTCGCCGAGTTCCACCGTATAGCCGCGCCGCCGCCGCGTTTGAATGAACCAGTCGCGATAACCGGCATGGCTGTCAATGTAGCGAACCGCTTGATAGCCGCTCGCGGCCGCCATCTCCTTCACGGTCGCTTCCGCTTCCGGCGGCTCGAGCCCTTCATATCCCCAGTAAATTTCTTTCCCTTGGGTATGAAACGCCACCACCATCCAAAAATCTTCTGCTTCCGTCAGCGCCGCCATCGCTTTCGCTTCCGGCTCGGTCAGCGGGGCAAACCCGGGAAAATCGCGAGGCGCCGGCGCTTTTGGCAGTTTGCGCGCCTGCTCAATTTCCCAGTTGGCGGGAAATTGGTTATTTAAATCGACGCCGCGGATATTCGCTTTCCATTGCGAAAAATCCAACGTCCCCCCGTTGATGCGGACGGTCTCACTCCGATGCGGTTCCTCGGCCGGCGGACCGTTCAAGACGAGGTTGACCCCGTCCGGGTTGACCATCGGCACGACCGAAAGCGTGATCTTATGATAATAGTCAAGCGCGCGGCGGCCGGCAAGCTCACCATCGTGAACAAGCGCCCGCACGTACTCATCGATCAGCGCCATCACCACCGCGGATGTAATCCATTCATTGGCGTGAAATGATCCGTTTACATGCACGCGCACCGGACCGCGGCCGATCTGCAGCTCCACCAACGGCAACCCCAATACACTATGGCCGATCGTTCGCCGGCGCACAAACGGATAATGGCCAACGAGCGCGTCGATATCTTCGGTCAAGGCGGCAAAATCGTAGGGACGGATGCACTGGACGACCCGGGTCGATATTCGCTCCGGCAGCGGCGCTGCCCCATTGATGACCGCCATCGCTCCCGGCAGCCGTTGCAGCGCCTCAACAGGCAGCGACAAGCAGCGGGCGAGCGCGTCCCACTTCTCCATTGTCCGATAGCCCGGGATTTCGATCGTCTGCCCTGGCTGAAGCCCCTGCTTCTTGATGTGCGGATTGGCGTCAACGATCAGCTCGGTCGGCACCGAAAACCAGCGGCCGTATTGCTCAAATGTGTCGCCATACCATGCTTGCAGGCGCATGCCCCGTCTCCCCTTCCGACTCCTTTATTTCCAGCATATGTCGGTGGGAGCCAAAAAATGAAAACAACAGCCGGCCATGAGCCAGCTGTTGCCATGTTTACCCCTCAATAAGCGTTTTCGCCAGCCAAGCGCCGCCAATGACGCCGGCGTCATTGCCGAGCGTCGCCAAAACGACCTCCGCTCCGGCGGCGACGCGCGGGAAAGCAAATCGGCGAAAGTGGTGGGCCACGCGCTCAACGAGAATGTCACCCGCCCGCGAAACGCCGCCGCCGATCACGATTTTCTGCGGGTTGACGACGTCAGCCGCGTTCGCCAACGCCAAGCCAAGGTAGCGCGTCACTTCGTCAACGACCTCGACGGCGAGCGGATCACCCGCTTTGGCGGCATCAAACACCGCCTTGGCCGAGATATCTCCGCCGTGCAGGACGCTTGGCCGCTCGGCAACGGCCAATTTTTCGCTGGCGATTCGCACGATGCCCGTCGCCGATGCGATCGTTTCCAGACAACCGGTTTTGCCGCAATTGCAAGGCGCGCCGCCCTCCGGAATCATCGTCATGTGACCGATCTCTCCACCGGCGCCGTTCGTCCCGCGCACGATGGCCCCGTTGGCGATGACGCCGCCGCCGACACCGGTTCCCAGTGTCACAAATAACAAATGGCGGGCGCCGCCGCCGGCTCCTTTCCACATTTCCCCAAGCGCAGCGATGTTGGCGTCGTTATCGACCGCCACCGGCAAGCCAGTCGCCGCTTCGAGCTCTTGTTTTAACGGATAATTCGTCCATCCTAAGTTGACCGTTTCATACAGCATTCCGCTTTTCTCTTCCACCGGTCCGGGCGCGCCGATGCCGATGGCCAAAAGCTGTCCATTCCCACCGCCGGCTTGATCCTGTCTCTCGCGAAGCGAACGGACGATATCGGCGACGATGTGGGCGCCGCGCTCCGCCTTGTTCGTCGGAATTTCCCACTTGTGCACAATGTCGCCGTCCAGCGTGACGAACGCCATTTTGATGGTCGTGCCGCCAAGGTCAATGCCTGCCAACCATTGTTCCATTGTTGCCTCATCCTTTTTTCATTCGTTTTTCCCGCTCCAGCTGCGCTTCATGCCGCAAAACGAACAGCGCGGCCTGCAGTTGTTTGACATCGATCAGCTGCGATTCGTACAGCTCTTTCACTTCCTCTTCCATCAGCTCTAAATCGGCGAGTCGATCGCCGACATAAATGATCGTGCCAAACTGTTTCAGGAGCTGTTGTACGTCATACACCGTTTTCATCGCTCGTTCGACTCCTTTTTCCCCCTTTTAATGTAGCGGCAAACATCGGCCGCCGTCAAGACAAAAAAGGACGCAGGCGCTGTTCAAAACGCCTGCGTCACCGGTCGGGATCGCGCGGGTGAAGAATGGCCGGCCGCCGGTTTTTCAGCGGCATCGGCGAGCGAATGAGCACATCGCGCATCGCCCGATAGGAAAAGGGGATGAACGGCCATAAATAAGGAATGCCAAACGATGACATCCGCGCCAAAGCGATGATCCACACCGTCATTCCGAACACATAGCCGAACAAGCCGAACAAGCCGGCCAAAAGGAGCAAAGCGATGCGGACGAGCCGGTTCGCTAAACTCAGCTCATAGCTTGGCGTCGCAAACGTGCCGATGGCAGCGACCGAAAAATACAAAATCACCTCATTGGAAAAGAGGCCCACTTCTACAGCGATGCCGCCGATCATGAGGGCGGCGACGAGGCCAAGCGCAGTCGCCAGTGAAGAAGGAGTATGAATGGCGGCCATCCGCAGCATATCCATCCCGATCTCAATCATAAGAAGCTGGGCAAAAAGCGGGATGTCGCCTAATTTCGCCTTGCCTAAAAACTGCAGCGGCTCCGGCAGCAGCCCCGGCTCGGTCATGAACAAATACCAAAGCGGCAGCAAAAACACCGATGCCCAGACAGCCAAAAAGCGGACAAGCCGCAAATACGCGCCGACGATCGGCTTGTTCCGGTATTCCTCGGCGTGCTGCAAATGATGCCAAAAAGTCGCTGGCGTGATCATCACGCTTGGCGATCCATCCACGATCACGAGCACATGCCCTTCGTACAAATGAGCCGCTGCTGTATCCGGGCGCTCGGTATAGCGGATGACCGGGTACGGATTCCAATGCCGGCCGGAAATGAATTCCTCGACCGTTTTTTCCGCCATCACCAGCCCGTCCGTGTCAATGGCAGCGATGGCCTGCTTGACACGGCGCACAAGTTGTGGATCAGCGATTTCTTCAATATAGCAAATGCAGATGTCCGTTTTGGAACGCCGCGCGGCCTGAACGTATTCCATGCGCAGCGACGGGTCGCGGACGCGGCGGCGGATGAGCGCCGTATTAAAGACGATCGTTTCGACAAATCCGTCGCGCGCCCCGCGCACGACCCGTTCGGTATCCGGCTCTTGCGGCCCGCGCACCGGATAGGTGCGGGCATCGATCAACAGAACACGTTCAACGCCATCGACGACCAACGCTGTCGGTCCAGCCAACACCGCCGCAACCGCTTCTTCCAAGTCGTCGGTTTGCCCGATTTCGACATACGGCAGATGTCGCTTCAGCAGCTTTTCGAGCGGGCAGGCGTCAAACTCATGCTCCTCAAGGCGGGACAAATATTTCATTATGTAATGCAAAATGTCGTCTTTCACAAATCCGTCGATCATAAAAAACGCCATAGCCCGGCCGCCGTATTCGACGTCAAGGCGAATGACATCAAAACTTTTTCCGACCCCCAGCCGTTCGGCCAAATACGTTGCATTGTCATCGAGACGGCGGGAAGCCGGCCGTTTCGGCATCGGTTTGTCCATCGTCATCCCCCTGTGCGGATCGCTTGCGATTTATTCCCATCATAGACAAGGACAAGGAATTTCATACATAAATGTGCTGATTCATGCATATATTGGTGGAAATCTTGTCCGATTTCAGGAGGAGGCCATGAACAGACGGACGACGATCGCCATGGCGCTTGTGATCTTGATCGGGGCTGCCGCTTTCCTCTCTTCCGTGTGGGAGAGAAGCCGCACGGCGGAGACGATCAAATTTTTCCCGCTCGACCGTGAAGCCGTGTTCACTGAAGCGAAAACTTCTTTGACGCTCAACGAAAAAAAACAGAGCGGCCGCTATGCGCTGCGCTGGGCAACAATGTCCATTCTCAACCGCCCGGCCTATTTGCGGCAGGACGTTTCCTTGTTGTTTGTCGACGGCCGCCTAGCGGATGTATTGTCAAAGTGGCAAACGGATACCGCGGCGCTCGACATGGAAAAAACGGTGCGGACGCAGGACAGCCGGCTGTTCCAAGCCGTCTCGTTCCACCACGCCGAGCTCCATAAAAACAGCGACATCACAAGCAGCCAAGCCATGTCAAGCTCCTACTTGTATGTCATCGATTCACCGTACCGCCCGCTCACCTCGTTCCGGCGGCCCAAAACAGCGGCTGAACGCGAGTGGCAACGCGTCTTAAACAAGGCAGTGAACGAGTTTTTGCGTCACAAAGCGGACGAGTTGCTCACCCATTTTTCCTTGGCGAAGGACGACTATTACGCCCTTTATTTGCCGGAACTGGTCGCCTACACGGAGCAGCCGCTTCCCGGCCTGCCGCCTTCGAAAACGGAGGCGATGATCGGCCGGCTATGGGAAGGGCTGTACAAATCGTACATTCTCGGCATAAAAAAAGAGGATGGTTCCATCCTCTCACCGCTCGGCAGCACGATGCCGCTCATTTTGATCCGCAAAGATTACCGGCAAATTCTCATCCTGTTCGAGGCGCAAAACGGCGATAAAATTATGCTCATCCAAGCGGCTTAACGAAACCCGACCCATAAGCCAGCCGCGGCCAACAGCACGGCGGCAGCCAACGCTCGAAACTGCCGCCCCCAAGCGGCGTGTTTCGGCAAATGGACAGCGCCAGCCGCCAAAAAACCGCCGATGAGCCCGCCGATATGGCCAGCGTTGTCGATGCCGGGGACAAGCAAGCCAAAGAGCAAGTTGATGACAATTAAGCTGACGACGTTCATTCCCATCGTCCGGAAAAACAAATGCCGATACACCGTGCCAAAATAAAGAAGCGCTCCAAACAGCCCAAAAATGGCGCCAGACGCCCCAGCGGACAACGACGGCGTAAACAAAAAACTGGCCAGCGTGCCAAAAAAGCCGGCTGTGATATAAATGACTAAAAAGCGAAGCGAACCATACAACCGTTCGACTGTCATCCCTAAATAGTACAAGGCAAACGTATTGGTCAACAAATGCAACAATCCAATATGCAAAACCATCGGCGTCAAAAATCGCCACCATTCTCCCGTCTCAATGAGCGGGTTGAACTTGGCGCCGTAGTGAATCAATACATCCGGATTCGTGCTGCCCCCGCTCCATTCGAGAACGAGAAACATGGCGACTTGCACGATGATCAGCAGCTTCGTGAACACCGGCTTGCCATAGTCAAAGAGGCGCCGCTCTTCCTCCCGCTGGCGGCGCCATTCCGTCAGCACCTCATGTTTGAGACGTTCGGCGACGGCAAACGGATCAGCTTCTTCAGCAAGCGGTTCCGGGCGAAGCGAAACGCCGACGAGATCGCCAAGGCGCAGCAGCATCTCATCTGCGTTGCCGCTATGAATCAAAAACGTTTCAAACCGACCATCGGCAGCGCCGGGAAGCGGCAACGGCTTGGAAACAAGAAATTCCCAATCATCCACCGGCGGGTACGCCATCACATATACATTGACGACGCGGCCCCCTTTGCCGATTTTCCGCCCGTTCATTTGCCGGATCAATTGCCATGTGTATTCGATATCGAGCCGCAGTGACCGGCTCCAGTCAAAATCGGCACGCACGAGGCGGACAAGCGTCGGCCGCCGCCAATGCCCCGATTCGAGCCATATTTCATCGCCGCGTTCAGACAGCTGCGCGATGCGGTAGCCATCATGAAGCAAAAGATGAACGAGCTGCCAAAACAATACATCCATCGTTCCGATCACGTTCCCCTCTCCCTTTCTCCGACGAGGCCAAGCCCATTGAGCAGCAGGGCGGCCAGCTCGCCGACCGTGCGGCAAACCGGGACAGACGAGCCGGCGGGAGCCGGTTGCCGGGACCGAAAATACACAACCTCCCAGCCGGCGCCAAGCGCGCCCTCTACATCCAGCTTCCACGAGTCGCGGACATATACCCGCTGCTCGGATGGCCGCTGATTTCTACCATAATGAAAAATCGTTTCCGTTTCATCGCTGCCTCACGGGCGCAGCATTTGTGACACAACCGCCCTACGCACCGTTGGAATCTGAAGCGCCCAACGAACCACCTGCTTTCGCAGCGGCGGAATGCCGAGCGCCCAATTGACCATCCGATAGCGGTAACGGTAAGCAAGCCACCCAGCGGCAACGGCCAGCAGCGAGTACGACCATTTGTGCATTGTTGTTCCCCCTTCATCATATGAACTGTTCGTTATTCTTTTTCCCTTTTTCTCTCGAATTATGAAACACCCCTAGCAGCGCACGAGCACAAACGTGGCGGCGAGCACCGCGCCGGCGGCTACAGCCGTCACTAACGCATACCACCGGCCTTCATTGCCCACACGACATAACTCCTTGTTCAGTAATGATCGCCTTCACCGGCACATCATGCGCTTCAACCGGAATACGGTCCAAAATTTGAAACGAATAAGCCAACGCCGCGGTCACCGCCGCCACCCCCGGCAAATACCGGTCGTAATACCCGCCCCCATAACCGATCCGGTAGCCGGTTTTCGTGAAACATACCCCCGGAACGAGGATGAGGTCAAGCTCATCGCGGTCGATCGCTGCTGTTTGTTCTTCGATCGGCTCGAGCAATCCAGCATACGCCTTCTCGAGCTGAGCAAACGACGCAATGCGCCGGAACGTCATCGTTTCTGTCAGCGGGTCGCATTTTGGCACGGCAACCGTTTTCCCTTCCTGCCATGCCCGCTCGATGATCGGCGCCGTGGCCACTTCCGTTCCTCTAGCTACGGTCAAAGCCAACGTCCGCGCCCGCTGCCATGGCGGCCACTCGTACAAATAGGTGGCAATCCGCCGGTCATAAGCCCGTTTTTCCTCGAGCGGAAGCTGCCGAAGCCGGCCGAGCATCAAGCGGCGCAAGTGCTGCTTATCGATCATCGCTTTCCCTCCTAACAGAAAAAGCAGCAGGAATGATCTTCCCACTGCTTACTTCGTTTCACGGTGCAACGTTACTTTGCGATCCCGCGGGCAATATTTTTTCAGTTCCAGACGCTCTGGATTGTTGCGTTTATTTTTGGACGAAATGTAATTGCGTTCGCCGCATTCGGTGCATGCCAATGTAATGTTCACGCGCATCTTTTTTCCCTCCAAACGTGCTTTATATATAATCAGACCTTTCTATGATAGCATTTTTCCGCGACGATTTCCACCTCTAAATTTCATCTTTTTCAACAAGACCGGCCACAAATAAAGAGCGATATGATATAGTGAAAAGGGAGGGATGGACGATGGTAGAATACACAATCGTCGCTTTGGCGGCCTTATCCATGGTTTTGCTCATCATTTCGGTTTTTGCCAAAGACGAATTAAAACCGCTCGAAGAACAAATCGACCAGCTGACCGTTTCACTCGCCCAAGAAACGTACCAAATCAAAAAGCGGCTGCAAGTCATCGAGGAAGAGCTGCTCATCCCCGAGCGCCGGCGTCCGGCTTCGCCCCGCCGCGGCGGGGCGCTGTCGCCGACCGATCGCCGTATTTTGCTTTTGCATAAACAAGGGTTTCCGCTCGAAGACATCGCCGCACAAACCGGCTTAACCGTTTCCGAGGTAGAGCGGGCGGTAAGGAGGCTGCAGCGATGAGAAAGCGAACGATGCGCTCGTTTGCCCTTGGCTTGCTCGCCTCGGCATCGCTCATCGGTGCCGCCTACTATTTGTCGCCCCGAACGCCGCCCACAGAGCAGGAAGTCAAGGCGTTTCTCAAGCAGCATGGGCTGATCGCCATCGCCAAAGACGAGTATGACCAGCTGCGGCGCACCGGGCGAAAAGTGGCAGCCACTCCAACGCCGAAGCCATCAGGGCAAACCGTTTATGTGTACCGCCTCGTCATTGAGAAAGGCGACACCCCGGAGTCTTTTGCCAAAGAGCTTGAAGCGGCGGGCGTCATTGACAGCGCCCGCTCGTTTAACGACTATTTGCAACAACGGGGACTGGCGCGCTCGATCCGCCCCGGCACCTACACCGTGCGCAGCGATATGGATTATGCGGCGATCAGCCGCTTGATTGCCGGACCATAATCAACCAAACCAAAAAGGAGGCGTCCTAACAGGCCGCCTCCTTCGTTATCTTCTCAGTCATTGAAGTCGTAATGTTTCCCTTTGACAAGGTAAACGAGATGTTCGGCAATATTGGTCGCATGATCCGCCGTCCGCTCAATATACCGGGCGACGAGGGTAAGCACGTTCATTTGCGCCAACGTCTCTTTGTCCGTTTTCTCGACCTCAAGCAACGATTTCATCATTTCCCCGTACTGCTCATCGACGCGATGGTCCATATCGGCAATTTGTGCTGCCAACGACACATCTTCCCGATCGTAAGCGGCAATCGCCGTCGAGACCATATCGGTAGCTAACCGATGCATCAACACGAGCGGTCGGATATCCATGACAAACGGGTGGCTGCCGATGCGGATGCACGCCTTAGCGATATTAACGGCAAAATCGGCGATCCGCTCGATATCGCTCGCGATTTTGATCGCGGCGATGATACGGCGCAAATCGGTCGCCACTGGCTGCTGTTTCGCAATGAGCCATAACGCGAAATCATTGACTTCTTCCTCGAGTTTATCGATCGAGCCATCCCCGTCAATGACAGTCATCGCCAAATTTTTGTTTTGTGTTTGAAACGCTTCAATCGCCTGTTGGAGCGCAACTTCTGTTAATCGCCCCATTTCGATCAACTTGTTATGCAACGAGCGTAACTCATCGGCAAACGCTTCACGCATCCCCTGCTCGCCTCCCTTTGTTTTTTATCCGAAACGACCGGTAATGTAATCTTCTGTGCGCCGATCGGTAGGATTTGAAAACAACTTGCTCGTCTCTGCGTATTCAATCACTTCTCCGTTTAAGAAAAACGCTGTTTTGTCCGAGATGCGCGCCGCCTGCTGCATGTTATGGGTCACAATAATGATGCTATATTGTTTTTTCAATTCTTGAATGAGCTCTTCAATTTTCAACGTCGAAATCGGGTCGAGCGCCGAGGTCGGCTCATCCATTAAGATGACATCTGGTTCAATGGCCAAACAGCGGGCAATGCACAAGCGCTGTTGCTGCCCCCCAGATAAGCCGTAAGCATGATCGTGAAGCCGGTCTTTCACCTCATCCCAAAGCGCCGCCCCACGCAAACTTTTTTCGACAATTTCGTCGAGCACTTTTTTATTGCGGATGCCATGAATGCGAGGACCGTAAGCAATATTGTCGTAAATCGACTTCGGAAACGGATTCGGCTTTTGGAAGACCATCCCCACTTGTGTGCGCAGCTGCTCAACCGGGTAGGACGGGTCAAAAATGTTGCGCCCGCGGTAGGCGAGCTGGCCGGCAATACGGACATTCGGCACGAGTTCGACCATTCGGTTCAACGTTTTAATATAAGTCGATTTTCCGCATCCCGACGGCCCGATAATCGCTGTCACTTCATTTTCGTAAATCGTTAAATGAATATGTTTTAACGCATGGTGCTCCCCGTACCATAAGTTTAAATCATTTGTTTCATACACAACGCCTTTCGCCACACCGTCCTCAGCTGCCAGCGACGACTTAGCAGCCACTGTCGACGTTGCCTCTTTTGTTTTGATTGCCATCATCTGATCGGTCTCCTTTCGCTCATTGTCCGGTCATACACTTAAAATCGTTTTTGAAATTTATTGCGAATCAACACGGCGACTGAATTCATCACAACTAAAAAGACGAGCAGGACGACAATTCCTGCGGCCGCCACATGTTGAAACTCCTCCTGCGGCCGTCCCGTCCAGTTATAAATTTGCAGCGGCATAACAGTAAACGTATCGAGCACATCGCTCGGCAAGTAGGCGATAAACGTTGGAATGCCGAGCACCACGAGCGGAGCGGTCTCTCCGACGGCGCGGGAGAGCGCCAAGATCGCCCCCGTCAGCATCCCCGGCAGCGCCGCCGGCAGCACAACCCGGCAAACCGTTTGCCATTTCGTCGCCCCCATGGCATACGACGCTTCCCGCAACTGCTGAGGAACGGCACGAATCGCTTCTTGGGCTGCGACGACGATCACCGGAAGAACGAGCAAGCTCATGGTCAATCCAGCTGCAAGCACGCTGCGCCCGAGCCCGAGCTCACGAACGAAAATCGTCAACCCGAGCAAACCAAACACGATCGACGGTACACCGGCCAGATTGGAAATATTCGTTTGAATAAAAGCGGTGAAACGGTTTTTGCGCGCGTATTCTTCCAAATAAATGGCCGTCCCGACCCCCAAAATAAACGAAACCGGTGCAACGATTGCCATCAGCCAGAGGGAACCGATCAATCCGGATTTGATCCCGGCTTCTTCCGGTCGGCGCGAAGGAAAACTGTTTAAAAAGTCGCCATCCAACCAGCCGATCGCCTGCATAATAACACGGGATAACAACAGCATAAGAACAATCAGTCCAAAAACGGTCGCGAAAAAGAACAAGGCTTGCAGGATGGTGTTTCGCGCCAGCCTTCCTTTCATTCGTTTCCAAACGAACGGTTTGTCTATTTTGTTTTCCATCGTTTTTAATACTCCTCCCTAAACCGGCGGGAAATGTATTGCGCCAAAATATTCATAAGCAATGTAAAAACAAACAGCGTCATCCCAACCGCATAGATGCTGTAGTAAATCGTCGTCCCGTAACCGGCATCGCCCGTTGTCACTTGGACGATATAAGCAGTTAATGTTTGGATCGATTTCGTCACATCAAATGTAAATTCCGGTGATGATCCGCCAGCTACCGCCACGATCATCGTTTCGCCAACCGCCCGGGAAATGCCTAAAATAAATGAGGCGATCACTCCAGAAGCGGCGGCGGGAAGCACGACCTTAAGCGCCACTTCAAGTTTTGTAGCGCCAAGAGCAAGAGCGCCTTCGCGAATCGAGTTCGGCACCGCGCTCATCGCGTCTTCTGACAGCGAGGCGATCATCGGAATGATCATAATTCCCATCACAAGCCCCGGGCTGAGCGCATTAAAAATTTCTAAATCGGGAATGACCTTTTGCAACAACGGCGTCACAATCGTCAACGCAAAAAACCCGTAAACGATCGTTGGAATGCCGGCAAGCACTTCGAGCGCCGGCTTGATGATTCGGCGCGTCCGCTCTGACGCATATTCGCTCAAATAAATGGCTGAAGCGAGTCCAATTGGAACAGCCACAAGCATAGCGATACCGGTCGTCAACAGCGTGCCGGTCACAAGCGGAGCGACTCCGAACGAGCCATGTTCCTCGTTCCACGGAAGCCACTCTTTGCTCGTGACAAACTCGACAATCGATACACGGCGGAAAAATTCGATCGTCTCAAAAAGAAGAGTAAACAAAATGCCGAGCGTTACGAGCACGGAGAGCGCTGCCAATGTAAAAAGAAACTTCGGCGCGAGCTTCTCCATTTTTTTTGACCAATGTTGCCGCGTTTGGTTTTCGGCAATCATCTCCCGCACCGACAACTGCTGTTCTTTCTTCGTTGGAATCCCCATAAAACGAAAACTCCTTTCCGACATATTCCAGCCGCAGTCACAAGTCTAGGCCGACGGACATCCGTTGTCGCCGGCCTATCGAAACTTATTTCAATCCTTTCAACGTTTCAAGCTGTTCTTTATACTTTTCCTCCGGCAGGCGGACGTAACCGACTTCTTCCGCCAAGTCCCCTACTGTTTCCAGCAAGAATTCCATGTAGTCATACACTTGCGGTTTTTCTTTCAGCGATTTGACGTTCACATACGTAAACAGCGGACGCGAAAGCGGAGTGTATTTTCCTGTTTCAATCGTCTCGTTCGTCGGCTCGACCGGACCGTTGCCGCCATCGATCGGAACCACTTTCAACTTATCTTTATTTTCCAAGTAATAGGCATAACCGAAGTAGCCGATCGCGTATTGATCTCCTTCAACCCCGCGAACGAGAATATTGTCATCTTCGGCAAGTTGAGCCGTTTTGACCAGTTCTTTTCCTTCCAAAATCACTTCATCAAAGTAGTCATACGTCCCGGAATCATGGCCAGGAGAGAAAAACTTAATTTCCTTATCCGGCCATCCTGGGCGGATGTCGGACCATTTTTTCACCGTACCGTCTTCCGTCCACATTTTTTTCAACTCGTCCACCGTTAAGTAATCAACCCAGTCGTTTTCTTTGTTGACAACGACAGAAAGACCGTCATAAGCGAGTTGAAATTCTTGGAATTCAATGTCGTTAGCAGCGGCGGCTTGTTTCTCTTCCTCTTTAATCGGTCGGGAAGCGTTCGAAAAATCCGTTTCCCCTTTCGTGAACTTTTCAAATCCACCGCCCGTTCCCGACATACCGACGGACACTTTCACGTTCGGTTGTTCAGCCATGTATTCTTCAGCGGCTGCCTCCGCAATCGGATAGACAGTCGAAGAGCCATCCATGATCACTTCGCCTGACAGTTCGTTCGCTGCGGACTCACCGTTGGCGTCATTTTTTCCTGCTCCGTTTCCTCCGCCACAGGCAGCAGCGATTACCATCACCCCGCTGAGCACCCCGGATAACATGAGCCGTTTCCACTTGTTCATCGTTTTTCCCCCTACCCATTTCGTTTTCTCCTACATGTCCTATCATAAGTGACGGCTATTAAAGAGGTTTGAACGGAATGTTAAGATTGTGTAAACATTCCGACCGCGTTACTGTCCGGCTCGGACAAATGGTACCTAATTAAATCTTTATCTTTTGTATGAAAAATAGGAATGAAATTGACCGCACGCACAAGTTAAATAGCGAATTGGATGTATTTATTATTCGCTTATTCACCTTTGTTTTATTCAATAAAAAGGCTGATTCGACAGGAAAACCGCCTGTCGAATCAGCCCAGTTTATTGTTGCTCATTTGTTTCTGAAGCCGCCTTCTCTCCATTGGCTCTCTTTACTTTCAATTCAAAATACGCATCTAAAATGCGGCGGCCGATGCGGTTGTTAATGCCATCACTTTCCCCTTGTGTCGCCCACGGGACGACAACCGCAAACGATACTTCTGGATTGTTATACGGCGCATAGCCGACGAGCGTCAAATTGTACGTCGAAGCGTTGCGCCGGCTTTTGATCGGTCCGTCATAAAACGCTTCGGCCGTCCCGGTTTTGCCAGCCGGCTTGTACGGGGCGTTGGCGAAATACGGGTACGCCGTCCCCCCTGGCTCTTGCATGACGCGGCGGAATCCTTCCTGCACCCGCTTGATGTAGTCTGTCTTCATATCAATCCGGTTTAACACAACCGGTTCGAATGGTTTGATGACTCGACCAAGCTCTGTTCCGTCAACGGACGGATCGCGGATTTCTTTGACCAAAAGCGGCTTCATCCGGTAGCCACCGTTAGCGATCGTCGAAACGTATTGCGCCAGCTGCATCGGCGTATACATATCGTACTGGCCGATCGCCAAGTCAAGCAGAAATCCTGGCAGCTTGCTTTGCCCTTGAAAACCGCCCAATTCGTTCGGCAAGTCGATGCCGGTTTTCACGCCCAATCCGAATTGGCTGAAATAATGGCGCATTGTCGTAAACGCGGCCGGATTGATGTCAAGCGGCTGATGCGGACGATACACGCCGCCGCCGATGGCGATCGCCGTTTTAAACATATAGACGTTCGACGATTGTTTCAGAGCGGTCAGCTCGTTGATCGTCCCCATCGTTTTCCATGATTTTTTTTCTAGATCTTTGATATAAAGCGGCTCATCCTTAATATACGTATTCGGATGGAGCACGCCCGTTTGAAAGCCGGTGAGAACGGTCGCGCCTTTTACCGCCGACCCCATCGCGTAAGCTGATGTGATGTTGCCGATGGCAAAGTCGACAAATTTGCCGTCTTGGAGAAACTTGCCGGCCATCGCCAACACTTCGCCCGTTTTGGGATTCATCATGACGACGAACGCCCGATCCAAGAGCGGGGAGCGGCCTTTGCGCTTCGTGGCCAAAATCTCCTGCTCAATAATTTGCTCGACTTGTTGCTGCAGCTCGGCATCAATCGTCAACACGAGGTCTTTGCCGGGCTCGCCCGGATACAATTCCTCAACGGAAACGACGTTGCCCGATTTGTCGACGACGTTTTTCATTTTGGCTTTTTTGCCGTGCAGCACTTCCTCATACTGCATTTCTAAGTAGCTTTTGCCGACGCGGTCATTGCGGCTGTAATCGCGCGCCAAAAAATAGTCAAGCCGCTCGCGCGGGACGCCCTCATCTTCTTCCGTCACGCTCCCGAGCACGGAGCGGAACGTGTTGCCATAGACGTATTTCCGATCCCAATCCACCGTCGTATTGACGCCGGGCAGCTCGCTTAAATGCTCGCTGACGACCGCGTATTCGCGGTCAGTCACTCCTTTGCTTTTCACTGTCTGCGGCGTCAGCGCATAGCCGCTTTCCATCTCACGCTTAATGGCAATCACTTCAAGCTCTGCCGGCGAAATTTGCGCCAAGTCCTTCTCTGTAATGCGGTCGAGGGTCCATTCATATACTTTTTTGTCAATTTCTTTTTGCGTCAAGCCTTGATCAGCGAGTGTTTTCCGCTCTTGTTCACTCACTTTCTTTTTCGCCTCGTCGGGGCGTGTTAAAATCCAATAATCTTTCATGTCGCGCTCGGTCACCTTTTTTTCGGCGTCCGGAACGTCGATATAGCGGGCGAGTTTTCTAGCCACCGCCAAAATTTCTTCCGGCTGGGTCGTTTTCGAGCGCGTGTACGTTATCGCCTTTTGTGGGGTATTGTCAACGATCACTTGGCCGAACCGGTCGTAAATTTTGCCGCGCGGCACCGGCGTGCTGACCACTTCATCCTGCGTTCGTTCCACTTCGCGGCGGTAGTCCTCCCCGTACACAATCTGCACGACGCCGAGGCGCAAAATCAGCGCCGAAAACAATAAAAAGACAAAGAAAAACAAAATGTTTAACCGAATCGGCACTTGCGCCCGCTTCTTCCGTTTCATTCCCCGGTCCTCCTTTCTCCTCTTCCCTATTGTAAAAGAAAAAGGCAGGCGTGGCTAGGGAAAAACATGGACAACGTTTTACACCGATGAGCCGCCGCGCTCATCGGCCAGCTTCGTCCGAAACAAGAGCGGCTCCGGCCGGCCCCGCTCCGGTTGGCCATCGGTGAAACGAATGCGGCGGACGAACCAATAAATTACGAGATGTCCAGCCCCGCATACGAACATAAGCGCACGAATTCCGTTCTTTTCGCCAAACAAAGCCACCGCCGTCAAAAAAGCTAAAATCGACACCACCCGTCCGGCGTTTAAAAACAGTTCACGGACGACGATATACTCCACGCGTGCCTCTGCCGATTTCCAGCTTCTCCCGATCACATCAAATGTTAACGACGAGTAGGGAACGAGCAAAATCGGATAAGCGATGGCGATTGTCACGGCGTAAATGATCAAACGGGGGTAAGACGGCTGAAAGACAATGAGAAAGATGGCCGCATAGAGCAACAGTCCGCCCAACAAAATGGCTTTCATCCGATATTCCTGCTTCATCAGCCGAGAAACGGCATAGTAGGCGACAAACGATGTAAAGGAATTGACAAGCCCGTACTTGCCGAGCGCCCATTCACTGTTTGAGGTGACATACACCAGCACGGAGATGACAAACACAAACGACCCTTCACGCAGCCCTTGAAAAAAATGGGCGTTTGTAATCAACCGCCAATTCTCATTTTGGGTTCGTTCCTTTACAATGCGAACAAACAAATATTTTCCCGCCGCTGTACGGCGCTTGAGAAAGAAGCTGAGCAGCACGGCGACAAGAAACAAGCCAAGCGACAGCGAAAAAACGAGCGTATACCCTTTTTGGCCGGCGAGCGATGAAATCACATAGCCGGCGACAATCGGTCCGATCATGCCGGCTGACGAGGTGAGCACTCCGAAAAAACCGTTAAAAAAGTCGCGCGTTTCCGGCTCCGTAATTTCAAACGTCAACACGTTAAACGCCAGCCAATAAAAGCCATAGCCAACCCCCAACAGCGCGCCGAGAACGAGCAAATATTGATGGGCTCGGGGACCGACGAACAACACTGTGACAAAAAAAACGGCCAAACACGACACCCCGAGCCGCAAAATGAGAATGCGGTCGATTTGTTTCGCCAGCCGGCCGGCGAATAGAAACGTCAGCGGCTGCATCGTGACGACCGCCAAATTATACAACGCCACGTCGCGAAAATCCCCGGTCTGTTTCCATAAATAAATGTTGACAAACGTGTTCGACAGCGAAACCGCGAGCGCATAAAATCCACCGATGCAAAGAAGCAGCAGCAAATCACGGTCGACCCGTTCTTGACCCAGCAATTTTTCGAACAATGACATCATAAAACTCCCCTTTTCGTCTATCCGGTAGTGTGACCATTTCCGCTGCCGCTATGCATCCGCAACAAAGAAAACGGCCGCCGGTTCCCGGGCTGTTCGCGCCCATTCGAAACCGGCGACCGCCGAGGGTCGTGCCAACCATGAAAAAGCGGGGCGTTTTGTTTCGCCCCGCTTCGTTGATTACTTCGCTTTTGCTTCGCTGTACCGTTTCGCCACTTCGTCCCAGTTGACGACGTTCCAGAAAGCGGCGATGTATTCCGGACGGCGGTTTTGGTATTTCAAGTAGTACGCATGCTCCCAAACGTCCAAGCCGAGAATCGGCGTTTTGCCTTCCATGATCGGCGAGTCTTGGTTCGGCGTGCTCGTAATTTCCAGCTCGCCGTTGTTCACAACAAGCCACGCCCAGCCCGAACCGAAACGGCCGGCCGCTGCTTTCGAAAACTCGTCTTTAAACGCGGCAAAGCTGCCGAATTTTTTGTTGATGGCTTCAGCCAGCTCACCCGTCGGCTCGCCGCCGCCGTTTGGCGACAAAATCGTCCAGAAGAGCGAGTGGTTCGCATGGCCGCCGCCGTTGTTGCGCACCGCGGTGCGGATGCTTTCCGGAAGGGCTTCCAAATTGCTGAGCAGTTCTTCGAGCGATTTGTTTTGCAAATCGGCGTGCCCTTCCAACGCCGCATTCAAGTTGGTGACGTAGGTGTTATGGTGCTTCGTGTGGTGAATGTTCATCGTTTCTTTGTCAATGTGCGGCTCAAGCGCATCGTACGGATACGGCAATGCTGGCAGTTCAAACGGCATACAATCTCCTCCTTTTGTTCGTATATGTAGTGCGGACGTAAAGCCGTCCGTGTAAATTAGCTTACCAAAATTGCCACAATGTTTCAATGAATTTGCCTGTCCGCCAATGAACAGGAAACGCTCATAGTTGAATTCGCTTGTTCTGACATATACAATGGAAATGGAGAAAAGGAAAGGTGTGGCCATGATGAATGTATTCGTCCAACTTTGGAAAAGTCTATATTCCCCTAAAGACATTGCCCGTTTTCGATTTCAAGGAATTGGGAAAACCATTGGCTACTTGTTTTTGCTGACGCTTTTATCCGTTCTTCCGACCTTTTATTATGCCTCAACGTCGCTAGCTGAGAGCATCCGCACGACAAGCGCTTTGCTGCGCAACGACCTCCCGCCCTTTTCGATTGAAAACGGCGAACTCCGCTCCGCAGCGACTGAACCGATTCATATTAACCAAGGTGGATTTACGATCATTTTTGACAGCACGGGGAAAGTGACGAGACGGGAGGTAGAACGGCTACCGAACGCCATCGCTTTGTTGAAAGGTGAGGCTGTCCTCGTCGTTGGCTATCAGGCGCAGCACTACAGCTATGCCACGTTTCCTGATGTGACCATCACGGACGAGGACGTGCGCGCGTTTATTGCCAGCTTGCAGTCGCTTCTCCCCGTTCTTATTCCGCTTTTTGGGCTTGTTTTATATGTGCTGGCTTGTGCAGGAAAATTCGTCAGCGTTTGCTTGCTCGCTTTTTTTGGCCTCCTGTTTGCCGGCATGTTAGACAAAAAGCTTCGCTACCGTCATACATGGATCATGTCGGCTTATGCAATTACGCTGTCAACGGTCTTTTTTGCTTTCATGGAAACAGTCCAAACGATCGTCCCGTACAGCACCTTTATCCATTGGTTCGTTTCGCTCGCCGTCCTGTTCTTAGCGGTCAAAGAAGTCCCTGCAGCCGCCCAGCGCAACGACTAGCCGCCAAGAGAGGTTGGGCGGCTTTTTTTATCCGCTCATTTCAAACCGTTCCACACGCTTCCTTAACGTTTGGCCGAGCTCAATGATTTCGAACCCGATCGCATGCATCGTTTTCATTTCCATTGTTTGCGCATGGGAAGAATATAGCATTTGTTCGGCGCTTGCCAGCGTTTGTTGGGCCGTTGATACAAACGAAACCGTCGCGTGTTCGATAGCAGGAATGGATTGGGCCAGCTCAACCATGCTTCCCTTCATTTTTTCAATATTCTCTGTAACAACAGCAATTTCGTTTAGCAGTTCATCAAGAGCGGTTTTCGATCGATAAGATGCCTGTATGTAGTCAGAAAAACGTCCTGAAACGTCAGTGCATTGCTTAGAAGCTTTTATAATAACTTCCGCCATCTCCGTCATTGTTTTGGCGACCGATTCAGCTGCTTTCCCGGACTGTTCCGCTAATGATCTCACTTCCTTGGCCACCACAGCAAACCCTTTTCCAGCCTCTCCTGCTCTCGCCGCCTCAATCGTTGCGTTTAAAGAAAGATATTTCGTTTGCTCGGCGATCTCACGAATCACTTGCACGACCGTAACAACCAATGATGAGTATTTCTCGACCTCTCTTACCGCTTCCGCCATTTTGGCAAACTCCTGTTCAAATGTCTGAACCAACTGAGTCATTTGTCTCGTTTGTCTCCCTCCCTCAAGAGCAGCTGTATTCATATAGTGCGAGCTTTCCTCGATCATTTTCATCTGTTCTCTGACTTGCATAATGTCTTCTTTCATTTGTTGAAAAAAAGCAATCGTTAAATCGGAGGAAGAAGCGGTTTCTTCAGCTCCCCGTTTGACAATTCCAATCGATTCCATCAATTTCTCGTTGCTTTGCATCGTTTTTTTAGACACTGTTTTTAATTGTTCCCCTTTATCCGCCAACTGTTCCGTTGTAACACATATGTGATACATCATCTCCCTCATGTTTTGAACCATCTGTTGAAAACTACCAACCAATGATTGAATTTCCCGCGTTCGGGAAACAATAAGCGGGCTAGGGCTCAAGTCGCCGCTCGCTACCCTTTTCATCGCTTCTTGGAGCCGGATGATCGGTGCTGTCAACGTGCGTACAAACGCGACAATCAGGAGTGAAGCAACGCATGCACCGATGAGTGTTGCCGTGAAAATGAAAACAGCCATTTGGTGGATGGCGTTCATGTATGAACTGGTAGGCACCACAATGACGTAAACTCCTTTTAACTCCTGTATAGTTCGATAAACAAGCGTATAATCATTCCCGTCTATAACTGTATAAGAAAGGCCGTTCTTTTCTTTTTTGATATGTTCGATGAGCGTTTCTGAAAACACAAGACGTGAACGCCGATTAATGTGAAACGGATGAACCTTGTCAGTAACGAGAAAAAATTCGGCCGGTATTCCGTCCTGCATCAGTTCTGCCTGTTGCTTGCGAACGCTTGTATTCACCCGTTCCATAAACCGCTCCCGGTCTCCTACGTACATAAACAAAAACTGCTGAGCCAATTCATACATCATATCGGTTTCTCGTTGAAGGCGGTGTTCAATTGCCACCATCGTTTCATGTTTAGCTTTGATATACGATATTACGCCGCCTATTCCGACTGTGGCAATCAAAATAGCGATAAACAGAATCATTAGCTGATTTTGCAGACTGATCTTTCCAAATGTCTTTCTCATGGTTGTCCCCCTCTCCATCCCCATTATGTCAATCCAATATTAAGAACGTATAAATAATTTGTTATGTTTTATGGAATTATTCGCATATTTTGGGCGGACAAGCATACATTTCATAAAAAACGCAATGAGGGGTACAATGAAAAAGTGGTTTTTGTTGCTCGTCGCCTTCCTTGTCGGCTATATCGCATACGAAGATTTAACTGTCGGAACGCTTCCGGGATCATCAAAGGCACCGGTTGTTCGAGAGAACACAGGCATGCCCTCCTATAAGGTCATCAAAATTAAAGCCGGCGACACACTGTTATCCATTGCCGAACGCGAACAGCAAGGGCCGCTTCCCGTTTCCATTGAGACATTGATTCGCGATTTTGAAAAACTAAATCCGAAAGCAAAAGCGGATGCTCTTCAAATTGGAAAAACATACAAAATTCCGGTGTACAAAAAATAACCGCGGCGAATTTCTTGTCAATGTCCGTCACTATTGATAAACTTAGTGCAGAAAAGCACTCGTTTTTAAAGGAGCGATTCCCGTGGGTGAAATCATCCATCGTTCAAAAACGCGGCCGGTCCGCGTCGGTCCGCTGACGATCGGCGGCAGCAACGAAGTCATCATCCAAAGCATGACGACAACGAAAACGCACGACGTCGATGCGACGGTGGCACAAATCCATCGGCTCGAGGAAGCCGGCTGCCAAGTCGTCCGCGTCGCCTGTCCCGATGAGCGGGCGGCCGCGGCGATCCCTGAAATCAAAAAGCGCATCAACATTCCGCTTGTCGCCGACATCCACTTTGACTATAAATTGGCGTTAAAGGCGATCGAAGGAGGCGTTGACAAAATTCGCATCAACCCGGGCAACATCGGGCGGCGCGAGAAGGTGGAAGCGGTCGTCAAAGCCGCCAAAGAGCGCGGCGTGCCGATCCGCATCGGTGTCAACGCCGGGTCGCTTGAGAAACGCATTTTAGAAAAATACGGATATCCGACCGCCGACGGCATGGTCGAGAGCGCCTTGTACCATATCCGCATTTTGGAGGAGCTCGATTTTCACGATATTATCGTTTCGTTAAAAGCGTCCGATGTCCGCCTCGCCATTGAAGCGTATGAAAAAGCGGCGCGCACGTTTGATTATCCACTTCACGTCGGCATTACCGAAGCCGGGACGCTCTTTTCCGGCACGATTAAAAGCGCGGTCGGGCTCGGGGCCATTTTAAGCAAAGGCATCGGCAACACGATCCGCGTTTCCTTAAGCGCCGATCCGGTTGAAGAGGTAAAAGTGGCGCGCGAAATTTTAAAAACGTTCGGGCTCGCCTCCAATGCCGCGACGCTCATTTCCTGCCCGACGTGCGGACGGATTGAGATCGACTTGATCAGCATCGCCAATGAAATCGAGGATTATATCGCCAAAATCAAAGCGCCGATCAAAGTCGCCGTGCTCGGCTGCGCCGTCAACGGGCCGGGCGAAGCGCGCGAAGCCGACATCGGCATCGCTGGCGCCCGCGGCGAAGGGCTGCTGTTCCGCCACGGCAAAATCGTCCGCAAAGTGCCGGAAGAGCAGATGGTCGAAGAGCTGAAAAAAGAAGTCGACAAACTGGCCGAGGAATATTTTGCAAAACAAAAGGAAAAAGCAGCTGCGCTGAAAGGCGGCGGTCTAGAAGGCCGGTGAAAGACGGCCGGTCCCCTTATGAGTGGCGACAAGGCTTTTCGAATTGAGAAATGACACGGTAAAGCCGTGTCCACGATCAAATCACCAGCCTCCTAGGAAGCTGGTGAAAAACAGCAACCGCCCCTAGCCCGCGGCGGATGACGTGAAACGAGAAGCCCGTGCCACAAAGGTTCTCCATTTGAGAAACAAGGCGGTGAAGCAACCCATCCCTTTCATCACCGCCCTCCTAGAGTAGCCGAAGCGCGACCGACAGACCAACGCGAAAAAGGGCGTCCCTTTGACGGGGACACCCTTGCTTTTTTTACGGGTAAAACGGCATAATAAACAGGCGGACGAGAATCGCGATGACGCCGATCCCGATCGCCCACGCTCCGAGCGTTTCCGCTCCGCGCCGGCGCGCGATAAATCCGACAATAATGCCGGCCGCTCCCAACAAAATGGGCCAAATAAACAAAGCGATGATGGACAACGCCAAGGCGAGCCATCCAAGCCCTGTGCCATCGGCGCGCTCTTCGTCCCGCTCATCGCGGCGGCGAATCGGCTCGGCCATTTCAGCAGCAGTTTCTTCCATGAATGGGCGTTCAGGTTCTTCTTTTCCAATCGATTGCACGTAGTTTCCATTATACGTGCGCTCGCGGTCATCTGCCATATGCTTCCCTCGCTTTCCTAAAGTAAGGAGCATTCTTAGTATGGGAAAGCGGCGCCATTTTATCATTGTGAATATTTTCTAAAAGGGGGATATAGCGATGAAACAACGGCTCGGTCTTGACATCGACGGCACTGTGACATGCCCAACCACCTTCATTCCTTATTTAAACGAGGCGTTTGGCAAGCCGCTGTCCTTCACCGATATTACTCAATATCATTTAGCCCCGCTGTATGGGGTGACGGACGAGGAAATGGACCGTTGGCTTGAAGAAAACGAGGCAGACATTTATGAGCGGGCTCCGCTCGCTCGCTACGCCCTCGAGGTGATCGACAGCTGGAAAGACCGGTATGAGCTGTACTACATCAGCGCGCGCGGCCGTCATTTGCACAAGCTTACCGAGCGCTGGTTCCAGCGGCATGGCGTTCATTACCATCATATTGAACTGCTCGGCTCGCACGATAAACTTGACGCCGTCCGCCGTTACCAGCTTGCTGCTTTTTTCGAAGACAACTACGACAACGCTTGCGCCATCGCCGAACAATGCGGCATCCCGGTCATTTTGTTTGACACCCCTTACAACCAAGGACCGCTTCCGGAAAACGTCATCCGCGTCCGCAACTGGCTCCAAGCGAAGCGCGAAATCGAGCGGCGCCTTTCTCCTTCCCCATAAAACAAGAGGGTGTCCCAAAAGGATCGGGATACCCTCTTTCGTTGCTATCTACGTGCTGACTGCTTCTGCCGCACGATCGGTTGTGCCGATCTTGAAGGCAGACAACCTTTTCGGTCAGCCCCGTTGTTGACACTGCGGGCACGTTCCGTAAATTTCGAATTTATGATCAGCGATCTCATAGCCATCGAGTTCGATAGCCAGCCGATCCATCGGGCAGGCGTCAATTTCCTTCGTCTTGCCGCAGCGAGTGCAAATGAAGTGGTGATGATGGCGATGAGCGTCGCAGGCAAAGCGGAAATGCTTTTCCCCGGACAGCTCCGTCATTTCCAAAATGCCAAGCCAAGCAAAGAGCGCCAAATTGCGGTAGACCGTATCCATGCTCAAGCCCGGATAAAGAGGGCGAAGCGCTTCAAGCACGTCTTTCGCCGTTACATATTTGTCGCTTTCGGCAAGCAGCTCGAGCATTTGTCGCCGTTTTTCCGTATATTTGAACCCTTTTTCTTTCATGAATTGCAACGCTTCGTTGACGTTCATCAACGCCGCCTCCTTTTCCAGCCCAAAACGAGAAGCAACAGAACGACCGCCGTCATGACAATCGTCCCGCCTGGCGCCCAGTCGAGCTCATACGCCGCCCAAAGCCCAGCGACGACCGCCAGCTCGCCAAACAGCACGGAAAAAGCGATGGCTTGGCGGAAACTTTTCGCCACGCGGATGCTCGCTGCGACCGGCAGCGTCATCAGCGAAGAAATGAGAAGAACGCCGACAATGCGCATGGACGCCGCGATGACAAGCGCCACCAACAAAATAAACAAAAAGTGGATGAGCTTGACGCGCACGCCGGAAACGCGAGCATACTCTTCATCAAACGAAAGAAGAAACAGCTCTTTATAAAACAACGCAATCACCAACGCCACGGCGAGCGCCACCGCCAGCACGGTCCACACGTCCGTTCGACTGACAGCGCTAACGCTGCCAAACAAATATGAAAACAAATCGGTGGTAAACCCGTTGGCGATGGAAATCAATATGACGCCAAGGCCGATGCCCGCCGATAAAATGATCGGAATGGCGAGCTCTTCATAATGACGGTAGACGGTTCGCAGTTTCTCAATAAACAACGAGCCGAGCACCGAAAAGCCCATCCCGATGTAAAGAGGATTCCAACCGGCCGCGGCCGTTGCCGTTTTCCCAAGCAACAGCCCTGCGGCGATGCCGGCGAGCGTCACATGGCTCAACGCATCCGCAATTAGCGATAACCGCCGCACGACAATAAACACGCCAAGCAGCGGCGCGGCAAACCCGAGCAAAACGCCGGCGAAAAACGCATTGCGCAAAAACTCATAGTGCCAAATGGCTTCCCACACCCGTCATTCCTCCATTGTCATCATTTCCTGCCAAGGGCCCGCGCCGAAACAAACGATTCCGTTTTTTGAAGCGTTGCTATTCAAAAGGGGCGAACGGCTCTGGACCGCTGTTCCGTGTTTCGCCGCTCTCGTTAATGCCCGTGGCAAAGAACGCGAAGCGAATGGCCGTAAAACCGGGAAATCGCCTCATCGCCGAGCTGCGCAAACTCTTCTGTATTTCCATGAAAATAAAGGCGCTTGTTCAAGCAGGCGATATGAGTCACGCGGTCAGTGATCGTTCCGATGTCATGCGTCACTAATATGAGCGTTAAGCCGCGGCGGTTCAAATCGCCAAGCAGCTCATAAAACTCTTGCACATGGCGCGCATCGACCCCGACGGTCGGCTCATCCAAAATGAGCAACTCCGGTTCGCTCGCCAGCGCCCGGGCAATAAAGACTCGCTGCTGCTGGCCGCCAGACAGCTCACCGATATTGCGCTTCGCCAAGCCCCCTAGGCCAACCGCTTCGAGCGCCGCTTCGGCCGCCCGGTAGTCCTCGCGCCGCAATGCCCGGAACAAGCCGCGCTTCGCCGCCAATCCGCCCGTCACGACCTCTTCCACCGTTGCCGGAAACCCGCGGTTAAAGCTGTTTGCTTTTTGCGATACAAACCCGATCCGCTGCCAAGCCCGAAACGACTCGACCGGCTCGCCGAACAAGAAAATGCGTCCGCTTGTCGGCTTTAACAAACCGAGCACACATTTCAACAGCGTTGATTTTCCCGAACCGTTCGGCCCTACGAGCCCCAAAAACGCCCCTTTGGGCACGGACAAATGGACGTGCTCTAGCACGTCTTCTTTTTCATACCGAAACGATACATCTTCTACTTGCACAACAGGCCGTTGTTCCATAACTGGTCTCCCTCAGCAATTCAGAATCATTACGATTTTCCCCTATGTGCCAGTATAGACGATCGCGCCGCGTTTGTAAACTCAATGAATCGCTGATTTGAAACGAGCGCCGCGCACTTCATGCGTCGCCATAATGGTGATGAAGGCATCCGGGTCGATTTCATTGACAATCGCCTTTAACTTGCTTACCTCGAGCCGCGTCACGACCGCATAAATAATCTCTTTTTGCTCGTCCGTGTAGCCGCCTTTGCCGATCAGCTTCGTCGTCCCGCGACCCAAGCGGTGCAAAATGGCGTCGGAAATTTCTTCATAATAGTCAGTGACAATAAAAGCCGCCCTTGTTTCATCAAGCCCTTCGATCACCGCATCAATCGTTTTCGAAGCGATGTAATACGTCATCACCGAATACATCGCCGATTCAATCCCGAGCACAAACGCCGCCCATCCGAAAATAAACACGTTGACAAACATGACGAATTCGCCGACAGAGAACGGAATCTTTTTCGTCAAGAGGATGCCCAAAATTTCCGTTCCATCGAGTGATCCTCCGTGGCGGATGACGAGCCCAACGCCAAGCCCGAGCGCCAAACCGCCGAACACGGTCGCCAAAATCGGCTCGGTCGTCAGCGGGGAAAAATGATGAAACAGCCGTTCCGTGGCGCCGAGAACAAAGACGCCCAAAATGGTCGATAACATGAACGTTTTGCCGATTTGCTTGTAGCCGAAATACATAAACGGGGCGTTCAAGAGGATGACAAGCGTGGCGAAATTCAACAGCCGCCATTCGTCCGGAATGACATAATCCAAAATCAGCGAGACACCGATAATGCCGCCATCAATCATTTTGTTCGGAACGAGCAGCCGCTCAATGGCAAACGCCGCCAAAGAGGCGCCGATAGCGATCATCAGCACCCGATACATCACGTGGACGAACGGTTCTTTTTTATGTTGTTTGACTCCCAAACTTCTCTCCCATCCTTTCCGTTCCGTGTAAATGACCCCGGCTGTGCGCATCGTCAAACGCTTACGTCGAGCTTCCCTTCCCGTTTGCTAGGAGGCTGGTGGTTGACTTGTCGATGCGGCTTTACCATGTCATTTCTCAATTCGAAACATCTTGTTGCATCGGTCCTGTTTTTCACTCGCTCTCCCATTGATGAAGCAAATCAGCGGTTTTTCCCTAGCCTTCAGGCACCGGCGCTGAAGAAGAGCCTTTTTTATTATACCATACACGTCTTTTCCATTCACGTCATATGATGGGAGCAGAAGCAAGGAGGCGGCTGCGATGAACGTGTATCAACAACTTGTCAGGCAAAAGCTGAAAACGATCACTCCCGAGGAGCTCGTTGCCTACAGCCATCGTTACGGTTTGGCGATTACGATCAAACAAGCGCAAACCATTCTCGATCTCGCCCGCACAAATGACATTAACGTCTTTGACCCGCAAGAACGGAAAAAGTGGGTGCGCGAGTTGGCCAAAATTACGTCACCCGAGATCGCTAGGAAAGCGAACGAACTATTTTTGCAATTTATGAAAAAAAAGTAAAAAAGGGCGAAACGCCCTTTTTTATTGCTCTTCAGCCATGATTTTTTCAAGAAGCTGGGCATCGAATGCCTGTGTGCGCAGCATGGCGATTTCATGCTTGTACGGTGGCTTTTTGTTGGTTTTGTCTTCGCCAACGTAAGGCGTCTCTAAAATTTTCGGAATCGACGAAAGCTGCGGATGATGGACGATGTAGTTGAGCGCGGCAAACCCGATGTAGCCAAAACCGATGTTTTCGTGGCGGTCTTTTTGGCTTCCGCGCGGGTTTTTGCTGTCATTGATGTGCAGCACTTTGAGCCGCTCCAGTCCGATGATCCGATCAAACTCAGCCAGAACGCCGTCGAAATCGTTGACGATGTCATAGCCGGCGTCATGCGTATGGCACGTGTCAAAGCAGACAGACAGTTTGTCGTTGTGCGTGACGCCGTCAATAATATAAGCGAGCTCCTCAAACGTGCGCCCGCATTCCGACCCTTTGCCGGCCATCGTTTCAAGGGCGATCTCCACCGTCTGCTCGCGCGTCAACACTTCGTTCAGCCCGCGGATGATTTGCCGAAGCCCGGCTTCCACGCCAGCGCCGACGTGGGCGCCCGGATGGAGGACGAGCTGTTTTGCGCCGATGGCTTCCGTCCGCTCGATCTCCGCGCGCAAAAACTCGACACCGAGCGCAAACGTATCGGCATTGACCGTATTGCCAATGTTGATAATATACGGAGCATGGACGACAATGTCCTCAATGCCGTGCGCTTTCATGTGCGCGCGCCCGGCTTCGATATTGAGCTCTTCAATCGCTTTGCGCCTTGTGTTTTGCGGCGCCCCGGTGTAAATCATAAACGTGTTCGCGCCATACGATGCCGCCTCCTCACTGGCGGCAAGCAACATTTTTTTCCCGCTCATGGACACGTGTGATCCGATTTTTACCATTTGTCATTCTCTCCCTTTTCTGTCCGCACCGGCTATGACTGTTTGAAGCGCCCCAACCGCTTCCTTTTCTTCTCCAGCTCGGCGCGCAGCTTTTTCTTATAGCCGGGCTTGACTCGCTTCGCTTTTTTCATCTTGTCAACAAGCAGCGCCAGCTCATCGCGCTTTTCGTCCGCCCGCTTGCTCCGCCGATTCCATGGGGGCAGCTCCTTCCACTCCCCGCGCACGAGATCGCGATGGACAAAGGCGATACCCATTTTTTCCAACCGGGCGATGGCGTCTTGATCGGACGGCTCATAAATCGTCATCGCTACCCCGCTATAACCGGCGCGCGCCGTCCGCCCAGCTCGATGGATATAAAACGACAAGTCCTCCGGCAGCTCATAATTGATGACGTGGCTGACGCCTTCGATATCAATGCCGCGCGCCGCTAGGTCGGTGGCGACGACGTACTGAAACGCTAAGTCACGGATTTGGCTCATCATCTTTTTCCGTTCGCGCGGCGTCAAATCCCCATGGAGGACGCCTACTTTCAGCCCTTGTTCCGCGAGACGGTCGGCGATGTCATCCGCCATCTTTCGCGTATTGGCAAACACGATGGCCAAATACGGATTGGAGCTGACCAATACGTCATAAAGAAGCTTTACCTTGTCCCGTCCGCGCAGCGGAATGAGCACGTGTTCGATCTGCTCGTTGGCAACCTGCTTCGGAGCGACATGGACAAAGGTTGGATTTTCCATATATTTTTTCAAAAACGGTCGCAGCTTTTCCGGGATCGTTGCCGAAAAGACGAGCATTTGCAGCTCTTTCGGCATCCGCGCGGCAATTTGATCGACGTCGACGAGAAACCCGAGATCGAGCATCAAATCCGCCTCGTCGACCACAAGGATGCGAGCGGTGTGCACATCAAGCGCCTGTTCGCGAATGAAATCGTTGATGCGGCCCGGCGTACCGATGACGATATGCGGGGGCACATGAAGCTTTTCGAGCGCTTTTTGTTTATCCGTCCCCCCGATGAGGCAGCGGGCGACAATCATGCGATCTTTTGGACAAAACTTTGTTATTTTCAGCGTTTCGTGGTAAATTTGCGTCGCCAGCTCGCGGGTCGGTGCGGTGATCACCGCTTGCACTTCGGCGCGCTTCGGGTCGATCTTCTCTATGATCGGCAATAAATAGGCGTGCGTTTTCCCCGTGCCGGTTTGCGACTGTCCGACCATGCTTTCGCCGCGCAACACCTTGGGAATCACGCGCTCTTGAATTTCCGTCGGTTTATAAAAGCGAAGCGCGTTGATCGCTTCGATCAGAAACGGCTGAAACGGGAAACGGGAAAATAGCGTCTCGGCCATTTCACATCACTCCCTTCTTTGGTACGCCCTTTGTTCGCTTCACCATTATAGCGAATGTCTGCCGCCGGCCGCAACTCAAGGGGTAGTCAACGAAAAACCTTTCCTTTCCCGCACGCATAGGTTAGAACGAGGACATTTGTTCATCCGCTCGATTGAAAGGAGGAGACCGACATGACGGCCATGAGATACGGACGCCCCCCGATGATGCCGTCCCCGTTTTCCGGCGGGCCGCCGTTCCCTTTCACCCGGATGCCAGCGGCGCCGCTTCGTCCGAACGGCCCTGGCAACCTATTGACCCGCCTCTTTTCGCGCGCACAGACGCCGACCGTTTCTTCGTCTTTGTGGGGGCTGCCAACGCTGCCAGGCGCCGCCCCTACAGCGGCAGCGACCAACACGGGCGGCGGATTGATCGGCATGTTGAACAACGTGCAAAAAATGCTCGGCATCGCCCAAAACGTGATGCCGATGGTTCAGCAATACGGTCCGCTCATCCGCAATCTTCCGGCCATGATCCGCATTTTTCGGGAGCTAAAGCCGGCCGATGAAGAAGAAAGCGAGGCCAAGACGGAGAGCGCGACAAAAGACAGCGCGCCAAAACCGGCGGCAGCGAAACAAAAAAAGCGCCCCGTCCCCAAGGCGGCGGACGATGAGCCGCAAAAACGGCCGCCATCGACCGCGCCGCGGCCCTCGACGCCAAAATTGTATATCTAAACTGATCCATTTTCAGCCGAACCATCGCAAACGGGGAAACCGCTCGGCGCCAACATTGGATAGCGAACCTAGAAGGGTGGCAAATCAAAGGAGCAAGCCGCTTCCCACCTTGATGACAAAATCGGATATCTAACCCCGATCCGCCCCAGCATTGGCACCATGGGGCGGTTATTCTTTGTCTTCCTTCCCGCACTCCGATATAATGAAGATGAACAACCGCCGCATGACCGGCGGCAGGGAGGGAATGCAATGGAAGTGATTAAAATTACCCCGCGCGGGTATTGTTACGGAGTCGTCGACGCCATGGTCATCGCCCGCAACGCGGCGTTGGATGCGTCATTGCCGCGTCCGATTTATATTCTTGGCATGATCGTTCACAATAAACACGTCACAGACGCGTTTGCCGAAGAAGGGATCATCACGCTGGACGGGGAAAATCGATTGGAAATTTTAGAAAAAATCGACCGCGGCACGGTCATTTTCACAGCCCATGGCGTGTCGCCGGAAGTAAAAAAACGAGCGCTGGAAAAAGGGCTCGTCACGATTGACGCCACCTGCCCGGATGTGACCAAAACCCATCAGCTTATCGAACAAAAGCTCGCCGACGGCTACGATATCATCTATATCGGCAAAAAAGGGCATCCGGAGCCGGAGGGGGCGGTCGGCATCAACCCGAAACGCATCCATCTCGTTGAAACGGTCGAAGATGTCGAACGGCTGTCGCTTGCCAACGAACGCCTGATGGTGACGAACCAAACGACGATGAGCCAATGGGACGTCGCCGACATCATGGCGAAAGTGAAAGAGAAATATCCTCATGTGGAAATGCATAAAGAAATTTGTCTTGCGACCCAACTCCGGCAAGAAGCGGTCGCCGAACAGGCTAAAGAAGCCGATGTGACGATCGTTGTCGGCGATCCGCGCAGCAACAACTCGAACCGCCTTGCCCAAGTGTCGGAAGAAATCGCCGGCACGAAAGCGTATCGCGTTGCCGATGTGACCGAGATCGACATCGACTGGATTAAAACGGCGAAAAAAGTCGCCGTCACCGCCGGCGCTTCCACTCCGACGCCGATTACGAAAGAAGTGATCGACTTTTTGGAGCAGTTTGACCCGAACGACCCATCGACATGGAAATGGGAACGGAAAGTGCCGCTGCAAAAAATCTTGCCGAAAGTGAAAACAAAAAAAGAACAGTAACCGCTGTTTGAAAAGGCTGCCTTGGACAAGCGAGAAAACCGCGCGTCCAAGACAGCCTTTTTATCGGCCGTTCATACGAACTGAAACGGATCGGTGTGAACACGAGAAGCGAACACTTCCACGTCCCATTGACGTTTGGCGAGCTCGGCGGTCAAGTATCGAGCTACACCTTCTTTCATAATGTTTTCGATATGATGTCCGGGATCAATGAGGCGAAGGCCGAGCGCTTGGGCGTCATGGGCGGTGTGGTAATACACGTCCCCTGTCACGTATACGTCCGCCCCGGCCGATGCGGCCGCGGCAACAAACTTATTCCCATCCCCGCCGAGCACCGCCACCGTTTGCACGACATCGTCAAGCCGGCCGACAACGCGCACCGCCGGAACCGAAAACACCGTCTTTACCCGCTCAGCCAATGCGCGCAGCGTCATCGGCTGCGGCAGGCGGCCGATGCGACCAAGCCCAAAGCGACGACCTTCATTGTCAAGCGGGTAAAGATCGTACGCGACTTCCTCGTACGGGTGAACGGCCAGCATCGCCTGTACCACTTCCCGTTCCAACGCGGTCGGCACAATCGTTTCGATGCGCACTTCTTCGACTTCCTCAAGCCGCCCTTGCGCACCAATAAACGGCTGAGCCCCTTCCTCCGGCAAAAACGTCCCGATGCCGCGGCTGTTGAATGTGCAATGGCTGTAACGGCCGATATGGCCGGCGCCGGCATCGCCCACCGCCTTGCGCACCGCTTCAGCGTGCGTCACCGGCACGTACACGACCAGTTTTTTGAGCGGCTCGGTATAGGTCGGCACCAACACGGTCGGATGGTGGAGACCGAGCGCCTCGGCGAGCCAATCGTTCACGCCGCCAGCGGCCACGTCCAAATTCGTATGGGCAGCGTACACGGCAATGCCATAGTTGAGACAGGCGGCGATCATCCGCCCATGCCCGTCATCGGTCAGCAGCCGCTTGAGCGGGCGATAAAGCGGCGGATGATGGGCAATGATTAAATCGACCTGCTCGTTCGCCGCTTCAGCCACGACTTCTTCGAGCACATCCAAGGCAACCATCACTTTTTTGACCGGCTTGTTGAGCGTGCCGATTTGCAAGCCGATCGGATCGTCCTTCATCGCCAGCTGTTTCGGGGCCAGCTGCTCGATGAGCTGAACGATTTCGTAGCCGTACGGAACACGACTCATGGCAGCACCTCCTCGACCAAACGAATTTTTCGCTCCAGTTCGCGCCGCTTCCTTGCCGCTGCTTCGCTTTGCCCGTTGGCCGCCAAATCAGCGGCGATTTGCTTCCAATGGCGAAGCTCCTGTTGCCATTTTTCCCGAAACACGTCATTGTTTTCCCGAAGCAAAAATGGCCCAAGCAGCAGTTCGGCTTCCAAATGGCGGTATGGCCGCTCGGCCTCGCCGCGTTCGGCGACCAACACTTCATAAATGTGCCCGTCCTCTTTCAAAATGCGCTCGGCGATCAACTCCCAATCATGTTCGAGCAGCCAGCGGCGAACTCGTTCAGCGCCGACGTTCGGCTGCAAAATGAGCCGCTTCACGCCGGAAAGCTTTTCTTTTCCGTCGGACAAAATGCGAGCGATCAACGCTCCGCCCATGCCGGCGATCGTAATGCAATCGACTTCGTGGGGAGCGATGACCGAAAGACCGTCGCCCTTACGCACCGAAATCCGGTCAGAAAGGCCGCACGTTTCCACCTGCTGCCGGGCTGAGCGCAGCGGCCCATCCGCCACCTCGCCGGCAACGGCCTTGGTGGCATAGCCGTGCAAACAAGCGTAGCAAGGCAAATAGGCATGATCCGAACCAATATCGGCAAGCACCGCCCCCTTTGGAATGAAGGAAGCGACCGTTTCCAGCCGTTTGGATAGACGATATTCATTCATGGCTTTCGATGCAACCGGCTCTCCACCATTTTTCCACGATGGCGGGCTGCGTTTCCCTCCCTTCCATGCCTTTTGCTTTTATTGTACAAAACAAAGATCCCTTTGCCAAAAGCAAAGGGATGCAATCGCCATTATTTCAGGCCGGCCAGCCATTTGGCCATCGCATCGAGGTTTTCGGCCGGTACAAGACCGCCCGGCATCTGGCCGCGCCCATTTTGCAGGACATCTTTGATTTGGTCTGCCGATAACCGTTCGCCAACTCCTTTTAATGCCGGACCCATGCCGCCTTCATAATTTTGTCCGTGACAGCTGGCGCATGTTTGTTGGTAAAACTGCTCCGGATTAAATTCAGCAGCCTGTTCTGTCTTTTCGCCGCCTTTTTTCTCTTGAGCCATCTCCTTTTCATCGCCTAGTCCTTTAAACGACAAGACGAACGTCAGCACAATCCCGAACGCCATGATGATGAAAAACGGGATGAGCGGATTGCGGTTCATCTTTTTACCTCCCTTATGTATGATGAAAAGCGCTACAAACAATTTTATTTTACTGTAAATGCGGGACAACGAAAAGCCCTAAGTTTTACAAATGGAAACGGCCCACATTCAGCGCCACCAAGCGATCACGGCGACAAGCAGCGCGCCAAGCGCGGCGGCAACCAACAGATAAGGGATGCGAAACAACCGCCCGATCACCAGCCAAAGCGCGCAGTTTCCAAGCACAACAGCCGCCAGCATTCCCCCTTGCCTGGGAAAATACCGTTCGCTCCCGGCAACGGACGCAACGAGCAGCAGCCAAGCGCCGGCGATGAGCGGAACATGGAACAGCAGACGCTCACGCCGCCATCGCCAACCGAGAAAAAGACAGATCGCCAAAAAAAGGGCAAAAAGGAGCGTTTGCAAAACGAATGACAATTCAGTAAAATAAATGACAAGAGCAGCGGCTGGAAGGAGAAGACAAAGGGCGACGGCGAGCGAGCCGCGCCATGGGCGACCGCGCGGGCGAACGCCGCCTTCGGTGTAGAGCGCCAGCAAGTAATCGCAATACTGTTCCGGCAAAAGCCGCGAGCGTTTCCAATATTCAATTTCTCGGATAATGATTTCCTGTCGTTGCCGATTCATCGGTCGCTCACCTTTCTTAAACATGAGAGAAAAAAATAGTTTACTTCATGAAGAAGTAAACTATCGAAAAAACCGGTCACTCCAAAAAGTCTTTCAACCGTTTGCTGCGGCTTGGATGACGCAGCTTGCGCAACGCTTTCGCTTCGATTTGCCGGATGCGCTCGCGCGTCACACCGAACACTTTGCCGACTTCTTCGAGCGTTCGCGTCCGGCCGTCGTCAAGACCAAAGCGGAGACGGAGCACGTTTTCCTCGCGGTCGGTCAACGTGTCGAGCACATCTTCCAGCTGCTCTTTTAACAGCTCGTAAGCGGCGTGTTCCGAGGGCGATGTGGCGTCTTGGTCTTCGATGAAGTCGCCAAGATGCGAGTCGTCCTCTTCACCGATCGGCGTTTCCAGCGACACCGGCTCTTGGGCGATTTTTAAAATTTCCCGCACTTTCTCCGGCGTCAAATCCATTTCTTCGGCGATTTCTTCCGGCGTTGGTTCGCGGCCGAGATCTTGCAGCAGCTGCCGTTGGACGCGAATCAATTTATTGATCGTTTCCACCATATGAACGGGGATGCGGATCGTTCGCGCCTGATCGGCGATCGCCCTCGTGATGGCTTGCCGGATCCACCAAGTCGCGTACGTGCTGAATTTATAGCCTTTTCGGTAGTCAAACTTTTCGACCGCCTTGATTAAGCCCATGTTTCCTTCTTGGATCAGATCGAGAAAGAGCATACCGCGGCCGACATACCGTTTGGCGATGCTGACGACAAGGCGGAGGTTGGCTTCTGTCAACCGGCGCTTCGCTTCCTCATCGCCTTGCTCGATCCGCTTGGCCAGCTCGATTTCCTCTTCGGCTGACAAAAGGGGAACGCGGCCGATTTCTTTTAAATACATGCGCACCGGGTCATTGATTTTGACGCCAGGGGGAACGGACAAATCGTTTAAATCAAACTCCTCCTCTTTCTCCAGCTCGTCAAGATCCGGGTCCGCCTCGAGCCCAGATTCGCTGATGACTTCAATGCCTTGGTCAGCAAGGTATTCATAATATTCGTCCATCTGGTCGGAGTCCAAATCGAATCCGGACAGCCGCTCAGCAATCTCCTCGTAGGTGAGAATGCCCCGCTTTTTCCCCAGCTCAGCGAGCTGCTCTTTGACTTGCTCGAGCGATTCGCCGGCAGCTTCAGCCTGTTTGGATTGGGCTGGTTTTTCAGCCATTTCATTACCTCCTTTAAAAACTCATACCACATGTTATGAAGAAGATAACATTTTTTTTATTTCAATCATTTCTTTGGCGATGCGGGCGGCTGTCAAAAAATCTTTTCTTCGCTCCGCTTCCGTTTGTTCTTGCTCTTTTTCCTTTAGCATTAACCATTTCGGGCGATTCAACACATGCCGAATGCAATCGGCAAGCTCGCGCTCCGAAACCTCATCGGCCACCGGCAAAAGCGACAGTTCGCTTGCGAGCGGCCGCAATTCGCCCGGCAGCCGGGACAAAATGGCGCTTGGGTCGGCCTCGTGCCCTTCCTCGTAAAAGGCGTAAATGTAAGCGGCCAGCGCTTGGTGCTCCTCGAGATTAAACCGTCCGCCGACCTGCTCTTGCACGATGAGCGCCACGTCGCGGCTTCGCATCATATGGGCAAGCAGCAGACGCTCGGCGTTTTGAAAGGCAGGCAGCAGCTTTTTCGCCAGCGCCGGCCGCGCCTCCGTCCGGCCAGCGTCGGCTTCCGGCGGCTTAGGCTGCTCGCGCTTATGGTGGGAGAGCTGCTCGTAAAGCGCAGACAGCGACAACGAAAACTCCTCCGCGAGCTGGCGCACGTAATAATCTTTTTCGACCGGGCTTGACAGCTTGCTGATTTCCCGGAGCGCCTCCTCGATATAACGGAGCCGATCGCCTTCTTCCTGCAAGTTTTTGCCGTGCCGCAGCCGCTCCAGTTTAAACGCCATCAGCGGCCTTGCGGCGGCGATTTCGCCAACGAAGCGGTCCGCGCCGTAAACGCGTATATATTCATCCGGATCAAGCCCATCCGGAAGCGAGGCCACCTTGATTTGGCAGCCGAGCGCGCTCAGCTGTTCGGCGGCCCGCCAAGCCGCGTCCATTCCGGCGCGGTCGCCGTCATAGCAAATCGTGACCGTCTCCGCATGACGGCGCAACAGGCGAGCCTGCTCCTCGGTGAGCGACGTTCCCATCGCCGCCACCACGTAATCAACGCCCGCCTGCACGGCGGAAATGACATCGGCAAACCCTTCCACAAGCAGCGCTTCTTGGCGCTTTCGAATCGGCACACGCGCCTCGTGAAAGAAATAGAAAAGCGTCCCTTTGCGGAAAATCGGCGTTTCCGGGCTATTGATGTACTTTGGCTGCCCTTCTCCAAGCGAGCGGCCGGAAAACCCGACCGTTGCGCCCCGATGGTCATGAATCGGAAACATCATCCGATTCCGGAAACGGTCGACATACCGCCCGTCTTCTCGTTTCAGCAACAGGCCCGCCTTTTCCATCAATGCCAGCGAAAAAGCGCGGCTTTCGAGCAGCTTGGCGGCTGCGTCAGGCACATCGGGCGCATAGCCGATCTCAAACCGCTCGATCGTCTCCATCGTCCACCCGCGCGCTTGTAAAGCGTCGAGCGCGGCTTGTCCTTCTTTTGTATGGACAAGCAAATGATGGTAAAAACGCTTCAACAGCGCGTGTGCTTCCATCATCGCCTTCGCTTCGCTAGCCGGGCCGTCCGCCCCTTCGCCAACGTTCTCATCATAGGAGGACAAATCAACACCAGCCTTGACGGCAAGCCGTTTCGCCGCTTCCACAAACGAAAGGCCCTCGATGTCCATTAAAAACGTAAAGACGTTTCCGCCTGCCCCGCAACCGAAGCAGTGGAAAATTTGTTTTTCCGGGGAAACGGAAAACGACGGCGTCTTCTCCCCGTGAAACGGGCATAAGCCAAAATAGTTGCGGCCTTGCTTTTTTAACTGCACGTACTCGCCGATGACATCCACGATATCAACGCCTCGGCGAATGGCCTCAATCGTCTCTTCGGGAATGCGATGTCCCATACGAACAACCTCGCATCGTATTTATTCTCGGCGGCAGGCCGATTTCCCTTTTTGTTTCGACAAATTTTTTCAACGTCTCTAGGTTCGCCCCTTGCCCGCCAAGTGAATGAGCCCGGCCGACCGCCCTAGACTGCCAAGGGCGCGCCGACGGCAGCGGCGCAGCCCAACGATGTACTCGATATATTATATTTCAGCAAGAAACAGAAAATTTCACTTTTTTCTTTTCATTTTTGGGACACCGGACAGCCGGAGGCGAACAAGGGTCGGCTTCCCCCCTACTATTCTACACCTTCGTCAAAAAATCCTGCTTTTTTTGGCGAACCATCGACAACTTTGTCGAAAATCTTTTGTTGGTTTCCCTTGACAAACAGCTATCAATAGTTTACTCGTCTCATCCTCGCTCTAAACCTCGACGAGCCATTTTTTCTCGCAATTTTTTATTATAATACAAGCGTTGAAAAGATGCCATAAAAAAACGCACGATCACCGGCAGGAAATCGTGCGGATGGCGAGCTGTTAACGCTTGAACGTTTTTAGAATGATGCTTGCCGTTTCCTCTACTGCTTTGTTCGTCACATCAATGACATCGCAACCGATTTTTTTCACGACCTCATCAAAGTAGGCGAGCTCTTCTTTAATCCGGTCCATGTTCGCATAAATGGCTTGGTCGTTCAAACCGAGCGATTTCAGCCGCTCGCGGCGAATGGACAGCAGTTTGTCCGGGCTGATTTTCAAGCCGAAACATTTGTCCGCCCCGACTTGAAACAGCTGCTCCGGCGGCTCGACCTCCGGAACGATCGGCACGTTCGCCACTTTCAGCCGCTTGTGGGCCAAATATTGCGACAGCGGCGTTTTCGATGTGCGCGACACGCCGATCAGCACAATGTCGGCGCGCAAAATGCCGCGCGGATCGCGGCCGTCATCGTATTTGACCGCAAATTCGATCGCCTCGATTTTTTTGAAGTAATCTTCATCAAGCACGCGCACTTGGCCCGGCTCGTACCTAGGCGTCAACCCGAACAAATCGCTCATCTTTTCAATGAGCGGACCGATGATATCGTAGGCGACGACCCCTTCGCGCGCCGCTTCGGCGAGCAAAAATTCGCGCATCTCCGGAACGACGAGCGTGAACGCAATAATGGCACGGTTCATTTTCGCCAAGGCGACAACTTCCGCGAGCGTCGTTTTATCCTCGACATACGGCACGCGCTTCACTTGGATGGAAGAGGCGTAAAACTGGCTCGCCGCCGCTTTGACGACAAGCTCGGCCGTTTCCCCGCCGGAATCGGATACGACGTAAACGAGGCGCTGGTTCATAGTCTCCCTCCTTTTCCGTCACACATCATCTTTGGCTAATGAGACAAATGCTTTCGTCATGTTCGTTTTCGTAATGCGGCCGATCACTTCATATCCCTTTTCCGTCTTGCGCACGACCGGCATGGCATCGATTTGCTTTTCAATCAGCTGTTCGGCTACATCGATGAGCGGGTCATCTTTGTAACAGACGGCGATATTCGGCATCCTCGTCATAATAATATTGACAGGGATGGCCGTCAGTTCTTGCTTGCCGAGGCTTGCCCGCAACAAATCTTTTCGCGACAACACCCCGGCAAGAAGCGACTCGTCATCGACGACGAACAATGTGCCGACATCTTCGAGAAACATCGTGACGATCGCGTCGTAGACGCTGACGTTTTCATTGACGACGACCGGAATCGACTGATAGTCTTCGACCTTCATCTTTTTGATTTTATCGGCAAACAGCTGTGTGCCTGTTTTTCCTGTGTAAAAATAGCCGACGCGCGGACGGGCTTCCAAGTAGCCGGCCATCGTTAAAATGGCCAAATCCGGCCGCAGCGTCGCCCGGGTTAAATTCAGCTTTTCGGCAATGCTCTCGCCGGTGATCGGCCCGTAATCTTTGACAATTTGCAAAATTTGCTCTTGGCGTTTATTCAGTTCGATCGTCGCTCACCACCTTGCCCAAAGGTCCCACACGCTATCATTCTCATTTATATTATACTACACGAACCGTTTACAAGGAAAATGGCTCCCCCTGCCCGCCGCTCGGGCCAAGCTTGTCCCGCAGCTCGTCGATCTGCGCCAAAAAACGCTTCGTTTTGAGCGTGAGGCCCGTATACTCCTCGTAATAGGCAGACAAGACCGCTTTCAGCTCCGCTCTTGTGCTCGCTTTAACGGAAACGGCGCCCAGTCGGCTGAGGTCAAAGCGGGAAAAGAGGCGCAGCAGCCGGACTGAAGCGGGAGACAGCGGCAACCGGTGCGGATCCGCCGCTTCACAGCGATGGCAAAGAAAGCCCGCCTCCTTGATCGAAAAGGAAAAGCGCCCGACGGTCGCCCCGCAGCGGGCGCAGCGGTCGAGCAGCGGCGGGACGCCAAGCACGGAGAGCATCTTCATCTCATAAATGAAGGTTAAAATCTCGGCATCGCGCCCTTCGCTCATATAGCGCAACGTCTGCAGCAGCAAGGCAAACAAGTGCGGGTTGCTCTTTTGCTCTTCCGTCCCTTTATCGGTGAGCTCGACAAGGTACGCGGCATATGCCGCGGCAAACAAATCCTCGCGCAACATCCGCATCGAATCGATCAGCTCCCCTTGCTGGAGAACGCCGACCCCGCGGCTGCGGCGCACGACGTAGCGCCCGTAACAGAGCGGCTGCGTAACAGCAGAAAGGCGGCTGCTTGGCTTTTTTGCGCCCCTTGCCATGGCAGCCACCTTTCCCCATTCTCGCGTAAACAAGGTCACAATTTTGTTCGTTTCCCCGTAGTCGACCGTCCGCATGACGATCGCTTCGCACGTTTCGTACATCTCATCACCACCGCTTCCATCCATGACGATGCTATGAGATCGGCTGATCGATTTCTTCTTGTTCGGCATATTGTTCTTCGCCGTACAGCTTTTGCTCCCGCTCTAGTTCTTTAAATAAAAGGTACGTATCGATATTGCCTGTTTGGCTAAACAGCTTCCACGTAAACTCAAGCATGGAATGACACCTCTTTCCGCCTGCAGGCATGGCGTATTGGCCTTGTGTTTATAGGGTGGCTCGGGCCAAAACGGTTTATGTCGCGTAAATTTTTCTAGCGTCAATACTCCTCTTCGCGAAATCCAAAGTCACGCAGCTGCGCCAGCCGGTTGCGCCAGTCTTTCTGCACTTTCACCCACAGCTCCAAAAACACTCTCGACCCAAGCAGCGCTTCAATGTCTGCGCGCGCCCGCTGCCCGATTTCTTTCAGCATGCGGCCTTGTTTGCCGATGATAATGCCCTTTTGCGAATCGCGCTCCACAATGATGACGGCGCCAATGTAGACCACGCCCGTCTCCTCGCGCCGCTCGATCCGTTCGATGACGACGGCGATCGAATGCGGAACCTCCTCGCGCGTCAAGTGAAGCGCTTTCTCGCGAATGAGCTCAGCGATGATAAACTGCTCGGGGTGGTCGGTAATTTGATCGGGCGGATAATATTGCGGACCTTCCGGCAGCCGCTGTTTAATCTGTTCAATCAAGCGTTCGACATTGTTTCCTTCGAGCGCGGAAATCGGCACAATTTCTGCAAACGGGTACAACCCGCGGTACTGCTCAATGAGCGGCAGCAATTCATCCGGATGGACGCGGTCGATTTTGTTGATGACTAAAAACACCGGGGTGTCGACTTCCTTTAGGCGCTCGATAATGAACGCCTCCCCGCGGCCAAACCCTTCCTCGGCGTTGACCATGAACAGGATGACATCGACCTCGCGCAGCGCGTTGAGCGCCACTTTCATCATAAAATCGCCGAGTTTATGCTTCGGCTTGTGCACCCCGGGAGTGTCGATAAAGATGATTTGCGCGTCATCATCCGTGTAAATGCCTTGGATTTTGTTGCGCGTCGTCTGCGGCTTATCGCTCATAATGGCGATTTTTTGCCCGATGACGCGGTTTAAAAACGTCGATTTGCCTACGTTTGGTCTTCCGATGATCGCGACGAATCCTGATTTGTATCCTTCTTTATTCATGCATATCCTCCGCTGCAAAAGCTTCCGGCAGCAATTCGCTGACCGTTACAATTTTTACATCGCCTTTTAGGTTCGCTAAAATGACGTTCATCCCACCCGGGCAAAGTTCGGCGATCACTTGGCGACAGGCGCCGCACGGCGGCACTGGGCGGGGCGCGTCGGCAATGACCGCCAACGCCACAAATTCCCGTTCCCCTTCCGAATACGCTTTGAACAGCGCCGTTCGCTCGGCGCAGTTGCACAAGCTGTAAGCGGCATTTTCAATATTGCAGCCGCGGTAGACGGCGCCGCTTTTGGTCAAGAGCGCGGCGCCGACTTTGAATTTGGAGTAAGGGACATAAGCGAGTTCGCGCGCTTGTTTCGCTTCAGCAATTAGCGATTCGATGTTCACGGGTGACTCTTCCTTTCCTGCGGGCAATCCACGCTGCTTTCTTTTATTTTACAAAAAACACGTTTGAATTTCATCATTTGAAATCAAAATGTAACAGAAAAATTAGAATTTTCTCTTTCCTTCGCTCAACGAAGATGCGGCCAAAACAAGAGCACCGCGATGACGACGGCGAACCCGGCCGCGACTAGCACCGCGGCCGCCGCGATGTCTTTCGCTGCTTTGGCGAGCGGATGGAACTTGTCCGTCGCCAAATCAACAACGCGTTCAATGGCCGTATTGACCAGCTCCAACGTGATGACCGCGCCCGCCGCCAACACGAGCACGACCCATTCCCAGCGCGACAATCCGACGGCCCAACCGGCAATACAGGCGGCAACGGCGGCCGCTAAGTGGAAGCGCAGATGGGCCTCCTCTTTGACCGCCGCCTTCATTCCCGCCCACGCCCACGCGAAACGATCCCGTTCCCGCCGCAAGCGCATGGCTATCTCGTCAATCCAAGCCGCGTCAATATCTCTTCTTGCTTGGCAAACATGACGCGCTCCTCTTCTTCTGTTTCATGATCATAGCCAAGCAGATGCAAAAAGCCGTGGACAGCCAAAAATCCGAGCTCACGCATGAGCGAATGGCCGTATTCGGCCGCCTGCTCCTTTGCCCTCGGCACTGAAATAACGATGTCGCCAAGCGCCAGCGGCAAATCGGCGCCGGTGATGCCAATCTCCCCTTCCCCTTCCTCTTCCAAGGCGAACGAGAGCACGTCGGTTGGCGCATCTTTTCCCCGGTAATCGCGGTTCATGACGCGAATGCGCTCGTTGTCGACGAATGAAACGCACACTTCGGCCCCGTCCGGCACGTTTTCCACGGCGGCGGCCTCCGCGAGCAGCCGCTCGATCGTCTCAAGCTGCTCGCGGGTCATTTCATTCGTTTCGTCAATAAAATCAATGTGAATCGTCATGCATGTTTCACCTTTTCCTTCTGTACTTCCGGATATTCAATGCGCGAGTGGAACACACCGTTTAGCGTCTCGCAAAGCGAACGGGCGACAAGCTCCAACTCTTTGAGGGTGATGTCGCATTCGTTCAGCTGATTGTCTTGCAGACGGTCAGCAATGATCGAGCGCACCACCTTCTCGATTTTTTCTGGCGATGGGTTGGCGAGCGAACGGACCGCGGCTTCGACGCTGTCGGCGATGTTGATGACCGCCGCCTCTTTCGTCTGCGGCTTCGGTCCGGGATAACGAAACTCTGCTTCCGAAACCCATTCGCTCTGCTCGCACGCCTTATGGTAAAAGTATTTCAGCAGCGTTGTGCCGTGATGCTGTTCAGCGATGTCGATGATTTCCTTTGGCAGTCGGTGCCTGCGGAGCAAGGCGACGCCGTCGGCGACGTGGGCGATAATAATATTTTTGCTCAGCTGCGGCGACAAATGATCATGTGGATTGCCGCCCATTTGATTTTCGATGAAATACCGAGGCCGCTTCGTCTTGCCGATGTCATGGTAGTAGCAGGCGACGCGCGCCAGCAGGCCGTTGGCGCCGATCGCCTCGCACGCCGCTTCGGCCAGATTGGCGACCATGATGCTATGGTGATACGTCCCCGGCGCTTCGGTAAGCAATTTGCGCAAAAGCGGATGGTTCGGGTTCGACAGCTCGATGAGCCGCAGCGGCGACAAAATGCCGAACGCCGCCTCCAGCACCGGCAGAAGGCCGATCGTCAAAATGACGGAAAACACGCTTGAGGCCGCGGCCATCAGCGCCATCAAACCGATTTCCGTCAGCGAATAACGGCCGTTTTTCAAAAGCAGGAGCGATAAAAGCGAAACCGTTTGAACGAAAGCGACCAGCACCCCGGTCCGCCAAATGTTCGCCTTCGCCAGCTCCTTCGGCAGGCCAAACGTTCCGGCCAAACCGCCGGCGAGCAAATACACGGCCAACGATACGGACACCGTTCCGGCAGCTCCCATTTCTTCGTTGAACAGCAAACTCCCGCACACCGCCCCGATGATGGCCGTCATGACCGAAAGCCGCTCGCCAAGCAAAAGGCGCACCAACATCGGGCCGAACGCCGCCGGCACCAAATAGCCGACCGAGACAGCGCTTCCGGAAGGCAACAGGCGAATCAAGACCATCACCGCCATCATCCCCGTCAAAACGGCGGTATAAAGCGACAGCTTCTCATTCGTCGGCTCGTGGCGAAAATAGTACATGAGCGGGGCGAGCAAGAGGAGCACAAACATTCCCAGCCCGACGGCCGTAAAGGATGGACGGTCGCTTTCAAGCAGGCCGACGAGCTCAAGCCGCCGATAAATATCGCTTGTAATGAATTGCCCTTCTTCCACGATCACTTGTCCTTGCAAAATTTTCACCGGCTTCACTTCATCCATCGCCTGGCGCCGTTTCTCCTCGGTCGCCGTCCGATCGTAGACGACGTTCGGGATCACCGCTCGCCGGCAAAGCTTGGCAACCGGTTCGCGAAGCGCCGGCGGCAGAGCGGCGTATTCAATCTCGTTGGCCGCCTGTTCGCGGGCGGCCTCCAAATCGTTTTGCGAAATGCGTTCGCTCATGGCCGCATGAACGGCGGTGAGCGCCGCCTCCTTCGCCGTCTTCAGCTCTGAAGGCGCGGCGCTGAGCAGGCGCTGCCATTCCTCTGCCGACAAATAGGCGAACCATTCCGGCGGCAACCGTTCCTCGAGTTTGGCCGCCATCCCGCCCGCCGCGCGGTCCGATTCGGCCTCCTTTTGCACGCTCTCAATCGCCGCAAACAGCGAGGAAAGAAGGTCGACCCGGTTTTCAGCGTATTCTTTTTTTAACGTGTAAACATCCGCTACTTTCGCCGCCGCCTCTTCCTTCAGCTGGGCGGTCGCCTCTTTATCTTCCACCGTCACCGGGGAGCGAATCGTTTCCTTGGCGACGTCAAACAGGCGCAGTTCATATTGGCGCGGCTTGACTTGCCAGTACAAAACAGCAAACAACAGAACGGCCAAAAACAAAAACAGACAGAAGCGGACGAAACGGACCGTTTTTGTCCGCTCAAGAAAAAAACGAAGCCTTCCCACCGGTTTTCCCCTCGCTTTTCAAAAAGGCGCGGCCGCCCGTTGCGCGGTTTTTTTATAAGCCGGCCTCGCCATAAGCGTCAATGATTTTGGCAACGAGCGGATGGCGGACGACATCCGACTGTTCCAAAAATACGAAGGCGATGCCGCTGATCGAAGCCAGAAGGCGCTTGGCGACGGAGAGACCTGATTCGACTCCCCGCGGCAAGTCGACTTGGGAAATATCGCCTGTAATCACCATTTTCGATCCGAACCCAAGCCGGGTCAGAAACATTTTCATTTGCGCCGGCGTGGTGTTTTGCGCCTCATCTAGAATGACGAAGGCATCGTCCAACGTTCTCCCGCGCATGTAGGCGAGCGGGGCGATTTCGATCGTCCCTCGCTCAATGAGCCGCTGCGTCTGCTCGGCGCCGAGCACATCATGCAACGCGTCATAGAGCGGCCGCAAATACGGATCGACTTTCTCTTTCAAATCGCCGGGCAAAAAGCCAAGGCTTTCTCCCGCCTCGACCGCCGGGCGGGTGAGGATGATGCGCTTGACGCTTCCGGCTTTCAGCGCTTTGACGGCCATAACGACCGCCAAATACGTTTTCCCGGTGCCAGCCGGACCGATGCCAAACGTCAAATCGTGCTGTTCGATCGCAGCCACATAATAGCGCTGCCCCAATGTTTTGACGCGGATCGGCTTTCCTTTGGCGTTTTTCACGATCTCTTGGTCATACAGCTGAACGAGGCCGTCAAGCGCCCCCTTTTTCGCCAGCTGGATCGCATACATCACATCGCGCTCCCCGACCGCCACCCCTTTGCGAATGACGATGAGCAAATGGCGCAAAAGCTCATCGACAAGCTGGACTTGCTGGGGCGGGCCGGAAACGTTGACCGTTTCCCCGCGCGTCACAATGGAGACGCCAAGCTCTTCTTCCATCCGTTTCAAGTGGGCATCATGGACGCCAAAGAGCGCAGCCGCTTCCTGTTGATTTCGCACGTGTTGGCTGATCGTAACGAACTGCTCTGACATTCTCAATCTCCTTGAACAATGGGTTGTGGTACAGCAATGTTTTCAATGACTTCATAATGCAATTCTACCCTTACTTTACCATTCTCTTTCTCCTGATGCAAAACTTTTTCGCCGCGGATGGCCGCCTCCTCGGGCAGTTTGGCCCGCAGTTCGCGGCGGGCGATGCGCCTTGCTTCCGCGAACGCTTCTTCCCACGTGTAGCTCCGCTTCACCGCTTCCGCCTCGCGGATGATGACACGTTCATAATAAAAAGGCAAGTCCCATTTCCAAAAGCGAAACGGCCGCTTTTCTCTTTCAACAACCATATGGGAAAACGGCGGCTTCTCCCAACCCCAGACCGGGATGGACAGTCGGCCGATCCCGATATAATGGCGCGCCATCGCTTTTCCCGTCAACACGTGAAACGTCGTCTCCAGCGGCAGGACAACGGTAGACTTGTACCATGTTTCGCCAAACACCTTCCCGTTAGCCGGCACAAATTTCGTTCGCCCTTCGGCGCCGATGATGCCCGAGACGAGCAGCTGCCCTTTTTGCACGTAATCGTTGACGGAAACGAGCGGTTGTCCTTCTTCAACGAATAAGTCCGCCACCACCGCCTCTTTTTTGGCGACCAAATGGCGCGGCGGAAGCGGTTGTTTCGGTTCGGGAATTTCCTTTTCCACCACTTGAAAATGAAGCGATGTCCCTTTCCATTCCACCCCGACCCACGTAATGTCGCGAATTCGTTCCGTCAACTTTTTTTGTAGCGTTTCCGGGTCGTCGAGCAAAAATTGGAATGCGCCGCGCTCCACTCCCATCCGCTTCAGCTCGCGGACGATTTGATGCTCGGTCTCCGGCGTCGCCCCCTCGATGTCGATGTTCCACACGACGTTCGACAGCAAAAACACCCCCGCTAGAAAAACGAGCAGGCCAAGCCAAAACCCGCTGTTTCGCCAAACCCGGCGCCAAAAAAACGGCAAGCCGGTTCGGCCGACAAACGAGAGCTTGCATCCGCTTTTCCGGGCGATATGGCGCAGCTGTTTTACATCGCTGAGCCTAATGAAGAACGTCACGGTATCCGCGCTATGCTTTTTCACGTTCCAAACAGCCATCCCTTGGCGGACGCAGGCGTTGATCAATCGTTCGATCCCTTTTCCTCTCACTTTGACCCGCACGCTGCCGGCAAGCGTGTCGACCCATTCGTTCTTCATCCCCGTTCCTCCTCGCTATTCATCGATATACATTACTTGGTTAATTTTTCCTTCCAGCAAAATTTCCTCCGGCAATATCGTTTTAATGACAAATTGTTCGCCGCGGACAATAAGCTGGCCGTTTCGCAGCAACAAGCGGAGCTCTTTATCGCTGAAGGCGAGCAGCCCGCGGTGGTTTTCAATGTAAATATGGATTTGGCCAATCATCGTAATGCGAGGCAAATCCATCATAATGTCGGCGGGAAGCTCGAGCGTTTCCGCCATCCACCGCTTCACCTGCTGGCGCCACCTTTTCACCATCAAAAAAGAACCCCCTTTCATCTCATATGTATGAGACAAAAGGGGGTTCTAGCACCGCTTTTCAAAAACGATGGGCCCGCCTGTCCGGCAAGGCCCATCGCCCATTATGACAACTGTTGTCGCACGAGTTGATTGACGAGCGAACCATCCGCTTTCCCTTTCACCTTCGGCATGATCGCGCTCATCACTTTTCCCATATCCGCTTTCGAAGAAGCGCCGACTTCTTTGATCGTCTCTGCGATCAGTTCGCGGAGCTCCTCTTCCGTCAGCGGCTTCGGCATATACGACTGAACGATTTCAATTTCGGTTTTTGCCTTTTCGACTAGATCTGAACGGCCAGCGTTTTCAAATTCTTGGAGGGAGTCTTTACGCTGTTTCAGTTCACGGGAAAGAACCGTCAGCTCTTCGTCCTCGGACAGCGCGCTTTTGCCGAGCTTGATCGCTTCGTTTTGTAGCGCCGCCTTCAGCATGCGGAGAACGGACAGCTTTTCTTTCTCCTTGCTTTTCATCGCCTGCTTCATATCGTTATTCAAACGATCGAGAAGACTCACCGACTATACACCCTCTTTAATGCGTGCTCTTAGTGCTTGCGCTTTCTCGCCGCTTCAGATTTTTTCTTCCGTCTGACGCTTGGCTTTTCGTAAAATTCACGCTTTCTCACTTCTTGCAAAGTGCCTGTTTTCGAAACGGCACGCTTAAAGCGACGAAGAGCGTCATCGATCGACTCGTTTTTGCGCACGATCGTTTTGGACATCCTGCTTCCCTCCCTCCGAACACCAACCATTGCATATTGTACTTGTCAATTATAATACATGCCGATCGAAAAGGTCAATACAAAAAGCGCGCGGCGTTCGTCTTCCGAAAAAGCGGTCATTGCCGACGGACAAGGCCCATACATATAGGATGAAGGGAGAGAGCGCCGATGGGTCCACTCTTTGTACTGTTGGCTGTTTACACCGCTATTTTTCTTCTCGGCATGTTGATGATGCGGGCGGGGCTTTACACGTTGTCCGGCGACCGAATGAACGAATGGCTGATGCGCTTTACGGCCAAACCTTGGCAATCGTTTCTCACCGGCTTGGCGACAACCGCGCTTGTGCAAAGCAGTTCGGCCGTGATGGTGATGACCGTCGGCCTTGTCGCCACCGGCTACTTATCGTTCCGGCAGTCCATCGGCATCATCTTAGGCAGCAACATCGGTTCGACGCTCACGACGGAGCTGATGACGCTCGATCTCGGCGAGGGCGCCATTCCGCTTCTTTTGGGGGGCGCGCTGCTCGTTTTTCTCGGCCGCCGTCGGTTCCTTTACAGCATCGGCATGGCGGTCGCCGGTCTGGCCGTCTTGCTGTTTGCCATGGACGGTTTTTCAAGCTTGGCGAGGCCGCTGGCCGCCTATCCGTTTGTCAACGTCTGGCTTCAGGAGACGAACCGCTCGACGGCCGCCGGTTTGCTTGTCGGCATCGCCTTGACCGCGCTCGTCCATTCCAGCGCGGCGACGATCGGCATCGCCATGGGGTTTGTAAACGAACAATTGTTGACGCTGCCAGCTGCCATTGCCATTTTGCTTGGCGCGAATATCGGGACGTGCATCACCGGCCTGTTGGCGTCGATCGGAGCCGGCAAGGAGGCGCGGCTGACCGCCTACACCCATCTGTGGCTGAACGTCGCCGGCGTCGCCGTGTTTGCCTTTTTCACCGCGCCGCTCGCCCGCTTCGCCGCTTTGCTCAGCCCGGCCCCGGACGTGCAGCTCGCCCATGTCAGCGTCATGTTTAACGTCATTTGTTCCGTCGCCGCGTTGCCGTTTGCCGGCGCCATTGAGCGGGCTATGATCCATTTGCACGGCAGCCGCCGAGCTTAGTGGCCGACATCGGTGGACGGCGGCGATGTTTCCTTCGAACGAAGCGCCAGGCGGCCGTCGAGCTTAGTAGCCGGCGCCGCCCGTTTGCCCGCGGACAATCGCCACCCCGGAGCTCGTCCCGATGCGCGTCGCCCCGGCTGCGATCATCGCTTCGGCCGTTTCTCGATCGCGCACGCCGCCTGACGCTTTGACGCCCGCTTTGTCACCGACCGTCCGCCGCATGAGCGCCACGTCCTCGACCGTCGCGCCGCCGCCGGAGAATCCGGTCGACGTTTTCACGTAATCGGCCCCCGCCTTCACCGCCAATTGGCAGGCGCGCACTTTTTCTTCATCGGTCAGCAAAGCCGTTTCGATAATCACTTTCACCAGCGCTTTTCCGGCCGCCGCCTCGACGACAGCGCGAATGTCGCGCTCAACAAGCTCAACATCGCCGCTTTTTAACGCGCCGATGTTGATCACCATATCCACCTCGCCGGCGCCGTTTTCGATGGCGTTATTCGTTTCAAACGCTTTTGTTTCCGGCGTTGTCGCCCCCAGCGGAAAACCGATGACGGTGCAAACGCGGACATCGGTGCCGGAAAGCTCGCGCGCCGCCGCTTTCACCCACGCCGGGTTGACACAGACGGAGGCGAAGCCGTATTGTTTCGCTTCGCGGCATAGTTGAATGATTTGTTCTTCCGTCGCCTCTGGCTTGAGCAGCGTATGATCGATCATTTTGGCCATATTCTCTGTCATGGAACATCGCTCCTTTCTCCTGCTACTGCAAAAAATGAAAGGTCTGACGTCTACCATCATACCATGTCGTTGCCATAAAAACTAGCCGCCATCCGTATCGTCTCCCATTTCATCTTCCGGCGAGCTTGTTAGCCTGCTCGAGAGAAATGGACGGAAAAAGATCCATGGGCAGCGGTCCGCCCTCCGCTCAGAGATGAACATCACCGCCTGCGGGCACGGGATTTTTACGGAAAGGTCCATGAGCAGCACGATCCGCCCTCCACCCAAGGATGAAAATCCATGTCAGTTCGCCATTTTCACCGAAAACAAAAACCCAGCCTAAAGGCTGGGAAGTATGAGGCGGACGTGCTTAGCCTAAATCGGCCATTGGGATTAGGAACTTAATTTTACCGATCGGACGGCCTCGTCCGGCACAACGCGGACAAACTCGCCTTCGTTATACGGGTAGCCGGCTTTGGTGATCTTCACTTTCACCAGTTCGCCAATCAGCTCGTCGGACGCTGGAAAACGGACTTTCAAGTAATTATCGGTGTAGCCGACGTACAAGTGCGGCTCTTCTTTGTCACGCTCTTCCGGGATGACTTCAAGCACTTGCCCTTCAAACTGCGAGGCGTATTCTTTCGCCAGCTGGTCGGAAAGGGCGATCAAGCGGCGGACGCGGTCGTGCTTCGTCTCTTCATCAATTTGATCCGGCATGCGCGCCGCCGGCGTGCCGGTCCGCTTCGAATACGGGAAAACGTGAAGCTCGGAAAACCGCTGCTCGCGAATAAAGTTGTACGTCTCCATAAATTCCTCTTCCGTTTCACCAGGGAAGCCGACGATGACATCTGAGGTCACCGCCAGTTCCGGAAACACGTCGCGCAGCCGGGCGAGCCGCTCGGCGTAAAATTCCACCGTATATTTGCGGCGCATCCGCTTCAGCACCGTATTCGACCCCGATTGGAGCGGGATGTGCAAGTGGCGGACGATTTTGTCCGACCGCCGCAAAACTTCGATGACTTCATCGGTCAGCTGGCTCGCCTCGATGGATGAAATGCGGAGCCGCTTCAGCCCCGGCACTTGCTCGTCCAAATCGCGCAACAGCGCGGCAAAATTATAGTCTTTCAGATCGGTGCCATAACCGCCGGTGTGAATGCCGGTCAGCACGATTTCTTTGTAGCCGGCAGCGACGAGCTGGCGCGCCTGACGGATGATCTCCTGCGGGTCGCGTGAGCGCATTAAGCCGCGCGCCCATGGAATGATACAAAACGTGCAAAAGTTGTTGCACCCTTCTTGGATTTTCAGCGACGCCCGCGTCCGGTCGGTGAATTCCGGCACATCCATCTCCTCAAAGACGCGCGTTTTCATGATATTATGGACGGCATTGATCGGCTGCCGTTCGCGCTGAAACTGCTCAATGTACTCTAACATTTTATGGCGGTCTTGCGTCCCGATGACAATATCAACACCCGGAATGGCCATGACCTCAGCCGGCGATGTTTGCGCATAGCAGCCGGTCACGCAAACGACGGCGTCCGGATTGCGGCGCACCGCGCGGCGGATGACTTGACGGCTTTTTTTGTCGCCGGTGTTCGTCACCGTGCACGTATTGATCACATAAACATCGGCGCGGCTTTCAAACTCTTTCCGTTCGTAGCCGGCCTGTTTAAACAGCTGCCAGATCGCTTCCGTTTCATAGTGATTGACTTTGCAGCCCAATGTATGAAAAGCCACTGTTGGCATCGCATTCACCTCACTCTATTCCCCCGCTCGGTCGCAGGGGAGATTTCCGTCGTCCGCGGATCGCTTATCCGCAGGCTACCTTCGCAGCTCCCACTCATAGGAAGCAGCGGCAAGCAAATAAAGCGGCGCCGTCTCCGTCCGCAAAATGCGCGGCCCAAGGCTGCACGGCAAAAAGCCGTGCTGCTCGAGTCGTTCCGCTTCTTCCGCGCTGAATCCTCCCTCCGGCCCAAAGACGGCCAAAAGCGAACCTCCGGGCGCAAGGTCGGTCAAAAGGGCCGGGAGCGAAGCGTGCCGCCCTCGGCGCGCTTCCTCCTCATAAGCGAACAGCCGAACGTCAACCGTTTCGCCAAACGCAACGAGCTCGGCCAACGAAAGCGGCGCCCGCACGTCCGGCACCACGGTTCGCTCGGCCTGTTCAGCCGCCTCTTTCGCGATTTTTTTCCACCGCTCCACCTTTTTCTCCGCTTTTTTGTCCTCCCATTTGACGAGCGAACGAGCGGCAGCAAACGGCAAAAAACCGGCCGCCCCGAGCTCCGTCCCTTTTTGGATGACAAGCTCCCATTTGTCCCCTTTCGGCAGCCCTTGCGCGATATAAATGCGCACCGGCAGTTCACGCCGCTCCTCTTTCCATTGTACAATACGGGCTTGCACTTGCTCATTGGCAATTTGTTCAATCTGGCAAACCGCCGTGCGCCCGTCCGGAAACACGCAGGCAATCGCCGCGCCCGGTTTCATGCGCATGACGCGAGCGATATGATGGGCGTCATCGCCGCTGATCGCAACGATTTCCCCGCGCCGTGCCTGTTCGGAAACGAAATAGCGCTGCAACCGACATCCCTTCTTTGCTTACGGTTTCGTGAAACAACGATCGCAACAAAACGGTTTCGTCGAAGGCCGCCTCCTGTTTGCTTACGGTTTCGCGGCGACCAACGCCACCCAATCTTCCATCACCTTCGTGTCGGCGATCGCAAATCCTAAAGCGAGCAATTCGTTTTGGACCTCTTGTTTTTTCGCCTGAATGATGCCCGAGACGATCAAGCGGCCGCCCGGCTTCAACAGCCGATAGGCGTCGCCGGCAAAGCGCAAAATGATTTCCGCTAAAATGTTGGCGACGATCACGTCAGCCGGTTCCTCGATATGGTCAAGCAAATTGTTTTGTGAGACCGTTACGATATGCTGCACCTTATTGAGCTTCACGTTCAGCCGCGCGCTGTCGACCGCCACCGGATCCAAATCGAGCGCCCGCACCGACCGGGCGCCGAGCATCGCCGCGGCGATGCTTAAAATGCCGGAGCCGGTGCCAACATCAATGACCTCGTCGCCAGGGCGCACGTATTTTTCAAGCGCCTGCAGACACATGACCGTCGTCGGGTGCGTGCCGGTGCCAAACGCCATGCCCGGGTCCATTTCGATAATCAGCTCGTCGTCGGAAGCCGGTTCATACGTCTCCCACGTTGGCACGACCGTAAACTTTTCCGATACTTTGACCGGGTGGTAATGCTTTTTCCACGCCGTCGCCCATTCTTCCTCATTCACTTCGCTCAACGTAATTTTATTTTTGCCAAGGTCAATATCGTATATCCATAAATTGTTAATCGCCTGCTTAATTTGTTCCACCGTTTCGCCAAGAAAGCTGTTGACCGGCAAATATGCCTTAATGATGACCCCTTCTTCCGGATAATCGTCGGGATTGAGCTCAACGATCTCTCCATACCAATCGTCGCGGTCTTTGACGAGATCGTACGAGTCCTCAATGACCACGCCGCCGGCGCCGGCTTCATGCAAAATGTTCGAAATCGCTTCGACCGCTTCGTGCGTCGTATGGATGCTGATTTCTGACCATTTCATCGCGCTTACGCTTCTCCTTTGAACGCCTTTTTGACTTTTTCAAAAAAACGGGCGTGCGGCCCGTCATGCATCGTCTCTCCACCGAGCCGATCAAACTCGCGCAACAGCTGTTTTTGCTTTTCCGTCAACCGCGTCGGCGTCACAACGCGGACGATGACGTGCTGGTCGCCTTGGCCGTAGCCGCGCACGTTCGGCACTCCTTTTCCCTTCAAGCGAAAGCGCGTGCCCGTTTGCGTGCCGGCTGGGATTTTCAGCTTAACGGGGCCATGAAGCGTCGGCACTTCCATTTCATCGCCAAGCGCCGCTTGGGCGAACGACAGCGGCACCTCGCAATAAATATCGTCGCCGTCGCGCTTAAAAAACTCATGCGGTTCGACGCGGAAGACGATGTACAAATCCCCCGGCGGCCCGCCGTTGATCCCCGGCTCCCCTTGACCGGCGACGCGCAGCTGCTGTCCGTCGTCGACACCAGCCGGAATTTTGACGTGAATTTTTTTCCGCCGTTTCACGCGCCCTGTGCCCCCGCACGTTGGGCATTTTTCCGGAATGTAGCGGCCCGTGCCGGCGCAGACCGGGCACGTCCGGCGGTTGACGATGCGGCCAAACGGCGTTGCTTGTTCGCTTGTCACTTGCCCGCTGCCGTGGCAGTGCGGGCACGATTGCGGGCTTGTGCCCGGTTTTGCCCCGCTGCCGCGGCACGTGTCGCACTCCTCTTCTCGGGGAACTTCGATTTCCGTTTCTTTTCCGAACGCCGCTTCCTCAAACGTGAGCGTCATCATATATTCGACGTCGGCTCCTTTGCGCGGCCCGCTCGCCCGCCGGCGCGGACCGGCGCCGAAAAACGTCTCAAAAATATCTTCAAAGCCGCCAAAGCCGCTAAAACCGCCGAAATCAAAGCCGCCGCCTTGGAATCCGCCGCCAAACGTTTCGTTCGGATCGACATGCCCGAATTGGTCGTAGCGGGCCCGCTTTTCATCATCGCTCAGCACTTCGTACGCCTCTTTGATCTCCTTGAACTTCTCGGCGGCGTCCGGCGCTTTGTTAATGTCTGGATGATACTGTTTCGAAAGCTTCCGGTACGCTTTTTTGATCTCGTCTTTCGTCGCGTTTTTGCTGACGCCGAGAATCTCGTAATAGTCGCGCTTCGCCATCGTTGATCATCCACTCCCGATTCATTCACATAAAGGTCATTTTATCATTTCCCTTTGCTTTATGGCAATATGTGAATGCTAGAAAAAAAGTCAAAGCCAAGGCAGGCCTGACTTTGACTTTTCCTTCTTCCCTTATTTATCGTCATTGACTTCTTTAAACTCCGCATCCACGACGTTGTCTTGGTTGGCCGCGCCCGTTTGCGCCTGTTTCGCCGCCTGCTCATACAGCTTGATCGACAGCTGCTGCACCGCTTCTTGCAGCGCTTCTTTTTTCTTGCGAATGTCATCGAGATCGTTTTTCTCGAGCGCCGCCTTCAATGCTTCCTTCGCCGCTTCGGCTTTCTTGATGTCATCGGCGCTCACTTTTCCTTCGACTTCTTTTAACGTTTTGTCAGTCATGAAAAGGAGCTGGTCGGCCTCGTTGCGCAGCTCGGCCGCTTCTTTCCGCTTCCGGTCGGCTTCGGCGTTTTCTTCCGCTTCTTTAATCATGCGCTGAATTTCCTCTTCCGACAAACCGGACGACGATTTGATCGTAATCGATTGCTCTTTGTTCGTTCCTAAATCTTTGGCGCGCACGTGAACGATGCCGTTGGCGTCGATATCGAACGTGACTTCAATTTGCGGCACGCCGCGCGGCGCCGGCGGGATGCCGGTCAGCTGGAAGCGGCCCAGCGTTTTATTGTCGGCCGCCATCGGGCGCTCCCCTTGCAAGACGTGAATGTCAACGGTCGTCTGGTTGTCGGCCGCGGTTGTAAACACTTGCGATTTGCTCGTCGGAATCGTCGTATTCCGCTCGATCAATTTCGTAAACACGCCGCCCATCGTTTCAATGCCGAGCGACAGCGGGGTGACGTCAAGCAGGACGACATCTTTGACCTCGCCGGCGATGACGCCGCCTTGGATCGCCGCACCGATGGCCACAACTTCATCCGGGTTGACGCCTTTGTGCGGCTCTTTGCCAAGCTCGCGCTTAATCGCTTCTTGCACGGCCGGAATGCGCGTCGAACCGCCGACCAAAATGACTTTGTCGATGTCGGCTGGCGTCAAACCGGCGTCTTGCAACGCTTGGCGGACCGGTCCCATCGTCCGCTCGACGAGGTGGGCCGACAATTCTTCAAACTTGGCGCGGGTGAGCGTCGTCTCAAGATGGAGCGGGCCGTTTTCGTTCGCGCTGATAAACGGCAGCGAAATTTGCGTCTGCGTCACGCCGGACAGCTCTTTTTTCGCTTTTTCCGCCGCATCTTTTAAGCGCTGGAGCGCCATTTTGTCTTTGGACAAATCGATGCCGTGCTCTTGCTTGAACTGATTGACCAAATAATCGATGATCACTTGGTCAAAGTCGTCGCCGCCCAAATGGTTGTCGCCGGCGGTCGCCTTCACTTCAAACACGCCGTCGCCAAGCTCCAAAATCGAGACGTCAAACGTCCCGCCGCCCAAGTCGTAGACGAGAATCGTTTGGTCTTCTTCTTTATCTAAACCGTAAGCGAGCGCCGCCGCCGTCGGCTCGTTAATGATGCGTTCGACTTGCAAGCCGGCGATGCGGCCAGCGTCTTTCGTCGCTTGGCGTTGGGCATCGTTGAAATAGGCCGGTACGGTGATAACGGCGCGCGTCACCGGCTCACCTAAATAGTCTTCGGCGTACGATTTCAAGTATTGCAAAATGATGGCTGAAATTTCTTGCGGTGTATATTGCTTTCCTTCAATTTCGACTTTGTAATCCGTGCCCATATGGCGCTTGATCGAGATGATCGTGTTCGGGTTCGTGATCGCTTGCCGTTTGGCGACTTCGCCGACGAGGCGCTCGCCGTTTTTAAACGCCACGACCGATGGGGTCGTGCGGTTTCCTTCCGGGTTCGGAATGACTTTCGCTTCGCCGCCTTCCAACACGGCGACGCAAGAGTTCGTCGTTCCTAAGTCGATACCGATAATTTTGCTCATCGCCTATCACCCTCCGTTTCCGTTTACTGACTCACTTTGACCATGGCGGGGCGCAGCACGCGGTCTTTCAGCCGGTAGCCTTTTTGCAGCTCTTCCACGACCGTGTTCGGCTCATACCCCTCGGCTTCCGCTTGCATGACCGCTTGATGCCAATGGGGATCGAACGGCTTGCCGACCGCTTCGATCGCCTCGACCCCTTCTTTCTTCAAGGCATCGACAAGCGACCGGTACACCATTTCCATTCCTTGCAAAATCGACTTCGCCTGTTCGCTGTCCGCCTCAATGTTCAAGGCGCGTTCAAAGTTGTCGAGAACCGGAAGCAAATCATTGGCCAAACTTTGCGCGCGGTATTTTTCCGCCGCTTCCATCTCTTGGCGCGTCCGACGGCGGAAGTTTTCGAAATCGGCGTACAGGCGGAGATACCGGTTTTCCATCTCGGCCAGTTTCGCTTCCAATTCAGCGATCTGCGCCTTGGCTGCTGCCAGCTCTTCGGCTGTTGGCGCCGTTTCCATCGGTTCCGCCGCTTCCTCCCGATCGGCTTGTTCGCTTTCTTCCTCATGCAAAGCAGCGTTCGATTCTCCGCCAAGCGGCGCGGCGGATTCTTCCTTGCCCGCTCGCTCCCGCTCCGGTTCAGCGTATGTAGCTTGTTCCATGGCTTGTTTTTCTCCTTGTTCCATCGATTTTCACCTCCCTGCCCGGGCCCTTTGCCGGATGTTAGGCAAAAGCGAATTCGTCTCTCCCTATGCCCTTCGATACTCGATGGTCGATCCTTGCGTCTTGATCAACCGTTTGTCGCTCCCCCGGGCCCTTCCTTGTTTATGTATCAATGGCCACAAGGAAAGGATGGATGCGCGATCCATCCGTTATCCAATATGGCCATTCTTATTGGCTTTGATACCATTTCGTCAGCGCGGCCGACAAATCGGAGGCGACGCGGTTTAAGACCGTGATGACGCGCGAATATTCCATGCGCGTCGGCCCTAAAATCGCAATCGCTCCAAGCGGCTCATCGCCGACCGAGTACGTCGCCGTAATCAAGCTGCAGTTTTCCATGCCGCGCAGCTCGTTTTCATGTCCGATCGACACCCGCACCCCTTTTTGGTTTTGCTTGCGGAGCAGGCGGTAAATGTCTTTTTCTTGCTCAATGATGTTCAGAAGCGGGCGCACTTTTTGAATGTCGCTGAACTCCGGCTGGTTGAGCATGTTCGCCTTGCCGGCGAAAAACACTTTTTCGTCTTCGGGAACATCGATCGTCTCAACGAGCGTGTTCAGCACGCTGTCGTAGTTGCGGATGTGCCGGCGCAGGACGTCGGCCACTTCCGTCTCCATTTTCTCTTTCAAATCGACGAGCGGGACGCCGTTTAAGCGCTCGTTGAAAATGTTGATCATTTTTTCGAGATCGCCCGCATCCATGGATGACGGAATCGTCACGACCCGGTTTTCGACATGGCCGGTGTCCGTCACGATGATGGCCACCGCCGTCTGTTCATTGAGCGGGACGATTTGCATCCGCTTCAGCTTGCTTTCTTTAAACGCCGGGCCAAGAGCGATCGATGTATAATTCGTCAAATCGGACAAAATCTGTGCCGACTTTTGCATCAATTTCTCCAGCTCGCAGATGCGCTCAGCGAACACGGAGCGGATTTTTTGCAAGTCCGCTCGCGTCAGCCGCTGCGGCGGCAGCAGATGGTCGACATAGTATCGGTATCCTTTTTCCGACGGCACGCGGCCGGACGAAACGTGCGTTTTTTCGATGTAACCAAGCTCTTCCAAATCCGCCATCTCATTGCGGATCGTCGCTGAGCTGAACGCAATCTGATGCTTTTTCGATAACGTCCGCGAACCGACAGGCTGCCCTGAACGAATGAAATCGTCGATAATCACCTGCAAAATCAACAGTTGGCGGTCCGTTAACAAGTTTCTCACCTCTGTTAGCACTCAAACAATTTGAGTGCTAAATCTATTATTAGGGTAGCAAATCAGCGGGCAAATGTCAATGTTTACATCTCGCCGAGGAACGCGGCGAACACCTCATTGCCGAGCAAGCGGCCGCGCTTGGTCAGGCGGAGGTGACCGTTCGTCTCCTCAAGACGTCCGCATGCGAGCTCGCGGTGAATCGCGGCACCAAACACATCGTCCATCTCGCAACCAAACTTTTGCCGGAAGCGGGCCTTGGATACCCCTTCCGTCTTGCGCAGCCCTAAAAAAAGTTCCTCTTCCATCTGTTCGCGGACGGTGAGGCGGCGCACGGTGCGATGCGGCCATTCGCCGCGCTCGATGGCGGCGATGTAATGCCGAACGGGACCGATGTTCTCACGCCGCACCCCACTTATATAACTATGCGCCCCGGCGCCGATGCCATAGTACTCCTCGTTGTTCCAGTAGGTCAAGTTGTGCCGGCTTTCAAATCCCGGCAAAGCATAGTTGCTGATTTCGTATTGCCGGTAGCCGCCGGCCGGCAGGCGATCCATAGCCGCTTCGTACATTTCCGCTTCCGCTTCTTCGCCGGGAAGACGAAGGCGGCCCTTCCGCCATTCGTTGTAAAACATCGTTTTCGGTTCAACAATCAAAGAATAGACGGAGAGATGAGCCACTTCGAGCGACAGCGCCGCCTCGAGGTCGGCCAAAAACAGCGCCAACGTTTGTCCCGGCAATCCGTACATCAAATCGACGCTGATATTGACAAACCCAGCTTCTCGTGCCATCTCCACCGCCCGAACGACATCTTCACGCCGATGCGTCCGGCCGATGGCATGAAGCAGCTCGGGCTCAAACGTCTGCACTCCGATGCTGAGGCGATTGACGCCGGCAGCGCGCAAAATGGCGAGCTTTTCGCTCGTCAATCCGTCCGGATTCGCTTCGACGGTGAACTCGGCTGTTGGTCGGTCAAACTGAAAATGGCGGTGAATGCTTTCAAACAGGCGGCCGAGCTGCGCCGGTTCAAGCACCGTCGGCGTGCCGCCGCCGATAAACAGCGTTTGGAGCCGGCGGCCAAACTCAGCGGCCGTCCACGCCATTTCCTTGTCCATCGCCCGCAAGTAATCGTCGATCGGTTGGCCGGCGGCGAACACTTTGTTAAAGTCGCAATAATGACAAATATGGGCACAAAAAGGGATGTGAAAATAGGCGGAAATGGCCAATCGTGCTCCTCCTTTCCAACAGCGCGAACGAAACAAGGCTATCCCCCAAGGAGACAGCCTTGTCCGCTTATTTTTTCTGGTCATCGATTTTCAAAACGGCCATAAACGCTTCCTGCGGCACTTCGACCGATCCGATTTGTTTCATCCGCTTCTTTCCTTCTTTTTGTTTCTCAAGCAGCTTCCGCTTCCGCGATACGTCGCCCCCGTAACATTTGGCGAGCACGTTTTTGCGCAGCGCCTTGATCGTCGAACGGGCGATGATTTTGTTGCCGATCGCCGCTTGCACCGGCACTTCAAACTGCTGGCGCGGAATCAAATCTTTCAGCTTTTCCACGATCACTTTGCCGCGCTCGTAGGCGGAATCGCGATGGACGATAAACGACAACGCATCGATTTTTTCACCGTTTAGCAAAATATCCATCTTGACGAGGTTGGACAGCCGATAGCCGATCAATTCATAGTCGAACGACGCGTACCCTTTCGTGTTCGATTTTAAGGCATCGAAAAAGTCGTAGACAATTTCGGAAAGCGGAATATCGTAAATGAGCATGACGCGCTTTTCATCTAAATATTGCATATCGACAAACGTGCCCCGCTTCCCTTGACACAGCTCCATGACCGGCCCCACGTAGTCATTCGGCACCATGATCGTCGCTTTCACGTACGGCTCTTCAATGCGGTCGATTTTTTGCGGATCGGGCATGTTCGTCGGGTTGTCGACGTTAACTTCGGTTCCATCGGTCAAATGCACCTTGTAAACGACGCTCGGCGCGGTCGTGATCAAATCGATATGAAATTCGCGCTCAAGCCGCTCTTGGATGATTTCCATATGAAGCAAGCCGAGAAACCCGCAGCGGAAGCCAAACCCAAGCGCCTGCGACGTCTCCGGCTCAAACTGGAGCGCCGCATCGTTGAGCTGCAGCTTCTCAAGCGCCTCGCGCAAATCGTTGTAGCGCGCCGTATCGATCGGGTACATGCCGCAAAACACCATCGGGTTGAGCTTCCGGTAGCCGGGGAGCGGCTCGGCCGCCGGCCGTTCGGCATCGGTGATCGTATCCCCGACGCGCGTGTCTTTCACGTTTTTAATGGAGGCGGTCAAATAGCCGACATCACCGACCGTCAATTCGTTGACAACTTTTTGCTTCGGGGTGAACACGCCGACTTCCGTCACTTCAAATTCTTTGCCGGTCGACATCATTTTGATGCGCTGGCCTGGCTTCACCGTTCCGTCAACGATGCGGACGTAAGCGACGACGCCGCGATACGGGTCATAAAGCGAATCAAAGATGAGCGCCTTCAGCGGCGCATCCGGATCACCCGAAGGAGCCGGAATTTTCGCGACGATCTTTTCTAAAATCTCCTCGATGCCGATGCCGACTTTGGCCGACGCAAGCACGGCATCAGAGGCGTCAAGGCCGATCACATCCTCAATTTCTTGGCGCACTCGCTCCGGTTCGGCGCTTGGCAAATCGATTTTATTGATCACAGGCAAAATCTCCAAATTATTGTCAATCGCCAAGTACACGTTGGCGAGCGTCTGCGCTTCGATGCCTTGCGCCGCATCGACGACCAAAATCGCCCCTTCACAAGCAGCCAAACTGCGCGATACTTCGTACGTAAAATCGACGTGGCCCGGCGTGTCGATCAAATGGAAAATATACTCTTCGCCATTTTTCGCTTTATATGTCAACTGCACCGCGTTCAATTTAATCGTGATGCCGCGTTCGCGCTCAAGATCCATCATATCGAGCGTCTGCTCGCGCAGCTCGCGCTCTGACAGCGCGCCGGTTTTCTCTAAAATGCGGTCCGCCAGCGTCGATTTTCCGTGGTCGATATGGGCGATAATCGAAAAATTGCGAATCCGTTCTTGCCGCTTCAACCGTTCTTCCCGGTTCATTGTCTCTCACTCCTGCTTCTTCGCAAAACTGCACTAGCTTTGATTATAGCAACAGCGTCAAGAAGATTCAATGGTGAACTGCGCGGACCGCTCGGGATGCTTTCTCCCTAGCCTTGCTTTTTTGCTTCGTTCTCCGTTTGGGCCATCACGCCGGTCGGCGGCAACCGGAAACGAGGCTTCATCGCCATGACGGCAACAAAAAATCCGCTAGGCTTGAGCGAATGCCTTGACGGATGATACAACAAACCGGCCGAGTTACTCCAATACCCGGCCGATGAGGGAAAGAAGCGTGTTCATGAGCGCGGTGGCGGCGTCAGCGAGTTGACGACCAAGCTCGGAAAAAACGTTGAACGATGTCAACTCGCGCATCGTTTCCTGCTTTTTTTGCCAATCGGCCGCGGTGACGGTCTCACCAAACACCGCCGCCTCCACCTCTCCGCTGTCGTTTCGCTTCATTTCAACGACGGACGGAAATGCTGGATCCGCGTAGCCGCGCATCCGCTCCATTCCGTTGTGCGCCTGCTGCATGCCAAACAGCACGCCAAAAAACAACAGAAACAGCATCAATCCAAATTGAATCAGCCATTTCGCCATAGCAACGCCCCTTTACTTTTTCTCGGGCGGGGTCGGCGCTTGAACTTTCTCGGCCTGCCAATAATACTCGCTAAACACATCGGCAAACGCAGCAGCCGAGCGGAACAGTTCGGCAAACGTATTGTCAACGCCGCCGATTTCAATCAATATCGCGTTGCCCGATAAATCTTGATTGAATTTGCCATCGGTGCCGGCCCCTTGCTTCTTGATCACCCCGCGACTCAGCCCCGGGTATTTCTTTTGCATCAAATGGTGCAATTCCGTAGCCAGCTGCAAATTTTTCTCATATTCGGCGTTCTCGCCGCCGACAATAAACGCTACCCGGGCATATGTAGCGCCGTTGATCGTCGTCGTCGTATAGTTGCGCCGGTGGGCATCGCGGTGAATGTCGATCAAATATTGCAAATCGCGGTTTTGTTTCATCGCCGCGACGACCGTTTGCCGCGACATGTCATAGGCTTGGCTGTATTTCATCCCTTTTTTCAGCAGCTCCGCTTCGATGTCGGTTTTGTTCACTTGCGCGCCGATGCCCCGCTTCTCCAACTCTTCCATCAGTTTCTCTCCAACTTTCGTGACATTGACGCTCCGGTGAAACGCCAAATTCGGGTCGGTCACCCCTTTTAAAGCTGGCAAATACGACTCGCGCGTATGAGTGTGATAAATGTAAACGACTTTTCTGCCCTCAGTCGTCTGCCTTGGCGGCGGCAACGGCTTTTCATTCTCCGTCTGCTCGGCTTGCTCAAGCTCTTCGACCGATGCCTGCCGTTCCGCCAGCATCACCTCAAGCGGAGGCGCCGATTCATACGGAATGTTCGTATAATCCGTCCCTTCGCCGGCGATTAAAATTTTGCTGTCATACAGAGCAAAGCCCGGCAGCTCGCTGCCTAGCAAACTGCGCGGATCATCAGGATTGATGCTCGTCGCTAGGCGAAACAGCAGCGACGAATAGTTTGTCCGCCGCCGCTCTTTCGGCAGCAGTTGGGCAAAATACCCGTTTTCCAACGCAAACAAGCGGACGAACGCCTCTTGTGGAAAATGGGCCGCCATATCGTTAATGGACGAGGATGACGGACGATATTCCGGCCGCAGCGACGTGAGCGCCCCGATGAGCATCACCATCATCATGCATCCTACAACGACGAGCATCAACAACTTTTTTAAGCTGGCTCCTGGAACAGCGATCATCACATGTGGCGGGCGCCATCGTTTCATACTTCCACCCTTTCCCGGCTTGTCTCCTCACTTTAACCTATGGCCAAGCAGGGAAAGATAGAACCGCTTTTTCCTACTGCGTGTAAGAACCGACGTTGTCTTGATTCACTTGCCGATGCAGCGCTCTGTTCAAACCGCCGGCCAATACGTTCGCCATATCGCTGATAAACGAATCGACTTCCTTTGGCGTCACCATCAAATTATGGCCGAGCGGGGCGAGCACTTCATAAATCAAGCGCCGCTTTTCCTCATCGCCGAGCGTGCCAACCATGCCGAGAAACGTCGACCGTTCTTGCGGCGACGGCATATCTTGTTCCGTCAGCTTCTTTTTGCGCCCGAACGTCCAGCCGGCCGGGGCGAGAGCGCTTGAAGGCCGCTGACCTTGGCGCATTTCGCGGCCGAAATGTTTCAAAATAAAGTCAATCGTGTCGCTTGTGATCGAGACGGCATCGACAACGGTCGGGACGCCGATCGAAATGACCGGGATGCCGAGCGTCTCGCGGCTCAGCTCTTTGCGCTTGTTGCCGACTCCGGAACCAGGATGAATGCCGGTGTCGGAAATTTGAATCGTTGCGTTGACGCGCTCAATCGAACGGGCGGCCAACGCGTCAATGACAACGACAAAATCCGGCTTCGTTTTTCGGACGACCCCGTCGATGATGTCGCTCGTTTCAATCCCCGTTGTCCCCATCACTCCCGGGGCGAGGGCGCTGACCGGCCGGAACCCTTCGGCGACGCTTTCCGGCTGCAACTGGAACAAATGGCGGGTCACCAGCACGTTTTCCACCGTCAGCGGCCCGAGCGCATCGGGGGTGACGTTTTGGTTGCCAAGCCCAACGATCAGGCAGCTGGCCTCATCCGGAATGCGAAGCCGCTTCAAAAAGGCGCTGAGCTGCTCGGAGAATACGCGCTGCACGCTTTGCTGCAGCTCTTTGTTTTGCTCGCGGATTCCTTGCGCTTCAATCGTCACATAATGGCCCGGCTTTTTTCCGATTGAAGCCGCTCCTTGCTCAGTGACATGCACATGCGACAGTTTGATGCCATCGATCTCTTGGTCGCGGATGATGACCCCTTCGATCGGGGCGCCGCTTTCCTTTTTTTGCTGCAGGCGCTCCTCCACAGCAATCTCATGCGCCTCAATGGCCAAATCGGTGCGCACGGAATACGGACGTAAATCGAGCGGCTGTTCCATGGCGTTCCTCCTCATGCCGTTTTCTTTTATTGTCACCGCAATGAGGCAACGTCATTCACATTTCGTAAAGGATTTTTGCTTGCACACTCTTGCATAATCAACAGGCGTTTGATAGAATAACATTTGTTCTTCCTGCTGTTCACAGCAAAAATTCGCATCGTAACGGAGGTGAATGGATGTGGCTAACATCAAATCGGCAATCAAACGGGCAAAAACGAGCGAAAAACGCCGCGCACACAACGCTTCGATGAAATCGGCGATGCGCACCGCCATTAAAAAGTTTGAGGCGCTCGTCGAACTGAAAGACGTGGAAAAAGCGCGCGAAGCGTTCATTATCGCGTCGAAAAAATTAGACAAAGCCGCAAGCAAAGGCCTTATCCATAAAAACGCCGCCAGCCGGCAAAAATCGCGCTTAGCGAAAAAATTAAACAGCATCCAAGCTTCCTAATGAAAAACGACCTGGCGCCAGGTCGTTTTTTTATAACGCTCTCGCCCGCTCTCATCGCCGGCTGCGTCCCTCTTCCGGCCGGGCGCCCCATCGCATCAGCAAAAGCTCGAGCGCCAGCCGGCGATCCATCGCCCCGCTTTTCACCTGATGATCGACATCAGCCAGATCATTGATCGCTTCTACAAGCTCTTGCTCGGAAAACCGCGCCGCTTGAGCAAGGGCGAGCTTGACGCGAAACGGATGAACGTTAAGCGCGGAGGCGATTTGCGTCTGCCCATACCCCGTTTGCGCGAGCCATTTCACTTGCGACAGCAAGCGGAAATGGGAAGCGAGCAGCGCCAACATTTTGATCGGCTCCTCTTGATGGCCAAGCAAATCGACAAGCGTCCGCAAGGCGCCGGGAATATCGCGCTTCGCCACCTGCTCGACGAGAACAAACACGTTCTCCTCCGGCGTGCGGGCGACGAGCCGCTCCACCGCGTCGGCTTCCACCACCCCACCCGGTCCGGCGAACAGCGCCAACTTTTCCGTTTCGTTCGCCAGCACGGAAAGCTGCGTCCCCGCTCGCCGCAAAAGGACATCGATGGCCTCTTCGCTGATCGACGCGCCTTCGCTCTCGATGCGCCGCCGCACCCAAGCGCGCAGTTCCGCCTCGCCCAGCGAGGAAGCAACGACGACTTCGCAGCGCTCTTTGGCAAGCTTGGTGATTTTTTTTCGCTCATCGAGCTTGTCGTACGGGGCAAAAAAGATGACGATCGAAAACGGAGCCGGCGCGTTGACGTACGCCTCCAGCTTCGCCAAATTATGCTCGATCTCCTTCTCTTTTTCCGACGTAAAAAAATACGGATGCTTCACGACGACCACGCGCCGCTCGCCGAAAAACGGCACCGTTTCCGCCTCCTCGAGCGCCATCTCGACCGGCGTTTCTTCGCAGTCATACACGGCGAAGTTCCACTCTCGCTCCCCTTCATCAAGCGCCGCCTTTACGATCCGCTCATACGTTTCTGTTAATAAAAACGGCTCGCTGCCATATAATAAATAAAGGGGAGAAAACCGTCGTTTTTCAATGTTTCCCCATACGCGTTCCAACATGTTCCCTTCTCCATTCTATCGCAGGATTCCCTGCTAGAAAGATACACCGTTTTTCGCCATTTTACAAGGGAACCGGCGGTCGGAAAAAACCGGTTCCCCTTTATATAAACGCCGGCTGATAAGTCCTAGGACCTTATCGGCCAGCGGGTTATTTTTATGTTTTCCCGGGCGTTGGAAAGTATTTGTGACAACTGTTGTCAAGGAAGGAAACGGGGCGGGCGATGGTAGATTTTTTCCGCGTTTTCGTCTATACTAAATAATGATTGCAAAGAGGAGGGAAAAAGCGATGAACGTCTTTGAAAAGGAAGTGCAAAGCCAGCGGAATGATGCTGTCGATTCCGCCGTTGGATTCATCGTATCGTTCGGCTTTTTCGCGACCATGTTCATCATCGCGACGCTGATCGAATTTTTCGGCCGGTAAAGGGATTGCTTTCTCCAGCAATCCTTTTTTCTCTATCGGCAACCGCCGGATGCGGTTCGCTTTCCCGTTGCGCACTTCATTTTATGGCTTCATCGGTTGAAAGGTTCCACTTTTTTCGCTGTATACATACCGAATGGCCCCGTTTTGGTCCGTCCTCCAGATGATCGCTCCCTGTTGCTTGAGCCGGACAAGCACCTCCCGAGCTGGATGGCCGTAACGGTTGTGACGACCGACCGAAATCAGCGCCACCCGCGGCTTTACCGTCCGCAAAAACGGCTCGGTCGTCGACGTGGCGCTGCCGTGATGGGCGACTTTTAACACATCGGCGCGCAAGTGTGGGTAAGCGCGGACGAGATCTTGCTCCGCTTCCTTCTCAATGTCAGCGGCAAACAGCCACGTCAAGCCGCCAAGGCGGGCGAACAAAACAAGCGAACCGTTATTGTCTTCACGGTTTCCCGCTTCCGGATGCAAAATCGCAAAGGCCGTTCCGCCCTCTTGCCATCGCTGCCCACGTGAGGCAGCCGCAACCGGCACCGAAAACGGACGCGCCATCTGACGAACGGTCGGCAACGCGTGTGGGCTCGTCACGATTTCTTTGACCCGCACGGCCCGCAGCACATCGGGAGCCGCGCCGATATGGTCGGCGTCGTCATGAGTGAGAATCAGCTTGTCGATCGTTCGAATTCCTTTGGCCTTTAAAAACGGCACGACCACATCGCGGCCGACGGAAAACGGACGCGCCCGCTTCCGCCACGGCTCGCGCGCGATGTCTAACGTTCCGCCCGTGTCAAGCAAATAGACCGCTTTTCGACCGGGAAGTTCAATCACCGTACAGTCTCCCTGCCCGACGTCCAGTACGGTTACTTCCCCGTTCGCATTCATATACGGAGCGGCAAACTGCACGGCCAGCGCCGCCGCCACCGCCGCCAATCCCCTTTGCAGCCGGCCGCGCTCCCAAAGGAGAAACGCCGCGACCACTGCGGCGACACACAAGGCCAAACACCATGGATTCGGGCGGCCGAGCACAAGCGTCAGCCCATGATCGGCGGAAAAGAACCGAACGATGGCATTGGTGAAGGCAACGAGGCGGCAAAACAGCCAAACGAATGGAGCAAACGGAACAGCAGCCACGTGCAAAGCCAGCGGCAAGAGGATCCATGAATACAGTGGAACAAACAAGACGTTAAGAACAACACTCCAAACAGAAATTTCGTAAAAGTGATAAAGCAAGAGCGGCAGCGCCGCCAGTTGGGCGACAAGAGCGGTTTGCAGCAGCCGCCCGCCCAGCGAACGAACAGCAGACAGCGCTGGAAAATGAACAAGAAGGGCGAACGTGACGGCAAACGACAGCTGGAAACCGACATCCCACACCATGTACGGATCGAAAACCAACAGCACGAGCGCCGTCCAGCTTAACGCATCAAGCGGGTGAATCGTTCCTTTTTTCCAAGCGACGGCGAGCACGATCATCCCCGTCGCACAAGCGCGCAGCACGGACGGCGAGGCACCGGCGAGCACGGCGTACACCGGAAGCAAGACCAATAGCGCAAGCACGGCCACCTCGCGCGTCATAAACCGGATGGCAAGGGCGAACGCCGCGCTGACGAGCAAGGTGACATGACCGCCGGAAATGGCCAGCAAATGAATAAGCCCGAGCTGCTGGTAACCAGCAAGCACCTCTTCATCGAGCTGGCGGCGCTCGCCATAAATGAGGGCGGCCGCAATGCCGGCGGCTTCCGGCGGAAGATGGGCTTCGATGCGGCGGACGCCCGCCTCGCGCAAGGAAAGAAGCCGTTCAGCGACGGTCGGACGGGCGCGCGCACAAGCGGAACGATCGACAGACTCAGGAAGAAACAGCCAATGAACGCGCTGAAAACGCAAATACCGGCGGTAGTCAAACGCGTACGGATTGCTCGCCGACTGCGGCCGCTCAAGCGTGCCCAAGATGCGGCAAACCGTGCCGGGTGTCAAGTAGGCCTGCAGCGCTTCCTTTTCCGCCCTCGTCCTCATCACATAACGAAGCTGCACGCGCTCGCCGTTGATCTCCACCAATCCTTGCATCCGGTCACCGTCAAAAGCGGGCGGCGCAGTAAAACGGACGTTCAACGTGCGGCGCCCGCCGGACAAAGACGTTTCATTGTCATGGTCCACGATCAGGAAATATGCAAAAAAGAAGAGAGCCGTCAAAAAAGCGGAAAGAAAAACAGGCGGCCGGCGGATGAAAAGAAGAAGGAGATAAACGATGAGGAAACACCATGCTGTGGGGGACGGTGAGGCCGCCGCCACGGCCAAGAGCGCCGCCGCGGCGAGATAGACGGTTTGCCCTCTCATGCTTCGCCTTCACCGCCGGAAAGCAACGCGAACACATCGGTCTTCAGCGGCACTTGCACGAGCCGGACGCCAGCCTGGGCAAACAGTTCCAAAGCATACGGATGGTTTTTGTAGTCTTGGGCGTAATAGACGGCGCGAATGCCGCTTTGAATGATGGCTTTGCAGCACTGCAGGCACGGAAAGTGGGTGACGTACATCTCCGCCCCCTCGGTCGGGACGCCAAACTTGGCGCATTGCAAAATCGCATTCATTTCCGCGTGAATCGTCCGCACACAATGGCCGTCAATGACGTAGCACCCTTCATCGATGCAATGCGCGCCGCCGGCGATCGAACCGTTATATCCGCCGGCGATAATGCGCTTGTCGCGCACAATCGTCGCCCCCACCGCCAGCCGCGTGCACGTGCTGCGCAGCGCCAGCAGATGGCTTTGCGCCATAAAATATTGATCCCACGTAATCCGTTCCATTGATTGTCCCTCCGCTCCTATTCATAGTTTTAGTCTACTTGCCGAACCCCGGGCCCGTCAACGCCGAAAGTAAAACCGTCCGATGCTGACAAGCATTCAGGCGGTGTCCGTCTCACCCCGCCAACGCGGAAAGTGAAGCAGCCTTCCCCTTGCCGGGCGCCGGCGGCAACCGCGAGCTTAGCCTACGTGCCGCACCGTTTACGGGACAAGCAAATACGGTTTCAATTTCTCCAACGTTTTTTCCCCAATTCCAGCCACATTCAACAAATCTTCTGGACGCTGAAACGGCCCGTGTTCTTCGCGATAAGCGATGATCGCTTTCGCCTTTGCCAGCCCGATGCCGGGCAGCTGCATCAGCTCCTCTTCGGTCGCCGTATTGATCGCCACTTGCGGACCGTTTTTTCCCTCGGCTTCAGGCGCCGCCTCAACCGAGTTTGGTGCCGCTTCGCCTTTGGCCGGCACGTAGATCATCATCTCATCGCGCACTTTGGCCGCCAGATTGACTTTCGTTTCATCCGCCTCATCCGTCAGTCCGCCGGCTAAGGCGATGACATCGCGGACGCGGGCATCCGCCGCCACCTCGTACACCCCGGGTTTCACAACCGCCCCTTTGACATCGACCACAGCGGTTTTGCGCGCTTCGTCCGTTTGGGCTTCGGAACGAGCGGCATCTGTTTCAGCCGCAGCCGGCAAGGACACGGTTGGCTGCTCATCCGCTGGATGACGGACCACCCACATCCCCGCAGCCGCGGCTACCAACAAAACAGCTCCCCATTTCCAATGATTTTTCCCAAGCTCCCGCACAAACTTCCACACGTTCTCCCACATCATCGCCATCCTTTCCTTGGAAAAAGTCATAAACGAAGCGCTGGTGTCATACATATCGAAAAGAGAGTTCCGGTCAACTCAACCGGGAGGGGGGACAACACATGAACATCGGCGTCATCGGCACGGGGAATATGGGCACCATCTTAATCGAAGCGTTCCTCGACTCCGGCGCCGTTCAAGCGGATCAACTCGTCATCACGAACCGTACGCTTGCGAAAGCGTTCGCGATACAACGGGCGCACCCCGGCATCACAGTGGCTGCTGATCCGGCTGAAATCGTCCAACGATGCGGCATCGTCATGTTATGCGTCAAACCGTTTGACATCCATCCGCTGCTGCAACAGCTGGCTCCGCACTGGACAAGGGAGCATTGCCTTGTGTCAATCACCAGTCCGGTCAGCGTCGAGCAGCTAGAAGCGGCCGTCCCTTGTCAAGTGGTGCGCGCCATTCCGAGCATCGCCAATCGCGCGCTCTCCGGCAGCATCCTTGTCACCTTCGGGTCTCGCTGTTCGGCCGCCTGTCGGCAAACGATCGACGCTCTTTTTCGGCGCATCGCTTCGCCCGTTTCCATCGATGAGGCCATCACCCGCGTCGCATCGGACATCGCAAGCTGCGGCCCGGCGTTTTTTAGCTATTTGCTGCGGCGCTTTATCGAAGCCGCAGCAGCGAAGACCGCCATCTCGACCGAGCAAGCGACGATGCTGGCAACCGACATGATCATCGGCCTCGGGGAATTGCTGAGGCGGGACTTGTATACGCTTCAAACTTTGCAGGAAAAAGTATGCGTCAAAGGCGGAATCACCGGGGAAGGCATCGCCGTCCTCGAGCGGCGGCTCGACGGCGTTTTTGAAGAAGTGCTGGCCAAAACGCATGAGAAGTTTCGAGAAGACGTGGAGAAGGTGAGGCAACAGTTCTCGTCATAAAAACTCATTCGACATCAAACAACCAATTCCTTCTTTATCCGACAAAAAATCTCCCCTCACATTCCCACTTAGGACTAGCGGCCATTTGTCAGTTGATTTGTTCGCGACATAACTGTTTCCTGTTGCACGCACCTTTTTACCAAAGTCTCAATCCTCGGGGCTGACCCAAAACGGGAATGCGTTTTGGGATCAGCCCCCAACTTACGCGCCGCTAATGGTCGCGCGGTAATGGTGGTTTCAATCCTCACCCAGCCTTTTGGCTGGGGGCAACCATATACAGTGTCGTTCCATTCGCCCTCGGAGTGTTTCAATCCTCACCCAGCCTTTTGGCTGGGTGCAACGATTTAACAATATTCACATCTCTTGTGTCAATTGTTTCAATCCTCACCCAGCCTTTTGGCTGGGTGCAACCCGTCACCGACAAACTTTCTACGACGACGGTAACTTTGTTTCAATCCTCACCCAGCCTTTTGGCTGGGTGCAACTGAACCGGTCGACATTGACGCGCTGGAAGCGTGGTTTCAATCCTCACCCAGCCTTTTGGCTGGGTGCAACGAAGCTATATAGGAAGGAGTGCGCCCGACGATATGTTTCAATCCTCACCCAGCCTTTTGGCTGGGTGCAACCTTAAAATGTATCAGAAGACGGAGCGGGGCATTGTGTTTCAATCCTCACCCAGCCTTTTGGCTGGGTGCAACACGAGCCCGACCGCATCTATTACGCGGTTGTTGATGTTTCAATCCTCACCCAGCCTTTTGGCTGGGTGCAACCCGTGTTGGTCTGTTCACCGTCCGCGCTGCAACCGGTTTCAATCCTCACCCAACCTTTTGGCTGGGTGCAACGACGCCGCCTGTATTCATATGGATGACGACAACGGTTTCAATCCTCACCCAGCCTTTTGGCTGGGTGCAACAAAAACGCATTGCTCAAATCACGGTTGATACAAAGTTTCAATCCTCACCCAGCCTTTTGGCTGGGTGCAACTTTGCTCTTGGAGTTGACCGACCCGTCGATCCGGTTTCAATCCTCACCCAGCCTTTTGGCTGGGTGCAACATGTTCAGACGCCAGAATGTTTTTACCGCTCATGTTTCAATCCTCACCCAGCCTTTTGGCTGGGTGCAACCGCGATCGGTTCACAGAACAGCGCGAACTTCATTATGTTTCAATCCTCACCCAGCCTTTTGGCTGGGTGCAACCGCTCGCGTTTAGATACGTTGTGTTGAGCGGATTTCCACATAGGAAAACGCGAACTTGTCAATTTTGTCGCCATCAAGGCCATAAAGGACCGCAAGGCATTTGCCATTTTCCTCTTTATAACGGGATTTTTCTCTCATCGCGATCCTCCTTAGGGTTTGGCAATCGCTCTATGTTCGCGCGGCATTCTCGATGTTGCCGCACATCTCAGCAGCTAGCTGCTCTCATAAAATGATGGGATCATTATAATCAACGTAATCGTCTTTTCCGTAAACACGAACCGCCTTTGACCGGCTACCGTACAATGTGTATATCCTCAAGCTATCCTTTTCCAAATCAATGACACGCAATAGTTGATGCTCCATCTCCTCCAACTGAGCTTGGCTGACACTGCATTCAAATACGGATTTTTGCACCCGCTGGCCAAAGTTTTGGCAAATGGTCGCCACTTTCCGTAACCGTTTTTGACCACTTGATTCCAATGTCTCTACATCATACGTCACTAAAATATCCATTCACGCTCACCTCATGATAAATGGCACATATTCCTCAATATCCCCCGTAAATACCGGGCTAGTAAGCGAGCATGTACGTGAGGCAATAAACCTAACGGCACTCTTTGATTGATCACCGGATGTTGGATTTCTTCCTGTTTTCGCTTCTGGTAAGCGGCCAAAAAAGTTTTTCTCCCTTTTTCATTCAAAAGTACAGCTCCACCCGGACGGATGTCAAAATCGCCTTTATCTAGTTGCCTCCGGTTGATCAATGTTAGAACAAAACGGTCAGCTAGGTAAGGTCGGAATTCTTCGATAAGATCCAGACCTAATGATGGCTTCCCAGGCCGCAACGCATGCAAATATCCGATCTGCGGATCAAGCCCCACCCCCTCCAATGCGGAGATGCAGTCTTGGGTTAAAATGCTATAAGCAAAGGATAAACAAGCATTGACCGGATCACGCGGAGGCCTCCGGGACCGTACAGTAAAGGCAAAAAACCCGTCCTCATCCGAGCGGATGAGCGATGCGAATGCTTCAAAGTAAACGGATGAAGCGTATCCCTCGACTCCCCGCAATTCATCCAATGTCGCTTGGTTTCCAATATTGCGTAAACTTTGCTCTAGTTGCTTTACAGATTGCTCCAACCTCGCTCGCTGCTCTGGGTAATCACGCATTGCTCGTTGCAACACGCTTTTGCTGTTGCGAATTTTACCGAATACAAAACGCGAAGCGATATGGAGCATTCGTCGCTCGTCTTCCAACAGTTGATGCTGTGCTCTTCGAAGCAACACGTTTCCATTCGTTCGGCCAGTGGCCCGGGCCAAAAAACGGCCATAGGCATCATACCAAATGACGGACACCCCTTGGTTGACACATTTGCCAAGCAAATACGGGCTGATCGAAACCTGTCCAAACATGACAATGGCGCCAATATGGTGGATGGGAACTTGCAACGTCTTTACCCCTTCCACCTCAACGACAATCGTTTCATGGTCAAGCCGTATATAAGACTGTTGTGTTTGAACGTATAACGTATTCAACAAAACTTTAATCATAATCGTTCTCCTTGCTCATCCAAACGGCTATATTGGCCGGGGCTTGGGGCATGCACGCATCCTGCAACGAGCAGTCACGACAGCGCGCATCATTGACAGGTGGCGGCAACCGATCGTTTTTCAACATGTTTCTTACTTTTTGTAACGTTTCTTCAACAAGTTGCCGCAATTGGTTTGTCACGTCTACTTCCAATCGTCTTCTTGACTGATAATAGTATAAAGCCCCTTTGGTTACCGGCCGATCGAACATTTCTTCCAAGCAGAGAGCTTGAGCCGCCAACTGCACCATATCTGCTTCTTTCGTTTTTCGCTTACCGACTTTGTATTCCACTGGATACGGCGTTCCATCCGGGAGAAACTCTACGCAATCCGCTTTCCCCATCATTCCCAAACGTTCAGACCAAATTGGCAGCGCGCGCTCTACTCTTCGGTCTCCCACCTGCTCTCCTTCCGGTGTATCCACTCGTTCATGCACCCGGTTTCCTCTAAGTGTAAAAATGTTCTCTTCAAAGGTCTGTTCGAGATGAATCAACGCACACTGGCGCGGGCAATAGACATAATGCTGCAAAGCGGACAGCATGATCCACTCATCTTCATTCCACCGCATCCGTTTCATCCTTTCGCCAACGTTTTATACGAGGCGCGTCACAGTGACCCCAGGAACGCCTTCAAGAGGTACATCTCTTTGCCCTTCCTCTGCCGGCCCAAGCAAAACATAGTCACTGAATAATCTTGGTGCCTCCTGCTGGCGTCGTTCCACTTTCACGAATTCAAACAGTTTGTGAGCCGGAGCAGATCCTTTGGCATTTTCATGGCTAAAAATGTACAATGCTCCGACATTCATTTCCCCTCGAGCCGCAGAACGATCAAATGCAAATAAATGGACGAGCGCATCCCAAAAATCAGCTAAATCTTCCGCCGTAACCCCTGTCTTTTCTCCTAAAAACGGATTGTAAAATCCATGCAACCGATACAAGCCGTATGGAATCAACGGCTTTCTTCCCATTTCTGTTTGTTTTCTGCGGCGGTCCGATTCTTTGGTGATCGCTGAGCGTGTGATAGTTAAATCCCACGGAAATACGGGATCAATGGAGCGTGAAAATGTCAACTGCATCGGCCCGCGCACTTGGCCAGCATTCAGCCCTGTTGACATCACAGCTCCAAACATGCGAACATCGTAATACTTTTGGCACAACGCATATTGCGCTTTTTGGCGTGTTTGGCCATCAATTTTGATATTTTTCGCCGCCTGCGCCAGCCGTTTGGCCATATTTCGCAACGGTGTTCCTAGCTGTTTTTTAAGACCCGCTTCTTCCAATCCTTCCGTTAATTTTTCGCGAATATCCTTCTCATTGACATCCTCGCCCGTATAAATCGCTTGATTGCCTTCTAGCACCAATCCTTTTTCCTCAAGCTGTAAAAGCCAATTCATCAGTTCTTCGTTTTCCTTTTCTTCTTCACTCAGCTCGATGGTGGCCAATTTCACTCCGATTTCTTGATATGCTTGAAAAATGATGGTGTTTAAGGCGGTTTGGCTTTGAATAAAAACCGGTTTGCCTAATACCATTGAGGCATAATCACGAATTTTCCGCTTGATGGCAACGTCGGTCACAATGCCGTGCATCGTTTCTGGATCGACCCGTGGCATGTTGCCCGCATCTGGGTCCCCGTTCGGATTTCCATCTTTGACATCAAAAAGCAACACAAATTCATGACGTTTTGTCGGATCAATATAGCGCTCCATCACTGGCTTTCCCCCGTTTCGTTTGTTTGATTGGCTTGTTGGCGACCGCGGAATTCAGCACGTTGATGATAAAAGCCGAGCGCGAATTCGGCCTGTTCTCTCAAATTGAGAATCGTTGGGAATCCCCCAGCTTCATCCAATTGTTTCATCACTTCTTCAAGCAAGCGGCCAAGCTCAACAGACACTTTCGGAAGATGAGCAGTTGTCGAAAGCCTGAGCAATGAACCAAACGTCGATGCCGGAGCCGTGGAAGCAGCACCATAAAATCGATCAACGATCGTGCTTCCAATTCGGTATCCTGAAGCGCGCCGTTGAATTTCTTCCAACACGGCGAATAGTCGCCCACAAAGATAGGACGGCTGTAAGAAATGGGTGTTTAATGATTGCATCGTATGTGCTTCCTCCTTTCCATAGGTAAGAGCGAGTTTTACCAAACTCGCTGATGAATGGTATCTCCACGTTTCCTTCGGATCACTCAGTACTTTCGAAGAGCGGAAACGTTGAAGTGCCAACGGCAACAGTTCGACAGGCGGCAAGGCTCCTTGGTAAATCATGCGCAAACATTGCCGCACCAACCCTGGAGACATATCAACAGCGCGAATCAAAACGGAAAGCGGCAATAAATAGCCTTTTTCCCCAGTTGGTTGAACGATGCGTACAGCCGCCACATACTTCTCCAGATTCATCAACAATTGAGAAATCGATGTATGAATCCATTCGCGAACGACTAACCTCGCTTTATTCGCAGAAAGAACAGCCATGTGAAAGAATGTTTTGTCTAAATGAAGCGCCTGCTCATGCCCCGTTTTCGGAAGAGCAAGCAACTCCTCTAACTGTTTTAATTCAGGAGGAGGGGTCCGTTGATTGGTCTCATCGTCAAAAAGCCATTGTTCAATCGGGGAGGCAAAGAGTTTTTCACTAATTTGGAGCCCTTCCTCCCCTTCTATTTGGCCGTCGATCCAATATATGGCCATTTGAGATTGCAAAATGTTTCGGTCGCTTATATACAAGGAGGTATGATGTTGATCTTCCCTGATTAGATAATTTAATGTATCAACAACCAAAGTGGCACACCTGAAGCAGACAGGCACATTATTCGTTTGCGTTTTGCCCATCGATTCAAACGACGGGTTATTAAAGGATGTCAGTTGGCATGATTGTCCAAATAGCTGAACTGGGTTGGGTAAATATCTTACATAAGCCGACCGCTTTCCACAAACAGAACAGTCGCATTCATCGTCAGACAGCAAATCATTGGCTAAATATTCAGCCCAAAATGTTTGGATTTCCCTCTTTTCAAAAATCAAGAACTCCTCATCGTCTTGAAACGTTACAATATCCTTGGCATCAATTTGTTTCTGGAACTCCTTCTTCATCGGACTGTGCAAAAAATCAAGGACGTTCTTTAACTCTTTCATCTTTGTTTTCTCATAAGCCTCTTCAATTAATCGAACAAACCCTTGGTGCATCAACTCCGCTTCATCCGCTTTTTCTGGACTTTCGGGAATGCCAAGGACATAGCGGGCATCATCCGCCAACAAATAAGGTTTTAGGTTGCCTTCCGTAACTTTCCCTTGCCGCAATCGAAACGGCGCTGCCACTGAACGGTATTCTCCGCTGCGGAACGGCCCTTTCAAATACGGTTGATCTCCACCTAAATCAATAATCCAATTGATTGATTTAGGTTTGTAAGAGATCGGTAGCAATCTTTTTTCCTTCTGCAACTTCGCCGCCAACTCAATCAGCTTGTAAAGCATGTTGTCCCTCCAGTGCATATAGCTGCTGATAGGATTCTTTAGGTACACGCAGCCACCCGTTTTCTACTTTTGCCTCGAAAAAGAGAGGCTTCGCGAATCCAGCCGCCGTTCGCGTCCCTGTCTCATCATGGCGGAGAAACTCCATTTCTTGCCTAGAATCATCTTCGATAAAAGCAAAATCCAACAGCATCGTGCCGATGTCCATATTGACTGGCTGCACAACATCATCTGCCTCTATAGATGAAAAGTATGCGGCAAATTCCCTTGTGCCTAAATAGGGAGTATGATGGCACTGCCCCCGTTCCACTCGGCGATAAAATTGATCCCGGTATTTAGCCGCTGGATCAACCGCGCGTTTTGTCAAGATGATCTCGGCGATAATCCAATAGGCGACGTTTTTTAAAATCAGGCTTGTGCGCTGGACACGTGCGCTTTCAATCACGATCGGATTTTTATTTTGCTTGCTTGTCAGTTCATTGCGCAAGATTGCTTGCTGGCCCCCGAAACGCAAAACCCCAATTTGGCGAATCTCATAACGAAATTCCGGCTTCCAAAAAATCGCTTCTAATATCCCCCGTGCTGCGCTCGGCGTCATCACCGGGTAACTGATGCGCTCCACTTTAAATTCCGGCCTTGTAAAACACGCATATTCCCCCCACACTTTCACTTGCACTTTCGCCCGTCGCTGCATTCCGCGTCTCCTTTCCCTCTCCTTTTCTAGCCAATCAGACTGAATGGATCGTAAACTTCCTCTTTAATGCCGATCTGTTCATCATAATCACCAAGCCACTCATAGACATTGTTCGCTACTTCCCGAAGCCAGCCGTCCCTTTCTTTCTTTTCCGCCTCAAAGCGATACAACTGGACCATATACGGCTGCAATCGGCGAAACGAATAGCGGGACGGAGAAGATTCCCACATTCGCAAACATTCTGATGCCTTCTCATACGGAACAACCACAGACACTGTATCTTGGTCAATAAGCCGATATTTTTCGGCAACGGATGGATAATCCAATGTTTCCCGATCTTTTTGGATCTTTTTCGAATCGACGTCCACCGAGGCGAATAACCGGCGGAAATAGTCCCTGAATATATTCAGATCATGCAAATCATCAGGGTGGCGCTGAGCCAATAAAAGTCGGGCGGTTTCCAGCGCTGTTCGATATGGTCCTTTTGGACTCGGCATGTCTTCCGTTTCAAAAATAATTACTTTTCCCTTCTCACTTTTTCCTTCGCGATTGCAGCGCCCCGCGGCCTGCACAATCCGATCAAGCGGCCCTATTTCCCGCATGACAATCGGAAAATCCAAATCCACCCCCGCTTCCACAACTTGTGTGCTGATGAGACGGACAGGTTGATTTGTTTTCAGACGTTCACGAACTTCCTCTAAAATTCGCCGGCGATGCGCCCCGCAAAGAAGGGTGGAAAGATGGAACACCGCCTCATCCTCTTGAAGAAGCTCGATGCACTCTTTCGCCTCTTTTCTCGTGTTAAAGACAACCAATATTTGTGGTTGTTCACGAATGAAATGGGCAAGCTGCTGCAACGAAACGGGTGATTTCCATATCTCATAGTCCACTCGCTGCATCTGTTGAAAATGACGATCCACAGTCAGCAACGGCAACATTTCTTTAACCTCTATTTTAGAAAATACATCCAAAAACCGGCTTTCTTCAAAAAATGGCTGGGTGGCGCTCGATAAGACAACCGTTGTTTGACAATGACGCACCAACATGGCTAATGCGTCCAATGTCGGCTTTAACAGCTCTGGTGGAAGCGCCTGAATCTCATCAAGAATCACGACACTGCGCGACAAGTTATGTAGTTTGCGAACTTTGCTTGGACGATGGCTAAACAGACTGTCAAACAGTTGCACCGTTGTTGTGACAATGAGGGGAGCATCCCAGTTTTCCGCGGCAAGGCGGTGTTGGATCAGCCGTTCACCAGCTTCCTCCTTCTCATCATCCGCTTCAATCTGGCTGTGGTGCTCCAGCACCGCATCGTTTCCGAACACGCCGCGATATACATCCGCCGTCTGCTCGATAATGCTTGTATACGGAATGGCGACAATTACACGGTCAAGTCCATGTTCTACCGCATGCTTGAGCGCAAAAGCTAAACTGCTTCTCGTCTTCCCACCTCCGGTCGGCACGGTTAACCGATAGACTCCCTGTGGACCAGATGCAGCGCGAACGCATTCCTCATACACTTCCCTTCTTATTCGATTCACTGCTGTATCATCCGCATGGCTTGCCAATTGCTCTTGATCGGCGACAAAGCGATTCCATAAATCCGTGATCGAAGCTATAGGCGCTCGAAGCGAAGAAAGTTCCGGCTGAAAGTGGCGCTCTGTATCTAAGTAATCAGCGTCAACAAGCGCGGAAAAGACGAAGCGAATCCACATTTCCCTCTCTGTTGCAGAAAACGAGGGGAGTTCCTCCATATTTTTTATTATCGGAAACACCATTTTTTCCAAGAACCGCTCAGCTTGCTTCAAGATCTCCAAATAATGCAAACGCTGGTTTTCTAAATTCTCTTCAAGGACAAGCGATAAATAGGCAGACGAATGCAAGCCGGCATGATGACCGGCGATCGGCAGCGCAAACCACTGCCAAGCATATGGATGGCGCATTTTTCTCCAATACAAATGGTATATGAACACCGCCCCCCAAATCGCATGAGGAACACTGCGGCTCCTTTCCCCATCCGCCTGCTTTTGTAAATAATCTTGAAAAAGAGGGTGGAACTTTCCTAAGTCATGCAAAAGACCGCATAAATATGCCACTCTTTGCCCTTGGTAGCGTCAAAAGTTCTATGAAAACTCCACACAGACCATCCCATTGAGCATCGTGGGGCATGCAGAGAGCCGGATTCGCCCTTGACCAACACCCGCCAAAGGTGGGAAAGAGTCGTCAAGGGCGACGGGGACAAAAAAGAAGGCAATAGGAAAGCCGCCCTTGCTTTTACCGAATTTTACCTTTGGCGGTGTTCGGTTGGTCAAGGGTTCGCTTCGCCGAATCCGGCAGGAGTTCTGTTCAACGGGCTCTGGAGGACAAAAAAGTTAGGCTGCCTCGTTTTGAAGGAAGTCCTGAGCCATGGTGATGAGCTTCGTCCACCGGGCTGGCATATGCGGCAGCTCGGCGAGCTCCGGGATGACGACCGGTACCCGGCCTTCGAGCGCGCTATGCGGGCGCAGAAAGTTGAAATACGCCACAAACAGCGTCACAAAGGACACCGAGCCTTCCTCGGCGCCAAACCCATGGGTCGGGCGGTAGTTGCCTTTAAAGGTCCGGTTGAATCGCTCGATGATCTGCTTGAGAGGGCGAAACTCTTCCGAGACCGGATCTTCGTTGGTCAGGCCGATCACCTGGCGGACGTCAAACGAAATCCCGTGCTGGGCAAAGAAGTGTTGCGCCAACCGGTAAATCGGGTTGCCATCCACGACGAACGACAAGTCGTCTGGAAGGGACGGCAGCTTCCTGAGGACATCATTGATCGCCTTGATGGCCGAGAGCGTGTCCCGGTTGGGCGAGACGCGATAGGACAGCACGATCTTTTTCACGGCGTCGAACATAAAGAATAGGTAATGCCAACGGCCCTTCACACGAATATATGTCTCGTCCCCACAGAACGAACCGGACAGCTCATACGGGAATCGGTCGACAAAGGGCTTGATCCAAAGCGCGACGCTGTTGGCGTAGTTGAGCACCGTCTGATGAGAGATCGAGACGCCATGGATGTCCTTCAGGGCGGCGGCGGTTTCCCTCGAGGACATCCCAAAGTTGACGTAGTACGTCAACACGAGCCCCAACACGTGCGGCGACGCAGCCAGCCGGGACAAATCGACCTTCGGCTTGATGAGCGACGAGGAAGCCAACGGGAGAAAGTCAAACAAGAACTCCCGAAACAAATACCGCACCTTGAAGGCTTGAGGATTCTGTTGAAACTGTTGGCGCTCTTTCTTCGTCATCCGGCGAAGGTTGGCCTGGTAAAACGGGCAATCGTTGTTCTTGCACTTATAGACGTTGTATTCCTTGCGTTCCTTGATTTTTTCCAACGTCTTTTTGCAGTGCGGACAACGAAAGACCGCTTGCTTGGTGAACCGATTTCGGTGGTTGAACCGGCATTGGCACACTTTGCATTGGTATTGCCCTTTTCCGCCGTTATTGGCGTACAGGTAAGAAGAGGGAGCCTGGCAGCGAGGGCAGGTCAACGAATCCGGAACACGGTGTTTCGCCTTCGCGCGGCGCTGGATGGGCCGTAAAGGACGTCTGTGCTGGGCTTCATAGTCTGCCAACAGCTTCCGGTAATCAAGGGTTTCCGGCACATCGATGATCGGAAGGTCATCGACCTGAAGTTTCCGGTACGGCTTTTGGATGGGTTCGTCCCAGTCCTCGAGATGCAAGGATTTTCCCAATATCACACCCATCAAATACACAATGATTTGATATTGGGTCTTGATGATTTCGAGCAAATAGGCTAATAATTGAGGTAACAAGCTTGTCACTCCTTTGTTTTGGCTGTTGGGTGTCGTTACCTCAATGATGGCCGAAAACAATGGGGGTGGCAAGCTTTTTTTCTTCCAACCGTTGAAACTCAAGGGAAAACCGTGAGTGTGGAGGATAAACTTTTGACAATACCTTGCCCTTGAAAAGGAGCAGCAAATGATTGGGCCATTTCCGCTACACGTAACAAATGATCATCCAGCCGATGCCATTTATCCCCATTTTCCGGCGGCGTGTGGGCATACACATCCTCCATGTTCCATTCACCCCCATCCGATCGTTTCGCTTAGAAGGCCAGTGATTTCATAGGAAAACGAGAGCAAAACAGACGTTCTCAAATGAATAGCCTTAACACATCGGTGTTTTGACAAGCTTCGTTGACTTCACGACCACCATGGTTTTTCACCAACATTTAGGAGGCAGGTGATTTACTCACGCAACCAATTTATAGGATTTCCTTTCCAGCAAAAAAAACTTGTTGCCGCAGCCCCGATGTTCATGCGTTCCATCATCGATCAAGGCAAACAGCGGTTTTTCACCAACTTTTTAGAAGACCGGTGTTTGTATCCGTAAACGACAGGAAGTCTCTCTCCTATGAAATGAAAAAATTGATAAAAAAGCCCCTAATTAATTTCATCGATTTTCTAAGTATCCGGTTGTATATTTCGACCAATATCGTCATTTTCCTTCTAAACTTCTAACATTTTGGCTCTTCACCACAAAATGTACTTGACAAAAAACGTTTTTCATGATAAGAACGTCAAAAAGATTGATTACCATTTTTTGTTATTTTTGTTCAACCGGGAGGGATAATATCATGTTTGTTCCTAAAAGTCAAGTACATCTTTCGGTGATGAACCAACATTTTTTATTGCTGGGCGTTCCAATGGCATCGGCTACGCGGCCATGTATTTCTTCTTTAATTTATCCATATGCATAAAAAAGCGCCCGCCGATTAGGGAAGATTACACAAATCCACCCAAGGAACTGGCACTGACAAAGTGTGGGGCGGAGCGCGATCGCGCTTGAAGCTATATAGTTAGATTCTATCCTTTTCCTCCCTCACTCGCTCAACAAGCTTTAAACACCTCTTCTTCAGAAAGTTTTACGAAGTTCCTTACACAACCTACATACATTTCATGTATTGTCCATTTCAAAATTCCAAATCAATTTGAGACTAAAAAACAATGACGAGACCTTAGCCATCCATAGGGATGGCGAACATCTCGCCAATGCGTGGTATCAATGGAGAATGGGAACTTGTGCTTCCGTTTTTTGCTGACAACAGGGCAACGAGCGGCACGTTTTCTCTACATGCAGACCACGTGCCTCACCGCTTCCGCGCGACGAAAAACAGCCGCTCGGCCGTCTCGGTCGGCGGGGCATCGGTGAAATCGGCGGTCACTTCAAGCACCTCGAAGCCGGCGGCATCGAGCCACTGTTCGTAAACGGCTTGCTCGAACGTGCGCTGCTCATGCCATTCGTCGAAACGTTCGTACCGATCGCCGCGGCGGACGAAAAACGTCAGTTCATGCCCGACGCTGTGCGGCCAATCGAGCGGATGGCACGTCCATATGTAGCTGATGTCCTCTCCTTGGTCGGCAAACACGGCGTCACGAAACAAAACGTCCATTTTATAAACGGAATGGACGTCAAACAAAAGCAAGCCGCCGGCGCCAAGGGCGCGGGAAACGGCGGCGAAGGTGGTTTGGACGTCCTCCTCATTCATGAGGTAATTGAGGGCGTCGCAAAACACCAGCGCGCCGTCAAGGTCTGAAAACCCGTCGAGTTCGGCCATGTTTTGTTCAAACAGCGGCACATGAACGCCAGCTGCCTCCGCTTTCTCTTGGGCGATGGAGAGCATCTGCTCGGACAAATCAACGCCCGCGACTTGCCACCCGTCCTTCGCAAGACGGATGGCCAGCTCTCCTGTCCCGCAGCCGATATCGATGACCCGCCGCCCCGGCCGTCGGGCGTAGCGGGCGAAGGAGCGCTCGACAAACGACTGCCACTCGCCGTACGGCGCGTCAGCCATCAGCACATCATACCAATCGGCAAACCGTCCGTACGTCATGGCTGCAACACGGCCGCGACGTCTTCCGTCGGGGCGTCCCCCCAAAGCCGCTCAAGGCCGTAATAGTCACGCTCCTCTTTCGCAAACACGTGAGCGACGATATCCCCCAAATCAACGAGCACCCATTTTGCCTCGTGAAACCCTTCGATCCGTTTGACCGCCAGACCGTGTTCCTCGGCTTGGTCTTGAATTTCGCGGGCGATCGCCTGCACTTGTTTGTCCGAATTGCCATGGCAGATGACAAAATAATCAGCCACAAGCGAAATGCCTTTCATGTTTAAGACAATGATGTTTTCCGCTTTTTTGTCATCCGCGGCGCGGACGACAAGCTGCAATGCTTCTTGTTCATTCACCGGCTTCATTCCCCCTTCACCTCGCGCAAGAGCGAATTATATGCGTGAATCGTGTCCGGATAGATGAGCTGGCGCTTCTCAAGCAAAAAGGCGATCGTGTTTTTCACCGCCTGCCAAAGCGCCCGGTTAAGATCTTCTTCCGCCAAGCGCCGCACGTCATCGACGCCCGGGAAGCGCCGCCCTGGTTCAATGTAGTCGGCCAAATAAATAATTTTTTCCAGCAGCGTCATGCCGGCGCGGCCAGACGTGTGGTAACGGATGGCATCGAGCACTTCCGGGTCGTCAAGGCCGACTTCTGTCTGCACCAAATACGCGCCGACGGGCGCATGCCATAATTCACTGTTATACGCAAGCAAATCGTTGGGCATATTTTGCGCCAAAATGATTTGTTTCATTTCCTCGACGGGGCGGAATTTCGCATAGTCGTGGAAAATCGCAGCCAGTTCCGCCTTTTTCGCGTCAGCGCCGTATTGTTTAGCGAGCTTAACGGCGGTCGCGACAACGCCAAGCGTGTGCTCGTAGCGCGTCTCGGTCAGCTGCTGTTTCACGATTTGCAACGCTTGTTCCCGTTCCATATAACCCCTTCTCCTCAATATAAAGTCTTACTGCTTCCGGCACGAGGTAGCGAATCGTCTTCCCGCGCCGCACCCGCTCGCGGATGAGCGAGGACGAGACGGCAAACTGCGGGGCTTCCACTTCGATGACCGGATACGGCGTTTCCAGCGAAAATCCCGGCCGCTTGACGCCGACGAACGTCACCAATTGGACGAGCTCATCGATGCGGTGCCAATTCGGCAAATATTCGACCATATCGGCGCCGATGATAAAATAAAATTCATCGTCTGGGTGCGCCGCGGTGAGCTGGCGGAGCGTATCGTACGTATACGACGGCCCTTCGCGTTCAAGCTCGATCGTCTCAATGCGAAAGCGCGGATGTCCGGCGATCGCCAGCTCGAGCATGCGCAGCCGGTCTTCACTCCTTGTCACTTGCTCATGCTGCTTATGGGGAGGAATGCGGTTGGGCAAAAACCAAATTTGTGACAGCTCTAAAGCATCCAGCACTTCATCGGCCATCAGTAAATGCCCGCAATGGGGGGGATCGAACGTGCCGCCCAAAATTCCAATTTTCCTCATCTTCCTTCCTCCCGCCGCTCTGTCCTAGGATGTTGCTTGCTAAAGGCGGACGACCAATCAGGCTCGCCCCGCCCGGAACGCTTAGCGAGAAACGAAGCGCCCGCCTCGATCCCGCTCTCTGCCATCAAACAAGCGAACCCATCGTGGCAACCGCTTGATGCGCCCGCCTCAACCATGCCGGCGGTTACTTAGGCAAGACGATGCGCTTATGTTCGTTTGACTCTTTATACAAGACGATCGTGTTGCCGATCACTTGCACGATTTCTGCCCCCGTTCCCGCCGCTAGCTGTTCGGCAACGGTGTCGCGGTCGTCCTCACAGTTTTGCAAGACGCTGACTTTCAGCAGTTCACGCGCTTCGAGCGCGGCAGCGATTTGTTCGGTCATCGCTTCCGTCACCCCGCCTTTGCCGACTTGAAAAATCGGTTTCAAATGATGGGCTTGGGCGCGCAAAAACCGTTTTTGTTTCCCAGTTAACATATGTTACCTCCTCAACGCTTCGATGACAAGCTGTTTCATGCGCTTGACATCCGGCCATTGGCCGGTCCATTTTTCAAACGCCAGCGCCCCTTGATAGACGAGCATGCCAATGCCGTTTTGCGTGCGGGCGCCGCGCGCTTTCGCTTCTTTTAACCACTTCGTTTCCAACGGGTTGTAAATGATGTCGGAAACGATCGTTCCCGGCCGCAGCCGCTCGAGCGAAAGCGGCTGTTCTTCCTCTTGCGGATGCATGCCGGCCGCCGTTGTATTGATCACGATATCATATTCAGCCAGCCGTTTTTCAGCCTCGGCGAGCGAGAAAAAAGCGGAGCGGTCGTCCTTCCCTTCCCCCACAAGCTGCGCCGCTTTCTCGATCGTCCGGTTGGCCATATCAATGCGCGCGGCCGCGGTCGAAAGCAGCGAAAAATAAATGCCGCGCGCTCCGCCGCCCGCGCCGATCACTAAAATCCGCTTTCCGGCAAACGAAACGTCAAGTTCCTCTTCCAAGGCGCGGACATAACCAGGCCCGTCCGTATTGTAGCCGACGAGCCGGCCATCCCGGTTGACGATCGTGTTGACCGCCCCGATGCGGCGCGCGTGGTCATCGATTTCATCCAAAAACGGCATGACCGCCATTTTATGCGGAATCGTCACGTTCACCCCGGCGATGCCAAGCGCCCGAACGCCGGCGATGGCCGCGCCGACTTGCCCCGGTTTGACGGGAAACAAATGATAGCGCGCCGGAATGCCCAAACAGGCAAACGCATCGTTGTGCATGAGCGGCGACAGCGAATGCTCGACCGGAAAACCGAGCAGCCCGTATACGTTTTCCATCGTTCTCCCCCTCCCGCTTCTCTCAAATCAGCGACTGGCGAATCAACACGTCGACTCCTTTCGGCGCATAAACGACGAGCTGAGCGCCGGGGTCGTTGCACGTCACCCAGCCGAGCCCGGAAAAGACAATATCCGTCTTCCGCTCTTTCACCGACAGCGTCCGGGGCACAAGCGGCGGAAAGTCAGCGGCGTATCGCTTGTTTGGCGGCGATAGCAACTGGCCGAGCTGGCTGGCGTACAAGGAATCCGCCTTTTCCCGCTTCGTCCGGTGGATCGTCAGCTCGTTGGCCATATAGCAGACGAACGAACGGCGCCCGCCTTTGACGTAATCGAGACGGGCCAAACCGCCGAAAAAGAGCGTCTGCCCTTCATTGAGCTGATACACGCGCGGATGGATTTCCCGCTTTGGTGTGATGATTTTCAAATCGCGCGCATCCACGAAATGCGCCATCTGATGATGGTTGATGATCCCGGGCGTATCATACAGCGATGAGCCGCCTTCAAGCGGAATCTCAATCATATCCAGCGTCGTTCCCGGGAAATACGATGTTGTAATGACATTTCCTTTGCCCGTCGCTTCTTCGATCACCCAGTTGATGAACGTCGATTTGCCGACATTCGTGCAGCCGACCACATAGACATCGCCGCCCTTGCGAAAGCGCTCCATCGCCTCCATTACCTTCCCCATGCCGATCCCTTTCGCCGCGCTGACGAGACAGACATCGACCGGGCGCAGCCCGAGCTCTTCCGCCATCCGCCGCATCCATTGCACCAGTTTCAAATAGTTAACCGAACGCGGCAATAAATCCGCCTTATTGCCGACAAGCAAAATCGGATTGTCAGCGGCAAACCGCGGCAATCCCGGAATCCAGCTGCCGTTGAAATCAAAAATATCGACGATGTACACGACAAGCGCCTTCGATTCCCCGATGCGGTGCAGCATGTTAACAAAGTCGCTGTCATCAAGCGGCACGTCTTGCACCTCATTATAATGTTTCAGACGAAAGCAACGTTGGCAAACGATTTCTTCCGCCTCTTTTTCAAGCACGCTTTTCGGGGCGTAGCCCGCTTTTTTTGGATCTTCCACCTGAATGGCGGCCCCGCAGCCGATGCAACGCAGTTGTGGCTCCACGATCATTCCTCCCAGTAAATCATCCCTTTTTTCCGCATGGCGTTTAAAATTCTCCGTTCCATTTTTCGATTGAACCGCGTCCACCAACCGTCCGTTTCCGAAACTGGGACGACTAAAATCGTGTTCAAGCCAAGGCGATTGCCACCGAGCACATCGGTCAACAGCTGATCGCCGATGACGACGACCTCCTCCTTGTTCAGCCCCATCATGTGCAGCGCCCGCAAAAACGCGCGCGTCAACGGTTTGCGCGCTTCGAAAATGAACGGAATGCCGAGCGGCTCGGCAAACGACTGGACACGTCGTTTATTATTATTGGATACGATGACGACCTTAATGCCCGCTTGCTTTATGGCATCAAACCAAGCGGCCAGCTCCGGGGTGGCGCTCGGCCGATCCCATTCAACGAGCGTATTGTCCAAGTCGGTGATGATCCCTTTCACCCCTTTTTCCTTCAGCTCATCAGGAGCAATGTCGATCACCCGCTTGACAAACTGGCTAGGCAAAAAGTAATGAAGCATATCGTCCACCTGCCTTTCGCTCTGCTTTTCCCATCATAGCCGATTTTCCCTTCCGTTTCAAAACAAAGTTTGCCAGTCATCGGTTGAACTGACAAAGCGGAAAAAATTTTCGACAAATTTTGCGCTCCCGCCGATTGTGGATAACTGTTGCCCACATTATACACATGCTAGTGACAAGGCCCTAGCTAGGTTATAAACACCTTTTCCACACGTTATCCACGGATGTCTGTGGATAACAGAACGGTTGTTCTCTTTTGCAAATCGTGGTACAGTGAAAGTAACCTACCATTATATGTATGGATGGCTCGTTATATTCCATCAAAAAAGGAGGCTTCCCGATGAAGCATCTGTCCGATGAATTGCTCATCGAGTCGTACTTCAAGGCGAAAGAACTCAATTTAAGCCCCGAATTCATCGAGCTCATCGAAAAGGAAATTCAGCGCCGGTCGTTGACTCATAAAATCAAGTTGTCATCCTAACTGAAGGCCTTCGGGCTTTTTTTGTTTTTCCCTAGAAGGCCGGTGAGGTCGGATCAGTAGCATTTTACACTCCATCACCGCTCCCTCTAGATGGCTGGTGAAAAACGGTTGTTTCTCCTGAACAATACTGATGAGACAGGCTTTCCCATTTGAGAAACAAGCTTGGTAAGCAGCTTGCCTCCTTCAATCACCAGCCTTCTAGATGGCTGGTGAAAAGCAGTTGTTTCTCTTGAGCAATGGGAGAGCGTTTGAAAGGCGATCGTGATGCGACAGGGCTTTTCTATTTGAGAAACGTGCTTGATCAATAGCTTGCCCCCTTAAATTACCAGCTCCCTAGAGGGACGTCGATCGAACGCGTGCTGCTTTCCGGCCTTATTTCGCATGTAGAGAAGCCTTGCGACTATTGATGCTTCTTTTTACACGCCCGCCCATGCTTTCGAGAAAGCCTCTGTTTTTCCTCCTCTTCCGTAAACATGCCGACTTGGCGCGGATGTTCATCCCTGGGTGGAGGGCCGATCACGCTGCCCACAGAACTTGCCGTGAAAAATGCCAAACTGACGCCAGATGCTCATCCCCGGGTAAAGAGGAGACCGCCGCCCACGGAACTTACCGTGGAAATCCCGTCGTCAAGCGGTCATTTTCACCTCTAAATCCGGGAACCGGACTGTCCCTAGAACGTTTCTAAAGGATAAACTTCCATACTTTTTCGCAATTCCAATCAGTGTATCACCTGTCCTTGGAACGTTTCTAAAGGGTAGACAGGTTCCGGCGGCCGCGCCCGTCTTCGTTTCCCTTTCCATCCCGCTGTTGGCACCAGTAGCCGAGCCGTTCACCGACTTTGATCGGCATCGGCGCCGCAACGCCCGGATCAGGAGTAAAGCTGCCGCGCTCAAACAGCAAAACGACCGTTGACCCAAACGAAAAATAAGCCATTTCTTCGCCTTTGATCAATTGGTCGCCCTCATGTGTCAATTCGATGCTGTTGACAAACATGGCGCCGATTTTCACGATCGCCAAGCGCTTGCCATCAGCCTTGACTTCCGTAATAAGACGGTAATTTTTTTCGAGCGGCCGCCTTCCATATTTTAAGCCAAGCCGGTTGACCGGATACGACTTGCGGCCAAGCGTCCACTGTTTTTCGATCACGCCAGATATTGGGCTGTGAATGCGGTGATAATGGCTCGGGCTCAAATACAGAATAAAAAAGAACCCGTTCACGTACGGCTGCGCCGCTTCTTCACCGCCGAGCATTTCCGCGATGGAATACCGTTTTCCTTTCACGGTCATTTCACACGGTTCTTCGATGATTCCCATCGCTTCAATCACGGCGTCCACGGGGCTGACCACGGCCCGCTCATCGGCGTCGATGGGCCTCGTTCCCGCCTTCAGCCGGCGGATGAACAGCTGCTGCAGCGTCTTATAATTTTTTAAGCTTTTTTCCATCTCTTCTTGGTTAATATGATAAACTTTTGCATAGGATGGAATCAACAGCGCGCTTAGGCGCGATTTGGCAAACGAAGCAAGCAGCTTGGAAGAAAGCCAATGATTGGTCAATTCAATGAACAAACGATACAGCCATTTTCGCAAACAGATTCCCTCCAGTTACGCAGCATTGCTAGGTCGTTACTACCTTCCATATTACCGTCAAAACGAGTATAATGGTAGTAGAATTTTCTTTTGGCGCTTTTGGCTGGAAAAGGAGTGGGGAGAATTGTTCTTATCGGATTATTTGGATTATACGCTGAAAAAGTTGAAAGCCAACGTGGCCAATATTTTGACGTTGACGAACTTATCGCTTGGCGGCTTTTCCGTGCTCGCCACGCTCAAAGGACAGCTGCATATGAGCGTGCTTCTCATTTTTTTGGCCGCCTTTGTCGACCGTTTTGACGGCGCGGTCGCCCGCCGGCTGAACATCGAATCCGAGCTCGGCAAGCAGCTCGACTCGATGAGCGACATCATTTCGTTCGGCGTAGCGCCGGCCTTGTTGATGTATCAAGGATTGTTCCATGAATTCGGCGCGCCAGGGGCGGTGTTCACGATTTTGTATGTCGCCTGCGGGGCCTTCCGGCTCGCCCGCTTTAACATCACGGAAAACAACGGCTATTTCTCCGGGCTGCCGATCACAGCCGCCGGCGTGCTGATGACGCTCGGCTATTTGGCCATCCCGTACGTTCCGCCGCAGTCATTCATGTTTTTGGCGCTCATTTTATCGTTCTTAATGGTTGGAACGTTTAAGTTGAAAAAAATATGATCGCGTCATGGCTGCCCCTTGCCGATGGCCTATCGACTGGGCGGCTTTTTTTATGTCCAAAGTCACACCATTTTCCCTTTTCAACCTTCTCTATTCAGTATATGATAAATATGGTTTCTTCATCAAACGCCCATGGCATAGATCGTTGGAGAAAAAACGGGGGGATCCAGTTGGACAAAACATCGGTCATCGGTCTCATTCTTGGGATCATCAGCATTGGGTTAGGGATGTATTTTAAGGGCGTGTCGCCGGCTGTGTTAATCAATCCGGCCGCCATTCTCATCATTCTTGTCGGAACGGCCGCTGCCGTTATCATCGCCTTCCCAACGCGCGAAATTAAAAAAGTGCCGAAGCTATTGAAAATTATTTTTACCGAATCGTCTGCGCCGACGGTAGAGCAATTGATCCCGCTTTTTGTCGAGTGGGCCAACATCGCCCGCCGCGAAGGGCTGCTGGCGCTTGAGGCCAAATTGGATGATGTTGATGACCCGTTTTTGCGCAACGGGCTCAGCATGGCGATTGACGGCCAAACGCAAGAATTCATCCGCGACGTCATGACGGAAGAAGTTGCGGCGATGGAAGAGCGCCACGAAGCGAACGCCGCCATTTTCACCCAAGCGGGCACGTATGCGCCGACGCTCGGAGTGCTTGGTGCCGTTGTTGGCTTGATCGCTGCGCTCGGCAACATGGAAAACATCGCCGAACTCGGCCAGGCCATCAGCGCGGCGTTCGTGGCGACAATGCTCGGGATTTTTACCGGTTATGTTCTTTGGCATCCGTTTGCCAATAAGCTGCGGCGAAAATCGAAAGAAGAGGCGAAGGTGCGCTACATCATGATTGAGGGCGTGCTGTCCATTTTGGAAGGACAAGCCCCGCGGACGATCGAGCAAAAGCTCGCCTCGTATTTGCCGGAGAGCGAGCGGCAGCAATCGATCGAACCACAAAAAGAAGGGGAAGCCGCCAATGGCTAACAAGAAAAAAAAGGGCGGCCATGAGGAACATATCAATGAATCATGGCTCATTCCGTACGCGGATTTGTTGACGTTGCTGCTTGCTTTGTTCATCGTTTTGTTCGCCAGCAGCCAAATCGATCAGAAAAAATTTCAGGAAATCGCTCGCTCGTTCAACACCGCCTTCGCCGGCGGAACCGGTGTGCTCGACTTTCAGAGCCCTGTGCAGCCGATCACACCGCCCGCCCAAGATGAAAAAGGGCAAGAGCGATCATCCCCCCCTTCGCGTCCAGTCAGCGAACAGGAAAAAGAAGAACTGGCGGAAATCAAAGCAAAAATCGATGCCTACATTCGCCAAAACGAACTCGGCGGAAAGCTGCAGACGTCACTGAACGATGAAGGGCTCGCCATTACGATCTTAGATGACATTTTGTTTGACTCCGGCAGCGCCGATGTGCGCATCGAAGACCGGCGTTTGGCGGCAGAAATCTCCAAGCTGCTCGTCATGAACCCGCCGCGCGACATCATTATCAGCGGTCACACGGACAACGTGCCGATCCATAACGCCCAATTCGCTTCCAATTGGGAGTTGAGCGTGATGCGCGCCGTGAACTTCATGAAAGTGCTGCTCGAAAACAAGCAGTTGGACCCGCGCCGCTTCAGCGCGAAAGGGTACGGCGAATACAAACCGATCGCTTCCAACGCGACGGCCGCCGGGCGGATGAAAAACCGGCGCGTGGAAATTTTGATTTTGCCGCGCTCTGACACTTCTCCGTCATCGGCATCCGCTCGCTGACCGGCAAGGCCGGTAGTCGGCGAGACCATCATCTCGCTTTTGCCATTTAACATCATTCCGAAAGAAGTCTCCCACTTCAAGCAAAGCTAAGTGGGAGTAGTTCACGACCTTTACCAATGCTGCTTTTCCCGACACGCAAGAGGCGGCCGTTTCATGACATCGTCCTTTTCGCCAGCCTCGGGGCCAGCTCCAAACCGCCCGTTATGGTGCAAACCGAGATCGCAGGCGCAAATCATCCCTTTTCAGCGCTTGACACAGGAACGAGGGTGTCCTCCAAGAAGTGGGACACCCTCGGTTTTTTGGCGGCCGTTCCCGTCCCGCTCCGTTGCCAGCCCCGTTTTTCGTTCATTAAAGTTTGATCGTCCATCGAATGACACCGGCTTTGGCAAGCGCCTCGACCAAAATGACAACGACCGGCCCAACGAATAGCCCGATGAAGCCGAGCAGCTGAAAGCCGAGATAAACACTGACTAACGCCGCAAGCGGGGAAATGCCCAAATTGGTCGAAAACACTTTTGGCTCGATGATCCGTCGCACCAACGTAATGACGACAAACAACACGATCAGACCGATGCCGAGCGCTTTATCCCCGTTCGCTATGCTGATGATCCCCCACGGCACCAATACTGACCCGGTTCCCAAAATCGGCAAAATATCGACAATCACAATGACGAGCGCCATGAGGGCGGCGTAATCAATCCCTAGCACCACCAGCCCAGCCAAGGCGATGAAAAACGTGATGACACTGAGCAGAAACTGCGCTTTGATAAAGCCGACTGCCGCTTTGCTGAGCTGGGTGACGATCATCCCCAGCCGCTGTTCCGTGCGCTCGGATAAATGGCGGCGCACCCCTTGCTTCAGCCGCGGCAAATCGAGGCAAATGAGAAACAAGGCGACGATATACACCAAAAAATGAATCAAAAACGCGGGTACTGCGGCAATATAATGAACGAGCGACTGCGTCAAACTGCTCGCAAACGACAGCAACATTTGTTGTCCCGTATTGACGCCGCGCTCCAATGATTCGATGATTTCGGGCGGAATCGAGCTCGAATACGACTGCCATGTTTGAATAAGACGATCCAACACTTTCGTCGCTTCGCTGAGGAAGGCAGGCAGCTTTTGCGAGAGCGCCATCACCTGCTCGACAAAAATAACAATGAGAACATAAAGCAAAACACCGACGATGACGATAAACAGCGAAAAAATGGCCGTAACGGCATGAACGCGCTTCAGCCGATACGTTTGTTGCAAGCGGCGGATGGACGGCTCGAGCAACAGCGCGGTAGCGAGCGCCAACAGAAGCGGTACGCTGTATGGCACAAGCCATACCCCCACAGCGAGCAGCAGCACGATCAAAAGCCAACGTTTCACGTTCTTCCCTCATTTTTTATCAAATTTGAGCCACGCGATGGGCTCATGTATAACTATAGCCGACCGCATACAGACGAGCAACTATCTAGTGTGTTTTTTATTGCACTACACATTCCTTAGCGATCAAAAAGAAAAAGCGGCTGCCTCGTTAGCCGCTTTTCGGTTAAGCGCTTTGCTTCTGTAGCTCCGCCATGTATCGTTTCCCTTTCTCTTCGTCATACTGCCCTTCCCATTTCGACATGACCACTGCCGCCAGCGAGTTGCCTACGACATTGACGGCCGTGCGCGCCATGTCCAAAATGCGGTCGATGCCAGCGATAAACGCCAATCCTTCAACCGGAGTGCCGAGCGTCACCAATAAGACGACGAACGAAACGCCCGGAACGCCAGCGATGCCTTTTGACGTCACCATCAACACGAGCACTAGCGAAATTTGCTGGGACAGCGGCATATCGATGCCATACAGCTGGGCGATAAAAATTGCCGCCAGCGCCTGATACAGCGTCGACCCATCAAGGTTAAAATAAAAAAGCGCTGCCGAACGAAACAGCGCCTCCCTCGATCAGGCTGGGGAAATCGATGATTCCTTTCATCAGTGGAGAACGTGTAAAAAGCAGGGCCGATGCAACAAGGTTTTTCCAATTGAAAAAGGAAATGGTAAAGCCATATCCAGCCTTCTATGTCCGTCGCTTTTCTTTTTCCTGGCGGTAAAACTCGTGAAACATTTTCATCAAGGCCCGCTTTTCGATGCGCGAAACGTAGCTTCTTGAGATGCCGAGTTCTTTGGCGATTTCCCGCTGCGTTTTCTCGCGCTGGCGGCCGAGTCCAAACCGGCTGATGATCACTTCTTTTTCGCGCTCATCGAGCACCTCGATATATTTTTTCACCTGTTCGATCTCCATGTTCAGCTGAATTTCGTCGGCAATATCTTGGCCTTCGGACTTTAAAATATCAAGCAGGCTGATTTCGTTTCCTTCCTTGTCCTGGCCGATCGGTTCATGCAGTGAGACATCTTTGCGCGTTTTTTTCAGCGAGCGCAAGTGCATAAGAATTTCATTTTCGATGCAGCGGGCAGCGTACGTCGCCAGTTTCGTCCCTTTTCCCGGCGAATAGCTCTCAATGGCTTTAATGAGGCCGATCGTGCCAATCGAAATCAAATCATCGACTTCCTCACCGGTATTTTCAAACTTTTTCACAATATGGGCGACAAGGCGCAAGTTATGTTCGATGAGCCGGTTGCGGGCTTGTTCGTCGCCTTTCGCCATCAGTGCCAAATAGTTTTCCTCTTCTTTGGCGCTTAACGGCTGGGGAAATGCATTGTTTTTAATATACGAAACAAGAAACGTCAGCTCTTTCAGCAAAAACGCAAACACCGAAACAATGCTGGACATGCTCTCACCCCCGCCTGCTGTCATTGACGGAAACCGTCTATGATGATGTATATGCGGGAGCAACGTTGTCCGTGTCTGGACAAAAAAATAGCGCCGGCTCTTAAAACAAGCCGGCACTCGTGGAACACCGCTCCAGGCGCTGAACGAACCAACCGTCCGCCTAAGCCTCCGCCTCGACGCTCACTTCCGCAGCGATGACGAGCGCGATGGACACTGTCATCACCACTGCCATGACGATGGTGAACATCCCCGTTCCCTCCTTGACTCGTTTGTTTTTATTTTACCAAAGAAGACGAGGAACGCTTGCGCCACAGTTTGAACAATTGGTGAAATTCGACCGTCAACAACAGCACACGCAGCATGCGCGTCCCTCCTCGCCGAGTCAAGTCGAATCGCCCGTCCGCTCAAGCCACATCATCAACCATCCTCGTGCCATCAACATGAATCATCTCCCCTTTCCTCTGTCATTTTTAAAACAGCCGGTGATGGACAGAACATTTGCGGTCAAGCAGCTCCTCTTCGGCGGCACGCCGCAACCGCTCTTGTTCGATGTTGCGCCGCCGCGGGGCCTTCCGCTCGATCGTGATCGTCACAAAAAACAAATGGATCGTCATCTTCCTCCCCCCTTTCGAAACAAAAAGCCGCAGAAGGAAAACGCCTCTGCGGCCTTGCCAAGCAAAAAACCGCAGAAAGCGAGACTACTCTCCTTCTGCGGCCCGATGGCTGTTGTTCGTGGTCATGGTGCGTCATTCCCGGTCAGCGGAAGGTCGAATAGCCTTTAGTTGGCGAGCATCGAGCGGTGTCGTCCACATCGTCATGATCATCGTCTTCGACCTCCCTTCGGAAATGACGTTACGAAGGTAATTATATCCAAAATCAGTTCCGTTGTAAACCATTCTTTTGAAAAATAAGACAACATCCCTGCTTCCGGTTCGTCTCTCAATGACGAGGTTGTTCGGTTTTTTGTGAAAATGCCGAATTTACAGGAATTCCCACCCTTGGGTAGATGGAAAAACATTTCTGTGAAAATGCCGAACTGGCGCGGGATTTTCATCCTCGTGTCGAGGGCAGATCGCGCTGTCCATGGAACTTTCCGTCCCCCTCTCCGCGCTTTACGCTTCCGCCGCGGATTGGTAGACGGGCTTTTGAACAAGTCCTTTCACGATTCAAACGAGTTGTCTTGTTCCTCGAGCTGATGGCGATAGTGGGCGGCGCGGCGCGAGCAATACAATGCCGCGGCCAAACAGCCGGCGACAGCCAGCAAAGCGAACGGTTTGTCCGCCGCCGCCAGCGCGCCCGGGATGATCGTACCTAAATAGAAAAACGCGCCAAGCGCGAACAAAACTAAGCTGTACATCGTGAAATCGCCCGCTTTCGCACGCAGCTCGTTCCGTTGTCGTTCAGTCACTGCCGATTCCTCCTCTCGCCCTCACTGTACCATAACGGGCGAAAAAGGGGGAGCGGCAATTTCAGCCAAGCGCTTGCGCCAAATCGTCAAGCAAATCGTTGACGTCTTCCAACCCGATCGACAGGCGGATGAGCCCGTCGGTAATGCCGAGCTGTTCGCGCCGCTCTTTCGGAATCGAGGCGTGAGTCATTTTCGCCGGCAATGAAATTAAGCTTTCGACCGCTCCTAAACTTTCGGCGAGCGTAAAGAAGCGAACGCGCGACAGGACGGTTTCCGCTCGCTCCAAGCTGCCGACGTCAAAGGAAATCATGCCGCCGAACCCGCGCATTTGTGTTTTCGCCAGCTCATGGTTCGGATGCTCCGGAAGCCCGGGGTAATACACGCGCGCCACCGCCTGATGCTCGGCCAAAAAGGCCGCAATCGCCCGCGCGTTTTGTTCGTGCTCTTCCATCCGCACGCCGAGCGTTTTGATCCCGCGCATAAGCAGCCACGAATCTTGCGGTCCAAGGATGCCGCCGGTCGAATTTTGCACGTAATGAAGCCGCTCGGCGAGCTCGGCGGTGCGGACGACCGCCAAGCCGGCGACGACGTCGCTATGGCCGCCTAAATATTTCGTCGCGCTATGAATGACGATATCGGCGCCCAGTTCAAGCGGCGTTTGGAAATACGGCGTCGAAAACGTGTTATCGACGATCAATAACAGCCCGTGCGCACGGGCGATGGCGGCCGCCGCTTGCAAGTCAGTAATTTTCAACAACGGATTGGTCGGCGTTTCCACGTAAATGGCTTTCGTATTCGGGCGGATGTGCGCCTCGATGTTGGCGACATCGCTCGTGTCGACAAACGTCGCATCAAGTCCGAACCGGTTGAATACGTTCGCCATCACCCGATACGTGCCGCCGTAAACGTCATCGGTGATCACGATATGGTCGCCGCTGTCAAACAGCATCATGACGGCGGTAATCGCCGCCATCCCAGAAGCGAACGCAAACCCGGCCACGCCGCCTTCAAGCTCAGCAATCAGTTTCTCGAGCGCTGCGCGCGTCGGATTGCCGGTGCGCGAATATTCGAATCCTTTATGCTTCCCGATCTCTTCCTGCTTGTACGTGCTCACTTGATAAATCGGCACCGACACCGCTCCGGTATGCGGGTCACCCGGAATGCCGCCATGGATGAGCAGCGTTTTTCGTCTCATCACGATCCTCCACCTTCGTAAATGTTTTTGCTTAAATACCGCTCGCTGCTATCGGGGAAAATGACGACGATGTTCGTTCCCGGCTTCGCCTTCTCGGCCTCAAGCAAGGCGGCGTGAAAGGCGGCGCCGGACGAGCTGCCGACCAAAAGCCCTTCCTGTCTGGCTAGTTCGCTCACGCGGCGGAACGCGTCATCGTCCGCGATCGTGTAGATGGCGTCAAAATACGCCGGGTCCAGAAACGGCGGCAAAAATTCCATGCCGATCCCCTCCGTCCGATGCGGACCCGGTTCGCCGCCGCCTAAAATCGAGCCTTCCGGTTCAACAATGACTGTTTTAATAGCAGGGTTTTTTTCTTTTAAAAACATCGCCGTTCCCATAAACGTGCCGCCGGAACCGGCGCCGGCGACAAAGACGTCAATCTGGCCGTCCAAATCGTCCCACAGCTCCGGCCCGAGCGTCTTGTAGTATGTCCGCGGGTTGGCCGGATTGCGAAACTGCTGCGGGCAATACGCGCCGGGAATCGTGCGGGCGAGCTCTTCCGCTTTGCGGATCGCCCCTTCCATTCCTTCCTCGGTCGGCGTATGGACAATTTGCGCCCCGAGCGCTTTCATCAGCTGCTGCTTTTCGATGCTAAATTTTTCTGGAACGCAAAAGATGACGTTAATGTTTTTGCCGATCGCCGCCAGCGCCAAGCCGATGCCGGTGTTGCCAGCCGTCGGCTCGATGATCGTACCGCCTTCTTTCAGCTTCCCCGATTCGAACGCTTCGCGCAACAATTCCTGCCCGAGCCGGTCTTTGATGCTTCCGCCCGGATTGAAATACTCGAGCTTGGCAAACAAGCGGACGCCTTCCGGCAGCGGAAAGCGCGTAATTTCCACTAGCGGTGTGCGCCCGATCAATTCATGAATGCCTTTGGCTACCCGCATCGGTGTCACTCCGTTTCCTTCCACTCGTTTAACTTCTCGCGCCGAGAATGGAAAGCATCGATAAAACAAGCTCAGCCGAGTGTTTCGCCGCCGTCTCCAAAAACTGTTCAAACGATACGTCCGATTCCTGACCGGCGATGTCGGAAAGCGCCCGGATCACGACAAACGGCACACCAAACTGCACGCACACTTGAGCGATCGCCGCCGCCTCCATCTCAACGGCGCACAGTTCCGGGAACTGGCCGCGCACAAACTCGACGCGCTTCGGGTCGTTCATAAACGAATCGCCGGTGGCGATCAAGCCAACGGCCGCTTGGAGGCCGTTAAGCTGGGTTGCCGCTTGTTTTGCCGCCTCGACAAGCGTCTCATCGGCCCGGTAGCGCGCCGGCAAGCCGGGCACTTGCCCATACGCATAGCCAAAGGCGGTCACATCCACGTCATGATGCACGACCTCTTCCGAAATGACGAGATCACCGACGCGCAATGACGGCAAAAATCCTCCGGCGGAGCCGGTGTTGATGACGACATCGGGACGAAAACGGTCAAGCAACAGCGTCGTCCCCATGGCGGCATTCACTTTGCCGATGCCGGACTTCAACAACACCGCCTCCACTCCGTTGAGGCGCCCAGCGGAAAATTCGCACCCGGCGATGGCCGTATCCTCGCGTCCTTCCATGCGCGCGCGCAGCATCGCTACTTCTTCTTCCATTGCTCCAATAATCGCTGCTTTCATCGTTCTCCCTCTTTCTCAGTCGATTTGTTTTACCGCCTCCATCAGCCAGACGAACGCGTTTTGCTGGGTAAAGGAAGCGGAAAAGCCGTGGGTGGCAAACAGCGCGGCCAATACGTCGAGCGTCGTATAATATTCGCGCTCCAGATCGTCGGCCAAATCGTGGAACCCGCGCGCCCGCGCCGCTTCAACCGGTTGGCGGAACGCGGCTTTATCACGAAACGCCGTATCGGCAAACACTATTTTACCACCGGGGCGGAGCAGTTGGCTATATTTGGCGATGGCCTCCCCTTTTTCCGCATCAGTCAAATGATGAAAAGCATACGTGCTCGCCACCGTGTCGATCGGCTCCGGCGGCAGCGGAAAACGCAAAAAGTCGCCGTCCATAATGACGACCCGACCGCCGAGTTTTTCCAACGCTTTTTTGCGCATCGGCGCTGACGGCTCAATGCCGTACACCGTTTTGCCGCGTTCGAGCAGCTTTTTCGTCAAATTGCCGGTGCCGACGCCAAATTCGAGCACCACTTGGCCCGCTTTGTCGGCGACCGCGTCCAAAATGCGGCCGTAGCCGGCAAACACATCGCGATATTGCTCATCATGACCTTCCACCGATTGGTCGTACGACTCAGCCCATTGCTCGAACAAGTCAAGAAATTCTCTACCCATACGGTCACGCTCCATAAAAGTTTATAATTCCTATAAGTATAGTATGTCTTTTGCGCGATCCTGCTCTCAATGTAGCATAAGTTTTTTCTTTGTTCAACGATCATGCCGATTCATCATTCGTATTGTTCCCCGGCGCGACCGGTGGATGACGGCGGGAAAATTTGCTACACTGGCAATGGAAAGGAGGGAGCGCGATGGTCAACATTTCCCTTGATCTGATCGAGGACAAAATTGAATTTTTTGAGGCGGATGATTTGCGGACGCTCGAGAAAAAGATTAACGAACAAATTGAGCATAATAAAGCGCTGCTGCTTTCCGTCCATCACGTTGCCCATCAAATGCATGTGATGGAAAACGGAAAACGGTTTTACAGCGCCGTCGTCCATTTTAAAGCGAAAAAATAACAGGTGCCCAGACGGCGGTTGGGCACCTGCTTTTTGCTCCCGCCGTCATCCATGTCGCGCGTTCGCCGGCATTATGACGGCCTTTGCTTTAATTTTTGCACCTTTGTCGGTTTCCATCCTTCATTGGTTACCCATTCGATATACACTCTGTAGTGAGCGGTTTGCCCCTTCGTCGAGATCGTCGCCACCGCTTTGTTCGGCCCATTGTTGCCAATGAACCAAACGATCATCTCCTCCGGCGCGATGCCGGTCGCATAGCTGACGGCATCAAGCATTTCCTTCCAATCGACCGAGTTTTCGTCAAACACGGTTTCATGAGGCTCGGATTGCGTCGTGCCGACGGGCTGCCAAGCCGGATTGACGATCTCTTTTTCGATATTTGACCCCGGAGGCCCCGGGGTTTCCGTCACCTTGGTGGATTCCTCTTCCTTCGTTTCTGCGGTCTCCTCGGTTTCCCCACCAGCGGTGTCGCTTCCCGCTGCGGGCTTTTTTTCTTCGTTCGAGACAACCGCCGCGCCCGTTTCCACTTCCGTCCGCTTCGTTTTGCCGGCCGCTTGCTGATCCGCTTTTCCGCCAAAAAGCAAATTCCAAGCGACCATCACAATCAGCAGCAACACCACCGCAATCGCCCCGTTGAGCCAACGGTTCATTTTACGCCGTTTGGCACGGGCGGCAAAGCGCGTTTCCGTTTGCGCCACGTTCCCCTCTCCTTTCTTCGCTGTAGATGTCAACCAAATCCGCTCTCTACATCGATTCGTTATTCGTTTTCCTTTTGCGTGCGGTCATGGGCGTAAAGCGCTTCAACCGCGGCGGCAAACACTTCGTTGGTCGCCGCGCGCCCGCCCGGGACGTCCAGTTCGACAACGGCGAGGGCGTATTTCGGACGGTCGGCGGGAAAATAGCCGGCAAACCATTTATTGATCAGTTCGACGTCCCCTTCCCTTTTTCCTGTCTCCGCTGTTCCTGATTTGCCGGCAACTGGATACGGCAGCGTCTGAAAACGGCGGCCGGTGCCTTCCTGATTCGTAACGACGCCGCGCAAAAGCTGCTGCAGCTGCCGAACCGTTGTCGGGGCAATCGGTTCCAGCCCGGTCGCCGGCTCGGCGGAAAACGAGAACAGCGGGGCTCCGTTTTTGTACAGCACTTGATCGACGGCCCGCACTTTCCACGCCTTGCCGCCACGGGCGATCGTCGCCATCATGTTGGCAACCCCAAGCGGCGAAACGCGCACATCTTTTTGCCCGATCGCCGTTTGCGCGACCGCCAGCGGCACCCGCTTGTCGCGCGCATCGTGCCAAATCGTTCCTTTCCGTTCCTCAGGAAACTGGCGGAAATGTTCTTCATGGTAAACCGTCCCTTCCCAGCCGGCCGTCGGATACAGCCCCAGTTTTTCGGCATACGTTTCCAACGCGCCGGGATCATGCCGGATCAGCTCTTTGCCGAGCGTGGCGAAGGCATTGTTGCAGCTGACGGCGAAGCTGTCCGTCAGATCGAGCGTCCCGTAGTCGTGCTCCCGGTCTTCCTCTCCGGCAATCGTTTTGCTGCAATCAAACGTGGTCGTCGGCGAAGCGATTCCCTCGTCAAGCGCCGCGGCGGCGATGACGGTTTTAAAAACAGAGCCGGGGATGTGCGGCAGCACCATTTGGTTTTCCGCCCCGCCGTTTTTGTACGGATCACGCGGATCCATATTCGGGCGGCTGACCATGGCCAATACGCTGTTAGTGTCAACGTCAAGCAAGACGAGGCCGCCTTTTTTCAATCCGAATCGGTCGACGATCTGCTCCATCTCGCGCTGCACGTCGCGGTCTAGCGTCGTTTTTACCGTGACCGGGTAAAACGAATTGCTCGGATCGCTGTACTTGACATCGAGCCCGAACAGCGGCCGCCCTTCCGCATCGACGTGATACAGCAATTTCGTCTCAGCGTCGGCGAGCAAAAATTCGTCAAACGCCTTCTGCAACCCTTGAATGCCGACTTCCGTCCCGGGCGGAAGCGGCCGTTTCGGATAGCGTTGGCGCAACAGCTCGCGGTCCGGCCGCGTAAAGCCGAGCAAATGCGGAGCGTACAGCGTCTCGAGCGGATATTGTTTATGGACGGCAAAGACGCCCGGGATGCGCAAGCGGTTCATTTGCCTCATTTGTTCAGCGCTTAAGACGAGAGGTTCGCCGTTTTTCTCTAAGACGAACGGGCCGTCCGCCCGCTCGAGCTGGCGACGGATTTCTTCTTCGGCGACACCGGTCACGCGGGCCACTTGTTCGATCGGCCATGGCCTCCTCTTCAAAAACGGAAATAAGACAAGCGACGGTACGGATCGTTTCGTCAGCGGCTTGCCGTTTCGGTCCACAAATGAACCGCGCCCGTCATCGATGACCAATTCCTGTGTGCGCTGGGCGACGCTTTCGGCGATTAAATTATGATTGGCGAACGATTCGGTGTCAATCAACTGAATTTGCGCGAGCCGCCCCACGATGAAAAACAGCGCCGCTTCGATCAAGACAAGCATGACAATAGCCCTTTTCTTCCACATAAAGAAAACACCTCATCAACAGTTTCGACGAGGTGTTTTCATTTGAAACGTGCCTAGGGCGGCGATTTTTCCGCGCTGCCGCCGCTTTGCGGGTCAAACATAGCGCGCTTAGTTGACGGCGACGATTTTCACCATCATTTCCCCGCCCGGCGTCTGTACCGTCACTTCATCGCCGACGCGGCGGCCAAGAAGCGACTTCGCGATCGGCGAGTCGTTGGAAATTTTCCCTTCGAACGGATCCGCTTCCGCGCTGCCGACGATCGTGTACGTCTCCTCTTCCCCGTCCGGCAGTTCAATAAACGTCACTGATTTGCCAAGCGAGACCACATCCGGGTTTTCCGTATCTTCTTCGATAATGACGGCGTTGCGAATCATGTTTTCAAGCATTTGAATGCGCGACTCGACAAACGCCTGCTCGTCTTTCGCTGCGTCGTACTCCGAATTTTCCGACAGATCCCCGAACCCGCGCGCAATCTTAATGCGTTCGACCACTTCTTTGCGCTTGACCGTTTTTAAATACTCCAGCTCTTGTTCCAGTTTCTCTTTTCCCTCTTTCGTCATCGGATACTGCTTTTCATTCGCCATTCATCTCACTCCTCTATCTTCTGCGTTATGTAAAACGTACGAACAGAAAAACAGCTGTTCGTACGCTTACTTGTTATATAATATATTGTTTTGTCTCTGTTATGTTATTATAAAACTGATTTTTGTTCAAGAACCGTGCGAATTTTTGCGACCATTAAATCGATGGCAACGGTGTTGTGCCCGCCTTCCGGAATGATGACATCGGCATAACGCTTCGTCGGTTCGACAAACTGGTTGTGCATCGGCCGCACGACGGACAAATATTGTTCGATCACCGAGTCAAACGTGCGGCCGCGCTCTTTCACATCGCGAAGGAGGCGGCGGATGATGCGGATGTCCGGATCGGTGTCGACGTACACTTTAATATCCATTAAGTCGCGAAGCCGCTCATCTTCTAGCACAAGAATGCCTTCGACGATGATCACCTCTTTCGGCTCCACGCGGATGACCTCACGGGAGCGGGTGTGAAGCGTATAGTCATACACCGGCTTGTCGATCGGCTCGTAGCGAAGCAGCTTATGAATATGTTCAATCAACAAGTCGTTGTCAAACGCCAGCGGATGGTCGTAGTTCGTCTTCAGCCGCTCTTCAAATGGGAGATGGCTTTGGTCTTTGTAATAAAAATCTTGCTCCAAGACAAGGATCGAACGGTCGCCGAAATGGTCGTAAATCGCGCGGGCGACGCTCGTCTTCCCGGAGCCGGAACCGCCGGCAACGCCGATGACAACGGGCTTCTTCCCCATCGTCTAATTCTCCTTTCTCATCATGTTGTACGGGAAGAGTGGCCGTTTCACTTTCATCTTGACGATTTGCAGCGGATGGCGCGCCGCATCGAGTTCGTTGCCCTCTTCATCCCAGATCGTTTCAATCACTTGGGTAAAGTTGTCGATTTCCGGGCCGAAAAATTCGACCTCGTCGCCGGGCCGGAAATGGTTGCGCTGCTGAATGGTGGCGATGCCCGTCTCCGGGTCGTAATCCAGCACTAAGCCGGCAAACTCGTGCGTCGGTTTTCGGCTGTGGGTGCCGTACATATGGTTCGTATGGTCGGGAAAGCCGGCAAAAAACGACGGTGCCGTCTCGCGGTTGGCGCATTTGTCGAGCTCGCGCACCCACTCGTCGCGAATCGTAAAATGGTCAGGATCAGCGCAGTACGCGTCGATCACTTTCCGGTAGACGCTGACAACCGTCGCCACGTAATGAATCGATTTCATCCGCCCTTCAATTTTCAAGCTGTCGACGCCAAGTTCAATCATCGCCGGAATGGCGCGGATCAAGTTCAAGTCTTTCGCGCTCATGGCAAACGGGGCGTCGCCTTCGGAAAACAGCGGGATTTCCCGGCCGTCAGACAGCTGGTATAAATCGTAATCCCAGCGGCACGACTGGCAGCACCCGCCGCGGTTGGAGTCGCGCGCCGTCATATGGTTGCTCAACACGCAGCGACCGGAATAGGCGGAACACATCGCCCCATGGATGAACGCCTCGATTTCAATATCGACGTTCTCTTTGATTTGGCGAATTTCTTCGGCGCTCACTTCGCGAGCGAGCACGACCCGCTCGAGCCCTTCCTCTTTCCAAAATTGGACCGCTTTCCAGTTGGTGAGCGACTGCTGGGTGCTTAAATGCACTTCAAGCTTCGGCGCCACCCGGCGCGCCGTTTCGATAATGAGCGGATCGGCGACGATGATGCCGGAAACGCCGGCCTCCTCTAACGCCCGCAAATAGTCGTCAAGACCGGGAATGTTTTCATTATGGGCGTAAATGTTGGCGGTGACGTACACCTTCGCCCCGTACCGGTTGGCAAATTCCACCCCTTCGCGAATCTCCTCGATCGTAAAGTTGTCAGCATTCGCGCGCAAGCTGTACTCTTGACCGCCGATAAAGACGGCGTCCGCCCCGTAGTGGACGGCGATTTTCAGCTTTTCCAAGTTGCCGGCCGGCGCCAGCAGCTCCGGCTTTTTCACGATGACGCGCTTGCCGTCAACGATCTCGGAGATGCGGTCATTTTTTACAAGCATGACGCGTCCCTCCTTTTCTCAATAAATGGTTTCCTTGAAGAAAAATCCGGTGTCGATGCGGCGGTGCGGCGGCTGAAGCGCTTCAACGGCCGCCAGCAGCTCCTCTTTTTCCCGCTCGTAACGCTCGCGGTCTTCCGTACATAAATCGATGGCGCGGCGGTACAGCTTCGTCACTTCCGTAATGTAGTCCGCGGTGTGCAGGACGCCGTCGATTTTGAAGCTGTCAATGCCGGCTTCCACCATATCGCCCAGTTCGTCAATGATGCAAAGATCGTTCGGGCTCATAATGTGTGTGCCGTTTTCGTCTTCAAAAATCGGGTATTTATAGTCGCGCTCTTTGTCATACAGGAACATCCCTTTTTCGTACTTTTTCCGTTCGATTTCCATCACTTTTCCTTGATACTCAAAATAGTTGCCAATCAGCGAACGTTTCGACTGGTACATGCACGTCATGCCGTGCACTTGCACTTCAATTTCCACTTCAGCATGGGCTTTGATTTCCAAAATGGCGTCCATGTTCAGCTCGCGCGCCAAGACGGCGCGTTTCGCTCCTTTTCGCCCCCAGTAGTTGCACGCATACCAGTTCGTCGCTGTCGTCTCCGTGCTCCAGTGGAGGTTCATGTGCGGCGCCGTTTCCCGGACGGTCAAGAGCACCGCGGGATCACCGAAGACGATGGCATCGGCGCCGACTTCAGCTAAAAACGCCACGTAGTCGGCAAGCTCGTCCACTTTGTCGTTATGAAAAAGGGCGTTCATCGCCACATACACGTTCATGCCGCGCCGGTGGGCCGTTTCAACAGCCGCGGCCACATCCGAACGGGAAAACTCGCCGGCGAGCCGCAAGCCATAGCGCTGCTCACCGATGATGATGGCGTCCGCCCCGGCTTCCGCCAGTTCATCAATATGGGAAACGCTCGTCGGCGTGACGAGCAATTCCGGTTTTTTCATTTTCTCGTTCACCTCATTTTTTTCGATATCGCGAGCCCATCGCCGACCGGAATGATGACGGTGTCATAATCGCCCCGGGCCATCAGCCACTCATTATAGCGGCGAATTTTTTGGGCGAGGTTCCAAAGCCGCTTATTGTCCGCGGGCGTTTCGGCGGCGACAAGCCCTTTAAACAGCACGTTGTCGGTAATGACGAGGCCGCCTTCAGCGAGAAACGGCTCATAGAGCGTAAAAAAGCGCTCATATTGCCCTTTGGCGGCATCGATCACCAACGCGTCAAACGGCGCGGCCGACGCCACCTTCTCCATCACCGTCAAGGCGTCGCCCCACACCGCTTCAATTCGCTGGGCGCAATCGGTCTTTTCCATATAAAAACGGGCGCGCTCATACCGCTCCCGGTCTTTTTCTATCGTTACAATGTGCGCCTCCGGCAGCGCTTTTGCCATCCGGATCGCCGAATAGCCGATCGCCGTGCCGATTTCTAAAATGCGGCGCGGCCTCGCGAGCTTGAGCACGAACAACATCGTTTCGATGCTCACCGAATCCATGATCGGCACCCGCTGTTCGCGGGCTTCGCGCTCAATCTGTTCCACATCCGCATCCAACGCCGGCCGCAGCCGCTGCAAATACGAAACGACCTCATCAGTCAGCAAACGGAACCCTCCTTGCCATCAACAAGCGGAAAAGCGCCCGCCCCGTCGCGAAAATAAAGCAGCGAACGTCGGGCTTGTGCTCCTTGCCATCAACAAACGGAAAAGCGCCCGCCCCGGGCCAAGCGGCGGCCCGAGGTGCTGCGCCCATCCGTTCCAAATAAGAGCCGCTACCGGACCCTTATCGTTCCCTGTTCAACTTTCTTTATCTTACCATAACTCGGCGGAAAAGCGAAACCGTTTCGCCTAACTCGCCAGCAACTTCCGTTTTGCACTATCGTTTCCCAATATGCTTCGCCTTTTCCCGGTTGTGCTCGGCCAGCGTTTTCGTGAAAATGACATCGCCTGCGGGGGTGGCTAAAAAATACAAATAATCGGTTTGCGCCGGCTCAAGCGCCGCTTCAATCGACATCGCGCCTGCGTTGGCGATCGGCCCCGGCGGCAGCCCTTTATGAAGGTACGTATTGTATGGCGAATCAACTTTTAAATCTTTGTAAAACACGCGCGCTTTATGTTTGCCAAGCGCGTATAAAACCGTCGGATCGGTTTGCAGCGGCATGCCTAGGCGCAGCCGATTGTAAAAGACGCTGGCGATTTTTTTGCGGTCGGCTTTTTCTGTCGCCTCCTCTTCGATCAGAGAGGAAAGCGTCAGCAGCTGGTGCGGCGACAGCTTCCGTTCCCCTCTTTCCTCTTCGTACGAAGCAAGCACCGCTGCCGTTTTGGCGACCATCGTTTCAATGATCTCAGAAAGCGGCGGCTTTTTGTCAGCAAATACATAGGTAGCTGGAAATAAATAACCTTCCAGCGGATAACGAACGTTCGGATGGAATACGTCTTTCGTTATGACACGCGGATACTTTTTCATTAACTGCTCGATGTACGCGCGGTCGTTCAGCTGCTTCATGACGTCTTCTTTTTTGTATCCCGTTCGCGCGGCGATGAGATCGGCAATCTGTACAAGCTGCGACCCTTCGGGGATCGTCAATTTCAAACCGATTTTCAACGATTTCCCCGTTTGCAGCAGCGCTATGATGCGCGTCATCGGCATGGCCCGCGTCAGTTCGTACTCTCCGGCTTGAAACCCGGACTCGCGTTTCCAACGGACATAAAGCCGAAACACGCTAGCGCTTCGAATGAGCCGTTTTTGTTCGAGCCGCTCTGCGATTTCTGTCGCCGATGAACCGACAGGAATCGAGACATGAACCGGAGTGTGATCATGAGGATCGACCGGCTTGAGCGCCAAGCGAATATATAGAAAGCTGCCGGCACTGATCAACACAACCAACGCCAGCAAAACGCTGCCTGCGATCAACATCCGTTTTCGCCCACGCCGCCCCTCGTTCCCTGTCCAATGCTTTTCCCCCATAGCGCACCTCCTTTCCCGTCCATCGGTCATATTATACTACAAGTTTTTGCATCTCTCGCCCTTTTTTCCGACAAAAAAGCGGCCGCCTTTAGGCAGCCGCTTCGGATCATTCCTCTTCATCTTCTTGTTCAGCACAAAACGTGTTCCACACTTCTTCGATCATATCCCACTCTTCTTCCGTTTCAATCGGAAGCAGTTCCCCTTCTTGATTTTCGTCAGCAGGGATAAACGCCGACACGTGCACTTCCGTTTCGCCGTTTTCATCTTCCGCTTCCTTGCTGACCGGATAGTAAAACACGTACGATTTCCCGAAATCATCGGATTTAAACGTAAACAAAATTTCACAGAGCTGTTCGTTGCCTTGTTCGTCGACAACGGTAATATGGCGGTCTCCATGTTCCATTGTGATTGGCCTCCCCTTCATCGTTTCCTATCCAAGTACGATTGCAAAATGACGGCCGCCGCCATTTTGTCGATCACTTTCCGCCGTTTTTTCCGGCTGACATCGGCAGCGATCAGCATCCGTTCGGCGGCCATCGTCGACAGCCGTTCGTCCCAAAGCACGACCGGCAAAGAAAACTCCTCGCGCAGCTTGGCGGCGAACCGCTCGCTCGCTTCGGCGCGCGGCCCGAGCGTGCCGTTCATGTTTTTCGGCCAGCCGACAACGATCGCATCGACGCCATATTCGTCGATGATGGCGCGCAGCCGCTTTAAGCCGTAGTCGCCGCGCTCTTCGTCGATGGCGATCGTCTCCAAGGCTTGAGCCGTCCAGCCAAGCTCGTCGCTGATCGCCACGCCGAGCGTTTTCGTGCCGAGATCCAGTCCTAACGTTCGCATCGGTCAGTCCTTTCGTTGCCCCTGTAAATAGAATTTCACCAATTCCTCGATTAATTCGTCGCGCTCGATTTTGCGGATGAGGGCGCGCGCGTCGTTATGGCGCGGGATGTAAGCCGGATCGCCGGACAACAAGTAGCCGACAATTTGGTTGATCGGGTTGTAGCCTTTTTCTTGCAAAGCCTCATACACCGTCAGCAGCACTTCGCGAACGTTCGTTTCGGCCGGCTCTTCCGGAAAATGAAACTGCATCGTTTGATCAAACGAGCTCACCGTCTCCACCTCGCTCTTGATTCGGGCCATTCCTCCATCTTACATCCATTGTACACGATCCGCGCCATTTAGGAAATGGATTTGACCCACGTTTCGACGTAATCAAGCGCTGCCCCGACTTTGTCCGCGTCCTTTCCTCCGGCCTGCGCCATATCCGGGCGTCCGCCCCCCCCGCCGCCGCAGCGGGAAGCCACTTCTTTGACGAGCTTGCCGGCGTGATATCCTTTTTTCACTAAGTCATCGGTCACCGCAGCGATCAATTGGACTTTGCCGCCTTGCACCGCCGCCAACACGATGATTGCCGTGCCGAGTTTTTGCTTCAAATCGTCGGCCATCGCCCGCAATTGGTTCATGTCGTTCGCCTGCACTTTCGCCGCCAGCACCGGCACGCCGCCGACGTCTTTGACTTGGCGGGCGAGGTGCTCCGCTTCCATACGGGCAAGGCGAGCGGCAAGCGATTCGTTTTCGCGCTCGAGCTCTTTCAGTTCGGCAAACAGTCCGTCAAGACGGGCATTCAATTCTTTCGGGCTTGTTTTCAATTTTTGCGCCGCCTCTTGCAAAATGGCGAGCTGTTCGGTCATCAAACGGTACGCCGCCTCTCCGGTCACCGCTTCAATCCGGCGCGTGCCGGCGCCGATGCCGGATTCGGAGACGATTTTAAACAGCCCGATGGCCGCTGTATTCGGCACATGGCAGCCGCCGCACAGCTCGAGGCTGTAGTCGCCAACTTTCACGACGCGGACAATGTCGCCGTATTTTTCGCCAAACAGCGCCATCGCGCCCATCGCTTTCGCTTCCTCAAGCGGTTTATAGAAAATGTCAACTGGGGTACTCTTCCAAATTTGTTCATTGACGATCGCCTCGATGCGCTCGAGCTCGTCCGGCTTCACTTGGCCAAAATGGGTGAAGTCAAAGCGCAGCCGATCCGGAGCGACGAGCGACCCCGCTTGGTTGACATGGCGGCCGAGCACGTCTTTTAACGCTTGATGAAGCAAATGGGTCGCCGTATGGTTTTTCACGATGCGCGCCCGCTTCGCCTCATCAACGCGCGCCGTATAGCGGGCTCCTTTTTTCACCGCGCCGCGCTCGACGACAATCGAGTGAAGGTGCTGGCCGTTCGGCGCTTTTTGCACATCTTTGACGACCGCTCTCCCGGTCTCGCTTTCAAATACGCCTTGGTCGGCGACTTGACCGCCGCTTTCGGCGTAAAACGGCGTGACGTCGACGATGATTTGCGCCTCTTCACCGGCTTTCACTTCCTCGACAAGCCGTCCGTCTTTAACGATGGCGAGGACCGTCGACGAGGCAACAAGCTCATCGTAGCCGACAAACCGGCTTTCGTCTTTCAAATCGCCGAGCACGCCGCCTTGCACTTGCATCGAATCGACGTCTTGGCGAGCGGCGCGGGCCCGTTCGCGCTGGCGCTCCATCTCGCGCTCAAAACCGGCGTGATCGACCGTCATTCCTGCCTCGGCGGCGTACTCTTCCGTCAGCTCGAGCGGGAAGCCGTACGTATCATACAAGCGAAACGCCTCTTCCCCCGGAAGGACGGTGCTTCCTTGCGCTTTCGCCTTTTCGATCACTTCCGCCAAAATGGCGAGCCCCTCATGAAGCGTTTCGTGGAACCGCTCTTCTTCCGTGCGGATGACGCGAGCGATAAAATCGGCTTTTTCTTTCACTTCCGGATAGTAGTCGTGCATAATTTCGCCGACAACCGGCACGAGCTCGTACATAAACGGGCGGTCAATGCCGATTTGTTTCGCGTAGCGCACCGCGCGGCGGAGCAGACGGCGCAATACATAGCCGCGCCCTTCGTTCGACGGCAGCGCCCCGTCGCCAATCGCAAACGTCACGGCGCGAATATGGTCGGCGATCACCTTAAAGGCGACGTCTTTGTCCGGATCGTCGCCATACCGCTCGCCGGCGATTCGTTCGGTAGCGCGGATGATCGGCAAGAACAAGTCGGTTTCAAAGTTCGTCGGCACGTCCTGCAAAATCGAGCACATCCGCTCCAACCCCATGCCGGTGTCGATGTTTTTCTTCGGCAGCGGCGTGTACGTGCCGTCCGGGTTATGGTTGAACTGTGAAAACACTAAGTTCCATACTTCCAAATAGCGGTCGTTTTCCCCGCCCGGGTACAGCTCCGGATCGTTCGGATCGTTGCCGAACGCCTCGCCGCGGTCGTAGAAAATTTCCGTGTTCGGACCGCTCGGGCCTTCGCCGATGTCCCAGAAGTTTCCTTCGAGGCGGATGATCCGTTCTTCCGGCAGGCCGATTTCGTTATGCCAAATGTTGTACGCTTCCTCGTCCTCCGGATGGACGGTGACGGACAGCCGTTCCGGATCAAAACCGATCCACTTTTCGCTCGTTAAAAACTCCCACGCCCAGTGGATCGCTTCCCGCTTGAAGTAATCGCCGATCGAAAAGTTGCCGAGCATTTCAAAAAACGTATGGTGGCGCGCGGTTTTCCCGACGTTTTCGATATCGTTGGTGCGGATCGATTTTTGCGCATTGCAAATGCGCGGATTCTCGGGAACGATGCGCCCGTCAAAGTATTTTTTCAACGTCGCGACGCCGCTGTTGATCCATAACAATGACGGATCGTCGACAGGAATGAGCGAAGCGCTCGGTTCAACCGCATGGCCTTTTTCTTGGAAAAACTGCAAAAACATGCGCCGCACTTCGGCAGATGTCAGCTTTTTCATGATGATCCTCCCCTTTCGCCTTTTTATATAAAAAAACTCCCATCCCCTGCAGGGACGAGAGTTGTGCTCGCGGTACCACCCTGTTTATGGGCGAAAAACGCCCATCACCTCTTTGGCCGTAACGCAGCCTTGCGTCAGGTTTTGCCTGCGCTCCGGATTAGCCTTCTGTTGCCCTTCATCTGGAATTTCTTTCAGCCGCGGAAATTCCTCTCTGTGCGCGAGCCCGCGCGTTAAGATGGACTGCAACATACTCGATCCGTCATCGCGTTATGTATTCGCTTTTACATTGAAAAATTATAGACAAGCACCGCTCGTTTGTCAATGCAAGGCATAGCGCTCCTTCCAATGGATGATGGCCACTTTCAGCACCGCCGCCGTCGGAACGGCAAGAATGAGGCCGAGCACGCCGGCAAGCTCACCGCCGGCAAACAGCGCGAGCATAATGACAAGCGGATGCATGTGCACGCTTTTGCCGACGATCAGCGGCGACAACACGTTGCCTTCTAAAAACTGCAAAGCGAAAATGATGGCCAGCACCACCAAGACCATTTTGAGCGATACGGTCGCCGCTAAAATGGCGGCCGGAATGGCGCCGATCAGCGGCCCGAAATACGGAATGATATTCGTCATCCCGATGATGAGCCCAAGCAAAAGCGGATAGTCCATGCCGGCAAGCCACAATCCGAGCGCCGCGGCCGAACCGATCGCCGCGCAGACAAAGAGCTGGCCGCGGATGTAGCCGCCGAGCGACTCGTCAACGTCTTGTAAAAACGCCAGCCCCGGTTCGCGCCACCGCTTTGGCGTCAAATACCAAACGGCTTTTTTCAGCACCTCGACGTCCTTGAGCATGTAAAACACAATAAACGGGATCAGCACGAACGTCGCCGCCGAGCTGATCAGCGATTTCATGGCGCGAATCGCCATCTCGACAGCGGAGGCGGCCGCCTGCTCCAGCTCAGCGAGCATCGTTTCCACCCGCGTATGCACTTCCATCGGCCATGTCGATGTTTCATCGTGAATGTGGCGCACCCATTGGCGATATGTATTCATCAGCGAGGGCAGCTGTTCGTCCAACGCGCGCAGCTGGGCGATCAAAACCGGAATGCCGCGGTACAAGCCGTAGCCGACCGAGCCAAAAAACAGCAAATAAATGAGCAAAATGGCAAGCGCCCGCGGCACCCCTTTGCCATGAAGATATTCAACGAGCGGGTGCAGCAAATACGTGATAAACGCCGCCAGCAAAAACGGCGTCAACACCGTGGCGGCAAAATCGATCACCGGCCACCAAACGCTTTTCATCCGGACGATTAAATAGACGATCGCCGTCACCAACAGCCATTTGCCGATGCGGAAGAACGACTGCCATTGTTGCTCCCCCATCACCACACCTCCTACCGTTTAGTGTAGGGGATGCGGGCGGGAATATGCCTTTAGCGCTTTAGCACTATTTGACAATCACAAAGCACCGCCCCCGCGCAAGGCGAGGGCGGCAACGCCGTCAGCGGATCGCCTGCATCAAGCGGCGGCGCATTTTTCGCATCGTGCGCCCGTTCATCCAGTTGTTGCGCTGGGCCAACTGATACGCGGCGACACCTAACCCGACAGCCAACAGCGATGTCATCGTCCGGTTCATGACTGTCCCCCCCTAAAGTTGAATCGTGCGCTCATAATCGTCGAACAAATCATCGAGAGAGCTTAACGTCCCGTCCTCCTCCACTTGATGGACATGAATGACTCCTTTCGAGACGGAAAGCTCGATGAAACAATCCCAGCAATAATATTGGTTGACGCCGATTTTTCCTAAATTTTTTCGTTTGCAGTTCGGGCAAATGAGCACCGACAGCCACTCTCCTTACTTTGTTGTGTCCACCATCACAACCCCTTCTTTCGCCGTGAACGGGGCAAGCTGCATTCGCTTCTTTCCTTCTGTCAAATCGGAAAAAAATCCCTCACTGATCTCGTATCCATCAATTCTGCCCAATTGCCCGTCGAAATATACATCATCTAGCAATCCGATCGTCGTCCCGTCGGCGGCGACAACCATGCTGCCGGCGATGCCTCGTTCACCGTAAAGAGAGTGGCCGCTGTCAGAGGAAGGCAAGGGCTGGAAACTTCGCGCGTCGTCGATGAGCATTCGATCGTTTTGCAGCGCTCGCACGGCCGCAAGCGGCAAATAGCGGCGGCGGCCAAACAAGCCGCGCTGTTGTGCAACAAACCCTTGCACCGTGCCGTGGCTGGTAAACCAAACATCCGCGATCGTTCCGACGTTTTTCCCTGTCGCTTGTTCGTAAATGGGAAGACCTTTCATGTCGGAAAACGTTCGCATCGCTCTCCCACCTTTCCAGCCACCTTTAGCTTGACTCATCGCTCATAAAGTCATACGGCGTAACGTTTTCCATTCCGACGTTCGCATCCTCAAGCGGCAGTTCGACTTCGACAACCGGCGCCATCGCCGCCGTCAGCTTTTCCGCCAGCGCCGTCCGCCGCACCCCGTCGCTCTGCTTGGCGACGCCAGCCCGAAACGCTTCCTCTTCGCCGCATAAAATCAAAAATTGTTTGCTTCTTGTCACCGCCGTATACAGCAAGTTCCGCTTCAACATCCGATAGTAGCTTTTCACGACGGGCAAAATGACGATAGGGAATTCGCTTCCTTGCGCTTTATGCACAGAGCAGCAATACGCATGGGTGATTTGCGACAGCTCTTGCCGGGTGTAGGTCACTTCCACGCCGTCAAACGAGACAACGAGCAAGTCTTGCTTGTCGGTGTTCTCTTTCGCGTAAAAAATGGCAACGACTTCGCCGATATCGCCGTTAAACACGTTGTCTTCCGGCTGATTGACGAGCTGAAGCACCTTGTCGCCGACGCGGTACACCACCTCGCCGGCCGCCAGTTCCCGCTTCCCGGCGGATGGCGGATTGAAGAGCTCTTGAAGCGCTTTATTGAGCCGATCAATGCCGGCCGGGCCTCGGTACATCGGGGCGAGCACTTGAATATCTTTGACCGAAAAGCCTTTTTTTCGCGCATTGTCCGCGATTTGCCGGACGACATCCACGACTTGGCCGGCGCGGCAGCGAATAAACGAGCGATCCGCCTTTGGCGCGGTCAAATCGGGCGGCACGGCGCCGCGCTTTACCTCATGAGCGAGCTCGATGATCGACGAGCCTTCCACCTGACGGTACACGTCTGTCAGCCGCACCGAAGGAACGACGCCGGACTCGAGCAAATCTTTCAGCACTTGGCCGGGCCCGACGGATGGCAGCTGGTCTTCATCGCCGACCAGCACGACTTGCATGCCGTTTGGCACCGCTTTGAACAGCTGATTAGCCAGCCATGTGTCGACCATCGACATTTCATCGATGACAAGCAGCTTGCCGGCAAGCGGTTCATGTTCATCGCGGCTGAACCCTTCCACTCCGTTCCAACCGAGCAGCCGATGAATCGTCGCCGCCGGCAGGCCGGTCGCCTCGCTCATCCGCTTGGCCGCCCGTCCGGTCGGGGCGGCGAGCACGACCGGGAACGGCTCACCTTGTTGGTAGCGGGCCGGATCTAACGATAAGCCGTTAAGAGCGGCGAACAGCTCGACAATCCCTTTGATGACCGTTGTTTTTCCCGTGCCCGGACCGCCGGTTAAAATGAACAACGGGGAGGAAAGCGCCCGCTGAATCGCCTCTTTTTGCTGGGGCGCGTACTGCATGCCAAGCCGCTCTTCAAGCGCCCCGAGCGCCAGCAAAAACTCCGATTCCGCAAACGGCACCGCCGTTTGCCGGAGCAGCCGCTTGACGTTGGAAACGATGCCTTTTTCGGCAAAGTAAAGCGACGGGAGATAACAACGGCCTTGCTCAACGACCAGTTTTCCTTCTTCACTCAACATCAGCAGCGTCCGTTGAATGGCTTGTCCGTCGACCGCCCCGCTCGGCCGGCCATCCAGCAGTTCAGCAATGCGGCCGACCAGCTCTTCCTCGGCCATGTACACATGCCCTTCCTGCAGGCAAACTTGCTCGAGGACAAACAAGGAAGCGGCGCGCAGCCGAGCCGGGTGGCTTCCGGAAATGCCGAGCTGCCGCCCAAGCTCATCGGCGCGACCGAACCCGATCCCCTCAATGTCTTCGACGAGCTGATACGGATTGGCTTGGATGATTTCGATCGCTTCCTCGCCGTACGCTTGGTAAATTTTCATGGCCAGCTGGGGGCCGAAGCCGAGCTGAGCAAGGGTGATCATCGTCTGCTCAAGCCCTTCGTGGGCGCGGAGCGTTTCATACAGCTGCTTGGCCTTTTGTTTGGACAGTTTCGGAATGCGCTCGAGCGCCGCTGGATCGCGCAAAATCACGGCAATCGCCTGCTCGCCGAGCGCTTCGGCGATGGCTGCAGCCGTTTTTTTGCCGATCCCTTTAAACAAGCCGCTTGATAAATACTGAATGATTCCTTCTTTCGTGTTGGGAAGCTGTTTGCGGAACTGGCTCGCCGCATACTGGCGGCCAAAGCGCGGATGATGGCGGAATTGACCATAAAACACATAAACGTCTCCCTCGCTGACCCGCGGGAAATGGCCGGTGACGATCACTTCCTCTTCAACCGGCGCTTCGTTCGTTTCCTCAACGCGAATGCGGACAACGGTGTAAAGCGTTTCTTCATTATGGAAAATGACGGATATGCACGTTCCTTTAATAAAGGTGCACCCCTCAATGGCCAGCGTTTGCTGCTCTTGCAACAGCCATCCCCTGCCTTTACGGCGAAAGCCGCTTTTCCATCATTTTCTTTCCATACCCCGCCAGCACGTGGTCTGGCTTCGCCTCCAACGCGGCGGCGAACCAATCGCGGGCGGCAGCCGGCTCGTCCTTGTTCGCATAAATGACCCCTAAATTGTAGCAGGCGTCGGCATGGTGCGGCTTTAGCGCCAACGTTTTTTCAAAGCAGCGCTTCGCCTCGTCAACGTAGTCGAGCGCCGCCAAACAAAGGCCGAGCTGAAAGAACGCTTCGGCATCCCCTTCGTTCAATTCGGCAGCCCGCTGCAAATACGGGAGAGCGAGCCGCGGCATCTCGAGCCGCCATAGCGACATGCCGAGCATAAAATGCGTGTCGGCGTCATCGAGCCCCAGCCCGAGGGCCCGTTCAAACATGTCTTTCGCCTCGGCAAACCGCCCGCGCTGATAGTGGAGCGTGCCGATGCCATAGTAAGCGGCCGCGGCCCGTTCATCGCGACAAAGCGCCTGCTGGAAGAAAGCGAGCGCTTTCTCCTCTTCGCCGGCGGCGGCCAGCACGGTGCCGACGTTGATGTAGCCGGCCGGGTCGTCCGGGCGATCGTCCACCGCTTTGGAAAAACAGCGGAGCGCTTCTTCGTACTCCCCGGCGCGCAAATGCGCAAGCCCTTGTTCATTCCAATCCGCCACCGCTCATCCCTCCTGACTATAGTTTAGCACATACGTTCGTTTTTTTCGAGCAATTGCAAAAACACCCCAACCCCAAGCCGGGTTAGGGCTTTCACCGCCGGTGCGGCAGCTTAGCGGTCAGCCGACATACCAAAGCTTTTCACCGTTGCGGAACACTTCATCGATCGTGCCGCCGCCAAGGCACTCCTCACCGTTGTAGAACACGACCGCCTGCCCCGGCGTCACCGCCCGCGCCGGCGCATCAAACACGACTTCCGCCTTGCCGTCTGAAAGCGGGTGAACCGTCACGCCGACATCGGGCTGACGATAGCGGAACTTCGCCGTGCAGCGGAACGGCGCTTCCGGCTTGCGGTCAGACACCCAGTTGACGTCGACCGCTTTTAGCGAGGTCGAATACAAATAGTCGTTTTCAAATCCTTGGGCGACATACAGCACGTTTTCACGCACATTTTTGCCGACGACAAACCATGGTTCGCCGCTGCCGCCAATACCAAGGCCGTGGCGCTGGCCGATCGTGTAATACATCACCCCGTCATGCCGCCCTTTCACCTCGCCGTCGAGCGTTTTCATCACTCCCGGCTGGGCCGGCAAGTAGTGGCTTAAAAACTCTTTAAAATCGCGCTCACCGATAAAGCAAATGCCGGTGCTGTCTTTTTTCCCTGCGGTAGCCAGCCCGGCTTCTTTCGCGATCCGGCGCACGTCCGCTTTGTGCAAGTGGCCGATCGGAAACATCACGTTTGACAGTTGGGCTTGGCCGAGCTGGTTCAAAAAATACGTTTGGTCTTTGTTCGGGTCAGCTCCACGGAGCATTTTATATTCGCCATCGCGAAACTCGACGCGGGCGTAATGGCCGGTGGCGACGTAATCGGCACCGATCGACATGGCGTGTTCCAAAAACGCTTTGAATTTAATCTCCTTATTGCACATCACATCCGGGTTCGGGGTGCGGCCCGCTTTGTATTCGTTCAAAAAATACGTAAACACTTTGTCCCAATATTGCTTTTCAAAGTTGACTGCATAGTACGGGATGCCGATTTGGTTGCAGACGCGCACAACGTCTTCGTAATCCTCAGTCGCCGTGCAAACGCCGTTTTCATCGGTGTCATCCCAGTTTTTCATAAAAATGCCGATCACATCATATCCTTGTTCTTTTAATAATAGCGCAGCGACTGACGAGTCGACCCCGCCGGACATGCCGACGACAACGCGCGTTTCATGCGGCGCTTTGTTCATGCGCTTCACCCCCTCTTCATCGTTTTGTGAGCCGCTTCACAATTTTCACCGTTTCTTCCGCCGCCCGCTCAATTTGCTCCGTTGTATTGCCGAGTCCGAAGCTAAAACGCACGGACGAGCGGATGCGCTCCGACTCGTTTCCGCACATGGCAACAAGCACGTGGGACGGATCGATCGACCCCGCCGTGCACGCTGACCCGCTGGACGCGGCGATGCCCGCCAAATCCAAATTGACGAGCAGCGATTCGACGTTCGTTCCCGGAAAAGCAACATTGAAAATATGCGGCAGGCCGTCTTCGCTGCCGTTGACGATGAAATCAAGGCCGGAGGAGCGAAAAATCGTCAACATCGCTTCGCGCCAAGCCGCGTATTGCTTCTGCTTCTCTTCCCTCGTCCGCTCGGCGATTTCCGCCGCCCGCGCCAAGCCGATGATGCCCGGGACGTTCTCTGTGCCGGCGCGCCGTTTCCGCTCCTGCTCGCCGCCGAAAAGAAGCGGTGTGATGCGGACCGTCTCGCGAACATACAAGGCACCGCTGCCTTTCGGACCGTTAATTTTATGGCTCGAAAGCGACAACAAATCGATGCCGTACTCATTCACATCGATCGGGATCAGCCCGTACGCCTGCACGGCATCGGTATGAAAATACGCCGGGTGGTCGCGAAGCAGGGCGCCGATTTCACGGATCGGCTGAATCGTGCCGACTTCGTTGTTGGCAAACATGATCGAAACGAGAATCGTGTCATCACGGAGCGCGGCTTTCACGTCCTCAACCGACACGCGCCCGTGTTCATCAACTGGCAAGTACGTCACATCAAATCCTTGCTTTTGTAAATGTTCGCAAGCGCGTAAAACGGCGTGATGCTCAATAGCGGTCGTAATGAGATGGCGGCCGCGGCTGCGATTGGCCATCGCCGTTCCGATGAGCGCAAAGTTATCCGCTTCCGTCCCGCCGCTTGTAAACACGATTTCCGTCTCTTTCGCCCCGAGGCTGCGGGCGATGGCTGATCTCGCTTCGTCCAACGCCCGGCGGCTCTGCCGGCCAAAATAATGGATGCTTGACGGATTGCCGAACTGTTCGGTCATCGACTGAATCATGCCAGCCGCCACATCCGGATGAACGGGAGACGTCGCGGCATGATCCAAGTAAATCCGTTCCAACGGTCATTCTCCTTTCTTGTCGCCCGAACCTCTTCCGCCCACAGCGGCCGTCCCTTACCCGAGCGGCTTCCGCCCGTTGGGGAAACCGCCCGCTGCGGCAAACGGCGAGGCTTGGCCATGAAGGTGTAAATATGAAAAACACGTCCATGTCATCCGCTCGCGGTTGATGACATGCGACCGCTTGATCAATGGTTAAATATAAAACATGTATGCCCCTTCATCCCCGTCGCTATACTTCGCTAAATCTTCAAGCGTTGTGCTGTCGAGCACTTCCTCGACCGCATCGCGGATGCGGATCCACAGCTCGCGCTTCGCCGGCTCCTCCTCTTCGAGTTCCTCGACCGGGGTGAGCGGCCCCTCAAGCACGCGCAAAATATCACCGGCCGTAATTTTTGCCGGATGCTCGGCCAATACGTAACCGCCGTACGCCCCGCGGATGCTTTTGACAAGCCCGGCGTTGCGCAACGGCGTCACCAGTTGCTCCAAGTAATGCTCGGACAAATTGTTGGCCTTGGCGATCGAGCGGAGCGAAATCGGACGGTCGCCGTACTTTTTCGCCAGTTCAATCATAATCGTCAATCCGTAACGGCCTTTGGTTGAAATCTTCATCATATCCCCCCTAACGACTTAACCCTTGCGCCCGAACGTTGGCGGCTCCCAACAAGCGGTCGGCCATTTTCCGGCATTGCGGCAGCGCCAAACCGGCGACCGAACCGATTGTGACGCAAAAAAGAAACGTGCCAAACGACACTGGACCGCCAAGCAGCCAGCCGACAAGCAACACGAGCGCTTCCATCATCACGCGAATGTATGCCACGTTCCATCCGGTCAACTCGGTCAAGGCGAGCATCAAACTGTCGCGCGGACCGGCGCCGACGTCGGCGGAAATATATAGCCCCATGCCGTAGCCGGACACGACGATGCCGACTAGCAGCATCGCATATTGTTCAAGCAGTTGTGGCGGCGTTTTCAGCGGTGGGATCATCATCCACACGTCAATCAAAACGCCGACAGTGACCATATTGAGGAAGGCGCCAAGCTGCGGTCTCCGCTTGACAAGCAGCGCCGAAGCCGCAAGCACCACCATCCCAACGATGATCGACCACGTCCCGACCGTCAGGCCAAATGTTCGCTCTAAACCAATATGAAGGACATCCCATGGCGCACAGCCAACATCGGCTTTAATCGTCAGCACAATGCCGAATGACATGACGAGCAAACCGGCAAAATAAATGCTCCATCGCAGCCATGGGACCGAAGGATGGACCATCGCACATGCGCCTCCCTATCCAGTCAATCGCCGGTGTTATTATACCATAAATGACGCGCTCCGTTCACGGCCCAATCGCGCTTTCCCGCTTCAATTGCTCCAGTCGCCGGTACACTTTCGCATAATGTTTCTCGTCGCCGTGCTCTTTCGGCTCATAATAGCGGACGCCGGCAAGCGTTGACGGCAAATACGATTGCGCCACCCAGCCGTTTGGGTAATCGTGCGGATATAAATAGCCTTGGCCATGTCCGAGCACGGCTGCCCCTTGATAATGGGCGTCTTTTAAATGGTCGGGAATCTCGCCAACCTTTCCGGCGCGCACGTCGGCGAGCGCCGCGTCCAACGCCTTGTAGGCGCTGTTGGATTTCGGGCTTAGGCAAAGCTCGATCGTCACGGTCGCGAGCGGAATGCGCGCCTCCGGCAGTCCGATCCGCTCCGCCGCCGCCACAGCTGCCTGCACTTTCACCCCCATCAACGGGTTCGCAAGCCCGATGTCTTCATAGGCGATGACGAGCAGCCGGCGACAGACCGCGGCCAAATCCCCGCCTTCGAGCAGGCGCGCTAAATAATGGAGAGCAGCGTCCACATCGCTGCCGCGCACGCTTTTTTGGAATGCCGACAACAGCGAATAGTAATGGTCGCCGTATTTGTCATGAGTGAAGCCGCGATTGGCCGTGCACGAAGCAACGATCGCCTCATCCACATACAAACCGTCATCGCGTTCGTCGGCCGCCGCCACGGCCGCTTCAAGAAGCGAAAGCGCCGCGCGCGCATCGCCGCCCGCGGCTTCCGCAATTCGCCATAACAGCGCCTCATCGATCTTGACGGGCTGCGCTCCGAGCCCGCGCACCGAATCGGTAAGCGCCCGCTTTAAAACGATAAGCAAGTCGGCCGGCTCAAGCCGCTTTAATCGCTGAATTTGTCCGCACCGGCTACGGATCGCCGGATTCACCTCGTGAAACGGGTTTTCGGTCGTCGCCCCGATTAACGTGATCAGCCCGGATTCAAGGTGTGGAAGCAGCACGTCCTGCTGCGCCTTGTTCAAACGGTGAATTTCATCGATAAACAAAACGACATTGCCGGACCAGCGCGCCGCTTCGGCCGCCTCTTCAATTTCCTTTTTTCCGGCTGAGGTCGCGTTGATGGCGACCAGCTCCCGCCCGGCCGTGCGAGCGATGGCGTAGGCGAGCGAGGTTTTTCCCGTCCCGGGTTCCCCATACAACAATAGCGAAGGAACATATCCTTTTTTTACCATTTTGTACAACGGCGTCTCCGGCCCAATCACATGCGCTTGTCCGACGATGTCGTCGATCGTGCGCGGTCGCATCCGCAGCGCGAGTGGCTCTGACCTGTTCCGCATGTCGTTCCCCTCCTCGTTTCATTGTACAGTGCCGGTCCGCCCGAATACAACCGTGCGGTGTCAAAAGGCGGACCGCTACGGTTCAAACTAAGTTTTGATTGAGTGCTGACCTTGATTGATTAAGGTCGAAAGGCGGAACCGCTAGTTTCCCCCTTTTGTTTGGCATCGCCCATTGCCCCCGTGCCAAAGGGAGAAGTTTAAAGTGAAACAAGAACGGAAAAACTATGATCATATCAACATTACATTTGTGGGGTGGACAGCATGAAAACGAGACAAGATGCATGGTCGCATGAAGAAGACGTGCTATTGGCCGAAACGGTGCTTCAATACATACGGGAGGGAAAAACACAACTCGCGGCCTTTGCAGACGTCGGAAAAAAGTTGCACCGAACTGCGGCGGCATGCGGCTTCCGCTGGAATGCCGAGGTGCGGAAACGACATCTCGAGGCCATCGAACAGGCGAAGAAGCAACGAAAAGAGCGAAAACGGGCGTTGGAAATGATGAAAAAATGGCAGAAGGAACAAGACCCGTTCCCGTTTCCTTCCGCAGGCAGCAGCCAAGAGGCGGAAGGGTCATCCCCCTTTCTCCCGGCCGCCCCTCTGACGCTCGATCAGTGCATTTCTTTTTTGCAGGCGCTACGGCGCGATGCCAAACAGCTTGAAACGGCCGAGCAGGAAAACGAACGGCTGAAGCGGGAGCACGCCGAATGGCGGGCGCGCAATGAGCAGCTGGCGCAAAAAATTGAACGCCTTGAAGCGCGACAAACAACGGTTCAAGAAGATTACGAGGCGCTTGTCAAAATTATGGCCCGCGCCCGCCAACTCGCCGCCGAAGAAGGCGATCGCCTTCCGTTCGCGCAATGGCTTTTGGCCGAAGCGAGAGAACAAAACGAACGAGCCGCCCATTCGTAACTAGCCAAAAAGGGTGTCCCAAAAGGATCGGGACACCCTCTTTCATCGCTATATAAGCCCCAACTGCTTCTTTCCGCGACACCATCCTACCTTGACGACAGGCGACCGGCTTCCTACCGGCGAGCCTCGCTCACTTGATCCAGCGACCGGCTCGTCACTCGCCGACGCGAGCAATCGGAATTTCCTTCAACAATTCCTGAATGACATATGACGCCATAATGAGCCCGGCAACGGACGGCACAAAAGCGTTCGATGACGGCGGCATTTTCGCCTTGCGGATCGGTGAAGCGTCATTGCCGACAACTTGGCGGACATCTTCGCGGATTTTCACCGGCTTTTCGTCAGAAAAGACGACCGGAATGCCGCGGCGGATCCCTTCTTTGCGCAGTTTGGCGCGGATGACTTTCGCGATCGGATCGGTGTGCGTCTTGGAAATATCGGCGATGCGAAAGCGGGTCGGATCCATTTTGTTCGCCGCCCCCATGCTGGAGATGATCGGAATGCCGCGCTTGAGGCATTGTTTCATCAAATGTACTTTATACACAATCGTGTCGGACGCATCGATGACAAAATCGAGATCATGGGCAAAAAACTGCTCATACGTCTCTTCCGTATAAAACATTTGCAGCGCGATGACCTCGCACGCCGGGTTGATGTCGGCGATGCGCTCTTTCATCAGCTCGACTTTCGGACGGCCAATGGTCGAGAGCAACGCATGGATTTGCCGGTTGATGTTGGTGATATCGACGTTATCGCGATCAACAAGCACCAAGCGGCCGATTCCGGAACGGGCGAGCGCCTCGACGGCGAACGACCCGACGCCGCCGATGCCAAGGACGGCGACGGTGGCGTTTTTTAATTTTTCCAGCCCCTCAGGGCCAATGGCTAACTCATTGCGGGAAAATTGATGCAGCATCGTTCTCCTCTCCATTTGCGCAAAAATTGAGTGATACACCGTTTTTTATCGTACATGAAGCCCGCTTGTGTGGCAATGGGTCTTTTGCTGGCAAAACAAACGAGGCTGACCCGAGAGCCCGCCAAAAAGCGGACGTTTGAGTCAGCCCCACCATCGTGTTTATCGCTCTTCTGTACACTAGTCCCAATCGTGCCGTCGCTGCCTTCGTTTTGAACCCGCTCTCCCATAGGTGGGTGCCCTGTTCCAAGGTTTGCGCTTCCCCTGTGACGAAGGGGCGTGCACGCCGCTTGGAAACCCCGGACTCCCGGATATTGACTGTTCGGTCAAAACGATCGGTGATGCGACGAACACATTAGGACGGGTGGTTGATTGCTTATATTTTATCATATTTTTTTGTATTTGTGAACACCTGCCGCTCATGTTTCCTTGCCGGCGAAGCGGCTATTCTTGGTCAGGCAGCACGACCGCCAAATGCAGTTCGTCCAGCTGTTTTTCGCTGACCGGGCTCGGCGCTTCGGTGAGCAGGCAGCTGGCGCTCGCCGTTTTCGGGAAGGCGATCGTATCGCGCAAATTCGTGCGCCCAGCAAGCAACATCACAAGCCGGTCAAGGCCAAGCGCGATGCCGCCGTGCGGCGGGGTGCCGTACTCAAACGCCTCAAGCAAGAAGCCGAACTGACGGCGCGCTTCTTCTTCGCTGAACCCTAAGGCGCGGAACATTTTTTCCTGCACGTCCCGCTCAAAGATGCGGAGCGAGCCGCCGCCGAGCTCATAGCCGTTTAACACCAAATCATACGCCTGCGCGCGAACCGCGCCCGGGTTGGTTTCAAGCAGCGGAATGTCGTCGCGCACCGGCATTGTAAACGGATGGTGGGCGGCGTAATAACGGCCTTCCTCTTCGTCGTATTCCAACAGCGGCCAGTCCGTCACCCACAAAAACGCGAGCTTCGTTTCGTCGATCAAGCCGAGCTCCTTGCCGAGCCGAAGCCGCAGCGCGCCGAGGGCCGCGGCCACGACCGCCTTTTGATCGGCGACAAACAACAGCAAATCCCCGTCTTCGACCGCCAGCGTTTGGCGAAGCGCAGCCTGTTCGCCAGCGGTGAAAAACTTGGCGATCGGCCCTTTCAGCTCATCGCCTTCCGCTTTCAGCCACGCCAGCCCTTTCGCTCCGTAGCGGCCGACAAACTCGCCCAACGCGTCCATATCCTTGCGCGAATAGCGGGGCGCCGCGCCTTTGGCGTTGATCGCCTTCACTTGCCCTCCCTCTTTGACCGCGCGGGCAAACACTTGAAACGCGGAATCGCGGACGATGTCCGATACGTCGACGAGCTCGAGGCCAAAGCGTATATCCGGCTTGTCCGAGCCATAGCGGCTCATCGCCTCATCATACGTGATGCGCGGAAACGGGCGCGGAATGTCGGTCCCTTTCGCCGCTTTGACGACCGCCGCCATCATCCGTTCGGTTACATCGATGATGTCTTCTTGATCGATGAACGACATTTCGATGTCAATCTGCGTAAACTCCGGCTGGCGGTCGGCGCGCAAGTCTTCGTCGCGGAAGCAGCGCGCGATTTGATAGTAGCGCTCAAACCCGCCGACCATCAGCAGCTGCTTAAAAATTTGCGGCGACTGCGGCAAGGCGTAAAATTCACCTGGATGGACGCGGCTCGGCACTAAATAGTCGCGCGCCCCTTCCGGCGTGCTTTTCGTCAACATCGGCGTCTCGATTTCCAAAAAGCGTTCGCTGTCCAAAAAGTCGCGCACCGCTTTCGTGACCTTATGCCGGAGCTCCAGCGTTCGAAACATGACCGGGCGGCGCAAATCCAAGTAGCGATATTTTAAACGCACGTCTTCCGCCGCATCGGTGTCATCCGTGATCGCAAACGGCGGCGTTTTCGCTTCATTGATAATGTCGATGCGCTCCGCCTGCACTTCGATACGGCCGGTCGCGATGTTCGGGTTGACCGTCTCCGGCGCGCGGGCAACGACCGTTCCTTCCACGCTCAGCACATATTCGCTCCGCACGCGCTCAGCGGCCGCCAGCGCTTCAGCCGACACATCCGGGCTGGCGACGATTTGCACGATGCCTGTCCGGTCGCGCAAATCGATGAAAATGAGCCCGCCTAAGTCGCGGCGCTTTTGCACCCATCCTTTGAGCACGACGCGCTCGCCGACCGCTGTTTCCGGCACTTCACCGCAATAATATGTCCGTTTCATTCGTTTACTCCCCCTCTCTCCTCGTTCGTTCTGTGAAAAATGAAGCCAGTTCGCCGAACGGCACGTTCGTTTGTTCGCCGCTCGCCATCTCCTTGACGGTCGCGATTTGTTTGTCGAGCTCTTCATCGCCAATCATGACGACAAACGCCGCTTTGAGGCGGTCGGCTGCTTTCAGCTGCGCCTTCAGTTTTCGGCCGACATAGTCTTGATCAACGCGCAAGCCGGCGCGGCGCAATTCATAGACGAGGCGGACCGCTTCCTCTTTCGCCCGTTCGCCGAGCGCAGCCACATAGCAATCGATCCCTTCATCGGTCGGAAGCTCCACCCCTTCCGCCTCCAGCGCTGCGAGCAGCCGTTCGATGCTTAGCGCAAAACCGATCCCCGGCATTTCCGGCCCGCCGATTTCCTCGACAAGCCCATTGTAGCGCCCGCCGCCGCACAGCGTCGCGGCTGCGCCAAACCCTTCCGCTTCGCTCATAATTTCAAATGTCGTATGGTTGTAATAGTCAAGTCCGCGCACCAACCGCGAATCGACGACAAACGGAAGGCCAAGCATGGCCAAATAGTGTTTCACCTTCTCAAAATACGCGCGTGATTCATCATTCAAGTAATCCAAAATCGACGGCGCCGTCGCCATCAGTTCATGATCGCGGTCCTTTTTGCAGTCGAGAATGCGGAGCGGATTCGTCTCGAGCCGCGCCTGACAATCGGCGCACAGTTCATCGATGCGCCCCGAAAAATGGCGCACGAGCGCCTCGCGATGCGCCCGGCGGCTGTCGAGGTCGCCCAAGCTGTTGATGACAAGCCGGATCCGTTTTAAGCCAAGCGCTTCGTAAATATGCATCGCCAGCGCCATGACCTCGGCATCAATGGCCGGATCGCTGCTGCCAATCGCTTCGACGCCAAACTGAACGAATTGGCGGAACCGCCCGGCTTCCGGCCGCTCGTAGCGGAACATCGGCCCGCTGTAATACAGTTTCAGCGGCTGGTTCGGGCTGCCGTACAGCTTATGCTCGACGAACGCCCGCACGACCGGCGCCGTGCCTTCCGGGCGGAGCGTGAGCGCACGTCCTCCCTTGTCTTCAAACGTATACATCTCTTTTTGGACGATATCGGTCGTATCGCCGACGCCGCGCAAAAACAGTTCGGTATGTTCAAAAATCGGCGTCCGAATTTCCCGATATCCGTACCGGGAACATAGTTCGCGGGCGACTTGCTCCACGTACTGCCATTTTTCGCTGTCTCCCGGCAAAATATCTTGCGTTCCTCTTGGAATTTGAAACGCCATGCGGATCCTCCTTTTGCTCAAAATAAAAACGCCCTGATCCCCTTGATAGGGACGAGAGCGTCATTCCCGCGGTGCCACCCTAATTGAAGCCATTCAGCTTCCGCTTGTCGCCGCTAACGCTAGGCGCGCGTTCCCTTTTACTGACGCCACGCGCGTTCAAAGGGAAACCTACGGAGTGTCTTTCGCTAAGCCATCATGGAGAAACGCTTCCAGCCTAAGGCGTTTCCTCTCTGGCCATGTGGGTCTTACCTACTTCTCTCCATCATCGGTTGTCCACTATCACCTATCTGAATTGTAATTTTATATTACGGAGAAAGCGGACCGTTTGTCAAGCCGCCTTGAAAAAAAGCGTCCCGCCGCTTGGCCGGCCGTTGATGCAAAAGAAGGCGCCCCGCCTTGGCGGGACGCCGTGGTCGCCTTAATGGCGAATCAAATAATCGAACGCGCTTAACGCCGCGGTCGCTCCGGAGCCCATCGAAATAATGATTTGCTTGTAGGCGCTGTCTGTGCAGTCGCCTGCGGCAAAGACGCCTTCGACATTGGTCGCGCCGCGCTTGTCGACGATGATTTCGCCGAAGCGGTTCCGTTCCACCGTTCCTTCCAGCCACTCTGTATTCGGCACAAGGCCGATTTGCACGAACACGCCTTGCAGTTCGATATGGTGTTCTTCCCCTGTCGCCCGGTCGATGTACGTTAAGCCGTTCACCTTATCCGTACCAGTGATTTCCTTCGTTTGCGCGTTTTTGATCACTGTCACATTCGGCAAGCTGTACAGCCGGTCTTGTAAAACAGCGTCCGCTTTCAGTTCGGGAGCGAACTCCAACAGCGTTACGTGGCTGGCGATGCCGGCCAAGTCAATGGCCGCTTCCACGCCGGAGTTGCCGCCGCCGATGACCGCCACGTGCTTGCCTTCAAACAGCGGGCCGTCACAATGCGGGCAGTAGGCGACGCCTTTGTTTTTGAACTCTTCCTCGCCCGGCACGCCAAGGTTGCGCCAGCGGGCGCCGGTGGAAATGATGACCGTTTTGCTTTTCAGAACGGCGCCGTTTTCCAACTCCACTTCAATCAACTCTTTTTTCGCAAGCCGTTTGGCGCGCTGGATCATGATGTCGACATCGTACTGTTTGACATGCTCTTCGATGCTGGCCGCGAGCTTCGGCCCTTCCGTATATTTGACGCTGATGAAGTTTTCGATGCCGAGCGTATCCAAAATTTGTCCGCCAAACCGATCCGCCACGATGCCGGTGCGAATGCCTTTGCGCGCCGCGTAAATGGCGGCTGTCGCCCCCGCCGGGCCGCCGCCGACGACAAGCACGTCAAACGGCTCTTTATCGGCAAACGACGCGGCGTCCGCCTCGCTTCCTAGTTTGGCGAGAATGTCTTCAATCGACATGCGGCCGCTGGCGAACATCTCACCGTTTAAAAAGACGGTCGGCACCGCCATAATGCCTTTTTGTTCCACTTCGTCCTTAAACGCCGCCCCGTCGATCATCGTATGGGAAATGTCGGGATTCAGGACGCTCATGATGTTGAGCGCTTGAACAACGTCCGGGCAGTTATGGCACGTGAGGCTCACGTACGTTTCAAAATGGTGTTTGCCCCGGATTTGTTGAATGCGGCGCACGACGTCTTCGCTCACTTTCGGCGGCCGGCCGCTCACTTGAAGCAGGGCCAGCACCAGCGAGGTAAACTCATGACCGAGCGGGACGCCGGCGAACGTGACGCCGGTGTTTTCGCCAACCCGGTTGACGCTGAAGCTCGGCGTGCGTTCAAGCTTTGCTTTTTCCACTTTGATTTTCGGCGACATGGCCGTCAACTCATCGACTAAAGCAAGCATATCGCGGGAAACGTTGTCGTCTCCCGCGCTAACCGTCAAGACAATGTCATTTTCAAGCAATTGCAAGTACTGAGCGAGTTGTGCCTTGATGTCCGCATCGAGCATGGTCAAAAGCCTCCTTAAATTTTGCCGACAAGGTCAAGGCTCGGTTTCAGCGTTTCACCGCCCTCTTGCCATTTCGCCGGGCAAACTTCACCCGGATGGTTGCGCACATATTGGGCGGCTTTAATTTTATCAATCAGCGTGCTCGCTTTGCGGCCGATGCCGTCGGCGTTGATTTCCACCGCTTGAATGACGCCGTCCGGGTCGATGAGGAACGTGCCGCGTTGCGCCAACCCTTGCTCTTCGTCAAGCACATCAAACATGCGCGACAGCTGGTGCGAAGGATCGCCAATCATGACGTATTCGATTTTGCCGATGGCCGGCGATGTGTCGTGCCATGCTTTATGAGTAAAGTGCGTGTCGGTTGACACCGAGTACACTTCTACACCCAATTCTTTGAATGTCGCGTAATGGTCTTGCAAATCCTCAAGCTCCGTCGGGCAAACGAACGTAAAGTCGGCCGGATAAAAGCAGACGATGCTCCATTTGCCCATGAAGTCTTGTTCCGTCACCTCGATGAATTCCCCGTTGTGATACGCTTGGGCGCGGAACGGTTGTACTTTTTTCCCAACTAAAGACATTGCTTCATCTACCTCCTGCGACTGTTATTTTATAATAATTTTAAACCGATACTTATTATCATATAGGGGCCCTTACTTTGTCAATACATATGCATTCAGAAATGTTCGTTACGGCAGACGGAACGAACGTCGCCAGCTCTTTACGGGCCTTGCCGCTCCGTCTGCTGTCACGAGCGAAACCGCTGCTTTTTTAGCATTTGCACCTCTTTGCCTGCGACGCCAAGCTCGGACGACAGCTCAAACGCACTATACTGGTCCTCAAGCCGCACCCACTCATGAAAATCGGCCGAAAGCACATCGCTCGTTCGGTGGGCCTGCTCACCTCGCTTCGTTTGCCGCATCGCCCCCCTCCTTTCCCTTCGGATCAACCTGTTTTCATCATTCCCATTTCTTGCGAAAAATAAAAAAGAAACCGGAAAACGATTATTCGTTTCCCGGTTTCTCACAGCTGTCGATGATCAAGGTGACCGGCCCGTCGTTGATGAGCGACACGCCCATCATGGCGCCGAACACCCCTGTTTCGACATGGACGCCTTTTTCGCGCAGAAAGGCGTTGAACGCTTCATACAGAGGCAAAGCATGATCAGGCTTGGCCGCCGCCATAAAATTCGGACGCCGTCCTTTTCGACAGTCGCCATAAAGGGTGAACTGCGACACGGACAACACGGCGCCGCCGACATCAAGCAGCGAGCGGTTCATTTTTCCTTCCTCGTCTTCGAAAATGCGCAAATGGGCGATTTTCTCGGCCAAATAGGCCGCATCGGCCTCGGTATCGTCGTGCGTGACGCCAAGCAGCACAACAAGCCCTGCCTCGATGGCGCCAACGACCCGCCCATCGACGGTGACGTTGGCTTCTTTGGCTCGCTGGATGACCGCTCTCACTTCTTCTCCTCCTTTTCGCCGCCGCTAGTTGTTCATCAAGCGCTGGACGGAATAAATGTCGGGAATTTGCTTGATCCGCTCCACGACTTTTTGCAAGTGGCTCAAGTTGTGAATGGCGATCGTCATATGGATCGTCGCGATTTTGTGCCGATGATCCGAGCGGCCCGAAACAGCGGAAATATCGGTGCGCGTCTCGTTCACCGCCTGCAGCACTTCATTGAGCAGCCCGCGGCGGTCAAAGCCGGTGATTTCGATATCGACGTTGTACTCGCGCTCGCCGCCGGCTCCGCTTTCCCATTCGACGGTGATGAGCCGGTCGGCCGCTTCTTCCGTCTTGACGTTCGGGCAATCGGCGCGGTGGACGGAAATGCCGCGCCCACGGGTGATAAAGCCGATGATTTCATCGCCCGGCACTGGATTGCAGCAGCGCGACAGACGAATGAGCAAATTGTCGACGCCTTGGACGCGAATGCCGCAGTCGCGTTTTTTTCCTGCTGGCAGCTTCGCCTCGGAAAACGCCTCGGCCAACTTGCGCTGCTGTTCCTCGAGATCGCGCTGTTTCCGCCATTTTTCCGTCAGCCGGTGGGCGATTTGTGCCGCCGTGATCCCATGATAGCCGACCGCCGCGTACATATCGTCTTCGTTTGAGAAGTTGAACTTCTCGGCGACGCGCTTCATATTGTCGGCCGTCATCACCTCTTTCGGCTCAAAGCCGAGGCTGCGCACTTCCTTTTCGACCATCTCTTTGCCTTTTTCAATATTTTCCTCGCGCCGCTGCTTTTTGAAAAACTGGCGGATTTTGTTGCGCGCCTGCGACGTTTTCGCCAGCTTCAGCCAGTCTTGGCTCGGTCCGTACAAATGTTTCGACGTTAAAATTTCAACGATGTCACCCGTCTGCAGCTTATAATCGAGCGGCACCATTTTGCCGTTCACTTTCGCGCCGATCGTTTTGTTGCCGATTTCCGAATGGATGCGGTAAGCGAAATCGATCGGCACCGAGCCGGCCGGCAACTCGATGACGTCGCCCTTTGGCGTGAAAACGAACACCATGTCGGAAAACAGGTCCATCTTGAGCGATTCCATAAATTCCTCGGCGTTGCTGGCGTCGTTTTGCCACTCTAAAATTTCCCGGAACCAAGAAAGCTTCTCCTCAAACGAATTCGGCTTGACCGTCTTCCCTTCTTTGTACGCCCAGTGAGCGGCAATCCCGAATTCGGCGATTTGGTGCATTTCAAACGTGCGGATTTGCACTTCAAGCGGCTCGCCTTTCGGACCGATGACCGTCGTATGGAGCGATTGATACATGTTCGGCTTCGGCATGGCGATGTAGTCTTTGAAGCGTCCGGGCATCGGCTTCCAGCACGTATGGATGATGCCAAGGACCGCATAGCAGTCTTTGATGCTGTTGACGATAATGCGCACAGCCAGCAAATCGTAAATTTCGTTAAACTGTTTGTTTTGCATCACCATTTTTCGGTAGATGCTGTAAATATGCTTCGGACGTCCGGAAATTTCGCACGGAATGTGCACTTCGTTCAGCCGTTCCCGCACTTCTTGAATGACTTCCTCCAAATATTGCTCGCGTTCGGCCCGCTTTTTCTTCATCAAATTGACGATGCGGTAATACTGCTGCGGATTTAAATAGCGAAGCGCGGTATCCTCGAGCTCCCATTTGATTTTTGAAATGCCGAGCCGATGCGCCAGCGGGGCGAAAATTTCGAGCGTCTCATTGGCGATGCGCCGCTGTTTTTCCGCCGGCAAATGCTTCAACGTCCGCATGTTGTGCAAGCGGTCGGCGAGCTTGATCAAAATCACCCGAATATCTTGGGCCATCGCCAAAAACATTTTCCGATGGTTTTCCGCCTGCTGCTCTTCTTGCGACTTATATTTGATTTTGCCAAGTTTCGTCACGCCGTCAACGAGCATCGCCACCTCGGCGCCGAACTCGCGCTCAAGGTCTTCTTTCGTCGCCTCGGTGTCTTCGATGACATCGTGCAAAAACCCGGCGGCGATCGTTGTCGCGTCCATTTTCAAGTCCGCCAAAATGCCAGCGACTTGAATCGGATGGATGATGTACGGTTCGCCGGATTTCCGGAATTGGTCGCGATGGGCGTGCTTCGCAAATTCATACGCCTTTTTTAAAAAGGCGACATCTTGTTCGGATAAATAACAGCCCGCTCGTTCAAACACTTGCTCCGCTGTCAGCACTTGTTCATTGGCCATAGGGTTGAATCACCTTTTAATCGAATAAAATTCAGACTGCCAACACTGGACATCCATTGCCTCCACCACGTTACGGTTAATAAGAAAGAGCACTCGTGCGAGTGCCCCTTTTTTCTCTATTATATCCGAAGATGCGAACGATGTCGACTGTGCGGCCTCGCGCTGCTTGCGCCCCGCTTTCCGCCGCTTCGTTTCCCGAACCTTCCGCATTCTTCGTCCCGCCGGCGCAAGCGCGATGATGGAAGCGCCTAACCGCTTGGCTGGCCCCATCAACCGCTAAAACTGCATGAGCGTCAAAATGTCGTAGCCTTCTAGTTTTTGTCGTCCACCAAGCTCCGTCAGCTCAATCAAAAACGCCAACCCGGCGACCACTCCGCCAAGCTGTTCCACGAGCTCGATCGTCGCGCGCATCGTCCCGCCTGTCGCCAGCAAATCGTCGGTGATCAACACGCGCTGTCCCGGTTTGATCGCGTCTTTATGCATCGTCAGCACATCGGTTCCATACTCGAGACCGTACTCGACGCGGACGACTTCGCGCGGCAGCTTCCCTTCCTTGCGCACTGGCGCAAATCCGACGCCAAGCGCATAGGCGACCGGGCAGCCGATGATAAAACCGCGCGCTTCCGGTCCAACGACGATATCAATTTGCTTTTCACGTGCGTATTGGACGATTTGGTCGGTCGCGTATTTGTACGCCGGCCCATTGTCCATCAGCGTCGTAATGTCTTTAAACAAAATGCCCGGTTTCGGAAAATCGGGAACGATCGTAATATATTGTTTTAAATCCATGATGCGCTTGCCTCCTCATTCGTTTGCGAACGAATCATTTCCGTCAAACAGCGTTTCAGCTGCTCGTAAGTGGAGTATAATAACTGATGTTCCGCCTCCAGCTCGTCCCGGCGCCGACGGTACGCCGGGGATTCGGTGAGATCGCGCTTTACAGGCTGGCGAACGAGCGTGATAACACCGTTTTGCTCGCGTACAAACCCCAGCTCCAAAAAGACTTCGGCCATAAAATGGACCGTTTCTGTCGTCCAGCCGCGGGCGCGCGCCAATTCGCCGCCGCGTTCGGCGAGCGGGAACGAACGATGCTTATGCAAAAAGGCATAAAACCACTTGAAATGGTCGCGCGTCGGAAACGTGCGGAAAAATTGCCCTTCCGGCTGCGCGAACACGGCATAAATGCGCGCCGGCTGCCCGTTGCCTAAAAGCGCCCCCAACAAATCAAGCCGCGGCGGCAAATCAAGCAGCACGACATAGCGACCGTCAATCGGCAAAGCCTCCGCCTCTTTCTCCGTCATGACGAAATGAAGCTCCCGGCAAAACGGCGCCAAGTCAGGGCGGGTTTCCGTCTGGCGCCGAAAGGCCACCAGCAGCCGCTTCTCCTCTGGCAGCCGCTCAAGAAGCGAATGAACGTCCCGGCAGCCGCGGGCATCAAACAGCTGCCAGCGGTTGACCGACACGTCGCATAGCGACAACTGCGGCTTCGCCATCCCGTTCCACTCGTTCACCAACAGCTCTCCCACGGCCGAGACGCACGTCCCCGGAGCGATCTCCTCGCACAATGGACCGAGGCCGAAGCCGATGACATCAATCGCCGCCTGCTGTTGCGAAAAGACCGCCTTCATATGGGCGCCGTTCGCCCCGACGCGCCGCATCGTTTCCACCGCGGCTTCTTCAATGAGCAAAAGCGGTCGCGGATTGCCGACACCGAATGGGGCGAGCCGTTCGAAACTGCGGGCGGCCGACAGCGTCAGCTCTTCGACCGAGCAAACCGCATCGATGAACGTCGGCGGGATAAAATCGTCCTCGACCAACGTCTCCGCCGCGATCGCGTTCAGCCGCTGCCGCAACCGCTCGACGTCGTCCAACGCCAAGGTCATCCCCGCCGCCATCGGGTGGCCGCCAAAATGCGGCAACATATCGCGGCATTTGGAGAGACTGGCAAACAAGTCAAATCCGTGGATGCTGCGCGCCGAACCTTTGGCGATGCCTTTGTCGCGGTCAATGGAGAGCACCACCGCCGGCCGGTAAAACTGTTCGACGAGCTTGGAAGCGACGATGCCGACCACCCCGGGATTCCATCCTTCGCCAGCCACGACCAAAACGCGATGCTGCTCCGGCGGATATTGGCGGCGCACCATGTCTGCCGCCTCATCGGCGATTTGCGCGACGAGCTGCTGGCGCTCGCGATTCCGCTCGTCCATTTCCGCCGCCAGCTGCATGGCCTCGTCTTCATCATCGGTCATTAACAGCGCCACCGCCGGATCGGCGCCGCCCAGACGCCCGACCGCGTTCAAACGCGGCGCGATGGCGAAGCCGACCGTCTGTTCATCGATCTGGGATGGTTGGATGCGGCATTGCTGAAACAGCGCGCGCAAACCGATGCGGGTTGTCTCGCGCAACACCGCCAGCCCTTGCGCAGCCAAGAGCCGGTTCTCCCCGACAAGCGGCACTAAATCGGCAATCGTGCCGATGGCCACTAAATCAAGCAAATGGCGCGGCACCCGCCCAAGCAGCGCATGGGCTACCTTGAACGCGACGCCGACGCCGGCCAAACTATGGAACGGATATGTACTTCCGGGCTGCTTCGGGTGAATGATCGCATACGCTTCCGGAAGCGAGGGCCCTGGCTCGTGATGATCGGTCACGATCACATCAAGCCCCCACTCGCGGGCGGCGGCCACTTCCTTCAGCGCCGCAATTCCGTTGTCAACTGTCACAATGACGGACACGCCGCGCTCCTTTGCCGCGCGAAACGCCGCCAAGTTCGGGCCGTATCCTTCGGTAAAGCGGTTGGGAATGTAAAATTCCACCGCTGCTCCTGCCTCTTGAAGAGCGCTCACCATCACCGATGTGCTGCAAACACCATCCGCATCATAGTCGCCATAGACGAGCACGCGTTCACCATGGTGAATCGCTCTTTCTAGGCGGCGAATGGCGCGCTCCATCCCATGAAGCAAGAACGGATCGTGAAACGGCTGCCCAACGGGATGGAGAAACGCCTCCGCTTCCGCTGCCGTCCGCACGCCGCGGCGAACGAGAAGCCGCGCCAGCAGCGGCTCGATGCCGGCTTCCTCCGCCAGGCGCCTCACCGCCTGCTCGTCGGGACGCCCCACCTCCCAACGCGTCTTCGCTTGTAACATGTCCCCCACCTCAACTCTCCTTATTATACAAAAAGGAGAAAAGAGCAGGCAACGACATTACGACTTTTTTTCCGGGTCGTACGGATTGATATGAACGAGCACGTTGCGGACACGCGGAAACGTCAGCAGTTTTTCTTTCACTTTTTTTCCGATCCGGTGCCCCTCTTCCACGGTCAGCTGCGGATCAACGGCAATTTTTAAATCAACGATCACATCATGGCCATGCTCGCGCGCGTACAGCTCATTGATTTGCCGCACATCAGGCACGGACAACACCGCCGCGCGCAAGTCGGCGGTCTCCTCTTCATGAAGCACATGATCAATGGCCGTATGAATCGATTGACGTCCGAGATCCCAAGCCATTTTTAATACGAGCAAGGCGACGAACAGTCCGGCCAATGGGTCGGCATACACGAGCCAGTCAATGCCCCACCTCCCGCCGGCAATCGCGGCGCCGACGCCGAAAAGCGCCGCCAGCGAAGAAAACACGTCGGAGCGGTGCTCATACGCATTGACGATCAACGCTTCGCTGTTTAACGTTTTCCCAAGCCGATACTTGTAACGGAACATCGCCTCTTTGGCGACGATCGACACCAACAGGACGTAGACGGCCGCCATCCCCGGCGGCGCCAAGGGGGCGAAAAACGACAGGAAGGCAGAGCGCCCGATCTCCAGTCCAACGAGGAAAAGAAGCACGGCCACGATAATGGCGGCGATCGATTCGGCCTTTCCATGTCCGTATGGATGGTCCTCATCCGGCGGACGCGCCGCCGCCCGCAACCCGACCCAAACGGCGAACGACCCAGCAACATCGGAAGCCGAATGAGCAGCATCAGCGATCAGCGCTTGACTTTGGCTCCACAAGCCGACCGCCGCCTTGACGGCCGCGAGGATCAGATTGCCGACGATGCCGACCATCGCTGCCGTTTTCGCTTTGTTGAATCGCTGTTCGTGTTCCACGGACACACCTCCCATCTTTGCCTCTTGTTTTCATCAATCCGGATCAAAAAATCCATCCCCTGCGTAAACCCGGCCTCCTATCTTTTTCCTTTCTTTGTCATCGTCCCCCCCTGTTCCACCATCATGGCCGGCGCCTCTTGCTCTCGTCTGTCGATGTTCCGCCGGCGCGGTTGGGCGCTGGATTCACCTTGTAGGAATCCTCTTGCTTTAGTCTGCCCATTTTCCGCCTCAAGCATGGCGACAAAAAAACGCCGAAAAAAGCGCGGTCGCTTTTTCCGGCGCAGTCATTACAGATGAGGCTCGGCTTCCGGAGCCGCTTTGTTCGCCCCTTTGCCTTTCTTGAGGGCGCTCCCTTTCCAAACGACCCACAGCTGCGAAGCGATGAAAAGCGAAGAGTAGACGCCGCACACGAGCCCGACAAGCAAAGCGAGGTTAAAATTGCGAATCGCCTCACTGCCGAACAGCAGCAGCGCCACAACGGTCAACAACACCGTCAAAACCGTGTTGATCGAGCGGGTAAACGTTTGCTGCAGGGCGCGGTTAACGATATGTTTCAAATCGTCAACCGTTTTTACTTTCCGTTTTTTCATCAAGTCACGGATGCGGTCAAAGGTGACGATCGTATCATTGATGGAATAGCCGATAATCGTCAATACCGCGGCGATAAACGTCAAATCGACCTCAAGCCGCGTCAAACTGAACACGGTGATGATGAAAAACGCATCGTGCAATAAAGCGATGATCGCGGCCAAGGCCATCCGCCATTCGAAGCGGATCGTCACATACAGAATGATGCCAATCGACGAGATGAGCACGGCAATGAGCGCGTTGCGCGCCAACTGCTTGCCGACGACCGGCGAAACTGTGCTGATGTTCGGCTCGTGGCCGTACGTCTCTTTGAGTTCGTTTTTGATTGCCGCAATTTCTTTTTTGTCGAGCACCCCGATTAAACGGACGACACCCGTTTTTCCGTCCGTCCCGGACAGCACGACATCCTCAGGCTTGTGGCCAAGCCGCTCAAAATAGTCGCCTAGCTCTTTCGCATCCAGCGGCTGGTTGCTCGTCACCTCAATGCGCGTACCGCTTGTGAAATCAATGCCGAGATTCAATCCGAAAGCAAAAAGGGAAATGACGCCGGCAATCGTCAATGCTCCGGAAAAAATGAAAAAGGTTTTGCTATATTTGACAAAATCCCAACGGTCGAATTTCGTCGGCACTTCGGTTTCGTCGTCGACCTTGGCGATGTTTAAGATGTCCGACTTTTTCACACCAAACCACTCGGGCTTTCGATCGAGCCAGCGGCTTGATACCAACAGCCCAAGCAGCAGCCGCGTGCCGTAAACAGCGGTGACAAAGCTGGCGACAATGCTGATGATGAGCATCGTCGCAAACCCTTTGACCGAGCTTGTCCCGTAAATGAACAGGACGGCGCCGGCGATGATCGTCGTAATATTGGCGTCAAAAATGGTCGCAAACGACCCGCGGTTGCCGGCGCGAAACGCTGACAGCATCGACTTGCCGAGCTTCAGCTCCTCCTTGATCCGCTCGTACGTAATAATGTTGGCGTCAACGGCCATCCCGACCCCTAAAATGAGGGCGGCGATCCCCGGCAGCGTCATGACCCCGTTCATCCAGTCAAACAGCAGCAAAATCAAATAAATGTACACCGATAGCGTGATCACAGCGATGAGCCCTGGAAGCCGGTAAAACCAAATCATGAACAAAAAAATCGCCGCGATGCCGATGATGCCGGCTATGACCGTTTTTTGCAAGGCGTTTTTTCCGAACTGAGCGCCGACGGAGGTCGAGTAAATTTCATGCAGTTCGACCGGCAGCGCCCCGGCATTGAGCAAGTCGGCGAGCTGTTGGGCTTCTTTCACCGTGAAATTGCCGACGATCGACACATCGGTTTGATTGAACACTTGATCGACCGACGCGGCGGAAATGAATTTCGGATCGGCTTTGCCCGCTTCTTTCCGGTAAGAATCGACCCCTTCTTTAAAATCAAGCCAAATGACTAAAATGTTGTTGGGCGGCCCCATTTTGTATACTTTTTCCGTCACTTGCCGGAATTTGTCGGCGTCTTTCAATTTCAGAGCGACGCTTGGCCGGCCGTTTTCGTCAAACGACAGCTTCGCCCCACCTTGGACGAGGTCGCTCCCATCCATCAGCACGTTGTCATTGACGTCGCGGAACGTCAATTTCGCTTGCGTGGACAAAATTTCGCGCGCCTCATTTTGGTCTTTCACCCCAGCGAGCTGAACGCGAATGCGGTTATTCCCTTCAATGTCCACACGCGGCTCGCTGACGCCAAGGACGTTGATCCGTTTGTTCAGGGCGCTGACCGTGCTTTGCAATGTTTCTTGATCGATTTTATCGCCTTTTTTCGCTGGCTTCACCTCATAGAGCACTTCGAAACCGCCTTGCAAATCCAGCCCTAGCTTAATGTTATGTAAAATTCCTTGCGTCGTCGGCCCCATCACCCCAGCAAGCAAAAGCAGGAGCAGAAAAAAGGCGACGATGCGGCTGCGTTTGATCATTCAACATCCTCCTTCGATTCGTCTTCACGCCCGGAAGCTGGCGGCCACGATCCATACAACATCGATTCCGCTTTTCATTATGAATCAGCCGGCAGGAGCTGTCAACGTTCAGCCCTTACCGATGGCGCCCCGGGTATAGCGCCGGTCAAAAGGCAGCCGCCTCCGCTCATAACAGCTCTTTTAGAACGCGCTCCAACTCATCGCCCCTCGCCGCCTGCTGATAGGACTGCCTCGTTACAAACGCCATATACTCCCCCGGCGAAAGCGACAAAATATCGCTGACAAGCTCGTGCAGCTTCTGATCTGCCAATTCGCCCTTCCATTTCCGCGTCCATAAACATTCCCACAGCCCATCGATGGTGACGTGCGTATAGCCGAGCAGCCGGAACTCCTCATATTTGCACTCGAGCGCCGGCAGGAGCTGTTCCCGCCACCGTTGTTTTTCCTCCATCTCCCATCCCCCCCTCGGTGATTGTCGCTGATCAGCCTTGTCATGCTTGGCCATAGGCCTTGCATATATTGTATAAAAGAGAAAGGCATTTGAGAAGGCAGGGGGAAAACATGTCCAAATTTTTACAAGGAACTATAATTTTAATCATTGCCGGCTTGATCACCAAAATGCTCGGTTTCATGAACCGGATCGTCGTCGCCCGGATGATTGGCGACGAGGGAGTCGGGCTGTACATGATGGCGGTGCCGACGCTTGTGTTGGCGATTACGGTGACGCAAATGGGCCTGCCGGTGGCCATCTCCAAGCTCGTCGCGGAGGCGGAAGCGGCCGGCGACCGGCAACGGGTAAAAAAAATTCTCGTCGTCTCGCTCGCGACGACCGGAGTGTTGAGCCTCCTATTCCTGCCGGCGCTCCTTGCCGCAACGCCGTGGCTTTCGCGGACGATGTTCACCGACCCGCGCATCTATTATCCGCTCCTAGCCGTCGCCCCGATCGTGCCGATCGTCGCTATTTCATCGGTGCTGCGCGGCTATTTCCAAGGGCGCCAACAAATGAAGCCGTACGCTTACTCGCTCCTGATCGAACAAATCGTCCGCATCAGCTTGATCGCCTTATGCACGAAACCGCTGTTGCCGTACGGCGTTGAATACGCTGCCGCCGGCGCCATGGCGGCTTCTGTCCTCGGCGAACTGGCAGCCTTATTGTATTTATTGTTCCTGTTTCAGCTGAAAAAATCGATCCGCCTGCGGACGAAGTTTTTTCATTCCATTCATGCCGGCAAAGACACGTTCATCCGCCTGATGCGGATCGCCCTGCCGACAACCGGCGGCCGCTTGATCGGCTCGCTTTCTTGGTTTTTTGAACCGATCGTCGTTGCCAACAGTTTGGCGCTCGCCGGCATCGCCGCCTCCGCCACCACCAAGCAATACGGCCAGCTCGTCGGCTATGCCTTGCCGTTGCTCACCTTGCCGTCGTTCATCACCTATGCGCTCGCCACCGCGCTCGTTCCGGCCATTAGCGAAGCGGTGGCCCAAAACAAACCGCTGCTCGTCCAATATCGGATCGCCCAAGCGATGCGCCTGTCGCTCGTCACCGGCGGACTGTCGGCGGTCGTTCTTTACCTTTTTGCCGAGCCGCTCATGCGATGGATGTACGGAACAGGCGAAGCAGCCATTTTTATTCAAGTGATGGCGCCGTTTTTCCTGTTTTATTATTTCCAAGGCCCGCTCCAAGCGGTGCTGCAAGGGCTTGATTTAGCCAATGTGGCGATGACGAACAGCCTCATCGGGGCGGCGGTGAAATTGGCGTGCATCTTCGTCTTGGCGTCGCGGCCGTCTTTAGGGATTATGGGAGCGGCGCTCGCCACCTCGGTGAGCACGGTGCTCGTCACCCTTCTTCATTTTGCCGCCGTCGCCAAAGCGACATCGTTCGTGGTGGACGCCCGTGACTATGTAAAGGCCGGCATCGCCATCATCGCCGCCGGCGCTGCCGGCGGGCTGCTCTTCTATCATCCGCCCGCCTCGGTGCCGCCGTCGTTTTGGACGCTGCTGGCCATGGCCGCGACCATCTTGTTGTATAGCGGCTTCCTGATCGCCTTTCAGCTCATCCGGCGCGAAGAGCTCATCTACCTTCCGGGTCTTGGATGGCTGGCGGGAAAAACAAAACGAAAATAAACGTCTAAACATGTCCGGCCGCGAATATATTGTGGTAAAACCGTTTTGTCCAAGGAGGGGTTGCGGTTGTCGCGGCTTGGCAGCGCGCTCGTATATGGGATCGCCACGATTTTCGTTTTGGCGGCATTGGTCAGTTTTGTCGTTTCGCTGCTGCTTAAATGGACCGACATTCATGAATCCTCGCTGACATGGCTCGTTTTTGCCGCCTCGATGATCTCAATGTTTCTCGGCGGCGTCGTCGCCGGGGGAAAAAGCCAAGAAAAAGGATGGCTCGCCGGCGGGCTGACCAGCGTAGGCTTTACGTCGATCATCTTTTTGTTTCAGTTCCTCGGCATCGAAAAACCGTTTACCGCCGAACAATGGCTGTATCATCTCGCTTTCCTTGCCGCCTCCGCTCTCGGTGGCATCGTCGGCGTCAACTTGTCACCGTCACGCCGCGAGCGGGCGTAAACGAAAAACAGCGGCTGCTTCGAACGAAACAGCCGCTGTTTTCATGGCAGGGTAGCAGCGGATGGGGCTTTTTTTACGCCTTGTTTTCCGCCACGACTTCCCGAACCGCGGTGCGGTCGAACGTGAGCCGCGTGCCGTCGCCAGCGCGAACGATGATTTTATCCTCATCGACCGAGTCGATGATGCCGTGCAAGCCGCCAATCGTAACGATTTTATCGCCTTTTTTCAAACTCGCCTGCATTTGCTGGATGGCGCGCTGCCGTTTTTGCTGCGGGCGAATGAGCAAAAAGTAGAAAATCACAAAAAACAGCACGATCGGCAACAAATTGGCAATCGCTGCGTTCATTCCGTTTCCCTCCTTTCCGATGGCTAAAAGTTTTTTGCATTCGGCTTATTGAAGCCGTAGCGTTCGAAAAATTCCTCTCGGAAATCGGCGAGCCGATCTTCGCGGATCGCTTGTCTCACCTGCTCCATCAATTTTATCAAAAAATAGACGTTATGGTAAGACGTGAGGCGAATCCCAAATGTTTCATCACATTTGATAAGATGGCGGATGTACGCGCGCGTATAGTTCCGGCACGTGTAGCAATCGCAGTTCGGATCGAGCGGCGAGAAATCGCGGGCGTACTGGGCGTTTTTGATCACCACCCGCCCTTCGCTCGTCATCACGGTGCCGTTGCGGCCGATGCGCGTCGGCAGCACGCAGTCAAACATATCGATGCCGCGGATCGCCCCGTCGATGAGCGAATCGGGTGAACCGACGCCCATTAAATAACGAGGCTTGTCCGCCGGCAAAAGCGGCGTCGTAAACTCGAGCACTCGATTCATGACCTCTTTCGGCTCGCCGACCGACAGTCCGCCGACCGCATAGCCAGGGAAGTCGAGCGACACTAAATCGCGGGCGCTTTGCCGGCGCAAGTCCTCATATTCACCGCCTTGGACGATGCCAAACAGCCCTTGCTCGTTCGGACGGCGATGCGCCTGTAAACAGCGTTCCGCCCAACGGCTCGTCCGTTCGACCGACTGTTTCATATACTCGTATGTCGCCGGATACGGCGGACATTCGTCAAACGCCATGATGATGTCAGCGCCGAGCGCATTTTGAATTTCCGTCGCTTTTTCCGGCGATAAAAACAGCTTGTCGCCGTTTAAATGGTTGCGGAAATAGACGCCCTCTTCTTCGATGCGGCGAAATTCACTCAAACTAAACACTTGGAATCCGCCGGAGTCCGTCAAAATGCCGCGATCCCAGTTCATAAACGCGTGCAAGCCGCCCGCTTCCGCCACAATGTCATGCCCCGGCCGCAGCCAAAGATGATACGTGTTGCTTAAAATGACGCCGGCTCCCATTTCCTTCAGCTCTTCCGGCGCCAGCGTCTTGACCGTCGCCAGCGTGCCGACCGGCATAAACATCGGCGTTTCAAACGAGCCGTGCGGCGTATGGAGCATGCCAAGGCGTGCGCCCGTCTGCCGGCACGTTTTGATCAGTTCAAAGCGGATCGGTATCGTCAACGTGTGGCTCTCCTTTCTCAAATGATGAGCATCGCATCGCCGAAGCTGAAAAAGCGGTACCGCTCTTGGACCGCCACTTCATACGCGTGCAAAATATGTTCGCGCCCAGCGAGCGCGCTCACGAGCATGATGAGCGTCGATTTCGGCAGATGAAAGTTCGTCACCAGCCCATCGATACCTTTGAACTCGTAGCCCGGATAGATGAAAATGTCGGTCCAGCCGCTTTCCGCGACAAACCGGCCGTTATGTTTGCCGGCGATCGTCTCGAGCGTCCGTGTCGACGTCGTGCCGACGGCGATGATGCGGCCGCCCTGCTCCCGAACGCGGTTTAACGTCTCCGCTGTTTCTTCGCTCATTTGGTAAAACTCGGCGTGCATATCGTGCTTTTCGACGTCGTCCACTTGCACCGGCCGGAACGTGCCAAGGCCGACATGAAGCGTAATGAAGACGATTTGCACCCCTTTTTCGCGAATGGCATCAAGCAGCTCTTCGGTAAAATGCAAGCCGGCGGTCGGCGCCGCCGCCGAGCCGATTTCGCGGGCGTAAACCGTCTGATACCGCTCCGGATCGTCAAGTTTTTCTTTAATATAGGGCGGCAGCGGCATTTCACCGAGCTCCGCCAGCACTTCATAAAACAAGCCGTCATATGAAAACTCGAGCACCCGTCCTCCGTGTTCGAGCGTATCAAGGCAAACCGCCTCCAGTTTTCCGCCCCCAAAAGTGAGCTTCGTCCCCGGTTTGACCCGTTTGCCCGGCTTGACGAGCGTTTCCCACCGGTCGCCACCAAGCTGCTTTAAGAGCAGCACTTCAACCGTTCCGCCCGTTTCCGCTTTTTCCCCATAAAGACGCGCCGGCATGACGCGCGTATCATTTAAGACGAGACAATCGCCCGGATTCAAGTACGAAATCATGTTGCGAAACGTTTCATGGCGAATGGCGCCGGTGCGTTTATCAAGCACCATCAGCCTCGACGCCGCCCGGTCTGGAAGCGGCGTTTGCGCGATCAATTCTTCCGGCAAATGAAAATCAAACAGCTCGACTTTCATGATGTTCCCCTTCCTTCAGCGAAATCGTCCGAGCACATAAAAAAGCAACGACAGCACCACACTGAGCAATAAGGACGTCACGATCGGAAAATAAAACGTCATATTCCCTTTGCGAATGACAATATCCCCCGGCAGGCGGCCGAGTTTGATAAACTGCATAACAAACCCGACAATGATCAGCACGGCGCCAATTGTCATAATCAACTTCGGCAAGCTGTTCACTGCTTCGGAACCTCCATTCCTAAGTGGGCGTAGGCGGCCGGCGTCACCATACGTCCGCGCGGCGTCCGCTGCAAGAGGCCGATTTGCAGTAAATACGGCTCATACACTTCTTCGATCGTTTGCGCTTCTTCGCCAATCACCGCGGCGATCGTCTCGAGGCCAACCGGACCGCCGGCGAATTTTTCAATCATGGCCGTCAACAGCTTATGGTCAATGTGATCGAGCCCGAGCCGGTCGACTTGCAGCCGCTCAAGCGCTTCAACGGCCAACGGAAGCGAAATTTCCGCCTCCCCACGCACTTGGGCGAAATCGCGAACGCGGCGAAGCAAGCGATTGGCGATGCGCGGCGTGCCGCGCGCCCGGCGAGCGAGCTCAAACGCGGCTTCACGGGCGACAGCCATATGCAAAAGCGCCGCCGTTCGTTCAACGATTTGCACGAGCTCATCGACGCGGTAATATTCCAAGCGGCTGATGACGCCAAACCGGTCGCGCAGCGGAGCCGATAGCGCCCCCGCCCTTGTGGTCGCCCCGACGAGCGTAAACGGGGGCAAGTCAAGGCGGAGCGAACGCGCATCCGGCCCTTTGCCGATCGTAATATCGAGGCAATAATCTTCCATGGCCGGATAGAGCACTTCTTCCACCGGGCGCGGCAAGCGGTGAATTTCATCAATAAACAACACATCGCCCGGCTCAAGGGAAGCGAGCAGCGCCGCCAAATCGCCGGGCCGCTCGAGCGCCGGCCCCGACGTCGCCCGCAGCTTAACCCCCATTTCGTTGGCGATCACGGCAGCGAGCGTCGTTTTTCCAAGCCCCGGCGGCCCATACAGCAACACATGGTCAAGCGTCTCCTGACGCAGCTTGGCCGCCTCAATAAACACTTTTAAATTTTCCTTGACTTGATTTTGGCCGATGTACTCCTGCAACGACTGCGGCCGCAGGCTCGGCTCGAACGCTGCTTCCCCTCCTAACACCGCGCCGGATACGAGCCGTTCGTCCACCGGTCATCCCTCCCTTTCGATCATCCGCCTCGCTGTCGCGCTTCGTTCCACCCAAACAAACAAGAGCGCCTTTGGAGGCAGCTGTCGCACTCATTTCAACAACATAGCCAACGCTCGTTTCACGTACTCCTCTGTCGACAGCTGCTCAAGGCCGAGCGCTGGAACGATCTTTTCAATTTCCCGCTCCGCATAGCCGAGCGCCTTCAGTGCGGCCACCGCCTCGGCAAGCGCCTCGGAGCGCAACGCGGAGGCGCGCGCGGCCGAAGACGCCGGGAACGTCCCCAGCTTTCCTTTCAGATCCAAAATCATTTGTCGGGCCGTCTTTTTTCCGACCCCCGGAAACTTGCACAAAAAGGCTTCATTTTCCTCTTCAATCGCCCGCACCACCTCGTCCGGGCGCCCGGCCGCCAAAATGGCGAGACCGCCCTTCGGACCGATGCCCGACACTTGCAAAAGCTTGGCGAACAACCGGCGTTCCTCGCGCGTTAGAAAGCCGTATAGGGCGCGCACATCTTCGCGAACGTATTCGTATGTATAGACCGTCACCAGCTTGTCGCGGCTTTCCTGAAAAGCAAATGGGTTCGGCGTAAACACCTCATAGCCGATGCCCTGATGGTCAATGACGATATACTCGGGACAGACATAATCGATATACCCGCGGATGAACTCGATCAAGGCGATGCTCCTCCCCTTCTCTTGCTTTTCCATTGTATCATACGACAGAGGATCGCAAAAGGGAACAGCGGCAAACGGATGACAAAAGGAAATCCCGCAATGCTTGTTGGCACGGCGGGATCGATGCACAATGGGAAAGCAAAGCGGGCGCAAAACCCATCCTCTTGAGGGAAAACTATGGCGCAACAAAGATGAGAGAGGGGGAAGCGCTTTATTGGGCAACCGCAAAATGGCGATACAGCTCAATCACTTGTTCATACCGTTCTTTGGAGAGGACGCGAATTCCTTGCCGCAACCTTTCCTGCTGGCGGCTTTCGAGTTTTTTCACATCAATCTGAAAAAACGACTGAATAATCGGGCTGGACCGCCCCGGCCTGCCATTGAAAATGGATAACGTGCCATCGTCAGTGATGCCAAAATAGCCGTTCGCTTTCAAGAGCGGAGAAATGTCGTTGACCGTTTTCCGAAACACGATCGTCCGGTCATCGAGATCAACCAGCTGCCAATCGCGGTACTTTTTCCAGATGTTCGTCAATGAATCAACCGTCTCCGTCTTTTTCTCCTCGCTGATTTCCCCGTCCAAATAGTGCTGCTGCAAGACGATCGTCATGCTGACAGGGGCGGAGGACGCCCGCTGGCCCGGCAGCACAAGAGCGACGGTTAACAGCAGGATGGAAAGAATTCGCATCGCCTGTTCCTCTCTTCCCAGATGATGATTCGTTTGCATCATTAGTTTCGCCGGCAGGCGCCATTTTATTCCTGCCGCGCTCAGCTTTTTTGCAAAGCGAGCTGCTGGCGGTCCAAAAAGTGGGGCGGGTATTCGAGCCAGCGGCGCTCGATCATCATATTGGCTCCATCTTCTGTGAACGCGCCCGCTTTGGCGATCAAGCTGGCATACAACGCGATAATATCGCGCCTTAGGCTCACCGCCATCGCCGCTCCGTATTCGGCCGTGCCAATGACGGACAGCGCGTTAATCACCGCCATCATCAGCTGATCGGAAAACGGCGGCTTCGTGGAATCGGTGACCGTCACATCCGGAGACATGACCGCCGGCACGTTGCTTTCCCGCAACACGTCATGAACGGTGTTCATAATATCGGAACAGACGCGCACTCCGCGCAGGAAAAAGTTGCGGATTTCCGGGTCAACAGCCACTTGGGCAAATCCGGTCAGCGTTGCTTTGCCGAGTTCGTTGTTGCGCGCTGTCGTAAACAAGTGCGCCACCTCAATCGCAAGCAGCGGGCGGCGCGGGCCGAACCAGCCCGTCAAAAAGCGCTGCTTTTCAATAAACTCGGCCTGTTTCGGATACACCATATACGGCGGGCGAATGTACACTCCTTTTTCCAAAAGAACATGACGGGTGCGGTCGTTTAACGTCACGGCTTCATTTAAAAACGCGCGGAACAAATCGGCGATATCTTGGCGCGACGCTAAAGCGATTGCTCCGCTGTGCGAAGCGATGCCAAACTTCGTCATATGATACATGTACTCTAAGTAGAAGATGTCGCTAAACAGTTTCGGGGCGCCGGAATAAACATGCTTCTCAACCGGATAGCCGACCGGCTTGGCGATGCCTTCGGCGGCAAACAGCTGCTCAATGGCGCGCAAATGCCCGTTGGCAACGTTCAACATTTCATCAATGAGCGGACGAATTTCATCATCGGTCACCGTTTCGGCAAAATGCGTCAACAAACAAGCGACAATACTGTCATTGACATACGTGCTCCAAAGATTGGAAATTTCTGCACTCGTTAACGAAGTCACATTTCCTTCCATCAGCGTAGCACCTCCTTATTCCCCGTTATTATGTTTCATCCTTTTTTGGTGTATGCCACACGGACAAAAAAATCCGCCGGCCTCTTCACCGACGGAGTTACGCTTCATCAAGCACCGATTCATCTAAATTATGGTAGATGTCTTGCACATCGTCATCGTCTTCAAGCGTATCGATCAGCTTCAGCATTTTTTTCAATTCATCGCCGGATAAGGTGGTGTACGTTTGCGGGATCATCGTGATTTCGGCGCTCGCAAACGTGAATCCTTGCTGTTCGAGCTGTTCTTTCACTGCCTCAAACGACTCGGGCGCCGTATAGACTTCAAACGACTCGTCCGTCGTTTCCATCTCCTCGGCCCCTGCTTCAATCGCCAGCAGCAGCAGCTCGTCTTCGTCTATATCGTGCTCCCCGCGGTCGATCACGAGCAAGCCTTTTCGTTCAAACAAATACGAAACGCAGCCCGTTTCCCCCAAGTTCCCGCCGTTTTTGGAAAAGGCGGCACGCACGTTGGCGGCGGTGCGGTTCTTGTTATCGGTAAGGCAGACGACCATGACGGCAACGCCGCCCGGCCCATACCCTTCGTAGCGAATTTCTTCGTAGTGAGTATGCTCTTGGTTTCCGGTCGCTTTTTTAATCGCCCGTTCAATGTTTTCGCTCGGCATGTTGGCGGCCTTCGCCTTTTCGATCACAAGGCGCAGGCTCGGATTGGCTGCTGGATCGCCCCCGCCGTTTTTAGCGGCCACGTAAATTTCTTTGGCCAATTTCATAAACAGTTTGCCCCGCTTGGCATCTTGGGCATTTTTCCGCCGTTGGATATTTTTCCACTTCGAATGTCCAGCCATCGATAGCTTCTCCTCTCATCACAACGGAATGTTCCGATACTTACTATACCAGAAAACAAGGAAAATGTCAGCCGAGCCCAGCGAGAAAGCCGAATGGCCCGGCACTCAACCGCCTCATTTCGCCTAGGAGGCTGGGGAAAAGCGGTTGTTTGTCTTGAACAATGGGAGCGTGCGAAAGGCGATCTTGATGCGACAGGGCTTTTCGATTTGAGAAACGAGGTTGATAAGCAGCCTGCTCCGTTAAATGGGGCTGACCCAAAAGGCGATCTCCCCTCAGAAGCCGGTGATTTACTCGTGGATACGGCTTTGCCATCTCATTTCTCAACTAGAAAAACCTTGTTGCATGGATCCTAATTTTCAGGCGTTTCCCCATTGATGAAGGGAAGCAGCGGTTGTTCACCGGCCTTCTCAAGAAAGCCCCAACTCGTGTGGCAGGGAAGCGGCTAGTGCTTCTATATAGCGATGAGAGAGGGTGTCCCAGTCGTTTTGGGACACCCTCTCGATCGTTCAGCTTGACCGTCTCGTTCGCACTATCGCGTATTTTCCGGCCGTTCTTGAATCGTATCGCCGATAAAAATGGTGCGCAAGTCGCGGTCAATTTCCTCTCGGTTCACCGGACCGCCGTGGCGAATCGTGTTGTCGATCGAACGAACGCGATGGTACATGCTTGGGTTGGACGTGACGCGCACCCGCTTGCCGCCGGCATGCGGAGCAACCGCTTGGGCGACGCGCTGTTCAACGCGCTCCGGATGGCGGTCGGCGGTCGTGATCGCGATCAATGCTTGGCCGCCGTACACCACCACGCGAGCATCCTTCACCCCGCTGACCGCTGCGGCCCGGCGAGAGAGCTGTTCGGCCAAGCGGCCGTCATACGTTCGATAGTAGGACGGATGCGGGTCGACGTTTAGCGAGTGTAAATGCCCGTGGTAATTGTAATCGCCATCGCCAAAATCGACATCGGGCGGAAGAGCCGGCACGTCCGTGTCAAAGCGGGTCGCCGCCGGTCCGCCAAGACGGCCGCCATCCGTCAAATAGTCGGTCGCCGGCCCGCGCCGCGTCCATAGATACCGGTTGTCGTAGTTGAGCGCGTTCGTGCCATAGCGGCCGTAGCGAAAATCATCGCTCCGTTCCGTCGAGTAATAGCCGATTGGCCTTGCGCTGTCATTGTAGCGTTGTGCGCCTTCATTTCCTTCCTGATCATTGGCGCATGAAGCGAGCAAGCCGGCCGCTGACAGCGCAGCGAGCCATTTGACCGCTTGTCTCAATGGAAAACCCCCCTTGGTTTCCTAAGCCCCGGGCTGGCCACAAACCAGCCTTACGTTTAGCTTGTGGAAAAAGGGGAGGCGTTATCGCTGTCAGTTTCCGCCAAGATCGGCAGACCATCAACGAACGGCATCTTGAGCAGGCGTTATGGCAACCCGTTCCGTGAAAAGCGCTGTTTCTTCCATCATGGGCGGCCTATGCGTTATCGCTGTCCGTTCCCGCCAGCCGCCATTCATCCCATCTACTCTTTGGGCTTTGCCCTGCCCATTCCTTGAGATGGAACACTTCTGTCGAAAATGACGTTAAAACTTCGGCGGCGCTATAGCGAGCTGCCGTTTATGATGCGAACGTTCGTGCAGCTGTTCAATAATGTTCCGGTCCCGCTCTGGGATGTCTTCTCCTTTCAAATATTTGTCAATCATTTCATATGTCGTGCCCATCTCGCTTTCGTCCGTCTGTCCTTCCCATAATCCGGCGCTCGGTGCTTTTGTGATGATTTCTTCGGGAACGCCGAGCACGCGAGCCATTTCCCGCACTTCGCCTTTGGTGAAATGAATGAGCGGCACTAAATCGACCCCGCCATCCCCGTATTTCGTGAAGTAGCCGGTATGCCATTCGGCGGCGTTGTCCGTGCCGACGACAAGATAACCGTAGTTGTTGGCAACCGCGTACAACGTCGTCATGCGCAGGCGCGCCCTCGTGTTCGCATCGCCGAGGCGCGCTTTCTCCTCATTCCACTCCCCGCGGGCTTTCAGTTCGGCTTCCACGGCGCCGAACAGCGCCTTATGCGCCTCGGTCAAATCGATGACCAAATGGCGAATTCCGCAGCTTTCCACCACTTTCAGCGCATCTTCCATGTCTTTTGGATGGCTTTTGCACGGCATGATCAAGCCGAGCGAATCGTCCGGAAAGGCTCGCCGAATCAAATGGGCGACGACCGCCGAGTCAATGCCGCCGCTGATGCCGACAACCGCCCCGTTCAGACCGGCCGCTGCGACTTGTTCCCGCAGCCATTGCACAAGCTTGTCAATCGTTTCTTGCATTCACCTTCGACCCCTTTTCCATCGATTTCATTCCACATGTTTTATTCTAGCATAGCGCACAGGCGGCGGACAAACCGCTCCCGCTTTTCCCTGTCGATCGCCAAGCGGCGGCGGCGTTCGACGGCCGGCCGCCACTCCCGAAAGATGTCAGCCGGGAAAAGGAGGGCATGCAAAAACCAGCGCTTTTCCAGCCAGTGGCGGAGCGGAGCGAAACGAGCGAGCGCTGAGTACGACCAGCCGATGTGCGGCAACAAGCGGTTGGCATATTGCCAATAATCCAGCCCGGGCGAAGCCATAGCGGCGGCATCATAGTCAATGAGCCATAAATGGCCGGCAGAACACAAAAAATTATGCGGAGCGACATCGCCGTGAATGATCGCCACCGGCTCCGCCGCCAACTCGGCGGCATGCTCGGCGCACGTTGCCAAACAATCGCGCGCCCAGCGCCGCACAAACAAAATGTCTTCCTTTTCCATGATGGTTTCAATGAGCGGCAAGTGGCGGCAAAACTCATCATAGCGGCGGCGCCATTTTTCATACAGATGCAGGCGCGGCAGTGCGCCGGCCGCTCGCTCCGTCCGAACAATGAGCGCAGTCGCCGCATGGTAGTGCCGCAAAAGAGAGAGGCCGGCGGCGGCAGCGCGTCCATCGGCGAGCGAAAGCGGGCGCCCGTCCTTTACGTACTCCATCAGCAGCCAATAGCTCCCGCCCGCTTCCACCACGCCTCCGCAGCCGATCGGCGCGAGAGCGGGAGCGGCCAAAAACCCGGCGCGCCGCAAAGCCGAAAGCAGCCATGCTTGCCGCCAAGCGGCCGCAAACGAACGATACGCTTTGGCCACCCACGTCCCTTGCCGGGCGGCGATGGCGATCACGTGCGGTTTCAATGCCACCGCCTGCTGAATGTCAAGACGGAAGCGGCGCTCAAGAAGAAAAAAGAGACGGCGGGCAGCGTCTCTTTCCATTCCGTTATTCGTTATCGCCATGTTCGCTCTCCTCATCCGGCGGCTCGCCAAACAAACGCGGGCCAGCCTCCGCAGGCCAAAACGGCGGCGCCGATCCAGGTGGGTTGGCCGGGTAACCACCTCCAGGCCACTGAAGCACAGGCGCAGTTGGCGGCAGCGCATACCCATACGGAGCGGACGGAATGTATCCTCCGTAATACGGCGCCGGCGCATAAATGGGCATATAGCCCAATGGCGGATAGCCGGACGGCGGCGCGTACGTTGCCGGTGCGCCATAAACGGGCGCCATCGAGGCAGGATGAACGTAACCGGCGCCGATCGGCGAGGGGAATGGAGGGGCACCGTGCCCGACCGGCGGCAGAGCTGCCGATTCATCGCTGCTTTCTTGAATTCCAGGAAACGGCGCCGAACTGCTTTCCGGGCTGTCGGCAGCGGCCAGCGATGAATATGGAATAGGCGGCGCTGTCGGCAGCGGCGGGGCATAATATCCCGCTCCCGGCCAGACCGGAACCGTCGGCACGTATCCTTGATTCGCTCCAAACGTCGGCGGAACGAACGGAGCGTTAGGAAGATGGGGCAGCGGCGGCGCCTCATCGCTTTCTTCCGCCTTCCATTCGTTCGGGCTTTCGCCGTTCTCCTCTTTCATGACGTCCGGCAAAATGTTGCTCGGCTTCGGCGGGAGCGGCGGCGCCGCAGCCCAAGACTGGGCAAACGAAAGAGGAGGCGGCGGCGTCACCGGAGGAATGGTGTGCACGAGCGGAGGCGCAGAGGCCTTTGCCTCGGCTTTCGCTGTTTCTTTTTTCTCCTCGACCGGTTCCACCGCGGCGGGATTGGCCGCTTTGTCCGCTTGCTTCGGCGCCGGCGCTTCGTTGACGGCCGCGGGCGCTTCGTTCACCGGAACGTTAGGGAGCTCATTAACGGGAGCGGCCGCCGCTTGATTTGCCTTCGCATTCGGTGCTTGGCCGATCGGCATGCCGGATCCTGTTTTCGCTCCGGCGTTCGCTTCGTTGACCGCCTGTTTTGCTTTGTCAACCGGGGCGGTCGGCATGTTGTTCGCTGCTTTCGGGGCGGTCGGCAGTTCGTTCGCCATTTTTGGCGCAGCCGGCATGTTGTTCGCCGCTTTCGCTGGAGCTGGCGTTTCGTTTGCCGCTTTTGGTGCAGGCGGCATTTCATTGGCCGGTTTCGGCGCCACTGACATGTTGTTTGTCGGGTTCGCTGCGGCCGGCGTTTGATTGGCGGCTGGCGCTTCTCCAATAGCGGCGTTGGGAGCCGAGCCGAATTCCGCTTCAAGGTCAATGGAAACAAACGGTTTCGCTTCGGTGTACGGGTGTTCTTTCACCTCGATTTTTTTGGGCGGCGCCGTCGTCTTCGCCCCTTTTTTGACCGGAACGCCGGCCGTTGGCACTTTGATTTTCATGCCAGGCATGATGAGATTCGGATCGCTTAGGTGGCCATTTATTTTTTTCAATTGTTCAAAATCGACTCCATATTTTTGAGCGATTTTCCAAAGGGTGTCTCCCTTCTGAACAATATGGATTTTCACTCCGTTCCCCTCCTAAACCGAGACTGTCGGTGCTCGCTCGAACCATTGCTTGTTTCCGGCTAGTGTCTTTCAACACAATGTATGAGCGGAATGAACGATTTATGATAAAAAAATCCCTAGCCGAACGGAAAAGCTCCCGTTCAGCTAGGGAAAGTGAAAGATGCTTCGTCGCAATCGGACGGGTACCTCTTTCTTGCTGATTTTCGCGCCCCATGCCTCGTACGTCGTCGCAAACGGACTGGGCCCCTCCCGTTGCTATAAACGTACCAGCTGTTTCTGTTACCTTATCGTGAAAATCTCCCAAGGTTTCTCTAATTGAAAAGAGATCGAATCAGCATATTTTGCACGAAATCACTAGCCTTCTAGGAGACCGGTGATTTAAGGGGGCAAGCCGCTGATCAAGACCGTTTCTTAAATAGAAAAGCCTTGTCGCATCAGGATCACCTTTCAAACGATCCCTCATTGCTCAAAAGAAACAACCGTTTTTCACCGACCTTCTAGTTTCACCGACCTTCTAGGCAAGCGCCAGCATCCGCTGCAGCGCTGTTTTCGCCTCAAAAGCGACATGTTCAGGAACGGTGATCCGGTTGACGATCGTTCCTTGTTCGAGCGATTCGAGCGCCCACACGAAATGCGGCAAGTCGATGCGGTTCATCGTCAAACATGGGCACATATAGGGGTTGAGGGAAACGATTTCCTTGTCCGGATGCTCTTGTTTCAACCGGTTGACCAAGTTCATTTCCGTGCCGATCGCCCATTGGCTTCCGGGTGGAGCGTTCCGGATCGTGTCAATAATGTATTTCGTGGAGCCGGCATCATCGGCCTGCTGAACGACTTCAAAGCGGCACTCCGGGTGAACGATGATTTTCATGTCCGGCTTCGTGCGGCGAATGAACGCGATTTGCTCGACCGTGAAATTTTCATGAACAGAGCAATGCCCTTTCCAAAGAATGACCTTCACGCGCTCAAGCGCGCCGGTGCATTGCAGCGTCTCTTCGTGCGGGTCCCAGACCGCCATCTCATCCAGACCGATTCCGAGCGCATACGCCGTATTTCTTCCCAAATGTTGATCAGGCAAAAAGAAAACCCTCTCTTTTTGGGAAAACGCCCACTCCATCATGCGTTTGGCGTTCGATGAGGTGACGGTCGCCCCGCCATGCCGGCCGACAAACGCTTTAATGGCCGCCGTCGAGTTGACGTATACAAGCGGAACGATCGTTTCGCCCAAGCGCTCGTTTAGCGCCGCCCAAGCCCGCTCGACTTGAAACAGATCGGCCATGTCGGCCATGGAACAGCCGGCGCGCAAATCCGGCAAAATGACCGCCTGCGCCGCGCTCGTTAACATATCGGCCGTTTCCGCCATGAAATGGACGCCGCAAAACACGATGTAATCGGCCTTGCTGTTTTTCGCCGCGAGCCTTGCAAGCTGAAGCGAATCACCGGTGGCATCGGCGAATTGAATCACTTCATCTTTTTGATAATGATGGCCCGGAATGAACAAGCGCCGACCAAGTCGTTCTTTGACGGCGCGAGCGCGCGCTTCCAGCTCATCCTTTTCCATCATTTTATATTTTTCCGGCATTTCATCCATACGTTTCAACTGTTCAAGTACGTTCATCCATTCTCCCCCCATTATTGCAAAGAAAAACTAATATCGAGCGCCGCGGCGGAGTGGGTCAAAAAACCGAGGGAAATATAATCGACTCCGGTTGCGCCATACGCCGCGACGTTGGCGAGTGTAATGCCGCCGGACGCTTCGGTGACGATCGGCTTTGGCACGAGCGGAACAAACGCTTTCACTTCCTCAGGCGTTCGATTGTCAAACATGATCACATCCGCCCCCGCCGCGACCGCCTCAAGCACTTCCGCTTCCGTCTCCGTTTCCACTTCGATTTTCACCATATGGCCAAGCCGCTCCCGCACCGTTTTCACCGCGGCGGCAATCGACCCATAAAACGCGATATGATTGTCTTTAATCATCACGCCGTCATACAAGCCGAAGCGGTGGTTGTAGCCACCGCCGCAAGTGACCGCGTATTTTTCCAGCATGCGCAGCCCCGGCGTTGTTTTTCTTGTGTCACAAATGCGGGTGCGGCTATCCCCGAGGCGATCGACCGCCTGCCGCGTCACTGTCGCGATGCCGCTTAGACGCTGGAGCAGATTTAAAATGACCCGCTCCCCGGATAACAGCGACCGCACCGGTCCAGAAACGGAGGCGATCGGTTCGCCGGCGGAAACCCGTTCACCGTCTCTTTTGATCACCGATACGTCAATTTGCGGATCGAGCAGCCGATAACCGGCAGAAATGATGTCAACCCCGGCCAAAACGCCGGCCGCTTTCGCTGTAAACACGCCGGCGGCCCGTTCATGGGCTGGAAAGAGAAGATCGCTCGTCAAATCGCCATCGCCCATATCCTCAAGAAAAAAGTGCCGCAGCAGCTGTTCAAGTTTCAATCGGTTCATCGTTCATCCTTCCTTCGTTGTCTTTTTTCGCCTACCGTCCGGCCGCTTGCCACGCCCATTCCTCACGGGTCCGCACGAGGCGCCGCCCCTGCCAAGCACGGTCTTCGTACGGCACATCGCTCCGGTAATGGCTGCCGCGGCTTTCCGGGCGGCGCAGCGCGGATGAGGCCACAAGCCAGCCGGCAAGCAGCATATACCCTGTTTCAATCTGCTCGGCCGTCAACGGTTCGATGTCGCCATCTAACCAATCGGACAACGAAAACTGTTCCAACCAGCCTACGGCGGCGCGCAGCCGCTCGCCATCGCGAACGATGCCAACCTCTGTCGACAGCCGCTCGCAAAGGCGCGTCCGCTCCGGTAGCGACGGGGCAAACGGACGCCGGCGGTCGGGCCGCCGCACCGCTTGGCGCATCGCTTCAGGCCAGCCGATGCCGCGCCGGATGGCCTGCGCCACCCGATTGCCAAAGACGATCGCTTCCAACAGCGAGTTGCTCGCTAGGCGGTTGGCGCCATGCACGCCGGTGCAGGCGGCTTCCCCAACAGCGTACAAGCCCGGAACCGTCGTCTGTCCCCACTCATTGACCACGATACCGCCCATCAAAAAATGGGCGCCCGGAACGACCGGCAGACGGCCGTCTTCAAGGCGGACGCCATGCGCATCGCACAGCGCGGCAATCGTCGGAAAGCGGCGGCGGAAATTGGAAACGGCAGCAATGTTCAGCACCACGCGGCCGCCCCGATCGAGCTCGGCCGCAATGGCGCGGGCGACGACATCGCGCGGGGCTAAATCGCCAAGCGGATGAACGCCCTCCATCAGCCGGCGCCCATCTTCCGTTTCCAGCACCGCTCCTTCGCCGCGCACCGCTTCAGAAATGAGCCCGACCGTTTTTCCATCGACCGCCAGCATCGTCGGATGAAACTGGACGAACTCCATGTCCGCGACCGCGGCGCCGGCCCGATACGCCATCGCGATGCCGTCCCCGACCGCGGTCGGAGCGTTCGACGTCAACGCGTACAACCCGGCGCAGCCGCCGGTCGCCACAATGACCGCTTCCGCCGCCCAAGCCGAAACGACACCGTCGCTTCGCTTTGTTTTCACGCCGACGCAGCGGCCGTTTTCGATCACCAAGTCAATGACTTGTTCACCTTCCGCGATCCGCGCGTCCACTTGCCGCCGCAAAAACTCCACGAGCGCCCGCCCGGTTCGATCGCCGCCGGCATGCAAAATGCGGCGGCGGCTATGCCCGCCCTCTAGACCGAAACAAAGCCGGCCAGATTCATCGCGGTCAAACTCCAGCCCGGCGCTGATCCAAGCTTGCAGCCGCTGCGGCCCCTCGCGGACAAGGAGCTCGACGATGCGTTCATCATTATGGAAGCGGCCAGCCGCCATCGTATCGCGGAGATGGGCGTGCCAGTCATCCGCTTCCGCCAGCGCCGCCGCCACTCCCCCTTGCGCCCGCCATGAATTGCTGTCGGTCAGCCCTTTTTTTGTGAAAATGGTCACATTTCTTTGCCGTTGTAAACCGTAGGCTGCGGTTAAAGCCGCCAATCCGCTGCCAACAATGATTATGCCGGCTTCTTTCACCTTGCAGCCCCCTTTCTTTTTAACTGTCTTGACATCTATATTTACACATATTTAAACTAATGGCAAGATATTTGTTCAAAAAAGAAAAGGCGGGAGAACGATGATTTATTTGGATTATGCCGCAACGACGCCGATGTGCAAGGAAGCCGTCGCCGCTTATGCGGAAGCGGCAACCGTTTATTTTGGCAATGAAAGCAGCCTCCACGATATCGGCACTACCGCACGGAAGCTGCTCACGTTATGCCGGCGCGAGCTCGCCCTTATGATCAACGGCGAGGCGGAAGGGGTGTACTTTACTAGCGGCGGGACGGAAGCGAACGTGCTGGCCGTCCGTTCGCTCATCGCCGCCCACCGCCGGAAGGGAACCCATTTGATTACGACCGAGATCGAACACGCCTCGCTGCACCATTTATTCAAGCAATTGGAAGCGGAAGGATACAAGGTGACGTACTTGCCAGTGGACCGCTATGGGCGCATTCGCCTCACCGATTTGGAGCGGGCCGTGACGCCAGAGACCATCCTCGCTTCCATCCAGCACGCCAACTCGGAAATCGGCACGATCCAGCCGCTCGCCGACATCGGCCGTCTCCTGCGGGCGCGCGGCGTCCTTTTTCATAGCGACTGTGTGCAAACTTTTGCTAAAATACAGCTAGATGTCAAAGCGATGGCGATCGACAGCCTCTCGGTTTCCGCGCATAAAGTGTACGGCCCCAAAGGCGTCGGCGCTGTCTACATCGACCCGCGCCGCCACTGGAAGCCCGTCTTCCCAGGGGCGACGCACGAATCAGGGTTTCGTCCGGGAACGGTCAATGTGCCGGGCATCGCCGCGTTCCTGACAGCGGCGAAACGCCTTTATGAGCGGATGGAAAGCGAGCAACTCCGTTTCGAACAGCTGCGGAACCGCCTTCTGGACGCCATCGCCGCCAAACGGCTGCCGGTGGCCGTCGAAGGCCATCGTGACGCTCGGCTCGCCCATATCGTCGGGTTATCGGTCAACGGCTTGGAAGGCCAGTTTGTCATGTTGGAATGCAATCGCGCCGGGATTGCCATTTCGACCGGCAGCGCCTGCCAAGTAGGATTGCAAGCGCCATCGCGGACGATGATAGCCGTCGGAAAAACACCGGAAGAAGCAAGGCAGTTCATTCGCGTTTCCTTCGGCACCGCCACGACGGAAGCGGACATTGACCGCTTCGTTTCCGTTTTGGAACGGCTAATCTCAGCAGGAAAGGGGGCGAACCATGGATGAAAGAGGAGAAGAAAGTTTTCGGGGAAGCGCGGCGCCAACTTATTTTGCAATGGCTGAAAGAAAGCGAGGCGCCGCTCACCGGGGCGGAATTGGCGGCCAAAACCAACGTCAGCCGCCAGGTGATCGTTCAAGACATTTCCTTGCTTAAAGCGCGCAATGAGCCGATTATCGCCACAAGTCAAGGCTATTTGTATTTAAAGCCGGCGGCGCCGGCCAAAACGTATACGAGAACGATCGCCTGCTTCCATACGCCAGAACAGACGAAAGAAGAGCTATACCTCCTTGTCGATTGCGGAGTGACTGTCAAGGACGTCAAAATCGAGCATCCGGTGTACGGCGATTTGACGGCGTCCATCATGGTCAGCAACCGCTTCGAGGTCGATCAATTCATCGCCAAAATCAACGCGACCAAATCGGCTTATTTGCTCCAACTGACCGATGGAACGCATTTGCATACGATCGAAGCCGATGCGACGGAAAAGCTTGATGCCGCCTGCCGCGCCTTAAAACAGGCTGGCTTTCTCATTGAAGCATAAAGCGACAAAACGGGTGTCCCCATCGCGAACAAGGACACCCTTTTGCTCCTTTATCCAACGAAGTAATACGGATAGCTGCCCAACAGCTGCACGGTGCAACCGAGCGCTTCGATTTCCGCCATCGCTCCCGGGATGAGAACGTCATCCTTCGGCGCATCGATGTCAATGATAAAAAAATAGTTGCCAAGCCCGGTTTTCGCCGGGCGCGATTCGATTTTCGTCAAATTGAGCCGCCGCCAAGCGAACGCCGACAATACTTGATGAAGGGCGCCGGGCTGGTCTTTCGGGAGCATGACGACGATGGTCGTCTTGTCGCCGGCGTAAAGCGGCGACCGGAGCGAAAGCGGTTCATTGCGCCGGCTGACAACGATAAAGCGCGTATGATTGGAATCGTAATCATGAATGTTTTCTTGGGCGATGACAAGACCGTATTCATCCGCCGCCAGCCGGTTGGCGATCGCCGCCGCCGGCAAGTACGGGTGCTCGCTCACCCATCTCGCCGCCGCGCTCGTCGAGGTAACGTGCACGTGCTTCGCCTCTTTGAGCACCGTATGCAAAAACTTGCGGCATTGCGCCATGGCGTGCGGATGGGAATACACTTCTTTCACTTCGCGCCAATGCGGAGCGTAATACGGGTGAACGAGCAAATGCTGCTCGATCGGCACGACGACCTCGCCGATAATCGGCAACGGCTGTTCATGAATTAAATAGTCGAGCGTTAAATTGACCGACCCTTCCAACGCATTTTCCAGCGGCACAACGGCCGCTTCAATTTCTCCGGCTGCCGCGGCGTCGATGCAGTCAGGAATCGTATCATACGGCGCCCGCGGCGATGACGGAAAAAGCGCGGCCGCCGCCGCTTCCGTAAATGTCGCTTTCGGTCCTAAATAGCCAATTTTCATCTCCATTTGCCTCTCCCTTTGCCTTAATACACTCCCGAACCGACAATTTCTACTTTTTCGACAAATTCAAGCTGCCGCAATTTCGCTAGGAGCTCATCGATCTCCTCGTTCATCTCGTTCGTGCTGACGGAGAGCGTCACGTTCGCCCGCCCTTGCAGCGGGATCGTCTGGTGGATCGTCAGCACGTTGCAACCGGCAGCCGCTACGACGCCAAGCAATTGGGAAAGCGTTCCAGAGCGATCTTCCAAATGAAAGAACAAGGTGACAATGTTTTCTTTCGTCACGGCTTGAAACGGAAAAATGGCGTCGCGGTATTTATAAAAGACGCCGCGGCTGATGTTCACAAGCTGCGCCGCCTCGGCGACCGAGGCGGCTTTTTTTCGCTCGAGCAGCTGTTTGGCTTGCACGACTTTTTTCATCGCTTCCGGCAGAACGTCTTCGCGCACTAAATAAAACTTTTTCTCCACCGCACGTTCCCCCGCTTTTACCGTTCATCCCAGTCGTCGACGAACTCGAACTCATAATCGAGCAAGCGGACGGTGTCTCCGTCTTTCGCCCCGCGCTCGCGCAGCGCGTCATCGACACCCATGGTCCGCAGTTGACGGGCGAAGCGGCGCACCGATTCTTCGCGGGAAAAATCGGTCATCTTAAACAGCTTTTCGATTTTCTCGCCCGACAAACGAAACGCCCCATCGCTGTCACGAGTGATGACAAACGGCGCCTCTTCCTTTTCATATTTATACACGACCCGCTGCACGGCCGGCTCGTTCGTTTCATGCAGCGGAAATTCCGGCGTTGCCTCCAGCAAGTCGGCGATGGCAAACAGCAGCTCGCGCACCCCTTGCCTTGTCGCCGCAGAAATCGGAAACACCGGCACCGCCGCGCCGACTTTTTCTCTGAAACGGCGCAAGTTTTCTTCAGCGTTCGGCATGTCCATTTTGTTGGCGGCGACGATTTGCGGCCGCTCGGTCAAGCGCAAGTTGTATTGCCTGAGCTCCTCATTGATGACGAGGTAGTCATCGTACGGGTCGCGCCCTTCGACCGCCGCCATGTCGATGACGTGAACGATGACGCGCGTCCGCTCGATATGGCGCAAAAACTGATGCCCTAAGCCGACCCCTTGATGAGCGCCTTCGATTAAGCCGGGCAGATCGGCCATGACAAAGCTGCGGCCGTCTTCCGTTTCGACGACGCCCAAATTCGGGGCGAGCGTCGTAAAATGATACTCGGCGATTTTCGGCCGAGCCGCGGAGACGACCGACAGCAGCGTCGATTTGCCGACGCTTGGAAACCCGACAAGCCCGACATCGGCCAGCAGTTTCAACTCCAAAATGACGTTCCGCTCCTCGCCCGGTTCGCCGTTTTCCGCGATTTCCGGCGCCGGGTTGGCGGCGGTGGCAAACCGGGTGTTGCCGCGTCCGCCGCGCCCGCCTTTGGCCACGACAAACCGCTGCCCCGCTTCGGTCAAATCGGCGAGCACTTCGTTCGTATCGGCGTCGATGACGACCGTGCCGGGCGGCACTTTGACGAGCAAGTCTTCGGCATTTTTCCCGTGCTGATTTTTCGACATGCCGTTCTCACCGCGCGGCGCTTTAAAATGGCGCTGGTAGCGGAAGTCCATCAGCGTGCGCAGCCCTTCATCAACGACCAATACGACATCGCCGCCTTTGCCGCCGTCCCCGCCAGCCGGCCCGCCTTTCGGGACGTATTTTTCCCGGCGGAACGCGACCATGCCGTTGCCGCCGTCCCCGCCTTTCACATAAATTTTCACCTGATCGACAAACATCGTTGTTCCTCCGCTTCGCTTCCATCATCGCAAACATTTGCGTATCCCTAATATGTATTATTGTATACAACGTCCGCTTCATGCTGTCAATAGCCGCGCCCGAGCCACTTTCGCAGCGCGATGCAGCCGCCCTTTTCAAATGTCACCAGCTCGACATCAGTTCCAGCTCCACGGTCAGTTCCCCCGGCTCAATGGCAAACGCCACAAGCCGCAGCGGCGGCGCCGGCTCGCAACGTTCCAGCCAAGCGCGAATCGCTTCGCCGTCCCGCCATGTACCGCGGTAATCAACAAACAAAGCCGTCCGCCCGTCAGACAAGTCCACCGACACGCATACATGGTTTTCCGTTTCCGCATCAGCCTGGGCTTCAAGCAAGCGCAAAAACGCCTCGCACCATTCGCTCAACCGCTCGTCATACGGCGACAAATCGGCTTCGCCGCCCGTAATCTCATACTCGAGCGAAACGGGGCGCGGCTCCCAATTGTACGTCATGATCAGCTCCGCGAAGCGCTCGGCCTTCAAATTCGTCAGCCGCGCCTCTTGCTGCATCTCAACGACAATGCCCTCAATGATTTCTTTGACCCTCTCTACCTTATTGAGCGCCAAATGCCCTTGAATGAGCTGAATTTTGTTCAGCCAGTCATGCCGGGCGTGGCGCAACACTTCAATGACAGTCCATCGCTTCTCCATCCGACGCTCCCCTATCTATCCCGCGCTCCTTAGCCGGCGCGAAGTTCCAGCTCTCCCCGCAAAGGAATCGGTACTGGCTCTTTACTAAGAGCTGTACTTGACTGTTTCCAAACATGCCATACTTCCTTCTGTAAAGAAAAAACAGTAAACCGACCATTTTCATACATGGTGACACGAAAAGAAGTTTCATTTGTCAAGTACACGTTGTGGTGATAAACCTCGGTATTTTTACTATAACATTTTTTGACATCGAGCGGGAGCGCTTTTTCGCTTCAAAAAGAAAAAACCCTAACCGAACGGTTAGAGTTTTTTCGCCTTGCTTACGCTTCTTGGCTGACCGGATAGACGCTGACGCGTTTGCGGTCGCGGCCGAGCCGCTCGAAGCGGACGATGCCGTCGATTTTGGCGTACAGCGTATCATCACCGCCGCGGCCGACGTTCAAGCCCGGATGGACTTTTGTTCCGCGCTGGCGGTACAAAATCGAGCCGCCTGTGACGAATTGGCCGTCAGCGCGCTTGGCGCCAAGGCGTTTCGCGATCGAGTCGCGGCCGTTTTTCGTCGAACCGACCCCTTTTTTCGAGGCAAAAAATTGCAAATCGAGTCGCAGCATGGCAGTCACCTCCTGCTAGATGGATGTCACGCGGATGAATTTCCCGTAGTCGCGTTCGATCGTCTTTAGCGAGACGACCATCGCTTCCAACAATAACTGCACTTTTTCTGCCGCCGCTGCTTCTTCCAGCTTCGGAAGCTCACAGCGAAGATAGCCGCCGTCTTGGCCGAGGGAAACGTGCGGGCTTACGCCAACAAGCGCCTCGATGGCGTTGATCGTGCCGAACGAAACCGCCGAAGCGCCAGCGCAAACGATATCTTGGCCGCGTTCGGCAAACTCGGCGTGCCCGTCCATCGTGAACGCGCGAATGCGGCCGTCCGCTTCCCGTTCAATCGTGACGCGAATCATGTTACGCGTTGATTTTCTCGATGACGACTTTCGTGTACGGCTGACGGTGGCCTTGTTTGCGGCGATAGTTCTTTTTCGCTTTATATTTGAAGACGATGATTTTCTTTTGTCGGCCGTGCTTTTGCACTTTCGCTGTGACCGTTGCGCCTTCGACCGTCGGGTTGCCGATTTTCACCGTTTCCCCGCCGATGAACAGCACTTTGTCAAACGTCACCGTATCGCCTTCATTCGCATCCAATTTTTCGATGTAAACTTCTTGGCCTTCTTCGACTTTCAATTGTTTGCCGCCAGTTTCAATGATTGCGTACATGCCTCGCACCTCCTTCATCGACTCAGACTCGCCAGCGTCAAGGCGGTTCCGTGCCGGAACGCTTCACGACCCGCGCTGAGCGGTTGTAGTGCGGGTGCGTCTTTTTGCGACAGCCGCCCTCTTTTGCCCGTTGACGATGGGGCAAAATGTCTACAACGTTATTTATGGTAGCACAGAAACCGCTGTCCGTCAACCGTGATCTTTTTCGCCCTAGCTAGCAGGCGGCTTCGGCTATGAATAAATGAGAGCGCCAAGCGGGGCATCGGTCTGTTTTTCGGAGAAAAACGCGTGCAGCAGCTCATTCTCATCCAGCGTCGTCCGCTCACGGCCGTTGCGGACGACGACGATGGCGTGCTTTTGGCCGCGATAAAAGCGGTGCAACACGTGCGAAATGCGCTCATCGGCAGGAGCCGTGATCGTCCGCAGCCTTGCGTAGTCGCCTTTTTTTCCATAATATCGCTCCAGCAAAAAACGCATGACGACGTAAGGATGCTGCTTTTGCTCCTGCCAGATGGCATGCGCCAAAAAGGCGGCGATGGTCCACAAATCAAGCTGGCGGGGCGCAACGACGAACAGCAGAACGGCAAAAACGGCCAACAAGACAGCGGAGACGGCCACCATGTGGCGATGGGCGGCGCTGAACGGACGGAAGTAAGCCAACAGCAAAAACAACAACTTTCCGCCATCGAGCGGCCAAATCGGCAGCAAGTTCAGGCCAAGCACGGCCAGATTGTAGCGGAAAAACAACTCCCATCCTTCATCGGCTATCCAGCCGGCCTTCCATAAAAAAAACGCCGCCGCTATGAGCCACAGATGCTGAGCCGGGCCGGCGAGCGTGACGATCCACTCTTCGCGGAACGGCCGGTTCCCGTGTTCTTCCACTTCCGCCACCCCGCCGAACGGCAGCAGCAAAATCCGCTTCACCCGCCACGAGAAAAACACCGCCGCCGCCGCATGGCCAAGCTCATGAACGAGAACGATGAAAAATAGAAGACAAAGCTGCTTAAAATGAGCGGTCAACACCGCCATGCCGGCGATCAGCCAGAAAAGCGGATGAACGTGCAGCTTGCCAAGCAGCTCGATATACTTATTCAAAGGAAATCACCTGGATCGGATCAATAAATTGATCCCCTTGCTTAATGGCAAAGTAAAACAGCCCTTTCTGTCCATCGGTCTTGCTTGCCCCGGCTGTGCCGACCTCCTGTCCCGTTTCCACGAAATCGTACAATTTGACGGCAATGGCGCCCAAATGCCCATACCATGTCTCACTGCCATCGGCGTGCTGAATAATGACCGTTTTTCCGGTCGATTCTTTCACGCCGGCAAAGGTCACAATCCCCTCTTTCATCGCTTCGACTTTCGCCTGCCGCTCCGTTTCGATCATCACTCCTTGACCATTTTTCGCGAAGCTCTCAAGCACGCGGCCGGACGCCGGAACGGCGTACGAGAGCGGCGCCTTCGTCTTCGTTTCCTGTTTCGGCGCAAAAAAGGCGAGCGGCTCGCCAAACGTCTTTTCATACCACGACGAAACAACGGCAAACTGAAATTCCTTCTCCATCGTCCGCGTGACAAACTGGCGCGCCGGCTCCAGCGCAGCGGACGGATGCTTGAACAAAATCGCCGTCACGAGCACGAGTGAGGCGGCGATGAGCGTTTTCAACAAAAACCGCTCTTTCTGAAACACCGGCCGCCCCCCGGATTCAAACGAGTAGCGATCATACGTCACGACCGGCAGCCCGTACCGCTCCTCATCGGCTATGCCCCACTCCGGCTCCTTTCGCCCCCTCGCCCCATACTGGCGTTCTTTCCGCCGCCTCTCGATCCGCTTTTTCATTTCCCGAACGCGTCGGTCCATACGTCCCCCCTCCACCTTTCTCACGGCGTTTGTACTAAATGTATGAGACAACCTGTTGGAATATGAACAAGCATTTTGGTTGAACGAAACCGAAGGCGGCCCGCTCCGCCGCGAGGCAAAAGAAAAAGGGCAAACTCCCGTTGGAATTGCCCGGTGTTTCCCCTATTTCAGGCTAAATATTTTGCGAATCTTGGAAAACAGTCCTTTCTCTTCTTCCTCCAGCGGCGGCAGCGGCACCGACTCGCCGAGAATGCGGCGGGCGATGTTGCGGTAGGCGATCGATGCTTTGCTGTTCGGGTCAAGGACGATCGGCTCGCCGCGGTTGGACGCCTTGATCACGTTTTCATCGTCGGCGATAATGCCGAGCAGTTCGATCGACAGATGCATGACGATTTCATCGACATCGAGCATATCGCCGTTTTTGACCATATGGCTGCGAATGCGGTTGATGATAAGGCGCGGCGGTTTGACATGCTCCTCAGCTTCGAGCAGGCCGATGATGCGGTCGGCATCGCGGACCGCCGACACTTCCGGCGTCGTAACGACGATCGCCTCATCGGCGCCGGCGACAGCGTTGCGGTAGCCTTGTTCAATGCCGGCCGGGCAGTCGATCAGCACATAGTCGTACTCCTGCTTGAGCTGTTCAACGAGCTCCTTCATCTGCTCAGGGGTGACCGCTGATTTGTCGCTCGTTTGTGCCGCCGGCAGCAAATACAAGTGGTTATCGAACCGCTTGTCCTTCACTAGCGCTTTTTGCACTGTGCAGCGTCCTTCGACGACGTCGACGAGGTCATAAATGATGCGGTTCTCAAGCCCAAGCACGACATCGAGATTGCGCAGCCCGATATCGGTGTCCACCAGACACACTCGCTTGCCGAGAATGGCAAGAGCCGTCCCAAGATTCGCGGTCGTCGTCGTCTTGCCGACGCCGCCCTTTCCGGAAGTGATGACGATCGCTTCTCCCACGGTCATACTCTCCTTTCTAAGCGCGTCAAATTCGGCCGCAAATGCATGAGCAGCTGCAGGCGGTCGACAACAATTTGATTTTGTTCATTGATATAAGCGCATTCCATTTCGTTTCTTTCGTCCGTTTTATAATCGGGAGCCCGATTCATGACATCGCCGATGCCAAGCTGCATCGGCTTCATCACGGAAGCGGCGATGACCGCCTCCTTGTTTCCGCCATAGCCGGCGTGGGCGATGCCGCGCAAGGCGCCGAGAATGAAAATATTGCCCCCGGCGATGACCGTTCCGCCAGGGTTCACGTCACCGATCAGCAGCAAATCCCCCTCAACGTGGAGCACTTGCCCGGAGCGGACGATGCGCGAAACGGTCACAATCTCCGCCTTCCGCAGCCATTCCTTCGCTTCCGCTTTTGACACGACATTGCTTTCGATCGACTCGACGACCAAATTTTTGGAACGGCGAATGAGCGCGCGCACCTCCTCCTCCTGCTCAGGCGTCAAATAGCGATTCCCCATGTTCAGATGAACGGAGACAAGCGGGCTGTTGGACGCGATACCGCCGGCTTGGTTGACGAGCCGCTCCTCGATTTCTTTCAATAAATCCTCGTACGAGCAGCGGTCGTCCAGATGCAGCGTCAGCCCATCTTTCGTTCCTTTCATCGTCACGTACTGCTGCTTCTGTTTTGCCACAACGTTCACCCCAACGAATAATTCTACAAGCCGGACCGTTTTTCCTCTTTTTATTCCCCTTGCTCCAGCCGGCGAATTTTGGCCAGCCACCGTTCCAACACGGGCAAACCGATGAGCAGAAAGGCGGTGTTCAACAACAGCGTCGGCCATAGACGGCGCTCCCAGAACACAGCAAACGGCCAGTCCGTCCGCCCGATCAGCAGCTGAATGCCGTACACATAGCTGTCAAGCAGCGCGATGGCGAGCAGCGACAGCAAAAACGACACGAGCCAGTTATGTTGAAGCCATTTCGTTGCTTTGCCCGCCAAATACGCAAGGAGCGTATAGGCAAACGCGTAAACGCCGAGCAGCTCCGTATAAACGCAGTCATACAAAAACCCGAAGATGAACCCGTATCCCATCGCCCGCGTCCCGCCGAAATGCATCGCGGTAAGCAAAAGGAAAATAAGAAAAAACCGAGGAACAAAAAAATAGTGGATGTACCAGTCCCCTTTCGGCCAGACATCAACGGCGATACTTTCACTGACAAAACAGAACACCGCAAGGAAAGGGAGCCGCCACTTGTTCATTTTGCTTCCTCCTCTTCTTGCAGTGCCGCATCGATCGTCCGCTTGACAATGATGACATCATCAATGTCATACAAATTGGCAAACGGTTTGACATAGACGATTTTCGTCAAGCCGTACTGGCCTGGTTTGATTTCCGTTACTTCGCCGATCGGCAGCCCTTTGGGAAACACGCCGCCGAGTCCGGACGTCAACACTTTTTGTTTTTTTTCCACTTTGACGTCGATCGGAATTTCGCCAAGCAGCAGCTCGCGCCGTTTCTCATCATAACCTTCGATCAAGCCAAACACGTTTTCTTCGCCTTGGACATAGGCGGAAATACGGTTGTTTTGGTCAAGCGCGCTTAACAGCTGCACGGTTGAGGTAAACTGCGAGGCGTGCTGCACCTTGCCGACGAGTCCGGCCGGGGTAATGACCGCCATATCTTTTTTCACCCCGTGCTGCGCCCCTTTGTTCACGATGATCGTCTCTCGCCACCGGTCCGGATTGCGTCCGATCACCGTCGCCTGAATCGGAACAAAGTCGCGCAAGCTTTCTTTTTTATCAAGCAAGGCGCGCAGCCGCTCGTTTTCCTGGCGCAGCGCCGCGACTTCCGTCTCCAGCGCTGCATATTCCTCCAGTCTCGCTTTCAGCAACTCGTTTTCCTCGTATGTATGGCGAAGATCGTTGACATTTTCAAGGAAGCCCGCCACAAGCTGTGCAGGCTTCCCGAACAGAAGCTGGACAAAGCCAACCGCGTCTTTGACGAATTGTTCCGGCCATGTCAGCTGCTCACGGCTGCGCAGCGAAAAGCCGATCAACATGACGAGGATGACGATGCTGACAAGCAAAAAAACGAGGCGCTTATTTCCGAAAAACTGTGGCATAGATGAGCACCTTCTTGCCGTCAGCGATGGTCTCTCGCCTTGTTTTTAAACAAGTCGATGTGGTCAAGCGCCTTGCCGGTGCCGATCGCTACGCAATCGAGCGGATTTTCGGCCACAATGACCGGCATGTCCGTTTCCTTGCTGATGACTTTGTCCAAATTGCGCAACAAAGCCCCGCCGCCCGTCAGCACGATGCCGCGGTCCATAATGTCAGCGGCCAGCTCCGGCGGCGTTTTTTCGAGCGTGTTTTTCACCGAGTCAACGATCGCATACACGGTGTCGCGCAGCGCTTCGGCGACTTCTTCGGCGCTGATCTCAATCGTTTTCGGCAGCCCGGTCAATAAGTCGCGGCCGCGAATTTCCATTTTGCCAATGCCTTCCGGATTTCCAGCGGAACCGATTTCCATTTTAATCGCTTCGGCTGTCCGCTCGCCGATCATCAAATTGTACGTTTTGCGAATGTACTGAATGATCGCCTCATCCATTTCATCGCCGGCGATGCGGATCGACTGGCTCGTCACGATGCCGCCGAGCGAAATGACCGCCACTTCGGTCGTTCCGCCGCCGATATCGACCACCATGCTGCCGGTTGGCTCCCACACCGGCAAGTTGGCGCCGATGGCCGCGGCGAACGGCTCTTCAATCGTATACGCATCGCGCGCTCCCGCTTGGCGGGTCGCATCGATGACCGCCCGCTCTTCCACCGCGGTAATGCCGTACGGCACACATACCATGACATAAGGCTTGCTTGCGAACAGCCCTTTCGTTTTGATCGCTTTGCGAATATAGTATTTCATCATCGTCGCCGTCGTCTCATAATCGGCGATGACGCCGTCTTTCATCGGCCGGAGCGCCACGATGTTGCCCGGCGTGCGCCCGATCATGTTTTTCGCCTCATTGCCGACGGCGACGATTTGCTTCGTGTCGCGCTGGATGGCGACAACCGACGGCTCGCGCAGAACAATGCCTTTTCCTTTAACATAAACAAGCGTGTTCGCTGTTCCTAAATCAATCCCAAGGTCTTTCGTTCCAATTCCAAACATATCGTCGATCTTCCTTTCCGAAACGAAATGCATCCTTCTATTAAAAAAATGGGTCGGATGTCAGTCATTTATAACTTGTACAACACCGCCCGAACCGATTCGGGAAAAACTCATAGTTGATATTATACCTGATTCGACAAAAAATGAGAACCGCTAGACATATCCTTTTTCTTTTAAACTGATGAATTTTTGATCGCCGATGATGAGATGATCGAGGAGCTCGATGCCGATGATGCGGCCGCACTCCGCGAGCCGTTTCGTGACATCGATGTCTTCGCGGCTTGGCGTCGGATCGCCGGAAGGATGGTTGTGCACGCAAATGACCGAGGCGGCGGAACGCTTGATCGCCTCTTTAAACACTTCGCGCGGATGGACGATGGAGGCGTTTAAACTGCCGATGAACACCGTTTTGCGGTAGATGACTTGGTTTTTCGTGTTGAGGTAAATAGCAACAAAATGTTCCTGCGATAAAAAACGCATGTCTTCCATCACATACTTCGCTCCATCTTCCGGGCAGCGGATGACATAACGTTCAGCGTATCCGGGCTGATGGATGCGGCGCCCGAGCTCCAACGCCGCCAAAATTTGCGCCGCTTTCGTCGGGCCAATCCCTTTGATGTTGGTCATTTCTTCAGCTGTCGCGTCTTTGAGCAAACGCAACCCTTCGAAATGGCGCAGGAGGCGCTGGGCGAGCTGCACGACCGATTCGTCCTTCGTTCCTGTGCGCAGCAAAATCGCTAACAGTTCATGATCGGATAAGCTTTCCGGTCCGAAAGACAGCAGCCGTTCGCGCGGGCGACTGGCTTTCGGCACATCGCGGATCATCCATGCCATCGTATCTCCCCTTTTTAATGATAGTCAAGCTCCCCGACGAGCGGGGAGAAGCTTTTCGTGGCGCGCGTTGTCCGCCATCGGCCCACGAAGGCGCCCTTTTCGTGACGCGTTTTGTCCGTCATGGATCCACGAAGGCGGCCACTCCCTTGCTGTGACGCGCGTTGTCCACCATAGGCCGCCGAGCAGCCGACCGCAGCGCGGCTGGCCGTTTACACCTCGGAAGGCGGCCAGCCGAGCCGGCGCAGTTCCCGGACCGTGCGCGACAACGGCAAGCCCACGACGGTCAAATAATCGCCTTCGATTCGTTTGACAAACAGGGCGGCGCGGCCTTGGATGCCATACGCCCCCGCCTTGTCCATCGGCTCTCCAGTCGCAATGTAGGCGGCGATGTCCTCGTCCTCCAGCTCCCAAAATGTCACCGCCGTTTTTTCGGCAAACGAGACTATGTCCCCGCCCGGGATGGCGATGGCGACGCCGGTCCATACGTCATGCGTCTTTCCAGACAAAAGGCGCAGCATATGAAACGCTTCTTCGGCCGTGCGCGGCTTTCCTAAAAAACAGCCGTCACACACAACGAGCGTATCAGCGCCGAGCACATACGCCCTAGGCGCGGTCTTCCACACCGCTTCCGCTTTTCGGCGAGCAAGAAGTTGAACGGCTTCGTCAGGGGGCGTTCCGGGAGGGATCGTCTCATCAGCATGGCTTTCTTGGACGTCAAACGGCCAGCCGGCCAGCTCGAGGAGTTGCCTGCGGCGCGGGGAGCGGGAGGCAAGTACGAACCGAGGGGGCATGGGGCACTCTCCTTTCTTCGTTTCGGTTCGGAAGATTCACTTGTATCGTAGCAAATTTTGCTGGAAAAGGCAATGTTCTCTCTAGGAGGCCGGTGATTTCGTGCAAAATACTACTGCTTCTTCACCTATTTCTCAATTAGAGAAACCTCTTAGAAACAGCCTTTCTTTTCTGAATGAAAATGCGATGATTGGTGTGTGACAGCGGTTTTTCACCAGCCTTCTCGTTGTCAGGTGATAAAGACGGGACATGGAGAGGAGAAATTCGATAGTTGCACCGGACGGTATTTTTTCGGTACAGCCACAGAAAAAAACGGGGCCTCTAGCTCCCTAGCGGCACCCATTCGATATAAGCGGCAAGCGCCTCGAGCAACTGTTGCTGAGCCTTGACCAACAGCGCTTCATCGCGTTGCTCTTTGTACGCGGCAAGAGCGACATACGCCTGTTTCAGCGCTTCGATATAGTCCGTGGCTGTTTTGCCGTCATCCATTTTGCTTTTTTCGAACGCATCATACGCAGTTTGCAACGCCTGCCAATCATCCTCGCTGACATTCCGGCCGCTAAGCAAAGCGGCGGAGACTAACGCCATCTGTTTGTACAGAGCCTCCCCCTTTTGGACAACCTCTAAACGGCGCGCGTTTGCATCCGCAGAAAACACCAGTTCTTTGACGTACGTGCTCGACACCGCTTCGCGATAGTTGTTGTTGATCGCCCGCAACGTTTCCTTATCGGCGCCGACGGCGATATAAATAGCGGCCGGTTTTTGCCCGACCACAACAGCCGGCGCGCCCGCCGCTCGGATCGGTTCCGCCGCCCGTTTGGCGGCCGCGACGTTTGAATAAACGCCCGCTTGCATGACCGCGATGGAAAACGGCGCACTGTCTCCCCCTGCGGCGCCTGTTGCTCGTTCGGGTGCCGTCAGCTCCACCATCGCCCTAGCGGCGGGTGACGGCTCTGGTTTGTCTTTCGGAATCATGCGCAGCACTATCATGCCGAAAGCGATCCCAACGAAAGCGGCAAGCGCCGCCGCGATGAGCAATGGCTTGAGAAATGACGGCGTCCGCCGTCTCGGGCGAGTCGCCTTTTTGGATGGAAGCAGCTCAGAAACAGGGCGAACCGCTTCATCGGCTTCAAGGGCGGCCGCCTCCAGCCTGTCGGCAGGGAAAGCAGAACCGATCACCGGGCCATCCCATCGATCGTTTTCTTCCTTAGCTTGTCCACCGGCAGCCGGTCCGTGAACGCGACGTCGAGCCTCGAGCGATTCTGTCATTGGCCTCTGTTCCGACTGGTGACGCTGCGGCTGTGGGGGGGGTTCTTCTGCCTGACGCTCGACGGTAAACGGCCGCGGCTGTCCGTTAATGTTCACCGTAATACTTTGGCGCTGCTTGTCCATCATTTCACCGTCCCTCTTCGCACGTCGGTTTCTTTCGCCTATCTTACCATAAGCGGAAAAAAAAAGAACAAGACATTTGTCGTCTTGTCCCTGCTTCTGCTCTTCATTTTCCGACATCATCGGCCGCGAATCGCTTCCGTTGCCAACGCTTCGACAGGAATCGGCTGCTCGCGGCCCTCATACGTGCAAAGCTGCTTCGTCTCGCCTTTCAAGCAAACGGCGTAATCGATGCCGCCGTCGTCGCGCTTCATCACCAACACGTACGACGGGTTCGCCTCCGGCGCCAGCATACGGCCGGTGAACGGGTCTTTGATCGGTTCCAGCAAATCGTGTTCCACCAGTTCCCGGTAAGATAGCACAGCAGAGGAGCGCGCCGGCAAAAACTCGACCTTTTCCGCCCCGACATACAGCCGCGCCGCCTCGTACAAACTGTACGCATCAGACACAAACGCCCGTTCGCGCGCCTTTTCGATCACCGTCAGCACAGCAACGGCAACGATCGTCGCCATAATGCCGACAATGACGAGCACGGCCAACAATTCGATCAGCGTCATCCCCCGCTTCATCCGAATGAGCATCGGCATTCCCTCCATGGACGATCGGCCGAACTATGGGCGCGTCGCTGGGGCGACTTCGGCCAGCGGATTGTCCTTGCCGCTTGGCGGCGGAACATCATAAATCGGAGCGAGCTTTTTCCATTTCTCAAGCTTTGGCGCATAAAACGCGCGAATCGTCACCGAATAGGTCAACGGCTCGATCTGATCGCTCGTAGACGTCAGCTCCGGCGGACCGGTGAGCGTCAGCCCTTCCACCGCCAAAATGCGGTCGGCATTCTCAAGCACTTCTAAAAACCGTTCGAGCTGGTAATAGGAAGGCGATTGCACCGTCAGCTGGGCGGTGATGGACTGGATGCCGCTCGGCGGGGAAACCGATTGCTTTCCTTCGTTTCCTTCGCTCGTTCCGTTACCGTTTGGCTGCGAAGCGGCTGTGTCTTCATCGGAAAATTGCACGCTCACCAGCCGGCTGTCCGCGAGATATTCGGCTTTTTGAAACAAAAGCAGCAGCTGGTCAGTCAACGGATGGACAGGAACCTTTTTTTGCAGCGCGGCGATCCGTTCCGCCGTTTGCCCCGGCGAAGGAGCCACCGCTTTTTCGAGGGCGGTGAGCACCTGTTTTTCACTTTTTACTGTTATTTCCAACTGCTCCAACTCGGCGTGCCGCGGCATGATGAGCCACACATACCCTATTGCTGACAGCAGCGCCACCGCCAAAACGAGTCCGGCGGCAAGAAGCGGCCATCGGTTCAAGCGGCTGATCATCGTTTCCCCTCCTTGCCGGCTTGGCGAAGCTGCAGTTCATACTGGGCTATATATCTCGGGACGACCTGTTGTTCTCGCTGCTCCTCTTGTTCGCCGCTGACGGTGACGCTGGCGAGCTTGGCGCTTTGCACGAGCGGAAGCGCCTGCAGGCGGTTCAAGTAATACGCCGCCTCTTCCGGCGTGTCAAACTGCACCGTCATCGTCATGCTCGTCTGCCCCGCATACGCCACGTTCATGACAAATCCCCGCTCCGGAAGCTGCTTCGTGAGCGCCCGCAGCAACGGCACCGATTTCAACGGATAGCGCTCCGCCCACTTCACCGCCTTCGCCAGCTCTTGACGCTCTTGCGCTTCGCTTTCCTGTTGACGCTTCGCCTCGAGGACCGCCTGCTCCGCCTTGATCCGCTTCAGCTCCGCCTCCAGCGCCGCCTGCCGCTGATCGGCCCGCTCGATGAACCAATAGAAGAGCGCGGCGACAGCGAAAACAAGCAGCAAACCGATGAGCAAAACGAGACGAACCGGCTGTTTCGTTTCTCTTTGGGGCAATAAATTGATTTCAGCGATCATCGTGGATCCTTCCTTCTTTCAGCGCCAATCCCCAGGCAAGATGAAAACGGTCCGGCAGCGGGTCGAGCGAAGGACGAAGCCGCTCCACCGGGACGTCGACCTGCTCCACCAACGCGGCGAACACATCGTCAAGCCGCGGATGGTCGCCGGCAAGAAACAGACGGGTGATCGACTGCTCGCCTTGCTGAATGGAAAACGAATAAAAGTTCATCATCCGTTCCATTTCCTTATACACATCAATGAACGGGTCGACAAGCCCAGGCGCTGACTCCCCTTGGGACGCTTCGAGCGGCAAGTGGCGCATAAACAGCGGCAAATGGCGGTGAAAGACGCTGAAATTGACAGACGATTCATCGAACTGGACAAGCAAAATATGGTCAGAGGCGGCCGCTTGTCCAACGTGATAAAACGGGCGATAGGCGCAAAGCGGCGACACATCGGCCGCGACCGGACGCAAATCGACGTCTTCCAAGACGGCCGCGTATTCCATCACCGCTTCTTCCGGAGCGGCAAACAATAACACGTTCAGCGCTTCTTCGGTCCGATCCATGATCAAGTAATCAAACACCGGATCCGCAAACGGAAGCGGAATCGATTCCCCGAGCTCCATAAACAAATAGCTGCGGATCTCCTCTTCGGGCAATCGGGGCGGAAGCGGAAGGGTGCGAATCAAAACGAACGGATCGGGAACGACAAAGCGAATGCGCCGCCCGTCCAATTTCCATTCCTCTACGCACTCATCCAAAATCATCGCCAACGCTTCGCCATCGACAATTTTCCCATCGCGGATGATGCCGGGAGGGAGCGCCCGCTCTCCCCATCGCTTCGCTTCAGGAGACGGACCGTGTTTCGCTTCCACATACCGGATCACGTGATCTTTCAGCACGATGTTCGCCTGTTTCGCAGTTCTCCGCCATAACGCCATCGTTCGTCCGCTTCCTTTCTTACCGTCCTTTACATGATCAGCCTCACGTACGCGCGCACGATCGACTCGCCAAAGAAAAACGCCGTCAAGGCGCCGAGCGCGATCGCCGGCGCAAACGGCATCGGCACGCCGCGCCGCACCCGGCCGAACGCCATGCCGACAAGCCCCATCACCGTGCCGTAGCATGTCGCCAAGAAAAAGGCAAGCACCACCATTTTCCACCCGAGCACCAACCCTAGCACCGCAAACAGTTTCACATCTCCGCCCCCCATTCCGCCGTTAGACAGCACGGCGATCAGCCACAAAAGGAAAAAGCCGACCGCCGCGCCAAGAAGCATATCGACCCACGGCAAAAACGGGATCAACAGCCGCTCCCCGGCAAACAAAGCGGCAAACACCGCCAGCACGCGGTCGGGAATGAGCATGTAGCGAAGATCCGAAACGACAATGATGGCCAGCAAGCTGATCAACGTCCACGCCACGATCAACCGCCCGCCCCAGCCGACCCACAGCGGGGCGGCCGTAAACAGCGCGGCCGTCGCTACTTCCATCAGCGGGTAAAGCGGGGAGATGCGCCCCCCGCACCCGTTGCAGCGCCCGCGCTGCACAACGTACGACACAACCGGAATGAGCTCCCTCGCCGACAGCGTCCGCCCGCACGCCGGACAACGCGACCGCGGCCGGACGATCGACTCCCCGACCGGCACCCGCAACCCGACGACGTTGAAGAAGGAGGCGAGGAGCAGTCCTATTAAAGCGATATAAATATATAACCGAACACTGTCTGTCATTACAAGAGCCCCAAATACTTACTCTTCATTAACTTTCCTCGCCATTATTTGTATTATCTGTTGAACCATTGCTTCTTTTATTTTGCAATTCTTCCTCTGAAAGTTCTTCATCATTTAATACATTGTTAGCATCATGATTTTTTAAGACATAAGAGTACTTTCCATTCCCTCCATCATTATTGACCTCAACCTCATAGTCATTATCCCCATCCTTAACATTATCCAAATATGGATCTAATTGGTTTTTGGTTAAAGTAACCGGAAATTGGCTCGGATTGTTAGCTGTCATATAAAGCTTTGCGGCGTTTATAATTTGAATTCCCTCAGCAACTTTAGCATCATCTTTCGATTTGTTGATCAATCCTCCGATCGCTGGAATCGCGATCGCCGCGACGATCCCTAAAATGACGATGACGGCGAGCAGTTCGATGAGCGTCAAGCCGCGCTCATTTTTGAGAAGACGTTTCCACATGGCTTTCCTCTCCCTTTACTAAATTGTTAGAGCGATTTCTCTATTATTCTACAATACGTTACAAAAAATAGGAAGATCTTCTTATAAGAATTCTTATTGAATGTGATTAAAGATATCGTACATTGGAACGATGATCGACGTGACGATCGTTCCGACGACGCCGGCGAGCAGGACGATCATCAGCGGTTCGATGAGCGATTTCAGGCGGTCGGTGCCGGCGTCGACTTCCGCTTCGTAAAAATCAGCGACTTTGCCAAGCATAGCATCGAGCGAACCGGTTTGTTCGCCGATGGCGATCATTTGCGCGACAAGCGGTGGAAACGCCCAATGGCGGCGGAGCGGCTCGGCGAGCGATCGGCCGCGCTCAAGGGCGGCGCGCGCCTCATCGAGCACGGCGGCGATCACTTCGTTTTCGACGACGCGCCCAGAGATGGCAAGCGCCTCTAAAATCGGCACCGAGCTGGAGACAAGCGAGCTGAGCGTGCGCGTCATGCGGGCGAGCGCCGCTTTTTGCAGGAGCTTCCCAAAAATCGGAAGGCGCATGGCCACATAATCCAAGTAATATTTCGTTCGCTTTTGCCGGCGCAAAGCGGCGAACGCCGCGCCAACGCCGATCCCTCCCAGCGCCGCCAACCACCAATAGCGCTGCATAAAAGCGCTCGCTTTCAGCACAAACTTCGTGATCGCCGGCAGTTCGGCATGGAAATTAGCAAACATGTCAACAAACGTCGGCACGACCGAGACGAGCAAAAAAATGACGACCGCCGTGGCGATGATGGCGACGGCCACCGGATAGGCGAGGGCGGAAACGATTTTTTGCCTCGTCCGATGCACTTTTTCAAAATGGTCGGCCAACCGGTCGAGCGTTTCGTCAAGCGTCCCGCTCGCTTCGCCCGCCCGCGCCATATTGACAAACAGCGGCGGAAAAATGCGGGGATGCTTCGCCGCCGCCGCGGACAGCGGATTTCCCTCCCGGAGATGCTGCTCCATGTCGAGCAGCGCGCGCGCCAGCGCCTTGCTTTCCGTTTGCTCCGATAAAATGCGAATCGAATCGACGATCGTCACTCCGGCGCGCACCAAGGTGGCGAATTGGCGCAAAAACACGACGAAATGCTGCAGTTTGACCGGGCGGCCGATGGAAATTTCCTTGTTCCATACCGTCGGCGGCACCTCGGCGATGACCGTCGGGCGAACCCCTTTCTCCCGCAATTTGAGCGCGGCTTCGCGCCGGGAAGCGGCCGCGATCACTCCCGACTTTTTCCTTCCTTGCTGGTCCCGCCCTTCGTACTTAAATTGCGCCATCTTTCTCACGCTCCCCCGCCAAGTACGCTTCAGCTGCCGCCGCATCAACCCGCCCGGCCGCAACCAGTTCCTTGACGCTCATTTCCATCGTCTGCATGCCCACGCTGCGGCTCGTCTGCATAATGTTGATGATTTGGTGTTCCTTCTCGTTGCGGATGAGATTGGCGACCGCCGCATTGTTCAGCAAAATTTCAAGCGCCGCCGTCCGTCCGGTTCGGCTTCGGTTCGGAAACAGGCGCTGGGCCATAATGGCGACAAGCACCGAGGCGAGCTGCAAGCGGATTTGCGCCTGCTGAGCCGAGGGAAAAACGTCAATCATCCGCTCGATCGCCGCCGGGGCGCTGGCTGTATGGAGCGTACCCAACACCAAATGCCCCGTTTCCGCGGCCGTAATGGCGGTTTGAATCGTCTCCAAGTCGCGCATCTCCCCGACTAAAATGACGTCCGGGTCTTGGCGAAGCGCGGCGCGCAGCCCGGAAGCAAAGCTGCCGGTGTCAAATCCGACCTCGCGTTGATCAATGATCGATTTCCCGTGTTTATGTAAATATTCGATCGGATCTTCCAGCGTAATAATATGCTTCGACATCGTTTTGTTTATATAATCGATCATAGCGGCCAACGTCGTCGACTTGCCGCTGCCGGTCGGCCCGGTGACGAGCACAAGCCCGTGCGGTTTTTCCGCGATGCGCTTCAGCACGCTTGGCATGCCAAGCTCCTCCAACGTCGGGATGCGCATCGGGATGAGGCGGACGGCCAAGGAAACACAGGACCGCTGTTTAAACACGTTCAAGCGGAACCGGGACACGCCGGCAATCCCATAGGAAAAATCAAGCTCCCCGGTTTGTTGGAACTGCTGCCAAAGCGCTTCAGGGATGACGGCGCGCGCCATTCCTTCCGTTTCCTCAGGGCGCAGCCGCTCTTGGCCGTAGAGCCTCAGCTCGCCGTTCAGGCGAAAAATCGGCGGCGCTCCGACGGTCAAATGCACGTCGGACGCCCGGTACTCAAACGCCGCGCGCAACAACGCATCCAATTTTTCTTTCATTGCTCTCACCCATCAATGCAAAATCGCCACTTTGAGCACTTCCTCAAGCGTCGTCAATCCTTGCTTCACTTTCAGCAGCCCGTCATCGAGCAGAAAAATCATTTTGTTTTGGATAGCGAGCTCCCGCAGTCTCGAGAACGGTTCATTGTTTAAAATGATGCGGCGCATTTCATCGGTAATGACCAACAGCTCGTGAACAGCGAGCCGGCCGCGGTAGCCGGTCATGTTACAAGTCGGGCAGCCGCGGCCGCGGACCAGCTGCTGAACGTCGATGCCGCGGCGGGCGAAAATGTCCCGTTCCCGCTTCGTCGGCTCATACACTTCTTGGCAATCGCGGCAGACGCGGCGCACTAAGCGCTGAGCTACGACTCCGGCGAGCGAGGTCGCGACTAAAAACGGCTCAATTCCCATATCGATCAACCGGGTGATCGTGCTTAACGCATCGTTCGTATGAAGGGTGCTCAGCACCAAATGACCGGTGAGCGAGGCGCGAATCGCCACTTCGGCGGTTTCGCGGTCGCGAATCTCGCCGACCATGATGATGTTCGGGTCTTGGCGCAAAATTGAACGAAGCCCTTGGGCGAACGTCAAACCGACGTTCGGATTGACTTGAATTTGATTGATGCCTTCAATTTGATACTCGACCGGATCTTCAATCGTAATAATGTTGACCTGCTCGCTGTTTAAATAATTGAGCGCCGCATACAGCGTCGACGATTTTCCCGAGCCGGTCGGGCCCGTAATCAAAATGATGCCGTTGGGCCGCTCGATGAGGCGGATGAAACGGTCCAAATTGACGGCGTTGAACCCGAGCTTATCGATATCGTTCAGCGCCGCGCCCAAGTCAAGAACGCGCATGACGATTTTTTCCCCGTACACGGTCGGCAGCGTCGATACCCGCAGATCAACAGGATGGAAATCGATGTTCATTTTGATCCGCCCGTCTTGAGGGACGCGGTGTTCGGTAATATCCATGTGGGCCAAAATTTTAATCCTCGCCGTCAGCATGCTTTGCATATGCTTCGGCAGCGCCCGCTCGGTGCGGAGAAGGCCGTCGATCCGATAGCGGATGAGCACTTTTGTCTCCTGCGGGTCAATGTGAATATCGCTTGCCCGCTGCTCGACGGCAAGCTGCAAAATTTGGTTCACTAGGCGAACGATCGGGGAATCGTCTTCAGCCGCCTTCCCATCATCGCGCCCCTCGGTCGGCGGAGCCGGAAGCAGGTCATCAAACGACTCGTCCATGTCATAGTACTTATTGATCGCACGCAAAATGTCGTCCTTCGATGCGATCGCGGTTTCGATTTGAAAGCCGGTTGACAAGCGCAGATCATCTATGGCAAAAAAATCGAGCGGATCGGCCATCGCCACTAACAAGCGATCGTCTTCCACTTTGAGGGGCATGATGAGATGGCGGCGGGCCAGCTCTTTCGGCACTAGGTTGGTGGCTTTCGGGTCAATCGGATAGCGGTACAAGCTGACGTGGGGAATGCCAAGCTGGAACTCGAGCGCCTCGATGAGCTGTTGTTCGGTGATATAGCCGCGCTGCAGCAGCGCATCGCCGAGCTTTTGTTTTGGCGCTTTTTCCCGCAGCGCTTCCGCCAGCTGTTCTTCCGTAATTAACCCCGCTTCCACCAACAAGTCGCCGAGACGTTTTCGCTCGCGTTTTTTGTTCATCAGCTTCCCCCGCTTTCCCCGCTTTGTTTCGTATCGGTTGACGGACCTTCATCCACTTGGTCGCCGCCGTCCGTCCGTTGCTCGCTTTCTGACGGCGGCTGCTCTTGGTCGCTTCCTTCATCCTTGTTTTGGTTTCCAGAACCATCTTCCGCTGGCGTCTGTTCTTTCTCTTCCGGCGCGGAGACGGATGATTCCGGAACTTTCAGCCCCCGAACTTCAATCGTGTAGGCCGGCGGATAAAAGTCTTCGCTCACCGTTTCCCGGCGGACAAGTTTGGCGCCGTCACGCACCTCGCGCTCCACTTTTACTAGCAACCCTGGGCGCCCGGTCTGTTTGACTACGGACTGCTCCGGAGCCAGCCGCGAATCATACTGGATGATTTTGCGCGGTGCGATCGATTCCGGTTGGCTCGTGCGCACGATATACTGGTAGGCGAACGGCCAGCCATGAATGAGCGCTTTCACCTGACGGCCGTCATAACGAAGAATGAGCGTATAATCCACCGTATTTGGATTCAACCATTGCAAATCGCGCTGGCGGTCAACCTTGGCTTCAAATCCCGGGGCGATGCCGTCCGGAAGCGTGCTCCCTGCATATCTTTCCATCAGCACAAAATTGGTGGAAAGGACGGCGCGATACACGGCCGATGCCAACGCCTCCACGGCGCGGTCGGACAATCCGCCGCCCGCTTGTTCGATCATGGTGCGCAGCGACACGAGCTGATTGGCGCGGACGACAAGCCGGCGCTCCGGCGCAAGAAAGCGGGAAAGGCTTTCATCATAGATCGGAACGGCCGCTTCGCTCACCACCGTTTTCCCTTTTCCAGAAGCCGGGAGATAGCGGGTCAAATCAAGCGGCTGGCTGGGCGCTGACAGCTGGGAAGCCGCCGCTTCCAAATCTTTCTCCAGCGCCTGAACATCCAAGGCGTCTCGCACCGCCGGCGGCAGAAGGCGGCCGATAACCTCGAGGCAAGCGCTCATATCGGCCAGCGCAAGCAGCGGGACAGAGCGCCCGTTGACAATGTTTTGAATGCTTTCCGCCAAGCGAAAAGTGAAGAGATCGGCCGACAGTTCCGCCTGTTTTTCTTGATAGCGGAGCGGAATCGAAGCCGTCGCCCGCCTGTCGCTCACGCGATCGGCCACCGCCCGCCGGGCTTCCGCCGGCGTCATCCCGGCGAGCGAAATCGGACCGACCGACGTTCCCGGGCGATAGCGGTCTTGGCCGGGGCCGAACGATTCATAAGCCAAAACGCCTAAACGGACAAATGAAAGAAAATAGACCGTGCAGACCGCCATCACGAGAAACAATTTCCCTATGGAAGCCGCTCTCACCCCGAGCTCCCCCTTTTTCATTCGGCTTCAATGTTCATCGAGACGTCGACAATGACGCTAGGGCCGGCTTCCTGCGCTTTGCGCACGTCCTCTTCGCGAAGCACGGTGCCCGCTTGGAATAAAAGTTCGCCGTTCATGTCATAAATGTCTTTGGTCAGCCGTTTTCCCGAAAGAAACGCCACTTGTTTTTCGCGGAGCGATTCCAACGCTTCCACGTTTTCGGCCGTCTCTGTCATGGCCTGCATTTGTTCGGAAATGTCGCTCTCCTCCGTCCCGCTTTCGCCGTCATCCGGCCCGATGAGCTGCGCCGCATCAGAAAGGAGCGCTGTCTGCGCATCGTCAGCGACGATCAGCATCTCTTTTCCGTACGTGAGCACTTGGGCGGACGGCAGCACCGCTTCGCCGCTTTCCAGACGAACGGACACGCCGATAATCTCTCCGGTTTCCTCGTTTAGGAAAAACTCTTGCACCTCGCCAAGAAGTTGCCCCTTGCGCGTAATCGCTTTTGTCTGTTTGATGCGGATTTGTTTGTTGACCAACTGATTGGCGATCGGAATTTCCGATAAATCGATCACATCATGGCCGCTGGCCACCGTGACGGCAAACTCTCCGATCCCGACGATTTTTTTGAACGGGATCGCTTTTAAGCTCACTTGCACGTCTTCCTGCTCGACCGTCAAAAAGTCGACAGAACCTTTATCCGGATTGATGACAAAGTTTTTCACGGTGCCGATTTGTGTCCCATCAGCGATGCTGATGATCGGCAAACCGATGATTTGCGCACTCGCTTTCATTTTCTTCACCTCAACGATCTTCCTAATGTTGCAGCCGTTTCCCGCCAGAGCCTTAGTTCTGCGGCAATGGCCGGGTAAGGCGAAAAGCGCCGCTCGAGTTGATCGAGCCAAGCAGCTAGCGGCTCAGCCCGGCGCTCGAGCACATAATGTTCCAACAACAAGCGGGCGAATACGTAATAGTCGCGGTCAGTGAGGGGAGCCTGCAGGCATTGGTGCAGACACCGCTCATACGCCTCGCTCGTCAACCGGGTGCGGCTCAGCCTCAACTCAGCCGCTGCCAGTTGCGCTTTTTCGGAAACCATTCGCGGCAGGGCCGTCAAAGCCGGTCGTTCTTCTTCAGCGGAACGATCGTCGCCGGCCATCGTCGCTGGCGGAGACGGCTCAGCGGCTGAATGCTCGCTGACAGCGGCCGCTTCAGCAGCGAGCGGCACCGCAGCGCTTCCGCCAGCGAGCGCACCCGCTCCCCCAGCGGCGCAGTCCGCGTCTTGCTCCCCGATCTCTAGAAGGTCATCCGTAGCGCCATCGTCGCCGCCAGCCGCTCCTGCTTTCCGATGCTCTTCGCCGTCATGGCGAACATCACCTAGCAACGCCATCGAATCGAATCGAGCTTCTTCGAAATCCGGGCCGACCTCCTCTCCCCAGCCGTCGATATCCACTTTCAAAAGAAGAGCTTCTTGAGGATCATTTTCCTGCTTCCGAAGCACCGCGGCCTCAAGCTCCGGCGTCACCGCGCCCGGCCATTCGTCAAGCCAATCGGCAACGCGACGCAGCGGTTCAACGGACTCAACGCCCGAAGCCGCGAACTCGGACAGCGGCACGGCCTCTTCGGCCGCCTCTATCCACCCATCCGCTCGCGAAAACGCCGCCGTCTCCTCGGCAGGCCGCAGCGATTCGACGGACTCAACGCCTGAAGCCGCGAACTCGGACAGCGGCGCAGCTTCATCGGCCGCCTCTATCCACCTATCCGCTCGCGAAAACGCCGTCGTCTCCTCGGCAGGCCGCAGCAGTTCGACGGGCTCAACGCCCGAAGCCGCGAACTCGGACAGCGGCACGGCTTCGTCGGCCGCCCCCATCCACCCATCCGCTCGCGAAAACGGCCTCGTCTCCTCGGCAGGCCGCAGCAGTTCAACGGACTCAACGCCCGAAGCCGCGAACTCGGACAGCGGCGCGGCTTCGTCGGCCGCCTCTATCCACCCATCCGCTCGCGAAAACGGCCTCGTCTCCTCGGCAGGCCGCAGCGGTTCGAAGGCGGCTTCGCCCTCTTCCCGGCGCAATATCATCGCTTGTTCCAACGGCTCATCAGCGGGAGAAGCCGGCGCTGCTTCCCCGCTCGATGGCTCAACGGCCTTAAGCGGCTCAAGGAACGGTTCTCCTTCCTCCGCCGCTTCCGCAAACGAATCGATGGGAGAAGACGGAGCTTCCTCCGTTTTCCTCTTCTCTAGTTGGGGAGGCAATCCGTCCGGTTCGGCGGAAAGTCGCGGTTGGTGCAAGTGGGCCGCCGCCAGCGGAGCGGCCGAGAAAACGGAACCGGCGGGCGAACCACCGTGCCCGTTCGCCTCTTTGTCCTTTTCGCCTGGAAAGCTTGTTTCCCGAAAGTCATTGCGCCGGTAGAGAATCGCTCCCAAACGGCGGTCAAGCAAAAGCGAAGCCGCGGCCAACAGCACGAGAACCAACGCGGCCGTCTGCCAAAGCGGAATGACGGAACTCGCGATATCGGCCATAAGGGCGGCGACCAGCGCGACAGCGACCGCCATCAGTCCGCCCAAACGACTAAACCCAAGCGGAAGCAGCCAAATCAACAATAATGCCACGACAAAAGCACCAGCATACATCAGCGCCTCTTTCATCGCGCCCCTCCATTTCTATGACAAAAGGCCTCTTTTTAGGCAAAAATCTGCAACATTCGACTCTTACTTATTGTATAATAAAGTTACATATTTTGAAAGAAGGTTTTATATAGAAAGAAAGGTTGCGATCATGGTGGATCAGAACCGATTCGTTTGCCGATGTTCCACTGGATTCACCCTCGTTGAGACGTTGTTGTCGATCGCCTTGCTGTCGGCGGTGGTGATCGGTCTGTTTTCGTTTTTCACCAACGCCATGACCTATACAGCCGACAATGAACGGCGAACGGTCGCCATCAATTTGGCGCGCGGGGCGGCGAACTATTTCGAAAAAAATACGAACTTTGCTTCGTTGCAAACTTACTTGCAAACACAAACGAGAGGGTTTATCAAGCTAGAAAAGACAAGCTGCAGCAACAACGATGTGCGATCTTTGTTTTTCCCCGGCTCGCAGCAAGGAACGCTCGATCCGCAGCAAGCCTGCGCCGTGCAGCTCGCTCCGACCGTCAATGACGTCCCGTACGCCGTCACCGTATATATCGTCCGCGCCGACCGCGAAGGGTGGGACGCGTTTCTCGCCTCCCCAGAGTTTCGCTCTTTGCCGGAACAGCTTCAAGCGGACGTGCAAAGCGAACGAACCGCCGTTCTATCTTCACAAGCCGGCCAATATATGGCTAAGTTGTACACGCTCGTTCGCTTCGGAGAACGAAACCGTGACATCACATGGGTGGAAGGAGCCATTGCCGATGAAACGATTCGCTGACGGTGAAAAGGGGATGACGCTTGTTGAAGTGCTGGCGGCGATAACGATTTCGATGCTCATCGTCGGCGCCGTGTATGCGGTCTTTCTTGGCGGTGTCCGCGCCTACCAGCATATCGGCATCGAAAACGAATTGCGCAGCGAAGCCGATTATGTGGCCGCCCGTCTCATGAATGCCCTGTACGCGTTCGCGCCCGACGGCCTTGAAGCCGAGCGAAGCCAAGAAAACCAAACGCTGCGCGAACTGCGGTTCATCAGAAACGAACAATTCCAAACAAACAACCAAGTCGGGCTCGTCTCGCGCGCAGAAACTGAACAGCCAACCTATCAGTCGGTGGCGATCAAAGACGGCAAGCTGATGATCGATGGCGCGGCGGTCACCTCTCCGGCTTTTCGGCTGGACGATACGTCGTTTTTTTCGTTTCGCTGCGCGCGCTGGCAAAAAAACATTTGCCGAAGCGGGGTGCTGACGATGACCTTTACGGTGCGGGATGGGGAAAGCGCCGCCTTTCCGGTTCAACCGTTCACCGTCAAAACCGAATTCGGATTTTAGGAGGGCGAAGCATGCGCCGGACTGAACAAGGCTACAGTTTACTTACGACCCTTTTGGTCGTCACCGTCTTTTTTTTGCTCGGCTTGACGATCATCGCCGTCTCCCTTCAACACGCCCGATTCGCGACGGTGCGCGTTGATGATGTGCAGTCGCTCCACAAGGCCAAAACGGAAGTGAACGAGGCGGTCGCCGATTTGAAAGCGGAATTGTCCGATCCGAATTTTTTTACGAGCCATCACATTTTTTCGCCAAATGAATGGGATCATTTTCTCGGCCTTGACCGCTCCAATCCCGGGAAAAACACGATGACCGGACGCTTGCTGGAACGCTACGGAGTGATGGTGAAAGATGAGAGCGACCAGTATCAAATCGACAAGCAACAAGTGTTTCTGCGCGTCTTGAGATTAGAGAAATCGTTCGATGACGGACACCGAACCCGGACCGTCGTCCGGCGCGTTTTTGTCACCAACACGCCGAGCTTTTTAAAATACGCGCTCGGCTCCAACCGCGCTGTCGTATTAAACGGGGGTGTCTACATCGAAAAAGGTGATGTTTACGCCGGCGAAACCGGGTATGCCAGCAACGCCACAACGTACGTCAGCCGAACGAACGAACTGAAAATCGAAACCTATGACAGCGGAATGCCGCGGTTCTCCAACTCTTCGGTTTGGTATTTAAACGGGGCTTTCCAAGCGTGCGGGCAAACGAAGAGCTGCTGGAAAGTAGACGAAACGCAAACCCGCTTTCAAATGACGAATCAATGGGAGTCGTCCTGGCCGGGGGGAACAACGGAACCGCCCCCGTCCTTCCAGCCAAGCAACGAAGACTTTGTGGACGTCGATTTTGAGCTGACCGTCGCCGATAAACTGTTGCAGGCAGCCGGCTTCTCACCATCATCGCCCGAATATATTGCGAAAGTGGAAGCTGTTCAAGAAGCCGCGGACAAAACCGAAGCGCTGCGCCAATTAGCCAACAATCTGAAAGACAGGTTCAACGAATTGAACGGAAACGATCCGCTTGAAATCATCAAGCAAAAGAAAGACAAACCGCTTTACGTTAATGGGGACATCAACCTGATCGGGGATGTGGACATTCGAACAGACAAAGGGGTCAACCAATGGCTGATTGTCAATGGCCCTCTGAATCTCAATGGTCCGCAAAACGATTTTATCAACATACACGGAAACTTTATCGTTTTCGGCGACTTGACGATCACTGGTAACGTCAAACTCGATGCCAGCGTTTATGTGACGGGAAAAACGAAGATTTATCAAAGCCGCATCGAGCGGGCGGACAACGGCAAAGGGGTCGTGCTGTTGTCGAAAGGAAAGCTCGATTTGGCCCGCATCAATGAATTTGATAACCCGAGAGGGGAAGCAAACCTGAAAGGATATTTTTACACCGACAGCAGCGCTACCATTTACGCCGTCGGCTCGTACTTATATATCGACGGAGGGCTGTTCGCCCGTGGAAACGGCGACCCCGCCCCCGATACAGACATTTATGGATTGGTGGTCAATGCGTTCCGCGGCCGGGTCGAGGGAAGCAATGGGGAGCCTTCCGGTTTCGTTCCTAATCCCGATGTGGCATTATCGCGGCTAGTCGTCCGCTATCGCCCGGAAGTGCTCGTTGAGCAAGGGACGGGGCTCCCGTTTGTCAATCGTTTATCACTTGTCGTCGATCGCTTGGAAGTCCGGTGAACTCCCCTTCGCTTCCCATCGTTGCGGGCTGCTTGAAGTGGGGCTTCTCACGCAATCCCATCTATGAATGGATTATGTAACAAAAAGAGGCCGGCTCGAAAAGTCGTTCACCCGACTTTTCGAGGGCCTTCTTTTTTTTAAAACGCGGATCTCATCTTTGGTTGGGCCGCTTTTTGTCGTTACCATCGTCCGCCGCTGTTGCCGCCGTTGTCGCCGTTATTGCCTGTAGGCGGGCGGACGATAACGAGGGCCTTCGCTTCAATATCCCGTCCATCCGCTGCCTTCACCTTCGCGGTCGCCGTGATCTCTGCATACCCAACATCAACGGCTTGCAAATACCATTTTCCGTTTTCCTGAACGATCTTGACAAATCGCTGATCCGACGAAATAACAGAACGAAGCGCCTTATCTGTGGCATTTTCTGGGATAAAGCGAAGCAGTGACGTCACGTCAAGCCGCACGCCGCGATTCATGTAAATGGGCGTCTGAAATGCCATCCCTTCGAGGGCGACATACGGATCGACGACCTGAATCGATGCCGTCGCTGATGCATTTCCTCCATCTGTAGAGCGCACCGTGATGGCCACCGTTCCCGGCTTGAGCGCCGTTACTATTCCATTTTGCACAACAGCCACCGCCGGATCGCTCGACGACCATACTAACGTTTTGTTCGTCGCATCGCTCGGCACGATCGTCACCGGAATCGTTTGCACGTCACCGACATTCATTGTTGCTTGATAAGAGCCGAGTTTCAATTCCTTGATCCGCTTCGTATACGTAAACGACGCGCTCGCCAATCCTGTTCCCCTCGTCAACCCTCCCGACGACTGGACAGTGACCGTATACGCCCCATCGTTCGAAATGGCGATTTCATACGGTGAAGGGAGCGCTGCCCAAGCGGCCGAGACCCCATTTCGAACGATCTGATAGCGATACGACACCCCTTCGCCGGCCACGGGTCCGGTCAACTTGACCGTCGGCGCTTCGTACGCTGTCGCTCCGTTTGCCACAGCGCCGGCGGACGTCGTGACGGCTAGATGCGGCTTAATATACACGGGCACCGTCTGGCCGTTGCGATAGGTGACAAGTAGCACCCCGTCATCGCTCGGATCGTATTGCAGCGCTTTGACCGGCAGCTGCAACAGTCCATAGGAGTTAGGATGCTTCGTTCTTCCCACGATGTCGACCCCTTGCCATTTGGTGATCAGCCCGCTTTCATCCCCTTCGTAATAAACATTCGGAAAATCATCCAAACGCACTTTCATTCCAATTCGTTCCGACGGCGGCGTGAGCGTCGAAATCCGTTCGCCGTAGCGGCTGTCGGTGAACGTTACGAGCGCCGGCGGCAATTGGGTGCCGCTCATGGCGTAGTCGGCTTGCATGACCCATTGCGCGGTCAGCGTCAGCTTGTTCAGCTGGCTGTAGTCAAAGGTTTGCCCGCCGAACGACCACTGCGCGTAACGCTTTCCGTTATTGACAAACGTTGCTACTTTTCCATCAGGGATGACCGAGATTCCGTCCGGAAGCTCTTGAATGATACGGACATTGCTGATCGTCCCAGAGACATTGCCGACATATCCTTTCAACGCCAATGAATAAGCAACACGGAAGCGGTTGTCATCGCCGTCCGTTGCCCCTTGCTTAACGAGTTGGTCGATCGGTTTCGTCAGCCCCTGCAGCTTGACCGTTCCATCAAACCATGGCGGGGCTTCCGCCTTGACGGTGACCGTTACCGTTTTTGTTGTCGCCGGCTGGAGCTGACCGTAGACGTCCCGATACGTTAATTCCGCTTGAAACGTGTACGTCCCTGTTGCCTTGAACGCCACCGGAATGGACACGGTGATAGGATTTGGCGTCCCTTGTCCTGATGAATACGGAATGGAAAAAGAAATATAGGCGTTTTGTTTGCTTTCGTCGAGCCGCACTTGTCCGTTCTCGGCAATCGAAACGTTGCCGCCGAACGACGAAAGCGGAATGCGGACCGTGCCAGTGAGCGCGGGAGTGTTGGCCAGCTGGGAAAACTGCTGGAACAAAGCGTTCAAGTTTTGCGGCGTCCCTTGCCGCGCTTCCCCTCCAGTCATCATCGAAAGCGTCCGCAAATAGTCCATATCGACATCGCCATCACTGCCGAAGCCAATCGAATAGAGAGTGATGTTGTTTTTGCCAAGGTCTTTCGCTATATTGACCGCATCATCGCGAATGTTGTCTTCCAACGCCGAATACGTAAACGGATAGTCATTGTCCAAAGAAAACAGCCAGCCGTTTACATAATCGGCGCCATTGTTAAGAAACAACCGCTTATATCCGTTACGATCGACAAACTGAATGCTTGCATCTCTTCCGTTGCTATACAAGGTGTACGTCACCGGGATCGAAGCGGTCACCCTGTCCCCGTACTTCCAGCCGGAAAGCGTTCTTTTGATCTCCTTATAGGTGATCGTGCTCGTCGTATTCAGCACCGTCGGCATTCCATCGGTCAAGAAAATGATGTACTTTTTCCGCGCCGGGTCATTAAAATACGACCGGGCGAGCGACAAAGCGGCTGAATAGTTCGTTCCGCCATTGGCCGTCAGGCTGTTGCCTTCCCGCAAAATCGCGTCAAGCTGATGGATGACGTTCGCATTGGCGTCAAACGGAACGAGGCTGTCAAAACGCACGCCATCGGAAAATGGAATGAAAGCGAAGCGGTCATTGACATTGTAATTCTCCTTAAAGTAGCTGACCGCTGTTTGCAAAGCGGATTTGGCGCTTTGCAGCTTGGTTAAGGTCATGGAACCGGATACGTCCATGACAAAGACGACATCGATCGGCGGGCGAATCACTCCTGACACCGCTCCTTGCGGAATGAGCGTCACATCGAGCCGGCCTTGGGCATCGCCGCCGGGCGGTTTGGCATACTCGGGCTGCGAGGAAGTGAACTGCCATTGGAGCGAGGGAAGCGTTGCCGCTTGCACCGGTGCCTCCTTCCCGCCTACGACAAACATAAGCCAAAACGCCCATCCGAGCGCAAAAAGCGCGCGCAAAATCCCCCTTTTCCCCATGCTCCTCTCCCCGTTTCGCGACAATTTTCCTATATTTCTATTATATCATCGTTCAACCATTGTCGATAGAAAAATTTTCTTATCGGAATCGCTTTTTTACGTCTGAAATAAAGTAGAGCGAACCGGTGACAAGCAGCAGTTCGTCATCTCCCATCTGTTCTTGCTGGGCGCGAATCCAGCCGGCCCAATCATTTACGGCCGCCTTCTGCGGGTGGGAAGAGAGAGCGGCTAATGCTTCTGCTTGAGCGGCGCGCGGAAAATCGAACGTCGTAAACGTGATTGTGTCCGCGAGCTCATCAAGCCGTTGAATCATCCGCTCAAGCGGCTTGTCCGCCAACGCGGCAAACAAGACGTGGACGCGTTTGTCCGGGTAATGCGCACGCACCGTGTCAACGAGTGCGCGAATGCCGGCTTCGTTATGGGCGCCGTCGACAATGACGAGCGGTTTGTCGCTCACCCGCTCAAAGCGGCCGGGCCAAGCAGCTGCCGCCAGCCCAGCGACGATATGCTCCGGGTCGATCAAAAACGAATAGCCAAGCCGCAATAGTTCGGCCGCCATCACCGCCACCGCCGCGTTTTCGACTTGATGGGCGCCGGGCATGTGAATGCGCACATCGCGGTATGCCGAAAACGGCGTGACAAGCGAAAACTGCTCCCCTTCCGCGGTCGTTTGCTGATCGGAGACGGTAAAATCAACGCCGAGCCGATATGTTTTCGCTTTCCGCTCCGCGGCCGTCTTGGCGATCACTTCCCACGCCTCAGGCTCGTTGACGGCTGTCACGAGCGGCACCCCGGATTTGATGATTCCCGCTTTCTCGGCGGCAATTTGTCCGAGCGTATCGCCTAAAATGTTCATATGGTCATAGCTGACGTTCGTGATGACGGAAACGAGCGGATAAATGACGTTCGTCGAATCGAGCCGGCCGCCGAGCCCGACTTCAATGAGCACAATATCTTGAATGTGTTGTTTGCCGAAGTAATAGAGCATCATGGCGGTGATCACTTCAAACTCGGTCGGTCCGCCAAGTTCCGTCCGTTCAAGTTCGTCCGCGAGCGGCTGAATGACTCGCACTAGCTCCACGATTTCGTCATCGCCGATCGGTTCGCCGTTGACGCTGATCCGTTCGTTAAACTGCTCGACATACGGCGAAGTGAACGTCCCGACCGAATACCCCGCCGCTTGCAAAATCGAGCGCAAATAAGCGACCGTCGACCCTTTTCCGTTCGTTCCGCCGATATGGACGGCGCGGACGCGGCGTTCCGGGTGGCCGAGCTTTTCCATCATCCATTCCATCCGTTTTAGCCCCGGCTTCATGCCAAGCCGCAGCCGCCCGTGAATCCAAGCGACGGCTTCCTCATATGTGCGGATCATATTCATGATTCCTCCCTTGAGAAGATCAAGATCGAAAGGCTGGCGATGGGCCAAGCAGCTTCCACCAGCGAAAAAGACGAACCCGCATGATGGCGGATTCGTCTTCATCATAATCAACCGCAAGATCGTTTGTCTACCGTTTCAGCTCAGCGAGGCGCGCTTTCACCGCTTCGCGTTTTTCGATGTAGTCTTGCCGCTTGCGTCGCTCTTCTTCGACGACATGGGCCGGCGCTTTCGCCAAAAAGCCTTCGTTGGCCAGTTTCTTTTCGACGCGCTCGACTTCTTTGTTCCACTTGTCAAGCTCTTTTTCAAGCCGCTTGATTTCTTCTTCAATATTGATCAGCCCTTCAAGCGGCAAAATAAGCTCCGCTCCGGTGACGACAGCGGTCATCGCTTTTTCCGGCGCCGGGACATCGGTGTCGATGACCAGCTCGCTCGGATTGCAGAACCGTTCCAAATAAGCGCGGTTTTTCAAAAGCGCGGCCCGCACGTGCTCGTCTTTTGTCTTAATATAGAGCGCAATCGGTTTGCTCGGCGGTGTGTTCACTTCAGCGCGGATGTTTCGGACCGCGCGGATGATGTCCACAAGCATCCGCATTTCTTCAGCCGCTTCTTCGTTCGACAGTTCGGGACGCACTTGCGGCCACGGAGCAACGGTGATCGATTCCCCTTCATGCGGCAAGTTTTGCCAAATTTCCTCGGTAATGAACGGCATGAACGGGTGAAGCAGGCGCATCGTGTTGTCAAGCACATACGCCAACACCGAACGCGTCGTCTTTTTCGCCGCCTCGTCATCGCCGTACAGCGGCAGCTTTGCCATTTCGATGTACCAGTCGCACAAGTCGTCCCAAATAAAGTTGTACAGCGTGCGTCCGACTTCGCCAAACTCGTATTTGTCGGCGAGCTTCGTCACCGTGTCGATCGTTTCGTTTAAGCGCGTTAAAATCCAATGGTCGGCGACCGTTTTTTCGCCGCTCAAATCCAGCTCCTCGTACGTCATGCCGCCCATGTTCATCAAGGCAAAGCGCGAGGCGTTCCAAATTTTGTTAGCAAAATTCCACGTCGCTTCGACTTTTTCCGTGCTGAAGCGCAAATCTTGGCCCGGCGAGCTGCCGGTCGCCAAGAAATAGCGGAGCGCATCGGCGCCATACTGGTCGATCACATCCATCGGATCAACGCCGTTGCCGAGCGACTTGCTCATTTTCCGTCCTTGGGCGTCGCGGACAAGACCGTGGATCAACACGTCTTTAAACGGCCGCTTTCCGGTGAACTCAAGCCCTTGGAAAATCATGCGCGATACCCAGAAGAAAATGATGTCATAGCCGGTGACTAGCACATCGGTCGGGTAATAGCGCTTGTAGTCCGGCGAGTCGGTATCGGGCCAGCCCATTGTCGAGAACGGCCAAAGCGCCGAGCTGAACCATGTATCAAGCACGTCGGGGTCTTGCTCCCAGTTTTCAATGTCTTTCGGCGGCTCATGGTCAACGTAAATGTCGCCCGTTTCTTTATGATACCACGCCGGAATCCGGTGCCCCCACCAAAGCTGGCGCGAAATGCACCAGTCGCGGATGTTTTCCAGCCAGTGCAAATACGTTTTTTCAAACCGCTCCGGCACGAACTGCACTTTGCCGTCGGTTTGCTGCAGCTTGATGGCGGCTTCGGCCAGCGGCTTCATTTTGACGAACCATTGCGTCGACAAATACGGCTCAACGACCGCTCCGCTCCGTTCGCTATGGCCGACCGAGTGGACGTGCTCCTCAATTTTAAAGAGGACGCCTTGCTCTTGCAAGTCGCGGACGATTTGCTTCCGGCACTCGAACCGGTCAAGCCCTTGGTATTGCATGGCGTTTTCATTCATCGTGCCGTCTTCGTTCATGACGAGAATGCGCGGCAAGTTGTGGCGGTTGCCGATTTCAAAATCGTTCGGGTCGTGTGCCGGCGTAATTTTCACCGCCCCGGAGCCGAATTCCATATCGACGTACTCATCGGCGATGATCGGAATTTCGCGGCCGACGATCGGCAATTTCACCATTTTGCCGATCAAGTGCTTGTATCGCTCATCATCAGGGTGCACAGCAACGGCCGTGTCGCCGAGCATCGTTTCCGGACGGGTCGTCGCCACTTCAATGTAGCCCGAGCCGTCAGCGAGCGGATAGCGCAAATGATAGAGCGCGCCTTTTACTTCTTTATAAACCACCTCAATGTCCGACAACGCCGTTTTCGTCACCGGGTCCCAGTTGATGATGTACTCGCCGCGGTAAATGAGCCCTTTCCGGTAAAGCGAGACGAACACTTCGCGCACCGCTTTGGAGAGCCCTTCATCCAGCGTAAACCGCTCGCGCGTGTAATCGAGGCCAAGCCCTAACTTCGCCCATTGGCTGCGAATATGGCCGGCGTACTCTTCTTTCCACTTCCACGTTTCTTCCAAAAATTTCTCCCGGCCTAAATCGTAGCGCGACAATCCTTGCTGGCGCAGCTTCTCTTCCACTTTCGCCTGGGTGGCGATGCCGGCGTGATCCATCCCTGGAAGCCAAAGAACGTCATAGCCTTGCATCCGCTTCATGCGGGTAATGATGTCTTGCAGCGTCGTATCCCACGCATGCCCTAAATGCAGTTTGCCGGTGACGTTCGGCGGCGGAATGACGATCGTAAACGGTTGTTTGTCCGGATCGCCGGTCGCTTCAAAAAACTTGCCTTTCAGCCACCATTCATAACGCCCCGCCTCAACGGCGCGATGGTCGTATTTGGGCGGCATTGACACTTCATGTTGTGCCATAATCATTCCCTCCTTCGACATGATGGACAATACGGCCGACGGCGGCTTTCCTGCTTGGCAATGCCGCGCCGACGGCAAGCAAAAAAGCCCCTTTCATCCGAAAAGGACGAAAGGAGCTGCTTTCGCGGTACCACCTTTTTTCTTAAGCCTAGAGGATGGCAAAACCGTGTCGTTCAAGCACCGGGCGATGTTCCATCCGAAGCGGCCGCAACGTTCCCCGACTTTGGAAACGGCGTCTTTCAACCACCGCCCTCTAGGGCTTAAGCGCTTCATTGGCATAACGGCAATCAACCGGCTTCCTCTACTCGGCAGCAGCGCCTTTCAACGAAGCAGCTCAAGGGCGACCTTCCAGCAGCCGCCATCCTAGGAAATCTCGCAGCTTTCTGATTTCCCTCTCTGCAGGCGCGGGCCGCTGTACTCCTCCCCGTCTTCGCTTTTGTCGTCATCGTTCGATTATTATACTACCATTGTCCATCATCTTTGCCAAGTTTTTATTGATTTATTCGACAGAAAGCCATTTGGTGACAAACGTTCACCCGTCTCATATTGTATAGTAAACCGGAGAAGGAGGGACGACCGATGCGGCGTTTCAATCCGTACTCATGGCCGCCGTGGCTGCGGCAAGTGCGCGCCATCTGCGCCCAAGTGATCATTCCGCTCGCCGTTTTTCAGGCGATCCGCACCATTTTGCTGCCGACAACGTTTGACGTGCTTTTATTGGCCATTCTTGTGTTGGCGGCTGTCGCGTTCCGTTTGGAATGGATTTAGGAGAATCGGATGTAAAACAAACATTCAACTTATCATCGCTCAAGGCAACGAGCGGTTTTTCACCAACGTTTTCGGCTTCCATGGCCATAGGCGTTTCCGGATCGTTTTCCGTTGGAGGATGGATTTAGTCTTGACCTTGTTCATCGATCGGCGCTTCGGCGTCACTCATCTCTTTTTGTTGCCGTGCGGCATCGCGCTGGACAAGATGCATGACGACCGCTTCCATGTTTTTAAAGGCAAAATAACAGCGCTGCAAGGCGGCGACGTAGGCCCGCTCGTTCCGTTCCGTCCGCCGGGTGGCTTCATATCGCTCCAAACAGCGGACAAACCTACGCGGCTCGGCCAAGTGGCCGTATAAAAACGCCCGTTCCCCGGCGGATAGTGGCAACGCTTTTTCATATTCATCGATGCCATCAAGCCACGCCCGTGCAAGCGGCGGAAACGTTTGAACATGAGCGCGAAACGCGGCGATCAAATCGTATACTGGCGAATTCCAATGCGCCCGCTCCCAGCTGATCCAATACGGCGCCACGTAGTGGGAGAGGCGCGCTTTTCCGTGCACCCAAGCCGTCCGCCATTGCTTCGTTTCCTTGAGCGCCTCCTCCCACGCAGCCAACTGCTCCTCGGCGAACGAATACGCGCGCATCACTTCATGAAAATAGGTGCAGCATTGGAGCTGAAACGGCGACATGTACCACGCCGATTCATACGTTTCGACTCGCTCTTCCCATAAAGCTCGCGCTCGTTGCCATTCGTTCTTTTTTTGCTGGCGGTACGCTTCGATTTCTTCCTCTTTTACCGCCACCGTGCGGATGGTGGCGCGGTGCAGCTCGGCCAACCCGCGAAAGAAAGAGCGGACAACCTCGTCGTCCGCTTTCGCCCCTTGGTCATGCCAAGCCTGCAAATAATAAAGGCGGCCTCCATCGACCGCAAACAGTGACTGTTGGCGCGTCCCGTACACCGGCGGACAACGGCGGCCATAGTAGCGAAGCGACTGCCAAACCGCTGCCGCCTCCCGTTCGTCATGGAGCGCCTTTAAAGCGAAAACGCCGTTTGTCGTGTACACTTTCGCTACTTTGCCCCGCTGTTCGATGCGCTCCGGCGTCACCCCATATTGGGCAAGCAGAGCGCGCTGGCTGGCAAACCGTCCATCCATCGTGATGCCCCCTTGACGGCAAAAGAAGCGGAAAGCGCCCTGTTCATGAGAACGAACGGCTTCCCGCCATGGCCGGAATATAGAGCAGCTGCCCTTCGTGGACGTCATCCGGGCTTTCCAAATCGTTGGCGCGCAAAAGCTGAGAAACGGTCACCTCATATCGTTCCGCAATCTTGTCCAACGAATCCCCTTGCTGGACGATGCAAATTTTGACGGTTGTAAACTCTTCCGCTTCACTTTTGGCAAACAGCTTCGTCAAATAAAGGGCGTTTTCGCTTTTCACTTCCGCTTGTTGTTCTTCCTCGTCCTCTTCACTCACCGCTTTTTTAGCGGCCCCGATCGATACTTTCGCCTCCGTTGGCGGCAACACGGAATCAATCTTCTCTTCCCCTTCCGCGTTGACGGCTTTCGTTTCCGTCTCAAGCGGCAAAAACGGCTCTTTTACATCCTCTGTTTCATCAGACAGCGTTTCTTCATGACGCACAGCCGCTGGCTCAACGGTGGAAGGCGGCGCTTCACTGACTGCGGCGACAGGCTGTTCGCCCGCCTCACTAGCGGGTTGGTTCTCCGATGTAAACGCTTCATCGTCGGCTGCCTCTTTGCGTGCCACTGATTCAAACGGGGCAAACAGCGGCTCTTCTTCCTCATCAGCCGGCAACTCGGAAGCGAGCGGCGCGTCGCTGATGCCGCTGATGGAAATATCGGCGGTCACCACCAACCGGCCATTGTCGCCCAACTCATAGTCAAACGATTCGACCGTCACGTACACGTCATCAAGCGAGCGAATCCGGTTTTTCGGAATCGTGATATCAATAGGGAATCGGTGCGACAGTTCGCTGATGCCGTCGTCGCGCACCGCGATGTGCTGAATGAACCGATAGCTCGCCAAATCAAACGCGTCCTCTTCCTCGGCAGCAGCTAGTTTCGGCTGCGCTGAGCGGAACTCCCCGCTTAACTCAAGCGCGCCGCGAATCGTGATATATTGATCATACTCCTCAACGGAAATGACCGGATCGAGAGAAATGGACAAAAACTCAGCGACTTCCTGTCCGCTTTGAAACCAGACCGATTCTTCGAGCGAAAAACGCAAATACGACTGCTCCAACCGGGCCTCCTCCTTCCGTCCCTTCGCCAAATGGTTTCTATGACAGTATCCATTGTATGAGCGAAAAAAGGACAGTATGATAAAAAAATCGGGCTGACCCAACAGGTTGTCTGCCTTTAAAATCGGCACCACCGATCACGGCAGAAGCAGCCAGCACGTCTATGCAGCAACGAAAGAGGGTATCCCGCTTTTGGGACACCCTCGTTTCGCTCAGCCGCGCAGGCGGGTAAACACCCGTTCGGCAGCGGCGATCGTATATTCAATGTCTTCATCGCTATGCGCCGTCGACAAAAACAGCCCTTCAAATTGCGACGGCGGCAAGAAAACGCCTTCGTTCGCCATTTCCCGATAATAGGCGGCAAACAGCTCCAAGTCGGACGTTTTCGCTATCTCGTAGTTGACCACCGGCTCGTTGGTGAAGAAAAAGCCAATCATCGATCCAGCGCGGTTGATCGTGTGCGGAATGCCGTACTTTTCCGCCGCCTGATGAAGACCGTCGGCAAGGCGAGCCGCCTTGCGACCAAGCTCTTCGTACACTTCCGGCGTCAATTGCCGAAGCGTTTCGTAACCGGCCGTCATGGCGAGCGGGTTGCCGGACAGCGTGCCCGCTTGATAGACCGGCCCGCTCGGGGCGACAAACTCCATGATCTCCGCTTTGCCGCCGTACGCTCCGACCGGCAGGCCGCCGCCGATCACTTTGCCAAGGCACGTCAAATCCGGCTCCACGCCGTAATATCCTTGCGCGCAATGATAGTCGACGCGGAACCCGGTCATGACCTCATCGAAAATCAACAAAGCGCCGTATTGTTTCGTCACCTCGCGCAGCCCTTCCAAAAAGCCGGGAACGGGCGGCACGACTCCCATGTTGCCGGCGACCGGCTCGACGATCACCGCCGCAATGTCTTCGCCAAACCGCCTAAACGCATAGCGGACGCTGTCCAAATCGTTGTACGGCACCGTGATCGTATGCTGGGCGACCGCCTCCGGCACGCCCGGGCTGTCCGGCAAGCCGAGCGTCGCCACGCCGGAGCCGGCTTTAATGAGCAGCGAATCGCCATGGCCATGATAGCTGCCCTCAAATTTAAGGATTTTGTTGCGTTTCGTATAGCCGCGCGCCAAACGCAAAGCGCTCATCGTCGCCTCGGTGCCGGAGTTGACCATGCGCACGACCTCGACGGACGGCACCCGCTCGATGACGAGCTTGGCGAGCTCATTTTCAAGCAGCGTCGGGGCGCCGAAGCTCGTTCCTTGCTCCGCCACCCGCTTCAACGCCTCAACGACGTGCGGATGGGCATGTCCTAAAATGAGCGGACCCCACGACAGCACATAATCGATATATTCATTGCCGTCAATATCGTAAATTTTCGAGCCTTGGCCGCGCGCCATAAAAATCGGCGTCATCCCAACCGACTTGAAGGCGCGCACCGGGCTGTTCACTCCGCCCGGCATCAGCCGCACCGCTTCTTCATAAGCCGCTTTTGAACGATCATAGCTGCGCACGATTCCGCCCCCTTTCTATTCGGCAAGCCAACGGGCTACATCTTTCGCAAAATACGTAATGATCAGATCAGCGCCCGCCCGCTTCATTCCAGTCAGCATTTCCATCACGACCGCCTTTTCGTCAATCCAGCCGTTTTGCGCCGCCGCTTTGATCATCGAATATTCGCCGCTCACATTATAGGCGACAAGCGGCAGCGGGAACCGGTTTTTAATGTCGCGGATGATGTCCATGTAGGCGAGCGCCGGCTTCACCATCAAGAAATCAGCGCCTTCTTTGACATCCGACTCCGCTTCCCGAAACGCCTCGAGGCGGTTGGCCGGATCCATTTGGTACGTTTTCCGGTCCCCGAATTGCGGCGCGCTGTCCGCGGCTTCGCGGAACGGGCCGTAAAACGCCGACGCGTATTTGATCGCGTACGACATGATCGGCACGTTCACAAACCCGGCTTCGTCAAGCCCGCGGCGAATGGCGGCGACAAATCCGTCCATCATGTTCGACGGGGCGATGATATCAGCGCCCGCCTGCGCTTGGCTGACCGCCGTCTTGGCGAGCAGCTCAAGCGACGGGTCGTTCAGCACTTGATCGTTTTCCACGACGCCGCAATGGCCGTGGCTCGTATACTCGCACAAACACGTATCGGCGATCACGACCATTTCCGGATGCTGCGCTTTGATTTGGCGAATCGCCCGCTGAACGATTCCGGTTTCACAGTACGCCTGCGAACCGACCTCGTCTTTTTCATTGGGCACGCCAAACACCATCACCGCCCGAATGCCAAGCTTGGCGATGTCATCGATTTCTTCTGGCAGACGATCGAGCGATAAATGGTACACCCCCGGCATCGACGACACTTCGCGGCGAATGCCGCTCCCTTCCACGACAAACAGTGGGTAGATGAAATCATCAACATGAAGATGCGTCTCCCGCACCATCGCCCGAATGGCGGCTGTTTGCCGCAGACGGCGATGGCGGTCAAACGGTAATGTCATGCGCGTCCCCTCCATGGAAAAATATTGTTCCATCGCTCTGATTATACCATCGGCCGTGTAATCAGTGGGACAAATCTGGACGGCGATTCCTTGCCGCTCCGCCGCGTCTTTCGTCACCGGCCCGATGCAGGCGACGGCCGTGCCGGAAAGAAGGAGGGCGGCTTCGCGGCCGAGCAGGCGGACGAGGCTGGTGACCGCTGATGGACTCATCAATGTCACGACATCGACCTTGCGCGCGCGAAGCAGCGACAAGAGCCGCTCTCGTCCGCTCGCATCTAGCACCGTCTCATACACCGTCAACTCCTCGACGATCGCGCCGGCTTCCCGCAGCATGGCCGGCAGCACAGGACGCGCCAAATCCCCCTTGACAAACAGCACCCGCGCTCCAGGGCGCAGGCGTCCAGCGAGCAACACGGCGAGCCGCTCGGCGGTGAAATCATCCGGCACGAGCGCCGGCGCCACCCCGTACTCCGCGAGCGCCGCCGCCGTTTTCCGGCCGACGGCGGCGACGTTCGGCAGCGGCTGCAACGGCGAAACATAGGAAAAAAAGCAGCGGACCGCATTCGCGCTCGTAAACACAAGCCAGTCATAGTCCCCAAGCCGCGTGGCCAGCGCCGCCAGCGCATCCGGCCTCGCCGCCTCACGGATGGCAATGAGCGGAATCTCGACCGGGATGGCGCCGGCTTCCCGCAGCTTCGCGGAAAACGGCGCCGCCTGGTCCTTCGCGCGCGTCACCAGCACGGTCTTGCCGACAAGCGCGCCCATCAGCCTTCCAGCCCCTTTTTCACCCGTTCGATCAGCTCCTTCGCCCCTTGGCGGCTCAACAGATCGGCCGCCTGCCGGCCGACCGCTTCCGGATCGGCGCCGGCGACAATTTCTTTATACACTTCTTTGCCGTCCGGGGCGGCGACCAAGGCGGTCAGGCGCACCATGCCGCCATCCGTTTCGGCATAGCCGGCAATCGGTACTTGACAGCCCCCTTCCATCTGCTGCAAAAAGGCGCGTTCCGCCCTGACCGCCCGCTCCGTCTCTTCATCGTTCAGACGGCTCAACCACTCGCGCAGCTCGCGATCATCGGCGCGGCACTCGACGGCAAGCGCCCCTTGACCGACCGCCGGCACGCATACATCGAGCGGCAAATAGTCGCTGATGACCTCAGCGCTCCAGCCCATGCGCGCCAAACCGGCGGCCGCTAACACGATCGCATCGTAATCTTCGTTCTCAAGCTTCGCCAATCTCGTATCGATGTTGCCGCGAATCCATTTGATCGTCACATCCGGGCGGTAGGCGAGCAGCTGAGCGGAACGGCGCAGACTGCTCGTGCCGATCACCGCTCCGGCCGGCAGCTCCGCCAACGTCCGCTTTCCTTTGCTGACGAGCACATCGCGCGCGTCTTCGCGGCGCGGCACCGCCCCGATGACCAACCGATCCGGCAGCACCGCCGGCATATCTTTCATGCTGTGGACGGCCATATCAATGCCGCCAACGAGCAACTCATGCTCGATCTCTTTCACAAACAGCCCCTTGCCGCCCACTTTGGAAAGGGTGACATCGAGCACGCGGTCCCCTTTCGTGACGATTTCTTTCACCTCGAACGTAAACGGCGCCCCGAGCCGCTTCAATTCGTTGATGACCCAATTCGTCTGGGTCAACGCCAGCTTGCTGCGCCGCGAGCCAACGACAATGTTCCGCATCTCGTTCCTCCTCAATCATGAGTACCAAAAATGAAATTTTGACAAACTGCCAAACAAGAAAAAGTTAACGAGCAAAAACAAAAACGAGCCGATGTTCCATAGCGCGATCGTCTTGCCTTGCATCTGCCGAACCACTCGTTTGTAAAAATAGATGGCATAAACGAGCAGAACGACAAACGAGCCGAGCACCTTCGCGTCATACCAATGAAAATGGTCGATTTGGATATACGCCCAAATGACGCCAAGGATCAATCCTAATAACAACATAGGCAAACCGAGCAAGTTTAAAACATACGACCAAAAATCGAGCCGGGACAAATCGGCCATCCGCCAAAGCCGCGCCCCCCACTTTTTCTTTTTCAACAAGCTGTATTGCAGCATATACAGCACGGAAAACAGAAACGACAACGTAAACGCCGCGTAAGCTCCAAGAGCGAGCGTAATATGAATGATCAGTAGTTCGGAAACGAGCCGCTCCACCACCGCGGGCGACTGCGAGGACGGCGCAAACGTATGGATAGCCAAAATGAAAAACGCGAGCACATTGGTAAAGAACACGATAAAATCAACGCGCAGCAGCCGATTGATGACGAGCGACAGCGTGATGAGCAGCCAAGCGTAAAAATAAAGACCTTCCGACATCGTCAAAATCGGAAAGCGCTTCGTCTCGATGATGCGGAAGGCAAACGTCAAGGTTTGCAAAAACCATACAACAGAAAGCAACCAGAAGGCGGTTTCGTTCGCCTTCCGGTTTTGCTGCAAAAAATCGATGAAGTATAGAAGAATCGATACAATATAAAGCAAAATGGACAATTCATAGACAAGCGGCACGATGAATCCCACCTTACAGCTGCCATGACGGACGGGCGGCGCGGGCCGCATCGGCATCCTGCTCATCGCGCCGTTCGGCGTTCGCCTGCTGCATGTGATGACGCTCGGCGTTCACCATGTCCTCGATGTTAAAAATTTTCGCAAACAGCTGGAGCGCTTCGTCGGCGTTCGGTCCAGCGGCGAGTTCCTTCGCCTGCAAAATCGGGTCGCGCAACAACTGATTGACGATGCTTTTCGTATGCTTGTTCAACACTTTCCAGTCGCGCTCCGACAAATGCGGCAGCTTCCGCTCTAAACTTTTCATCGTTTCTGCCTGAATGGCGAGCGCTTTCTCGCGCAAAGCGGCAATCACGGGCACGACGCCAAGCGTTTGCATCCATTGGCCAAACGCCGCGAGTTCCGCTTCGATCATCGTTTCGATGCGGGCGGCCGCTTTCTGCCGCTCCGCCACGTTCGCCGCGACGACGTCTTGCAAATCGTCGATGTCGTACAAAAAGACCGTCTCAAGCTCGGCCAATGCCGGATCCAAATCGCGAGGCACGGCGATGTCGATCATCAAGAGCGGCCGGCCTTTGCGCATTTTCTCGAGCGGCGCCATCATCTCTTTGGTCAACAGATAGCCTTTGGCCCCTGTGGAGCTGATGACAATATCGGCTTCAAGGAGCGCACACGACAGTTCGCCGAGCGGCTTCGCCTCGCCGGCCAATTGTTCGGCGAGCTGCTTCGCTTTTTCCAACGTCCGATTGACGACCGTCACTTTGCCGACGCCGCTGCCGTGCAAGTTTTGCGCCGCCAACGTCCCCATTTTGCCAGCGCCGATAATGAGCACATGCTGATGGGCAAGGCGGCCAAAAATTTTCTTGGCCAGCTCGACCGCCGCATAGCTAACCGACACAGCATGGGCGCCGATGCCGGTTTCCGAATGAGCGCGTTTGGCAAACGTCACCGCCTGCTTAAACAAGTGGTTGAAAATCGTTCCGGTCGTGCCCCGCTCTTGAGCCAGCAAATAGCTCGTCTTCACTTGTCCTAAAATTTGCGTCTCCCCAAGCACCATCGAATCGAGTCCGGCGGCGACGCGAAATAAATGCCGGATCGCCGCTTCCCCTTCCAACGTGCGCAAATACGGGGCGATCGCCGCCACTTCGATGTCGAACCAGTCGGCTAAAAACGATTTTATATAGTAGCGGCCGGTATGCAGTTGATCAACGACCGCGTAAATTTCCGTCCGGTTGCACGTCGAAACGATGACGTTTTCAAGCACGCTCTTTTGGTTGGCGAGCTGCGCCATCGCTTCGCCGAGCTCTGCCTCGCTAAACGCCAACGTTTCGCGAATTTCTACAGGGGCGGTCTTGTAGTTGACGCTAACAGCCAAAATTTGCACGATGCCATCTCCCCTTACAGATGCGTTCCTTTCATCATTATACCACAACTGTCCATCGTTCCGTTTGAAAAAATTGTGAACATGGTAGCCAAGCTAGCGGATTTGATCCATAATGGAATCGACCGCTTTCGCAAAAATTGTGAACATGGCGGCCAAGCTATGCTAAACTGTAAACAGTTCTTCTGCTCTCAGCAGGTGCAAAAAAGAAGAAACGGGGGCGCAGCGATGAAAAACAAAACAGCATTTTCCGGCATCTTGTTCATCGGCCTCGGGCTGTATTTTCTCGCCGGGCAGCTCGAGGTGCCAGTGTTGCGGTTGTTTCAAGGCTGGCCAGCATTGCTTGCCATTTGCGGCGCATCGTTGCTCGGCCAAGCGTATTCGGCGCGCGAGCATCAGTTTATTTTTCCCGGTTTCCTGTTACTAGGCTTCGGCCTCGAATTAATGCTCGCCGCCGCGTTTCCATCGTGGCCCCGCGGCGTCAACGTCTTTTTTTTGATCATGGCCATCGCTTTTTTCGCCAGCGGCCGCAAACAAAAAAGCGGGGCTGGCTTCGGCGCGCTGTTTTTGCTTCTTTTCGCCATAGCGACGTTTTCCGGGCGCGGCCAGCCGCTGTTTTCCCTTGTCCAAGCCGGCTTGTCTTCCTTCTTATCGTTTTGGCCGCTCGGGCTGGTCGCCGTCGGCGTGTATTTGTTGTGGGCAAGGCGAAAATAGCGGGGCGGCGAGGCCTAACCGGAAACAAACGGCAAAAGCGCCGCCCACGCCTCCTCTTTCCCTTGGCCGGTCTCGGCGGAAAACAAAAGAAGCGGGTCGCCGTCAGCCATCCGCAACGTCTCGCGCGCGATGTTCGCGTGTTTTTGCTGTTTGCCGCGCGGCACTTTATCCGCTTTCGTCGCGACGACGATCACCGGGATCCCGTAATGCTTCAAAAACTCGTACATCATGATATCGTCTTTCGTCGGCGGATGGCGCAAATCGACAAGAAGGACGGCGGCCCGGAGCTCCTTGCGCTTCGTAAAGTACGTCTCCATCATTTTCCCCCATTTTTGCCGCTCCTGCTTCGAGACGCGGGCAAAGCCGTAGCCAGGGACATCGACAAAATAAAACGAGTCATTAATCAAGTAAAAGTTCAACGTTTGCGTTTTTCCCGGCTTGGAGGACGTTCGCGCCAAGTTTTTCCGGTTGATCATTTTGTTGATAAACGACGATTTGCCGACGTTTGAGCGGCCGGCGAGCGCCACTTCCGGCCGCCCGCCGTCCGGATATTGCTCCGGTCTGACCGCGCTGATGATGAGTTCCGCTTTCGTGACGTTCATGGCTTCCATCCCACCAATGCGTGCGGCAGCACTTCATCAAGATGAGAGACGAGCACAAAATGGAGATCGCGCTTCACGGTGTCGGGAATATCGGCTAAATCTTTTTCATTGTCCTTCGGCAAAATGACCGTTTTCAGCCCGGCGCGATGGGCGCTTAACGTTTTCTCTTTCAGGCCGCCGATCGGAAGCACGCGGCCGCGCAGCGTAATTTCCCCGGTCATGCCGACGAAGCGGTTCACCGGTTTGCCGGTCAAGGCAGAAATGAGCGCCGTCGCGATCGTGATGCCGGCGGACGGGCCGTCTTTTGGCACCGCGCCTTCCGGAACATGGATATGGATATCGTGCGTTTCGTGAAACGTCGGATCAATGCCGAGCTCCTCGGCGCGCGAACGCACATAGCTGAACGCCGCCTGCGCCGACTCTTTCATCACATCGCCGAGCTTCCCGGTTAACACGAGCTTGCCGCTTCCTTTGGCCAGCGACACTTCGATCGCGAGCGTATCGCCACCAAACGCCGTGTAGGCGAGCCCGGTCGCCACGCCGACTTGGTCTTTCGCTTCGGCCTGGCCGTAGCGGTATTTCCGTTTCCCTAAAAACTCCTCGATATTGGTTTCCGTGATCACAACCCGCTTTTTCGCCCCGGAAACGATCAGACGGGCCGCTTTCCGGCAAATGGCGGCCAGCTGCCGCTCCAGCTCCCGCACGCCGGCTTCGCGCGTGTAATGACGAATGATCGTCAGCATGGCCTCGTCACGAATTTGGAGCGCCGCCTTTTTCAAGCCGTGCGCAGCGAGCTGCTTCGGCAACAAATGCCGCTTGGCGATGTGCAGCTTTTCCACTTCCGTATAACCAGGAATGTGGATGACTTCCATCCGGTCCAACAGCGGCTGCGGAATGGTGGCCAAATGGTTGGCGGTGGCGATAAACATGACTTTCGATAGATCGTACGGTTCTTCAATGTAATGATCGCTGAACGTATGGTTTTGCTCCGGATCAAGCACTTCCAACATGGCGGCTGACGGATCACCGCGAAAATCGCTTGACATTTTGTCGATTTCATCAAGCAAAAAGACCGGATTGATCGTGCCGGCTTTTTTCATTCCTTGAATGATGCGGCCCGGCATCGCCCCGACGTAGGTGCGGCGATGGCCGCGAATTTCCGATTCGTCGCGGACGCCGCCAAGCGAAACGCGCACAAAACGGCGGCCGAGCGCTTTGGCGATCGAACGGGCGAGCGATGTTTTCCCGACCCCCGGCGGCCCGGCGAGGCAAAGGATCGGGCCTTTGAGCGACTGGGTGAGCTGTTTGACCGATAAAAATTCGAGCACCCGCTCTTTCACTTGCTCGAGCCCGTAGTGCTCTTCATGCAAGATGGCCTCGGCTCGTTTGATGTCATGAATGTCTTCGGTCTCTTTCGACCACGGCAAGGCGATGAGCCAGTCGAGATAGTTGCGGATGACCGCGCTCTCTGCCGAAGTCGTCGGAATTTTTTCGTAGCGGTCCAGCTCTTTGAGCGCGGTTTCTTTCACATGCTCCGGCATGCCGGCCGCCTCGATTTTTTCTTTCAGCTCCTCGACCTCGCCTGTCTTCCCTTCTTTTTCCCCGAGCTCTTTTTGAATCGCCTTCATTTGTTCGCGCAAATAATATTCTTTTTGTGTCCGCTCCATCGATTGTTTGACGCGGGCGCTGATTTTTTTCTCAAGCTGAAGCACTTCTTTTTCATTGTGTAAAATTTGAATGATTCGATTGAGGCGCTCTTTGACATCGATCGTTTCCAAAATGCGCTGTTTTTCCTCCAGTTTCAGCGGCAAATGCGAAGCGATGATATCGGCCATCCGCCCCGGTTCATCGATGTCGGCGATCGAGGCGTAAATGTCGACCGACAGCCGCTTGGACAAGTTTATGTATTGCTCAAAATACTCGAGCATCGTCCGTTTGAGCGCCTCATCCTCCAAATCTTTCGCCGCCCGATCGGCAAACTTTTCGACTTTGACGGAAAAGTACGGCTCTTCGCTCACCACCTCAGTGATCAGCGCCCGGGCGACGCCTTCGACAAGCACGCGAAACGTGCCGTTCGGCAGTTTCAACAGCTGCTTGACGCGGGCGATCGTCCCCATTTTATATAAATCATCCATGTCCGGTTCGTCGACGGCCACGTCTTTTTGCGACGCCAGCAAAATCATATGGTCTTCGACCATCGCTTGCTCGAGCGCTTTCACCGACTTCTCGCGCCCAACGTCCAGATGAAGAACCATCGTCGGAAACACAAGCAACCCCCGCAACGGCAAAAGCGGGATGGCCGCCTCCTTTTTCTTTCCGTTCACGCCGAACACCTCCACATCTCACTTCTATTCGTTTATTGTATAGTACGACGGCCGGGTTTGTAAAATTTGATGAACGTTTTGCTCCTTCGGTTTGTTTTCGAGGTCAGCTATATACACCGGGTTTGTAAAATTTGATGAACGTTTTGCCGGCAAAGAAAAGCCGACTTCGGCCGCGATCCGCTCGCGCCGAAGCCGGGCAGGAGGAAAGAGCGAAGCAGGCCTTCCGCCGCTGGCCCGCTTTCCTTCGCGCCCGCGGTCCGTTTCCTTCGCCTCGCGACATCAAACGAGCTTTTTCTCGGATCGGTCGAGCGCCGCCGGCAGCAACGCCGGTCCGCGGCGCAGCGCCTCTTCGCCGAAAACGTGGACGAGCGCTTCCTCCAAGCGGCGAACGGCAATGAGGTGGATGCCGTCGATTTCCGCTAACAACGATTGCCGGTTTTCTAGGGGAATGATCACTTTCTTCGCTCCTGCCTGTTTCGCCGCTTTCACTTTGGCAAAGACGCCGCCCACCGGCTTCACAAAGCCGCGAATGCTGATTTCTCCGGTCATGGCGACGGTATGATCGACCGGCAATTGGTAAATGGCAGAATATATACCAACGGCGATCGCCAATCCGGCCGAAGGGCCGTCAACCGGCACGCCGCCCGGAAAATTGACGTGAATGTCGTAACGATCCGCCGGCACGCCCATCGCCCGCAGCACGGTGATCACGTTTTCCGCCGAACCGCGCGCCATACTTTTGCGGCGCACCGATTTTTCCGCGCTGCCGATGCTTTCTTCCTCGACAATGCCGGTGACGTTGACCGATCCTTTTCCTTTTGCCGGCAAGGCGGTCACTTCAATCTCGAGAAGCGCGCCGGTGTTTGGGCCATACACCGCCAAGCCGTTCACCACACCGACGGCCGGAGCGGACGCAATTTTCTTTTCGTAGCGCGGCGCCATTTGGCTCGCTTGGATCACCCATTCAATGTCTTTGTCTACAATGTGGTCGCGGTTCTCGGTGATCGCTAGCCCGGCGGCAATTTGCATCATGTTGACGGCTTCCCGGCCGTTGCGGGCGTAGGCGGCTAAAAGACGAATGCCGCTTTCCGACACGTTCAAGCGAATTTTTTCTGCCGCTTTTTTCGCGATCAGAGCGATCTCGTCTTGATCGAGTTCGCGGAAAAACACTTCCAAACAGCGGGAGCGAATGGCCGGAGGAATTTCGTTCGGCGTGCGCGTCGTCGCCCCGACGAGGCGGAAGTCGGCCGGCAGCCCATTTTGAAAAATGTCGTGAATGTGGCTTGGGATTTGCGGATTTTCTTTGCTGTAATAGGCGCTCTCAAAAAACACTTTCCGGTCTTCCAGCACTTTGAGTAGCTTGTTCATTTGAATCGGATGAAGCTCGCCGATCTCGTCGATGAACAATACGCCGCCGTGGGCGTTCGTCACCGCCCCTTGCTTTGGCTGGGGGATGCCGGCTTGCCCCATCGCCCCGGCCCCTTGATAGATCGGGTCGTGCACCGAGCCGATGAGCGGGTCAGCGATGCCGCGCTCGTCAAAGCGCGCCGTCGTCGCGTCAAGCTCCACGAACACCGCATTTTTCTTAAACGGGGAGAGCGGATTTTTTTTCGCTTCCTCAAGCACAAGACGAGCCGCCGCTGTCTTGCCGACGCCAGGGGGACCGTAAATGATGACATGCTGCGGGTTTGGCCCGCATAAAGCCGCCTTTAACGCCTTGATGCCATCTTCTTGGCCGACGATGTCATCAAAACGTTTCGGCCGCACTTTTTCTGCCAGCGGCTCGGTGAGCGAAATCGAACGCAGCTTGCGGAGCTGTTCCATCTCTTTGCGCGACTCTTTGTCAATCGAAACTTTTTGCACACGCTGTCCTTTGAGCAAATTCCAAAAATAAAGGCCGATGATGACCCCGAAAAACAGCTGAATAAGAAGCACGATGTTCGTCCAGTCCATGCCCCGATATCCTCCTGCCTCTAATAGTATGTCGTATGATAGTATCTCCGGGAACGGACGGGAATAAACAAAAAAGCGCCGGCCGGCGCCCAGGGCATGGGGGCAAAAAAAGAAACCGCCGGAAAAAGGCGGTTTCTCCATCAAGCGGATGTTTTTCGTTCTTGCTCGATGACGGTGCCGTCATGGCGGATGAGCGTCGGCGGTTTCGTGCCGCGCACCGTGTCAACGGTGATGATGCATTTTTGCACGTCTTCGCGCGACGGCAACTCAAACATCACATCGAGCATAATCCCTTCGATGATCGAGCGCAGACCGCGCGCCCCCGTTTTCCGCTCAATCGCTTTTTTCGCGATTTCGCGGAGCGCCGCTTCCTCAAACTCGAGCTCTACGCCATCAAGTTCCAGCATTTTTTGGTATTGCTTGACAATGGCGTTTTTCGGTTTCGTCAAAATGTCAATCAGCGCTTGTTCATCGAGCGGCTCGAGCGTCGTAATGACCGGCAGGCGGCCGATGAACTCCGGAATGAGCCCAAACTTGAGCAAGTCTTCCGGCAGCACTTTCGACAACAAGTTTTTCTCATCGACGTCAGCCTGGTTCATTTCCGCGCCAAACCCGATCACTTTTTTGCCGAGGCGGCGCTTGATGATCGGCTCGATGCCGTCAAACGCTCCGCCGCAAATGAACAAAATGTTCGTCGTGTCGATTTGGATGAACTCTTGATGCGGATGTTTCCGGCCGCCCTGCGGCGGAACGCTGGCGATCGTGCCTTCTAAAATTTTCAACAGCGCCTGCTGCACCCCTTCGCCCGAAACGTCGCGAGTGATGGAAGGGTTTTCTGATTTGCGGGCGATTTTATCGATTTCGTCGATGTAAATAATGCCTTTTTCGGCCCGTTCGACGTCGTAGTCAGCCGCTTGGATGAGTTTTAACAAAATGTTTTCGACGTCCTCGCCAACGTAGCCCGCTTCCGTGAGCGACGTCGCGTCAGCGATGGCAAACGGCACGTTCAAAATGCGCGCCAACGTTTGTGCCAACAGCGTTTTCCCGCTCCCGGTCGGCCCGATCATCAAAATGTTGCTTTTCGACAGCTCGACATCGTCGATTTTGCTGCCGGAATTGATGCGTTTGTAATGGTTGTAGACGGCGACGGCGAGCGATTTTTTCGCTTCGTCTTGCCCGATGACGTATTCATCTAAAATTTCCCGGATTTCCAGCGGTTTTGGCACATCTTTAAACTCAAATTCTTCCTCGTTGCCGAGCTCCTCTTCGACGATTTCCGTGCATAGCTCGATGCACTCATCGCAAATGTAAACGCCCGGACCGGCGACCAGCTTGCGCACTTGGTCTTGCGTTTTGCCGCAAAACGAGCATTTTAACTGCCCTTTTTCATCATTAAATTTAAACATGTGATTCACCCCTTGCTAACGAAATCGCGCCTGCGTATGTATCTATTTCCGCTGCTCTTTGATGTCCAAAGCGTATGTATCCGCTATTTTACCATAAGTGTTTGCGAAAAAGCGAATGAAAAAACTGCAATCCGTTAGAAAAGTTTGAAAATTGCCATTCAGACGCTATGCAGGAGATAAAGAACAAGGCACGAACGTCTCGCGCCTTGTTCTTTGCTTACCACTATTATTATGCCGCAACCTTGCTGTGCTCCACAAGAAAATCGACCGTTTTCCGCCATTTTAAGTCTTCTTTGACGCCATCGAGACTACCGAGCAGCTCTTTTAACTTGTCAACGCTTAAGTTGTACGCTTCCGCCATTTTGTTGAGCTCCTCGTTCACCTCTTCGTCGGTCACGTCGATGTTTTCCGCCTTGGCGATCGCCTCAAGCGTCAGCGCCGCGCGCACCCGTTTTTCAGCGTCTTCTTTCATTTGTTCCCGCAGCGCCGCCTCGTCTTGGCCGGAGAATTGATAATACAGCTGCAAGTTCAGCCCTTGCATTTGCAGGCGCTGATCAAATTCGCGAAGCATTCGGTCCGTTTCGTTTTTGATCATGACTTCGGGAACATCGATTTCGGCATTGGCCGCCGCTTTTTCGACGACCGCGTTGCGCAGCGCGGTTTCCGCTTCATTCTTTTTCGCTTCTTCGAGCCGGGCGCGGATTTTCGCCTTCAGTTCGTCGAGCGTTTCCACTTCGTCATCGACGTCTTTAGCGAACTCATCATCCAACGCCGGCAGCTGTTTCGCTTTCACTTCGTGCACGTTCACTTTGAACGTCGCCGGTTTGCCGGCCAGCTGTTCCGCATGATACTCTTCCGGGAACGTCACTTGAATTTCTTTTTCCTCGCCTGCTTTCATGCCGATGAGCTGCTCTTCAAATCCAGGAATGAACGTGCCTGAGCCGATTTCTAAGGAATAGTTTTCCGCCTTGCCGCCTTCAAACGGCTCGCCATCGACAAATCCTTCAAAGTCGATCACAACTGTATCGCCGTTTTCCACGGTCCCATCTTCTTTGACGACCAGTTCGGCATAGTTTTCTTGCAGACGTTTCAGCTCATTGTCGACATCTTCATCCGTGACCGTTGCATCGATGGTTTCGATTTCAAGCCCTTTGTATTGACCGAGCTTCACTTCCGGTTTGACGGTCACTTTCGCTTTAAAAATCAAACTTTTGCCTTTTTCCATTTGCTCGATGTCGATTTCCGGCAAGGATACCGGTTCAATGCCCGCTTCTTCGACCGCTTTCGCATACGCTTCCGGAAGCAAAATGTCGAGCGCGTCTTGGTAAAGCGCCTCGACGCCAAACCGCTTTTCGAACAGAACGCGCGGCACTTTTCCTTTGCGGAAGCCCGGAAGCGTAATATTTTTCACCACTTTTTTAAACGCGGCGTCTAAGCCTTTGTTTACTTGCTCGGCATCGACCTCGACGGTCAGCACCCCTTCATGGCCTTCAAGCTTTTCCCATTTGACAGACATACTGTTCCCTCCACCTCAAATCGTTGCTTGGGATCATGGTGCAATTCGGTTGCCCATTATCCTCTTATGTTGTCACCGTATGTAGCCTTGTTATGCGAAAACAGATACATAGCACAGCCATTATATTATAACATACGAACGCCATGTTTCAACATTGAACCGACCGTTACAGAAAGGAAAGTTTCTCTATTTCGTGCAGTTGTCTGCAAAGCTTCGCCATTTCTTCCGCTTCGACGCCATAGCGAGCGGCCAACGCCGCCGCATCGGCATCAAAGCCTTGAAACCGGCGCGCCAGAAAATGAAGGGCGGCGAGCCACAGGTCGGCGTCTTCCGGCTCCGGAGGAAACGGATAGAGGATGTACGCGTAGCGAAGCCAAATTTCCGCCGCTGTCTCATACAAGCTCGGACTTTCCGGAGCGAGCTGTTGTTCAAGCCGGCTGAGCAGCGCGGACGCGAACGCCGTCTCCGTCTGTTCGTCCAATGCGGCGGGAACGACCTCCAGGCGGCGGCCTAATTTTTCCACTGTCACCGGTTCATGAATTCGCTTTTCTGTCAACAAGCGAAGGAGCATCGTTTTGGCCATCGGGCTTTTCTCGGCCGCGCCCAAATATTGCTTGAGCAGCGGAAGAACCGGGGTGATATCTTCTTTTTCCAGCTGCTTGATGATGTGCAGCTGTTCGGCAATGTCGCCGGACTCGAGCAGCCGTGTCACCTGTTTCCATTCTGCGGACGGAAGCGCACGAGCGTTCATTTTTTCGCTAAACCGAAGCAGGTGGTGAAGCTGTTCGCGCACCGGTGCGGAAAGCGGAAAGCGGCGCAAGGCGGTGCGGATCGCGTCCTCCGCCTCGCGGTATCGGTTCGTCTGCAGCAAAACCGCCACATACATTTGCAGCAGCTCACTGTTGCCCGGCTGTTCATCAAGCAACGCAGCCAAGCGCCATTGCGCCTCATCGTACTCCCCGAGCTCATAGCAACAAACCGCCAAGGCGAGCCGAACAGGAACGCTCGCATCGCCAAGCTCTTCGGCAGCGCGCAAAAAGCGGAGCGCCTCGTTGTACCGCTTGGCCTCCAGGGCGGCAAACGCCTTTTCCACGAGCCGTTCTTTCGTCTGTGGAAACAAAATGATTTTTCCTTTCGGTTTGTCCATCTTCGCCCGCTCCTCACTGACATTTACTATCAGTGTAGCAAGTTTCCCGCGGCGGCACAAGCGCAGCTGCCGCCGCGGAGGCTGATGGCAAAGCGAGCGGCATGACGAACAACGGGAAAAACGCCCAACCCGGTGGGAGCGGTTCCCGCCGAGTTGGGCGCTAGGCGCTCATGGCCGCGGATGGTGCGTTTCTTCGTAAGCGGCAATATACGACTCATACAGAAACGTTAAGTCAATTTCGTCCCACCCTTTTAGAAGCAGCTGTTTTCGGTACGGATCGATGGCAAACGAGCGCGCAAACCCTTCGTCGTCAACCACTCGCTGCTCCTCAAGCGACACGGTCAATTCGTAATCAGCGCGCTCGCTTTGTTTCAACAAGTAGCGAACATCTTCCGGAGCGAGGCGGATCGGCAGCAATCCGTTTTTCAAGCAATTGTTGTAAAAAATATCGGCAAACGATGGGGCAATGATGACGCGAAATCCGTAGTCTTGCAGCGCCCACGGGGCATGTTCGCGCGACGAGCCGCAGCCGAAGTTTTCCCCGGCCACAAGAATCGTCGCCCCCGCGTTTTCCGGCCGGTTGAGCTCAAACGCTGGATTGGGCGTGCCGTCGCTCAAATAGCGCCAGTCGTAAAATAAAAACTGGCCAAATCCGGTGCGCTCAATTCGTTTTAAAAATTGTTTTGGAATGATTTGGTCCGTGTCGATGTTCGCCCGGTCGATGCCGGCCAATTTTCCGCGGTGGATCGTAAACGGCTTCATCGCTTCTTCCCTCCTGTTCGTCCCTATCGGTCTCGTCCGCTGACGTTCGCTTTCAGCAGATGGCGCGCGCCGGTTTCCCGGCAAGACAGCGAGATCGGTCCTATCCGCTCATGTTCGCGTTCAACCGCCGCCTCTTTGGCGGCGAAGGACGAGCGAACACCAGGGCGGCGGACCAACTGTCAAGTCACCCCCAACCGAGCCGTCGGCCATCGTCCCTCGTTCGCTCCCCGCCAGCGAACGGTCATCGGACCGGTTCGGCCTCTAGCTGGCGCACATCGACAAAATGTCCGTAGATGGCGGCGGCAGCGGCCATCGCCGGGCTGACGAGATGCGTGCGCGCTCCTTTTCCTTGCCGCCCTTCAAAGTTGCGGTTTGACGTGGACGCGCAATGTTCGCCTTCCGGGATGATGTCCGGGTTCATGCCCAAACAGGCGCTGCAGCCGGAGTCGCGCCATTCAAAACCGGCGTCAAGGAAAATTTGCGCCAACCCTTCCGCTTCAGCTTGTTTTTTTACTTGCTGCGATCCGGGCACCACGAGCGCCCGTACGCCTGGGGCTACTTTTTTGCCTTTGACGATGCTCGCCGCCGCACGCAAATCGCTAAGGCGCGAGTTCGTACATGAACCGATGAAGACGTGCTGCACCGGAATATCCGTAATCGGCGTGCCCGGTTTGAGCCCCATATACTCCAGCGCCCGCCGCACCGCGTTTTGCTCTGTTTGGCTTTCAAACTGCTCGGGATGCGGCACGACACCGTCGACCGCTGTGCTCATCGCCGGGTTCGTGCCCCACGTCACCATCGGGGCGATCGTCGAGGCATCGATGTCAATCGTTCGGTCGTATTCCGCCCCTTCATCGGTGGCCAGCGCCCGCCATCGCTCCACGGCCTTGTCAAACTCCTCGCCTTTTGGCGCATATTTGCGCCCGCGCAAATAGGCAAACGTCGTTTCATCCGGGCTGATGAGTCCAGCCCGGGCCCCGGCTTCGATCGACATGTTGCAAATCGTCATCCGCTCCTCCATCGACATGCGTCGGATCGCTTCGCCGGTGAATTCGATAATATAGCCGGTGCCGACGCCGACGCCATAGCGGCCGATGATGGCCAAAATGACGTCTTTCGCCGTCACCCCTTTGCCAAGGCGACCGTTGATGCGGATTTGCAGCGTTTTCGGCTTATGCTGCCAAAGCGTTTGCGTCGCCAGCACGTGTTCGACTTCGCTCGTGCCGATGCCAAACGCCAAGGCGCCAAACGCCCCATGCGTCGAGGTGTGGCTGTCGCCGCAGACGATCGTTTTTCCCGGCTGAGTCAAGCCGAGCTCGGGGCCGATGACGTGAACGATCCCTTGTTCTTCGCTGTGCAAATCGGCGAGCGGAATCCCGAATTCGCGGCAGTTGCGCTCCAAGGCGGCAATTTGGTTGCGCGCCACTTCGTCGGTGATCACAAATCGATTCACGGTCGGCACGTTATGGTCCATCGTCGCAAACGTCAAGTCCGGCCGCCGCACCGTCCGCCCTTTTTGCCGCAACCCTTCAAACGCTTGCGGCGAGGTCACTTCATGGACTAAATGCAAATCAATGTACAATAAATCCGGTTTGCCTTCCTCACGATAGACGACGTGGGCTTCCCAAATTTTATCAATGATCGTTTTCGGCTTCATTGGCTTTCACCTCGCACGTCTTAGGCGTAAACGGTCATAATTTGCGCGATCGCGGTATAGTCGAGTACCGCTGTTTTGATCTCCTCGACCATTTCGTCTGTCGCTACGACACGGCCGCCGCTTGGCGCCAAGTCGGCGGTGCGCAAGCCCGCCTCGAGCGCCTGATGGACCGCCTGTTCGATCGCTTCCGCCTCGATGGCCAGCCCGAACGACAAGCGCAGCATCATCGCAGCGGACAAAATCGCGGCGATCGGATTGGCTTTGTTCATGCCAGCGATATCCGGCGCTGAACCGTGCACCGGTTCATACAAGCTCGGCCCGGAAGCGGATAAGCTGGCGGACGGCAACATGCCGAGCGAACCGGACAGCATCGAAGCCTCGTCGCTTAAAATATCGCCAAACATGTTTTCCGTGACGATCACATCAAACTGCTTCGGCGCGCGGATGATCTGCATCGCCGCATTGTCGACCAACATATGCTCAAGCTCAACGTCCGGGAATTGTTTGGCCACCTCCTCGGCCACTTCCCGCCATAACCGGCTTGAGGACAGGACGTTCGCCTTGTCGACCGACGTCACTTTTTTCTTCCGGCCGCGCGCTAGCGTAAACGCCATGCGCACGATCCGTTCGATCTCTTCCTTTTTATATAAGAGCGTGTCAACCGCTTTTTCTTCGCCGTTTTCGACGACGCGGCCGCTCGGTTGGCCGAAGTAGATGCCGCCGGTCAGCTCGCGAACGATGACGAAATCGACTCCTTGGACGAGGTCGGGTTTTAACGGCGAAGCGGAAGCCAAGCAATCATAACAAACGACCGGCCGCAAGTTGGCATACAAGTCGAGCTGCTTGCGAATGGCGAGCAATCCTTTTTCCGGGCGCAGATGCGGAGGGTTGCCATCCCATTTCGGACCGCCGACCGCCCCAAGCAGCACCGCGTCGCTTTCCCGGCAAAGGCGAAGCGTCTCCTCAGGGAGCGGCGTCCCTGCTTCATCGATCGCCGCTCCGCCGATCCATCCATATTCGAACGTAAATTCATGGCCAAAGCGAACTCCGACCGCTTTCAACACTTCAACCGCCCCGGCCGTCACTTCTTGGCCGATGCCATCGCCCGGCAAGACGGCAATCCGATAGTTTCCCATTATGAACCCCTCCTGTTTCACGTCGTGGCGACTTTCTCGTTTTCTCCTCGCATCGCTTCGATCATCACCGCGCGGTTCATCGCGTGAATGTACGCTTTCGCCGAAGCTTCCAGCACGTCTTGCGCGGTGCCGCGCCCGCTTGTTTCCACGTCGTTGACGCGCACTTTGACGAACACTTGCGCCAACGCGTCGCGGCCGCCGCCAACCGATTCGATCCGGTAATCTAGCAGCGTCACCGCCGTTTGGAAACAGCGCTCCAACGTGTTGTACAGCGCCTCGACGCTGCCGGCGCCGGTCGCCGCCTCTTGGATTTCGTTTCCTTTCCCGTCTTTCAGCACAACGACCGCTGTCGGAATCTGATTCGTTCCGTATTGCACTTGAATGGAAGACAATTGATAAAATTCATTGAAGTGGTCGAACTTTTCCTCGAAAATGAGGGCGACCAAATCGTCATCGGTAATGTCTTTCTTTTTGTCAGCGAGCTCTTTAAAGCGAACAAACAACTGATTGATTTCCTCTTCGGACAACGTGTAGCCGAGCTCCTCGACGCGGTTGCGGAGCGCATGGCGGCCGGAATGTTTGCCGAGCACCATCGAGTTCGACGGCACGCCGACGAGCTCCGGCGAAATGATTTCGTACGTCGTTTTTTCTTTTAAGACGCCGTCTTGATGGATGCCCGATTCATGCGCAAACGCGTTTTTGCCGACGACCGCTTTGTTCGGCGGAACGACCACGCCGGTCAGCTTGCTGACAAGATTGCTTGTGCGCTTAATTTCCTGCAAGTTGAGGCGCGTTTCCACCTGATAGTAGTCTTTGCGGATGTGAAGAGCGACGGCAATTTCCTCGAGCGCCGCATTGCCGGCCCGTTCGCCGATGCCGTTGATCGTACACTCGACTTGCGTCGCCCCGTGTTCAATGGCCGCCAACGAATTCACGACCGCCATGCCCAAGTCATCGTGGCAATGAGCGGAGAGCGACACTTTTTCAATATTCGGAACATTGTTTTGTAAATAGAGGAAAATCTCCCCGTATTCTTTCGGCGTAATATAGCCGACCGTATCGGGAATGTTGATGACCGAGGCGCCCGCTTTAATGACCTCGGCGACGATTTTCGCTAAAAACGGCCGTTCGCTTCGGCACGCGTCTTCCGCCGACCATTGGACGATCGGGAAAAAGCGTTTGGCGTATTTCACCGCTTCCACCGCCGCCTCGATCACTTGTTCCGGCGTCATCCGCAATTTATGCACCATATGGATCGGCGAGGTGGCGATGAATAGATGGAGCCGCGGTTCGGCGCCGCCTTTTAACGCCTCCCACGCCGCATCGATGTCGCTTCGGACCGAGCGCGACAGCCCGGTGACCGAGCATGTTCTCACCGTTTCCGCGATTTGTTTGACCGCCGCAAAATCGCCTTTCGATGAGGCGGGAAAGCCCGCCTCGATGATGTCCACCCGCAGCCGTTCAAGCTGGCGGGCAATTTCCAATTTTTCTTGCAAATTTAAATTCACGCCAGCCGATTGTTCCCCGTCACGCAATGTGGTGTCAAAAAACTTAATGTTTCGCACCTGACCCCACCGCCTCCACTTGTTTTGCTTTCACAAACGGCATCATGCTTCGCAGTTCGCGTCCGACGATTTCGATCAAATGCTCGTTTTCGCGCCGGTTGATGGCGTTGAACTCCGGACGGTTCGCTTGGTTTTCCAAAATCCAGCTCTTCGCGAATTTGCCGGTTTGAATGTCATCGAGCACTTTTTTCATTTCCGCTTTCACCGCATCATTAATAATGCGCGGTCCCGTGATGAAATCCCCCCATTGCGCCGTATCGGAAATCGAATACCGCATCCACGACAGCCCACCCTCATACAAGAGGTCAACGATCAGCTTCATTTCGTGCAAACATTCAAAATACGCGACTTCCGGTTGATACCCGGCTTCCACAAGCGTCTCAAACCCCGCTTTAATGAGCGCGGTCAGCCCGCCGCAAAGCACCGCCTGTTCCCCGAACAAGTCCGTTTCCGTTTCTTCTTTGAACGTCGTCTCCAGCACTCCCGCCCGAGCGGCGCCAATCGCTTTCGCGTAGGCGAGCGCCGTTTCTTTGGCGTGTCCGGTCACATCTTGATAGACGGCGATGAGCGCCGGCACGCCCGCTCCTTCGGCATACGTGCGCCGCACGAGATGGCCTGGGCCTTTCGGCGCAACCAAGAAGACGTCAACATGATTCGGCGGGACGATTTGGCTGAAATGGATGTTAAAGCCGTGCGCGAAGACAAGCGCGTTGCCCGGCTCGAGCGCCGGCTCAATTTCCTCTTTGTACACGGCCGGTTGCTTCTCATCCGGCAGCAGCACCATGACGAGATCCGCCTGTTTCGCCGCTTCGCGGACTGAATACACCTCAAATCCGTCTTGCTCTGCCTGCTCCCATGATTTTCCTTTCCGCAGTCCGACGATGACGCGGACGCCGCTGTCGCGCAAGTTTTGCGCATGCGCGTGGCCTTGCGAGCCATAACCGATGATCGCGACTGTTTTCCCTTGCAGGTATTGTTCGTTTGCATCTCCGTTATAGTAGACTTTTGCCATGATTACCCTCTCCTTTGTTTTGTAGTTTGACTCCCTACGCTTGACCGCCGCTGGTTTGGCGGTTCCGTGAAGCGATCCGCACGGTTTTTTATGATAGCTGTTAAATCATGAACACCGTTTTTGGCTGCGCGTTGAAAGAACAAGCGCTGGCGTTGGCGAACAAGATTTAAATAATGAACGCCGTTTTCTGATGCGCCGCCGTTTTTTGCGCCCCGCGGGTGAACGCGGTCGTTCCCGTGCGCGCCACTTCTTTGATGCCATAGGGGCGCAGCAGTTCAATCAACGCCTCGACTTTATCCGGCTCGCCGGTCACTTGAATGACGAGGCTGTCTTTGCTGACGTCGACGATCGAGGCGCGAAACGGCTCGATGAGCGTGTAAATTTCTTGGCGGACCGAAGGCGGAGCCGACACTTTAATGAGCGCCAGCTCGCGGGCGACGATCGCTTGGTCGGTGATGTCGTTGACTTTCAACACGTCGATCTGCTTGTTCAGCTGCTTGATGATTTGTTCCGCGGTCCGTTCGTCGTCGACATTGACGACAAATGTCATCCGCGAAATCCCCTCGATTTCCGTATGGCCGACCGTGATGCTCTCGATGTTATAATGCCGCTTCGTAAATAGCCCGGTGATGCGGTTTAAGACGCCGGGGCGATTGTTGACGGTCATTGTGATGATTCTTCGCATGCTTTCACCCCCACCATTTGATGAAGCCCTTTGCCGGGCGCGACCATCGGATAGACGTTCTCGTCGGCGCGGACATGGAAGTCAAGCAGCACCGGACCGTTGATGGCAAACGCCTGTTTTAACACGTCGGCCGCTTCCGCCTCGGTCTTCGCCCGCAGCCCCAGCATGCCGTACGCTTCAGCAAGCTTGACGAAATCCGGCTGGTTCGGAATGAGCGAATGGGAGTACCGTTTGTCATAAAACAGCTCCTGCCATTGCCGCACCATGCCGAGCGCCTGGTTGTTGACGATGACGATTTTGATCGGCAGCTGCAACTCTTGAATGACCGACAGCTCTTGGAACGTCATTTGGAAGCCGCCGTCGCCGACGATCGACACGACCGTGGCGCTCCGGTCGGCAAGCTGGGCGCCGATCGCCGCCGGAAGGCCGAACCCCATCGTGCCGAGCCCCCCGGACGTCACCCACCGATGCGGCCGGTTGAATTTGTAATATTGGGCCGCCCACATTTGATGCTGGCCGACGTCTGTTGTCACGATCGCCTCGCCGTTTGTCATTTCATAGATCATCTCAATCAGTTTTTGCGGTTTGATCGTCCCGGCTTCCGGTTCGTAATAAAGCGGAAAGCGCCGCTTCCATTCATCAAGCTGGGCAAGCCACGCCGCCGTGTCCGCCGGCTTGCCTTGCTGGGCGATCAGCTCTTGCAAGGCGGCTTTCGCATCGCTGACGATCGGAATTTTCGTCGGCACGTTTTTGCCGATCTCCGCCGGGTCGATATCAATATGGGCGACTGTCGCCTTTGGCGCAAAATCCTTTAAATTACCGGTAACGCGGTCATCGAAGCGGGCGCCGATGTTGATGAGCAAATCGCATTCGTACAGCGCCATATTCGCCGTATACGTCCCATGCATGCCGGCCATGCCGAGGAAAAGCGGATGATCGGCCGGGAAGCCGCCAAGGCCAAGAAGCGTATGAACGACCGGAATCCGCTGCTGTTCTGCATACTGACGCAGCTCATCGGCCGCGTTGGCGTGCAAGACGCCGGCGCCGGCTAAAATGACCGGCCGCTTTGATTGGCTGACCGCCTCGACGAGCCGGCGAATTTGCCAATGGTTCGGCTGTGTCGTCGGCTGGTAGCCAGGCAAATGAACGTCTTGATCATAATCAAACTCCCCTTCCGCGATCGTAATGTCCTTCGGGATATCGATCAGCACCGGTCCCGGCCGCCCGGTCGTCGCAATGTGAAACGCCTCTTTGATGATCCTAGGCAGCTCGCTGATGTCGCGCACTTGGTAGTTGTGCTTGGTGATTGGCATCGTGATGCCGACAACGTCCGCCTCTTGAAACGCGTCCGAGCCGATGACGCTCGTCGCCACTTGCCCGGTAAAGACGACGAGCGGCAACGAATCCATCATCGCGTCGGTCAGTCCGGTGACAAGGTTGGTCGCCCCCGGTCCGGAAGTGGCGATGACGACCCCCGGTTTCCCAGAAATGCGCGCGTATCCTTCCGCCGCATGAATCGCCCCTTGTTCATGACGGGTCAACACGTGAAACACGCCGGCCTTATACAGCTCATCATAGAGCGGGAGCACCGCCCCGCCCGGATAGCCGAAAATGACTTCGACTCCCTCCGCTTTCAGCGCCTCAATCAACATCAATGACCCGTTCAGCTTCATTTTCGTCTTCGCTTTTTCCTGTTCCTCGACGTTCATTCTTGTCATTCTCGTTCCTCCCCCCATCGTTTGTCCTCCATAAGAAAAAACCTTTTCACCCACCAAGGCTGACTTCAGCCAGCCAAAGGGGCGAAAAGGTTTCCTTTCCGCGGTACCACCCTTCTTCACGGCCATGATGGCCGCCTCAGGAGCGGCCAGTCAAAACCGGCCGCTCATTTTGGTAACGAGTGAAGCGCGCGTCTCCACTCGTCCAGCCCTACTCACCGTCCGGCGTTCAGGCTGGCGCTCAGAGGTGAGTTCATCAAGCGGCAACATCACCGGTTCCCAGCTCCCCCGGCTCTCTGTGGATGTTGACCCCGCTGATTACTTGTCCTCGTCAACGCTTTTTCCTATGCAATTGTCATCTCAGCCGACGTTGGCGTTGGTCGGATACACTTTAATTCCTTCGACAACAACGCGGCGGCGGAATTCTTCCAGCAGCCGCTTGGTGTGCGGCCCCGGCGTGCCATCGCCGATCGTCCGGCCGTCGACTTTAATGACGGAAATGACTTCGGCCGCCGTTCCGGTTAAAAACACTTCATCCGCGACATACACATCATGGCGGGTAAACGGCTCCTCTTTCACCGTATAGCCGAGATCCGCGGCGATTTCGATGATCGCTTGGCGCGTGATGCCTTCAAGCGCCCCAACATACCCAGGCGGCGTATAAATGACGCCGTTTTTGATGATGAATACGTTGTCCCCCGAACCTTCGGCGACATAGCCTTGATCGTTTAAAATGAGCGCTTCGCTCACATTCGCCAGATGAGCCTCAATTTTGACTAGCACGTTGTTTAAATAGTTGAGCGATTTGACTTTCGGGCTCAGCACATCGGAGCGGTTGCGGCGCGTTGCCACCGTCACCACTTCGATTCCCGTTTCATATAAATGCTTCGGGAAGAGCGCGAGCGGCTCGACGATAATGACGACTTGCGGCGTTTTGCACTTGTACGGATCCAAGCCTAAGTCGCCGACCCCACGCGAGACGACTAAGCGAATGTACGCATCTTGATAGCCGTTGCGGCGGATCGTTTCGAGCACGTGGCCAATCATTTCGTCCTTTGTATATGGAATGTCAAGCAAAATCGATTTCGCCGAATGGTACAGCCGATCGATATGCTCTTCGAGGCGAAAGACGTTGCCGCTGTAGACGCGGATGCCTTCAAACACCCCGTCGCCGTACAAAAACCCATGATCATAGACCGAAATTTTGGCGTTTTCTTTTGTGACAAATTCGCCGTTTAAAAAGATCCATTGTTCTCCCACTTCGGTTCCCCTCTTCCTTGATCAGTCCGCCGTTCGCTCGCAACGGTCCGATCGTCCTATGGTGTCGTTTCCCTTGTTTGAAAATTATAATAATGCCAAACCTCGCGGCCGTCAATAACGTTTTTTGAAAATTTTGATTGGTCAAACTATTTGTATGCGCTTACATTGTGATAGAATCAAGGGTTTGTCGATTAAAAAAATTTTTTCTCCTTCACTGCCCAACCGCGCTCGGCGTGCAAAAAAAAGAGAGGTCCGCCACTCGAACCTCTCTTTCCCCGCGGAACGGCGTTGTGTTCAGCGCCGCTCCTCATCCCGTGTTGCGAAACCTCCCAATGGAAACGCGCGATCTTGCAAGCTCCGTGTGTTTCGAAAAACCCCGCTCTGCTTACGCCGCAAAAAAGCCGGTCATGAACGAAACAGACGGCTTTCAGCGCCTGCAAAAATAGCGGCGAAAAGCAGACCAGACGGCTTTAACCACTTGGAAAAATAGCGACGAAGGAGCGGGCGGCCGGCTTTAACCGCTTGCGAAAATAGCGGTGAAAAGCAGACTAGACAGCTCCGTCACGTCTGTTCGCAAAGCTTCTTCAAACGACATTTTTCGAATAGCGGTCGCGTCATGTCCGTTCAAGCGAAACGGTTCGTTCCATTTCCGCGATCGGCCGCCCGCTGACATCATAAAACTGCACGTGAGCCCGTCCACCGTCGATCGAAAGCACCGCATATGTCTTTTCCGTTCTTCCCCGCGGCAGCGCAATGCTGCCGGGATTGATGAACAGGCGGCCGCCCATCTTCTCCACCCCGGCGAGATGCGAATGCCCGAAGCAGATGACGTCCGCCCCTGCTTCCTCGGCCCGATCGCTTAAGCGCGACAACGATGTTTTCACGCCGTATAAATGGCCGTGGGTGATCAAAAAACGGATGCCGGCCGCCTCCACCATGCGCTCATTCGGAAACGCTGCCCAGTCGCAATTGCCGCGCACGACGGCAAATGGGGCAATTTCTTCCGCTTCGGCCGCTAGTTCGGAATCGCCGCAATGGATGAACAAATCCGCTTCATGGCGATGGCGGGCGGCGATTTGCGCCAGTTCGTCCGTCAGTCCATGACTGTCACTGACAATGATCGCCTTCATTCGCTTCCCCCCTTCTCCCCGATAATGTCGTCCCACTGCTCTTCCAGCTTGGCCAGCGCTTTCGCCCGGTGGCTAATCACGTTTTTTTCTTCCGGCGCGAGTTCCGCCATTGTTTTCCCCCGTTCAGGCACGTAAAACACCGGATCGTAGCCAAAGCCGCCTTCCCCGCGCGGCGCCTCGGTGATATAGCCGTCGCACGTCGCCTCAACAACAGCGGTCGGCCGCCCGGGGATCGCGACGGCGAGCGCGCAATGAAAGCGGGCGGTGCGCTTTTCCATCGGCACCCCTTCGAGTTCACTGAGCAATTTGGCGATATTGCGAGCGTCGTTTTTCTCTTCCCCCGCGTAGCGGGCCGAATAGACGCCCGGCCGACCGCCGAGCGCATCGACCGCCAGTCCCGAATCGTCGGCGATCACCGGCCGCTGCAAGCGATCCGCGGCCGCTTCCGCCTTGATTTTGGCGTTCTCAGCAAACGTGCTTCCCGTTTCTTCGACATCGGGAACATCAGGGAAATCAAGGAGCGATTTCACTTCGATGCCCCGCTTTTCGAACAAGGCGGCAAACTCCCGTACTTTACCGGCATTTTTCGTGGCGATGACGATTTCGGTCATTCCGCCCCCTCCTGTTCCGTTATTCGTTTCTCCCCGACGCGTGCCGCCCACTCGCCCAACGCCTGCCGCTGAACGGCGATCAGCCGTTCGATGCCGGCCTGCGCCGTTTCCAGCAGTTCATCGAGCTCGGCGCGCGAAAACGCCGCTTCCTCTCCCGTGCCTTGAATTTCGACAAATTGGCCAGCTCCCGTCATCACGACGTTCATATCGACTTTCGCGCGGGCATCCTCGCTGTAATTCAAGTCAAGAATGACCCCAAGTTCGGGATCAATGCCCACGGACGTCGCCGCAAGAAAATCGCGAACAGGAAGCGATTCCATCTTCCCGTCTTCGACCAGCCGGGCCAACGCCAACACAAGCGCGACGTAGGCGCCGGTAATCGACGCGGTCCGCGTTCCGCCGTCCGCCTGAATGACGTCGCAATCGATCCAGACGGTTCGCTCGCCGAGCTGTTGCAAATCGACGACGGAGCGGAGCGCCCGGCCGATCAGGCGCTGAATTTCCATCGTCCGCCCCGCCACTTTCCCTTTGCTCGCTTCCCTCGCGTTCCGCTGTTCCGTCGCCCGCGGCAGCATGCCATATTCGGCCGTAATCCATCCTTTTCCGCCGCCGCGCATGAACGGCGGCACCTTTTCCTCCAGCGTCGCCGTACAAATGACTTTCGTATCGCCCACTTCGATCAGCACAGACCCTTCGGCGTGTTTCAAATAGTGTGGATGTATATGCACCGGCCGCAGCTCACGGCTGCTTCGTCCATCGATTCTCATCGGCGCGACCTCCTTTTTCCGTTCCATGGCGGCGCCAAGCCGCAACGTTTTTCCGGCAAAAAAAGAAAGAGGCGGAATCCGTTCCCCCTCTTTGTTATACCATAATCGCCCATTCCTTTCCAACCTGCCGCTCCAGCGCGACTAAAAGGCAGCCGTATTGACGGTTTGCGGCCGAGCCACCGGCTTGGTCAGCGGTTTGCCGTCTTCGGTGACGAGATTCGCCTTGCCGTTGACCGTAATGGCGACGCTTTCGATCCCTTTTTGCTCGGTGAGTGATAACACGAGCGAATTCAAGACGACATCGGAAATGACGTTTTTCTTGTTGCTTCCATAAATCGCCTCGTTAAAGTTAAGCGTCACTTTGCCGTCTTCATACTTCGGAGCGTCAACTAACTTGGCGTCCGGCTGGAAGACGCCGACCAGTCCGCTCCCTTCGTCCGGTCCTTGAATGAGCTCGTTGACAGCGGCGGCAATGTCGTCTTTTTCCCGATTCGATACGCGTCTCGTCACCGGCACGTAGTACGTGTTGTCCCCTTGTTGGGCGACAAAATAAACGGTGACGGGATGCGTGTTTGTAATATCCGGCACGCCGTTGGCTTGGATATTGATGCCATCGGCCCGGCTCACACCGCCTTGGATCGGCGTTTTATTGACCGGCATCACTTCTTGGTCATACCCGTTGATGCGAATTTTGACGCGCTTAATGTTGTCGAATTGCGTCAACGTCCACGTAATGGCTTGCAAAATCCGCTTTTCATCTTCCGGTTTATAGTTTTTGAATTCCGGCGAAAAGTCGGCGATCAATGTTCCATCTTTCTCTAATTTTGTCCCAAGCACGGTGGTGCCGGCCGGAATGACCGCGCGAAAGCCGTTTGGCAGCACTTGCGAGACCGGACCGTCTTCAACCAAGTATTCAAGCACCTGCTTGGCGACAGCCTGCGTTTTCGGCAGCTCGACCGTTTGCGGCACAACGAAGCCGTTTTTGTCAATGAGATACAGCTCTCGCTTCACCGTCTCCGTTGCTTTCGCTTGTTCGTTGGACTTGGTTTTGCCCGCTTCTTGCAGCGCCTGGCCGTCTTTGACATAGCTTGTGTTTTGCGGCGGATCGATTTCCTTCACCGCCCCATCCTTGCCGAACAACCCGCAGCCGCCGAGCAATAACACGGAAGCAAGCATCGGCGCCGCCCATATGTGAGTCGTCCGTTTCATTGACGTTCCCTCCTACTCGTAGTTTGTACTACTATGTATACGAGCCGTTTGGCAAAATAGAATAAAAAAATCCTCCAGCGCAACACGCTGAAGGATTTTTCTTCGCTAAAGCCGGATCGCCTCGACAGTGCCGATCGGTTTTCCAAACCATTTGCCGGAAATTTTTTCGAACAGCTCTTTCGACCCCGTCGTGAAAAACAAATGCTCCGGTTCACGCTCGCCGGTATAGAGGAGATGGCTATGGTGCAAAAGCGCGCTCACCTCGCGGGCCGTTTCGCCGCCCGAGCAGATAAGCTTTACCTTTTTCCCCATATACGCGCGAATGAGCGGAGCAAGCAACGGATAATGAGTGCATCCTAAAATGAGCACATCCATCGGCAGCGGGCGGAGCGGAGCAAGCGATTTAGCGACGATTGCCATCGCCTCCTCCCCTTCAAAATCGCCGCTTTCGACAAGCGGAACAAACTTTGGACAGGCCAAACTCTCGACGTGGACGCGCGGGTTGATCGACTGAAGCGCCGTCTCGTACGCCCGGCTGCGAATGGTGGCGACCGTGCCGATCACGCCGATATGCCCGCTTTTGGTCGCCTTCAAAGCGGCGCGGGCTCCGGGATGAACGACGCCAAGCACCGGGATATCAAGCTTCATCCGCACTTCGTCAAGCGCGACCGCCGTCGCCGTGTTGCAGGCGATAACCAGCATTTTCAACGGATATTGCTGCAAGTAATCGATCATTTGCCACGTAAACCGCCGGATGTCTTCCACCGGGCGCGGTCCGTACGGACAACGGGCGGTATCGCCAAGATAGATAATTTGCTCTTTTGGCAGCTGCCGCATAATTTCTTTGGCGACCGTCAAGCCGCCGACTCCTGAATCGATGACACCAATTGCTCGTTCCAAGTGATCGCCTCATTCTTTCGTCATTTCTTGATGCAATTTGCGCAAACAGTGTTCAAACATAGTTATTTCGTCGTCTGAAAAACGTTCTAGCACTCGCGCCAAATCGCGCTGGCGTTTTTCAATCACCTCTTCGATGATCCGCTCTCCTTTTTCCAACAGATGAATGCGGACGACGCGGCGGTCGTGTTCATCGCGAACCCGGGCGACAAGGCCGTTTCGCTCCATGCGATCAATCAAATCCGTCGTCGTGCTGCACGCCAAATACATTTTGTTCGATAACTCGCCAACCGTCAAGTCCCCTTCTTCAAGCAGCCACTGGAGGGCGACAAACTGCGGTGGGGTAATCGGGTAGTTCGTTAAAATTTCGCGGCCGCGCTGCTTTAAATTGGCGGCGATATAGCGAAGCAATTTCTCCAACTCGGCAACCGTTTTTTCATTCATCGCTGACGGCATACAATCTCCCCTTGATCATTTTCGCGGCCCAGCCCCAAACGGCGGCTTGCGCCAACGGCTCTCCTTTGTTTTTTATTTTACACCACGGCATCATAGAAGCAAATAGAAAAATGCGGCCATCGCCGCACAGAAAGGCCGGCTTGGCATCGAGCCTCGTCCGGCCGCAATCGAACATAACAGCCGGCTGTCCGTCATGGAAAGCCGGCATCGTTTATAATTCAAGTTCGCCCATTCGAAGCAATTCGATGACCGCTTGTGAGCGCCCCTTGACCCCAAGCTTTTGCATCGCGTTCGAAATATGGTTGCGAACCGTTTTCTCGCTGATAAACAGCTCTTGGGCGATTTCCTTGGTCGTCTTGTCTTGCACGAGCAATTCAAACACTTCTTTTTCTCTTTTTGTCAAGAGCGGCTTCGCTTGAAACGATTTGTCCTTCAACGCTGGTAACCCTCCTTGCTCTCAATGGGCCCGAACTGCCGGATGGGTATTTCCTCGCCATATCGTATGTGAGAACAAGAACGGCGGTGACGAAAATTTGTTTATCTAATAGAAAAATAGGAAAAAAATACGACATCCCCTTCCTACCAAACAAGAAGGGGATGTCGTGCGGTTAGACTTCGTCGCTGCCAAAGAAGTCGCGGAACATTTGAATCGTTGTGTCCCGGTTTAAGGCGGCGATCGACGTGGTCAGCGGAATGCCTTTCGGGCACGACTGCACGCAGTTTTGCGAGTTGCCGCAGTTCGCCAGCCCGCCGTCGCCCATGATCGCCCGCAATCGCTCCGCCTTATGCATCGCCCCGGTCGGATGGGCGTTAAACAGCCGCACTTGCGACAGTGGGGCCGGGCCGATAAAGTTCGACTTGCTGTTGACGTTCGGGCACGCTTCGAGGCAGACGCCGCACGTCATGCATTTCGACAGCTCGTACGCCCATTGCCGCTTCCGCTCCGGCATGCGCGGCCCCGGGCCAAGGTCATACGTTCCGTCGATCGGAATCCACGCTTTGACCCGTTTTAAGGCGTCAAACATCCGGCTCCGGTCGATGACCAAATCGCGAATGACCGGAAACGTGCGCATCGGCTCGAGGCGGATCGGCTGCTCGAGCTTGTCAACGAGCGCGGCGCACGCTTGGCGCGGCTTGCCGTTAATCACCATCGAACAGGCTCCGCACACCTCTTCCAAACAGTTCATTTCCCAGGCGACCGGCGTCGTTTTTTCCCCTTTGGCGTTGACCGGGTTGCGCCGAATTTCCATGAGCGCGGAAATGACGTTCATGTTCGGGCGGTACGGAATGACGAATTCTTCTTCATACGGCGCGGAATCCGGACGATCTTGGCGCGTGATGATGAATCGAACTGTTTTGTTCTCGCTCATCTTACTTCACTTCCTCTTTCTTTTTGCTATAGTCGCGCTTGCGCGGTTTAATCAACGAGACGTCGACATCTTCGTAGTGGAACGCCGGACCGTCTGGCGTGTAGCGAGCCATCGTCGTTTTCAGCCACTCTTCGTCATTGCGCTCCGGAAACTCCGGTTTGTAATGCGCGCCGCGGCTTTCGTTCCGGTGGTAAGCGCCAAGCGTAATGACGCGGGCGAGCTGCAGCATGTTGTACAGCTGACGGATAAACGTCGCCCCTTGGTTGCTCCATCTTGACGTGTCGGTGACGCTGATGTTTTTGTAACGCTCCATCAGCTCTTGAATTTTCTCATCCGTCTTCAGCAGCCGGTCGTTGTAGCGGACGATCGTCACGTTCGCCGTCATCCACTCGCCGAGCTCTTTATGCAGCACGTAGGCGTTTTCCGTGCCGTCCATCGCCAAAATGGCTTCCCACTTTTCTTGCTCCCGTTTCACATAGCTGTCGTACAGCGTCGACGGCATGGCATCCGCCGATTTCTCAAGGCCGCGGATGTAGCGAACCGCGTTCGGACCGGCGACCATTCCGCCGTAGATGGCCGATAAGAGCGAGTTCGCCCCGAGGCGGTTGGCGCCGTGAATGGAGTAGTCGCACTCGCCGGCGGCAAACAGCCCTTTGATGTTCGTCATTTGATCATAATCGACCCATAAGCCGCCCATCGAATAGTGAACGGCCGGGAACACTTTCATCGGCACTTTGCGCGGGTCTTCACCCATGAACTTCTCGTAAATTTCGATAATGCCGCCGAGCTTAATATCCAGCTCTTTCGGGTCCTTGTGCGACAAATCCAAATACACCATGTTCTCGCCGTTGATGCCGAGCTTCAAGTCGACGCACACATGGAAAATTTCCCGGGCAGCGATGTCACGCGGCACCAAGTTTCCGTAAGCCGGGTATTTTTCTTCAAGAAAATACCACGGTTTGCCGTCCTTGTACGTCCAGACGCGGCCGCCTTCCCCGCGCGCCGATTCGCTCATGAGGCGAAGCTTATCATCGCCTGGAATGGCGGTCGGATGGATTTGAATAAACTCGCCGTTCGCGTAGTAAACGCCTTGCTGATAGGCGATCGAGGCCGCGGAACCGGTGTTGATGACCGAGTTCGTCGATTTCCCGAAAATGATCCCCGGGCCGCCGGTCGCCAAAATGACAGCATCGGCAGGAAACGCTTTAATTTCCATCGATCGCAAGTCTTGAGCGACGATGCCGCGGCAAATTTGCTCCTCATCCAAAACGACGCCTAAAAACTCCCAGTGCTCGTACTTCGTGACAAGCCCGGCCACTTCATGACGGCGCACTTGCTCATCAAGCGCGTACAAAATTTGCTGGCCGGTCGTCGCGCCGGCGTAAGCGGTGCGGTGATGCTGTGTTCCCCCAAAGCGGCGGAAATCTAGCAATCCTTCCGGCGTCCGGTTGAACATGACGCCCATCCGGTCGAGCATGTAAATGATCCCCGGCGCCGCCTCGCACATCGCTTTGACCGGAGGTTGGTTGGCCAAAAAGTCACCGCCGTAGACGGTATCGTCAAAATGCTCCCACGGCGAGTCGCCTTCCCCTTTTGTGTTGACCGCTCCGTTAATGCCGCCTTGGGCACAGACGGAGTGAGAACGCTTCACCGGAACGAGCGAAAACAACTCGACAGGCACCCCTGCTTCGGCGATTTTAATCGTGGCCATCAAACCGGCCAATCCGCCGCCGACAACGATGATTTTCCCTTTTTTCATAGCTACTCACTCCCTAATAGATTGCTGCTTCTGCTTCTATGCCGCGCGTTTGGCCTTGCCGTCCCGCCATCGACCAAGCGATCGTTCGGCGAACGGCGAGGGCGCGATCTGTCACGAGCCCACGCAGCGATTCCTAACGAAAATGTCCGCGTCAAATCCGCTTTTCCCATCCAGCCAAGCTGTTTTTACGCGTTTTACGCGAACGCCAAAATGGCGCGAATGCCGACAATCGAAAGGGCGACAAAAATGAGCATCGTAATGTACGTGAACACTTGCTGCGAACGAGGGGAGACCGTCAAACCCCAGCTGACGCAGAACGACCATAAGCCGTTGGCGAAATGAAACACGGTTGATAAAATTCCGATAATATAAAACCAAAGCATGAACGGATTATCGACAATATTCGCCATCATCTCGTAATTCACTTCGGCGCCAAACGCGGCTTGTACGCGCGTTTCATACACATGCCAGACGACAAAAATCAATGTAATGATGCCGGTGATCCGCTGAAGCATGAACATCCAGTTGCGGAAATAGCCGTACTGGCTCGTATTGAACTTGGCCGTAAACGCGATGTAAATGCCGTATACCGAATGGAACAGCAGCGGAAGGAAAATGACGAAAATTTCAAGAAAATAACGGAACGGCAAGTTTTCCATAAACGCCGCCGCCCGGTTAAACGCTTCCGGCCCACGCGTTGCAAAATGGTTGACGACCAAGTGCTGCACTAAAAAGACGCCAACGGGAATGACCCCGAGCAACGAATGGAGCCGGCGGTAGTAAAACTCCCGATTCCCTGCCATATGGAAACCCCCTTCAGTTGATGAAAAATATGCCCTTCTCGCTCGCAGCGCGGAAACGGAAACAGCTTCCATTCCCTCATTCGCTTTGTCACATTCATTGTACTCCCACAACGTACGAGCGTCAAGAAAACACCGCCACAAAATGTTCAAACATTCTCATAGTTGCGCTCTCCCGGAAAGATGATGCACATCGGCGGCAATTCCGCTATAATGGGGAAATGGATAGAAAGAGGGGGCTGCAATGAAACTGCCGTCATTAGAGAAGCTGTATGAAACATTTGGATCGATTTCCGATTCCGCGTTTGGCGCTGAGCTGCTCCGCCATGCGCTTCTTCCTGAGCTGCTTGGCAAGGACGTCGACTCGCTGCTGTATTGGGCCGGCAAACAGCTGGCGCGGCGCTACCCGCTCGACACGCTCGATGATGTCAAAACGTTTTTTGAACGGGCTGGGTGGGGAACACTATCGATCGTCAAAGAACAAAACGATGGTCTGTCCGTCGAGCTGTCCGGCGCCATCATCGCCGCCCGCTTTTCCGTTTATGAGCGCTGCGCGTGCCAGCTCGAAGCCGGATTTCTCGCCCAGCAGATCGAGCGGCAAACGCGATTGGTCACCGAAGCGATCGAATTGCCGCCAAAACGGGACGGCAAGGCGCGCATTTTCGTCAAATGGGACCGAAAGCAGCGAATCGATGAACAAGAAGCGCAAGCGAAGGGGGACGAATAAAGGCAAAAAGAGGGTGTCCCAAAACGACTGGGACACCCTCTCTTATCGCTATATATAGGCACTAACCGCTCCCTGCACACTATATGATGTGTTTTTCCTAAGGGAAGATCGCCTTTTGGGTCATTCCCTTTTCGTCTATTCCCGTTTCTCCCCGCTTCACTCGTCTTCCCCTTCAAACGTTTTCGGCTATTCATGCAGCTTCTCGTAAATTTTCTCCGCCACCGCCCGCGGAATGTTCGCCTGCTGCAACTCTTCAATCGACGCTTCTTTCATCTTTTTCACCGAGCCAAAATAGTTTAATAACGCTTTTTTCCGTTTGGCGCCGACACCGGGGATGTCATCGAGCACCGAATGGAACATCGTCTTCTGCCGCGTCTTTCGGTGGAAGGTGATCGCAAACCGGTGCACTTCATCTTGAATGCGCTGCAGCAAATAAAACTCTTGGCTTTGCCGGTCAAGCGGCACAACAGCTGGCGGGTCGCCGGCCCAAAGCTCCGATGTGCGATGTTTGTCGTCCTTCGCCAGCCCGGCGAGCGGCACATCGAGCCCGAGCTCGTTTTCGAGCACATCGCGCACCGCCGACAAATGGCCTTTGCCGCCGTCGATAATGATCAAATCGGGAAGCGGCAGCCCCTCTTTCAGCACGCGCGTATAGCGGCGGCGCACGACTTCGCGCATCGACTCGTAGTCGTTCGGCCCCGCGACCGTTTTCACCTTATATTTTCGGTACTCTTTTTTCGCCGGTTTGCCGTCCAGGAAGACAACGAGCGCCGAGACCGGATCGGCCCCGTAGATGTTTGAGTTATCGAACGCCTCGATGCGGCGCGGCGCCGGAATGCCGAGCCGCTCGCCGAGACGCTCGATGGCTTTGATCGTCCGTTCTTCGTCCCGCTCGATGAAATAAAATTTTTCTTTCAGCGCAATGGCCGCGTTTTTGCTTGCCAGCTCGACAAGCTCTTTTTTCTTTCCTTTTTTCGGCTGGACGACATGGACGCCAAGCAGCTCGCGGGCGAGTTCGCCGTCGATGTCGGCCGGCAAGACGACTTCCTTTGGCTTCAAATGGTGCGCCTTCGCGTAAAACTGGCCTAAAAACGTCAGCATCTCCTCATCCGGATCCTGATAGAGCGGAAAGATCGACACATCGCGCTCGATCAGCTTCCCTTGGCGGAGGAAAAACACTTGCACGCACATCCAGCCTTTGTCATAGGCATAGCCGAACACATCGCGGTCAATGAAATCATTGAACATCATTTTTTGCTTTTCCATCGTCATCTCAATCGCCGCGATTTGGTCGCGGTATTCTTTCGCCCGCTCAAACTCGAGCGCCTCCGCCGCCTCGTGCATTTTCTGGCTCAGCTCCAGCTTCACTTCTTCATGGCCGCCGTTTAAAAAGCGGACGATTCGCTCGACGATCGCCTTGTTTTGCTCGTCTGACACCGGATGGACGCACGGGGCGAGACATTGCCCCATATGGTAATACAAACACGGGCGCGCAGGGAGCGTCGAACATTTGCGGAGCGGATACAAACGATCGAGCAGCTTTTTCGTCTCGTTCGCCGCCTGCACGTTCGGGTACGGGCCGAAATATTTGCCGCCGTCTTTTTTCACTTTACGGGTGATCAAGAGGCGCGGATGTGTTTCCGCGGTAATTTTAATAAACGGATAGCTTTTATCATCTTTCAGCATGACGTTGTATTTCGGATCATGCTTTTTGATCAAGTTCATTTCCAAAATGAGCGCCTCGGCGTTTGACGAGGTGACGATGTATTCAAAATCGGCGATGTCCTCGACGAGCCGCTGCGTTTTGCCGTCGTGCGTCCCAGTAAAATACGAGCGGACGCGCGCTTTCAGCGACTTCGCCTTGCCGACGTAAATGACCGTTCCGTATTTGTCTTTCATTAAATAGCAGCCCGGCTGCTCCGGCAGCACCGCCAGTTTTTCTTTCAGCCGCTCGTTCATGGCCACCACCTCACTGCTCCATCCATTCGTACAGCGTAATCGTTCCGTACACCGGATCGGCAAGCGGACTGGAACGATACGTTTTCACTTGGCGCACATGGCGGGAAACATCGACGCCTTGGGCGCGAAACCCGTCAACAACATGATTGGTCATATAAATTGTAGCATGGCGATAGTTTTCTTTGTCTTGCAAAAAGAAGGAAAAATGGAGCACCTTTTGATGCGGAAACGGCACGCGCAAATAGTCGAACACGCGCGTTTCTTCCCACGTATATACCACAAACGGTTGCCGTTTGTCACGCAACTCGTCCGCCAACTGGTATACAGCCGGCGGCGTCGCCACTTGCTCGCGCAGCTGCCCGATGCCGACGGCCGCCTGCAACAGCACGACCGCGGCCGCCAGCGCTAATCCCCTTCTCCGCGGCGCGGCCAACAAGCGGCCCCACACATACAACAGGGCAAAATGAATCAACGGAAGAAGGTGGCGCGGCTTTTCAATGTTTTGCGCCAATAGCGCCCAAACGGCGTACAGCAAGGCGGAAACGACGAGCGCGCGCGGCGGTCGAAACCGCCCGGCGCGCCAGGCGATGGCGCCGATTGCCGCATAGGCGGCGAGCAGCCAAGCGTTTTGGCAGCCGATGCCGGTCCAAAGAAAGTTATCGAGCAAAAAGCGGCGCACCCGCTCGGAAAACGGAAGCGGGCTCACCGCCGCCGTTCCGCCCCACTCGCTGAAATGGCCGTGGACAAACGCCCAGCCGAGCTTGAAAAACGGGAAAAGGCCGCCTTCCGTGCGCGCCACCGCCGCCACCCAAATCAACTGAAACAACGCGGCTGCCAAAACGGAAGCCGCCACCCGGCCCAAGCGGCGGTGCGTGTTCCAGTCCTCATACCAAAGGAACAACAGCGCGGCACCGAATGGGGCATACGACAGGCGCACTCCCATCAGCACGCTGAACAAGGCGGCCGGCAACAGCTGCCCCTTCCATGTCGTCTGTCGGTGCGCCCACTCCACCGCCCACATGTACCACCAGAGCACGCCGAGCGCCGCACCGTCGGACATCGGCCGGGCGGCGGCAAGGAGCGCATAGCTTGAAGAGAGCACGGCCAAAGCGGCGAGCAGCGCCGCCGGCAGCGCCATCTGCCGGCGCAGCAGCCAAACGAGCGGAAAAACGGCGGACAAGAGAACAAGAACATTCAACACGGAAAGCGCCTTAGCCGGATTGGCGACGACCGCGTGAACGGCCATGCCGCCTAAAATGAAATACGGATAGCCGGGAAAATGCGGCTGCATGGCCAACAAGTCATAGCGCTGAAGCGCCAGCGCAAAATCGACTTCATCCCATGTGGCCGCATACGGGCTGGCCCAATACAGCCCGGCGCCGGCCAAAACGGCGGCCAGTCCGATACTGAAACAAATCCAAAGCCGGTCGGGCAACATTCGTTTCACGAGCTTCCCTCCAAAGAAAAAATACAAGGCGCAGCGCCTTGTACCTTTACAGAATGCCTTTCGTCTTTTCTTGAGGCGCCGCGGCCGACGGGTGCTGTTTGCTGTTCTTTTGGCCTTGGCGGCTCGTCACGAGCAAGTAAATGACGACAAAGTAGCCGATATAGGCGATCATTTCCTCAAGCGACGGCATCGACGAGTAGCCGAACAGCGCCTTGAAAAAGACGCCGACTTCACCAGAGAAGATGGGGGCCACACCATGGTCGCGCAAATAATGTTCATAATCGATCGGGTGTTCCGGAAGCAACCAAGTCAAATCGTACACGTGCGGCATGACACTGCCGATCAGACCGATGTCTTGCATCATGGAAATGGCTTGCACGAGCAGGCCAGCGGCGATGAGGACGATAAAAGCGCCGGTCACTTTAAAGAATGTCTTGAGCGGGATGCGCATCGTCCCCTTAAAGAAGAAGTAGCTGACCAACGCGGCGATGGCCATGCCTGTTACCGCTCCCCAGCCTTGCAGCGCCGCGCCGATGTTGCCGTGCGTGATGGCGGCGAAGAAAAAGACGGTTTCCACCCCCTCGCGCAAGACGACTAAAAACGAGTGGATGACCATGCCAACGATATTGCCGGCGGTGATGAACTGATCCAGTTTCCCTTCGACGCTTTTTTTTATGTCTTGGCTATGTTCAGCCATCCAAAATACCATTTGCGTCAACAGCAGCGTCGAGACGAGCATAATCCCGATTTTCAAGTAGATTTCACTTGCCATCGCAGCGAAGCCGGTCAACACGACTTGAAACAAAATAGCGACACCGACGCTGGCAGCCACCGCCAAGGCGGCGCCAAGCCATACGTATTTCGTATACTCGCGATGGTTCACCCGCTTCAAATACGATGTAATAATCCCGATAATAAGCAATGCCTCGAGCGTTTCACGAAACGTAATGAGCAGCGCTTGAACTTCCATGCCCCCCGCCTCCCCTTCACAAGTAGACTAAGTCCGTTTCCGCCGTCGTACGTAAATCCAAACAGCGCCAATGATGATCGCAACGATGACAATGAGAGGAATCCAGTTTTTCAATTCCGACAAGTCGGTCCATTCCTTTTTTCTCACTTCATCCGGTTTTTCCGTAGCGCTTTCCGAAAAATGGCCAACTTCTAAGCTTTTCAAACCGAATTGCTTCTGCAACGCCGTTAAAATCGTCTCTTTGCTTTGTTTAAACGCATTGAAGTTCGATTTTTTCTCACCGACGCCGAACAGTCCCGGGTTGCCAAGCGACTGCAATGCGTTGTCAAACTCGGTGCGCAGCTTTTTGTCAAGCGCCGCGTCTTTTCCTTGAATGATCGGCGACAGCGCCTCATACGTCGCAAACGCCTTCGCCAACAGCCGCTTGCTCGTATCATACTGGTCAAAGTTTTTCTCAATATTTTCTAAGCGGCGGGCGATATTGAGCACTAAAATTTTTTCCATATTTTCAGTCACCGCTTGACGGTCTTTGGCTTCGAGGGCTTCAAGCACCGCTTTTGCCGGCTCGGGCCCCATATGCATGTCGATTTCTTCTTTTACCGTTTCAAAAATTTCTTTAGCCGCGGCAAAATTCGGCGGCTCCTCATTCAGCTTTTCCTTCATCTGCTTGTAAACTTCGGCGATCGCTTCTTCATTCGGATTTCCGTAGGAGTAGGCAAGCGCTTTTATCGGAATGAGATGGATCATAACAATCATTGCTATGTAAAAAAAGAGGCGGAACATTCTCATTTTTTCCTCTCCCTTCTGTCAATTTTAATGATAATGATTATCATAATCTCCGTCAATACGATTTACAGCTAAGGGAATTCCTCTTATGAACAATGCCGGGCCCGCTCCGGGGAGCGATCGTGCGCCTCGCGGTCGACGGCGACTTTGGCGACCGGGCGGCGCATTTCCTTCCATATGGCCGGGATGACCGCGGTCATATAGGCGGTGAACTTAATGAACGAACGGCCCGTCGTCCGCACTTGATAGCGGATCGGCACTTCTTGCAAGCGAAATCCTTTGCGCACCAAGTTGAGCGTCAGCACTTGGGCATAGTTGTAATCGTGGATGATTTCCGCCTCCTCCATCGCCTGGCGCGAAAAGGCGCGCATCCCCGACTGTCCGTCATAGAGCCGCTGTCCGAGCAGCAGCGACTGCAGCCAAGTGAACAAATAATTCCCGAGGCGGCGATGCCATTTCATGCCGCGAATCGTGCCAAGGAAGCGCGAGCCGATCGTATAATCGGCCTCGCCGGCAACAATCGGCGCCAACAGGTCGGGGATTTGTTCCGGCGGATATTCGTTGTCCGCGTCGATCATCACGCCGATATCGGCGCCGAGACGGACACACTCTTCAAGCCCCCGCCGCACCGCCGCACCGAGGCCGCGGTTTTCCGGCAGGCGGCAAATGATATCGGCCCCCGCTTCTTTCGCTACTTCGGCCGTTCGGTCCGTCGATCCATCATCCATGACCAAGACGATGACCTCTATATCGGGATGAAAATGACGCGGAATGCGGCGGATGACGTCGCCAATCGCTTTTTCTTCATTGTGCGCCGGCAAAAAGACGATGACGCGCTGCTTCTTCATCGCGCTCCTCCTTTCGAATCGCCTCAATTAACACCGGGCCGCGGCTATGGCTCGGATACGGCGCGCCAAGCAAATAGGCGATCGTCGGCGCCAGCGAAACGAGGCTTTTTTTCTCATCGATTCGTTTTCCTCGCTCAATCGCCGGACCGTATAGAAAAAACGGCACATACCGCTCCCCTTCATCGAGGTGGCCGTGGCCGCCGATGCCATCCGCTTGGCCATGGTCGGCGCAGACGATCAATGTCGCGCGCTCGAGCTCGCCCCGTTCCGCAAGCCAGCTGACAAACTCAGCGATCAAGGCGTCCGCTTCTTCAATTTTTTCGATATACTCATCATACAAGACTCCGCGGCTATGGCCGGTCTGATCGGTGGCGATCAATTGCACGACGAGCAAGTCCGGGTTTTGTTCCTCGACGATGCGCTTCGCCCGCTCGATAATATAACGATCGGCCAGGTCGTTCGGCATGACGGCCGTCACCGTTTCGACATCGTCGCCGAACGAATCGACCAAATGGGCGATGCCGAGCAAGCGTCCTGTTTTTCCGATTTTCCGAAGCGAATCGAAAATCGTCTCCACTTTCGCCCCAAGCTTCCATACCATATTGGACCGAATGCCGTGCTCAAACGGATACGTCCCCGTCAGCATCGAGGTGAAGCAGACGACGGTGCGCGCCGGATAAACGGTTTCCATTTGCGCAAATTCCGTTCCTTGCGCGCGCAGCCGTTTCAAAAACGGGGCGTTCGCCGCTTCAAACCGGTCTTTGCGCATCCCGTCAATCACGATGACGTACACTTTGTCACTGACCGGCGCGGTGGGACTCGGCACGTTGCTCGTGTAAGTCGGAATGATCTCCGGCTGCCAGTCAAACAAATGACGGTGCAAAATCGATGAAAACAGCCACACCGCAGCGGCAAACAGCCAAAACGGCCCGCACAGCGGCAGCCAATCGGCACCGCGCTCCGCCTCAGACGCCGCATATTCCCACACCGACAGCAAAAGGAACAATTTCGGCAGCTGCTCTTGGGCGTTGCCGCTCGTCGAATCGCTGTTTTTCAGCACCAGTTTCCAAAAGCGGGTGAAATTCCACCATGACGTGCCGATACGCAAATGGTAATACAGCGTCCCCCAAAAAAAGACGGTAAAGAAAAAATAGAGACCGGCCGAAAGCAGCAATAAGGCCACATCGGCAAACGACCACACGATGAGAAAGACGATATACGGAATCCATAAATAATTGCGCAAAAACAGCGGATAATCGTAAACGTAGTAGACCATAAACAGCGGCAGCGCCGCCGCCAAGCCGAGCAGCCAAGCCAAAGCGTGCCCATGAATGAGGTCAGCGGCATGACTGATGACCATCACCCCGACAGCGAAAATCGGCGTGAACGGCTTGCCTTCATTCAACAAATTCCAGCAGCGCGCCGCAATTTTTTCGAATCGTGATGCTTCTTTCATCGCTTCTCCCTTCCCTTTTTCCACACGCCCTGCACCACCTGCCAGTCGGACCGCCAAAACGCGAGCACAACGGCCCCAGCCGCGTAGGAAAATAGAAATTTCACCGCATGGGTGACGACGGCCGCCGCATAGGCGCGTTCTCCTGAGGCCCCCAACGTCGTCAGCGCAAACGCCATCACCGCCTCATACGTTCCGAGCCCGCCGGGAGCCACTTGGACGATTTGGCCGGAAACGGTCGCGCTGTTGACCCATACCGCCTGCCAAAAGGAAAGCGAAAGGCCCACCGTCTCAGCGACCGCGCCAATGACCGCCGCCTCGCACAGCCAGCTCGCCGCCACCGCCGCGACGATCGCCACTCCGCGGCGGCCTTGAAACGCCGTCCGCCAGCGCCGCCATAACCGCTCGAGGCGGAGCGGGCGGCGAAGCACGACCGCGGTCAGCGCGACCGCGGCGGCAACGGCCGCTGCCAAGAGCGGAACCCGGGGAATGTGATGGTAATACGCATACGTCCCAATGACCGTCCATCCGCCCAGCATCGCCATATCAAGGAACCGCATCACCGCCACCGATTCCACCGCCTCGCCGAGCGAAACGCCGGGCTGGCGAGCCAGCCCGGCGACACGGGCGGCATCGCCGATTTTCACCGGGGCGACATGATTGACAAACAAACTGAGGAGCACGGCGCGCCCATAGACCGACAGCCGAAGCGGCTTCCCGACATATTGCTTCCACGCCCACGCCCGCAGCCAAAACGAAGCGCCATACACAACCAGCACAGCGGCGAAGCGAACGGGCTGGCGAGCCAGTTCAACGAGAGGGGCAAGCAAGAGGCGGCTGTCAAAATAGCGATGCGTCAGCCAGGCGAACAGCACGATGAGCGCCGCGCCAACCATGGTGCGCGCCAAACGGGCCGCCCGCTTACCGTTCATGTTCGCGCGCCCACGCCACCGTCCGCGCCAACCCTTCGGCAAACGGTACGTTTGGCTCATAGCCAAACGCCTGCTTCGCCTTCGTAATGTCGGCCCACGTCGCTTTCACATCCCCTTTCCGCTCCGGCGCCTGCACGATTTTCAGATCGGGAAAATGCTTCCGCAGCTCAGCGAGCAGCTGCTCCATCGTAACGGGCGCCCCCGCCCCCAAGTTGAACACTTCGCTTCGTCCGCCGCCGCGCTGAAGCGCCGCGATCATGCCGGCGACGATATCATCGATGTACGTATAATCGCGCGCCGTCCCTTGTCCATATACGACAATCTCTTCGCCTGCCAACAACCGGCGCAAAAACGTGCCGATCGCCATATCAGGCCGCCCCCACGGGCCATACACCGTAAAATAGCGGAACATTGTCATTCGGTATCCGTACAAATGCGCGTACGCGTGACAAAACGACTCCGCCCCGTATTTCGCGGCTGCATACGGCGAGACGACGCGGCCGTCCGCCATTTCTTCCTTGAGCGGGACATTGCCGCGGTCGCCGTACACCGATGACGACGAGGCGAACAACACATGGCCCGCCCCCGCCTCTCCCGCCGCCGTCAAAACGTTCACCGTCGCCTTAATGTCATAATCGATGTAAGCAAGCGGATGCGCCAACGAATACGGCACGCCCGGCAGCGCCGCCAAATGAAAGACGACATCGGGACGAAACTGGCTGAACCAGCGCTTCGTCGCTTCCCCATCAAGCAAGTCGAAGCGAGCTAGCGGCACCCGGCCGCCGGTGAGCGCGTGAAACTGCCGCTCCTTCCGTTCAGCAGGATAGTACGGATGAAAACAATCGATCGCCGCCACTTCATAACCTTGTTCATGCAGACGAGCGGCCAAATGGCTGCCAATAAACCCTGCACCCCCGGTCACCACTACTTTCATCGCCTTCACCTCATCATCTTCCATTGTCCACTAGCATCTTACCATAAACTGCCGGGGAACGTCGTGGCGAACCGGCAAAAACCAAATGTTTTCATTTCCCGCCTTGGCTTGAGCGTTTCCCCATTCGCCATGACACCATCCTCAAAACCATTTCACCTTTGGCGCGGTGAATCAGCAGTTTAACCAGCGCGGCCTTCGCCCCGGATGGACGCGTGCAAAAAAAGGGCGCCGCGCCGGACACCCTTGCCGATCAGTTTGTTCGCGTTTGGGAAACAGGAGAAAACCGAAGCTTGCTGATCGTTCAGTTCGCTTTCTGGATCACTTGCTGAAGCGCAGCCTCGATTGGAGGCAGCCATTTGTCGGCCTCCGCCTTGTTTTTCGCCTTCGCCGCTTCTAAGTAGCGTGTCGCTTGATCGTTCAAATCAGCGTACGCCTTGTCGCCGAGCAGCGTTTTGATATCCTGCTCGATCATGTGAATAAAGAGCGCGCCTTCCAAAGCGGTAATCACCGATTTGTCCTGCCCCCAATTTTCTTTGCTTTCTTCATATTCGTGAAGCGCCACTTTCGCCCAGCCGCGCACGAACGCGTGGTTTACCGCTTTCGGGTCGAGCGTTTTGACGTCCGTCTGCAAATCGAACTGTTTCAAAATAAAATCGGCTTCCTCGGCCGCATGCCGTTTCATGTACGGGTAGACGGACTGGTAAAACGCCCAGCCTTCCGCCTGCTTCACTTTGGCTTCCTCAACGTTTTCCTTGGCCGCAGCCGCCTTCGCCGCATAGCCGTGTGGCAGCGCTCCGCTCGCTAAGTAGAATGTTTTCATCAACGTTTTGTCCACCACTTGCTTGCCGAGGGCAAATGAGAGCACATCATCGTTTTGGACGGCTTGCTCCATTTGCGCAAATGCGCCGTTGATGGCGTCAGCGAGCTTCGTTCCATACGCCGCATCGCGTTTTTCCACGGTCGGCTGCAAAATCGCATAAAACGTTTTTGCTTCCTCGATTTCTTCTTTCACTTTTTCTTTATCAGCCCAATGCTCCTCAGCCTCGATAAACTCGTGTTTGATCGTCGTGTAAAACGTTTTTTGCATCAACTTGTCAAAAATTTGCTTGACGACCAACGGCTGAAGCGACCCGTCCTTGCCGGCGGCTAGGGCGGTGGTAATATGGTCGTCGACCGCATCCTCGAATTCGGCGTCACGTTTTTGCACAAGCGGCTGCAGCGTTTCTTTGTAGATGCTCTCCACCTTGCCGAAGTCAACCGCCCCGCCTTGCTTCGCTTTCTCAAGCTCGGCCAACGCTGCGCTGAACGCACCGGCGTAATCCACTTCCGCCTGTTCGTTTTCCTCCTCTGCTTTCGTCTCCGTGTTCGACTTTTCTTGTTTCTCGGCGGCTGTTTTGTTTTCTTTTTCTGTCCCCGCCGTCTGTTCACTTTGGCCGCATGCTCCGAGCGCCAACGCCGCTACGGCGAATACGGCCATCCATTTCCATTTCCAAGACATTGTTTATCCCCCTACTATTATTTTGATAATGATTATCATTGACAATAAAGATTATAATAGACAATGATTTTCAATGTCAATAGATTGTTCAATAAATATGTTATCTTTTCCGCTGATGCTAAAACAATGCTGCTCGCTCCGTTTCCAAATGGTTATCTTTCAGACCATTGACAGGTTTTGAACGATACCGATTTTTTCAAAAAAAACGTCCCAAAAGCGAACATTATACGAACGCCTTTGGGACACCCTCTTTCCTAGATTTAGACATATTGGCCAACAAGCTCTGCTAATGCCTCTTTCGGTTGATAGCCGATCGCTTTATCGACGAGCTCGCCGTTTTTGAACACAAGCAGCGTCGGAATGCTCATGACGCCGAATTTTGCGGCTGTTTCTTGATTTTCGTCGACATTGACTTTGACGATTTTCACTTTGTCGCCCATTTCTTGGTCGAGCTCCTCAAGCACCGGGGCGATCATGCGGCACGGACCGCACCATGGCGCCCAGAAGTCGACGAGCGTGACGCCGTCTTTCGTTTCGACGGCGAACGTTTGATCTGTCGCATTGACAATGGCCATGCGGATTTCCCTCCCTGTTCGAAAATGCTGCAAGCAAAGTATACCATGGAAATCGACAGCGGTGCGAATGTTTTGCTTTCGTTTCTAATATTCGCTCCGCACCGGAATTTATCCAAGAAAAACGGGCGGCGCGCGCCACCCGTTTCAGCGATTACGAATGCACTTTCAGTTTTTTGAATTCTTCCGTGAGAAGCGGAACGACTTCGAACAAATCGCCGACAATGCCGTAATCGGCGACTTTGAAAATGTTCGCTTCCGGGTCTTTGTTAATCGCCACGATCACTTTTGAGTTCGACATGCCCGCCAAGTGTTGGATGGCTCCGGAAATGCCGCAAGCGATGTACAGATCCGGCGTGACGACTTTCCCTGTTTGCCCGATCTGCAGCGAATAGTCGCAATAGCCGGCATCGCACGCTCCGCGCGATGCGCCAACCGCGCCGCCCAGCACTTCGGCCAGCTCTTTGAGCGGCTGGAAGCCTTCAGCGCTTTTCACCCCGCGGCCGCCGGCGACGATCACTTTCGCTTCCGTCAAGTCGACGCCTTCCGCCGTTTTGCGGACGACTTCTTTGACGATCGCGCGTAAGTCTTTGATCTCAACGGCGAGCGTTTCCACGCTGCCTGTGCGCGACTCATCGCGCTCGAGCGGCGCGATGTTGTTCGGGCGCACCGTCGCAAAAATGATGCCGCTTGTGACGATTTTCTTTTCAAACGCTTTGCCGGAGTAGATCGGGCGCGTAAACACAATGTTGCCGCCCGCTTCTTCGACCGCAATGACGTCGGAAACGAGGCCGGCGTCGAGCTTGATGGCCAATTTCGGCGATAAGTCTTTGCCGAGCGCCGTATGGCCGAAGACGATGCCTTCCGGCTGTTCTTTGTCAATCACGGCTTTTACTGCCTGCGAATACCCGTCGGATGTATAAAATTTCAAATTCGGATGCTCAACGACAACGACGCGATCCGCACCGCGGTAAATGAGTTCGTTCGCATGCGCTGCGACTTGATCGCCGATGAGCACCGAGACGACTTCCCCACCTTCGGCGATCGTTTTGGCTGCTGCGATCGCTTCAAACGAAACGTTCCGCAGCGATCCGTCGCGTACTTCCGCCAATGTCAACACTTTGCGTGCCATTCTTTCAGTCCCCCTATTCTTTGATTCCCCGTTGTTTTTCAGCCAAACGCCGGCAGCAGTTCTCGCTTATACCGCTTTCGCTTCAGAACGGAGCAGCTGAACGAGTTCCTTCCCTTGATCGGCGATTGCGCTTGACAAAATTTCTCCTCGCCTCGCGCTTCGCCGCTAGGAACCATCCGGCCGTTCTTACACGACTTTTGCTTCGGAACGAAGCAAGTGGACAAGCTCTTTTACTTGGTCGGCCAGTTCACCTTGCAAAATTTTCCCTGCCTCGCGCTTCGGCGGCAAGAACACTTCGATCGTTTTCGTTTTCGCTTCGACGTCGTCTTCGTCAAGATCCAAATCATCAAGCTCCAGCTCGTCAAGCGGCTTTTTCTTCGCCTTCATAATCCCCGGCAGCGACGGATAGCGCGGTTCGTTCAGCCCTTGTTGCGCCGTGACAAGGAGCGGCAGCGACGTTTCGATGATTTCCTCATCCCCTTCGACGTCACGCACAACGGTCACTTTGCCGCCGTCGGCAATCTCCAACTTTGTAATCGTCGTTACATACGGAATGCCGAGCAATTCCGCGACGCGCGGCCCGACTTGCCCCGAACCGCCGTCAATGGCGACGTTGCCGGCCAAAATAAGGTCGGGGTTTTTGTCCTTCAAATATTCGGCAAGCACTTTCGCGACCGTGTGTTGGTCTTGTTCCTCCACATCATCGTCAATGTTGATGAGCACCGCTTTATCGCAGCCCATGGCGAGCGCCGTGCGCAGCTCTTTTTCCGCCTCTTCATTGCCGACCGTGACAACCGTTACTTCTCCGCCGTGTTGGTCGCGCACTTGAATGGCCTCTTCGATGGCGTACTCATCGTACGGGTTGATGATGAACTCAGCGCCTTCCTCATTGATCTTGCCGTTAGCGATCGAGATTTTTTCCTCTGTGTCAAAGGTGCGTTTCATGAGGACAAAAATGTTCATGTCGTTTTCCCTCCTCAGTTTGATCCAACATTGTTTCAGTTTCCAACATTCAGACATCGATGGCGATTATTTACCTTGAAAGACGGGCGGCCGTTTTTCCAAAAACGCCTGCACGCCTTCTTTCGCATCCTCGGATACAAACACGCGGCCAAACCATTCCGCCTCATCGCGCACCGCTTCAGCGAACGGCTTTTCCTTCGCGGCGTTGAGCAATTCAATGACCGCGCGGACGGAAATCGGGCTTTTTTCGGCGATCTTTTTTGCCAACGCTTTTGCCTCGTCAAGAAGCCGCTCTTCCGGCACCGCCTTGTTGGCCAGCCCCCATTCGACCGCTTCGCTCCCGGTGATCGGCTCGCTCGTCCACATCATTTCCGTTGCCTTGCCGAAGCCAACGAAGCGCACGAGCCGCTGTGTGCCGGCAAATCCGGGAATGAGTCCGAGCTGCAGCTCCGGCAAACCGAGCTTGGCGTTTTCGGCGACAAGGCGAATATGGCAGCTCATCGCCAGCTCCAGTCCCCCGCCTAACGCCGCCCCATGAATCGCCGCGATCACCGGTTTCGGGAAGCGTTCGATCCGCTCCATCACCAGCTGGCCGTCGCGAGACAACGCCGACGCCTGCTCGGCGGAAGCGATCGCCGTAAACTCTTTAATGTCGGCGCCAGCCGAGAAAAACCGCCCCTCGCCATGCAACAGGACGACCCTGACCTCTTGGTCGGTCTCGAGTTCATCGAGCAAGGCTGAAAGCTCTTTCAAGACAGCGGATGAAAGGGCGTTCGCCGGCGGACGCGAAAACGTCACGACCGCAACGAACCCCTCTTTCGTCAAACGAAACGAGTCCATGAAGCCTCTCCCCTTTCTGCGTCTCCGTCAGCGCCCGGCAGCGCACCCTTTGATGAGCAGCTCATATACCGGGTCGGCGAGCGCCGCCAAATCGTATTTTTGTTCGTTCATCACCCACGTCGTCACCGTCTCGTCAAGGGTGCCGAAAATCATTTGCCGGGTGAGACGGACGTCCAAGTCGCGGCGAAATTCCCCTTTTTCCATTCCTTCGACGATGATTCGATCAATGAGCCGCAAATAGCCTTTCAGCACCTCGTTGATGCGATGGCGCAGCTCTTTGTTTGACTGCCGCAGCTCAAGCTGCGTCACGACCGCCATGTGCGGATCGGCGGCAAGAGCGGAAAAGTGGGTCTTCACCAATACATACAATTTCTCTAACGGACTTGAAATTCCTTCTGTCTCCTGTTCGATTTTCTCGATGAACGCCCCCATCTTTTCCTGGAAAAGTGAAATTAAGATGTCTTCTTTGTTTTTAAAATACAGATAGATCGTGCCGTCGGCGACACCGGCCTGCTTGGCGATTTTCGACACTTGCGCCTGATGGTAGCCGTGCTCGGCGATGACGACGACGGCCGCATCAATGATCTGTTTAAATTTCGGTTTTTCTCTGCGCAACCCTAGATTCTCCTTTTCTTGATCGCCAGTCATCAAATGAATGAATGATCATTCATGTTTTTATTTTACGGATCGTTCTGACGATTTGTCAAGCTTCTTTTTCTCTTCTTCCACGAGCGCCCGGCGCAAAATTTTCCCGACCGCTGTTTTCGGCAGCTCGCTGCGGAACTCATACAAACGCGGCACTTTGTAAGCGGCGAGCCGCTCGCGCATAAACGCATCAAGTTCTTGTTCGCTGCACGTCTCTCCCGCTTTGAAGACGACAAACGCTTTCACCGTCTCGCCCCGGTACGGATCAGGCACACCGATCACCGCCGCTTCCTGCACTTTCGGATGTTCATACAGTACCTCTTCGACTTCGCGCGGGTAAATGTTGTAGCCGCTTGCGATGATGATGTCTTTTTTCCGGTCGACGATGTAAAAATAACCGCGCTCATCCATATAGCCGATGTCGCCCGTATACAGCCACCCATCGCGCAGCACTTGCGCGGTTTCTTCCGGCTGATTCCAATAGCCTTTCATCACTTGTGGCCCGCGCACGACCAGCTCGCCAATCTCTCCCGGCGGCACTTCCTCGCCCGTTTCCAAGGAAATGATTTTCGCTTCGGTATCCGGCCAAGGAACGCCGATGCTTCCTTTCACCCGCTCCCCGTCCCAAAGGAAGTTGCTGTGGGTGACAGGCGAGGCTTCCGTGAGACCGTAGCCTTCAATAAGCTTCCCACCGGTCGCCCGCTCAAACTGCTCCTGCACCTCGACCGGCAATGGAGCCGAGCCGCTGATGCACACATTGATGGAAGACAAGTCATACTTCGGCAAATCCGGATCATTCAGCAGCGCGATATACATCGTCGGCGCGCCTGGAAACATCGTCGGCCGGGTGCGCTCGATCGTTTTCAGCGTTTGTTTCACGTCAAAGCGCGGGAGCAACACCATTTTGCTTGCCATCATCACGGACAAATTCATGACCGTCGTCATGCCGTATACGTGGAAAAACGGCAGCACGCCAAGCACAGTCTCTTTTCCTTTTTCACATTTGTACACCCAATGGGCGCACATCAGCGTATTGGCAATCAAGTTGCGATGTGTGAGCATCGCCGCTTTCGGGCGTCCCGTCGTTCCCCCGGTGTATTGCAACAAAGCGATGTCTTCCTGAGGATCGATGGCAACTGGAAACGGCGCTCCCTCGTTCTGCCCGACAAGCGAACGGAACCAATGAACCGCATCGTTCTCCTCAATCTGAACGGACGGCATCTTCTGTTTCCGTTGCACGAGCGGATACAGCCATTTTTTGACCGTCGGCAAATAGTCTTGTATCTTCGTGACGATCCAGTGCTTCACCGGCGTTTTCCCTCGCAGCGCTTCCGCCTTTGGATAAAGCAAGTCGAGCGTCACGAGCACAGAAGCGCCGCTGTCGTTCAGCTGGTACTCGAGCTCATGCTCGGTGTAAAGCGGATTCGTCTGCACGACGATGCCCCCCGCCAAGAGCGCTCCGTAGTAGCTGATGACCGCCTGCGGGCAGTTTGGTAACATGATGGCGACGCGATCCCCTTTTTTCACCCCGAGCGACTGCAGCGAATGGGCAAACGCTTGAACGCGTTTCCACAATTCGCGGAACGTCATCGCCTTTCCTAAAAAATCGATCGCCCTGCAATCACCAAACTGTTCTGCGGTCTCGCGCAAATAATCCGGAAGCGTTTTCGCCGGATATTCCAATGTGTGCGGGATTTCCGGCGGATAATGCGCAAGCCATCGTTTTTCCATCATCATCCCCCCTTATTTCTATTTTATCGTTCGATTCGTAATTTTTCATCAAAAAAAAGAGACTCATCACCACAACATGGACTTAACAGACGATACACTTCTCTGAACAAGTGCATGCAAAACATGATTGGTTTCCTGTTCTTTCTTGGTTGCATAAGTCAGGTGCGTGATGAAAAAGTCAAGGACAACTTTTGGTGAAGAGCCAAAAAAAGAACACCGGAATCAAATCCGGTGTCACCAAAACCAATACGCCAATCCCATCAGCAAAAAACAAGCGCAAACGACAAACAACATTTTCGCCAACACATCGATCGAGCGGTTGCGGACCGCCATATATACAATGCCGGCGACCAGCAGCAGCCCGACCGCAATCAACAGTCCTTTCACGGCTTCCTCCATCGCGTCGTTCCCCTTTACTGAATGCCTTCGCCGATCACAAACGACAACCCGATCGAAATGATCATCGAAATCAGGCCAACCGCCCGATTGTCATTGGCGATCTCCTCATCGATGTTAAACTTTGGCGTCAAAAACTCGTAAATAAAATACGCAGCCAGCAAAAGCAAAAACCCATACATTCCCCAGCCGATCATCGACAACAGCGATTCGTGGCGCTCAAGGGCATAGCGAAAAATGTTGGCGATGCCAAAGATTTTTCCGCCCGTCGCCATCGCCACCGCCACATTGCCTTTGCGGATTTCTTCCCAATTTTTATATTTCGTGACCAATTCAAACACCGCTAAAAAGATGACGAGGCACAACACGGCGACGCTGAAATTGGCCGCCGTTTTCACCATGTCGTGCTCCCAAAACGACGCCATTGCCATCGCCCCCATCATTTCAGTTCCACGATCGTCACTCCGGTGCCGCCTTCATTCGCCTCTCCGAACCGGAAGTGTTTCACCGCTCGGTGCTGTTTTAAAAACTGCTGCACTCCTTGCCGGAGAGCGCCCGTCCCTTTGCCGTGGATGATCGACACGCGCGGGTAGCCGGCGAGCACGGCATCATCCAAGTATTTCTCAAGCCGAATGAGAGCGTCTTCGTACCGTTCGCCGCGCAAGTCAAGCTCGAGGCTCACATGGGCGTCCTTGCCTTTCACCGTCGCGATCGGTGTCACTTCGTTCGCCGGCGCGCTGCCGATATACTCCAAATCGCGCTCATGAATTTTCATTTTCAAAATGCCAAGCTGCACTTGCCATTCGTCGTCCGACACTTTTTCGATCAAATAACCTTTTTGGTTGAGGCTCGTGACTCTCACTTCATCGCCCGGCTGGAACACACGGCGTGAGACGGCCTTTTTCGCCTTTTTCCGCTTCTCCACTTTTGGCACCGCAGCAGCGAGCCGCTGTTTCGCCGCGGCGAGCTCCTGCTCGTTTACTTCCGCCCGCTTTTCTTTTTGCAAGCGGCGCAGTTCGTGGATGATCCGCTCGGCCTCACGCTCGGCGGCGCGGATGATGTCAGTTGCCTGCTTCGCCGCTTCCGCAAGCCGCTCTTCTTTTTCCTCTTCCAGCGCCGCGAGCGTTTGCTCCCACTCGGCGCGCATCCGCTCGGCTTCCTTAAGCGCCGCGCGCGCCCGCGCTTCGTCTTCCTCGGCTTGCTTTTTGCTTCTCTCCAGCGAGGCGATCATGCTTTCCACGCTATGGCTTTCCGCGCTCACTTGGGCTTTCGCCCGCTCGATCACCCGCTCATCCAACCCTAAGCGGCGTGAAATGTCAAAGGCGTTGCTGCGTCCGGGAATGCCGATCAACAGTTTATACGTCGGGCGGAGCGTTTCGGTGTCAAATTCGACGCTCGCGTTGACCACGCCGGCGCGGTTGTAGCCGTACGCTTTCAACTCGGGATAATGCGTCGTCGCCACCGTCCGCGCCCCGCGGCCGTGCACTTCATCCAAAATGGCGATCGCCAGCGCCGCTCCTTCCTGCGGGTCGGTGCCCGCCCCAAGCTCGTCAAACAACACGAGGCTTTCGCCATCGACATGGCGCAAAATGTCGACAATATTGACCATATGGGACGAGAACGTGCTCAAGCTTTGTTCAATCGACTGCTCATCGCCAATATCAGCGAAAACCGAACGGAACACCGCCGCTTCCGATCCGTCGGCCGCCGGGATGAACAGCCCCGCTTGCGCCATGACTGTCAACAAACCGATCGTTTTTAACGTCACCGTCTTCCCGCCGGTGTTCGGTCCGGTGATGACGATCGTCGTATAATCGCCGCCCAGCTCAATGTCGTTTGGCACCGCCTTCTCTTGATCAAGCAGCGGATGGCGCGCCTGCAAAAAGCGAAGGTAGCCGCGGTTGTTGACGGCTGGTTTGGTCGCCTGAATGCGGCGGGCGTACTTCGCCTTGGCGAACGCAAAATCAAGCGCCGCGAGCGCTTCGACCGCCCGCGCAAGCGGCTCGGCCTGTGCGGCGACTTTGGCCGAAAGTTCGCGCAAAATGCGCTCGATTTCCTGCTTTTCTTTCATCCGCGCCTCGCGCAGCGCGTTGTTTAACTCGACAACCGCCTGCGGCTCGATAAACAACGTCGCCCCGGACGCCGACTGGTCATGGACGATGCCGCCGTAAGCGCTCCGATACTCTTGTTTCACCGGGATGACGTACCGGTCGTTGCGGATCGTAACAATGGCGTCCGACAGCTGTTTTTGCGCCGCTGGCGAGCGGATGATGCTCTCGAGTTTCTCACGGATGCGCGCTTCCGCTGACCGAATTTGCCCGCGCAGCGAGCGCAGGCGGTCGCTCGCCGCATCCAATACTTCGCCATGATCGTCGATCGAGCGGCGAACGTCATGCTCGAGTTCCGGCGCTTCGGCAAGCTCAGCGGCATACGAAGCCAAGCGCTCCAGGCCGCCGTGCTCCTCTTGCAGATCGGTGATCAGCCGCTTCATTTGCCGGCTTGCGGCCGCTGTCGCCGCCACTTCCAGCAGCTCTTGTGGGCTGAGCGTGCCTCCGATCGCCGCCCGCTTCAAATGCGGACGAACGTCGACCACCCCATCGAGCGGCGCATAGCCGGCCAGCCGCAAGACCACCGCGGCTTCATCCGTTTCCTCGAGCCAAGCGGACACTTCCTTCCAGTCAGATGACGGTATGAGCGCATCGATTTTTTCCAAACCGAGCGGCGAGGACGCATGCTCGGCCAACTGCGCTTTCACTTTATCGAATTCTAGGGTGTGAAGCACTTTTTGTTGCACGTATCTAACCCCCAGCTGATTCATTTCTTTCGTTTGGCGCGCAAAAACTGTTGCAGCTTCTCAAGCGGCCATGTGTTGACGACCGTGTCTTTCTTGATCCAGCCTTTCCGGGCCGTTGCCACCCCGACCGCCATATCGTCAAGCATGTCCAAATGGTGGGCATCCGTGCTGATAGCGATGTACGCCCCTGCTTCCTCCGCTTTTTTCACGTAAGCCGCCGACAAATCAAGCCGGTTTGGATTGGCGTTCAGCTCAAGGATCGTCTTTGTTTCCGCCGCCAGCTCGATCAGCCGCTCGATATCGACATCATAGCCGGCGCGCTGGCCGATCAGCCTGCCGGTCGGGTGAGCGATGACATCGACATACGGGTGGAAAAGCGCCGCTTCCAACCGCTTCATGATCGTCTCGCGCGGCTGTTTGAACCCGGAATGAATGGCGGCGATGACAAAATCAAGCTCCTCGAGCACATCATCATCATAATCGAGCGTTCCATCCGGCAAAATATCCATTTCGACGCCGGCCAAAATCGTCAAATCCGAATAGCGCGCGTTCAGCCGCTCAATTTCCTCGCGCTGGCGCCGCAGCCGCTCCGGCGTCAAGCCGTTGGCGACTTTCAAATAGCGCGAATGGTCGGTAATGGCGATATACCGGTAGCCGCGGCGGCGGCACGCCTCGGCCAGCTCCTCGAGCGAACACGCGCCGTCGCTCCATGCCGAATGCATATGCAAATCGCCTTGCACGTCTTCAAGGCGCACAAGCGGCCAATCAGCGGAAAACCGCTCCACCTCCGTGCCGTCTTCACGCAGTTCAGGCGGAATATACGGCAGCCCAAAATGGGCGTAAAACGCCGCTTCACTCGGGAACGTTTCCACCTTGCCTGTCGCTTGGTCTTCGACGCCGTATTCGCTGATTTTTTCCCCGCGTTCTTTGGCGAGCTGGCGCATCCGCACATTATGGTCCTTCGATCCGGTGAAATGGTGAAGCGCGGTCGCAAATTGCGCTTCGCTGACCAGCCGAAAGTCCGCGGCGATCTCATCCTCATACTGAAACAGAAGCGACACTTTCGTCTCCCCAGCGGCGATCACCTCACGGATGTGCGGCAGCCGAAGCAGCGCCTCGCGCACCTCCATTGGGCGGGCGGTGGCAATGACATAGTCCAAATCTTTCACCGTTTCGTTCCAGCGCCGCAAACTGCCGGCCCGTGAAAAACGGATCACCCCATCCATTTCGGCAAGCCGGCGCTCGATATCGGCCGAAATCGGCAACACCCGGGCAAGCGGCAGCCGCTCGGGGCGCTTGCCCGCCTCTTCGATGGCCATCAGCAGCTTTTCCTCTGTTTTCGCGCCGAAACCGGGAAGCGCCCGCACTTTTCCCGCTAGGCACGCTTCCTTCAATCCGCCCATATCGACAATACCCAACTCTTGATGCAGCTTGGCGATTTTTTTACCGCCAAGCCCCGGGATTGTAAGCAAGGCGAGCAGCGTTTCCGGAATATCGCGCTTCAATTCTTCGAGCACCGACGATGAACCGGTTTCGACAAACTCGGTGATGATCGCCGCCGTGCTTTTGCCGATGCCGGGAATGGCGGTGAAATCGCCGATTTCCGTCAGGCTTCGCTCGTCCGTTTCCAAGGCGTTCGCCGCTTTGCGAAACGCCGTCACCTTAAACGGGTTTTCCCCTTTAATCTCCATATACAATGCGATCGTTTCGAGCAGACGGATGACCTCTTTTTTATGGACGCTCATCCCCGTCCCTCCCTTTCCCAAAACACCGCGGCCGCGCTCGATCAGACGCCGCCATGAATCCACCAATGGTCAAGCATCTCCGACAACACCGGCGTATGTTTCACAATCGCGGTTGCCATGAGCGAACGCTGCAGCTGCTCTTGGACGCTGTCAATCGGCACAAGCGCGCCGATATACAAAAGCAAAAAGACAAGCAAATACACTTCCGCAAATCCGAGCGCCGCCCCGGCCAAGCGGTTGACGCTGCGCAACAGCGGCAGCTGAGCGACGAAATCGAGCATCGAGCCGATGATCTGAAGAACAATTTTCACCACAAAAAATAAAAGTGCAAAAGAAATCGCCCGATAATACGCATCATCCAAATGCGCGCTCTGAAACAACAGCTTCACCGTCTCCGGGTCGCCAAACGTCGGATACGGAATCCAAAGGCGCAAGGTCGGCACAAATCGCTCATAATAGCGGTAGGCGACGAAAAAAGCGATGAAAAACCCGGCCATATGAATGAATTGGAGAATAAAGCCGCGCTTTAAGCCAATCATCGCTCCGAGCAACAGGACAAACAGCACGATGACATCAATCATCCGGCTTCCCGCCCTTTTCCATGTTCATCTTTTCGACAAGTCGCTGATACTCTTCCTTCAGCTTCAAATATTCGCTGGCGATGTTGACAGCTGTCAACACGGCCAGTTTCGGCACATCAAGCATCGGATGTTTCTCACTGAACTCTTGCATTTTATCGTCAACGAGCGCCGCCACAAGCCGGATATGGGCCGGACTTTCCGTGCCGACGATCGTGTAGTTTTGACCGTAAATACGGACGCTCACCCGCGTTTTTGGCTGTTCTGTCAAGCTTTCTCCCCCATTTCGCCAAATCCTACTGTTTATCATATCACGAACGCTGGTATAATGGAAAGATGCGACACAAAGGGACCCAGAAGAGGATAAAGGAGAGAGCGAACGTTGTCAAACTATGTGATTCAAGCCGACCAACAGCTGCTTGCCGCCTTGCGCGCCCACTACCAAGACGCCTTGTCCGACCGGCTTCCGCCCGGAGCGTTGTTCGCCGTCAAGCGCGCAGATGTCGCGATCACCGCCTACCGCTCGGGGAAAGTGCTGTTTCAAGGGAAAGCGGCGGAACAAGAAGCGGCGAAATGGATGGGGAAGCAAGGAGCTGACCTAGCCAAACGACAGGAGAGAGAGAGCACCTCGCCCCCATCGGAACATAGGCTCGCGAAGCTTTCGGCCATCGGTTCGGATGAAGTCGGCACCGGGGACTATTTCGGCCCGATCGTCGTCGCCGCCGCCTACGTTGATCGGCCGCATATCGCCAACATCGCGGCGCTTGGCGTCAAAGATTCGAAGCAGCTGAGCGACGAGGCGATCAAACGGATCGCCCCCGCCATTATGAAAACAACGCCGCATGCCGTCACCGTGCTCGACAACGCCGAATACAACCGCTGGCAGCAAACGGGCATGCCGCAGACGAAAATGAAGGCGCTCCTTCACAACCGGACGCTCGCGAAACTCGTTGACGTCATCGCGCCGATCGAACCGGAAGCGATCATCATCGACCAATTTTTAGAACGCGACTCGTATTTCCGCTACCTCGCGGATGAAACGCGCATCGTCCGCGAGCGGGTGCATTGCCTGCCGAAAGCGGAAAGCGTGCACGTATCAGTCGCCGCGGCTTCGATCATCGCCCGCTATGTGTTTTTAGAAGAGATGGCGCGATTATCCCGCACCATCGGCCTCCCGCTTCCGAAAGGGGCCGGTGCTGTCGTCGATGAAGCCGCGGCCCGAATCATCCGCCTGCGAGGAGAAGAGATGCTCGAGACGTGCGCCAAGCTTCATTTCGCCAACACAAAAAAGGCGCTTGCCATCGCCAAGCGCCGGTAATCGTTTCGATCCGCGCCCATGGGAAACGTTAGCGTCGCTGCAACGGCCGGCCCGCCGCGACTGAACGACGCGGTTTTCCCTCTTTCCCGCGTGTCTTCGTTTTTGCAAGTATTTTCAGCACGCAACCAGCGAAAAAGGCTGTCCGATCCAATCCGGCGAACCGGTTGTTTCGGACAGCCTTTTCCGCTAGGTGACCGATGACCAACGACCGGATGCGGCACATAAAGAGAGGCAGTGGCTTTCCATGGACGGCCGTCCTTGCTCGTTCAACTGTCTGTCATTCGCTTCCTCATGCCCGTTCTTCGAGCGCCGCGACGACTTTTTCCGCCGTGCTCCGGCTCGATTGCGGGTTTTGCCCGGTGATCAAGTTGCCGTCGCGCACCGAGAAATCGGTCCATTTCTCGCCGCGGACGAAATTCGCCCCGCGCAGGCGCAAGGTCGACTCAAGCAAAAACGGCATATGCACATCAAGTTCGACCTCGCGTTCTTCCTCATCGGTAAACGACGTGACCGTTTTCCCTTTCACGATCGGCGTCCCGTCTTTGTATGTCGCGTTCACCAACCCTGACGGCCCATGGCAGACAGCGGCGATGATCCGGCCGTCTTCGGCGAATTGCTGCAACACGTATTGCAGCGTTTCGTTGTCCGGGAAATCAAACATCGTCCCGTGTCCCCCGGGGAGAAAAATGGCGTCAAATCCGTTCGCGTCATCTTTGCTTAAACGTGCCGTGTTTTTCAGCGCCGCTTCCGCCTCGGCCCAAGACGGGTCTTTCTCATTGATGCTGCGCGGATCCAACGGCACGTCGCCGCCTTTGATGCTCGCCACTTTCACGTCATACCCTTTTTCTTTAAACACCAAATACGGCACGGCAAACTCTTCAAGCCAAAGCCCAGTTTTGTGATCGTCGGTGATCGTCGTATGGTTCGTGACGACCATGAGCACTCGTTTCGTCATGCCCGCCTTCCTCCTTTCCAGTCTGGAATGTTCTCTGCTTCTCATCATACTTTACATTGAGCGAAAACGAAAAAAATATGCTTATGAAACGGAAATGTCACTATGATGGCGCAAACCATGCCTAAGAGCGCAGCGATGGCAAGGAACATGCCGTTTCACCGCATCCTGTATCCAATCGAAAAACCGTGCCGTTTCGCTCGTTCGCTCACGGCGAGGAAAAACCGCTGCTGTTCCGCCCGCGAAAAAAGAAAGCCGCTCCCCGAATCATTTGGGAGCGGCAGCAGCCGGTCATTTTAACTAATTTTCTGCTGTTCAAGCCCATCCGCCTCGCTCACCGGCTGCCCAAACGGCCACCAGTTGGCGCGGCCGAACGTGCGGACCATGACCGGGACAAACAGCGGCAGAACGACAAGAGCGTAAAGCAAAAGCCCTGTCAATACAATCGTCGCGATTTGCAAGAGCGACAGAACGCCGGACGGATACATCGCAGCAAACGTCCCGCCCAAAATGACGGCAGCCGAGATGATGACCGTCCCCATATGTCCCATCGCCGACAGCATCGCTTCTCTCACCGGCCGGTCACGGTATTCGTTGAACCGGTCCATCAGGAAGATGCTGTAGTCGATGCCGAGCGCCATAAGCAGGACGAAGGCGAAAAACGACACCGCCCAGTTCAAGCCGGCATAGCCGAGGCCGTTGACGAAAATCAGTTCGGTGACGGCCATCGACGTGTAATAGGTTAATACAAGCGACAGCATCAAATACAGCGGCATAATGAGCGAACGGAGCAGCACCGCCAACACGATGGCGATGCCAATAAGCATAAGCACCGCTGTATGCCGATAGTCGGCGTTCGAAATCGCTCGCAAATCGGCATACGTGCTTGTGACGCCGCCGACGGCGATGCGCACCCCGTCCAGTTTTGCTTCTTTCACCGCCCGTTCGGCAGCGGCGCGAATGTCATCGATGCGGCCGAGCGCCGATATGGAATACGGATTTTCATCTAAAATGACATCGAACGTGACAATGCGCCGGTCTTTCGACATATACGCGTCTTTCGCCTGCGCAAATTCTTTGCTTTCAAGCGCCGCTTTCGGCATATGCCAGCCAGCCATGTCCTTCGCCGGCGCCGATGACAAATCGGCCAAATACGTTTCCGCCGTTCCCAGACCGCTAGCCACCTTCTGCAAACCGGACGCGCTTTGGTCCAAGCCGTTGACAAGCTGGCCGAGCTGGCCGCCAAGGGCCGAGAAGTGCTCAAGCAGCTGCCGCTGGCCGCCGTTGACTTGCTCGAGGCCGGACGCGAAGCGCGGCAGTTGATCAACGGCTTGTTGTTGGCCATCGGCCGCTTTCGTCAAGCCGGCTTCAAGCTCGCCAAGCCCGGCGATGATTCGATCCAAACCGCTGTTAATCGCGGCTTGCCCGGTCGCCAGTTGGGCAAACGACTCATTCGCTTTCGCTAGGCCGGTGCGCGTTTGGTCAAGCACCCCGTTCAACTGCGCCAAGCCGTTGGCCATGTCGTTCGTCCGGGCGGCCAAGGCGGCGACGGTCATTTTCGCTTGTTGATATTGCGCGTCTTGGCCGAGCTCCGGATGCGACTGCTCGACTTGCGCAAGCAGCGTTTGCACGGCGGCGAGCTGATCGGCGACCGCCTTGAGGCCCGTTTCGATTTGCCGGTATTGGCTGCTGATCGTCGCCAAGCCTTGTTCGGCTTGGTTGTAGCCGCTAAGTAGCTGCGTGGCACCGTCTTGCAGTTTTTTCGCATTGTCGCGCAAGGTCGCCAAACCGTTTTTCAGCTCGCCGGCGCCCATCGCTCCTTGGCGTACGCCTCGTTCGATTTGACGAAGGCCGTTTTGCAGCTTGACGATGCCGTTTTTTAACTGCTCCGTTCCCGAGACGAGCTGGCCGATGCCGGATGACGCTTGCTTCAGCTGCGGCGCGGAAGCGGAGAGCTGATCGCTTGCCGTTTCAAGCCCAGCACCGATTTTTTCGATGCCGTCTTTGCCGGCGCCAAGGCCGTCTTTCAGTTGTTTGGCCTGCTCGGTGACAAACAGCTCTTTGATCGGCTCGCCGGTCGGGCGCGTTGCCGAGCGGACGCTTGCCACGCCGTCGACGTTCTCAACCTCGCGGCTGATTTTTTCGATGAGCGCCAACCCTTCTTCAGAATCGAGCGGCTGCTTGCCTTTTACCACGATTTGCGTCGGCATCGCATCCCCCGGATTGAAGTGGTCGGCAATAATGTCAAACGCTTTAACCGAGCGATAATGGTCGCCGATTTCTTCCATTGAATCAAACGACAGTTTGCCATCGTACGTCACGAGCACCGGCACCGTTACCGCTGCGACGATGGCGAGCGCGAGCAGCGGACGGGCGAATGCAAACCGTCCAGCCGCCAGCCAAAGCCGGCTTTGTCCGTGCTCAAGCTTTCCGCGAACCGGCCAAAACAGCTTCTCGCCAAGCACTGCCATGAAAAACGGCACGAGCGTCACAAGCGCCACAAGCAGCACCGCCACCCCGACGGCGACGGCTGCTGCCGATTGGTACAACTGAAATGTCGACAGTCCGATCGCCGCAAACCCGATCATCACCGCCAATCCGCTCGCCAACACCGTTTTTCCCGCCGTCCGGTACGTGGCGATGACCGCTTCCGTGCGGTCACCGTGTTTCACTAGTTCTTCCTTAAACCGGCTTAAAAGCAAAATGCAGTAATCCGTTCCGATTCCGAACAACACGGCCACCAAAAATGTCTGCGTAAACGTCGATAGCGGAAAGTTGACCTCATCGACCAAAAACGCGACGATCGACTGAGAAACGACGTACGTCGCTCCGACCGTCAACAACGGAATCAACGACGCGACCGGCGAACGGAATACGGCCAACAGCACGATCAAAATAAAGACAACGGTAATTCCTTCCGTCTTCTTCACGCCTTCAAGCGAGCTGGTCACCACATCTTCATCGATCATCCACCCGCCGGTAAAATAATGCTCGACCTTGACGCCGTCCACAGCCTGATAGAGCGCGTCCGTCAACTGTTTCGCCGTCCGCCCAGCTGGGTCGATGCTGATCGAAATGAGCATCGTTGTCCCGTCTTTGGACACCAGCTTTTTTTCCAGCTCCTTATTGGACAGCGGCGAAACGATTTCGGTAATATGCAGCTCGCTTTTTTTCTTTTCCAGCGCTTGAACCGCCTGTTCGATTTCCCGTTTGTCTTGTGCCGTCAATCCGTCTTTCTGATAAAAAACGAGCACGGCGGAGCGCTCATGTTCTTTGCTTTCCTGTTCGTTCGCTTCTTTGATCCATTTCGCCGCCAATGACGACGAATAGCCGTCCGGCACGCTCAGCTGCCCTTTCTCCCGAACGAGCTCGCCCATGTTCGGTGCGGTCATCATAAGCACCGCCGCGATGATGATCCAGCCTGCGAGCACAAACCATTTCCCTTTGATGATCGCTCTCATTTCGCTTCTTCCACCTCCTGCAGCACGCGGGCCAGTTTCTCATACGTGCGGATGAACGTTTCAATTTCTTCTTCCGGGAAGCGGGCGATCACTTCTTCCACGAGCCGATAGACGTTTCGGTCCATTTCCGCAATCCATGCTTCCCCTTGTTCTGTCAGCGATAAGACGATGACGCGGCGGTCGTTCCCGTCACGCTCGCGGCGCAGCCAGCCTTTGTCGACGAGGCGGTTCGTCATCGCCGTCACCGCGCTTTTGTTTACGCCGAACATCGCCGCCAGCTCCGTCGACGTGCACGTCCCCCGCCGGCGAATGTAGCGAAGCAAATAATATTGGTCGTGCGTCATCTCTTCGCAAAGACTGTCTTTGACAAGCGCCGACCCGCGCTTCATCACGAGAAACGAGACGGACAAATAACGGTCGATCCACTCGTCAATGTTTCTTTCTACCATCTGCTCACCTCCGATCCTTCACGAGTTGAACCATCTGTCAGCCCGCTCAATTAGCCCACTCGATTTGTCCATTTAGTTCAATTATTGAACCATTACCACTATTAACGTAACAAGGATAAAAGGAAAAATCAATCGTTTTTTCGCATCATCGTGTCCTCGCCAAAACTGCCATTTGTAAGAGGCATTGATTTTCACTCCCCTTCTAGAAGGCCGGTGAATTAATGGGGCATAGACTTCCCTCATGTCGAATTTTGGAGACCATTCTCCCCGCCATTTGGCGCCAAAGGACGGGAGGACGAGCAGGACTTCCTGCTCCAACTTCCATTTTTGCGCACGCCAAAGAGCCGGTCTCCCCTCGTTTTTTTCGAAACCGGCACAATCGCTTCAGATTTTGCACGACGGCGGTCAACAGCGCCTGTTCTTCCATGGCGTAAAGGCCTCGGCTTCGGGCCCGGTCCAGCCCATGACATTCCTTCCCTTCGGCAAACACATGCTCACAACGCGTGCGAAGGGCTTGAATGGATCGATAACCGCCCTGTTGCTGAATGAGCCTCGCTTGGTTGCGAATCTGAACTTCCCGGACTTTCGCCTGGCGTTGTGCTTCCTGAGCGGGATCCTTCGCCCGGCGCTTCCAGGTTGGAATTTCTTCCATCTCCTTGCGGCGCAGCGACACGAGCGGCGTGATGCCTTGGACGAAGAGCTCTTTCAAATACTCCGTGGTGCCATACGCTTTGTCTGCGGACAAGGTTCGAATCGTGATCGACGGGTGGCGAAACCGAATGGAAGCCAGCTGCTCCAAACTCGTCTCCCGCTCCGCCGTTCCGGTGGCGAGGCTGGCTCGTCTGGACAAAATCACGCGCGACTGGACGTCGATGACGTCGTGCACCAGATACCGAGGATACGCTTCCTGTCCTTTGCCTTTCTTGTACAACCGGGCATCCGGATCCGTCACGCTTCGATGGGTTTGGTTGGAAAACGTAGTTCCACGGAAGTTTCCTCGTTCTCCGGCATGGACGCGTTCCCCTGATGGGGGAGACGGAGAAGGCGGGTCGTCATCGGGATCCCGGTCCGCCTCCGGGGACTCGGCCTGTTCATCTTCCCGGGCGGTGCGGGCGAGGTAGTCCTCCAACGGTTCCACCGGAGCGAGCTTGACTTCCCGCAAGCTGTGGATCGAAGCATTCGCCCGCACTTGAGTGCCATCGGCCGCCGCATGCACATCCGGCGAGACCAGCCCTGCCGCGATGCACTGATCCACCACGTAGGTCATCAGCCGATCAAAGATTCCGTGTTGGCGCCAGCGCTTCCGTGTTTTGACGAGCGTCGTTCGATCCGGCAGTGTGGGGTGATGAGGATCCGGATGGAGCACGGATTCAAAGTCGAGACCGCAAAACCACAAGTATCCGGCATGCATGGGGAGGATCTCATACAACTCCCGCTCGGAGTGGTCGAACAAATACGATAGCAGCATCAGGCGAAGCAGCCGTTCCGGATCCGCCGCCGGACGACCCGTTTTTTCCGTGTACAGGGGAGCCACCCAATCGTGAATGACGGAAAAGTCAACTGCTTCGTTGATTTGGCGCAGGATATGATGTGGGGGAACCAGTTCCTCCATGTCGATGACTTGAAACAGACGAGGCTGAGTCGAAGGATGTTTGGGGGCTTTCATGATCTGCTCACGCTCCATTCAAAGATTCTTCTTCCTTTTTCGACATAAGCCCCCTACATCCCTGCCTTGGCGTGTACTTTTTCACCGGCCTTCTAGAAGGTTGGTGATTTCGTGCAAAATACTACTGATTCCATCCGTTTCTCAATTAGAGAAACCTTGTAAAATCAAGTTTCTTTTCTGAATGAAAATGCCGCCGATTCGTGTGTGACAGCGATTTTTCACCGGCCTTCTAGAGAACACGTTTTGCGGACGGGAAGAGAACTTGCCTTGACTCCTTGAAAACTTCCTTGTTATTCTAAGGCCATTGATATTACTGTAATGGTTCGTTTGAGCCCCTGCGAGGGAAAGCTGCCATTGCCTACCGCAATAATTCCTTTTAACAAACTTTTTACTCAATTCATGGCCAATCATACAAAAGCCGGCTGAATTCATTCCTACATTTGGGGGTTTTTGCGAATGGTATGGAAAGACAAATTAAAAAAAATGTCTCACAAACAAATTTTGTTGTACGCGCTCATCGGAATTTGTTTGGCCGCCTCCGTTCTTTTTGTTCACTACAATCATCCCTTCTATGATCGTCCCATTGCCAAAGTGATCAAAACAGAACTGACAGATACAACGAAAGTAACTGATATGCATGAAAATGAAGATCGTCTATTCACCCAACGCATCATTGCTCAATTGAAAAATGGCGACCAAAAAGGACAGCTTATTCACTTAACCAACCAGTATTCCTCATCGAAAGCTTATGATCAACAATATCGTGTTGGAGATGAATTGTTTGTTTCAATTGATGCAAATAGAAACGAAAACGCACATTTAACTGGAACGATCCAAGGTGTAAAGCGTGACAAATACGTATTGATGGCGGCATGGGTTTTCATCTTGACTTTGCTTCTCATCGGGAAAAAGCAAGGATTGTTGTCGATTATAAGTTTAGCCGTCAACTCCATTTTGTTATCCTATGCATTGGATGTTTATCTCCATACATCCGGCATCAGTCTCTTAATCATATGCGGCATTAGTATCATTTTGTTTACTACCATTTCTTTGTTGCTCGTTAACGGGTTTAATGAAAAAACATATGCCGCTATTGTTGCCACCTTACTGGGAACGTTTATGTCGCTGTTGATCACTTATCTTGTCATGCAATTCACGTCAGAACAAGGCCTTCGATATGAGGAAATGCAATTTGTAACTCGTCCTTATAAAGTCGTGTTTATGGCCGGAGTATTTATCGGATCTTTAGGAGCTGTAATGGATGTGGCAATTACAATGTCCTCTTCCATCTTTGGATTGTATGAAAAGAATAACAACATATCGATCAAAGCACTGAAAGCTTCGGGAATGGAGATCGGGAAGGATATTATGGGAACGATGACAAATATTTTGTTTTTTGCCTATATAAGCGGCTCCATCCCTATGCTTATTTTGTATTTAAAAAATGCCTCCCCCTTCATGTTCACCCTTTCGATGAACCTTTCGCTGGAATTGGCTAGAGCTTTAGCTGGGGGGATTGGAATCGTAATGACAATCCCAATAGGGTTATACACGACTATTTTTTTCATTAAGAGAAAGAGGGCAAGAGCATGAATACATTGTTCTGGTTAGGAACCATTTTATTCATTCTGATGGTCCTTGTTGGCGGGAAAAAAGGGGCACGATCTTTCTTGGCCATATTCTTCAACTTTGGCATGCTCATACTCACTATCCTGATTATGCTGATTCCAAAAGCTGATCCGATCATCTTAACATTGATTGCATCCACGTTGATCAGCTGCATTAGCCTTTTTTACATCAATGGAGTGAGCACAAAAACAATCACTGCCTTCATTTCTAGCATGGCCACTGTGGTGATCCTGCTCTTCTTTATTGTCATTGTGACTGAAAATGCTATGATTCAAGGATTTGGCGAAGAGGAAGTTGAGGAAATTTCCGCCTTTTCCCTGTACATTGGAATCGACTTTGTGAAAATCGGGGCATCTGTCATTATTATGAGTACAATAGGTGCGATTACCGATACGGCGATTGCCATTTCGTCTCCAATGCGCGAAATATTCCATCACCATCCATCCATTAGCAGGAAAGATTTGTTTGCCTTCGGTTTACGTATGGGGAGGGATCTATTAGGAACGAGTACAAATACGTTGTTTTTCGCCTTCTTCGGCAGCTATTTGGCATTGCTTATCTGGTTTAAAGATTTATCCTACTCTATCGATCAAATCGTAAATTCAAAAATATTTAGCGCAGAAATGATCGCGATCTTTTTTGCCGGGATTGGTGTAGCATCGACTATTCCAATCACTTCGTGGGTGACCGCTTATTTTTTAGTCAAAAAAGGGAGGAAATAAATGTTATCAATGTTGTTTTCGTTGACATCATAGTCGTCCGTCGACACCCCGTTTAGCGGATCGGTTGGGAAAAGCGAACATCCGGATGGATAGGCATTTTGGAACGCCCTGCTGTCATCGTTGCTTTACCCATTCTGTTCGGCGAACAAAGTTTACCATCATGTTCCGCTCCATGCCTCGCTGTACACACCGATCCGCTTTTTGGGAAACTTTCAACGCCCAAGATGATAGCCAAGCCATGCTAACAACACGCCAAACGAGTAGGTAACGACCAAATAAACGTAAGCGACCACCAAATAAGCCCTCGTTTTTCCCTGTTGTTTTCGTTGCATCATTTGCACGCTTTCCCATTTCAATGTGGAAAACGTCGTAAACGCCCCCATAAAACCGGTGCCGACCAGTAGTTTTTCAACATCGGCGGCGCCGCTTCCAGCCAGCCAGCCGAGCAAAAACGAGCCAAGTAAGTTCACAATGAGCGTCCCGAGCGGGAAACGCGGCGAGCGCCGGGCCGCCCAGCGGCTGACGGCGTAACGGCAGATGGCGCCAAAAAAACCGCCGATCATCACCAATAGCGCTTCCATCATCGGACCATTTCCCCCTTTCGCTTTGGCTGGGCGGCAGCGGAGCCCGCCCATGCCGCGGTTAGACCGCCGAACAAACTGGCGGCGATATAACCAGCAGCCATGCCCCATCGTCCTTGTTCCAGCAATTCAACACACTCGACGCTAAGGGTGGAAAACGTCGTATACGAGCCGACAAAACCGGTCGTCACCGCCGTTTGCAGCCATGGCGGCCACGCCGGGCGGCGGGTGAATGTGACCGCGAGCCAGCTGAGCAAAAATGCGCCTGTCCAGTTGATGAAAAGCGTCGCAAACGGAAAGCCATGGGCGGCGGGAACAAGCAAACCGAGCCCATAACGGACAAGCGCGCCGATCATGCCGGCGATGCCGACCGCGAGATAGACCAATCAGATCCCCTCCTTCCGAAAAATGAACAGACTCCTGCCGCTTTCATTCGCAGCAGGAGTCATCAGCCGGAAACCGGCGGTTATGGCGAACTCCATCGCCTATGAAGTTCAGTTTTTCTTCATTGTACCATATGTCTTGGTTCGCTGTGAAGACCGACCTAGGAGGATGGTGATTAAATCGTGCACACCGCTTCCTAGCATCGTTTCTCAAATAGAAAAGCTTTGCAACACTGTACACTTTTATTCATCGACCAAAGAAAACCAATGTTTTTCACCAGCCTTCTAGAAAGATGAGGAGTAAAGCCGGCATGTCGCTTCCCTGCATCGTTTCTCACATAGACCCTTGTAGCGTCGGTGCCGCTTTTCCCACCTTCCGCGATCGATGAAGGGAAACAGTAGGCTTTCCCGCGCTTTCTAACGGGCGCGGCGGAACCCGTGTTGTTCGAAAGTGTGGAGCGCCTGTTCACTCGTCAAATAAGAGTAAAACTCCCGTGCCTCCTTGAGATGTTTGCTCGTTTTGATCACGCCGAGCGGGTAGACGATCGGTTCGTGCATCTCATTAGGCACCACAACCGCAATTTTCACGTTGCCGGAGACAAGCGCGTCCGTCCGGTACACAAAGCCGGCATCGACGTTGCCCGTTTCGACATACGTCAACACTTGGCGGACGTCTTTGGCCAGAACGAGGCGCGGCTTGACTTTTTCCCATAACCCGGCCTGCTCAAGCGTTTGTTTCGCGTACATGCCGGCCGGCACCGACTCAGGGATGCCGATGGCCACCCGTTTCGCGCGAGTGATGTCATCGAGCGACCGAATCGCTTCTTCCCCTTGTTTTGGCACAATGAGCACGAGTTCGTTGGCCAGCACCGTTTTTTCGTGCCCGGAATCGATCAGCTCTTCTTGTTTCAGCTTCGCAAACGGCTCGACCGCGGCAGAGAAAAACAAATCGACCGGCGCCCCTTGTGCGATTTGTTTTTGCAAGGCGCCGGATGACCCAAAGTTATAGTGAATGCGGATGTTCGGATGCTCGCGCTCGAAGGTGGTTTTCACTTCCTCTAGCGCGTCTTGCAAACTGGCAGCTGCTGAGACGGTGAGCTCAACCGGTTGTTGTCTGCCCTCCGGCCGCCCCGCGGCGCATCCATACAACCCAGCAAGCAAAAGCAAGGCAATGATCGCGGCCTGAATGGTTCGCATCGTTCTCCCCCCTTTTTGCGCGCTTCGGTGTGACGGAATAGAAAAACAGGGAGCTGCACGTGCTCCCTGCTTCATACCGCGGCGGCATTACCCGCGCAACACCGCGCCAAACTGCTTCTCGGCCGCGGCGAGCACTCGCTCATGGACGGCCGTAACTTCTTCATCGGTGAGCGTCCGCTCCGGATCATAGTAGCGGAGCGAGAAGGCGAGCGATTTTTTCCCGGCCGGCAGACGGTCGCCTTGGTAGACGTCAAAGAGGGCGACGTCTTTCAGCAGCGGCTTCCCGGCTTCTTCGATCGCTTGTTTGAGGGCGCCGGCTTCGACGTTTTCGTCGACGACTAAAGCGATGTCGCGCACAACCGACGGGAAGCGCGGAATCGGCTCGTAGCGGATCGCTTCGCTTTCCGCGTTCAACAGCTCGGCCAAGGCGAGTTCAAAGACGTACGTTTCTTTCAAATCGTACTCTTTTTGCACAGCTGGGTGGAGCTGGCCGACAAAGCCGATCACCGTTCCGTCAAGCGCAATCTCTGCCGTCCGCCCCGGATGCAAGTCGGCGCGCTTCGCCGGGCGGTAGCTGATGCGATCAGACAGCCCAAGCAGGTCGAACAAGCCGTCAAGCACGCCTTTTGCAACATAGAAATCGGCCGCTTTTTTCTCCCCTTGCCAAAGGTGAGCATGCCATAAACCGGTGATGACGCCGGCGAGCCGCTCGTTTTCCGCCGGCTGGACGTTTTCCCCGCGCGACAAATAAACGGAGCCGATTTCGTACAAGGCAACGTTCTCGACTTGGCGGGCGCGGTTGTAGCTCGCCGCTTCAAGCAGATGCGGAATCAAGCTTTGCCGCAAAACGCTCCGCTCTTCGCTCATCGGCAGCGCCAAGCGGATCGGTTCGGCGGTCTCCAAAGCAAACCGCGTCGCTTTGTCCGGGCTGGTGAGCGAATACGTGATCGCCTGGAACAAGCCGGCGCCTTCCAAATAGCGGCGGACGCGGCGGCGCTTTGCCTGGTACGGCGTGAGCCCGCCCGGTTTCGCCTCGGCCACCGGCAACGTCGCCGGCAAATGGTCGTAGCCGTACAGGCGGGCGACTTCCTCGATGATATCTTCTTCGATGGCAATGTCACGGCGGCGCGATGGGACATGAACAGTGAACGTTCCGTTGTCTTCTGTGAACGGAAATTGCAAGTTCGCCAAAATCGCGGCCACTTCCTCTTTCGACATCGCCGTGCCGAGGACGCCGTTGATCCGTTCAAGCGTGACCGTCACGACCACCGGCTCTTCTTTCCATGTGCTGGCTTCGACGATGCCGCCGACGACCTCACCGTCGGCGTATTCGGCCATCAACGCCGCGGCGCGTTCAAGCGCTTCTTTTGTCCGCGCCGGATCGATCCCTTTTTCAAAGCGGGTGCTCGCCTCGCTGCGCAGCCCGTGGTCTTTCACCGCCTGGCGGATGACCGGGCTCGCAAAATACGCCGCTTCAATGAACACCGTTTTCGTGTCGTCACGCACTTCCGAATTGGCCCCGCCCATTACGCCGGCTAAGGCGACCGGCTCGCGGCCGTTCGTGATGACGAGATGATCGTCGGTCAGCTTCCGTTCGACATCGTCAAGCGTCACGATCGTTTCGCCTTCCTTCGCGCGGCGGACGACGATCTCCCGCGAACCGAGGCGGTCGTAGTCAAACGCGTGCAGCGGTTGGCCGTACTCAAGCAAAATATAGTTCGTAATGTCGACGACGTTGTTGTGCGGGCGAATGCCGGCCGCCATCAAGCGCGCCTGCATCCAAAGCGGCGACGGGCCGATCCGGACGTTTTTCACGATCCGCCCGGCGTACAGCGGATTGTCTTCCGGCGCTTCGACGCGGACGGAAATGTAGTCGTGGATCATTTCATTGTTTTCTTTGACCGCCGCTTCCGGCAGCTTCACCGCGCGGCCGAGAATGGCGGCCACTTCATAGGCAACGCCGATCATGCTTAAGCAGTCAGCGCGGTTGGGCGTTAACGAGAGTTCGAGCACTTCATCGTGCAAGCCGAGCCATTCCAGCGCATCGGCGCCGACCGGCGCATCGCTCGGGAAAACGAAAATGCCGTCGGCGTATTCTTTTGGCACGACTTTCGTTTCGATGCCGAGCTCTTGGAGCGAACAAATCATGCCGTTCGATTCTTCGCCGCGCAGCTTCGCCCGTTTGATTTTAAAATGGCCCGGCAGCACCGCGCCGACTTTGGCGACAGCGACGTTTTGCCCTTTCGCGACGTTCGGGGCGCCACAAATGATTTGCACCGGCTCTCCTTCGCCAAGATCGACAAGACACTTTCGCAGTTTGTCGGCGTTCGGATGCGGCTCGCATTCGAGCACATGGCCGATGACAACTCCCTTCATCCCCCGGTTGAGCGCTTCGACCCGCTCGACTTCAATGCCGCTTTTGGTGATGCGCTCCGCGAGCTCTTTGGCAGTGATGCCGGTCAAATCGACATACTCGCTTAGCCAACGGTAAGACACGAGCATTTAGAACCCCTCCTTTTTCTGCTATACACGCAAAAATTGCCGCAAGAAACGTAGATCGTTTTGATAGAAATGGCGGATGTCATCAATGCCATACTTCAGCATCGCGATCCGCTCCGGCCCCATGCCGAACGCAAAGCCGGTGTACGTTTTCGAATCAAAGCCAGCCATCTCAAGCACGTTCGGATGCACCATGCCGGCGCCTAAAATTTCGATCCAGCCCGTGCCTTTGCAGACGCTGCAGCCGTTCCCTTCGCAGCGGAAGCAGGACACATCGACTTCGACCGACGGCTCCGTAAACGGGAAAAAGCTCGGCCGGAAGCGGATGTCGCGCCCTTCGCCGAACAGCTTGCGAGCAAATTCGCGCAGCGTCCCTTTCAAGTCGCTCATCCGGATGTGGCGGTCCACCACCAATCCTTCAATTTGTGTAAACTGGTGCGAATGGGTCGCATCGTCGGTGTCGCGGCGGTACACTTTGCCCGGGCAAATGATTTTCACCGGGCCGCGCCCGCGGTGCTTCTCCATCGTCCGCGCTTGCATCGGCGATGTATGGGTGCGAAGCAAAATCTCTTCGGTGATGTAAAACGAATCTTGCATGTCACGGGCCGGATGCCCTTTCGGCAAATTGAGGGCTTCAAAGTTGTAGTAGTCGGTCTCGACTTCCGGCCCTTCGGCGATCGTATAGCCCATGCCGATAAACAAGTCTTCGATTTCCTCGATCACGCGCGTCAGCGGATGCGCATTGCCGAGCCGCACCGGCCGGCCCGGCAGCGTCACATCGATCGCTTCGGCCGCCAGTTTTCGTTCGATTTCTTCTTCTTCCAGTTTCGTTTGTTTCGCCTCGAGCGCCTGTTGAATCGCCTCTCTCACCTCGTTGGCCAGCGCGCCGAGTTTCGGGCGTTCCTCCGGCGGCAGCGCCCCCATGCCGCGCAGCACTTCGGTAATCGGCCCTTTTTTGCCTAAGTAGGCGACGCGCACCTCATTGAGCGCTTTTAAATCGCCAGCTTGTTCAATTTTGGCAAGCGCTTCTCGCTCTAGTTCATGCAACCGTTCTTTCACGCCAATCCCTCCTCGTTTCAAATAAAAAAACCCGCCCCAGTAAGGGACGAGTTGTTGCTCGCGGTACCACCCTTGTTAACAGCGCCAATGAAGACGCGCTGTTCGCTTCCTTGCCATAACGGCCAAAAGCCGGACCACCTTTACATCCCACGCTGGGATGGTCCCGGTGTCAACTCGGGAGGTGAACTTCACTTGCGTCAGCCATAAAAACGCTCCCAGTCTATGGCGTTTTCTCCCTGGATGGCGAGCAGCAAGCTACTTTTCTCCGTCATCGTTGTTGTCGGTATGGGAAATGTCGCTATTCATTATACGCAAATGGGCGGGCAAAGGCAAGGTCAGGCCGAGATTTCTTTGCGCAGCTCATCGATTTCCGCTTCCTGTTCAATCGAGCGGATCACAAGGCGCTCCATCATTTTTTCCTGCCGCACTTGCCCTTCCTTGAGCGCGGCAACATCTTTTTTAACCCCTACCATGTCTTTTTTCATGGCCTCCATGTCTTTTTTCATGGCGTCCACATCACGTTGCAGGCGATCGACTTTGTCTTCAAGTTGCTTCACGCTTCCTTGCAGCTTGACGATATCGATGCGCATTTGTTCGATGTAGGCGCCTCGAACGTCAAGGCGCTCAAGCACCGCGTTCAACAGCGCCCGCAGTTCGTCATCCATCCGTCTCCTGCTCCCTTGTCCGATTGATGTTCGATTCCATTTTACCGCACCGCCCGCAAAGAATAAAGCAAAATTCCGGCCGCCACCGCGACGTTGAGCGACTCCGCCTGGCCGTAAATCGGGATGTGGACGTTTTCTGTCGTCATCTCGAGCAGCTCGCGCCGGACGCCGCTTCCTTCGTTGCCGACAAGCAAGGCGAATGAAGGCGACGGACGAACGGTGCGGTAATCGACGGCGTTCTCCAAGGCGGTGCCGTACACAGGAATGCCCCGCTCCTGGAAACGCGCGATCCACTGCGCCAGATCGCCTTTGACAACCGGAAGGTGAAACAGCGATCCTTGCGTCGCACGGACGACTTTCGGGTTGTACAAATCGGCGCATCCTTCCCCTAAAATGACCGCATCGATGCCAGCCGCATCAGCCGTGCGAATCATCGTGCCGAGATTGCCGGGATCTTGCACGGCGTCAATGAGCAGCGCCGTGTTCACATCACCAAGCTCGGCTGCGGCTTGCCGGCAGACAGCCATGATCCCTTGCGGCGTTTCCGTGCTGCTGATCGCCTTCATCACCGCTTCCGTTACAATCACCACCGGAACATCGCTGACGTCCCAGCCGGGCGGAATCGCGGCCCGCTCATCCACAATCAGCTCAACAAGCGGCGCTTGGCTTTTTAGCGCCTCTTCGATGAGATGAAATCCTTCGAGCAAAAACCACCCGGTTTCGTCGCGCCCTTTTTTCGTCAGCAACTTTTTCCATTGCTTCACGCGCGCGTTTTTTGGTGATTCGATCCGCTTCACCGCTTCGCCCCCCAATGTTTGGCGATAAATTCGTCGCGGCCGGAAGCGGCCCGGTCTTGCTTATAATGTTCCGGATTTTTCTTATGGTAGTTTTGATGGTACTCTTCCGCCGGATAAAACGTCGTGGCCGGCAAAATTTTCGTCACGATCGGCTTCGAGAAGCGCCCGCTTTCTTCCAACGCCCGCTTGGACTGCTCAGCGAGCTGGCGCTGTCTTTCGTTATGGTAAAAAATCGCCGTCCGGTATTGCGGGCCGCGGTCGTGAAACTGGCCGCCGTCATCGGTCGGATCGATTTGACACCAATACAGCTCCAAAAGCCGCTCATATGGGAACACGTCCGGGTCAAACGTGATTTGCACCGCTTCGTAATGGCCGGTCGTCCCGGTTTTCACTTGCTCATACGTCGGGTTTTCAACATGCCCGCCCGTATAGCCGGAGACGATGCCGTAAATGCCGTCGAGTTCCTCAAACGGCGTCACCATGCACCAAAAGCAGCCGCCAGCGAATGTCGCTTTTTCCATTTGGGTCTTCACCTCATGCGTCAAGTTTCTTCTTTCTGATTATAGCAAACGGTGTACGATTGTCATCTTTCACGCCCAAAGCCAAGTTCCTTCACCAAACTAGACGCGTTCCGTTCCGCACGCCAGCCGCTCATGTCTCCGAGTCAAGCCGTTGTTTCATTTCGGCAAGCAAGCGGTCAAACAGCGGGATATAGTCGGTGCGAATGCGTTCATACATGCCCATCGCCGTTTCTTCATCATACGTATGGGACGTCCGGTTGCGGTCTTCCAGCATGCGAAGCCATGTCTCTCCGTCTTCAATCAACCCTTCCCGAAACGCCTCGCGAATCGTTTTTCGTGGGCTCGTCACTTCGGAGTATCCTTGGTACTCCAAATAAAGTTTCATCCATTTCCACGCCAGTTCGTATGTGAATTCAAACCGTTGAATGGTCGCATCGACAACAAGGTCATCCGTTTGCGCGTCTCTTGCGGCGCTTTGCCGGAGTTTGGCGAGCGCCCGTTCGAAATCGTAACATCGATCCATCAGCCGGCTCATTGTAACCATCACCTTTCCCCGCTCATTCGTTTGGAAAATCGTCTTCCCTTCCTTGTCAATCGCTGTTTTTAACCGCTCGTTGCCGATCTCATCATAATCAATCAGATCGATTCGATAAATGATGGGCAATTCATCCAAATCTGATTGCAAGCGGTGCAACAACTCGTTTGATTTTCTAAATTTGATGGCTATATCAATATCCGACGTTTTCTTATCATCGCCTCTCGCCCTTGAACCAAACAAAATCACTTCTTCAACGGCATCGGCGTAGCGCTGAAACAGATGAATCAGCTGGCGAAACACCGCTCGCTCGAATCCGTATCTCGTTTGAGCCGCCATCCTCTCTTCCCTCGTTTCCAAGATCGTTGCCTTCATTATACCATAGTCTGGCAAGCGCAACGACTTCGACCGTCGATGCATAAATCCGCCGCCATCGGCAAACGATAACGATGTACCATACGAATAACGAGGTGAGACAGATGGATTTGAACTTGCGGAAAGCCATTATGCACAATGTCGCCAACAATTCCAAAGACCAGCTTGAAAACACGATTGAAGACGCGATCCAACGCGGTGAGGAAAAATATTTGCCCGGCCTTGGTGTCCTGTTTGAAGCCATTTGGACGCACGCCACCGAGCAGCAAAAAGACATGATGCTCACGACACTCGAGCAGGCGGTGAAACAATAACCGCCTGCTTTTTTCGTGTCGGAACGTCTCACACATCAAGTTCCTCATGAATGATGACAGAAATCGTTTCCTCCCCCTATTTACCAACTAAATAAATAACTGGAATGACGATAAGAAGTTATGATAAAATAGACAAAAGAATACAGAAAGGGGAGATTATTTTGAAAAGGTGGACAACCATTGTTCTTTTCATGCTTTTGCTTTTCGTTCCGCTTCGCGTATCCGGTGCCGGTTCATCCGCTCTGACGGAAGCGGTAAACAAGCAGTTTAAAGACACGCTGACTTACTACAAAAATGGTTCTGTCCAAATCCTCGACAGCATGACCACATCAACGGAAGTAACCGAAAACGACACGAAAACGACAAAAACCGTGCAAGTCGTGCTCGCTCAAGGGAGCGAGATCCGAGACAGCCTGTTCGTTTTTCATGCCAAACAAATTTTCTATTACGACGCTGATAGCCAAAAGCTGCTGGATTCCGCTTCCCTTTCCAAAAATGAGGACATCAAGCAATTTGAGAAAAAGCATAAAGGGGAACTAGGCAAAAAGCTAAGCCCGCTCTCCTTTACCGTTCTGCTCGTTGCTTTGTTGCTGACCATCACGTTTCCGCCGCTTGTGGCCATTTGGTTCTACGGCGATGCTTCGATCTCGCATCGCTATACATCCAAAGCGGCGAGCATGAAAGCTTGATCTTGGCAGCAGTAACGGGTACCGTCAACCATTTTGTGTAATGTAATGGAGTAGGGGTTCTCTGAAATGGATTTGGAATGAATAGGGAGGAAACGAGTTTCCTCCACGCAGGGGACTGAACGTTCAGTCTTCTGCGTGGAAAGAGACATAGGTAAGGTTCTCCTTTCTCTACGATTTTTGGTCCATCAGAGAATCCCCTACCTTTTTTCTTTTGGTCTAGCAAAATGCTTTACACAAAATTTTATACATCATCGCCAAATGCTTGACAAAAAATGTTATACATCATCTCCTATTGTGCTTTCACTGATATATGACAACATATGCACAAGAATTTATTAGAAAATTACCCAAAAATAATAAACGCGAACAGCGCGAGGCATTGTTCGCAAAAATATATTAGTCCTCATCATGCTAGTCGAGTGCTAGGGTTCGACTAGCAGGACAAGTTACGTATCATTTTTTCCAAATTTTATTTCGATCTCATCTTTCATTTTCCTCTTTGTATTTCTAAAACCAACTAAAATAAGCAACATGTATACAATAACAACAATCCCAATACGTAGATAAGGATGAATAAATTCAAAAAGAGTTGTGTAAATAAAGATAAACATTAGTAATATAGGAGCAACTACATAAATAATACGGCTAGTATCCTTTTTCTTAACAGCATAAAATAGTTGCCAATAGATTAAGATCACGAGGAAAATTCCGTTTATTTCGTAAGCCTCCATTATAAATCCCCCTAGTTGCCTGCAACTGAGTACCCTTTTCTAAAACCATTGGCAAAGATAACGATATCAGGTATGAATCCCCATATCCCTATCGCTTTGATAGCCCCTTTAGCTGCACCTTTGATCATCATTTGCGTTGCTGCCTTTTCAATTCTCCCAGCTGCTAATCGCGTTTCAGCCTTGGATATCTTAGTTTTCACCTCTTCTTCTGTTTCTCTCCAACCATTACGGGCACCTACTGTAGCCGGACCTACCTTACTAGCAGTATTAGCAGCACCACTCCAATTAATTCCATACGAAGCCGCTACATCCTTTAATCCTTGTTTAATTCCTGATTCGATTCTGCTCCATGTAGACATGTCTAACCATCCTTTCCACTAGAAATGAAATTTAGTGCTAAGTAATGAATAACTGTACCCTATGAATATAAGAAAGATCCAAACAGTAGTCTCATGTTTTTTGATCAAAATGATAGCTATCACAATTAAAATACTTCTTACCATATGAAAGCTTTTCCCGCCTTATACGAAAAACACCCTCAGCCAGCCTCCTACCATTTAACAAATACACGAAAAATTTATATTCACTCGCTTTCTGAACATGCTCTAAGAGCTGATTGTGTTCAAATAAAATAACGTGTGCAAAAGTTCTATGATAACCCCCACCCTTTCCAGCCGGTATAACGTCTATATTACCGTATACCATTGTATTATTTTGTTCAATAACGATGACAACAGGCAGATCTTTTTTTACATAAAGAAATTCCATAAACAGACATAATGCCCGATCATAAATGCTAAAATCACTTGTTGGCTGTAATGGAAAAAGCACACCTTGATGATTTTTTTCCGCCCCCATGCATGTCAAACATTTTACTAAGCAAGCATCCTTAAAATCCTTTTTCATTTTTGTCAATAGGTCGATGCTTATTTCTAGAATTCTCTGCTTCCTAAAGAAAATGCTTAATCTATTTTCTTCCTCCCCCTTTTCTATTAAATGACTCAAATCAAAAAACCCATCAGTCGACTTGATACAACAAAAATTCTCCTTGAATTTCACCTCAATCTCGCGTAAAAAGGGTAAATATAATTTCACAACAAACACACCCAATCGTCATAATATTCACAATAAAAAATTTATCTTTTTTTTTTTTTTGTCAATATGTTACGATCGAACAAGGTAAAAAAGCGGGGGATTGATGATGTTTTTCCGACATGAGGGAACTATACCCTATTTATTCACCGGCCTTCTGGGGCCGGCTGCGTCCATCAGCGCCCTGCCGTCTGCCCCGCCGCAATATCAAAAAACACCGGCCGCTTGGGCCGGTGTTTCCATTAGTCAAACGTCAGTTGCTTCACTTTGTCGGCATCAAGCCGTTTGATCACTTCGACAAGCAGCTTGACCGTGTTTTCGTAGTCGTCGCGGTGCAAAATGGCGGCGTGTGAATGGATGTAGCGCGTCGGGATGGCGATCGTCAGCGACGGAACACCGCTGCCGGTTAAGTGGATCGCCCCCGCGTCCGTGCCGCCGCCCGGCATGGCGTCAAAATGATACGGAATGTCGAGCTCTTCAGCCACCTCGATGACAAACTCACGCAAGCCGCGGTGCGAGACCATCGTCGCATCGTACAAGACGATGTGCGGACCGGCGCCGAGTTTGCCCATCGCTTCTTTTTCCGACACCCCCGGCGTGTCGCCAGCCACGCCGACGTCAACCGCAAAGGCGATGTCCGGCTGAATGAATTGGGCCGCCGTGCGCGCGCCGCGCAAGCCGACTTCTTCCTGCACCGTGCCGACGCCGTATACCGTGTTCGGATGGTCGACGCCCTTCAGCTGCTTGAGCACATCGATGGCGACCGCACAGCCGATTCGGTTGTCCCACGCTTTGGCCAGCAACATTTTTTCATTGTTCAATACCGTGAATTCAAAATACGGCACGATCATGTCGCCCGGGCGGACGCCCCATTCCATGGCTTCCTCGCGGCTCGTCGCGCCGATGTCGATGAACATGTCTTTGATGTCGACCGGTTTTTTGCGCGCTTCCGGCGGAAGAATGTGCGGCGGCTTCGAACCGATGACGCCGGTGATGTCGCCTTTTTTCGTCACAATCGTCACGCGCTGGGCAAGCATCACTTGGCTCCACCAGCCGCCGAGCGTCTGAAAGCGGATGAACCCTTTGTCATCGATTTGCGTCACCATGAAGCCGACTTCGTCCAAATGGCCGGCGATCATCACTTTCGGCCCGCCGGATTTCCCTTCTTTTTTGGCGATCAAGCTGCCGAGCCCATCGGTGGTCACGTCATCGGCATAAGGAGCTATGTACGTTTTCATCACCTCGCGCGCTTCCCGTTCGTTGCCGGGCACGCCTTTGGCATCGGTCAGCGCTTTCAGCATCGTCAACGTTTCGTCCAATTTCGCCATCTTGGCACCCCTTTCCGGTTTTGTCCACTTTTTTATTATACTTCTAACGGTTGACAATGTTCAATCATTCGCCCTTCGAAAAAATCAATTAATATCGTTCATTTTGCCGTTGGTGGTTCACTTCGTTTTTCCGGCGATACGCGGCAGCCACCGCCTCGGACGAAAAGCCGAGCGTCACGCCGAGACGCCAATATTCCGTGAACAGCGCATCATAATCTTCAGGCGCTTTCGTCTCCCCAAACCGGTCAGCGTGGCGAAACACGGCAAGAAACTGTTCGACAGGCAGCCGCTCAGCCGCCGGGATCTCTCTCTTTTCATAGAAAAATCCGCATTCCAGTCCGAGCGATAATAGAAAATGCAAACCATCCACATACTCCTCGAGCACCCGCTCCATCGGCGCCGGCGGCTTCACGCTCCAAAACTTAAAACAGCGCGTCTCGTTCGCCAGCTCGCCGAGTTCAACGAGAAAAGCAAGCATCTTTCGGCTGAACAAGTTTTCCTGCACGAGACCGTGCTCCGCTTCAATCCGTTCATCCAACGTCCGCTGCATGTCGTAAAGCAAGGGCCAGTTCATTCTCTCCTCCCCTTTCTATTCGATCCACTGCCAATACACCATCAATTCTGCCGCCGCCAACAGCGGCAAGCCGTATCGAAATCGGCGATGGCGCGTTTTGTGGCGAAACGTATACATGCCCATCATGGCTCCGAAAGCGCCGCCCACCCACGCCAGCAGCCAAAGCGTCCGCTCAGCGATGCGGAACCGATGGCGTCTCGCCTTATATTTGTCAAGCCCCATGGCAAAAAAAGCGAGAAGATTGACGGCTATGGCATATTGTATCATATGGTCCCTCCTTCACTCCATTTTCAATAAAAACGGCCATCCCGGTCGAGGATGGCCATCGTTGTTACTTATTCAAATTTGCCTTCGCCAAGTCAGCGAGCTGGGCAAACGCCGCTTGGTCATTGACTGCCAAGTCGGCGAGCATTTTCCGGTTGACTTCAACGCCGGCCAGTTTCAAGCCGTGCATGAGGCGGCTGTAAGACAGGCCGTTTTGGCGGGCGGCCGCGTTGATGCGGGCGATCCACAATTTGCGGAAGTCGCGCTTCCGTTGACGGCGGTCGCGATACGCATACATGAGCGATTTCATCACTTGCTGGTTCGCGACTCGATATAACGCGTGTTTCGCGCCGAAATATCCTTTGGCAAGCTTTAATACTTTTTTGCGACGTCTGCGCGTCACTGGTCCACCTTTTACGCGTGGCATAATCGTTCCCTCCTATAGTCGGTCATTATTTCAAGTTGTCGAGCATTTGGCGGATGCGCTTGAAGTCGCCAGGCGAGACGAGCGTCGCTTTGCGCAGCTGGCGTTTTTGTTTTTTCGTTTTATTGGCAAACAAGTGGCTCGTATACGCATGGCCGCGTTTTAATTTGCCGCTCGCCGTTTTTTTGAACCGTTTCGCCGAGCCGCGGTGAGTTTTCATTTTTGGCATCGTAGTTCCTCCTTACTTGTTGTCGTTTTTCGGTGCCAGCACTAAAAACATGTTGCGCCCGTCCATTTTCGGCGCCGTTTCGACGACCGCAATGTCGGCGCACGCTTCGGAGAAGCGGTCAAGGACGCGCTGCCCGATTTCTTTATGGGTGATGGCCCGCCCTTTGAAGCGGATCGTCGCCTTCACCTTATCGCCTTTTTCGAGAAACTTGCGCGCGTTGCGCAGCTTCGTGTTGAAATCGTGCTCCTCGATCGTCGGGCTGAGGCGCACTTCTTTCACATTGATGACTTTTTGCTTTTTGCGCGCTTCTTTTTCTTTCTTTTGCTGCTCGAAGCGGAATTTGCCGTAATCCATGATCCGGCAAACGGGCGGTTTGGCGTTTGGCGCGACAAGCACCAAGTCCAAGTTGCGTCTTGCCGCGATCTCAAGCGCTTCCTGCTTCGACTTGATGCCGAGCTGTTCGCCGTTTTGGTCGATCAAGCGCACTTCCCGGGCACGAATTTGTTCGTTGATGATAAAATCTTTGCTAATAATGAGCCACCTCCAAGGTTTTTTCCGACTGGCTTGTTTGCCGGCAGAACTCCGCCCCCAGCAAAAAAGCGCGGATGCATAAAGCACCCGCGCACGGCGTTCGCATCAACCGGCGATGAGCCGAACCATCGCAACCTGCCAACAACCTCTTGGCGTCGGTCAGGTGAGAAGCGGGCGCTTCTGCTTTGGACAAACAAGCAATCATTCCACTTTATACACTATACCACCTTGGCGATGGCATGTCAAGGAGCGGTTCTTGATAAACACAACGTCCTTCATTATAACCGAACATCTTTTTGTTGACAAGAGAAAAATGATAATTTTTTATAAAAACGTTTTGCTGTCCTTTTCTTCCTTGTTTTCGATGCAACGGGGCCGTCTTTCCGTGAAAATGCCGGCCTGACGCGGATGTTCATCCCCCGGTTGGAGGGCAGATCACGCTGCCCATGGACCTTTTCTATGAAACAAACGCGGCCCGACAAGCGGGCAGGCCGCCTGCGGGCCATTGTTGGCTTATCGTTCTTTCGCTCGTTTTTGCCGCACCTCTTCTTCCAGGCTAGCGATAAATTGATCTAGCGCGACCGTCCGACTTTCTTTTTCGCCGTAGCGGCGGACGTTGACCGCCCGCTCGGCCGCTTCTTTGTCGCCGACGACGAGCATGTACGGGATTTTTTGCATTTGCGCTTCGCGGATTTTATAGCCGATTTTTTCGTCACGCTCGTCGACTTCGACACGGAAGCCGTTCGCCTGCAGCGCTTGTTTTACTTCATATGCATAATCGAGGTGGGCTTCCGGCGACACCGGAATCACTTTCACCTGCACCGGGGCAAGCCACGTCGGGAACGCGCCTTTGTATTCTTCGATCAAGAAGGCGACAAACCGTTCCATCGTCGAAACGACGCCGCGGTGAATGACGACCGGGCGATGCGGCTTGCCGTCTTCGCCGATGTACGTCAAATCAAAGCGCTCCGGCAAGAGGAAGTCAAGCTGCACCGTTGAGAGCGTTTCGTCTTTGCCGAGCGCCGTGCGCACTTGCACATCGAGCTTCGGCCCGTAAAACGCCGCTTCTCCTTCGGCCTCGTAGTAGTCGAGCCCAAGCTCGTCCATCGCCTCGCGCAACATGCGCTGCGCCTTTTCCCACATCTCGTCGTCATCGTAATATTTTTCTTTATCGTGCGGATCGCGGTATGACAAACGGAACGAATATTCGTCGAGTCCAAAGTCTTTGTATACTTCCAAAATCAAGTTGACGACGCGCTTAAACTCGTCTTTGATTTGATCCGGGCGCACGAAAATGTGGGCGTCATTAAGCGTCATGCCGCGGACGCGCTGCAGCCCGGTGAGCGCTCCGGACATTTCGTAGCGGTGCATCGTGCCGAGCTCAGCGATGCGGATCGGCAGCTCGCGATAGCTGTGCAGCTTGCTTTTGTAAATCATCATGTGATGCGGGCAGTTCATCGGCCGCAGCACAAGCTGTTCGTTATCCATTTCCATCGGCGGGAACATGTTTTCTTTGTAATGGTCCCAATGGCCTGATGTTTTGTACAGCTCGACGCTGCCAAGCACCGGCGTATAGACATGATCGTAGCCAAGGGCGATTTCTTTATCGACGATGTACCGTTCGATCAGGCGGCGGATCGTCGCCCCTTTCGGCAGCCAAAGCGGCAGCCCTTGTCCGACTTGCTGCGACGTCGTAAACAACTCGAGCTCTTTGCCGAGTTTGCGGTGGTCACGCTCTTTCGCCTCTTCAAGCAAGTGCAAATAATGATCCAACTCTTCTTTCTTGAAAAAGGCCGTGCCATAGATGCGCTGCAGCATTTTGTTGTTGCTGTCGCCGCGCCAATAGGCGCCCGAGATGCTAAGGAGCTTAAACTCTTTGATTTTCCCGGTCGACGGCACGTGCACCCCGCGGCAAAGGTCGAAAAACTCGCCTTGCTCGTAAATGGAAATCGTCTCGCCTTCCGGAATGTCGCGGATCAACTCGAGCTTCAAGTCGTCGCCGATTTCCTCATACCGCCTTATGGCTTCTTCGCGGCTCACTTCTTTGCGGACGATGTCGAGATTTTCTTTGACAATGTTGCGCATTTCCGCCTCAATTTTCGGCAAATCATCCGGCGTGAGCTTATGCTCCATGTCGATATCGTAGTAAAAGCCGTTTTCAATGACCGGGCCGACGCCGAGCTTGACGTTGCCGTACAGCCGCTTGATGGCCTGCGCCATTAAATGGGCGGCGCTATGGCGCAAAATGTCAAGCGCCTCCGGCATGTCTTGGGTAATAATGACGAGTTCACCGTCTTCGTGAAGCGGCGTGCGCAAATCAACGAACCGGCCGTTCCATTTTCCGGCGATCGCTTTTTTCTTCAGCCCCGGGCTGATCGAGGCAGCGATGTCTTCGGTTGACGTTCCGCTTGGAAACTCCTTTTGCGCTCCGTCGGGGAACGTAATGCGAATGACGTCTGGCATAAACTTCACTCCTTTGCATTGGTATCAAAATAAAAAAACTCCTCCCTTAAAAAGGGACGAGTTTTCGTCGTGGTTCCACCCTTCTTCCCATGGCAAACCAACGCCATGGCTCAACACCGATAACGGCCGTCCGCCGGCGGCAACTACTGGGCGTAGCGTTCGCTGCCGCAGCTCTGAGGGGGTAAGCGCACTTTTCGTGTTAGGAAGGTTTCAGCCGCTGCCTTCCCTCTCTGGAAACCGTAAAAATGCGCCCATGTCCTCGTCATCGCTTTGTTTTCCTCTTATCTATGACGACATTATAGCGAAAACGGTCGAGAAAATCAACATTCTCCCCCATGCCCGGCATTGGCGGCAAACAACCGGGAAAAGTCGGCGCGGCTGTGGAGACGAAGCCGTTCTTCAAACACGTTTTGGATCGTCTGCACCATGCCGTCATCGGGGTCATCCGTGTACAGTTCAATTTCCGACGGGGCGAGCGAAACAAGCGGCGCCAGCACCGATGAATCGATGTACATCGGCTGGCTGACGACAAGATGGCGGTCGATCATTTGCCTCACGTCTTCCGCGGACAGCTCCCGCCGCTCGCTGTCATAGAACAAAAAGCGAGGCGGATCATGCAGCAAATACAGCCGCGGCCATGCCGGTTTCCTTGCAGCGACGCAATCGCGCAACGTCTGCACAAAGGTTTGGTATTCTTGTTCAAGCTTATATTCATCGATCGCCAGTTCGACATAATGCTGCAACCGCTCCATATACGGTTTCAACCGAAACATCGCAAACGAGGAAAACGAAAACGACAGCTCGTCGCGCAAAAAGGCGCGGAACGCTTCAACCAAAAGCGCCGTTCGCGAAGCGGCAAACGCCGGCCCTTTTCGGTAATCGCGCCGCTCGCCGTCCAAAAACGAATGGGCGAGCGCCAAAATTTGCTGCTGTTCTTCCGGGTCGCGAAAATAAAACCAATCGGAAATCATCGTTAGCATGAACCGATCTTCCATATGTTCGCGCACAAACGCCGTCATCGCTGGGATGATTTGCGTTTCCAGCGCACGCGCTTCCTCGCCTTGTATGTAAACCGCCACCGTTTTCTTTCCGTCATACGCGGCATGAAACAGCGGAGCATCGGCCGGTTTTCGTTCGTTCAGCAGCCAAAACAGCTTTTCCGCCTCGCTTGCCTCGTCAAAATGGATTTCGATCACCCGCTGTCCCCCCTCAGCCTAAAGGAATGCTTGGTTTATATATATGGGGACAACCGGCCGTTTAGACTAAAAAAAAGCGCAAAGCGTAGCGGCGTTTCACCTAGGGGGCGGGTGATTTAGTGCAAAAACGACGGATTCCACTCATTTCTCAATTAGAAAAACCTTGCAGAATCCGCTTTCTCTTCTGAATGAAAATGCCGCCGATCGGGAGTTGACAGTGGTTTTTCACCGGCCTTCTAGGCGCGGCCAGACAAAACATCGGCGTCCTGTTTTCAGGAGCCGATGGCAAAGAGCGAGCAAGGGGCGCGAGAATGCGGTGCGTGCGTTAGCCGTTTTGCTCGCGACGGTTTGGTCCGGTCAGTTCAATCGGGTACGCCAAGTAGCGAATTCGTTCCATGATGCGCGCCGCCTTCACCTTTTCCTCTTCACCGCGCTGGGAATAAGTCAAATGATGGGCCAACTGCTGCAAATTAAAATTCGACGTAAAAAAGGTCGGCAAGTTTTCAAACATCCGGTATTGCAAAATCGGCCCGAGCACGTCATCGCGCACCCAGCTCGACATCGCCTCAGCTCCAAGGTCATCGAGCATCAAAATCGGCACTTTTTTCACGTAATCGAGCTTTTCGTTCATCGTCTGGTCTTGCAGCGAATGCTTCATCTCGCGAAACAGCTCCGGCACATAGACGATGAGCGACGCGATGTTTCGTTTGGCAAGCTCATTGGCGATCGCCGCAAGCAAGTACGTTTTGCCGACGCCGAACGACCCATGTAAATACAGACCTTTCATTTTTTTTCCCGGCTCGTATTCGGCCACAAACCGCTCGGCAAATCCAATCGCTTTGATCCGGCCGTCATCGCTGAGGTCGACATCGGAGAGCGACGCCCGCAAAATTTCACGCGGCATAAACATGCTTTGGATGAGCGACTCTTGGCGCTTCCGTTCGTCATGCTGCACCTTTTTCGGGCAGCGGTCATACTCAATCTCTATTCGGCCGCTGCTGATCACCAAATTCGGCTGATACCCTGGCAACATGTTTGGACATCGCTCCAGCCCCGGGCATTGGCGGCAATGCCCGTTCTGCTCGATAAACTCGTACAGCTTCATGAGGCTGCGGTCGACCGCTTCCGCAGACAGCTGCGGTTCATGCGCCTGCAAAAACGGCTGCACGTCCGGATGCGACAAAATATAGCGCTTCATTTGTTCGTAGCGCTGCTTAAAGCGTTGATTGCCAAGCAGCCGCTGCAATAATTGATTGACTCGTTCCATCGCCTTTCCACCTACGATCCGTCCCGATATTTTTTCAGCCGCTCCTCGATCTCCTTGCGCGCCTGTTCGACATCGAAATCATCGTCTTCCGGCTCGCTGTAATCCATCTTCAGCCAGTCCGGAACCATTTCGGTGCGCACCACTTTCCGCACCGTTTTCGTCCCTTTTTCTTTTTCATTCGCCCAGCTTTGATACGTTTTCGCTTCCTCTTTCGCTAGCTCCATCGCTTCTTTCACCGTCTTCACCTTTTTGCGCGCCCAATGGCTGGCGATCTTTTCTACGTATTTTTTTGACAATTTCATATTCGTCCGCAGCATGACATAATAAATGAGCACATTGACGACGCCGGGAAGCAGCTGCTGTTGGAACATAATGTCTTCGATCAGCTGCAAATCGGCCAGCGACGGCTCGGCGCCGCCGGCGATTTCTTTCAGCAGCTGGCGCGGGGAAATCGTTTCGAGCTGTTTCACCAGCTGTTCTTCTTTCGTGCGCGGGTTGGCGTTTTCCATCGTTCGATAAGCAAGCGGCTGCACCCGTTCCACCAGGCGCGGGGAAACGCCGCCATGCTCCAGCTCATACCATTCGCGCGCCGCCTGCCGCAAGGCGTCGATGTCGATATGATACGACGGATCAATGACGCCAAGAACAAGCTTTTGCATCTCAAGCGGCGGAATGCCATACAAAAACGCCAGCTTTTTAATCGCCTCTTTCACTTTTGCTGTCATCGCGCGGCGCGGCACGAGCTGTTTCGACAACCCGGCGAAAAACAACTCAAAATCAAACACCTCGTCATCGAGGGCGTACGATGCCTCCTCGCGCCCGACATGCGCCTTTCCTTCATTCAGTGGCCGCTGTTCTTCGCTGAAACGAGACACCATCCGCTCGGCAGGAACGGCGGCAAACACGTCGGAAAATGAGCGCGTTACCGGGGTGAACCGAGCGACATCCTCCATCGGCCGGGCGAAAAAGTCGCTCAACTGGGCGAACAAATGGCGGCCAACTTGACGCTGCAAAAAGGTGCTCAACATCTCATCGCGAAAAAACTGTTCCGGTGTCATCGGCGGGCGCAGCTCGTAAAGAAACAGCTTCGGCTCATCGTCACCGAAAGCGCGGACATACGTATTCAGCAACCCGATTCCCTCCAGCTTCAGCCGTTCGCCGTAGATGTCCGGAAGGCTGCATTGCATAAGCTCCATGAGGCGGCGATGGGTCGCCTCCTGCCCGCTAAGCAGCTCCCAGTCCCCCCAAAGCGTCATATACAAAGCTAGCGCGCGATGGCCGATGAGCGGCTGGTACAACAGCGTCAACACTTGGCGGTCCAGCTCGTGCAGCGCTCCGCGGCTTTGCACGACATACCGGTCAACAGCAATCAGTTCTTTCCAATGATGCCGCATCATCTCAACCTTCCATCTTGCGTGATTCGTTTCAACCCGTCCTCCCCCTTTCGGCAGGGAAAAGGCGTTGAAAAAAGGGCTTGCCGTCCAACGCCAAAGCCCTTTTTACCGCTGTTCTTTTTTGATCAGCTCTTTCAGTTCTTCGATAAACACGTTAATATCCTTGAACTGCCGATAGACGGAAGCGAAGCGGACATAGGCGACCTCATCGATGCGCGACAGCCGCTCCATCACCATTTCCCCGATCGTTTCGCTTTTGACTTCCGACACTCCTTGCTGGCGCAGCTCGCGCTCGATTTCCTGCGTCACCTTTTCCAGCTCCTCGAGCGCCACCGGCCGCTTTTCGCACGCTTTGATCAAGCCGCGCAAAATTTTCTCGCGGCTGAACTCTTCGCGCGTTCCGCCTTTTTTGACGACAATTAGCGGCGGCTCTTCAATTCGTTCAAACGTTGTAAACCGGTAATGACACTGTTCGCATTCGCGCCGGCGCCGGATCGAACGCCCTTCCTCGGCCGGGCGCGAGTCGAGCACGCGCGTACCTTGATGATGGCATGACGGACATCGCATAACATTCACTCCGTTGCTTTTCTTATTATCTATCATACCGGAATGGCGGCAAGCAGACAAGCCATAGTTAGCCGTTCAATCCCGATCCGATATACGGCAAGCGCGCATCGAGCTTCCGGTATAGCTCAAGAATCACCGATCGGCTGCGGCCAAAGTCAAACGGCAATAGGCGCGTCTCCGTTGTTACGGAAAAGTCGACCGCCGTTTCAAACGGCCGCACCGAGATGACTGTCGCGACGATAAACAGCTTTTTTCCGCGCTTCGTTTGCGCACAAATTTCGCCGCGCTCTTCGGAAACGGAAAGAAGTTCAGCCCCGGGCAGCGAGGCGAGCAGCTCTTTGACAGCGGCCATGACAGCGCGGTTCGCCGCTTTGTAATAATGGCTTCTTAGCTCGACGTCTTCATGATTCTCCCTCGTTTCGCAATGGTTCGTCAAGGCGTATTTCCATTTGTTCCACATGCTTATCTGCCACGCTCCCTAGTCCTTGATTTGCTTTCATCATACCATGTTTTTCACTGCCGCGGCACGGTGAAAATAGAAAAAGGAGCGTTCTGTGTACGCTCCTTTTCTGCCGTTCGTGCTGTCCGTTACAGCGCTTGCGCTTTTTTCACTTCAATCGGGCGCATGCCGCGCGGAAGTTCAATCGTCTCCCGCGTTTGCGCACCGAGCTTTTCAGCGATATAGTCGGCGGCAATCGTCGGATCGAGATGGCCGCATGTATACACATCAATGCTCGCATAGCCGTGTTCGGGAAACGTATGAATCGTCAAATGCGATTCCGAGATAATGACGACTCCACTTACCCCTTGTGGAGCGAATTTGTGGAACGCTACTTCGCGAATTTCCGCTCCCGATTTCAACGCGGCGTCAACGAACGTTTTTTCGATAAAGTCCATATCATTCAGTTTGTCAAAGTCGCATCCCCAAAGTTCCGAGATAACGTGACGACCCATCGTGTCCATGCAAAAATCCCCCTTTTAACCAATTTTCTCAAAGAAAAAAATAGAAGAACAGCTGCAAAATGGCATGTATAACTACCACGGGGGAAAGTTAGTCCTAAGAGGTCCTAACCCTTTAAGTAGTCACATTACCTTTGCCGTTAAGAAGTTCACGAGACATAGTATACTTTGTTTAGGGGGTTTTTGCAACAGACTTTTTCATTTTTTTTTGCCTGCCGAAAAGAAAAAGCGCCCGTGCCTGTTCGGCGCCCTGATCAATACCGCGCCGCAAAACAGACAGGCGCTTTCCGCCCTTCTTGGCAGCGAGCGAAGACGGTGTCACGCGTTGACTTGGAGTCTCTCCTTCATTTTTGCCGCGACAAGTTGAGCAAGATCGACAACGCGGCAGGAATAGCCCCACTCATTGTCATACCAAGCGAGCACTTTCACTTTCCGTCCTTCCATCACCATCGTCGATAAGCCATCGATGATCGCCGAATGAGGATTCGTATTGAAATCAATCGAGACGAGCGGCTCCATCGTAAAGTCCAAAATTCCTTTCAGCGGCCCACGAGCGGCACGGATGAACGCTTCGTTCACCTCATCGGCGGTCACCTCGCGCTTCACATCGACCACTAAGTCAACGAGGGAAACGTTCGGCGTCGGAACGCGGAGCGCCATGCCATGGAGCTTCCCTTTTAAATGCGGCAGCACCAGTCCAAGCGCTTTTGCCGCTCCGGTTGTCGTCGGGATGATCGATTGCGCGCACGAACGAGCACGGCGCAAGTCTTTGTGCGGATTGTCGATGTTTTTTTGGTCGTTCGTATACGCGTGAACGGTTGTCATCAGCCCGTTTTCAATGCCAAAGGCTTCATCAAGCACTTTGACGACCGGCGCCAAGCAGTTGGTCGTGCACGATGCGTTGGAAATGATGAAATGGCGGTCAATATCGAGCACGTGTTCATTGACACCGACAACGATTGTCACATCTTCGTTTTTCCCAGGCGCTGTTAAAATGACACGCTTCGCCCCCGCTTCTAGGTGAAGGCTAGCTTTCTCGCGATCATTGAATTTGCCGGTCGCCTCAATGACGATATCAATATCCATATCGTTCCATGGCAACCATTTCGGGTCGCGCGAGTTCAATAACTTTACTTTTTTGCCATTGACCAACAGCCCGTCTTCCAAAGCGACTACCTCACCTTGGAATTGGCCATGGTTGGAATCGTATTTCACTAAATGGGCTAACGTTTCCGGCGGGTAGCTGGCGTTCACCGCCACGATATCAAGGTCTGAACAGCCGATGGCGCGGCGGAACACCATCCGTCCGATTCGCCCGAATCCGTTAATCGCCACTTTCGCCTTCATTCGCTTTGTTCCCCTCTCATATATGTTATACTATTTGTTTAAATCCCTATAAATAGTATATCATATTTTTCGAGATCGTGGAGAACAAAATAACAAAAAAGCAATAAAAAAGACGCCTATTTTTCCAAGGCGCCCCATGTTTCCAAAACGGCCAGCAGCTGCCGGCGCGTCTCCTCGATCGTTCCGTTATTGTCCAGAACCGCATCGGCTCGCTTCACTTTTTCCGCCAGCGGCCATTGGGCGCGAATGCGGGCGAGCGCTTCCTCTTTCGTAAATCCGTTTCGCGCCATCAGCCGGCGAAGCTGCGTCTCTTCATCAACGAAAACGACCAGCACTTTATCCACCCAATCGGTCAATCCGCTTTCAAATAGCAGCGGAATATCAAGCACGATCGTTTTCGCCCCGGCGCGAACGAGCTCCTCCTTTTCCGCCAGCATATGGCGGCGCACGGCGGGATGAACGATGGCGTTGAGTTTCGTCCGCTCGGCTTCATCGCTGAAGACGATCTCCCCCAGTTTCGCGCGATCAATGTCCCCGTTTTTTTGCAAAATGCCCGGACCGAAGGCGGCAACGATTTGCCGATAGGCGTCTTCTCCCGGCCGTACGACCGCACGCGCCGCTTCGTCCGCGTCAATGACCGGAAGCCCGAGTTGGCGCATCATGGCGCTGACCGTGCTTTTGCCGCTGGCGATCCCCCCAGTCAGCCCGATCGTGAGTACCATCGCTTGTCTCCTTTCCCATCGGTCGCCTACCGCTGGCAACGCGGGCAATAGTGCGTCCCGCGGCCAGCGACGACCGTTTTTTCAATCAACGTTCCGCATTGTTTGCACGGCTCCCCTTTGCGCCCATAGACGGACAGGTGATGTTGGAAAGTCCCTTCTTTCCCTTGCGTGTTGACATACGTGCGCACCGTGCTTCCTCCTCTCATCACCGCCTCGCCGATGGTCGCGACCATGTGTTCATGGAGCCGGCGAATGTCTTCGTCCGTCAAGGAAGCGGCCGGGCGGTCCGGAAGAATGCCGGCGCGAAACAGCGCTTCATCGACATAAATGTTGCCAAATCCGGCCACAACCGTTTGATCGAGCAGCAGCGCCTTGACCGTCCGTTTCGTTTTCGCGGCTTGTTGGGCCAACACCGCCGGGGAAAATGCCGGTGAGAGCGGCTCCGGCCCCAACTGGTCAAGCGGAGGGCGGCGGTCGGCTTCTTCTTTGCGGTAAACGTGCATCGTGCCGAACTTGCGCACATCGCGGTAACGGAGTTCGCTTCCATCGGTGAAGGAAAATACGACATGCGTGTGCGGCGCGAGCGGATCGTGGGCGCTAGCGACCATATAGCGACCTTCCATGCGCAAATGGGAGATGAGCACATCCTCATCAAGCAAAAACTTCAAAAACTTTCCGCGCCGCTCAATGCCGCGCACCGTCTGGCCAGCCAACCGGTCGGCAAACGCTTGCGGGTCGTGCGGATGGCGAATGATCTTCGGCCAAAACACGCGCACCGCCGCGATCGTTTTGCCGGAAACGAGCGGCAAGAGCGTGCGCCGGATCGTTTCCACCTCAGGCAGTTCAGGCATAGGAAATCCCTCCTTTCCTCTGTTGTCGATCCGCCCGTGCGGCTTCCGGCATCGGCGCGCCTTTAAGACCGGGCTTTATTTCGCATCATACCATGTCGGTCCGTAATGATAATCGACTTTCAGCGGCACGCGGAGCGTGACGGCTTGCTCCATCACTTCCGGCACGATTCGGCACAGCCGCTCTATTTCGTCACTAGGCGCCTCCAAAATGAGCTCGTCGTGCACTTGCAGCAACAGGCGCGCCTGCAGCCGCTCTTCCTTCAGGCGCGCGCTCAAATCGATCATCGCCTTTTTAATGATGTCAGCGGCGCTGCCTTGGATCGGCGTATTCATCGCCGTCCGCTCGGCAAAGCTGCGGACGTTGAAGTTGCGGCTCGTGATGTCCGGCAAATAGCGGCGCCGATGCAAAAGCGTGGTGACATATCCTTTCTGTTTCGCCTCTTGCACGATCGTTTCCATATACCGCTTGACGCCCGGGAAGCTGGCAAAATAGCGTTCGATAAACTCGGCGGCCTCTTTGCGCGTAATGTTTAAGTTTTGCGCCAATCCGTAATCGCTGATCCCATAGACGATGCCAAAGTTGACGGCCTTCGCTTGCCGGCGCATGTTGGGGGTGACGTCCTCTTCCTTGACGTGAAAAATGTCCATAGCCGTTTTCGTATGAATGTCCAAATCGCGGCGAAACGCTTCAATTAAATTGTCATCTTCGGCGATATGGGCCAACACGCGCAGTTCGATTTGCGAATAGTCAGCCGCAAACATGAGCCAGCCAGGCTCGGACGGCACGAACGCTTGCCGGATTTTCCGCCCTTCTTCCAGCCGAATCGGAATGTTTTGCAAGTTCGGCTCCGTCGAGCTGAGGCGGCCGGTTTGCGTCAACGCTTGATTGAAGATCGTATGCACTTTCTTCGTATCGGGGCGCACGACCTTCAACAATCCTTCGACATATGTCGACTGCAGCTTGCCTAGTTGGCGGTAGTGCAAAATATTCTCCACAATCTCGTGATGGGGCGCAAGCTTTTCCAGCACGTCCGCCGATGTTGAATAGCCGGTCTTCGTTTTTTTCAACACAGGCAGTTGCAGCTTTTCAAATAAAATGACGCCGAGCTGTTTCGGCGAATTGATATTGAATTCTTGGCCGGCCAGTTCGTAAATGCGCCGTTCGGCCGCGCGCAGCTGCTCGGCGAGTTCCTGTCCCATCTGGTTCAGGCGCTCGGTGTCCACTTTCACCCCGGTGAATTCCATATCGGCCAAAATCGCCGCTAACGGCTGCTCAAGCGCCATCAACAGTTCGTCCTGCTCGTTGCGGCGCAAGTCATCCATCATTGGCCGCTCGAGCGCCCAAATCGCCGCCGCCTTGCGGACGAGATGCTCGGCGAGTGCCGGCTCGTCCGGAACAGACCGTTTCGCCCCTTTGCCGTAGACCGCTTCATCGGACCGCACGGCCTCGTATTGTTTCATTTTGGCCACCGCCGCGACATCGCTGGCATCTTGTCCAGGGTTGAGCAAATACGCCGCCAGCAGCAAATCAAACGAGACGCCGCGCAGGTCGATCCCTTTCCATCGTAAAGCGACCGTCGCCCGCTTCGAGTCAAACATGCTTTTTTTCTTCGTCTCATCGGCAAGCCAAGCGCGAAACTGCGGGTCAGCCAGCGCCACCTCCGAAGGCAGGAAAAACCGCCCGCGTTCCGAGACAACAGCAATGCCGACGATCGGCGCGTCATGATAGTTGTCTTCCACGACTTCAACGACCAAGGCCGCCTTGTCGGCGAGCATCTCTTCCGTCACGCACTCCGCCATGGTGAAGTCGATGTGGGCAAGCGGCTCGCTCTCTTCCGCCCTCGGCCCTTCCATCTTCTCAAGGAGCGACTGAAACCCGAGCTCTTTAAACAAAGCGATCACGCTCTCCCGGTCTTCGCCTTCGTAGGCCGTATCCTCAAGCGACAGGGCGATCGGAGCGTCGCGGCAAATGCCCGCCAGCCGTTTGCTTAGGAGGGCGGTATCGCGATGTTGGCGCAGCGTTTCTTTCAGCTTTTCCCCTTGGATTTCATCAATGGAGTCGAGCACATTTTCGACTGTCCCGAACTGCTTTAACAACTTGACCGCCGTTTTTTCGCCGATGCCGGGCACGCCAGGGATGTTGTCCGATTTATCCCCCATCAGTCCTTTTAAGTCAACGATTTGCTCGGGAGCGAGCCCGTATTTTTCGCGAATCGTTTCCGGCGTGTACGATTCCATCTCGGTGATCCCTTTTTTCGTGATTTCCACCGTCACATGGGGGGAGGCGAGTTGGGTCAAATCCCGGTCTCCGGAGATGACTTTCACCTCAAACCCGGCCTGCTCAGCGCGGGCGGCGAGCGTTCCGATAATGTCGTCCGCTTCGTAGTTGTCAAGTTCGTAAGCTGGAATGCGATAGGCGTTCAACAGCTCGCGCAGCAGTGGAAACTGCTCGGACAATTCCGGGGGCGTCTGCTGGCGCCCGCCTTTATACTCGCGAAACACTTCATGACGAAATGTCGTTTTGCCCGCATCAAACGCCACTAACAAATGAGTGGGAGCCTCTTCCGCCACGATTTTACGCAGCATCATGGCAAATCCGTAGACCGCATTCGTATGAACGCCTTTGTCGTTATGCAAAAGCGGCAGCGCAAAAAAAGCGCGATAGGCCACACTGTTGCCGTCAATCAAGACAAGTTTTTTCTTCAACCCCATCCCTCCTCGGATGCTTCTTGTTTTTATTGTATCATGCGGCGGCGTTCCAGAAACATCGCCTCGCTGCTCCGGCTCCCAAAGCGGTGGTGAAGGGCCGCCTCAGCCCGAATGGACTCGCCCTCCCCCAACCCGGCAGCGATGAAAAAAGCCGGCTACCGCTCCGGCTTGGGAAAGTGAATCGTAAACACCGTGCCGCGCCCGACTTCGCTTTCCACTGTGATGGAGCCGTGATGGGCTTCGACGAGATGCTTGACGATCGAAAGGCCCAGCCCGGTCCCGCCCGAATCGCGGCTGCGCGCTTTATCGACGCGGTAAAAGCGCTCAAAGATGCGAGGAATCTCCTTTTTCTCAATGCCGATGCCGGTATCTTTGACGCGCAGCCACACTTCCTGCGCCGTCTCCCCGGCGTCAACGATGACTTGCCCTTGTTCGGGCGTATAGGCGATGGCGTTGGCCAACAAGTTAAGCAAAATTTGCTTCAGCCGGTTTCGATCACCGCGAATGACCAGATCCGGCGGCGCCTTGACTTGCAAAGCGATGCGCTTGGCCGCCGCCCGCTGGCGGAACACCGCTGCCGCTTCCTCCATGATCTCGGCCGCGTTCACTTCCTCCCACTGAAGCTGAAAGCCTTGCTGCTCGATTTTCGATAAATCAAGAAGCTCTTCGACGAGCGTTTGCAGCCGTTCGCTTTCTTTTAAAATAATGGCCAAAAAGTGCTCGAGCGCCTGCTCATCTTTCATCGCTCCATCCAACAGCGTTTCGGCAAACCCTTTAATCGATGTCACTGGCGTTTTCAGTTCATGCGAGACGTTGGCGACAAAATCTTTGCGGATTTGCTCGAGCCGCTTCAGTTCGGTAATGTCATGGAAGACGACGACAATCCCTTTCCACTCAGCGCCTTTTCCGATAATCGGGGCGCCGTAGACGTCAAAGTGCTTTCGCTCAATCCCGACCGTCAGCCGCATATGACGGCGCATCGCCGCCTCGGTCATGAAAATCTCGTCGATCAAGCGGACGATGTCGCGGTGCGGGAGCACATCGGCATACGGGCGATACAAGGCGTCGGACGGATCGATGTGAAATTGGGACTGAAAGGCGCGGTTAATGAGAAACACATGGCCGCGGTGATCGATGAACAGAAGGCCGCTGCCGACGTTTTCAATGAGCGTATGAAGGCGATCGGTCTGAATTTCCCGCGCCCGGCTCATTTCTTGCAAATGGCGAGCGAGCCGGTTGATGGAACGGACCAACATGCCGGCTTCTTTATATTCGCCATCGGGCACCCGGGCGGCGTAATTGCCTTTTTCCAGCTCAAACGCCACCTTGGTCGCCTCTTCAATCGGTCTCATATATTGATTGGCGATTTTCCAGCCAAGGGCGATGATGACAACGAGCGCCATGCCAAGGCTGCTGATGAGAACCCCCCAAATCCGCTCGTTCACCGCTTTGAGCGAGCTCGTCGGTGTGCTGACAACGACGTATCCGTCCTGTCCGCTTGGCCCATACGGAACAAGGCAGTAGTACACGTCGTCCGTTTTTTCAATCACCGAAAAGCGCGCGGACGTTGTCGTCGGCAAAATGGAGCGGATGATGCGCGCGTGGTCCTTGTCGCTGATCGCCGCGATGCGCCCGCTGTCAAACCGCACCCGCCCATCACGATCGAGCACGGTGATGCGCGAGGACAGCTCGTCCCCCATTTCTTGCAAATCGGTGCGAATGCGCTCAAGCGGTTCATTTTCCAGCAAAATGGCGAGCGCTTTCGCCTCCTTTTCCATCCGCTTATTGATCGTCTCGGTATAAAACTCTTTCAGCAGCTGGCCAAGCAAAAAGCCGAGGGCGATCAACACGGCCGCAATCAGCGCCACAAGCCAGAAAAGAAGCCGGGAGCGAAGGCTACTCATGCCGTTTGGGCTCCTCCAGTTTGTATCCGAGGCCGCGCACCGTTTTGATGTACGCCGGCTTTTTCGTATCGTCTTCGATCTTGTCGCGCAAGTGGCTGATATGGACGTCAACGATGCGCGTATCGCCGGCGAAATCGTAATTCCAAACCGCGCTGAGCAACTGGTCGCGCGTCAGCACCCTTCCTTTATGACGGGCCAAATAAAGAAGCAATTCAAACTCTTTCGGCGTCAACTCGAGCGGTCTGCCGCCCACCGTCGCTTCGTAGCGGTCCGGGAAAATTTCCAACTGCCCGATGACAAGCCGTTCACCTAACTCAGCCGCCGGTTGAGAAAGCTCGGTGCGGCGCAAAATCGCCTTCACCCGCGCGACGACCTCGCGCGGGCTGAACGGCTTCGTCATGTAGTCATCGGCGCCCAGCTCCAACCCGAGCACTTTATCAAACTCATCATCGCGAGCCGTCAACATTAAAATCGGCGTCATGATTTGCCGCTGGCGAAGCCGCTTGCACACTTCAACGCCGTCCAGCTTCGGCAGCATCAAATCGAGGATCATCAGCGCCGGCTGTTCACGCTCCACTTTATCTAGCGCCTCTTCGCCATCATAGGCGGCGGCCACTTGAAAACCGGCCTTCTCCAAATTGTAGGTCAACAACGTCACAATCGGCTGCTCATCGTCAACAACCAAAATTTTCTTACCCATTCCGCTCCTCCCATTCGCCAGTCATTCTATTTGTATCATACCATACTTTCCGCTTTCGTTCGGCAAAAAAAGAAAGAGGGTGTCGCAAACTGCGGCAAGACCCCCTCTTTTTCGCTATAAAAACAGACGTTCTCCGTTTATAACCGCCCGGCTGCCCGAAAGCAGCCCCCTTTCGCATCCGTCCCGCGCCCATCTCGCCTCCGCTGTTCCATCTTCCCGTCCAAGCGAAGCGAGCGCTGCTCTTTCAGCCTAAAAATTTTCAAGCGCACGGCTGTCCAAACGTGGCAACGTATGCGGCGGACAGGCGGACAGCTCACCGGTGAGCACCATTTCCGCCCCGCGCGTCGCTGTCACCGCCAACGTGACGCAATGGCTTTCTTCATCCACGTCAGTCACTTCCAGCAAAAATTCAAGCGTTTCATAATGATACACTGGCCGGAGAAAGCGAATATCATTCCTTGTAATATAACTGCCCGGGCCTGGCAAATATTTCGACACCGCCGATGTGATCATTCCCATCAGCATGATCGGCGGAACGACCGGCTTGCCAAACGGCGTTTGCGAAGCGTAATCGTGCTGAATGTAGAGCGGGTTGGCATCGTCGGTCAACCCGAGGTAAAGCAGCAAATCTTTGTCTTCGATGGCCGCTTGGAACACAAGTTTTTCCCCAACTTGAATTTCTCCGATTCGTCTCCCCAGCTTTCGCTTTTTCAACATGGTTCCACCCCTTTGTTGCTCCTGACCCTCATGGGCTGCGATCGTCACTAGCGGCGCCAAGCGCTGTTTTCACACCCTAAATCAGAAAGCGCTTTCAAAAAGCGGCGGCAAAAATCCGGGCCAAGCCCGAATTTTTGCATCGTACTATTCGAGCACGCGCATGACGTTTTTCACCGACTCGACCGACTTGGCGAGCGCCGCTTTTTCCTCTTCCGTCAGCTCGAGCTCGATCACTTTCTCAATGCCGTTGCCGCCCAAGATTGTCGGCACGCCCAAATAAATGCCTTCGTATCCGTATTCGCCTTCGAGGTAGGCGATCGCCGGCAAAATGCGGCGCTGGTCTTTCAAAATCGCCTCGACCATTTCAACAAGCGAAGCGGCCGGCGCGTAGTAGGCGCTGCCGTTGCCGAGCAAATTGACGATTTCCCCGCCGCCTTTGCGCGTCCGCTCAACGATGGCGTCCAAACGGTCTTTCGGAATCAGCTTTTCGAGCGGGATGCCGCCGGCGTACGAATAGCGGACGAGCGGCACCATGTCGTCGCCATGCCCCCCCAACACGAAACCGGTGACGTCTTTAACAGAAATGTTCAGCTCTTGGGCGACGAACGTGCGGAAGCGCGCCGTATCGAGGACGCCCGATTGGCCGATGACCCGGTTTTTCGGGAAGCCGGATTCCTTGAAGACGGTGTACGTCATCGCATCGACCGGGTTCGTCAAAACGATGATGTAGCAGTTCGGCGAGTATTTGACGACTTCTTTCGTCACCTGCTTCATAATTTTTTGATTCGTCGTCACCAAATCATCGCGGCTCATGCCCGGCTTGCGAGCGATGCCGGCCGTAATGACGACGATGTCGGAATCCGCCGTATCGGCGTAGTCCGACGTGCCGACGATGTTGGCGTCAAACCCGAGCACCGGGCTCGACTCGAGCATGTCGAGCGCCTTTCCTTTCGTCGGGTTTTCGAGCTGCGGAATGTCGACGAGCACGACGTCGCCGAGCTCTTTTTGCGCCAGCAGGAACGCCGTTGTCGCCCCCGTGAATCCAGCGCCGATCACCGAGATTTTTTTCCGTTTCATCGCCATCGTTTGCCATCCCTTTCTTTTACAGGTTAGTCCATATTGCGGATGAGCGCATCAGCGAATTCCGAACATTTCACTTCGGTTGCCCCTTCCATCAGGCGGGCAAAGTCATACGTCACGATTTTCGCGGCGATCGTTTTTTCCATCGCTTTGATGATCAATTGCGCCGCTTCGTTCCAGCCGAGATGCTCAAACATCATGACGCCGGACAAAATGACGGACGACGGATTGACTTTGTCAAGCCCGGCGTATTTCGGCGCCGTGCCGTGCGTCGCTTCGAAGATGGCGTGGCCGGTTTCGTAGTTGATGTTCGCCCCCGGCGCGATGCCGATGCCGCCGACTTGAGCCGCGAGCGCGTCGGAAATGTAGTCGCCGTTTAGGTTCATCGTCGCGATGACGTCAAACTCGCGCGGGCGCGTTAAGATTTGCTGTAAGAAGATGTCGGCGATCACATCTTTGATGATGACTTTTCCAGCCGCTTCTGCTTCGGCCAGCGCTTTGTTCGCCGCTTCTTTGCCTTCCGCTTCGACGATGCGGTCGTATTGCGCCCATGTGAACACTTTGTCGGCAAACTCTTCCTCAGCAAGTTCATAGCCCCAGTTTTTAAACGCGCCTTCGGTGAATTTCATGATGTTTCCTTTATGAACGAGCGTCACCGATTTGCGGCCATGTTCGATCGCATAGTTGATCGCCGCGCGCACAAGCCGTTTCGTTCCTTGTTCGGAAATCGGCTTAATGCCGATGCCGGACGTTTCCGGGAAGCGGATTTTGCGCACGCCCATCTCGTTTTGCAAAAAGTCGATCACTTTTTTCACTTCCGGCGTGCCTTTGGCATATTCAATGCCGGCGTAAATGTCTTCCGTGTTTTCGCGGAAAATGACCATATCGGTGTCTTCCGGGCGTTTCACCGGCGACGGAACGCCTTGGAAGTAGCGAACCGGCCGCAGGCAGACGAACAAGTCAAGCTCTTGACGAAGCGCGACGTTCAGCGAGCGGATGCCTCCGCCAACCGGCGTTGTCAGCGGCCCTTTAATGGCGATTATGTATTCGCGGATCGTCTCGAGCGTTTCATCCGGAAGCCAGCTGCCCGTCAGTTTGTATGCTTTCTCGCCGGCGAGCACTTCCTTCCAGACGATTTTTTTCTCGCCTTTGTACGCTTTTTCCACCGCAGCCTCGAGCACGCGCGAAGCGGCCGCCCAAATGTCCGGGCCGGTTCCGTCCCCTTCAATGAACGGGATGATCGGATTGTTTGGAACGTTGAGCACACCATTGGTTACAGTAATTTTTTCCCCTTGCGTCACGAGTCAAACCCCCAATGCCATGGTTTTTATTTTGCAAAGGCGTGAAGGCGCGCCTTCCCGCCTTGTCCACCTGTTTCGTCCTGCTCAGCCTTATTCAGCCTTGTTCAGCCGCGCTCGTCGATCGGCACGTACGACCGCTTGCCCGGACCCGTGTACTCGGCGCGCGGACGAATGAGCCGGTTGTTGTCATATTGTTCCAAAATATGGGCGATCCATCCCGACGTGCGGCTGATCGCAAAAATCGGCGTAAACAAATCATGATCGATTCCTAAACAATGGTAAACCGAGGCGGAATAAAAGTCAACGTTCGGCGGCAGTGCTTTTTCCGATGTGACGATTTCTTCAATCTTCGTCGACATTTCGTACCAATGCGGCTCGCCAACGAGCTTCGTCAGCTTTTCCGACATTTTTTTCAAATGTTTGGCGCGCGGGTCGCCTTTCCGGTACACGCGATGGCCAAAGCCCATGATTTTCTCTTTATTGGCCAGCTTTCCGCGAATGTACGGCTCAACGTTGTCAACGGTGCCGATTTCCGTCAACATTCTCATCACCGCTTCGTTTGCCCCGCCGTGAAGCGGTCCCTTTAAGGCGCCGATCGCCGCTGTAATGCCGGAATACATGTCGGAGAGCGTCGCCACGCAAACGCGCGCCGTGAACGTCGATGCGTTCAACTCGTGATCGGCATGCAACACGAGCGCCTTGTTGAACGCTTCCGCAGCAACGGCGTCCGGCTCTTGTCCGGTCAGCATGTACAAGAAATTGGCAGCAAAGCTCAAATCTTGGCGCGGCGCAACCGGTTCCAGCCCTTTGCGCACGCGGGCAAACGCCGCGACGATCGTCGGGATTTTCGCCTGCAGACGGATCGCTTTCCGGTAGTTCGCCTCTTTCGTCATGTCGTCCGCCTCGTCATCATAGAGGCCGAGAAGCGAGATCGCCGTGCGCAACGCCGCCATCGGATGCACGTTGTCAATCGGATACAGCTTGAAGTGCTCAACGATTTCCTTTGGAATGTCCGCGTTTTCCGCCAGCTGCTTCTTCAATTCTTCGAGCTGCGCTTTCGTTGGCAGCTCCCGATGCCAAAGCAAATAAACGACTTCTTCAAAGGAAGCGTTTTCGGCCAAATCGTCAATATCGTAGCCGACGTACGTCAATGTATCATCGATGATCGAGCTGATGCTTGAGGTTGTCGCCACAACCCCTTCTAAACCGCGGGTTACCGTCATGTCCAATCTCCCCTTCTTTTCATAAGTTCCGCCCATCATCGTTGGAAGGACGATGAGCGCTTGCTCGAAACCGTGGCAAAAACGAAGGCATGGGCGAAAGTGCTTACATCGCCGTGTCAGCCGCCTTGCAAAAACGCTGTTCCCCGCTTGGCCCGAAAAACGAACTCACGCTTATTATTATAAACAATTATCAGACTTTTGTCAGCTGTCATACATCAAAAGAAACAAGCTCCACGAACAAGCGGAACGCGCTTCGCCGACAAACGAACCGGTCATTTGCTCGAGCGGTTAAAAATATTCTACCATTTTGATGACCGCATAGGCAATGCCAGCCCCAATCAGCGGACCGACCGCCACACCATGGAAAAGCGCGACGGCGATGATCGTCCCGAACGCCAAAGCGGCCGTCATTTGCGGATCGCTCGCCAACAGTGTCACCCCTCCTTTGGCGATCAAGGCGACCAAAATGCCGGATAACAAAGCGATCCAAGCCGACAGCGATTGCAGCGAACCAACGAGCTCTTTCCAGCCGATGTGTCCAGCGGCAATCGGAGCGAGCACCGCGATCGTAATAACGGTCACTCCCCAATGAATCCCCTTCGATTGAAGGATCGACAAAAGCGGCTCGCTAAAGCCGGACCACTTTACGGCCAGCAGCACGGCGACCGCGATCACAAGCGACTCGTTTTTCGACAGCAAGCCAAGCGCCAACAGCGCCAGCAAAAACAGCACCGATTCATTCACGGCGGCTCATCCTCCTTCGAGCGGGATAGGAAACTTGTTTTTTGCTTCTTCGTAAACAAACGTGTAATATTATCCATATGGAGATTCGGTTGGGGGTGAAACATTGTCCCGAGTGTATGTCGACCGTTTTTTGCGCTTTTTTTTCGTCGTTGCCATCGCCGTCATTAGCGTTTGGGCGCTGTATTACATCGCAACGTTGACGTACCCGTTTATCATCGCTTTCTTCATCGCCCTGCTCATTAATCCGCTCGTCGATGGGCTGGAGCGGAAAGCGAAAATGCCGCGCTGGCTGGCGGTCAGTGTCACGCTCATCGTCCTGTTCGCCGCCGTCGCTGGGATCGTGACGCTGTTGATCGCCGAAATCGTGTCGGGAACGCAATATTTGGCCAATGTCGTGCCTAGCAAATTTCAAACACTAGTTTCGTACATCGAAACGTTCGTTGCCGATCAGCTCATCCCGATCTACAAAGATTTGGCGGGCATGTTCAAAAGTTTAAGCAGTCAGCAGCAAGATACGATCATGAAAAACATCCAGTCGGTAGGGCAAAAAATCGGCACAACGGTAGGGGAATTTATCCAAACGATTTTGCAAAATATTCCCCAGCTTCTCGCCTGGCTGCCCAATATCGCAACCGTCTTTATTTTTTCGCTGCTGGCCACGTTTTTCATCAGCAAAGACTGGCATCGGCTCATGCGCATGGCGCAGCGCTGGCTGCCGGCGAAAGCTCGCACAAGCGGCAAAACGGTGTTCGCCGATTTGAAGCGGGCGCTGTTCGGCTTTATGAAAGCGCAGGCGACGCTCATTTCGATTACGACGGTCATCGTGTTAATCGGCCTGTTGATTTTGCGCGTCGATTACGCGATTACCATCGCCTTGATCATCGGGTTCGTCGATATTTTGCCGTATTTAGGGACCGGGATCGTATTCGTCCCTTGGATCATTTACGCGGCGGTGAGCGGCGACATCCCGTTTGCGATCGGCCTTGGCGTTTTGTATATCGTCGTGCTCGTCCAGCGGCAGATTATGGAACCGAAAGTGCTCTCCTCGTCGATCGGCCTTGATCCGCTCGCCACGCTCATCGCTTTGTTCGTCGGCTTCAAGCTGCTCGGCTTTCTCGGGCTGATCGCCGGGCCGGTTGCGCTCGTCATCATCCGCACCCTTCACAGCGCCAACGTCTTTCGCGACATTTGGCGGTTTATCATCGGCAAGCCGGCCGCATAACTGACGCGGCGCGGCTGCCGTTTGTCCGTTTAGGCGAAAGGGGCGGCGGAAAAAACCGTCTTCCGTGAAGACAGGCTCAACATATCGCGCGGCACAAAAAATAGATGAGGAAAGAGGGTGTTCCCATCCATTGGGGACACCCTCTTTTGATGTGAACCGGCTACAAAACGCTCGCATGTCCGCGGTAGATGGCGCCAAACCCGCCATCGACCGTGATTTCTTGTCCGTCTTGAAACAGGCGGGTCGCATTCTCGACCCCGACGACGACCGGAATGCCGAGGCTTAACCCGACCACGGCCGCATGGCTCGTCAGCCCGCCTTCTTCCGTGATGATCGCCGCCGCTTTTTCCAGCGCCGGCATCATATCGGCATCGGTGCTGATGGTGACCAAAATGCCGCCTTCCACCATTTTTCGGCACGCCTCTTCCGCCGTTTTGGCGACGACCGCCTTGCCGAACGCCGACTTGCGGCCGATGCCTTGCCCTTTGGCGAGCAGATCGCTGATGACGTGCACTTTCATCAAGTTCGTCGAACCGGTTTCGCCGACCGGCACGCCGGCGGTGATCACGACCAAGTCGCCGTGCTTGACCAAACCGGAGCGCACCGCTGCATCGACGGCCACATCCAACATTTCATCCGTCGTGTTCACATGCGGCGCCTCTTTCGTATAGACGCCCCAGACGAGCGCTAACCGACGCGATACCGCCTCGTCTGAAGTGACGGCGATAATCGGCGCTTTCGGACGGTATTTGGCCACCATCTGCGGCGTTTTTCCGCTCACTGTCGGCGTGACGATCGCGGCGACGTCCAAATTCAGCGCCGTATGGGCGACCGACTGGCCGATGGCATCGGTGATCGTCGTTTGGCTCTCTTTTGTGCGCTGCGACAAAATGTCGCGGTGCTCCAACGCCTGTTCGGTGCGAAGCGCAATTTGGTGCATCGTGCGGACCGCTTCGACCGGGTACTGGCCGGCCGCCGTCTCCCCGGACAGCATGACCGCATCCGTGCCGTCAAAAATGGCGTTGGCGACGTCGCTGGCCTCCGCCCGCGTCGGACGCGGGTTGCGCTGCATTGAATCAAGCATTTGCGTCGCTGTAATGACTGGCTTGCCGAGCATGTTGCATTTTTTAATGAGCATTTTTTGGATGAGGGGGACTTCCTCAGCCGGAATTTCTACGCCTAAGTCGCCGCGTGCCACCATGAGGCCGTCGGCTGCTTCCAAAATTTCATCGATGTTGGCCACGCCTTCTTCGTTTTCAATTTTGGCGATGATTTGGATGCCGAGCGCATCGTTCGCTTCAAGCAGCTCGCGGATTTCCAACACATCGGACGCCCGGCGCACGAACGACGCAGCGATGAAGTCGATCCCTTGGCGGATGCCGAACAAAATGTCAGCGCGATCTTTCTCGGTGATGCCCGGCAAATTGACGCGCACGCCGGGAACGTTGACCCCTTTTTTGTTTTTCAGAACCCCGCCGTTTAAGACGGTGGTGACAATTTCCCCCGCTCCTTTATCGATCGCCGTGACTTCGAGGCCGATCAGCCCATCATCGAGCAAAATGGTCGAGCCGACGGACACGTCATCGATCAGTCCCGGATAAGTGACGGAAATTTTGTCTCGGGTCCCGAGCACTTCGTCCATCGAAATGACGAGCCTTGCGCCTTCCTTCAGCTCGATGGCGCCGTTTTCCATGTTATGCGTGCGAATTTCCGGACCTTTTGTGTCAAGCAAAATCGCCACCGTTTTCCCGGTTTGCTGCGCCGCTGTGCGAATGTTGGCAATGCGCCTCCCGTGTTCTTCATGATCGCCGTGCGAAAAGTTGAGGCGCGCTACGTTCATGCCTGCCTCGATCAATTGCACGAGCTTGTCCACGCTTTCGCTTGCCGGCCCAATCGTACAAACAATTTTCGTTTTCCGCTTCATCGCTTCTTCTTCCTTTCCCCTCGGGAAGTGAACTCCCCGCCGCTTCCGAACAGGCGGGGGCTTCAAGCGGCTTGGGCGTGTTTGCCGAACGGCAAGACACCGTCCCGACTACGCTACCTTTCATTCCGAAATGTCTGCTCTACTCGTAGACTAGCATATTCGTCAATGATTGCCAACCGCGATTTCTCTCCCGGCGGGCCCATGGGACCGCCGCTCGCCCTTTCTTGGCGCCGGGAGATGGTTTTCAAAACCGTTAAATCGACAGCTCTTTCGACAACGCATACATCCGCTGATCGATCGTATGAATTTGGCTCAACGCTTCGGCGATGTCATGGTCGACGAGCCGGTTGTTTTGGATGCCGACGCAACGGCCGCCTTTGCCTTCAAGCAAAAGTTCGACCGCCCGGGCGCCGAGACGGCTCGCTAACACGCGGTCAAACGCCGTCGGCGATCCGCCGCGCTGCACGTGGCCAAGCACCGTCACGCGCGTCTCAAAACCGGTCGCCTCTTGAATTTGCCGCCCAACGTCAACGCCGCTGCCGACTCCTTCGGCGACAATGATGATGCTATGTTTTTTGCCGCGTTCATGGCCGCGCTTCAAGCGAGCGATGATATCATCCATATCGTAGTCCGCTTCCGGGATCAAAATCGTCTCCGCCCCGCCGGCAAGCCCCGACCATAAGGCAATGTCGCCGGCATGACGGCCCATGACTTCAATGACATACGTCCGCTCATGCGACGTCGCCGTGTCGCGAATTTTGTCAATAGCGTCAATAACGGTGTTCAACGCCGTATCAAACCCGATGGTAAAATCCGTCCCCGGGATATCGTTGTCGATCGTCCCGGGCACGCCGACGCACGGAAAGCCGTGCTCCGTCAATTTTTTTGCCCCTTGGTAGGACCCGTCACCGCCGATGACGACCAGCCCTTCAATGCCGTGTTGTTTCAGCTGCTCGATTCCTTTTTTCTGCCCTTCCTCCGTCTTAAACTCCGGACAGCGGGCGGTGTAAAGAATCGTGCCGCCGCGATGGATAATATCCCCGACATCGCCGACTTCGAGCTTTTTGATATTGCCGGCAATCAGCCCGGCATAGCCATGATACACGCCGTACACTTCGACGCCGTGGTAAATGGCTTTGCGGACGACCGCGCGAATGGCCGCGTTCATGCCCGGCGAGTCGCCGCCGCTCGTCAATACACCAATCCGTTTCATCACTTCCACCTCATTTGTCTCGAATTGCCCACGTCCGACCTCATACGTCTGTCGCCTCTAAACATTCCTAATGTACCATGAACGCCTGTTGAACACAACAGGGAACGCACGCTGAAACGGCTTACAAGAGGCGATTTTTTTAACAGAACAAAGCTGTCCATAGGGAACCGGATCATGTGTTGAGACGCCATTGTTTAGACAGAACAAAGCTGTCCCGCCAGCGGAGACAGCTTGTTTCTTATCTTGCCCGAATCGTCTCTTGTAAAAACGAGACGCAGCCCATTTGTTTAAATTTTTCGTAGCGCTGTTCCACGAGCGCCTCGCCGTCGAGCGCCAGCAGCTCTTTTAGCGAAGCGCGCAGCACGCGGTCGATTTCTTTCGCCTGTTCATCGGCATTGCGGTGGGCGCCGCCCTTCACTTCTGGGATGATTTCATCAATGACGCCGAGCGCTTTTAAGTCATGGGCGGTGATTTTCATTGTTTCCGCCGCCCGCTGCGCCAATGAGGCGTCTTTCCACAAAATCGCTGCCGCCCCTTCCGGCGAGATGACCGAGTACGTGGAGTTTTCGAGCATATGAATATGGTTGCCGACGCCAAGCGCCAGCGCCCCGCCGCTTCCACCTTCGCCGATGACGATGCAGACAACCGGTACGGTGAGTCCCGCCATTTCAAACAAGTTGCGGGCGATCGCCTCGCTTTGCCCGCGCTCTTCCGCCGCTTTGCCCGGATAGGCACCTTTTGTATCAATGAAGCAAATGATCGGACGGGAAAACTTTTCCGCCTGCTTCATGAGCCGCAGCGCTTTCCGGTAGCCTTCCGGGTGCGGCATGCCGAAATTGCGGCGCAAATTTTCTTTCGTATCTTTGCCGCGCTGGTGGCCGATCACCGTCACCGGAAGCCCGTCGTACATGGCAATGCCGCCGACGATCGCTTCGTCATCGCCGAAGCAGCGGTCGCCGTGGCACTCAAGAAAGTTTGTAAACAGCCGCTCGATGTAATCGAGCGTCGTCGGCCGTTGCGGATGGCGGGCGATTTGCACGCGATCCCACGGCGTCAAGTTCGCGTACACTTCGTTTTCCAATTTGGCTAGGCGCGCCTCCAGCTTTTCGATTTCCGCTGCTAAATCGACATCGGCCGTTTTCATAAACTCTTTCAACTCTTGAATTTTGCGGCGCAGCTCGACAAGCGGCTTTTCAAATTCTAATTCCGCCACCATCCCGCTTCCCCTCCTCCGTTATGAATCGCCAGCACAACGGCCAGCTTTTCCTTCAGCTCATGGCGATGGATGACAGCATCCAGCTGCCCGTGCTTCAGCAAAAACTCCGCCGTCTGGAAGTCTTCCGGCAGCTCTTCGCGCACCGTCTGCTCGATGACGCGGCGGCCGGCAAAGCCGATGAGCGCCCCCGGTTCGGCAAAGTTATAATCCCCAAGCGAGGCAAAGCTCGCCGATACACCGCCGGTCGTCGGATGGGTCATGACGGAGATGAACAAGCCGCCGTCGTTGCTGAATCGTTTGAGCGCGGCGCTCGTTTTCGCCATTTGCATGAGGCTGAGCACCCCTTCTTGCATGCGGGCGCCGCCGGACGCGGTGAAAATGAGAAACGGCACGCCTTGCTCCCTCGCCTGTTCAACAGCGCGGGCGATTTTTTCGCCGACAACCGAGCCCATGCTGCCCATGCGGAACGACGAATCCATGACAGCTATGACGAGCGGATGGCCGTCAAGCGTCCCTTCGCCGGTGACGACCGCCTCATTCAGTCCGGACTTGCGCCGGTCTTCTTCCAGTTTTTCTATGTAGCCCGGAAAGCCGAGCGGATTGACCGAGATCATATCGGCGTCATACTCGCGGAAGCTGCCGTCATCCAGAAGGCTGGCAATTCGCTCGCGCGCCGGCAGCGGGTGATGGTAGCCGCAGCTTAGGCAGACGCGCAAGTTTTTGACCAATTCTTTCGTATACATAATTTTTTTGCATTGCGGACATTTCGTCATCACGCCTTCCGGAACTTCATGCTTCAGTTGTTCGGCAGGCAGCGGCGCGTATTTTTTCTTTTTGCCAAATAAGTCTTTCCACATGAGGGAGCCCCTCCTTTATGATCCATTGTATCGGTTTCATGGTTTATACTGCAACACCGAAAAAGAAAAGTGGAGGGCAGATCGCGCTGCCCATGGAGCTTTTCCGTAAAGAGCGATTTATTTGACGGCAACGGCACCAAATCCGAACAAAGCGATCAGTTCATCGACAAAGGGCGCCGTCAAAGCTACTGCATACCGCTCCGGCAGGCGGAGAAGCGCGCGTTTACGTTCGTCATACAAGTAAACAGGCGTGCGGCCGCTATGCTGTTCAAGCAGCTGTTTTAGCGCAGCGAGCCGGCCGCTGTCCGCGCCGCTGGCATTGATGTAGAGCGCCGACACCGGCAAGCCCCACGCGCGGCGGATGACGAGCTGGCGCCGTCCTCCGCGCCTTTCCATCGTCCCGGAAAGCAAAACGAACGCTCCCTCCACGAGCTCAGCAGCAGCGCGGGCATATATCGGTGGAAAAGCGACCGCCTCCACTTCTCCGCTTTCATCGCCGATGGTCAAAAACGCCATCTCCTCGCCAAACTTCGTCCGCGTTTTCCGCAGCTGCGCGACCGCCCCCCCGACCACCACGGACGGGCCGTCCGCCTCAGCGGCGAACACGGCATGCGCCGCCTGAAACAACGGTCGGCATACCGCCGCTGGATGCGGGGTGACGGCAAAACCGAGACATTCTCTCTCCCGGCGGCGCCGCTCGTTGGGCGTCCACGGTTTGGCCTCGGCGTATTTCGGCTGGGGTGAAAATCCGATCGCTCCCCCGTACGCGCTCAGCCATTCGGCATGTTCGGCGGCGATCTCAATGCTCGCTGAAAGGACGGCGCGCTCGACTCCAAACTCATCGAAGGCGCCGGCAGAAATCAGCGCCTCCAGCGCCGGACGCGCCAATCCTTTCGGCAGCAGGCGAACGGCAAAGTCGAAAAAGTCGGCAAACGCCCCGTGCGCTTTTCGCTCATCGATGATGAGCTTCGCAGCCGAGCCGACATGCTTCACCGCCGAAAGCCCCGTGCGGATCGCCTCCCCTTCGATCGCAAACCGATAGCTGCTCCGGTTGATCGACGGCGGCAAAACCGGAAGGCCCTTCCGCTCCGCCTCGCGGCTGTAAAGCGCCATCGTTTCCCGATCGCCGGCCGCATCCGCCAACATGACCGCATAAAAACAGAGCGGATAATGCGCTTTAATATACGCCATCGCATACGACAGCCGCGCATAGCTGACCGCGTGGCTTCGATTAAAACCATAATGGGCAAAGCGAACGATGTGCCGGTACAGCTCCTCGGCCACGTCCTCGGCGTAACCGTTCGCAAGGCAGCCGGCGACAAACGCCTCTTTCTGCTCGGCCAACAGCGCCTTTTCCTTTTTCGCCACCGCCCGCCGGAGCACGTCCGCTTGTCCGAGCGAAAAGCCCGCCAGCCGGGCAGCGATTTGCATAATTTGCTCCTGATAAATCAATACACCGTAAGTCGGCGCCAAAATGGGAGCCAGATCGGGGTGCGCATACGACACCGGCTCTTCGCCGCGCTTGCGCCGAATGTAAACAGGGATCATCTCCATCGGGCCGGGGCGGTACAACGCGTTGACCGCGACCAAATCCTCAAACTCGGACGGCCGCAGTTCAGCAAGCACGCGCTTCATTCCCGCGGATTCGAGCTGAAAAATGCCGTTCGTGTCCCCCGAACTAAGGAGGGCGTACGTTTTGGCATCATCGAGCGGCAGCGCGTCAACCGCAAACGGCCGCCCCGTCTGCCGCTCGACGAGGCGCGCCATCCGGCCGATCAGTGTCAACGTGCGCAACCCGAGAATATCGATTTTCAACAATCCGAGCGCCTCAAGCGCGCCCATCGCGTATTGCGTGAGCGGCCATGGGCCGTGGCTAGGCTGCAACGGCACATGGGCGAGCAGCGGCTCGGGGCTGATGATGACGCCGGCGGCGTGAATCGACGTGTGGCGCGGCAAGCCTTCCAGTTTTTGCGCTACAAAAAGCCAACGATCCCCGCCGCGAACGGCGCTAACCGCCCGACGAAAGGCAGCCGATTCGTCATGCCAGCGACGAATCGTGAGTCCTTGTCGGTTGGGCAGCAGCGCGATCACCCGCTCCGTTTCCTCCCCGGCAAGGCCGAGCGCCTTCGCCGTCTCGCGCAGCGCCGCTTTGGCGCCGAACGTGCCGAACGTAATGATTTGCGCGACGCGATCATGACCGTATTTGTCGGCGACGTAACGAATCATTTCCTCGCGTCGATCGTCGGGAAAGTCCAAGTCAATATCCGGTACCGACACGCGCTCCGGGTTTAAAAACCGCTCGAACAACAGCCCGTATTCCAGCGGATCAACATCGGTGATCGACAACGCGTAAGCGACAAGCGAGCCGGCAGCCGAGCCGCGGCCCGGTCCGGTCATGATGCCGCGCCGGCGCGCGTAGGCGACCACATCGGCGACGATCAAAAAATAGTCACTGAAACGAAGCGATTCAATGATAGCCAACTCGTGCTCCAACCGCCGCCAATAGCGCGCATCCGCTGACGGCACGCGGCGAGCGAGTCCTTGTTCGCAAAGGCGGCGCAAATAGCCATCCGCCGTTTCCCCATCCGGCACCGGGAACTTCGGCAGCCGCCGGCGACCGAACTCGAGGCGGAGCGCGCACTGATTGGCAATCTCGATGCTGTTGGCAAGCGCCTCCGGCCAATCGGCAAAGCGGCGGGCCATCTCGTCCGGCGCCGCCAAGTGACGCCCGTCCTCTTCGGCAATGTTTGCGAGCGGTACCCCGCGGCTCAGCGCCTGCAAGCAGCGAAACGCAAGCGCATCCTCGCGCTCCACGTAGCGGACATCGTTCGTCGCAACGGGCGGAATCCCGAGCTCCTCCGCGAGCCGCCGCAGCCCGTCCTCATACGGCGCGCGCCACCGTTCGCCGCGCTGGATGGCGATATACAGGCGGCCAGCAAACAGCTGGCGGTAGCGGAACAACGTTTCTTTCGCCCGCTCCACATCCCCAGCGGCGAGCAGCGATTCGAGCCGCCCGTTAGGCCCTGGCGTGATGGCCATGATTCCCTCGCTCAAGCGGCGGAGGACGTCCTCGTGAATGCGCTTTTCTTCCCCCATTTGCACCGCTGTGCTGATTTCGATTAAATGGCGGTATCCTTCCTCATTGGCAGCCAGCAGGACGAGCGGAAATGCCGCTTCATCTCCCTCGAGGATGACATCCGTCATCATGCCGATGATGGGGCGGAGGCCGTGCTGCTCGCACTCCCGGTAAAACGGAATGGCGCCATACAGCACATGACGGTCGGTGAGCGCCAACGCCTCATAGCCGAGCTGTTTCGCTTTGGCCACAAGCGCCTCGACCGTCGCCGCGCTTTGCAGCAAGCTATACGCGCTGACCACATGCAAATGAACGAACGACATGGTCCTCCCCCTCTCCGTTTCGCGGGCGAAAACTTTCTCTTCCGCTACATATTGCGTCCGATGGCCTGATATACATAAATAAAGAAAGGACGGGGAAACCGATGAACGAAAAAGTGGCTTTTTTGCCGGCGTTTATTCAAAGCTATTTTATCGCGGTCGGCGTGCTGCTCGGCGGCGCCGTGATCGGCGCGCTCGGCGCTTTTTTGAGCGGCGGCCAACCGCTGACCGCCATGTATCGGTTCGCCGGCGATTTGCGCATTTGGGCGGTGGTGGCCGCCATCGGCGGGACGTTTGATACGTTTTATGTCGTCGAACGGGGGCTGTTTCTTGGCGAAACGAAAGATATTGTGCGCCAATTTTTGCTCATTTTGTCTGCCATGGGCGGCGCGCAAACAGGGGTAGCCATCGTTACGTGGCTGACGCAGGAGCACATTTCGCCATGAGAATTCCTCCGTATTATCAATACCCATCATGGCAACGCTTTTTTGCCGGCGTCGCGATCGGAGCGCTGATCAGTTGGTTCGTCTTTTTATACATTTTCGGCGTTCTGCAAGAAAAACAAGTGCGGCATGTCAACGAGCTGAACGAGCAAATCGCCGATCTGCAAAAAGAGATTCGCATCTGGCAGGAAGATTATATTCATTACAACAAAGAAATGAAAAAAAAGCTGACCGTCCAAGACATCACTGTTCATCTCGCCAACGCTGAGCAGTATAAATTTGATTCGTACACGACATTCCGCATCGAAGACAGCGTCAAAGAAGACTTGTCCCATTTAATTACAAAGGACATTGAAACAGTGTACAACAGCCGCGAATTGATCAAGCGGGCCGTCGAGAACAAAACGTTCTCAATCCATGAAAAACAATACCGGCTGCAACTTCACACCCTCACCATTTTCACCGTTTTAGCGGTTGAAGTAAAAGTAACGCCGCTCCCGTAATCCGACACGCCTTGGCGCGCCGGCGGCAAAAGAAGCGGCCCCAGGCGGGCGGGGCCCTTTTCCCGGCGCCACCGCACGCGCAACATCCCGGCGCCGGGTAACCGCAATTCTCAAGCGGAATCCCTGCTCAGCGCTACCGCACGCCCAGCGCCCCGCCGCTGGGTGACAGCACTCCAAACCGAATGCCGCGGCAGGCGCTAGAATGATAGCGTTAAGGCTACCGCTCCGCGCGGCAGATGGCCTTCACGTCCTCAATAACGCGATCCGCTTCTTCCCATGACGCGATGGACGCGCCAGCCGCAAGCGGGTGTCCGCCGCCGCCGTAGCGTTTGGCGACCGCGTTGACGATCGGTCCTTTCGAGCGGAAGCGGACGCGGATGTCCTTCTCCTCCTCAATAAAAAACACCCAAGCGATGATGCCGTCGATATTGCCGAGCAAGCTGACGAGCTGAGACGCCTCGAGCGGGGTGACCCCATATTCCTCAAGCAGCGCCCGCGGCATTTTAACGGCCGCCACTCCTTCTTCGATTGTAAAGTTCGACAGCACATAGCCGCTTAAGCGGGCAAGCGGCAAGCTCGTTCGATACAATCCGTCGTACAATTCCGTCAGCGAAAAACCGTACGAAATGAGCTCACCGGCGTAGCGGAACGTTTTTTCGCTCGTGCGCGGAAACAAAAAGCGGCCCGTATCGCCGACAATGCCGGCGTAAATGAGGCGCGCCGCCTCAGCGGTCATCGTCAGCCCTTCGTCTTTCCCAGATAAATACAACTCATAGATCATCTCGCTTGTCGAACTGGCGGCGGTGTCGACCCACATGATGTCGCCATACGGCGTGTCGTTCGGATGATGATCGATTTTAATGAGCTTTCGCCCGAGCCGGTAGCGGCTGTCGCAAATCCGTTCCTCGTTGGCTGTGTCACAGACGATGACGAGCGCCTGCTCATAGACCGCATCGTCAATGACATCCATTTGGCGTAAAAATGATAACGACGGGTCGTCCGTCCCCACCGCATACACCCGCTTGTTTGGAAACGACGCCCGCAGCAGCGCCGCCAACCCGCCTTGCGATCCGTACGCGTCCGGATCCGGGCGCACGTGGCGATGGATGATGATCGTGTCAAACTCGCGAATCGCATCAACAATTTGTTGCTGAACCGGTTTCATTCGTTTTTCCCCTTTTTCGTCACCTGTCATAGTCAACCGCTGGCCTTTTTCCCTGCTTCTATGTACAATGGAAAACGAAATGGACAACGGAGGGATCCACCATGCCAGCTTTGGTTATTTTCATTATATTTTCCTTTTCGTTTTACGTCTATTATAAAATCCGCTACGTCCGTTCGGAACGTCCGATCGAGCGCCGCTTTCTCTCGGCGAAAGCGAGCGTGGCGCTCGGGCTGTTCGTCGCCTTGTTCGGGATCAACCAATTGTTTTTGTATCAGACAACGGTGACGTATATCATCGCCGCCATTTTTATCATCTTAGGCTTTGGCAGCGCTTGGGCCGGCTACCGCGCCTACCGCTACTACTTGCCCCAGGCGGTCGAGGAGGCGGAGGCGGCCAAACAAAAGTAAGGCCGTTTGGCGCTGACAACGGGCGGCACAAGGAAAAGGATGTCCCGGACAGAAAGCGGGCATCCTTTTCGTTTGCCTTGCCGTCCCCTTGCTTTTCGGGCTCGTTGCGATCAAAAACGGGGCATGGATTGCTCTGTTGGCTGCCTTGCCCGTTCATCGATCGATCAGCTGGCACATCATCATCGCCTTGCCGACAAGATCGCCTTCATTGTACACTTCGACATCCACCTTCCCAAACTTGCGCCCGAGCTCTAAAAGCTTCGCTCGCACGTCAACCGTGCTATCAATCTGCACCGGTTTGATGAAGTAGACGGTAAGGTTTTCCATCACCAAATCGCCGCGCTTGTACGCCCGCAGCATGCGCGCCGCCGCTTCGGTGACGATCGTCGTAAACACGCCGTACGAGAGCGTGCCTAAATAGTTCGTCATTTGCGGCGTGATCGTGCAGCGGAACAGCGTTTCTTTGTCGCCGGACTCTCGAAACTGGGCGGTGATGAGATCATCGATCGTCTCCCCGACTTGTGGCTGGCGCTGCGCCATTTGCAGCGCTTTTAACACATCTTGGCGGCTGATGATCCCTTGCAGCCGATGGTGGTCGTCGACCACTGGAAGCAGCTCAATCCCTTCCCATACCATAATGTGAGACGCAAAGGCGACCGATGTTTTTCCGCTCACAGTGATCGGCTGCTTCGTCATCACTTTTTCAATCGGCAGCTTTCGATCCATATCGAGCACATCTTTCGCCGTCACGATCCCCTGCACTTTCAAATCTTCATCGACGACCGGGAAACGGCTATGGCGTGTTTCCTTGTTTAATGCGTACCAGCGCTCAACCGGATCGTCGACGCGCAAGTACGCGGTTTTTTCCACTGGAATAATAATATCTTCAACGAGCACGATTTCTTTTTTAATGAGCTGATCGTAAATGGCGCGGTTGATCATCGTCGCGACCGTAAACGTGTCATAGCTCGTCGAAATGATCGGCAGCTGCCGCTCATCGGCGAGCTTTTTAACATGGTCGGCCGTGTCAAACCCGCCCGTGATGAGCACGGCCGCTCCGGCTTGCAGGGCCAGCTCGTGCGCCTTCGTCCGGTTGCCGACGATGAGCAGATCGCCCGCCCCGGTATAACGCATCATCGCTTCGAGCTGCATGGCGCCGATGACAAAGCGGTTGAGCGTCTTATGAAGCCCTTCACGTCCGCCAAGCACTTGCCCGTCAACGATGTTGACCACCTCAGCGTAAGTGAGCTTCTCGATGTTCTCCTTGCGCTTTTTCTCGATCCGGATCGTGCCGACACGTTCAATCGTGCTCACATACCCTTTATTTTCGGCATCTTTGATCGCCCGGTACGCCGTTCCTTCGCTCACACCCATTTCTTTGGCGATCTGGCGCACGGAAATTTTCTCGCCAATCGGCAGCCGATGGATGTATTCCAAAATTTGTTCGTGTTTTGTCGCCAACGGTTCTTCACCCTTTGCCTGTTGTTACTTTCATTATAACGGCCGCAACGGCCGCGATTCAACGGGAGGAAACCCGGCGAACCGCACCGCGGTGGCGGAAGCTGGTCGTTTTGCGCCACAAAGTCGCCTCTTCGTCCATCGGTTCGACGGAAACGGGAAGATTCACAGGACAAAAAGAGAGGAAAGGCGAATTCCTTTCCTCTCTTCCACCTCTTTTCGCGCCACCGTCCCCATCCAACCGCTCCGCTCACCAGCGGCGCGCTACAGCTCGATGCTTTCGCCCGGCTTCAGGGCGCGGCCAACCCCCGGCGGGAGGAGCGAAACGAACCGTTCCGGGTCTTGGGCGATCGGCGGGAACGTGTTGTAATGAATCGGCACGACGAGCTTGGCTCCGAGCCACTCGGCGGCCACGGCCGCATCTTCCGGCCCCATCGTGAAGCTGTCCCCAATCGGCAGGAAGGCGACATCGATGGAATGGCGCTCGCCGATCAGTTTCATGTCGGAAAACAGCCCGGTGTCGCCGGCATGGTAAATCGTTTTGCCTTCGGCGGTGAACAAAATGCCGGTCGGCATGCCTAAATAAATGATCTGCTTGTCATTCGTCACAAATCCGGAGCTATGGAACGCCTGCGTCAACTTGACGGTGCCAAAGTCAAATTCGCGCGCCCCGCCGATGTTCATGCCAAACGTCTCAACGCCTTGCCAACTTAAATACGTCGCCAGCTCAAACGTTGCAACGACCAGGGCGTTGTTCCGCTTGGCGATCTCCACCGTGTCACCGACATGATCCCCATGTCCGTGCGTCAACAAAATGACATCCGCTTTGACGTCGGCCGCGTTCAAGTCGGTCGTCGCGTTGCCAGTGATGAACGGATCAATCAAAATCGTTTTTCCGTTCGTCTCAATGCGGACGACCGAATGGCCATGGTAGCTGACTTTCATCCCCACATCTCTCCTTTCCACTCCACATGGTTCGCCGCCGCCCGCTCATTTCCTTCTTTTCCTGCCTGCCCATTTACAAGCGGCCCGTTTCTTGGTACGCTCAAACTGAACGATCGCAAGAAAGAGAGGCAGGAAACGATGAACGAACGGCTGCAAGCATTTTCCTCTTGGCTTCAACAACAACATAGTTCATTCGCCTTGATCACGTCAAGCACCAACGTCTTTTATTTGAGCGGATTTTGGTGCGACCCGCATGAGCGGTTGCTGGCGCTTTTGGTGTTCCCCGACGGCGAACCGGCGCTCGTCTGCCCGCACATGGAAGTCCGACGCGCCCGCCGAAGCGCTTTGGAATGCACAGTGATCGGCTATGATGACAGCGCCGACCCGTGGAAAGAAATTGACCGCCACCTGCGACAACGCAACATTCAGGCAACTAGCATCGCCGTCGAAAAGCACCATTTGTCGCTCGCTCGCTTCGAACGGCTTGCGGCGTTATTTCCAAACGCCCACTGGCACGACAGCGAAGAAAAGCTGCGCCAGCTCCGAATGATCAAAGACGAGCAGGAAATGAAAGCGTTGCGCCAGGCAGCGAAGTTGGCCGACAAGGCGATCGAAATCGGCGTATCGGCCATCCGCCCCGGCGTGACGGAGCTCGAACTTGTCGCTGTCATTGAATATGAACTGAAAAAGCTCGGCGTCGAACGGATGTCGTTCCCGACGACCGTGCTCACGGGCGCGAAAACGGCCGATCCGCACGGCACGCCGGGAACCGCAGCGGTCGCCCCGGGCGATTTCGTCTTGTTCGACTTAGGCGTCGTCGTCGACGGGTATTGCTCAGACATTACCCGCACCGTCGCCTGCCGGACGCTCGACGACGAACAACGGTTCATTTACGAAACCGTCCGGCGCGCCCAGCAGGCGGCGATCGATGCTTGCCGCCCGCAAATCGCCATGGGGGAGATCGACCGCGCCGCCCGCCGCGTCATCGAACAAGCCGGCTACGGTCCGTACTTCACTCACCGCGTCGGCCATGGTTTAGGGATTGACATTCACGAATACCCGTCGCTGCACAGCGCCAACCGCGCGCCGCTCGCCGCCGGCATGGTGTTTACGATCGAGCCGGGCATTTACGTTCCGCCGGCCGGCGGCGTGCGCATCGAAGACGATGTCGCCGTCACCGCCAACGGGATCGAAGTGCTGACCTCCTTCAGCAAAGAACTGATCATCGTGTAGCCGGCACCGCTGCGGCTGCCAAGGAAAAAACAAGCTGTCCGCCGGTGGACTGTTGCTCCGCTCGGACAGCTTGTTTTTCTTTCCCATTCCCCCTTCGACAGCGCCAATCGCGTTTTTGAAGCAAACGAATCTGGAGTCGCGTTCGCTTAGTTTCTTTTGGCTGCGCGCCAAGCAAACGAACGAGCCGCGTTTGACCGACCGTTTGGACCAAGCGGATCCCACGGCCCGCGAGTCTAGCAGCGTCAACCTCGCAGCAGCGAATGAACGTCCGTATACGGCATGTTGTGCGCCGCCGCCACCGCTTCATACACGATGTGCCCGTCAAGCGTGTTGATCCCTTTTACCAGCGCCGGATTGTCGAGGCAAGCGGCGCGGTAGCCTTTGTTGGCGATTTGCAAAGCGTAAGGAATCGTGACGTTCGTGAGCGCGAACGTCGACGTGCGCGGGACGGCGCCCGGCATGTTCGCCACCGCGTAATGAACGACGCCGTGCTTGACATAGGTCGGATCGTCGTGCGTCGTGACGCGGTCGGTCGTTTCAAAAATGCCGCCTTGGTCAATGGCGACGTCGACCAACACCGAGCCTGGCGTCATCGAGCGCACCATTTCTTCTGTGACGAGCTTCGGCGCTTTCGCCCCTGGGATGAGAACAGCGCCGACAACCAAATCCGACTCGCGCACACATTCAGCGATATGGTACGGGTTGGACATGAGCGTCGTCACTTGATCGCCGAACAAATCGTCGAGTTCGCGCAGCCGTTCGGCGTTAATATCTAAGATCGTCACGTCCGCGCCAAGGCCGACCGCGATTTTCGCCGCGTTCGTCCCCGCCGTTCCGCCGCCGATGATCGTCACTTTGCCGCGCCGCACTCCAGGTACTCCGCCAAGCAAAACGCCTTTCCCGCCGTGCGGCTTCTCGAGAAACTGGGCCCCGACTTGCACCGACATGCGGCCCGCCACCTCGCTCATCGGCGTCAACAGCGGCAGCGAGCCGTTGGCAAGCTGCACCGTCTCATAGGCGATGCCGACCACCTTTTGCTCGACGAGCGCTTTCGTCAGCGCTTCGGCCGCCGCCAAATGCAAGTACGTAAACAAAATGAGCCCCGGCCGGAAATAACGAAACTCTTCGGCAAGCGGCTCCTTCACCTTCAACACCATCTCCGCCGCCCAGGCGTCCTCGGCGTTTGGCACAATCACCGCCCCGGCTTTTTCATACTCGGAATCGGAAAATCCCGACCCTGCGCCGGCTTCTGTCTCCACATACACGTCATGCCCGGCTTTGACGAGCGTCATCACGCCAGCCGGAGTGATGGCGACGCGATTTTCATTGTTTTTGATTTCTTTTGGAACGCCGATCTTCATCGCTTTTTTCCTCCTTTTTCCTTCCCGCTTCTCCTTTTATTGTGCCCTGTTTCGCGCGAAAGCAAACGAAAAAGGAGGCGCTGTTCTCACCGGAAAAAGTGGCGGTAAATGACGTTCGCCCCGCCGGTGATGTCAATGACGGCGCCGGTGATGAAATCAGAATCGTCCTCGCACAAAAAGGCGATGACGCGGGCGATGTCTTCGCCGGTGCCCGGGCGCCCAATGGGCGTTTCGGCATCGCGCTTGTTACGGGCAGCGGCGATCCCGGCTTCTTTCATCTCACCGACGATGTTGCCTGGACAGACCATATTGGCGGTGATGCCGTATTCCGCCTCTTCGAGAGCGATCGTTTTCGTCAGCGACACCAATCCAACTTTCGCCGCGCCGAACGCCGAGCGGTGCACCCACCCCGGCGCATCCGCCGCTCCTTGAAACCCATAGGTGATGATGCGGCCAAACCGCTGCTGGCGCATGATCGGAATCGCCCGTCTTACCAAGTGGAAGACCGCGCTCAAATTGCCTTCTATCATTTCATACCATTCGTCTTCTGTATAATCGGCCAATTTTTTTCGTTCGAAAATGTATGGTCCCGCGTTGTTAATCAAACAGTCAATGCGGCCGAACCGCTCCATGGCGGCGTCAACGAGCGCTGCCAAATCGTCTTTGTTTGTCACATCGCCGCGCACAAACTGGAGGCGGTCAGCGGCGCTGCGGTACTTCTCGGCCAGGGAGCGCACCGCCTGTTCATCGCTCCGGTAGTTCACCGTCACCGAATACCCTTTATCAAGGAGCAGCTCTGTCACTTTTCTCCCCAGCCCTTTCGCTCCGGCCGTAATCAAGGCGTGCCGCACCGTTTCTCCTCCTTTTCGCCATTCTCTTTCTTCCATTTTACTTTATAAACAGGAGCGAATACAAAAAAAGAACCATAGCTCGCTGGCGCTATGGCTATTCGCCGACCTCCCGGCGCGGATCGTAATACGATTCGTTATCGTCAATCATGCCGCTTTCATATGATTCCGTGATTTGTTCGGTGATCGTCCGCACTTCTTCCTCATCATACAGCCAATCGTTATTCCGCTTTTCCATGTCGTTTTCCTCCCTTGTTCACCAATCGTTCTATATGGCGTAGTTTATCGCCGGCATCGGGCGGGTATACGATTTATAGAAATAACATTTTTATCCAAAGGGAGGGAAGAACCGTGACGATGACGTATCGCACGATTGTCGTCGCCGTTGACGGCTCAAAAGAAGCGGAGTGGGCGTTAAAAAAAGCGATTCAAATCGCCAAGCGCAATGGGGCGAAGCTCATTTTGTCCCATGTGATCGATGTGCGAGATTTCAACGCCATGGGCGCCCCCGATTACACCCTCGCCGAGCGATCGGAACAATACGCGGTCAAACTGCTTGAACGATACAAACAGGCGGCCGTCGCCGCGGGGCTCAACGATGTCGAAACGGACATCGAGTTCGGTTCGCCGAAGGTAAAAATCGCCAAGGACGTCGCCCCGAAATACAAAGCCGACCTCATCATTTGCGGTGCGACCGGGTTGAACGCGGTCGAGCGGTTCTTAATCGGCAGCGTGTCGGAAAACATCGTCCGTCATGCCAAATGCGATGTGCTGGTCGTCAGAACCCCGAAAGAGTGACGTTCGCTAGAAAGATGCAAAAAATGGTTGTTTCTCTTGAGCAATGGGGGAGCGTACGAAAGGCGATCTTGGTGCGGCAGAGCTTTTCGATTTGAGAAACGAGGTCGGTAAGCGGCCTGCTCCCTTAAATCACTAGCCTTCGAGAAGGGTGGGAAAAACAGCGGTTTCCTTTGATCGATGAATAAATGTGGGCAATGTGGCAACGTTTTTCTATTTGAGAAACGATGCCGGGAAGCGGTATGCACGATGTAACGGGGATGTCCCGAACGGACCGGGACACCCTCTCTCATCGCTATGATAAACAACAGCCGCTTCCCTGCCACACGATAGGTCGTATCTTTCTTGAAGGGAGAGCACCTTTTCGGTCAGCCCCCTTGCCTCATCGCTATATAAGTACCCAGCTGTTTCTCTGTCACACGATAATTGTGTCTTTCTTAAGGGGAGAGCACCTTTTCGGTCAGCCTCCCAATCGTTCTTTCGCTTTTTCAAGCGCGGCAAGCACTTCCGCGAACCCGGTGCCGCCGGCGCTGTTGCGGCGATTGACGGCCGTGCGCGGGTTCAAGGCGTCATAAATGTCTTCCTCAAACAGCGGCGACGCTTCTTGATACACGTCAAGCGGCAAATCGGTCAAAAAGACGCCTTGTTCGATGCAGCGCAAGACGAGCTTGCCGACAATTTCATGCGCTTCACGGAACGGCACGCCTTTGGCGGCCAAGTAATCGGCGAGCTCGGTCGCGTTCGAAAAGTCTTGTTTCGTCGCCCGCTCCATCACATCCGCGCGCACGTTCATCGTTTCAATCATGCCGGTGAAAATTTTCAGCGACCCGATGACCGTCTTCACCGTATCAAACATGCCTTCTTTATCCTCTTGCATATCTTTGTTGTAAGCGAGCGGCAGCCCTTTCATCACCGTCAACAAGGCCATTAAGTGGCCGTACACGCGGCCCGTTTTGCCGCGGATGAGCTCGGCCATGTCCGGGTTTTTCTTTTGCGGCATGATGCTGCTGCCGGTCGCAAACGCGTCATCGAGCTCAATGAACTGGAACTCCTGGCTTGACCAAAGAATAAGCTCCTCAGCGAGCCGCGACAAGTGCATCATGAGCATCGAACTGTTGCTTAAAAATTCGATGATGAAATCGCGGTCGCTCACGGCGTCCAAGCTGTTTTCGTAACTATCGGCAAAGCCCAAAAGCTCCGCCGTCCGCTGCCGGTCGATCGGAAACGTCGTGCCGGCGAGCGCCCCGGCGCCAAGCGGCGACTTGTTGATGCGCTTTTGCGACTCAGAAAATCGCTCATAATCGCGCTCCAACATCCAAACATACGCCAGCAGATGATGGGCGAACGAAATCGGCTGCGCCCGCTGCAAATGCGTATACCCCGGCATGATCGTTTCGACATGCTTCTCGGCTTGAGACACAAGCGCCCGCTGCAGTCCGCGGATGAGGCCGAGAATCTCTTCGACGCGCTTGCGCAAATATAGATGCATATCGGTCGCCACTTGGTCGTTCCGGCTCCGTCCGGTGTGCAGCTTGCCGCCCACTGGACCGATGTCGTCAATCAACATTTTTTCAATGTTTAAATGAATGTCTTCATACGCGACGGAAAACTCGAGCTCTCCCCGCTTCGCTTTTTCGAGCAGGCGCAAAAGCCCGCCTTTAATTTTTTCGACGTCATCCGCCGGCAAAATGCCGCACTCGCCGAGCATCGTCACATGGGCGAGGCTCCCTTCAATGTCTTCCTCGACGAGCTCTTGGTCGAACGGGATCGACGCACCAAACTCATCGACCCATTCTTCCGCTGTTTTCGTAAACCGTCCACCCCAAAGCTTTTTCACGCCTCACGCCGCAGAGGAATGCGACTTCCTCCTTCCTTTTCTCTCCATTTTTATTGGCCGGTCGACACCGACGCTTTGTTTTGTTTGTTCACGATGCTGTTGACTTTGGTCGGCAAGCCGTACAGCGAAATGAAGCCGACCGCCGCTTGATGGTCAAATTCATCTTCCGACGTGTACGTCGCCAATTTCTCATCGTAGAGCGAGAACGGCGATTTGCGCCCTTCAACGATCGCATGGCCTTTAAACAGCTTCACGCGCACGACGCCGGTGACGTTTTTCTGTGTTTCTTTCAAAAACGCAACCAACGCGTCTTTAAGCGGCGAGAACCAAAGGCCGTTGTAAATGACTTCAGCGATTTTTTGCTCGATGAGCGGTTTGAAATGGGCAACTTCCCGCACAAGCGTCAAGTCTTCCAGCTCTTTATGCGCTTTAATGAGCGTGATCGCCCCCGGACATTCGTACACTTCGCGCGACTTAATGCCGACAAGGCGATTCTCAACATGGTCGATGCGGCCGACGCCGTGCTTGCCGGCGAGCGCATTCAGTTCCAAAATCAATTGCGCAAGCGGGTACGCGTTCCCGTTTAACGTCACCGGCACGCCTTGTTCAAAGCCGATCTCGATGACATCCGGCACATCCGGCGCGTCCTCAAGCGAAGCCGTCAGCTCGTACGCCTCTTCCGGCGGCGCAGCCCACGGATCTTCCAAAATGCCGCATTCGTTGCTGCGGCCCCATAAGTTTTGGTCGATCGAAAACGGGCTGTCCAGATCAACCGGGATCGGAATGCCGTGTTTTTTCGCGTATTCGATTTCTTCCTCGCGCGACCAGCTCCATTCGCGCACGGGGGCGATGACGTCCAAATCCGGATTGAGCGCTTTGATCGACACTTCAAAGCGCACTTGGTCGTTCCCTTTCCCCGTGCAGCCATGGGCGACCGCCACGGCGCCTTCCAGCTCGGCGATTTCGACGAGTTTTTTCGCGATGAGCGGACGCGACAGCGCCGAGACGAGCGGATATTTCCCTTCATACAGCGCATTCGCCTGCAAAGCGATGAGCGCATAGTCGTTGGCAAACTCGTCTTTGACGTCGATGACGTACGATTTGATCGCGCCGACTTTGAGCGCTTTTTCTTTCACGAAATCAAGATCTTTTCCTTCCCCAAGGTCCAGGCAGCAGGCGATCACATCATACCCGCGCTCCTGCAGCCACTTGATCGCCACCGATGTATCTAAACCGCCAGAGTATGCCAGCACCAATTTCGGATTTGCCATGGTCGTTCTCCTCTCCTGTCACATAAATATACTTAAATATAAATAAATATTCAAATCCGATACATTAATCACTTTATCAGCTTTCGGCTCATTTTTCAATACGTATTCATGAAAAAGCATAAAAATTCCACCACACTCTATGGAGACGTTTCGTATAATAGAGGAAAAGGAGGACATGAGAATGAGCGGCATCTTCATCGAAGACAAACGGCTCGGCATCCGCGTGCCGCAGTTGGACAAACATTGGGACGACTACAGCGCCGAGGAACAGGAGGCGATTTTGCTCGAGTGGGAAGCGATCCGCGGCTTGATCCCCGACCGCATCGCCGCGTTGGAGCGGGAAATCAATGAAAAGCAAGACGCGCTTGGCGAAGAAACGGATTTTGCGCGCTCGTGCCAGCTCAACGCCGACATCGCCGAACTCGCTTCGATGGTCAACGATTTGTGGATTTGGTACCGCACCGTGCCATCCGTTTCATCGCTCACCGAGAAACCCATGACACACCATCACGAATGAGTGCTAATGCCGTTCGATGTTCTTTTAGCGATGGCAGACAAGCTGCTTTTCACGATGCGAGCGGAACTGGAAGAGAAGGAAACAGATGTGGCGGATTCCGCTGCGATGACATTTCCTTGATGACTCCCTCTACGCCGTTCCGCGGCAAAATCCAACGCTTCATCCTTCGCAATCAAGAAAGGGAAAAACAGAAAAACGCCTGATCAAACTTCGTGTCCGTTCTCACCCGAACGGACACGTGTTTCCTCACCGGTCTTTCCGAATCTCTCTTATAACATGCCCGAGCTCCGGCAAAATGAGCTTCGTCATCGCCAGGCGCACCGCTCCGGTGGAGCCGGGGGTGCAAAAGATGGCGGTGTCCATCGCCACGCCGGCGACGGCGCGCGACAGCATGGCGGCGGCGCCGATGTCTTCGGTGTAGCTGAGGAAGCGGAACAGCTCGCCAAAGCCGACGAGTTCTTTCTCAAGCAGCGCGCTCACCGTTTCGATCGTCACATCGCGCTTGGCGATGCCGGTGCCGCCGTTGGTGAGCACCGCGTCGACATCAAGGCGGCGGCAGCCGTCGAGCACCGCCGCGCGAATGGCCGCTTCCTCGTCTTTTACAATTTCATAGCCCACAACGTCATGACCGGCCTCAGTCAGCAGCTCGATCATCAGCCGGCCGCTCCGGTCGGTTTCCTCAGTTCGCGTGTCGCTGACGGTGATGACTTTGCAGCGGACGGTTTTCGGGGCTTCTTGTTTATGTTCGGTCGTGCTCATCCGTTCGCAATCCCCTTTCCTTTCTTTGCCTCTATCGTACACAACGGAGATACGATTGACAAACCATTTGTATTATAATAGACAGAATTGTTATAATATTATTAATAAAGAACGTTTTAATAAAAGGGCACTCCACAACCATTTCTCTTATCGCCAAAATGATTGAACCCGTTTTTCTCTCCAGACACGGACCTATTCGACCAACAAGCCCTGTTTTGTCCGAAACGATGGATAGACAAGAAAGAGCGATTTCATCTTTCAAACCAAAAACAAGGCAAAACCTATCCGAAACCAGTGGTAGCGTCAAAAGTTCTATGAAAACTCCACACAGACCATCCCATTGAGCATCGTGGGGCATGCAGAGAGCCGGATTCGCCCTTGACCAACACCCGCCAAAGGTGGGAAAGAGTCGTCAAGGGCGACGGGGACAAAAAAGAAGGCAATAGGAAAGCCGCCCTTGCTTTTACCGAATTTTACCTTTGGCGGTGTTCGGTTGGTCAAGGGTTCGCTTCGCCGAATCCGGCAGGAGTTCTGTTCAACGGGCTCTGGAGGACAAAAAAGTTAGGCTGCCTCGTTTTGAAGGAAGTCCTGAGCCATGGTGATGAGCTTCGTCCACCGGGCTGGCATATGCGGCAGCTCGGCGAGCTCCGGGATGACGACCGGTACCCGGCCTTCGAGCGCGCTATGCGGGCGCAGAAAGTTGAAATACGCCACAAACAGCGTCACAAAGGACACCGAGCCTTCCTCGGCGCCAAACCCATGGGTCGGGCGGTAGTTGCCTTTAAAGGTCCGGTTGAATCGCTCGATGATCTGCTTGAGAGGGCGAAACTCTTCCGAGACCGGATCTTCGTTGGTCAGGCCGATCACCTGGCGGACGTCAAACGAAATCCCGTGCTGGGCAAAGAAGTGTTGCGCCAACCGGTAAATCGGGTTGCCATCCACGACGAACGACAAGTCGTCTGGAAGGGACGGCAGCTTCCTGAGGACATCATTGATCGCCTTGATGGCCGAGAGCGTGTCCCGGTTGGGCGAGACGCGATAGGACAGCACGATCTTTTTCACGGCGTCGAACATAAAGAATAGGTAATGCCAACGGCCCTTCACACGAATATATGTCTCGTCCCCACAGAACGAACCGGACAGCTCATACGGGAATCGGTCGACAAAGGGCTTGATCCAAAGCGCGACGCTGTTGGCGTAGTTGAGCACCGTCTGATGAGAGATCGAGACGCCATGGATGTCCTTCAGGGCGGCGGCGGTTTCCCTCGAGGACATCCCAAAGTTGACGTAGTACGTCAACACGAGCCCCAACACGTGCGGCGACGCAGCCAGCCGGGACAAATCGACCTTCGGCTTGATGAGCGACGAGGAAGCCAACGGGAGAAAGTCAAACAAGAACTCCCGAAACAAATACCGCACCTTGAAGGCTTGAGGATTCTGTTGAAACTGTTGGCGCTCTTTCTTCGTCATCCGGCGAAGGTTGGCCTGGTAAAACGGGCAATCGTTGTTCTTGCACTTATAGACGTTGTATTCCTTGCGTTCCTTGATTTTTTCCAACGTCTTTTTGCAGTGCGGACAACGAAAGACCGCTTGCTTGGTGAACCGATTTCGGTGGTTGAACCGGCATTGGCACACTTTGCATTGGTATTGCCCTTTTCCGCCGTTATTGGCGTACAGGTAAGAAGAGGGAGCCTGGCAGCGAGGGCAGGTCAACGAATCCGGAACACGGTGTTTCGCCTTCGCGCGGCGCTGGATGGGCCGTAAAGGACGTCTGTGCTGGGCTTCATAGTCTGCCAACAGCTTCCGGTAATCAAGGGTTTCCGGCACATCGATGATCGGAAGGTCATCGACCTGAAGTTTCCGGTACGGCTTTTGGATGGGTTCGTCCCAGTCCTCGAGATGCAAGGATTTTCCCAATATCACACCCATCAAATACACAATGATTTGATATTGGGTCTTGATGATTTCGAGCAAATAGGCTAATAATTGAGGTAACAAGCTTGTCACTCCTTTGTTTTGGCTGTTGGGTGTCGTTACCTCAATGATGGCCGAAAACAATGGGGGTGGCAAGCTTTTTTTCTTCCAACCGTTGAAACTCAAGGGAAAACCGTGAGTGTGGAGGATAAACTTTTGACAATACCAAACCAGTTAAGGAGGGGAACCGAATGAACTTGCGCCTTTCAAACCGATTGGATGCCATTTTGAAAGAAGGGTGGAATACGCTCGAACATCACCGCGAGAGCATTCTTTCAGCCTGGCTAGACAAATGCGAGGAACTGGAGGACAAGCAGCACGCCGCCGCCCACCCCTTGCGACTTGCCATTGAGGCGTTCTCTTCACAATGGGGCCATCCGATAAGTGATATCGCCGAATGGCTAGCGACGTTTCGCCGCGAATGGGAAAAACGAAACGGGAAGCTGTCGCCCAACCAGTCGACCGTCATTTTATCGATGATGGAAAACGCGGCTCACGAAGCCATTCAGTCGGGGGACGTTATGGACTTTCGCGTTCATCAAGCCATTCAGTACGTTTTTTTGAAACTTCATGAGTCCGTTACCGCTCCTGATTGTGCGGAGTTCGATTTAGAGCAGTTTCTTGAGCAAACCGTTTCATCCAAGCAGCTGCCGATCACATGGATTGCCCAACTGGCCAGAACAGCCGACGGCGGCTTCATTGTCGCCAAATGGTATGGAAGCGTGGCTGATGCCCTTATCGACAACACGGTGTGCGGAGAGACGATTTTCGCCTTATGTGAACGCATTCTTTGCCACATGGATGTCAGCGAAACGCGATTGATCCCACTCCCATGGGGAGACGATCTTTTGCTTGTTTGTACCGAAGGGGAAGATCGGTTCGTCATTCCATTTCTGCTTCACGCTCTCGAACAGTTTCATGCTGCTCAAAAGGTTTCCATCCGTACGAAAGAGCAACAGCTTTGGAAAGACGCGGTGTTGTTGTTTGACCAATGGATCATGCGAGCCAAAACGCTGCATCAAGCCATTGAATACATTTCAACCGGGTTTGTCGCCTACTTGCCATTTGAACGATGTGCGCTGTTCGCCTATTCCAGCATTCATGAAAGCGGATTCGGACTGTACGGCTATCAGCTTGATAATCATGAAATCAAAAGCATTCATGAACACATTGATCATCTTCCTTTCATTAAACAATACATTCAACGACTACAGCTGCTCGGTCGCCAAATGACAAACGTACCACCGATTTACGTCCGCCATGCGGAACAAGGATTGCCGATGAAATACGTTCAGCAGTTTCAACTTGAGTCAATCGTCATTGCCCCGATGTATGCCCCCTCGGAAAATCGGCTCATCGGTGCTGCCATTTTGGATTGTGGTCCGAAGACCGCTTTTCAATTGTCCAATGGCCTCTACACAGCGGTAATGAAATTCGGCCAAAGCGCGGGGGAAATTTTAGCTAAATGTAGCGGCGGCCGCCCAGAGCTTGTGCAACCGACCCCGCACTTATCGCCGCGAGAAATCGAAGTATTGAAACTGGTCGCCGAAGGGGCGTCGACCTATGAAGCGGCGAAACGGCTTCATTTGAGCGAGTATACGGTGCGCGACTACGTGTCGGCGATTTTGCAAAAAATGAACGCCAAAAACCGGACGGAAGCCATCGTCAAGGCCATCCGCGACGGAATCATTTAAGGCAACGGCGGCACCTTAGACGCGGGACGAACTCCCTACGGCCCCGTTTCGATCCGTCTTCAAGACAGGGGCAATCCCCATCGTACATTCAAACGGATATGGCCTATATGATGAAACAAGGTGTCCCGCTCCTTCCGGGACACCTTCTTCTTCTATGGAGTCACTTCACCATCTGTTTTCGGCGAAGAAAGCGGTACGTCGGAACGCCCAGCTGCGCGCTCCTCCCCGGTGGCCGGTTTCCGTTTCACCCATTCCTCAACCGCATTGAGTCGCTTCTCGAACTCGGTCACCGTTTGGCTCCAAGCGGCCAGGGCTTTTCTCTCTTTGTCGAGCTGCTGTTTCATGTCGTCGAGCGATGAGCGCAAAGCCGAAAGAATGTTCATCGCGTTCGATTGTTCCCCAAGCCGCAGTCGCTTTGCGACGTATGAAGCGGCTTTTTCCCATAACCCATCTTGTTCATTCCATTTTCCTACGTCTTCACTAAGAGCAGCGCTTTGCTGTTCGAGCATTTGTTTCCACTCTTGAAAGCGCATCACCACCGCTTCATATTGTCTTTGTTCTTCACTCCCGGCTCTCTGCTCTCCCGCCATAGCTTGTTCAAGCGATTGGAGGGAAGCGGAAACGGCGGTTTGTTTTTCTTCCATCGCCGTCCATTCGTCCGCCCTCGACTCAACCCGCTTCCTAAGCGTAGGGATATCCGTCTGCAGCGTCTTTACCATGTAGGCAGCGCTGTCGGTTCCTTGCTTTTGCTCATCAAGCTGCCAAATGAGCCGTTCGGCTTCTTGGGCGAGATCCGTTTGTTCGAGTGCGCTTCGCTCCGCTTGCATCATCGAGGCGCCGGAAAACGAGGCTGACAGCGACATATCAGGAAGGGCGAGGCGCGAAGCCGTCATTTTCGTCGCCACCAATGTGACGTCTTTCAAACATTGCTTAATCGGGAAGCCGTCGAAGCAAAGACCGCCAAACTTTAATTTCGTTACATCCAGTTTCATCCAATTGGCTTGCGCCGTTCCTTTCGACTGAATGGACAATCGAATCGTTCCTTGCGGCGTGTCGATGGCCCGTTCCATAGACAATCCGCTGATGTCGGTTTGGATGAAAGCAATGGGAAGTTTGCCGACGATCACTTTCGGCGACCCAAGAACAATGCCACCTAAGTCCAAGAGGCCCACCACTTTATCGGCATGAATGACAAATCCCTGTTCTTCACTGACGGCGAGCGAACGCGCCCCGCCAAGCGGTAGGCAGAGAAAAAGTGCCAAAGCGAGAAGCGCGGTTTTCCACCATTTGCTTGCCTTCATTTGCATCCTCCCTTTTATCCTGTCATTGTTGATGAGCGATTGGAAAGAGGGGAAACGGGAGGAGGATAGTCGCTGTCCGTCTCCCCCGCTTGCTGTCCGTTCCATGCCACCACCAATGCACCGCCCACCAGACCGATGACGCCTCCGATGATCAGGCCGCCGGCCGCACCGACAAACGAAAGGATGGAAGCAAGGATGAGAAAACTGCCGAATGCTACATGGCTTTGCGGCTTGATGATGCTTAAAATCGCCAAAACCACCATTACTAAGCCCGTGACCAATCCGGCCCACATCAGCCCACTTCCAGGAAGCAGAAGCATGGGGAACACACTGATGCCTACCATCAAGACAAACCCTGCCCCTATCATCGCCAACACCGATCCTAAAACAGGGCGATGGCGGTTGACAGCAAGCAAATACCCGACAGCACACGGCAATATCCAACCGAAGGCATAGGATAACAGAGGACCGACGAAGCGAGCGGCGGTGCGGACAGACAAAAAGCCGTAATGGACAAGGGAAGCGACGATGATAGCCACGATTCCACCGACCACGACTCCCCGTACCGGGCGGCGGGCAGACGTCCATGCTTGCCGCCAAGTCTCAGCGTTTCTCTTTTTCCAAGCAACGCCAATGACAACCCCAAGCAACACAAAGGCGAGAATGACCGTCGTCTGCACCACCATTGGAATGGAGCGCACCCATGTTTGCCACGGTACCGCCCGCTCGGCGGCAAAAAAGGCGTTCAACGCGCAAAATGTGGCTAGGGATCCTCCAAAAAACAACCACACGTAATGAAACCGTGTGCGAATGTATCGTCCTTGCCTTTCTTGTTTCTCGATGATGTCTTGGGCAAAAAAAGCGGCAAGCACACTGCTAGCTATCCCTCCCGCCGCAGCGCCGACCGTTCCAAGCGACACCCATTGGCTCCCACCTACAAGCATCCCCGGCAACAAAGCGGCCGCTCCGTATTTCACGCGGACGATCGCCGTTGGGCGGTTCGAAAAAAACGGGATAAGCAAGGAGAGAGCGACTGCTAGCAGCAGTCCCCCCAACAGCGCTCCGTTTCCTCCACCGCCAACGACGATTCCGCCGATAAACGCGCCCGTCAGTGCTCCGATGGTCGTCATTTGCCCGATTTCAACTAGCTTCCTCATCATCCCATCTTGCCTCCTTTACCTCTTTTTCGTTCTTTTTGGCTAATCATTAGCCTAAAAGGCTGGCAATTGAAGAGGCCGATTACCTCGCGCCACCGCTTCTCGGGATCGTTTCTCAAGTGAAAAAAACTGGCTGCATTATCCTTTATGTTCAGGCGCCGATCAAGGCAACCAGCGGTTTTTCACCAACCTTTTCAGGAGCAAGCCGCTTCCCCCCTCGTTTCTCCAATAGAAAAGCTCTAAGGCATCGCCTTTCACACTCTTCCCATTTCTCCAGCGAAACAACCGGTTTTCACCAGTCTTCGACACGCGCCGCCGTTTGTTTCTTGACCAAGAACGATCGCTCTGTTTTACACCGGCTGATCATCTATAAACGCGCCACTGTTCGTCGCTTGGCTCCCTCTTCCTCTCCCCTTTATTTGCCAAAAGCGATGAAGAGAAAAAAATTTTCCAGAATAAAAAAACCGGCGCACAGTCGTTAAGCATAAATGCGTGATCACACAGGAAACAAGATGACAACTCGAACTTCTCATTTATTTTGGGAGGAATAGGGGATGGACAACTCGCGTCCCAATGATGATCAGACCGAATTAAAAGTCGCCGATCCGGCTCCCATCTTTCATGTTAGCGATCACTTTCAGCTTCATGTTCGGGATGGTGATCGAACCTGCCGACATGTAATGCGTATTCAAGCTCGGTTTATCAAGCGTTAAGTTCGGCGCGCTTAAGTCGATGACGTTGAGCGGGTTGTCGGTTTTATGCTCTTGCGTCTCCAAACCGGCAAATGACGTGCTATCCGCTTGAATGCCAGTGACGCGCAGTTTCAAATTTTGTCCGCTTACATTGCCGCCGGTGACAACGACATCGATGCTTTTAATGCCGTAAGCGCCGAGAGCTGACTCGGTGTTAATGTTTTTCGCCAGCACCAAATTGGTGATATTCGCTGACGCCAAGTCAATGGCTGCTTGCCCCCAAGCCCCTCTTTGTTCCGTTTCACCGATGGCAGGATACAGTTTAAATCCGGTTCCTGTAATTTTATCGGCGCTGATCGTAAATCCCCCGACACCTGATAGCGGAAACGCGGCAAACGCCGTACCTGACAAAAGCAACATAGCCACTAGAGCGATGACCGCGAGAAATCCCGCTCCGCCCGCAATCGCAAATCGTTTTGGATTGACCGCAAACAAGTTCCCCATTTTTCATGCCCCCTCGTTTTCTCCCATGAAATGATCATTTTCCCCCTATTCCCCCCAAAATAAATACCTTGTTTCCTAACAAAACCAACTATGTTTGATCACAAAAGCCTTTCTCTCCCCCTGCTGTCGGTTCCCATTATTGAATGTGGCGTTCTCACGCCCGTTCCATTCCTTGCTCTCTTGTTGCTTTCTGGCTTCCTCCAAAAGGAAGCGGTCGAAAGCGATTTTTTCTTCTGCCAAGACGCGGGCGGGCGAAACCCGCCCGTCTGCTCGGAATTAAGCATGTTCGCTCTCGAATCGAAAAAAGCGCTTCTGATAAAGAGAAACCGCTCTTTTCCACGAGCCTTTTAAAATTCGGCCGCTGTTTTTTCTAGCTCCTCGACGCTGTCATACCGCTTCGTGCGGCTGATTTGTTTTTTGCGGATGTTGAACTGTTTGACCACATAGTTGGTTAGCATGTCATAGTCAATTTCCAGACTCCGTGCGCGGGCGAGGTGCTGCTGGCGTTTGCCAAGCTCGGTCAAATAGGCGACATATCCGGAGACGTGCGGCCATAATTCGTCCATATAGCGGATGAACAACTCATAATATCGTTCGTTTTCGTTGACAAGCCGTTGGATCGTATAAATGCCGAATTGAATGTGCCGGCCTTCGTCCATGTTCAAATAATCGATGCCTTGGAGCAGCCCTGGGAACAGCCCGGCTTTTTTGTAAATTTGCCGGAACGTGTAATATCCGGATTCAGCCAGTGTTCCTTCGACAATCATGTTATACACCGTAGCGGCGCGGATGATCGCTTCCGGCGAGTCGTCGCTATACAGGCGGTCCATCGCTTCTGGCAGCGCTTCGTAAAAGATGCGTTTGTAATGGTCGTTATGAAAGACGGACAAGTCCATCTGCCCGATGCCGACGGCTTGCTGCCAGCGGGAAAACATCTCGACATGCTTCGCTTCGTCGTGCATAAACGTCGTCAAAAACAGGACGTCCTCGAGCCGCCCTTGGCGCGCGAGAGCGTTTGTCATCGGCAAGATGTCGAGCGTCACCGCCTCTTCGCCGGCGGAAAACCCGGCGACAAGCGGCAAAGCCGATATTTTTTCTTCGCTCGTCAAGCTGGCAAAATCGGTTTGGTCTTGGCTGAAATCGATGTCGGCTGGATTCCATTTCCCGTTGCGCTTCGCTTTTTCATACAATTTATACATCGGATGCTCCCAATCGATCGTTCCTTTCACCGTTTGAAACCCATCATGGCGAGTCATCGCGTTTCTCCTCCTTTGAAGGCTGTTGATGTCAGGAAACAAGGCGCTCCCAACCGCGCTGTTCAAGCGAAAACATGTCGCGGCACCATCACGCGTTCTTTTCAGCTTCTCACAAACCGACCGGTTGTCACCGGTCTTTTCCGACGCTGGTGATGGCATCGCCCCTCCCGTTTTCCGGCCTTGATTTTCCCATCGAAACGCTTTGTCACATTTACACACGTTCCCCCATCCATGGAAGGGAAACGGCTGTTTTTCACCAGCCTTTTCCCCTCTCTTAAAACAACGTCATCGGCCGGTCGTTTACGTCGCAAATGACGGTTTTCGTCTCCAAATACGGTTCAAGCGCCTGCATCCCAAGCTCGCGGCCGAGGCCGCTCTGCTTATAGCCGCCAAACGGGGCGGTCGGCGACAGCACTTGATACGTGTTGATCCATACCGTTCCGCTTTTCACCCGGCGCGCCAAGCGGAGCGCCCGCTTGATATCGTTCGTCCAAACAGCGGCAGCGAGGCCGTAGATCGTATCGTTGGCAAGGCGAACCGCTTCTTCCTCATCGGCGAACGGAATCACGGCCGCCACCGGACCGAAAATTTCTTCACGGGCGATGCGCATCGACGGCTTGACATCGGCAAAAATCGTCGGCTCGATAAAGTAGCCGCCGAGCTCCGGCCGCGCGTTTCCTCCAGCAACCAGTTTCGCTCCCTCCTGCCGGCCGATGTCGATGTAGCGCAGCACTTTGTCGTACTGCTCGCGGCTGACGACCGGGCCAATATCGGTGCGGGCGCTCATCCCGGGGCCCATTCGCAATGTGTTGGCCCGGTCGGCCAACAGTTGAACGAACGTTTTATACACCGACCGTTCGACTAAAATGCGGCTTCCCGCTTGGCATACTTGCCCGGAGTTGTAGAACACGCCAAACAGCGCGCTTTTGGCCGCCTGCTCGAGGTCGGCATCGGCAAAGATGATGTTCGGCGACTTGCCGCCGAGCTCAAGCGTCACCCGCTTAATGTGGGGAGCGGCCGCCTGCAAGATGTGGCGCCCCGTTGCCGTCTCGCCGGTAAACGCGATTTTCGGCACGCGCGGATGGCGGACGAGCGCTTTGCCCGCTTCATCCCGCCCCGGCAGGACGTTGACAACGCCGTCCGGCACGCCAGCTTCTTGGCAAAGTTCGGCCAGTTTAAGCGCCGTCAGCGGCGTCTCCGGGGCCGGTTTTACCACCATCGTACAGCCCGCCGCCAGCGCCGGAGCGATTTTCCATGTCGGCATCAAAAGCGGGAAGTTCCATGGCGTAATCAGTCCCGCCACCCCGATCGGCTCCTTGACCGTCCACGCCATATAGTCAGGGGCGGTGCCGGCGACGGAAAACGGCAGCACCTCTCCTTGCGGCTTGACGACAAGCGAAGCGAAAAAGTCGAAACAGTCGGCGGCGAGCGGAATTTCGATAAACCGCGCCATGTTGATCGGCATGCCGTTTTCCCTTGTCATCAGCCGTGCCAGTTCATCGTGATGATGGCGGATCAGTTCAGCGATGCGGCGCAAGATGCGCCCGCGCTCGAGCGGGGAAATGGCCAGCCAGCGCCGATCCGAAAACGCCTCTTCGGCGACGGCGACCGCCGCGTCGATATCGTCCTCGCCAGCGTTGGCGACGCGGGCCATCACTTCGCCCGTCGCCGGGTCGATGACGTCAAACCGTTCGCCGCTGGCGGCCGGCCGCCATTCTCCATCAATCCATAAATCGGCTTCCGTCGTTTGCGCCGAAATCATTGCCGTCTCCTCCTTTCCATCGCTCCATGTTCTCGATTTATCGGATTTTGAACCAAGCTATCGCAATAAATCGCTGCGGCCAATTTCCTGCAAATAGTCGCGGTACGCCGGATAGATGGCGTCAAGCTGCGGCAGCACTTTCAATGCGTTCACGAGCGGTCCTTGCACTTTGATTTGTTGGCGGGCAAGCGCCTGCTGCAAATCGAGCCGCCCGAGCCAAAATTTATGTCCGACATCGGCGCTCTGTTCAAAGATGAGCTCCGGCCGCAAGTCCGTCTCGCCGCAGACGATTTTCAACCTCCCGTTTTCATGCGTCCACGTAATTTTCGCTTCCGGCTTATGAAAAATATACTGGACATACGCGTCATAGCCGGGGGTTAGCTCTGTCGAGGCGATCAATTCCTTCGACTCGTCCGTCTCGGCCACTTTTTCAAAAAAGCGGCCGAGAACGTCATACAGCTCCTGCTCGCTTTGAAACACCGGCATCTCGTTTTCCCCTTTCCCAGTCGGTGATGATCGTCAAGACGATTGCCGTATTCCTTCTAAGCTGGGATGACCGCCAAGACGATCCCTTGTTTCTTCTAAGCCGCGGTCACCGGCAAGACGATCGCCTTATTCCTTCTAAGCCGTGGTCACCGGCAAGATTCTCGTTCCTCCTAAGTTGACGATGATCGCCAAGACGATCTCTTGTTCTTTCTAAGTCAGCGATATCGTCTCAAGACGTTCTCCCTATACCTTGCACACTGGTGATGGCGCCGAATGAGCGGCCGCCTTCTGAAATCCGGCTTCCGGCCGCATTCCCAAGCTCAGCGGTCCAAGCTCGCCGTGAGAGGCATCGCCTCCTTGTTGGTGCGTGTTTATTCCTCAAAGCGGATTAGGCCGCGGATGTTTTGTCCGCTCTTTAAGGCGGCGAAGCCATCGTTGATTTGTTCGAGGGCATAGACGGCGCTGATGAGCGGTTCCAGCTTCAGCTTGCCCACCGCGTACAAGTCGAGCAGCTTCGGGTAGTCGACCGGGGGATTGCCTTGGCCGAGCCACACCCCTGTCAACGTCTTTGCCTGCGACGGCAAGGAGAAGGCGTTGATTTCCACCGTTTCATGCGGCGCGGCGATGCCGACGATGACCGTCATCCCCGCCTTTCTCGTCATGTTGTACGCATCAGCCATCGTTTCCGGGCGGCCGATCGCTTCAAAGGCATAGTCGACGCCAAGGCCGTCCGTCAAGTCGAGAACCGCGCTGACGGCATCTTCGTCGCCGGCGTTGACCGTATGTGTCGCCCCGAACGTTTTCGTCATCGTCAATTTTTCCTCGACAATGTCGATGGCGATAATTTGTTTGGCCCCGGCGAGCGCCGCTCCTTGGATGATGTTGAAGCCGACGCCGCCGGCGCCGATGACGGCCACCGTGCTGCCGGGGCGCACCCGCGCGGCATGGATGACCGCCCCCACCCCGGTCATGACGCTGCAGCTGATCAAGGCCGCCAATTCAAACGGCACATCGCGGCGAATCGGAATCGCCGCCCGTTCCGGCACGATCGTGCGCTCGCTGAACGCCCCGGCGGTGAGAAATTGATAGACTGGCTTCCCGCCAAGGGAAAAACGCGTCGTCCCGTCCGGCAGCGTGCCGGTCGCCGTCAGCCGGGCCGCCGCTTCGCATAAGTCGGGCCGGCCAAGGCGGCAATAAGGACAGCGGCCGCACGACGGCACCCAATTGAGCACAACGTGGTCGCCGGCTTGAACGCTCGTCACTCCCTCGCCAACCTCCTCAACGATGCCTGCCCCTTCATGGCCGAGCACCAGCGGCAAAGGAAGCGGCAGCTGGCCTTGCACGACATGCCAATCGCTATGGCAAAGGCCGGCCGCTTTCATTTTCACTTTTACTTCCCCAAACCGGGGGGCAGCTAAATCCAGCTCCTCGATCGCCAGCGGCTCCCCGTAACGGTGCAACACCGCCGCTTTCACCATCGTTGTTCTCCCCTTTCACGGCCTTATCGCTCCCGCCTGTCAGCGAAATCCGCGTTTGCTTCACGGGCGCCGCCTTGACCTCGCAGCGCCTCCAAGTAGGCGTTCCATTCCTCTTGCAAGGCGGTTTTTAGCTTGAACAGGCCAAGAACGAGCGAGCGGGTGGAATGGTCGTGCAAAAACACTTCGCGAAACGCGTCCGCGAATTCTTCCCGTTTTCCGGGGATGCCATGGTCTTTTCCATACAGCAAATGCCTCTCCAACAGGCGCCGAATTACCGGGCTTCCCGGTCCACCACTTTGGCGGTAAAACGCTTCGATACGCTGGGACATCGTCCATTCCTCATGCTCGTCGCGCACATCGTTCCCTCCTTTAGCGACAATGTGGCACGATGCGCTCGTGCCCGGGACTAGCACTCTTCGTTGCGGATCGATCCGATCGCGGCCATTATCGGATGGCGTTCCTATCCAGCGAACATGGCTAGCACTCCTCATCGCGGATCGATTCGATTGCCGTAGCGGAAGCTTTCCCTTCCAGAACCGCGCCGACCGCTTGATGCCGATTTTTTCAACAAGCTAGGTTAAAACCGCGGCCGTTGCTTGCGCGTGCGGAACAGCCGCCAACCAAGAAACACCACCAAGAGGAACGAAACAGCCAATCCGATGTTGGCGATCGTCGTTTTGTCCATCCCCCAAAACGTTCCGCCCGGGATGCTGGCGACAATCAATCCGGTGGCGACGATAATGGCAAACGCGAGGAGGGAAAGCGCCAGCCGGTTGGCAATTTGGTTGAGCGTATTGCGCGTCACCGGGTCGGTTTGCAGCTGCACGGTCATGCGCCATTTGTTTTCCGCCATCGTCTCGAGCACTTTGTTGAACCGGCGCGGCAAGGTGGCGACCAATTCGGCCGTTTCGGCGACGAGGCTGGCGTTGGCGCGGAAATTAAAACGCTTTCCGAGAATGCTTTTTAAAATCGGGATTTCATACGCCTCGACGACTTCGCCGTACGAAATTTCCGGACAAATCCAGCGCGCCGTCCCTTCGGTCGCGGAAAACCCTTTCGCCCAAAGCGCCAAGCCGTTTGGGACTTTGCAATAATTGCGAAGCCCGATCGCCGTCGCTTCAAGGACGAGGCGGCCGTAATTGTAGCGGCTGCTTCCTTGGTGGGCGGACACATAGTTTAACGTCAGCGTCCGCAGTTCATCTTTCAATTTGACGACATCGGTGTAGATGGTCGGCGACATGAGCTCCATAAACACTTCGGCGGCGTCTTCCGCTTGGTTGAGCTGGATGTGCAAAATGACGCGCATCAAAATTTGCGCCATCACACTGTCCATCCGCCCGGTCATTCCCCAGTCGATGATGACCGCCTTTTTCGTTCGCTTGTCGATCATGATGTTGGAACCGTGGGCGTCGGCATGATAATGGCCATCAAGCATCGTCTGCACATAATGGTGAACGAGGTCGATCATAATGTTGACCCGTTCTTCAAAGGTGAGAAAATCAACGGGGAAATCTTTTATGAGCCAGCCGTCGATGTATTCCATAATTAAGACGCTTTTCGTCGCTTCGTACACGTGCGGAACCGTGACATGTTCGGCCCTCCGTTCGTATTTTTGCTTCATCTCTTGCATTTTTCGCGCTTCTTCCGTCATATCCAGCTCATCCATGGCGCTGCTGTAGTAGTCTTGCACGAGCCCCCCAAGATCGAGGGCGGCCTGCAGCTCAGGGGGCAGCCGCTTCTGCAGGCGGGCGGCCATTTTTTTGATAACGGCGATGTCGGTTTGAAACAGCTTTTCGACCGTCGGGCGCACGACTTTGACCGCGACGACCGGCCCGTCTTTCAGCTTGGCTTTGTATACTTGGGCAAGCGACGCCGAACCGAGCGGCGTTTCTTCGATCCATTCAAACGTCTCAAGACCGTCCGGAAGCTCACGTTCGAGAATGTACTCGATTTTCGCAAACTCGATCGGCGGCACTCGGTCAAGCAACCGTTCGAGCTCGAGCGTGATCGGCTCCGGCAGCAAATCTTGCCTGGTGACGAGCACCTGCCCAAGCTTGATGAACGTTGGGCCGAGCTCCTCAAACGCTAAGCGGAGCCGGCGGCCGATTTGGCGCAACGAAGCACTGTTTCCTTCTTTCCCTCGCAGTTTATGGGCGATGATGTCGCTAAACACTACGCCAAGTCCGTTTTTGACAAACGTTGTCATGATTTTTCGCCGTCGCCTTCCCGCCGTGATGGCGGCCAGCTCGGCTTCAATGGCGGCGCTGACCGCCGTAAAATCGCGCTTTTGTTTCGGTTTGGCTGTTTCGATCGATGCGTGCAAACCGCTCCCCTCCTCTCCGCTTTACAAGCGTTCAATCATGGTGGCGGTCGCCATGCCAAAGCCGATGCACATCACTTGCAAGCCGTAAGTCCCGTTCATGTCTTCGAGTTCATGCAGCAACGTCGTCAGCAGCCGCGCCCCGCTCGCGCCAAGCGGGTGTCCGAGGGCAATCGCTCCGCCGCGCGGATTCACTTTCGCCATATCCGGCTCAAGCTCCCGCTCCCATGCTTTGACGACCGAAGCGAACGCTTCATTGATTTCGATGACATCGATTTGGTCAAGGCGCAGCCCCGCTTTTTCGAGCACGCGGCGCGTGGCCGGGATGACGCCCGTAAGCATCAGAATCGGGTCTTCGCCGACGACCGCGCGGGCGATGATGCGGGCTCTCGGCCGCAACCCGAGCTGCCGGGCTTTTTCCGCCGACATGAGCAGCACGCCGGCCGCTCCGTCGCTCACTTGGCTTGAGTTGCCGGCCGTGATGACACCGCCTTTGGGCTGAAATGATGGCGTTAACGCTGCCAACTTTTCCCTCGATGTATCGCGGCGGATTCCTTCATCATGGGCAACTGTCATCGTTCCGTTTTCGCCCTGCACTTCAAGTGGGATGATTTCCCGCGCAAACATTCCACTATCGGTGGCTGCCGCCGCTTTTTGATGGCTGGTGAGCGCAAACGCGTCCAACTCGTCGCGCGACAATCCCCATTTTTTCGCGATCATCTCGGCGGAAATCCCTTGCGGCACGATGTTGTACCGACTTGTCAGCTGGCGGCTGAATCGTCCCATATCGCTTCCCATCGGAACGCGGGTCATGCTTTCTACGCCGGCAGCGATGACGATGTCCATGTCGCCGGCCAAAATCGCTTGCGCTGCGTTATGAATGGCCTGCTGACTCGAGCCGCACATCCGGTTTAACGAAAACGCCGGCACTTCGACCGGAAAGCCGGCAGCGAGTGCGGCTTGACGGGCGATGTTGCCGCCTTGCTCCCCGGTCATCGTTACGCAGCCGACAACGATATCTTCCACCAAGCCGGCGTCCAATCCGTTTCGTTCGACAAGCGCCCGCAGCACCGGAACAAGCAAGTCAACCGGATGGACGTTGGCGAACGCTCCTTTTTTCTTGCCGATCGCCGTGCGCACGGCATCGACAATGACCACTTCCCTCATGCCGCTCCTCCTGTTCTGTCTGAAAATCGGTCTGCTCGAAATCGTTGAGCGATTTGGCGAGTGCCTCTCACGCTCGGATCACCATCGATCCGCTCTCCCCTTGGCGAGCCGTTGCGGGCCGCCGAAGCCGCGCCGCTTCCGATCCGAGCCCACCTCCACTTGCTGGCCTCAGCCAAGAACATTTCCGCCGCGGTGCCCGCTTCGGGTGTAGGCTCACAGTCCAATAGCCGGTTGGCCAAACGTTTCTGACGCGGTGAGAACGCGAGGCTTCGCCACAGCCCAAAGGTCAGCTGGCGCTCGGCCACCACCGCGCTTTTGGCTCAAAACGTAAACAGTTCTATGCCTCCGGATACGTTCAACCCGATGCCGGTAATATATTTCGCCTTGTCGGAGCAAAGAAAGACGATGGCGTTGGCGACGTCTTCCGGCTCACCCGGGCGGCGGAACGCCGTGCGCTGGATCATCCGTTCGTTCATTTTCGGGTTGCCCATGCGGAACGCTTCCGTATTGATAATGCCCGGCACGATGGCGTTCACCGTAATGCCGTAGCGCGCTCCTTCCAGCGCCATGCTTTTCGTAAAGCTCAACACCGCTCCTTTCGTCGCCGAGTAGCTCGCCTGCCCGAAGCCGCCAAGCGTGCCGGCGACGGACGACATGTTGATGATCCGCCCCCATCCTTGCTCTTTCATGTACGGCCACACGGCTTTCGTGCAGTTGTACGTGCCGGTCAAATTCACCCGCAAATCGCGCTCCCACAACGCATCGTTTTGCTTTTCGATTTGTGAAACGTGGTCAAGCGTGCCGGCGTTATTGACCAAAATGTCGATCGATCCGAACTCCTCTTTGACGCGGGCGAACACGTCCTTCACTTGCTCGCGGTCGGTGACGTCCATTTTGATCGCCATTGCCCGCCGTCCCATGGCGCGAATTTCTTCCGCCATTTTTTCCGCGTACACGACGTTCGTGCTTTGCATCACTTGGGAGAGCGGTCCGTATTTTTGCGCCGTTTGTTTGCTTTCTTCATCCGATTCGAGCAAAATGTCGGTGATGACGACATCAGCCCCCGCTTCCGCCAGCGCCAGCGCGTCCGCACGCCCGAGGCCGCGCGAAGCACCGGTGACGACCGCCACCTTTCCTTTCAACAATTCCGCCCACGATGACATCGCTGATCCCTCCGTTTACCGTAAAAATTGCGGTTGTTTCTTTTGGAAAAACGCCGCTAGCCCGATGGCCGGCTCCCCTGTTTGAAACGTGGCCGCAAAGGACGCCGCTTCAACAGCGAACCCATCCTCAGCGCACTCCTCGGCGGCATCGATCGCCCGCTTGGCCAGCCCCATCGCCCGCACCGCGCCTTCGGACAACTGTTCGGCAAACGATGCTACGTCTTCGTTCAGCCGTTCCGGAGCGGTCACGCGGTGAACGAGGCCGAGCGCGAGCGCTTCCTGCGGGTCGAGCCGGCGGGCGAGAAAAATAAGCTCCGTCGCTTTCGCCCGTCCGACAAGGCGCGTCAGCCGCTGCGTCCCGCCTGCTCCTGGAATCAAGCCGAGGGAGACTTCCGTTAAGCCGATTTTGCCTCCGCCCATGATGCGGAAGTCGCAAGCGAGCGCCAATTCGCAGCCACCGCCGAGCGCATAGCCGTTGATGGCCGCGATCACCGGTTTCGGCATTTTGGCGAAGCGGTCGAAGCAGCGCTGCATGCGGGCGCTCTGTTCGGCGATGCCGTCCTTATTGCCGGCCAACTGGCTTCCCCGCCGAATCATGTCCTTTAAGTCGGCGCCGGCGAGAAACGTTTTCGGATGGGCCGACGCAATGACGATCACACGCACCTTGCTGTCGGCTTCCAGCTCATCGGCCGCTTGTTCCAATTCGTTCATCAACGTTTCACTAATGGCGTTGGCCGGCGGATGGTCGATGATCAGCCAAGCGACTCCTTTGTCCCGCCGTTCGATGCGAATCGTTTCGTAAGGCAAGTCACACTCTCTCCTTTCGTTCGCTGCGATGCCCCCGCCAACGGCGCTGGCTGCTCCGATGACGACCGAATCGACCGGGAACCGATGCCGATCGGGCGGGGATATCCTTGGCGACTGCGAGTCAGGGCGCCCAAGCTCGTTCCGCCCGAAACGAGTTGGGCATAGACGTTATACATGGACGCCGTATGGCGCATACAGCCGTCGGGCGGTGACAAGGCGCTGAATTTGCTGGGTGCCTTCAAAAATATCAAACACTTTCACGTCGCGATACAGTTTCTCCACCAAATGCCCATCAAGGCCGACCGGACCGAGCAGCTCAAGGCACATCGCGCATACGCGCAGCGCCATTTTGCCAGCCACCGCTTTGCAAATCGCCGCTTCCATCGCGTTCGCTTCGCCGATGTCCGCTTTCCACGCCGCTTCCCACGTGAGCAGCCGCGCCGCATCGATCTCTTGTTCTGCCTCGGCGAGCAGTTCAGCCGCTTCATAGTACAGCCGCCCTTGCTTCGGATAATCGCGGCGAACGATCTCGAGCGTATATTCGTAAGCCGCGCGGGCGATGCCGACCGCCATGGCGGCAACGATCGGTCTCGTGCTATCGAACGTCTTCATCGCCACTTGAAATCCGGATGGTTGATGGGCCGCAGCGCTGTACAACTCCTCTCCACCGAGCAAGTTTTCCGCCGGAACGAAGCAGTCTTCAAACACGAGCTCCGCTGTCTCGTTGGCGCGCAGCCCCATTTTATGGACGGTGCGCGTTGCCAAAAAGCCCGGCGTCCCTTTTTCGACGACAAACGCCCGATGTCCGGCGCGGCCGAGCTTCGGATCGACCGTGGCGAACACGACGACCCATGAAGCGCGAGCACCGTTGGTAATGAAAATTTTTTGCCCGTTCAACACATAGCCGCCGTCAACTTTTCTCGCTGTCGTCCGAATGCCGGACGCATCCGAACCGGCCTCCGGCTCGGTCAGCGCGTACGCCCCCCAGCGCGGTTCGTCTTTCGTAAATATCGATAAAAAGCGCTGCTTCTGTTCCGGAGTGCCGCTTGACTGGATCGGCGGCCCGCCAAGGCCGGGACCGGGAAGGGATAAGGCAATGGCCGGGCAGCCCCACGCGAGCTCCTCGGCGGCAATCACCGCCACGCGGTTGCCTTCGCGTTCTTTTTTTTCCGGTTTCTGCCCCGCTGCTGGCGCCGACCGTCCGCCGCCGAATGACGATGTGTTCAGCTGGATGCCCATTTTGTTCACTTTTTGCAGCCACTCCTCCGGGACCCGTCCGAGCCGATCGGCCTCGAGGGCAAGCGGGCGCACTTCGTGTTGGGCGAACCAATGAACGAGCTCTTTGATTTGTTTTTGCTGCGGTGACAACGCAAATGAAATCACGGCGCAACCCTCTCTTTCCGTTCGTCCAGCAGCTGTTCGCCGCGGCGGATGAACCAGTCCGTTTCCCGGGCATACAGCAGCACTTGCGCTTGGGCGTCGCGCATCCATTTTTCGGCAGGATATTCTTGCACATATCCGTGCCCGCCCAGCATTTGTACGGCCTGATCGGTGACGTAGCGCACCGACCGATGGGCGCGGGCGAGCGCCCGCCAGGCGAAGCCTTCTGCCGCCCTTCCTTGCTCGTCAACGCGGCAAGCGGCGGCCCAGGTGATGTTCCGGGCCCCGCGGCATTCAAACGCCATTTCCGCAACCGTAAACGATACGCCTTGGAATTTGGCGATTTCCTGCCCGAACGCCTTGCGGCCAGCCGTGTATTCGATAGTGTAATCGAGCGCTGCTTCCATCAACCCGACCTCCTTCGCCGCTTCAAGCACGCACTGGCGGGCGCGGGCGTGCCCAAGCAAGGCCGACGCCTCCTCTCCGCGGGCAAGCACGCGGTCGTTGCCCGCGAACACATCGGAAAAGCGAATGCGCCCAAGCCCTGCGGCCAGCAGCCCGAGGCGGAAATCGCCTTCGACCGTCTCCCATGTGCGCTCATCGAAAACGACAATGACCGGTTCCCCCTCGTTATCCTTGCCGGCTGCAACCACCCAATCGGCAAAAGCGGCGCGCCGGACTGGCGTGGATGTCCCGTTGAGACGATAACCGTCGCGGCTGCGGCGGACCTCGATCGTTTCTTCACCGTCGATGAAGGCCACCGTCGGCCACATTCCCGTTTGACCCACGTCCCGATACGGTCGCCAAACGGGATGCTCAGGCGTCTGACGCATGAGCGAGGCGGCTTCCCCGGGTCCGGGAAGCCCTTGAACAATCCCTAAATCCCCATAGCTGAGCACTTGCCAAATTTGCGCTTGGGATATGAGCGGAAGTTCCAGCCCACCCCAGCTTTCGGGAAGTTCAAGCCCTAAAAATCCCAACTCGTGAAGGCGTTTGGCGATGGTTGCGCTTACAGAACGGCGCTGTTCACAGTCGCGGGCGCTCGGCCGCATCTCTTCAACGGCGATCGTTTTCGCCACTTCGCAAAACGCCCGCTCCTCTTCGGTCGGCCGAAATGAGATCATCGTTTCTCCCTCCTTTTATGCCAATCACAACGGGGCGCGTTCCGCTTATTCGTTCCCGTCCACAGCGGCGGGAACGAACTCGTTCGCCCACTCGCGCAACGTTTTCTTGTCCGTTTTCCCGAGCAAATTTTTTGGCAAATAACCGACGATCTTCAAAAAGCGCGGGCTTTTGTATTTCGCCACTTTCTCTTGGCAAAAGCGAATGAGTTCCTCTTCCGTCACGCTCGCCCCGCGGCGGATGACGACGTAAGCGGCGACTTCTTCTCCCATCCTCGGCGACGGAACGCCGACAACGCCCGCTTCCAGCACATCAGGATGCGACATGAGCAGCTCTTCAAGATCGCGCGGGTAAATGTTGAATCCGCCGCGGATGATGACATCTTTTTTCCGGTCGACGATAAACACGTACCCGTCTTCATCGATGCGCGCCATGTCCCCGGTGTACAGCCAACCGTCGCGCAGCGCTCGACGCGTTTCTTCGTCTTTTCCATAGTAGCCGCAAAACACGTTCGGCCCAGAAACAATCAGCTCCCCCACCTCATTGGGCGGCAGAGGATTTCCTTGTTCATCGACAACGGCGACCTTCACCCCCGGCAGCGGCAGCCCGACCGATCCGGGCTTGATCGGTTTCGTCGGATCGGTTGCTGTAACGATGGGCGCCGCTTCTGACAGGCCGTAGCCTTCCAAAATCAAGCAGCCAAACTGGCGCTGAAACCGTTCGGCAAGCGCCGGCGGCAGCGAGGCGGAGCCGGACACGCAGGCCACTAGGCTGGAGGTGTCATACCGGTCGGCCTCAGGAACATGACATAAGGCGTGAAACATGGCCGGCACCATCGCGGTGTGCGTGACCCGGTACATTTCGATGGCTGCAAGCACTTTTTTCGGCTCGAAATACGGCAGAAGAACGACACGGTCACCAAGCAGCAGCGCCACATTCATCATCGTAAAACCAAACGCATGAGAAATCGGCAACACCCCGAGGCCGACACGATCGCTCTTCGTTTGCAGCAGCTTGGCCATTTCGGCCGCCGCTTCGGCATTGGCGTACAAGTTGCGGTGCGTCAGCACGACCCCCTTCGGCTGGCCGGTTGTTCCTGATGTATAAAGCAAGGCGGCCGCGTCGTTGTCCGTGATTTCCACCTCCGGCAGAGTGGCCGGAGCCTGCTTGATCCTCTCCCACAGCGAGTGAGACGAGTTAGAAGGCTCGAGCGTCAACACGGACGGTGAGCGCAGCAAATCGCGCGCCGCTTCTCTCACTTTCCCGAGCAACATTTCCGCTGTCAGCACGACTTTCGGTTCGCAATCTTGAAAAATGTAATGGAGTTCCTGCGCCTGCAACAGCGGCAGCACCGGCACGACAACGGCTCCTGCCTTTAAGACGCCGCTGAAAGCGACGACCACTTCTGGGCTGTTTGGCATCGTCACGACAACGCGGTCGCCCGGCCTGACCCCTAGCTCGATCAACGTGTGAGCCAATTGGGACGAACGGGCGTCGCACTCGACGTTCGTGTACTCTTTTCCTTCAAATATCAACGCCGCGTAAGGACCGAACTGCTCGATGTTTTTTGTCCAAATCGTGCGCAAATCCATGCCCTCGTCTCCTTTTAGCCAAAATGGGCGGGCTGATGGAAAAGGGCAAGCCCGCCGTCTTTGTTCGCCTGTTGCTCCATGCTGTCACCGCTCTCGGAACATCCCGCTTTGCTCATTGGTTGGCGCTGTTGTAGGCAGCCAACACTTCCTGCAGCCGCAGCGCCAACCCCATATCCCCATCGATGCGAAGCCGCCCGCTCATGAACGCTTCCGTTCCGTTGAGCTCGCCATCGACCATTTTTTTGAAATCGTCACTGTCCATGCTGAGCGTGCAATCGGGCGTCTCCTGTTCTCCTTCAACGACAAATCCGGCATCCGGGCGCAGGACGACTTGATACACCCCCGGATCGGCTCCGCTCAAATTGAATTGGTACACGGCGACAATCCCATCAGCGCGGGACGGGTCTTCCTTCAACTGCGAGTCGATCAGCTGAAAAATGTCTTTTACGGCTGTCATCTTCATATCCTCCCTAAAATTTTGAACTATCTGAAATTTATTTCCGCACTTTTACTATATCGCCTTTCCCACCGCCGTCCTATCCCGAACTTTGTCGGGACTTTCCCTTCTCGCCCTTGGCGTTTCCCGATGTTTTTACGTCTGCAGCGCCCGCAGAAGCGCCGGCTCGTCAATGAGCTCCAAGTAGCGCCGGTAAAGCGGAAACGCCGGCACGATGCGCGGCAGCAGCTGGAGCGCCTTCGCTTTCGACCCTTTGGCTCTCATTTTTCCCGTTATGAGGGCTAACGGGACGCTAATATTGCCACCCCAAAATTGATGGGCGACGTCCCCGGTTGTTACAATGGCGACGTCAGGCTGATCGAGCCCCCGTCCGAACAGCACTTCGTAATGTTCGCCGGGCGTTGGCCGCCTCGCATCGATGCTGATGACGGCTTCCGGATCGGTCAAGTAAAAGACGAACGCGGCGCGGGAACGGCAGATTTGCTCGCCGATCCGGTTGATTTGCTCCAATTCGTTCCCTTGTTCATAATAGGCGGGATGATGGCCCCACCACCGCCGCAGCTCTTCGATCGTCCGCGGCCGCGATGGAATTTGCATGAACTCGCCGATCACCCGATACAAATGAGCATGATCACGAAACAAGGCCATACGTTCACCCCCTTTACACCGGGTATGCACCCTCATTTTGGCGCGAAATAACAATGTAGGCAATTCCGACGATTGCCGGGGCCGAGAGTGAGACGCGAACGAAGGCGCCAAAACGCCATAAAAAACGGCCGCCCCGTCTGTTCGGGACAGCCGTTTTCGTTAACATGGCGGCGACCGTTTTTTCTCGTCAAAATGTCGGCCGGTAATTTTCGGCAGCCTTTTAATGAGTGGACAAATTCGCCAACCGCATCACATCGCGGGCGATCATCAACTCTTCGTTCGTCGGGATGACGAGCACTTTGACCGGCGAGTGCGGATAGCTGATGAACGCTTCCTTGCCGCGCACTTTGTTTAGGATCGGATCCCAGTACACTCCCATGAACTCGAGGCCGCGCAAGACTTTCGCCCGCACGACGTCGCTGTTTTCGCCGATGCCGGCGGTGAAGATGATGGCATCGACCCCGCACATGCGCGCCGCATACGAGCCGATGTATTTATGAATCCGGTTCGCGAACACTTCAAGCGCGAGTTCCGCGCGCTCATTGCCTTCGGCGGCCGCTTTTTCCAAGTCGCGCAAATCGCTCGAGATGCCGGATATACCGAGCATGCCGCTCTTTTTGTTCAGCACGTCAATCACTTCATCGGCGGTCATTCCCGTTTTTTCCATAATGTACGGGATGAGCGCCGGGTCGATGTTGCCGGAGCGCGTCCCCATCGCCACGCCGGCTAATGGGGTGAAGCCCATGGACGTGTCGATCGACTTGCCGCCCTCGACCGCCGCGATGCTCGCTCCGTTGCCTAAATGGCACGAGATGAGGCGCAGCTGTTCGATCGGCCGGCCAAGAAGCTCCGCCGCCCGCTGGGTGACGTATTTGTGCGACGTGCCGTGGAAGCCGTATTTGCGAATGCCGAATTTCGTGTAATACTCATACGGCAAGCTGTATAAAAACGACTGTTCCGGCATCGTTTGGTGAAACGCCGTATCAAACACCGCCACCGCCGGCACGTCCGGCAGCACTTCCTGAAACGCCCGAATGCCGACGAGGTTGGCCGGATTATGAAGGGGAGCGAGCTCGGACACCTCTTCGATTTGCTGGATCACTTCATCGGTAATCAACACCGAATCGCTGAACTTTTCGCCGCCGTGGACGACGCGGTGCCCGATGCCATCGATCTCGGCAAACGAACGGATGATGCCGTAGCGAATGAGTTTATCCAGCAGCATTTTCACCGCCGCGGCATGGTCCCGAATCGCCGTCACTTCTTGATGCTTTTCGCCGTTTACGACGATGGTAAAAATCGCGTCGTCAAAGCCAATCCGTTCGACCACCCCTTTAGTCAACACCGTTTCCGCCGGCATCTCAAACAGCTGAAACTTCAACGAGGAACTTCCTGCATTAATGGCTAGCACTTTCGCCATAGACGTATCCCGCTCCTTTTTGACAAAAATCCGCTCGCGCTTGCCATTAGTGTGCGCGATGCGCGTCCGTTTCACTATGCCTTTTTCATTGTATGCACCCCGTTTCCCCGTTTCAAGCGCAGTTTTGGTTCGCAACCGGTTGCAAGAAAAAGTTTTTATGTTGCGAAAAATGAAAACGATGCTGATTGCAAAGGGAGGGGCAAGAGCAGCCTTGATCATCGAGAAGCCCCTCTTCTAGGCGTGAGCGCAAGGAGGGAGGAAGAGGCAACTTCCCGTTTGGCGAATGGGCTTGACGGGTCAGTGATCAAAAAGGGTGTCCCATCGCCATGGGGGACACCCTCTTGTCACTGTCCTTTTTCCGCAGTGATCCAAGCGTCGATTTTGGCCATCATCGCCTGCATCGCTGATTTGTTGGAAAATCTAGGCAAATCGACGAGTAGCACGTGTTTTGGCTTTTTGACGTTCGGCCCTTTCTTTTGCAAAATCAACACGCTTTTGGCCGCCTGATCGTTTTTAAACATCGACAGCGGCAGCTGCAAGACGCCTTGGACGATGGCCGCCTCTTTTAAAAATTCGTTCAGCTGCCTCGCCTGCGGGCTCGAGAACAACGTATTCGGGATGAGGAAAAACAAGTAGCCCCCCTCTTTCGTATAGCGCAAGCTTTGCTCGATGAACAAATGGTGGGCGTACGACTTTCCTTCGGTTGCTTTTAAGGCGAAGCGGGCGGCATTGTCGTCATCCGGGTAATAGCCGACCGGCAGATCGCAGACGACAACATCAACCGGCTCGACAAACAGCGGCCTGAGACTGTCTTGGTTAAACAGTTGCACCGGATGCTTTTGCAAGTTCGCGTTGACATAGGCCAATTTGATGAGCAGGTCGTCGACATCGCTGCCGTAGCTGGCCGCCTGTTTGCCCCGCAGGCCGTTTAACACCGCCGTCAATAAATTCGCCGTGCCGACGGCTGGGTCGAGAATCGTCACCGCCAAATGCGAGCGCGTAAACTCGCGGACTAAATAGGCCAAAAACAAGCTGACCGCATCGGGGGTCATTTGATGATGCGGCTGGACATGCGTTCGCATCCCTTTTAGCACCGCGAGCTGGAACGCTTTGCGGATGTCTTCGTTTTGAAACCGTTCCAGCAGCAGTTCGCGATACTGCTTTTTCAACCGTTTCGCGTTCAGCTCGCTCACTTCGTCTTGCAACACGTCGCCATGAAACAAATTTTCCCCCGTCTCGGCAACAGCTTCCAAATACGTGCATTGCAATTCTTCTTGCAAAATCTGGGCCGTCTCGTCAACGACCGTGAATAACCGTTCAACTGGCGTCATCATCTATCCGTCCCCACCTTTCTACCAACGTCCCTTCTGTATATTGTACGCCCGTCCGCCTCACACCGCAAGAAAGGGGCCGATCGAAAACGTGAAAAGGCCCCGAACGAGTCGGGGCCCCTATGGTCGGGCATCCTATGCGGGCGGATGTCCGCCGCTCATCGTTATTTCGCCGCTTTTGCCGCTTCTATCGCCGCTTCGTAGTTCGGGTGGTTCGTCACTTCCGGCACGTATTCGACATACGTCACCGTATCGTTGCTGTCGATGACGAACACGGCGCGGGCAAGCAGACGCAGCTCCTTGATCAAGACGCCGTAGGCCTGTCCGAACGAGACATCGCGATGGTCGGACAACACTTGCACGTTCTCAATGCCGGCGGCACCGCACCACCGTTTTTGCGCAAACGGCAAATCGACGCTGATCGTCAACACTTTCACATTGTCCAGCTTCGCCGCTTCCTCATTGAATCGGCGCGTCTGCGCGTCGCAAACCCCGGTATCGAGCGACGGAACGACGCTGATCAGCCGGATGTGCCCTTTCGTGTCGGCGAGCGTCACTTCCTGCAAATTTTGATCAAGCACGGTGAAATCCGGCGCTTTGTCGCCGACTTTCACTTCGTTGCCAACAAGCGTCACCGGCTGCCCTTTAAACGTCACCTGAGCCATGGGCTCTCTCCCCCTTTAGAAAAAATATGTACTACTTCCATACTAAAGCGCAAAACGGAATTTTTCAACGATTTTGTCCGATACGGTTGCCAAACAAAAAAACGCCGGACGCCAGCGGTCCGGCTAAATGTCAAAGTCGTTCGTCTGTTCGCGGGCGCCGCCGTCTTTCTTGTTTTTCTTCAGCATCGCCTGAATTTTTTCAAGCGCCTGCGGAGCGACATCGAGAATTTTTTCATATAAGTGCGTGCTTTCGTCCAGATGAAGCAGCTTCACCCCGGACGAGTTGACGACGAGAAACGCAATCGGCGTGATCGACACGCCGCCGCCGCTGCCGCCGCCAAACGGATGTCCGTTCCCTTGTGCCTGTCCGTTTCCGCCCGCTTGTGTTCCTTGCTGGCCATTTTGTTGGCCGTCAACCATAAACTCGCTGCCGCCGGCGGCAAAGCCAAACCCGACTTTCGACACGGTTAAAATGACGCTGCCGTCCGGCGTTTCGACCGGGTCGCCGATAATCGTGTTGACGTCGATCATTTGTTTTAAATTTTCCATCGCCGTCGTCATCAGCCCTTGAATCGGATGGTTCGTCATGCTCATTCCTCCTAGTAGCCTTCGTTTGCCTGCCGTGCGGTCGACCATCTCGCCGGCCGCCGCCCGCGCCAATGCTTAATCACTCGCCATCCTGCTACCATAGCATGCCCGATTCGAAAATGAATCATACATGCAAACGCCGTTTCTGACACAGCTTGGTCATACGCTGGCACAACGGCAACAACCGGGACGGTTTTCATGTTCATGTAGCGACTCACCGCGCCGATGATCATGTATTTCAATGACCAGCCAAGCCCCACAAGCAAACCGGTTGACGCCGCATCGCCGGTGCCGATTCTCGTTTTCCACTCCCATTGCGTCACCGTTACATGGCGATAAAATTGTTTCATAATTTCGTGCAAATCGACAACTTGCCGCAAAAACCGTTTTACTTGCCGGATGAAGCGGGCCACTTTCGCCGGGGTCAACTTCCCCTTTTTTTCCTCCTTGTCCCTCGTTCCGCCGACACCTTGCTTTTGGACAAACGCCACCTGCGGCGTTTTTCCGTCCCATTCCGGTTTGAGGAGCGGGATGCGGATCGTATAACGGAAAAGGCCAAACAGCGTACGGACTACGATTTTGCATTCTTCATCATTCCGTACGTGGCGGAAGGCGATGGCCACCGACACTTTCATCGAGGCGAGCAGCAACAGAAAAAAGCTAACGATGATGATCACTACCATTCCTGTTTTCAACGGTCCGCACTTCCTTTCTCCATACATTGTCACCATATGGCAAAAAAATAAACCTGCCGTTTCGGCAGGTCGATGATGATGGTGAAGTGACCGGCGCCCTTTGCCGGGGACTACTCGCGGATGACGATCGTATCGGCGAATTGATCGTGCATGCCTTTTTTCTTTTCGGAAAATGCCACGAACAGAAAACCGACAAACAACAGCGTTTTGGAAATAAACTTGCCGACGACTTCGCGGAACAGCACCGTCAGCCATGTGAGCCGCCCGCCCCGTTCGTCAACCACTTTTAAGCCGAACACCATTTTGCCAAGCGTTTGGCCGAACGCTTTCGTCATGAGCACAAAATACGCATAAAACAAAATTGCCGCCGCGAGGGCCGCTGGCGCGAACAAGCCATCCTGCTCCAGCGGCCAGTCAAACAAGCGAAAAAGCGGGCGGACGATCAGCCGGTTCAAGCTTGAGACGACAAGAAGGTCAAGACCATACGCCCAAAAGCGAAGCCAAAATCCGCCATAGCAGCGGGGGCGCTCCGCAGGCAGACTCGTTGCCGCCGGAACCGACGCTTCCATCTCTGTCATCGGTTGTTCCCTCCTTTACTCGGCATACAAGTACATGAGCCGCGGAGATGACGGCCGCGACAGCAAGCGGGCAATCTCCAGCGTTCCGCTGTCCGGCTTGATGCGGGCTGAAGCAAGCCCAAAAAGCGAACTCCACGGCGTATCGGTCGCGTATTTCACCACTTGCGCCCCCTTGAGGTGATGCTCTCTTTTGAGCGCCGCGATCACATCGTCGAAGTAACCAAACTCATCAATCAAATGAAGCGATTTTGCCTGGCGACCGTCGTAAATGCGGCCGTCGGCCAGCTTGCGCACCACATTTTCCGGCAGTTTTCTCCCATTGGCGACCACATCGACAAACGCCTCATAGGAGTTGTTGATGAGCCGCTGCAGTATGTCGCGTTCCGCTTCCGTCATCGAGCGCGCGGGGTTCATGAGGTCTTTGTACGGCCCGCTTTTGATCGTCACGAGCTCCACGCCGTACTTTTTCGCCAGCTTCTCATAATTGACGCTCTGCATAATCACCCCGATGGAGCCGGTGATCGTCTCCGGGCTGGCGAAAATTTTATCGCCGGCGGTCGCAATGTAATAGCCGCCGGAAGCGGCCATCGCCCCCATCGACACGTAAATCGGCTTGTTCGTTTTCTTTTTCAGTTTCAAGAGCTGATCATGAATTTCCGCGCTCTCCGCCACTCCGCCGCCCGGCGAATTGATGCGCAGCACAATCGCCTTGACATCCTCGTCCTCCTGCGCCTGTTCGATCATCCGCAAAAACGTTTGGTGATGGTAAAGCGGCGACGACAAAAACGCCTCGGCTTCACCCGCGTCTTCGATCACGCCGTTCACTTCCAAGACCGCAATTTTTTTCAGCGGATCGCCGTCTTGGACAACTTCTTCGCTAAACGGCGCCTCCATCATCGCCAGCCAGCTGTCCGACCAGCGCCCAGCCTCGTCGGATACTAGCGCGCCAATCACCTCGACGAGCACCGAGATAATGAGCAAGACGGAGGCAATCGCCAACGCCACCCATCGCTTTCGATTCATCTTCTTCCCCCCTATGTTGCTGGTTCCCTCTCCTGACAGAACAAGAGCCCCAGGACGCTTCCTGCGTCTGCATGAGCCTTCCCGCGTCCTTGTGGGGCCTTCGGGCTTCCGCCAGCCTCCTATATTTTTAGAATCATGGAAAACGTGGTACAATATTCATTGTACATGGAACAGCTAGATCATGCCAATAGGAGGGCGCTAAAAATGACGATGGAACGCAATCGGCTTTATTTTTTTTATAAGCGCGATGACGATCTCGTCGAACGGGTGAAGCCGCTGATCGAGCGAGCAGAGCGCGGGCCGTTCGTCGTGGTCGATGACTTTCGCGAGGCGAATATCATCGTCAGCATCGGCGATGATGGGGCATTTTTACAAGCGGTCCGACAAACGGGGTTCCGTCCCGACAGTCTGTATGTCGGTGTGTCCGTGCTGCCGACACGCGGATTTTACTGCGATTTCCATATCAACGATATCGATCATATGGTGGAAGCGGCCAAAAATTGGCGACTTGAAGTGCGGCGCTATCCGATTATTGAAGTGACGATCGATGGCACGACCTCGTTCTTTTGTTTAAACGAATGCTCGATTCGCTCGCAAATCATAAAAACGATGGCGGTCGATGTCTTTATTGACGACCTTCATTTTGAAACGTTCCGCGGCGACGGCTTGATCGTCTCCACGCCGACCGGCAGCACCGGCTACAATAAATCGGTGCACGGGGCGGTCGTCGATCCGCTTTTGCCGTGCTTCCAAGTGAGCGAGCTCGCTTCCCTTAACAGCAACCGCTACCGAACGCTCGGCTCGCCGTTCATTTTAAGTGGAGCGCGGAAGCTGACGCTAAAAATGTCGGAAGAAGCAAGCCATTTTCCGATCATCGGCCTCGACAACGAGGCGCTCAGCATCCAGCATATCGAACGAATCGACATCCGCCTGAGCGATCGCGTCGTCAAAACGGTGCGGCTGAAAGACAATTCATTCTGGGATAAGGTGAAACGCGTCTTTTTATAAACGGCGCCCAAGGCCGCCTTTCTTCGGGAGACGACAAGGGGTGCGGGAGTATTGGGTGCGTATGGATGGAAGAGGGGCTGACCCAAAAGGCTGTCTGCCTTCAAGATCGGCACAACCGATCGTGCGACAGAAGCAGTCAGCACGTATATAGAGCAACGAAAGAGGGGATCCCGATCCTTTCGGGACACCCCTCTTTCGTTTTATGAACGGCTCGCCCCCTCCCGAAACGGGTGGCCTTCAGGCTGGTTCACGTTAAGGAGGCGGGCTGTTTTGCGGCCTTTCATTGCCCTCGCGTTTCCATATCCCGCGCTTACGATGACCGGCCGGCCAAGCGCGCTTCCCGCTCGCGCAGCTCAACGCGGCGAATTTTCCCGGACGCTGTTTTCGGCAAGTCGTCGACGAACTCGATTTTGCGCGGGTATTTGTACGGAGCGGTCAATTGTTTGACATGCTCCTGCAATGCCGGAATGAGCGATGGATCGTTTTTGTCGACCCCGTCGCGGAGAACGACGAACGCTTTGACGACATGGCCGCGCACTTCATCCGGGCTGGCGACGACGGCGCATTCTTTCACCGCCGGATGCTTGACGAGCGCGTCTTCAACCTCAAACGGGCCGATCGTATAGCCGGAGCTGATGATGATGTCATCGCCGCGGCCTTCAAACCAGAAGTAGCCATCCTCGTCTTTGCGCGCTTTGTCGCCGGTGATGTAATAGTCGCCGCGGAACTGCATCGCCGTCCGCTCCGGGTCTTTGTAGTAATACTTAAACAGCGCCGGCGTGTCGACATGGACGGCGATATCCCCGACGACGCCCACAGGGCACGGTTCGCCGTTTTCGTCAATGATCTCGACAAGATTGCCCGGCGTTGGTTTCCCCATCGATCCCGGTTTGATGTCCATCCCCTTCATGACGCCGACAAGCAGCGTGTTTTCCGTCTGCCCATAGCCGTCGCGCACGTGGACGCCAAAATGCTTGGCGAACGTGTCGATCACTTCGCGATTGAGCGGCTCGCCGGCCGATACGGCGCTGTGCAGATGCGGCAAACGGTAGCGGCCGATATCCGGCACTTTCGCCATGAGGCGGTACTCGGTCGGCGTGCAGCACAGCACATTGATGTTGTATTTTTCTAGTAGCTGCAAATATTTTTCCGGCTCAAAACGGCCGTAATAGACGAACCCGGTCGCCCCCGAGCCGAGCACCGATAAAAACGGGCTCCAAATCCATTTTTGCCACCCCGGTCCGGCCGTCGCCCAAACAAGGTCGCCTTCCTCAATGCAGAGCCAATTTTTGGCCGCTGTCCGCAAGTGAGCGTACGCCCAGCCGTGGCAATGGACAACCCCTTTCGGATTGCCGGTCGTGCCAGAGGTGTAGGACAAAAACGCCATGTCATCGCGCGCGGTGTCTGCCGCCTCAAGCGTCTCGCTCTCGTTCGCCATGGCGGTTTCCAGCGAGATCCACCCGTCTTGACCCTCGTTTCCGATGACGAACTTGGTGAGGCGGTCAATGCCTGCGATCGGCGCAAACTCGTCAAGATACGGCGCGTAGGCGACGACCGCTTTGGCCTCGCTATGGGTGAGTCGGTATTCCAGATCTTTCGTCCGCAGCATCTCCGAGCTCGGGATGACGACAAGTCCCGCTTTCAGCGCCCCTAAGTACACTTCATAGGCTTCAATGAGACGGGGCACCATGATGAGCACTTTGTCTCCTTTTTGCAGCCCACGCGATAAGAAAACGTTTCCAATTTGGTTGGCGCGCGCCATCAGGCGGCCGTATGTAATCTCTTTTGTCTCGCCTTGTTCGCTCTCCCATTTTAACGCGATGCGGGTTGGATGAAAAGCCGCGTGCCGCTCGACTTCCGACGTCAAGTTGTAGCGCTCGGGGGCGATCAGCTCTTCCCTCTTCATTCGTCCCTCTCCCCTTTCTCCGGTTTCATTTCTATGGATGGCACTTTTTATTATACAAAATAGTCGGTCTATTTTGAATCATTTTTTGACAAAAGAAACGGCGGGGAAACTCCCCGCCGCCCAAGCCATGGTGATGAAATTAGAATTGGCGTGCACCGCCCAATTGTTGTTGCGCCATCGCGACGAGACGTTTCGTAATCTCGCCACCGACCGAACCGTTCGCGCGCGATGTCGTGTCAGCGCCTAAGTTGACGCCAAATTCTTGGGCGATTTCATATTTCATTTGCTCAAGCGCTTGCTGCGCGCCTGGAACAAGCAATTGATTCGTGTTGTTGTTGCGTGCCATCTGTTTTCACCTCCTTGCACCTATAGAGTGTGTGAAAACAGATGGATGTATGCAACGTTGGTTTTGGTAAATTTTGAGATTCAAAAGAGATCGGCAAACTCGTCAGCTTGCCCGTCCTGCTCATCGAGGACGATCGTTTCCGTGTCGTTGACCGCTTTTTCGAGCAGCGGCGCAAGATCGAGCTGGCTCTCGTAATGAAGCACTTTTTCTTTCTTCGGCTTTGTTTTTGGCGCCCGTGGCGTAAAAATGGTGCAGCAGTCCTCATAAGGAAGAATCGAGATGTCATGCGTGCCGATTTGCTTAGCCATTTCAATGATTTCCATTTTATCCATTGAAACGAGCGGCCGCAGCACCGGCGTATTCGTGACGTCGTTAATGACATACATGCTTTCCAGCGTCTGGCTGGCGACTTGGCCAAGGCTTTCGCCCGTGACGATCGCCAACGCCCGATGGCGGCGGCGGAGCGCGTCTGTAATCTTCAGCATCGCCCTTCGGGTGGAGATCAGTGAATACTCATTCGGCATTCCTTGATAGATGGCTTGTTGCACTTCGGTGAACGGAACGATGTGAAGCTTGATTCTTCCCCCGTAAACGGTCAGCTGCTTCACTAAGTCGATGACTTTTTGCTTGGCCCGCTCGCTTGTAAACGGGGGGCTGAAAAAGTGAACAGCTTCGATCTCCAGCCCCCGCTTCATCGCCAAATAGCCAGCGACCGGGCTGTCAATGCCGCCCGAGAGCATGAGCATCGCCTTGCCGCTCGTTCCGACCGGCAGGCCGCCAGCCCCGAAAATGTCATGACAGGTCACATACGTGCCGTCCTGGCGCACTTCGATGCGCACATCGATATCCGGTTCGCGCACGTTGACCGTCAGCCCGTCCGTCTGCCGCAAAATATGGGCGCCCACCTCATGGTTGAGCTCTTCGCTCCGATAGGGAAACTGTTTGTTGACGCGGCGGGCGCTTACTTTAAACGTTTTCCCTTGATACGGAAGCTGCCGGATGGCGGCGAGCGCCGTTTCTTTCACGGCTTCAAGATCGTTTTCACACTTCATGGCTAAGCTGAATGAATGGATGCCAAACACCGTTTTCAGCTTGGCGATGATCGGTTCGTGCGGCTCACCGTTTAATAAGATGTACATTCGGTCGCGCATGTATTCAATGTCGATGCGCGGAAATGCCCGCAGCTTGCGGGCGATGTTTTGTCTAAGCCGCCGCACGAAAAGGTTGCGGTTTTTTCCTTTTGTCGTCATTTCCCCATAACGGATTAAAATGCGGTCATACTTCATCTCCATGTGATCCCGTTACCTCGCTTAACGTTTTGATCGCCTGTTGAATCGCCGCGACAGCCGGTTTGATCTCTTCACGTCTGTTGTCAAAAGACAAACTGATGCGGATGCCGCGCTCCGCCCGGCCTTCGCCAACGCCCATCGCCAGCAGCGTTTTGCTCGGCGCCCGTCTTTTCGAGGAGCAGGCGGATGTTGTGGAAACGTAAATCTCGCTTTTTTCGAGCTCATGAACGAACACTTCCGGCTTGATGCCGCTTGGCAGCGAAAAGTTGATAATATGGGGCGCCGAACCGCGCTCCGGCGTGTTGATCGAAAGGCCTGGAATCGCGGCGAGCGCCTGCAGCCATTCGGCTTTTAACTCCCTCAGCCGGCCGATGTCTCGTTCATACCGTTCCAAGGCCAGACGGAGCGCCTTCGCCATCGCCACGATGGCGGCGACGTTTTCCGTCCCGGACCGAAGCTGCCGCTCTTGCCCGCCGCCTGCGATCAGCGGCGTCAGGCGGACGCCGTCGCGGACGTAAAGAAGGCCGGCGCCGCGCAACCCATGAAACTTATGGGCTGAGACTGTAAACAAATCGATGCCGCACCGTTTCACATCAAGAGGAACTTTGCCGATGCCTTGCACCCGATCGACATGAAACAGCGTTTTCGGGTGGCGGGCGAGCACGGCTCCAATTTCCTCAATCGGCTGCACCGCGCCGACTTCGTTGTTGACGTGCATGACCGACACGAGGATCGTGTCATCGCGCAGGGCGCGCGCGACTTGTTCGGCTGACACTCGTCCATCAGGTCCGACCGGCAAGTAGGTCACTTCAAATCCGAGCTCCTCAAGCTGCCGGCACGGCTCGGCAACGGACGGATGCTCGATTTCGGTCGTAATGATATGCCGGCCGCGCCGCCGGTATTGCCACGCCACCCCTTTAATGGCGAAGTTGTTCGCCTCCGTTCCGCCGGACGTAAACACGATTTCACCCGGTTTGACATCGAGCATGGCGGCGATCTGTTCGCGCGCCTGCCTAAGCAGCCGTTCTGCCTTCATGCCCAGCCCGTGAAGCGAAGACGGATTGGCGAAATAGTGAGAGGCGACCGTAGCGAACGCATCGACCACTTCCGGAAACGGCTTGGTCGTCGCGCTGTTATCCAGATAAATCATCATGTCCATCCTCCGCTCGTCATCGATCCATCTATCATCATATAAAAGCGGGGCGAAAACGGCAACGAAAAACATCCATACGCCGTCGGGGCGAGCGTTTTCCCGTCAAGCTCAAAAGCGGACGGGCGCAAGCGGAACACATGGTCGCCGCCCGGATGCGCCAGCGCCCCGGGGTGCCTCAAAAGCAGGCAGACGCAAGCGGAAAACATGATCGGAACGAACATTCCGGCAAGCTCGAGATGAGAAGACGCCGTTCCGCGATCGCGTCATTTTGTCGTTCGTGCAGCCAAAGACCGGTTCGGGATGATGGCACGTTTCCCTCGCCGCTGACCGTTCCTGCCCTTCGTGCGGCGCCCTCTGTGGCCGAATCAACCGTTTCCACCCGCCGTTTGCCCCCGTTCGGAATCAAGCCCTTTGCCACAGCCTTCCAGAAGGCGGAAATGCCCATTTACATTATTCGCCAAAAACCCGATAAATATCGGCCGAAACCGACATTTATCGGGTTTTTCTTTACGATTCGCGGCCGCTGTCCTCCTGCCAGAGGCGCTGCACCCGGTCAAACGCCCCCGGTTCGACGTCCTCCACAGCCGCCACCGCTTGGCGCAACGCTTCTTCGTACTCGTAATGCCGGAACAGCGATTCCGCTTCCTCCAATTTTTTTCGCACGGACGGATAGCGGCGGCGGTAACGATTGCCGTATTGAATCGTCCGTTCGGCGAGCGTCGCCTGCTCAATCATCCCGATCGTCCGTTCATACAGCTGTCCGACCGCCGTCTTCGCCTCTTCGATCGCCCGATCGACGGCCGCCATATCCAACGGCTTTTCATCGAGGCGAGCAGCGACGGTCTGCAAGCGCCGTTTGGCTTCGGCCAATTCCAGCGAGTACGGCTCAGGCAGCCCGGGGAGCCGGCTTTTTTGTACGAGACGGAGCGCCTCCGCCAGTTTTTTTCTCATGTCGTCAAGCTTTTCGCGCGCGATCAATTCATCTTTGCGCAGCGTCTGCAGCATCGTCCGGAACTGCTCGTGCTCTTCTTTCATCATGCTCATTTGCCCGACAAGCTGATCGAGCTCTTCTTTCAGGAGCGAATACGCCGTTTTCGCCTCGGCGGCCCGCCCTTCAAGAAGAACGAATCGCTTTTGTAGCTGATGCAATTGTTTTTCGATGCTCCGGTATTTGTCAAGATCGCTTGGCGACAAGTGATAGCTTTGCTGGACGAACAGCGCTTCGGCCTCGGTTTCTTTCGCTTCGGCGACCAGCTCCGCAATCATGCCGCCGATGCGCGGCATCTCGGTTTGGACGTATTGATGAGCGAGCACTTCGTTTTCCAACGAGTCGTACAGCGCCTCAAGCTCCTCCTTCAGTTCGCTGACCGCTTCCTTCGCTTCCTCGACGCGCAGTTCGCCGATCATCGCTAGGCATTGATCGATTTTCTCCCTCTTTTCTTGCAGCGTGCGCTCCATCTGCAAATGGTCAAGAATGTACCCGCTTTGCTCCATCTCGCGATAGCCGTCAGCGAGCTCGGCCAGCTGAGCTGGAAGGGATGTTTGACATTCGCCAAGCAGCGCCGGGACGTCTTCCATCATGACGGAAAGGCGGCTGAGCTCTTCCTTCAGGGCAAGAACGACATCGCGCGCCGCCAAATAGTTGCCGGCTTCGGTCAACTCGGCAAACCGCTGAAATTGCCGCTCCGCCTCCGTCAAACGGGCGTCAAGCGGATCGGCCGCCGCCCCAAACGTATAACGGTAGGCGAGCAAGTTTTTTTTCGCCTCGCGATGGAGCGCGCGCAGCTCTTCGATTTCCACGCGGCTTTGCTCTTCGCTGCCAATCAGTTCGTTGACTTCATGGATGATCCCGTGCACTTCCCCCTCGAGGCGGCGCAAATCGTCCTCAATCTGTTCGAGCAGCCGGGCGGCCCGCCGGTAGCGGTATCGATCCAACAACTGCTCCGCATCAAACAGCTTTTCCTCCACATCGGGCAGCTTGACCGCCACGATGTCGTCCCATTGCTGGCGCCACCGTTCAAACAGCCGCTCTGTCTCCCCGGTCATGTTCAGCTGTTTGACTTTCGCCAGCTCGTCCGGCACCGGCCGGTTCATCAAGCTGATTTTCCATTCCTCCAGACGGTCGATTTCCCGGTACATTCGCTTCCGCTGCCACTGATTATATATGATTGCCCCCGCGCTGAGGAGCAGAACAATCCAGGCTATTTCCATTCGTTGATGCCCCCTTGCATTCAACCTACTCACATCAGACAAACGAGCCGAAAACAGGAAGACTATATCTTTTTCAATGTTTTTATGATACCATGTTAACGACATTTTTTGACCAAAATTTTTATTTTTTTTACAGGAATCTTCAATTTTTTTGCGATGATGCGTGAAGAAGGAAAGGGGGAACCCGCCATGCGCGACGGACATATTCATACGCCGTTTTGCCCACACGGAAGCAGCGACCCACTGGAACGGTACGTGGAGCGGGCGATTGCGCTCGGCTATACCGACATCTCATTTACGGAGCATGCCCCGCTGCCGGAGCGGTTTATCGATCCGACGCCGGAGCGGGACAGCGCGATGAACAGCCGGGAGCTGGAGCGCTATTTGGCCGCAGTCTCTGACATCAAGGCGCGCTATCGAAACGACATTACAATTCGCGTGGGGCTCGAGGTCGACTTCATCCCCGGTTTCGAAGAGGAGACCGCTCGAATGCTGGATGAAGTCGGTCCTCTGCTCGATGACAGCATTTTATCGGTCCATTTTTTGCCTTGCCGCGGACAGTATGTATGCATTGATTACAGCGCGGACATGTTCGCCCACATCATCCGCCTGTTCGGTTCGGTAGAGCGCGTCCATCGCGCGTACTACGAAACCGTGCGCCAATCGATCCGCGCCGAGCTCGGCCGCTACAAACCGAAACGAATCGGGCATATGACGCTCGTCCGCAAATTCCAACGCCGCTTTCCATGCCCCGAGCCGATGACGGAATGGATGGTGGCGATTCTCGATGACATCGAGCGGTTCGGCGGCGAACTGGATGGCAACGGGGCCGGTTTGGCCAAACCGCTTTGTTTAGAACCGTATCCGCCCATCCAAATCATGGCCGAAGCGCAGCGACGAGGCATCCCGATCGTCTACGGTTCGGACGCCCATTGCGCCGCCGACCTTCACCAAGGGCGAGACGCCATGGACCGCGAAGCGCTTTTCGTTGACAACGGCGGCGCGCCGTCATACAATGAGCCAAAATGAAAAAAGGAGGCAGCCTTATGTTTCATCGCATGGCTTACAACGGCACCCGTGAAGAAAACTATACGCTTGTGATCGAACAGTTGAAGGCGCTCATCGCCGGGGAGCCGAATCTCATCGCCAACTTGGCGAACGCCGCTGCCTTGCTCAACCAGTTTCTTGAGCAGATCAACTGGGTCGGGTTTTATTTGGCAGACGGCGACGAACTGGTGCTCGGACCGTTCCAAGGGCTTCCGGCGTGCGTGCGCATCCCGTTCGGCAAAGGGGTATGCGGCACGGCCGCGGCTGAGCGGCGGACGGTCGTCGTCCCCGACGTGCACCAATTCCCTGGCCATATCGCCTGCGACGCGGCGTCCCAGTCGGAAATCGTCGTGCCGCTCATCAAGGACGGCCGCGTCGTCGGCGTCTTAGACATTGACAGCCCGATCAAAAACCGCTTTGATGACGTCGATCGCCGCTATTTGGAGCAGTTTGCCGCGGCGCTCGTCTCCGCTTGACGCCAAGCGGGCGAACGCGAGCGGCGGACACAAAGAAGGAATCCGCTCGGATTCCTTTTTTTACGCTTTATACAAGCGACGGCCGTCATAAACGAAAATGCAGTTTTTCCCCATCTCTTTCGCCCGGTAGAGGGCCTTGTCCGCCTGTTTGAACAGCTGTTTCGCATTGTCGCCAAAGCGCCGCCCCCACCAAGAAACGCCGCATGACACCGTCACCGCGGGAGCCGTATGTTGCCTTACTTTTTCCGTGATGCGGCGAGCCGCAGCCACGGCATCGACGAGATGGACATTCGGCAAATACACCGCCAACTCCTCGCCACCCCAGCGCGCAGCCACATCGCTTTCACGAACGCTAGTCCGAACCGTCTCAGCCACGCGGATCAACACCTCATCACCGATTTGATGGCCGTACAAGTCATTGATTTGCTTAAAATTGTCGATATCAATCAGCAAAAAAGCCCCCGAACCGTCCGTTTCCATCGACTTTTGAATCGTCTCGTCCAAATAGCGGCGTGTATACAGCTTCGTCAAATAATCGGTGACGACGAGCTTTTCCAGTTCCTCGCGCAAAATGGCGTTCATAAACGCCAATGTCGAATGCTGCACGAGCGACTCGAGCAGCTTGAACATCTCAAACGTAAATCGGTACGGCTCGCGGGCTAACGCGATGCAAACGCCTTTCGTTTCCTTGTTTTGCTGCATCGGCGCGGCCATGATCGAGCGGAACGGCGTAAGGGAAGACGCCCATGCATCACCGGCAAACAAAATATCTTGTCCATCTCGGCGCCGCTCTTCCACCCATTTGACGTACATTGCCGACCGCTCTTCATAAAAAAACGGCGTGCTTCCCGGCAACAGCTCCCGCTGGCCGTTCGCGAACAAGAAAAAACCGACTTCATCGGCGCCAAACGACTGGCGAATTTGCGACACCATGTACTCAATGCCTTCGTGCAGGCGCGTGCGGGCGTTCAGCTGGCGCATCGTGTCGTTAATGAGCTGCAAGTCGGCCACGAGCCGACGCGACTGCTCGTACAATTTGGCGTTCTCGAGCGCGCTGCCCGCCGTTCCGGCAAGCAAGGAAATAAAACGAACCTCCCGCTGCGGAAACGGGGCCGCATACGGCGCGATAATTTGGATGACCCCATACACGGCCTGAACCCCTTTGATCGGCGCATACAACACGGAACGGCGCGGCGTTTCCAGCTCGTCGCACTGCACTTGGCCGGTCAAAAACGCCCGCAACGCCGCGGTTTGTCCTTCGCCTTCATCCAAAGCGAGCGCTTTGATCGGCAAATGATCGCTCAGGTGGTTGTCGTGCGACAAGAGAAGATAGTATGTAAAGGATGGGTAGACGTTTTGCAGCGTGCGGATAATTTCCTCGAGCACGTCATCAATGCGCATGGAGGAGTGGATTTTCGCCGCAAACCGATGCAGCTGCCCGTACCGCTTTTCTTCGCCCGCCCCTTGAAGCATGGCGGCGAGTTTGCCGAACAAATCAGCAAAATCGGCCCGCACCGCCTGGAGCAGCGGTTGGTCGATGGCGCGGTCTTTGCGGTACGTCAGCTCGAGCAACGCCGGCGTTCCGTCCGGAAGCGAAAAAAAGAGCCTAGCTTTCTCATGCGAGCCGCCATCGAGCAAAGCGATCTCCCGCGCTCCGTCAGCTGCCACCGCCCCCGCTCCCATCACCCCGCCGGTGGACGCTTCCGGATAAAACGCCGCCCGCTCCGGATCGAACAAATAAAAAACGGCTTGCTCGAGCCCCATCTCCTCTTTCAACAGCGCGAGCAGCTCGTCGGCCGCCGCCAGAAACGGTTCGTCGTCAGGAAACGCCAAAAACCAGTGGAAAAATTTTTGTTTAAATGATTCATATCGCTTCATCTCTTCCATGCTCATCATCTTTTCCACCTAAATTGGCATTGTCAATAGATATAAGCGAAATTTTTTCTAAAAATTGCATCTTTTATTATATCATAGAAACCGGAAAAAGGGAAAACAAAATGTTGACTTTGTGTGCAAAAAATCATATAATAGCCTTTGTGTAAAATATAGCAGCCTTTGTGCTCACCTTTATGGACCATTTTGTTCCTCGGCTTCCCGTCGAGGTGCATCGCGTAACTCTTAGCTGCGAGAGCGAGGATGCATGAAAACAAAATGGCCATAATTGTTGGCGCACATCTGCTTTTATTTTACGGGAATAAAAGCATAAGGAGGAGCAGTGCATGGCTCGTTATACCGGACCAACATGGAAAATTTCCCGCCGCCTTGGCATCTCGTTGAGCGGCACGGGGAAAGAATTGCAAAAACGCCCGTATCCGCCGGGTCAACACGGCCCTGGCCAACGGCGGAAATTGTCGGAATATGGCTTGCAGCTGCAAGAAAAGCAAAAGCTGCGCCATATGTACGGCGTGAACGAGCGCCAGTTCCGCAAAACGTTCGATGAAGCGGGCAAAATGCCGGGCAAACACGGCGAAAACTTCATGATTTTGCTCGAGTCGCGTTTGGACAACCTCGTCTACCGCTTAGGGTTGGCCCGCACGCGCCGCCAAGCCCGCCAGCTCGTGACGCACGGCCACATTTTGGTTGACGGCAGCCGCGTCAACATCCCGTCGTACCGCGTCAAACCGGGGCAAACGATCGCCGTCCGCGAAAAATCGCGCAACTTGCAAGTGATTAAAGAAGCGATCGAAGCGAGCAATTACATTCCGGATTACTTGACGTTCAATCCGGAAAAAATGGAAGGCACGTATACCCGCCTGCCGGAGCGCTCCGAACTGCCGGCGGAAATCAACGAAGCGCTCATCGTTGAGTTCTACTCGCGTTAAGGCGCAAAAAAGATCCGAAATGCATCGGCATTTCGGATCTTTTTGTTTAGGCGTAGCGAATCAAATAATACTTTTTCTTTCCGCGGCGGATGACGGTAAACCGCCCTTCCAAGCGGTGCTCGGCGGTCAGGACGGCGCCCACGTCTTGGATGCGCTCCCCGTTCACATAAATGGCGCCGTTTTGGATATCTTCGCGCGCCTGCCGTTTCGACGGCGAAATACCGGCGGCGACAAGCAGCTCGACAAGCGGAACGTCGGCTCCTTCATGAACGAATGACGGCACATCTTTGAAGCCTTGTTCAATTTCCGCCGCGGTCAACTTGGCGATGTCGCCGCTAAAGAGCGCTTCAGAAATGCGGATTGCTTGCCTGAGCGCCTCTTCGCCGTGCACGAGCTTTGTCACTTCCTCGGCAAGCGCCTTTTGCGCCGCCCGCTTCTCCGGCGCCTCGCGCAGCTCTTGCTCAAGCGCCTCGATTTCCTCTTTTGACAGGAACGTAAAATATTTCAAGTAACGGATGACATCGCGGTCGTCGGTGTTGATCCAAAACTGGTAAAACTCGTACGGCGACGTTTTCTCGGGATCGAGCCAAATCGTGCCGCTTTCCGTTTTGCCGAATTTTGTGCCGTCCGCCTTCGTCACAAGCGGGATCGTCAAGCCGAACGCTTTCGCCTCGCTGTTTGTTTTGCGAATGAGTTCAAGCCCGGCCGTAATGTTGCCCCACTGGTCGCTCCCGCCGATTTGCAGACGGCAGCCTTCCGTCTCGTACAACTTCAGAAAGTCATACGCCTGCAGCATCATGTAGCTGAACTCGGTAAAGGAAATGCCCGTCTCGATGCGCGACTGCACTGACTCTTTCGCCAGCATGTAATTGACGCTGAAATGCTTGCCGACATCGCGCAAAAACGAGATCACATCCAGCGGCCCGATCCAGTCGTAATTGTTTTTGATTTTCGCCGGGTTGTGGACAGCCGTAAAGTCCAACAACCGTTCCAACTGCCCTTTGATGCGGGCGCTCCACGCTTCGACCGTCTCTTTGGCATTGAGCGTGCGCTCGCTTTTTTTCCCGCTCGGATCGCCGATCAATCCAGTGGCCCCGCCGACTAGCGCAATCGGTTGATGGCCTGCCTGTTGGAAACGGCGCAGCGTCAAAATGGCGGCCAAGTTGCCGATGTGCAAGCTGTCGGCTGTTGGGTCAAACCCGCAATAAAGCGTCACTTTTTCCTCGTTCAGCAGCGCTCGGAGCCCGTCTTCGTCCGTCGTTTGGTTGACGAGCCCGCGCCATTGCAATTCTGCAAGCAAATCCATGTCCTTCACCTCTCTATGGAATGTTCTACATAAAGAAAACACCCGCCCTGTATGAAGGGGCGAGTGTTCATCGCGGTACCACCCTACTTAGAAAGCCATAGGCTTTCTCGCTCATTTCGGTAACGGCGCATGCCGGCCAATGGCTACTAGGCCGCCAGCGGCGTGGTCCTCCGCGCCAGCTCCGTCGCAAAACGGAGCCGATCCTCATTTGACCCGACCGCAAAAAACGAAACCGTTCGCCATCGCTGCTCAGGGAGGTAATTCACGCCTGCCTTTGGGCTGGCTCGCACCGCCCGCCAGCTCTCTGCACCAGGGAGACAGCCGCTACTTGTTCCCGTCATGGCTTTGTCATGATGAAGATATACTTTCTTTTACCATATGCGGCGCTCCATGTCAACTAGGTGCACGCAACGCCCCGACCAAAATTTGCGTCCTTTTTCGTCTTCAGCAGCGAAAAAACGGCAAAATTCCACAACAGCCGCCAGCGGTATGGTATACTTATAGAAACACCGATTGGCCAAGATAGGGGGGCCGTCATGAAACACCAGCCGTTTCCACTTTCTTTGGAAAAAACGTGGCATTATTTTTCACGTACTTACCGCCTCGTTTGGAACACCGTCTTCGCGTTGCTCGTCGCCCTGCTTTGTCTCGCCTGCTTTGCTGTCGGCGCGGGCGCGGGCTATTTCGCGTTTTTGGTCAAAGATATGGACGCCCCTTCACGCGAGAGCATGCACAGCGCGATTTCCAGCTACGAGGAGACGAGCCATATGTATTTTGCCAATGGGGTCTATTTAGGGCGCTTCCGATCGGATCTCGACCGCGAGGCGGTGCCGCTGTCTGATGTCTCCCCGTATGTTGTGCAAGCCATCATCGCTACCGAGGATGAACATTTTTACGAGCATCACGGGGTCGTTCCGAAAGCGGTCATCCGCGCCATGTTCCAGGAGCTGACCAACTCGCCGATCAAAAGCGGCGGCAGCACGCTCACGCAGCAGCTCGTCAAAAACCAGCTGCTCACCAGTGAAGTGTCGTTTGAGCGCAAAGCGAAAGAAATGCTCTTGGCGCTGCGATTGGAAACGTTTTTTTCCAAACAACAAATTTTAGAGGCGTATTTGAACGTCGTGCCGTTCGGCCGCAGTTCCTCGGGCCGGAACATCGCCGGCATTCAGGCCGCCGCGCAAGGAGTGTTTGGCGTTAACGCCAAAGACCTCAACCTCGCCCAAGCCGCCTTTTTGGCCGGCTTGCCGCAAAATCCGTTCGTCTATACGCCGTTTGCGCCAGACGGCAGCGTCAAACCGGACATTTCGGCCGGGCTGCGGCGGATGAAAACCGTGCTCTACCGGATGAAACGCGCCGGCTACATTTCCGAGGAGCAGTACAACGAGGCGCTGGCATACGACGTCGCCAAGCATTTCGCCGCTCCGAAGCCCTCGCCGTTCGAGCAGTATCCGTTTTTGACCATGGAAATTGAGCGGCGAGCCAAAGACATTTTAGCGGAGGTGCTCGCTAAGCGCGACGGCCACCAACCGGCCAAACTGAAGCGAAATCCTTCTCTGTTCCGGCGCTACGTCGGTGAAGCCGAGAAAGCGCTGCGCCAAGGCGGATACCGAATTTACACGACGATCGACAAGGACCTGTATGAGCAAATGCAGCGCGTCGCCGCCCGCTATCCATACTATGGAAACGACAACGTCTATTACGCGAAAGACAAACAAACAGGCAAAACGATCGCCCATCGCCAGCCTGTGGAAGTCGGGGCGATGCTCATCGAAAACAAAACCGGCAAAATCCTCAGCTTTGTCGGCGGGCGCGACTATAAGCGCGAACAGCTGAACCATGCCACCCAAGCGCACCGATCCAACGGCTCAACGATGAAGCCGCTCTTGGTGTACGCACCGGCGATGGAAATGGGCATCGTCCAGCCCGCTACCATCATCCCTGACCTTCCGCTGTCCATCGGCTCTTACAAACCGAAAAACGCGGATGGGAAAACGCACGGGCTCGTCACGGCGCGCTATGCCTTGCAGCAATCGTTCAACATCCCGGCCGTTCGCGCCTACATGCGAATTCAGCATCGCGACCCGGTCGACTATTTGCACAAAATGGGGATCACCAGCGTTGCCAAGCAAGAGGAAAGCCATCCGGCCTTAGCGATCGGCGGAACAAACGTCGGCGTCACCGTCGAAGAAAACGTCAACGCCTACGCAACATTCGCCAACTACGGCACGTTTGTCGATGCCTATATGATTGAAAAAATCGTTGACAAGAACGGAAACGTCGTCTATCAACATCAAAGCAAGCCCGTTTCCGTCTTTTCCCCGCAAACATCGTACTTGATGATCGACATGATGCGCGATGTGCTCCATGGCGGAACGGCTTCTTCACTGCCCGGCTATTTAGCGTTTTCCGCCGACTGGGCCGGCAAGACCGGCACGTCGCAAGACAACCGCGATTCGTGGTTTGTCGCCGTCAACCCGAACGTTACGTTTGGCGTTTGGATCGGCTACGACCGGCCGGCGCCGCTGGAAACGTATTATAAAGGACTTTCCTATGGGAAACGTACCCAACTGTTGTGGGCGCAGTTCATGAACGCCGCCTATCGGGTTCATCCGAAGCTCATCGCTCCGCGGGAGCGGTTTGCCATGCCCGGAGGCATCGCCCGGCGCGCCTACTGCGCCGCCACCGGCCTCAGCCCGTCGGAGGCGTGCCAAAAAGCCGGGCTTGTCCGCTACGATTTGTACAATACGCGATTTGCGCCCAAAGAAGGGAGCGGCGCCGATTTGACGGAAAGCCGGCTCGTGGTCATTGACGGACGCCGCTACTTAGCGTTGGCGACGACGCCAGAGGAGTTTGTCACCCGCGGAGTCATCGTCCAGCCCGAGCTGCTCTCCGCTTGGGGAGTGGCGGAAGACGACTGGGACGGAATGGATTTCACCGCTGCGGTGCTCAAAGAAAACGGCCATCCGCCCGCCCCTCCGTCCGCGCGTCTTGATGGCCACACCCTTGTCTGGACGCCCCACCGCGAACGCGATGTCATCGGGTATCGCGTCTACCGAGTGGACGATGGCGGAGCGCGGCGCGTAGTGGCGGTGGTGAAAGCCGGGGAGCCAACGGCGTTTTCCGCGCTCGAACCCGGGGCATCGTACGATGTCACGGCAGTGGACATCGCCGGCCAAGAATCGGCGCCATCCAATCTCGTTTCGCGGCCGGCTGCCGAACGACCCGCACCGCCGGCCGCCGAGGACGGGGCGGAGAACGACATTCCTCCCCATTCGGAAGCAGCCGAGGAAGGGACGAATGCCGACTGATCCCTTCGTTGTAAAGCCGTATCCACGATTACATCACCAGCTTCCTAAGAGGAGCACAACAGCCAACAAAAGCAGCTGATACGTATCTAGTAAATAAAGAGGGTGTCCCGACCCCGTTGGGACACCCTCCCTCATTTCTTCGTTCGACCCTACTCGCCCCGTTTGTTTCACTCGGCGTGGCCCCGTTCGAATGCAACGGTGCGCTTCAGCTCGCCCTTATTCTTTGCTTTGTCCTTTCTTGAGCACGTTCTAGGAGGCCGGTGATTTAAGGGAGCAAGTCGCTTATCAAGCCTGTTTCTCAAATAGAAAAGCCTTGTCGCATCGGAATCGTCTTTCAAACGCTCCCCCATTGCCGAAAAGAAACAACCGCTTTTCACCAGCCGTCTAGCAAATGTTCAGTCTTCCATCGTCGACAAGTCGCCGGTCGGCAAGTTGAGCTCCCACGCTTTTAAGACGCGGCGCATAATTTTCCCGCTCCGCGTTTTCGGCAGTTTGTCGCGGAACTCGATCTCGCGCGGCGCCGCATGGGCAGCGAGCCCTTGTTTCACAAATTGGCGAATGTCCTCTTTCAGCTCCTCAGACGGCTCGTACCCTTCACGAAGCGCGATAAACGCCTTGATGATTTCGCCGCGCACCGGGTCTGGCTTGCCGATGACACCGGCTTCGGCCACCGCCGGATGCTCAACGAGCTTGCTTTCGACTTCAAACGGCCCCACGCGCTCACCCGACGTGTTGATGACATCATCGACGCGCCCTTGGAACCAGAAGTAGCCGTCTTCATCCATGTAGGCCGAATCGCCGGAGACGTACCAGTCGCCGATGAAGTATGATTCATATTTTTGCGGGTTGTTCCAGATCGTTTTCATCATCGACGGCCAGCCTTTTTTGATGGCCAAGTTGCCCATCCGGTACGGCGGCAGGACGTTGCCTTGGTCGTCGATGATCGCCGCCTCAACGCCCGGAATCGGTTTCCCCATCGATCCCGGCTTGATGGCCATGCACGGATAGTTGCAGATCAAGTGCGCCCCTGTTTCCGTCATCCACCACGTGTCATGGATGCGGCGGCCGAACACTTTCATCCCCCAGCGAATCACTTCCGGGTTGAGCGGCTCGCCGACGCTCAAAATGTGGCGGAGCGAGCTTAAATCGTATTTTTTCACGATCTCATCGCCGGCGCCCATCAGCATGCGGAACGCCGTCGGCGCGCTGTACCAAACGGTGACGCCGAAATCTTGAATCGTTTGATACCAAGCGTCCGGGCTGAACCGGCCACCGACGACGACGCTGGACGCTCCGCACAGCCATGGGCCGAAAATGCCGTACGATGTCCCGGTCACCCAGCCCGGGTCGGCCGTGCACCAGTAAATGTCGTCCTCTTTTAAGTCGAGCACCCATTTCGCCGTTTGATAGTGTTGGATCATCGCGTTATGGACGTGCAAAACACCTTTCGGCTTGCCGGTTGAACCGGAGGTGTAATGCAAAATCAAGCCGTCTTGGCGGTCGACCCATTCGATGTCAAAGTGCTTGCTCGCTTCCTTCATCCGCTTTTTCAAATCGATGTACGGCCCTTCCTCGGTGATGCCGTCTCCGACCAAGAAAACGTATTTCAGCTCCGGCAGGTCACCGACCGGCACGCGCGGCAGCAGCTCCGGCGTCGTCACGATCGCTTTCGCCCCGCTGTCTTCGAGACGGTCGCGCACCGCGCCTTCCATGAACGCCTCAAACAGCGGTCCGACGATAGCGCCGGTTTTGATGATGCCAAGAACAGCAAAATACAGCTCCGGAGAACGCGGCATAAAAACAAATACGCGATCGCCTTTTTGAATGTCAGCCGTCTGTCTCAACACGTTCGCTACTTGGTTGGACAGCTCCTTCATTTCTTTGAACGTATATTTTTCATTCCGAACCGCATCGCGGTAGTAAAGCGCCACTTTATTCTTGCGGAACGATTCGGCATGGCGGTCGATCGCCTCGTACGCCATGTTGACTCGTCCCGTTTCATACCAAGAAAATGCTTTCTCAGCTTCCGACCATTGAAAATGGGGATATGTGTCCTCATAGCTTTTCAAGTTGTAATCCCCTTGTACAGCTGGCAACAGTTCCGTCTTCATTCTCCGATCCCCCCTATGTAAGTGATTACATTTCTATTATAGTGGATCATTCACAGTTTCTCAATTTTTAAAATATTCCTCGTCCTCGCTTTTTTGAATTTTTTTTGAATCGACCCTTATGACAGCGTTTTCACGCCTATTTTCATGTATAATGGAAGCAGAACGATCGATTCAGGTGGTGACCGAATGGAGCATCGAAAAACTTATAATGCCAAAGAACTGAAAACACCAAAAGGAACGCTGCTCATCGAAGGGCCAGTGACGCCGGAAGCGTTGGCCCGCTATGCGTTTCACCATGATTTGACGTCCTTTCGCCAACCCGAGAAACAGCACCGCGCGCTCATCGACATCGCCCGTCTTCCCGAGGGGCGCATCATTATCGCCCGCCGCGGCGAAACGATCGTCGGCTATGTGACGTTTTTGTATCCCGACCCGCTCGAGCGGTGGTCGGAAGGGAACATGGAAAATTTGCTTGAACTGGGCGCCATTGAAGTCATCCCCGAGTTTCGCGGGTTTGGCGTCGGCAAAAATTTGTTGATCGTCTCGATGATGGACGATGCCATGGAAGACTACATCATCATTACAACCGAATATTATTGGCATTGGGATCTAAAAGGCACTGGGCTGAACGTATGGGAATACCGAAAAGTGATGGAGAAAATGATGAACGCCGGCGGACTTGTCTGGTATGCGACCGATGACCCGGAAATTTGCTCGCATCCGGCGAACTGCTTGATGGTCCGCATCGGCAAACGGGTCGATGCCGAATCGATCCAACGGTTCGACCGGCTTCGGTTTATGAACCGCTACATGTACTAACATATCGGATGCATAAAAAGCCGGTGACAAACCGCTGCCACCCCCGATCGGCGGCGTTTCCATTCAGAAGAGAAAGCGGATTCTGCAAGGTTTTTCTAATTGAGAAATGAGCGGAATCAGTCGTTTTTGCACTAAATCAACAGCCTCATAAAGGGAGAGGGAAACGATGCTTGTTGAGCAAATCATGAAATCGCCGGTCGTTACGCTCCGCGCCGCGAACACGATCGCTGAGGCGCTGCAGCTGCTTCGAACGCACCGCATCCGCCATTTGCCGGTCGTCGATGACGAAGGGCGCTTGATCGGGCTTGTCACCAGCCGCGATTTGCGCAGCGCCAGCCCGCCGATTGACGATCTTCACAAACAGCTCGATGACCTGCAAAAACCGGTCGGCTCCATCATGAACACCGACGTCATCGTCGGCCATCCGCTCGACTTTGTCGAGGAAGTAGCCGCGCTCTTTTACGAACACCGCATCGGCTGCCTGCCGATCGTCAACAACGGAAAACTCGTCGGCATCATTACGCAGACGGATTTGTTGCGCACGTTCGTGGAACTGACCGGCGTGCATCAGCCGGGATCGCAAATCGAAATTAAAGTCCCGAACGAAGCCGGAATGCTCAGCAAAGCGGCGGCCATCATCAGCGAGCGCCATGTCAACATCGCCAGCGTCCTGTTGTACCCGGACCCGGACCCGAACGACAAAATTTTAGTCTTCCGCGTGCAGACGATGAACCCGCTGCCGTTGATCCGCGATTTGCAAAACGCCGGCTATCACGTGCTATGGCCGAACTTGCCGGGGGTTACGTCATGAGTCAAAACTGCGCCTTTGTCTACAGCGAGGATTTTCTTCAGTACAAATTTCATGACGACCACCCGTTCAACCAGCTGCGGGTCAAACTGACGCATGATTTGCTGCGCACGCTCGGCGCTTTGGATGATCGACATATCATCGCCCCGCGCATGGCGACGGACGATGAACTTGCGCTCATTCATGACCGGTCGTACATTGCGGCGGTCAAAGCAGCCGGGCGCGGCGAACTGCCGGAGACGGTGGCGCTCAACTACGGCCTCGGCACAGAAGATACGCCGGTGTTTCCAAACATGCATGAAGCGAGCGCTCTGTTGGTCGGCAGCACCCTCACCGCCGTCGACGCCGTGCTGTCCGGGCGGGTGGAGCACGCGCTCAACCTTGGCGGCGGCTTGCATCACGGGTTTCGCGGCAAGGCGTCTGGCTTTTGCGTCTACAATGACAGCGCGGTCGCCATTCAATATATCCGGGAAAAATACGGGCTGCGCGTGTTGTACGTCGACACCGACGCCCATCACGGGGACGGGGTGCAATGGGCGTTTTACGATGATCCGAACGTCTGCACGTTCTCGATTCATGAAACGGGCCGCTACTTGTTTCCAGGGACGGGAAATGTCAACGAACGAGGCCATGGGGCGGGGTATGGCTATTCGTTCAACATTCCGGTCGATGCGTTTACGGAAGATGAATCATGGCTGGCCGCCTACACGACCGCCCTCCGGGAAATCGCCGATTTTTTCCGTCCCGACGTCATCGTGACGCAAAACGGAGTCGATGCCCATTACTATGACCCGCTCACCCATTTGTCGGTGACGATGAAAACGTATCGGGTCATTCCAAGACTTGCGCATCAAATCGCTCATGAATATTGCAGCGGACGCTGGATCGCCGTCGGCGGCGGGGGCTATGACATCTGGCGCGTCGTGCCGCGGGCATGGGCCCTCCTTTGGCTGGAGATGACCGATCAAGCCGATGTGTTCGGCCCATTGCCGGCCGCTTGGCGCGAACGATGGCAACCGCTTTCACCCGTCGCGTTGCCGCTCGAGTGGGATGACCCGGATGATTTGTACCCGCCCATTCCGCGCCGAGCGGAAATTAACGAAAAAAACGCCCATACGGTGGAAAAGGCGTTGTCGTTCATCCGCCGTTCCCATTCGAACCAGCTGTAGTCGTATGTTAGGCGGCAAAGCGGACGCGGCGATGTCCTGAACGCCGGCCGCTGCCGACACCCCCATGCCGGACGACTTCGGCAGCTGGCGGTCCGCCCCGCTCGCCGGGCGAACGGCGCCTCCTCCTTTCCTGCGCGGCTTCGCGCCGGCGCTTGGGATGAAGACTTCTGAGGCTGGTTAAAAGCCGCCGGCCTTCACGATCGGCAAACATCCCGCTTGGCAAAAGAGCGGAACGAATCTTTTTTGCCCCCGCGAACGAAAACGGCTGATTCCGAACGCGTCTAGGCGTGGAATCAGCCGTTTTGTCATTTCGTTGACTCGCGTACCTCGAGTCGGTGCGGCAACACAACGATATGGTTGTCAACCGGCTCTTTGTTCATATACTTCGTCAACAGCCGCATCGCCACCGCCCCGATGTCATACATCGGCTGGACGACGGTCGTCAGCCGCGGCCGCACCATCGTCGCCAATCGCGTGTTATCAAAGCCGACGACTTCCAAGTCATCCGGCACGCGCACCCGATGGTCTTGGGCGCTGTGAATGATGCCAAGCGCCATTTCATCGGTGCCGGCAAACACCGCCGTCGGCCGTTCGGCAAGCTCGGCGATTTTTTCATACGCCTCCAAGCCCGAGTCGTACGAGTTGTCGCCCTCGATGACGAGCTCTTCATCATACGACACCCCGCGCTCCTCAAGCGCCCGGCGATACCCGGCCAACTTCCGCTGGTTGATCGGGTCGTCGGTCGGCCCAGTCACGTAGGCCACGCGGCGGTTTCCTTTTTCCAACAAATACGTCACCGCTTCAAACGCCGCCTGCTCGTAATCGATGTTCACCGACGGAATCTCCTCCGGCCCCATCGTCGCCGCCAGCACAATCGGCACGGACGACTTTTGAAATTCGGCGGCGTGCTCCTCGGTGATCGTCCCGCCCATAAACAAAAGGCCGTCCACTTGCTTGGCGAGCATCGTATTGAGCAAATGCAGCTCCTTTTCCTTGTTTTGATCGGAGTTGCTCAAAATGATGTTGTATTTGTACATCGTGGCGATGTCCTCAATGCCGCGGGCCAGCTCGGCGAAGAAGATGCTCGAAATATCCGGGATGATCACCCCGACCGTCGTCGTTTTTTTGCTGGCGAGGCCGCGCGCCACAGCGTTCGGGCGATAGCCAAGCCGCTCGATCGCTTCAAGCACTTTTTTCCTTGTCGATGGTTTGACGTTCGGGTTTCCGTTGACGACGCGCGAAACGGTCGCCATCGAAACGTTCGCCTCACGGGCCACATCGTAAATCGTTACGGTCATTCCGTTCACTCCTTTTTACTCGATCCGATAACCGGTGAATTCCGAATGTATGTACACCTATCATACGATACATTATCGCCAACTCGCAACGAAATCGCAACCATTTTGCCGGTTTGTTCACAAACCGTTCACGAACGACGCCGCTTGACAACAACGGGCGAAAACAGCGGATTGGTTCACAAACGACCGTTCACAGGTAGCTTTCCCCAAACAATCACCGGGCATGAGAAAAGCCGCCCATCAAATGGACGGCTTTTTTCGGCGGACCCTGTCCGGCGCAAGCCGGGGGAGCCGCGTTACGCTTGAACAAACTGGCGCTGGAAGGCGCGCACTTCCCGCATAAACTCATCAAACTGGGCAAGGTCCATTTGCTGGGCGGAATCGGACAAGGCGACAGCCGGATCGGGATGCACTTCGGCCATAACGCCGTCGGCGCCGATCGCCAAGGCGGCTTTGGCGCATGGGAGAAGCAGATCGCGCCGCCCGGTCGAGTGGGTGACATCGACGAACACCGGCAAATGTGTTTCTTTCTTCAAGATCGGCACAGCCGAGATGTCGAGCGTGTTGCGCGTCGCCCGCTCGTACGTGCGGATGCCGCGCTCACACAAAATGATCTGCCCGTTTCCTTGCGACATGATGTACTCGGCGGCGTTGATAAACTCTTCGATCGTCGCCGCCAAGCCGCGCTTGAGCAAAATCGGCTTGTTCACTTGACCGGCTGCCTTGAGCAGCTCGAAGTTTTGCATGTTGCGCGCGCCGATTTGAATGACATCAATATAATCCAAGGCGGTTTCAATATCCGCCGGTGTGACGATTTCACTGATGACCGCCAAATCAAATTCATCGGCGATCCGTTTTAAAATTTTCAGCCCTTCCACGCCGAGCCCTTGAAAGTCGTACGGCGAGGTGCGCGGTTTGTAGGCGCCGCCGCGCAGCAATTTAATGCCGTGCTTCTTCACCGCGGCAGCGACAGCGGCGACCTGCTCATAGCTTTCGACCGCGCACGGCCCCATGACAAAATACTGGCTGCCGTCGCCGATTCGCTCCCCTTTGATCTCGACGATCGTGTTTTCCGGATGTTTTTTGCGCGAGACAAGGAGCGCTTTCCGATGGTCGTCCTCCTGCAGTTCGAGCGCCGCTTTGAAAATCTCCTTGAAAATGTGCTGCAGCGTTGACGTTTCAAACGGCCCGTCGTTATGCTCGGAGATGAGGTCGAGCATCTTCCGCTCGCGCACCGGGTCATAGCGGTGCGTTCCTTGCGCCTCTTTGATTTTGCCGATTTCCTGAACGAGCCGCCCCCGTTCATTGATCAGCTTCAGCAGCTGCAAGTTGATCTCGTCCACGCGTGCCCGCAGCTCGTCTAATCTGTCATTGCTCATGCTTCCCTCATCCTTTCCCCAATGTCGTGCATCATTGCGCCGCCCAGCGGCACCCCCGTCATGGCGAACGGAGTTTTATAATTAGTGTTTATTATAATCGATAGCCGCATCGTTGTCACGAAAAAAATGCTTTTTTAATTAAACGCTTTTAAGCATTAAAGCAAAAAAACAAAAAACGAGGGCAGACGAGCTTGGCGAGACAAGCGCCGGACAGCCGGCGATTGTGAAGGAACTTGCTTTGTGCGTCAAACAACGAGCGGCCGGCCACCGCCAGCCTCGTTCATCCCGTGCTGGCGACAATAGCCGTCCGCTCGTCTGAAGAAATCAGCTTCCCGCCGCCGTTTCTAGCGTCGCGTACGTGATGTTCCCATGCGAGGCGTGCCAAACGACGCGGCCGTTTTCAAACAGCAACGCTTGCGGCGACTCGTGCTTCACCCCGGTCGTCTCGGCAATATGGTTGGAAAGCGGGCGCGCCTCTTGGACGTACAAGCAATATACGGGCAGCTCTGGATGGTCGGCCGCAAACGTTTCGCATTCGCGGAACGCCGCCCGACTGATCGGGCAGGTCAGGCTGTGCTTGACGAACAAAAAGCGGCCCGTTTCACTCTTGAGGCGTTCAAACTGTTCGATCGTCTCCAGCTTCTCCATGCCCATAGCTCTCCCCTTCTTTCGGCGGCTTCACGTTTTTCTCGGCATCATCCAAGGCCGTTTCCGCTTCTTTCAGAAGGCGTTGGAGCGTGTCGCGGTCAATGTTTCCTGACGCCGCCACGTCTTTCATGTTTTCGGCCATCTTCGCCACGTTGTCAACGGCATTTCCCGCCTGCGCCGCCACCTCATCCGCCGCTTGTTCCACCTTCTTGGCGGCTCGATCTGCGACCTGTTTGGCGCGCGGCGCCGTTTCGCTGATCGTTTTTTCCACCGTGGTCATCATTTCTTTTGCCGTATGTTTCATTTGAGTGGCCGTTTCTTTGAGTCTTTGTTTGGCGTTGGCGGCTGCTTCCTTTGTGGCCGCACCGACATTCGACACCATTTCGTTCGCTTTAATCGGGATGTATTCTGCCACTTCTTTCGTTTTTTCTTTCGCCGTTGTCAAAAAGTCGGTCGCCGTATCTTTGACCGGCTTCCATGCTTCTTGATCGCCCCATTCGGCGAGCCATTTCCGCCCTTTTTCGCTCGTCAAAAACAGCGCCGCCGCCGCGCCGGCCAAACCGCCAACCAGTGCGCCAAGCAAAAAGTTATTGTCTTTGCCCATTGATTTCAACCTCCTTGCCTGATTGTTTTCTTCTCCATTTTGCCCATCGTTTGCGGAAAACATTTGCCTTTTGCAGCGTTTCCCACCATTTCATTTTCGATGAATCGGCCGCGCGCAAAAGCGTGGCCGCCGTCTGGCGCAGGGCGCGATTGGCCAATTTCAGCGCCTCCCCGGTTTCCCCAACGGCTTCCACCACCCCGGAAAGGGCGTGAACGTTTTTTTGCACATCATGGGCAACCCTGTTGGCCGTCTGCAAAAGCTGGCGCATTTCCCCCGCCACCGCTTGCACTTGCTCATCCGTGTGGCCGATCATTTCCGTTAAGCGCCGGAGCGTCTCCTGCAACACCGTCAGCGTTTTCGCTATGTAAACGGCCAAAAGCGCAAAAGCGAGCGCCACGACAGCGAGGCTTGCATACAACATCCACTCCACTCCATTTCCTCCCCTCTTCTGTTTTTTTACCCTAATGGTTTCGACTTGAAACAGAAGCGGGCCTTCCCCTCCTTGGCCCGCTTGCTTGACGGTCGTCAGGCGGAAAGAACGACCCGCTCATACGCCTGCTGGAATTTTTGAATGTCGCCGGCGCCCATAAACACCAGCACCGCGTCTTGATGTCGCTTGAGCACGGCGACATTTTCTTCCGCGAGCAGATGTGAACGCGGAATTTCCGCCTGCAAATCGCGGATCGTCAACTTGCCTTCATGTTCGCGCGCCGAGCCGAAAATGTCGCACAAATACACGTGATCGGCTTGCCGTAAACTTTCGGCGAACTCGCGCAAAAACGTTTGCGTCCTTGTATACGTATGCGGCTGGAAAATGGCGACGACTTCACGCCCCGGATATTTTTGCCTAGCCGCTTCTAACGTCGCCGTAATCTCGCGCGGATGGTGGGCATAATCATCGATGAGCACTTGGCGCCCAACCGTCTTTTCGCTGAACCGGCGCTTCACTCCTTGGAACGTTTGCAGCCCTTTGGCGATCACCTCGGCCTCCACTCCCTCATAGTGGCAAAGGGCGATCACCGCAAGCGCATTGAGCACATTGTGAGTGCCGAAGCGCGGAATGGCAAACGAAGCAAAAAACGTGTTGCGCACAAACACGTCAAACGCCATCCCGTCCGACGTTTTCACGATGTTGCGCGCTTGAAAGTCGTTTTCTTCGCCAAGCCCGTAAAACAACATCGGCACTTTCGCTTGAATGTTCGGCAAATACGGATCGTCTCCACAGGCGACGATCGCTTTTTTCACCTGATTCGCCATTTGCTGAAACGCCGAAAACACATCGTCAATATTGGCGAAATAATCAGGATGGTCGAAATCAATATTCGTCATGATTGCATAGTCTGGAAAATAGGATAGGAAATGCCGGCGGTATTCGCACGCTTCAAAGATGAAGTATTGGCTGCCAGGCTCCCCTTTTCCCGTTCCGTCCCCGATTAAATACGACGTTGGATGCGCTCCTTGCATCACATGAGCGAGCAACCCCGTTGTTGTCGTCTTTCCGTGCGAACCGGTCACCGCAACGCTTGTAAACTGGCTGGCCAACTCGCCCAAAAAGCGATGGTAACGGATGACAGGAACGCCGAGCTCGCGGGCCGCCTCAATCTCCTCATGCGTATCCGGAAACGCGTTGCCGGCAATGACGATGCAGCCCGGGCGAATATTGTCTTTCGAAAAAGGCAAAATCGGAATGCCCCGCTCCTCAAGCGCCCGCTGCGTAAAAAACCATTTTTCCACGTCCGAGCCTTGCACGGTATGGCCAAGGCCGTGAAGCACTTGGGCAAGCGCACTCATCCCCGTGCCTTTAATGCCAACAAAATGGTAAACGGTCATCGCTAAGCCCTCCAACCATCGTCTCTCTGTAAGACAGTATATGATCTCACACTCGTTTTGCCATTTCTTTCATCCGGCTGTGCCGGTCGTTTCATTTTCCCATTATAGCATGATGCCGGCCAAAACACTACCTTGACCGGCCCGCGCCTAGCCGCCTTGCCCGCGCCGGCGCTCCCATTCTTCCTCGCTCATCAACACCTCGCGCGGTTTGCTGCCGCGCGCTTCAGAGATCAGCCCTTGCTCTTCCATCATCTCGATCAATCGGGCGGCGCGGTTGTAGCCGATGCGGAAGTGACGCTGCAAACTCGACGTCGATGCCCCGCCTTGCGCGATGACAAACCGGCACGCTTCGTCGAACAAATCGTCATCTTCTTCGCCAAACGCCGCCGCTTGGCGAAAATCGTCCGGGCTGAACAGATAGGAAGGGCTTTGCTGCGCCTTTACATGCGCGGTCACCCGCTCGATTTCTTCATCGGAAATAAAACAGCCTTGCAGCCGAATCGGTTTGGCCGATCCATTTTCCAAAAACAGCATATCGCCGCGCCCTAGCAGCCGCTCGGCCCCATTCGCATCCAAAATGGTGCGCGAATCCACTTGGGAAGAGACGGAAAACGCCAAGCGCGTCGGGATGTTCGCTTTGATCAACCCAGTAATGACATCGACCGATGGCCGTTGGGTGGCGATCAGCAAATGAATGCCGCACGCGCGCGCCTTTTGCGCCAGCCGGCAAATCGATTCCTCGACATCGGCCGGAGCGGCCATCATCAAATCGGCGAGCTCGTCAATGACGATGACGATATACGGCAGCGGTGGCTCACCGCCGCCGGCTTCGTGAAGATGGCGGTTGTACTTTTCGATGTCGCGTACGCCGGCATGGACAAACCGTTCATATCGCCGCTCCATCTCGCCGACCGCCCATTTGAGCGCCCCGGCTGCCGCCTTCGCCTCGGTGATCACCGGGCTGAGCAAATGGGGCAAGCCGTTGTACGGAGCGAGCTCGACCATTTTCGGATCGATCAACAGCCATTTGACTTCATGAGGGGCGGCTTTATACAACATGCTGACCAGCATGGCGTTCATGCAGACGCTTTTGCCCGAGCCGGTCGCTCCGGCAATCAATCCGTGCGGCATTTTTTGAATATCGGTGACAACCGGCGCGCCGCTGATGTCGAGCCCAAGCGCGACGGTCAACGGCGAATGACGATCGCGGAAGGCGCTGCTTTCTAGGATTTCTCGCAGACGCACCGGACGGCTCGCGGGGTTGGGCACTTCGATGCCGATCGTCCGCTTGCCGGGAATCGGCGCTTCGATCCGGATGTCTTCCGCCGCCAAGCTGAGCTTGATGTCATCGAGCAAACTGGTGATTTTGCTCACTTTCACCCCTAAATCGGGCTGCACTTCAAATTGGGTGACGGTCGGCCCTTGGGTCGCTCCGACGACGTTGGCGCCAATATGGAAGCTTTCAAACGTCCGGGCGAGACGGGCGCACTGTTCCGCCAGCCATTGCTCATCGCGGACGTCCAGTTCCGCCGGAGGGTCAAGAAGCGCAAGCGGCGGCCGTTGATAGCGGTTCGGGCTGGAAGCGGTCTTCTCAGCCAGCTTGCGCCGGTCCTGCTGCAACATGATGACATTATACGGGATGCGGATCCGCTCCACTTCGGGAGAAACGGCCGCCGGCTCGCCAACGAACGCACTGCCGTCGCTTTCATCGAGCCGTTCTTCCGTCGGAGCCCGATCCGCGTTCGGAACGGCTTCTTCGACTGCCGGCTCCCCCAACTCCGCAGCGCGCCATCGCGTTCCGGTGTCGCTAGACGGTTGGGCGCTCCCATCGTTCATCTCGTTCGGCGGCTGGCGATGCGAGCCGGCGCTTTTGTCCGCTTCAGTTTCCTCCGCTGCGGTCGACGGCCCACCCGGCCGAACGTTTCCGCGTTCCAGCGCTGTCCGCAGCCTAGCGCTTTCCCGTTCCGGCGCCAAGGAGACCGCGTTCCGCTCCTCCACCGCTTCCTGTTGTTCGCGTTTCTGCTTATGATAGCCAAAAACGGGAGAAGGCACATCGGACGGTCGGAACGGCCGCTTTTCTCCTTCTCTTCTCATCGCACCGCTCGCTCGCTGACGGTTGACGTTGTTCCGGACTTCTTCTCCTTCGGGCCGCTGCGGCGCCTCCCGCCTTTCGGAAGACGGATCATCCGGAATGAGCGGGAAACGAAAACGGCCTTGCGGATATCGATCGCCACCGCTTGCCTCGCCCTCGTCAAACGTTCCGGCCGACGGAAGGCGACGAATGGGCGCCCCGCTCTCTTCCCTCTCTTCCTCGCCTGTCCAAAAACGAAGCCATCGTTTCCACCAATTCATCGATTCATTCCACGCTTTCTTTCTAGGGGCCGAACGCCGGCCCGGTGACCCGTTCCGAGCCGCTTGCCCCGCTTGGTTACTGCTGGGAAAAGACGGGAAAAAACGCCACCGGAACTTCCAGTGACGTTCGTTCGCCGCCTGCTAAAAACGAAACGGTTGACCGACTTCGTACTCGTCGGAAAGCACCAAAATGCCTTTTTCCTGCGGAGCGTTCGGCAATCCGAGCTCACGCGCCGAGCAAATCATGCCCGATGACCGGACGCCGCGCAGCTCGCTTTCTTGAATGACGAGACCGCTTGGCATGACCGCGCCGATTTTCGCGACGACGACTTTTTGCCCTTCGGCAACGTTCGGCGCCCCGCAGACGATTTGCAGCACCTCATCGCCGACATCGACTTGGCAGACGCTCAACTTGTCAGCGTTCGGATGCTTCGCTTTTTCCTTCACATGCCCGACGACGAATTTCGGCGACAAGTCCGCGTCAATCTGGTCATCACAGCCGTTTTTCGCCAAAATATCATTGATGATGCCGACGAGTTCCTCGTTCACTTCCAGCGGGCCGTTTCCTGAAAACGGATAGTAGGAAGAAGCGGAAAAAATATTATAGCCGACCGTCTCGCCGGTGCGCTCAGAAACGATGCGGACGACGTCTCCTTGTTTCGTAAACGCCCGCTCCTCGTCAGCCGTCGGCTTTAGCGATACGAGCAGCACATCGCCGATCCCTTCGCGGTTGTAGAACACGTTCATCGCTGGACTCCTCCTTATTTACGTTCTCCGTTTTTTTCCTAAAATGAAAATCGGTTCGAGTTTGCCGTTTTCGTATAAAAACGACAGCGCCGTGACCGGCACGCGGCCGCCGGCAAAAAAGCTCATCGTCATTTGCGCGAGCACATCGTAGCCGATCTCATTGCGCAAATCGGCAAGAATGAGCACGTCTTGATGCGGAACGGCCAACGCCATCGTTCCTTCGATGCGCTTGTGCATTTCGGCCAAAAACGCATCGTTTAGAATTCGGCTCGCGTCATAGCCGTCGTTCGTGTTGACAAAATAAAACACGTTGCCGGCGACGCGGTCTTCTTTGACCGGCGTCGGCAGCGAGCGAACGTTAAAACGAGCGATCTCTTTCACCCGGTCGCGGCTCCATCGCTCGCTCTCAATCATTCGTTCGTCAATCAAACGGTACGTTTTCCCTCGATCAAGCGCGTAGTAAACGCGCGTTTCCGCCGTATGATCGTCATATAAAAGCGGAACGCCTTCTTTCGTTTCCGTCGGAAACGACGTCGAGCGAATGACGGGATAAATGTTCCGTTCGTTTCCGGAAAGCGTTGCCGCTTCCTCCATCGTTTTCAACGTTTCTTCCACGTAATAAATGACTTCGCGCACCGCTTCGTCTTTTTGTTCGTGCCACTTGGCGATCACGCCGGGAAGCGAGATCGTCACCCCTTTTTTCGTGCGGCGGTCTTCGATGCGCATCGTGTCTTGTTGGGCATCAAAGTGGAACGTCCAGTGCGGATAAGTTGCGAGACGTTCCTTGATCATTTCATACATTTGCCGGCTGTTCATCCGTCTGCCTCCTTGTTTTATGGCGGCGCCAGCGATTCTCCTTTATCATACCGTGAACGGACCGTTTTGACAAAAAAATTCGTATTGGCCAGCCAACAGCGCGACGATATGGGAAAACATCGCCGCGCGGTCGATGCGTCCGTTCGTAAATACGCCGACCGCCCCTTCCTTTGTGCGGATATTCCGCCGCCCTGTATACTCCTCCATCAGTTCGCCGAGCTCGCGCCCCGCCTCAAGCCCGGCGCCGATCTCCGGCGGCAAGGCGAGGCGCGCGCCGCCGGCCGCGACCGTCACGCCGTTTCGGTCAACGAGCGCTCCCCAGTTGCAAAGCCACCATTGCCCGTCGATGTTCATCACACCGCCCTCAAGCCCGATGCCGATGTCCGCCTCTATCGCTTCCAGCGCCCGCTTGGCGCGCTCGATCGCGCCACGCCGCGTTTCTTCGTCCGAAAGCGGCTGAGCGGAGACGCCTGAGGGCACCTCAAGCGGAATGATGCGATCCGTCTCCCCGAACACCGCGCGGACGGCGGCGATTTTCGCTTCGTTCTTCGTTCCGACCGCAATTTTCTTCATTACTCATCCTCCTGGCATGGAAAAGGAGAAGCCGATGCTTCTCCCCCTGATCTGTTTTGCCTCTTTGCCGTCATTCGTTTTTGTTTAGCTGTTGGCCCGGATCGCTTCAACAGTTGCCCGGTCGCACCGTTTGACAAGCTCAACGATGAGCGCTTTCGCCGCCGCATAATCATCGATGTGAATGATCGCGGCATGCGTGTGAATATAACGGGCGCAAAGGCCGATCACCGCCGACGGCACCCCGCGGTTGGCGATATGAACCCGTCCGGCGTCCGTTCCTCCGCCTGGGGAGATGAAAAACTGATACGGAACGCCAATCGTTTCCGCCGTATCGAGCACGAACTCGCGCATGCCGCGGTGCGTCACCATTGTCCGGTCGTACAAACGGACGAGCGCTCCTTTGCCGATCTGGCCAAACGCCTGTTTGTCGCCGGACATGTCGTTTGCCGGGCTCGCCTCAAGGGCAAAAAAGATGTCCGGATCGATCATCGTTGCCGCCGTCTGCGCCCCGCGCAGCCCGACTTCCTCTTGGACCGTGGCGCCGGCATACAACACGTTCGGCACCGTTTCCTCTTTCAGCTCTTTTAACAGCTCTATGGCGAGCCCGCAGCCGAACCGGTTGTCCCACGCTTTCGCCATCACCGTTTTCCCGTTTGCCAGCACCGTGAACGGGCTGACCGGCACGATCGGCTGCCCCGGACGAATGCCGATCCGCTCGGCGTCCTCACGGCTTTCCGCGCCGATGTCGATGAGCATCTGTTTGATTTCCATCGGTTTATTCCGCTGCTCGTCATCGAGCAAGTGCGGCGGAATCGAGCCGATGACACCGACGACCGGCCCGTCATTCGTGATAATTTGCACGCGCTGGGCGAGCAGCACTTGATTCCACCAGCCGCCGAGTGTTTGAAAGCGGATCATGCCGTTGTCGGTAATCGCCGTGACCATAAACCCGACCTCGTCCATATGGCCGGCGACCATCACCGTTGGGCCCGTCTCGTCGCCGCGCTTGACGCCGAAAATGCTGCCGAGGCGATCTTGAATGATTTCATCCGCGTATTTGGCGAGCTCGTTGCGCATAAACTGCCGCACCGCGTGTTCATGGCCCGGCGCTCCCGGCAGTTCGGTCAGCGTTTGAAACAGTTGCCGTGTTTCTTCGTTCATCACCGTTCTCCTTTCTTTTTCCCTTCCGCTTTGCTTACATCGTTCGCCAACATCGGCTATACTAAACGATAGCAAAGCAAAAGGAGGAATGTGCACATGGCTTGGAAAAAATGGCTCGTTGGCGCCGCCGTCGGTGCCGCGGCGCTGTACATGGCGCGCGCTTCCGGCCGCCCTGCGCTTCTTTCGCCCGAACGCGCGCTGAAGCTGGCAAAACAAGCGCTCGGCGGGGCGCACCCGATTCGCGGCTCTTGGATTCAAACCCATCCCGAGCGCTATGAAAAAAACGGGTTGACGTACACCGTCTACCGCGGCGGCCTTTGCCGCGATGACGGGGATGACGAGTTTTGGGTGAACGCGTACACCGGCGCCATCGTTGACACGCGGCCGTTATAGCGACGGCCGGTTGCGCTTCACCTGTTCCGCGATCGCGCCGTCCTCCCCCCATTTGACCGCCCGGTAATAGGCATCGTGGTAAAACGTAAACCACGCGTTCCGCTCGATGCCGTACGGAAGCCACCGCTGTTTGGCGAAAATCGAATCCATCGGGTAATCGTCATACGCCATCACCCAAAGGACGTTTTGATGGGCGTGCGTGCCGAGCAAATCGCCGAGATGGATCGCCATTTCCCCCTCCGATTCGATCAAGATGATCGCATGGCCGGCGCTATGCCCGCCGGTATGTATGAGGCGAATGCCGGAGACGACTTCCGTTTCTTTCGCAAACGGCACGACTTGGTCGGCGATCGGTTCCCAATTTTCTTTCCAATACGTGTTGCGCGAGCGAATGTTGGGCTGGCGCATCTCTTCCCACTCGACCTCCGAAGTGATGATGGCCGCGCGCGGAAACGCCGGTACGAGCCGGCCGTCTTCCCAAACCGTCAGCCCGCACGCATGATCGAAATGAAGGTGGGTCATGAGAACAACATCAATGTCGTTGCGCGTCAACCCAAGGGCGGCGAGCGAGTCGTCGAGCGCCGATTCCTCGGTGACGCCGAAATTGCGCTTTTGCTTCTCAGTCAGCTTGCCGTTGCCGATGCCGGACTCAATGAGCAACCGCTTGCCGCTGGCCTCGACCAAAATCGGGTCGGTGCGCAGCTCAATTTGATTGTTGGCATTGGGCGGATATTTTTTCGACCAAAGCGGCTTCGGCACAACGCCGAACATCGCCCCGCCGTCAAGATGTGTGACGCCTCCGTTTAACCATGTTAATGTCACTTGTCCGACTGTCAATTGCTCCATGCTCCTCTCCCCCCTTTCTTTAGTGTACCATTTTCTTCATCGGGTGGAAATCAAAAAGAGAGGGATGCAAAAAGAGCGCCCTCTCTCGTCTATATGTGCTTGCTGGTTGTTATGTCGTGACATACTCCCACCGCCTACGCGGACGGTTAAAAGGCTGGTGATTGAAGGGAGCCGACCTTCCTTTTTGAGATGGAACCGGAATTCATCTCCTCTTTTCACTTTGTTTTGAAGTGGGAGACTTCTTCCGTTAGGTAAGTTAAAAGCAGGCTGAATCGGCGGCCTTAACCAAGAAGCGCGAGACCGCTTCTTCCATTAGGTTAAAAGCAGGCGGTCACCCATCCGTCCTCTCCGGCCGCCGCGCTGGTCCGCTACTTCCGTTAGGTTAAAAGCAGTCCCCTTTCTCGGCCAGCGCCGATCATGGCCGCCTAGGCGGGCGCACCGCCTCGCAGCGATAAATGCGGTTCCCTTTTAAGGAAAATTTTTCCTCGTACTCCGTCATGACGTTGCCGACGACATCGCTCCGATGCAAATCGAGCTGAACGGCGGCAAGCACAAATCCGTATTGGGACAAGCTGACAAGCGAGTATTCAAAAAACGACTGATTGTCCGTTTTCAAATGGATGTCTCCGTCTTCTGCCAAAACGCGCTCATAGAGCGACAAAAAACCTCGATGCGTCAGACGCCGCTTTTCGTGCCGCTTTTTCGGCCACGGATCGGAAAAGTTCAAATAAATGCGGGCGACTTCTCCTTCGGCGAAAAAGGCGGTGAGGTCTTTGGCGTTCGCATTGAGCAGCTTGACGTTCGGAAGCCCGCTTTCGATCAGCTTGTCAAGCGCGGACACGAGCACGCTCGGGTACAGCTCAATGCCGATAAAATTCATATCGGGGTGAAGACGGCCCATTTCGGTGAGAAACTTCCCTTTCCCCGTGCCGATCTCTACATGAATCGGCCCGTCGTTGCCAAACAGCTCGCGCCAGCGCCCGCGCTGGGCTTCCGGATCAGGGATGACATGTTGCGGATAAGCGGCGATTTTGTCTTTCGCCCATGGTTTGTTGCGCAAACGCATATGGACACCTCTACTCATGTTCGATTTGTTGCCTTGAAGGAGTGGCAGTCAAAGAAGCAAACAGCCCAAAAGACTCGTGATTTCATCCTAGATCGTTCGCGCCCTCATCCATTTCTGGTTCGGACAACGCCCGAGTGAAAAGGTGTGTCATCGCCCGTCCCATCGGGTTAGATCGTTGCGCTCGCTTTCATTCCCCATCGAAAAAAGTGGGTTTTCTCGCTCGCTCTCTTATAAACGGCGCACCGCCGGGGCATGCTACAACCGTACCCATTTTGTGAAAGGATGGTGACCGACATGCCGCTCGACCACACCCACCAATTGACCATCCTCCGCGACATTTTGTCGGAACATCAACTCGATTGCTGCGGAACGGTGGCCGAATGCGAGCAAATCGAACGGCTTGTCAAGTCGCTGCTTGCGAACAACGAAGTGAGCGCAAATGTCAAGGACATTCTGCCGAACATTTATGCGTACGGACAAGGCGGGAAATTCACCGCCGATCTGAACGCCCACATTAGCGCGCACCAACGCGAGCTGGCTGACTGGGTGGACCAACTGTCGTAACCCGGCTCTGCTCGGCCGCTAATCGACCGGCTTGGGCCGGATCGATTTTTTTTGCCCAGCGGAGCTAGGCGGCGAGCCTGTTTCGGCCCCGCGTTTCTTCGTTCCCTCGCGCCAGCGCCCTCCCGGCGGGCGACCGCGTGGCCAAGAACTAGAAGGCTGGTGAAAAACAACCGATTCGCTCGATTGGTTAAAAATTCCAAGGGTGAAAGGGTAGCGTTGTTTGAGAAACAATGTTGGAAAGCGGTATTGCCCCTAAGTCACCAGCCTTCTAGACAACGGGTCCGTACGTTTCCTAAGTTCCGGGCCCATCCGCGCTCGCCGGGCGCCAAAGGGGCGAGGAAGCCGCCGATCACCGCCTTTCGCTTACGGCTCGCTCCGTTGATCCGGGCCATCTCGGACAATCCTCGCCACGGGCGACCTCTTTCGCTTATGGCTCCGCTTCGTCGCCAGCCAGCACCCGTTTCACTAAATGAAGCGACTGCTCCCGCTCTTTGTCTCGGTCTTTTCCCTTCGGCCAAAACAGCGAATGAAGCGCGTGAGCAAGCGTGTACCATTTGATTCGATGGGCAAGCCCCTCGCTCCACGCCAGCCCATAACGGTCAAGCCATGCGTTCCACCTAGCGCGCGGAATATATAAATAAAGCAGCATGCCGATGTCAATCGCCGGATCGCCGATGACCGCGCCATCCCAATCGATCAAATACAACGTGCCGTCATCAGCCAACAGCCAATTGTTATGGTTGATGTCGCAATGGCAAACGGCACGCTGATCGTCAGGCAGCGACAAAACGCGCTGTTCGAGCCAGTCCAGCGCTTTTCGAACCGAACGGTCCTCGCTCGGCTGGCGTTGCTGCTGCCGTTCCAGCGCAGCCAGCAGGCCGCTCGGGGGCAGCGGAGACTTGCCAAGCCGCATGAGCATGGCCGCCAGTTCCTTGGACGTATGAATTTTTCGGAGCAGCGCCGCCACTTGGTCGCTCCCCATCTCGCACGGCTTGAGCTCCCGGCCGTTTAGCCATTGTTGAGCCGTAAACACATCGCCGTTTTCCAACCGTTTTGTCCAGACGAGCTTCGGAACGATCCCTTCCGCCGACAAAACGGCAAGAAACGGCGAAGAGTTCCGCTTCAAAAACAGCTTTTTCCCTTCATACTCGGCAAAATACGCATCCCCTGTGGCGCCGCCAGCCGGAGTGATCTCCCACTCCTTACCTAATAACTGTTCCAAAGCTTGTTCACCTGCGACTTAAAAAATAGAAAAACGTGTCCGTTTGCTTCTTGCGCACAAATAAAAAGGACGGCCATGCCGCGTCCTTCTGCCGTTCATTTTACTTGTATTATACTGAAATACCGCCCCGGCATGCAAACATTTTTCGTGCCCGCCTCCATGCCGAAAACTGCCAACTTCCGAGCGAACCACCGGTGCCTCAAATACGTCGGGCGCGCTTTCATCGCTCATGGTCCGCCTTCCTCGCTATCCGCCCAGGCAAGCCGCTCATCGTAAAAACTGGCGCAATGGCGAAGCAACGCAGCCGCTGCCTTCAGCTGCCCATGGCGAAGCGGAAGCGGAGAACGGCGCAGCCGGGAAAACCATTCATCATAATTTCGCTTATCAATATAGTGAACGAACGGAAACAAACCGCCGCTGTCGATATAGCCATACCGGTTGAGGAGCACCGGGTGAAGCGGCCAATCGATCCCTTCTTTTTCAAAAATATCGGCCACGACCCGAACCGTTCGTCGCAGCGACGCCACCGGACTGACCCGCTTCCGCTCAACCGCTCCAGCTCGCTCGACCCAAAAGCGCCCGGTCGAGGCGATGATGATGTTGTCACGCGCTCCTTCAGCGAAGACGAGGCACCAAGCGGCCGTCGGCGTCACCACCACCGTGTCCAATTCCACCGCCGCCCGCCCAACGATGGCGACCGGTCGATAAAAACATAAATGCGTGTCTGGAAACCGCTGCAACAAATATTTCAGCGTTTCATCGCTGTATAGCGACTCATCGAAAGACGAAGCATGCCCGACCGTTGAACTCGCCCAACGAAGTTGCAGTGCGAACATCTCCTCAAGAAACTGCCGCTTCAATTCATCCAATGTCGCCGCTCCCGGCGGCGCTGTCGGCGGCTCGTCCGCGGCCTCATCAGCGCGCCGCCGCCGAAACAGCCGCTCCCACCATGACGGCTGATCAAGCCAATCTTCTTCCATTTCTGCCGCACCGTCTGTCCTCGCTCCGCCGTCGCGCTCCGCCTCCCATCGCGCCTTCGCCCGCTCCCACTGCCGCCTTTTCAAGCGGATGAATTCCGGCACATAATGATAAATGTCCGTTTCATAGCGAGAAATACAATCCCGCAGCTTGATGAGCTGTGCCATGGCCGCCTTCCTCCTACCGCTTGCTGGCCGTCGGCGTCCCAAGCAGCGGGAACGCGGCCATCGCTTCATACTTCGGCGTCCGCTCCATATTCGTCCGATACAGCACGATTTCGGGCACAGAAAACGTCGCCGAAGCGGGCGCCAATGAGCGAAGACAGTCCGGCGCAAACGGCTCTTCCCCTTGCCAGCGGCGGGCGATCGTAATATGCGGGGCAAACGGGCGCCGATCGAGGGAAAAGCCAAGGCGGACGCACGCTTCGTACACATCGCGCTGCAGCGCGCGCAGCGGTTCGCTTTCGATGACGCCTTGCCAAAAAACGCGCGGCGCCTTCCGCTCCCCAAACGTCCCTAACCTAGCGAGCTGAAGAGAAAACGGGGCATGGTGGGCGGCCGTTGCCGCCAACGCCTCAGAAAGCGGCGCCATCTGATCCGGCGGCACATCGCCCAAAAAAGCGAGAGTAATATGGTAGTCTTTTTCGTGCACCCATGTTCGGAACGGCAGCGATGGCGCCGCCTGATCCGCAAAGCGAGCCATGGCTTGCTTTGCCTCATCCGTCAATGGAACCGCGATAAAATAATGAGTCCGTTTCAATCTGTTCACCTGCCCATTTGATCCTCTCGTTTTCTAAGCGCCAAAAGCACCGCGGCGCCAGCGAGCGTACAGATACCAAAAAACGAATAGACGGCGCCCATCCCCCAGCGCTCGAGCAAATAACCGCCCACCAGCGTGCAAAACCACGCGCCCAAGCCGTTGCTGACTGCCGAGTACAGCGCCACAGCCGTCGCCTGCACGGGCTCCGGTGCCAAGCGGCGCGCCCACTGGAGCGCGGTTGGAATCGCCAGTCCAACCGAACACCCCTGAACCACTGCCGTCATATACACAAGCCAAAGGGGGGGATCGGCGACATACAGCCACCAGCGGGCAGCCGACACGAACGCCGCAAACAGCAACAGACGGGCCATGCCGAAGCGGAGAATGAGGCGGTCGGCCGCTTTCATAAACGGCGCCTCGCTGCCAGCCGCGAGCAAAAAAGCAACCCCGATGCCGGTGAGCGTTCCCCCGAGCTCATGAATGAGCAGCCCGAAATATGAGTTGTTGGCCAAAATCGGGCCGAACAGCAAAAAGACAGCCACCAACAACAAACGAAACGGGCGAATCGACAGCAACCCGCCGATGGCGCGCCCTGTCAGCCGCCCCGTCGGCGCCGCCTGCGAGCGCGGCAGCCGGGCAGCCAACGCGGCCGCCGCCAACAGCATCGCCGAAAATGCGTAAAAGATGGCGGCGAATCCGAAACGCTCGGACAACCAACCGGACAAAAGAACCGCTGCGGCGAATCCGAGCGACCCCCAAAGCCGAATCGCACCGTAGTTTCCCCCTCGCGTCCGCACATGCTCAAGAGCAATGCTGTCGGAAAGCGGCACGATGGCGCTTTGCGCCGCTGAAAGAAGGACGGTCAGCACCACAAACGCCCGATACCCATCGGCGAACGAATACAGCCATCCGAACAGCGCCGCCAGCCCAAGCGCCATCATCAGCAACCCGACCGGCTTGCGCGTATAGTCGGCGGCCATCCCCCACAGCGGCTGCGCCGCCATCGTCACAATCGGGGGGAGCGACATGATCCAGCCGATCGCCGTCCCCGCCAAGCGCGCCTCTTCCTGCAAATAGAGGGACAACAGCGGAAACAATGCGCCAAACGCGAAAAAAATCAAGAAATAAAAGAGCGGGAACATCGATTTTCGCTCCGCCGCATGCTTCAGAGCTTTTCGATTGGAGAAACAATGCTCAAGAACATCATGTGCCATGTCGTCACCGCCCTTTTTAATGAAAAGCCGAGAAAACACGTTTTTCACAAACGTTTGCCGCCCTCGTGTCGCGAGGGCCGAGCCGAGATGGCTATCGCGCCAATTCATAAATCGCTTGCGCATAAATGGCGGTCGCTTTGATTACATCGTCTATGTCGATGTATTCATCTTTTTGATGGGCGACATCGGGCCGACCGGGAAACAATGCGCCAAACGCTACGCCGGCATTGAGCGCGCGGGCATACGTTCCCCCGCCGATGGCCAATAGGCGAGCCGGCTCGCCGGTCTGCTCCTCATAGACGCGCTGCAGCGTGCGAATCCACTCTTGATCGGGCTCAACGTAATGCGGCTTCGTATCGGAAAACCGGCCAAGCGTCAAGCCGGATCGAGACGCTTCGTCGGAAAGCGTGCGCCGGATCGACTCGCCATCCGCCGTCACCGGATAGCGAATATTCAGACCGACGGTTCCGCCGCGCTCGCGGTCATACGACAGCAAACCAACGTTCACGGTCAACTCGCCGCTCGCCTCATCGCGATAGGCAAGGCCGAGCCGCCGGCCGCGCGTATCGCCGGCAAAGGCCGCTGCAACAAACTCGACAAACGGGCGGCTGCGGCCATCAAGCGGAAGAAGCGCCAAAAACTCCATCAACGCCACACCGGCGTTTGTTCCTTTCTCCGGCTCCGCTCCATGGGCCGACACTCCTTCAAGCGCCAGCGTCACCGTTTCGTCCGCCCGGCTCGCCGTGCCGTTTAGCCCGCGCGCCCGGCAAAACGCTTCATACCGGCGGATCCATTCGTCCGCCCCCTTCGCCCCTTTCATGACGGCCTCGGCCGCATCAGGCACCATATTATAGCGGCGGCCGGCTTGAAACGAGACAAGCGTCGCCCCTTCCCCCTCTTTCTCGCCGTCCGGCCGGTAGATCAAATCGGCGTCAATGATTCCTTTTTCCGCATGGATAATCGGAAAATCGGCATCAGGCACAAACCCGATGTCCGGCATTTCTTCATGCTCGAAATAATGGCGGACGCACCGCCACTCGCTCTCTTCGTCGCCCCCGATGATAAGGCGCACCCGCTTGTTCAACGGCAACCCGAGCTCTTTGACGATTTTCATCGCGTAAAACGCCGCCACCGTCGGGCCTTTGTCATCGATCGCCCCCCGCCCGTAAAGGCGACCGTTTTTGACCTCGGCGGCAAACGGGTCAACGGTCCAGCCGTCACCCGCCGGCACAACATCGATATGACCGAGCACGCCAATGAGCGCCTCCCCGCTCCCCATCTCCAAATGCCCGGCGAATCCATCGACATTTTTCACGCGAAATCCTTCTTCGCGACCGCGGCGGAGCAAATAGTCAAGCGCTTCAGCCACCTTCAGGCCAAACGGCGCGCCCGGACCCGCGCTGCGGTCATCGCGAACGCTCGGGATGCGGACGAGAGCTTGCAGCTCGCGAACTAGCTCATCCTTCCGCTTCCGCGCCTCTTCGAACCAATCGATGTTTACCGTCATTCCCTTCTCCCTCCAGTCCTATGAGGCCGGTGATTTAAGGGAGCAAGTCGCTTATCAAGCCTGTTTCTCAAATAGAAAAGCCTTGTCGCATCGGGATCGTCTTTCAAACGCTCCCCCATTGCTCAAAAGAAACAACCGTTTTTCAAGAGCCCTCTATAAGGTTAGTAAAAAATCGCTGCTTGCCTTGATCGATGATGGAACGCGCAAACATAGAGGCTGATGCAACAAGCTTTTTCGACTTAAAAAACAGTTCCGGCAAGCGGTTGCGCGAGTCAATCACCGGCCTTCAATGAGCCATTCAAACACGATCTGCCGGCCAAGAGCGCCGCCAGCTCACCTCGTTTCTCCGTCGACAACCGCGGGAAAAACCGGCCAAGCCGGATCGCTTCCTCGCCTTCGGATCCGAACGATCTTCCAGTCGTCTTCGGTCTGGCATCATCGTGGTTTTCCATCTGTTGTCAACGTACCATATCAAAAAAAAGAAGTCAAAATGTTTCGTTTGTCACCATTTGTTTTCGATTCGGCAACAAAAAGTTTAAATTTTTCGTGAATACGGGCAAACGGGTAGCATTTTTCCAGCCGTTTCGTGTACAATGGTAACAAACAGAGAAAGACATCTCTCATCTGCCAGCTGTCGGTTGTGCCATGCGAATGATGCTAAGATAGGGAGTGGTCTTTTGAAACCTTCCACACACCGGATGCTTACCCGGATCAAATCCGTGTATATGTACATTAGTGAAAAAGGAACGGTGACGACCCAGGAACTGGTTGAGGAGTTCGGCACCACCCCAAGAACGATTCAGCGCGACTTAAACGTGCTTATGTACAATGATCTCGTTCGCAGCCCGAGCAAGGGCAAATGGACGACCACCAACAAAAAAGTGCGCATTTCCTCTTGATCTGTTGGTGCCAAAAAGGCTGGCAAACGCGCCGCTTCTGGCCCGAACAGAGCGGAAATGGCGAGGAAAAACGGACGGCCCAAGCCGCCTTCTCGCCTGCACTCCTTGTCCGCCTGACTGCCGGCCTGCGGGATGAGGCAAGATGAGAGAAGCAAGTCCTGACGAACGAATATTCATTCCTTTTCCATAAAAAAGGAACCGCCTTGCTAGGTTCCTTTTTTTTCGTCGCTGTTCGGCCGGTATTGCTTCAGCAGCTCGATCTCTTCCTCCGTCAATTCACGATATTCACCCACCGCCAAATCCGGATCAAGGAAAAGCGGCCCCATCCGCACTCGCTTCAAATAGACGACGCGCTTGCCGACCGCTCGAAACATCCGCTTTACTTGATGAAACTTCCCTTCTGTGATCGTCAGCTCGACGTCCGAACGAAGGCCCGATCTCAACACGACGAGCTCGGCCGGCTTCGTTTCATAGCCGTCATCGAGCACGACACCGCGCCGAAACGCCTTCACGTCGTCTTCCGTCACCTCACCGTCGATGATCGCCACATACGTCTTCGGCACGTGCTTTTTTGGCGACAGCAGCTGATGAGCGAGCGCGCCGTCATTGGTCAGCAGCAGAAGCCCTTCCGTGTCTTTGTCAAGCCGTCCGACCGGAAATGGGGCAAACCGCCGATCCTCGTCCTCTAACAAATCAATGACCGTCTCCTCGACCGGGTCTTCCGTCGCCGAGATGACACCAGGCGGTTTGTTCATCAGCAAATAAATATACGGTTTATACTCGACCGGTTCTCCCCACACCGTCACGGTCTGCTCCTCCGGTCGCACTTTTGTTTTCGCATCGTGGACCGGTGCTCCGTCCACTTTCACGGCACCGGATTTCAGCAACTTCTTTACTTCCTTCCTCGTCCCGTATCCCATATGGGCGAGCAGTTTATCAATGCGCAAATCCACAGGAACTCCCCCCAAAAAAAAACGGATTCTCTGGGCGTTCATCTAGTCCGCTTTCGCCTTGTTTCCATACACTATGAGGGAAACATACAGAAAGGGGTTTTGCTCATGAACGAATATTACCACGTTCCGGTGTTTGACAGCTATCGTCAACAACCGCCAGCCGGCCAATTCTGGCCCGGGTATCCCGGCGGGCCGTTGGCCGGTTGGGCGCGCCGCATCGAACGGCTCGAGCGGGCCGTCGAACGGCTCGACCGGCGGCTCGACCGAGTGGAAAGCCGCCTCGACCGCATCGAGCGCCGGCTCGGCCTCTCGTAAGCCGCATTGGAAACACGAAGGCGGGATGGTCTACCGCCTTCTTTTTTCAACGGAATCAGCTGTTTTTCCCCAACTTTCTAGGAGGCTGGTCATGTAGTGATACTACTGATTCCATCCATTTCTCAATGAGAGAAACTTTGCACAATCAGCTTTCTTTTTTGAATGAAAACGCCGCCGATTGGTGTTCGACAACCGTTTTTCCCCAGCTTTCTAGGAAGCGGCGTCGCTCGTTTTTCGGCGCCAAAACGCCCACCGCTCAAAACGGCGGCCAAACAAAGCCGCAAACAAGCCAGAACGAATGCTGAGAAACAAATAGACGGAAGCGCCTGCCGCCATTCCGACAACAGCAAGAACGACCGACTCCCCTTTGCCGGCTCGATAGTCAAGCCATTGCCCGGCCAACGCCTCCGCGGCCGCCACAGCGAGCGACATCACTGCTGTCAATATGACCATAAAAGTAGCCCGTCGGAGAACAAAACGGTAGCGGTAACGAGCATACCGATGAATCACCCATAAATTGAGCGCCACCGAAACCAAATAGCCAGCTGTCGTTGCGACAACAGCGCCAACCGTCCCCCACTTCATAATCAACAGCGTATTCAGCGCCCCTTTCACCAACAGCCCGGCTGCTAAGCTGACAACGGTAAACCGCTGTTGATTGATGCCCTGCATAATGGCGGCCGTGACGGAAAACAAAGCAAACAGCACCGCTGTTGGCGCATACCAGCGCAGCACTTGCTCCCCGAGCGGGTCGTAGCTGTAAAACGAGCTGTACATCGGGCCGGCGAGCACGGCCATGCCGATCACCGCCGGCAACGTCAAAAACAAGAGCACTTGAAACGTCTGGTTCAAATATTGCCGCATCGCCTTCCGGTTTCGCTCGACGTGCGCTTTCGTGATCGCCGGGATGAGCGCCGAGCTGAACGACGTCGCCAGCGTCACCGGAATGATGACGAGCTTTTGCGCCCACATGTTCAGCACGGAATACGCATGTTCCGATACGTGCCCGCGCCCGGCTGCCGCCATGGCGTGATTGAACGTAAATTGATCGATCAACTGATAAAGCGACATCGCCAAGCCGACGAGCACAAACGGGATGGAAGAAAAAAGCAGCTCTCGATACATCGCGCGCAGCGGCACATGCACTTGATCGCGGCTCTGTTCCAAAAGCGATCGCAAATGCTCGCGCCGCTTCCACCAATACACAAGCAGCACCGCCAGCCCTCCGACCGCCCCGACAAACGCGGCAAACGTCGCCGCGCTTACAGCGGTCACGATCGAGCCGTCCCACCAACGCAAAATGACATAACAAGCCCCAAGCAAAAACGCGATGCGCAACACTTGCTCGATGACTTGTGACAGCGCCGTCGGCCCCATCGATTCATGCCCTTGAAAAAAACCGCGGATCAAGCTCATCACCGGGACGATCACAAGGGCGAAACTGACCGCGCGGATGACGGCCGTGACATCGGCAACCGAATTGACGTTCGTTTTCGCGTCAATGACATATGGCGCCAAAACCGGAGCCAATGCGTACAACACAAGCCACGAAACAACCCCGCTCGCGAGCATGAGCGCAAGGCCGGAGCGGAACAGCGTATAGCCGACCCGGTACTCCTCGAGCGCGTTATATTTGGAGACAAATTTCGAAACAGCGACCGGTATGCCGGCCGTTGCCAAGCTTAAAAAAATTTGGTACGGCACATAGCCGTAGCCATACAGCGCCCCGCCGCGCTCGCCGACGAGGTGGTAAAACGGAATGACGTAAAACAAGCCGAGAAGGCGGGAAATCATCACGCCAGCGGTCAAAATAAACGCGCCGCGCAGCAGCTTCGATGTTGACATACAATCCCTTCCCTAACGGTGGACGTTGAAAATCACAACATTTGTATTTTATCATAGTTGTCAATGGAACGAAAAACATTGTCTCCTGCGGACAAACGAAAGGATGGAATCAACATGGGGCATGACGTCATCGTTATCGGCGGCGGTCCATCCGGGCTGATGGCAGCCATCGCGGCCGGCGAATGCGGGGCGGACGTGCTGCTGCTGGAAAAAGGGACGAAACTCGGGCGCAAGCTGGCCATCTCCGGCGGCGGCCGCTGCAATGTGACGAATCGGCTGCCGATCGATGAAATCATCCGCCACATCCCCGGCAACGGCCGCTTTTTGTACAGCGCCTTTTCCGTCTTTAACAACGAAGACATCATCAGCTTTTTCGAACGGCTCGGCGTGCCGCTGAAAGAAGAAGACCACGGCCGCATGTTTCCAAAAAGCGACAGCGCTCAATCGGTCGTCGAGGCGCTCATCACCGAACTTCACTGGCTCGGCGTCTGCATCCGGCTCGAAACGCCGGTAGGCGATATCCTGTACAAGGGGGGAAAAACGATCGGCGTCAAGCTGAAAAGCGGGGAAACGATCGGCGCTACCGCCGTCGTGGTCGCCGCCGGAGGCAAATCGGTGCCGCAAACCGGCTCAACAGGCGATGGCTATCCTTGGGCGGAAAAAGCCGGTCATACGGTAACGGAGCTGTTTCCGACCGAAGTCCCGATCGTATCGAACGAACCGTTCATCCAAGCGCGGACGCTCCAAGGCCTGTCGCTGCGCGATGTGGTGCTTGGCGTCTTAAAACCGAACGGCAAACCGATCGTGACCCATCGGATGGACATGCTGTTCACCCATTTCGGCATCTCCGGCCCCGCCGCTCTCCGCTGCAGCCAGTTTGTCGTCAAAGCGCTGAAAAAGGCGGCGAACGGCGCCGTCGCCATGAGCATCGATGCGCTGCCGGACGTCACGCGAGAAGAACTGTTTCAACACCTAGCCCAATTATGCAAAGAAGAGCCGAAAAAAGCGGTGAAAACCATCGCCAAAACGGTGCTGCCGGAGCGGTACGCCGTCTTTTTGCTGGAACGAAGCGGCATCGACCCGCAAGCGGCCGCCGGCACGGTCAGCCATGAGGCATTGCGGGCGTTCGTCCGCTGCTGCAAACAGTTTACGTTTCACGTCCACGGCACGCTGCCCATCGAAAAAGCGTTCGTCACTGGCGGCGGCGTATCGGTGAAAGAAATCGAACCACAAACGATGGCGTCCAAACGCATGGCCGGGCTTTATTTTTGCGGCGAAATTTTGGACATCCACGGCTACACCGGCGGCTACAACATCACCGCCGCCCTAGTGACCGGCCGGCTCGCCGGCATGAACGCCGCCCGCTATGCGTTAGAGGCGAAAAGCAGCCGAAGCGAATCGCCGGTGCAGACAGCCGATTGACAGTGTCGAGATAGACGTAATCGTCATCATAAGTGGCGCCATGTCGGTAGTAAACAAACGATTGGCAGTGTCGAGATAGACGGGTTTTCGACGAATGATGGGAATCACAGCTGATTGACAACAGCCAAACGAGGCGCAGCCGCTTTCCCGCCGATGGAGCGGACAACGGCCGGCAAAAAGCGGGCCACCAAGCCTGTTACAAAAAACTGGGCGTGTGTTTATGGCCGCTTTGCCACACGACCGGCAAAATCCGCCAAACTTCTTACAAAAAACTCGGCGTTCCGGCCCCACCTGCAGCCGGGGCGGCCCGGCCCATTACGTCCGGTAAATGACCATGGCGGAAAAGCAATAAATTTGCTCGCCTTCTGACTCCATGGCTGCCACGCTGTATTTGACGTCAATCAGCTGCCCGTCTTTTAAGCGAGCTAAAAAATCGTTGACCGCCGCTTCCAAATCTTTTTCGTGTTCTTTATCAAAAACTTTAACTTTGTACATCCTATCCCTCCCGTTTTTTGCTTTGCACGCGCCAAGCCAGGCGGGCTTACGAAACATTTCTCCTTACAGCGGCATAGTCCTGCCGACAAACGACCGGAAATAGAAAGGGGGTGTTCCCGCAGAATGGGAACACCCTCTTTCACTAACTATGACAGACCGCTGATTTCCGTGAAAATGCCGAACTGGCGCGAGATTTTCATCCCCGGGCGGAGGGCAGATCGTGCTGCCCATGGATCTTTTCTGAGACTTGTCTTTCATACACAGAGATCGTCCTTGACGGAGAGCCGCGACGCTCCGCACTTTTCCAAGACTCGTCTTTAATACACCCCAACCGCATTGAACGCCTGTTTCACCGAGCTGACTTCTTGGCTCGCTGAACCGTACAGATCGGCGGCCGCTTGGATGCAGGCAGCGCGCAGCTGGCTGAAGTTTGACGTCGGCGTTAAATAATAGACGAGCGCACGGTAGAAGATTTTCCCCATTTTGTCGCGGCCGATGCCGGTGACGCTAACTCCGTAGTGCGTGCCACCTTGGCTGAGCAAATAGGCAGCTTTGTTAATGATGCCGCTGTTCGTATGGACGCCGCCGTTATCTTGTGTGCCGGTATAGCGTTTGGAATAATGATCGGGGTCCCCATATTTCGCCGGGTTCGACATAGAGCGGAGCGCATCACCGGCAATGCCCGGCGTATAAATGTCTTCGCCAATTTCCCAGTCCGGATTGCGGTTCGCGTAAAATTCGACCAACGTCCCGAAAATATCGGAAATCGCTTCATTGATGGCACCGGATTCATTTTGGTACACAAGATCAGCTGTGTAATCGGTCACGGCGTGGGTCAGCTCATGGGCGACAACGTCAATGCCGCCGGAAAACGGCAAAAACGTTTGCCCGTCGCCGTCGCCATACACCATTTGCGATCCGTTCCAAAACGCGTTGTTGTAGCGGCTCCCATAGTGAACGGTCGAGCGGATGGCGGCGTTGTTGCCGTCATAGCTGAGCCGGCCATGCACGTTTTTATAATAGTCGTATGTCACCCCGGCGTAATAATGTGCGTCTACTGCAGGAGCGTCATAGCTGGCGAAAAACTGGTTGTCGCTATCGGCCCACAAGCTGCCGGGCAGCGTCGTCCGGTTGCGCCCGTCATACGTGAAAATGCCGTTGCCGCGCGTATTGTCTTGCAAATAGTAATAGCCGTAATACGAGGAATACGTTGTATTGATGTATTTCTGATCACCGAGCACACCGCGCCCGGTGCCGACCGTTGACGTGCCTGCCACTGTCTGCCCGCCGCCCGGCTTCGCCTCGTCCAGCTCGTTCCATTTATTCAACACCGCACCGTCGGCGGCGTCAATGAGGTAGACCCAATTGCCGGGAGACGGGTCCAAAAAGCGAATGTTCACTTCATAGGCGAGATGGGCGGTATCGCTAGTTGGATAAATCACAAGCCGCGTCGGCTTCCCTTGCTCTTTGACCGGTGATGCCCCGATGGCAGCGGCGACATCCCGTTCGGCAATCGCTTCCGCTTCCTGCAATGAAATGGTCTTTCCGCGCTTCCAGTGTTTCTCCACATCCGGAATGAGCGTACCGGAGAGAGCTGTCAACGCACCGTCTTTGACATGGGCCACCAAGACGGCACCAAACACCGGAATGCCTCGATGCCGCTGTTCAAACCGCATGACCGTATGGCCGAGATCATCCGTCTGCTTGCTGAGCAGAACCAGCCGCTCCGCCGCCCGGCCGCCGAGGCGGAACGTTCCCGCCTGTTCATCGATATAGCGGTATACTAATGTTTGTGGATCAACAGCGTTGTCCTTCGCCAACGTTCCAGACATAAAGGACGGCGTTTCCCATTCGCTCCACACTACGGAGTCGCTTTTCGGCGCCGCGCCTGCCGGTGTAGCGATTAGACCGAGCGCCAATCCAACCATCCCGAGCATCGCCCGCTTTTTCATTTCCCCTCTTCCCCTTTCGTTTCGATAATTGACTACGTCATTCATTTTAATCAAATTCGTCTATTTTGAGTATTGGGAAAATAAAGACCTGCGAGCGGGATTCATCGCGTCCTCCCCCTTCCTCCGTTTCCTTCGCTGCGCCATGGGTCCTATGTCTGAAGAAAGGCGTCCGGAGCGGTTGTGAGGAAACCGGGTCCGCACCGTTGCTTGTTCTCACCTTTCTCCATGCTCGGTTTTCCTCGTTGCGATGAAACCGAGTCCACACCGTCGGCAGCGAATGGCCGGCTTCCGTCAAAACCCGTTCATAAGCTGGACTGACCCAAAAGGTTGTCTGCCTTCAAGATCGTCACAATCGATCGCGCGGCAGAAGCCGTCAGCACGTATAGATAGCAACGAAAAAGGGGAGCCCGATCTTTTGGGGACATCCTCGGGCTGCCTACGCCGAATCGAACGTTACCCTTGCCGCGCCGCCGCCGGCTGTTCCCAACGGGCGAAATCGTTCGAAGCCACGGCAAAAAAAAAATCGGCCGCCCGTATTCTCCCGATCACCCCCGGGAACTTAGGACAGCCTTTTTCACCGCTTCTTTGCGCCCGTTCGAAATAGGAACGGAACGCTCTCTTTTTTCGCTCCGTGCTTCTAGAACAGCCCGCTGCTCATCACATGGTCAAAAACAAGCGTCCGCTTAGCGGGCGATCACAGTCGGCGGCGGATGCTCGTCTTTCGCCGCTTCCTTGACCCCGATTCCATGGCCAAAGCCCGCAGCGAGGCCGAGGGCAGCCAAAGCGATGATCAGAACGATCCGCTTTTTCACGCCTTTCACCTCCTTTCACGTGCCTGTTCGTCTTCGCAACAGTTCGCAGCTCAATCGGTAATAGTGGGCCGCCTGTTTGTATTGGCGGGCGCGGGCGTAGTAATCGGCCAAATAGCCGGCGTATTGGGCGGCGTCTTCATACTCTTTTCGTTTTTGAAAATACGGAATCGCTTCGTGTTTCAGCAGCCGCTCGAACTCTTCCCCTTCCCCGGCGAGCAACAGCCGGTAGACGGAAAAATGCAAATAGTATTCGTAGTGTTCGGTCATGCCGTTTTCCGTCTGCTCAAGGAGCTGCCATCCTTCTTCCGCGGTCGACAGCGCCTTGCGATAGTTTTGCGCGGCATAATGCTCGCGCAAAAGCGCCAAGAACGTAATCAGCCGGTCGGCCAGCGGAGCGTCCGACTTGTACACGAGACTGTGCTCGTAATGCTGCACCGCCTCGCGGTATTGTTTTTTCATCGCCTTCAAATGGCCGAGGTTGTGCTCGACGATGCCGATCAGCAGCCGATCATTGGCGAGCTGCGCCGCCTTCTGCGCCAACAGGCAGCAGTCGATCGCCTGATCGATTTCCCCGCAGCGCCGGTAGCAAATCGCCAGCAGCACATGGCATTCGGCCCCGCGCCGCAGTTCATACTCCGCTTGGCTGAGGGAAAGCGCCCGCTCCGTGTAGCGGATGCATTGGAACACTTTCCACAGCCGGCTGTATGCGAGCGCTAACAAATACGACAAATCCGCTTCTTCCCAATTCGGCTTCCTTTGTGTCCCCAATAATGCTTCTGCTTTTTGATAGAAGTGCAAAGCATCGTCATATTTTTCTTGGCAATAAGAAAGCAGGCCAAAAAATTTCCAATAATAGTAGCGCATCGGTTCATCGAGCGCCTCGTACCATTCGCGCACGCTCCGCGCCGCCGCTTCCGCTCCTTTCAGGTCGCGCAGCAGCAGCAAATATCGAATGCGCATCAAATGAAAATAGATCATCGCCTCGGCATCTCCGGATTCGCTGCACTGTTGCCGGACGGCATCGTATTGCTCCCTTGCCGCGGCCACGTTTTTGTCCGTCATCGCCTTATACCACGCCATGACCGATTCAAACCATCCGGGTGCTGTGCCGCTTTGGCCGCGGTGAATGCCGAGCCGGCGAAACAGCAATTCAATGACATCTTCTCCCGGCATCGCCTGATTGTTTTCGATTTTCGATAAATACGAAACCGAGATAATTCCTTCCGCTGCCTCCTCTTGGGTCATTCCTTTCATGAGCCGGGCAAGCTTCAAGCGGTCGCCTAGTTTCAAACAGCATCGACCCCTTCGGTCTTTTTTACTGAACATTATATCTTTTCTTTCTTCTCCCTTCTATCACCCTTTAGCACTATAAGGAAAAATTTGTTCTTCGGCGCAGCGGTGATGAAATAAAGAAGACCGCCTCCATTCGGTGGTTGGCATGCCAAATAAAAGGTTCATCACCAAAACGTGTACTTGCCAGACGGTGCACTTCTGTGAAGGTGTATGCAAAAAATGCTTTGTTTCCTATTCTTTTGTGGATACAAGAAAAATGAAGTACAACGTTTGGTGAGGAGCCTAAAAATGATCCTTCGGTTGAAAATCGGCCAAAATGAAAACCCAAAGAATGTTGATTGTCGAACATCCTTTGGGTTTGCTTTTTTAGGGATCTGGTAATTTAAGGGGGCAAACCGTTTATCCAGCCCTTTTCGCAAATAGAAAAGCCCTGTCGCATCAGGAGCGCCGTTCAAACGCTCCCCCATTGCCGAAGAGAAACAACCGTTTTTCACCAACCATTTAGGAGGGCGGTGATGAAAAGGATGGGTTGCTTCACCGCCTTGTTTCTCAAATGGAGAACCCTTGTGGCATCGGTTTCTCGTTTCACGTCATCCGCCGTGGGCTAGGGGCGATTGCTGTTTTTTCACCAGCCATTTGGATTTCGGGATGTAATACTGCTTTTCCGACAGCCCCGTTGTTCCCTTCGCGAGCCGCGATGCCGAACCGCGTTTCCGCCGAGTAGAAAACGGCGCCATTACTGCTTCGGCGCCGTTTCTCCTTCCCACTCGAGCATGCCGCCGGTCATGTTGCGGACGCGATAGCCGAGCTCCTGCAAGTAGCGGCAGACGTTTTCGCTCCGCCGTCCGGAGCGGCAGACGAAAATATATTCTTCATCGCGGTCGAATTCCGCAAGCCGGTCAGGGATGTCGCCCATTTTGATATGCTTCGCCCCAGGAATCATGCCGAGGGCGACTTCCTCATCCTCGCGCACATCGACAATGTTCAGCTTTTCGCCGCGCTCAAGTTTTTCCTTCACTTCGGCCGGCGTGATTTCCTTGATTTCTTCCATGGCAGATCGACCCCTTTCTCTCGCTTTTTCGACAAAAGGCAGCGGGGAAGGCGTCGATTCCTCCCCGCTTGCGCTAGCTAGACGGAAACTAGTTTCAGATGATCGTTCCTTCCCGCCGCGTGCGCCGTCTCAAGGCGGGCGGCCGCTTTTCCATCAATTAGCGACGATATTGACGAGCTTGCCGGGGACGGCGATCACTTTGCGCACCGTTTTGCCGGCAAGCTGCTCTTTGATTTTTTCATCGGCGAGCGCCCGCTCCTCGAGCGCTTCTTTCGATAAGTCCGCCGGCACGTTGAGCTTGGCTCGCACTTTGCCGTTGATTTGGATGACAATTTCGACGACGTCTTCGACCAGCTTCGCTTCGTCATACGCCGGCCATGGTTCATAGGCGATCGTGTCCGTGTGGCCGAGCTTTTGCCACAGTTCTTCGCCGATGTGCGGGCAAACCGGCGACAAGAGCTTGACGAACCCTTCCATGTATGCTTTTTTCATTTGCTCCGCCTTATACGCTTCATTGATGAAGACCATCAGCTGCGAAATGGCGGTGTTGAAGCGCAAGGCTTCGTAGTCTTCCGTCACTTTTTTCACCGTTTGATGATAGACGCGCTCAAGTTGGTCGTTCGCCGGCTCGTCGACGATGTTCGGGTTCAGTTCCCCACTCTCAGTGACAAACAGCCGCCAGACGCGGTCAAGGAAGCGGCGCGCCCCGTCGAGCCCTTTCGTCGACCAGGCGATCGATGCTTCAAGCGGCCCCATGAACATTTCGTACAGCCGAAGCGTGTCAGCCCCATGGCTGTCAACGATATCATCCGGGTTGACGACGTTGCCTTTTGATTTGCTCATTTTTTCGTTGTTTTCGCCTAAAATCATCCCTTGGTTAAACAGCTTTTGGAACGGCTCTTTCGTCGGCACGATGCCAAGGTCATAGAGAAACTTATGCCAGAAGCGGGCGTAAAGCAAATGCAAGACGGCGTGCTCCGCCCCGCCGATGTAAACGTCGACCGGCAGCCATTGTTTCAGTTTTTCCGGATCGGCGAGCTGTTTGTCGTTGTGCGGGTCGATGTAGCGCAAATAATACCAGCAGCTTCCCGCCCATTGCGGCATCGTGTTCGTTTCGCGCCGCCCTTTTTTGCCCGTTTTCGGGTCGACGACGTTAACCCATTCGTCGATGTTGGCGAGCGGCGACTCACCCGTTCCCGACGGACGGATTTCATCCGTTTTCGGCAAGACGAGCGGCAGTTCCTCTTCCGGCACGGTCGTCATCGTTCCGTCTTCCCAATGGATGATCGGAATCGGCTCCCCCCAGTAGCGCTGGCGGCTGAACAGCCAGTCGCGCAGCCGGTACGACACTTTTTTCCGCCCTTTGCCGTGTTCCTCAAGCCACGCGATCATTTTTTCGCTCGCTTCCTGCTTGTTCAAGCCGTTCAAAAACTCGGAGTGGATGTGCTCCCCGTCGCCGGTGTACGGTCCGTTTTCAATATCGCCGCCAGCGACGACTTCTTTGATCGGCAAATCGAACGTTTTCGCAAACTCGTAGTCGCGCTCATCGTGCGCCGGCACCGCCATGATCGCCCCCGTGCCGTAGCCCATCAACACGTAGTCGGCGATCCAAATCGGAAGCCGATCGCCAGTCACTGGATGGATGGCGTACGCGCCGGTGAACACGCCCGTCTTTTCTTTCGCCAAATCGGTGCGCTCGAGGTCGCTTTTGCTTTGCACTTCTTTCAAGTAGGCGGCAACGGCCGGTTTTTGCTCCGGCGTGGTGATTTTCTCGACAAGCGGATGCTCGGGCGCCAAGACGGTGTACGTGGCGCCAAACAGCGTATCTGGCCGCGTTGTAAACACCGTGAACGTCTCGTCATGGCCGTCGACGGCGAACTCGATTTCCGCTCCTTCCGAACGGCCGATCCAGTTGCGCTGCATCTCCTTGATGCTTTCCGGCCAGTCGAGCTCTTCCAAATCTTCGAGCAGCCGGTCGGCATAAGCCGTAATTTTCAACATCCATTGCCGCATCGGCTTGCGGATGACCGGATGCCCACCGCGCTCGCTCCGGCCGTTAATCACTTCCTCGTTCGCCAACACCGTGCCGAGCGCTGGGCACCAGTTGACCGGCACCTCATCCATGTAGGCGAGCCCTTTTTCGTACAGCTTTAAGAAAATCCATTGCGTCCATTTGTAATAGTTCGGGTCGGTCGTGTTAATTTCGCGATCCCAGTCGTACGAAAAGCCGAGCGATTTAATTTGCCGGCGGAAGTTGTCGATGTTTTTTTGCGTAAACTCGGCCGGGTCGTTTCCAGTATCGAGCGCATACTGCTCGGCCGGCAGCCCGAACGCGTCCCAGCCCATCGGATGAAGGACGTTATACCCTTGCATCCGCTTCATGCGCGCCAAAATGTCGGTCGCCGTATACCCTTCCGGATGGCCGACGTGCAAGCCGGCGCCAGACGGATACGGGAACATGTCGAGCACGTAAAACTTCGGTTTGTCGTCCTCATCGGGCGTGCGGAACGTTTTGTTTTTCTCCCAATAGTCCTGCCATTTTTTTTCGATTTCCCGGTGGTTGAAGCTCATCGCAGCACTCCTCCTATCAAGATTTTGCTTCTACTTGCATCATGGACGAAAGTATGTACAAAAAAACCTCTCATCCCCATGCAAAGGGACGAGAGGCGCGCTTCCCGCGGTACCACCCTTTTTGGCGCGCCCATGGCGCACCCGCTTTGCTCCTTAACGCAGATTCACGGCCGACGTTAGTAGGCAGCACCGTTCGCGCCGGCAACTCCGAGGCGAGTTCACAGGCTGGCTTCGGTTGACTCGCACCGACCGTCAACTCTCTGCTGTCCGCCAAGCCCGCTACTGCTCCTCTTCACCGCTGTTCGCTTCATTGACGTTTTCGTTACATACGAAATGACAAATTTAATTATTATTTTAAAAAATTTGTCGAGCGATTGCAAGCCGAAACTTATGGGACTGGTGATGAAATCGTGCATCTCGCTTCCTAGCATCGTTTCTCAACTAGAAAAACCTTGCATCATCGAGCAAAGGAAATCGCTGTTTTTCATCAGCCTTCTATACGGTTGCCGCCGTTTTTTCTTCAGTCTCCCGCGCCGACTTCGGCAGCCAGCGGTCGTACAACAACGCGGCTGCCGCTGCCAACAGGGCGAACCCGACAAGCAATCCGATGAGCGGCTTCATTCCGAAGGAGTCAGCCGCCCACCCGCCGATGACCGGCCCGATCATCCGTCCGGCCGTGGCCGTGCCGTTCACGATGCCTTGGTACAGTCCAGCCTTCCCTAGCGGCGCCAATTCGTTCACCACCGCCGGAATCGCCGGCCAGACGATCATCTCAGCGATGGTCAAAACGACCATAGAGGCGGCGAACTCGGCAAGAGAATCAGCGCCAAACAGCATGGCGAACGAAACGGCGAAGATGAGAAACCCGATCACCGTTTGCCGTTTCATCCCCGGCATAAAGCGGCGGATCACCCTAGCCAGCACAGGTTGCGCCAAGACGATCAACGCGCCGTTGATCGTCCAAAGCAGGCTGTATTGGTGGACCGGGAGTTGAAGCTCCCGCGTGTAAACAGCGATCGTCGTCGACCATTGCACATAGCTGATCCAGCACAATCCATAGCCCGCGCAAAGGAGGACAAGCGCCCCCAAGCCGGCACGGGATGACGCGTTTTCCGCTTCTGTCAGACGTTTCGCCCGCGGCGGCAACAGCGGGATGCGCCGCAATCCGATGGTGACGATCAGCAAAAACGCCGCATAAAGCAGCGAATTGGCTAAAAACACGAACGAGAACGAATACGAAGCGACGAGCCCGCCGAGCGCCGAACCGATGGCAACGCCGACATTTTGCGCCACATACAAGGCATTGAACGCCCGCCGTCCCCCTTCCGGCCAAAGCGCGCCGGCATACGCCGAGGCCACGGGAAACACGATGCCGCTGCCGATGCCGATAAGCGCCAAAAACACCGCGTAATGCGGCCAACCGTGCCAGACGCTCAAGCCGGCCGAAGCCGCCATCGTCACACAAGCGCCGATCAAGAGAGCGCGAAACCCGCCAATCCGGTCAAACAAAACGCCGCCGATGAGGCTGCCGATGACGCTCCCCCCGGAGTTGAGCATCAGCACTGCTCCCGCCACCGCCAGCGGCTGGTCAAGCTGTTCATGCAAATAAATCGTATTGAGCGGCCATAAAAAAGACCCGCCTGTCACGTTGAGCGCCATGCCAACGAGCAGCCACCAAAGCGCGCGGGGCATCAATCATCATCCTTTTCATCCGTTTTCTTTTGACTCCCGAAATAATTGTAGGAGAAAACCGGGAAAAAAGCAATCAAAAAAAACGCGCAACCATATCAGCGAGCAAACGACCGGGCCGCCTTGCGCCAACATCCCCGCCGACGTTCATCCAAAAATTCCATGGGCAACGTCTTGCCCTCCACCCGGGGGTGAAAATCCCCCTTTTCTTCCCATAATGAAGAATAGGCGCAAACAGTTCAACAGGACGCTATACTTAATGGTGTCTTAGACCCTGTACAGAAAAGTGCTTGAATCCACTGGGTGCACCACCCATTGTCCGCCCTTTCCTGCTGTAGAGGAAAGGTGACGACGAACAGAAAACTGCCGCATGTCTCCCGTGGATTCGCTGTTTGCGCACTCCATCATCGAAACGGAGGCGTTTCATCATGGATGTCATCGATCCTCGCTGCGCAGGATTGGATGTTCATACCGAAACTATTGTCGCTTGTGCGCTATGGGAAGAAGAGGGGGAGATTCAAAAGGAGATCCAAACGTTCTCCACGTTCTCGAAAGGGCTTGGCGACCTGCTCGAGTGGCTCGAAGACCATGGGGTCACCCATGTCGCCATGGAATCCACCGGCGTGTATTGGAAACCGGTCTTTGCCTTCCTCGAGGGCTATGTCGACTTGACTTTGGCCAATCCGCAGCGGATCAAAAATGTCCCGGGAAGAAAAACCGATGTCTCTGACGCCGAGTGGATCGCCAAGTTGCTTCGCCATGGCTTGATGGAAAAAAGCTTTGTCCCTCCTGCGGATATTCGTGAATTACGGGATTTTACCCGCCTCCGCAAAAAGTGGGTCGGACAGTTGAGTTCAGAGAAAAACCGGATTCAAAAAGTGCTCGAGTCTTCCAATGTCAAACTGGGCTCCGTTCTCTCGGATCTCTTCGGCGTTTCCGGACGAAACATCCTTGCCCGGCTGCTTGAGAAGGGATACGTGGACAAGGACGAGCTGGATCAATGCCTGCGCGGCAGGCTCAAAACGAAAAAACAGGCGGTGTATGATTCGCTGCTCGGCACCTTGACCGAACATGAGCTCTGTCTCCTTCGCCTCTTGTGGAAACACGTGGAGGAATTGGAGCAGTTAATCGAAGAAGTCGACCAGCACATCGACCGCCTGCTCGAGCCGTATCGGGAGGAAGTGGACTTACTGATGACCATGCCTGGAATCAAAAAACAAACCGCCGCCGTCATCATCGCCGAGATGGGAACCGACATGAGCGTCTTTGAAACGCCGGAACGGGCGGCTTCATGGACGGGGTTGTCCCTCGGCAACCATGAAAGCGCCGGAAAGCGAAAGAGCACGCGTACGACTAAAGGCAATCCCCATCTTCGATCAGCGTTATGCGAGGCGGCATGGTCAGCAGCTCGATCCAAGACACATCCCTTGTCCCGAAAATTTTGGTCGTTGGCGGCCCGATGCGGGAAGAAAAAGCCCTCATCGCCACGGCTCGACGAATGTTGGTGATCATCTTTTGCATGATCTCCCGCAAAGAGTCGTTCCGCCAACCACAACTCATTTCGTATAGCCAACAGGCAGCCAGATCATACGAGATGTCCGAAAATCGGGCACCTCTGCTTTCCTATTGCCTTCTTTGGCCATTTTCAGTATACCCACACGGATCAGGAGCGTATACAGCACTCACCCAGTGGTGGGGATTTTCACAGAAAACCGACGGGCCATGCCTCCGCTTTGGGATGAACATCACCGCTTGCTGCACGACATTTTTACGAAAAAAGGCGGCTTGATGGCCGCCCGCGGTCCGGAATGACTCACCCGTTGCGCTGCTTGGAACGGATTGGCTGTCCGCCCGTTTGTTCGTACTGCTTTTTGGCCAATTTGACCGGGTCGAACTCTTGACCGAGCTCGAGATCGTTATTGTTTCGGCCGTTGCGCGTTTTTTGTTCCGGATTGGTTTGCTTGAGGCGTCGCTTCATATCGTGTCCCTCCTCGTTGCTGTTTCCCCGTCGTTTTCGGTTTTCCCTTGGCGGGTCGTCCATTTGCCGCTCGTCTCAGCGGTCAAGCAAAATCATTTCGTTTTGCAGCTGCTCAAGCTGGAGCCGCATCCGGTGCAGCTGTTCGCGCTGCTGGGCGTTGCAGCTGCGGGCGAGGTGCGCCAAATCGAGCACCGTTTGCTCGAGCATTTGCTGGGCGTTTGTATATTCTGTGAGGTTGTAATGCTCTTGCTTTTGCGCTTCGGTATATTGTTCTTTCGCAAAGCGAATGACATCTTCACAGCGCTGCAAAAACTCTTCCACCGATTGTCGTGTCGCCATGCGTTCACCCCTTTTCATCATCTTCCCTCATGTTTACTATGCGCCGCCTGCGGCCGTCGTATCACGCCAATGATTGGCAGGCGACCGATCACCGCGATGGTGTGACCGGCAATCGGCCGCCCTAGTCGTGCTGACACGCCCCGCGGCCGTTGAGGTTCTCTCAATAGCCACCGGCGAAGGACGGCGACGGGATTCGAGCATCGGCAGTCGCTTTTCCCCGCAGTTTTTGCTACAATGCCGACATCGGGCCTTCATCTCGCTTGATCCGCGCTAAGCGGTTCGCCGCTCCGAGACGGCGGACGGCCGAGCCGGACGGACCGCCGTCTGCCATCCGCCCGAGCGTCAACGATCCATCGATCACAAGGAGGACCAACCGATGGCATTGATGAACATTTTGCCGTTTGCCCGTTTTTTGCTCAACCAAGCGATTCAAGAGGGCGACATCGCCATTGACGCAACGGTCGGCAACGGCCATGATACCGTCTATCTCGCGCAACGCGTCGGCGGCAGCGGCCATGTTTTTGGCTTTGACATCCAACGCGAAGCCATCGCCGCGGCGGCCGCCCGCCTCGCCGAACACGGGCTGCGCGAGCGGGTAACACTGTTAGAGCGAAGCCATAGCGAGCTGCTTGTCGCGCTTCCCGCTGATGTGCACGGGCGGATCGCCGGCGCCGTGTTCAACCTCGGCTATTTGCCCGGCGGCGACAAACAGATCGTCACCCAACCGGAATCGACGATCGCTGCGGTCCGCCAGCTGCTTTCCGTCATGAGGCCGGGCGGCGTGATCGTCCTTGTCGTCTACCATGGTCATCCCGAAGGAAAGTGCGAACGGGACGCGCTTCTTGATTACGTCCGCTCTCTTGATCAACGGCGCGTCCACGCCTTGAAATACGAATTCATCAATCGGCAAAACGATCCGCCGTTTTTGCTGGCGCTGGAAAAGCGGGAAGAGGAAAACGGGCAACCGGCCGGCGAGCGCTAAACCGCGCTGCTCTGCCCTCTTCTCGTTCTCTTTCATCCCACCGGCGCAGCGAGCGGAAACGAAGCGTGAGCCTCCAAAGCGAAAAAACGGGGGAGCCGGGCTCAGACCAACAAAGCTCCCTTGTCCAAACCGGCACCTCGACACAAAAACGGCCGCCCTTATGAAAAGGACAGCCGTTTTTGTGTACCTTGCCAAAAGCGATAAGCCTTGCCGTTCCAGTAAAAAAACTGCGATGCCGCCCCGCCGGCACGGACAAGCCGGCGCGCCAGCCGGCGCAAACCGCGCTGCTTTTTCACCTTGTCATCCGATAAATAAAGCCCAAGCAGCCCGCGGTGAATGAGGCGGTGAAATTCACCGTGCGGCAACCCGCTCACTTGGCGATCGGCTTCTTCGATGAAATGGCAAAGCCGCTCGAGCATCACCGTTTCATTCGGGTAGTAAAAACAAAAATTCAAATCGCCGCCTTCGCGGTCCTCTTCTTGGTCGATCAAATAATCAAGCAAGATGTGCAACCCTTGAATGTACGGAAAATAGCCGTCGCGTACGCGCCGTGCCATCTCCGGTGGCAACGATTCGCCAAACGCATAGGCGACAAGGCAGAAAATGCCGAGCGTCGAGCCAGAGCAGGCGGAAAATTCGTACCACTCCATCGGCGGAAACGAATCTTTATGCTGGGCAAACCATTGCACAAGCCGCGGCACGCGCTCACGGGCGTCGACATGTTTATGCACTTGCAAGTCGCAATAATACCCGGCCAATTCATGCAAAAACGGAGCGATCGTTTCATAGTGGCGAACCGTTCCGAGCACTTCTTGGCACGTGCGCACGAGCGCCGGCAAGTAGCCGCCGTCTTCCTGTTCGCGGCGATGGCGGTAATAGTTCGACGGCTCGGCCCCAAGCGTCAAGGCGTCCGGCATCGATTCATGCAAGGCGCGAAAATCGACCGGATCGAGCGAAGTGCTGCGATCGCACAAATTATCCAAATAGTCGCTGATGGTCTGATAGGCGACGATAAAACGGACGCACGGCTCGATTTGTTCCCCGGCCAAAAGCGCCAAAATCGCTCCGCCTTCGCAATGAAACGTTTTCGCCGCGATGCTGGCGAGCGCTTGCCGCCGCAGTTCCGGATCGGGGATTTGCTCGGCTCGGCGCCGCCAGCAGGCCAGTTCGCGGTGGACAAGGGGAAACACGTCACGGTACACCATTTTCAGCAATGCAATCGGATGGGTCGGGATCTTCAATCGGGCTCACCTCGGGCGCAAAAACAAATGCTTTGTCTATTAGTATTGCCAGCCCCACCGCCTTCACAAACCGCCGCAGTGCGCGTTCATCGGCGAGCGGGGACACACAGACTACATCATTCATCATCGACAAGCGCGTGCAAAACAGCGGGATACCGTTGTACAATACTTGATGAACAAGATTGCCATAGAAAGGAACGAACGACGATGATTTATCCGTACAAAGGCAAAATGCCAACCATTGCTCCATCCGCCTTCATCGCCGACTATGTGACGATCACCGGCGATGTCACGATCGGCGAGGAGACGAGCGTCTGGTTTCACACCGTCATCCGCGGCGACGTGGCGCCAACGATCATCGGCAACCGGGTCAATATCCAAGATAACTCAATTTTGCATCAAAGTCCAAATAATCCGCTCATCATTGAAGACGGCGTGACCATCGGCCATCAAGTCATTTTGCACAGCGCCATCGTTCGCAAAAACGCCTTGATCGGCATGGGATCGATCATCCTCGATGGCGCCGAAATCGGCGAAAGCGCGTTTATCGGTGCCGGCAGCTTGGTGCCCCCCGGCAAAACCATCCCGCCGAACGTGCTCGCCCTCGGACGGCCGGCGAAAGTGGTGCGCGAGCTGACCGAGGACGATTTCCGCGAAATGGAACGCATTCGCCGCGAATATGTCGAAAAAGGACAATATTACAAGGCGCTCCAGCAGCAGCGGACCAACCGTCCGTAACGAGCCGGCTTCTTGCTCGGTCGCCAAGCCGCGCGACGGGACGCACCCCAACCGCCAGAAGAACAAAGTCCGGATGCGCCATCAAGACCAGCCGCGTCTTCTTGGCGAGACCACACTTCTTTTTTGAAGCAAGCGAGCCATGAAAACGAACAAGAGGGCGGCCAGCTATCGCCTGCAGGCCACCCTCTTGTTTCTTTATTGCTTGCTCGCCAACGCCAGCGCTTGTTCTTTCAACAAGGCAGCTTTGTCGGTGCGCTCCCACGGCAAGTCGATGTCCGTGCGCCCGAAATGGCCGTAAGCGGCCGTTTGTTTGTAAATCGGACGGCGCAAGTCAAGCATTTTAATGATGCCGGCCGGACGAAGGTCGAAGTTGTTGCGCACGACTTCAATTAAAATGTTTTCAGACACTTTGCCGGTGCCGAACGTATCGATCGAAATCGAGACCGGGCGGGCGACGCCGATCGCGTAGGCGAGCTGCACTTCGCACTTATCGGCGAGCCCGGCCGCGACGATGTTTTTCGCGACATAGCGGGCCGCATACGCCGCCGAGCGGTCGACTTTCGTCGGGTCTTTACCCGAGAACGCGCCGCCGCCATGACGGGCGTAGCCACCGTACGTGTCAACGATGATTTTCCGCCCCGTCAGCCCGGCATCCCCTTGCGGACCGCCGATGACGAACCGGCCGGTCGGGTTAATGAAGTAGTTCGTGTTCTCATCCAACAGCTCCGTCGGAACCACTGGCTTGATGACATGTTCTTTAATGTCACGTTCAATTTGGTCTTGAGTAATGTCCGGATGATGTTGCGCAGAAACGACGATCGTGTCGACGCGCACCGGTTTGCCGTTTTCATCGTATTCGATCGTCACCTGCGTTTTGCCATCGGGACGCAAATACGGCAACACGTCCGTTTTGCGCACTTCCGCCAAGCGGCGCGCCAAACGATGGGCGAGCGAAATCGGCAGCGGCATCAGCTCTTCCGTTTCATTGCAGGCAAACCCAAACATAAGCCCTTGGTCGCCGGCGCCGATCGCTTCAATTTCCTCATCCGTCATCTGACCTTCGCGCGCCTCAAGCGCCCGATCTACTCCCATCGCGATGTCCGGCGACTGTTCGTCAATCGACGTGAGCACGGCGCACGTGTCGGCGTCAAATCCGTATTTCGCGCGCGTATAGCCGATTTCGCGAACCGTATCGCGGACGATGCGCGGAATATCGACGTACGTCGACGTCGTAATTTCCCCGCTCACGAGCACCAGCCCGGTCGTGACGCTTGTTTCACAAGCAACGCGGGCGTTCGGGTCTTTTTCCAAAATGGCATCCAAAATCGCATCGGAAATTTGGTCGCAAATTTTGTCCGGGTGTCCTTCGGTTACAGACTCTGAAGTAAACAAGCGGCGTTTGGCTGACATTCGGCTCATTTCCTCCTCTTGACGTAATGTGGCGATACGGAACTCGTTTCCCTTGGCAATATAAAAAAACCTTTCCTGTCACGGCGAGGAAAGGTCATTGCAATCGGATTGCTTCCTTTCACTCTTATCGTTCAAGGACTGCGCCTTGCCACAGGTTAGCACCATTTCACACATGTACAGTTGTGACGGTTGCTGGGCTTCATCGGGCCTGTCCCTCCGCCGGCTCGGGATAAGAGTATCCGTTCAATGACTTATCATATCGCAACAAACGAACGGAAGTCAACCATACAAAACATTTTTTTATTGTTCAAAAAATGAGGAAAAATAAGTCCGAAAAACCTTCACAATTAGTATGGACTATTAATAAAAATGTGTTATACTATTTTCAAAAGTGATTCCAATAAAGAAGGCAGGTTTTGAACATGGGGATTGCCAATATGACGAATAAACTCGATCTCTTGCTGCAAAAACCGTACGTCCACCACCAACTGTCCGTCGCAGAACTCGTTGAAAAAGTGCTGCAGCGAAAGGAAGGCCGGCTAACGCATACCGGCGCCGTCGCCGTCACGACCGGCAAGTACACGGGGCGGTCGCCGAAAGACAAATACATCGTGGAAGAGCCGTCAACGAAACAAACGGTCGACTGGGGAACGGTCAACCAGCCGATGGCGCCGGAAACGTTTGAAAAACTGTACGACAAAGTGCTCGATTATTTGTTAAAACAAGAGGAACTGTTCGTCTTTAAAGGCTTTGCCGGCGCCGATCCGAAATCCCGGCTGCCGATTCAAGTCGTCAATGAATTCGCCTGGCACAACTTGTTCGTCCATCAGCTGTTCATCCGGCCAAGCGCTGAAGAGCTCGCCGCGCATGAACCGCAATTCACTGTCATTTGCGCGCCGAACTTTAAAGCCGACCCGAAAGTTGACGGCACGCGCTCGGAAGCGTTCATCATCATCTCGTTTGAACGGCGCACCGTGTTGATCGGCGGCACCGAGTATGCCGGCGAAATGAAAAAATCGATCTTCTCGGTGATGAACTATTTGCTGCCGGAACAAGGCATCCTGCCGATGCACTGCTCGGCCAACGTCGGCCAGGAAGGCGACGTCGCCCTCTTCTTCGGCTTGTCAGGAACCGGGAAAACGACGCTCTCCACCGATCCGAACCGCCGCTTGATCGGCGATGACGAACATGGCTGGTCGAGCCGCGGCATTTTCAATATCGAAGGCGGCTGCTATGCGAAATGCATCAACTTATCGCGCGAGAAAGAGCCGCAAATTTTTGACGCCATCGGCTTTGGCGCCGTGCTCGAAAACGTCGTTCTCAACGACGCGACGCGGGTGCCGGATTACGATGACGGCACGCTGACGGAAAATACGCGCGCCGCCTACCCGCTTCAAGCGATCAAAAACATCGTCGACCCAAGCGTCGCCGGCCACCCGTCCACGATCGTGTTCTTGACGGCCGATGCGTTCGGCGTCCTGCCGCCGATCAGCAAACTGACGCGCGAACAGGCGATGTACCATTTCTTAAGCGGCTACACAAGCAAACTCGCCGGCACAGAACGCGGCATCACCGAACCGGAAGCGACGTTCTCGACGTGCTTTGGCGCGCCGTTTTTGCCGCGCCCGGCCGTCGAGTACGCGGAAATGCTCGGGCAAAAAATCGCTGAGCACAACGTCCGCGTCTTTTTGGTCAACACCGGCTGGACAGGAGGGCCGTACGGCGTCGGCAGCCGCATGAAGCTCGCCTACACCCGCGCGATGGTGCAAGCCGCCGTCGAAGGGGAGCTCGACAACGTCGAAACGGTCAAAGATCCGATTTTCGGCCTCGCCATCCCGACCCGCGTCCCGGGCGTGCCGGATGACGTCCTGCAGCCGCAAAACACATGGGCCGACAAACAAGCATACGAACAAAAAGCAAAAGAGCTAGCGCAAAAATTCCGCGCCAACTTCCAAAAATTCGCCCACATCGATCCGTCCATCGAAAAACTCGGCGGACCGCTCGTTTAACAAGAACCCAGCCGGACAGGGAACCGTTCCCTGTCCGGCTGTTTTTTATTTCTTTCCTTTGCTTTGGACTCCGACACTGAATCCTTAAGCATTTCTGTACGTCGATCCGTTTCATTCGCCTCAAACAACCTCAAAACAACCGGACTCGATCAAACGCAATGGGCTTCTGTGTTTTCATTTGTCGCAATGGCCATTAGTTCTGTAAGGAATACGTAATGTCATCAAAAGATGGATGATTAATGAACTTGCGCATGATTTCTAAAGTTTTTACTCCCTGTTCCCCCAAGAATTGTGTTCTTGCCTCTATTTCTTCAACTGTTTTCCGCAAATCATCCATATACTTCTCAGAATTTTTAGAATCATTAAACAAGTGATAAAGATGCATAATTCCTATAGAAACTCCAGCAGCATGATATGCTCTGTCTAAAGGCCTTTTGATTTTCAAGATGGTTGATGTAACTAGAGCTTCTTCTTTTGCACATTCATTAGCATTAGGAAACATACAGTTAATCATATCATCCAAGAAGATACTTTGGTGGATAAACTCATGATAAATGGCCTCTGCATATTCAATGATTGACCAATCAGATTGAGGGTTTAACCATACTAATCCCATAACATTGGACACTGATCCTCCACCAATCAAATCTTTTTTTAAAATCAAAAAGGTACCAATAAGTGTATTAATTAAATCATACAAATCATTATGCAATACTTTGATCAACTTTAATGCTTTTTCAATTCTATCAGTAATTACTTCTTGCTCTTGTTGTGAATAAATGTGTTTATCGTTTTCCAAATCCTCTTTGTCAATCATACCCAAACTAAGTAATTTATTTTGCAATGTTTTATCAAAATATGTAACATGTATTTTTTCGTTTGAGTATGGAACAGGAACATCTTGAATATAATTTATGGCTTCAAAATATTTCTCTTTTAACGTGACACCTAATGGGAATTTCTTTCCACTTTCCTGCTCGACATAATTTTTTAGAATCTCGATATTCTCGATAATGTGTGATTTATGCAGAAATGGTAAAAAGATTTTTGATTCTGTCTGAACTATACTTGACATACTACTCCCCCTATTCACGGTATATTTATGGCTCTTCACCACAAAATACACTTGACAAAAAACGTTTTTCATAACGTCAAAAAGATCAATTTCCATTTTTTGTTATTTTGTTCAACCGGGAGGGTCAATATCATGTTTGTTCCTAAAAGTCAAGTACATCTTTCACCCGAGTTCGACAGTTTTGAGGTCATTTTAGGCTCTTGGGTGATGTCCCCACGGGTGAAGGAGCGCTCCCCTTCCCATGGGTCGTAACCGTCGAGGTTGGACTTTTCGCGATGTTCCTGGAGCTAGTTGAGTTTTAGCGATCAACTAGCCCCATTTTTTTCATAAATTGAACAAACTACTTTGTCAAATGAATTTGCATTCTAAGTGGTTGTACTACAAGAGACATTTGTGCATTACTTTTTAAATAATGTTCAACATAACGTTTAATATTTTCGACATGCTTTTTATTCATGGAATAACACCTCCTTCTATTTGTATTCATTGCCATTTTAACAAAAAAATGTATAATTACAACAATCAAAAAAATAAAATTATTCTATACCTGTGGTGCTAATTGAGCGCTGATGCTCAACCAGCACCATAGAAATAAAAATGGACTCTAAACAGAATAAGGGGGAGGCTTCCATTGCTTCAGTATATCCATTCGCCTTTAGGAAATTGTTGAAAATCCATCCGCTTTCTTTCGCCTCCTCGCTTAGGGGCGCGACAAAAAGCTCGTTTTATCAAAAACTGAAGAGCTGGCTTTTGGTTCGTGTTTACGATTCCATTACCAATCGTTTCGATGATCAAAGAGAGGATTGAGGTCATGAAAAAGAAACCATTTCATTTCCTTTGGATCGGACAATCTTTCGCGAATTTCGGAGATGTGTTCTACATTGTTTCCGTTGTCTCTTGCCTATATCATTTGACATCGAAAGCCATGGCTGCCGCCTTAGTCCCTTTTTTCGTTACATTGTCGTTATTTATTAGTGGAATCGTCGCACCGATATTTTTCGAAAAATATAAACTAAAAACGTTATTGTCCTACGGACAACTGTGTAAAACATTTCTGCTGCTTTTTCTCTCGCTGTTTTTGCAATGGGGTGCGGAACATCACATTGCGATCGTTTACGTTTTTGTATCATTGATCGCTTTTTTAGACGGGATCAATAATCCGATTAAAAACTCCCTCGTTCCTTTTATAGTTTCCAAGGAGGAAATCTTGAAAGCCAACAGTTTTTTAAACACGTTAGACCAATTCATCAAACTTAGCGCATGGCCGATCGGGAGTTTGATTGTCAGTGCGGGATCGCCGTTCCTTTTAATCCATATCACCTTATTGTTCTATATCGTTTCAAGCATTCTCATGTTTCTGTTGCCTATACAAGAACATACAAAGAAGAATACGGTCCAAGACAAAGGCCTAAAGAACTTTCTCCTTTCGATCCGTCTAGGATGGGAATACACGTGGAGAAATGTGCACGCAAAATCGATTAGCTTCATGTCATTTTTTGAAGGAATCGGAAATGGCGTCTGGATTTCGGCCATCCTTTATATGTATGTGAAAGAACAATTACATGTAGGAGAGGAATGGTGGGGATATATTAACTCTGTTTTCTTTGGCGGCATGGTGATAGGGGGATTGTTAAGCGTTAAGTTTAGTCAATCGGTTGAAAAAAACCAGCAATTTTTTGTATTGTTTGGCCCGTTTTGTATCGCTATTGTCACACTGTTATTTGGCACAACGACGCACGGTGCGCTGGCGCTTCTGTATTCCGCCCTGTACGGGATCATCGAACAATGGAAGCTGATCTGTCTTCAGACGATTCTTCAAAAAAATGCCCGGATGGACGCTCTGCCTCATGTTTTTGCCGTGCAGGGAGTCATTAGTTCCGTAACATTCGGAATTTCCACATTGTTAATGAGCTTTATCGCCGATGTTTACGGGATTCGTTTTTCATTTTATTTGTCTGTTTGCTGCTTTTTGATCAGCGGCTGGATCAGTTATCGTCAGCGGAAAATCTGGAGTTATAAGGAGAACCACATAGCCATCAAGTTAAGAAAACAGGAATAAATCTATGCCTCATTTGACCATCCTTTTGAAGACTTCATCATGTCTTAGAAAGGGTGGTTTTTTTGAAGACGTCCTTATCTCTCCAAGAGGAATGGCATTGTTTTTTAGAGGGATTACGAAGCGTGTTATCGTGCGAAGAGCTGGAACAGATGGCCCGAGACCATCGATTTATTCAACGAAAGGGGAAGTTGCGCGCCCATGACTTCGTGGCACTTTGCACATTTCTCCAAGAAGAAGGCGGTCAAAAATCATTGGTGCAGCTCTGCAGTGCTCTAGCTCTTAAGCAAAACACCTCTCTGAGTGCGGAAGGGCTCAATCAACGGTTTAACGAAAAAGCAGTGAGTTTCCTCAAAGCGGTGTTCGAAAAACTGCTGATTCATCAGACGCAGGAGGCCCGTCACGTGTGTCAAAGACATTCGCTGTTTCGCCGGATTCGCATTCTCGATTCCACGTCGTTTCAACTGCCTCCTGAGATCCAAGGGATTTACGAGGGATGTGCGGGGCCTGGGGTGAAAATTCAGTTAGAATATGAATGTCTAGAAGGGAAGTTTCTCCATGTGGACGTTGGGGATGCTCGTCACCATGACGCCGCCTACGGAGCGTCCCTTCGATCGACCATTCAAGAAGGAGACCTTTGTTTGAAAGACTTGGGCTATTTTTCTCTTGAGGGACTGCAAGCGATTCATGATGCCGGAGCCTTTTACATTTCGCGGCTCAAACACAATGTAGGGATTTACCAAAAAGAAGGGGATCAATTTCGAAAATGGGAACCAGAGGATTTCCTTGCGATGCTGCAACCCGGAGAAACCATAGAACTGGAAGATGTGTATGTCAGTGGAAAGAAAGTTCATCAACCGCGACTCATTGTGTATCGGCTGACCGAAAAACAGGAACAACAGAAGGAAGAACAATGGAAACAGAAGGCCAAACAAAAAGGGGCCGCGTACGTGACGCGACGTCCCCACCCAATATATGTATATATCACCAATATTCCAGCGATTTATACCTCCTTGCATGACATTCATACGCTGTATTCTCTTCGCTGGCAAATTGAGGTGATATTTAAAACATGGAAATCCCTGTTTCACATTCATCGATTCAAACGGATGAAAGGGACTCGCTTTCAGTGCCACTTGTATGGAACGTTGATTGCCTTATTGATCAGCTCTACGGTCATGTTTGCCATGAGAGAATGGCTCTATCGAAAACAGAAAAAGGAATTGAGCGAATATAAGGCGATGAGTATGATCAAGGAGTGGGGGATGGATTTATTTCAAGCCTTATGGTGTTCCGAGGCGCTAGCTGCCCAGCTTCTTTCTAAACTCTGTAACATAATCGCTCAACACGGAAAAAAATCAAGGCGTTATACAAAAAAGAGCGCTTTAGACATTATCGAGAGTTTGGTCATCATGCCGTTGTCGTAAAGAATTTCCATCTTATACCATAAAAAACCTTCTATAGGGAAGGTGTATTTGGCATGCCTATCTTTCCATATTCCCACGGTCACAGCCTCCAAAGATATAGAGTGAAGCCTTGGAGCTACTCGCTCCAAGGCTTCACTTGATGGCTATGAAGGAGAACCAAAAAGGAGAAATCACGGGAACTATTTTGTGAGCTCCCTCTGTAAATGATCACTTTATTTCAGAACAAAGCAAAGGAATCAGTCTTGCTTCATCATATGGCAGAGTGCAAACCGAAGGATTGTTTGCGCCCCTGCCTTTTCAACATTAGAATCAAAACGCCAATCGGGACGATGAACGTCGCCGACAAATTCTGTCAATAGACTTTACCCTCGATGGCCGTAAGGTTCGAACGCATAAAATGATTGTCGTCGATCCCCCGGGATTTTTGCACGATTGGAGGTCGACGACAATGCGAAGGCGGGTTTACTTCTTCAGCTGTTCAATCTTTTCCGCCGGCAGCCCGGTCAGCTCGTGGATCGTGTCGACATCGTACCCTTTCGCCAACATTTTCTTCGCGACGTCGATTTTCCCTTCCTCGATCCCTTTTTGACGTCCCTGTTCAATCCCTTGCTTCATCCCTTGCTTTATTCCTTGTTTCAACCCTTGTTCGATTCCTTGTTTGACTCCTTGTTGAATGCCTTTCTCGATTCCCCGCTGTTCGTATGAGATGATGAGCTCCATCACTTGTTTCGCTTCCTTCGTCTCCATTTGGCTCACCTCGTTTCGCAGTTGGATTTCCTCCGCTTCGGACAACCGCAAATACGTTTCAAAAAACCCAAACAACAGCCGCTGCTTCGCCTCATCGAGCTCGAGGCGGACTAGCATGCGCAAAAACTCCTTTTTCACTTCCACCTTCTCGCTTTCATTATACCCCATTTTGCTTAACAAGGCGGCGGCAACCGGATTGTCACGGCGGATGTACTCGCGCCACGGCAGTTTGTGCAGTTCCACCGTCAGAAAGCGGAAGTCAAGAACCGTCAAAAATGGAAATTGAATCATCAATGAGGAAGGTTCGTCGTGGCGTTCGTCGTAGCTGAAGATGGCAATCGGGAGGATGCGGCGGCGGTGTTTTTGAAACAAGCGGCTGAAGTAGAGGAACATTCGCTCGGGGAACGTCCGCTGCTTATAGCTTTGATGTTCGACGTGAACGATGACGAGCCCGTCTTCCCCTTTTACCTTTGTTTCGACCAACAAGTCGACGCGGTGCTTCTCCCCGGCTGTCACGTCGGTGAACAGCTCTTCGGAGAGGAAAGAGAGATGGTGAACGTCGATGTGCTCGTACACGTCAGGAAAGAAAAGAAGCAAAAAGTCTTCGAAAAACGTCGACAGCAGCTCCTTGAACAACCGGTCGTGATCGATTCGCTGTTTGGCCACGTTTTCCCTCCTTGCGATATCAAATTCATTGCATCCTATTCGCTTTCTTCCGGCCCAACTCCTGCTTTTCCCCGAACTTTTTCATCCGTTTCGCTGTTACGGCCGGAATCGGGGCAAGCGGCCTAGTTTTCCCTCGCTTCCAAAACAGGGAGCGCAAACCGTTCTTCCGTTTGCGCTCCCATTCCCCGCTTAGTCGGCCGCCCCATTCGGTGCGGCTCCGCGGTCTCCCGCATTCAATTCGTCGAATACAGGCTGACGAGCTCGTACGTCACCGTCGTCCGGTTGTCTTCCCACTCGAGCTTTTTCACGACCGCGATGCCGCTCGCTTCGCTTTGTACGGTCCGGCGCACTTCAAGCGGCACGTCGAGCGGATACAAGCGGTATCCGTCTTTTTCCAGCACAAACACATTTCCTTGAACGCGCTGTTCCTTCCCTTTGGTCACAATGACCGTCTGCACTTCCATCGGCATGCCCATATGATTTCAACCTCCTTGGCTGCCCATCGATTCGTTGGCGGCCGCGCCGCCTTTCTACTCGTATCGTATCACACGGTCGGCTGTTGTTTCATCCACTCCGTAAGCCTTTTCACCGTCTCGCGGTTGGCGCGCGGTGGAAAATAGTGAGTGAACTCAGGAAAATACCATGCGGTCACTCGCTTGCCGAGCGCCTTCAGTCGCCGTTCCAGCCGCCGGGCGTGTTCGATCGAGACGTTGTCATCGCGCCCGCCGTGGATGATGAGCACCGGCGCGCAGAGCCGCTCGAGATGATAAAGCGGGGTGCGATGCCGATAGCGCTCCGGGTATTTGTTCGGCGTGCCGCCGATGACGCGCTTCATCATCCGCCGCAAATCCGGACGTTCCCAGTACGTCAGTGCTACATCCGTCACACCGCCCCAAACCGCGACGGAACAAACCCGTTCAGCGAGCATGGCGGCATGAAGCGCCATCGCCCCGCCGCGCGAGAAGCCAAACACGTGCACGCGCCCCGGATGGACGAGCGGGTGGCGGCGAAGAAGCTCAACTCCCGCGATGGCATCATAGCGGTCATCGCCGACAAAATCTTCGTTCCCTTCCCCGCCGCCGTTGCCGCGATAGAGCGGGGCGAAGACGACAAAGCCGTGCGATGCGAATTGAATGAGGCGCGGCACCCGCACTTGCCCGACGTTTTTGATCCCGCCGCGCAAATACAAAAACCCGTCATACACCTTGTTTTGGTTTGGCACAGCCAAAAATCCTTTCACCTTCAGCCCTTGGGACATATAGGTGACAAAGAACACCTCGATGCCCGGATGCGGCGACGGAAACCGATAGTAGTCAATGATATCCCCGTCCATCGCTCTCTCTCCTTTCCACGCAAATTCCCCTCGTCCGAAGGCCAACAGGTGCGCACAACGCGTCCCGTCCGCCGCCCGTTCTCGGCCGAACGCCCATTTTTTCTAGGCATTCACACATTTTTCGCCCGCGCATACGATAAGGTGAAGCCAATGTTCACTACACGTGGACGAAAAGGGGGTAGGCTACATGAAAAAATGGATGGTATGGTTGTGTTCGCTTCTTCTCCTTCTGCCGCTCGCTGCCTGCGGCAACGGCAACGGCGAAGGAGAAAAGCCGCTGAAAAACGTCCGGCTCGCCGAAGTGACGCACTCGATTTTTTACGCGCCGCAGTACGTCGCCTTAGCGAAAGGCTTCTTTAAAGAAGAAGGGCTCGATGTCGAGCTGACGACGACATGGGGCGGCGACAAAACGATGACGACGCTGCTGTCCGGCGGCGCGGATATCGCCTTGGTCGGCTCGGAAACATCTATTTACGTCTATGCGCAAGGGACGGATGACCCGGTCATCAACTTTGCGCAACTCACACAAACTGACGGCACGTTTCTCGTTTCCCGCAAAAAAATCGATCACTTTACGTGGGAGATGTTGAAAGGAAGCACGTTCCTCGGTCAGCGGAAAGGCGGCATGCCGCAGATGGTCGGCGAATTTGTGTTGAAACAACACGGCATCGACCCGCATCAAGACTTGAAGCTCATTCAAAACGTCGATTTTGCCAACATCGCCAACGCGTTTGCGAGCGGGACCGGCGATTTCGTCCAGCTGTTTGAACCGACCGCGAGCATTTTTGAGCAAGAAGGAAAAGGCTACATCGTCGCTTCCTTTGGCACCGAGTCCGGGCGCGTCCCGTACACATCGTACATGGCAAAGCAAAGCTATATAAAAGCGAACAAAGACGTCATTGAAAAATTTACGCGCGCCATCTACAAAGCCCAGCAATGGGTGGCATCGCACAGCGCCTCGGACATCGCGAAAGCCATTCAGCCGTATTTCAAAGACACCGATTTGGCCCTCATCGAAAAAGTGGTTGATCGCTACAAAAGCCAAGGCACCTACGCGACCGATCCGATTTTGGATGAAGACGAATGGAACCACTTGCAAACGATCATGGATGAAGCCGGTGAGCTGCCAAAACGTATCGATCTCGAAACGCTGGTGGATTCATCGTTTGCCAAAAAAGCGATGAATGAGTAACGAAAGCGGGTGAATCGGATGTTTCTTACCGTTGACCGCCTCTCGCACACGTATTTTACGAAAACGACCGCCGTCACCGCGCTCGATCAAGTGTCGCTGTCCGTCGAGAAAGGAGAATTTGTCTCCTTTCTCGGCCCAAGCGGCTGCGGCAAAACGACGTTGCTGTCGATCATCGCCGGGCTCATTGAGCCGACGGAAGGATCGGTCTGCATCGACGGCGAGCCGCTTTGGCCGCGGGAAGCAAACGCCGCTATGGCGCGCCGGGCGGGCGGAACGGATTCACCGATCCGCCGAGCGGTCGGCTACATGCTTCAGCAAGACTACTTGTTTCCGTGGAAAACGATCGAAGAAAACATCTTGCTCGGCCTCCACATCACGGGGACGTTGACGACGGAAACGAAAGAGCGCACGCTCGCCCTGCTTACTGAGATCGGCCTTGGCGGCGTGGAATCGTATTATCCGAGCCAGCTGTCCGGCGGCATGCGCCAGCGCGCGGCGCTTGTGCGCACGTTGGCGACCGACCCGAAGCTGTTGCTGCTCGATGAGCCGTTTTCCGCCCTTGACCAACAGACGAAACTGAAACTGGAGGAACTTGTCTGGAAAACGTTGCAGCAATACGGAAAAACAGCGGTGCTCGTCACGCACGACATCGAGGAAGCCATCGCCATGAGCGACCGCATTTTCTTGTTTTCGCCGCGGCCAGGGCGCCTCGTGCGGACGTTTCTCATTCCTGATGAATTGCGTCGTTGCCCGCCGCTTTCCGCTCGCCAGCATCCGGCGTTTTCCGCGTTGTTTCAATCCATTTGGAAGGAGATGGAGTCGCTTGAATCCGGTCAATAATCGCATCAACGCATTGCATGACGCCTATCTGGCCGCGCTCCGCAAAGAGCGGCGCGTGATCCGCCTTTGGCAAGCCGCGCTCCTTGTCGCCTTTTTCGCCGTCTGGGAAGCGGCGAGCCGCTTTCATTGGGTCGATCCGCTCTTGTTCAGCTCTCCGTCCGCCATTTTCAAGCTGTTCTTGGAAAAAATCGGCGATCACTCTCTTCTCACGCATACGTGGGCGACTTTGTTTGAAACGATGCTCGGGTTTGTCATCGGCACGGCCGGCGGCGCGCTGATCGGCGCGTTGCTTTGGTGGTTTCCGCGCCTCGCCAAAACGCTCGACCCGTATTTAGTCGTCTTTAACGCCATGCCGAAAGTCGCACTTGGGCCGATGTTGATCGTCGCCCTCGGGCCGGGGTTTACCTCGATTATCGCCATGGGGGTCGTCATTTCGATCATCGTTACGACGATTGTCGTTTATGCGTCGTTTCAAGAAGTCGACCCGAACTATATGAAAGTGTTGCGGACGTTCGGCGCCACCCGCTACCAATGTTTCAAAGAAGCGGTGCTGCCGGCGTCGTTTCCGGCCATCATTTCAACGTTGAAAGTGAACGTCGGCCTCGCTTGGGTTGGCGTCATCACCGGCGAATTTCTCGTCTCGAAACAAGGGCTCGGGTATTTGATCATTTACGGGTTCCAAGTGTTCAATTTCACCCTCGTCCTCATGAGCCTGCTCATTGTCGCCTTGCTGTCGACCGTAATGTACCAGCTTGTCGCCTTGATCGAGAAAAAATGGAGCAGCCGCCGCTAGCGGGAGGCGCACGCCAAGGCTTGGCGCCTCTTTCATCGGCGGCGCGCCTAACAAGCTGGTGAAAAAACCGCTGTTTTCCATTGATCAATAGGGGAATGTGTGAAAAACAGTTACCGATGCTACATGGTTTCTCTGTTTGAGAAACGAGACGGAGAAGCGCCCTTCTTCCATCACAGAGCTCCTAACGCCGCCTCAGCGTGTCGTTGTTTTTGCGATTCCCAGTACCCTTCAGAGATCCTAACGCCGCAAAGCGAGCGTTCGCTCGGCATTGGCGGTGTCGCTCGACTCGGTCCGCCAGCGTGCGGCAACAGAACCGGTTTCGCTGGCGCTTGAAACGCGGGACGGCAACATCCCGTTCGCCGGCGACGGATCGGCCGCCCTCAACCAATCCACCCGCGCCGTTTAATTTCCGCAAGCGCCAACGGAAGCACCTCATCCTTCATAAGATAGCTAAACCGCTGATCGGCGCGGATCGGATCCGGCAGCGCCTCAAGCAACACCGGGCCGTTCGTCTCCGCATAGGACCTCCGCTCCGCAAGGCTGGCGATCTCAGCGAAATAAATGTTTTTCACGATATCTGGCTCGACCTCGTATTGACCGATGTATTCGAGCCGACCGACGACTCCGCCCGTTTCTTCCTTCACCTCGCGGACCGCGGCGGCCGCGGCGGTTTCCCCGCGTTCCACTTTGCCTCCGGGAAACTCAAGGCCCCGGCTCGGATGATCCGTCAGCAACCACTGGCCTTGGTAGCGGCAAATGACCCACACATGCCCGGGGGTCGAGGAAAACGGATGGTCCGCAAAGGCCAGCCGGACGCGATACCCGTAATAATCGCGAAATTCATGCATCGGACTCGCCCCTTTCCCCTCCCCATTATACCGAAAAAAGCCGCCCCGTCTGCGGCTTTTTTACTCGTTCGTTTCGTTTTCAGCGGGAAGAATGCCAAGCGAGCGGATGTGCGCCTTCGCCTCCTCATTGCCGAGCCGATAGATCTGCTCGTAAATCTTTGTCAGCGTCCGATCATAGGCGTCGTTTTCCCGATCATAATGGTATTGGACGTACGGCACATGGGCGCGCCAAAACGCCTGCCAATCCGTCGAATAGTTTTGGTCGAAATACTCGCGCAGCTCAGCGATTTCCCGATCGGTCGCTTGAATTTCAAAATCCCATGACGACGCCGTCTTCAGCTGCGAAATTTCCCCCGTGGCCATGGAAACGTAGTACGTCTTCTTCCGTTCGTCTGCCATACTCGTTCACTCCTTCTGCTCTTTTTGTTTAGTGTGGGGGGATCAAGAAAAAATATGCACCGTTCAATCGCGAAACTGTTTCTGTTGCATTGGGTTTGGCCGTACTGATCGGGAAAACGATGCGGCCGAAAGCTGTCTCGCAGCCTGCAACCGGGGCGGTTCGCCAGCGCGGGAAACACCGCGCCGGCGGCCGCGTTTTCAACGTCGATACGGCAGAAAAGCGCGCTCATTCTCCTTTCGCTCCCGGCATCGCCCTGCCAAAACGGGTCATTCCCCTCCAACCAAGGCGAGCAATACGCGGTTCATTTGATCTCGTCTTTCAATAGCTCGATCGCTTTACGCAGCACGGCTGGAATCGGAACGCCGGCCCGACCGGCGTTTTCGACAATCGAGATAAATTCGTTGGCGATATAGAAAAAGACAATGGCATCGCGTATGATGTGCATATTCCAGCCGATGGCCAAATCGACGAGATGTGCAGCGGCCACCAAAACAAAAATCAACAGCTTGCGGATGATGCCGCGAAACCCGACTTGGCTAGACAACTTCCCTTCCAGCGCGCTAGCAATCATGCCGGTCATATAGTCAACAACAACAAGCGCTACCAAAACGACGACAAATGAATCCACGCTGCCGACGAATATCGACAGAAGCGAACCGAATAGAGAGATTCCCATCATAGGCGCCGATTTATTCACATGCCTCCCCCTCTTCCTCAAGGTGCGCTTCACTATCTTATGCAGGCGGAAGCGGGGCGGCCGCGGCGTTTTTCTTATCCATTCCTTTATTCGACAAAATGACAGAGGGTGTCCAAAAAGATCGGGACACCCTCCATCATCGCTATATTATTATTATATAGACTTCCATGACGAAACATTTTCGTCTCCATCGGAAGGATAAAAATGTCCTTATGTTGAATGCTGGAATTTCACGCATTTTCGAATTCGGGTATTTTCAGGATAGATACTAAACGGCTTCCTTTCCAGACGATATGCTCTGTCTTTCTTGAGGGGGAGATCGCCTTTTGAATCAGCCCCTCTGTCGTCGCTACTTATATACGTAATAACCGTGTTTGGCGCACGATCTGTCGCGCCATCTTGGAGGCCGGTGATTTAAGGGGAAATTCTGCTCTCCAACAGTGTTTCTCAAATTGAAAAACGTTGCAACGTCATATTTCGTTCGTTGTGATTTTTCACCCATCGAACGAATCTGCTGTTTTTTACCATCCACCTTGAAAATCACCGACCGTTTTGGTCAACCTCTGCCGTTTATCGTCCCAAAAACGATTTCAGCATCCAAACATGCTTTTCCAAGCTGCGGTGAATCCCAAGCAGCATGTCTCCCGTTGTTTCATCGCCGACTTCGTCTGCGACTTGCATCCCTTCTTTCAATTCTCCAATCATCGTTTCAAAATCGCCGACAATGGCGGCGACCATTTGCTCGGCCGTTTCCGTCCCGGATGCTTCCTTGACCGATGCCTGCTCCAGCGCGCCTTTCATCGTTGCCACCGGCTTGCCGCCGAGCGCCAACAGTCGCTCAGCCAGCGCGTCAATGTGAACGGCCGCTTCATTGTACAGCTGTTCAAACTTCTCATGCAAAGTGAAAAACTGCGGCCCGGTGACGTACCAATGGTAGTTGTGCAGCTTCACATACAACACAGTCCAGTTTGCGATTTGCTTGTTGACGATGTCTGTTAACGGTTTTGCCATACTCATTCCTCCCTATGGTTTTTTTTACCCAGCCTACCCGCTGTTGAAACAACCGAATCTTGCCGATGAATAGGTTGCCCGATTCTAGCGGAAATATGAATGCGGGCGCCGGTGCATGGTATCATGGGAAGAAAAAAGACAGGCGCTGTTATGTGCTGGACACTCGCGATTTGTTTGCTCATCATGGCAGTCATTCTGTTCTTGGCAGCCGTCACCACTTCGACAGCGTATAGGTATAAACATACCATCGACCCGCTGCCCGAGAAACGGATCGCCCAACAACAAACCGGCCCAAAGCAGCCGCAGTAGCGGCGCGGGCCGGCTTGTTCATCAGCCAAACACCTTTTTTAGCTCTTCTTTTTCCTGCGACAGCCAAAAGCGCATCAACTGTTTGGCCGCCTCGAGGTCATGCAGCTTCGCCTGGCCGCATTGCCGCTCGGTTGCCGCCGGCACTTCCACCGCCTCGAGCGCGTCCTTCATCGCTTCTTCCAGCAAATCGATGACATCGTCCACGGTCGGCGATCCGCTGACGACAAGGTAAAACCCGGTCTGGCAGCCCATCGGCGAGATGTCGATAATATCGAAATGATCGTATTTCGCCGCATGTTTGCGCAGCGTATACGCCAATAAATGTTCGAGCGTATGAATCGCCGCCGGATCCATCGCCTCTTTGTTCGGTTGGCAAAAACGAATGTCAAACTTATTCACAACGCCGTCGCTGCCGACTTTGTGAACGCCGCAGTGCCGCACGTACGGCGCTTTGACCGCGCAATGATCGAGCTCAAAGCTTTCCACTGGTGAAGGCATGTTCCATCACTCCTGACCATTTGGTTTCGTTTTTATCATAACCAAAACGGTGCCCGTCCCGCACCTTTTTTGCCTGCTTCCGTTCCCCGGCTTTCCTTGCGCGCGTCTTTTCTTGAATATCGAACCCATTTGTCCTATGCTAAAGATAGTGAAACACGGAAAGGAATGGTGTCGGTTGGCCCAACTCATGATCGCGCTCATCCGTTTTTACCAGCGGTTTCTCTCCCCGCTCAAACCGCCGACATGCCGCTTTTACCCGACCTGCTCGAACTACGGGATCGAAGCGATCCGCCGCTTCGGCGCGCTCCGAGGAGGATGGCTGACGACAAAGCGCATTTTGAAGTGCCATCCGTTCCATCCGGGCGGTTTTGACCCCGTTCCTGAACCTTCTCAACGTCTGAAAAAAACAAAATAGTCGTCTCTTTTCCATAAATTGTCCTTGACCGATCACGCCCAAAATCAACAGTGCCTGCTTTCCTTGACCCTCGCCGTTTGCTCAATACGGCGATCATATTTGCCTTTACAAGTCGAACACCTCTTTTGATGAGAAGCCACAAAATCACTTCCCTCTTGCCATTTGGTTCATTTTTTTGTATGATCAATCTTGTTAAATCGTAATGATTACTATTTTCAAAAAAGGAGGCTGGACAGATGAACAAAATTCCTGTCACGGTATTAAGCGGTTATTTAGGGGCTGGAAAAACAACCTTGCTTCATCATATCTTGCACAATCGTGAAGGAAAAAAAATCGCCGTCATTGTCAACGATATGAGCGAAATCAATATTGATGCCGAGCTGATTCGGCAAAACGGCTTTTTCCGCACCGAGGAAAAGCTGGTGCAAATCCAAAACGGCTGTATTTGCTGCACTTTGAGAGAGGATTTAATCAAAGCCGTCGACCAGCTCGTTGAAAACGGGGAGATCGACTATATTGTCATTGAATCTTCCGGAATTAGTGAACCGATTCCCGTCGCTCAAACCTTTACCTACTTGGACGAAGAGCTAGGAATCGACTTGTCGAAAAAATGCCGTTTAGACACGATGGTGACGGTGGTCGACGCCAATCGTTTTTGGGCGGACTTTTCCTCAGGCGAAACCTTGCTTGACCGTCAACAGGCCGTCGCTGAAACGGACAGCCGGGAAATCGCGGATTTGCTCATTGAACAAATCGAATTCGCCAATGTCATCATTGTCAATAAAATCGATCTTGTCTCGCCAGAGGAAGCGCAAAAATTACAAACCGTGCTTCACAAGCTCAATCCAGAAGCCGTCATCATCCCGGCAACCTTCGGCCAAGTGCCGCTTGATTCCATTTTAAACACTCACTTATTTGATTTTGAAAAAGCGAGCCAATCAGCCGGTTGGATCAAAGAGCTGAATGAAGAGCACACCCCCGAGACCGAGCAATACGGCATCTCTTCTTTTGTGTATCGAAGAAGGCGGCCGTTTCATCCGGAACGGTTGATGAACTGGTTTGAAAACTGGCCAACAGAGGTCGTTCGCGCGAAAGGCTTTCTTTGGCTTGCACCTTGGAATGACGTATGCGTTCTCCTATCCCAAGCGGGAACATCCGTCTCCATCCAAGCAGCAGGCCGATGGATCGCCTCCTATCCAGAGGAAGATAGACAACTGTTCTTGCAAGAAGAGGGGACATGGCGGGAAAAATGGGATGAGACCTACGGCGATCGCATGACCGAACTCGTGTTAATCGGTATTGACATGAATGCGGACGACATCGCACGCTCGTTGGATCAATGTTTGCTGACTGATGACGAGATGAAGGAAGATTGGACTTTGTTTCCGAACCCGTTCCCTTCATTGGTTCCTTCCGATGACTTCGCGCCGCCTGCTGCTTTAGATATTTCGTAATAACGCAAAACTTGGCGGAAACCGTTTGCGTTTTTGCCGCAATCGATGAGACAGGACCCTATCGCCAAACTCCCGTAAAAATCACCTAGGAGGCTGGTCATTGAATCGTGGATAGTCCTTGACAATGTCATCGCTGTTGTATCGGTCCTGCTTTCCGCTCATTCTCCCGTTGGTTAAGTCAGCTGTTTTTCACCAGCCTTCTAGGGGCAAAGAGCAGTTTTTTTGGCGAAATACCGCTGATGGGCTGGCAACGGCAGTATTTGCCGTCTTGGTCAATGACAATTGATCATTTTCAAATCGTAATCATTACGATAAAATAAAAAACGGATATCTGTCAGTCAAGAAAGGAGTTCCCTATGAGAACAACGTCCATCCTTTTATCTCTCCTTTTGACGCTGAGCGCTTTGCTGTACGGCTGTCAATCGAATCCGGAGACAAACGAAGCTCAACCATCGAAAGACCGACTAACGATTTACACGACGGTGTATCCGCTCGAAGACTTTGCGAAAAAGATCGGCGGCGACGCGGTAATCGTAAAAAGCGTATATCCGCCGGGGGCGGAAGCTCATACGTTCGAACCGACGACGAAAACCGTGCAGCAAATTGCCGAGGCGGACGCTTTCATTTACATCGGCCAAGGAATGGAACCGTTCGCCGAAAAGCTGAAAGAAACGTTGCAACATGAGCATGTCCGATTTTTCGTGGCCACCGAAGGCATTGAATGGCTTGAAGCCAACGATGAACACGAACATGAGCATGACGAAGCGCACAAAGACGAACAAAGCGAAAACGATCAGGCAGACCATAACCACGGACACAGCGAAGACAATAAGGCAGACCATAACCACGGACACAGCGAAGACAATAAGACAGACCATGGCCACGGACACAGCGAAGACAATGAGACAGACCATGGCCACGGACACAGCGAAGACAATGAGGCAGACCATGGCCACGGACACAGCGAAGACAATGAGGCAGACCATGGCCACGGACACGGTGACCGAGACCCCCACGTGTGGCTTGATCCGATCCGCTCGATCGTGATCGCTGAGAACATTCGCGATCTGCTGACGGAACTGAAGCCGGAAAAAAAAGAGCAGTTTCAGAAAAACTTCGAAACCGTAAAAACAAAGCTCGAGCGTCTTGACGCCCAGTTCCGATCGGTCATCGAAAAAGCACCGAAAAAAGAAATTCTTGTCTCCCACCAGGCGTATGGATATTGGGAAGACCGCTACGGCATCAAGCAGCTGAGCGTTTCCGGGCTGTCGCCAAGCAACGAACCGTCGCAAAAAGCGCTGGCGCAGCTGATCGAAACGGCGAAACAGCATCGGATCCGCTATATGATTTTTGAGCAAAACGTTCATCCGAAAACAGCGGAAGTGATTCAAAACGAACTCGGCGCCAAACCGCTCCGTCTTCATAACTTAGAATCGCTGACCGCTGAAGATCGAAAAGCGGGGCGCGATTATTTTGCCATCATGGAGGAAAATATTCGCACATTGCAAACAGCGCTTCAATAACCACATCCCGAGGGCGTCTCCACTAGCGATGAGACGCCTTTTTTTGTCGCCGCATGGCCTCCTTCATCGATCGCGCTTGCCCCCAACGGGCCGGTGAAAAACCGCTAATTCCCTTCATCAATGGGGGCAGGACCGATGCAACAAGGTTTTTCTCGTTGAAAAATGAGATGGCAAAGCCGTATCTACGAGTAAATCACCGGCCCTCCAAGCCAGCGCGGTTAAGAACGAACGCTTGACGCCCCGATCAACATCACGCCTATTTCAGGCCCCAAGCTAGCGCATTAAGGACGTCCCCCTTTTTGCACCTTTGACTAGCGAGAACTTCCTTCTTCTTGCTCTTTTCTCTCGCGGCAACAGAAAAGACGACATTCGGAATAACTTACGAAACATTGGCAGACCATAAAGAAAAAAAGAAAGGAATGGCTGAACGTGGATGATTTGGTGATTGCCCGCAGCTTATTCGGGACGACGATGGCTTTTCATATCATTTTTGCCACGCTGGGCGTCGGAATTCCGCTGTTGATTTTATTGGCGGAGCTTCTGTACCAGAAGACGAAAGACCGCGATTACGCCGTTATGGCGAAACGGTGGACGAAAGGATTGGCGGTTTTGCTTGGGGTCGCCATTCCGTCCGGCACTATCGCTGGGGTGCAGCTGTCGCTCTTATGGCCGGGGTTTATGGAAGTGATCGGAAAGGTGATGTCGCTTCCGTTTCAAATTGAGATTTACGCCTTTTTTATTGAAGCGCTGTTCATGTCGATTTATGTGTACGCCGCTGACCGCATCTCTCCATGGATGCGGATCGTCAGCGTGTTTTTTGTCGCCCTCGGCGCCAGCGCTTCTGCCATTTTGATTACGAATGTCCATGCGTTTGAAGGCACACCGGCGGGATTTCGGATCGAAAACGGTGAAATCGTCGATGTCGACCCGTGGGCGGCCTTTTTCAATCCAAGCTTTTTCGTCACGGCCGGACACGTCGTTTTGTCCGCTTATATGACCGGGGCGTTCGTGTTGGCTTCCATCGCCGCTTATCAGTTATTGCGCGCCCGGCAGGACGAACGAGTGCGCCGGTTTCACCAAAAGGCGCTCAAGCTCTCGTTGACGGTCGGCGGCGTCTTCTCGCTGCTGACCGCGATCAACGGCCATGAATCAGCCCAGCTTCTGCACGAGTACCAGCCGGAAAAACTGGCCGCCGCTGAAGGGCTGTTTGACACCCAATCCCATGCCCCGCTGGCCATCGGCGGATGGACCGATCCGGAAACGCAATCGGTCAAATGGGCGATCGAAATTCCATGGGCGCTCAGCTTTTTAGCCGGCAACCGTTTTGACACGGTCGTCAAAGGGCTGAACGACTTTCCAAAAGAATGGTGGCCGCCGCTGTTTGTCCACACGCTGTTCAACGCCATGGTAGGGATCGGCATGTTTCTTTTGGTTTTGTCCATCGCGGCTTGGATTTGGCAAAAGCGGCGAGCTTCTCTCGATTTTCCGCGCTCGTTTCTCTACAGCTTCGTCGCCGCTGGGCCGCTGGCAATGATCGGCATTGAATGCGGCTGGATTTTCGCCTGCACTGGAAGACAGCCATGGGTCATTTACCGGATGATGAAAACGGAAGACGCCGTCACGCAAACGGAAAATTTAGCGCTCTTGTTCGTGTTATTCGTGGCCATTTACGTTTTGTTGAGCATCGCTGTCGTGCTCGTGCTTCGCTACTATTTCCGCCGCCATCCAGTGGCAGATGACCTGCGACCATCGCCTGGCGAAGACACTTTGTCCGTCTAGAAAGGAGAACGTTGATGACAAACGAGTTGATCGCTGTTTCGGTGCTGTGGGGATTTATTTTCATCTATGCGGTCATGGCGACGATGGATTTTGGCGCCGGGTTTTGGTCGATGATCTACATCCATCGCGACAGAGCGAACGCCACGAAGATTGCGAACCGCTATTTATCGCCCACCTGGGAGGTGACCAATGTCTTTATCGTCGCGATTGTCGTCGCCTTGTTCAGCTTTTTTCCCGGCGCCGCTTTCCTGCTCGGGACAGTGCTGCTTGTCCCCGGCAGCATCATTTTGATCTTGCTCGCCATCCGCAGCGCTTTCTTGGTCTTTGCCCACGTGGCGAAAGAATATGAAAAAGCGCTCACCTATATTTCCGGCCTCACCGGCATTATCATCCCGGCTCTGCTTATCAGCGTACTGCCAATCACGCATGGAACGTTCATCGAGGTCGATACGGGCGTTCCGACGCTCGATTTGAAACGCTTTTTTACGAGCGCCCATGCCTATTCCTTTATGGGCTTTGCGATTTCGAGCACACTGTTTCTCTCGTCTCTCTTATTGGCGGATTACTCGCTTGAAGCCGGAGATCGGGAAGCCTACCGCCTGTATCGGCGCGACGCTTGGATTACCGGGCCGATTTCGCTGCTAATGGCCGCAGGCATCATGTTGACGATGCGCAACGAAGCGGCATGGCTGTATGACAACATGATGGAGTATTGGCCTTGGCTCGCCGGCTCGGTAGCGATGTTCGCCGCCGCGGGCATGGCGTTGCTGCTGCCGTCGGCGAAGCATCCGGGCGTGCGGGGACGGCCGCGGTTGGCGGTCGTCGCGATTGTCATTCAATATTTTCTCGCCAGTTACGCCTATGGAAAAGCCCATCTGCCCTATATGGTGTATCCGGATGTGACGATCGAGTCGGCCTTTACCCATCCGGACACATTCCGGGCGCTGTTTGTCTCCTACATCGTCGGCTTCCTGATTTTGTTTCCGGGCTTCGTCTATTTCTGGCGGCTGTTTATGCACGACAAACGCTATGTGCGGCCAAAATAAACAGACAGAAAAATTCCATGGGCAGCGGTCTGCCCTCCACCCGGGGATGAAAATCACCGCTCGCCGGCGTGGGATTTTCACAGAAAACGCGCGGCCAAAATAAATGGGAAAAGGCGCTCCACACAGCTAGAGGCGCTTTTCCCCAGACCGCCGCGCGACGGGAACCCCGCAAGGCCTGTTTCACCGTCTCCCCTCGCTATTGCAACGAGCGAACGTAGGCGGCGATCGCCGCGATTTCCCCCGGGGTCAACGTCGACACTTCTTTCGTCCGATGGCGGCGGATCGCTTCCTCGATCGTTTTCGCGCTGCCGTCATGCAAGTACGGAGCGGTCGCCCAGACGCCGCGCAGCGTCGGCGTATCCCACTGCTTCGGCGTCCGCGGGTTTGTGAACCGGGCGCGGGCGTCGCCTTGGGAGGCATGGTCCTTCGGGCTGGCCGTGCCGATATCATGCAAATAAGCGGTATTGGCGGTCGTCAATTTGCCGTCCGGCCCGACCGCTTTGCCGCTGTCGGTGAAATATTCGCCCCCATGGCAGCGTAAGCAATTCCCTTTCCCGTTAAAGAGCCGCTCCCCTTCCTGCGCTTCCTCCGTCAAACGGCCGTCCGCCTTTCGATACGGGCTTTTCGGCACCGGGAAGGAGCGGGGGTCATTCAAGTAGGCGAGCATGGCGTCAAACATATGCTGGACGTTCGGCGGCAGCGGCTTGGACGGGTCGATCACCGTCATGCCGCCCATCTCACCTTGCACCGTATGAATATAGTCGGTAAAATCGTCGCGCGAGCCGTCCCACATAAACAACCCCGTTTTCGTCGCCAAAATGTTGCTCGGCACGTTGCGCGGCCCTTTCGCGGTCATGAGCGTCAAGCCGTTGATGTCGCCGTCGCTATGGCATGACGCGCAGCTCATCCAGTTATTCCCCGTTATATTAATGGCGAATTCGTCGCTGTTTGCGCTGTAAAAGATCGTTTTCCCTTCGCGCACGAGCGGAGAGAGCGAATCTTTGGCAATGAGGCGGATCGTGCCGTCTTCCTGCTTCGCTTTCGCATACGGGCTTTTTCCACCCGTATTGATCACCGCGACATCATGGCTCATGGCGTTGTGGACGTACAAGACGTTTCCCGCGGGCGAAATTGCCACCCCGCGCGGATTGTTGCCGTGGATGCGGCGCAAAATTTGCGTCGCCTTGCCGCCGCGGCGCAAGTCGAAGACGACGAGATCCTCGCTGCCGGACATGATCGCATACGCTTTGCCGCCGTCCGGCGAAAACGCCACATCGTACGGATTGGAGACGATGATCGTCTCGTTATGGACATCGGTGACATTGATGGCGGCAAACAGCTCTTTCCGCTCGTTCGTCAACTCAACGTCGTTCGTCACATCAATGACCGAAATGGCTGGAAACACCGTTTCCTCAAATTGAATCGGCGTGTCGACGTTCGTCAATAAATGCGGAACGTACGCCTTCTTCCCGTCCGGCGCGATGACGATTTGCTCGAGTGTGTTCGGGAGGCCTTGGCTTTTTTTCCGGTCGGCTTGATCCGGCGACGGGGCGAGGGCGATTTCCTTGATGACCTTCCGTTTTTTCGCGTCAATCACGGTGACTTTCGCGGCCAAATATTGCGTCACGTACAGCTTTCTTCCGTCCGCTGTCAGCGCCAGCGCCCGCGGGCGGTCCCCCGCTTGGATGTCTTTGATTCGCTTCCCGTTCTCGGCGTCAAACACCGAGACCGTGCCTGAGCGGTAGTTGGCTACGTAGACTTCCGTCCCGTCGGGGCTCGTGACGATGCCGAACGGCTCGATGCCCGTTTTCCAACGATCAATGACTTTCCGCTTGGCAAGCGACACCACGTCCACTTCATCATCATACATGCAGGAAACATACAGCGTCCGGCCATCCGGGCTGAGCGCGAGCTGGCGCGGCTCGCGGCCGACAGGAATCTCCGCCTCCTTTTTCTTCGTTTTCGTATTGACGATCGTTACCGTATCAACGTCAATGTTGGCGGTGTAGACATAGCGTCCGTCGCTGCTGATGGCGATGTTGTCGCCGTGCGCCGGGGCGTGCCTTGTCGTTTTCGGCTTTTCTTGCCACGCTTTTTCGGCTTGGCAGCCGGCCAACAAGACGGCCGCCGCCACGGCGAACCACCATGTGCGCATTTCCATTCCCCCGTCTTTTTACGAAAATGATAACCATCCTCAATTTTACAAAGGAAAGCGGCGAATCTCAGTCGCATTCGCCGCTTTTTGTTCTTATTAGTTGCTGCCGGAGCTGGCTTCGATTTTGACCGTCCGCAGCACCGGCGCGACGCCGTATTTGCCGCCGGCTGACTGCACTTGCGGCACATGGTCGCGGTCGGTGTTGCCCAATGTTTTCCCTTTGATGTAAACATCCCCCGTATCCCAAAACTCGCTCGCCTGCATCCCTTCTGCAAGCGTCGGCCCGTCAACGATCCGGTCGTAAAAGTCGACGTAGCGGGAGATGATCGTTTCGCGTTCCAATGCTTTCGCCGTCTCACCGGCTTGGTCGTTGTTCAAGTTTTGTAGCGCGACGCGGAACACGCCCGACAACGCGCCGGCGAGCCATGGGGTGTACTCGTCCTCTTTTTCACCGGTATGGTACACATGCCATGTTTTATCCCAAAAATGGCGGTCCATCGCCTCGTAAACACGGCGCGCCGCATCGCGGTACGCTTCGTTTTTCGTCGCCAAAAACGCCGCCGTCAGCCCGCGGATGGCGCCAAGCTGGGCAAGCAGCGTCGGCTCCTCTTGATCCGGCCCTTGGCCGATCGTGTAGCCGTTGGCGACCATCCCGTCTTTTCGCATCAACTGTTTCAAAATAAAGTCCGCTTGCCGGCGGATCATCTCAAGCGCCCGCTTTCCTTCCGGCGTGCCAAGCCCTTTGGCGCTCTCGCCGCTCGCATAGCCGACCGGCAGCCCATCAATGGCGCGCTCAAAAATGCGGAGCGCTTCCATCGTATAACCGGCGTGGAACGTATCGACCCGCTTTCCTTGCTCATGGCCGTCATGTTCGGTCACAAACGCACCCGCCTGTTTGTTGAAATGCATGGCATCGATGTTGCGGAACACTTGCAGCAGGACGTCGCGGTTGACGGAATACGGATCGTCGGCCGTGCGGTCGTTGGCTCGATCGGCATCGACATTTTCCTTCGCCGCTTTCGGGAACGGGCTTCCGTCAAACACGGCCAAAAACGCCGGATTTTGGTTTTGGTTTTCCGGACGCTGGTCGGTCATGCCGAAAAACTCCGCCGCCGGCCAAAGCATCAGCCATTGATCCACAAGCAAGCTGCGGGGATCTTTGACGACCAGCTTCGCCGCATCCGGGGCGAGCTCGCTTCCCCCTTCGGCCACTTCCACGGCGTGCGGCAAATAGACCAATCCGCCGCTTGGATTGTAGCGGCTGCCCGCTGCGTTCGTCAACATTTGTCGCTTCGCATCATAAAACAAATGATCGCGGATAAAAGCAAGCTTGTTCCATATTTGTTCCGTCAAAATCATCCCTTGCAGCCCGTCGGCGGAGCTGACACCAAGAGCGACGTTCCCGCTTCGGTCGTCGTTTGGCGTTTTCGCTTCCACTTCTTCATCGCTGTCTTTTTGATGGAAATTGCCCAAAAAGTCGCCAGCCCAAAGCGCCTGCTTCAAAAAGACGCCGCCGTAAGCTGCTGGCGTGAGCACTTTCTCCATTTTTCCGCGATCCCAACGGAGCGATTGAAAATCGACTTGATAGACGGGAACGTATGTACCGTCATCATTTTCCGCGTACACGTCCGTGTCGACCTTCTGCGCATAATGCGGGTCGCCGCCCGCATATTCAATGAACGTCGGAAACATGTTGCGGAAAATTTCCTCGCGCGGATAGCCGACGCTGTCAGCAAGTTCATAAAAACGGTCGGCAAGTGCCTGATCGGCAGACTTTTGCTGTTGTTCCGCGCGCTTTTTGGCGATCGGGCCGTGAATGAGATGAAGTCCGAGCCCGGACTTTTCCACGACTTCGTACATCGCCTCTTCCGAATACTCGTACGACTCGATGCCGGCCGTATAGTCAAATTTCGTCGGCTTGTCAAGTTTCCTGGCATCGAGCGTATCCAAGTCCAGTCCGAGCCCTTCCGCCAGCGGTTCGCCGGAAAGCTCAAACTCCGAGTAGGCAAACATATTGCCGGCCGTATCAAACCGATCGTCCGCTACCGGCACGTGCAGACGCGGCGCTTCCGCTGAACGTTTGTCCTCTTTTTCCCCGACGCCGGAACAGCCGGACGCCAACAGCAGCGACACCGCCGCCGAGGTCGCCATCACTTTCCAAGGCATGCGTTTCATCGTTCGTTCCCCCAAACATCATTGATGATCGTTTAGCAGATCCCAGCACGGTTGCTGTTGCGAAAGAAAAACCGCCGTTCCCGCCGTGCCGGTCTACCGCGATCGATCTGGATGGCCTTCCCCTTTTCCGTACCGCTTGAGAACCATGGCTGAACACCGTCGCTTTTTGCGGGAGACGCTAATGATTGAATCACGCAGACCGCTTTCCAGCCTAGTTTCTCAAACGGAAATCGCTTCTTCCCCTCCTCATCGGTCAGAGGAGAGGATCTTTTTTGATCGAACTCTCAAGGCGGCTGGTGATGTAATCGCGCAAACGGCTTTACCATGTCATTTCTCAATTCGAAAAACCTTGTTGCATCGGTCCTGCTTTCCGCTCATTCTCTCATTGGTTAAGGGAATGGGCGGCTTTTCACCAGCCTTCAAGATCGTCCAAAGAAAAGGGGATCGCTTTATTAAATAACGATTTTCATTCTCATTAACGTCCATTATACACCATCATCCCATCGCAGTTAAGCGGAAATCCATTCGATGCGCCGTCCCCCTGTCCATAAAAAGCAACATTCCAGCTCGCACGGGCAAAATCCAGCCGCTTTTTGACATACAGCTGGAGCCGTTTCTTTGCAGCGGCGAATCGCTTCCTCTTCTTCCCGCCATAACAGCACGCGGACGCGGTCGCGGTAAATGATGTACACTCGTTCCTCAGCTTCAGCAGCCATTCCGAGCGGCCGATACGCCGCTTCCTCGGCCGCGCCAAAAAACTGCAGCAAATGATCGGTCACTTTCGCCAACACAATCCCGTAGTGCAGCGGGGTCGGAAACGCCGACAACGACAGGAGCGGGCGATACATCTCGATCAGCTTGAGCAACTCTAGCGGCGATCGCAAGGAAGGGGCGGTTTCGCAATACGCCTCGACGACGCAGCGGAGAAAACGGTGAACAGCGCCAATCCCAGCGCTTGGCAACTCCTGATGTCCCATTGGCATCGCTGCCACCTCCTCATATCTTTTATCAACGGCGAAAAGCAGCTTATCCACCTTCTCCCCCTTCTCCCCCTTCTTTTTCCCGCTTGTCCGGAAACATTCATCGGTGCGCTTCCAACTGTTGAATGACTGAGTGAATCGAGCTCCACGACCGTCTGGCAAAATAAATGGGCTTGTCTTTGCTTTTCGCTTTTTCTTTCACTTTTTTCGCCAAATTGTGGTTCACGTAATCGATCATCACTAAAATGGCATCAACGTGCTCGGGAATATCCTGTCTTACCATATTCACTTTTCGACCGCTAATATGAATGATCTCGCGAAATCCAGAATCGGCCAATTTATCGGAAATGTTGCCCAAATGATCAGCTCCAACGACAAGCAACGACGCCATAAACGCCATTCTCCTTTCCCAATCGTTTTGTTTTTATTTTAATTGAGAATGATTATCTATGTCAATAAAAACCTTCGTTTCAGCCAATGATTGCATTCATAAATTCGCCGGGAAGCGCCATACTATGGATGCAGTCGATTTCATGACAACAAGGGGGATGACTGATGGCGAAGGATGTTCTTTGTGAAGTGCGCAACTGCCACTATTGGGCGGAAGGAAATCGCTGCAGCGCTGAGGCCATTTATGTCGTCAGCCATACGGGAAAGATGGCATCGGATTCATCGGAAACAGACTGCAAAACCTTCATTCCTGCCGATGAAGCGTAACGTCCAGCCCATCGAGCGCTGCCTGTTCCAGCGGGCGGCGCTTGCCTCATGTAAGGGGGATTGACGATGAATAAGCGCCTAAGCCTCATTCAAGCGTTTCGGTCCGAAATGAAGCGGGCTGCCCGCGGAACCGCTTTGCTCCACATCAACTCGTTCACTAATTTATGGGAATATGAAATTGGGGCATTTGATGGGTTGCCGAAGGATATCGAACGGCTTGTCGCCGACCGCGCCGCCGAGCTCGGGCTGATGGACGAGTAGGCCTGAACCCCTGCACCATCGGCTCTTCTTTTTCACACGTTCGCTCATGGATGAGGACAACTCCTGTTGTTCACCCACTTTCTAGAAATCCGGTGAAAAACCGCTGTCGCACACCAATCGATGGCATTTTCATTCAAAAGAGAAAGCTGGTTCTGCAGAGTTTTTCTAATTGAGAAATGAGTGGCATCAGTCGTTTTCGCACTAAATTACCAGCCTCCTAGAAAAAAGCCGGCGCCCGCTACGGACGGGACGCTGGCTTTTCCTCTGCCGGAATGAGCGTTTTCAGTTCACGGCGCAGCAATTTTTGGGCGGCGTTGCGCGGCAGCCGGTTGACGAAGTAAATGCGGGCTGGCACTTTGTATTTCGCCAACCGCGCGCGACAGAACGCGCGCAGCGCTTCTTCATCCGCTGCGGCGCCCGGTTTGAGGCGGACGAAGGCACACGGCACTTGCCCCCATGTTTCATCCTCGATACCGGTCACCCCCGCTTCCTCAACGTCCGGATGCGAAAGCAGGACGGCCTCGATTTCAGCCGGATAGACGTTTTCTCCTCCGGAAATGATCAAATCGGAGCGGCGGTCGAGAACGTACAAAAATCCCTCTTCATCCAAGTAACCGATATCGCCAGTGTACAGCCAGCCGTCGCGAATCGCGGCCGCTGTCGCCTCAGGGCGGCGCCAGTAACCTTTCGTCACGTTCGGCCCTTTGACGACAATTTCCCCCGCTTCGTACGGAGCGGCCGTCTTTCCATCGTTCTCGATGCGAAGCTGAGCGGGAAAGAGCGGTTTGCCGGCCGAACCGAGCTTCGTCAAGCTGTATTCCGGGGCAAGAGTTGCTATTTGCGATGCCGTTTCCGTCATGCCGTACGTTTGATACACCGGTATGCCCTTGTCTTTGCACGCCTCCAAAAGCGGCCGCGGCGCCGGCCCGCCCCCTAGCAGCATGCAGCGGAACGTATCCGGATAGCGCGCATCCCCAAGCGCTGCAAGCAACCGCTGCAACATCGCCGCCACGACCGACATGACTGTCACCTCGCCGCGCATGATCCAATCGTTCGCCTCTTCCGGATCAAACGATGGCTGCAAGCGCATCGGCATGCCATAGATGACGCTGCGCATCACGATCGACAAACCGCTGATGTGAAAGAGCGGCACGGCGGCAAGCCAGCAATCGTTCTCCTGCACGCCCAAATTAAGCGCTGATCCGACCGCGCTCCACCAATGGTTGCCGTACGTTTGCATCACTCCTTTCGGCGCTCCAGTGGTGCCGGATGTATACATGATCGTCGCCACATTGTCAAGATCACACGTCTCTTTCTCATCGACCTCCGCTTCCGGAAGCGCCGCCAGTTCTTCGACCGATAGAACGCGGCCGTCGCCGCCCAATCGCCCCGCCAAATCATTATCGGCAATGACGAGCCGGGCACCGCTGTCGTCAAGTTGCCAACCGAGTTCGTAAGCCGTCAGGCGCACGTTCAGCAACAACACCCGAGCCCCAAGGAAAAACAAGGCGTGAACGAGCTCCACCATTTCGATGCGATTTTTCATCAACAGCGCGACGATCTCGCCCTCTTTGACACCGGCCCGAGCGAGACGGCGCGCCCAAACGGCCGCCGCTTCATGAAGCGCCGCAAACGTTTTTGACCGTTTTCCATCGCTAACCGCGACTCGCTCCGGCGTCAAAAACGCCCGTTGCTTTAGCCAATTCGGCATCATCGTCATCGGCTTCCCTCCGTTTCTTCGTTTGTCAACTGTTTTTCACCGCCCTAATAGGGAAAAAGCAGCTCGACGCACGAGGTCAAGCTGCTTGGCAGCGCTCACGGGAAGCGCGGGAATTGGCCGAAATCCGGTTTCCGTTTTTCCTTGAACGCCCGCATTCCTTCCTTCGCCTCTTCGGTCGTGTAGAAAAGAAGGGTGGCGTCGCCAGCGAGCTGTTGGATGCCAGCCAACCCATCGGAATCGGCGTTGAACGCCGCCTTTAAGAAGCGAATGGCGGTCGGGCTTTTTTCCAAAATTTCCTTCGCCCATTTGACGGTCTCTTCCTCAAGCTGATCAAGCGGGACGACTTTGTTGACGAGCCCCATCTCGAGCGCCTCTTGAGCGTTGTACTGGCGGCACAAATACCAAATTTCGCGCGCTTTTTTATGGCCGACGATGCGCGCTAAATAGCCGGCGCCATAACCGCCGTCAAAGCTGCCGACTTTCGGACCGGTTTGTCCGAAGATGGCGTTGTCAGCCGCAATCGTCAAATCGCAGACGACATGAAGCACGTGGCCGCCGCCGATCGCATAGCCGGCGACCATCGCGATGACCGGTTTCGGAATGACGCGGATGAGCCGCTGCAAATCGAGCACGTTCAAGCGCGGAATTTCGTCCTCGCCAACGTATCCGCCATGGCCGCGCACTTTTTGATCGCCGCCTGAACAAAACGCCTTGCCGCCGGCGCCGGTCAAAATGATGACACCGATGTCCGCATCATCGCGCGCCTTCGTGAACGCATCAATCATTTCGTTCACCGTTTTCGGCCGAAACGCGTTATGTACTTCCGGACGATTGATCGTAATTTTGGCGATGCCGTCGTACGTTTCATAAATAATGTCTTCATACTCATACTGCTTCACCCATGGAAACGGCATTCACAATTCCCCCTTTGTCATGAATTCACTTACTATTTTAGCAAAAATCTCGGGTTGTTCCACGTGAATTGCATGTCCGGCTTGACTCACGGACATCCGTTCGCTATTGGGCAACCGCTCTTGCATTTGGGTCGCCAGGCGACAAAACTTCTCATCTTCTTTCCCACATAGGAGAAGAACGGGCTGCTGCACCCCGCCAAGCTGCTCCCAAAACGACGGCTGCACGCCGGTGCCCATTCCGCGCAAACTGTTGGCCAGCCCCGCCGCCGTATGGCGAAGCCGCTCACGGCGAAGTGCCGCCCGCACCGGCGCCGGCAACCGCCGTTGTGTCGCAAACAATGGAAGCTGCTCCCAATAGTCGACAAACGCGCGCACGCCCTCGTGTTCAATCCGGCGCGCCAACGCCTCGTCCGCTTCTCGCCGTGCGCGCCGCTCCGCTTCTGTTTTCAGCCCCGGTGAACTGCTTTCAAGAATGAGACGGCGGACGCGGTGCGGATAAAAAATAGTAAACGCCAAAGCTAGACGTCCCCCCATTGAATACCCGAGCACGTTCACCTGTTCGAGGCCGAGCTGATCAAGAAGCGCAGCCAAATCAGCCGCGGCCCGCTCGATTCGATAGCGCATAGCAGCGGCCGGCGCTTCGGTCCGCCCATGCCCCAACAGATCGACGGTGATACAGTGCCAACTCGACCAATGCGACAATAGCGGACGCCATGTGTCAGCGCTGCCGGTAAACCCGTGAAGCAACAACAGCGGTTCCCCTTCCCCATATTGTTCCATATGATAATCAATCCCATTCAGCTTCATATCGATTCCGTTCCTCTTTGTTCGAGAAATTTCGCAATTTCCTGGGAAACCTCATCCCATAGCTGTCGATGCATGCGGACGTTTTCCGCCCGCGACGTCCGCACTTCGACAACATTCAGGCCGCCGCTGCGGAGCGCTGCTGAGACATGGCGGCGAAATTCCTCCCATGTATGAGGCTGGGCATAGCGGCCTCCGTATAGATGAACCGCATGGTGAAACGATAGATCGGTCGGCGTGCCAAACAGCGTTTCGAACGCTCCTTCATAGCGAGCCTGCGGCAAAAAGGAGAAAATGCCCCCACCGTTGTTGTTCAACAAAATGATCGTTGCCGACAGCCGATGCATGGCGGCGGCCAACAGCCCATTGACATCATGGTAAAACGACAGATCGCCGATCACGAGCACAAGCGGATCCGTGACCACACTGGCACCTAGCGCGCTCGAGACGACACCGTCGATACCATTGGCGCCGCGATTGGCCAACAGGCGAATCGGTTTGTCCGTGGTCCAAAAAAACGTATCGGCATCGCGAATTGGCATGCTGTTGCCGACAAAGAGCGCCGCACCGGGTGGCAGCAGCTCAGCGAGTTCGGCGAACACTTTTCCTTCAAACCATTCGTCAGACGGCAGACGTTCCCGCAGCACGGTGCGGGCGAGGGCGTTGAGCTCCCTCCAAACGGCCGACCAAGCGCCAGCGCGCGGCTTCGGTTCAGCCATGCCAAGCAGCTGGCGACAAAACGCCGCGGCATCGCTATGGACGAAGCACGAAGCCGCCAGCGTCGGATCGCGAAAGCCACCGTCATCAACGACGATTTGCCGGATAGTGCGATGTTGTTTCAGCCATAAAAAGAGCGGTTTCGACACCGGCATGGCGCCAAAGCGAAGCACCACGTCCGGGACAAGGCGGGAAGCGGCCGCTTCCTGCCGCAATATGGCGTCGTAGCTGTCAATCACATACGTTTTGTCATGCGAGCCGGCGCGCAGCTGGGAAAGCGGGTCGGCGAGAATCGGGAAATCCAGCGCGCGCGCAAGCTCCGTCACCGCTTCAGCAAAGCCGGGCTGATCAAGCGGCCCGCAAACAATCAGCCCACGCTCGGCCGCCGCTAACTGCTCGTAAACCATCGCCGCACTGTCGTCCGCCAGCATCGAACGACCGCTCAGAACTTGCGGCGCTTTGGAAACGGACCGCACGCTCTCCCAAACGCCATCATCGATCTCCGGAACAAGCGGCTCGCGAAACGGGGCGTTGACATGGACGGGACCAGCCGGGGCGCTTGCCGCCATCGCCGCGGCCCGCGCCGCCATCGTCCGCGCGTAGCCGATCATCGCATCGGTCTCTTCCGGCAGCGCCAAGTCGACAAACCATTTTGCATATCGTCCGTATAAGTGCAGTTGGTCAATGGCCTGCGGCGCTCCGACATCGCGCAGTTCGTGCGGGCGATCGGCCGTCAGCACGACCAGCGGCACCCGCGAATAGTGCGCCTCCACGATGGCCGGCCAATAGTTGGCCGCCGCCGTCCCGGACGTGCATACGAGCGCGATCGGCCGCTGCTTCGCTTTCGCCATGCCGAGGGCAAAAAACGCGGCGGACCGCTCATCAATGTGCATCCAAAAGCGAAACTCAGGATGAGCCGCGATCGCCATCGCCAACGGCGTCGAGCGCGACCCCGGACTGATGGCCGCTTCGGTCACCCCAGCCTGCGCCAAGCCATCGACCAACGCGGCCACGTACAACGATAACGCCTTAGTCATTATCCATCACCCCTAAAGCGGATCGCATCGGTCTCATTTTCACCGCTGTTTCCTCATACTCGCTGTCCGGGTCTGAATCAGCGACAATGCCGCAGCCGGCAAACAGAACAGCATCGTTACCAGCGAGCAGTGCAGAGCGAATGGCGACCGCCCATTCCCCGTCACCTTCGCTGTTCACCCAACCGATCGGAGCAGCGTACCACCCGCGGTCTAGCGGCTCAAGGGAGCGAATCGCCGCCAACGCCCGTTCGCGCGGCGATCCGCCAAGCGCCGGTGTCGGGTGAAGCAACTCCACCAATCTGAGCACAGACGGCTCGCGGCAACCACGGCCGACGACCGGAGTGCACAAATGCTGAATGTGCGGCAGCTTCAGGAGCTGCGGCTGTGCGGGCATTTCCACCGCCTCACAGACCGAGGAAAAAAGGCGGTGAATCATGCGCACGACGAATTGATGCTCCTCACGATTTTTCGCATCCGCCTGCAACCACGCGCCAAGCCGCTCGTCCTCATTCGGAGTGGCGCCGCGGCGCACCGATCCGGCCAAGCATACAGAACGGCATGTCAGCCCAACCTTTTCGACAAGCTGCTCGGGAGAAGCGCCGATCAAACAGCGGCCATCTTGTTCAAAAGCAAACAAATAGGCAAACGGCTGCTGCTCGCGCAGGCGGAGAAGCACGGCGGCCGGATCGGGCGATTCTGTGAACCGCAAGCGGCGGGCGCGGGCCAGCACCACCTTGTCCAATGAACCGGCGCGAATTTGCTCGATGGCTTCACGCACCGCGGCAAGCCAACGATCACTCGCTTCCTCAACATCGGAAACAAGCGTGGGCAGCGCCGCCGGAGCATCCGCGCGCAGTGAAGCGCGATCCAACAGCCGTCCCACCCGCTCCATCTCTCGCTCTCCTTTTCCGCCGACAGGCACCGTCACCGTCAGCTGTGCCCGCCCGTCGCGGACGGTAAGAAGCACCGCCGGAGCGATGAGCTTAGCGGCCGGAAAACGACTCCATAAACCGGTTCGCTCCCGATGCGGATCAAACGAAAACCCGCCGAACAAGAGCGGTGGCTGATGGACTTCGCCATAACTGACAACGCGCTCGCTCCATTCTTGACGCTTCGCCTCCATCTCGGCAAACCGGTCATCGCCGTTATCCGTCTCCAATGTGCATACCGAGCCGAGACCGACTAGAACTGTAGTCCCTCTTGGATTCGACCAAAAAAACCGTTCGCGAAATCCGCACGCCGGCCCTTGCATAAAAAAAGAAACCGGATCGATGTGTTCCCACGGTTCCGTCCAGCTGACAAACGGCCTCGCTGCACGCGCCGTCCATTTATGCAATTGTTGCTGAAGCTGATGTCGAAATCCAATGGCCATTCATCCTCACGCTTTCTTTCGCAAAGTTCCTTCCCCATCCCACTTCCTATTATAATATAGTAGGAAATAATTTATCTATCGGAAAGGGTTGACACGCTTTCACCGTTTTCCTACACTTATTTTGAACGTAAACAAACCGTATTTTCACGGAATATAAGGGGAATGGGGACATGCAACCGTTAATGATGGACCAACGCCCGCCAGCCCGCCGCGACTGGCGCGTCTTTTGGCGGCTGACGCGTCCGCACACGCTGACAGCGGCATTTGTGCCCGTCTGCGTCGGCACGGTGCTGGCGCTTGGCCACACATCAGTCGACTGGCTGCTGTTTGCTGCGATGCTTTTGGCTTCGCTGCTCATCCAAGCGGCGACAAACATGTTCAACGAATATTATGACTACAAACGCGGTCTCGATTCACCTGAATCCGTCGGCATTGGCGGCGCCATCGTCCGCGATGGCCTCAAGCCAAAAACCGTGCTCGCCTTGGCGTTTGGCTGCCTAGGTGTGGCGATGCTGATCGGCGTCTATATCTGCATGGAAAGCAGCTGGTGGCTCGCCGCTGTCGGCACGATTTGCATGGCGGCCGGCTACTTTTACACCGGCGGACCGTTTCCGATCGCCTACACTCCGTTTGGCGAGCTGGCAGCTGGGTTTTTTATGGGCTGTTTGATCATCTTGATTTCATATTTCATCCAAACCGGCGCCATTCACGCCGATGTCGTTTATGTCTCGATCCCGGTGGCGATTTTCGTCGGCGCCATTTTGCTGGCCAACAACATCCGCGACTTAGAGGGCGACCGCGAAAAAGGGAGAAAGACGCTCGCCATTTTGGTCGGGCGCGTTTGGGCGGTGCGCTTGCTCGCCCTCATGTTTGTCGCCGCCTTTCTTTGGACGGTCGGACTTGTGATCATCGGCACCGTTCCTCCTTGGGCGCTGCTCGCCTTAGTCAGCGTTCGAAAGGCGGTGGCGGCGACGCGGGGATTTATTGGCAAAGTCAAACCGCTGGAAATGATGCCAGCCATGAAAGCGACAGCGGAGACGAATACGCAATTCGGCTTTTTGCTCGCCATCGGCTTGTTGATCAGCCATTGGCTGTAACACGGTCACCATGTGGCCGTGTTTTTTTATGCTGACAAACATAAACCAGCTGGTTGCCGCCTTTATCCTCTGACCGTGTTTTTTATGCTGACAAACATAAACCGGCTGGTTGTCGACCTCATCCTCTGACCGTGTTTTTTTTTCATTTTCGCCCATACTAACCTTATAAAGGGCTGACGGAACGCCGCGGGCGCCCCGCCGGGAAGTGTTTCTCCCGCGGAAGCGCCTTGATTCCGATGGGCTCCGTTTCTCGCAAGCGGTTGAGGAAACGCGGCCGGATGCCACGTCAGCCTGAACAACGCGAATGGCGAAGGAAGGAGTTGCAACCGATGTTGACGAACGAACAGCTGGCCGCCCTCCGCTCCACCTTGCTCGCGATGAAACAGGACATCGAAGAGCGGCTGAAACAAAACGACCATTTCGGCCTCATGCGCAGCCATGCCCACGATGCCACCGGCGAGCTGGCCAGTTATGACAATCATCCGGCCGACGAGGCGACCGAGCTGTATGAACGGGAAAAAGATTTGGCGTTGGATGAACATACCGAGCGCGAATGGCGCAGCATCGAGCGAGCGCTCCAAGCCATGGACGAGGGAACATATGGAACGTGCCGCGTCTGCGGTCAGCCGATCCCGTACGAACGACTGGAAGCGCTGCCGACCACCCTTTATTGCCGGGAGCACAGCCCGGACCAAACCGTCTCACAAAAACGGCCGCTGGAGGAAGGAGTGCTCATGCCGCCGTTTGGCAAATTTGATTTTGACGGCCGCGATGAGTCGGTCGCTTACGATGCCGAGGATGCGTGGCAGGAGGTCGCCCGTTACGGCACGTCCGATACCCCATCCGACCTTGGCAAAAACGTTGACTACTACGGCGAAGTGTACGCCGAATCGGAAGAGAACGTCGGCTATGTCGAGGACTTGGAAAACTTCGCGGCTGTCGATTTGTACGGAAAAAACGTTCACGTGTACCCGACAAGAGAACACGAACAGCTCGAACAGCAATTGGATGATGAAGGCATCATGTCCAATCTCGGCGATTTGCCGGCGTACGAAAAAGACCCGTATACATCCGCAGGCAGTTACCGCCGTTATGACGAAAGGCCATCCGAACAACGTGTTGATGAACCCACTCCTTAAACGATCCGGGAACAATGAACTTCACACAAAGGATCCTCGGCACTTTGGTCTTTTTTGAAACGGAGGAAGTGTGTGTTCCGTACTACATACTGCAACGGAACGAAACGATAAACGCACACGAAATTGAGTACCAGCTGGACGGCGATGATTGACCTAAACAAGGGTGTCCTGAGCTAAGCAGGACACCCTTGTTCCATCTTCAACCTTTCCGGGTGGGGCCGGATCATCGGTGAATGTCAACCGTTTTCACCTTCCGTTTTGACCCAACGTTCTGCGCGAGAAGGGGGACGCGACATCTTTCTCGATTGAGAACCCTTAACCAAACGTGCTTTCCCTCTCAGCATCCCTCGGGAGCGAATCACCGCCTTGACCGACGAGTCAAACGCGTTTTTTTTCCGGTCGGCCAGTTCGGCCAACGGGGTCGTTTGATCCATGAACCGACGGGTTAAACGCGTTTTTCCCGGTCGTCCAGCCCATCGATTTCCCCATTTGTCTCGTTGACCACCGCCCCTTTAGAAGGCCGGTGAAACACCGCTGTCACACACCAATCGGCGGCATTTTCCTTCAGAAAAGAAAGCGGATTTTGCAAGGTTTCTCTAAATGAGAAATGGGTGAGATCAGTAGCATTTTACCCGAAATCGCCAGTCTTTTAGAAGGTTGGTGAAACACCGCTCTGTTTGCCTTAATTGAAGGTTGAACGGTGAACATAGCAGCTGATGCCACAAGTTTTTCCACTTGAAAAACGATTCGGAGAAGCGGTTGTGTGAGCCAATCACCGCCCTTTTACACAAATATCCCCATCACCACCCGGATGTCGACAAATTTTGGTTGCACATCGCCCTTTACTATATTATAATATATATAAATTAATAATTATTATAAAAAGGAGGCTGCCTATGGCTTCTGCATCGTACGATTTTCACCATCTTCCGCATGTCAAAACGCAGAGTGAATCGAAGAAAGCGCTCTGGGTGACGCTGGCGCTGACGATATTGTTTACCGCTGTGGAGATCGCCGGGGGGATTCTTTCAAATTCGCTCGCCCTGCTGTCCGATTCCGCCCATATGGCATCCGATGTATTGGCGCTCGGGCTGAGCATGATCGCTCTTTACTTGGCGACACGTCCGCCCAATCCTCGCTTTACATTCGGCTTTTTGCGGTTTGAAATCATCACCTCGTTTTTGAACGGTCTGACGCTGGCCGTCATTGCGCTCTGGATCTTGTGGGAAGGCATTCAGCGCTTTCTCCATCCACAGCCGATCCAGTTTCGCCTCATGCTCGGGATCGCCGCGATTGGCCTCGTTGTCAACGCGACACTGACGATCGTCTTAAGCCGGAGCACGAAAGCGGAAGACAACTTGAACGTTCAGAGCGCCCTTTGGCATTTCATCGGCGACTTAATCAGCTCGATCGGTGTCATCGTTTCCGCGCTTCTCATTTATTGGACCGGTTGGACAGTATTCGACCCGATCATCAGCTTGGTGATCGCCGCCATCATTTTCACGGGCGGGGCAAAAATTATGCGTGAATCGTATCTCATCTTAATGGAAGCCGTGCCCGAACGATTTGACCTCGAACAAATCCGCGCCGACATTCGAACGATCGAAGGGGTCGAAGACGTGCATGATATGCATTTATGGGCCATCTCGACCGACCATTACTCGCTGTCGGCTCACGTGTTTGTCAACGAACACATCCAACCACTTTGCGTCATCTTGGCGGTCAATGAACTGCTGAAGAAAAAATACGGCATCGAACACGCAACCATCCAAGTCGAACACGCCATGCTCCATGATCATGGCCGCTACGGGCGGACGTTTTTAGAGAAAAAGAAAATCCTACAATAAGAAAGACCGCCTCTGCCGGGAGGGCATGGGCGGTCTTTCAGCGATCTTGCCGATCACTTCAACCTATTGGCTTGCTGAAGCCGATACGATGTCCCCGAATATTCACTCTCCCTCGTCTCATCCAGCAAGTAATAGTACACATTGCCAAAGCGATCTTGGTATTTCAGCAAATAGTAATAGTCTGCATACTTGTCTATTTTCCGATACGTGATCTGATTTTCCACATTTGCTTTCAGCAAATAGGCTTCCTCGTCGACCACTGTCTCGCCGTCTGTATTGTATATAGACAGCGTCGCCGCCACCTCTTCCGTTACTCGGATGGACAAATGGAGAGCCGTTCGATAACCTCCTTCGTCCCAATCGAAGAAATAGGTATACGATAAGAGCCATGATGGATCGGCGCTATTGTCGATTCTCCCTTCCGCCGTCTCCACTGCTCCATTCGCAAAACGCGCGGTGATCCGGAACGTGTAGACGCTGCCGTCATCGCGAAATACGTTTTCACCATTGTCGTTCAATCCGTCCCACGTCACCACTTGGATTCCACCATCCAACGGCTTATCGGCCCAGATCGTCCGCACTTTTTCCCCAGCGACATCGAACATTTCTACCGTTACCATCGCGGGGGCGGACAAGCGGAAATGGATGTCACTTCCGTTCTCCGGATAAAACCATACGACTTTCGGCACCGCAACGTTCGTCAAGTCGACCTGCAAACGAATGGCGGCTGAAGCTTGCTGGCCGCGGGCATCGACCACGCTCAGGCGCACTTCATACAGACCGTCGGCCACGTATTGGCCCGCATTGTTTCTCCCATCCCATACGACCTTTCGGCTTCCGGGCTGCTGTGGCGAGTTGGACAACAAGGTGCGCACGATTGAAGAGCCTTGATAAATTTCGATCGTGACGCTGCCTGCCTTTGAAAGGGTATACGGGATATCAAACGTGCCTAGCTCAGTATAATCCAAGGCAGCAGGGGCTTGAATAGACGGCTTCCGCCAGTCTTCCAGCTTGAACTTGCCCGTATGAACGGTGATCTTATTGCCGCACTCGTCCGTCACCTCAATCGTGTAGTAATAGTTTCCTTCGCTGACAAACGTGTTGCGGCTGTTTTTCCCATCCCAGCTGACCGTATACGAACCACTTTTGTATTTTTGATGGCGAAGAAGCTGCTTCACCACAGTTCCTTTTTCCGTCTTAACATAAGCGGAAACAAAACTTGGCTCCTTCAAGTTCATGCGGACGCTCGCTTTCGCCGTTCCGTCCATTTTAAACAGCGTTTGGCCAAGCGTTGCTCCTCCAAAAGACACGTTTGTATCGATGAAGATCAATTGGGTGCGAACGGCTGACTTGCGTCTCTTGTCATCAACGGCCGACATGCTCAAGCGGTACGTTCCGTCCCGAAGAAGCTTTCCGCCCGCATTTTTTCCGTCCCACACCAGCGTATATTTGCCGCCGGCCAACGATTTGCCACTCCAAATCGTTTTGACGAGCTTGTTTTTCGCATCGTATATCCGCGCCGTCACTTTGGCGTTTTTGTTAAGTGTAAACGGAATAGACACACTTTTCTTAGCTTTCGGCGAGAAAGAAACCGGCGTTGACCGCAGCTGGATCGACGGGGTGACGTGATCAATGATGTTAATTCGTTTCGTTTTCGTCACTGACTCCCGGCCATTAGACACTTGAACGGCGACCGTATATGTTCCGGCCGTGACAAAAGCACCGTTGTCTCGTCTGCCGTCCCACAACAAGGAAATTTGGTTGCTTGCCCAGCTTTGATTTTTCACGATCGTTCGCACGATGCGGTTTTTGCTGTCTTTGACGTAGGCGGTCACTTTCAATCCCTTTTTATAGGCGGACAGCGAAAAACGGGTCTTGTTGTTTCCTTTCATCGCAAAGGTTGTAGCCGTTGAAAGCGCAGAAAGAGGCCAAGGGGTATTAAGTACCGCTTTGTATGCATCGATCCTCCCATATCCGTAAGATTCATCCCATCCCCTTGCCCCTAAATCCACGGTTGATTTTCGTAGTATGCCCTCTACTTCCGTGCGTGTCAGAAGCGGATTCTTCGATAAAACAAGCGCTGCGGTTCCGGATACAATCGGGGCGGCCATCGACGTGCCATCAAGGCTCAAATAAGAGCCTGTTGGAAACGTGGAATAAATAGCGACTCCCGGAGCAGCGAAATCCACATACCTTCCGTAATTAGAAAAATTCGCTACAAAGTCACCTTTATCTATAGCACTCACCGCAATGACCGGCCCAAATGCAGCGGGATACATCGGCAAATTTGATGCATTGGGTTCATGGTTTCCCGCCGCGGCGACAAGAATAACTCCTTTTGATACCGCGTATTGGACTGCGGCTGCTTCATATTCCGTCGTCTCATACGATCCTAAGCTAAGGTTGATTACATTTGCCCCCTGCTCCGTCGCATAGACAATCCCGTAGGCCACATCATAGCTTGTCGCTCCATCCCCTTCAAACACATTGACCGGCATAATTTTTACATTTGGCGCCACGCCAACGACCCCTTTTTTGTTGATCGCGGCTGCGATAATGCCTGCCACATGCGTCCCATGCTTCCCAGGCGGCACCGATCTTGTCCCGGTGACCACATTATAAGGAGAGACAATCTTCCCCGCTAAGTCTGGGTGACTGATTTGTACTCCATCATCGACCACTGCCACCGTAATCTGCCCCGACCCTTTTGTCACACTCCATGCCTTCGGAGCATTGATCTTCTTTAAATGCCATTGATGGCGATACCCCGGATCGCCCGGCGTATAGTTTCGTTCGATGACATAGTTCGGCTCCACTGACTCGATTTCAGGGAGTTTGACGAGCTTCGCCGCCAATTCGCTCAGATCGCTGCCCCGTGACGCTTTCACAAGGGAAAAGTTTCCTACATCCAGAAATGAGAGCTCGGCGGCTCGGAACGGACGAAGGAGCTCCTCACGTTTCCTTTTCGTCACCCCCTCTTTAAATTGAACGACCAACTCATTGGCCACCATTTCTTTTTGTTCGGAAAACTTGGCAGCAACTTCTGCCGCCGGGGAGGGCGGCGTTGTTTTCCCGGCTGTTTCTGCGGAGGCGGCGGAGCCACATGCCCCAAACAGCAGCAATGCCAACCCTATTGCTCTCCATCGTTTCATCTTCGATCCCCCTATGAGCTACATTCTCATCACTGTATGGAAACTGCATCTATCCATATTTCTCCTTGAACTTTTTCTCTCCTCTCTCACTTTGTACGGGAAAGGAAACTATATCCATATTATACAACTGAACAATCTATTAATCTATAACTATTTATTTCATTATCCATTGAAGTGCCGTCTTGCTTCTTTGTTGCAACCATTGTTTTTGCTGCTGGCGCTCAGCAAGATCATAAAAAAATCGACCGAGTCCTCTTTTAAGCATCCCGCTTCAAAGAAAGACTCGGCCGACAACAGGTTCCTTCTTATTGCCCTTTCGTCACCGTCGCTGTGGTCGCCTCACTATGGTTTTGTGCGGCGTCTTTCTGCATCACAATGATCATCAGCTGACCATGGTTCAATGCGGACAGATCGAGCGTCTTGGAAAAACTCCCATTCGAGTCCGCCGATGTCCATGCAACAAGCGATTTTTGCCCATCCGTAATGATGATTTGCACCAATGCGTTGCTTTCTGCCGTTCCTGCGATCGTATAGGCCGCTTGATTTTGGCTCGTAACGACTGGCAGGGCGTTCAACGATGGAGCGATAACAGCGGTATCCTTCCAAACCGTTGCGGTTGCCTCCGGGCTTACATTGCCTGTAACGCTCGTTTGAACGGCTGTAATGGTAATCAGTCCATCGCTTAACGGCGAAATATCCGCTTCTACGCGGTATCTCCCGTTTTCGTCCACCGTACCGACTGTGCTGATTTCATTCGTGCCATCGGACAACGTGACCTCCACTTCCGCTCCTGGTTCCCCCTTGCCCGTGACTTCATAAGCGGTGGCATCTGTGCTGGCATTCACATATCCTTTATTGTCAATAGACGGCTTGGCCGGAGAAGCCAACGATTTGATGAGGACGACGCTTACCATCCGGCTTTCATTGCCCGCTTGATCGATCGTTTTCACACGGATGATGACCTTCCCGTCTTTCAGCGAAGACGGATTGATCTCTACTCCATAGTTTCCATCTTCATCTACCAACCCGCTTGCCAAGACGGATTTTTTTCCATCGGCAGCCTCCACCACCACTTTCTCTCCAGGCGTGCCTGTCCCTGTGACTGGATACGCTTCATAGTTGAAAGCGTTAATATATCCTTCATTCAACAGTTCAGGGGGCTCTATGCTCACATCTTTCCGAAGCACGTTCTTCGATTGACCGCTTTGGTTTCCTGCCGAATCCACGCTAACCGCGGAGACCGTAATCTCTCCTTCCGCCAGTTTTCTTGCATCGATCACCGCCCGGAATCTCCCTTTGCCATCTGCACGCACCGTTTTGGTTATGCGCTGCTTCCCATCGCTCAACGAAACCTTTACAACGCTATGGGGTTCTGCTGCTTGGCATTGATCCATCCTTTGTTCGTGATCACCGGAACGGAAGGGGCCTTCGTATCCTTGATCATCTTTTTCTTTACACTGCTGTACTTCTGACCCTTGACGATTTGGATGACAGATAGGGTTAGCGTTCCGTCCCGTAACGTCGATACGTTAACCGGCGCCTGTATGTAGGCACCGTTCCCGAATTCGAAATCGTATAGCCCACCGGCTTTAATCCTGCTTTAATCCTAACGTAACCATGGCATCGGTCCCCGCCATGCTTAACGTGACAATCCGCTTCGGGGTTCCCTTGATCACCAGCTTGCCAAGCTCTGCTTTAAACACCCTTGTCTTGGCTGCAGCCTCCACCGATGCGGCCGGTTGAGCCAATGGCACAAGCAGCACGAGCAGCGCCATCAGCACGGCAAGAAGAGAAGTCCATTTTTTTCTGCACCACGTTACATATTCCCCCTTCAACCTCTATTTAATAATGATAATCCTTATCAATTGAGGTCGTAATTGATATTGACTATCTTTGTCAATACAATGACAAAAAATCCTTTGTCTTTCCGTTTCCACCCCATCAACCACGCCTCTATGACACCGCGTTTCTTTATCAATGGGCTAGTCGACGTTGGTCTGATCGCAACGAATAAACCAAATGATTCCGGTCATGCTAAAAGCAAACCATGGTCTGGAAGGAGTCGAACAAACATGAACTTACAATCCGGCAAATTGTACTGGCCTACCACCTTGCCAGCCCCGCCGAGCTACCCGGTCTTGGAGGAAGATATTGACTGCGATGTACTCATTATTGGCGCAGGCACCTCGGGCGCCCAATGCGCCTACTTCCTGAGCGACACCGACCTTGACATCGTCGTCGTCGACAAGCGAAAAGCGGGACATGGGAGCACGGCCGTCAACACCGCCCTCATTCAATACTTGGGGGAAAAAATGTTTTTCGAGCTGATCAACAGTTTTGGCGAAGCATACGCAGCCCGGCATCTCAAGCTTTGCGAACAGGCCATCCGCGATCTCGCTCAGGCTGCCGGAAAGCTGCCGCTCGATTGCGAATATGTCACCCGCGACAGTTTGTATTACGCCAGCTCTTCTGAAGATGTAAGCAAGTTGGAAAACGAATACGCCGCTCTCCAGAAACACGGCTTTGCCGTCGAATGGTGGACGGAAGAGCAAATCGCCCGCCACTACCCGTTCCGCAGGCCCGCGGCGATGCTGACGAAAAACGATGGCGAAGTCAATCCATACAAACTGACGATCGGCTTGCTTGAATACGCCAAAAACCGCGGTGTCCGCCTGTTCGAACAAACCGAAATCAACGGAAAAAAACTAGAAAAAGACAAAGCGATATTTTATACGAAAACAGGAGCGGTCATCCAAGCAAAATCCGTCATCATCGCCGCGGGATATGAAACGTTGGATTTCAAAAAGGACCGGAACGCTGTGTTGACAAGCACGTACGCGGTAGTCACCAATCCGGTCGATGATTTCTCGAGCTGGTACAACCGGACGCTCATCTGGGAAACCGCCCGTCCCTACATTTACATGCGGACGACCGCTGACAACCGCGTGATCATTGGCGGGTTGGATGAAGATACGACTTACGCCGATGAACGCGACGCGAAACTCATCCATAAGCGCGACCAGTTGATCGCTGAATTCAATCAGCGCTTCCCCACCATCAACGTGCAGCCGGAATTTTACCTCGGCGCCTACTACGCCGGCACGCATGACGGCTTGCCGATCATCGGGGTGTATGACGAATATCCGAACTGCTATTTCGTCTATGCTTACGGGGACAACGGGGCGGTCTACAGCATGGTGCTTGCCAAATGCCTGCGCGATTGGATCGCAGCCGGCCAAAGCGATAACGCCCAACTCTATCTGCCCGAGCGCCCCTTGGCCTCCACGCTGCGGACGTGATCATACCTTTTCGCGCACACGGACGGTCACAAAACGATCGTTCCTCATGAGCTGGGGCAAAAGGAATGTGGATCGAAAAAGGCCCTTGGCTCCAAGGCGAGCACAAGATGTCCAACCAATGTTTCAGCGCATCGGCAGGAGGAAAAGGGGGCAACACACACGGAGCCCCCTCCCTCTCCCCAGCCAAATTCGCCGACTTCACTCCTCCACTTGTCCTTTGACGCCAATTCGTGCGCATAATGCTACAAGCCGCACGCAAAAAGCATTACACTGTTCCGGAAAAGAAGAATAGCCTAGTACGTTGGTGAAAAACACCGCTCAGCTCAAAGTGTCACAGGTAGAGGATACTTAAAAAAACTGCCTCGCTCCGCCAAATGTCACGGTGCAAGGCAGCATGGCATCGTACATCACCAACCGTTCGCTTGCTTTACTTTTTCCTTCGATGGAGGGTGATCGCGGATGAAGCTAGGTATATTCGTCAAGTAAATCCCATCACCAATCCTGTATTGTCCACCGAAATAATGGTCATACCGATAAAACCGATACGCTTCACCCGGACACAAAATGCGTTTCAGCTCGCTATCGACCTCCTGCTTCCATAAGTTGATTGGTATTTTCACCGTCAGCCAGCCATGCCCTCTCTTCAACGCCACGCCGTCCCAACAGACTTTTTTTCCTCGCCCCGGAGGAGGAACTGGTTTTTTTGGTTTCTCTTTTGACTTCGGTGGAGACGGTTTGTGCGGCGGCACCGATGGAGGTGTTCCATGTTTAGGAGGAATGTTCCCCTTCGGCGGAACCCCTCCTCCAGGGGATGTGCCATCCGGTGGGCCGCCGCTGCCCGGAGAAGTGTCGTTGCCTGACGATCCTCCTCCTTGAGAAGGCCCTCCACCGTCTGAAGGTGGGGACGTCGTCAACTGGCCTTCACGCAACTGCTTCGTCTCCAAATTTAGCACGTAATCTTTCGTATTTTTCGCAATGGCTCCACCGTCGTTTTTGAACACGGCTGCTTTGCTTTCCGCTGACGGTTCGATATGGATCGCCACTTCTTTTTGCTGCGGAGCCGGCGTAAAGGTGTAGACAAATGCCATCTGATCATTGATCGGCACCCGCTCGCCATTGATCGTCAAAACACCGTTTTTAATGGCATTGCCCTTGATCGTCACTTGACTCCCTTGTTTTTGTACCTCTTCGATGACCACCGGCATATCGATCCAGCGCAAAATGCGGTCTTCCACAACCATCGTATTGTTTCCTTCATTGTGAACGGTCACTTTCAAATCCGTGCCGATCGAACCGTATCCATAATAGCTGACATCATCATCCCCAACGTCTGCAGGCGTATGATCAGCCAGCCCTTCCTGATCCCACGACCCGCCTTTCACATACTTATACGTGATCGTTTCCCCTTCTTGCACTTCAGTTGTAAATTGCCAATCAGGCGTCACCGCTCCATTGCGTGACATTTCCCACGCCCCTGTGTTCCAGCCATTCAAACTGTTTGGAATCGTAATTCGGGCATCTAACGGCGTATAGTCTGGGGCTTTGACTTTAAAAATGACTTTCACCATCACAATGTCCGGCTTCACTTTGACCGTGTTGGACGCGGTGACATTTCCAGCGCGGTCATACAGCTTGACAACGTACGCATACTCGGTGCCGTTTTCGACCCCGTAATCAACGAACGATGTGCTGATGGATGTCGTCATATGAATGACTGTTCCATTGCGTTCAATGACTAGCAAGTATGCATCCGCATCATCTTTTCCGACAAACTGCCATGACAAATGAACTTGCCCTGACTCAACAGGCGGCGGCGTCAGCGCAATCGCCTCGGCCGGCGCTTTTTGGTCGCTGGAGTCGGCCGCAAACGTCACTTGTTTGGCTTCCGTATACACCCAATCCTCGCCAAGGTTGGTCGTCAGCGCGTAGCGATACGTATACGTCCCTGCCACAAGCGGGGTGAAGGCGGCACGGAACACATTAGCGTCGCCATCTTGCCCTTGGTAAACCGCTCTATATTCTTTCCATGCTTCGTCATGCGACCCTTTCACTTGCAACACCGCTTGCAACCCATCGGCTGCTCCTTTGCTTGTCACACCGTCGATGTTCACTTTGACATCGATTGGTTGCGGCTGGGACAAGTCGAGTGTGGCATCGCTTAACGTGGTCACGAACTGGACATTGTCGCTCGTCAGCGGATAATGAGGAACGACGCGATTCGTTTCCACCTTTGGCGACTCATTCCCGTTCTCATCGACGGCGGTAACGGCAAAGTAATACGCAGTCCCGTTCGCCAACGAATCGATCGTCACGGAAGTCTCGTTCGTTTCCGCCGCTAACGTATAACCAGCCCCTTGAATGGTTGATTGGTACACCCGATACTTCGACGCTTGCCCTTCCCAAGTAAGCGTCACGCGGCCAACCGCGGCGCTTGCCTGCAAATTTCTGACCGCGGCAGGCATTTCTGCCGTCACCGTCCCAAATATCATCCGTCCGTCCAAGGCCGGAATTGTGACCGTCAACGTTCCGCTGGCGACCGTAGCTTTCCCGCCATCATGCAACTCATCCGTCAGCACGGTGCCGTTGGGCAGCCACGAAGCGACGTCAAGCGCCACCGTTTTGTCCTCATTGCCACGGTTGACGGCAATGAGCGCCACGTCACGCCCGTATTGGCGGGCAAAGACGTATACATCCCCTTGCGCATACACGGTCTTGATGTCGCCATGGGCCAGCAATGACGAATGATGTTGACGAATTTGGCCGACTTTTCGATAGTGCGCCAACAAGTTTTGGTCTTCGCTGCCCCACGGATAGGTGCGGCGGTTGTCCGGATCTTTTGAGCCTGTTACCCCCGCTTCATCGCCGTAATAAATCGTCGGCGCCCCCGGATATCCCATCTGCAAAATCGCCGCTAGCTTGAGCCGCTTTTTCCCAAGTTCTTCATTATAATTCGGATCAAACTCCGCCCGCTCGAATGAATCCGTTCCGTTCCCAAGCAGAAAGACCGCCCGCGCCGTGTCATGCGAACCGATCAAATTCATGAGCGCATAAAACGCTTCGCTCGGGTAGTCTTCCCTTATGGCCGTCAGTCGCCGATCGGCCTCTTCTGCATTCCCATTTCGCAAAAAGTCAAGCACCGCCCCGCGGAACCGGTAGTTCATCACGGAATCGTACTGGTCGCCTAGAAAATATTTCGATGCGTCATCCCAAATTTCCCCTAAAATGAGCGGCTGCTCCCCTTCTTTTAACGTCGGGCCGCGGTCGTACGATCCGTGAAGCAACTCTTGACGAAACTCGCGCCAAAACGCCGCATCCACCTCGTTGGCCACATCGAGCCGCCAGCCGGAGGCGCCGCGGGTCACCCAGCTTTTCGCTACCGAATCCGGTTCGCGGAAAATGTAGTTCGCGAGCGCATCGTTGTTTAATTCACTCGGATACGGTACCTTTTCCCCCGTCACCGACTTAAACTCCGGCAGGCTGTCATACCCCCACCACGACTGATACTGATAACGCCCATCGACTTTTTTGTTTTCAATATGGAACCAAAGGTGAAACCCATACGGGCTGAACGTTTGTCCTTGTTGTTTGAACGTCTCCTCTGCCTGTTTCCGCGCTTCCTCCTCGCTCAATCCTTTCTCATTCATCAAATCGTACACCGCTTCCCAATATTCATAGGCGCCAACGGTCGGATAGCGGTGGTAACGGTCGAAGTAAATCGAATCATCAGAGACGTGGTTAAACACCCCGTCTAAGATGAGATGCATTCCTCGTTGCGCCAGTTCCTGAACAAATGCCTGAAACTCTTCCGGCGACCCGAACATCGGATCGAGTTCTTTGTAATTGCTTGCGTCGTATTTATGGTTCGAGGGCGCCGTGGCGATTGGGTTTAAGTAAATCGTGTTCACCCCAAGCGACTGCAAATAGTCCAACTTCTGTCTAATTCCGGCGATGTCGCCGCCGAAAAAGTCGTTCGACCATTCGCCGTCGCCATCGTAGCCGCTCGTTCCTTTCAAGCGCGGATTATCGGGCAACTCCGACCAAGCGCGATGTTCAATCGGCTGTGTCCCGCGCGCCTGCTGCTTGCTGTTGTCATTGGAAGGATTGCCGTTGAAGAACCGATCCGGGAAAATTTGATACACCACCGCTTCTTTCATCCAGTCGGGCGTCCTGTAATCCGGATCATACACCGTCAGTTGGAACAGTTCCGCGCGGCTGTCCACTGCTTTCCCCCATTGCCCTTCTTGCGTATCTTCACCGTATTCCACTTTCGTTCCGGCATCTTGCGCTATAAATTTATACCCGTACACCCCTGACGCAGAAGGGGTGAACGCCACCTCCCAATATTCATCGTCCCCGAGCACGCCGACTTTTTCCATCGTGTAGACGTTGGCCGTGCCGGTCGTCGCATTTTTCACATATACATCTGCTTTCGTCAAATCGCCTTTTTTCGCCGCTAAACGAAGCGTCACCTTCGTTCCCGCTTTCACCGCCCCAAACGGCTGGCGGTACAGCGCATCCCATGTGTTATGCTTGAGCCGCTCTTTTTGAACGATTCCATCAGAACCTTGCGGGCGATAATCGGTATAGACCTCTTTCGTCTTCGCATTGAAAAAGAACGTGATAGTGGAAGGCTCCAACACGTTTAACCGTGCATTGTCTTGCGGATAGTTTTCATCCCAATTGGTTCCAAGCACGATTTTGTATTCATAAGATCCTTTCGGCACCTGCGCCGTCAACGCATAAACGGAGTCAAAATCGTCATCCTTGAGGAAGGCCGTCGATGTGGCTGGAGTCCAACCATTATTGTCTGTCTCATAACCGATGGCCGGCAACACGGTTCCGACCAAACGCGGCTGTTTTTCCTTTGGAATCGGCGCATACCAAGTCGAGTCAGCGATGGCATGAGTGCGATCATGGTAGTAAAACGTTACCTTTGTCGGCTCGTTCAATGTCAATGTAAGATTTCCGCCGTTGCGCCCACCAGCACCGTAGTTTTCATCCCAGCTGCCGTTGATGGCGATTTTGTACTCATACGTCCCCGCCGGCAACGTTCCCGTTAATGTATAAAGCCCGTCGCCTTCATCATGCATCACGGTCGCTGCAGCCGACGGATCCCATTCTTTTGTATGCCCCAATTCATCCTGCAGCGTCCCGACAAGCGTGACTGTTCGCTCAGGAGAACCCGCGCTGACAACTGGCTGCCCCTCTCCATTCCCGTAAGCAACCGCCGAGCAGAACGGGGAAAGAACCAGCCACACACCTGCCAAAATCCATCCTATCCTCCTTCGCCTCCGCGCTTTCAAAACCGGGACACCTCGCTTTTCCCCCATTCTCTTCCCAATTCTCTTCTCCCCTTTCTGTTTTTATGCTAACGTTTGCACAAATAGATTAAGGAAAACGTTTTCCTCAACCTCATATTATAAGAATCGACTAAATATTTCAACACGTTTTTTGAAAAAGAAAAATACCGATCTATTTGTTGAAAATTCGCCGTTGAAACCGCTATCAACATCCACTATAATGTAGACATACTTGGATGCATCGCCACCTTCCTTGTCTTTTCTGTGCAATCGTTTCCTCAATGATTATGCCACGGATGCTCCAAGCCAGCGTAATAAAGAAAGGGAGGAGAATATGTCATGAAAACGCTTCAAAAATTAGGCCGAAAAGCGATGGTATGGCTCATCACCTGCTGGCTCGTCCTTTCGTTCTTCGGCGGCCCAACGTCATCGGCTGATGCCGCTCCTTTGAACGGCACGATGATGCAGTATTTTGAATGGTACTTGCCGGATGATGTATGACATTAACAAATTGCACAATTACATTACAAAAACAAACGGAACCATGTCTTTGTTCGATGCCCCATTGCACAACAAATTTTATACGGCTTCCAAATCAGGGGGCGCATTTGACATGCGCACATTACTGACCAATACTCTCATGAAAGACCAGCCGACCTTGGCCGTCACCTTCGTCGACAACCATGACACGGAACCCGGCCAAGCGTTGCAATCGTGGGTGGATCCTTGGTTCAAACCGTTAGCTTACGCCTTTATTTTAACGCGCCAAGAAGGGTATCCATGCGTGTTTTATGGCGACTATTATGGCATTCCGCAATATAACATTCCTTCGTTGAAAAGCAAACTAGACCCGCTCCTTCTCGCGCGTCGTGATTACGCTTACGGAACGCAGCATGATTATCTGGATCATGCGGATATCATCGGCTGGACAAGGGAAGGCATCGCCGACAAACCCGGCTCCGGACTCGCCGCGCTGATTACCGACGGACCTGGAGGAAGCAAGTGGATGTACGTGGGCAAACAGCATGCCGGAAAAGTGTTCTATGACCTTACCGGCAATCGGAGTGACACCGTCACCATCAACAGTGATGGATGGGGAGAATTCAAAGTCAATGGCGGTTCGGTTTCCGTTTGGGTTCCGAGAAAAACAACTGTTTCCGCAGCCGTTCGCCCGCTTGCCCTCCAGCCATAACTAGGAGAAGCGATCCGCTCGAGCGAAGGGCAATGACTGAATAAGCGACTCATCGCAGCCATGGCATGATCATCCCTCTGTCATGGAGACAAAACACACTGCCTTGTCCGCTGCTGAGGAAGCGCAAGGCAGTGTGCTTGATCTCATCTTTCGACCCTTCCGACGAACATCGGGAGGATTTTTTGTATCCATTTTTTTCTCTGTATCGAATAATGTCGCAAATCGTTTTTTCGCGATGATAAATGCTTATTTTATGGCCGCCTATTTCCACTTCTTCAATTCCATAATTATTATATGCCGACAGTAAGTAAAATTCCTACCGTTATTTGCGAGGCTGCCCCATTCATTCGGACAGCCCCACTTTCTTGCTTACTCCCCATTCACCAACTTCAACTTCTCCTTTGACGGCGTTTCGTAGCGGATGTGCGTATCGATGTCGGTCACGTAATACCCGCCACCGACCGCATACTGTCCGCCGAAGCGCGCGTCATACCCGTAGACGCGGTACACTTCCCCAGGCTGTAAGATGCGGACGAACACAAGGCGCCCATCCTTCGTCCGTTTCCATAGATTGATCGGCTTTTGCACCGTCAGGCGGCCGATTTGCCCTTTTTTCAGCTCCACGCCGTCCCAGTAGACTTTTTTCCCGTGCCCCCGAGGAGGGGTTGACTTTTCCGGCTGCTTTGGCGGATTAGGCTTTTCTTTCTTCCAAAGCGGCAAGGCAAACTCATATTGGGCAAATCCGCTTGGCAAGTTAGCGACATAGCGGATGCTGCCGTCTGGCGGCAAGTATTTTTGCGCTTCCGGCGACGATTCAAAAGAAACGGTCACCGGTTGTTTCCCTTTCACTGGCGCAAAGGTCCAGTTGCCATCCGCCGACGGGTTGATCGTTCCGTTTTCCCGAATGTAATCGATGATGACTTGCCGGTTTTCATCCGGTGCGGCCAAAATCGTGTTTTTCCCGCCCGGATTGATGATCCGGTTCGTCGTCGCCCGGTAGTTGTTCGTCGCAACGATAAATTCCATGTTCGGCGTCACCGGCTTGCCTTGGAATCGCAAATTTTTAATGCGATTCGCCTTCGGGTTGATCACATTTTGGTTTTTGTCGTATTTCGCCGGCTCGGTGACATCGATCTCGTACGTTACACCATCAATAATGTCGAAGTTGTACGTCGGAAAGTCGTTGTTCACAAGCAGCTGAACGTCTGTCTTGTTCGGGTCGATTTGGTTGAATTGCCCTGCCGACCACTCAAGCCATTCTTTCAACTCGGCTCCCGTAATTTTGAGCGCATACACGGTATTCGGATACAAGTACAAATCGGCGACGTTTTTAATGGCAATTTCCCCCGCCGGAATATCCGTGTAATAGCTCGGTCCACCGCGCCCGCCGGCTTTGAACGGAGCGCCGGCCGACAGCACCGGAAGGCCTTCATATTTCGTCCCTTTCAACATCTTTTCGACATACCATTTTTGCGCATTCGTGACCATTTGCACGGACGGATCGTCTTTGATCAGCGCAAAATAGCTATTGATCGGGCTCGTGGTTTTTCCAACCGGGCTGCGGACGTACTGAATCGTCGCTTCATGTTCCGTTTGGATCGCCTGCTCCACGGCCGGGTCGCTGTCAACCAACGGCGTTTTCGTCGCCTTGTCGTACACCGGGCGAAGCTGGGCTTTCGCTTGCGTCACGTTCCATTTTCCATCGACTTGCTCAACCGTCAAATCAATAACCCCAAGCGTATCGCCCCACGCCCCCGGCATCGTCACCGGAACGCCGTTGATCGTGCCTGTTTCATTGTTGATACCGTTCCCATCCGGAAAATCGGGCGTCGTTCCCGGAAGCGCCGGAAATTTTTTATGCTGGTGGCCGGTCAACACGGCGTCGACCCCCGGAATTTGCGTCAAATAATAGGAGGCGTTTTCCATATTCGGGCTGTTTCCGCCGGTTTCAATGCCCGAGTGCGACAGCACGACGATCAAATCGGCCCCTTCCGCTTTCATTTTTGGAATATACTTTTGTGCCGACTGCACAATGTCTTTCGCTATCACTTTCCCTTGCAAATTCGCTTTGTCCCAATCCATGATTTGCGGCGGCACAAAGCCGATGACGCCGATCTTCAGCGTATGTGTCTCTCCGTCCTCATCAACGACGTCTTTCGCGAAAATGTGATACGGTGTGAAATAGTTGACATCGTTATCTGGATTTTGATCATGGTCATCGCGGTACACGTTCGCATTGACGATTGGCAGCTTGGCATCGTCATACACCTCATGGAGGAAATCCAAGCCATAGTTGAACTCATGGTTTCCCACCGTCGCTGCATCATACTTCAACAAATGCAGCAGTTTCACCGCTGGATGCACTTCGCCATCTTGCAGCGGCTTCACTTTCGCCACATAGTCGCCAAGCGGCGTTCCTTGAATCAAATCCCCGTTGTCAAACAGAAGCGTATTCGGCTGCTCAGCGCGCGCCTGCTCGATCAATCGCGCCGTCTTCGACAGCCCGAACTCATTCGTCGGGCTGTCTTTGAAATAATCATAGTTAACGAGATTCATATGTACATCGGTAGTCTCCAAAATGCGCAGCTTGACGACATCCCGATCCTCCGCGCCCACCGCCGTCGGCCCAAACGAAGGAGCCAGCAGCCCCAACGCCAACGCCACGCTCGCCGCCGCGTATTTCTTCCGTTTTTTCAAGGTCCATTCCCCCACTCATCAAATCATTGTCATCTGTATTATACTATAAAAGATACAAAACTTTCGGTAAATGTTTCGCTAAAAATTTAGCAAAGGGGGATATAAATGGTCCGTCAAGGACATATAAATGTTGTGCAGAGGGGTGGAGCAAAATGGATCATTTCATCGAGCAGATCCAGACACTATCGAAAAGAGTGAACAGATTAAAGAGAAAACCTGCCGGATTCGGCGAAGCGAACCCTTGACCAACCGAACACCGCCAAAGGTAACATTCGGTAAAGGCAAGGGCAGCTTTTCAATTGCCTTCTTTTTGTCCCCGTCGCCCTTGATGACTCTTTCCCACCTTTAGCGGATGTTGGTCAAGGGCGAATCCGGCCTTGAGCATCCCTCCGATGCTCAATCGGATGGTCTGGGTGGAATTTTCATAAAACTTTTGATGCCACCCGTCCCCCTATTTGACAAAGCGGGCCATCAAGATCAAATCCCAATACGTCTTGTCATCGATTTTGACGGCGTTTTTCTTCACCCCCTCTTCGACAAACCCAAACGTTTGATACAATCGAAGCGCACTCGTATTATCCGCGACAACTTCAAGGCACACTTTTTCAATGAACGGATGTTCCGTTGCCCAATCAAGAAGCGCCGCAAGCAGCGCCTTGTCGACCCCTTGGCCCCGAAAATCGCTTTTCACGCTCATGCCGAAGGATCCTTGGTGTCTAGTTCGCTGCTTATGGCCATTATGAAAATCTAACAATCCGATCATTTCCCCGTCATGCTCGGCGACAATCGCCAACTTTCCCGGATCATCAATGATTTGTTGCAGCCATTGTTTTTGCCGCTCGCTTGTCATCACCACTTCCGCTTCCGTCGTCAGCAAATACGGCGCTTCCGCCGTCACCGCCTTCACAAACGCAACGACACGCTCGGCATCCTCAGGTGATGCCGTCCGTACGACAATCGGCCGGCCGCTTGCCGTCATCAACTGCCTTGGTTGAATGTTCCCCATGGTTATCCTCCTTATTGTATCTGGGATACTCAGGGTTTTTAGGTGTGTTTTCCAATATACTCCATTTTATAGAGTTATCTGGTTTACACCATTCAACTATCCCATTTAGAAAATTTCCTTTTTCAACAATTTCTTTTATAAAAGCTCTGTGGTAATCTGTCACTTCCTTGTTATAATATAATGTTTCTATTTCAACTAGATGTGGGGTCAATTTCTCTGGCTCCTTTAGTTCTAATTTCCCCTTTACATTTCTTGTCATATACCAAAAGCAAACAGAGTGGTAGTCACTTGTATGTGCTATAAACGAAACCACACCACGTAATTCTAAATCATCGACTATTAAACCAGTTTCCTCAAACATTTCTCTCTTACAAGCTTGTTCTAGAGTCTCATGTAATTCTACATGACCACCCGGAGGAATAAAATAGCCATGTACTGCCGAAGTTTTATCCTTTTTTTTTATCATGACAATCTTATCATTTAAAAGAGCTATGCAAGATACTTGAACTCGAATCATGTGTAGACACCTCCCTATCTTTAGAATACTTATACAGGATAAAGGCTAAATTTCCAAAATACCCTTCATTCGGAACTTTTATTTTATTCCCATTAATACGTAGTTCTTCTTCATATTTACTGTAGATGAGCATTTTTCATTACAGTAATTTCCATTCCCTAAGAGACAAACAGGGGACCCCTTAGGCGACATGGAGCTGTTTTTTGTCATGTCTCCTTTTTTTGTTTAGTTGTTAATTTATGTTAGCGAATTTGCTCATCTACAGTTATAAAAGTAAAAAATGAAGGGCCAAAATGAATATCCATTCGCACGTCATTTTACATGTCATTTTTCATTTTATAGGCTCTTCACCACAAAATGTACTTGACAAAAAACGTTTTTCATGATAAAAACGTCAAAAAGATTTATTGCCATTTTTTGTTATTTTTGTTCAACCGGGAGGGATAATATCATGTTTGTTCCTAAAAGTCAAGTACATCTTTCGGTGATGAACCATTTTATACCTTAAAAAGGAAAATTTTACATTCTTTTAAACTAAACTGCCCCGTTCGCCAACCATGCATCGCTTCGCGGCACCACAGATTAAGGAAAAATTCTGTTCTGCTATGGGAGTTTAATAAGAATTTTCAATATGAAAAACTTTAACCTTATACCAAATATTTTTCCAGTTCTTTTTCGTTATCCGTTCTTCGTAAATCTTTGATAACTCTTTTGATTCTTTAAAATAGGGTGTCGGTTTTACTTCCAAGTTAATCACATCATCTACTCCCCAAGGAGAAACCAAGATGATGTCATTCTTTTCATCTAATTTTACACCTAAAGATGTTGCTGTTTCTGGAAACTTTGATATAGCATCTACGGAAGATGAATAAGGAGAAATATTATTAACAATATGCATTCTTGCCTCATTTTTCACTGACCAAGGAATGTTAGGAACTCACATTTCGCACCCTCTCGACGAAAATCGGGAGGATTTTTTCGTTCCGATGTCGAATGAATCCTTGACACACAAGGAAAGTGAAGGAGTTTTTCTCTCATGAACGTTCAAGTCAAAAAGGTCTATCGTAATGATTATTTGAATATAATAAGTGCCCTATTCAAGAAACTGGGCCTGCCCCAATTGATTGACCATCTCGTTCCCGTTGATCCACAGTGCCAGACTCGAGTCAGCGATGCCGTTCAGGCCATCATCTACAATATGTTTGACGGCCGGCAAGCCCTCGTTCACGTGGAACGATGGGCTCAGGAGATCGATCTAGAGAAACTCATCCGTCCCGGTCTCCATCCTTCCTGGTTGAACGACGATGCCTTGGCTCGTCATCTCGACCGCTTGTATGAGGCCGATATTCACAAGGTGATCAGCACTTGCTTGATTCACATTTATCGCAAAGAAGGCCTTTCCCTCCGAGCCTTTCACGCCGATACGACGGACAAGACCGTTTACGGCGCGTATGAATCGGCCTCGTTAGAGGCCTTACAAATCACACATGGCTATAACCGCCATCATCGTTGGCAAAAACAGATCGGTTTCGGACTGGTCGGCAACGAGGACGGCATCCCGTTTTACGGCGATGTGCACGACGGCAACCTGCCTGACAAAACGTGGAATCCGGAGGTGCTGTCCCGTGTCCACGAACAGCTCAAACAAGCCAAGATGGAAGACGAATGGATTTACGTGGCCGATTCCGCCGCGATGACAAAAGACACTCTGGCGCAAACCAAAGCGGCCAACGCCTTTTTGATCACCCGAGGCCCTTCGTCGCTTCGGATCGTGAAACGGGCATTAGCGGAGGCCGATTCGCCTCACATCCCGTGGAGCGAACCCTTTACGCTGGCGGAGAGAAACGGCGCCACGTACCGGGTATGGGAAACATCCTCCACCTATGAAGGCCACCCCGTTCGGCTGATCGTCGTCGAATCGAGTGCGCTCGACCAGCGAAAAGGAAAGACGCTCGAAAAAGAACGAACCAAAGAAGCGGAGCTTCTTCGCGAGGAACAAGCCCATTGGGAGCGCCACCCTTTCTCGTGCCGGGAAGACGCTGAACAAGCCTTGGCGTCCCTCAAGATGTCCCTTCGCCCACGGTTTCATCAGGTCAAGGCCGCGGTCGAAGAGATCGTACGCCCGAAAAAACGGCGCGGACGGCCGAAAAAAGGGGTGGAACCCGAGATGGAGACGCGGTATCTCTTGCGCCTTGACGTCGAATTCGACCAAAACGCGTGGGAACAGGCAAGACGGAAAGCGTCCCGGTTTGTCCTCGTCACGACCGTTCCGGAGGAATGGAAGGGCCAACAAATGGATGCCCAAGAGATCTTGAAGCTATATAAAGGGCAGATCTCGGTGGAAATGAACTTCGCTTTTTTGAAAGATCCGTTTTTCACGGATGAGATTTACGTCAAAAAACCAGAACGGGTCGCAGTATTAGGCTATTTGTTTCTGTTGGCCTTGGCGATTTACCGCGTTTTTCAGCGCCGAGTGCGTCAGTTTATTACTCCAGAACACCCGTTGAAGGGTCCTGGAGGCCGCAAGCTGACCCGGCCGACGGGACAGGCGATTTTTCAGCTGTTTCAATATGTGAACGTCGTCCTCCTGGAGCTGCCGGATGGGCGCATCCAACGCTCACTGGATCGCTCCCTCACCCCTGAACAACGAAGGATTCTGCAGGGGTTGGGGCTGGATGAGAGCATTTACGTGTAACGTCATACGGAACGACCAGCGATGGTAAAAAAAGGATAGCCATCGCTCGTTGTGTTGGTCAAAAAGTTATTCTGAAAAACTAAATAAAAAATCCTTTGTTTTGACCTTGTTAGGGTGCGAAATGTGAGTTAGGAAGGATATTTCTCAACCTAATTTCGAACTTCTTTTCTTCTAATTCGTCCATATTGGTATCATCAAAATAAATAACGTCAATATCTGGAATAGGTGTTCTTTCTTTAAAGCCATGTAACATATCCCATATTTTCGAACGAACAAATCCAGCACAGACCCACCAATCAGGTAAATTTAATGATTTTACTGCTCTTAATATATCCATCATCCACTCGTCTTCTTTAATCAGTTGAATGATATCTTTATCATTTTTGATAATCATCAGTTAATTTCCTCCAATTGGTAATGTCAAGAATTTTGTGTAATGCAAGATAGGGTATCTCTGAAATAGATTTGGAATGGATATGGGATTAGTTTCCCTTGCACAATAGACTGAATATTCAGCTTATTGTGTGAAAAGGGAGAATCCCCTGATCTTATTGGTTTTATATTTACATTATTTGGTTAAATTTAACGTTCTTCAAACATTCGTTGAAGAGCTTCATGCGCTTCGGCAAATCCTCGTAACTTTCTCCCTGCCCACTTCTCATTAAAATCTTGAATGGTTAAATACACGACTTTTTCCGCGGCTTCTACACTGCTCAAACGGTTCATCGGCTTGAGACGTTTCCGAATTTCCTTGATCGTTCGTTCGATGGCATTCGTCGTGTAAATCACACTTCGAATACTGCATCCATAAATGTTAGGAGGACATCCAACTCATTGGCCCAAGATTGAACTTCTCTCGGATACTTGCTCGACCATTTCGATTCAAACTGTCGAAACATCTGTAATGCCATCTCCTTATTCGGCGCGCGATAAATCAGCTTGAGGTTCTCTGCCATTTCGAATTGGTCTTTTTTCCGAACACGGCTGAGGGTGTTACGGACTTTGTGAACGACACAACGCTGTACATCGGCTTTCGGATACACCGCCTGACAGGCTTCTTCTAGACCCGGTAGTCCATCGAATACCCCTAAAAGCACTTCCTTGACGCCTCTTTTGTAAAGGTTTTGGAGAATTTCCTGCCATCCATAGGTACTTTCTTGTCCTCCCACAAAGAAATCAAGAATTTCGCGATATCCTTCTTCATTGACTCCTAACACCACATAAATGACTTCTTTCTCTACCGTATCGCGGCGAAGTTTTACGTATAAACCATCCAAATATAAGACCGAATAACCCTTTTGTAGAGGACGAGTGTGCCATTTCTCAATGTCTTCCTTTACGACATCCGTGATATGACTGATCGTCGTGGGAGAATACGCATTTCCTAAAATTCGTTCAATAAACTTGCCAATTTCCCGTGTACTCATGCCGCTTTGATACATCTTGATGATGGCTTCTTCCAGCCAGTTCGATAATTTTTATCAAGTAATGTTTTGACTCTTCCCATACGTACCTCCAAAAATAGACAATAATATTTAATGTTCTACAAGAATTAAACGTAATCTCAACAAGAGAATTTATTTCTTACTCTAAATACTCGTCACTTAGCTCATGATTTAAATACCTTGCCATTCCTGTTTTAACCCTTTTTAATCCTAGTTTCCGATAAAATTCTTCATTTCCAGTTGTTGAGATTAAATGCACACAAGAAACATTACTTAGTTTATCCAATAAAAACTCCATAATTTTTTTAGCTATCCCTTGCTTTTGAAAATCTCGATGGACCACAACATCATAGATTGCAGCATTAAAAACACCATCTGAAATCCCTCTTCCAAATCCAATAATTCGACCATTTACAGTAGCCAATGCTATAACATTACTTGCTTCAAAAACCTGCTTAATAATCTCGTTTGTATGCTTTGTCCAACCGACAGAACAATAAACTTCTCTCATTTCATCAAGATTTGCATTAGAAAAATCACTATGTATTTTTATGTCCATAATACTCCCCCTACCGAGTCGTTAGATTAGCAAACTACTTTTATATATTATGCAAGTGGTTGAAAAAATCCTTTTTTGAACATTACTGTCTGTTAGTCAAACAAGAAAATCAACAACATTACTGTAGATGAACATTTTTCATTACAGTAATTTCCACACCTTAAGAGACAAACAGGGGATCCCTCCATAGCCATCAAGTTAAGAAAACAAGAATAAATCTATGCCTCATTTGACCATCCTTTTGAGGACTTCATCATGTCTTAGAAAGGGGGTTTTTTTGAAGACGTCCTTATCTCTCCAAGAGGAATGGCATTGTTTTTTAGAGGGATTACGAAGCGTGTTATCGTGTGATGAGCTGGAACAGATGGCCCGAGATCATCGATTTATTCAACGAAAGGGGAAGTTGCGCGCCCATGATTTCGTGGCACTTTGCACATTTCTCCAGGAAGAAGGCGGTCAAAAATCATTGGTGCAGCTCTGCAGTGCTCTAGCTCTCAAGCAAAACACCTCTCTGAGTGCGGAAGGGCTCAATCAACGGTTTAACGAAAAAGCAGTGAGTTTCCTCAAAGCGGTGTTCGAAAAACTGCTGATTCATCAGACGCAGGAGGCCCGTCACGTGTGTCAAAGACATTCGCTGTTTCGCCGGATTCGCATTCTCGATTCCACGTCGTTTCAACTGCCTCCTGAGATCCAAGGGATTTACAAGGGATGTGCGGGGCCTGGGGTGAAAATTCAGTTAGAATATGAATGTCTAGAAGGCCGGTGAAAAACCGCTGTCACACACCAATTGGAGGCATTTTCATTCAGAAAAGAAAACTGATTCTTTGCAGTTTCTCTAATTGAGAAATAGGTGGAACTCAGCAGCATTTTGCACTAAATCACCAGCCCTCTAGAAGGGAAGTTTCTCCATGTGGACGTTGGGGATGCTCGTCATCATGACGCCGCCTACGGAGCGTCCCTTCGATCGACCATTCAAGAAGGAGACCTTTGTTTGAAAGACTTGGGCTATTTTTCTCTTGAGGGATTGCAAGCGATTCATGATGCCGGAGCCTTTTACATTTCGCGGCTCAAACACAATGTAGGGATTTACCAAAAAGAAGGGGATCAATTTCGAAAATGGGAACCAGAGGATTTCCTTGCGATGCTGCAACCCGGAGAAACCATAGAACTGGAAGATGTGTATGTCAGTGGAAAGAAAGTTCATCAACCGCGACTCATTGTGTATCGGCTGACCGAAAAACAGGAACAACAGAAGGAAGAACAATGGAAACAGAAGGCCAAACAAAAAGGGGCCGCGTACGTGACGCGACGTCCCCACCCAATATATGTATATATCACCAATATTCCAGCGATTTATACCTCCTTGCATGACATTCATACGCTGTATTCTCTTCGCTGGCAAATTGAGGTGATATTTAAAACATGGAAATCCCTGTTTCACATTCATCGATTCAAACCGATGAAAGGGGCTCGCTTTCAGTGCCACTTGTATGGAACGTTGATTGCCTTATTGATCAGCTCTACGGTCATGTTTGCCATGCGAGAATGGCTCTATCGAAAACAGAAAAAGGAATTGAGCGAATAGAAGGCGATGAGTATGATCAAGGAGTGGGGGATGGATTGATTTCAAGCCTTATGGTGTTCCGAGGTGCTAGCTGCCCAACTCCTTTTCAAACTGTGTGACATGATCGCTCAACACGGAAAAAAATCAAGGCGTTATACAAAAAAGAGCGCTTTAGACATGATCGAGAGTTTGGTCATCATGCCGTTGTCGTAAGGAATTCCCGTCTCATACCATAAAAAAACCTTCTATAGGGAAGGTGTATTTGGCATGCCTATCTTTTCATATTCTCACGGTCACAGCCTCCAAAGATGAAGAGTGAAGCCTTGGAGCTACTCGCTCCAAGGCTTCACTTGATGGCTATGGGGTCAGCCCCTTTCCTTAAACATATTGTCGAAAGTTTAAATATTTACTGTAGATGAGCAAATTTACTAACATAAATTGACAACTAAACAAAAAAGGAGACATGAACCCGATTCCTTGGTTAGAATAGATGTGCTACCAACTACCCACAAGGAGGTTCATGTCTCATGAATAGATTAGCACATCATCAAGGAATCCACAAGTTTTTCATGACGCTGGGATTGGCGCTTTATTTCTCGAAGCCGGTCATCAAGCATCTCGTTCCACGAGTGTTGATTATCCAAAATTATACATACGCCTTCCATAAATTTGGGCATACTCAAACAAAGCAGCGGCCATCCCGGATTTCCAATCGAGAGGAAGCTGCCCAGAGAAAAAACGGCGAACGAACGAAATGAAGGAAAGAGAGACGTTCGTCTGTTTTTTGGTTTGATCATACAGCCATCGCAGCAACACATACGCGATGAACGCCGCAAACAGCTGATTGTATACCGCATTTTCCGTCGTGCCAACCAAGGTCGGGACATTCAGATATTGCTTCACCCAACGGAAAAAGACCTCAACAGTCCAACGTTGTTGGTACATGTCGGCAATGGTTTCCGCAGACGCATGGAAGAGGTTCGTCACGACCCGAATGTCGCGGCCATTCGCATCTCGAAAGATCACCACCCGGTGACGCTTGGTGGAGCGGCATTGTTTCGTCCCCAACTGGCACGTGAAGTCGGCTTGAACCGATGAGGATGTGCTGGAAAGGCGTTTCAAGCTTTTTTCTGATGAAGTTCGATGTTGTCCTTCATCCGAATGACAAAGAGCTGATGCTGCTCCACAAATCGATCGAGGCGTTCGATTTTGAAATACGCCCGGTCTTCCACCAGCACTTGTTGAGCGTTCGTCAACTGTTCTCCCACCGGGCCATCATGACGCAGTCCGATGGTTTCCACCACGTCTGCCGGCAACGAGGATTCCGGCGAATACGCGACGTGCAGCTTCACTCCGGCGCGTTCGCCGTGATACGGCGCCCATGGCAGGCGGTTTTTCCCGACCGTGACGGTCGTCGAATCCACCACCCGAAGCGGTTTGGGAAACCGAAGCGAACGGCGGGTTTGGCGGTTGCACTTGGAAATGATCAACGCCAACAAGCGTTTCATGATGTCATAGGGAACTTCTTTCGCTTTCTTGGATACAGTCGAATAATGGAATCGCGGCAATCCATACAGAGGCCCCACATCGGCTCCGTGGCGAAAGCTTTTCCATTGATGCATGGCGGCCAGCAGGAAGAAGTGAATCAACTCGCGCAACGTAAAGGTTCGAGACGAATCACGATACCCAACCGCTTCGGCAATCAGTTGAATCTCTTCATCCGAAACAAGTTTTTGCATCAAATTCGGGAGTGTGGTATGCTTGTTCATAGAGAGCACCTCCTGGGTTTGTTTGTGTCGCTACTCACATTCTACAGGAAAGGTGCTCTTTTTTCTATACCCTTTGGATTTTATTGGATAATCAACACGCCTGTGTAGATGAGCATTTTTCATTACAGTAATTTCCATTCCCTAAGAGACAAACAGGGTCCCCCTTAGGCGACATGGAGCTGTTTTTTAATCACATCAATGGGAATATCTTGTTTTGCGGCGTCATAGATGAACTCGACGACGCTGTGCCCTTTCCGAGACCGAAGAAGCTCCAGGCCGGAAGAGAGGTCTTGTTGAGATTCCGCGATGCTGTATACGCAGGCGAACAGCACCACGGCCCAATACCGTTTCACCGCCCGAATGTGACGAACACGGTATCCATCGAGCTTCAGCTGGTCTTTGGCCTGCCGGAAAAAGCATTCGATCGTCCAGCGCTGGGCATAGTAACGCAAGATCTCTTCATCGCCTAGCTCCCGGTCGGTGCTCAAGACGACATGGAGATGATCTGGCGTCATCGGTTCATCCGCCTTCCAAGCCAGCAGCACCACCGCGTCATCGAGACCATGGATCGCTCCCTCGTAGCGATACACGCGGTAACGCTCCTTCCCCACCGTGACGAGGCGGGTGTCGTTGGGCTCGATATAATGGGCGAACTTCTTCGCTTGGATGGCGATGCCTTTCGGATAGAGAATCCGGTTCGTCTTGAGCATGGCGATGACATGGAATCCTTGTTTCAGGCAGGCTTCGATGAGCGCTTGGGACGGATACCACGAATCCATGAGCACATACACCGGCTGAGCCCGTTTCCCCTTGAGCGAGGAAAGCATCTCGATCGCTAGGTCGATTTTGCTTCTTCCCGCCGCCTTATCATAGAGACGAAACGCGAACGGAAACGCTTGTGTGAAGGTATGCACCATCAGCCAAACAAGCGAATGCCCCCAGACGGATTGATGATCTTTGTGCGAGTAGTGCCAATCACACCCTTGAATGGCGTGGGCGGCCCGTGACGAAGGCTTTGTTTTTTGGCAAATGGTATCATCAATCGAAACAAAAAGGGGTTGATTCTCCCGTTTGGCTAGACGTTCGATCTGGCGAAGGATCCATTCTTGCAGCTTCTCAAGCAGTTTTTCCTCGTTCCAAGGGCTTTTCGTGAAAAAGTGGCTCAGTGTTGTTCGATGATTCGGGTGAAAACTCCAGTACCGGACATCCGTCAATGTCCCCGAAAATCCCTTGGTCGTCAAGGCGTCGACAAGATGAACGAGATCAGGCGTGTTGATTATCCAATAAAATCCAAAGGGTATAGAAAAAAGAGCACCTTTCCTGTAGAATGTGAGTAGCGACACAAACAAACCCAGGAGGTGCTCTCTATGAACAAGCATACCACACTCCCGAATTTGATGCAAAAACTTGTTTCGGATGAAGAGATTCAACTGATTGCCGAAGCGGTTGGGTATCGTGATTCGTCTCGAACCTTTACGTTGCGCGAGTTGATTCACTTCTTCCTGCTGGCCGCCATGCATCAATGGAAAAGCTTTCGCCACGGAGCCGATGTGGGGCCTCTGTATGGATTGCCGCGATTCCATTATTCGACTGTATCCAAGAAAGCGAAAGAAGTTCCCTATGACATCATGAAACGCTTGTTGGCGTTGATCATTTCCAAGTGCAACCGCCAAACCCGCCGTTCGCTTCGGTTTCCCAAACCGCTTCGGGTGGTGGATTCGACGACCGTCACGGTCGGGAAAAACCGCCTGCCATGGGCGCCGTATCACGGCGAACGCGCCGGAGTGAAGCTGCACGTCGCGTATTCGCCGGAATCCTCGTTGCCGGCAGACGTGGTGGAAACCATCGGACTGCGTCATGATGGCCCGGTGGGAGAACAGTTGACGAACGCTCAACAAGTGCTGGTGGAAGACCGGGCGTATTTCAAAATCGAACGCCTCGATCGATTTGTGGAGCAGCATCAGCTCTTTGTCATTCGGATGAAGGACAACATCGAACTTCATCAGAAAAAAAGCTTGAAACGCCTTTCCAGCACATCCTCATCGGTTCAAGCCGACTTCACGTGCCAGTTGGGGACGAAACAATGCCGCTCCACCAAGCGTCACCGGGTGGTGATCTTTCGAGATGCGAATGGCCGCGACATTCGGGTCGTGACGAACCTCTTCCATGCGTCTGCGGAAACCATTGCCGACATGTACCAACAACGTTGGACTGTTGAGGTCTTTTTCCGTTGGGTGAAGCAATATCTGAATGTCCCGACCTTGTTTGGCACGACGGAAAATGCGGTATACAACCAACTGTTTGCGGCGTTCATCGCGTATGTGTTGCTGCGATGGCTGTATGATCAAACCAAAAAACAGACGAACGTCTCTCTTTCCTTCATTTCGTTCGTTCGCCGTTTTTTCTCTGGGCAGCTTCCTCTCGATTGGAAATCCGGGATGGCCGCTGCTTTGTTTGAGTATGCCCAAATTTATGGAAGGCGTATGTATAATTTTGGATAATCAACACTCGTGTCATCTACAGATACATGTCGGGAGATGATAATATGTTTTATACAGAAGCCCTTCCCAAAGGTCGGGTTTCCGTTTGGGATTACTTGCGTGTGGCGCTTCTCTTTGGAGCGTCGCTTTTTCTTTTGGTTTCGTCCTTCTAGGAGACTGGTGATTTAGTGCAAAAACGACTGATTCCGCTCATTTCTCAATTAGAAAAACCTTGCAGAATCCGCTTTCTCTTCTGAATGAAAATGCCGCCGATCGGGGTGTGACAGCGGTTTCTCACCGGCTTTCTAGGAAGGCGATAGTCGCTAGGACGAAACCGGTTAGCCTTGACTATCTTTAAATATTGACTATTGAAATAAACGTTTCAACCAACAACCACCATAAATGGCCCGAATTCGAACGTCCATGATGGGCAAACTCCTTTGCTTTCCTTGTGTTTCAAGGTTTTATTCGACAGGAAGATAAAAAATCCTCTCGATTTTTGTCGAGAGGGTGCGAAGTGTGAGTTAGAAAATTTGCTCATCTATAGTAAATAAAAGCGACCATACAAAGAAAGTCACTTTAAAAATTTCTTATACTTTTTTGAGAATTTTTTATAAAACGCATTAAAATTGCAGTTCCTGTAATGTTTGAAATTATACTTATACCAAGCAATACACTCCATATAGGGGTAGGCAAGGTAAGAGTTAATGACAACATCAAGAAAACGAAACCGAGTGACACAAAAACAAAACCTATATTTTTATTCTTCAATTTCAACACCCCCCATTTGTATATTATAACAAACATTTCAAATTTTATATACGGTTAACCCATTAAAGGGTTTCAGTTTAAGGGGTTTCAGTTTCTTCATAATTACATTTGTTCATTTAAAATCAATATCCGAACACGATTTTCTTCTCTCGAATCGTATTCGGTAAATAAAAAACAAGGGATTCCACTTACGTGAACCCCTTGTGCCTAAAGCCTTTCTCCTATTTTCGATGCCGATGGTGGGAGTCGAACCCACACGGGGGGCTACCCCACACGATTTTGAGTCGTGCGCGTCTGCCAGTTCCGCCACATCGGCGCGACATCTACCATTATATCTTCTTAACTTTTGTTTGTCAATAAAATTTTATTCATTAGATGGAGGCGGCACCCGGATTCGAACCGGGGGTAAAGGTTTTGCAGACCTCTGCCTTACCACTTGGCTATGCCGCCCTAGTCAAAAGCGGAAGACGGGACTCGAACCCGCGACCCCCACCTTGGCAAGGTGGTGTTCTACCGCTGAACTACTTCCGCAACATTGGCTGGGGTAGCTGGATTCGAACCAACGCATCACGGAGTCAAAGTCCGTTGCCTTACCGCTTGGCTATACCCCAATGCCATTTTTCAAGGGCGACTAGTGGGAATCGAACCCACGCATGCCAGAGCCACAATCTGGTGCGTTAACCACTTCGCCATAGTCGCCATGATAAGAGTGGCAGGGGCAGTAGGAATCGAACCCACACCGGAGGTTTTGGAGACCTCTGTTCTACCATTAAACTATGCCCCTTTATTTAAATGGTGGAGGGGGACGGATTCGAACCGCCGAACCCAAAGGGAGCGGATTTACAGTCCGCCGCGTTTAGCCACTTCGCTACCCCTCCAAGAATGGTGCCGACTGCAGGACTTGAACCCGCAACCTACTGATTACGATTCAGTTGCTCTACCAATTGAGCTAAGTCGGCATAATACGGATCAAAAAATGAACAGGCTCATTCTTAATATTTCATGGTGGCTCGGGACGGAATCGAACCGCCGACACAAGGATTTTCAGTCCTTTGCTCTACCGACTGAGCTACCGAGCCGTATGTTATTTTTTAACTCGCTCATTGATTGCTCTGTGCCTCTTCCTCTACCAGCTGATTCAAAGATGATCGATGCGTCGAGGCAACTCGCAGCCAACTCGATGATGCTGATGCTCGTCTCTACCGACTGAGCTGCCTTATCCTTACTTTACCTAATTAAAGATGGCGGTCCCGACGGGACTCGAACCCGCGATCTCCTGCGTGACAGGCAGGCATGTTAACCACTACACTACGGGACCTTATTGGTTGCGGGGGCAGGATTTGAACCTGCGACCTTCGGGTTATGAGCCCGACGAGCTACCGGACTGCTCCACCCCGCGATGATAAAAGATAAATTTGTTCCGACCATGCACTGAGCTTCGTTTAAATGTCTGTTGCCTCTTCCTCTACCAGCTGATTCAAAGATGTTCGATGCGTCGAGGCAACTCGCAGCGTATTCGATGAAGCAAATGCTCGTTGCTCCACCCCGCGACGATAGAATTTCAATAAGGCGATGAACTTTGTTTTGTATGTTTGAAAGTGGTGGAGGATGACGGGATCGAACCGCCGACCCCTTGCTTGTAAGGCAAGTGCTCTCCCAGCTGAGCTAATCCTCCACGAAAAGTGACCCGTACGGGATTCGAACCCGTGTTACCGCCGTGAAAGGGCGGTGTCTTAACCACTTGACCAACGGGCCATGCTGATGGATAATGGCGGAGAGCAAGGGATTCGAACCCTTGAGGCGCTATTCACGCCTACACGATTTCCAATCGTGCTCCTTCGACCACTCGGACAGCTCTCCACGATGGCTCCGCAGGCAGGATTCGAACCTGCGACCAATCGGTTAACAGCCGATTGCTCTACCACTGAGCTACTGCGGAATCATAATAATATCCTTATCAAAGTGTGATTTGATCACGTAACTGCCCATCGCTGAGCCATTACTGAGAGATATCGCTTTAGACATTTATTATTATAATGATTCGTGATGAGCTGTCAAGGCCTTTTTCATTCCTTCAAAACTAGATAACCGTCGGAAGAAGCCGCGCTTCGTACTGTCTAGCTCCGGCTCGCCTGCGCTTTTCTAGGTTAAGCCCTCGATCGATTAGTATCCGTCAGCTCCACGTGTCGCCACGCTTCCACCTCGGACCTATCGACCTCGTCATCTTCGAGGGATCTTACTCGCCTAACGCGATGGGAAATCTCATCTTGAGGGGGGGCTTCACGCTTAGATGCTTTCAGCGCTTATCCCGTCCGCACATAGCTACCCAGCGGTGCCCCTGGCGGGACAACTGGTACACCAGCGGTGCGTCCATCCCGGTCCTCTCGTACTAAGGACAGCTCCTCGCAAATTTCCTACGCCCGCGACGGATAGGGACCGAACTGTCTCACGACGTTCTGAACCCAGCTCGCGTACCGCTTTAATGGGCGAACAGCCCAACCCTTGGGACCGACTACAGCCCCAGGATGCGATGAGCCGACATCGAGGTGCCAAACCTCCCCGTCGATGTGGACTCTTGGGGGAGATCAGCCTGTTATCCCCGGGGTAGCTTTTATCCGTTGAGCGATGGCCCTTCCATGCGGAACCACCGGATCACTAAGCCCGACTTTCGTCCCTGCTCGACCTGTCCGTCTCGCAGTCAAGCTCCCTTGTGCCTTTGCACTCTCCGAATGATTTCCAACCATTCTGAGGGAACCTTTGGGCGCCTCCGTTACCTTTTGGGAGGCGACCGCCCCAGTCAAACTGCCCACCTGACACTGTCTCCCACCCCGCTAAGGGGTGCGGGTTAGAATTTCAATACCGCCAGGGTGGTATCCCACCGTCGCCTCCACCGAAGCTGGCGCTCCGGCTTCTTAGGCTCCCACCTATCCTGTACAAGCGATACCAAAATTCCATATCAGGCTGCAGTAAAGCTCCACGGGGTCTTTCCGTCCTGTCGCGGGGAACCTGCATCTTCACAGGTAGTATAATTTCACCGGGTCTCTCGTTGAGACAGCGCCCAAGTCGTTACACCTTTCGTGCGGGTCGGAACTTACCCGACAAGGAATTTCGCTACCTTAGGACCGTTATAGTTACGGCCGCCGTTTACTGGGGCTTCGGTTCGCACCTTCGCTTCCGCTAAGCGCTCCCCTTAACCTTCCAGCACCGGGCAGGTGTCAGCCCCTATACGTCGCCTTTCGGCTTCGCAGAGACCTGTGTTTTTGATAAACAGTCGCTTGGGCCTTTTCACTGCGGCTCTTCCAGGCTCTTCACCCGAAAGAGCACCCCTTCTCCCGAAGTTACGGGGTCATTTTGCCGAGTTCCTTAACGAGAGTTCTCCCGCGCGCCTTAGGATTCTCTCCTCGCCTACCTGTGTCGGTTTGCGGTACGGGCACCTCTTCCCTCGCTAGAGGCTTTTCTTGGCAGTGTGAAATCGGGGACTTCCGGATCAATCCGTCGCCATCACAGCTTGGCCTTCCGGCCAGCGGATTTGCCTACTGGCCAGCCTCACTGCTTGGACAGGCTCTTCCAGCCGCCTGCTCGCCCTATCCTCCTGCGTCCCCCCATCGCTCAAACGGGAAGGAGGTGGTACAGGAATCTCGACCTGTTGCCCATCACCTACGCCTTTCGGCCTCGGCTTAGGTCCCGACTAACCCTGAGCGG
>NZ_VJWB01000001.1:2880000-3449452 GCF_007829715.1 Geobacillus sp. C56-T2
GAGCACGACTGAGCTGGCAACAGATGTATAGTCAAGCGATTCAAACCAAAGAATAAAATGAAATGCCAACAGCACGCCCGAACAAACCGAAAACAGCCCATCACGCCGGGAGATGTGCTTGAGTTCGGTGATGCGGTGAAAAAAGAACGGTGTCATGATGATGACAGCGAAAAACAGCCGATAAAAGGCGATGACCGCGGACGGCGCCTGCGACCACTTGACAAACACAGCCGACGTTGAGACGGCGAGCGCTCCAACCAACAAGGCCGCATAGGCTTGGGTATGGCTTGGCGGTTTCACGATTCCATCTCCTTGCCAACCATTTTCCTACATTATATCATGAACGGGGGGAGAACGAATGATGTTTGATCCATTCCTTAAATTAGGGATTTCGGCCATTCTTGGCATGATCATCGGACTGGAACGGGAGTTGAAGCGAAAACCAGTCGGTTTGAAAACGTGTTTGGTCATTTCGATTTCAAGCTGCCTATTGACGATCGTTTCGATCGAGTCAGCATACGTCTTTCCGTCAAATGACCATATTACAATGGATCCGCTTCGCTTGGCCGCACAAATCGTATCAGGCGTCGGTTTTTTAGGAGCGGGCGTTATTTTACGCCGCGGCAACGACAGCATTACTGGGCTGACAACAGCCGCCATTATCTGGGGGGCGGCAGGAATTGGCGTGGCAGTCGGCGCCGGTTTCTATTGGGAATCGGCCTTTGGTGTCGCTCTGCTCATTGTTAGCGTTGAACTGATTCCATTTTTAATTAACTTTTTCGGACCGAAGCAGCTGCGTGAAAAAGAAGTAATGCTGCAAATCACCGTTGCCGATGAAAAAAACATTGCCAAAGTGATCGAACATTTAAAGCAACAAGAAATCAATATTAAAACGATGCGCATCAAAGACGTCGAGGAGAATGAACATTTGTTGAAGCTGCGTGCTGTCATCGATCAAAAACGGTCAACCGCTGAACTGTATTACGCCATTCGCTCCATCGAAGACATTGTCCACGTCGATATCGAAAGCGGTTGATAAAAGTCGATATCGAAAGCGGTTGATAAAAAAGATTGCAAACCACCATTCATCTGGATATAATAGAGCATGGACAATTCATCCATGTTCGTTTGGGGCATTAGCTCAGTTGGGAGAGCGTCGTGCTGGCAGCGCGAAGGTCACCGGTTCGAGCCCGGTATGCTCCATCAAAAAAACCCTTGCGTAGCAAGGGTTTTTTCCGTTTTGAGGCGGTTGTTGACGAATGGTCGATGAACTCCATCAACAATTGCCCTATATCGTCCTATTTTATTCGGAAAGCAATATGGTAAAATCCTTGTAACAATAGTTTTTTTGGTGAACCCCCGTCGGCAAGCGGTCATTTTTACCCCCGGGTGGAGGGCAAAATGTTGTCCATAGAACTTTTCCGTATTTGACGATTTTGCCTTCCACCGCGCACGCTGAACCGTCGCGAAGGTCACATGCTCCATTCAGAAAAACCCTTGTTTGGCAAGGTGGATTTCACGCTGAACATCGCAGAAACGACTGGAAACTGCGTTCAAAGCGCAAGATCGTCATGTGCTTTCATGGCGCCCGAGCTGGAATGTTGCCGAAACGGAGGGAGAGCGTTGAAGCAAATCGCTATTCTGTTGCTTTGCCTGATGATAGTATGGCCGGACTCCGTGTCCGCCCATCCGGGCTCATTGGACGAACTAGGCGGGCATTTCCGCAACAGCGATTGCACATACGTGCTGCATGAACCAACGGCATTAGCCAAACAGGCGAAAACAAAAGTGGAGTTGGTCAAGCTCATTCAAACCTATAACAGCAACGAGCGATGCAAACGGAAGCTCACCCCGGAACGCATCGACTTAGACGGACACGCGCTCGGCGGGAAGGATAACGCTGTTTCGCTGCGGCTCGGCCGCACATACAAAGCAACATTAACTCAATGCATCGACGGGGACACCGCCAAGTTTCGTGTCAACGGCCGCGTATACACGACACGCTTTTTGTTCATCGACACACCGGAAAGCACGATTGAAATCGAGCCGTACGGCAAAGAGGCGAGCCGGTTTACGTGTTCCCGCCTGCAAAAAGGGAAGGTGGTGCTTGAAACGGACGGAAATACGCTGTTTGACCGATATCATCGTCTGCTAGCCTGGGTATGGGTTGACGGCCGCCTGCTGCAAGAAGATCTCGCCAAGGCCGGACTCGTTGAAGATTTCTATGACTATGGCCGCTACAAATATGAATCGCGCGTCCGCAAGGCGCTTGAAGAAGCCAAACGGAACGGCATCGGCATGTACGGGGAACGGTCTGTCGCGAAACATGAACAGGCTCGTTCGAAAACAAAACGGGAAGGGGCGACGAACACTGCTCCGCAAACCGAAAGCGAGACGGAGCCAACCGACCGTGCGCCTAGCCGCAAACAAGAAACGGCCGCTTTCGAGCGATCCGGCCTTCCGCTTCTTTATCCATTGCTTGGCGCGGCAGCAGCCGTAGCGGTGTATTGGCTCGTCCGCCAGCTGAGGAGATGACAAAGAGAGGGTGTCCCAAAAGGATCGGGATCCCCTCTTTTACGTGCTGGCTTTGTGCCGATCTTGAAGGCAGACAACCTTTTGGGTCGGCCTTTTTGGCTGGAAAACGAATCTCCCTGATGTTCGTGAAAACCCGGCGCTGGAGGGCGATGATATTCATCCCCCAATGAGTTTCCACCGTTTTACAAAAACGCTCCTTTCACCCAAATGCCTTTTCTCCCGTCGCCACAAAGCCAAGTCAATCATTGCCTCGGAAGCAACGCTTCAATGCCGGCAGCATCTTCATGCACCGCCCGTCCTTGTGTCCCTTCGAGCCGGCGAAAGCCGTATGGCTCCAAGCGCGCAATCTGTTCATCGGTCAGTTCGCTGTAGGCAATGACCGACGGTGTGCCGGATGACTTGTAAATCAAATTGCCGCTCACCGGGCATTGAAACGCATCGGCGACAAATCCTTCTCCGTCTTGAATCGTAAACAGTCGAATGGGCATCACGTTCATGTCATTCCCTCTTTCTTTGCATCGTCATGTTTATCACTGCCCTGTCTATATTGATTCTATACAAGCCGCTTGCCGACGATGACCAAATCACGTTCGATGCCGTCAAGCTCAGCAACGCGCGGAAAATAGCCCCATCGTTCAAACCCGAAGCGGGAAAAAAGCCGCAAGCTTGGCTCATTATGGGCAAAAATAAAGCCGAGCAGCGTCTTCATCCCAAGCGCCGGCGCCTTGTCGACCGCTTGCTTGAGCAGCTTCGTTCCCAACCCTTGGCCGCGGTGCGATTCGGCAATATAAATGCTCACCTCGGCCGTATGGCGGTACGCCGGCCGGCCGTAAAACGATTGGAAACTGAGCCAGGCGCAAATCTCACCGCCATCTTCCACCACCCAGAGCGGCCGATGGTGAGGATCATGCGCTTCAAACCACGCTTTCCGGCTTTCCACCGACACCGGCTCCAAATCCGCCGTCACCATCCGGCTTGGGATCGTTTCGTTATAAATGCGGACAATGTGCGGCAAATCCGCCGCCGTTGCATCACGAATCAACCATCGTTCCATCCTGCATCCCTACCTTTTTTCCATAAGCATTTCGTTTCCAAAAGCGGAAACAGCGGGAGTATAATCGTAACGATGCACAGGGAAAGAAAGGAGAAAACCATGAAACGCCAGTTCGTTGTATATGTTGTGTCGCTCGCCGCGTTTCTCGGCCCGTTCACCCAAACGATTTACACTCCTATTTTACCAGAAGTGAGGGCCGCGTTCGCGCCTTCCTCTTTTTTGATCAACTTGACGATTGCGATTTTCACCTTTTTCCTTGCGATGATGCAAATCGTCTACGGACCGCTCACCGACCGAAAAGGGCGGCGCACCGTGCTGCTCGGATTTATGCAATATTATTCGCTTTACAACTTTCTTGTGTTTTTGCCCGGCATTTTGACCGACCGTTACGGATTATCGGCGCAAGAAAAAGGAACGGTGTATTTGGCCATGTCGTCGATGATTGTGATCGGCAGTTTTCTTGGCGGGCGGCTTCAAGGGCGCTTTCCGGAGCGGCGCATCATCTTGACGACGACGTATTTGACGACAGCGTCCATTTTTTTCTTCCTGCTCACCGCCTGGCAGTCGCTTGAACTGCTCGTTGTTGCCATCGCCATGTTCGGCTTATTTTTGGGCCTTTCGCTTCCGGTGCAAACCACTGTGTTAACGAACGTCTTTCAGGCGAACCGCTCGACGGCGATCGGCGTGTACAACTTTTTCCGCTATATGGGCATGGCGTTCGGACCGATGATCGGCAGCGCGCTGTTGGCCGCTGGTGGGGACCGCCTCGTCTACGCGGTCGATGACGTCCTCTTTTTCGCCTGCGCCCTCTTCCTGACGGCGCGCATCGCCCGTGCCGCCAAGCGTCACTCCTCAGCCTAGCCGCCGTGAGGATTTCCGACCCCGGCAAAAGCGGCCCGTTTTTAGTTTCGTCGGAAAGCCAAGCGCCATGGCGAAGGGCCCGTCCATTCCATTTCTCTAGCCAACCTTGCCCGTTTCTGGCGACAAAGTCGACAGGCAACGAAAGACTCGCCAACCGAGCCTCCTTGCCAAGACGAACCCTCACAAAAACGAAAACGGCGTGAATGTGGCCAAGCCAGACTCACGCCGTTCTTGTTTTCGCCCACGAGCCGATGTGGCGTGGCGAACCCCCCATTCTCCTATCCAACCAACACAAGCCACCCAAAGAAGCCGATGACGTCAGCGCAAGGAAGCGAAGCGGCGGCCGATGGATGAAAGACTTCCTCCACCTGCCGCGTCATCCGTCCCCAGACGGCCGACTCCCCGCTTCCTTACGCCCTTTTTTTCCGCCATTTCATCAACGTCTCATAAACGATCGGGACGATAATTAACGTCAGCAACGTTGAGCTCGTCAACCCGCCGATGACGGTCACTCCGAGCCCTTTCGAAATCAATGCGCCACCTTCCATTCCTACTGCGAGCGGAAGCAAAGCGCCGATTGTGGCAATCGCCGTCATGAAAATCGGGCGCACCCGCGTCCCAGCCGCTTCCAACAGTGCTTCGCGTGTCGACAGTCCTTCGCGTTCTTTATGAATGACACGGTCAATCAAAACGATAGCATTCGTAACCACGATGCCAATCAACATCAACATGCCGATCATCGCCGATACGCTGATCGTTTCACCGGAAACAAACAAGGCGAGCAAGGCCCCGATTACAGTAAATGGAAGCGAGAACAAAATCGCAAACGGCGCCAATCCGCCGCCAAATGTCACAACCAATACAAAATAAACGATCGCTACAGCAGCGAGCATCGCCCACCCAAGCTGGGTAAACGATTCTTGAATGTCTTCAGTCACACCTCCCATCTGAATATCGACTCCCGACGGCAAGTCGAGTCGCTTGAGTTCTTTCTGTACGGCCGCTGACACCGCTGCAACATCCTTTGTTTTTACTTCCGCCGACACGCTCGCGTGCACTCGGCCGTCATTCCGTTCAATTTCGCTGTACGTATACCCTTTTTTCACCGTCACGAGATCTTTGATCGGCACTTCAATACCAAGCGGCGATGCGATCGTGTTCTCCAGCAAATCGGCAATATCCGCGTACCGCTTGTTTTCATCGGCAAGGTAGACGCTGAGGTCTTCACCATCTTGCTTGACCGTCGCAATCGCTTGGCGTCCACCTTTTTCGGACAAAGCGGCAGCCACTTGTGCCGCCGTCAGCCCTAGTTCGCTCAGTTTGTTCTGGTTGGCGGCAAGCGTATACTCTTCAAAGCGGGCAGCCATGCTCGTTTTCACGTTCACCAGCTCCTCATGGCCGCGCAACAGATCGGCCGCTTGGCGAACAATCGGTTCAATTTCTTCCATGCTGCTTCCATACACGTTTAGCTCGAGAACGTTTGTTGTCCCTGAACTCGAGGCGTCTTGACTTTGCCATTCTCCTCTGTCTTTGCGCTCATCAAGCGCCTTCATCACCCGTTCTTTCTCTTCGGCAAACCGTTTCACATCGGGGTCATACTCGACGTAAAACAACGCCGCGTGATCTTGCCCTGGATTCATCGGATTGCCCCCGCCGACAGAAAGCTGAATGTTTTTGACCCCTTGGCGCTGTTCAAAAAACGATTCTACCTCTTTAGCGATGCGCTCCACTTCATCGACCGTTTGTCCTGGGGCGGGGCTGTACGTGACGACAATCATCTTTTGCTCGTCAGACGGCAAGAAGCTGACGCCGACACGCGGAACAAGGAATAAACTAGAAATCAACAGCAACACCGCCGTGCCGCTGACAATGAACTTATGATCGAGCGACCAGCGAAGCACCCGTTTGTACCAGAACGCTAACGTCTGTTTCCGCTCCCGCACACGAACGTCCTTCGCAGCAACTCCCTTGCTAAACAGCGAGTGGGCGAGCGCCGGAACAACGGTGACGGCGACAAGCAGCGAAGAAAGCAAGGCGAACACAATCGTCAGGGCAAACGGCAAAAACAATTCACCAACCATTCCTTTGACCAATCCGAGCGGCAAAAAGACAGCAACCGTCACAATCGTCGATGACACGATCGGGATAAACATTTCTTTCGTGGCCGAAGCGATCAATTCTTTCCCGCTAAGCGATTCGCCGGGCAGCGTCATGCGCCGGTAGATGTTTTCCACCACGACGATCGAATCATCGATCACGCGGCCGATCGCCACCGTCATGGCGCCGAGCGTCATCAGATTGAGAGTAATATCCATCTCCCGCAGCAACAAAATCGCCATCAGCAACGACAGCGGAATCGATACGACCGAAATCAATGTCGTGCGAATGTTGCGCAAAAACAGGAAGATGACAACGACCGCAAACAGCGCGCCAAACACCGCTTTGTCCACCATCGTGTTCACCGAATCTTCAATCGGCTTGCCTTGGTCAAACACCGTGATGATGCGCAAGCCGTCAAAGCGTTTCTCAAGATCTTTGCTCTTTTCCTTGACAGCGTTGACGACCGTCACCGTATTGGCGTCTTGCGCCTTGACCACTTGCACGCCGATCGATGGCTTGCCGTTCGTCCGCGAAATCGATTCGGCTTTGGCAACGACTTTCACTTCAGCCAATTCGCTCAGCGGAACGGAAGGAACAGCCACAGATCGCCCCGCTTGACCAGCCGCGCTGTTTTCCGCCCCTCGCGCATCCCGCCCTTGGGGACCGGAACCGGCACCCGGCGCTGGAGCCGCAGCTCCTTGGCCCCCGGCTTGCCCGTCGACCGCGCTTCCTTGCCCGCGCCCCTCGACTTCGGCGCCAGCCACCGGCGACGGTGCTGCCTCAGCCCCTGAAACGATCGGAATGCGGAGCGCTTTTAAGTCGTCGATCGTTGCGATGCGACCGTCAATGACGACCGATTTTTCCGTGTCGCCAAACGTGTACAAGCCGAGTGGAAGCGAAACAGCCGAGGCTTGAATGACATTGATGACCGATTGTTCAGTCAGCCCATACCGCTTTAACTTCTGTTCATCAAAACGAATGTTCACTTCTTGCATTTGTTGGCCGGCGACCTCCACCGAATCAACGCCGTCGATGCCCTCTAACTCGGGGACGATCTCACGCTCGACGATCTTCGTCAGTTCGGCCAGCGAGCGTTGGCGGTCGGTAATGCTCAACGAGATAACAGGAAACGCCGAAAAGCTGATCCGCGACACGTCTGGCTCTTGCACCCCGTCAGGCAGCTGTAAATGACTGAGCGCCTCTTTCACTTCATTTTGCGCCGTTCCCATATCCTTGCCAAAATCATATTCAATTTGCACAAATGACGCGTTCTGAAAAGAAGAGGAGCGGACCGCCGTGACGCCGTCCAAATGTTCCACCTGCCGCTCAATCGGCTGCGTCACCTTCTTATCCACTTCCTCCGGTGTCGCTCCCGGATACACTGTCGAGACGGAAATGAAGGGCACGTTGATGTTCGGGATCGTCTCAAGCTTCATACCTACTCCCGAATACAGCCCAGCCACCGCGACAATAAGTGTCAAAATCCAAACCGCGAGCTTGTTGTTAAGCGAAAATTGAATGATGCTCCTCACCCGTTTCTCCTCCTCACGTCCATCCTCATCGCTTCACACCTCTTGACTATATGGTCACAAATTATATACTAATTGACCAATTAGTCATTTGTCAAAATACGAATCCCCTTCCTTGAAAACGGAAAAACACCGTTTCATTCCCACTCGCTGACAAACGATCCTCTTTGCATTCCAGCTTATCACACCTCCTCCTACTTTTGTCATGTACCAACGCCCGATTTCCATTACGGTTTAAGCTGCCGTTAGGATTCAACCGTTCGAGAATCGAGGAAACGTTCCATAGGCAAGCGATCCGATCTCCACCCAGGAATGAAAATCCGCGCCAGTTCGGCATTTTCACGGAAAGTTCCATGGACAGCGATCTCCCCTCCACCTAGGCATAAAAATCCGCCTCAGGCCGGCATTTTCACAGAAAGTTCCATGGGCAGCGCGGCCTGCCCTCGACCCGTGGATAAAAATTACGCGCTAGTGCGGCAATTTTCACAGAAAACACAAAAATCCACCCTCTTGCCATGCGAGGGTGGATTCGAGACGGAAAACCGCTGTTACGCTCCGCGTTGTTTCGATGAGAAGGAAAACGAAGTCATCGCGGCGGCGCCCCGAAAAGAAAGCCGCCGCGCCGGCGCTTGCCGTCCATTTGCTCAGTCGACTGCTGCTTCCTTTTCTTCCAGCTCAGCCGCTGGCACATCCCGGCGTTCATGAAGGCGACCGTCTCGCAAATGAACGGTCACCATCTGCGTTTCCTCGTTATACCCGTCAATCCAGACCGACACCCCGTTGTAGTAAACGGGAATATCCGCCGGTGATGAAACGATTTGTTTCACACGGTTCATGTCCATAACCGATGGTCCCCTTTCCATGGATCGTTCGTTTCCTAGTATGGGAAGAAACAGGAATGATTATGCCAAAACCGTCCACACTAAAGAAGAAATCGCTGAAGCGAGGGATGAACATGAGGGTAAGGAGTTGGCTTGTTTCCTATTGGCGAATGTCAACCGCCCTTCGGCTGCTAGTCACGGCCAGCGCCACGATCATCGTGTTTGGAGCGTTCATGCCTCTCATTGAACCGCAAACGTTCCGCACGATGTTTGACGGTGTATGGTGGGCGATCGTGACAGCAGCGACGATCGGCTATGGCGATATCGTTCCGGAAACCGTTGCCGGGAAACTGGCGGCCATCGTGCTGATTGCTGTCGGTACCGGCATTATCGGCGCCTATTTCGCCTCGGTGTCGGCTGCCGCCGCCACGCGGGAAACGGCACACACGAACGGACAGCTAGCGTACAAAGAACACGGGCATATCATTATAGTCGGCTGGAACGAACGGGCCCGAGAAATGCTGCTGCGTTTGGCCGAACAAGACCCGCCATCGCGCGTGGTCCTCATCGATGCCACGGTGCCGTCCCATCCGCTTCCGCACATTCCCGTCCACTTCATTAAAGGGGCGGCGCACGACGATGCTGTCCTTGAAAAAGCGAACCTCGGCCATGCCCGCTTTGTGCTGATTACCGCCGATCCGCATAAAGCGGAAGAGGAAGCCGACCGAGATACGATCGTTGCATTGCTGGCCGCCAAGAGCCTCAATCCGTCCGTGTATGCCATCGTGGAAATCTTGACCGCTCGCCATGTCCCGAACGCGTTTCGCGCCGGAGCGGATGAAGTGATCCAAACTAACTTATTGGCGAGCGCCGCCATGACCGCCAGCCTCTACTCGCCCGGAGCGGCCAGCGCGCTCGAACGGATGTTGGGCCGCTTCGGTGAACAAACACTGCGCCTTCTCCCTCCAACCGAGCAGCAAATCGGCCAGCCGTTCGCCGCTGTCCAACAGCAGCTGCTCGCCCAACACATCGCGCTGCTTGGCGTCGTTTGCGGGGATAGCGGAAGCCTATCCATCCGGCCGCAGCGCCTGATTGAAAAAGACGACCGCCTGTTCGTTCTCGTTTCTTAATCGAGCAGGCGGCGCTCCAACTCTTGAACGAGCGCTTTGCCGACAGAAATCAACGGCTCTGGAACGGTCGCATCCGGGTCTTGCGGTTCAGCAAACTGGTCGAACGACGCCGTAAGGTTGCCCACATCCGCAAAATCATCGATGCCGCGCTGATATTTATGGGCAAGCAAAAACGGACGCCCGAGCTCGACCGTTGTGCCATGCGAATCGAGCTGCCCATCGACTGCTTGAAACGGCACACGCAAAAATTGGTAGCCTAAATGGTCAGCGATTTTATAGTCAAAATAGCCGTGGTCATACTCCCAACCGCCGCCGATCTCATAGCCGAGCGGCTTGAGTGTTTGCTCGAGCTGATGCAACGAAAACTGTTTTCCTTCCAGCCTCGACGGAATTTCAATCATCCACAATCCCCTCCTTTCCTTTTATCGTTTCCCGTTTGGAAACAATTATTTGCCTGATCTGGCCGTTGCCTTTTGGCGAAAAATGGACAGATTTTCTCAACCTAACGGGAGGCGAAACAACAATGGATGATCCGCCGCGTGACCATGCAGGCTACTTGTTCCGGCCGCAAAGCTGTAACAACAACGGACCTAGCAAGCTGCAGTCCTCTTCCTTCAACAGATCGCCGTCGGCGCGGCAGAAGAGCGAAAAACAACTAACGCCCCTTCCCCCTAGTGAAAGGAGAAGAGGCGTTGTTCGGGTCGCACTCACCCGTTCGAATCAGCCGTGCAAACCTTGAGGCTCGTTCAACCGTTTTTCCAACTCTTCCTTCAGCTGCTCATAGCCTGGCTTGCCCAAAAGGGCGAACATGTTCTTTTTGTACGCTTCGACACCCGGCTGGTCAAACGGGTTGACGCCAAGCAAATAGCCGCTCATGGCGCATGCTTTTTCAAAGAAGTAGACGAGGTAGCCAAACGTGTATTCATCGAGCTTCGGCAAGGTGATGACCAAGTTCGGCACACCGCCGTCCGTATGGGCGAGCAATGTCCCTTCGAACGCTTTCGTGTTCACGAAATCAACCGTTTTTCCGGCCAAATAGTTCAGCCCGTCGAGGTCGTTTTCTTCGGCCTCAATGATCAGCTCATGGCGCGGCTCCTCGAGTTTCAACACCGTTTCAAACAAGTCGCGCCGACCTTCTTGAATGTATTGGCCAAGCGAATGCAAATCGGTCGAGAAATCGGCGGAAGCTGGATAAATGCCTTTTTGGTCTTTCCCTTCGCTTTCGCCAAACAGCTGCTTCCACCATTCGGCGAAATAGTGCAACGCCGGTTCATAGTTGACGAGCAGCTCGATCGTTTTCCCTTTGTTGTACAAAATGTTGCGGATAGCCGCGTATTGGTAAGCGGCGTTTTCCTCAAGCTCCGAGGAGCTGAAATCGTCGCGCGCTTTGGCCGCGCCTTCCATCATGGCGTCGATGTCCGCACCGCTTGCGGCAATCGGCAGCAACCCAACCGCCGTCAACACGGAATAGCGGCCGCCGATGTCATCCGGAATGACAAACGTTTCATATCCTTCCTCATCGGCCAGCGTCCGCAGCGCCCCGCGTTTGCTGTCGGTCGTGGCGTAAATGCGGCGGCGCGCTTCCTCTTTGCCGTATTTGTCCTCAAGCAGCTTGCGGAAAATACGGAAGGCGATCGCCGGCTCCGTCGTCGTCCCCGATTTGGAAATGACGTTGATTGAGAAATCTTTCCCGTCGAGAAAATCGATGACGTCTTTCATATACGTCGAGCTGATGTTGTTGCCGACAAAAATGATTTGCGGCGTTTGCCGCTTCTCTTTCGGCAAAGCGTTGTAAAACGAATGATGCAGCATCTCGATCGCGGCGCGCGCGCCAAGGTACGAGCCGCCGATGCCGATGACAAGCAGGACATCGGAGTCCGATTGAATGGTTTTCGCCGCTTGTTTGATGCGGGCGAATTCGTCTTTGTCATAGTCGACCGGCCAGTCGAGCCACCCTAAAAAGTCGCTGCCGACGCCGGTTTTTTCATGGAGCGAATGGTGCGCGACTTTCACGGCATCGCGCAAGTAAGTCAGTTCGTGTTCGCCAAAAAAGGCAAGCGCTTTGGAATAATCAAACCGAATATGGGTCATCCATTCCCGCCTCCCCTTCAATGTTCATTGCCTTCTTTCACTTTAGCCGAACGGACAAGGGAAATCAAGCGGCGCTCCTCCTTGGAAACGGATTCAGCTTTGACAATTTTCGCCGCACCGGTGTCCTTCAGGCGCGCAAACTCCTACACCTCCATCCATCCCACGATGGGGCGCCCGAGCAGCCGGCTCGGCCCATGTGAAAAACGCCGGCTCGAGACGGGTGCCACCGCCAAGCCGGCGCCTTGATCCATCAACCTACGACCGCGGCGCCCCGTTACAGGGAGGCGCGCAAAATCGCGAGCACATCATCGCGGTTCAACGTTTTGAAACGGCCGAATTCGCCAAACGCCATCGCTTTATCGGCCATGAGCTCCACATTCTCATCACCGATGCCGTAATCCGCCAAACGCGACGGCGCCCCAAGGCTCGACCAGAACGCGCGCAGCCGCTCGATGCCTTCAAGCGCCACATCGCGTTCCGTTTTGCCGGCCGGATCGACATCAAAGACGCGCACCGCGAGCTGGGCAAAACGGCTGACGTTTTCATCGAGCACATGCTTCATCCAATTCGGGAACAAAATCGCCAAGCCCCCAGCATGCGGAATGTCATACACCGCCGAAACCGCGTGTTCAATGTTATGCGTCGCCCAGTCGCCGCGCACGCCCATTTGCAAGAAGCCGTTTAAGGCGATCGTGCCCGCGTACATGATCGTTTCACGCAGCTCGTAGTTTTCCAAATCGTCGATCAGCTTCGGCGCCGTTTCGATCACGGTTTTCAACACCGCTTCGCACATCCGGTCTTGAAGCGGCGTGTTTGACGTATGGTGGAAATATTGCTCAAACACATGGGACATCATATCGACAATGCCGTAAACCGTATGGTCTTTCGGAACGGTCATCGTATATGTCGGATCCAAAATGGAAAATTGCGGGAACGTAAACGGGCTGCCCCAGCCGTATTTTTCTTTCGTCTCCCAGTTCGTGATCACTGAGCCGGAATTCATCTCCGACCCGGTCGCCGCCAGCGTAAGCACGGTGCCAAACGGCAGGGCGCCGGTGACCGCCGCTTTTTTCGTGATAAAGTCCCACGGATCGCCAGCAAACTTCGCGCCGGCGGCAATCGCTTTTGTGCAATCGATGACGCTGCCGCCGCCAACGGCGAGCAAAAACTCAATCCCTTCTCGGCGGCAAATGTCCACCCCTTTTCTGACGGTCGAGACGCGCGGGTTTGGCTCCACCCCCGGCAGTTCGACGACGTCAGCGCCAATCTCTCCCAACATCTTCATGACTTCCTCATACAATCCGTTTCGTTTGATGCTGCCGCCGCCATAGACAAGCAATACTTTTCGGCCATAGCGCGGCACCTCTTCTTTGAGTCGTTCGAGTTGCCCTTTTCCGAAAATGAGTTTCGTCGGATTGCGAAAGATAAAATTTTGCATATGTATCGTCCTCCTTTTGCCTCCATTATGGTGGCATCTCTCATCCTTTGTAAAGCTATTTGCCTACGCAGGCTGCCTTGCATATTTTTCGCCGCTTCGATTCATGCTATTAGTGAATGGATGGAATCCAATACGTTTCCAAAGGAGGCAGACAAACATGGGAGCTTTGCAGCGCATTGCGCTATTGTTGACGATTATTGGCGCGATTAACTGGGGACTAATCGGTTTTTTCCAATTTGACCTCGTCGCCGCGATTTTCGGCGGCCAGAACTCGGTTTGGTCGCGCATCATCTACAGTCTGGTCGGCATCGCCGGACTGATCAATTTGGCGCTGCTATTTAAGCCAGCCGAAGAGCTCGGGCGCACCGAACCAAAAGTGACGCGCACATAAAAAACCGTTGGGGACGCTCACCGCTTGGCGGTGGGTGTCTTTTTCTCTTGGCCGCCCCACGCGCAAGCGCCGCGCCTGTTCAACCGAGCAAGGCGCGCAGCTTGGCGAGGCAAGCCTCCCTTTGACCGCGGGAGAACGCGCGGCCGAAACGGCGGCACCCTCTTTACGGTTTCGGCCCTTCTTCTCGTTTGGACTGTTCAATCCACTCGCGCAGCTTTTCCTTCAACGGGCGAAACCCCGAACCGAGCGGCATTTTGATGCGCACATGGCGCTTTGTCTTCTCTCGATTCGGTTCGAGCGCCTTTAACGACAGGCTCGCCCGTCCCGTCTTCCCATCGACATCGAGCACTTTGACGGTCACTTCATCACCAACACTGACATAATCGCGCACATCTTTGACAAATTGATGCGAAATCTCCGAAATATGGATCAGCCCTTGCGTGCCGCCCTCGAGCTGGACGAACGCGCCGTACGGCTGAATGCCCGTCACCTTCCCTTTCACGATCGCTCCTCGTTTTATCGTTGACAAGCGAAACACTCCTATTGGTTAAATGTCATCGTTTCTGTATTATAACATAACCAAACTGCCAAACCCAACCGAGACGGGGCGAAACTAACGCGACCAAAGGGACGACCGAAGACTGCCGACCTTCGGAAGCAAACAAAGGGGCAAAAAACGGAAGACAGCGCCAGAAAAAAAGAAGCTTGCCGAAGGGCAGACCTCCTCTCCCGAATCGGGCTGACCCAAAAGGCTGTCTGCCTTGGAGATAAGCACAACCTATCGTTCCGCAGAAGCGGTCAGCACGTCTATACAGCAACGGAAGAGGGGGACTGACCCAAAAAGCAATCTCCCCCTCAAAAAAGACAAAATATTCGTGTGACAGAGAACCAGCTAGGTACGTATATCGCGATGAGACAAGGTGTCTCGATCCTTTTAGCCCGACTCCCACAGTTTAGACTGTTGAGACGGCCAAGCCGCATTCCCCTCGAAACAGGGATGGAAGAAAAAATGGCGTTGCCAACCGCAGTTCTCAAGTTGAAACATCTTGCGGGCCCATCACCCAATCCTGTTCTCGCCAATGGAACCACTTTGACCAAACGCTCTTTCTCTTCTCCGCCAGCTCGATCGACTTCGCTAGTGTCCTCGTTTTTCACCCGTTTTCCACACCTCGAATGAACGGATGGCGCAGCGCCAACTACAAGCGGGCCAAAAACCGTTTCATTCGCTTTAACGCTTCCTGCAGCTGCTCCAGCGATGAAGCGTATGAACAGCGAATATAGCCTTCCCCGCTTTGGCCAAAGACGTTGCCTGGGACGACCGCAACTTTTTCTTCCAACAACAACCGCTCAGCGAATTGTTCGGATGTCAACCCGGTCGGCTGAATGGACGGAAACGCATAAAACGCTCCGCCCGGCAAGTGACACGGCAGCCCCATTTCATTGAGCGAGGCGACGAAATAATTGCGGCGGCGGCGATAGCTATTCCGCATCTCGGCTACGTCCCGCTCCCCGCTGCGAAGCGCCTCCAGCGCCCCATATTGCGCCATTGTTGGCGCACACATCATCGCATACTGGTGAATTTTCAACATCGCTTGCAGGAGCTCTTCCGGCGCGGCGGCGAACCCAAGCCGCCAACCGGTCATCGCGAATCCTTTCGAAAAGCCGGAGACTAGAATCGTCCGCTCACGCATGCCCGCGACGGCCGCCATGCTCGTATACTCCCCTTCGTATGTCAGCTCGGCATAAATTTCATCGGCGATGACCAACAAGTCATGCGCTTGTGCGAGGCGAGCCAAGCCATCAAGCTCGGCGCGGCTGAGCACCGTCCCGGTCGGATTGTTCGGCGAGCAAACGATGACGGCCTTCGTCCGGGCGGTGACTGCTTGCTCCAGCTGCGTCAGGTCAAGCCGAAATCGATCGGCGCCGGATGTGCGCACCGCCACCGGCTTGCCGCCAGCTAAAACGACCAGCGGCTCGTAAGCGACAAAACTCGGCTCGATGAGGATGACTTCATCGCCCGGATTCACGATCGCGCGCAGCGCCAAATCGAGCGCTTGACTCGCCCCCACCGTCACGAGCACTTCCGTTTCCGGACGATACTCAACCCGAAACTTGCGGCGCAAATAGGCGGCGATCTCTTGACGCAGTTCGGGCAAGCCAGCGTTCGCTGTATAGGACGTATAGCCTTGCTCGAGCGCCAAAATGCTCGCTTCCCGGATGCTCCAGGACGTGACAAAGTCCGGCTCGCCGACGCCGAGGGAAATGACGCCCTCGAGGCTCGAAGCGAGGTCGAAAAAGCGGCGGATGCCGGACGGCTTCAACTGGGCGACCGTCTCCGACACATACGTTTTTCGTGTTTGCGGCTTCATGGCGACACCACGATGCGGCGATCTTGGTCTCCTTGATCAAAGACAATGCCATCGTGCTTATATTTTTTCAAAATGAAATGGGTGGTCGTCGAAATGACGGAATCAAGCGTTGACAGCTTCTCGGACACAAAATGGGCGACTTCCGCCATCGACCGCCCTTCAATGACCACGGACAAATCGTAAGCGCCCGACATCAAATATACCGATTTCACTTCCGGAAACCGGTAAATGCGCTCCGCCACTTCATCAAAACCGACGCCACGCTTCGGGGTTACTTTCACATCGATCATCGCGGTCACCCCTTCATGACCGTCGGCCTTCCGCCAGTCGACAAGCGCCGTATATTGAACGATCACTTTCGCTTCTTCCAGCTTTTTGACGAGCCTTTCCGTCTCCTCAACCGGCAACTCGACCATTTTGGCCAACACTTCCATCGGCGTGCGGGCGTCTTTTTCTAATATTTTGACAATTTCTAGCTCTTTGTCACTCAATGTCATGTCCAATCCCTCCGTCGCAAACGTTTCTCATCATCGACCATCCGCCCCGCTTGGTGCAGGCCCGCCCTAGGAGACCAGTGATTTAAAGGGGCAAGCCGCTGATCAAACCCGTTTCTCAAATAGATAAGCCTTGTCGCATCAGGAGCGCCTTTCAAACGTTCCCCCATTGCCGAAGAGAAACAACCGTTTTTCACCAGCCTCCTAGAAGGCCGGTGACAAACCGCTGCCGCACACCAATGGGGGCATTTTCATTCAAAAAAGAAAGCTGATTCTGCAAAGTTTCTCTCATTGAGAAATGGGTGGGATCAGCAGCGTTTTACACGAAATCACCGGACTCCTAGGCAACGAGGGGACGCACGTGAAACTGTCCCACCACTGAGGGGGCGAATGGCTCCGTCCCATCGGCAGCGGTCCGTCACACCGTCGGCGAACAAGACGCTGCCCGTTTCAACTCGAGCAACCGCCATGCCAGCTGCAAACAATCATAAAAAGGAATGGTGTGGTCGAAAGCGAATTCATATATCGACTGGATGCGGGCCGCGAGCAGGCGAGCGTCATCCGTGTTATATACGGCTTGAAGCACATCCGCCGCTTCCACCTCGTACGCATCGCTTCCGCAGCCAAACGGATCCCAAGCGCCAACCGCCTCAAGAAGCCGCTGATTGAGCAGTGGTCCGTCCATGCGCCGCCATCCACCTTCTTTCTGGAAATATGATATAACTCATTATAAGCCATTCATCGAAAAAAAAGAAGGGAGACGATGTCATGTTTTCATTTGATCAAGTCGTAGACCGTCGGGGGACGCAATCGTTGAAATGGGATGACGCGAAGCGGGTGTTCGGCCATGACGAAGTATGGCCGATGTGGGTCGCTGATATGGATTTTCCAGCCCCGCAAGCGGTGCAAGACGCGCTGCGGGCGCGCATCGAACACGGAATTTTCGGTTACACGATCGTCCCGGACTCGCTGCGGGAGGCGGTGTGCGAGTGGCTTGAAGGCCGCCACGGCTGGCGCATCGATCCGGAGTGGCTCACGTTTGCCGCCGGCGTCGTGCCGGCGGTCGCCGCCGCCATTGAAGCCTTTTCCGAGCCCGGGGATGGCATTATCGTCTTCTCCCCCGTCTACCGGCCGCTGTTCGATCTCGTCCGCCGTCACGGCCGCACGCTGCTCTTCAGTCCGCTCCGTCTGACGGAAGAGCATTACGTCATCGACTGGAACGACTTGGAAGAGAAGCTACCGAAAGCAAAACTGCTCATCCTTTGCCACCCGCACAACCCGGGCGGCAAATCGTGGACTGGCGAAGAACTCAAGCAGCTCGGGGAGCTGTGCTTGCGGCATGGCGTCTTCGTCCTTTCCGACGAAATTCACGCCGATTTGACGTTTCCGCCGCACCGGCATGTGCCGTTTGCTTCCCTCTCCCCCGAGTTGGCCGCGTGGAGCGCCACGTTCCGCGCGCCGACGAAAACGTTCAATCTTGCCGGCTTGCAGGCGGCCGAGGCGATCATTCCCGATGAGACGCGGCGCCGGGCGTTCCGCCGCGTTCAACAGCGGCACGGTTTTTTTACGCTGAACACGTTCGCCGTGGTTGGCGCAGAGGCGGCCTACCGCCATGGCGGACCATGGCTCGATGAGCTGCTTCAGTATGTGCAGGCCAACATCGACGCCACCGCAGCCTATTTGGCCGCCGAGCTGCCAACGGTGCGCCCAATCCGCCCCGAAGCGACGTATCTTGTCTGGATCGATGTCCGCCGCCTCGGCCTGTCCGAAACGGAACTGAAGCGGCGGCTCTTGGAGAAAGGACAAATCGCCGTCGAGTTCGGCCGCAAATTCGGCCCGGAAGGAGACGGCTTCATCCGCTTGAACGTCGCCTGCCCACGGCCAACGCTCAACGAAGGGCTGCGGCGGTTGGCGGCTGCGCTCCGCTAACGCCGGCTGGCGTCTGTCTGGGTAAGCCGCTCCCTCCGCGGACGTTTTGTTCACCAAAGGGAGCCAACAGGCCGGCTGCCTGTGACACATAAAGCGAAACGTCAGCGGTATATTCATAACGGGGAGCGGCTCGAACAGATCGCCAACCGTCAACAAACGCAATCGATCCCGCGCCAGAAGCAGTCAGCACGTATATAGCAACGAAAAAAGGGCTGAACCAAAAGGCGATCTCCCCCTCAAGAAAGACATAGCATATCGTGTGGAAGGGAAGCGGCTGGTGCTTATCTATAGCAATGAGAGAGGGGGCGTCTTCGTTTAAATCGTACGGCAGAAGCAGTCAGCACGTATATAGAGCAACGAAAGAGGGTGTCCCGATCCTTTTGGGACACCCTCCTCTAATCACTCTTGGATGCGCCGCAAGTTCGACCCTAAATCAGTCCGGGGCGTATGTGGCCGCCCAACATTGGTCTTGAGTGGGCCGCAAGTTCGGTCGTAAGAAGCTAGTGATTTTATCCGCCTCTTCACCAAAAGTTGTACTTGATTTTTCCATAACACTTATGAGGCTGGTGAAAAACCGCTGTTTGCCTTGATCGATGATGGAACGCGTGAACATAGAAGCTGATGCAACCAGTTTTTCTATTTGAGAAACGATTCTGAGAAGCGGTTGCGTGAGTAAATCACCGGCTCCTTATGCATCCACGAAAGAACAGGAAACCAATCATTTTTTGCCTACCCCTGTTCAGAGAAGTGCACCGTCTGCCAAGTACACGTTGTGGTGATAAACCTTTTATTCTAGATGCGGCTTTTCCATGTCATTTCTCAACTAGAAAAATCCTGATGCATCGGTCTGTTTTTCACACGTTCTCTCCTTGATAAAGGGAACGAGCTGTTTTTTTCACCAACGTTCCAAGAGACTGGTCGTGGATACGGCTTTACAATGTGATTTCTCATTTCGAAAAATCTTGTTGCATCAGTCCTGTTTTGCACTCATTCTCTGATTTAGATGAAAGGAATCAGCGGTTTTTCTAAATTGTTTCCCCGAGCCAAAACGGTGTTCGAAACGCTGCTTTGATTCAAGACGACTTGATTTCCCCACAGGCGATGCGGCCTCCCGCATCCCCTGCCGGTTGGGTCATGCCGTCATCCTTTTTGGCATGAATGACAATTGATGTGCCCTCTTTTGTCAGCAGCGATCCTTTCGCTCCTTTTTTCAGCGTCACATGCGGCGCCGTCAATTCAACGTTGACCGTGCCATCGTCTTTGACAATAATGTTTGGCAAATCACCAGCGTGCGCGCCTTCCGGGTGGAGAAGGCCATGTTTTTTTCCATCGGGATTATAATGGCCGCCGGCCGACTGAAAATCGGGCGGCTGACAACTTCCTTTTTCATGAATATGAATGGCACGCTCCCCCGGTGGAAGGCCTTGCAAATCAAGCTTCAAGCGCACCCCTTCAGACTGCTCGACCAATTCGATCGTGCCGATCGGATCGCCGTCGGCATTGATCATTTCCACTTTCCGGCTCATGCCTTCCTCTTTTCCGCAGCCAACCAAGGCGAGCGCCATGGCCGCGGCCAACCATCGTCTTCCGCGCAACACTCCATCCCCTCCAACTCTTGGCAACTACTACCTGCCAGTATCGCCGGAGAAGGAGCGATTTATACGTCCTTTGTCCGCTCAGGCTCGTCCTTTTTTCCAAGCAACTCCCGCTCGAATCGCTTCGCTTCGTTCTCTTGTTTCCGCGAAATGACGATGATCAGCCGCATCGTGAACACCGCCAACAAGAAAAAGACGGCAAACGAAATCGCCGCAGGGATATATTCGCGCTTATCTTCAGGGAAATACAAAAACAAGTTCAACACCGATGGCCATATCATCTCGAAGACAACCTTTCCTGCCTGAATTTTCCGCTTCTGTCCAAGGCGCGAGCTTTCGGCCGCCGGCATCGTTCCGCTCGAAGGCAAGCCGCACCGAACAATCCTTGACGCTCGCGTTTAGGCCGAAGCGGTTTACTCCCCCATAGCTTATCACATCCGCCGGCCGCCGCCAACCCGCCCCTTGTTTCCATCTCTCACCGGGGCAGCGAACAGCGCTGCTTCATCGGCCTGCGGCCACCGTCTCTGGCAGCGGTGCTTTCCTTCAGCGGGCGTAGCTGCGCCGCATTCCGAACCGGATCGTCTACAAGGCAAATTTTTTTCGCAGCTGGGTGAAATCGATTCGTTCTCCCAGCGTAGGAGGCTTTGTCTTCGCCAAATACTTTTTGTCGTTTTCAATGAGGCGGAAAATCGTGTAGGCGGTAAAAGCGTCATCGAGCGCACAATGCGCGTTTCCGATCCCTTCGTTGCCGTACTCCTGAACCGCCTTGCGCAAAGCCGTTTGATTTTTGTTTCCAAAAAACCGCTTATACTCCAAAGCTAAATCGCGGTGCTCGCCTGTAAACGGAAAGGCCACTTGCGCTGACTGGCAGTTTTCCCGAAGCACTTTCATATCCATACTTCCCCATGTCACGACCGTCGTCGGACGCTCGCGGTCATATTGCCGAAGCAGCGTAACGAGTTCATAAAAGCTGATGCCGCTGTCGATTTGTTCTTGGGTGATGTTGAGAAACGATTTGCATCGGTCGGTCAGCTGCGGAAAACGGAGCGGTTTCACATAAGCGGAAAACTGGTTCACAATTTGTTCGTCAACGACCGCGACAAGGCCAACTTCGATGATTTCCGGGCAAAATCCGTTTGGCTCCGTTTTCGTCTCCGGCATCGTAAACTCAAAATCAAGGAACAAATATTGCGGGACGTCCATCGTCGCTTCCCCCCTTTCTGACGCACAGCCACAGTCCGTTTTACTATTATTATATCACGGGGGAACGATTGTTTATTTCTTTTTTCAGAAAATGATGAAAAAGGGGCGGATGACGTGAAAACGGAACAGTCTGGAGAAACCGAAAGGACATCCCGCTATTTCTTCCCTACTTTGCGCTTTTCGTTCTATTCTCTCTCCGTTCGGCCAAATCGTCGCGAACCGTCCCTTCCCAAGGTCGAACGCCGGAGTAGTATGCCGCACGGCTAATCAAATGAGCCGACACCGGGGATGTTAAAAACAGAAAGACAATAGCCAACAACAAACGGGAATTGAAATGATCGTGCTTCAACCAAAAGTAAAATAACGTCCCCATTAAGATGAAAATCATCCCTAGCGTCGTGCTTTTGCTAATGGCATGGCTTCTCGTATAGACGTCGGGAAGACGGAGGACGCCGATGGCCGAAATCAATGTTAACAGCGCACCAGCCATGACGAACAACACGATCAACCCATCAACGATTTCCGTCACGTTCAATCACAACCCCTTTTTGCAAAAACTTGGCAAACGCCGCCGTGCCAAGAAACGCCAAAATTCCAATCAGCAAAATAATTTCTAAAAACACGCTCGTCTCCAACAAGATCGACAGCACCGCCACAATACCTGCCAGACAAATCCCGATCGCGTCAAGCGCAATGACCCGATCCGCGACGGTCGGTCCTTTGACGACCCGATAAACGAAACAGCCAATGGCGAGCGACAAAAGAGCGAGGGCGATATAGAACATCACGGTCATCGGCTCACCTCCAAAATCGTTTTTTCAAACGATGTCTTGATTTGCCGGACCACTTCATCCACATCCGGGGCATCAATCGTATGAATATAAATCTCTTTTTTGTCATCAGAGACGTCGATCACAAACGTCCCGGGCGTCAACGTAATCAAGTTGGATAACAGCGTAATTTCCCAGTCTTTTTTCACTTCGAGCGGAAGGGCGAAAATGCAAGGCTTCATGTTCAGCGACGGGGAAAGAACAATCTTCAAAACAGCCCAGTTGGCCAACAACAATTCTTTGATGAAAATGAGCGTCAGCTTTCCAATCACAAACAACGGGACGACATAAAACGTCGTCGAGAAGTATCTGCGCAGCACAAAAAGAATGCCTAAACCAAGGAGATATCCAATGACAAACGATGATCCGCTGAACGAATCAGCAAGAAACATCCAAACGAATGCCAATATCACGTTGAGCAGCAATTGTTGCGCCATTTGCCTCTACTCCTTCAGCACGGACTCAATATACATTGACGGGTCCACCAACGTCGCCGCCGCCTGGGCGATATATGGACGAACAAACTCGGCCCCGACGCCGTATAAAACAGCCAAGGAAAGAAGCGCGACAATCGGCACATACAGCGGGACGACTCGTTTTTGCTCATACCCGCGCGCTTCTCCCCAACAAGATTGAATAAAAATTTTCATCACCGAATAAAGAACGAGCAAGCTGGATAATAACACAACTAGCGCGAACAGAAGCTGTCCTTTTTCAAACGCCGCCCGAATAATGAGCGCTTTTCCGATAAACCCGCTGAACGGAGGAATGCCGCCTAGCGCAAGAGCGGAAAGGAATACAGCCCAGCCAAGCAGCGGATACGAACCGAGCAGTCCGCTAAACCGCCCGAGTTGATTCGTTCCCGCAACATACGCAATCGCCCCGACAATGAAAAAGAGCGCCGTTTTCATGACCATGTCTTGCAGCAAGTAAAAGATCGTGCCTTCCATACTTTCTTCTGTCATTAACGAAATGCCAAACGCCATCACACCGATGGCCGCCACAATGTTATAAATGGCGATTTGCCTCATATCGCGGTAAGCCACGGCGCCAATGACGCCAAACACAACGGTCGCGATCGCCAACCACGCTAAAATCGTATGCGTATAGCCGACATCTTGACGGAAAATGAGCGAAAATGTGCGCAAAATCGAATACACGCCGACTTTTGTCAATAAGCCGCCAAACAACGCGAGCACCGCCGCCGGCGGAGCGGAATAAGCCCCCGGCATCCAAACATAAAATGGAAACAGCGCCCCCTTTAACCCAAAGACAATGAGAAAAAGCAAACAAATAACCGTCAACACGGCGGTGTTTTCCGCTCCAGAAATCCGTACGGCTAAGTGCGCCATATTCAATGTGCCGGTCACGGCGTACAAATAGCCGACAGCGATGACAAACAACGCTGATGAAAACACGTTGATCACCATATATTTCATCGTTTCCTGAAGCTGGATTTTCGTACCGCCATGAACGAGGAGCGCATACGATGACATGAGCATCACTTCATAAAACACGAATAAGTTAAAAATATCCCCTGTCGTAAACGCCCCGTTCACTCCAACAATGAGAAACTGAAAAAAAACATAGTAGTACATGGACGCCTGCTTCGCGTCAATCGTGAAAAAGGAATACAGCAGGCAAGCGAGCGCGATCACGCTCGTTGTCAACACCAACAGCGCTGAAAGCATGTCGGAGACGAGCGTAATCCCAAACGGCGCCGGCCAGTTTCCGACGTCGAGCTTTTGCATCCCTTCATGGTCGACAAGACGCACAAGCCAAGCGCCCGCAGCGATGAGCGCCCCTGCTGACACGAGGGAAATCATTTTTTGCGCTCTCAATGATTTCACGCAAAACATCAAGAGAACTGCTGTCGTCAATGGAATCGCAATCGGAAAAATTACGGCATTAGTCATGGTCTTCCTTTCCCCTCATCCGTTCAATGTTGTCCGTCCCGATCTCCTGATAAGAACGATACGCCAAAACGAGCAAAAACGCCGTGACCCCAAAACTAATGACAATCGCCGTCAAAATCAGCGCCTGCGGAACAGGGTCGACATAATGTTCCGCCTGCACGTCAAGCAGCGGCGGCGCTCCTTTTTTCAATCCTCCCATCGTCAATAAAAGCAAATGCGCTCCATGGCTTAGCAATCCCGTGCCGATAATGATCCGAAGCAAACTTTTGCTTAACATTAAGTACGTGGCGCCGGCAAACAAACAGCCGATGACAATAATCATGACGACTTCCATTTATTCTTCCTCTCCTATCGTTTCGATAATCGTCATGGTGACCCCGACAACGACCAAATACACTCCTAAGTCAAACAAGACGGCCGTATGGAGCGACACATCCCCAAGCAGCGGCAGCATGACATGGCCGTGGGCGTGCGTTAAAAACGGGACATCGAAGACTAAGCCGCCAAGACCTGTTCCTAAGGCAAACAACAGCCCGATGCCAATGAGCGTGCGATACGAAACCGGGATCATCGACCGGACGGTTTTGATGTCAAACGCCAGCAGCAGCAAAATAATGGCGCCGGCGGTAACGAGGCCGGCAATGAATCCGCCGCCTGGATAATAGTGGCCGGCAAAAAAAAGCTGAATCCCAAATAAAATGATCATAAACGTGACAACGGCCGTTACCGTGCGCAAAATGAGCTCATTCATATTTGCCGCTCTCCCCTTTCGGAGCTTTCAGCTTCACTAAAGCGTAAATGCCGAGCGCCGCGATCGCCAGCACACAAATTTCAAAAAGTGTATCAAATCCGCGGAAGTCGACTAAGATCACGTTGACAATATTTTTTCCAGCCGCTTTTTCATACGCGTTTTCAATATGGTATTGAGCAATCGAGGCAAAGTTTTTCTCACTGTACGCCAACAAGGCGATCGCGCTGACCAACGCGCCGACTCCGAGCGAAATAAGAGCGTTCCCAAGCCGGAATCGAACGCCTTTCTCATGGCGGCTAAGCTTCGGCAAGTGATAAAAACAGAGCAAAAACAGCGCGACGGAAATCGTTTCAATGACGAGCTGCGTCAACGCCAAATCAGGCGCCCGGAACAACACAAAGAAAAGCGACACCGTATAGCCGACCGAACCTAACGCGATAATCGCCACAAGACGTGATTTGGCCGCCACAGTCGTCGCCGTTCCGATCAAGGCGACCAACGCCAACATCAGTTCATGGATGCCCACTTCCGCTAAATGGCTTAGCGAGAGCCTTCCATCTACTTTCAAAGCGATCGTTGCGATAAGCAATGCGATCATCGCGGACAAAATATACAAGAAATACGTCCGAACATACCCGGTCATGTAACGGCTTGTCAGCGAATACGACCGCTCTTCCATTTGCCGCACGACCGTGTCATATAAGTGATTCAGTGAAAGCCGCCGCGAAAAAACACCGTATACGCGCTTCCATGAATCAAACGTCCGATACAGCCACACGCCAAGAACAATCACTCCGATCGTCATCCACACTTCAATCGTCCATCCGTGCCAATGACTAATGTGCACGGAAAGCCCCTCTTGGCGGAACACGCCGTTGACGACAGCATCGACCGCCGGCGCAATCACCGTGTTGGACAACACATTCGGAAACAGTCCAAAGCCGATGACAAGAACGGCCAAAACGACCGGCGCCACAAGCATCCCCACCGGGGCTTCATGCGGCTGTTTCGGCCATTCGGAAGGCTTCGGAGCACCAAGAAACGTTTTCCCAACAAAAAGAAGGCTGTACAAAAAGGTGAACACGCTGCCCACCCAAGCGAGCACCGGAAACAAGATCCCCCACACATCAAGCGACAACCATTGGGCGTTCGCCACTTGCACCATCGCCGCAAAAAACATTTCTTTGCTTAAAAATCCGTTAAACGGAGGCACACCCGCCATCGACAACGAACCGATGACCGCAACCGTAAACGTGATGGGCATGACGCTGAGCAACCCGCCAAGACGCCGGATATCCCGCGTCCCGGTCTCATGATCGACAATGCCGGCCGCCATAAACAAGCTTCCTTTAAACGTCGCGTGGTTGATTAAGTGAAACACCGCTGCCACCACGGCCGCCATATATAAACGGCGGTCGCCCGGATCGCCATGAAAGGCCAGCGCCCCGGCGCCAAGCAGCGACATAATCAACCCGAGCTGGCTCACCGTCGAATAGGCGAGCAACCCTTTCAAATCCGTCTGACGGGCGGCATGAAATGACGCCCAGCAAAGCGTCGCCATTCCAATCCCCATCACCAACCAAACCCATAACGAAGAAACGGCAAAAATCGGGGTGAAGCGAGCCACTAAATAAATGCCGGCTTTCACCATGGTGGCCGAATGCAAATACGCGCTGACCGGGGTGGGTGCTTCCATCGCGTCCGGAAGCCAAATGTAAAACGGAAACTGCGCGGATTTCGTAAACGCGCCAAGCAAAATCAAGAGCATCGCCGGCACAAACAACGGATGCTGCGGCCACGCATCCGCCATAGCCATCCAATCGCGAATGCTGTACGACCCTCCGCTCATGACCGAAAGCAATAAAAATCCCCCAAGCAGAGACAGCCCGCCAAGCACGGTGATGAGCATCGATTTTTGTGCCCCGTATCGGGAACGTTCACGCTCATTCCAGTAGCCAATCAACAAAAAGGAGGAAAACGATGTCAATTCCCAAAAGAGATAGAGCGCCATGGCGTTGTCCGAAAGAACGACGCCAAGCATCGCTCCCATAAACAAAAGCAAATACACGTAAAAGTGCCCAAGTTTTTCCTTTTCCTTCGGCAAATAATAAATCGAATACAGCACGACGAGAGAGCCGATCCCTGTGATTAGCAAGGAAAAGAGCAACCCTAACCCATCCATATAGACTTGAAAATCCATTCCGAGAGACGGAATCCAAGGGAGCGTTTGTCCGTAGGGGTTAAGAGGGAGATGTTGAATAAAATATAAAAACAATAAGACCGGTAGTGGGAGCACAAACCAGCCGGTATGAATCGAACGTACATATTTATACAAAAACGGAACGAATAAAGCAAAAATCAGCGGTGAGACCATTGCCAAGTTTAACATGAACCATCCTCCTTCCCTATTGTTTCCCCTCACACCGCCCCGTTTATCATTGTATCATAAAACTCTTGCCTCTGTCGGTACAACGGTCTGCTGCAAATTAAGTCAGACGTTCTCTGCTTATGTGTATACGAAAAGTTTCCGAAAAAGTTTCACCTTTCACTGCCAGTCGTATCGGTTCTATGGAAACGGTTTACAATACGGCGAGTATAGTAAGTAGTAATCACATCCAAAAGGAGGAGCAAGCCAATGATTTATTTCCTGTCCCCTGCGGCATGGGCAAGGCCGTACCCGCCGGTCGACCCCGCTATCTTCTCCCAATCGGCCGCCACCGCCCAGACGCTGATGAACGATGCCGGAGTCATTTTAAAACGGCTGGCCGAATCGCGCTCGTTTGCCGCCTCGGTCATGTCGGCCGCCCAAGAAGGGAAAACGGATGAAGTGAAGCGCCTGATCCGTTCGCTTGGCATCCGCTCGCAAACCGAGGTGTATTTCAATCCCGACGGCATTCGCCTGACGCTCTTGCCGCCGCCCGGCGCATTCCCGTGCTGCCAGCTCGTTGTCGGCTTGCGCTGGAACGTGTTTCCGCCTTCACACCGATAGCCTTCGCCATCGTGGCGGCAGGCGAAATGGGGAAATGGTTGGCGAACCGCCGCTTTTCGCGCTCATCACGTCGGCCGCCATTGGACGATGAGCGGCCACTCGTTCAAAAGCGCCGCGCCCGATGCGACAACACCGCTTCCGCCCGGGACGCTGGAAGCGGGCTGTCGTCGGCGTCTTGCCGCGCCAGAAACCGTTTTCGCACAAAAACGATTCTTGCCCCGGCATTCGCCAACGAAAAAGACGGCGATCGTCCGATCCCCCGTCCAATGTATCGGCGAACTCGCCGGTCTCTTCTGTTTCCATCGCGCATTCGATTGCGTGCGCTGATCGATGATAGCCCCGACAAGGATCGAGACCAGTGAAGTCAACATCGTCAGCTTAACCGCCTTGGAGTCTAAAAGGCCGGTCGAAAACAGCTGTTTCCCCTGCTCAATGGATGAACGTGTGAAAAGAAGCACTGATGATACAAGGTTTTTCTATTTGAGAAACGATGCTAGGAAGCGGTATGTACTATTAAATCACCAGCCTCCTAAAAAGCGCAGCACTTGTTTTTCAAAGTAGACGAAAAAGATCCCGTCCATCCGCGCCTCTTCTTTCACGCATTGCCGTTTTCATCAAACGGCTGCCGCTTCCCGATTTCAGCCGGGGTGCGCAAATCGTAGCCATCATCGTTTTTGCTCGTATGGATGATGTCTTCGTTCGCCCCCATTTTGCTTGCCCATCTTAGCTCCTCATCCGGCATAAACCGCTCCATCGCCATCCTCCCTTCGCTTCTTTCGTCCTTGTCGGCTTTGATTCAGTTTTCGCGACAGTTTAGGGCAGCGCTTTTCCTTAGCATCCCCCGCCGCTCATCCCATCATGCCCCGAAAAAAGGATTGACAGCCTAGCGGTTGTTCAGTACGATTTTGTTAACAAACATAAAAAGGGGGTTTACATATGAAACAACGGACTTCGCTTCGCCCGCTTGACATGACGCTTGCCGCGATGTTCGTCGCCTTGATGGCCATCGGCGCCAACATTACAGCATGGGTGCCGTTTCTTGTCGTTGGCGGCGTGCCGATCACGCTGCAGACGTTTTTCTGCGTTCTTGCCGGCGCCGTGTTAGGGCGACGGCTCGGCGCGGTGGCGATGACGGTGTATATGTTCGTTGGCCTAGCCGGCGCGCCGGTGTTTTCCAAGCTTAGCGGCGGATTATCAATCATTTTCCAACCGACATTTGGCTTTATTCTCTCCTTTATCGCCGCGGCGTATGTGACCGGCTGGATCATCGAACGCGGCCCACAGCCGGCACCCACCGTCCGCTTTGTCACCGCCGCGCTTGTCGGGATGGTCATCAACTATGTCATCGGCACGAACTGGATGTATATGGCGTACAAATTATGGGCGGAAGCGCCAAAAGGGCTGTCGTACGAAATGGTATGGGGCTGGATGCTTGTTCCGCTGCCAAAAGACATTTTGTTATCGATCGTCGCCGGTTTGATTGCCCCGCGCCTTTGCCGGGCGATCGGCCGCTCCTCTTCCGCGAGCCGGCCGGCGGCATAAACGAAACGCGCCTGTTGGACAACAGGCGCGTTTTTCGTTAGAAAAATAAATTGAACACTTGGTACAGAAAACCAGCCATGAGCGCAGAAATTGGGAGCGTAATCACCCATGTAAGCACAATCCGGCGGGCGACGCCCCATTTGACTCCTTTCACCCGTTGCGCGGCGCCCACTCCCATAATGGCCGAGGAAATGACGTGCGTTGTGCTGACCGGCAAATGGAACGTTGTGGCCGAAAAAATGACGAGCGCGGACGATAAATCCGCCGCCGCCCCGTTGATCGGGCGAATTTTCATGATCTTTCCGCCGACCGTTTTAATGATCTTCCAGCCGCCGACCGCCGTCCCCAGCCCCATGGCCAAAGCGGCGGAAATGCGCACCCACTCCGGGATGTCCGTTGTCGCATGATATCCGCCGGCGATCAGCGCCATCGTAATAATCCCCATCGCTTTTTGAGCGTCGTTCGTTCCGTGCGTATACGCCTGAAAAGCAGCAGTCACGATTTGAAAGAGACGAAACCCTTTGGTTGTACTGTATAAGTTCGCATTTTTAAACAGGAAGCGGAAAATCGTCATGATGACAAAACCGACGCTCAGCGCCAAAAACGGCGACAGAATGAGAGATTGCAAAATTTTCAAAAACCCACTGTAATTTAAAATACCAATTCCCGCCGCCGAGATCGCCGCCCCGGCAATCGAACCGATCAGCGCATGGGAAGAGCTGCTCGGAATCCCATAATACCACGTGATTAAGTTCCAGGCGATCGCGGACGTCAATGCCGCCAAAATGATGACCGGCCCGTTTTCCAAAGCAAACGGGTCAACAATGTCCTTCGTAATCGTTTTGGCTACGCCCGTAAACGTCAAAGCGCCGATAAAGTTCATCACCGCAGCCAGCAAAATGGCGCGCCGCGGCGTAAGCGCCCTCGTCGATACCGAAGTAGCAATGGCGTTGGCCGTATCATGGAAGCCGTTGATGAAGTCAAACGCCAGCGCAAAAATCACGATGCATATCGTCAACACAAGAATCATATCCATAAAAACAACGTCCCCTTTTATGCGTTGCGCATAATAATCGTCTCAATCGTATTGGCGACATCCTCACAGCTGTCGGCAATTTCCTCAAGCATTTCATACAGCTCTTTATATTGAATGAGCTTAATCGGATCTTTTTGGAAGGCAAACAAGTTTTTGATGGAAGCGCGCAAAATTTCGTCGCACTTCGTTTCATAGTCTTTGATCTTGATGGCGTGCTGACGCATATCGAGCAATTTTTTATGCGAAAGCAGCTCTAACGCATGAACGATTTCAATTGTGCTTTGGTAAATATAGTCGAAAAATTTCCCCATATGTTCGTCAATGTCGGTAAACGAGAACATTTCAAAACGGGCCGAGCATTGCTCGAGGCCATCGAGCACATCGTCCATTTTCATCGCCAGCTGGTGAATGTCTTCGCGCTCGATTGGGGTAATAAACGTTTTATTGAGCTGGACGACCAATTCATGGATGAACGAATCCCCTTTCCGTTCATACTCCTTCATCACCCGCGCGAACTCTTTCAAGTCGCCGACGTTGCGGATTTTGTATTCGACAAAATATTGGGCCGCTTCCTTCACATTTTCCGAAATCGTGAACAACATATCGAAGAAAACGTCCTTTTTTGGCGAAAAAATCATGGTCGGACCCCTCCATTGTTGGAATCAAAAATCACGCTACTTATTGTAGCAATTTCAACTTTATTTACAATGACTAAAAATAAACTTTACATTAAATTTACACTATCTTTACATTTTGTTCGTATTTCTTGCTATGTAGCGTACCAAAAGAACGACGAAGCTATGCATGTCTGCTTCGCTCTTCGCCGACTGATCGACAAGAGGGTGCCAAAAGAACTGGGACACCCTCTCTCATCGCAAATATATAGGCACTAACCGCTCCCCACCACACTATATGTTCTGTCTTTCTTGAGGGGGAGATCGTCTTTTAGGTCATCTCCATCGCTATCGATCCGCACCAGTTGCTTCGGTCGCACGATCGGTTGGTTTCCCTTGCGGATCAATCGCCTCTTGGTTAGCCTTGGTCATGATCGGCAAACCGTTCGACAAACGCCGCCAGTGTGCGCACCATGACGCCTGTCGCTCCCGCCGGCCCGAGGTCGCCGTCTTTCTTCACCGTGGCCGTTCCAGCGATATCCAAATGCACCCACGGCGTGTCTTCGGCGAATTCACCGATGAACGCTCCGCCCATAATGGCGTGGCCTTCACGCCCCGGAGAATTGTTCAAATCGGCGATGTTGCTGCTTCGCACCCGCTCGCGGTCTTTTTCTGTAATCGGCAGCCGCCAAATGAATTCTCCGGTCTCCATAGACGCTTCAAGCAGCTGCTCAAACAGCGCTTCATTGTTCGTCATCGCTCCTGTTTTGTCCGTGCCGAGCGCGACGATGACACCGCCCGTTAACGTGGCAACATCAATAATATAGCTGGCGCCGTGCTGCTTTGCGTACGTGACGGCATCCGCTAAAATCAACCGCCCTTCCGCATCTGTGTTTCTCACTTCGATCGTCTTGCCGGACAGCGATGTAATGACATCATCCGGCTTGAACGCCCCGCCGCCGATCATGTTGTCGGTCGCTGGAATGACGGCAAGCACGTTTTGCTCTGGACGCAGCTCACCGATAATTTCCATCGCCCCAAGCACCGCGGCGGCGCCGGCCATATCGGTTTTCATGTCGATCATGCTGTCGCGCGGCTTCAGGCAATATCCGCCCGTATCAAACGTCACCCCTTTGCCGACGAGGGCGATCACGTCCTCCCACCGCTCTTTTCCTTGGTATTTGAGAACGATCAGCTTCGGCGGCTGCGCCGATCCTTGATTCACCGCCAAGAGCGCACCCATGCCGAGCCGCTCCATCTCTTCTTTTTCCAAAATTTCATAGTCCAAATCGTACCGGGTAGCGAGCTTCACCGCATAATCAGCCAAATCGGACGCCGTCAACAAATTCCCTGGCGTATTGACGAGTGTGCGCGCCGAGTTGGTCGCCTTTCCGTACACCGAGCCGACAAACAAGCTCGCCTTGATGTCTGCTGCATCGGCCGCCGTATAGACGGTAAGCGACGCCAGCGTTGCATCCGGTTCTGCTTTTTTCTGCTTGTAGCCGGGAAACTCATACGTGGCCAAATAGCACGCTTCGGCCAAGGCATGGGCCGCCTCGTTCGCATCAACCGCTTCGGTCGTAAACGTGTCGAGCACAACGGCCGCCGCGGTCCGCTTCGCCTGCTTGAGCGCGCGAAAGAGCTTGCCAAATCCTTCACGCAGCCGCGCAAACGTCAGCTCTTCTTGTTTGCCAAGCCCGACAAAATACAACCGCTTCGCTCCATTGGGCAAAAAAGGATGAATGACGGAAAGGCGCCCCCATTTCGCGGAAATGTCGCCTTCCTTTTGCAGCTCGGCCAGCCGCCCGCCAAGGCGGGCATCATACGCTCCGGCCAGGCCGCTCCACGGTTTCGCTCCTTCAAACAACCCGATCACAAGCGCGTCCTCATTCGTTTCGGCCGATGGCAACGGTTTTACAGTAAACATCGTTTCCTCCCCTTTCCTCGTCATGGCTTTCATGTTCCATTATATCGAAATGGAGTTATTGTTTCGAGCCCCTAATGAATAGCTTGCCTTTTTTCTGCCGGGAGCGCCCCACCGTGGTTTTCTTTCCGGCCACACCGCACACGATGGAAGGAAAACGCGGCCAGCAAATAGAATATCACATTAACGGCTCTTCGCGAACCGCTCCTAGGAGGCCGGTGATTTAGTGCAAAATGCTCCATCCATTTCTCAATTAGAGAAACTTTGCAGAACCAGCTTTCTTTTTTGAATGAAAATGCCGCCGATTGGTGTGCGACAGCGGTTTTTCACCGGGCTTCTAGGAGGCTGGTGATTGACTCGCCTTTCTCCAGCAGAAAAACTCGTTGCATCAGTCCTGCTTTTCACCCGTTCCCCCATTGATGAAGGGAATCATCGGTTTTTCATCACCCTTCCAGAAATATGGTAAAAAAACGGTTGTTTCTCTTGAGCAATGGGGAGCGTTTGAAAGGCGATCCTGATGCGATAAGGCTTTTTGATTTGAGAAACGGGCTTGAGAAGCGGCTTGCTTCCTCAAATCATCGGCCTCCTAGCCGCGCCCAAATCCAACGACCTTTTCCGAGGAGGAAAAGCACAATGGATGAGGGTGAAACTCGCCGCCCCAGCTTTTCCAAGGAGGAAACAACACCATGAATATTGTCTCCCTTTGCCCAAGCAACACGGAATTGCTCGCTTACCTTGGCCGGCTCGATGATGTCATTGCCGTTGACCAATCGTCCGATTGGCCCCCGGAGGTGAGGCGGCTGCCGAACGTCGGTCCGGATTTGCGCATTGACATCGATCAAGTCGAAGCGCTGAAACCGGACCTTGTCGTCGCTTCGCTGAGCGTTCCCGGGATGGAGCGCAACGTCGAGGAACTCGCGCGCCGCCGGCTGCCCTATCTCGTTCTGGCGCCGAATACGCTCGATGACATCGCCTCCGACCTTCTTACGTTAGGCGACGCCATTGGTGAAACGCAAAAAGCGGCTGATCTCGTCCGCCGATATCGCGAGTTTCTCGCTGAGTACCGCGAACGAGCCGCCGCGGCCGAACCGGTCCGCCTGTATTGGGAATGGTGGCCGCGGCCGATTTTTACGCCCGGCGGCGGCAACTGGCTGAGCGAGCTCAGCGAACTCGCTGGCGGGCGCAACGTGTTTGCCGACTGCCCGCAGGCGAGCGTTCAGACGGAATGGGACGAAGTCGTCGCCCGCAATCCAGCACACATATTGCTCGTCTGGGTGGGGGTGCAGACAAAAAAAATGAGGCCCAGCGCGGTCACGCAACGCCCGAAGGCCAACGAAACGGACGCCGTCCGCCACGGGCGCATCCATCTTCTTGAAGAAGCGCTCTATTGCCGGCCGTCGCCGCGCTTGCTAGTCGGATTAAAAAAATTAGCGCCGCTTTTGCATCCGGCGCTCTTTCCTCCCGCCGACGACAGCGACCCGCTCCTCGGGCGCTGACAGGCGGGAGGCCTGTCAATGATTCGATTGTCCGCGCCACCGCGCAGTCCATCGATGCCTGCTTAGCTTTTCGACTGCAAATATTGCTGGCGAAACACTTGCATCGTTTCATCTTCGTTGAGCCGCTTCAACTCTTCCTCCGACAAGGTGCCGTTCCCTTTTTGTACCACATAGACGTGAACTTTCCTTTTTCCCCAATATTTATAGACATCTTCAACGGTTTCGTAATATAAGTCGATGCGATTCCCTTTGATCGCCCCGCCTTTATCGGCCACGACGCCGAAGCCGTAGCCGGGAATAAACAAAATCGTACCGATCGGGAAAATGCTTAAATCCGCGGCAATCGTCGAGTAAAGGTCGCGTTTGACGCGGACGCCGGAGTATGTAATACCATACTCAGGATGATCGGGCGTTTTGCCCGTTGACTCGGCGCCAGCTGTGTAGCCGGTCGCGATCACTTCCACTGACGGATATTTTGACCAATCAAAATGGTCTTCGAGGCGTGGCGGGGAGTGCTGACTGTTTTTCGCGCGCTCCTTCAGTTCCCAAACAGGCGGGTGACCCACCGATAAAACGTTTGGAAAGGAATGGAGAACTGTTTTCGCCTCAACCCCTGAAACGGATTGAAACGTTGCGGTCAACGCGGCGAAAAACAAGAGCGTCATCGCGGACCGGCGCACAAACTGCCTAAACCCATTCAATGCTCTCAACTCCTCTCACACCTCTATTTATCTCCATCCGAAATCGAAATATTCATTGGCACATGACAAAAATCGCCCACCAGCCCCTTCTCTGTTCACTCCCAAGGACGTGGCTTCGACGAAACCACGGACGTATGGACGGTCAGCGAACCTTGCTTGTTTCATCAGCCTCCATGTTCACACGTTCCATCGCCCATCAAGGCAAACAACGGTGGTTCACCAACGATGGTCCCGTGGCCCTGTATATGATTTCGTCACTCGAGCAGCTAAATCAAGGCAAACAGCGGTGGTTCACCAACCTGTTGGCTTGCCGACGGTCGATAGGCACGAACCCCATCCCCGACTATACGCACGAACGGGCAAGAAAGTCGGTCAACAACAAGCGGCTCGCTTGAACTAGGAGTCCGGTGATTTCGTGTAAAATGCTACTAATCCCATTCATTTCTCAATTAGAGAAACTTTTCATAATCATCTTTCTTTTCTGAATGAAAATGCCGCCGATTCGTGTGTGACAGCGGTTTTTCACCAGCCCCCTAGGAGACCGGTGATTTAAGGGGGCAAGCCGCTTATCAAGACCGTTTCTCAAATAGAAAAGCCTTGTCGCATCAGGATCACCTTTCAAACGATCCCCCATTGCTCAAAAGAAACAACCGTTTTTCACCGACCTTCTAGGCAAAATGCCATTGCGCTGTACCGGCCATAGCAAGAAAGCCGGCCAACAGCAGGCGGCCGTGAACGCCTCCCGAGTTTCCAAAGCACAAAAAAAATGGCCGTCGCCAGCCGCTGCAAAACGGCGCGAACAGCCAAACCGACACCGCACCCGATCCCGCGTGCGGAAATCCGTTCCCTTTTCCCGATGGGAAGCTGAAACCGGCACGCCCACAAGGCAGCCGGTCGTCAAAACATCCGGTATCCTTTCGCTCGCAGCGTGCGAATCGCCCATCCGGCGCAAAGAGCGCCGGCAAATCCGCTCGCCAAAATCAAAACGTCGGCCGCCGCCAATGAAGCGGCTTTGCGCCCAAGCGCGGCAAACGCCGCCGCCGGCGCGGTGAAATAACGCGTCCATGGCACATCGTCAATGATGAGCGCAGCGATCACCGGAAAGCATACGGCGACAATCCACGTCATCCGCAACACCATATTGAGCAAAAAACTAATGCCGAAAAACAAGACAAAAAATAAAAGCATGGAAATCAAGACAAGGGGCAAACTCATCTGCATCCGCCCTCTACCTCCCTTACACCCTTTTTCAGTGTACTGGATGGGCGGATGCCAAGTCAACGCCTGTTCTCTCCCTCTTCCTCGCTTCCTGTCCCTTGGCAGCAGTAGCACGTTTCCGAACCGCCAAGTAGCAACTGCACGTACCCGTGCCCATCACAATAAGGGCAAGCTGTCCTCGTCATCATCGATGTTCCCCTCCATTTCGTTTTTATTAACATATCAAAATTTTCTGTAAAAATAAACGGCGGTTTTTCGCCGTTTCGCTTCATGTAAACGGATACATCGATGACTTACTTTCATTTTCTTCGTCATTCTTTCCCTTTCAGCGATTCAAAGTAGAGCCGATACTTCGTGTACCCGAACGGATCGCCCGGGTTGAGGCCGTTGTGCGGCGGCAGGAACGCGAGCGGCTCAAGCGCGAGCAAATACCGAATCAGGCCGGAAGTGTCACGGTCGGCCTGAAGCGCGGCTCTGCTCAAGAAAGCAGCCGCATCCAGCTCTTCGGTCTGCACGATGATGCGCTCCGATCGCGGCCGGAGCAAAAAAATCGCCATGTTGTCGCTGATGTTTCCGTTGATGACGCCGGTGCGCACGCCAAGCAGCGCGACGGGTTCCGAGCGGATTCCCGTTTCTTCCCACACTTCGCGAACAGCTGTTTCATCGAGCATCTCCCCCGGTTGCACAAAGCCGGCCGGCAGCGACCATTTTCCTTTCAGCCCACTGTATTTTTTCTTGACGACGAGCCATTCCCCCGCTTCATTGATGACCAAGCCCGCCGCGGCGATCCAAACGTTTCCGCGTTTGCTGTCCATCGTTCTCATCCTTTTGTTTCATGATCGTTGTTTACGTTGGTAGTTCGACAGCCAGACGGCGAATCCCTGTTTTTGGGGCACAAAAAAGGCGATCTTCCCCTCAAGAAAGACCGAACTCGCGTGGCAGAGAAGCGGATGGTGCTTGTATCGCAATGAGGGGAGTGTCCCAGTCCTTTTGGAACACTCCCCTCACTCCCGCAAAAACGATGCCATCGATCGGGCTGATGTCAGCGAGTCGCCTCGCCATCTTTAACGGTTGCCAGCGCCGCGCAGCCGCCGAGCTTGCCGCTAGGCAGCTTAGCCAATGTCGTACCGCTCCCACCAACCGTTTTAGAAAAATTTAAATTTCCCTTTTTTCATCACGAGCGACGAACCGCCGATCAAATACAGGGCGCGGTTGTCGATCACTTTTTTCATGAAGCTTGCTTTCGTTCCCCACAGCTTTTTGCCGAAGACGACGCCGATGGCATCATCATGGCCGAGCGAACAGACGGTTCCTTTAATGTCAGGCTTGAACGGCTCGAGCTCTCCTTGCCCGCGGATGAGCACCGCCAAGTTTTTCGCGCACAGCGCGCCCTCCTGCATGGCGATCTGCGCCGTCGGCGGATACGGGCGGTTCGTTTCCTCATCGATGACGAGCGAACAGTCGCCGACGACAAAAATGTCTTCATGGCCTGGGACGCGCAAATACGGGTCAACCTTCACGCGCGCCCGCGCCGCTTCAAAGCCGGACTCCTCAATGACGCGGCTGCCGCGTACGCCAGCGGCCCAAATGACCGTGCCGGCTTTGATTTCTTCGACGTCATCGCCCTTGGCGACGATGATGCCATCTGGCGTGCATTCTTTGATGGCCGTGCCGATTTTGAATTCGACGCCTTTGCGTTCAAGCTGGCTGACCGCGTACTCGACGAGCTCCGGATCAAAGCCCGGCAGCGCGGTCGGCGCCGCCTCGACACAAATGATGCGCACTTTGTGCGGGTCGATGTCATACTCCCGGCACAGCTCCGGCATCCGGTTGGCGAGCTCGCCTAAAAATTCGATGCCCGTAAACCCAGCGCCGCCGACAACAATCGTGAGCCGCTCCGGTTTTTTGTCCTCTTCGGCATTGTACGTCGCAAACTGGTATTCGATATGCTCGCGGATTTGCCGCGCGGCGTCGACATTGGCGATCGAAAACGCGTATTCTTTCAATCCTTTGATCCCAAACGTTTCCGATTCAAAGCCAAGAGCGATGACAAGGTAATCGTATGTCAATTCCCCGTCTGCTAGCAGCACTTTTTTCTCATCCGGAACGATTTTAGTAACCGTCGCTTGAACAAACTTCACTTTGTTCCGATCGATGACATCACGGATCGGATAGCGGACGCGGTCGTGATGCAACGTTCCTGCCGACGCCTCGTGAAGCCATGTCGTCTCATAGTGGTAGTCATGTTTGTTGACGAGCGTAATGTTCGCCTCATTCACCCCGATCAACTTTTGCAGACGAACCGTCGTCATCAGCCCACCGTAGCCCGCGCCTAAAATGACAACGTTTGGTTTTCTCACTTGAATCACTTCCACCCTTTTTCGTTTTTTATAGCTTTTGCCGCCGTCCCTATTTTTATCGCGCAAAGTTTGTGAAAAAGTTCACGATAACGGACAAAAAAATGTCGAGGGACTGTCACAAAAAATTAACAATCTGTCCACCAACCATATTAGTCCTTTTTCTCCCCCATTTCAAGTGTTTTTTGCGGCAAGACGGAAAAATTCACCGCTGCCCTTCCGCGGTCAACAGACGGTTGTCGTCATCTTTTGCCCATGCTGAAATAAGATGCTAAAATAAGAAGGGAAGAAAAATCAGTCATCGCTGGAAACGAAACCGAAAACGGCAGCACCGCATAGGCGGTTCGCAGCCGACCGCGGCGCGGAGCGGAAACGCTCCTGAAACAGGTGGAGAGCAGGAGCCGCGGTGCGAAAAAGAGAAACGGATCATTCCATCACAATCAAAGGAGGTATGGCGGTGAAGGAAGATCGCACGCTTTATGATGTCACGATCATCGGCGGCGGGCCGACCGGCATGTTTGCCGCGTTTTATGGCGGCTTGCGGCAAATGAAGGTCAAAATCATCGAAAGCCTTCCTCAGCTCGGCGGGCAGCTTTCCGCGTTGTATCCGGAAAAATACATATACGATGTCGCCGGATTCCCGAAAGTGCGCGCCCAAGAGCTGGTCAATCAGCTGAAAAAGCAACTGGAGCTGTTTTCACCAACCGTCTGCCTGAACGAATCGGTCGATGTGCTTGAAAAGCAGGAAGACGGAACGTTCAAACTCATCACCAATGAACAAATCCACTATTCGAAAACGGTGATCATCACCGCCGGAAACGGCGCCTTTCAGCCGCGTCGGCTGGAAATCGAAACCGCTTCCCGTTATGAAGGGAAAAACTTGCATTACTTTATCAACGATTTGGAGCAGTTTTCCGGAAAACGGGTGCTTGTTTGCGGCGGCGGCGACTCGGCGGTCGACTGGTCGCTGATGCTCGAACCGATCGCGGCCAGCGTCACGATCGTGCATCGCCGTGACAAGTTCCGCGCCCATGAGCACAGCGTCGAACAGCTTATGAAATCGGCCGTGCGTGTGAAGACACCGTTCGTGCCAGTGGAACTGATCGGTGACGAACATGCCATCCACCAAGTCGTGCTTGAGCACGCCAAAGACGGAACGAAAGAAACGGTCGATGTGGACGCCGTTATTGTCAACTATGGCTTCATTTCCTCGCTTGGGCCGATCAAAGATTGGGGATTGGAAATCGAGAAGCATTCGATCAAAGTGAATTCCCGCATGGAAACGAACATCCCGGGCGTCTATGCCGCCGGCGATATTTGCACGTACGACGGAAAAATCAAGCTGATCGCCTGCGGCTTCGGCGAAGCGCCGATCGCCATCAGCAGCGCCAAAACGTACATCGATCCGACAGCGCGGATGCAGCCGGCACACTCGACCTCACTCTTTTAGTTTCGTTGTGTGACGCGCTTCAGTGCGACCAAGACACGACAAAGCGAGGCGGACCCAAAAAGTGTCTGCCTTCAAGATCGGCACAACCGATCGTGCGGCAGAAGCAGCCAGCACGTATATATAAGCAACGAAAGAGGGAATCCCGATCCTTTTGGGACACCCTCTTTCTCATTTTGGCGGCGCCGTCTGTTCGCTTTACATCGTTTCATCGCCAGACAGCGATGCTGATGACGGCTGCTGTTCATGTTCGGCTAGCCGAGCGGCCAGCGCTTCGTTTTCCTTGAGCGCTGCTTTCAGCTGTCGCTGCAGGCTGAACAGGCGAACCCAGCCCAACATAGCGACGACCAAAGCGCCGAGAACCGCGGAGCCAAAAATGACGATGATCAGCGGCAGACGCGTTTCCCCAATCAAATAACGGATGGTCACCTTGTCAACGTTGGCCACCGCGAGCAGGGCGACGATCAGCGCCAACAAGAGGGCCAACACTACATTCACTTGCCCTTTCACTCGCCTTCCCCTCCCTTTCCCCGGGTTTGTCCGCCGCGGTTTCCGCGGTCAGCACTGCTCCGGCGTGCCGGCGTTCGTTGCCGTGCGGAACGACGAACCGCAGCCGCACGTCGCGATGGCGTTCGGGTTGTGGATCGTAAATCCGCCGCCAAGCAGCGACTGTTTGTAATCAATGACCGTGCCGCGCAAAATCGGCGCGCTATCGCGGTCGACCAAAATTTTAATGCCGTGCTGTTCAAATTCGACGTCGTCCTCGCGCCGCTCATGCTCAAAGCCCATGCCGTACGACAGCCCGCTGCAGCCACCGCCGTGAACCCCTACGCGCAAATAGGCGTTTTCCTCTTCCTGCTCCTTCATCATGTCCTTAATTTGAAACGCTGCCGCTTCCGTCAGCGTGACAATGGCTTCCGCCATCTCGATCCCTCCTTCGCTATCAGGTCAAGCGAGGCAGGCGACCCGCGTTCGGGCCAGCTCCCCCAAACGGGCGACTGCCAACGCTCACCGACCTTCCGCTTACTGTTATTATACCGTTTTCCAGCGCAAATGCTCAACCGTTCTGCCCGCCCCGGTCATAGTACACCCCTGTGCACACCGTTTCGGCTGGGCCGGTCATGCGCACGCGCCCGTCCCATCCCCAGGTGATCACCAAATCGCCACCGGCCAAATGGACGACCGTTTCCACTCCGCGCGCCGTCTTCCCGTTGAGCACGGAAGCGACGACAGCCGCGCACGCGCCCGTCCCGCACGCCTGCGTCACGCCGGAACCGCGCTCCCACACCCGGAAGTGAAGCTCGCGATCACTCACGACTTCAACAAATTCGACGTTCACTCCTTCGGGAAAGCGCGGATCGCGTTCGACAAGCGGCCCCAGCGCCTCGACCGGCGCTTGGCGGATGTCATCAACATAAAAGACCGCGTGTGGATTGCCCATCGAGACGGCGGTGAGCGCGTACTCGCGGCCGCTGATGACAAACGGCTCAGCAACGACCTGTTCCACCTCCGGTCCGATCATCGGTATGGCGCTCCGCTGCAGGAGCGGTTCGCCCATATCGACGGTGACGCTCACCACCTCGCCGTCTTGGACTGCCACTTCTGCTTCAACCAGCCCGGAAAGCGTTTCGATCAAAAAGCGGCGCTCCTTGACAAGGCCATGCTCATACGCGTATTTTGCTACACAGCGCAAGCCGTTGCCGCAATTTTTCCCTTCCGAACCGTCGCTGTTGAAAATCCGCATTTTGACCGGCGCCCGCTCCGCAGGACCAATGAGAATTAAGCCATCCGATCCAATGCCGGTGTGAACGTTCGAAACGCGGCGGGCGATCGCCGGCAGCTCGTCTTCCGGAAGCGTTTCGCGAAACAAATCAACGTAAATATAACTGTTCCCTAATCCATGCATTTTCGTAAACGTAAACGACGGCAATGTTCGTCCCTCCCGAAAAAGTCTGGAATTGGATGTATAAAAACAACGCCCCTTGGCCACAATGGAAGTATCCCCCGTTTTTTCATATACATTGAAGAGGATGCCGCTATTGGGCATCCTCCTTTTTTCGTTACAGCATCGGATGTTCTTCGAGATGCCGATAAATCTTTTCCACGAGTTCATCCGGCGTTTCGGCGCTGACAAACTCGCCGTTGACGAGCGCAAACAGCGTTTCCGCACAGCGCGTGCAATAGCTTAGGCAACTGTATTCGATAATATCGAGATTCGGGTCTTTTTCAAGCTGTTCCATCGCCTCGTACGACCCGCTGGCTAAGTTGCTGATGCAAAATTCGATGATTGGCAAAATCATGCGCATGTTCACCTTCCTGTTTCCCATCGTAGCCGTTTTGCCGCGCGCCGTCAATGAACATGCTTGCCAGGCAGGGAGCGGGCGGAAAAATTATTGTTCTTTTGTCACAATTTCGTTATACTTTTTTATGGCATAAGCGGCTTACGAAACTGGACAAAAGGGGATTTTTAACCATGAAACAACTTGTACTGCTCGGCGGAGGATACGGCAATATGCGGATTTTGCAACGCCTCCTCCCGGATCATGTGCCAAATGGCATTCATATTATCCTCATTGACCGCGTTCCATACCATTGTTTAAAAACGGAATATTACGCGTTGGCCGCAGGAACGGTCAGTGACCACCATATTCGCGTCCCGTTTCCGGAACATCCGCAGCTGACGTACGAGTTTGGCGAAGTCGTCTCCATTGACCTTGACAACCAGATCGTCCACCTGAAAGACGAGCGCAGCGTCCGTTATGACGAGCTGGTGATCGGATTGGGCTGTGAGGACAAGTACCATGGGGTGCCGGGCGCTGATCAATACACCTACAGCATTCAATCGATCGACAAAGCGCGCGCCGCCTACGAAGCGCTGAACAACTTGCCACCCAAGGCGACCGTCGGCATCGTCGGCGCCGGTCTGAGCGGTGTGGAGCTGGCCAGCGAGCTTGCCGAAAGCCGCCCTGATTTGCACATTAAACTGTTTGACCGCGGTGAGCGCATTTTGCCGATGTTTCCAAAACGGCTGAGCGATTATGTCGAAAGCTGGTTCGTCGAACACAAAGTTGAGATCGTCCGCCGCTCCAACGTGACGAAAATCGAGCCGGGCGTGCTGTACAACCACGATGAACCGGTGTCGTGCGACGTCATCGTCTGGACGGCTGGCATCCAGCCGAACCGCGTCGTCCGCGAACTCAACGTGGAAAAGGACAAGCAAGGCCGCGTCATCTTGACGAAACGGCACCATATCCCCGGCTATGAAAACGCCTACGTCGTCGGCGACTGTGCGAGCCTGCCGCATTCGCCGAGCGCCCAGCTCGCCGAAGCGCAAGCCGAACAAATCGTCCAAGTGCTGCAAAAGCGCTGGAACGGTGAAGAGCCGCCAAGCGAATTCCCGCCGATTAAGCTGAAAGGCATTCTCGGCTCGCTCGGGAAAAAACACGGCTTCGGCCTCGTGGCGGACCGCCCGCTCACCGGACGGGTGCCGCGCCTGTTAAAATCGGGCGTTCTTTGGATGTATAAATACCACAACGGCTATTAAGCCTTGCACGGCTGTCCATAAAATGGAAGGCGCAAAGCGGCAGGTTCAGTGAGAACGCGTGCTGGGAATCGATATCAACCCATCATCGTCGAAATCTTATTGCCGATCCGGCAGCGGACCAAAGGGTTAGGCGACATTTCTAACGACAGTATGAGCAGCTCTTGTCGCCGACCGGGCGGCTGACCAAACGCAAAGGCGGCGGGGACTCCCCGCCGTCCGTTCGCTTTCCTCCCCATGCGCCGCCGCTATGACGAACGGTAGCCGTATTTTTCCATTTCTGCGCAAATGGTCTTTAGCCGTGGATTGCCTTCCGCCACCACCGTTCCTTCGATCACCACGACCGGATATACCCAATCTTCTTCAACGATCGTTTGCGCCAACGCCCGTTTTCGTTCATCATCGGCAGGAGGCTGAAAAATATCGACGTAGACCATCCGGAACGGCTGATCGGGATACTTGCGGCGCAACGCCGCTTCGAGCCACTCATACGTCTCTTTCGATGACGGCAGCTGCACGCAAGCCGGGCAAAGGACGTCAGCCCCGTAAACACAAATTTCAACCGGTTGAAACGCCATCATTGTCACCCTTTATGCAAGCAAAATTTATCATTAGATTTTTTCCCCTGTCACGATTATAATAAAAAGTAAGGAAAGGAGTCGATGGAAATGACGGACCAAGAAATCAAAGAACAAGTGCAAGAAGTGTTGGATAAACTTCGTCCGTTCCTGCTTCGCGACGGGGGCGACTGCGAGCTCGTAGACGTAGAGGACGGCGTGGTCAAGCTCCGCCTTCTCGGCGCATGCGGCAGCTGCCCGAGCTCGACGATCACGTTAAAAGCCGGGATCGAACGCGCGCTGTTTGAAGAAGTGCCGGGCGTCGTCGAAGTAGAGCAAGTATTCTAAAGCGGAACATCCGAACAGCTCGCCGCTGTTCGGATGTTTTTTTGTCCTCCTACGGCATCCCACGATGAAAAAGCGTAGCGGACCGCCCTGTTTTCGTTCCCGCTTCAAAGACCCTTATCGACCCTCGGCGTGCGCGAAGAGGAGGCGGACGGCGGTCGATTCTCCCAACGCCGAAAAAACACTCACGCTTCCAGCGCGAGCTTGTAGACGCGGCTTCCGTGCGGCTCAACGGCCAGCCTGGCGACTTCGCAACTAGGAAAATGCGGCCGCAGCCGCTCGGCGAGACGAGCGCCGTCCCCTCGTTCCGCAAAAACGAGCACCGTCGGCCCCGCCCCGCTTAGCGCCGCGCCGATCGCTCCGTATTCGAGAGCGAGCGCCTCCGCCCGCTCAAGCTCGGGAACGAGCGGTTTCCGATACGGCTGATGAAACAGATCGGCTGCCATCATCCGGCCGGCAAGCCGCCAGTTTTTTGTCAGCAGCGCCGCAACGAACACATTGCTGATGGCGCTCGCCTCGACGGCCCGCTGCCTCGTCCATTGTTCAGGCAGCTGCCCGCGCGCTTTTTTCGTCTCCAACTCATAGGCTGGGATCAATGCCACCATTTCAATGTCCACATCAGGAAGATGAACGACATCCACACCTTCCTCGCGGTAGCAGCCGATGACCAGCCCTCCGTACAGCGAAGCGCCGACATTGTCCGGATGGCCCTCATAGCGGGTGGCCAGTTCCATCTTTTGTTCGCGCGACAATCCTAGTTCAAGCAGCGCATCGGCCAGCTCGATGCCGGCGACGACCGCCGCCGCGCTGCTGCCGAGTCCGCGCGTCAGCGGAATGTCGCTGGACACTTCCACCGCGCAGCTCGGCAGGCGCCGGCCGTAAACATCCGCCGTTTCGGCCGCCGCTTGATACACTAAATTGTCGGTTCCGCGCGGGATGCCGCTCACCTCGGCCGTTTTCGGCGCAAACGACCACGCCTCCGCCAAGCGGACATCAAGCGTTAAGTAACGGGAGACGGCGAGCCCGATCGAGTCAAACCCAGGACCTAAGTTCGCCGTGCTACCCGGAACGACGATCTTCAACATCTCGTCTTCTTTCATGCGCGGACAACCCCTTGCAAATGCTCCAAGACAACTTGTTCATCGTTCGGCAGCACGATCGGTTCGATCGCCGCGGTCTCCAAGGCGATGGCCGGGTCTTTCAAGCCATTGCCAGTGAGAACGGCGACAACGAGGCTGCCGCGCTCGATTTCGTTTCGCTCGCGCTGCTTGATGACCCCGGCGATCGCCGCGCATGACGCCGGCTCAGCAAAAATGCCTTCCGTGCGGGCAAGCCGTTGGTAAGCCGCCAAAATTTCCGCATCGCTCACTTCATCGATTTTCCCGCGCGATTCGTTCGCCGCCTCGACCGCTTTCTGCCAGCTCGCCGGATTGCCGATGCGGATCGCCGTCGCGATCGTTTCCGGCTGTTCAATCACTTGATTGCGGACGATCGCCGCCGCCCCTTCCGCTTCAAAGCCGCGCATTTGCGGCAGCCCTGTTCCTTTTGCTTCGTGATACTCCTTAAACCCTTTCCAATAGGCGGTAATGTTGCCCGCGTTGCCGACCGGAATGGCGAGCACGTCCGGCGCGCGCCCAAGCTGATCGCACACTTCAAACGCCGCCGTTTTTTGCCCTTCGATTCGGTACGGGTTGACGGAGTTGACGAGCGTAATCGGCGCCGTTTCGCTCAGCCGGCGCACCATGCTGAGCGCTTCGTCGAAATTGCCGTCGATCGCAAAAATCTCCGCCCCGTACATGGCGGCTTGCGCCAGTTTGCCAAGGGCGATCTTTCCGTTCGGGATGACGACAAGGCAGCGCAGCCCCGCGCGCGCTGCATACGCGGCGGCGGAAGCGGACGTATTGCCGGTGGAGGCGCAAATGATCGTATGGCTTCCTTCCTCTTTCGCCTTCGCCACCGCCATCACCATGCCGCGATCTTTAAACGACCCGGTTGGGTTCGCTCCTTCCACTTTGACGTACAGCGTAATCCCGAGCTCTTCCGACAACCGCGGCAACGGGATGAGCGGCGTGTTTCCTTCACAAAGCGACAGCCTTGGCGTTGCTTCGGTCAGCGGCAAAAAGTCGCCGTACGCGTCAAGCAGCCCTCTCCATGTCATCACCGTTTCTCCCCTTCCACCCGATACGAGCTTTGCACCCGCTCGACGATTTCCAAATCGCCCAGCTGCTGCAAAATCTCTTCGTAGTCTTGCTGCGAAGCGTCATGCGTGACGATGACGATTTCGGCGAGGCCGTTTTCCTTCATCGGCAGCTGCAAAATCTTTTCAAAGCTCACTCCGCGTTTGGAAAACAGCGTCGTAATTTTGGCAAACGCCCCCACTTGGTCTTTCACGTGAATGCGCAAAAAGTATTTCGAGAAAATTTCCGTTGGAGCTTTCAACTGTTTTTCATATTGCGGCGCGACGGCATAGCGACCGTTGACGCCAAGGCGCATATTTTTCATCACCGCGACCAAGTCGGAGACGACCGCCGTCGCTGTCGGCAAGCTGCCGGCGCCCGGCCCGTAGAACATCGTTTCTCCGACCGCTTCGCCGTAAACGTACACAGCATTATATTCATTCTGGACGGACGCGAGCGGATGCGAATCGGGCAAAAACGTCGGCTGAACGCTGACTTCCACCTTGCTTCCATCGCGCTGGGCTATGCCGATCAGCTTCATCGTATAGCCGAGCCGTTTCCCGTAATTTAAATCCTCCTCCGTCACTTCTGTGATGCCTTTGACATTAACATCGTCCAAATCAATATCCATGGAGAAGCCAAGGCGGGCCAAAATCGCCATCTTCCGCGCCGCATCGAGCCCTTCGACGTCCGACGTCGGATCGGCTTCCGCGAACCCGAGCGCTTGCGCTTCGGCGAGCGCCGCTTCATAAGAGGCGCCGTTTTGCGCCATGTTCGTCAAAATGTAATTCGTCGTCCCATTGACAATGCCCATAAGCTTCGTAATCCGGTCCGACGCCAGTCCATCCACTAAGCTGCGCAAAATCGGAATGCCGCCGGCGACGCTCGCTTCATAGAACAAATCGCAATGATGCTCCGCCGCCACCCGGAGCAACTCTGAACCGTAAACCGCCATGACGTCTTTGTTCGCCGTCACAACATGTTTTCCTTGGCGCAACGCCCGCAGCAACAGCTCCTTCGTCTCCTCGATGCCGCCCATCACCTCGATGATGACGTCCACCTCCGGATCGTCGATCACCTCGGCGGCGCTCGTCGTCAGCAGCGCCGGATCGACCTCGACATCGCGCGGTTTGTTGACGTCGCGGACAAGAATTTTCTTCACCTTGACTGGACATCCGACTTGATGCATCAGCTTCTCCTGATGGTTTTCAATGATTTTGACCACGCCGCTTCCAACAGTCCCTAATCCTAACAAGCCAACTAAAATCGGTTTTTCCATCTTCCCCGCCCCTTCTGTTTACCCACAGTAGACATTTGTATTTTTATAGTAGACATTATAAAAGACGGCCGGCTGTTTGGCAACGAAAATTTTTGCCCTCGGGGGCTGGTGATTTAAGAGGACAAGCCGTTTATCAAGCCCTTTTCTCCAATCGAAAAGCCCTGTCGCATCAGGATCGTCTTTCAAACGCTCCCCCATTTCCATAAGCAACGGATCTCCCCACCTCAAAGGGAGGAAAAAGCACGCGCCAGCCCGGCATTTTCACGGAAGGGAGGACGGCCGATTCACCGGTGTTAACGGCGGCCGCCCTTCCAGCACGGCAATAATGTTGTCGCGCGCCAACGCCATCATCGCCCGCCGCGTTTCGTACGTGGCGCTGCCGATATGCGGCAAGGCGACAACGTTCGGAAGCGAAACGAGCGGATGGGCGGGATCCACCGGTTCTTTTTCAAACACATCGAGCCCGGCCGCCGCGATCTCTCCATGAACGAGCGCCTCATACAGCGCCTGTTCATCGACGACCGCCCCGCGCGCCGCATTGATGAAAACCGCTGAGCGTTTCATCCGCCGAAACGCCTCGCGGTTGAACAAACGACGCGTCTCCGGGGTGAGCGGCGTCAAGCAGACGACAAAATCGCTTTCCGCCAACAAATCGAAAAATGGACGGTAGATGGCGCCAAGCTCCACTTCCGCCTCCGGGCGGCGGGAACGGTTGTAATACAGCACGTTCATGTCAAACCCTTTTGCCCGCTTGGCCACCGCTTGGCCGATGTTTCCCATGCCGACGATGCCGATCGTTTTATGGTGGACATCGGCGCCCGCAAGCAAAAACGGGCTCCAGCTTTTCCATTTCCCTTCTTTCAAAAATTCAGCCGCTTCGACGAGGCGGCGAGCGGTGGCTAACAGCAGCGCGAACGTCAAATCGGCCGTCGTATCGGTCAGCACGTTCGGCGTGTTGCATACGACGATGCCGCGCCGAGTCGCTGCCGGCACATCAATATTGTCATAACCGACCCCCATGTTGGCGACCACTTTCAGCTCCGCCCCCGCTGACAGCACCTGTTCACCAATCGGATCGGACACCATCGGCAAAAGGGCCGCCGCCCGCTTTGCTTTTTCCACGAGCACATCGCTTGGCACCGCCACGTCCTCATGCGGCCACATCTCCACTTCAGCGATAGCCGAAAGCGGGGCCACAACATCCTCTGGCAGTTTGCGCGTAATAAAGACGCACGGCTTCGTCATGATGCCACTCCTTCTTCGTTTTTTCTAAATCTTATCACAACTCCGGCGGAAAAAAAACGGGAAGTTGTCCCCCCATAGCCCCGCTCATCCTTCCGTTTTCCAGCGGCCAAGCGCGCCGGGACTCGGCTTGGATGAACGGAAGCACCGCTTCTGGCAAGCAGACGCCAACCAGTCCTCCCACCTCACCCGGCGCTCAAATGAAGCCAACGGCGGTCAACGAAATAGCGGGCGCCAGCGCCGCGGCCCCCGCTCTCCTTTCTACGCCGGTGGCAGCCACTCGACCGCCGGCAGACGCACGCGTTCGGCGATGCCGGCAATCTCGGCAAACGAAGCTAAAAATCGCTCATACTCGTGCGAACCGCCGAGCAGCCGCCGCAATTCCTCCTCGCGGCGCGTTCGTTCCTGTCCATCCTCTGTCAAATAGTACGCCTCCACACACTCGAAATACGGAAGCGGAAACAACAATCGGGCGTAAACAAGCCGCCAAGCAAACGGCGACAGCGGCGACACGTGCCCGTAGTCTTGGAAAAACCGGCGCACCTCCTGCCGGCATTCCGGTCCGTGCCGCCGATACAAATCACGCACCCATTCCGCCAAATCGCGGGCGCAATGGTCGTACACCCAATCGGTCGGCAGCTTCGCCTCGGCCCCTTCGATCCAGCCAGCCTGGGGCAGCCGCTCGTGGCAAAACGCCGCGTAATCAACGCGAAGCGGCTCCTCATCGAGTTCCGTATCGGCCACATATTGGACGGCGTTTTCCGCCAACCCTACATAATACGGGAACGACTCGATAAACAGCCGGTCAAACGGCGACGCCGGGCCGTTTGCCACCATGTTCGTCCAAAACGCCTCCATTTGGTCGATCCGCTTCGCCCACAGCTCCCGCCATTGGCCGATGCGCCGGCAAACCGTAATGGGCAGCGGGCAAGAGCGCCCGTATTCGTGCAGCAAAGCAAGCTCTCGGCCGAGCTGGCGCAGGCGCACGGGCGGAAGCGTTGCGCGGATGAGCGCCATCGGCCGTCCCTCATAGACGGCAAGATACGTTCCGGCTTTTGTTTTCACGAGCTCCCCGACGCCGTTCACCCCTTTGGCTCGCAAATAGCGGCTGATGTGCTGGCGCTCTTCCATCTCCGCTTCGCTCCGCCCGTCAGCGGGAACGAGAAGAAAGCGTTCTTGCTGCCCCCAGATCACGGTATGCCTCCCTTTTGACTCCAGCCGCTCAACGCGCACTCCATACTCGCTATGCACCCATTGTTCCATGGACCTTCCTCCTCATTCGCGTCCATATTGAATCGAAAACCGCTTGCCCCCTCTTCATCCCCCCGCCCGTTTTCGCGTTGGGGAAAAAGCGCTTGCCCTTCCTTATCTCTCCGTCCGCTTCCTTGTTGGCCGAGGCTTGCTTTCTCCTCCCCATCTCCACGCTCGTTTCCGCGTTAGGGAAAAACCGCTTGACCTTGGATCCCGTTCTAGCGACGCTGCTCGGCCGATCAGCCCCCATTTCTTTTCCAACCGGCCGCCGACGGTCGTCTCGTCCGGCGGGAAGCGAAAAGCCTCATCGCTTTGTTTGGCTGCCGTTCAGCGTCGCGCAGCCAAGCAGCCGAAGCGAGCTCGATTCTCTGCCCGTCAAGGCAACCCTTCAGATCGGCCACCAAAGGGGCTATTGTTTATATATGCGGCTCGCTGAGCATTTTTCTTTATATGACGGACTGTTTTATGACATGATACATATATATATAAAGCGACTTTTCAAAAGAAATAGGTGACCTTTTATGAGCGAATTCATTATGAACAATTTGGAACAAACCGCTCGGCGTTGGCTCGAGGAGCGGGGCGTAACGGTGGAAAAAATCGCCGAACTCGTCTATTATTTGCAATCGAAATACCATCCGGATTTGACGATGGACGAGTGCATCGAAAACGTAAACCGCGTCATTTCAAAGCGTGAAGTGCAAAACGCCATTTTAACCGGCATTCAGCTCGATAAACTCGCCGAGGCCGGCCAGCTTGATGAGCCGCTGCAATCGATCATCCGCCGCGATGAAGGGCTGTATGGCGTCGATGAAATTTTAGCGCTGTCGATCGTCAACGTCTACGGATCGATCGGCTTTACCAACTACGGATACATTGACAAACAAAAACCGGGCATCCTGCAATACTTAAACGATAAATCAACCGGCAAATGCAACACGTTTTTAGACGACATCGTCGGTGCCATTGCCGCGGCGGCGTCAAGCCGTTTGGCGCACCGGGCCGCCAACGCTGAATAATGGATCGCCACGCCCCGGTGCGCTCGGCTGATGGCCGGCTTTTCCCGCGCAGCCGATGACAAGCAAACGCCGCCTTGCCTTTTTGGCAAAGCGGCGTTGTTTACAGGCGCTCCATCCACTCTAGCAGCGAATCGGCCGTATACGTCGGCTGCCGCTCATAGCGGGCGAGCATCTCTTTCGTCGTCACGCCCGTATGGACTAAAAGCGTATCGATGCCGGCGTTCATGCCCGCTACTATGTCGGTTTCGTAATAGTCGCCGATCATGAGCACGTCCGCTTTCGGAACGCCGAGCACGTTAAGCGCCTGCTCCATAATGATTTTTTCTGGCTTGCCGATAAACGTCGGCTTCACTTGCGTCGAAACGGCCACAACCGACGTAATGGCTCCGTTGCCCGGCAATAGCCCGCGCTCGGTCGGCAAAGCGATGTCTCCGTTTGTGGAAATGAACATCGCGCCGTTGCGGACCGCCAAGCAAGCGACGGCGAGCTTCTCGTATGTCAGTTGCCGGTCGATGCCGATGACGACGACATCCGCGTCCTCGCCGGCAAAACGAAACCCTTTGTCCGCCAAAGCCGTGCGGATCCCTTCTTCACCGATGACATAAACGGACGCGCCTGGCTTTTGTTCAAAAATGTAGTTGGCGGTTGCTTGGCTTGTCGTAAAGACGTGCCTCTCTTCCGCCGGCACGCCGAATGACCGCAGTTTTTCCGCCACCTGCGCCGGCGTGCGCGACGAGTTGTTGGTGACGAACAAATACGGAATGCCGCGGCGGTGCAGTTCATTGACAAACTCGCGCGCTTCGGCGATACATTCCGTGCCGCGGTACATCGTTCCATCCAGATCAATCAAATAGCCGTTGTAACGTTTCATGACCTCTGTTCCTTTCTTTTCCATGATAGGCGGCCGCCGCGCCAGTCTGTTCGGATCACCTTGAGCCGGCGAGAACGCCGCGCTTCCTCTCCCAATGCTCGCGCTGCCGCAAGCCCGCGGGTCAACCGCTTCTGTCTTTCCTCGTTTCGCCGCGCCGGCGTCCAACGCGAAGACAACCGGCGCACGCCGATGGATGTCGCCGTCCGATCAATTGCGAAACGCCGACACCGGGCCGAGCTCGCTTTCGAGATAATCGCGCACCGCTTTCGGGTACGCCTCCAACGCCGGCAAATGGGCATCCAAGCTGGCGCGCAGTTTGGCGTGATCAACAGCGGTGTAGTCGTGAACGAGCATTTTCCGGTGAGCGATGAACGCTTTCAGCTGTTCGGCGTCCGCCGGGGCAATCACCCGTTCATCAGTCAAAATGTCAATAATGTCATTGTAGCTGCCTGGGTCGCGCATAATAAAGCCGTCAATCATGGCATTGCCGACGTCCAAAACGGCTTCGATGAGGACATGAGCGATTCGTTCGAGCGCCAGCCGCTCTAACGGTTCTTCCCAATGCCGCTGCGCCTTGTAACGCTCGAGCATTTGCTCGATGCAGCGCAGCCGATCTTCCAGTTTTTTGCGGTCAACAAAATACATCGCTGTTCCCTCCTTCGTCTCGTTTGCCCTGCTGAAAAAAGACGGAATCCCCACCGTCCGGCCAATGGCGGGACGGACATCGCCACTTCTTCCTCCGTCCGCTCCCGTTTTCGGCGCTTGTTTGCTATGATGGTAACGAAGGGAGCGAAAGGGGGAGCAAAAGATGAGCGAACGGTTTTATTTGTATGACGAAACGGTTGAAGCAGCGGTGCGCTTCGTCAGCTTTGCCGGCGAAAACCGACGGTTCGATTTGGCGCTTGTGGAAACGGACCGGTTTTACGGAAAATGGCTCGTGCTCGACTTACAGAGCAACCGCTTCGCGATTCTCGGCGATGACGATTTGGCCGAGCCGGGCTATTTGGAACGCACATACGAGCTAAAGATCGAAGACGCCGACGAGTTGCGCGCCTTTTTGCGTGAATGTCTTTCATAACCTTCCTCGGTTTGGGGCATCTTATGAACCAACCCGGCAGCAAGGAAGGTGAGGCGAATGGCGGAACGGGAAACATATGCCGATGTTTCCACCGTCGAGAAACAGCGCAATTTCTTAACGGCCGAGGAATTTCCCGAAGGGCCGTACGGATCGCCGTACCGCGCGGACGCGCCGGTCGAAAATAAAAGCACACCGTGGCGGGAAGGACAGCGACCTTATAGCGCCTTCAACTATGAATTCAAATCGCTGCACCAAAACATTCCAAGGCGCGATCCGGCCGCGCACTCGCCGCACGATGACCCGCGCGAAAGCGAACAGTTCCCGTACAACGAAGGGGAATGACGAAGCAGCCGCCCGCCCCGGAGCGGCTGCTTCACTTGTCCGCCCGTCAGCGCCGCGACATGGCGGCTTCACCGCTTCACTTTGCGAAGCACAAAATAAGCGCAGCCGAAGTTGCAATATTCGTACAAATATTCCGACAACGTGCTGATTTTCGTATCATGCGTCGCTTTTTGATTGTGGTCGTCAAAAAATCCGCGCAGCCGCAGCTGATTGTATCCCCAGTCGCCGACAATGTAGTCATACTTCGCCAAAATATCGGCGTACCGGGCGCGAAAGGCTTCTTCGTTAAAGGCGTTTTTCACATTTTCCACCAGCTCGTAACAATGGTTGTTGATGCAAATCACGGGAGTTCACCTCGCCTTTCCACTTCCATCATAAACGATGCACGACACCCAATCAATGACGGTTATGAAACGCCTCGCCGCGTGCCACCCTAAAAGCGAAGGGGGTGCTGACGATGAGACGACCATGGTGGGCCGCTCTGTTCGGAACGGCTCTTGTCTTGAGCGGCTGCGCACAAACCGCCCAAGATGACAATACGGACGTCTATAAGCGAAGCGGGAATACCATCAACGTCACCGACCGCAACGAACTGTACAATGAAAACGGAGTGCCCAACGGCGATGACACGCCGATGAACAACTTCGGCTACGTCCGCCATCAAAAAAGCCCGATTGCTGGCGACGCCAACGGCTATAACGACATGCCGTCCTTCAACCGCGAAAAAGCGGCCGATTTGATCAGCAAACTGTGCACCCAGCTGCCGGGTGTCAAGGACGTCGCGACGCTCGTCACGGATGAGGAAGTGCTCGTCGTTTATGACGCCGACACGAACAACCGGCAGCAGACCGCTGACCAAGTCAAAAAGACGGCACTGTCTGTCGTGCCTCGCTACTATCACGTCTACATCGCCGACAATCCGCAGCTGATGAAAGACATTGAACGCTTCGGGCGCTTGGACTCAAACACGCGCAACATCGATCAAATTCTTGACGCCACCATCCAGCGGATGTTGAAATATCCGCAAGGAGCGAAGCTAAGCGACGGCGAAAACGAAAACGGCGAAATGATCAACGAAATGAACGACCAACTCGATCGCGATTTCCGGGACAGAACGCCGCGGACGACAAAAATGGGGCAATAACGCTCACGCTTTTCGATCGCCTAACCGCTTGCCGAGGAAAGAAAACGGTCTGCCTTTTTCCAAAAGAGGCACGACCGTTTCTTTTCGCCTATTCGCCGCCCGCGGGCGCCAGCCGCTTGAACCTACGCCTTCAGCTGCCGCGCTTTCGCCGCTTCGTTCACCTGTTCATCGGCATGATACGAGGAGCGGACGAGCGGACCCGCCTCGCAATGGCTGAACCCTTTGCTTAATGCGATCTCTTTCAGCTCCCGAAACTCATCGGGATGGTAGTACTTCACCACTTTCAAATGTTTTTTCGTCGGCTGCAAATACTGACCGATCGTCAAAATGTCGACATGGTTGGCACGCAGATCGTCCATGGCCTCGATGATCTCCTCTTTCGTTTCCCCAAGGCCGACCATGATGCTCGATTTCGTCGGGATGTCGGGCTGCAGCTCTTTCGCCCGCCGCAAAAACTCAAGCGACCGTTCGTACGTCGCCCGCGCGCGCACTCTTGGCGTCAAGCGGCGCACCGTTTCAATGTTATGGTTCAAAATGTCCGGTCGGGCATCCATCAGCGTCTTCAAGTTTTCGTACACCCCGCCCATGTCGGACGGCAGCACTTCAATCGTCGTAAACGGGTTTTTTCGCCGGATGGCGCGCACCGTTTCGGCAAACACGGCCGCACCTCCGTCTTTCAAATCATCGCGCGCCACCGCGGTGACGACGACGTGTTTTAAGTTCATGATGCGCACCGATTCGGCGACGCGTTCCGGTTCCTGCCAGTCGAGTTCGGTCGGTAAGCCGGTTTTGACGGCGCAAAAGCGGCAGGCGCGCGTGCAGACGCTGCCTAAAATCATAAACGTGGCCGTCCGCCGCACAGCCCAGCATTCGTGAATGTTCGGGCACTTCGCTTCCTCGCAGACAGTATGTAAACGGTGTTCCCGCATCAACTTCTTCAATCCGACGTAGTTCTCGTTCGTATTTAATTTGATTTTCAACCAATCCGGCTTGCGGACGTGTTCTTCTTTCGTCGCCATCGTTCTCACTCCAGTTAGATCGTTATTCATTTCTCATTATAATGAAAAGCTCGCGAAAAGACAAAAAAATCGCCGTCCGACTGCCTTCCTCCTTTTTACACTTCTTGCTTCTTGGCGCCAAAGGACGAGTGCGCTTAGTCCTACAAATTTTGGCATTGATGAATTCCTTGTTTCTCCCCAAACTAAAGGATAGGAAACGGGCGGAAAGGGGGGATCCACGTGCACCGATGGCTACTGGCCCTATGGGTGGTGGCGATATTGTTCATCGCCGCCGGCGCAGCGGCCGCAGCTGAAAATAATGAAGAAGACGTTTATGAACGACGCATGGAGCTGTATAAAAAAGCGGAAGCCGTTTCACTCATTCCATGGTATTACTTTGCGGCCATTGACCAATACGAGCGAAACGTCCGCCAAGTGCGCCGCGATTTGCCCAAACCAACCGGCGTCCTTGGTATTTACATGAAGCCGGCTGTCTGGGCGGGACCGCTCAATCCAAACCCGCACGATACGAACCCGTTGACGATCTCCCAGTTTGGCGGCCTCGGGATAGATGGGAACGGGGATGGGAACGCGCGCGCTGACGACGATGAAGATGTCATCATGGCGATGGCCCGTTATCTGCAGACGTACGGCATTGATCACCGCCATATCAAAATCGCGCTTTGGAACTATTACCAGCGCGCCAAGACGGTCGACCTGATTTTAGGAAAAGTAAAAATTTATAAAAAGTATCAAACATTAAAATTGGACAACCATGTGTTTCCTCTTCCGCTGCGGGCGAATTACAGCTACCGCGACACATGGGGTGACGCGCGCGGCTGGGGTGGGCGCCGCATCCATGAGGGAACGGACATTTTCGCTGGCTACGGGGTTCCGGTGCGCTCGACGTGCTATGGCATCGTCGAATTGAAAGGCTGGAACAAATACGGGGGCTGGCGCGTCGGCATCCGCGACATCAACAACACGTACCATTACTTCGCCCATTTGAACGGCTTCGCCGCCGATCTTCGCGAGGGACAAATCGTCGAACCGGGAACGATCATCGGCTCGGTCGGCAGTTCCGGCTACGGCCCGCCCGGCACGGCCGGAAAATTCCCGCCCCATCTTCATTACGGGATGTACAAAGACAACGGCTACACCGAGTGGGCGTTCGACCCCTATCCACATTTGAAAGCGTGGGAGCGGGCCGAGCGGCAGCAACAAAAACGGCGCTGATCGCCCGTTCGGCCGATGGGCCGAACCGTGGCGCAGCGCCGTTCACTTCGTTCCGTAAGCGTGTTGCTTTTTCACTTCGCCGCCATGCAATGGCTCTTTCGTTTCACCGCCTCCCCCATGGCGTCAATGCCCGCCCAAATACGCCTGCTTCACTTGCTCGCTCGCCTGCAGCTCGGCCGCCGTTCCCGACAACACGACGCGGCCCGATTCGAGGACATAGGCGCGATCGGCGATCGAGAGCGCCATATGGGCGTTTTGCTCGACAAGCAAAATCGTCGTTCCCGACGCATTGATTTCCTGGATGATGCGAAAAATCGTCTTGACAAGCAGCGGCGCGAGCCCCATCGACGGTTCGTCAAGCAAAAGCAGCTTCGGACGAGCCATGAGCGCGCGGCCGATGGCAAGCATTTGCTGCTCGCCGCCCGAGAGCGTGCCAGCCAATTGCTTGCGCCGCTCCTCAAGGCGCGGAAACAGCTGAAAAACGTTGGCAAAATCTTGTTGAATGCCGGCTTTGTCTTTGCGCAAAAACGCACCGAGCTCCAAATTTTCCTCGACCGTCATGTTGGCAAACACGCGTCGCCCTTCCGGCACGTGGGAAATGCCTTGCTTCACGATCGTCTGCGCCGCCTTGCCGGCGATCGAGGCCCCTTCGTAGACGATGTCGCCGTTTTTCGGCTTCAACAGCCCGGAGATGGTTTTCAGCAGCGTCGTTTTTCCCGCGCCGTTTGCGCCGATCAGCGTGACAATTTCGCCTTTGTTCACCTCAAGCGACACGCCTTTTAAGGCATGAATATTGCCGTAAAACACATCGATGCCATTCACGTTCAGCATGTCACGACACCTCCTCGCCAAGGTAAGCCTCGATCACTTTCGGGTTGCTGCGCACTTGTTCCGGCGTGCCTTCGGCGATCAGCTGGCCGTGATCCAACACGTAAATGCGCTCGCATATGCCCATCACAAGCGACATGTCATGCTCAATCAACAAAATCGTCAACGCAAACCGTTCGCGAATGAACGCGATCAGCTTCATCAATTCTTTCGTCTCTTGCGGGTTCATGCCGGCGGCCGGCTCGTCAAGCAAAAGCACCTTCGGCTGCGCCGCCAGCGCCCGGGCGATCTCAAGCCGCCGCTGCTGCCCGTACGGCAAGTTTTTTGCCTTCTCATGCTTGACGCCATCAAGCTGGAAAATGTTCAAGAACTCGATCGCCTTCTCTTCCATTTCCTGTTCGCCGCGAAAATGGGAGGGGAGACGGAAAATGGAGCTCAGCATCGAATGGCGGGCGTGCGCATGGTAAGCGACTTTCACGTTGTCCAAAACCGACAGCTCGCCAAATAGGCGAATGTTTTGAAACGTGCGGCTGATCCCTTTGCGCGTAATTTTGTACGGCGGCAAGCCGTTCAACGTCTCGCCGTCCAGCACAATCCGCCCTTCCGTCGGCACATACACGCCCGTCAGCAAGTTAAACAGCGTCGTTTTTCCCGCGCCGTTCGGGCCGATGAGCCCGATGAGCTCCCCTTGATGCAGCTCCATCGTCACGCCGGAGAGCGCCTTCAGCCCGCCAAACTGGATGCCGACGTTTTCCGCTTTAAGCAACGGTGTTTTTGCCGCCATGGTTCACTCCCCCTTCCGTCTTCCGCCATTTCCAAAGCGAAGACAGCTCTTTCGTCCCCATCAGCCCGGTTGGGCGGTACAGCATGACGAAAATCAGCACGAGGCTGTAAATGATCATCCGCGTTTCCGGATAGTTTTGCAAGAACGTCGAAACGATCGTCAGCAACACGGCGGCGATGACCGAGCCGGACAAACTGCCGAGGCCGCCTAAAACGACGAAAATCAAAATGTCAAACGACTTTAAAAAACCGAAGTTCGACGGCTGGATGATGTAAAAATGGTGCGCATACAACGCTCCGGCGATGCCGGCGAAAAACGCGCCGATCACAAACGCTGCCACTTTGTAATACGTCGTGTTGATCCCCATGGCATCGGCGGCGATTTCATCCTCGCGAATCGAAATGCACGCCCGTCCGTGCGTCGAGTTTGTGAAGTTGGCAATCACCAAAAGCGTCACCAACAGGCAGGCAAACACCCACGGCCATGTCGTCATGTGCGTCACCGTCATGCCGCTCGCCCCGCCAACGTAATCGATGTTAAGCAAAGCAATGCGGACAATTTCGCCAAACCCGAGCGTGGCGATCGCCAAGTAGTCCCCTTTTAAGCGCAAGCTCGGCACGCCGATGATCAGGCCAGCAAGCATCGCCGCCACCCCGGCGGTCAAAACGCCGACCGCAAACGGCAGCTGCAGCTTCATCGTCATAATCGCGGAGGCATAGGCGCCGACGGCGAAAAAGCCGGCATGTCCGATCGAAAACTGCCCGGTGATGCCGATGATCAAGTGAAGGCTCGCGGCCAACATGACATTGATCGCCATGAAAAAGAGGGTATTGACATAAAAGATATTTAACATTCCGCTGGCAATCAGCCACTCAACAACCGCGAAAAAGGCGAAGGCCAGTATGACGGAACCCCAAAATCCACGCGTCCGCTTCCAAGTTGCCATTGTCCCTACCATCCTTTACACTTTTTCTCGTACGTTCTTGCCAAACAATCCGGCCGGCCGGAAAATCAGGATGAGAATCAAAATGACAAACGCCACCCCGTCGCGCCAGAGCGAATAGCCAAGCCCGCTCACGAGCGATTCAATGACGCCAAGCAACAGCCCGCCGACCATCGCCCCCGGAATGATGCCGATTCCGCCCAACACAGCGGCGACAAACGCTTTCAAACCAGGAAGAATGCCCATCAACGGCTCGATTTTTGTATAATAAATGCCAAAAATGACGCCGGCCGCCCCCGCGAGCGCCGAGCCGATGGCGAACGTGGCCGAAATCGTGTTGTCAACGTTGATTCCCATCAACCGAGCCGCTTCCGCATCATGGGACACAGCGCGCATCGCTTTCCCGATTTTTGTCCGGTGGACGATAAATTGAAGAAGGATCATCAAAACGAGGGACGTGCCGAGGATGAACAGCGACTGGCTGCTGATGACAACCCCAAACAACTCCAAATTCCGGTCCGGGAGCAGCGTGCTCGGATACGCTTCCGGCTGCGCCCCGCGCAAATAAATCGTCACGTACTCAATGAAAAGCGAAACGCCGATCGCCGTAATCAAGACGGCAATGCGCGTCGCATTCCGCAGCGGCTTGTAAGCGATCCGCTCAATCACCATCCCAAGCACCGCGCAGGCTGCCATCGCCAATAGCAGCGCTGGAAAGAAGCCGACACCAAGCATCGTCACCGCATAAAAACCGACGAATGAACCAACCATAAAGACGTCGCCATGGGCGAAATTAATGAGCCGGACGATGCCGTACACCATCGTATAGCCGAGGGCGATGAGCGCATAAATGCTGCCGAGCGAAATGCCGTTCACGAGCTGTTGAATGAGTTCCATGTCTGCACGCTCCTTAACGAAAACTCGTCATTCATCAAAAGAAGCGCCGGACAGGGGAGCTGTTCCTCCCCCGTCCATGCCGCCTCTCCTTACGGATTGACCTTCGTTTTGAACTGCTGCTGCCCGTCTTTGTATTCCAAAATGGCCGCCGATTTCACCGGATCATGGTTTTCATCGAGCGTCAGCGTGCCGGAGACGAGCTGCAAATCTTTCGTTTTCGCCAGCGCGTCTTTGATTTTCACCGGATCGGCGCTGCCGGCCCGTTTGATCGCATCGGCCAAGAAGTAAGCCGTGTCATAGCCGAGCGCATTGAACGCATCCGGCGCTTTGTTGTATTTCGCTTGGAATGCTTTTACAAATTCTTGAATTTTCGGATCCGGGTCGCCAGACGAATAATGGTTCGTGATGTACGTATTGTTGAGCGCGTCTTTGCCGGCAATCTCCACCAGCTTCGGCGAATCCCAGCCGTCGCCGCCCATGATCGGTACGTTCAAGCCGAGTTCGCGCGCCTGCTTGACGATGAGGCCGACTTCTTCATAATAGCCCGGCAGGAAAATGAATTCCGGATTCGCTGATTTAATGCGCGTCAACGTCGCGCGGAAGTCAGTGTCTTTCGCGACATACGCTTCTTCCGCAACGATTTTGCCGCCGCCTTGGGTGAACGCGTCTTTAAACGAAGCGGCCAGCCCTTTTGAATAGTCGCTCGAGCTGTCGATCAGCACGGCCGCGTTTTTCACTTTCAGCTCATCCAAGGCGAATTTCGCCGCCACCGTTCCTTGGAACGGGTCGATGAAGCACGTCCGGAAGACGAACTCGTTCACTTTGCCGTCTTTGTTCGTGATCGTCGGATTCGTGCCCGTCGGCGTAATGAGCGGCACTTTGTTGTCATTGGCGATCTGCACTTGGGCGAGCGTGTTCGTGCTCGTCGCTGAACCGATGATCGCCACGACTTTGTCTTGGCTGATCAGCTTGATGGCGCCGTTTGTCGCTTCGGCCGCTTCCGATTTGTTGTCGACTTTGACGAGCTCTAACTTTTTGCCGTCAATTCCTTTTTTATTGATTTCATCAAATGCCAGTTCCAGCCCTTCGGCGATCGACTGGCCGTACGAAGCGACGCCGCCGGACAGCTCAAGGTTGGCGCCGACTTTAATGACATCGCCGCCTCCACCGCCGGCCGACCCGCCGCTTTGTTGGTTGTTGCCGCAGCCAGCCATAAGACCCGCCGTCAGCATCAAGGAAGCTACAATCCCTGCTGTTCTTTTTTTCTTCACTTTCATTCCCCCCATTGTTCAAAATGTTCGGTCATGAGAGCGCCCTCGCTTTCCTTTGCCGCGCCCTCCAACGGATGCTTGACATCAGCCATCTCTCCTTCTACTCCCTCCCCCCTTTCGCAACCTTATGTAAATAATAAAACTATTTTCAATTTAATATAATATTACAAAATTTATAGCCACTCGTCTAGTTCTTTTCTGTCGAAAAAAGAAAAAAAGCGGTTTCCTCTAGGCCAAGTTGGAAAACCGCTGCAGCCACCGCTCGCCGCAACATTTTACTTGTATAATATTTCCATGTTTCCATCAAAAACATTCTCGTTTCTGGCCGATGTTTCTAGGAGGGCGGTGATTGAAGGAGAAACACTGCTCTCCGACAATGTTTCCCAAACCAAAAAACGTTGCAACGTCATCATTCCATTCCTTGTGACTTCTCCCCAATCGAGCGAATTTGTTATTTTTCACCAGCCTCCTAGGCGCTCATCCGCCGCCAGCAAACAGGGAACGGCTACCGCGGCGGCAGTTCAAAAGAAGGGCCGACGGGACCCCCGCCTTTGTTGTAAAACTGCGGCACTTCTCCGGGGATAAAGCGCATGACGATCGGCATATCGGTCGTGACGGTGGAGATTTTCGACGCAAACGGAATAATGACTTGAATATCGACCGCAATATGGATATCAATTTCAATAAAAAAACTGTTAATGTCATAGGCGTGGATTTGTTTTGTCACTTCTGAATCGACATTGCCGACGATTTGAAACTGCACGGGGATGCGCGGACCCAAATTCGCGAGCAGCGCATTGTTGGTCACTTGTCCAAGCGGAATCGAATAAATGATACCGCGGCTGTCGCCGGCCCCCGACTCCACTTCGGGAAGAACGAGGCGCTCAATCCGTCCTTCGGTCGCCGCTTTCAAGCTTGCCATGACATGATCGTCCGTTTCGGATAAAATGCGGTTCATCACCGCCGTATCAAAGTCGACGGACACAATCTTGCCGCTTTCGTCCTGCCGAACCGTAACAAGCCGCTGAAACTCGGGATTGTCCTTTTGAAACTGTTGTTCAATCGCATTGTTAATCACCAAATTGGCAATTCGTTTCGTTTCGGTTTCCGCGATTTCCATCAGCACTGGCTTGATGCTTCGATTCACAATCCAAAGGCTGGCTGCCATCGAAAACATAAAAAAAACGAAGGTCAATAGCAGCACATAGCGGAACGGGAGCGGGCCCCTCCGCCCAAACCGGGGGCGCAACAACATCAAATCCCTCCTTTACAAGCTATATGTATGCTTGTAAGGAGGGATTCTTTCACCGCATTTTCAACAGCGCGTCTTTTCCTTTCATTCCCGGTTCGATGCCGAGCTCGCGGGCGGCGATCGTCACCGACTCAAGCGGCGCCGCGAGCAGCTGCTCGATCGTGCGCACCCCGACCGCCCGTCCGGCGATAATGCCGCGGTCGCGCAATTTTTCGTTCAACAACGCGACATCTAGCGCGCCGCACATAATATATCCTTTGTCGCTCGCCACCGCCAACAAATTCGTTTTCGGCAGCTGCACGGACACCGCAATAAACGGATGCCCGTCAATAATGATCGGCTTGACTTCCACCATCGCCGCAGTCACTCTCCTTTCCATCCTTCAATGTATGAAGGACGGAACGAGAAGTGCCTGACTACTGAGCCAGTTTCCACGCGAGAACGTCGCGCAAAAACTCAGGCATGTAATACGTTTTCTCCGCCGCCCGCTGAATTTGCGGGTAAAAATGGCCGATGGCAAACATATCGGTCGTCGCCACCTCGTACGTCCGCTCCGGATCGAGCGGTTCGCCGTGAACCGCAACGCGGCGGATATGCCAAACCCCATCCTCTTCCCATTCCGTCTCGAGATCGACGCCGTCATACACCATTTCCCCCATCACTTCACCGCGGAAACCAAACCCCTTAAACCGCAAATGCTTCATCCGTTCCGTATGGGCTTCCAGCATAATTTCTTTGAGCTCCGCCCCGCGCAGCTTCACTTTGCACGGATTGAGCGGATGGGGGCAAATGCGGTGCAAATCTTTTTTTGTCACCGGCCCTTTCGACAGCGGCTCAAGCAGCACGCCGGAATTGACCATGCCGATGTCCGCTTGGCACCATTCCCGCAAGGCGGAAGCCAGCACATGGGCGAGCGGCGACGGAGCGAACCAGTTGATCGGCAAATCTTCCTCCAGCTCGGCGACCCGTTCCGCTTCAAGCTGCGCCAAGCTTTCTCGCTCAAGGCGGCGAAGGCGGCGCTCCATCTCTTCGGAGCGCGGCAAGGTCGCGACATCGACGAGGGCGGCCGACGTCCGCGCTAAGCGCCCGTCTTCCACCTCGAGCTTAACGACGCCGACGTATTGTCCGTATTTTCCAGCCGCGCACAGAAGCGCGCCGTTGACTCGCTTTCCTTCCGGGAACAGATGATGGGTGTGAGCGCCTAAAACAACATCGATGCCCGGAATCTCAGCGGCCATTTGTTCATCGTCGTGCACGCCGAGATGGGATAGGACAACGACGCAGTCCGCTCGCTGCTTCACTTCCGCCACCGCCGCCCTTAGCGTCTCAAACGGCGATGCAACGGCCCAGCCGAGCGATTCGTAAAAATGACGAAACGGAGCGGTCGCGCCAACAACCCCGATGCGAAACGTCTCTGTCGCCGAAATGACGGCATACGGCAGCGCCCACGGCGGCCGCGTGCCGTCACGGCGGAACAAGTTGGCCACCACCACCGGAAATCGCGCCCGCTCATACAACGTATCGAGATCGCGGTAATCGAGCGTGATCCCTTCATTGTTGCCGATCGTCACCGCGTCATAGCCAAGCTCGTTGAGCAGCTCAACGTTCGCTTTGCCCCGCGTCGCCTCGGTGATCGGATGAACGCGGTCGACAAAATCGCCGACATCAAACAAAAGCATCGCCTCGTTGCGCTCGCGATGCTCCTTTCTGCGCTCTGACAAAAAGCGGGCGATTTGCGGCCAATGTTCAAAATGGCTGTGCACGTCATTGGTATGGTAAAGATAGACGATTTGCTTCAAAACGCCCCCTCCTCCACTACGCTAGGCTTTCCCAGACAAGTCGAATCCCTAGGACAATCAGCACGAGGCGCAGCACGACCACCAACGTTCGGCTCGGCATCCGCTTGTTGATCCATGCCCCCGTTTTCGCGCCGATCCATACGCCGGGGATGAGGGCGAGGGCAAACGTCCATTGCACATTGCCCATCGTCACATGCGTCAGCGAACCGACGAGTGAGGACAAAAAAATCATCAACATCGATGTAGCGACCGCCACATGGGGCGGAAAGCGAAACAGCACGATCATCGCCGGCACCATCAACGAACCGCCGCCAATGCCAAACAGCCCGCCGAAAAAGCCAACGACAAAGGCGATGGCAATCGCCGCCAACGGCTGGTAGTCATAAACGGAAACCTCCCCGTTTCGGTCGGTGTACGCGCAGACGACTTTCCGCCGCCACCATGGCCCCGGCTGCGCCTGTTCCACCGCCGTTTGTTCGCCTTCGTTTTCTTTCGCCGCCGCCGTTTCTGCCGCCGAGCGTTTCGTTTTCTTTTGGCTGAGCGCCAAAAAAAGCGACATGGCAATCAAAAACAGACCAAAATACAGCGAAAAATGCGCTACGCTCAGCGTATTGTTCACCCAAGCGCCGACGACCGCTCCCGGGACGCTGCCGAGACTAAACAGCAGCCCGCTTCGATAATCGACCATTTTGTCTTTCATGTACGACAACGTGGACGACAGCCCGTTGAAAATAATGACGACTAGCGATGTGCCGACCGCGACTTGCGGCGTCACCGCCGACAGCCAGCCGAGCGCGCCGAAAAACAACAGCGCCGGCACGATGATCACCCCGCCGCCAAGGCCGGCCAAACTGCCGACCGTTCCGGCCATAAAGCCAATCAATGCAAGCAACGCATAAGACATCTCCCCGTCTCCCCCATCTCATCGCTTCAAAATAAATCGAGCTGCCGCGGCGCAAGGCCTGCATATTCAATACCGAGCAGGTCGATCAGCTGTTTCGCATTATCGGCGGCATCGCCGCCGGAGTTGTTGTTAAACAGCACATAAATGTGGTCCGTTTTCGCCTCGAGCGCCCGAATGCGATCTGCCCATTCGCGCAGCTCGCGCTCATTGTAGCGGTATAAATAACGGACGGCTCGCCAGTTCTCGCCGGCCGTCGCCTTGTTCCAGCCGTGCACGTTGCGGCCGTGCAGGCGGATCAGCGTCTTTTCGCGATGAGTCGGATGCAACACGGTCGGCACCGACCCTTCCCCTGCCTGCGGCTCATCGCAAATCGCGTGAATCCAGCCTTCCTCTTCCATAAAGCGAAGCGTTTTGGTGCGAAAGCGCGGCGAAAACCAAGATTGATGGCGAAATTCAAGCGCCGCCGGCACTTCCCCCATCCGCGCCTTCACCGAGCGCAAGTACGCGACATGCTCGCGCCGGCAGTCAAACCACGGCGGAAACTGAAACAGCACCATCGCCAATTTTCCCGCTTCTTGAAACGGCGCGATCGATTCCAAAAACGCGGCAACCATCTCTTCCTTGCTTTCATATGGAATCGGGCCGCGCTCATGTCCGGTCATCCCTTGATAAGCCTTCACGATAAACTGAAACGACGGCGGCGTCTCGCGAATCCATTTTTCCACGTTCGCCCGCGGCTGAATGGCGTAAAAATACGAGTCGACCTCGACCGTCGGGAAATGGGCCGCATATTCCGACAATTTATCTTTCGCCGCCAAACCGGGCGGATAAAGGCTGTCATGATCGCCCCAGCCGGTCAGTCCGATGTAAATCATTTTGATCACCAGTTTGTTCAATTTCCAGCTATTTTAACTATAGCATAAGAGGGGGACGCCTTGAAATGAAAACGTCTGCCCGTTGGCAGAAAGCCGTAAAAACCCAACGTCCATTCGCTGCAAACGCGTGCTTTGATGGGTTTCGACATTTTATAGTATAATAGAAAAATAGGCAAAAACCATCCAACCACTCATATACCAGCTATTTAAGGAGGGGATCCTTGTTGGTTGTCCATGGTTCAACGAGCCAAAAACGCAAGCGGATGGGGCAGTCACTGGCGCATCGGTCTCACCCTGTCGGTGTTGGCAGTCCATCGGCCTATTGGTTCGATCATCGGGAACCCCCCGCCTCCCTGCGGCCGCGAAGGCGCGAGAGCGTTCAATTTTTCTTGATTAGGTGATGGCCATGTCTTATACAACCTTGGACCGATTGACCATGGCTTTGCTCAACGGCGATTTTTCCAAAGCAAAAGAAATCGTTGACCTGTATATAGCGGGCGGGAGCGGACAGCATTGGCGGCGAGCCTATGAGCTGATTACGCAAGCGATGCGCTATATCGGCACCATGTGGGAAAACAACTTGATCACCGTTGCGGACGAGCATATCGCCTCCATGACTTGCAAATATTTATTGCACGCGCTCTTTTTAGAGCAGGAACAGCAGCATCGGCTTCCTCCTCTTCCCGCGGTGCAACGGGCGATGTTTTTTTGCGTCGAAAACGAACAGCACGACATCGGCATCACCATCGTCGCCCAGCTCTTCAAAGAAAAAGGCTGGGACACCCGGTTATTAGGGGCCAACTTGCCGCTCGAATACGCGGTGATGCACGCCAAAAAGTGGAAGCCGAAGGTCGTTGGCCTTTCCGTCACTTTGCCCTACCATTTAAGCCGGGTGCCGGCATACACACACGCGCTCGAGCAGCTGCCGCACCGGCCCATCATCCTTGTCGGAGGCCGCGCAGTTCAGTTGTATGACATTTCGTCGCTCTGCTCTCCGTCTACTCTGATCATCAAAGACGTCGACGCACTGCAACAGCTGTTGGCTGAGTGGGGAGACGGGGGACTGTGTGCAACCAACGGCCTGTAATTCCTTTCTGCCGGATGAGCGTGATCATCCAGCTGCGATCATTTCAAGCGAGGTGCACGAACTATGTACATTGTTCATTCCACCTTTTCCGTTCCTGTCGAAAAGGTTGATGAAGTGATTGCCATTTATCAAAACCGTTCTCGTCTCGTCGACAAGGCGGACGGGTTTCGCGCCTTTCGCCTGCTGCAAAATGAAAAGCGACCCGGCGAACTGACGGTGCACATCGAATGGGAATCCAAGGAAGCGTTTTTGGCCTGGGTGACGAGCGACGAGTTCAAGCGCATTCATGAATTGGAGAAAAACTATCCTGACCAAGAGCTCGCCTCCATCGTTCCAACGATCACCCGCTACAAGGTGGTCGCCACATGATTTCTGTCATGCAATACTATCCGATCATCGAGGAGGTTGTCAAAGGGATTTATGCCGCTTACCCCGAGCTTTTAGAAAAGTACGGGGAGCGCGGGAAACAAAAATGTTTTGAAGACAATCAGCACCATTTCGCGCACTTAGAAACGGCGTATTTGTTAAGAAACGCCAAAGTGTTCACCGATTACGCCCTTTGGCTCAACAACATTTTAGTGAACCATGGCATGAAAACCGACCATTTATTGGACAATTTCCGCCGCATTGAACAGGCGATTCGCGGCCGCATTTCCCCTCCCGAAAAAGAAGCGGCGTTCTTGTTTTACTTGCAGGAAGCCCAACAATTGTTGCAGCAGCTTCATTCCGACCGATCTTCTTTCGGCTGAACGTCGGCGGTGCCCTTTTGGCTTGGGCGCTGTTTTTTTGTTGCGAAAAGTCGTTCGATTCCCCATTTTTTCTACAATTTGTCTTTTGGTTATGCTATAATTTTATGTTGCCATCCCTGACCTTCATGCCATCAAGCTGCCGGTCGGACATACCGCGCATCTTGTTGGCCATCACGGCCGAATGGAGGAGTCGAAAAACCGATGTTGCAACAAATTTCTGACGACCGTCACATCCTGATTGACGCGCTCCCATTTCCGTATTTTCAGACTGATCGCGCCTTTTTCATCACGGACCGGTCGATCAGCGCCAAAACGCGATTTCCTTCCACGAAAAGCTTTTTTGACTTGATCGACATCCACAGCCGCCCCAAGCTGCAGCGGTGGACAAAGGAACGAAAGGGGCGGGCGTTGGAACTGAATTTGGTGCACGGCGACGGCTCGATTCATTTGTATGATGTCTATCTCGTGCCGGCCGCGCCGGAAGCCATCCATCTGTTTTGCATTGACAAAGATCAAGACCTCCATCGCGTTGGCCTGCTGATCGAAAAAGTGGAAAAAGAATTGCTCCATATGAACTATACATTGATGCACGAAAAATCGGAGCTGCAAAAATCGCTGCACCATCTGCAAGAACAGTCGCTTCGCCACGACCAGCTCAACACGGTGGCCAAAATTGCCGCCAGCATCGCCCATGAAATTCGCAATCCGCTGACAAGCGTCCGCGGCTTTGTGCAATTAATGCGCCCTTATTTGGACCAGATCGGCAAAGGAAGCTACGTCGACGTAGTTCTTTCCGAAATTGACCGCGCCAATCAAATCATTTACGATTTGCTCCATCTCTCGAAACCGACCCAAGGGGAACGGCAAGCGGTCGCATTGGCGCCATTGATGGAAGAAGTGGTACTGTTTTGCCAAAGCGATTTGTTGATTCACCGTTGCGCCATCACCTGCGACACTCCAGATGAGCCAATCGTTGTCGTCGCCAACGCCAAACAGCTCAAACAAGTGTTGCTCAACATGATCCGAAACAGCATGGAGGCGATTGCTGAAGCCGGGCGGACGGACGGCCATATCCGCCTTTCCTTGCAGGCAACCGAGCGGTACGCCCAAATCACGATTCGCGACAATGGCACCGGCATCCCTCCCGACCGCTTGGAGCGCCTGTTTCAGCCTTTTTTTACCACAAAGCAAAAAGGGACAGGCTTAGGGCTGTCCGTCTGCAAAAAAATTATCGAAGAGCACGGCGGGGACATCTATGTCCAAAGCGAGTTAGGGCAAGGGACGACCTTCATCCTGCTCCTCCCTCTCGCCTCCGAGCCGATTTGATCGGTCGGGAAACGGAAGCGGTCGGAACGCGGTTTCGCACGGTCGATTTCCAATCAGTTCAGGCCGAATGAAAAGAAACGTTCCGCTCTTGGATGAAATACGGGAGCGATTGTCGAACTACTTTTGTTCAGGCGGAATGAAAAGAAGCGCTCCGCTCCCACCACAAACAATGACCGGGCTGTCACGATCGCTTCAATCAGTCAGATGTAAATCATGTTCATCACCAATCGTTGGCGGCGACAAGGCGTCTTCGTGAAGCAGCAGAAGTCAGATGCAAACCATGTTCATCACCAATCTGTTCGATTTCAAAGCGCTAACAAGGAAGACGGAGCGCGGCGGAACAAAAGCGACCTGGCATGACAGAAGACAGGGGAGCGCCCAAAAGCGAACGCTCCCCCGTTCGATCCCGCTTCATCACGGTTGGATGAAGATGCGGATCACCGGCGACTTGAACATCACCGCATCAGCCTTCCCATTCCAGTTATAAACATCTTGGAAGGAAAACAAGTCGCTGTCGCTCCACGCCCGATGAGCATGGACATAAAATCCCTCCACATCAATATACGTTTGCGCGCGATCGGAAGGCACGATTTCCGAATACACATATCCAAAGTGGCGGCTGCTTTCCTTGCGCAAGGAATTTTTCATCATATACCCTACAACAGAAGATTGGTACGGCTTCCTACTATGTTGTATGCTGACGTGAGAGCGATCCTGATATGTTTTGTAGGAGCTGTAAACGTGGTGATAATCGACAACCGCATTTTCCGTCGTCAAAATCCCGTAAAAATCCGTCTCCTTTTCTTTCGGATCGATAAGCCATTCATACGACAAGACGACGGCGTATCGATGCTCTTCTCGATTGAGTGAGGAAACAGAGAGGGTCAATTTTATGATGTTCTTTTGATGATCGGTGTAAATCGTTGATGTGGTGCATAACTTCTGTTTCTCGATATGGCATTGGATCATTTGATGATCCGCCTGTTTCTTAAAAATCTCCTTCACCGTTTGTTCATCGGGCTCATTCCATTGATTCGCCGCGCGTCTCGCACGAAAAAAATCCATCTCCTGTCCATCTATGTGGCGAATCTCTTCTTTCGTCATCCCCAGCCAAAAGAAAGACGCAACCTCCTTATTTTTGAGCTGTCGGTTGACTTTATTGAGGCTTTCCGGCTCTCTGATGAGACTCTCGATCTCTTCTTGATCAAATCCTTGCCTTTTTGCCTCCCAATGATGAGCCTGTAAACTCATCTCCTGATGATCACAGCCAGCTAGCATGGTACACAACAAAACATAACGGAGGATCCGTTTCACCGATATCCCACCCTTATCGTATCCATTCGCGGCAAATCAGATGCGGCACCATTTTTACCTGTCAAAACGGCAACACGAAAAACACGAATCCCTCCTAGAAGCCCGGTGAAAAACCGCTGTCACACATGAATCAGCGGCGTTTTCATTCAGAAAAGAAAGCTGATTCTACAAAGTTTCTCCAATTAGGGAAATAATGGAATCAGCAGTATTTTGCCCTAAATCACCCACCTTCTAGAAAGTGCCCTGCAACGCAGCAAACAACGTATTCGGGGGCGCCCTTAGCGCCCCCGAAGATAAGCGGAAAGAGCAAGAAACCAGCCGCTCCGGTTTGTGTCAATCATTGTGGGTGCGAGGCTCGCAACGGCGCGCCAACCCCTTGATTTATCCAGCTTATCCGATACTTCCTTCCATTTCAAACTTGATCAAGCGGTTCATCTCGACGGCGTATTCCATCGGCAGCTCGCGAGTGAACGGCTCGATGAAGCCCATGACGATCATTTCTGTCGCTTCCTGCTCGGAAATGCCGCGACTCATCAAGTAGAACAGCTGCTCTTCCGACACTTTCGACACTTTCGCTTCGTGCTCAAGCGAAATGTTGTCGTTTAAAATTTCGTTGTACGGAATCGTATCCGATGTCGACTGGTTGTCAAGAATGAGCGTGTCGCATTCGATGTTCGAGCGCGAACCGGACGCTTTGCGGCCGAAATGGACGATGCCGCGGTACGTGACTTTTCCACCTTGTTTCGAGATCGACTTCGAGACGATCGTTGATGACGTATTCGGCGCCAAGTGGATCATTTTCGCCCCGGCGTCTTGGTGCTGCCCTTTGCCGGCGATGGCGATCGACAGCGTCAAGCCGCGCGCCCCTTCGCCTTTTAAAATGACAGCCGGGTATTTCATCGTCAGCTTCGAGCCGATGTTGCCGTCGATCCATTCCATCGTCGCGTTTTCTTCGCAGACGGCGCGCTTCGTCACCAAGTTGAAGACGTTGTTCGCCCAGTTTTGGATCGTCGTGTAGCGGCAGTACGCTCCTTTTTTGACGATGATTTCCACAACCGCGCTATGGAGCGAATTCGTCGTGTAAATCGGCGCGGTGCAGCCTTCGACATAATGCACGTGCGCCCCTTCATCGACGATGATGAGCGTCCGCTCAAACTGCCCCATGTTTTCCGAATTGATCCGGAAGTACGCTTGCAGCGGCGTTTCGACTTTGACACCTTTTGGAACGTAAATGAACGAACCGCCCGACCAAACCGCCGAGTTCAAAGCGGCAAATTTGTTATCGGTCGGCGGCACGACTTTGGCGAAATACTCACGGAACAAGTCTTCGTTTTCTTTCAGCGCCGAGTCGGTGTCTTTAAAGATGACGCCCAGTTTTTCCAAATCCTCTTTCATGTTATGGTAGACGACTTCTGATTCGTATTGGGCGGAAACGCCGGCCAAATATTTTTGTTCCGCCTCTGGAATACCGAGCTTATCGAACGTCGCTTTGATCTCCGCCGGCACTTCATCCCATGAACGGCCCGATTTTTCCGTCGGCTTGACGTAGTAGGTGATTTCGTCAAAATCCAAGCTCGACAGGTCGCCGCCCCATTGCGGCATCGGCTTGCTGTAGAAGATGTCGAGCGCTTTTAAGCGGAATTCGAGCATCCATTGCGGCTCGTTTTTCATCCGCGAAATTTCTTCGACGACTTCGCGCGTCAGGCCGCGCTGGGCGCGGAAGACGGAGACGTCCTTGTCAACGAAACCGTACTTGTATTCCCCGATTTCCGGTGCTTTTTTCGCCATCGTGGTTCACCTTCCTTCATGTTCGTGGCCATGTAGCCCTTTTTCGAGCGCTTTCCACGCCAACGTCGCGCATTTGATGCGGGCGGGAAATTTGGAAACGCCTTGGAGCGCCTCGATGTCGCCAAGGTCAACGGAATCGTCGTACGCTTTGCCTTGGATCATGTCGGAGAAAATGTGGGCGAGCCGAAGCGCCTCCTCCACCGTTTTTCCTTTGATCGCTTGCGTCATCATCGACGCCGACGACATCGAAATCGAACAGCCTTCCCCTTCAAACTTGACGTCGGCGACTTTGCCGTCTTCCACTTTCATTGTCAAGTGGATGCGGTCGCCGCACGTCGGATTGTTCATGTTGACATCGACGTTCGTGCCCTCAAGCACCCCGCGGTTGCGCGGGTTTTTATAATGATCCATAATGACTTGGCGGTAAAGCTGATCCAACGGATGGTTAGAAGACATGGCTGAAGTACTCCTTCGCTTTCTGTAATGCGGCGATAAACCGGTCGATTTCCTCTTTCGTGTTGTACAGATAGAAGCTCGCCCGGGCGGTCGCCGTCACGTCAAGCCACTTCATGAGCGGCTGGGCGCAATGGTGGCCGGCGCGAATGGCGATGCCTTCGGCGTCCAAGACGGTCGCCACATCGTGCGGATGCACGCCGTCGATGTTAAACGTCACCAGCCCCGCCCGCTCCTTCGGTCCATAGACGGTGACGCCTTCGAGATCTGCCATTCGTTCAAGCGCGTATTGCGCCAGTTCATGCTCATGGGCGGCGACGGCGTCCAAGCCGACTTGCTCGAGGAAATCGATCGCCGCGCCGAGGCCGATGGCGCCGGCGATAATCGGCGTCCCACCTTCAAACTTCCACGGCAGCTCTTTCCACGTCGAGTCGTACAGTTCGACAAAATCGATCATTTCACCGCCAAACTCGATCGGCTCCATTTGCTCCAATAATTCTCTTTTTCCATATAATACGCCAATCCCGGTCGGTCCGCACATTTTATGGCCGGAAAACGCCAAAAAGTCGCAATCGAGTTCTTGAACGTCGATCTTCATATGCGGAGCGCTTTGCGCCGCGTCGACGACGATGATCGCCCCGCGCTCATGGGCGATGCGGGCGATCTCGCGAATCGGATTGATCGTGCCAAGCACGTTCGACACATGGGCGATGGCGACGATTTTCACAGCGGGTGTCACCGTGGCCTCGACATCGTTGAGATCGATCGTGCCGTCTTCCTGCAGCGGAATGTATTTCAGCGTCGCGCCCGTTTGCTTCGCCAGCTGCTGCCATGGGATCAAGTTGCTGTGATGTTCCATGTACGTGATGACGATTTCATCGCCTTCGTTGACATGGGCGCGCCCGTAGCTTGAGGCGACCAAGTTGAGCGCTGATGTCGTCCCGCGCGTGAAAATGATTTCTTGCATCGAGCGGGCGTTAAGAAAACGCCGTACTTTTTCGCGCGCCCCTTCGTACGCGTCGGTCGCCTTCGTTCCGAGCGTATGGACGCCGCGGTGAACGTTCGAGTTGTACTCACGGTAGTAGCGGTCAAGAGCCTCAATCACCGGCAGCGGCTTTTGCGATGTCGCGGCGCTGTCAAAATAGACGAGCGGGTGGCCGTTGACATTCTGATGCAAAATCGGAAACAACGCGCGGATTTCGTTCACGTTCATGATTGAACTTTCCTTTCAATCACTTCAATTAATTGATTTTTCACGCCGTCAATCGGAATCGCTTCGACGACCGGCGCCAAAAAGCCGTGGATGATCAGCCGTTCCGCTTCCCGTCTTGGAATGCCGCGGCTCATTAAGTAATACAACTGAATCGGGTCGACGCGACCGACCGACGCCGCGTGGCCGGCCATGACGTCGTCTTCATCGATCAACAAAATCGGGTTCGCATCGCCGCGCGCTTTGTCGCTTAACATGAGCACGCGCGATTCTTGCTCGGCGCTTGATTTTGATGCGCCGTGCTCGATTTTGCCGATGCCGTTGAAAATTGAAGTCGCGCTGTCGCGGACGACGCCGTGTTTCAAAATGTACCCTTCCGTATGCTTTCCGTAGTGAACGACGCTGGTCGTAAAGTTTTGTACTTGCTCGCCGCGGCTGACGACAACGGTTTTCGTATCGCCGAACGAGCCGTCACCGACGAGGCGCGTGATGTTTTCCGACACCGTGTTGCCGTCATTCATCAGCCCGAGCGCCCATTCGATCCGCCCGTCGCGCCCGGCGATGCCGCGCCGGTTCACGTACGTCGTCACGCCGCTCGCCAAATGGTCAACGGCGGCGAAAAAGACGCGGGCGTTCGCGTTGGCGAACACTTCGGCCACAATATTGGCGGACGCTTGACCGTTGCGGTCCGCTGACAAATAGTTTTCCACGAACACCACGCGGCTGTTGTCTTCCGCCACGACGATGACATGGTTAAACAAGGCGATGTCGTCTTCATCTTGAATGTAAACAGCCTGAAGCGGCGTTTCAATTTCAACGTTTTTCGGAACGTACACGAATACGCCGCCGTTCATGAGCGCGGCATGAAGCGCGGCGAGGCGGTGCTCATCCGGCTTGACCGCGGTCATCCAATAGCGCTCAAGCAAATCGCCGTGCTCGCGCGCCGCCGTCAAAATGTCGGTGAAAATGACGCCCTTTTCTTTCAGCTCTTCAGAAAGCGACACATACGCCGGCGTATGGTTGCGCTGCACGTACAAGTTTTTCGTTTCTTCCCCTGCTTCGATGAGCGCCTTTACGGCGTCCGGCAAATCATCGAGGCTGGCGTACGCCGCGCTCTCCACCGTGTGGCGGGCGAAGCCGTGAAAGTTCCATTTCTCGATCTTCGTTTTGTCCGGTTTCGGCAGCGGCAGCCGCTCCGCGCGTTCCAGCGCCTCGAGACGCCGCGCCGTCAGCCATTCCGGCTCGCCGCGCCCGCTTGAGAACGTGCGGATGTAGGTTTCATCGAATGGAATTTTCGTTTCTGTCGCCATAGTCCTCCTCCTAACGCTTACGCTTCTTGCCCGACCGTTTCGTCTTCGATGCCAAGTTCTTTTTTGATCCAGTCGTATCCTTCCGCCTCCAGCCGCTGCGCCAGTTCCGGACCGCCGGATTTGACAATGCGCCCTTGCATCATGACGTGCACATAATCCGGAGTGATATAGTTCAGCAGCCGCTGATAGTGGGTGATGATCAAACAGCCGAACTCGCTGCTGCGCATCTCGTTGACGCCTTTGGCGACAATTTTCAGCGCGTCAATATCCAGCCCGGAGTCAATCTCGTCCAAAATCGCGATTTTCGGCTCGAGCATCATCAATTGCAAAATTTCATTCCGCTTTTTCTCCCCGCCGGAAAACCCTTCGTTCAAATACCGGTGCGCCATATCCGAATTCATGTCGAGAAAGGCCATTTTTTCATCAAGCTTGCGGATGAATTTCATGAGCGAAATTTCATTGCCTTCGCCAAGACGGGCATTGATCGCCGCCCGCAAAAAGTCGGCGTTCGTCACCCCGCTGATTTCACTCGGGTATTGCATCGCCAAAAACAAACCAGCGCGCGCCCGCTCGTCGACTTCCATCTCGAGAACATCTTGGCCGTCCAGCGTCACCGTGCCCTCCGTCACCTCATATTTCGGATGACCCATAATCGCGGAAGCTAACGTCGATTTCCCCGTTCCGTTCGGCCCCATGATCGCATGGATCTCCCCGCCTTTGACTTCCAAATCTACCCCTTTTAAAATCTCTTTTCCTTCCACTGACACGTGAAGATTGCGAATCGTCAACACTGCCATGCAGCATACCTCCAATTTCTGCTTGAAAGTCAGCGCCGCCCGTTTTGATCATCTAGCGGCCGTTCATTCTCAATTTATTCTCATTACAATCTTATAACAAATGAAAAGTATTCGCAACTGTTCCGCCTCTCCGGCGCGCGATTCCTCCGGCGAAACATCGGTGCCACTTTTTATATTTTACACGAAAATGCCCGTTTGTACGAGCATTTGCCATAAAGAACGGGCAAAATTTCCCCGCCGCTAGCCCCGGAGCGGTTCAACGTCCGCCCTCTTTTCCGTTGGCCGACTGCCCATCCATCTTGCTTTCATTCGTTCTCCCTCGCGCAACGGAAACAGCGTTTTTGCACCAGCCTTCTAAGCGCGAACCCAATCGGCGAGGCCCCCGCTTCGTTCACCAACCGACCTTCTCACTAAAAAAGACCCGTTCAAATTGCCGATTTTCTCGGTTTACAGGAGATACCAACTGATCTTCTCACTAAAAAAAGACCCCGTCACCGGAGTCTTAATGGGCGGTGCGCAACTCGCGGAGGCATTCTTGGACGAGCGTCACCGCTTGGCTCATCGCCGCCCCGCCGCCAAACGCCGCCGCCACCGCGCACGCTTCCAAAACTTCTTGTTCCGACGCCCCTTCATCAAGGCATCCTTTCGTGTGGTAAATCGTGCAATACTCATCTTGGGTCGCCAAGCTGATGCCAAGCGCGATCAGCTGCTTTTCCTTTTTCGACAGCGCCCCCTCGGCAAAGCACGCTTCCGTAAAGGCGTTAAATCGCTCCGCTACGTTCGGGAGTTTTTGGGTGAACGCCCCAAGCCCTTCTTTGTAGTGGCGAAGCGCCGATTCGACCGATGACGGTGTGACGTGGTTCATTTTCGTTTTCCTCCTTTGTCCGTTTCTGCTGTTAGTATGCATGCAGGAACGGCAAATTAAACGGCAAATCATATCGGAAAAAGGAGGAGACCGCCACGGCGTTGGCCGGTGTTTTTTGTGCCGGCCGCAGCCAGTTCAATCATCGCCATCTAAGAGGCTGGTGATTTCGTGCAAAAATACTGCTGAGTTCCATCCATTTCTCAATGAGAGAAACCTCACAGAATCAGCTTTCTTTTCTGAATGAAAATATGCCTCCAATTGGTGTGTCAGCGGTTTTTCACCGGCCTTCTAGGTGATGAGCGCTGCCCTTGGCGCAAGCGGGAGGGCTCAAGCCGCTGACCCGCCGTTGTCGCGCGCTGCACGGCCTCATCATTTCGCCGCTCGTTGCCTTGTTAGAGCCGCTGACGAAAAATAACGGGAGCGAACCGCTCCCGTTATTGATTGTTTTCCGCCGCTGGAATGACGGCGCCTTTATATTTTTCCTTAATGAAGTCTTGAATTTCTTTCGACTGCAGCACTTCCACCAACGTTTTGATTTCTTTCCGGTTTTCATCACCTTTGCGCACCGCCACAATGTTGACATACGGGTTGTCTTTCGGCGATTCGACGGCGATCGGATCTTTCGCCGGATCCAAGCCCGCGTCCAGCGCATAGTTGGCATTGATCAGCACCGCATCGCCTTCGCCGTTTTTGTAAATTTGCGGCAGCAGCCCAGCGTCGACATCGGCCTTAAACTTCAAATGCTTCGGATTTTCAACGATGTCATTCACCGTCGCTTTCGTTTTATCGACGCCCTCTTTCAGCTTAATGAGCCCTTTTTCTTGCAGCATCGACAAAATGCGGCCGTGGTCGGCGACCGAGTTGCTCATGATGATCGTTGCGCCATCCGGCAGCTCTTCGATGCTTTTGTATTTTTTCGAGTACAAGCCGATCGGCTCAATATGAATGCCACCGGCGTTAACGAATTGGTAGCCATGCTCTTTCATTTGCGACTCTAAATAAGGAATGTGTTGGAAGTAGTTGGCATCAATTTCTTTGTCAGCCAACGCTTTGTTCGGCAAAATATAGTCTTGGAACGTAATGATCTCCAAGTCAATGCCTTTTTCCTTCAAAATCGGTTTCGCTTTTTCCAAAATTTCCGCATGCGGCACGTTCGAGGCGCCGACTTTCAGTTTTACCAATTTGCCGTTGCCGCCCTCATCTGCGGCGTTGTTGTTGCCGCCGCAAGCCGCCAAGGCGAACACCAAGACGGAAGCGAACAGCACGCCAAGCCATTTTTTCATCGGTTTTTTCCTCCTTTTATCGTTTATCTATTTTGGAAGTGACAACGTCACCGATCCACTGAATGACAAAGACAATCACAAGCACCAACACGGTCGCGACAAACGTCACATCGTTATGGCTGCGCTGAAATCCTTCCAAATATGCCAAATTCCCAAGTCCACCGGCGCCGACAACGCCAGCCATCGCCGTGTAGCCGACAAGCGACACCGCGGTGACGGTAATCCCCGAAACAAGGGCTGGCAGCGATTCCGGCAAAAGCACCTTCCAAATGATCGTCCACGTCGAGGCGCCCATCGCCTGCGCCGCTTCAATGACCCCTTTGTCAATTTCGCGGAGGGCGATCTCAACCATGCGGGCGTAAAACGGCGCCGCGCCGATGATGAGCGCCGGCAGCGCCGCGTTGGCGCCGAGCATCGTCCCGATGAGCCATTTCGTAAACGGAATAAGCAAAATGATCAAAATAATGAACGGAATGGAGCGGAAAATGTTGACGAACGCCGCGATGACCGTATTGGCCAGCCGGTTCTCCCATAGGTTTCCCTTTGCCGTTAAAAATAACAGCAAGCCAAGAACGATCCCGAGGACGAACGTGGCGGCGACCGCCATGCCGGTCATGTACAGCGTCTCGACCGTTGCCGCCCACATCGTTTCCCATTGCACGTTCGGCAGGAGGTTAGCGAGCATCGTGAATCACCTCCACCGCCACTTGTTGGTCTTGAATATAGTCGAGCGCCCGACCGATTTCATCCGCCGCCCCGTCGATGTGCACAAACAGCACGCCGTAGGCGCCTTGATGGGTGTGCGAGATTTTTCCTTGCAAAATGTTGACATCAACGGCAAATTGGCGGACAACTTGCGTAATGAGCGGCTGTCCAGCGGCGGCGCCGACAAACGTCAACTGCGCGATCACCCCGTTCGGGTATTGGCCGAACAGATGCGAGACAGCTTCTTCGGTTTCCTCCGGCTCGACCAGCTGCTTGACGAACCGTTTCGTAATCGGTTGCTGCGGGTTCCGGAACACGTGCAGCACGTCGCCTTGTTCAACGATTTTGCCGCTTTCCATCACCGCGACGCGGTCGCAAATTTTGCGAATGACGTGCATTTCATGGGTGATGAGCACGATCGTCAGCCCGAGCCGCTTGTTGATGTCAACGAGCAAATCCAAAATCGCGTCCGTCGTCTGCGGATCGAGGGCGGACGTTGCCTCATCGCAAAGCAGGACTTTCGGATTGTTGGCGAGCGCCCGCGCGATGCCGACCCGCTGCTTTTGCCCGCCGCTCAGCTGGGACGGATACGCCTCTTCCCGCCCGGTGAGCCCGACAAGCTGGATGAGCTCATCGACGCGCTTTTGCCGCGCCTCTCTCGGAACACCGGCGATCTCGAGCGGAAAGGCGATATTTTCCCTGACGGTGCGCGACCAAAGCAAGTTGAAATGCTGGAAAATCATGCCGATTTCCTGACGGGCGTTTCGAAGCTCCCGACCTTTCACGCGCGCCATGTCGCGGCCGGCGACGATCACCCGACCGCTCGTCGGTTTTTCCAATCCGTTTAACAGCCGAATGAGCGAACTTTTTCCGGCCCCGCTGTAGCCGATAATTCCAAAAATTTCCCCTTCGCGAATCTCAAGCGACACGTTGTCAACGGCTGTCACCGCACCGTTGGCCGCTTGGTATACTTTCGTCACCTGTTCAAGGGTGATCATCGTTTCACCTTCCTTTCTTGCCGTTCGCTTCCCGTTCGCCAGCAGGCGCAAGCCCCGCCGCCGAGCGCGCCTGCGCAAGCGGCCGAAGCGGGCTGTTCACGCCCAGCGTCCAAGCAAGCGCAAAAAGAAAACCTTTCTGCCCGCGGAGAACAGAAAGGTATTGTCTACCATTCCGTCTCTTATCTCTCAAAGCAGGCTGCTTTGTGTGAATTGGCACCATTTCAGCACAAGCGCTGACGGTTGCCGGGCTTCATTGGGCACATCCCTCCACCTCTCTTGATAAGAGCGCAACGCGAATGTATTCAATTTGGTTACGAATGTGATTGTATCACTGGATGTCGAATCGTGTCAACCCATTTTTTATCCGACATGCCGATACGGCTTGGCCAAATGGAGGAGCGACTCCAGCAGCAATAAATGGCGGAAGCTTCCCGATACGTGCACTTCTTGCAGTCGGACGAGCTGCTGCAGCTTCAGCTCACCGCTCAGCAAGGAGGCGAGCGCTTCCTTCGAACCGCGCACCGTCAACGTGTTTCGTTCATCGTTCTCGCACTCAACGATGGCCGGCTCTTTGCCAAGCAAGACGGAAGCGGCCTCCCCGTCGCTTTCAAACCGAACGCATAACTGCTCGTCCGGCAAAATCGGCAACAAATGACGCAACATTTGCATCCGCTCGATGAACCGTTCCACAAATTCACGCACTTCCATTGACCATCACCCCCATGTCCTTTGTTCTCTATTTCCATATGTGGGGGCAAGAATCCTTTACAAAAATCTCGACAGCCTGTTGACGAACGGACGCCGTTTTTGTCATTTCCCAAGAAATGTGTCAAACGGAGTCAAAAAAGGGCACAGTCAACGAGGCAGCCGGGCTTGCAGTTGCTCATACAAATCGGTGACGGAAGGGAACGCATACCATTTGCCCGCCATCGCTCCGTCAACAAAAAGAAGCAAGCATGGAACGCTGGAAATTTGCCACTCCACTGCCTGCTTGGGAATATAGTTGATATCCGTTTCGTAAAACGGCAACGTCGGGAATAGCTGCTCGATAATCACGAGCAACCGTCGCGCCAATTGACATGTGCCGCACAGCGGGGTATACAAATACAGCGCCAAAAGCGGCTCGTTCTCAATCGTTTTTCTGAGCTCATTGCGATGGATCGCGTTCACCCGCTTCCCCCCTTCATCAACCATTCCATGCGCACCTCAAAATCGGCGCGCAGCAACACTTGCGCCAAATGCCAAAGCGGAGCGGCCGCCACTTCCCGGTACGCCCGGTCAATATAAATATGTTCGGCTTCGGGAAACATGCGGCGAAACTGGCGGCGCAGCTTCTCCCCCGCCTCATCGGCGTCGGCAAGCACGTATACATCTTGGCCTTCGAACTCGTCGGCCAACTCTTCCAGGCGGGCATCGCTGATCGTCCCGTTCGTACACACGATCACCACCGGTTCATTCAACACCGCCGCCACCTTTTGTTTATCCGATCTCCCCTCGACGATGATCACCTTTTCCACTTGTCGCATATCCGCCCCACCTAACTCCACCAATGTTGCTCTATTGTATGATCGATGCGAGCCAAAGGTTGAAAAAAAGCAACGGCCATCCACCGTTGCCTTTCAACACCAGCCCGCTTCCCCGTCGCAGTCGACATATTTTTGCCCCGGCTCAACGGTAGCGGTCACGTCTTTGTAAACTTTTCCATTTTGCACTGTATAGCCGCTTTTTAACGGAACAGTCTCCGGAAGCGGAACATGGCCGATCAGCTCCCCTTCCGCATACAAATCAAGCGAGCGGCCGTTCCATTTGCCGATCACCCGATCGGTCACATCGATGCGCGCCGATTGCAGCGCCATCTCTCGCACCCCCTTGTTTCATTTCTTTCATATGTATAGGGTGCCCGAATTGAGCCGAAAATGACGGCCATGTTTATCCTTCCGTCACCATCGCTTCGTATTGTTCCGCTGTCAATAATTGGTAGATCTCACGGGTGTCGCTCGGTTTCACGACGATCATCCACGCTTTCTCGTACGGCGATTCGTTGACATACTCCGGATGATCGTTGAGCGCCTCGTTTACTTCGACAACCGTTCCGCTGACTGGCGCGTACAGCTCCGAGACGGTTTTCACCGACTCAACACTGCCGAACGGCTCGTTCGCTTTCAGCTGCGCGCCCACTTCCGGGAGTTCGACAAAGACGATATCCCCCAACTCGGATTGCGCGTAATCCGTAATGCCGATGCGCACGTGTTCTCCTTCGACGCGCACCCACTCATGCTCTTTCGTATAGCGAAGTTCCTTTGGCGTGTTCATCGAATCCCTCCATTGCGACAAAAAAGTGTGCTCCTCTTCATCATAACCGATTTTCCGCGAAAACTCACCGTCTGTCTGTTCGGCCGGCGAAAAATTTTTGGGCTTCGCACCCGCCCTGTCGAAAACCGTTGTCTACGCCGGCCGCCCGAACCGGCGGAACACCCCCGTTTGCCCCTTTCGCTGTTGCCGTTCCGCCGTGCCCGGATGGCAAACTGGTTACCGATTCACGGCCGGCGCCTGTCCAAAAAACGATTCATACGCCGATTCGCGAAACCCGACGATCACCCGCTCGCCATCCGTCAAAATCGGCCGCTTCACCAGCATTCCGTCCGAAGCGAGCCAATCGAGCATCTCGTCTTCCGATGCGCCGTCAAGCTTGTCCTTTAATCCGAGCTCGCGGTATTTCAGCCCGCTTGTATTAAAAAATGTTTTCAGCGGCAGCCCGCTTTTCCGATGCAGGTCGGCGAGCTGCTCTTTCGTCAGCGGCTCGTCGACCAAATGCACCGTTTGCACCTCAATGCCGTGGTCATCCAACCATTTTTTCGCCTTCCGGCACGTTCCGCACTTTGGATACCAATAGAGCGTGAGCGCCATCGTCCTCCCCCTTTCCGCTGAATTCGCTCGGATGATCCGATGTTGGCGGCGCCCGTTCCCAACAGCGAGAACAAGCGGCCAAAGGCATCGAACCGTCCGCTTCTGCCTGCAGTTTCCTCGAAACGACAAGAAGTACCAGGTCGGACCTGGTACTTCTCATTATCACACAACTTGCCGCGCCGCTTCAACGCTCACACAACATATCGTTCCGCTTCAATGAGCGCAGCGGCCGCTTCACGTTTTTTCGCGATCACGTTGATCGGCGTATGGCGCGTCAGCCGGCGGAGCGCGGCGAGCATCATCCGCAGCGTGTCACCTTGCTCCACAGCGACAAGCGTCTCTTTCGCATGGGCTTCAATTTCATTGAACGCCTCTTGGCAGAAAATTTGCGTGTACAGCACTTTTTGTTTGTTTTTCTCCTCACCGCTCGCTTGAATCGCTTTTTCCGTGCGCAAGAGCGCCGATTCCATCGCGTAAACGTTCGAAACAATGTCGGCGATATTGACGAGCACTTCTTGCTCTTCTTCAATGCGCTGGCCGTATTTTTGCGCCGCCAATCCGGCGACCATCAAGGCAACTTTTTTCGCTTGGCGCACCAAGTATTTCTCTTGTTCCAGCGCGCCCGAACCCGGCTCTTCGGCGGCCATCATCATGAGCTCTTCCTGCAGCTGCTGCGCTTTTTGGAACAGCGGCAGCTCGCCTTTTACCGCTTTTTTCAAGTACATGCCCGGCACGAGCAGGCGGTTGATTTCGTTCGTTCCTTCAAAAATGCGGTTGATGCGCGAATCGCGGTAGGCGCGCTCGATTTCGTATTCTTGCATAAAGCCGTAGCCGCCATGGATTTGCACGCCTTCATCGACGATGTAATCGAGCACTTCCGTCGCAAAAAACTTGTTCAGTGAGCATTCGATCGCGTATTCGGCGATCGATTTGGCCACTTCTTTGCCATCTTTCGCTTTTTCGGCATCAAGCAAGCCCATCCGTTCATCGAACAAGCCGACCGTGCGGTAGACCGAGCTTTCGGCGGCATACAGACGCGACGCCATCGTCGCCAATTTTTCCTGCGTCAGCGTAAACTGCGAAATCGGGCGTTTGAATTGTTGGCGCTGATTGGCGTATTTGACCGTGATCTCAAACGCCCGCTTCGCGCCGCCGACCGCCCCCAACCCGAGCTTGTAGCGGCCGATGTTCAAAATGTTAAAGGCGATGACGTGGCCTTTGCCGATTTCGCCGAGCACGTTTTCTTTCGGCACCGGCACGTCTTGCAAAATGAGCGTCCGCGTCGATGAGCTTTTGATCCCCATTTTCTTCTCTTCCGGACCGGTTGAAACGCCCGGGAAATCGCGCTCAACGATGAAGGCGGTAAAATGCTGGCCGTCGACTTTCGCATAGACGACAAACACATCGGCGAATCCGGAGTTCGTGATCCATTGTTTTTCGCCGTTTAAAATGTAATGTGTGCCTTCCGCATTGAGCTTCGCTGTCGTTTTCGCGCCGAGGGCGTCCGAACCCGAGCCCGGCTCCGTCAAGGCATAAGCGGCGATTTTTTCGCCGGTCGCCAAATACGGCAAGTATTTTTGTTTTTGTTCTTCCGTGCCAAACAACACGATCGGCAGCGAACCGATCCCGACGTGCGCCCCGTGCGAAATCGCAAAGCCACCGGCCGGCGCCATTTTTTCGGCAATGATGGCCGAGCTGACCTTATCTAAGCCCAAGCCACCGTACTCTTCCGGAATGTCCGCGCTCAACAGGCCGAGCTCGCCCGCTTTGCGGAGCAGCTTCACCGAGCGGTCAAACTCGTGATTTTCCAGATGTTCAAGCTGCGGAAGCACCTCGTTGTTGACATACTCTTCCGTCGTTTTGGCGATCATGTGATGTTCGTCGGTGAAATCTTCGGGCGTAAACACGCGCTCCGCCGGAATGTCTTCGATTAGAAAGCTGCCGCCTTTGATCGCTTCTTCGATTGTTTTGGCCATCGTTCATTTCCTCCCCAAAAGATGATTGATGATCCGGGCGGCAACGCCGCCCGGGAAATAGGCGTTCCCTGCAGCCGGACCGCTCATTCGGGCCACGGCCACCCATCCGCTACAGCAGTTCAAACACGCCGGCTGCGCCCATGCCGCCGCCGATGCACATCGTGACGATACCGAACTGCACGTTGCGGCGCCGCATTTCGTAAAGCAAAGACAACGTCAGCTTCGCGCCCGTGCAGCCGAGCGGGTGGCCGAGCGCAATCGCCCCGCCGTTGACGTTGACGATGTCCTCATCCAACCCAAGTTCGCGGATGACTTGGATCGATTGCGAGGCGAACGCTTCGTTCAGCTCGATCAAACCGATGTCTGACAGTTCCAAGCCGGCGAGCTTCAACGCTTTCGGCACCGCGGCGATCGGGCCGATGCCCATCACTTCCGGCGGCACGCCGGCGACCGCAAAGGACCGGAACTTGCCGAGTGGCTTCAAGCCGAGCGACTCCGCTTTTTCACGGTCCATCACCATGACCGCCGCCGCCCCGTCGCTCATTTGCGACGCGTTGCCGGCCGTGACCGTGCCGTTGACCGCAAACGCCGGGCGCAGTTTCGCGAGCGTCTCCATGTTCGTGTCCGGACGCACGCCCTCATCTTGCGCAAAGACGACGGTTTCTTCGACGAGTTTGTTGTTTTCGATTTTGCGCACCGCCACTTCCACCGGCACGATTTCCTCGTTGAACTTGCCTTCCGCAATCGCCTTGGCGGCGCGCTGATGGCTGCGCACCGCGAACGCGTCTTGATCTTCGCGGCTCACACCGTATTTTTTCGCCACTTGCTCAGCCGTGTGCCCCATTGACATGTAATATTCCGGCGCTTCTTCCGCCAAGCGGGCGTTGGGGCGGACGACATGGCCCATCATCGGCACCATGCTCATCGATTCGACCCCGCCGGCGATGACCGTGTCGGAATGGCCGAGCATGACCCGTTCCGCCGCATAGGCGATCGCCTGCAAGCCGGACGAGCAATACCGGTTGATCGTGATCGCCGGCACCGTATACGGCAGCCCGGCGAGCGCGCCGATGTTGCGGGCGATGTTCAAGCCTTGCTCCGCCTCCGGCATGGCGCAGCCGATAATGAGATCATCGATGTTTCCTTCATAATTTCCTGCCCGTTTCAACGTCTCTTTGACGACGAGCGCCCCTAAATCGTCCGGCCGCACATGGGCGAGCGTTCCTTTTTTCGCTTTGCCGACCGGTGTCCGCGCTCCTGCGACAATGACCGCTTCTCTCACGCCGATCCCCCCTTGATCGTCCCCGCGTTAGTTGCGGAGCGGTTTTCCTTTCACAAGCATATGCTGCATGCGCGCTTGCGTCTTCGGTTCGCCGATGAGGCTCAAAAACGCCTCGCGCTCCAAATCGAGCAAATATTGCTCATCGACTTCCGTTCCGTACGGCACGTTGCCGCCCGCTAGGACGTACGCCAACTTTTTCGCGATTTTCAAATCGTGCTCGCTGATGTAGCCGGAATGGAACATCGACTGCGCGCCCAACAGCATGGCCGCATAGCCGCTTTCGCCGGCCACCGGCACTTTCTTCCTTACAGGCGGCCGGTATCCTTCCTCATACAGCGAGAGCACAGCCTGTTTCGCTTCATGCAAAAGATGGTCGCCGTTCATCGTAATGCCGTCTCGGTGATTCAAGAAGCCGAGCTCGCGCGCTTCGGCCGCCGATGTCGACACTTTCGCCATGGCGATCGTTTCAAATACGCCGGCCGCGATTTTGACGTAGTCGACGTCCACGCCGCGCGGCAGGCTGTTCAACCGTTTGATGTACAGCTCCTTATTGCCGCCGCCGCCCGGAATCAAGCCGACGCCGACTTCGACGAGCCCGATGTATGTTTCCGCCGCCGCTTGGATGCGCGAAGCCGCCAAGCTCACTTCCGCCCCGCCGCCGAGCGTCATGGCAAACGGCGCGACGACGACCGGTTTCGAATTGTATTTCATGCGAAGAAGCGCTTGCTGGAACTGGCGAACGGCAAGTTCCAATTCAAAAAAGTTTTCGTCTTGCGCTTCCATGAGCATCATCGCCAAGTTCGCGCCAACGCAGAAGTTTTTCCCTTGGTTGCCGATGACCAACCCTTTGTAATTGCGGTTCACTTCCTCAAGCGCCTCGTTGATCATGAAAACGATGTCCGCGCCGATCGCGTTGTTCGGCGAATGGAACTCCAAAAGCGCCACGTCATCGCCGAGGTCGATGAGGCTTGCGCCGGCGTTTTTCTTGATAACCCCGCGCGTTTCTTTCAGCCGGCGGATGTGGATGACTTTTTCGCTCTCTTCTACTGTTTTATATCCGCCGGTCGCATAATAGAACAGCTGGCCGTTTTTCGTTTGATAGAACGAGGTCGCTCCGTCGGCGAGCATGTCCGTAATCCACGCCGGGATGTCGCGCCCTTCCGCCTGCATTTTGCGCACCGATTTTTCGAGGCCGATCGCATCCCACAGTTCAAACGGACCTTGCTCCCAGCCGAACCCCCACTTCATCGCCCGGTCGATCGCGACGATGTCGTCGGCGATCTCCCCGACAAGGCGGGCGGCATATAGCAATGTTGGCGCCATGATGTTCCAAAGGAGCGTGCCGGCGCGGTCGCCGTCGGCATAGACGAGCGCTTGCAGCTTGGCGGCCGTTCCTTTCGCCTGCTTCGCCATCTCCACCGCCGGGGTGACCAGCTTTTTGCCCGGCTCGTACTGCATCGTGACGTAGTTCAGCTCGAGAATGTCTTTTCCTTGCTTGAGGAAAAAGCCTTGTCCGGATTTGCTGCCGAGCCAGCCGTTGTCAAGCATCGTTTTCATAAACTCCGGCACGCGGAACGCCTCTTTTTCTTCCCCTTCGACGTTTTCATATACGTTGTTGGCGACATGGACAAACGTATCGAGCCCGACGACGTCAAGCGTGCGGAACGTCGCGCTTTTCGGCCGGCCGATGAGCGGCCCGGTCACCGAATCGACTTCACCGACGCTATAGCCGCCTTCCATCATCTGGCGGACGGTGACAAGCAGTCCGTACGTGCCGATCCGGTTGGCGATGAAGTTCGGCGTATCTTTCGCCAGCACGACGCCTTTGCCGAGCACGTCTTCGCCGAACGATTTCATATAGGCGACCACAGCCGGATCGGTATGCTCCGTCGGGATGATCTCCAGCAGCTTCAAATAGCGCGGCGGGTTGAAGAAATGCGTGCCTAAAAAGTGTTTCCGGAAGTCTTCCGACCGCCCCTCGGCCATCGCGGCGATCGAGATGCCGGAAGTGTTCGAGCTGACGATCGTCCCCGGCGTCCGCACCTCGTCCACACGGGCGAAGACTTCTTTTTTCACTTCCAGCTTTTCCACGACCGCTTCAATGATCCAATCGACTTCCGCGAGCCGGTGGAAGTCATCCTCGAAGTTGCCCGTTTCAATTAAAGCGATGTTGTCTTTGGACATGAGCGGCGCCGGTTTTTGCTTGAGCAGCCGCTCGAGCGCCTGATTAACGAGGCGGTTGCGCACTTGTTTATGCTCGAGCGTCCAACCTTTTGCCTCTTCCTCTTTCGTCAACTCGCGCGGCACGATGTCCAGCAGCAACGTCGGAATGCCGACGTTCGCCAAATGGGCGGCAATGCCCGCCCCCATGACGCCGGACCCTAGCACCGCGGCGCGCCGAATGCGTTTTGCCATTTCGGTTCCCCCTTACACCATTGAATGAATCGTCATTCATTTTTTGTGAAAAAAAATATCGTTGAAACCGCTATCTATAACTAAATATATAGTATGTTAGTAATTTTCGCAACATATTTGCCGCACATTTTTCTCACATCGTCCGCAAACAGCTGGCTCATACTAAGAACGAGGAGGTGAACCGCGATGGCCCGCTTGAAAAAGAATCCGTCCGAACGCGGGGTCAGCGCCGCGAGCGTCAAAGGCAACGCCGGTCCGACCGTAGAAGCGGATGGCGGGGGCAAACGGACAAGCCAAAACCAGCAGTACAAAAAGCACAACATGCAAGAAGGCTGACGCCGATGCGCCAGCCTCTCTTATTTGCGGATGATTCCTTTGATGACAAACGCCACGTTGGCCGGCCGCTCAGCCAGCCGGCGCATAAAGTAGCCGTACCAGTCCGTGCCGTACGGAACGTAGACGCGCATCGTATATCCTTCGCGCGCCAGCTCGATTTGTCGCTCGGGGCGGATGCCATACAACATTTGAAACTCAAATTGGCTGTTTGGAATGTTGTATTCCTTGACGAGCTGTTTCGTATATTCGATGATGGCATCGTCATGCGTCGCCACCGCCGTATAGTTACCGTTAAGCAAATGTTGCTTGATGATCTTTTTAAAATTCTCATCCACATCCTTTTTGTCTGGAAACGCCACCTCGGGCGGTTCTTTGTACGCCCCTTTGACAAGCCGCAAGTTCGGGCGGTACGGCTTTAAATCTTCAATGTCTTGTTCCGTCCGATACAAATACGCCTGCAGCACCGTGCCGACGTTGTCGTATTCTTTTTTCAACGTTTTAAAAATGTCGAGCGTCTTCTGGCAGCGCGAATAATCTTCCATGTCAATCGTCACAAACACGCCGCGCTCTTTCGCCGCGTCCAAAATGCGGCGCATGTTGCGCATCACGAGCTCATCGGAAATATCGAGCCCCATCGAGGTCATTTTCAACGACAGCTGCGAATTCAGCTTCTCCCGGCTGATCGCCTCGATCGCTTCCAGGCAATGGCGCGCCATCTCATTCGCTTCCCGCTCATTGTCGACAAACTCGCCTAAATAATCGACCGTCACCGCCAAGCCTTTTTCGTTCAACTGGCGGATGACGCGCACCGCTTCGTCGATCGTCTCGCCGGCGACAAATCTGGAAGCGCCGAAGCGGAGGCCGTATCGCTTCGCCAGCTTCGTCAACGTTTTATTTTTGGACAGAAACAAGAACATATCTCGCATCAGCTGCTCCACCATTGCAAGCCCCCTTGTATGGAAACGCATTCACCATGATTATTGTACCACGTTTTCGACCAATTGAATATGTTTTTTCTTCACCATTCATGTTTTATATGTGCATAATTTTCCACACACCGGACACGCTAAAAAGCGAATGAAGAAGAAAGGAGCGAAACGAAGATGCAGCAACAGCCGCAAATGAATCCACAGGCGGCGATGCCCGCACCGCCGCAGATGGTGTCAACGAAAGACGCGATGTATTTTGCCGACATGATGTCATGGAACTTACTGGCGGCGAAAAAAGCACACTTTTTCGCTGCGCAATGTCGCGATCCTGAAGTGGCGCAGGCGATCGAGCGCGCCGGGCAAATGCACGAGCGCCATTATGACATGATTTTGCGCCACTTGCAAAATCCGCCGCAGCCGCCGGTGATGTGAAAGGAGGCAGAACGAATGAACACGAAACAAGTGCAAAATGCGGAAACGCCCGTTCCGAAAACGCCGCAAATGAACGAGCGGGATTTTTTAAACGATATGCTCGCGACGGAAAAATACATGACCTTGTCGTACAGCGTCTTTTTGCATGAAGCAAGCCATCAAGCATTATATCAGGATATGATGAATATTTTTACGGAAACGCAAAACTGTCAACGCGAGCTGTACGAACTCATGTTTAAAAAAGGGTGGTACAAGCTCGAAGCGGCCGATGCCCAAAAGCTTCAGCAAACGTACCAGCAGTTTCAAGGATATCGGAGCCAGCTGCCGCATTCCTCCCAGCCAATGCAATAGTGACCGAAACGGGGGATGTCCAAGCAAAGCCGGGACATCCCCACGCCTCGCCAACGCCATGTGACTTTCAGCGGCGATAACTAGCGACAACCAGGGGCGCCAACGGCGATCTCCCCCTCAAGAAAGACACAAAGCGTGACAGAGAAGCGGCTACTTATCTGACGATGAGAGAGGGTGTCCCGATCGTTTTGGGACACCCCCTCTGGCATCGTTTGCTTAATACCACCAGCCGGGATACGGAGGATAAGGCGGGTACGGGTAAAACGGGCGCGGAGCCAAGGCGCCGCCGAGCAGACCGCCCAAAAATCCGCCGACAAACGGGGCGCCAAACAGCAAGCCTGGAAACGGCATCGTGTTCCTCTCCTTTCATTACGGAATGGAAGGCTTTACTTTATTCATATGTGCCAAACAAAAAAGCGGGTGGGCCGTCCGCCCACCCCTTTTCATTTTCTTACCACCAAATCGGGCCATACCAATACGGATAGAAAAACGGCGGGAACAACGCGCTGCCGAGCAGGCCCCCTAAAAACCCGCCGAAAAATGGAGCGCCAAAAAACGGGAACCCGTACGGCCGCCAAAACCACCACGGACGCCAAATGCGCTCATCGGCCACTTGAAAATGACTCATTCGCCTTCCTCCCTTCGCTCGCTTTAGTCCCACTGTATGCAGGAAAAACGCCCGCTGCCTAGGCTAGTACCTAGGGGGCAGGCGATTTCATCTTGTTTATGGCTTTACAATGTCATTTCTCCATTCGAAAAACCTTGTTGCATCAGCCTCTATGTTCACGTGTTCCATCGCCGATCAAGGCAAACAGAGGTTTTCACCAACCTGCTAGGGGGCAGGTGAAAAACCGCCGTTTCCCCCGTTCGCTGAGTGAACAGAGGAAACGCAGGAGCGACACTGCCGGGGCGGTTGGCGAAACAGTGCTAGGAAGCGTCATGCCCCCTTCCATCGGGCTGCCCCAAAAGGTTGTCCGCCTTTGAGATAGGCACCACATATCGTGCGGCCGAAGCAGTCAGCACGTATATATAGCAACCGAAAGGGATGTCCTAGCCTTTTTCGGACATCCTCATGCATTGGAAAACGAGCGCAAACGGAGGGAAACCAAATAAGCGAAATGAGTCAGCGAAGGGAAAAGTCGTTCAGCCTAGCGGTGCCATGCCAGGCCGTCCGGATCCCACCCGACGCCCGCTCAGCCAAGCTCCGCCCGCGCTTGCTCGTACAAACAGACGATCGAATCGTACAAAATGCGCACCGCCTCCTCCATTTCCGCTTCGCTCATCGCCAGAACCGGAATGAATGTCAACACCGGGCCGAGCGGGCGAATGACAAGCCCTCTTCGGCGCGCCTCAAGGATGATCCGATGTTCCAACATGGCGGCGCGCGGAAACACTTCTTTCGTTCGTCGGTTTTTCACGATTTCAATACCGCACATCAACCCTTTTTGCCGGATATCGCCAACGATCGGGATGTCGTACAACCGCTCAAGCCAACCAGCTAGGCGGCGCGCTTTTCGCTGCACATCGTCAAGCAAGCCGCGCGCTTCAATGAGCTCGATATTTTTTAGCGCCACGGAACAACTCAGTTGATTTCCGGTGTATGTATGGCCGTGGTAAAACGTTTTGTCTTCCTCCGCATCGCCGAGAAACGCCGCATACACCTCTTCAGTGACGAGCGTTGCCGCGAGCGGCAAATACCCCCCGGTAATCCCTTTGCCGAGACAGACAAGATCGGGAGCGACCTCTTCTTGTTCGCAAGCGAACATCGTTCCGGTGCGGCCAAAACCAACGGCGACCTCGTCGCAAATAAGGAGCGTCCCGTATTGGCGGCAAAGCGCCTCCACTCCTTTCAAAAACCCGCGCGGATGAACAATGATTCCCGCCGCCCCTTGAACGAGCGGTTCGACAATAACGGCGGCAATGTGTTCGTGCTGGCTGGCGAGCACGCGTTCCAACTCATTCAAACAATGGCGGACAACGTCCTGTTCCCTTCCGTACTCCTCCATGCGATACACATACGGCGCCGGCACTTCGATTCGCTCAAACAGGAGCGGTGCGAAAATGCGGTGGAACGTCTCCATGCCGCCAACACTCACCGCTCCGACCGTATCGCCATGGTACGCTTCTTTCAATGAGACAAACTTGTTTTTCGTTGCATACCGAACCGGATCGAGGTTTTTCCAATATTGATAAGCGATTTTGAGGGCAATTTCCACCGCGGCCGCCCCGGTATCGGAATAAAACACTTTTGACATGTGCGGCCAATATTCAAGCAGCCGTTTGGCCAACAAAATCGACGGCACATTCGCCGAACCAAGCAATGTCGAATGGGCGATCTTCTCCAATTGCTCATAAAGCGCCGCATTCAGCTCCGGATCGTTATGGCCGTGGACATTGACCCAAAGCGATGCATACCCGTCCAGATAGCGGCGACCGTTCACATCATATAAATAGCTGCCTTTTCCACGCTCAATGATGAGCGGCCGCTCGTTGACGTACTGCTTCATTTGCGTGAACGGGTGCCAAACATACTGTTTGTCCCATTGTTCCAATTGCGCATAACTATACACCAACGCCCAGCACCTCCAGCAGTTGTTTCGCCTTTCCTTGTTCGATCCATTGGACCGCTAAAGATTCCAGCTCTGATCTAGATACCGTCGGCAGGCGCGGCACCATCGCCAGCACCGGCAGCCGCAGCAAAGCGGCGATCGTTTCGACATTGTTTTGATGGATGATCTCTCGCTCCTGAAACTGATTGAACACAAGACCGAGCAAACGAATGTTTTGTACGTCCGCATACGCCGCCGTCGTCACCGCGTGGTGAATCGCACCGAGACTTGAGAGCGACACGAGAATCGCCGGCAGCTCATAGTCGCGAACAAAATCGCTCGTCATGTACCATCGTCCGCCGCGCTCGCACCACGGAACGGCCAGTCCCCCCGCTCCTTCAACAAGCACGACATCATAGCGTTGCCGCAGCGCTGCCAACCGTTCAGCTATCCGCTCAGGCTCGATAGAAGTGCCGGTCAGCGCCGCTGCCAAATGCGGGGACATCGCCGGCTCCATGCGGTACATTCCTTCAAAATGCGAAAACTGAACCACTTGTTGATACCAATGCTGCTCGGCAAACGAAATTCCATCGTCAGCCATCCCGGTTTGGACCGGCTTGAACACGCAAGTTGAACAACCAAGACGCTCTAACGCCAACGCGATCAATGATGTCACGACCGACTTGCCGATTTCAGTCCCTGTTCCCGTTATGAACAACGCCGTTCCCATCGTCGATCATCCCCCTAACCGCTCTGTTGTCATAACCGGCCGAACGCGAGGCCAAACACGCGCAGCGACAAGCGAACAGGCCGCACAAAGAATGAGATCCCCAGGAATCGGAAGCAACACGCCAAACCAAATCGTCTGCCCGATGGTCAACGGTTTTTCCACGATCCATTTCATCGCGCCGTACAACCAAAGGCACCCGCATAAATACACGACGACCAAGGCAGCAAGATTGGCGGCAAACAATTGCCCCCCTTTCGTCCAACGAAAACGTTCGATCAGCCATCCGCTTGTGTACGCCCCAGCGATAAATCCAAGCAAATAGCCGAAAGTGGGCTTCCAGATGTAACCGAGCCCTCCCCCTTCAGCAAACACCGGCGCCCCCGCCAATCCGACCAACACGTACAACAGCTGGCTGAGCGCACCGATTTTCGGCCCAAGCAAGCACGCGGCCAAGTACACCGCAGCGATTTGCAACGTAAACGGCACATACGGCACCGGAATTTTGATCATTCCGCCCACGGCCGTCAACGCCGCAAACAGCGCCGCCCAAATCCAGGAACGAATGTGCATCTTTCCCCTCCTCTCCCATTATTGCTTCTATTTTATCGAAACGGCTTCTATTTTGTAAACCATATTTATAATTAGGTTTACATATAAGGCGCAAAAAAAGCAGGGAACTTCCCTCCCCGCCGATCAACGGCAAATCTCGCGAAGCTACCATTTCCAAGTCGTGCCATCACCCCCAACGGATACCGTTTCACACCCATGCCTAGCAGGCTGGTGATTGACTCGCGCAACCGCTTCTCGGAACCGCTTCCCAAGTTGAAAAAACTGTTACATCAGCCTCCTATGTTCACATATTCCATCGCCGATCAAAGCAAACAGCAGTTTTTCACCAACCTTCTAGGGAGCCGGTGATTGACTCACGCAACCGCTTCTCAGAATCGTTTCTCAAATAGAAAAACTAGTTGCATCAGCTTCTATGTTCACGCGCTCCATCATCGATCAAGGCAAACAACGGTTTTTCAGCATCCTTCTAGGAGACTGGTGATTTACTTGTGGATACGGCTTTGCCATCCCATTTCTTAACTAGAAAAACCTTGTTGCATTGGTCCCGATTTTCATGCGTTCCCCCATTGTTGAAGGGAATCAGCGGTTTTTCACCAGCCTTCTAGAAGACCGGTGAAAAACCGCTGTCACACACCAATCGGCGGCATTTTCATTCAGAAAAGAAAGCTGATTTGGCAAGGTTTCTCTAATTAAGAAATAGGTGGGATCAGTAGCATTTTACACGAAATCACCAGCCTCCTAGGCCGTTCGAACACCGGAGGCGGCTTACTCCAAAGACGAGAGCCGATCCGTCCACTGCCCAACGTGGCTGTCTTCGCTTGCAAGCAAAAACGCCAACAAGCGGACCGCCTCAGCGATATGCGCTCCTTTGTTTAGCATGATGCATTGCGCCTGCTTGCCGAGAAACACATCCGAAAGTTCCGGGCGCGACGGAACCCCTTTTTTCGCCATTTGTTCCAGCACTTGTGTCGCCCAAATGACGGGGATGTGGGCCGCCCGGCATAGCATTAAAATCTCGCGCTGGGCGGCAGCCATATGTTCAAATCCGACTTCAAGTGCTAAATCGCCGCGAGCAATCATCACCGCGAACGTCGGGAACTTTAACCCCTCAAGCACAATGCGGGCTAAGTTGTGGAGCGCCTCCCTCGTTTCGATTTTCGCAACCACCGAAAGGGAACAAGCCCCTTGCTCTGAAAGCAAACGATAAAGCTTTCGCAAGTCATACGGCGTATGGACAAACGACAATCCGACCATATCCGCATGCTCCGCGATGAACGGAATCACTTCGAGATCACGGTCGGTGAGCGGCGGAACGGTCAAATGGATGAACGAATCGGGAAGATGGATGCCCGTCCCTTGCTTGATCGTTTTCCGCTTTCCTCCATCAGCGATGACTTTCGCCTCCACGCACCGTTCATGCACTTTAACGATCCTGGCCAAAATTTGGCCATCGTTCAAATACAGCCGATCCCCCGCCCGTACGTTGCGCCAAGCCTTCGCCAATGTAGTCGTCATTTTTACGCCGCGTTCGTCCTTTGCAGCTACAAACTGGGCGTCATCGAAATAAATATAGAGCGGTGTCCCGGTTTGGACAAACGCTTTCATCGGGATAAACAAGGCGGAAGAAAGGGTAAACAGCACCGACCCACGCCACAATTTCATTCCTTTTTGCACATAGGCCGTCCGTGACAGGAGAACTTTAAAGCAAGACGGCCCCATTTGTTCGATCACCTTCAATTTTCGTTTTCTCCCGCGCACATCGGCAAAAAACAGGTCGTCTCCTTGCTCCGCGACCGCCTCCTCCTCGGCCGTCAACTGCAGTATGAACGAAACATCATGAGGAAGCGGAGAAGGCAGTTGCGAAGATCCAGAGCCGAGAGAAATGATCCCGGTCAACGGTTGAATCGGTTCCCCATATTCATTTTTCGGCACGGTCAGCTTCACCGGCTCTGTATGAACGGCAAGCCGGTCGACCCGAATTTTCGGTCCCGGCAAATCCATATAGATGCGGCATCGCTTCCCTAACAGCTGTTGTTGCAACCGCTCTTCCGCCCGGCGGATGACAGCCGCCAGCGTCTCCCACGTTTCCGGTGAACCGTAGGCGCAATTAATGCGGGCAATGTCCATGCCGTACAAAAGAAGCCGCTCTATGATGTCCGGCTCATCGGCCCACGCTTCGTCCATCGTCACCATGATGCGCGTCCGCTGGGAACGACCAGATGGGCCAAACATCGCTTCCGTTCGTTCGTCAAGCAGCCGTTTCGCTTCGTTTCTTGTCACCGCTCGGATCTCCTCCCCACGATCAAACGGCGTGCGCAAATAAGTCAAAAACTGTTCCACTGTCGCGAGGAGATGAGGCTCTTGCTCGCCAAGCAGCAATCCCTCTTCTTCCAGCGCTTCCATTAAATCAGGAGGCATATGCTCTTTCATATATAAATAAGCGAGTAACTGATCCCGGCTCTCTTCATGAAATGGAAGCGGAAAATGTTTCCGTTTTTGCCCGACCCATTCCGCCATCTCGCGGTAAAAAGCGGCCAATCGGGCCCCTAAATCTCGTTTGTCGTGCATCAGCGGCACCAACCCTCATCAAAAATGCGGTTTTATTTCTATATATTCGCCGCCGACAAAAATAAGGACAGAAAAAAACCGGCGCCATTCGCCGGTTTCCCACTTGAACCTAACTGTATGTTTGTTCACCATCTTATTTTTGAACGACCAATTTCATTCCACATCGGCAAAGTAATGAATGTTTCAGGCGCCGTACCGGATGTTGGCATTGTTCACAAATAATGGTCTTGCTCATTGGTTCGTCTCTCCTTTGTGATCCCCTCTGCTTTCCATTATACACGCACCTTTATTTAAAGTAAATATAATTTGATAATAAATATCATTTTATAAAACAAATCGTTTGGACGTTGTTTCCACCTATGCTACACTATTCATAGTGCCAATATTCAAACAAAGGGAGGCTGTCATGATGTACGACATTGCCATTATCGGCGCTGGGCCGGCAGGGGCGAGCGCTGCGATTTTCGCCGCCAAGGCAGGGAAAAAAACAGTCGTATTGGACAACGACAAAAGCATGACCAAACGCGCTTGGGTGGAAAATCATTACGGCGTCCCGGAAATCAGCGGTCCGGATTTAATCGAAACAGGCAAAAAACAAGCAGCCAAGTTTGGGGCTGAACTGGTGACCGCACAAGTGACGGACATTCAAAAAACGGACGGCGGATTCCGACTTGACACCGACAACGGTTCGTATGAGGCGAAACACGTCATTTTCGCTACCGGCGTTGCCACCGACCTCGCAGAAAAAATCGGATTGCGCACAAAACCAGGCACGGAGCCGCGCATCAAAACGGTGATTGAAGTCGACGCCAACGGCAAAACGAACATTGACGGCATTTGGGCGGCCGGCACCGTGGCAGGCGTCAGCGTTCATACGATCATCACTGCCGGCGATGGAGCGAAAGTCGCCATTAACGTCATTAGCGAACTGAACGGCGAACGGTACGTCGACCACGATGTGTTGAAAAAATGACAAAGGGTCAGCCGAAAAGGCCGCCTTTCCTTAAGAGAAGAAAAATATGGACTTATGGGAGCGTTCTGTCCATATAGACAGCGATGAAAAAGGGTGTCCCGTTGTTTTTGGGACACCCTTTGCTTTCATGTGAACCGAACGACCGATGTCTCGGCGGGCTGCCGTATGCCTTCTCCATCCTTATTGACCAATGCTTCGGTATTTCCCCTCGAAAAATAAGAGCGGGTCACCCGGTTCGTCTTTCATCAAAATATCGGTCACTTCGCCAAAATAGAGCGTATGGTCGCCGGCGACGTACGAGCTGTGCACGTTGCATAAAATATTCGCCATCGCATCCGGCAAAACCGGGTGACCATCGACCCATTCAAACGCCACATCCCGTTCTTCCTTCAGCTGGCCAGCAAACAGCCGCGACAAATCCTCCTGAGCGCGCGTCAACATGTTGACGGCAAACTTCCCAGTTTGCTTGACGATGTCATGCATCCGTGCTTTATGACCAATCGAGACAACGACAAGCTTCGGATCAAGCGAAACGGACATAAACGCGTTCGCCGTCATCCCTTTTACTTCCCCTTGAAACGCGGTCGTCACGACCGTCACGCCAGTTGCGAATTTCCCCATCGCGTTGCGAAATGTGCGATCATCCATGCGTTCTCCCATCCTTCCCTTTTCATCATCTAGCTGTTGTTTGCTGCCCCCAGAAGGCCGGTGAAAAACTGCGATGTCCTTCCAGCAATGATTTTTTATCGCTCAAAAAACATTCATGAGCAAGCGTTGCTCCCCACCCTGGCATGAAAATGACGGATTAGGGTGGCGAATTTTCACGGAAAGTTCCATGAGCAACATTTTGTCCTCCACCCAGGGATGAAAATCCGCGTCAGTTCGGCATTTTCACGGAAAACAGACGTTCTCAATGAAAGAAATACGTTTTACATTTGCCTTTTTCAATCACCGGCCCACTAGGCGGGCAGTTCTCAGCCGCTTAGGCGCCTGTTTCAGGCAGGCTGCCCGGTTTTCTATAGTGAAAGCCAACCAAATCTATTCCCATCATAGCAAAAACAAAACAAGGAAACAACGACGACGCGCCATCAGCCATTGCCGCGTCGGAGATGTCCTTGCTCAAAGCCGACCGGTTCCTTTTGATCACCTAAGGGGCTGGTGATTTAAGGGACAAGCCGTTTATCAAGCCCGTTTCTCAAATAGAAAAGCCCTGTCGCATCAGGATCGCCTTTCAAACGTTCCCCCTTTGCTCAAGAGAAACAATCGTTTTTCACCAGCCATCTAGATGATGTCACCGCCCCGTCGCAACCGCAAGCAAAAGGCAGGCCTCGTCTAGATGAGCGCCTGCCTTTCGGTTTGTTCAAACCGGACTTTTATGACGCTGTTTTCTGCGTCCGTTCCCGTCTTCCGGCTGCATATTGAATGGCAAACATGGCAGCAAATAAGACCAATCCGACGATATCGCTGATTGTTTCCGGATAAATCAGCAGCAACCCTGTCGCAACCGCAATGATGCGTTCAACAATGTTGAGCTTCCGGTACCAAAAGCCGATCATCCCCGCACTAATGGCCAACATGCCGATAAACGCGGAAAAGACGACCCATATCAAATATGGAAGCGTCGTATCAATCATTAACAGCGCCGGTGAAAAGACAAACATGTACGGGATGATAAACGCGGAAATCGCCAGCTTCGACGCAATCACCCCGGTCCGCAGCGGCTTCCCTCCGGAAATGCCGGCGGCCGCAAACGCCGCAAGCGCCACCGGCGGCGTAATGTCGGCAATAATGCCAAAGTAAAAGACGAACAAATGAGCCGCCAGTTCCGGCACACCGGAAGCGATGATCGCCGGTGCAGCGATCGTTGACGTAATGACATAGTTCGCGGTCGTCGGTGACCCCATACCGAGAATGAGCGATGTCAACATCGTGAAAAAGAGCGTTAAAATCAAAATCCCGTTCGATAAGTCCACTAGCCCGTTTGCCATTTTTAAGCCAAGGCCGGTTTTCGTCACGACCCCGACGATAATCCCGGCGGCCGCTGTCGCCGCCGCCACAGACAGCGCGCTTCTTGCTCCGTCAACTAAAGCGTCGATAATGTCACGCCATCCTAACCGCGTTTCCTTTTTCAACGCGCTGACCGCAATGATCGCAACGATCGACCAAAGCGCGGCCCGCATCACGCTCATTCCGCTCATCAGCAGCAAAATAACGATAAGGATCGGAATGAGCAAGTAGATTTTTCCGAGCACTTCTTTCCGGTTCGGCATTTCTTCCTCTGTCAACCCGCGCAGCCCGATTCGCTTCGCTTCAAAGTGCGTCATCATCCAAATGCCGGCAAAATATAGAATCGCTGGGATCGCTGCTGCTTTGGCGATCTCCCAATACGAAATGCCGCCGATAAACTCGACCATCAAAAACGCTGCCGCTCCCATGACCGGAGGCATGAGCTGGCCGCCGGTGGACGATGTCGCCTCCACAGCGCCGGCAAACTCTTTTCCATATCCGAGCCGTTTCATCATCGGAATCGTAAACGCGCCAGAAGTGACGACGTTCGCCACTGAGCTGCCGCTGATCGTTCCTTGGAGCGCGCTGGAGAACACGGCCACCTTCGCCGGACCGCCGATTCGCTTCCCGGCGACAACGAGCGCCAAGTCATTAAAATACTCGCCGACATCCGTTTTCACTAAAAATGCGCCAAACAACAAGAAGACGAAAATGTATGTCGCCGATACGTACAGCGGCGTACCGAAAATGCCTTCCGTCGTAAAAAACATCGTTTTGACGAGCCCTTCCAAATCAACGCCCCGATGGGCCAAAAATCCCGGCATATACGGCCCGAAATACGCATACAGCAAAAATAGCGAGGCGATGATCGTAATCGGCAGCCCGACCGCCCGTCTCGTCGCCTCAAGCACAAGCAGCACGGCGACCAAACCGACCGTAAAATCAAGCGGCGTCATAATGCCGATGCGTTGGACGATATCATCGAGCATCAGCGGCAAATATGCGCCCACCCCGATCGACAATAACGACAAAATGATATTCACAATCCCGACGTTGGAACGGTGAAGATGCTTTTTCCGCGCCGGAAACAATAAAAAGATAAGCGACAAGGCAAACCCTAAATGGATCGACAATAAAATTTGTTTTGGAAGCGTTTGAAAAATCGAAGCGTATAACTGAAAAAGTGAAAAGGAAAGCAGCCCGAAAAAGGCAATCCAGCCAAGCGGCCCTTTCAATTTGCGCGTCGCTGCTTCCGGATCGTATTTTTCTAGCAATTGTTGCTGCTCCTCAGCGGATAGCTGTTCAAACTTCTCAGTCAAACAAGTTCACTCCCTTCCAGCATTGAACTAATGATAGTTGTGTCACCTTGATGCGGACAATGGAGCCGGGAGGGATGACTGTGTTTAATGTCACCGTCTTCCCTTCATAAATGACGCGATGATTAGCGACCACTCGTCCAATGCTCAACCAAATGGATGGAAATTTGCGCTCCATGCCGGTAATATAGTATTTTCCATTCCGAAACGTAAATGTTTCCCCTGACGCCGCATTCGCCGGCATCCCGACCGCCGTATCCTCATAAGTGAGAGCGATTTGTTCAATCGTCCCGTCAGCCAACACCTTATACGTTTCCTCGACATCTGAACGATGGATCGAATGCGTATAGCGAATCGCGAACGTATCCCCCTGAGAAATCGGGATATACGCAGCGACCCGACCGTCCTTTTCAAACGCGACCACCTGACGGAAAGGAAGAAAGAAGACAGCAGCCGCCGCCAGAAGTACACTGACCGCTATGACCCATTTTCGCATCAGCCGCCCTCCTTCGCGGCCGCGGAAATAAGGAAGGGCTGGCGCCATGACCCCGGCCAGTCCTTCCTGCCACACCGTTATTCCGCTTTAACCCCTTTTTCATCAAAGTATTTCTTCGCTCCTGGGTGAAGCTCGATCGACATGCCATCGAGCGCATGTTCCAGCTTGATTTGCTGGGCTTTGGCATGTTTAACCTTATCCAAGTTTTCAAAAATCGCTTTCGTAACGTTGTAGACCGTGTCTTCCGGCAGATCCGCCCGAGCGACAAGCATCGCGCGCACGGCGACCGTCGGAACCGCTTCCGCTAGCTTATACGTCCCTTGAGGCACTTCGTCTTTCGCATAGTACGGGTATTTCTCAATGAGCGCATTGATTTTGTCTTCAGCGATCGGCACAATCACAACGTCTTCCGTCGCTGACAAACCTTCCACTGCTCCCGTCGGCGTTCCTGCTGTAATAAAAGCAGCATCAATCGTGCCATCTTGGATGCCGGAGACGGAATCATCAAACGACAAATTGCGCGCTTTAATATCATCAAACGTCATGCCGTGAACTTCCAAAATTTGTTCCGCATTTGCTCGCGTTCCCGAGCCCGCTTCCCCGACAGAAACGACTTTTCCTTTTAAATCCTCAACGGACTGAATGCCCGATTTTTTCGTTGTGACAATTTGAATCGTTTCCGGGTAAAGGGTCGCAATCCCTTTCACGCTTTCAATTTTCTCTTTAAACATTAACTTTCCTTCTGTGGCATATGTCGCGATGTCAGTTTGAGCAAACGCAATTTCCGCATCGCCCGCATCCAAAATCGCCATGTTTTCCGCCGATGCCCCCGAAGTGATGGCATTAGCGTCGATACCCGTTTCATCTTTAATAATATCGGCAAACGCCCCACCAAGCGGATAATACGTTCCGCCCGTCCCGCCGGTGGCAATGCTGAGGAATTTCACGTCGCCGCCTTGCTTCCCATTGGCTCCTTCTTGCTCTGTCCCTCCATTGCCGTTACCGTTTCCACAAGCGCCAAGCAACAGCGACAGAGAAAGAACAGCCATAGCGCGCGTAACCCACTTTCGCTTCTTCATCGTCATCATCTCCTTTGCTATTTTCAGTTTCCCTTTATGATTATATTGCACCAAACATATTTTCACAACCGTCATATCATTTCCTTAGTTCTGTGTTTCCGATTGACCTACAGTAGATACTTGGCCGGCTGTCCGCCGGCCATCACGACTGTCTCATCACGCATGAGCAATACTCCTATACTTTCCTTCAAAAAATAAAAGTGGGTCACTTGGTTCGTCTTTCATCAAAATATCGGTCACTTCGCCAAAATAGAGCGTATGGTCGCCGGCGACGTACGAGCTATGCACGTTGCATAAAATATTCGCCATCGCATCCGGCAAAATCGGGTGGCCATCGACCCATTCAAACGCCACATCCCGTTCTTCCTTCAGCTGGCCAGCAAACAACCGCGACAAATCCTCCTGAGCGCGCGTCAACATGTTGACGGCAAACTTCCCAGTTTGCTTAACGATGTCATGCATCCGTGCTTTATGACCAATCGAGACAACGACAAGCTTCGGATCAAGCGAAACGGACATAAACGCGTTCGCCGTCATCCCTTTTACTTCCCCTTGAAACGCGGTCGTCACGATCGTCACGCCGGTTGCGAATTTCCCCATCGCGTTGCGAAATGTGCGATCATCCATGCGTTCTCCCATCCCTTCCTTTTTCATCGATTGTGTTTGTGCAACTAGTTTATTTTCTTCGAAAGCGTTAAAGACCAACGGTAGTGACTGCCCCATTTTTCAATGCTATATTAGAAAAATATAACAATTGTGCAGGTAATCAAGAAGGAAACAGCGATGATATAACAACTATGATTAGCGGCTTGCCACTCCAAGATACGCTTCAGCCACCCGCTCATCAGCAAGTAGATCGGTTGCTTTCCCGCGCACTACGATCCGACCGCGATCCAACACATACGCTTGATCTGCCGTTTGCAGCGCAGCGCGTACATTTTGTTCAACGAGTACAATAGCGGTATGAAGCTGATCGCGCAACTGTTTCAGTTGCTCCATCACTTCTTTGACGATGAGTGGTGCCAACCCCAACGATGGCTCATCAAGCATCAACAGTTTTGGCTTTGCCATTAACCCCCGAGCAATTGCCAGCATTTGCTGCTCACCACCGCTTAACAATCCTCCTGGGCGGTCAAGCATCGTTTTCAACTTTGGAAACAACTCAAGCACTTGCTCATAATCATACTTCACTTCGCGCCTATCATGACGGTAGCGGCGGTATGCCCCAAGGAGCAAATTATCCTTGACCGATAAACCATCAAAAATTTGCCTCCTCTCCGGAACAAGGCAAACACCTTTTTCGACGATACGTTCTACTTTTCCGTACGGGAGAGGCTCACCTTCAAAGAGAATTTCACCTTTTGACGGGACATAAAGACCCGCAATCGTACCAAGAAGTGTGCTTTTGCCTGCTCCGTTGGCACCGATGACCGCGACGATTTCTCCTTCTCTCACTTGCAGATCAATCTCTTTTAACACATGCAAATGGTCATGGTGAACATGAACATTGCGAATCGTCAACATGGCGCTCCTCCTGTTCGCCTAAATATGCCTTAATGACATCGGGATGCCGGATAATCTCTTCCGGCGTTCCTTCAGCAATTTTTTGACCGTAATCGAGGACGACAATTCGGTCGGCAACCGACATAACGGTTTCCATATCATGTTCCACGAACAAAAAGGTCATCCCTCGTTCTCTCATCGCCAACCATACATCAACGAGCTGTTTTGATTCTTGCGGATTGAGCCCGGCCATCGGTTCATCAAGCAAAATGAGCGAAGGGCGGGAGACAGCGGCCCTGGCAATTTCCACGAGCCTCTGTATCCCATACGGAAGCGTTCCCGCCTGCTCCATCGCCAAATCAGCCAAACCGACTTGTTCGAGGCAGACGAATGCCTCTTCCCGTGCCCGTTTCTCCTCTTTGACCATATAGGGCAGGCGAAAACCAGCGCTTATGATCCCGCTTTTCAAGCGTGGATGGAAACCGACCATCACGTTTTCCAATACGGTCATGTCTGCAAACAGCTGCAAGTTTTGAAATGTTCTTGTCATCCCAAGCATCGCCAGCTCATCAGGCCGTTTTCCATTGACTGTCATCCCGCGAAAACGGACGAAACCATCTGTCGGTGGCACAATACCGCTAATGACATTGAACAATGTTGTTTTTCCCGCTCCATTTGGCCCGATCACAGCGACGATCTCCCCTTTTTTCACCCCAAATGACACACGCTGCACCGCCTGAACCCCACCAAACGACTTAGACAATTGCTCGACTTCCAACAACATCGCGTTCATCCATGCCCACCTCCTATCGAACGCGCCTCATGACGGTCGGTCGTTGCTGTTTTTCCTTTCCGACTTCCGGCTATTGCCGAAAACCGTCTCATTCCCTTTTGCATGGCGCCTGTCAATCCATTAGGCATGTAAATAAGCATGAGAATTAGCAGTAAACCAAAAAAGACAATTTCAAACTCTCCGCCGGCATCCGGCAGCAATAACGGCACAACCGCTTTTAGCCATTCACCTAAGCAAACATAAACAGCGGCACCAACAAGTCCCCCCCATACCCCAGCCGTTCCACCGATGACAACCATAATCAGAAAATAAATAGAGGGAACAATGCTAAATAAGTCTGGGTTGATGAACGTAACATAATGCGCATACAAGCTTCCGGCAACCGAAGCGTAAATAGCGCTAATCATAAAGATTTGTAACTTGTATTTGGTGATGTTTACCCCAAGAGAGCTGGCCGCCACTTCGCTTTCGTGAATGGCTCGCAGCGCCCGTCCGACCCGGGAGCGGACGATATTGTGGGCAAACCATAAACCGATAAATACAAACAGCCAAACAAGGTAATAAAACTGAATATCCGTCTGTAAGGAAAGTCCCAGTGCGCTGATCGGTGGAATACCAAAAAAGCCGTTTAACCCTCCGGTGATTGCTTTCCACTCCTTAAACAGCGTAAACATAATAACGCCAAATCCTAGCGTCGCCAAAGCTAAATAATGTTCACGCAGTCGAAATACCGGGATGCCAACAACAAATGCCACCAAGGCGGCCAATAGCGCACCAACTGCCATCGCCAGCCAAGGCGACCATCCTACATAGGCAGTCAAATAAGCGGACGAATAGGCTCCAATGCCATAAAAAGCGGCCTGCCCGAGCGAAATTTGTCCAGCGTACCCCATCAGTAGCGTCATCCCTGTACTGACTAGGGTATAAAGACCAATGATAATCAACATGCTCAACAGGTAATTATTTCCGTAAACAAGGAAAGGGAGACCAAGCCAAGCGGCCAACAAAACGAATAGCGCTAGCCGCCTTCGCCCACCTTTGATCCGTTCATCCCGCTCCACCGCGCCATCCCTCCTTATACCCGTTTCCCTGTCATTTTCGCAAACAATCCATTCGGCATAAAGAAGAGCACAAGCAATAGCAACCCAAAGCTGATCGCGTCTTTGTATCCAGAAGACAAATATCCTTCGGCAAACGATTCGAGCAAACCAATAAGAAACGCGCCCGCGATCGCGGCCGGAGCATTCGTCAATCCGCCGACAACTGCCGCAATAAACGCTTTTAATCCGATCATGATCCCCATATCATACGAGGCGCCGGAGATCGGAGCGATTACAATTCCTGCCAATGCACCAAGACCGGCACTAACCGCGACAGCTCCAATCGACATTTTGCGAATATCAATGCCCATCAAACGGGCGGCAAACGGATTGATGACGCAAGCCATCACTGCTTTGCCAAAATACGTCCGTTGAAAAAACAAGTTCAACCCAATGAAACTAGTAATCGAAATGAGGATCGCCCAAATACTTTGCCATTGGATCACCGCTCCAAACATCGAAAGTGATTCCCACCGGGCAAACGGACGCAAGGCATACGGATCCGTCCCCCACACAAGCAAAGCAATCCCGCGAAAGACGAACGATGCGCCGATCGTAATAATAATGAGCACTGCGACAGATGAATGGCGTGCCGGCTGAATCGCCAGCCGTTCAAACAGCCCCCCGATGATCATCACAGCGAGCATGCTCAGCCCGATAGCGAGAACGAAAGGCACGCCGCTCTTGACCAATGCAATACAAACAAGCGCCCCTAGCATCGCGAAATCACCTTGGGCCAAGTTCAAAATACCTGTCACACTGTACGTAATAACAAACCCGAGTGCCACTAATGCATAAATGCTCCCAAGCGTCAGTCCGGAAAACAGTAACTGCATCAACTGGCTCCAAGCCTCCATCAACCTTGTCCTCCCCCATTGGCTAGATGAAGCAAAAGGGAATTAGCAGTCTAATTCCCTTTCCTAGTTCTCGGCAAGTACAAATTTTCCGTCTTGAATTTGCACCATCACCAAACTATTGGCATCCAGACCGGTATGGTTATCTTTGGACATATGGAACACGCCTGAGATACCAACAAAATCCGTTGTCTTTTCCAGCACCGCCCGTATTTTTTCTTTGTCAGTCCCCCCTTCTTTAATGGCATTCATCAATAGATGGAACGCATCCCAAGCGTGCCCGCCAAACGTCGTCGGTTCGTAGTTGTACGTTTTCTCAAACTGTTCTTTGTATGTTAATAGTATCTTTTTTTGCGGGTCACTATCTGGGAGCTGATCAGCCACTAAAATGCGCCCTGCAGGAAGAATGACGCCATTGGCCGCTTCTCCTGCCAAATCGATAAAGCTTTTTGTGCCAACACCGTGGCTTTCAATAATCGGTACGTCGATGCCCAACTCGCGAATATTTTTCGTCACGATTGCTGATTCTTGCGCTGTCCCCCAGACGATGATCGCCTGTGGATTTGCTTTTTTTACTCTTGTCAACATTGCTTTCGCATCATCGACCGTTGCCTCAAATTCCTCTTCAATCACGGCTTTGACTCCGTATTCCGGGGCATAGTGTATAAACTCGCTATGGCCACTTGTTCCATAAGCATTGGCAACATTTAGCCAAGCAACACTCGTCCATCCCTTTTCTTTCAAAAAGCCAAGCAGCTTGTTAATGACAATATCGTCTCCTTGGGCTGTTTTAAATGTCCAATGGCGCGAGGATCCATCGCTTGGATTGACGATTTGTTTGCTTGCGGCGAGGGAAATGTACGGAATGCCTGCCTTTTCGATTTGTGGGATCATGGCTAAGGAGTTTCCGCTGGTCGTGCCGCCGATGATGGCTGTCACGTTGTCTTGCTCGATGAGTTTTTTCGCGGATAATACGGCCTCGTTTTGGTCGGATTTGTCATCATAGGCGATCAGCTTGATTTTCTTTCCATTGATGCCGCCTTGCTCGTTCCATTGCTTAACAAGCATTTTGACCGTCTCCATCTCCGGCTTGCCGAGCGGCGCCGCTCCACCTGAGGCCGAGAAAATGGCGCCGATTTTGATTTCGTCCCCTCCATTTTCAGATGTCGTTGTCTTCCCGCAAGCGACAAGGAACAGGAACAACAAGGCTGTCATGAAAAGAGACATTCTCCTTTTCATGTTGATTTCCCCCTTTCTTATTGATAACGCTTTCAAAACCCTTCTGGAAGGTGCCCCAAAAGAATGGGGACACCTTCTTTACCTCCCTATCGGAGAACAGCATCACCTTGTATCGAGCGCCTGCCGAAAACCATCCATTAGGTCAGAATCGTGGTCAGCGCCGCCGCTTGAACGCCTCGGCGGTGTTTAGTTTATGCTGGCGGACGTATTGTTCGATGTCATGCGCCGGCGCCTGTTCCCGTAGCAGGCGGATGATCTCTCGATGCTCTTCGATCGATGCTTTCGCCCGCTGCGGAACAAATGTGAATCCGTACAAGCGGATGCGTTTCATCCTCTGCCAAATTTGCTTGATTTGCTCTTCAAGGTAGGCGTTGCCGCAATGGGCGTAAATCAAAGAATGAAATTCGTAGTTCAGTTCGCTGAACCGTTCCAGCTCCAGCTCTTCAAGCGCCCGCTCCATCCGTTCGTTCAACCGCTCAAGCTCGTTGATCGCCTCCTTCGTCAAATTGGCGGAGCCAAGCGCGGTCGCATAGCCTTCCAAGACCGCCAGCACGGACAACGTCTCCACATATTCGTTTTCGTTAATGGTGCTGACCACAGCACCGGCATACGGCTTGAACTCGACAAGCCCTTCCGCCTCGAGCTGGCGGATCGCCTCGCGCACCGGAATGCTGCTTAACCCGAGCTCGCGGGCGATTTGGTCGATGACGATGCGGTATCCCGGACCATAGACACCGCTTTCAATGCGGGACAACATATACTCATACGCCAACTGTGTTTTGTTTTTCGCCTTCGTTCCCATACGTCTATCATAGACTAGATCATATAGGTTGACTAGTCGTCATGCCTGTTCGGCAGACAAGGCGGTCCGTTTCTCCCCCTTGCCGAACGCGGGGATCGGCGGGTCGCCGACCGCGACGTGGACGACCTGCACTTCCGTATAGAAATCAAAGCTGTAATGCCCGCCTTCGCGGCCAATGCCGCTGTATTTCGTCCCGCCAAACGGGATGCGCAAATCGCGGACGTTCGGCGAGTTGACCCATGCCATCCCGCTTTCGATCGCTTGGGCGACGCGGTGGCCGCGCTTTAGATCGTTCGTCCAGACGTATGCCGCCAATCCGTATTTCACATCGTTCGCCAGCCGGATCGCCTCTTCTTCATCCGCAAAGGACATGACCGCCATCACCGGTCCGAAAATCTCTTCCTGCGCCACCTTCATGCCGTTATGGCAGTTCAGCAGCAGCGTCGGCGGCACAAAATTGCCGTTTTCCAACCCGTTCGGAACACTGGGGGCATAGACGTCCGCCCCTTCTTGCTTGGCGATGTCTATATAGCGGTTCACCCGCTCCCAATGATCGCGGTGAATCAGCGGCCCCAGTTCGGTCGCTGGGTTCATCGGGTCGCCGATGACGATGCGGTCGACACGCTCTTTCAGCCGGGCGACAAATTCGTCGTAAATCGACTGCTCGAGCAAAAGCCGCGAGTTGGCCGTGCACCGCTCGCCATTGAGCGAAAATACACCCCAAACGGCCGCATCAAGCGCCCGTTCGAGATCCGCATCGGCGAACACGATGAGCGGCGACTTGCCGCCAAGCTCCATCGATGTTTTTTTCAACGTCGCGGCGCTGTTGCGGATGATGTCCATGCCGGTCGTCGTCTCGCCGGTAAACGAGATGAGGCGCACGTCCGGATGGGCGACCAACGCGGCGCCCGCCGTTTCGCCAAACCCGTGCACGACGTTGAACACCCCGCGCGGCAGCCCGGCTTCATCGATGATTTCTGCTAGTTGATTCGCCGTCAATGGCGACCATTCGGCCGGCTTCAAGACGACCGTGTTGCCAGTCGCCAGCGCTGGAGCGACTTTCCATGTCTCGAGCATAAACGGCGTATTCCACGGCGTGATGAGCCCCGCCACGCCGACCGGCTTGTGGACGGTGTAGTTTACAAACTGACCATGGACGTGGTACGCTTCGCCGACAAGGCGCGTTTTCACCATTTCCGCGTAAAAGCGGAAGTTTTCCGCCGCGCGGGCGGCCTGTTTTTTCGCCTGGCTGATCGGAATGCCGGTATCCAGTGCCTCTAAATAGGCGATGTCGTCCGCCCGCTGTTCGATCAACTCCGCGATGCGGAACAGATAACGAAGCCGCCGCTCCACCGGCATCGTCCGCCACGGCCCATGATCAAACGCCTCTTTCGCCGCCCGGACCGCCGCGTCGATGTCTTCCTTTCGTCCTTCGGCCACTTCGTTGATCGGTTCGTTCGTAAACGGATTGATATTGGTGAAATACAGACCGGCTGTCCCTTCCACAAACTTCCCATTGATATAATGAAGCACTTTTGGTTGCACTGCCATTCGTTTCCCCCCATCACCGCTGCGCCCGATAACGCGCATGAATGTTGTTGTGTTTATACGTCCCCGCCTCGCTGAATTCATACAGCTCAAGCGACAGCGCCAAATAGCGTTTGGCAAACAGCGGGGCGAAATGGTCTTTCATCACGGCAAACAGCTCGTCGCCGACTTCTTTTTTTACCTGTTCCGGACGCCCGGCGCCAATTTTCAGCGTCCCGTGCACAAACGCATCGTCTTCGGCCCCGTCAGCCACATAGTACTCGTCAAGCCGAATGGCGCGCGAGCGGATGCCGCCAACGGGAAACCAATCGCTCCGCTTGATCAGCACACGGTGAACTTTTTCAAGCAAGCCGCGAATATCGGCTTCTTCGCCGAGATTGGCCGTGTATTCTAAGACAAAGTGCGGCACGATCCTCTCCCCTTTCGCTCTGAACGCCCGATGCCACGCTTTCTGCCGGGCGCTGCCTGCTATTCAATGTAAAATTGACAAGGCAAAACAAAGCGTTGGTCATCGTCTAGCTTGTTCACCGCTACCTGCTATTCAATGTAATTGACGAGCCGGCCGATGCGTTCAATTTCCGTCACCACTTCATCGCCGGGCTGGACGTTCACCGCCCCTTTCGGCGTGCCGGTCAAAATCAAGTCGCCAGGCGCGAGCGTCATGAATTCGGTGATGTACTCGAGCAAATACGGGATCGAAAAGATCATATCGCCCGTATCCCCTTCCTGCACAACCGTCCCATTGACATACGTCCGCAAACGAAGCGCCATCGGATCGCCCACTTCCTCATGGCTGACGATCCATGGGCCGAGCGGCGTCGTTCGGTCGCGGTTTTTGACGCGGAAATTCGGTCGGTAATAATTTTCCAAGTAGTCGCGAACAGCGTAATCGTTGGCAATCGTGTAACCGCAAATGTAGTCGTACGCCCGCTCTGCTTTTACCCGGCGGGCCGGACGGCCGATGACGACCGCGAGCTCGCATTCATAATGCATCACGTTGACGCCGTCGGGGCGAACGGTTCGGCCGCGATGGCCGATGAGCGTGTTTTTCCCTTTGAAAAATAAAAGCGGCTCTTTCGGCGCGGCAAACGACAGTTCCCCCGCATGATCTGCGTAATTCAATCCAAGCGCCACGATCGTGCGCGGCTCGACCGGGGGAAGCCAGATGACGTCGCTCTCAGCGGCCACCGTCCCATCCGGCAGCAGAAGGCGGCCGTCGTCAAGCGGCACCGCGTCGGTCACCGTTCCGTTCCACGCCACACGCGCCCACTTCATGCCCCTCCTCCCCCTTCTTCGGCAACGATCCGATTTTCCAACACACCGATTCCGTCCATTTCGATGCGCACCACATCTCCTGCCGCCACGAGCGGCGCGTCAGCCGGCCAGCTGAAAAACAGCACATCGCCCGGGTAAAGGGTCATAAATTCGGTCACCTCGGCCAGCCATTGTTCAGGTGGACACCGGAACCGGCGGAGATCAGCGCACTGAACGAGCTGACCATTGACATATACGCGCGCCATTAACGATGACAGCGGTACCGTTTCCTCTTTCGGCACGATCCACGGGCCGACCGGAGTGAATCCGTCGCGCGCCTGCTCCTTCACCGCCGGTCGGTACCGCTGTTCGTGCGGAATCGACAAGTCATTGACGATCGTGTAACCGAATACAAAATCGAGCGCCTGCTCGCGCTGCACGCGCGCGGCGGTTCGCCCGATAACCAGACCGATCGCCGGGGCGGCGCGAAGCCGTTGGACACCGGGCGGGAGAACGACCGGCCGGCGATGGGCGTTGATCGTATTGGCCGGCTTCATATACAGCACAGGCCCTTTTGGTGGCTGCTCGTACGGCGGAGCGGTCATGGCCTCGGCCATCCCTTCCCATTCCCATCGGTCATTAAGCGCCACCCCATACAGAGCGCCAACGTCCGGCGCCTCCCACTCCCATTCGTCAATGGGCGCGGTCCGTCCCTCCACCGTCATCGTTCCGCTCCGCCAATCCGCTTTCGCCTCGAACAGATGCCGTCGACCAGCCAAGCGCAACCGCACGTTCATGATCGCCCTTCCCCCTTTCATATCGATGACCAACGCCGACGCTTCCCTACATCCCAGCCGGCAAGGATCACTCTCCCTCCTTCCTCAGCAAGCGCGCTCATTGCGGCGTCTCGGCCAGCAACCCGTATTTGGCGAGCGTGCGGCGGATTTTCCGCTCGTTCTCTTCGCTTGGCAAATCGAGCGGCAGCCGGAGCTTCGGAGTGATTTTCCCCATCATGCCGAGCGCCGCTTTCACCGGGCCCGGGTTCGTTTCGATAAACAGCACGTTATTGAGTTCCATCAATTCAAAATGAAGATCTTGCGCCCGCTTGACATCGCCGGCAAACCAAGCATCGTGCAGCTCGGCCACTTTTTGCGGCACGACGTTCGCCGTCGCGCTGATCGACCCGGCGCCGCCAATCGCCAGCATCGGATAGCACAACAGCTCGATGCCGGAAAACAGCAGAAAATCGCGCCCGCAATGCCATAGCACCCGGTTGACGTGCTCAAAGTCTTTGTTCGACTCTTTCACGCCGATAATGTTCGGACAATCTTCCGCCAGCCGCGCCAATGTTTGGACCTCCAAATTGACCGCCGTCCGGCCAGGGATATTGTAGACGATGATCGGGATGTCGACCGCCTCGGCCACCGCCTGAAAATGCTTGTACAGCGCCTGTTGGGATGGACGGTTGTAATAGGGAACGATGACCATCGCGGCATCAGCCCCGATTTCTTGGGCGAATTTCGTCAGCTCGATCGTCTCCGCATGATTCGTCGACCCCGTCCCCGGCACGAACGGTACGCGCCCGGCGACCGCCTTCTTCGCCGCTTCCATCACCTGCTTTCGTTCTTCCAGCGTCAGCGAGCTCGGTTCTCCTGATGTTCCCGTCACCGAAATGCCGTGTGTGCCGCTTTCGATATGCCAGTCAATGAGCGCCGTCAACGCTGCCAGATCAACGTTTCCCTCTTCATCAAACGGCGTGACGACCGGCGCGATCGAGCCGCGCAGCCGTTCTTTCACTTCGCGGTATGCCATCCCCTTGCCCCCTATTGTCTCTATTTTTCTGAATCTTCTTATATTATACATGCTATCATATATGAAATCAACGATAAAATCATATATTATATCATGGAGAAACCGCCTGAAATGCTATGTTTCTTTTTGGTCAAGAACGAACGATGGAAGAAGTCAGCTTTCTAAATCAGGAAGGTCGGTTTCCGCTTCGCCAGTGTCGGTTCGTTCGGCTCGACCGGTTGGCCGCTGTGAACGTCAAGGACGATGGACGCCTCTTCAAACCAGCTGTCGGGCGCCGCATGGCCCCAGAACGTTTGCCGGCGCGGATCATCCAAATCCCAGCGGATCGGCGGAAAATCGGGGTCGCTCGTCAAATAATCGCCGTTGTACAGCTCGATTCGATGGCCATCCGGATCGCGCAAATAGACAAAGAAGGCATTCGACAATCCGTGACGGCCCGGCCCGCGTTCAATGTTCGACGCATATCCGGCCGCCGCCAGCACATCGCACGCATGGATCAGGCTGAGCGGATCCGGCAGCCAAAACCCAATATGGTGAAGGCGCGGCCCTTTTCCGTTCATCAGCGCCAAATCGTGGACGTTTTGCTTCCGATGCAGCCATGCCGCCCAAAGCTTCCCATCCTCTGTTTCCGTATATTCTGAGCAGGCAAAGCCCAGACCACGGACATAAAAGTCATATGCGCTCTTTACATCCGTCACCGCGCAGTTGAAATGATCGATGCGCTGCACGCGGGCGCCGCGGTACAAGTCATACCGCTGCAACAACCGCTCGGTTTTCTCCATATGGGCAAAAAACTCAAGCGGCAGTCCGGATGGATCTTGCACGCGAAACGCCTTGCCGACGGCGCGCTGGCTTCCCGCTTCGAGCCATTTCGGCTGCAGCGTTTGCGCCGCAAACCATTCATAAAGCGCTTCCAATTCCTGCTCGGAACCGACTTTGTAGCTAAGCGCTTCGACCGCAGGGCGGGGCGCCTTTTTCAAGAGAAGGCTATGATGATGATATTCTTCAAGTCCCCGCAAATACAGATGATCTTCATCCGCTTCCGTCACGACAAACCCAAGCACCCGCTCGTAAAAATCGCGGGCGGCGGCCAAATCGGTCACATGCAGCACCACGCGGGCGCAGCGAATAATGGAAAATGCCATCGTTCTCTTCCCCCTTTCGCAACCTTCCTTCATCTAGCGTTGGGCGGCCGACAGAAAGAAGCCGTCGTTTCCGCTGGCGAACATGGAACAAAACGTTCCTTGTTGCTGGCCACATCCTTTCACTTCAAACATCTCGCAGCACGCCCAAATCCGCTCGGCTTGCGCGCCACTGAACGCCTGTTTTCGAGCGGCGGCAACCTTAGAAGGGCGGTGACAAACGACTGTCACACACGAATCGGCGGTATTTTCATTCAGAAAAGAAAGCTGATTCTGCAAGGTTTCTCTAATTGAGAAACAGATGGAATCAGTCATATTTTGCACGAAATCACCAGCCTCTTAGGAAACGCCGCAGCCGCGCACCCTCCGCTGTTCCCCGATCCGTGTTTGCGAACGTGCGAATGAACGGTCAATGCTTGTTGTCAGCCGGAATGAACACGCTTTTGGCGCCGCGCAAAAATTCGCGCACGAACTGTTTATACGGCTCTTTTTCGTAGCCATCGAAATACGCCATCCCCATCCGAACGGGGTCGCCGAAAAAGTAATATTCGTAATGCGTCTGCCGGGCGCCGAACGCGCTCATCGTGAGATCCCAGGCGAGCCGGAACAGCTGGACGCGCTCATAGCCGTCCACCGTCGCCCCTTGCATCGCCCGGCGAACGATGTCGCCAATTTCCTCGTGCTGAAAATCCGCCTCCGTCGGAATCGCCATCAACCCCGATGCCCCTAAAATGCGGATGATCTCCGCCAGGCGCGGATAAATGCGCGGATACCAGTTGCGCGCGGCATCGAGCGCGGCAAAATCGGGCGTCATCGTTCCCCAACGGTCTCGCTTCGCATTGTGCTCGGCCCGGTACAAATGGCTTTTCATCGTCTCGAGGACGAGCATGATTTCCGCCCCTTTGTCTTTCACATGCTGGAACTCGCCGATGCCGATCGCTTCGATGAGGCAAAGGGTGACGCCAAGCAAAAACTCCGTTTTGACGATGTTTTTCGCCACGACTTGATGGGACATATGAACAACCGCGTTCGTTTCCCGGAACGTCCGGTTGCAAATCGATGAATTGCCGCACACAAACACGCGCTCCCACGGCACAAACACATTTTCAAACGAAACGATCGCATCGCCTTCCTCAAAACGCGATGCCAGCGGATGATCCCACGCGCTCCGCCCGTAGTCAAACGCCTCGCGGCAAATGAACTTCACGCCTGGCGTATTGTTCGGAATGGCAAAGGCAAGCGCATATGGGTCTTCGCCGGATGTCGCTTTTTTCACGGTCGAGGGAAACACTAAAATTTCATCGGTGATGCCGCCTTGCGTCGCCAATAGGCGGATGCCGCTGACGATGATCCCGTCTTTGCGCCGTTCCACCAAATGAAGCGGCACATCGGCATCGTTTTGTTCGTGCAGCGCCTTGGCGCGGTTCATTTGCGGATGGATGAGCGTATGCGTCAAGCTGATGTCGTGTTCCCGCGCGTATTCATAATAGTTTTTCGCATTTTCGGCAAACATCGGATCGTCTTCGGCAAACAAATCGTTGGCGATGCCCATCGCCATGACTTCGGCATTCAAATAATCAGGCGAGCGCCCCATCATTCCGGCCGACATCCGCGCCCACTCTTGCGTCGCCTCGCGGCGGGCGATGAGCTCGTCAATCGTAGTTGGCTGAATGAACGTCATCCCGACCGGCTGCCCGGTTGTCGGCGACCGGTACAACATCTTCTCCGGCTTTTCGTATTGCCGGTCGTAAAGCGCCGCCATCGAGCGGACGACGTTGCGGAACGCGGGATGAACGGTGACATCCTCCACTTTTTCCCCGTGGATGTACACGCTGCTTTTCGCCTGCTTGAGCCGCTCCATATACTCCTTTCCTGTTTTGGCCGGCATTTTCATCCCCTCCGTTTTCGGGTATAATAGCTAAGGAAACGCTTTCATTCAGAATGTTCAAAATTAATATAACATATGATTTCATATATGAAAAATACAAAAACAATAAACGTACCTATATGAAAAATGTATACAAGCGGACGAAGCGGGCATTCCCCTTTCTCCACCAGCGCCATTTCCTAAAAACCGAAAGAGAATCCGCGAACGAAAGGAGACAAACGCATGATCGATGTGAAACAGCTGAAATACTTCGTCACGATTGCCGAAGAGGGGCAAATCACCAAAGCGGCGCAAAAGCTTCACATCGCCCAGCCGCCGCTCAGCCAGCAGCTGAAGCAGCTCGAAGAAGAGCTCGGTGTTCTTTTGTTTGACCGGAAGGCGAAAAAAATGGAGCTCACCCCACCGGGCAAGGCGTTTTACGAAAAGGCGAAACGACTGCTGCGCCAGCTTGATGACGCCGTGGCGGAAGTAAAAGAAATCGAAGACGGAACGACGGGCACGCTGTCGATCGGCTGCGTCAAATCGTGTTTTTCCTATTTGGCCCAAGCGATCCGTCACTTCCACGAACAAGTTCCGAACGTGACCTTCCATCTTCGGGAAGGGGATACGTTTTCCATTTGCCAGCTGCTTCAAGAGCGGCACATTGACATCGGCATCGTCCGCCTGCCGATGGATGCAGCTCATTACGACGTCATCCAGCTGGCGAGCGAGCGTTATGTCGGCGTCTTGCCGGCGCAATGGAACAACGGGCGAGCCGCGCTATGCATGCGCGATTTTGCCAATTGGCCGCTTCTCCTTCTTCACCGGGTGCACGGCGCCGGGCAGTACGAGCGAGTCATCGAGGAATGCCGCCGCCACGGCTTTGAACCGAACGTCTTATGCGAATGCCCGGATGCGACGATCTTGCTTTCCCTTGTCGCCCAAGGCCTCGGCGCCACCATTGTGCCGCAATCGACCGTGGCCTTGTTTCGCCTCCCCGGCATCGACGTATTCGAGATCACCGACTCGTCGATGACCGCGGAAGCCGCCGCCATCCTCGACCGACAACGGTATTTGCCGAAAAGCGCCCGCCGCTTCCTCGCTGTGCTCCAAACGATTGCCGCCAACGGACAGCAGGAAGAAAACGGACCGCTTCTTCGATCTTAGACTCGTGAGGGAAAGGAACCCATACGATTCTAGTCAATGGGGCTGGGCTTTTCGTTGATGCGTTTGCCGAACCAAGGGAAAGGAACGATACGATTCTAGTCAATGACCGGCTTTGCAAAAAATGAGGCGCCGTTGGGCGCCTAATCACAATCCGGCCGATCGCTGCAGCCGCTTGGCTATTGCGAAAAAGTCTTCCGCCGAAATCCCAGGGGCGAATTCTTCCGGCACTTCGTCCAAATCCGGGATCGTCCCCCCTTGGGGAGCTCCTTCCACCACCTCGAGCGGCTTTCCATCGCTCGGATGCGTGCCCTGCCAAATGCGGGCGATTTCTCGGTAATAGCGATCGCTGAACGTATAAAGCCGGCGGTGGACGCCTTGATCCTCATACTTTCTCGCCTCGTCGAACACACGGTTATCCAAGTTCGGGATCGGGAGCATCTTCGTCACATCCACACCGGTCGCCACTTCCAACGCTTTCGCATACGCTAAAATATGGACGCCCCCGCGCACGAGCAAGTAGCCGATCATCTCGCGGGCCGTCGGGTGATCGGTCATTTCATAGACGCGCATTTTATGCGTGCGCGCTCCGCACTCAAGGAAAAAGTTATGAAGCAAATCCAAAATCAAGTTGCCGCTGTTGAACACGTACTCCCCCGTCCACGCCTTCCCCATCGAATCGCCGGGAAACGCCGTCTGCGCCGTGGCGATGAAATGATACGTATTGCGCTTGTCTTTCGCGTCCTTCATCGGCGCTGTATCCGGGTCACCTGGGTGGGTGGAGCCGGTCAAACAAAGGTTGATCGCGTTGGACACGAGCTCGACATGGCCGAACTCTTCGGCAGTAATGCTTGCCACCAGCTCGTAAAACGGGCGAAGCTTGTTTTTTTGCCGAAAATTGAATGACTGAAACAAATAATTGTTCAACGTCGACATTTCGCCAAAGCGCCCGCCAAGCAGTTCCTGCACGGCCGCCGCCGCATTGGGATCTGCGTACTTCGGCTTCGGCAACTCAATCGCCAACCGGTCGATTCGCTGAAAGACCACCGCCTTTTCCTCCTTTTTCAGTTATGGCCGAGGCGAACGGAAACGACTTGCGCCAAGCGGACATAATAAACCGCCTGATGCGCGGCAATGACGAGATGATCCGGCTTCACATCCCTCACGATCCCCTGCATTGAACCGCGGACGGTTTCTACCACCACCTCTTGGCCGCGCACGCCTTGCAAAGTATGGTATACATACGGATCGATGAGCGCAAACAGCTGTGGAGAGGCATACGGTTGGTTCACGCGCAGTTCCTCCTTTGCGCAAAATCAAAATGGCTTCTTTATGATACGTATGACGCCGGCGCCCAAACATGACAACAAAATCAAGCGGCGAAGGCCAAAATCTTCCTTCGCCGCATGTGCAAGGTGGCGTTATCCCACGGCTTTGTTTTCGACGTCGCCACCGTAAACACCCCTTTTGGGCCTTCCGGCAGCGAAATCGTAAACGGCTTTTTCACCTTTTTCTCCTCCGCGATCACATACACGTCATCGAGCGACAACGAGGTCGTGTTGCGCCCGTGAACAGAAGGCACCGGCAGTTGCTCCGTCGCCCACGGCACATCTTGCGCCACTTTCGCTGCTTGTTCTAGGGCGTTCCCTCCCGCTTTGTTTTTCAGCAAGGAGTATAGAACAAAAGAATGTCCAACCGGTGAGCAATCGGTGAAAATCTTGTGAAATCAGATGAAGCGGGTCCATCGATCCCGCTCGTCATCCGATCAGCCCGAGACGCAGCGCCTTCGCCACCGCTTCCGTCCGATTTTTCGCGTTGAGTTTCCTCAAGGCGCTCGAAATGTAATCCCGCACTGTAAATTCGCTCAAATAAAGCTGATCAGCGGCTTCGGCCGTCGAGGCTCCGTCCGCAAGCAGCTTCAAAATCTCCATTTCTCTTGGCGACAGAGATTCCGTCATTGCTTCCCATTCTTTTTTCGGCGCCTCGATCCATTTCAGCAACAACTCCCCCGCGCTTTGGCCAAATTTCATCAGCGCGGGAAACAAGCGGCGGTCGACCTCAAAGAAACGGCCTGGCCCGCGATCGAGAACGACGCCCCCAATCATTCGCCCCTCTGTCGGCACATACACCGGAACGATCACCAACGAAGCCAACTCGAATGACTCGACATAGACGTTGGGAAACTGTTCGGCTGCCCTCGGCACGTAAATGGGGCGAAAATGGCGAAATTCATGCACTTCCGCTTTCAATTTTCCGACGCTTTCTTTCAACATCGGAATGTTGTCCAATTCGACGCGCAACCGCTGAATGTGCTCATGGTCCACCCCATGTCCGGACAGCCCGATGGCTGTGCTCTCCTGATTGACAAATTGAAACAGCGCGCAGCGGTTGAAAGGAAGAAAATAGGAAAAACCAAAACAAATATGCCTAGCCGATTCCATTAGCGTCTGCGCCCGCAAAATCCATTCATTGAACAAAATGACTGCATCTTTCCACAATGATTCTGTTTTCCAAGCAAAACCGCGACTCATTTTGAATGATTGTTCATTCACTTCATACAACAGCCATTCATTCCATTTGAAAAACAAATACCGCACGGCCGGGTGCAAGGCGGAGGCCCTTGGCGCATGTGCCTTCAACACTTGATGAACCGTATTTTCCATTACATTCAAAGAAAAGATGATCATCTCCGGATGAAACGCTCCGATGCGTTCGAGATACTCATCCGTTGGATGCTCGCCCCCGTACGGGAGCAGTCTTGCTTGAACGAATTCGCAAAGCGCGGAAAACACCTCTTGCACCCGCGCATTCCGCTTGCCAAGCGCTTTCCCGATCCGCTCCCATTCCCGGTTCAATTCCCCCTCATACCTATGCAAGATGTCGGCCGCTTCCTGTAGCAAACGAAGCAAATGATCGTTTAATTCCTTCGACATCCCCATCCCCCCGAATCCCCGTCAGTAATCGGTTGCTTTGATCATCTACTTTTTCATTCGAGCGGTCAATTCCTTCTTTTGCCCGTCATGCTTGTCTAAAAGCATGAAAAAATCCGACAAATATAGGGTTTTAATGGAACGGTGAATTATCATAAAATTTAAACAGATTTAATAAAGCATTCAAAAGGGGGAGGAGAAAGCATGGAAATGGCAACAAAACCGGTCATCATTGGGGGGCGCACGGCGAAAAAGCCGCTGCTCGCCGCACTGCTTGGAGGGTTTCTGTTTCTCGGCGCTCTACTGTCCATCTTTGGATTGACGGGCGTCGCCTATGCCGTGCCCATCAGCGGGGTTGGCGAATTTACTGTTCAATTTAACAAACTTAATGGTAGCGGTTTCAAAATGTACGGTGGAGTGGCAGAAGCCGGCAATGCGCCGCAGACACCCGTCTTCGTCAATGAGATGGAAAAAGCAACCATTCAAGGCTTGCGGATTTCGAAAGACTTTCCGGCACTTGGCATTCGCGTCATCATTGTTGCCAGCGAACCTGTGTCGATTGACGGGCTTGTACAAAAAGCAACACAAATTAACGGCAACATTTCCTTCGGCAACTTGACAATGAAAGAAAACTACGTCGGCGATACGAACAATCCTGTTGAAAAAGCGGCCAAAGAGTTCACACAAGGAGCGAACAGCATTACGATCGAAAACGGTGACATCAAAACGGTTTATTTGTTCCAGCAAAAAGTCACTCTTCCGGGGATGAAAGTGTACTTTGAAAAACTCAATTAAAAAGGATGAGAAGCCGTGAATGCGATTCGTTCTGCCTGGCGTAGGTTTCGTCAATGGCAAAAACGGCGGCCGTTTTGGGGGGCAACGTTTCTCTTGCTGTCAAGCCTTGTGATTTTATGGGTTCCAGCGCAGCTTTATGAAATTTCCCTTGTCCCTGGCAGCATGGTCTTTGCCGGTTTTTTCCTCGGCGGCATGGTTTGGTTGATGGGCGTTTTGGCCTACGCCATGCCGCGATTGTCCACCTTGATCGGCATCATCGGCATGTTCAGCGCGATTTTATCGATCATGGGCGCGTTAGGCGGCTTTCTCATCGGCACGATTCTCGGCATCATCGGCGGGGCGCTTTGCATCGCCTGGCGGCCGCAATGGGCCGATCCTGCCGCCCCGCTGGCCCATCATGAAGCCGCTGCGGACAAAGAAGCGACCACCGCCACCTCATGAAAAGCAAAACCGAACGCGGATCGACCGTCCCGTTCGGTTTTGTTTTGTCATCGCCGCCAATAAAGGCACATATACATGAATGAGATCGACCACTTTCCACAGAAAGAAGGAGGACCGCCATGAAACACCTTTCTCCCGAGCGACTGCACGTCACCCAGACCGCTGGAATCACCCAGCTGTCACCGGTGAACGGCCGTCTGTACACCTTAACCCACTCGGACACGACTGGCGCCTTATTCCTCACTGTCTCCCGCGCATTTGTCACTGATCAGCTCACTTCTCAACGCGATGAAGTGCTCGGTGAATGGAAACAAGCCGGGCAACAGCTAGTATTGTTTCTCTATGTATTCGTTGGCAACCAGCAAATGGGCCGGCAAGAAAATGCGCGCCGAGCGAACGTATTCAAGAAAGAATTGCCGTTGGCACTCGAAGCTATTCGCTACGGCGACCGCGCTTTTTTTCACACGTACCCGTTTTGTGATTGGTGCCCAATTTTCATTCATTTCACTTCCGAATACCCGGAGCTCAACCGGACGGAATACTACGGCACCCCGTATTTGTATCGCTGACAACCGCTTCGGTGACGGGGCTATGCATCGCCGCGTTTTTGGACAGCCGACAAACCTCTCTCTGTTTCTCAAAACGTAAACTATCGGACCAACGGTATTGCGCGCATTGCAAGAATTACCTTTAAGCATGGCGCTCAAAGTGAGTGCCACTCTACACTCCCCGCCTCGATCATGATAATGTTCACCCCGTCGGTGACTATTTTTACTTTTTCAAGCGATGGAGTGGCGGAAATAAGCACCACTTCCAATATTTCATCAGCATCAAAGTCTTTAACGCAATCTGTTTCAAAATATGTTACATCTTCAAAAACAATGAATCCTTCAATCATTTCCGGATCTTTCGTTTCGTCATAATCAAATGGTTGCCATTTGCATAACTCCGTTTTAAGAGATACTCTTTTGGTGGTCGAATCATATTCCACCTTCGTAATTAAACTCCCGTGCAAATGATATCTTTTAAGAAAATTAGATATTCTCATCATTTCTTCCCCCTTGTTCATCACAAGGTATTGTCAAAAGTTTATCCTCCACACTCACGGTTTTCCCTTGAGTTTCAACGGTTGGAAGAAAAAAAGCTTGCCACCCCCATTGTTTTCGGCCATCATTGAGGTAACGACACCCAACAGCCAAAACAAAGGAGTGACAAGCTTGTTACCTCAATTATTAGCCTATTTGCTCGAAATCATCAAGACCCAATATCAAATCATTGTGTATTTGATGGGTGTGATATTGGGAAAATCCTTGCATCTCGAGGACTGGGACGAACCCATCCAAAAGCCGTACCGGAAACTTCAGGTCGATGACCTTCCGATCATCGATGTGCCGGAAACCCTTGATTACCGGAAGCTGTTGGCAGACTATGAAGCCCAGCACAGACGTCCTTTACGGCCCATCCAGCGCCGCGCGAAGGCGAAACACCGTGTTCCGGATTCGTTGACCTGCCCTCGCTGCCAGGCTCCCTCTTCTTACCTGTACGCCAATAACGGCGGAAAAGGGCAATACCAATGCAAAGTGTGCCAATGCCGGTTCAACCACCGAAATCGGTTCACCAAGCAAGCGGTCTTTCGTTGTCCGCACTGCAAAAAGACGTTGGAAAAAATCAAGGAACGCAAGGAATACAACGTCTATAAGTGCAAGAACAACGATTGCCCGTTTTACCAGGCCAACCTTCGCCGGATGACGAAGAAAGAGCGCCAACAGTTTCAACAGAATCCTCAAGCCTTCAAGGTGCGGTATTTGTTTCGGGAGTTCTTGTTTGACTTTCTCCCGTTGGCTTCCTCGTCGCTCATCAAGCCGAAGGTCGATTTGTCCCGGCTGGCTGCGTCGCCGCACGTGTTGGGGCTCGTGTTGACGTACTACGTCAACTTTGGGATGTCCTCGAGGGAAACCGCCGCCGCCCTGAAGGACATCCATGGCGTCTCGATCTCTCATCAGACGGTGCTCAACTACGCCAACAGCGTCGCGCTTTGGATCAAGCCCTTTGTCGACCGATTCCCGTATGAGCTGTCCGGTTCGTTCTGTGGGGACGAGACATATATTCGTGTGAAGGGCCGTTGGCATTACCTATTCTTTATGTTCGACGCCGTGAAAAAGATCGTGCTGTCCTATCGCGTCTCGCCCAACCGGGACACGCTCTCGGCCATCAAGGCGATCAATGATGTCCTCAGGAAGCTGCCGTCCCTTCCAGACGACTTGTCGTTCGTCGTGGATGGCAACCCGATTTACCGGTTGGCGCAACACTTCTTTGCCCAGCACGGGATTTCGTTTGACGTCCGCCAGGTGATCGGCCTGACCAACGAAGATCCGGTCTCGGAAGAGTTTCGCCCTCTCAAGCAGATCATCGAGCGATTCAACCGGACCTTTAAAGGCAACTACCGCCCGACCCATGGGTTTGGCGCCGAGGAAGGCTCGGTGTCCTTTGTGACGCTGTTTGTGGCGTATTTCAACTTTCTGCGCCCGCATAGCGCGCTCGAAGGCCGGGTACCGGTCGTCATCCCGGAGCTCGCCGAGCTGCCGCATATGCCAGCCCGGTGGACGAAGCTCATCACCATGGCTCAGGACTTCCTTCAAAACGAGGCAGCCTAACTTTTTTGTCCTCCAGAGCCCGTTGAACAGAACTCCTGCCGGATTCGGCGAAGCGAACCCTTGACCAACCGAACACCGCCAAAGGTAAAATTCGGTAAAAGCAAGGGCGGCTTTCCTATTGCCTTCTTTTTTGTCCCCGTCGCCCTTGACGACTCTTTCCCACCTTTGGCGGGTGTTGGTCAAGGGCGAATCCGGCTCTCTGCATGCCCCACGATGCTCAATGGGATGGTCTGTGTGGAGTTTTCATAGAACTTTTGACGCTACCCATCACAATATTTTGGCTGTTGGGTATGTAGTTATTTCATGATGGCCGAAAAACAGAGGTGACAAGCTTTTTTCCAGCCGTTACAGGGAAAAATCGTGATGGATGAACTTTTGGCAATAGCAAACGAATGAGAGTGCGGGCGGGTTTTATAGTCATCTTAAACGATTGGCTATTTACATTATTTGGATCATTACGTGTCTTTGTATTGCATTGCTATAATCTTATTGACATCCAGATTAAATTAAACGATATCCTTTGCTTATTCGATTGGCAACCGGACGAAGAAAATCGTCAACAATGGAACAACTACAACGACTACGTACACGTATGACGCCGCCGACCAACTAACAGCCGTTAACGGACAGGCATACACATATGACGTGAACGGGAATTTAACGAACAACGGCAACAAAACGTTTGTGTATGATGACGAAAACCGTCTCATTCAAGTAAAAAACGCATCGGGCACTACGATCGCAACCTATACGTATGACCATCAAGGAAGACGCATCAGCAAAACAACATCAAGCGGTACGACTTACTATCACTACGATGGCGACTCGATTCGTCTGTTGTATGAAACAGACGCCAACAACAACATCACAGCGGAATATACGTGGGACGCATTGGGCCGCCCGGTCACGATGACGAAAGCCGGAGCCACTTACTACTATCATTTGAACGGTCATGGAGATGTCGTTGCATTGACGGATGCAAGCGGAAATGTCGTCGCCCAATACGAGTATGACGCATGGGGTAACATTCTGTCCAAAACCGGTGCGCTGGCAACAGCGAACCCATACCGTTATGCCGGGTATTATTACGATGAGGAAACCGGACTATACTACCTAATGGCGCGGTATTATGAGGCGAATATGGGGCGATTCTTGACAAGAGATACGTTCCATGGGGTTGAAAACGAGCCGCAAAGTTTGAATCAGTATGCGTATACGAAAAATAACCCGGTAATGTATGTGGATCCAAATGGAAACTATGCATGGATCGTATTGTCATTTCTAAGCGGGGGCGCAAATGCAACTTGGCAAATGGTTTGGGACTTTTATAAAAAATATAAATTTAACCCGTGGTGCTAGTTGAGCGCTAGCGCTCAACTAGCCCGAGTGTTACAAGCGAATACACCAACAAGATGCCATCGAGTGCTACTTCAAATCCCGCAATCGAATTCGCACGAATGTCTGTCATACGATATTGGTCAACAAGGACGGAGAATACCGTTTCAATGACTTTCCGTTTTTGTTTGAGCCATGTCTCCCATGACTCAGATGGGCGGTGTTTCTGGTTTTTGCGAGATGGAGTCCAAAAAGCGATTTGGTACGCCTCATACAACTTTTTTTGCAATTCACTACTGATGAATCCTTTGTCACCCAAGTTATAGGGGTGAGGAATTTGAGTCATGACGGTTTCAGCTGCAGTTCGATCGTGACAGGACGCCTCGGTTACCACGTATCCCATAGGTAGCCCTTGATCTGTCACTTGAAGATGAAACTTAAACCCATAGTACCACTGCTTTTTCGATGCACAAAATCCAATGTCAGCGATGCCTTGAACTCACATTTCGCACCCTAACAAGGTCAAAACAAAGGATTTTTTATTTAGTTTTTCAGAATAACTTTTTGACCAACACAACGAGCGATGGCTATCCTTTTTTTACCATCGCTGGTCGTTCCGTATGACGTTACACGTAAATGCTCTCATCCAGCCCCAACCCCTGCAGAATCCTTCGTTGTTCAGGGGTGAGGGAGCGATCCAGTGAGCGTTGGATGCGCCCATCCGGCAGCTCCAGGAGGACGACGTTCACATATTGAAACAGCTGAAAAATCGCCTGTCCCGTCGGCCGGGTCAGCTTGCGGCCTCCAGGACCCTTCAACGGGTGTTCTGGAGTAATAAACTGACGCACTCGGCGCTGAAAAACGCGGTAAATCGCCAAGGCCAACAGAAACAAATAGCCTAATACTGCGACCCGTTCTGGTTTTTTGACGTAAATCTCATCCGTGAAAAACGGATCTTTCAAAAAAGCGAAGTTCATTTCCACCGAGATCTGCCCTTTATATAGCTTCAAGATCTCTTGGGCATCCATTTGTTGGCCCTTCCATTCCTCCGGAACGGTCGTGACGAGGACAAACCGGGACGCTTTCCGTCTTGCCTGTTCCCACGCGTTTTGGTCGAATTCGACGTCAAGGCGCAAGAGATACCGCGTCTCCATCTCGGGTTCCACCCCTTTTTTCGGCCGTCCGCGCCGTTTTTTCGGGCGTACGATCTCTTCGACCGCGGCCTTGACCTGATGAAACCGTGGGCGAAGGGACATCTTGAGGGACGCCAAGGCTTGTTCAGCGTCTTCCCGGCACGAGAAAGGGTGGCGCTCCCAATGGGCTTGTTCCTCGCGAAGAAGCTCCGCTTCTTTGGTTCGTTCTTTTTCGAGCGTCTTTCCTTTTCGCTGGTCGAGCGCACTCGATTCGACGACGATCAGCCGAACGGGGTGGCCTTCATAGGTGGAGGATGTTTCCCATACCCGGTACGTGGCGCCGTTTCTCTCCGCCAGCGTAAAGGGTTCGCTCCACGGGATGTGAGGCGAATCGGCCTCCGCTAATGCCCGTTTCACGATCCGAAGCGACGAAGGGCCTCGGGTGATCAAAAAGGCGTTGGCCGCTTTGGTTTGCGCCAGAGTGTCTTTTGTCATCGCGGCGGAATCGGCCACGTAAATCCATTCGTCTTCCATCTTGGCTTGTTTGAGCTGTTCGTGGACACGGGACAGCACCTCCGGATTCCACGTTTTGTCAGGCAGGTTGCCGTCGTGCACATCGCCGTAAAACGGGATGCCGTCCTCGTTGCCGACCAGTCCGAAACCGATCTGTTTTTGCCAACGATGATGGCGGTTATAGCCATGTGTGATTTGTAAGGCCTCTAACGAGGCCGATTCATACGCGCCGTAAACGGTCTTGTCCGTCGTATCGGCGTGAAAGGCTCGGAGGGAAAGGCCTTCTTTGCGATAAATGTGAATCAAGCAAGTGCTGATCACCTTGTGAATATCGGCCTCATACAAGCGGTCGAGATGACGAGCCAAGGCATCGTCGTTCAACCAGGAAGGATGGAGACCGGGACGGATGAGTTTCTCTAGATCGATCTCCTGAGCCCATCGTTCCACGTGAACGAGGGCTTGCCGGCCGTCAAACATATTGTAGATGATGGCCTGAACGGCATCGCTGACTCGAGTCTGGCACTGTGGATCAACGGGAACGAGATGGTCAATCAATTGGGGCAGGCCCAGTTTCTTGAATAGGGCACTTATTATATTCAAATAATCATTACGATAGACCTTTTTGACTTGAACGTTCATGAGAGAAAAACTCCTTCACTTTCCTTGTGTGTCAAGGATTCATTCGACATCGGAACGAAAAAATCCTCCCGATTTTCGTCGAGAGGGTGCGAAATGTGAGCTTGAAATCGTTTGACACGGTACATTCTTGCGGCATGACACAACTCGATTGGTATGCTATCTACGACCGCATAGGCATGGTGTTGCCCACGTTTCGCCAGTTCATGACGAATCCATTTGATCGCAAAGCGCAGCGCTCGGCAACGGCGATTGTATCGAGAACGTTCGAGAAAACGTCCATCCGTGAACAAGTTCCCAGTAACAAAGCGATGCCATGCACGTTCGGAAGAGAAGCCAAGCAACTTTCCTAACAGATGAATGGCAATGATCACTGCGTCTTCTTGTTTCGCCAAATGACGATTGCGGCGTTGAAGATAGCATTGAATGTGTGACAGCTGGGCAGAAACAAAAAAGAAAATGGCTGCATATTGTTTTTGAATTTTCGCTTTGTCTGTTGTAAAATGAAAGTGCTCTTGCATGGGGATTCTCCTTTCGAATGTTTGGTCGCACTTTCATTCTACAGGAGATCCGCAGGCAAGGGCTATTTTTATGCTTACTCGATTTTATCTAGCACCACGGGTAAATTTAATCGGAGTGCGTGGATAAATAAATTTAATTGGAAAAAATTCGGTAATTTATTTGTTACGGGGGGATTAATAGGTATCTGTAGGTGAGCAAATTAGCTAACATAAATTTACAGCCAAACCAAAAAGGCGACATGGACTCGATTCCTTGGTTAGAATAGACAAGTGCAGCTCTTGGCGGCGCTAGAGTTGAGGCCGCCTCCGAAGATTGTAGGCATCCATCCTCGCGCCTAGATACACGCCGGAAGGATGCCCAAATGCCCCTCATCCCTTTGGCATCAAGGGATGAGAGGCATTTTGTTTACTTGGTCACTGTCGAACTTGTATACAATGCAAGGCAAAAAACACGGTGCAAAATCCTCGCAAAATTTTCGCCCATTCGCTGGCTTCTTTCGCATTCTTGAAAAAGCAAAAACGACCGCAAACACGGTCGCATCAAGCGGTTCACCATTTTTCATCCGAAACAGCAACATGTTGGAAATGGAGACGGTGGGAGTCGAACCCACGTCCAGAGGCATCGCCACTTAAGCATCTACGAGCGTAGTCGGTATATTTCGCTTCGCCGTCCGTTCCGCCTACCGACAGGCCTCCCGGCGGCTAGCCTGGTTCGTCTCTTCCCTCATCCTCAGGCGGCGGATTTGGGCGTAGCCCGCTTCATATGAGCCCCTCGAACGCCACGCGGGCGATGGCGGGAGGAGCTAGCTGCAGCAATTAAGCAGCTAAAGCGTAGTTTTGTTTGCCAGTTATCTTTAGGTGACGTTTTTACGAGGACGTCCCCCTCGGCTCGCCGCTTAAGCTCGACCTACCCCTGTCGAATCCGGATCGTCCCCGCGGTGCGAAGAGATCGGAACAGCTTAAGCCATGGATAACTGGCTGTTGCACTTTTTATTATACCATGGTTTTGCGCATTTTCAATGGGAATGTTTTCAATGTCGGTGAAAACCAATGATTTTTTCAAAAGAATGGAATTCGCCAAGAAAGAAGAGCCGATGTTTCAAGGCCTCCCCACTTGAGAACCGTCGGTTTTGACTTTTTCACACGCCGCTTGCTCCCTACAGCTTTTGCCGCTCGCGGAAGGCGCGTTCAATTTCGCGCTGCGCTTCTTTCCGTTTCATGTCTTCGCGTTTGTCGAACTTTTTCTTCCCTTTGGCGACGCCAAGCTCCACTTTGGCGAAGCCGTTTTTGATGTACAATTTCAGCGGCACGAGCGTATAACCTTGCTCTTTTGTGTAGCCGATCAGCTTGTTGATTTCGCGGCGGTTGAGCAAGAGCTTTCTCGTCCGCAGCGGATCATGGTTGTAGCGGTTGCCTTGTTCGTACGGGCTGATATGCATGTTATGGAGAAACACTTCCCCTTTTTCCACTTTGGCGAACGAATCTTTCAAATTCACCCGGCCGTTGCGGATCGATTTAATTTCCGTTCCTTGCAGCACAAGGCCGGCTTCATACGTCTCTTCGATGAAATAATCATGGTACGCTTTTTTGTTTTGGGCGATTACTTTTCCTTCGCCTTTGGGCATCCGTTTTCTCCCTCCTCATCGTAGCGTTTCTTATTTTATCAAAAACGAAAAAGAAGGAAAAGCCGCCTGTTCGGCTTTTCCTCACCGTTTTTTCTTTTTCTTCTTTTTCGCTTTCGCGCTGCGGTTTGGGCCGCTTTGCGCTTTCGGCTCCGCCTTTTTCTTTTGTTTTTTCCCTTCGATGACGACCGGAGCGGCTTTCGCTTTCGACGGGCGGCGTCCTTTCATGCCGACGACTTCAAAGTCGACGATCCGTTCATCTTTGTTGACGTTGATGACGCGGACGGTGATTTCATCGCCGATGCGGTACATTTTCCCGGTCCGCTCGCCGATCATCGCATAGCTGCGCTCGTCGTAGCGGTAATAATCGTCCGTTAAATAACTGACGTGCACCAATCCTTCGATCGTGTTCGGGAGCTCGACGAACAAGCCGAAGTTCGTCACCGAGCTGATGATGCCGTCAAACTCCATCCCGATTTTGTCTTCCATAAACTCCGTTTTCTTCAAATCATCGGTTTCCCGCTCGGCCTCGACGGCGCGCCGCTCCATGTTGGACGCGTGTTCGGCGATATCGGGCAGCTTTTCCGCCCATTTTTGCTGGGTGTCAGCATCCATCTCGCCGTTGATGAGATACGTCCGGATCAGCCGGTGAACGATCAAATCCGGATAGCGGCGGATCGGCGACGTAAAATGGGTGTAAAACTCGGTCGACAGCCCATAATGGCCGAGGCTTTCCGCGTCATAGCGCGCCTGCTTCATCGACCGAAGCATGACGGTCGAAATGACCATCTCTTCCGGTTCGCCGCGCACCGCCTCGAGAATTTGCTGGAGGGCGCGCGGATGGATATGGTTGCCCGTTCCTTTCACGACATAGCCGAAGTTCGTGATGAACTCCAAAAAGCGCTGCAGTTTTTCCGGTTTCGGGTCTTCGTGAACGCGGTACATAAACGGCACGTTCAGCCAATGGAAATGCTCAGCGACCGTCTCGTTCGCCGCGAGCATGAACTCTTCAATCAACCGCTCAGCGACCGACCGCTCGCGCAAGACGACATCGTACGGTTTGCCGTTTTCATCAACGAGCACTTTCGCCTCTTTAAAATCGAAATCGATGGCCCCCCGCTTCATCCGTTTCGTCCGCAAAATGTCGGCGAGTTCGGCCATCAGCTCAAACATCGGCACGAGCGGCGCGTATGTTTCACGCAACGCCTCGTCTTTATCGACCAAAATTTTATTGACGTCGGAATACGTCATCCGCTCGACGGTGCGGATGACGCTTTGGAAAATGTCATGGCGGACGACTTCGCCTTGCGGGGTGATTTCCATTTCACACGACAGCGTCAACCGATCGACTTTCGGGTTGAGCGAGCAAATGCCGTTCGACAGCCGGTGCGGAATCATCGGAATGACGCGGTCGACTAAATAGACGCTCGTGCCGCGCTCATACGCTTCGCGGTCGATCGGCGACCCTTCCTCAACATAGTAGCTGACATCAGCGATATGGACACCAAGTTTGTAGTTGCCATTCTCAAGTTTTGTCACCGTCACCGCATCGTCCAAGTCTTTCGCGTCTTCCCCGTCGATCGTCACGATCATCTCGCCGCGCAAGTCACGGCGCCCCTCCAAATCTTTTTCCGTAATGACGTCCGGAACACGGTTGGCGTGCTCGATGACGTCATCTGGAAACTGCAGCGGCAAACCGTGCTTATAGATGACCGATAAAATATCGACGCCCGGGTCGTTTTTATGGCCGAGAATTTGGACGACTTCCCCTTCGGCGCTCATTCGCCCTTCCGGATACGAGGTGAGGCGGACGACGACTTTATGCCCTTCGACCGCTCCGTTCGCCGCGTTTTTCGGGATGAAAATGTCATTGACGATCCGTTTGTCGTCGGGGATGACAAAACCGAAATATTTGCTTTCCGTGTATGTACCGACGACTTCTTTCACCCCGCGCTCCAAAATGCGGACGATCGTCCCTTCGCGGCGCGCTCCGGATGAGTCGGCCTGAACGCGAACAAGCACCGTGTCGCCGTGCATGGCGTTTTTCAATTCGGACGGCGGGATGAAAATATCATCCATTCCCGGCTCTTCTGGGGTGACGAAGGCAAACCCCTTCGGATGGCCCGTCACTTTGCCGCGCACGAGATTCATCCGCTCAGGCACGCCGTAGCGGTTGCTGCGCGTCCGGACGACAAGGCCTTCCTCTTCCATGGCGACAAGCGTTTTAACCAGTTCCTTAAATCCATCCGCATCCCCGATGCCAAAGGCTTCTTCAAGCTCCTCAACAGTGAGCGGCTTGTACGCTTCATCGCGCATAAACGCCAAAATTCGTTCAGCCAATGCCTGATCCATCGGCCTTTCCCTCCTTTCCAACGCTACCAAGCTAACGACTCCAAAAAGGCATAAATATCGTCATGCAGCTGTTCTTTTTCCTGATCCAACGTGATGACATGGCCGGATTGCTCATACCATTTGATTTGCTTGATTGGCGCTCCGATTTCGTTATAAATAATATTGGCGCTGTCGGGGTTGATCATTTCATCATGGCGCGCCTGAACGACGAACGTCGGTGCGTAAACCAAGTCCAAATGGTCGCGCACCTCGGCAATCAATGCCTGCAACGCTTTCAATGTGCTCATCGGCGTTTCCTTGAAACGCTCCATTTCCGCTTCAATTTGTTCGGGCGATTTTCCTTCGCGCTTTTTATACTCGCGCGCATACTCGAGCACACCTTCATACATCGTTTCTTCGCTTTTGATGTACATCGGCGCGCACATCGTCACAATGCCTTCTATAGGTACAGTGTAACCTAATTTTAACGAAAATACGCCTCCAAGCGACAATCCGGCGACGGCGATTTTTTCATAGCCTTTGTTTTTCAAAAACTGATAGCCGTTCATGACGTCTTGCCACCAATCATCCGGACCGGTATGGACAAGCTCTTCCGGCGGCACGCCGTGCCCTTTGTAAATCGGCGCGTGACACGTGTAGCCTTTCGACTCCAAGAATCGCCCAAGCATCCGAACGTCAGCGGAGTTGCCGGTGAACCCATGCAAAAGCAACACAGCGCGCTCCCCAGCCTCAAAGAAAAACGGTTTGGGCGGAACTAGTTTCATCATCGTTCTCCTTCCTCTCTGGATGAAATAGAAAAGGCAGCCCGTTTTCGTGTCAGGACCGCCCCCGCTTTTCGCTTATGCTCATTCAAGATAGGCAATGACAAACGACAGCACAAAAAACAACACGGCCAATACGATCGTCACGCGCTGAAACACCGCATCGAGTCCGCGCGCTTTTTGCTTCCCGAACAATTGCTCGGCACCGCCGGTGATCGCTCCCGACAGCCCAGCGCTGCGGCCCGATTGCAGCAGCACGACAACGATCAGCGCAACCGACACAATGACAAGCAGCGTCACAAGCAAGGCATGCATGCCTGACACCTCCAACGACCTACGTTGCAATAGTTTTACTATACCATACATCGCTGTTGGCGGCAACTGCCTCACCTGTCTCCACACGTTGAAAGGAATAGATTCGCTTTTTTACAAAAAAATACAATCCGGAAGATGTTCAAATGGAGGAAATCGATGAAATCATTGACGAATGACTGGCAAAAATCGCAACGTATCTGACTTGATCGGCCTGGAGGCAACGGGAGAATGGAACGGTGTTGAAGGAAAGACTGCGTTTCCTGTCTTTTCTAGGAGGCCGGTGATTTAGTGCAAAATACTACCGATTCCACCCATTTCTCAATTAGAGAAACCATGTAGAATCAGCTTTCTTTTCTGAATGAAAATGCCTCCGATTGGTGTGTGACAGCGGTTTTTCACCAGCCTACTAGACAGCCGAATCGAAGGACGGGCGGCAAAAAACTCCCCGCCTCTCCCTTTGCATAGATCCTCCATCTGCTTGACCCTCCATGCCTTGGGCGCGGTATGATCATTGTCGTCCGCAGCCGAAATACGTTACAATGAAAACAAATCGGCAACGACGGGAGGGATTCCAATGGCAAGACCAGACGAACGAGTCGTCATCGCGATTGACGGCTACCAATTCAAACGGGCGCGGGAGGCGAAGGAAGGGAAAATTTTCGTCACCTCGCCGATCGGGGCGAACTTTACGTTTGACGTCAACGTCATGCGGAAGCTGCTTGAGGCGATCGACCGCGACCCGGCGCTGGCGGAACAGTTCGGGCTTCCTTCACCGGGAGCAAACGAATAACAAAGGAACGGCGGTTGGCCGTTCCTTTTTCCTTATGCGCGCGTCATCCACGCTTCCCGCTCGCGGCCAAACGGATCGTCTTCAACATGGCTCGCAGCCGAAAAGACAAACGCCGGTTTGCGCTCGTTCGTATAGACCGGCCACTTCTCTGGCAAATGCGCGCCGTTTGGGTCGCCGGTGCGGGCGAACGAAAGCCAAGCGTAATGCATTTCGTTGGCGATCGCCTCGCGCTCCGGCCGGCCGCCGACAAAATTGGCAACGCCGGGCTGATGGAAGTTGTGAAACACAAACGGCAGCTCAAGCGCATGGCATGCTTTCAGCTGTCCGCCGAACACCGGCGTTTCATAATCAAACCGATACATGTACACCTCGGCCCCCTGCGCCGCCTGGGCATCCGCCGTCCGCAGCATCCCCTCGACAAAAACGCGGTACGTCATGATGCGCAGCCACGTTTGCCACGCAGGCGCTGACACATCCGCCGTTTCCTTGTAATAGCGGATTGCCGCATCCGGAATCGGCCCGACTTCACGGTTGATCCGATCAAGCAGTTCGGTTTCGCCAAGCTTTGTCCAAGACGGATCGGTCAACGTAAACAAATGGTACTCGTCTTTCGTCACGCCAATCAGGATTGGAATGTCACTTGCCGCCCCATCGCGGAGCGCTTCGATCGGATGGCGGCGCAGCACATGTCCGTCAATCACCGGGCCGTACGTGATTCCTGGGCCAAGCGACATCGCCGCCTGCAACAGTTCATTGGCTGGAATCGACAACAGCCGATCACGGTCGCCTAGACGGACGCCGGCGCGCTCGAGAATGCGCTCGGTCATGGCCATCGCCGTCTCCGATGAGCGAAGAAGAAGCGAACCCGACCCGCTTTGCAAAATGGCGCGCCGAAACAGTCCGCGGGCCTCCGGAAGCGACAACAGCACGCCAACGCTCGCCGCTCCGGCCGATTCACCGAAAATCGTGATGTTGTCCGGATCGCCGCCAAACGCCGCAATGTTCTCCTTCACCCAGCGCAATGCCGCCACTTGATCTAAAATGCCGAGATTGCCCGCTTGGGCGTACGCTTCGCCAAACGCATCACCGAGATGCAAAAAGCCGAACACGTTCATCCGGTAGTTGATCGTCACGACAACGACATCACCGTGTTTCGCAAACGCCGCGCCATCATACCACGGCGACGAGCCCGAACCCAACAAAAAGGCGCCGCCGTGAATCCAAAACAACACCGGGCGCTTCTTCCCATCGGCCGCGGGCGACCAAATGTTCAGGTACAGCCCATCCTCGCTCGGCGGCTCGCTCATCCTCCCGAGCAATCCGCTGAAAATCGGATCCGACGGCTGCATGACAACCGGCCCGAACGATGTCGCCTCCCGCACCCCATCCCATGCCTCAGGCGGCTCCGGCGGCAAAAACCGGCGCTCACCGACCGGCGCTTTCGCGTACGGAATTCCTTTCCAAACGAAAACGCCTTCATTCATTTCCCCGCGCAACCGGCCGTACCTTGTTTCAACAACGGTTCGCTCCATCCCCCTACCTCCTGAATATTCAAATGATTCAAGAAATATTATAAACCACCACCCCTCCCACGTCCATCGTTTTGCGCCCGCAGGAGAGGGGCTCATGCCGCTTAAAAAAGAGAGGCCCCATGCCGAAAAGCAAAGATCCCCGCGGCCGAAACGGTCAGCACCATTACAGTTTCTCTTGGCGCACTTTTCTCTCATTAATTAATAACGAACATAAACTAGTAACGATCCCCAAAGCACCTGCAATGAAGAAAAGATATTTTATATTGAAATAATCAACACTGACCCCAAAAATAAACTGGGCTACTGGCGTTGATAGCATTGAAATTGCCATCATAATACTATTCACTCTTCCTAATAAATGAATAGGCACAGAACGTTGAACAAAAGTAGGTATAAGGACTCCTATAAAACCAGTCATTAAGCCAATTACGAAAACGAAAATTAGAGTAATCAAAAAGTGTTGGGTGAAACATAGTGCGGCAATACCAGCAGCTTGTAAAAGAAAAGAGAAATATATAACCTTCAATTCAACCTTCTGAATGCTTTTAACTGAAAAGATTAAACCAGTTAACAAACTTCCCATTGACATCGATGAATATATATATCCTAAATACTTAGCATCATCACTAACATTTTTAGCTAAAAAAGGGAACAATACATTAACCCCGTTTGCTCCAATATTTACAAAAAACATAGTTATCACCAAATAAAAAATCATTTTTTGTCTATTCAAAAAACTAAAACCGAGTCGTAAATCCGAAAAGTAAGAAGTGTTGTCATTATTGTCGTTCATATTTTCAAGATGACTATTTTTACAATCCACGAGTGTTGATTATCCAAAATTATACATACGCCTTCCATAAATTTGGGCATACTCAAACAAAGCAGCGGCCATCCCGGATTTCCAATCGAGAGGAAGCTGCCCAGAGAAAAAACGGCGAACGAACGAAATGAAGGAAAGAGAGACGTTCGTCTGTTTTTTGGTTTGATCATACAGCCATCGCAGCAACACATACGCGATGAACGCCGCAAACAGTTGGTTGTATACCGCATTTTCCGTCGTGCCAAACAAGGTCGGGACATTCAGATATTGCTTCACCCAACGGAAAAAGACCTCAACAGTCCAACGTTGTTGGTACATGTCGGCAATGGTTTCCGCAGACGCATGGAAGAGGTTCGTCACGACCCGAATGTCGCGGCCATTCGCATCTCGAAAGATCACCACCCGGTGACGCTTGGTGGAGCGGCATTGTTTCGTCCCCAACTGGCACGTGAAGTCGGCTTGAACCGATGAGGATGTGCTGGAAAGGCGTTTCAAGCTTTTTTTCTGATGAAGTTCGATGTTGTCCTTCATCCGAATGACAAAGAGCTGATGCTGCTCCACAAATCGATCGAGGCGTTCGATTTTGAAATACGCCCGGTCTTCCACCAGCACTTGTTGAGCGTTCGTCAACTGTTCTCCCACCGGGCCATCATGACGCAGTCCGATGGTTTCCACCACGTCTGCCGGCAACGAGGATTCCGGCGAATACGCGACGTGCAGCTTCACTCCGGCGCGTTCGCCGTGATACGGCGCCCATGGCAGGCGGTTTTTCCCGACCGTGACGGTCGTCGAATCCACCACCCGAAGCGGTTTGGGAAACCGAAGCGAACGGCGGGTTTGGCGGTTGCACTTGGAAATGATCAACGCCAACAAGCGTTTCATGATGTCATAGGGAACTTCTTTCGCTTTCTTGGATACAGTTGAATAATGGAATCGCGGCAATCCATACAGAGGCCCCACATCGGCTCCGTGGCGAAAGCTTTTCCATTGATGCATGGCGGCCAGCAGGAAGAAGTGAATCAACTCGCGCAACGTAAAGGTTCGAGACGAATCACGATACCCAACCGCTTCGGCAATCAGTTGAATCTCTTCATCCGAAACAAGTTTTTGCATCAAATTCGGGAGTGTGGTATGCTTGTTCATAGAGAGCACCTCCTGGGTTTGTTTGTGTCGCTACTCACATTCTACAGGAAAGGTGCTCTTTTTTCTATACCCTTTGGATTTTATTGGATAATCAACACGCCTGTTTACAATCAATAAACAAAATGAAAAAAGTTGAAAATACATATAAGATAGACATGGCGATCAAGGAACGTTCGATTGAGATTGATTCAACCATCCAAGCGGCGATTAAAGGACCCAAAATGATCGTTGTTCTTACAACAGTGAAGTATTGACTATTGAGACGACTTAAATATTCAGTAGCGACTAATCTTGGCTTTATTGATTCTGAGGCTGACCAATAAAAAGCATCAATCGCTCCAAACAAAACGGAGACCATTATGAGAATGACAAAAGAGACAGTATGATCCCATAACAGAATAGCCAAAACTGACACAATGATTGCCCTTATTATGTCTGACAACCACAGAAACAACTTTGCCCCTATTCGATCAATAACCGGTCCGCAAAGAAGCCCAGCAATAAATCTCGACAAACCTAAGGAAAATAAAACTGCTCCCATCAAAAAACCTGATTGTAAAACGTCAGCAATATACCAAGCTATAACAACACTGTATATGACGTCCCCCAAGTTGGAAAGAAACGTTGCTATGCAAAATTTTGTAGCGTTCAAAATGATCCCCCTTAAAAAGATTGAGACTAGGCATGTCATGCACTTGTGAAACAGAACAAAAATTCGTTGAAGCGCTTCCTATGCTTCGGCAAATCCTCGCAACGTTCGCCCTGCCCATTTCTCATTAAAATCTTGAATGGTTAAATACACGACTTTTTCCGCGGCTTCTAAACTGCTCAAACGGTTCATCCAATTCTATTCTAAACTGTAGATGAGCAAATTCGCTAACATAAATTGACAACTAAACAAAAAAGGAGACATGAACCCAGCCCCTTGAGTAAAATAGATGTGCTCAAACCCATTCACACAAGGAGGTTCATGTCTCATGAATAGATTAGCAAACCATCAAGGAATCCACAAGTTTTTCATGACGCTGGGATTGGCGCTTTATTTCTCGAAGCCGGTCATCAAGCATCTCGTTCATCTTGTCGACGCCTTGACGACCAAGGGATTTTCGGGGACATTGACGGATGTCCGGTACTGGAGTTTTCACCCGAATCATCGAACCACGCTCAGCCATTTTTTCACGAAAAGCCCTTGGAACGAGGAAAACCTGCTTGAGAAGCTTCAAGAATGGATCCTTCGCCAGATCGAACGCCTGGCCAAACGGGAGAATCAACCCCCTGTTCCTTTCGATTGATGATACCATTTGCCAAAAACAAGCCTTCGTCACGGCCGCCCACGCCATTCAAGGGTGTGACTGGCATTTCTCTCACAGCGATCATCAATGGGTCTGGGGGCATTCGCTTGTTTGGCTGATGGTGCACACCTTCACGCAAGCGTTTCTGTGAAAATGCCGAACTGGCGCGGGATTTTCATCCCCGGGTGGAGGGCAGATCGCGCTGCCCATGGAACTTTTCCGTTCGCCTTTCGTCTGTATGACAAGACATCGGGAAGAAGCAAAATCGACCTAGCGATCGAGATGCTTTCCTCGCTCAAGGGGAAGCGGGCTCAGCCGGTGTATGTGCTTATGGATTCGTGGTATCCGTCCCAACCGCTCATCGAAACCTGCCTGAAACAAGGATTCCATGTCATCGCCATGCTCAAGACGAACCGGATTCTTTACCCGAAAGGCATCGCCATTCAAGCGAAGGAGTTTGCCCGCTATATCGAGCCCAACGACACCCGCCTCGTCACGGTGGGGAGCGAGCGCTATCGTGTCTACCGCTACGAAGGCGCGCTCAACGGTCTTGATGACGCGGTGGTGCTGCTGGCTTGGAAGGCGGATCAACCGATGACGCCGGATCATCTCCATGTCGTCTTGAGCACCGACCGGGAGCTGAGTGACGAAGACATCTTGCGTTACGATGCCCAGCGCTGGACGATCGAATGCGTTTTCCGGCAGGCAAAAGACCAGCTGAAGCTCGATGGGTACCGTGTTCGCCACGTTCGGGCGGTGAAACGGTATTGGGTCGTGGTGCTGTTCGCCTGTGTATACAGCATCGCGGAATCTCAACAAGACCTCTCTTCCGGCCTGGAGCTTCTTCGGTCTCGGAAAGGGCACAGCGTCGTCGAGTTCATCTATGACGCCGCAAAGCAAGATATTCCCATTGATGTGATCAAAAAACAGCTCCATGTCGCCTAAGGGGTCCCCTGTTTGTCTCTTAGGGAATGGAAATTACTGTAATGAAAAATGCTCATCTACAGAAGCAACATGGAGAGTGAACGGTCCATTCCCTCTACACTCTAAGCACCGCATCGCTTCCTCTAAAGATCCCCCTTGTAGGCTCAATCTACAATCACAACTGACTCATAAAGAGTCAAAGCTTTTTCTTTTCAACGGTTGGTCTTGATTTTTTAGGAAAAATTAAATTTGTAATTGTCCCTAGTAATACAGCACCGATTAATGCGGCAAAAAAAGATTTGATGATAGGCACAATTATTCCATTAACTGGTGTAATACTTATAACAAAGGATAAGAGCAGGAAAAGAAAAGATATGATATAATCTTTTTTTCGAAATCGTCCCATCTCATCCCCTCCTTCCATCGCCTTATCTGATAATAGTGTCTTTATAAATATTACCATACTTATCACACTTGATCTGATTTCTTACGTCCAAGTACTGAACAACAAGTCCTATTCCCGAATATTCTAGCCCATAGTGAAAATTGGCCCTTGTATATACTGTTGCCCAAGAACCATTAGCTGCGGTTGTCGTCCCCTCTCCATAGTTATCTACTTGCCATATAAAACCGGTTAAACGTTTTTTTACCCATCCATCATAAAAATATGGGGTTACAGTAGATTTATCATATCTAAATTGGTTCATCACCGAAAGATGTACTTGACTTTTAGGAACAAACATGATATTATCCCTCCCGGTTGAACAAAAATAACAAAAAATGGTAATCAATCTTTTTGACGTTCTTATCATGAAAAACGTTTTTTGTCAAGTACATTTTGTGGTGAAGAGCCTCTAAATTCACCTTTTGTATAAATTTCCCAAAGAGGAAGCCCAACCCAACTATAGGCAACATATGTTTTTGAAACAGTACCTGTATAATAAGTTGCAGCGCTAGCTGATTTAGGTTGTAATATATTATTTGTTAATTTCGAGATTAAAGATTCCTGATTATCGGGTTGTAACACTAAATCCCCCTCAATTTCATAAATTTCAACAAAAAACAAGTTGTCATTAGTAAATATTATACTTATATTTTCACTAATTTCTTCTGCTTTGAAATTCCCTTTCTTAATATTTTCTCTCAAGTAATCATCAAAATCGAATTCCTTACTATTTTTCAATTCTCGAATATCTAAACTAGGAAATGGTGAATATTCCTTTAATTTATTAATTTCTTTTTCAGCTTCTTTTTGCGAAGTTTTTAATTCTTTCTTGATAATTCTCTCAAGATTCTCCTTATCCTTTACTTTCCCATTTTTCAACAACTTAACAAGAGATTTTTCTCGTGGACTTAAATCTTTGTTATAAATTGTTGTATAGTCTTTTCCTTTATGAGCAGAAACCTCTAGGAGGCTGGTGATTTAACGGGGTATACAGCTTTCCAATGTCATTTCTCAATTAGAAAAACCTTGTTTTATCGGGCCTGCTTTTCAATCATTCTTCCATTGATGAAGGGAATCAGCGGTTTTTCACCAGCCTTCTAGTATTGAAATCGGAAATATTAAAAACAATGACAATATTAATGATACTACCTTTTTCAGCATTTTTCCTCTCCTCCATCCATCACTGTTATTCAATTGAGTAACCTTGTAGAGCCGCGATTTTCTTGCCTTAGCGACCTCGTACAAATTCAATGGATCTGCTGTTTTTCACCAACTTTCGAATTCCTTTTTATAATTCCATTCTAAAAAAAAAATAAACAATGAACAAAAACTATTCAGCAAAATTAGACAATTTTCTACAAATTATGAGATGGAGAGGCGCAGTTTTCCTGAATGCGTCAAGACGTCTTGATCACCGCCAGCCATTCAGCGCCCTTTTGCCTCCATCAAAAACAACAGGCGCCCCCTCCGTTAGGGACGCCTGTCTCTGTTATTTTTTCAAATTGTAAAACGAGCGGATGCCCTGGTAAATGGCCGTGTGGCCAAGTTCGTCTTCAATGCGGAGCAGCTGGTTGTATTTTGCGACGCGGTCCGTACGCGACGGTGCTCCCGTTTTGATTTGGCCAGCGTTTGTTGCGACAGCGATATCGGCAATCGTGCTGTCTTCCGTTTCACCGGAACGGTGCGACACAACCGCCGTGTAGCCGGCGCGTTTAGCCATCTCAATGGCATCGAACGTTTCCGTCAGTGTACCGATTTGGTTCACTTTAATTAAAATCGAGTTGCCGACGCCTTTTTCAATGCCTTCGGCCAGTTTTTTCGTGTTCGTTACAAACAAGTCGTCACCGACGAGCTGCACTTTGTGGCCAAGGCGCTCAGTAAGCAGTTTATGGCCTTCCCAGTCATTTTCGTCAAGTCCGTCTTCGATCGAGATGATCGGATATTTCGACACAAGCTCTTCATACCAAGCAACCATTTCTTCTGATGTTTTGACGACGCCTTCGCCTTCCAAATGATATTTGCCATCTTCTTTGTTGTACAGCTCCGACGAAGCAACGTCCATAGCGAGCATCACTTGTTCGCCTGGTTTGTAGCCGGCTTTTTCGATCGCTTCAATGATCGTTTGCAGCGCTTCTTCGTTCGATTTTAAGTTCGGAGCAAATCCGCCTTCGTCACCGACAGCCGTGTTGTAGCCTTTCGCTTTTAACACAGCTTTTAAGCTATGGAAAATTTCTGCACCCATGCGCAGCGCTTCACGGAAGCTTTCCGCACCGACCGGCATGATCATGAATTCTTGAATGTCAACGTTGTTGTCCGCATGCGCGCCGCCGTTTAAAATGTTCATCATCGGTACAGGCAGCGTTTTAGCGTTAAAGCCGCCCAAGTATTGGTACAACGGCAAGCCGAGCTCATCAGCCGCAGCGCGAGCGACCGCGAGCGACACGCCTAAAATAGCATTCGCCCCAAGCTTTCCTTTGTTTTCAGTGCCGTCAAGTTCAATCAACGCGCGGTCGATCGCCACTTGATCAGTCACTTCTAAGCCGATGATTTCCGGAGCAATCACTTCGTTGACGTTCTCAACCGCTTTGAGCACCCCTTTGCCGAGGTAGCGGTTTTTGTCGCCGTCACGCAGTTCAACCGCTTCATATTCGCCCGTCGAAGCGCCGCTTGGCACTAACGCACGGCCGAAGCCGCCTTCTTCCGTGTATACTTCCACTTCTACGGTTGGATTGCCGCGCGAGTCGAGCACTTCACGCGCATACACATCAATAATCGCAGACATATCGACACTCTCCTTTTCCGTGTTTGTTATTTAACGATTAACGTTTTTCCGGTCATTTCTTTCGGCTGCGGCAAGCCAAGCAAATCGAGCATCGTCGGCGCCAAATCGCCTAAAATGCCGTCTTTGCGCAGCTCGATGCCATGTTTAGTGACAATGACCGGCACCGGATTCGTCGTATGGGCCGTTTGCGGCTTGCCATCTGGCGTCAACACTTCATCGGCGTTGCCGTGGTCAGCGGTGATGATCGCGATGCCGCCTTTGGCCAAAATGGCATCGACCACTTTGCCGAGGCACTCATCAACGGCTTCCACCGCTTTGATCGTCGGTTCGAGCTTGCCCGAATGGCCGACCATATCCGGGTTGGCGTAGTTCAAAATAATGGCGTCATATTTATCCGCTTCAATTTCCTTAAGCAGCGCGTCCGTCACTTCATACGCGCTCATTTCCGGCTTTAGGTCGTACGTCGCCACTTTCGGCGAGTTGATCAAAATCCGATCTTCGCCCGGAAACTTCTCTTCGCGGCCGCCGCTCATGAAAAACGTCACGTGCGGATATTTTTCCGTCTCGGCGATACGCAATTGGCGCAAGCCGTGCTGCGACAATACTTCACCAAGCGTGTTGTCAAGGTTCGTCGGCTTGAACGCCACGTACCCTTTCACCGTTTCACTGAAATGGGTCAAGCAGACAAAGAACAGATGCTTCGGATGCTTTGGCCCCCGGTCAAACTCGCGAAAATCTTCGTTCGTGAACGTGTTTGAAATTTGGATCGCCCGATCGGGGCGGAAGTTGTAAAAAATGATCGCGTCGTTGTCTTGAATCGTCGCCACCGGCCGGCCGTCTTCACGGACGATGACCGACGGCAGGACGAATTCGTCGTAAATGCCATGCTTATAGGAGTCTTCAATGCATTCAAGCGGATCCCGGTACGTCGGGCCTTCGCCGTACACCATGGCCCGATACGCTTTTTCCACGCGGTCCCACCGCTTGTCGCGGTCCATCGAGTAGTAGCGGCCCGATAACGTCGCGATTTCGCCGACGCCGTATTCCTTGATTTTTTCCTGCAGTTCTTTGATGTATTGCGGCGCCGTTTGCGGGCCGACGTCGCGGCCGTCCAAAAAGCCGTGGATGTACACGCGCTTTACCCCTTCTTTCGCCGCTAAACGCAGAAGGGCGTACAAGTGATGGATATGGCTGTGCACCCCGCCGTCGGAAAGCAAGCCGAACAAATGCAAGCTCGTCCCATGCTGCTTCACATGGTTCATCGCCGCCAAAAACGTTTCATTGCGGTCAAACTCGCCTTCGCGAATAGCGATATTCACGCGCGTCAAGCTTTGGTAGACGATGCGGCCAGCGCCGATGTTCAAGTGTCCGACTTCCGAGTTGCCCATTTGCCCTTCCGGCAGCCCGACCGCCTCACCGCACGCTTTCAATGTCGCGTGTGGATACTCGTTCCAATAGCGGTCGAAGTTCGGCTTCTTCGCTTGGGCGACCGCATTGCCGTACGTTTCCTCGCGCAGCGCAAACCCGTCCAAAATGATGAGAGCGACCGGTTTTTTACTCATGGCGCCCCGCCTCCACGAGCTGCAGGAACGAAGCCGGCTCAAGGCTCGCGCCGCCGACTAACGCACCGTCAATATGCTCTTGCGCCAGAAAATCGCGGATGTTGTCCGGCTTGACGCTGCCGCCGTATTGGATGCGGATCGCTTCTGCCGCATCGCTGCCGAACAGGCGGGACACGACCGAACGAATATGGCCGCAAACCTCATTCGCGTCTTCGGCGGTTGACGATTTGCCCGTGCCGATCGCCCAAATCGGCTCATAGGCGATGACCGCTTCCTTCACTTGGTCCGGCGTCAAGCCAGCGAGCGCTTTTTCCACTTGTGAAGCGACGACGGCGTTCGTCTGCCCGGCTTCCCGTTCTTCGAGCGTCTCTCCGCAGCAAATGATCGGCACAAGACCGCGGGTAAAAGCGGCCAACACTTTTTTGTTCACGGTCTCATCCGTCTCGGCAAACATTTGCCGGCGCTCGGAATGGCCGAGAATAACATACGTAACGCCGATGTCTTTGAGCATGACTGGACTCACTTCGCCCGTGTACGCCCCTTGGTCGGCAAAATGCATGTTTTGCGCCCCGATTTGCAAATCGGTACCGTTTGTATTTTGCACTAACCGCTCTAAAAACAAAAACGGCGCACAAATGACAGAATCGACTTCCGTCTTGGGCGGTACGAGCCCTTTCACTTCCTCGACAAACTGAACGGCCTCCGCCAACGTTTTATGCATTTTCCAGTTGCCTGCAATGATCGGTTTTCTCATCGTTCACCTTTCCTTTCGCTAAGCGGCGTCCGCCGCCATTCGCCCCATTGGGCGCGATCGGTCATTTGTCGTTTAACGCCACGACCCCTGGCAGCTGCTTGCCTTCCATAAACTCAAGCGAGGCGCCGCCGCCGGTGGAAATATGGTCCATTTTGTCCGCCAAGCCGAATTTTTCAACTGCCGCGGCCGAGTCCCCGCCGCCGATCACTGAGTATGTATCCGCAGCTTCAGCGAGCGCTTCGGCGACTGCTCTCGTCCCATGGGCGAACGTCTCCATTTCAAAGACGCCCATCGGGCCGTTCCAAACGACAAGCTTGGACTGGCGAATGACATCGCGGTACAATTCCCGTGTTTTTGGCCCGATGTCAAGCGCCTCCCAATCGCTTGGAATCGCGTCAATCGGCACGACTTTCGTATTGGCGTCGTTGGCGAACCGATCCGCAACGACAACGTCAATCGGCATGTAAAAACGGACGCCTTTTTCTTTTGCTTTTTCCATAAACGATTTCGCCAGCTCGATTTTATCTTCTTCAAGCAGCGACTTGCCGACGTCATGGCCGAGCGCTTTGACGAACGTATACGCCAGCCCGCCGCCGATGATCAAGTTGTCGACTTTATCGAGCAAGTTGTCGATGACGCCGATTTTGTCTTTCACTTTCGCGCCGCCGATGATGGCCGTAAACGGGCGATCCGGATTCGAGAGCGCCTTGCCGAGCACTTCGAGTTCTTTTTCCATCAAAAAGCCAGCGACCGCCGGCAAGTGATGGGCGATCCCTTCCGTTGACGCGTGAGCGCGGTGGGCGGCGCCGAACGCATCGTTGACATACAGATCGGCCAACCCGGCCAACGCTTTGGCCAGCTCGGGATCGTTTTTCTCTTCGCCCGGTTCAAAGCGGACGTTCTCAAGCAAGAGTACATCGCCTTCTTGCAAGCGGGCAACCGCCGCGTTCACCTCATCGCCGACGACGTGATCCGTTTTCGCGACCGGGCGCCCAAGCAATTCGCCCAGCCGTTTAGCGACTGCATCGAGACGAAGCTCCTCGACGACTTTTCCTTTCGGGCGGCCGAGGTGGCTCGCCAAAATGACTTTCGCTCCGTTTTCGATCAAATAGCGAATCGTCGGGAGTGCGGCGCGAATGCGCGTATCATCGGTGATCGCGCCCTCTTCCATCGGCACGTTAAAATCGACGCGGCAAAAGACGCGTTTTCCTCTCACCTCAACATCGCGAATCGTCTTCTTGTTCATCGTTCGTGCCCCCTTTTGACTGCAGTTTCGACAAAGGAAAAGGAGTGGGGATCATTTCCCCGCTCCCCTCCATTTTCCTATTATAGACTTGAATGAATGAAAAACTCAATGCCGAGCCGGTCTTACAGCCCTTTGGAGGCAATGTAGGCGGCCAGATCTACGACGCGATGCGAATAGCCCGTTTCGTTGTCGTACCACGAAACGACTTTGACCATTTTGCCTTCAATGACCATCGTCGACAGCGCATCGATCGTCGATGACGCCGGGTTGCCGTTGTAGTCGCGCGAAACAAGCGGCTCTTCGCTGTAAGCCAAAATGCCTTTCAGCTCGCCCTCGGCTGCCGCTTTCAATGCCGCGTTCACTTCTTCGACCGTCACTTCTTTTTCCAGCTCAGCGACCAAGTCAACGACCGATACGTTCGGCGTTGGCACGCGCATCGCCATGCCGTTCAATTTGCCTTTCAATTCCGGCAAAACAAGGGCAACAGCCTTGGCGGCACCCGTCGTCGTCGGGATGATCGATTCTGCCGCCGCGCGGGCCCGGCGCAAATCTTTATGCGGCAAGTCCAAAATTTGTTGGTCGTTCGTATACGAGTGAACGGTCGTCATCATGCCGCGGACGATGCCGAATTTTTCGTGCAGCACTTTCGCAAACGGCGCCAAGCAGTTCGTCGTGCACGAAGCGTTCGAGATGACATGATGGGTTTGCGGATCGTATTTGTCTTGGTTGACGCCCATGACGATCGTGATGTCTTCGTTTTTCGCCGGAGCGGAAATGATCACTTTTTTCGCGCCCGCTTCCAAATGTTTCGCAGCGTCTTCGCGTTTCGTGAAGCGGCCGGTCGATTCGACGACGATGTCAACACCGATTTCGCCCCAGGCCAATTGCGCTGGATCGCGTTCCGCTTTGACGATGATTTCTTTGCCGTTGACGACCAAGTTGTTGCCGTTCACTGACACTTCCGCGTCAAGCTGACCATGGACGGAGTCATATTTTAACAAATGCGCCAACGTATTGGCGTCCGTTAAATCGTTGACCGCCACCACTTCGATGTTCGGGTTTTTCAATGCCGCGCGGAACACGTTGCGCCCGATGCGGCCAAATCCGTTAATCCCAACTTTTACTGCCATGTCGTTCTCCTCCTTGAGATTTAAAATATCGGCAAGGGAGAAATCTCCCCTACTAACGCTTTTGCGGCTCCTTCGTCCGTCACCAAGAGCGAACGCGGGGCCTGTTTCATGTAGGCGCGAATGGCTTTGGCTTTCGACGCCCCTCCGGCGACGGCAATGACATGCTCGACATGCGGGAGATGTTCCAGTTGAATGCCGACCGTTTTCACTTTATGCACGACGTCGCCGCGTTCGTTGAAATAATAACCAAACGCTTCGGCGACCGCACGGCGGGCGATAATGGTTTCCATCTCGGCAGGAGGTGTGTTCCGCCGCTTGGCCATCGTCATCGCTTCACCGATGCCGTGGACGACCATGCGGCACGATTGGATGAGCTCCAACACTTCTTTCACTGCCGGCTCTTCGATGAGCGAGGCGTACGCTTCATCGCTCAGCTGGTCAGGGACATGAAGAAGGCGGTAACGGCCAGTGGCTTTTTCCGCCATTTTGGCGCAAATGGTGTTGGCTTGATTCTCCACGTCTTCGCCAAGCCCGCCGCGCGCCGGCACGAACAGCACGTCATGCAGCTTCGCATCCGGCGTCATCATCTCCGCGACCGCCGCCATCGTCGTTCCGCCAGCCACGGCGACAATATCTCCGGGCCGGAGCTGTTCTTTCATGCAGGCGACGCACGCTCTTCCCATTTCTTTTTTTACCCAAGGGGACCGATCGCTATCCCCCGCCACCACGACGACACGGGCAATATTCAGCCGCTGCTGCAGCGCCATCTCCAGCTCTTTGAGCCCGAGCGCTTCCCGCATAAAATCATTGAGCGTTTGCAGGAGCTCGCGGCCTTCCTCCGTCAACCGCATCCCAGACACATCGGCCGAAAGCAAGTTTTGCCCTTTCAAAAACTCCGTTTCCGACCGGAGCACCCGCTCGCTCATGCCGAGGCTCGCGGCCAGCGCCCGCCGCCCGATCGGCGCCATAAGGGAAATCGAATGCAGAATCTCGTACCGTTTTTGCATAATTTCAAGCAAATCAGGCAATAACTTTTTTTGCGCCTCTAATAACGATCGCATCGGCTCGTTCTCCTTGGTTTGACACAGGGACGTTATATGTCCCGGTGTGACATATTATGTCCCACCACTTCATAAAAAATTCCTCCCGCGCCATGTCCATTATAACAGGAGGCGGCGGGGCGTTCAACTGTTTTGCGCCGCCCGCAACCGCTTTCTCACCGTTTCTTTTTCAATCATTCCATAGGCGATTGTCTCGCCGCTGAGTTCCACGACGGGAATCATCAGCTGGTATTTTTCAAGCAGCGCATCATCTTGATAAATATCGACTTCTTCGATTGTAAAGGCCATGTCCGCCTGCAGCTCCATCAACACCGCTTTGGCTTTTTCACAAAGCGGGCAGTTGGTTTTCGTATACAAACGAATGTGCATGAGCTTCTTCCCTTCTTCCATCTTATGCATGATTTACAAGTTCGTGTATTGTTTCCGCTTCGCCGAGGATGGAATGCGCAGCTGCTCGCGGTACTTCGCCACCGTTCGCCGCGAGATGGCGATGCCGTGCCGGCCATGAAGCAAATCGGCGAGCTGCTGGTCGGAAAGCGGCGCTTGCGGGTCTTCGGCGGCAATCAGCTCTTGGATGATCGCTTTCACTTGGGTCGACGAAGCGGCCTCATCTGTCGCCTCGGCGGTAGCCGCGCTCGAAAAAAAGCGGCGCAGCTCGATCGTGCCGAACGGCGTTTGCGCATATTTATGGCGTACCGCGCGGCTCACCGTCGATTCATGCACCCCCAGCTCCTCGGCCACCTCGCGCATTGTCATCGGTTTGAGCGCGGACAGCCCAAATTCCAAGCACGGGCGCTGCCGTTCCACGATGACCGCCATCAGCTGAAGCAGCGTCTGCTTGCGCTGTTCCAGACTTTTCGCGAGCCACGCAAACTGCCGGTATTTTTCTTTGATAAACTGTTCGGCCTGCCGGTCGCCGGAGGCGGCAATGCGCTGCTCGTACTCCCGGTTCCACCCGAGCTCCGGATGGACGTCATCATTGTAGGCGACCACCCAGTCACCATCCGCCCCCTTGGCGACGATCACATCCGGCACCACCAAAGGCGGTTTGTCGCTCGAATAGTGAATGCCCGGCCGCGGCTCGAGCGAGCGAATGAGCTCAAAGACGCGCTGCAGTTCGCCAAGACCGACGCCAAGCTGCTTGGCCAGCATTTTCCACGACTTTTCCGCAAAGGGGACAAAATGGTAGCGGACGATCGTTTCCGCCAGCTCGTCGCGCTCCGGAAGGCGTTCGAGCTGCAAACGAAGGCACTCGGCCAAATCACGCGCCCCGACTCCCGGTGGGTCGAGCGACTGAACGAGGCGCAGTCCCCGCTCCATCTCTTGTTCTGACGCAGAAAATTGCGCCGCCAGCTCAACGAGCGGGACACGCAAATAGCCGTCCTCATCAAGCGAAGCGATGAGACAACGAACGATGCGCTCATCCCGATCGGCCAGCTTGAGCGAAGGCAGCTGTGAAAGCAAATGGCCGACGAGCGTCTCCTGCCGGGCCCCGATGTTCTCCAGCCACTGCTTTTGGTCCCGTTCCGTCCGATGGGCCCGCTGCCGCCCCCGGCTGCGGCGAATTTCCAAAAACGGGTTTTCCAGCGACCGCTCATATAAAAACGCTTCCAAATCCACCGCGGAATACTGAAGCAGTTCAATCGCCTGCACAAGTTCCTTTGTCAGCGCCAACTGCAGCCGCTGCTCCTGCCTTAACTCCGCCCTCATCGTCACGCCCCCTTTTCTTTTATTGTACACGACGGGAAGGGGAGGAGGTAGGAGAAATTTTTGACGGTCCTTCCGCGCAGTACACACGTTGAAAAAAACTCTCATCAAAAGTTGTACTTGCCTTCGGATTCTATCGTTTTTTTCGGGATTCCCAAAAAATGAAAAACGACCGCAAACGCGGTCGTATCAAGGGATTTGGGAATCTCAATCCGAACTTGTCGGATAATTGGAACGCCCTCGGCAGGATTCGAACCCACGCTAAGAGAACCGGAATCTCTCGTGCTATCCACTACACTACGAGGGCATGTTGTCGAATTTGTTTTTCCGTTCCGTTGCATGTTCCATTATAGCATGATTCGTAAAAAATGCAAGAGGAAAAATGAAATAAACAAAAAGGAATCATTGGAAACGCGTGCTAGCCCCTTGTTTGTTGCGCGGCTCGATCCTCTGGCACGAAGGCGCGCCATCGCGCATGGCACATGCGGCGATTAAAAAAAGAAAAAAGCGGTTATGATGAAAAGAGGGATGACGACCGCTGTTCGCGAATATGTATGGTGAAGGAGAAGGCGTTTTGTTTGACCTTCATTGACCATTCATGTATGATGAAAACGTACATATCGATTGGTTGACTAGGAAAAGGAGGCGTTTGGCATGTATTTAATCCCTACCGTTATTGAGCAGACCAACCGCGGGGAGCGGGCGTATGACATTTACTCGCGGCTGTTGAAAGACCGCATTATTTTCCTCGGCAGCCCGATCGACGATCAAGTGGCCAACTCGATCGTCTCGCAGCTGTTGTTTTTGGCGGCGGAAGACCCGGACAAAGACATTTCCTTGTACATCAATAGCCCGGGCGGCTCGATCACAGCCGGCTTAGCCATTTACGACACGATGCAGTTCATCAAGCCGGATGTGTCGACGATTTGCATCGGCATGGCCGCTTCCATGGGGGCGTTTTTGCTGGCCGCTGGCGCAAAAGGGAAACGATTCGCTCTGCCGAACAGCGAAGTCATGATTCACCAGCCGCTCGGCGGCGCTCAAGGGCAGGCGACGGAAATCGAGATCGCGGCGAAGCGCATTTTGTTCCTGCGCGACAAATTGAACCGCATCTTATCGGAAAACACCGGCCAGCCGCTCGAAGTAATCGAGCGCGATACCGACCGCGACAACTTCATGACGGCGCAAAAAGCGCAGGAATACGGCATTATCGACCGCGTGTTGACGCGCGCTGATGAAAAATAATGCCGGTTCCGCATCAAAAGGGTGTCCCGCAATGTGTTGGGACACCCTTTCGTCTTGTCAGCGCTTCCCTTGATCGGGCGAGGCCGGCCAACGAGCCGGAGCGCGGCGCCTCTTTTACTTCTCTTTTTGCACATAAGCCGCCAATTTTTCGACCGCCTCTTGCTCATCCGGGCCGTCGGCAATGAGCGTAATGACCGCGCCATGGCCGACCGCTAGGCTCATCAGCCCCATGATGCTTTTCGCGTTGACCCGTTTTCCGTCCTTCTCTAAAAACACGTCGGCGGAAAAACGGTTCGCTTCTTGGACGAACAGCGCTGCCGGGCGCGCCTGCAGCCCGGTTTTTAATTTCACTTCGACTTGTTTCTCGACCATTCTCCATCTCCCCTTCACAGCGATTTATGGAAATCGATCGGCTTCCCCGCCCGCAGCCGCTCCGCGATTTCATCGATTTTGCGCAGCCGGTGGTTGATGCCGGATTTGCTGATTTTTCCGCCCGTCACCATCTCGCCAAGCTCCTTCAAGGTCACGTCTTGATGTTCGATGCGCAGTTTGGCGATTTCCCGCAGCTTTTCCGGCAGTGAATCGAGCCCGATCGTCTCATCGATGTACCGGATGTTTTCAACTTGCCGGAGCGCAGCGCCGATCGTTTTGTTTAAGTTGGCCGTTTCGCAGTTGACGAGCCGGTTGACCGAGTTGCGCATGTCGCGGACGATGCGGATGTCTTCAAAGCGGAGCAGCGCCTGATGGGCGCCGATGATGTTGAGAAACTCGGCAATTTTCTCCGCCTCTTTTAAATACGTAATAAACCCCTTTTTTCGTTCCAACGTTTTGGCGTTTAAGAAAAAGTATCTGTTCATTAATTCACATAGAGAGTGATTATGCTCTTCGTATAAGGAAAAAATCTCCAAATGATACGACGACGTCTCGGGATTGTTCACTGAACCGCCGGCCAAAAACGCTCCGCGCAAATAGGAACGTTTGCAGCATTTCTTCTTGACGAGCTCTGGGGAAATATCACGGATGAGCGAAAAGCCGCTGTCGATGATGTGGAGCTCGCGAAGCAAAGAGGCTGCACCGTCAGTGATGCGGACGATATACACGTTGTTTTTTTTCAGCCGCATTTTTTTGCGCACCAACAATTCAACGGCGGCCTCATACCCTTTTTTTAGCAACGTATAAATACGCCGGGCGATCGCCGCGTTTTCGGTCTGAACGTCAACGGTCATCCGCCCGCCGGAAAACGACAAAGAACCGTTCATGCGCAGCAAAGCCGACAGCTCCGCCCGCAAGCAGCAAGGCTTCAACTCTAAATGGGTCAGTTCTTTTTTCGTTTCGGATGCGAAAGACACGGTACTCCACCTCCATTCGTTCCCCGCATCGGCCGGTTGGAGGTGCCATCTTCGGCGCGTCCATTGGAAGCAGCGCCTGACAGGCGGTGAACTTCTTCCCCCGCAACCTAATGGCGGGGAAGAAGCCCGAGAAGAAGGGCGGCGACTTTCGCCGTATTATGGCGGATCACTCCATCTTCATACGCAACGATGTCCTCGCGGATGACTTGCAATGAAAGCCCGCTGCTGTCGTCGCGCACCGGCTCAGCCCGCTCCGCTTCGTAGCGGCGGCGGATCGCTTCGGGAATCGCCCCGTTATTGACGATCACCGCGTCCAAAAACGGGCCGCCAAGATGAGCGTGAAGCGCCTCCACATGGTCGCTCACCGTATAGTGCGGCGTCTCGCCGGCCTGGGTCATAATGTTGCATATATATACTTTTTTCGCCTTGGCTTTGCATACTTCCTGCCCGATTTTCGGCACGAGCAAATTCGGCAAAATGCTCGTGTACAAGCTCCCCGGGCCGATAACAATCAAATCGGCGCTCCGAATCGCCTCAACGGTTTCCGGCAGCGGTTCAATATCTTGCGGGGTCAAAAACACCCTCTTGATTTTTTTTCCCGCATCCGGAATTTTTGACTCCCCGGAGACGATGGATCCATCTTCCATCTCGGCGTGCAGCACGACGCTTTTGTTGGCCGCCGGCAACACTTGGCCGCGCACATTGAGCACTTTGCTCATTTCGCGAATCGCCTTCATAAAGTCGCCGGTGATCGAAGTGAGCGCCGCCAAGATTAAATTGCCGAGCGAATGGCCGGATAAGCCGTTGCCGTTTTGAAAACGATGCTGAAACAGCTCGACAATGAGCGGTTCGACGTCAGACAGCGCCGCCAACACATTGCGCACGTCCCCCGGCGGCGGGACGCGCAGCTCATCGCGCAGCCGGCCGGAGCTTCCCCCGTCATCGGCAACGGTGACAATCGCGGTCAAATCGAGCGAATATTGCTTGAGCCCCCGCAACAACACGGGAAGCCCCGTTCCGCCGCCGATGACGACCAATTTCGCTGCTCGTTTGTCTCTCATCGGTTCGTTTCCTTTCTCCTCTCGATGTCCCGGTGTGAGACCACCGTTTTGTAGTCAGCCGAAAAATGGCGGGCGATATATTCCGCCAACGCGACCGAGCGATGCTGCCCGCCGGTGCAACCGATGGCGATCACCAGCTGGCTTTTTCCTTCGCGCTGGTAATACGGCAGCATGAACGCCAATAAGTCAATCAATTTTTCCAAAAATTTTTGCGTTTCTCCCCATTTCAACACATAGGACGACACTTCATCATCGAGCCCGGTCTTCGGCCGCATATGTTCAATGTAATGCGGGTTCGGCAAAAAGCGCACATCAAACACCAGATCGGCGTCAATCGGGAGGCCGTACTTAAAGCCGAACGACATGACGTTGACCGTAAATCCGGACTGCGCGTGTGTTGAAAACTGGCGGATGATTTTCTCCCGCAGCTCGCGCGGCTTGAGCCTGGTCGTATCGTAAATGATTTGCGCCCGCCCCTTAATTTCCTCCAGCAGCCTCCGTTCCAAGCGAATCCCCTCGAGCGGGGGCTCGTTCGGCGCGAGCGGATGGGTCCGCCGCGTTTCTTTATAGCGCGCGACCAGCGTCGAATCTTGCGCATCCAAAAACAAAATTTGCGGAACAATCGCCGCTTGTTCAGACAGCTCATCGAGCGCCGCAAACAAATGGTCGAAAAAATCGCGGCTGCGCAAGTCCATCACAAGAGCGACTTTGTTCATTTTGTTCCCCGATTCCTTCACAAGCTCCAAAAACTTTGGCAATAGCGTCGGCGGCAAATTGTCAACGCAAAAAAAACCGAGGTCTTCAAAGCTTTGAATGGCCACCGTTTTCCCCGCCCCGGACATGCCGGTGATAATGACGAGCTGAATCGGCGGCGCTCCCCCGTTTTGCCCCATCTCCGCACCTCCTCTCCGTCAGCTCGGGTCAAGCCGATAGGAAAGCAACTCAAAATCTTCCGTATACACAAACGTTCCATACAATATCCCATCGCCTTTGACCGCATACTCGACAATATGATAATCGCCCGGAGCCATCGGAAGCGACGGGAGCGCTTCGAGTTCATGCCAAGCGAGCGTTCCTTCTTCGGATGAGGCGACGTTTTCCCCGATGAACTCATCGGCAAAAAACGTAAACATCATCCACTCTGACACCGTCTCGCTTCCGTTTTTTATCACGATCGTAAATACCCCTTTCAGACGAGGCTGTTTCAAGTAGATGCCCGTCTCTTCCCGGTATTCGCGAATGCACGCTTCACGCACCGTCTCGCCCGGCTCCATTTTGCCGCCCGGAGCGGCCCACCAGCCGCGCTTCGGCTTTTGCAAAAGCAATACGCGACCGTCTTGATACAATATGCAGTTCGTCACCCGTTGCAATTCGTTCACCTCAACTATGAGCCAACCCTTTGTCTAGTCGTTGCTATTTTCATTTTACCATAAATAGTTAAGCGTCTCCAATCGCGAAATGGTTGGAAACGAAAGCCGCCGGGAAACAGCGACGAGCGGGCGGCTAACCTCGTTTCTCCAATAGAAAAAACTCTGTCGCATCGGTATCGCCTTTCACACGCTCCCCCATTGCTCAAGAGAAGCAACCGTTTTTCACCGGTCTTCTCGGCGGTTCGTCAACAAGGCGGGCGTACAAAAAAGAGGCGCGGACAGACGCCCGCGCCAACAGCAAGAATCTATATAAAAGGGGGTCAATTACTTACTTATAGCATACGACAACTGTGTTGCATTCGTGTTACAGCTGGGTTAAATCCCCATTACGGTTTTGTTGCGATTTCATGACCGGTTATTGGACTTGTTGCGCCTTCTGTTGTTCTTTCAACTCTTCCACGTAATGTTGGGCGCTTTGCGCGGCGATGCTGCCATCGCCGGTCGCCGTCACGATTTGCCGGAGCGTTTTTTCGCGCACATCGCCAGCGGCAAAAATGCCCGGCACTTTCGTTTCCATTTTTTCGTTCGTAACAATATAGCCGTTTTCGTTTGTGATGCCAAGATGGGCAAACGGCTTCGAGAGCGGCACCATCCCGATGTAAATAAAGACGCCGTCGCACGGGAATTCGCGTTCTTCCCCTGTCTCCGTATGCACGAGCGTCACGCTGCCGACTTTGCCGTCCTTTTCGTTGATTTGTTTGACCGTATGATTCCAGATAAAATCGATTTTCTCATTGGCGAACGCCCGATCTTGCAAAATTTTTTGCGCCCGCAGCTTGTCGCGGCGGTGAACGATCGTCACTTTCCTAGCAAAGCGCGTCAAATAGACACCTTCTTCGACCGCTGAATCGCCGCCGCCAACGACGACCAAGTCTTTTCCTTTGAAAAATGCCCCGTCGCACACCGCACAGTAGGAAACGCCGCGGCCGCCCAGCTCCGCTTCCCCCGGCACGCCGAGCTTTTTGTATTCGGCGCCGGTGGCGATAATGACCGCGCGCGCTTTATACTGTTTGTCACCGACGACCACCGTTTTGTACGATTCGCCGTCGATGATCTCCTTGACATCACCGTAAGCGTATTCGGCGCCAAATTTTTTGGCGTGTTCAAACATTTTCGTCGCCAATTCGGGGCCTAGAATCGTCTCAAATCCGGGATAGTTCTCGACTTCCTCGGTGTTGACCATCTGTCCCCCCGGAACGCCGCGCTCAATCATGAGCGTCGACAAGTTGGCGCGCGATGTATACACAGCCGCCGTTAGCCCAGCCGGCCCGGCTCCGGCAATGATGACATCGTAAATCTTTTCATCTGCCACAACGTCCACTCCTTCGCTCGAAAGTCGCTTCATTTCCATCGTATCCGAGTCGGCGGCCAACGTCTATTGATTTGCTCATACCGAGGCGTTTTCCGCGCAAATCCCGTCGGCGAGCGGCGGGGTTCCTCCTCAGGTGGAAGGCAAAATGTTGCCCGTGGAACATTTTCGTCAAAATCCCTCGCCGGCACGGGGTGATGTTCATCCTCAAACAGAGGGCGACCGCTGCCCATGGAACGTTTCCTCGCCCGCCCTCGCTCTTTGAAAGGGCTTCGAACGACCGCTGCATTAGCGAAAGCCTGTTTGACGGCCATCGCCGTTTATGGATCAAAACGGCGCGCTTTTCGCACGTATTTTTGCACTGTAGCCACCGAAAGACGGTATTTGGCGGCCATTCCTTTTTGCGTCACGCGCTCGCCTCGCTGACGGCGCCAAAGGTATTCCAACGCCGCCGCCCACGCTGCGCCGTTCGCAAACGGTTCATCTTGAGCCGACAAGCGGATAGCCATCGCAAAGGCGAAGCGACCGATTGCTTCTTTTTCCTCATTATGCGCCGAAAGCGCATCAATCATGCGACCGATGTTCACCGCCCGCATGGCGGGACCGTCAGCGCGGCCAAATAGAAAATAGTCGGCAAACGGGCGCAACCGCGGGTCCGATGGAAGCAAGCGACTGATCGCCAACGCCAGTTCCGCTTTTCCTGCCTGCGGCGAACGGCTGAACAAATACAGCCCGTACAACTGATCGGCCAATTCTTCTGTCTCAAGCCAGCGGACGATGCGCACAAGCGTCTCGTCGCCAAACGTACGCTCCATCCAAGGCCCTTCCCCACGCTTTTCCGGATGCAGCGCGGCAAAACGCTCCCACACTTGGCGGGCGAGCGGCTCATGGCCAGTATGATAGGCCGCGTAAGCCAGCCAATAGTAAAACGGCCCATCGGCCTCAAATCCGTATTTGTACAAGCGGTGCAGCCAACGAAACGCCACATCGAAACGCCCGACTAATGCCATGGTCGCGCCCAGCTTGTATTGATGTTCGCGAAAAAGCGGGTACAAACCGGCCAACGTGTCGCCGAGCGCTGTCGTCTGCTGCTCATCGCGCAGATAATGGGCAAACACAAGCGCGTTGCAAAGCGCATGCAAATTGCCGGGATCGTGCGCCAACACTTCCTCCAATTGGCGCTGCGCCCGCTCCACATCGCCGCTGTAAAAATAGGCGAGCGCCAAGTTGTTGTGCGCCGGCCAAAATTCCGGGCGGCAGGCGATGACCGCCTTCAGCGTCTCGATCGCCTCCGCAAATTCGCCTTGCTCCAGCAAATAGCGGGCCCGCTCCTGCCAAGCCATGACCTGCTCCTGCTCCTCTGTCATCTCTTGAACGTCAAACTTGACCAGCTCAAGCAAGTCAGCGGCATCGTCGGCAAACTCGCCGTCCGGTTCATGCGTCAAATAGTGTTCGGCATATTGCCGCGCCTCTTGGAACAAGCCAAGACAGGCGAAATTGTTGGCCAAAAAGTAAAAACAGTCGTACATCGTTTCATCTAAATCATGGATGATGGCAAACAGCCATTGATTGGAACTTTGGTATTCGCCGAGTTCCGACAGGACAAGAGCGAGCTGCAGAACGAACGAAGCGTCCCGTCCATCAAGACGGACGGCACGCTCCAAATATTTTTTGGCTTTGTATAAATCGCCTCGATCGTACGCTTTCATGCCTTTTTTAAAAAAATACTCCCCGCTCTGAATGAACGGCACAATCGTCGATTTTCTTGATGGTTGCTTCAGTCGTTTTCCCATTCTATCCTCCGTTGTTCGCAAACTTCATCGAACAACAGTATACCATATGAACAGCGAAAATAAGCAAGAAACTTCAGGATTCATCGCCTGCTTCTTGACAGTCCGCGCAACAGAAACAAGCGCGACTTTTAGGCCGTCTTGGCCGCTCGCCTATGCCTTTTTCGTCTCTTTGTTTGTTTTTTGCGCATGCCGCTCAGCAAGCGTCGCCAGCACGGCGTCAAGCGGCAGCTTTTGCTCGCGCAACAGCACAAGCAAATGGTACAACAAATCGGCCGCTTCCCATTTCAGCTCTTCATGGCTTCGGTTTTTCGCCGCGATGATCACTTCGGCCGCTTCTTCGCCGACCTTTTTCAAAATTTTATCGACGCCTTTTTCAAACAAATACGTCGTATACGCTCCTTCCGGGCGTTCGGCGTCGCGCTGGGCGATGATTTGTTCCAGCTCATTCAAAATCGCAAACCGGTCGGCCGCCGGCGTGCGCGCTGCGCCGTCAAGCGCGCGGGAAAAGCACGAATACGTCCCCGTATGGCACGCCGGACCCGCCGGCTCCACCAACACGAGGAGCGTGTCGGCGTCGCAGTCGTAGCGGATGTCGACCACCCGCTGCACGTTCCCGGACGTCGCCCCTTTATGCCACAACGCTTGGCGCGAGCGGCTGTAAAACCACGTTTCCCCCGTTGCGAGCGTTTTTTCGAGCGACTCTTTGTTCATATAGGCGAGCATGAGCACTTCTTTGCTTTGCGCGTCTTGAACGATCGCGGGCACCAGCCCGTTGCCGTCAAAGCGAATGTCGGCTGTCATCGCACGTTCACTCCTCTTTCTTTCAAGTACGCCTTCACTTGACCGACCGATGTTTCTTTGTAATGGAAAATCGACGCTGCCAGCGCCGCGTCCGCTTTTCCTTTTTCGAACGCTTCCCAAAAATGCTCGGCCTTGCCGGCGCCTCCCGAGGCGATGACCGGAACCGGGACCGCTTCGCTCACCCGCCGCGTCAACTCGAGGTCAAAGCCGTTTTTCCCGCCGTCGGCATCCATGCTCGTCAGCAAAATCTCCCCGGCGCCAAGGCGCACCGCTTCGTTCGCCCAGGCGACGACTTCCCATTCTGTCGCGTTGCGGCCGCCGTGCGTATAAACGCGCCAAGAACCGAGCGCCTGGTCGTACTTTGCATCAATGGCGACGACGATGCATTGCGAGCCGAAAAAGTCCGCCCCTTCGGTGATCAAAGCGGGATGGAGCACCGCCGCCGTATTGAGCGACACTTTATCCGCCCCGGCGCGCAACATGCGTTTCATATCGTCAAGCGAATGAATCCCCCCGCCGACCGTAAACGGAATGGCGAGCTGGGCGGCAACGCGCTCGACGACATCGACCATCGTTTTCCGTCCTTCGTGCGAGGCGGAAATGTCCAAAAACACGAGTTCGTCCGCTCCTTGCTCATCGTACGCCTTCGCCAGCTCGACCGGGTCGCCGGCATCACGCAGCTGGACAAACTGCACCCCTTTGACAACGCGGCCATCTTTTACGTCCAAGCACGGGATGATGCGCTTCGTAATCACCGCTCGTTCACCGCCTTCAGCGCTTCCGCGAGCGTAAATTGATTGGTGTACAGCGCCTTGCCGACGATCGCCCCGCCGATGCCTTGACCGGCGTATTCGCGAAGGACGCGCAAATCGTCGAGCGAGCGCACGCCACCGGAGGCAATCACTTCTTTTCCCGTCGCCTCCGCCAGCCGGACCGCCGCAGCGATGTTGGGCCCTGACAGTGTGCCGTCGGTGGCAATATCGGTGAAAATAAACGTCTCCGCCCCCGCCTCGGCAAGCATCCTTCCGAGCTCTTCCGCTTTCACGTTCGATGTTTGCACCCAGCCGTCCGTCGCCACAAAACCGTCGCGGGCGTCGATGCCGATGGCGATCTGGCGGCCGTATTTTTTCAACATCTCTTTCACAAACGGCGGGTCGGCAATCGCCGCGCTTCCTAAAATGACGCGGGCGACGCCGCGCTCCAAGTAGTAGGCGACATCATCCTCGGTGCGAATGCCGCCGCCGACTTGGACGTTCACTGGAAACCGGCGGACCGTCTCAATGACAAACCGGTCGTTGACGCGCCGCCCTTCTTTCGCCCCATCTAAATCGACCATATGAATCCACTCCGCCCCTTGGGCGGCGAACTGTTCGGCCATCGCGACCGGCGAATCGCCGTACACCGTTTCTTTATTGTAATCGCCTTGCAGCAGGCGGACACATTTGCCGCCGCGCATATCGATCGCCGGATAAATCGTAAACGATGCCATCAGCCATTCCCCCTTCCTGTGGCGATGCCGACATAGTTGCGTAAGATGTGCATGCCGACCGCGCCGCTTTTTTCCGGGTGAAACTGTGTGCCAAACACGTGGCCGCGCCCAACGACCGCCGGGACGTCAACATCGTATTCGCTGCTGGCGAGCACGACCTCTTCATCGCCCGGGACGACGTAATACGAATGGACAAAATACACATGCCCTTCCTCGACACCGTCAAGAAGCGGCGACGGACGATGAAAGCGAAGCTGATTCCAGCCCATGTGCGGCACTTTGTACGGCTCACCGTCGTCCGTCACGCCCGGGAAGCGGACGACGCGGCCGCGAAGCAGCCCGAGCCCTTTTGTCGGCCCGTTTTCCTCGCTTTCGTCAAACAACAGCTGCATCCCTAAACAAATGCCGAGCAACGGCGTACCGTTTTCAGCCGCTGAACGGATAAAAGCAGCTAAACCTGTTTCGTTTAAAATGTGCATCGCATCGCGGAACGAGCCGACGCCGGGCAAAATGAGCCCGCCTGCCCGCGCCAGCTCCTCGTTGTCGCCGCTCACGATATACGGGCAGCCGAGCCGCTCGAGCGCTTTGCTGACGCTGTATAAGTTGCCCATGCCATAATCGATGATCCCGATCATCGTCATCCCATTCCTTTCTTCGCTGATCCATGCCCATCCCCTTGTTCAATGAACAACGGTATGGCGGCATCCTTATTTACGGCGCTCCTTTCATGCGCAACCCTCTCCTTAGCGACCGGCCGTCTTTCCTGCGCCCGCGGAACTTTCCCCGCAGGAAGCGCCGCCTTCGATTCGGACGCCTTCCCCGCGCCCGCGAAGCTTTTCCCCACAGGAAGCGCCCCCTCGATCCGGACGCCTTCCCTGCGCTCGCGAAGCTTTTCCCCGCGAGAAGCGCTCCCCTCGATCGGTTAGAGCATCCCTTTCGTCGACGGGACGCCTTTGACGCGCGGGTCGACCATCGTCGCTTCATCGAGCGCCCGCCCGAGCGCTTTAAACACCGCTTCGATCATATGGTGCGTATTGCGCCCATAATGAACGATGACATGCAAGTTCATCCGCGCCTCCAGCGCCAGCTTCCATAAAAACTCATGCACAAGCTCGACATCGAACGTGCCGACTTTCGCCGCCGGAAATTCGCCGCGAAATTCCAAATGCGGGCGGTTGCTTAGATCAATCACGACTTGCGCCAGCGCATCATCCATCGGCACAAACGCGTGGCCGTACCGCTTGATTCCCTTTTTGTCGCCGAGCGCTTCTTTGATCGCCTGTCCGAGGCAAATGCCGATATCTTCGGTCGTATGGTGATCGTCAATATGCGTATCGCCTTTCGCGTCAACAAACAAGTCAAACTGGCCGTGTTTCGCAAACAAATCAAGCATATGGGTCAAAAACGGCACGCCGGTCTCGAGCTCCGTCTTCCCTTCACCGTCTAGCGAAAACGTCAGCTGAATGCTTGTCTCCTTCGTCGTTCTTGCGATCGTCGCCTCTCTCGCCATTATCGTTCCCCTCTTTCTCGTTTCAGCCGCATCTCAACCGCGCGCGCGTGCGCCTCCAGCCCCTCGAGACGGGCAAACGCAGCGATTTTGTCGCCATGTTGTTTCAAGGCGGCTTCACTGTAAACGATCACGCTTGATTTTTTCACAAACTCGTCCACGCTCAAACCGCTTGAGAATCTCGCCGTGCCGTTGGTTGGCAGCACGTGGTTCGGCCCGGCAAAATAGTCGCCGACCGGCTCGGAGCTGAAGCGGCCGAAAAACATCGCCCCGGCATGGCGAAGCTTCCCTAACAGCGCCATTGGATCCGCCGTCATCACTTCCAAATGCTCGGGCGCCAGCTCATTGACCGCCTCAACGGCCTCATCAAGCGTATCGGTCACATAAATGGCCCCGTAGGTTTCCAGCGCCGCTTGGGCGATCTCGCGGCGCGGCAGCGTCTCAAGCTGCCGTTCCACCTCGCTCGCCACCGCCAAGGCGAGCTTCATTGACGGCGTCACCAAGATGGCTGACGCCCGCACGTCATGCTCGGCCTGTGACAACAAATCCGCCGCAATCTCATCCGGGCGGGCCGTCTCATCCGCGAGCACAACAATTTCGCTCGGCCCGGCGATCATATCGATCGCCACATGCCCGAACACTTCCCGTTTCGCCAACGCCACATAAATGTTGCCCGGTCCGAAAATTTTATCGACCGGCCGAATCGTTTCCGTTCCATACGCCAGCGCCGCGATCGCCTGCGCGCCGCCGACTTTGTAAATTTCCGCCACCCCAAGTTCATGCACCGCCGCCAGCACCCCAGCCGGGAGCGTGCCGTCTTTGTTTGGCGGCGAAGTGATGACAATCCGCTTCACTCCCGCCACTTGCGCAGGAATGACGTTCATCAGCACGGACGACGGATAAGCGGCCGTCCCGCCCGGCACATACAACCCGACGGCGTCAAGCGGCGTCACCTTTTGCCCGAGAATCGTGCCGTCTTCGTTCGTCATCCACCATGATTGGCGCTTTTGCCGCTCGTGATAGGCGCGAATGTGGGCCGCCGCTTCACGGATGATCTCCAGCATCTCCGCGCTCATGGACGCCTGCGCGCGCTCCATTTCCGCTTCCGTCACCCGCAGCGAATCCAGCGTGACGCCGTCAAACCGTTCCGTATATTCTTTCAGCGCCGCATCGCCCCGGGCGCGCACCGCGGCGATGATATCGAGCACGGCTCGGCGCTGCTCCTCCGTTTCGCTTTCAATCGTCCGCCTTAGCGAGACGCCGCCTTGGATTCGTTCGATTTTCATGGCTTTTCTCCTTTCCATCCGATGGCTTTTTGGACGTTTCCCCGTCTTTTGCGTCTCTCGCCTGTGCACCGTTCCGTTTCTTGTTCACACAAGCGTCACCGCTCGGGAATGACCGCCGCGAGCCGATCGACCAACCGCTCGATCTCCCCGCTGTTTAACCGGTAGCTGGCCGGATTGGCAATCAGGCGCGACGTCACCTCGGCGATTCGTTCAAGCTCGACAAGCCCGTTTTCTTTCAACGTCCGCCCCGTGGAAACGATGTCCACAATCCGGTCGGCCAAGCCGATGAGCGGAGCGAGTTCAATTGACCCGTTCAGACGGATGATTTCCACTTGCTCGCCTTGTTCGCGAAAATACGTTGAGGCGATGTTCGGATATTTCGTCGCCACCCTTGGGGCGATTTCATTCATCTTGACGCCGGGCAGCCCGGCGACGGCCAGATGGCAGCGGCTGATGCGCAAATCGAGCAACTCATAGACGTTTCGTTCTTCCTCCATTAAAACGTCTTTCCCCGCTATGCCTAGGTCGGCCACTCCATGCTCCACATACGTCACCACATCCATCGGTTTCGCCAAAATAAAGCGCATTTGTTCCTCAGCGACATCAATAACGAGCTTGCGCGATTCGGCAAACTCCGGCGGCAGCGCATAGTCCGCCCGGCGCAGCAGCTCGACCGCCTCGTCAAAAATGCGTCCTTTCGGCATCGCAATCGTCAGCATCCCGTCTTCCTCCCTGCTTGTCGTCATGCGTCAGCGCCACCTTCCGCTCTCGCTAATGTCCCTTCCGTCAAGCCGCCGTCCCTTTGAGGATTGCGGCACGCCCGTCCGCAGGCGCGAACCAGCGGGTTGAATGGCTGTTGTCCGCGTTCTCCCACGTCGTGACGCTCATTGCCCATCGCGCCCGCTTCGGCCAAGCAAATAGACGATCGACCGATAGCGCTGGCTGTAGGCGTCAATATCGCGAATGCCGGCGATATGCTGCAAGACGACGCGGCGCCCTTCCGCCCGTTTCGCCTCGGCGAGCTCGACCGCCTCCGCCAACCGCTCTTGGCTGAACACGATGCACTCGATCTCCTCGCGCACATCCGTCTCGCCAACCGCCTCGATCAGCCGATCGACGCGCAGGCCAAACCCCGTCGCCGGCGCCGGGCGGGAAAACTTCGCCAGCAATTCATCATACCGCCCGCCGTTGCCGATCGGGAATCCCACTTGCTCGGCGTACACTTCAAACAAAATGCCGGTGTAATAGCTCATATGGCTGACCAACGCCATATCGAGCTTCACCGCCTCGGCCACCCCATACGTCTCAAGCGCCGCAAACAGAGCGGCCACCTCGTCGGCGGCTTGCTGCCCTTCCCCGCTCGAAGCCAGCGCTTTTGCCGCCTCGATCGCCTCGCGGCCGCCGCGCAAGGAAAGAAGATCCAACAGCCGCTTTTGATCGATCGACGAAAGCGGCAGCGACTTCACATGCTCGCGGTAGCCGACATAATTTTTTTCATATAAGAAGCGGCGCAGCACACTCGCCCGCTCTTCATTCCCTAAAATCTCCAAAAAGAGCGCATTGACATAACCGATATGGCCGATGGCCACCGAAAAGCGGCCGAGACCCACGCGCTTCAACAGCGCCGCCATTAAGCTGATCACCTCAGCGTCGGCCGCCACCGTGCCATCACCGATCAACTCGACGCCGATCTGCTCAAACTCCGCCGGCCGCCCGCCTTCGCGCTGCTGCGCGCGAAACACATTGGCGTTGTACGCCAACCGGAGCGGGTTGCCGTCTTCATACAGCCTTGACGCCGCCACGCGGGCGATCGGCGCCGTCATATCGGGCCGCAGTACGAGCGTGTGCCCTTGCTGGTCCAAGAGCTTAAACAGCCGATGATCGGCGATCGCCGACGCCGCCCCGACCGTTTCATAATACTCAAGCGTCGGCGTCTCGATAAACTCATAGCCCCAGCGCTCGATTTCTCTCGCCATCACCGAGCGTACTTGCTTTTTCATTTCATATAAAAACGGCAGCGTATCGCGCATGCCTAACGGTTTTTCAAACATGAACAGCCTTTTTGCCATGTCCCCACGCCCTTTATCAAAAATGCTTTAGTTTGCTAATATGGTAGAGAAGTGAAGTTATTAGTAGTTTACTCCTTTGCGACCACAGCGTCAAGAGGAAACGCGCCATCCACAATAAAATGGACAAGGACTCTTCCAGACGAAGAAACGCCTGTTCATTTCGCTCCGCCTTGTGCATACCGCTGCTCCCGAAATCTCCAAGGCACAAAAGAACGCCGAATCGTTGAATATGTAGAAGCGACAAGAAGTCATGCTTCCGGATACGAAAGGGAACCTTCGTCGTGGAACAGAAGAACTCTTACTTCATAAAAATGGTTTGTTCATTCATTTTGCCATTTTTTCTCTCCGCATACAAAAAACCCGCCCCCGTTACTCGGAAGGCGGTTCGTTCGTGCCGACGATGCGCATCGGGCAGCCGGCGACCATGGCCCCGGGCGGGACGTCTTGATGAACGATAGTGCCGGCGGCGACGACGGCGCGGTCGCCGATCACGACGCCGTATACAAGTGTAAGAACAACGATTGCTCGTTTTACTAGGCCAATCTTCACCGGATGATGATGAAGGAGCTCTTACATTTTATGTAAGATTCCCAAACCTTCGAGTCGTGGTACTGATTCCGGAAATTCCTGTTTGACTTTGCCCTGTTGGCCCATTATCGTTCATCAAGCGGAAGGTCAATTGGTCCCGATTGGCCGTGTCACCGCATATTCTGGGGCTCGTGTTAGCGTACCACGTCAACTTCGAAATGTCCTCCTGCATGACGAGGACATTCTGGAGTTCATCCATGACAGGCATGTCGATTTCGCATCAGACGGTGTTCTTTATCTTTTTTCATAAACTATTCGATGTCTCATTGTTATAATTGTTGAAGAACAATCCTTCTAAATGGGATGGGAGCTTTAAAAATCATGTAGCTGAATGTGACATAGACGTATGTCTGCGGTCGTCAGAAATTTGAACATTAAACAGACAACATTTCGTTCATCTATGATAGTGGAAAGAGAGGAGAAGCCATGTTCAAAAAGTTGCATGAGAATAAAGATTTAGTAGGAGCAATGAATAAACAGCTCATGGAACTGCAAAAGATCATTGAAAATATGGACGAAAAACGGGGAAAAATATTTATCGAGTGGCTTGGAACACAAAACAAATATCTCGTCTGGGAAGAAACGTTTGACCCGTCTTATCTCCGGGCTTATAAGCGATCAGAAATCGTTTTAGCCCACTTTGGTTTTAATGTAGGTGCTGAATTTGGCGGCATGCACTATGCTGTTGTGATTCGTGATAGTTCAAAAAACAATCCCGTCGTCAACGTGGTTCCTTTATCTTCCTTAGACGAAAATGAAACAGAACAGGATGTACATAAAGACTCAGTCTTTCTAGGTACGATTGAGGGACTAAATGAAAAAAGGGCAGTGGCCATTCCAAACCAAATGCGGCCTATAAGCAAAATTCGCATTTTCAAACCTAAAAAAGCAAAGGATGATGTTTTCAAATTAACTAGCGAACAAATGGATCTGATTGACGAAAAAATCCGTAGGATGTACACTAAACTTAAAAAAGATCCAGGAAATTACTCTTGACACTTCTTTCAACATGATTTATCATTTTCTTGGAATGACATTTAGAAAACAAACATACGATAAATAATGCCCTTTGAGTGCCTTAAACTCAAGTGCGGCCAAAAATATTTTTCAACTGACCGTCACATGCACGGTCCAAAAGGAAAAGCCGTCCCGCAACGGGACGGCTTTTTACGTGTTTCGCTGAATTTTCGTCTTATAAACGGTTCATCTTGAATTTCCATTCATGTAAACCACAGCTCTATGTCGCCTAAGGAGGACCCTATTTGCTTCTGATTACCAAAGAAAACCCGCCCCCGTTACTCGGAAGGCGGTTCGTTCGTGCGAACGATGCGCATCGGGCAGCCGGCGACCATGGCCCCGGGCGGGACGTCTTGATGGACGATGGTGCCGGCGGCGACGACGGCGCGGTCGCCGATCACGACGCCGGGCAAAATGGTCGAATTGGCGCCGATCATCACCTCATCGCCGATTACCACATCGCCAAGGCGGTATTCGTCCACTAAATATTCGTGGGCGAGAATCGTCGTGTTGTAGCCGATAACGCAGTTGCGGCCGATGCGGATTTTTTCCGGGAAGAGAATATCCGGCATGACCATAAAGGCGAGCGCCGTTTGCTCGCCGATCTTCATGCCGAGAAACGTGCGGTACAGCCAGTTTTTCAGCGGCAAAAACGGCGTGTAGCGCCCGATTTGGATCACGATCACGTTTTTCAGCACTTTCCAAAACGAGACGGTGCGGTACAATTGCCAGAGCGAGTTCGCCCCGTGGACGGGGTATTTGGTCGTTCGTCTCACCGGGAGGACGCTTCCTCCTTCCGTTCATTGATGCCGACAATGGCCAGCAAATCGCTCATTTTTTCCAACATATAGTCCGGTTCATATTGTTCCAAATACTCGCGCCCTTTAATCGCCCAAGCGACGCCGGCCGTTTTCACGCCGGCGTTTTTGCCGGCCAAAATGTCGTGGTAGTTGTCGCCGACCATGAGCGCTTCGTCTGGTTTCGACTGAAGCGCCTCAAGCGCCTTATGAATCGGTTCGGGATCCGGCTTAGGACGGCTGACGTCATCAAGACCGATGACGCACGAGAAAAACGGCTCAAGCCGCGTTTTTCGCAAGCCCATGAGCGCCGTGTCATGCATTTTCGTCGTTACAACGCCAAGGCAAAATCCATGGCGGTGCAGCGTCTCGATCGTCTCATACACCGTGTCAAACTCGCGGATCAGTTCGTCATGGCGAGCGTGGTTGAACGTGCGATACGTCTTCACCATCTCCTCAACCCGCTCCGGATCGAGCGAGCTGAACGTCTCGTACAGCGACGGGCCAATGAACGGCAAGACGTCCTCACGCCCGTAGCGACCCGGGTAGTACTTCTCCAGCGTATGCAAAAACGACTGGATGATCAGCTCATTCGTATCAATCAACGTTCCGTCAAGGTCAAATAAAATCGTGCGAATCGTCATGATGCGGCTTCCTTTCTCATCGGGTGTTCAAAACGGCGCCAAAGGAACGCGACCGCCATCGTCAACAGCACAGCCGTAACGAGGCGAATGACCAACAACGGCCAGACCGGGATGCCAAGCGGAACGAAAATGAGCGTGTCCTCGACAACGGCATGGCAAGAAACGAGAAAAATAAACGCCAACGTCAAATCGCGCTTCGAGACGCCGTCTTCTTTCGCCGCCTGAATCATCACCCCCGCCCCATAAGCGAGGCCGAACACAAAGCCGGCCGCGAGCGTGAGCGATGTGTTCGGGCTCATGCCAAGCATCTTGGTCACCGGCGCCATCCAGCGCGAAAACGTCTCAATCCAGTGACGTTCTTTCAACACTTGAATGATCGTCATTAGCGGAATGACAATCGCGACCAGCTGCACGATGCCGGTGGCCGCTTTTTTCAGCGCCGCCAAGATGATGTCCCCCCATCCGGACGGCGGGGCGGTTTCAGGCGAGACAAACCCATATTGAGCGAGTTCCTGCCCCCCGTCCCATAAATGGGCGATCAGCAACCCGGATACAACGGCCAAGCCAATGCGCACGGCGAGCATGAGCCAAACGCTCATTCCCGTGCGCGAGGCGACGGAAGACTCGACGATCAAGTTATGGGAAAAAGAAAGCATGATCGCCAAAATCAATACTTCTTTCACCGTAAACTCAATCGTCAGCATCGCCCCGATCGCCGCGTACAGCCCGAGCAGATTGCCGAGCACCAGCGGCACGGCCGCATCGCCGGATAAGCCGAACCATTTCATCAGGGGAGTGACAAGGTCGATCAGCCATGAAAATAAAGGCGTCGGCTGCAACAGCGCCAAAACGAGCGTCACCGGAAAAATGATTTTGCCGAGCGCCCATGACGTCTTCAGCCCGGCGATGACGCCGCGCTGCAATGTTCCGATCATATCTCCTCTCTCCTTTGCTTGTCTTCATGATGTCGTGCGGCCTTTTCACCGCCCCTTTCCCTAGTCACCCGTCAACGGACTAGGGCGGTTATTCGTCTTGATATCTTGCTTCGGCCCATCCTTTCGCCCGGCGCACGATCCACAGCACGATCGACAGCACGATCAACGTCACGGATACGACTTGGGCCGCGCGCAGACTGCCGGCCAGCATCAGACTGTCGGTGCGCATCCCTTCAATCCAGAAGCGGCCCACCGAATACCAAATTAAATAGGATAAAAACAACTCGCCGCGCCGCAAATTGACGCGCCGCAGCCAAAGAAGCACAAAAAAGCCGGCGAGGTTCCAAAGCGACTCATACAAAAAAGTCGGATGCCAATAACGGCCGTCAATGTACATTTGATTGATGATCCAATCGGGCAAATGCAAGTTTTCCAAAAACGCGCGCGACACCGGACCGCCGTGCGCCTCCTGATTCATAAAGTTGCCCCAGCGCCCGATCGCCTGCCCTAAAATGATGCTCGGGGCGGCAATATCAGCAAGCTTCCAAAACGACAGCCCGCGCACGCGGGCGAACACCGCGCCGGTCGCCACCGCCCCGATCAGCCCTCCGTGAATGGCAAGGCCTCCTTCCCAGATTTTCGGAATCTCAGAAAGATGCTTTGAATAATAGTTCCATTCAAACAACACGTAGTACGTCCGCGCGCAGACAATGGCGATCGGCACAGCAAACAGCACCAAATCGACAAACGTCTCTTTCGGCAAGCCGCGCCGCACCCCTTCGCGCGTCGCAAGCCACAGCCCGATCAAAACGCCGGTGCCGATAATGACGCCATACCAATATATTGTAATCGGACCAAGGTGCAAAAACACGCGGTCAAGCGGCTGAATCGCAGACTCCATCTCTTCCACCTCCTATGGTGCGTATCAGGCAAGGACGAATGCCGCGCTTGGGATGCCTCCGATGCGCACGAAGGCGGCTTAAATCACGGGGGAACGAACGCTGTTGTCTCCCGCCACCGTCCCCGTTCGCGGTCCACCGTGAAAGAACAAATGCCACCGCTCAGGATGCTTCCAATGCACACGAGGACGGCTCAAATCACGAGGAACGCCGTTGTCTCCCACCGCCGCCCCCGCTCACGGTCCACCATTACTCGTAATCGGGCGCTCCATCCTCGATGGCATCGCTCAAGCGCGCCGAAAACTCCTCAGCGGCGTTGACGCCCATGCGTTTTAACCGGAAGTTCATCGCCGCCACTTCCACGATGACGGCCAAGTTGCGTCCGGGGCGGACCGGAATGGTCAGTTTCGGCAGTTCGGTATCCAATATTTTCACTTTTTCTTCCTCGAGCCCGAGCCGGTCGTACTGCTTTTCCGGATCCCACAGCTCCAAATCGATGACGAGCGAGATGCGCTTATGCGTCCGCACCGCTCCCGCGCCGAACAGCGTCATCATATTGATGATGCCAAGCCCGCGAATTTCCAGCAAATGCTCGATCAACTCGGGCGCGCTGCCGACCAACGTGTCCTCGTCTTCTTGGCGGATTTCCACGCAATCGTCGGCGACCAAGCGGTGGCCGCGCTTCACGAGCTCCAGCGCCGTCTCGCTCTTGCCGACGCCGCTTTTGCCGGTGATCAATACACCGACCCCATACACATCGACCAGCACTCCATGCACCGCGGTCGTAGGGGCAAGCTTGCTTTCCAAATAGTTCGTCAATCGGCTTGAGAGCCGGGTCGTTTTCATCGTCGAACGCATCACCGGCACCGACTGGCGCTCGGACGCTTCGATCAGTTCGGGTGGCACTTCAAGCCCGCGCGAAACGATGATCCCCGGCGTAATGTCGGTACAAAGCCGCTCCATCCGCGACCGTTTTTCTTCCGGCGTCAACGTTTCGTAAAACGACAGCTCGGTCCGCCCAAGCAGCTGCAAGCGCTCCGCCGGATAATAAGCGAAATAGCCGGCCATCTCAATGCCCGGCCGCGACAAGTCGCTCGTCGTAATCGGGCGGTAAATGCCCTCAGCGCCGCTGACGAGCTCGAGCTGGAACTGTTCGATGATGTCTTTCGTCCGCACTTTTGGCATACTCGGCCTTTCTCCCCTTTCCTCATCTTTTTCCATTGTAGCACGTTTCGTTTCGTCATTGAATGGAAAACAACGGCGAAAACAAAATCGGGACGGCTTCCCCGTCCCGATTCAGCCCCCGTCGAACCGAAACGATGCGCAACGCACCGTCTAGGCGCCGCTCCGTTCCGCGTCTCGATCGATTCACGCCGCGGCAGAAAACGACAGCGCCCCTTTCATCGATCGCACTTCCGTTACGAGCGGTTGCGCAGCGGCTCAATAATCGCCTTTTGCACAAGCAAATGGAAAAACGACAACACGATCGACGCGAGCAGCGCGGTGCCAAAACCGCCGATTTGAAACGCTTCTCCCATCAACCCGGCCGTCATCATAAGCGTGATGGCGTTGATCACAAACAAAAACAAACCGAGCGTTAACACCGTTACCGGCAGCGTCAATAAAATGAGGACTGGGCGGACGACGGCGTTAAGCACCGCCAAAATGAGGCTGGCCACAAACGCCGCCCCCACCCCACTGAAATGAATGTCGTCAAAATAGCCGTCAATCGCCATTAACAACACCGTATTTACGACAACTCCGATCAACCAATTGAGCATGGCCTCACCATCTTTTCTGTAATCTTCCGTGTTGAAACGCCATCGTCGGCCTATGTCGCCTTGAACCGATGGCCATCATCGTTTCTATTTTAACACTTGAATCCCTTTAATGACATTCCAAATCACAACCACAAGGTTCACCACCCCGGCCACAAGAAAGCCAAGCCACACGACCCCACTGCCAAACAAGAACGACCCCTCGTTCCAGTGGCCAAACAAGAGCGGCGAGGCGGCGAAGGCGATAAACAAGACAATGGTGGCGGCCGGAATCAAATGCGACACGAGCGACCGCTTCGCATGGCGTTTCACTTCCATATCCTCAACGACGAAATAAACGACGATCGGCAAAAGGAATGGCGCAAAAAAGACGCTAAAATAACAAAGCGCTGATACCATTTTATTCGTTGACATTGACAATCCCCTTTCCCACGTGTTCGTTTTGTATATACGATCATCATCAGGGAAAGTTTCCCGCCGTTGGAAAAAAAGACAGCGCAGCCACTCCCTCCACCGTGGGTTGAAAAAAGCGGCAAAAGCGTTACGCCTTTGCCGCCTCATACCGCGCCTGCATGCGCGCCCGGTCGCGTTCCAAAATCAGTTTCAAATAGCGGCCGGTGTAGGAAGCTTCGACCTCAGCCACGTGTTCCGGCGTGCCGGCCGCGACAATTTGCCCGCCGCGGTCGCCGCCTTCCGGGCCTAGGTCAATGATGTAATCGGCCGTTTTAATGACGTCCAAGTTGTGTTCGATGACGAGCACCGTATCGCCGTTGTCCACGAGCCGGTGAAGCACATCAAGCAGCCGGGCGATGTCGTCGACGTGCAGCCCGGTCGTCGGCTCGTCCAAAATGTAGAGCGTTCGGCCGTTCGAGCGCCGGTGCAGCTCGGCCGCGAGCTTGACGCGCTGCGCCTCGCCGCCGGAGAGCGTCGTCGCCGGCTGTCCAAGCTTCATATAGCCGAGGCCGACATCGTACAGCGTCGCGAGCTTGCGTTTGATTTTCGGGATCGAAGCAAAAAAGTCCAGCGCATCTTCGACCGTCATGTCCAGCACGTCGGCGATGTTTTTTCCTTTGTACGTCACCTCAAGCGTTTCGCGGTTGTACCGTTTGCCTTGGCATACTTCGCACGGGACGTACACGTCCGGCAAAAAGTGCATTTCAATTTTGATGATCCCATCGCCATGGCACGCCTCGCAGCGCCCGCCTTTGACGTTGAAGCTGAAGCGCCCTTTTTTGTAGCCGCGCACTTTCGCTTCGTTCGTGGCAGCAAACACGTCGCGGATGTCATCAAACACCCCGGTGTACGTCGCCGGATTCGACCGCGGGGTGCGTCCGATCGGCGACTGATCGATGTCAATCACTTTGTCGAGATGCTCAAGCCCGCGGATGTCGCGATGTTCCCCCGGTTTCGCTTTCGCCCGGTGCAGCTTTTGCGCCAGCGCCTTATAAAGCACTTCGTTCACAAGCGTGCTTTTGCCCGAGCCTGACACCCCGGTGACGGCGACGAACGTACCGAGCGGAATGCTCACCGAGACGTTTTTCAAGTTGTGCTCGCGGGCGCCGATCACCTCGAGCCACCGTCCGTCCGGCTGGCGCCGTTCGGCCGGGAGCGGGATGAATTTTTTCCCCGACAAATATTGGCCGGTGAGCGAGTTCGGATCGTTCATCACCTCTTCCGGCGTGCCGGCCGCGACGACCTCGCCGCCGTGGATGCCCGCCCCCGGACCGATGTCAATCAAATAGTCGGCCGCGAGCATCGTATCTTCGTCATGTTCGACGACAATGAGCGTATTGCCGAGGTCGCGCATGTTTTGTAACGTCGCGATCAGCCGGTCGTTGTCGCGCTGATGCAGGCCGATCGACGGCTCGTCGAGCACGTACAAGACGCCGGTGAGCCGCGAGCCGATTTGCGTCGCCAAGCGGATGCGCTGCGCCTCGCCGCCAGAAAGCGTGCCCGCCGAGCGGCTCAGCGTCAAATAGTCGAGGCCGACGTTTTGCAAAAAGCCGAGCCGGTCGCGAATTTCACGCAAAATGAGGCGGGCGATTTGCGCTTCTTTTTCCGTCAGCTCGAGACCGTCAAAAAAGGCGAGCGCCTCGGTCACCGACATGGCGGTCACTTCGCCGATATGCTTGCCGCCGACCAAGACGGCGAGGCTTTCTTTTTTCAGCCGGTAGCCTTGGCACGTCGGGCACGGCTGTTCGGCCATATACTTTTCCATCTGCTCGCGGATGTAATCGGAGCTTGTCTCGCGGTAGCGGCGCTCGATGTTGCGCAAAACCCCTTCAAACTCGATGTACTGTTCACGCACTTGGCCGAAATCGTTCGTATAGCGAAAATGAATGACTTCCCCGCCGCTGCCGTGCAAAATTTTATCGAGCTGTTCTTTTGGCAAATCTCTCACCGGCACGTCCATCGGGATGCCGTAATGGCGGCACACGGCTTCGAGCAGCTGCGGGTAGTATTGCGAGCTTTGCGGCTCCCACGGAGCGATGGCGTGCTCCTTCAATGTCAATTCATCGTTCGGGATGACAAGGTCGGGATCGACTTCGAGCTTCGCCCCGAGCCCGTCGCAGTCCGGACAGGCGCCAAACGGGCTGTTGAACGAGAACAGGCGCGGCTCAAGCTCCCCGATCGAAAAGCCGCAATACGGGCAAGCGTGCTTTTCGCTGAACAAGAGCTCTCCTTCGCCGATCACGTCGACGATGACTTTGCCGTCGGCGAGCTTCAAGGCTGTCTCCAGCGAGTCAGCGAGCCTTGCCGCGATGCCGTCTTTCATCACAATCCGGTCGACGACGACCTCAATCGAATGCTTTTTGTTTTTTTCCAGTTCGATGTCTTCCGTTAACTCGCGCATCTCGCCGTCAATGCGGACGCGCACATACCCTTGTTTGCGAATATCCTCCAATGTCTTGGCGTGCGTCCCTTTTCGACCCGAGACGATCGGCGCCAAAATTTGCATTTTCGTCCGCTCCGGGTACGCGAGCAGCCGGTCGACCATTTGCTCGATCGTCTGCGATTGAATTTCGATGCCGTGCGTCGGGCAGAACGGCCGGCCGATACGGGCGAACAACAGCCGCAAGTAGTCGTAAATTTCCGTCACCGTGCCGACCGTGGAACGCGGGTTGCGGCTCGTCGTCTTTTGATCGATCGAAATGGCCGGCGACAATCCTTCGATCGCATCGACATCCGGCTTGTCCATCTGCCCTAAAAACTGGCGGGCGTACGCCGACAACGATTCGACGTAGCGCCGCTGGCCTTCCGCGTAAATCGTATCAAACGCCAGCGACGACTTTCCCGAACCCGACAGCCCGGTCAACACAACAAGCTTGCCGCGCGGGATTTCGACGTCAATGTTTTTTAAGTTATGGGCGCGCGCCCCTTTGATGATAATTTTCTCCATTCCCGTCACCCTTCCGCTTTCAACTCAAAAATGGCATCACGCAGCTGGGCGGCCCGCTCGAAGTCGAGCGCTTTGGCCGCTGCTTTCATTTCCGCTTCGAGCGTTCGAATCAGCTCTTCCCGCTCCTGCTTCGTCATCTTGGCCGGCGCCTTCGCCTCGTACGTCTCTGTCTCTTCCGCCGCATACGTCGCGCGGATGACGTCGCGAATTTCCTTTTTCACCGTGCGTGGCACGATGCCGTGCTCTTGGTTGTACGCTTCCTGAATCGTCCGGCGCCGCTTCGTTTCTTGAATGGCGATTTCCATCGATTTCGTCACTGTATCGGCGTACATGATCACATGGCCGTTCGCGTTGCGCGCCGCGCGGCCGATCGTCTGGATGAGCGAACGCTCCGAGCGCAAAAACCCTTCTTTGTCGGCGTCCAAAATGGCGACAAGCGACACTTCCGGAATGTCCAATCCTTCCCGCAGCAAGTTGATGCCAACAAGCACATCGTATTTGCCGAGCCGCAAGTCGCGGATGATTTCAATGCGCTCCAGCGTTTTAATTTCCGAATGCAAGTAAGCGACTTTGATGCCGGCTTCTTTCAAATAATCGGTCAAGTCTTCGGCCATTTTTTTCGTCAACGTTGTGACTAACGTCCGCTCGTTCCGCTCGACCCGCTCGCGAATTTCGCCGATCAAATCGTCGATTTGCCCGTTCGTCGGACGGACATCGATCGTCGGATCCAACAGCCCGGTCGGGCGGATGATTTGTTCGACAACGCCCGGGCTATGCTCAAGCTCATACGGCCCCGGCGTCGCGGAGACGTAAATAATTTGATTGATTTTTTGCTCGAACTCTTCAAACGTGAGCGGCCGGTTGTCAAGCGCCGACGGCAGGCGAAAGCCGTGGTCGACGAGCACCTGCTTGCGCGCCCGGTCGCCGTTGTACATGCCGCGCAGCTGCGGCAAGGTGACGTGCGACTCATCAACGATGATCAAAAAATCGTCCGGAAAATAGTCAAGCAAGGTGTATGGCGTCGAGCCCGGCGGCCGCAGCGCCAAATGGCGCGAGTAGTTTTCGATGCCGGAACAAAAGCCCATCTCGCGCATCATTTCAAGATCATAGCGCGTCCGCTGCTCGAGCCGCTGCGCCTCCAAGAGCTTCCCTTGCGCGCGCAGTTCGGCAAGCCGCTCCTCGAGCTCTTGTTCGATGTTTTGAATGGCGAGCCGCATTTTCTCCTCGCGCGTGACAAAGTGTGACGCTGGGAAAATGGCGACGTGCTCACGCTCGCCGAGCACCTCGCCGGTCAAGGCGTCCACCTCGCGGATGCGGTCGATTTCATCGCCGAAAAATTCGACGCGGATGCAATGCTCATCGCGCGACGCGGGGAAAATTTCGACGACATCGCCGCGGACGCGGAACGTGCCGCGCCGGAAGTCGATATCATTGCGGTCGTATTGGATGTCAACGAGCCGCCGCAACAACGCGTTGCGCTCGATTTCCATCCCGACGCGCAATGAAACGACGAGCTCCCGGTATTCTTCCGGCGACCCTAAACCGTAAATGCACGACACGCTGGCGACGATGATGACGTCCCGGCGCTCAAACAAAGCCGATGTCGCCGAGTGCCGCAATTTATCGATTTCATCGTTGATTTTCGCGTCTTTTTCAATGTACGTATCCGTCTGCGGCACGTACGCTTCCGGCTGATAGTAATCGTAATAGCTGACAAAATATTCGACGGCGTTGTGCGGGAAAAACTCCTTCAGCTCGCTGTACAATTGGCCAGCGAGCGTTTTGTTGTGGGCGATGACGAGCGTTGGTTTGTTGACTTGGGCAATCACGTTCGAGATCGTAAACGTTTTGCCCGTCCCCGTCGCCCCAAGCAGCGTTTGATGCTTCACTCCGCGCCGCAACCCGTCAACGAGCTTGGCGATCGCCTGCGGTTGATCGCCTTGCGGTTGATAAGATGAAACTAGTTGAAAACGGCCCTCCACCGTTCCGCCTCCTTCTCCGTACCATCTTTCCCCATTGTACCACATCGGCTCCATCGACGCATCAAAAATGCGAACTCATATTCGTACCAATCCGTTCAGCGTTTTCCATCGCTCCCTCTTTCCTGCACTTCCGGGAAGAAACCGCTGTCTCAAGGAACAAGACGAAGCGCCCCATCAACAGACAGAGGCGCTGGCATCGGTGCAGCGAGACGCAGGCGCAGAGCAACGATATCTCGATTTTGCGGCCATCATCGCCCTTTTTAGCAACGCCAAAAAGCGGACTGGTTCCTTCTTCCCCGTCCGCTCCTTTAGAGGCTGGTGATTTAGGGAGCAAGCCGCTGATCAAGCCCGTTTCTCCAATAGAAAAACGTTGTATCATCAGCGCTTCTTTTCACACCTTCATCCATTGATCAGGGAAAACAGCTATTTTCCGCCGGCCTTTTTAAGGCTGTTTGCCTTGATCGATGGAACAAGTTTTTCTACATTAAGAAGCGATTCCGAGAAGCGGCTGCGCGAGTCCATCACCGCTCCGCTTTGCTTGCTTCACCGCCCGCCGGCGAGGAAAAGCGGTGATCATCACAGCCGCGCCGCCGGCCATCCCCCTTCATTTTTCCTTCAAGCGCTCAAGCATGCGCCCTGCCCACAAAAACCCGGCTATCGTAGAAGCAACATCGGCCACGATTTCATGAAACTGGTCCGTATACCCTTTCAGATAAGAAGCTACAAGCAGGGCGACGGTCAACAACACCGCGATGTATCGATTGTACGTCACCCGCGCGAACAACAACACTAAGAGACACGGTATGAAAAGCGCCGCCAAAAACCACATGATTGTCTTCTCCTTTACGAAACAGCTTCCGATGCCAAGGAGCCGCGCTCCCGGACGAACAGCAGCCCAAGCTCATGGTGTTCATCCTCATAGAGCGCCCCTTGGACAAAACGAACTTCTCCGTTATCGCCGATCACTTCCAATTTGCAAAATGCGCGGTTGCGCTGGAGCGCTTCGTAAAACTCCGCCTCCGTCCGCACTGGCACCCCGTTCGTTTTGCAGATCACTTCCCCAATCGAAAGCCCCATTTTTTCCGCCTTTGACCCCGGCAGCACCCCGACGATGACCACTCCGTGCGGATGACGGGCAAAGCGGGGCGGGGAAGCGCTGTCGGCGCGGCGGCCAGAAAAAGCGATCCATTCACGCCCGATGACCGCCACCACTCCCGCCGCCACCGCCAGCGGCGCATACCATACGCTTCCTGTCGCCAACACGGCAACAACGCCGGCCAGCAGCAGCACGAGCCGCCCTTCCCGACGCGCCGCCTCGGGCGGCCGCACATGATGGCGACGCTGAGAAAACCCGAGCAGGAACGGAACAAGCCAAAACGAATGCCCTTCCCCGCCGACAGCGAACGGCCACCATGGAAGCGACGGCAGCGAGCCGCCGGCCATCGGCAACACGACCGGCACAAACCAGAGGCGCTGCACCCATTGCCGGCCGATGGTCATTCCCCGCTTGCTTTTCAAAAGCTGCGGCGAAGCGGGCTCCGTTCGCGTCCGAATGATGAGCCATCCTTCAGCCGCCAACAGCAACGTCAGCCACAGCGCCAACACCGGCGCTGCTTCTACGCCATCGCGAAGCCAAGGAACAGCCATCCTGCCGCGCTCGGCCATCGCGAGCACGAGCAGCGTCCCCCCCAGCGTATACGCCGCCGACAATAGCCGCGCTTCCATCGTCAAGCCAAGCAGCACCGTGAGCGCGGTCACCATCCAAACGACCTCCTTCGGCACGACGAGGCCCACCCCAAGCGCCACCGCTGACAGCACCGCCCCCGGAAGCCATCCGCTTGTCCAAAGCCCCCGCCATTCTTTCCACGGACTGTAGACGCGCACGTGAAAATCGCGGCGCTCGCGCTTCACCCGCCGCCAACCGGCGGCCAAGGCGAGCAAGGCGCCATAATAAAGGAGCGGCTGCCGCCATACCGCCGCAATCCCTTCCAGCCATTCAAGCCCCCATGTCGCCATCAACGTTCCCCCTTGTTTCGTTCACCGTTCTTTACCTTTTATTCTACCAAATGGCCGCGACAAATCCTATGCCTGCCGCCATCTTTTTTCCCCATGTGGCGAAATGCCGTCCTTTTCGGCTTTCTTTGCCGAATCGCCACTAGTTTTGTCGGTCAGGAAGGAGTTCGCGCCCTCAATGAAAAAAAGATAGAACAAGAAGGAGAAAGGGAGGAGTGGAACGATGGAAATAAAAACGACCGATGTCGCCGCCCGTCTTGGTGTTTCGCCGAAAACCATCCAACGCTGGGTGCGGAAGTATGACATCCCGCTGCGCAAAAATGAAGCCGGCCATTACTTGTTCGATGAAAAAACGATCGCTTTGTTGGAACGCGTCAAATTCGAACAAGGCGCGGCCTTGGAACGGCCTGCAGCCGCGCGGCACCCTTCCGCTGCAGCGTCGTTGCCAACCGACAACCAACCGAAACAAGAAGCGCCGTCGCCCACGCTCGACGTTTTGCGCCAGCCATCCTTCGAACTGGAAATCGCCCGCATCTCTTCGCGCCTTGATCAACTCGAACAGCAGCTCGGCCAAAAAGCCGACGACGTCGTCTCCGTTCAATTGCTGCATCACCGTCGGGAAATGGAAGAAATCACTGCCCGCCTCGCCGCGCTCGAACAGCTCGTCGCCCGGCTCGAGCAACAGCTGAATAACAAGCCGCCATCATCCCACGAACCGCCCCAACCACCGAAGCGAAAACGGCGCGGCCTCAGACGGGTGATCGGTCTGTTCGCCTAGCCGGCCGCTTCAGTTCCCGCCGCGCGGGCGGCTGACAACTGACCGTTGGCGGTGAAAGAGCAACACGCAAGGCGGCAGCGAATCGAAAAGGCCGGTGATTTAGTGCAAAATGCTGCTGAGTTCCACCTATTTCTCAATTAGAGAAACTTCAAAGAATCAGCTTTCTTTTCTGAATGAAAATGCCTCCAATTGGTGTGTGACAGCGGTTTTTCACCGGCCTTCTAGACATGATCACCACAGGCTAACTAGCGAGTGAAACAACTGGTTCGCTCGATTCATGAGATTCAAAAACGGAACAAATAACAACTCCAGATTGTTTTCAGCTCGGGAAATGCTTCAAAAAGCCTATATGGCTGGTTAAAAATAGTTGTTTCTCTTGAACAATAGGGGGGCGTGTGAAAGGCGATCCTGATGCCACAGGACTTTTCGATTTGAGAAACGAGGATGGTAAGCGGCCTATTTCCTTAAATCACCCTTCCTCTATGCTTCTATCACCCGTCTTCTCGAGAGGAGCGATTTTCGCTAAACGTGTTCATGACAAGCTTGGTTCACGCAACAAATGGCTGTTTTGATGGTTTTCTACTTTCGCCGAACGTGTTCATGACAAGCCCGCCGCCGTTCCAACAGAAACGGGGACCTAGCCCAAAAGGCGCCTTCAAGATAGGCACCACATATAGGGCGGCAGAAGCAGCCAGTGCGTTATATTAGCAACGAAAGAGGGTGTCCCGATCCTTTGTGGGGACACCCTCCTTCTCTTGCATTGCTATATATACGGTTCTGCCTCACGATATGGGGCTCGCCTTTTCGCTCCCCCTCTTTCTCATCCCGTCCAGCCACGATCGAATCAAGCGACAACGCCGGCCATCGCGCTTTCCCTCACAAAAGCCATTGATCGATGAAACGCCTTTTTCCTCTCCGCACGACAACCCGGAAGCGGCCGGAGCGTGTCAGCGCGGAAAGGCTGTGAACTTACCCGCCACCTCCGCTTCGCTTGGGGGCGAAGGCTTCCAGCGACTTGTGCGCGTTCACCGAACGGGAAGCCCCACACAAGAACCCGTTTACGCTTTCCTTCGCTCCGAAGGCGTCCGTTCGAACAATCGATAACCACATCCGTCGGCGGTCGCCAACCGGCATTCCTTTCCCACCTACTCATTGGTTTTTGCCCTGTATATTCCCCTGAGGTGGGAGACTTCTGTCGGAAATTACGTTAAACCGAAAAACGGTTTTCCCGCTTGCTCACCCGCGCCGAGCCGATGACGAAAACAGCACCTCCAGCGCCTTTTTGAGCTGCATGTCATGGCGGGGGTCGCGCACCGCCTCCATGATTTTCGCCTGCAACACTTGCGCGGTCGTGTCATCGATGTGGCCCGTGACCGGCAGCTTGTTTGCTTTTTGGAAAGCTTTTACCGCCTGTTCCGTTTCTTTGCTGAAGTAGCCGTCGGTGCGGCCCGGGTTGAAGCCAAGCCCTTTTAACATTTTTTGCGCATTGGCGATTTGCTCATCGTTCATATCATACTGAAACGGTTTTTCCACATGAAGCGGAGCAACGTGAAAGTAGTCCGGCTGGGCGACCGCGACGTCCGGCTTGATTCCTTTTTTATGAATCCAATGTCCGTCCGGGGTCAGCCATTTGTACAGCGTCAATTTGATGTTGCTTCCATCGCCCATCGGGATTGCCTGCTGCACCGTCCCTTTGCCGAACGTGGTCTCGCCGACGAGCGGATAGCCCCCCGCTTCCTTCATCGCTCCGGCCAAAATTTCCGACGCCGAGGCGCTGCCTTGGTCGATAAGAACGACAATCGGGTACGGCTTTTTCGCCGTTAGGTCGGAGTAAAATTTTTGCCGGTCGCCGTCGCGTTCTTCGATTTGGACATACGGTTTGCCTTTTGGAATCAGCTGTTTCAACATTTCCTCCACACTTTGCAAATAGCCGCCCGGATTGCCGCGCACATCGATGATTAAGCCGTCAATGTGTTCGGCTTCCAGCTTCGCCAATTTCTTTTTAAAATCGGCCGCCGTGTTTTCCGAAAACGACGTAATTTGCAAGTAGCCCGCTTTTTTGCCTTGGTACGTTTTGATCGAGTCGTACACCGTCTGAATAGGAATTTCATCGCGGACGACTTTGACTTTCATGACATTTTTCACGCCAGGACGCAAAATGTCCAGCTCGACCGTCGTCCCTTTTTTGCCGCGGATTTTCAACACCGCTTCATACAAGTCAAGCCCTTCCAAGCTTTCCCCGTTGACGCGCAAAATCTGGTCATTGGGCTTCAATCCTGCTTTCTCCGCCGGTGAATTTTTGATGGGGGCGACGATCGTCACTTTGCCGTCAATCATGCTGACTTCAGCGCCGATCCCTTCAAACGATGAATCGAGCGATTCATTGAACTGTTCGGTCGTTTCCGCATCCATATAAACCGAATACGGGTCGTCAAGCGTGTGAATCATCCCTTGAATGGCGCCTTCCGTCAGCTTGTCTTCATCCACCTTTTCCACATATCGATTTTTGATAAGCTCATACGCTTGACGAATTTTTTTCATTTCTTCATTATCGCCCGCGGATTTGGACAGCTCATCGGCCACAATCGTTGAAAGCGCTCCTTCCGGCGGGCGGTCGGCCCACTGCAGGCCGACGTACGTGCCCCCTGCCCCGATGAGCATCGACAGCGCCATTAGCGCAGCCATCGTCGTTTTTTTCACGTCGTTTCCTCCTCACCCTGTCCCATAAATGAAAAGCACCGCTTATCGCCGTGCCAAGCCTTTATTTTCATCCTATGTCAAGCTTGTACCGAGTATGATGCCATGCCGTCCATCCCTCTTACTAGTTTACATGCTCGCTTTTGATTTCTCAACCGATACAGAACGGAAAAAAGAGGCACCGCTCGCCCTTAACGGCGAACGATGCCTTTTCATGGGGTCATCTTCTTGACCGCATCCGCAATGGCGGCCCATCCGGCGAGCCGCCTAAAAACGAGATGCTTCCACTCCTCATTTTGGCAAATCGATGAGCATCAGCCGCGAGCCTCCGTTCGTTGCGAGACGAAGAACCGGCGTTTCCGTGATGCGAGCCGCATCGCGCCGTTCGAGATGGGCCTCCCCATTCAACGTCAAATCTCCCTCAATGACAAAAACAAAGATGTTCCGTCCCTCTGGCTGAGTAAACGTCAACTCACGCCCGGCTTCCAAATCGGAAAGATAAATCGTCAAATCTTGATGAATATGAGCAATCCCTGGGGAAGACGGTTGTTTCGTGACGATCGGCAGCAAGGCGTTTTTCATCTTGTCGACCGGAAACTCGGTTCGCTCGTATGACGGCGGCAAGCCGTATTGCTCAGGCAAAAACCAAAGCTGCAAAAAATTCACTTCTTCGGTCGCCGACGGATTCACTTCCGAATGGACGATGCCGGTGCCGGCCGACATCCGCTGCACGCCGCCAAACGTCGTCACGGCTTTATGCCCCGTGCTGTCTTCATGTTGCAAATACCCCTTTAACACAATTGACACAATTTCCATCTCCCGGTGCGGGTGAGCGCCAAAACCAGCAAGCGGCGCGACGAAATCGTCGTTTAACACCCGCAGCGGGCCAAATTGAACGTTGTTCGGATCGTAATACTCGCCAAACGAAAAACTATGGTACGTTTTTAGCCAACCGTAATCGGCATGATAGCGGGATGAAGCCCGGTCAATCTGAATCATCATTTTCCTCTCCTTCATAGGCGCAATTCGAACCGACTATCCCTCACCAATGATCTGCAAATCGTTCGGACCGCATGCACACTAGGGGACCGGTGATTGACTCACGCAATCGCTTCTCGGAATCGTTTCTCAAATAGAAAAACTGGTTGCATCAGCTTCTATGTTCACGCATTCCATCATCGATCAAGGCAAACAGCGGTTTTTCACCAGCCTCCCAGAGGATATTATATATGGGAGCCAATACCGGCATTGAATAATTCTCGAATTCAAGATAATTATAGAAAAAACAAAGGCGAAAAAGCAAGCGAAAAATAGGACAAAGGGACGATTTCCCTTAGAAGGTAGAACGACTTAACGACTTATAGTAAGCCGCAACTCAAAACAGCGGCGAACCAGACGATGAAAATCAACTATCATTGGTCGGAACGCCATTCCCATTTGCATATCAAAGATCGGACAGGCCACGTAACGGCTGGCGTTGTTCAAGCGCTCATTACCAGCTTGCAAGCAGCGCCAACGCTATCCAATGATGAAATCATCGCCAAAATTCACCGCCCTCCAAGAAAAAATGCGCAACTGGCCCATCGCAAAGCGATTGACGAGTTGCGCATCCCTTTTTCATTTCAGCGGATTAGAACGCAATGTAATTGCGTGGGTCAACAGCGTTCGTCTTGCCGGGGTTCCACTCGCCGCGGTGAAGTTCAAAGTGCAAGTGCGGGCCGGTTGAATCGCCGGTGTTGCCCATGTATCCAATGATTTGCCCTTTTTGCACGCGCTGACCTTCGCCCACGAGCCGCGCTTCAAGGTGAGCATAAACGGTCGTATACAGTTGGCCGTCGATAACATGGCTGACGAAAATAACGTTTCCGTAGCTGCTAGAATAGTAGGAACGGAACACAACCCCGTCGGCGGCGGCAACGACCGGAACGACCGGAGCCCGCTTGCCGATATCGACTCCCGGATGGAAGTCCGTGCCGCCAAACCGATACCCAAAACCGGATGTAATCGGTCCGTTGGCCGGACGGGTGAACGCCCCGCTCGATACCGGCGGGACGCTGCCGCCCGATGGCGCTTCCCCACCGTTTTTCGATGCTGGCGGTGAATATGTACGTCCCCGCTGCTTCGCGGCTTCCTCTTCCGCCCGCTTTTGCCGTTCCAGTTCGGCGAGCTGCTGCTTTACGGCTGCTTCTTGCTTGGCAATCAATTCTTTTTCTTCTTCAAGCGCCAACTGATGTTCGTGTTCCTCTTCTTCTTTTTGCTTTAAATCAGCCATCAATTGATTTTTCTGTTCCAGCTGCCCAGCAAGGCTTGCTTGCAGCTGTTTAAGCTCCTGCAAGTCCGCTTGCAGCTTGTTCCGCTTTTCCGTCAGCTCAGTTTCTTTTTTCTCTTTGAGCGCTTTATCCGCCTCTTGCTCACGGATGATTTGCTGGTCCGCTTCCATGATCGTCGTCACCGCGCTCATGCGGTCGATGAAGTCGCTGAAGCTTTGCGCCCCTAGCAGCACTTCCAAGTAGCTGATCGCTCCACCGCTTTCTTGCAGCGACCGCAGCCGCTCCTTTAAAATCTCATTCCGTTTTTCAATCCGCTCCTGAATTTCGGCAATTTCTTGTTTCAATTGGGTAATCGCTCGCTCTGTTTGGTCGATGTCAGCGCTGACGTTGCGGATTTTCCCGCTCGTCTCCTCAATAGCGACGTTCAGCTTCGCGATGTCATTGGCGACTTGTTTTTGCTGCGACTGGAGGGACTCGATGTTTTTTTGCGACTCACTGATTTTTTCCTGCACTTCCGACCGCTTGGAGCGAAGCGCGTCGATTTCGCTTCGCTTTTGTTGAATATCGCGAGAGCTGACGGCATTGGCCGCAGGCGGCAGAACGCCGAGCCCAAGCGCCGCGGCAACGGCGAGCGCCATTACGTTTTTCTTTTTCATCTCGCTTCCCCTCTCCCTGCTGAATTTGGATTGTTTATACTTTCAAAAACTTGCGCACAGACATCACGCTTCCCCAGACACCGATGACAGCGCCAATGGCTAGCAGCAAAGCGCTTAGCTGCCAGATGAACGGGGAAAACGGAAGAAGCTCAAACAGCTGGAGCGCAAACTGATGCTCGTATACATGGTAGACGTTATAGTAGACGACCGCCAACGCCGTGATCGGAACGATCGAACCAAGCACGCCAAGCCACAATCCTTCCAAGAAAAACGGCCAGCGGATAAACCCGTTCGTCGCCCCGACGAGACGCATAATCTCGATTTCACGGCGGCGGGCAAAAATCGTAATTTTAATCGTGTTGGAAATGAGAAACATCGCCGTAAACAGCAAGCCGGCAATCAGCACCAGCCCAACGTTGCGCATCACTTTTAGCACATCAAACAGCTTTTCAACCGTTCCTTGTCCGTAGTTCACTTTATGAACATACGGGAGCGTTTCAATTTGCTTGGCGATTTTCACCGTATCTTGCGGACGGGCGGCTTTGACGACATACACATCGCTGAGCGGGTTTTGCTGCTCAAACAGACGGAACGCCGCCCCTTCCTCGCCCATGCTTTTGATCAGCCGCTTCAGCTCTTCATCCTTCGAGGAATAACGGACATCTTTGACGTTGGGAATGGCTTCGATTTGCCGACGCAACGCGTCTTTTGCTTGACGGTCGGCGGTCAACTCGATATGCACGCGGATTTCGACATCATTTTCTACTTTTTTGGCAAAATAGTTAATGTTGAACATAACGGCGAAAAAGACGCCAACGAGCAGCAGCGTCACGGTGACGGCGCTCGCAGAAGCAAACGTCATCCAGCCGTTGCGGCCGAGATTTTTGACGCTCTCCCGAACATGGCGCTTGAACGTGTTAAGCGTCATAGCCGTATTCCCCCCTCGCCTCGTCACGGACAATTTTTCCGTTTTCGATGGCGATGACACGCCGCCGCGTCGCATTGACGATTTCCTTATTATGGGTTGCCATCACAATGGTCGTTCCTCGGTCGTTAATTTTCTCAAACAACTCCATAATCCCCCATGATGTTTCCGGGTCCAAATTTCCTGTCGGTTCATCGGCAATGACAATTTTCGGGGAATTGACGATCGAGCGGGCAATGGAGACGCGCTGTTGTTCGCCGCCGGACAATTCGTTCGGATAAGAGCGGACTTTATGCTTGAGACCAACGAGATCAAGGACTTCCATCACCTTTTTGCGAATGGCTTTCGGCGACTCTTCAATCACTTCCAAAGCAAAGGCGACGTTTTCATATACATTGAGTTTAGGAAGCAGCTTAAAATCTTGAAAGACAATGCCGATTTGGCGGCGCAGCAACGGCACTTTGTTATCTTTGAGCTTCGCGAGGTTCACTCCGTTGACCATGATGCTCCCTTTCGTCGGTTTCTCCTCGCGGTACATCATTTTGATAAACGTCGATTTGCCCGCTCCACTAGGTCCAACGACATAGACGAATTCTCCTTGTTTGATGCGGACATTGACGCCGTTTAACGCCACAACGCCGTTTGGATATGTTTTATATACATCTTGCATTTCAATCATCGTCATCACCTATTTTTCGACGCACTTGTTGTCATTTCTCGAGCTGTTTCGAACGAATCTAGCAAAATTCCGCAAGGATTATTATAACACGATTTTCTTCTGTCGAATTTTACATTTATATTTCAAATAACGATAGGGAAAAAGTCGCAGTACTGCAACCATGCCTACATGGGAAAACGACCGCTTGAGCGCCGTATCCTTTTCCATCAACGCCCTTCTGGAAGACGGGTGAAAAACCGCTTTTTTTCCTCGATCGATGAGTGGACACGTAAGCAGAAGGACCGATGTGACAAGGTGTCTCGATTTTGAGAAATGATATGAGGAAACGGTATGGAGGAGAATCGCACTCCTGCAAGCGCACGCCGGCTTTTACATCGGCGATATGAGGAAACGGTATAGGCGAGTCAATCCCCGATTTTCCATGCTCATAAAAAAACGCCGCCCTGTTCGCATTCGAACAAGGCGGCACCTCGCTTTTGTCCGCTCAGCGGCGATTATTTTTTGGCGGCCAGCCACTCGGCTACTTTATCGGCCTCTTCGCCTTTGATCAGCCCCCCAGGCATAATGCCGCGGCCGTTGGCAATAATGTCTTTAATCTGATCTTTCGAATACTTGCTCCCTACCTTTTGCAAGTTCGGACCCGACCCTCCCGACAAATCTTGCCCGTGACAGGATGCGCAGTTTTGTTTAAAAATTTGCTCGGCGGACGCAACGGTATCCCCTCCGCCACTGCTACCGTTGTTGTTCCCGGCGTTATCTCCGCCGCCACATGCCGCCAAGACGAGCGAAACACCGAGAAACAGCGCAGCCCATTTCCACTTCATGGTGAACTCCCCCTAAAACATTGGTTTCTCATATGTATTATAACCGATTTTTTCTCTTTTACGTACGCTGAAACCCTTCGCCAAGCACCTCAGCGGCGTTGGCGACGACGACAAATGCGGTCGGATCAATGGTTCGGACGATTTGTTTCAATTTCGTGAACTCCGATTGGGCGACGACACACATCAACACCGGGCGCTCATGTTCCGTGTAACCGCCGTACGCCGGCAGCCGCGTCACCCCGCGGTCGATTTCGTGCAAAATGGCGCGCCGCACTTTCTCTTCTTCGTTCGTAATGATCAGCGCGATCTTCGAGTAGCCGAGCCCGACTTGAACGAGGTCGATCGTTTTGCTTGTCACATACAACGCGATCAAGGCATAGAGCGCCCGTTCGATATCAAACACAAACGCCGCGGTCAACACGATCAAACCGTCGATCAAAATGACGCACATCCCAAGCGACAGCCCGGTATATTTATGAATAATTTGCGCTGCTAGGTCGGTGCCGCCCGTCGACGCCCGACCGCGAAACACCATGCCAAGACCAAGTCCGACGCCGATACCGCCAAAAATCGCGCCAAGAAGCGGATTCGTCGTCGCCGGCTCCATCTCTTTCGTCAAATAGACCACAAGCGGCAAAAACACCGTCCCCACGAACGTTTTCACGCCAAACTGCCGGCCTAACAACACCACACCGGCGATAAAGAGCGGGACGTTGAGCGCCCATTGGACATACGCCGGCTCAATGCCAAACAGCGCATGCATAATCGTGCTGATGCCGCTCACTCCGCCCGAGGCGATCCGGTTCGGCAGCAAAAACACGTTAAACGCCACCGCGACGATCGCCGCACCAGCGAGCACGTATCCATACTCCAACGCCGCCTCGATCGCCGGAGAAACGGTTTTCTCTCTTCGCTTCCGCATGCTTCCCCACCTTCCTTTGTGAGTATAGCATGCCCGTTTTGGCAAGTAAATGACAGCCGATTAACGCGATAGCGATCTACTATGCTAAAGAAAAAAGGACGATCCGATGATCGCCCTAGCCAAAAAATACAAGCCTCAATACACATCCCCACGGTTGCCGATCGCCTCAATAAATGATTTTTGAAACGAAAAAGGACGATCCGATGATCGCCCTTTACTTCAACTTCGCGCGCAAATACGCGTCAATAAACACATCAATCTCCCCATCCATCACCGCTTGCACATTGCCGACCTCGACGTTCGTGCGATGGTCTTTGACAAGCGAATACGGATGGAAGACGTACGAACGGATCTGGTTCCCCCAGCCGATTTCTTTTTGCTCACCGCGCAGCTCGGCGAGCTCGGCTTGCTGCTCCTCGAGTTTCTTTTGGTACAGTTTCGCTTTCAACATGTTCAGCGCTTTTTCACGGTTTTGGATTTGCGACCGCTCCGATTGGCACGTGACGACAATCCCGGTCGGCAAATGGGTGATGCGCACCGCCGAATCGGTCGTATTGACGTGCTGTCCGCCCGCGCCGCTGGAGCGGTACGTGTCAATCTTCAGCTCATCCGGACGAATCTCGATTTCGATGTTTTCGTCCATCTCCGGCACCACTTCGCATGACACAAACGACGTGTGCCGGCGGCCCGAGGCGTCAAACGGCGAGATGCGGACAAGCCGGTGCACCCCTTTTTCCGCTTTGAGATACCCATAGGCATTCCGGCCTTTAATGAGCAGCGTGACGCTCTTGATCCCGGCTTCCTCGCCCGGCAGGTAGTCGAGCGTTTCCACTTTAAACCCTTTTTTCTCCGCCCAGCGCGTGTACATGCGCAACAGCATCGACGCCCAGTCTTGCGACTCGGTGCCGCCCGCGCCGGGATGGAGTTCCAAAATCGCATTGTTTTGGTCGTATGGTTCGTTGAGCAGCAGCTGCAGCTCGAACTCGCTGAAGTCTTTCGTCAATGTTTTCGCTTCTTCCACGAGCTCAGCCTGCAGCTCCTCGTCCGGTTCTTCTTTCAACAACTCGTACGTCACTTCCAAATTGTCAAACCGTTCCTGCAGCGACTCAAACTCGCCAACCAAATCCTTGAGCCCATTCACCTCGGCAATGACCGCCTGCGCCGCTTTCTGGTCATCCCAAAAACCGGGGGCGGCCATTTGCTCCTCTAATTCGCGAATGCGCTCCTGCTTCACATCGAGGTCAAAGAGACCCCCTGATTTCCGCTAATCGCTTAGCCATTTTCTCGAGCTCTTGTTTGATTTCCGCCAAATCGATCATAGTTGTCCTCACCTCATCATGAATATCGTATGCTCCTGATTTGTATTTGCCATTCAAAAGGGAGGCGATGCCTCCCTTAATTATTTATAAACGGTTATACCGCTCTTCCGCAACAATGTTTATATTTTTTCCCGCTGCCGCACGGGCACGGGTCGTTGCGGCCGACGCGCACCGCCTTGCGGACCGGTTTTTTCTTCGGCTCCTCACCATCTTCTTTCGGGTGAACCGCCTCGCCTTTCGCCACTTCCTGGCGCTCGAGATTATACTGGATTTCCGCTTTCATGATATAGGTGGCGACTTCCTCTTCAATCGAGGCGATCATGTTTTCGAACATCGCATACCCTTCCATTTGGTATTCGCGGAGCGGATCGACCTGCCCGTAAGCGCGCAAATGGATGCCTTGGCGGAGCTGCTCCATCTCGTCAATATGGTTCATCCATTTCATGTCAACGGCGCGCAAGACGACGACGCGTTCAAACTCGCGCATTTGTTCGGGCGGAATTTGCGCTTCTTTTTCGTCATAACGCGCTTTGACTTTCGCCCAAATGAGCTCGATCATCTCTTCCGGCTCTTTGCCGCGCAAGTCGGCTTCCGTCACATCGCCTTCCGGAAGCAGATGGGCGTTGAGATAATCGACGAGCCCTTTTAGGTTCCACTCTTCCGGCAAGTCTTCTTTCGGCGTATGAGCGTGGACGACGCGCTCGATCACCGATTGGATCATCTTTTCAATAATGCCGCGCAAGTTGTCGGAATCGAGCACTTCGTAGCGCTGGCGGTAAATGATTTCCCGCTGTTCGCGCAGCACATCGTCGTATTGAAGCAGCTGTTTGCGGGCGTCGAAGTTGTTGCCTTCCACCCGTTTTTGCGCCGACTCGACCGCTTTCGTCACCATTTTGCTTTGAATCGGCTGCGAATCGTCCATGCCAAGGCGGTCCATCATCGCCATGAGGCTCTCAGAGCCGAAGCGGCGCATCAGCTCGTCTTCAAGCGACAAGTAAAACTGCGACACCCCCGGGTCGCCTTGGCGTCCGGAACGGCCGCGCAGCTGGTTGTCGATCCGTCGGCTTTCATGCCGCTCCGTGCCGATGACAGCCAGCCCGCCAAGCTCCTTGACCCCTTCACCGAGCTTAATGTCGGTCCCGCGCCCGGCCATGTTCGTTGCGATCGTCACCGCGCCTTTTTGCCCGGCTTGGGCGATGATTTCCGCCTCTTTCGCATGGTTTTTCGCGTTTAAGACGTTGTGCGGGATGCCGCGTTTTTTGAGCATCTCGGACAGCAGCTCCGATGTCTCGATCGCCACTGTCCCAACTAGCACCGGCTGCCCTTTCGCATGGCGGGCGGCGATGTCGTCAACGACCGCGCGGAATTTCCCTTCCATCGTCCGGTAAATCAAATCCGGACGGTCTTCGCGAATGACCGGACGATTCGTCGGGATGACGACGACGCGCATGTTGTAAATGTTGCGGAACTCCTCTTCCTCCGTCTTCGCCGTCCCGGTCATCCCCGCCAATTTTTCATACATGCGGAAGTAGTTTTGGAATGTAATCGTGGCTAAGGTCATCGACTCGTTTTGAATCTCAAGCCCTTCTTTCGCCTCGATCGCCTGATGGAGCCCGTCGCTGTAGCGGCGGCCGTGCATCAAGCGCCCAGTGAACGGGTCGACGATGATCACTTTGCCGTCTTGCACAACGTAATCAACGTCGCGCTGCATCGTCACGTGCGCTCTAAGCGCCAGCTGAATGTGGTGGTTGAGCGTGACGTGTTTCAAATCAAACAAGTTGTCGATGCCAAACGCCCGCTCGGCTTTGTTCATCCCTTCCTCAGTGAGCTGGACGCTTTTCGTTTTTTCATCGTATGTGTAATCGACGTCTTTGCGCAACGTGCGCACAAACGCGTTCGCCTGCACGTACAGCTTTGTCGACTTTTGCGCCGTACCGGAAATAATGAGCGGCGTCCGCGCTTCATCGATCAAAATCGAGTCGACCTCGTCAATGATGGCGTAATAAAGCGGCCGCTGCACAATATGCTCCTTATAGAGGACCATGTTGTCGCGCAAATAGTCGAAACCAAACTCGTTGTTCGTTCCGTACGTAATGTCGGCGTTGTACGCCGCCTGCTTTTCTTCGCGCGACATGCCGCTTAAGTTCAAGCCGACGGTCATGCCTAAAAACTCGTACAGCTTGCCCATTTCCGTCGCGTCGCGTGTCGCCAAGTATTCGTTGACCGTCACGACATGCACGCCGCGCCCTGTCAAGGCGTTCAAATAGACGGGCATCGTCGCCGTCAACGTTTTCCCTTCCCCGGTTTTCATCTCGGCGATGTCGCCTTCATGCAAGACAACGCCGCCCATAATTTGCACTTTATATGGGTACAAGCCGAGGACGCGCTTCGCTCCTTCGCGCACAACAGCAAACGCCTCAACAAGCAAGTCATCGAGCGATTCGCCTTGCTGATAGCGGGCTTTAAACTCCTCGGTTTTTTGTCGCAGTTGTTCATCCGACAATCGCGCCATCTCCGGACCGAGCGCATCGACTTGGTCAGCGATTTTCTCCAGTCTTGCCAACTGACGCTTGTTCGGGTCAAATACGTTTTTTAAGACTCCAAGCATAGGAAACGCTCCTTATTTTTCATGGACTCACTTCTTCATCATATCATTAGACAGGGATCGGTGACAACTGTTGTACAGGCTTAGAGAGGGGCATGTCCAAGAGAGGGGATCACGCCTTGGACTGAAGCTGCTCAATCGCCGCTTCCGCATGGTGAAGGCGCCGATTCAGCGCATAAATTTCAAAACTTTTCTCCTCTACTTTTTCATGAATTTTGCGCAGCCATAGTTGCACATCATCCACAAGCTGTGTTTCGACGCGATGAAGCGTTTCTTTCACTTCCGCCAACTCCGCTTCTACACGGTCTAATCGTGCTTTCACCTCTCCCATTTCTTGTTCAAGCCCGCTAATGCGCTTGTTCATTTCATCGACGCGTCCTTCAAGCGCTTCAACACGAGTCATCAGTGAACCCATTTGCCCACTCATTTCTGCTAAACGGCCATCGATCTGCACAAAACGCTCATTCATTTGAGCAAAACATTCGTCAATCCGAGCAAACCGTTCATCAATTTGCGCAAACCGTTCGTCAATCCGGGCAAACCGTTCATCAATTCGCGCAAACCGTTCGTCAATCCGGGCAAACCGTTCATCAATTCGCGCAAACCGTTTGTCAATCTGGGTAAACCGTTCGTCAATCTTCGTGAACCGTTGGCGAGTTTCTTCTTGAAACGCCAAAAATCCTTTTTCCATGTTATCCAACTTGAACAATATTTGCCGCAACAGTTTCTCCATCGTTCTCCCCTTTTTGCTCTGTTCACACATATTATAGCATCCCCTGCCCAAAAAAGCAGGGGATGCGTATAGAGAGTGGTTCAATTCGCCTCGATGAGTCCGTATTTGCCGTCTTTACGGCGATAAACAATGTTCGTCCGGTTCGTTTCCGCGTTCGTGAAAATAAAGAAGTTGTGCCCTAACAAATTCATCTGCAAAATCGCTTCCTCGCTGTCCATCGGCTTTAAGCTGAAATGTTTCGTGCGCACGATTTCAAATTCATCTTCGCTCTCGGCCGTGCTAGGACCGCTGGGCACCGGAGCGGTCGCCTTCATTTCTTTTTCGCGGTCGCGCAGCTTCCGGTTCACTTTCGTTTTATGCTTGCGAATTTGCCGCTCCAATTTATCGGCCACTAAATCAATGGCCGCATACATATCGTTATGGCGCTCTTCAGCCCGCAGCAACAAATGCGGCATCGGAATGGTCACTTCGATTTTTCCTTGTCCATCATTATATACTTTTAAATTGACATGCACATGCACGTCGTCAGTATCCTCAAAGTAGCGGCCCAATTTCCCAATTTTTTTCTCCACGTAGTCGCGCAAAGCTGGCGTGACGTCAATGTTTTCCCCGCGAATGTGATACATCATCGCTGACCACTCCTTCTCTGTACAAACTAAATAACCCTTTACATCATTTTATTACCCTGTGATCTCCGCCTCCAATCAAAAAATTTTCAGGAGTTTTCGGAACTTAGAAAGACTGCCATAGAAGTGTCGGTTTACATTTCAAACGGAATGATCATTATGAATGGAAGTCCTATTTTCTCTTATCATAGAATCGCCCGTCATATGTCTCAACATATGCAAACGTATTTTGATAGGAGCGCTGCAGCCTTCTCTTCTGATGCCATCTTTCCCAATCCGCTTTTATACTCTCGTATAACCGAAACAGCCCTTGCTGAATATCCCGTTCCATTTCTACGATTTTCTCTGCCTTCTGCCGGTTTACGTTTTCACATGATTGCTCTTTTAATCTGCTGATTATTTTTTCCCTTTCCGCTAACAAGTGCTCCACTTTGGCTACTTGTTTGTCACGCTCATCCACCGGATGCTGAAGAACCGCCAGCAAGCGTTCTGAACAAAAGACAAGCTGCTCGATCAAATCCATTAAACTTGATCTCCCTTAAACTGTTTTTGGCGCGTTAAACGAATAACCTCTTCCCATGTATCACGGAACTCGATCACAAACCCTTCGACTTCTTCAACAATCGAAATATCGTTTTTGATGTTCGCTTCAATGAGCCGTCGGTTCATATACTCGTACATAACCATCATCTGTTTAGCCACTTCGTATTTTTGATTTAATGTCACCATAAGTTCTTGAATAATTCTTTGCGCTTTTTGCAAATTTCTATTGCGCTCTTGTACGTTTTCCTCACTCATTGCCTGCTTAGCTTTCGTTAAAAACTTCAGGCAACCGTTATACAGCATCAATGTTAGTTCACCCGGTGAAGCAGTGCTCACACTGTTTTGTTTGTAAACTTGATGAAATTGCTGAGTAGTCATCTATTAGCATCTCCCTATATCAATGATCATCAATATCCCACTTACATCCCTCGACCAAATTGCCCCATAAGAAACGCTGATTGCTGATTTGCTCTTTGAATGGCTTGTTCCATTGCTGTGAATTGTCTCCAATACCGGGATTCAATATCCTGAAGATGTCGTTGAACATCTGAGATTCGATCTTCAACATCCCTTAGCTGCAAACCAAGAGAATATTGATTTTCTGTATAGGTCGGTTTCCCAGCCTTTTTTTCAATATTGGTCATCATCCCTTTCATTGTATCACGAAGTCGTTGCACGATGCCGCGGGTATCAGAAGTGACCTGACCAGTGTTTGGATCTTTGCTAACAACGCCATTTTGCGTCAATGTTTTCGCAACCTTATCCACATCACTTTCGAGCGCCTTTCGCAACTTGTCATAATTAATCACCAGTTTTCCGCCGCTCGAAATCTCACTGGTTGTAGTAATTCCTAATTCAGAAAGAGTGTCAATACCATTGCTACCGATTCCATCTACCCTACTGTATAAATCACGACGCATTTGCGACAAGCCAGTTAAAATGATTGAATCTCCCCGAAGCAATCCGCTTTTCGCTTTTTCTTCCCACAGCTCAACTTGCTTTTCCGTCATTTCCTTTTTTTGTTCATCAGTAAGTGGCGGGTAATCGCGATAACGCTTTTCACGGATTTTATCATTCAATGCGCCAATTAATTCATTGTATTTTTTTACAAATTCTTCAATTTTGCTGATCATGGCATCCATATCAGTCGAGGAAGCAACTGTCACAGGAGTAGAAGTTACTGCTTTCAATGTATACTCTATACCGTTAATGGTAAATGTATTAGACTGCCTTTCCATTTCTAGTCCGTTCAATGTGAATTTTGCGTTTTTTCCTCCATTGGCCAAAGAAGTAACACCAGAATTGCCGTTTTGGTCATTTCCGATACCAAAACCGAAAATCGTCGCAAAAATATCATCGCCTGTCGCCGTTTTCACATAAACCTCTGCTTTATCGACATCGGTGCTGTCCAATGTACCAGTTGCCCGAGCAGAAATTCCAAGTTTTTTGGAGCCGTCATCAAAAATCGCATTGATATTTAAACTGGATTGATTCAGCTTCTTCACAACATCAGCGATCGTATCATTGGGGGAGAACGTTAGCTCTTCCTCTTTATACACTCCGTTAGCTTGCAGCGCAACGATGGTGATCTTCGTCTCTGCCGCTAACCCTTTTTCGCTTAGTTTGGTGGCCAAAGACGCATTTCCCACTTCCCCCGAAACACCTGTGGCAGCCATAGCCAATTGGGAAACGGTGATCGTATTGGTTGAATCATACGATGAACCCAAAGCTTTCACACTGACAGCCGCTTCGTTTGATGACGTCGCTGTTTTCTGATAAAAGGTACTGGACAACGTAAAATGATCAAATAAATATTGATCAAAATCCGCTAATTTTTTGTTGATTTCACGATATGCATCACGCTGCCACTCAAAAATTTGTTTTTTCTGATATAATTTGTTAAGAGGAGCACGCTCTGCCTTCATCAAATCATTGACAAGCTTATCAATATCCATTCCACTTGCTAAACCCCCGACTCGCATCATTTCCATTCCACTCACCCCTTTTTAAATTTTTTCATCAACAATCATGCCAAGAAACTTTTGCATCGTATAAAACGCGTCTAGCAATTTTTTCGGAGGAATTTCCCTTATCACTGTTTCGGTGTCATCATCAATGACTTGCACATAATACTGGTTTAGCTCTTCATGAAGTTTAAACTTAAGAGAGCGGCTATGAATTTCTAGAAATTCATTTAACTTTCTAGTAATTTCTTCGACCTGTTTCTTCGATACAGGCGCTTCGTCATTAGCCTCACTCTGTTGCTCCATCATTTTTTGCATCAAAACTGAGCCTTCCTTGGATAGGTGAGGAATATATACATCATGCACCGACAAGGAATTTTCGATTTTCATCCTTCTCTTCCTCCTGTACTCTTTTGCTACTGTTTATATCGGTTCCTATTGCGAATATTTAAAGTTTCAGCGAAAAAGTCGATATATAAAATGAACAGACCATTAGAGAGGTAGCGTCAAAAGTTCTATGAAAACTCCACACAGACCATCCCATTGGGCATCGTGGGGCATGCAGAGAGCCGGATTCGCCCTTGACCAACACCCGCCAAAGGTGCGGAAGAGCCGTCAAGGGCGACGGGGACAAAAAGAAGGCAATAAGAAAGCCGCCCCTGCTTTTACCGAATTTTACCTTTGGCGGTGTTCGGTTGGTCAAGGGTTCGCTTCGCCGAATCCGGCAGGAGTTCTGTTCAACGGGCTCTGGAGGACAAAAAAGTTAGGCTGCCTCGTTTTGAAGGAAGTCCTGAGCCATGGTGATGAGCTTCGTCCACCGGGCTGGCATATGGGGCAGCCCGTCGAGCTCCGGGATGACGACCGGCACCCGGCCTTCGAGCGCGCTATGCGGGCGCAGAAAGTTGAAATACGCCACAAACAGCGTCACAAAGGACACCGAGCCTTCTTCCGCACCGAACCCATGGGTCGGGCGGTAGTTGCCTTTAAAGGTCCGGTTGAATCGCTCGATGATCTGCTTGAGAGGGCGAAACTCTTCCGAGACCGGATCTTCGTTGGTCAGACCGATCACCTGGCGGACGTCAAACGAAATCCCGTGCTGGGCAAAGAAGTGTTGCGCCAGCCGGTAAATCGGGTTGCCATCCACGACGAACGACAAGTCGTCTGGAAGGGACGGCAGCTTCCTGAGGACATCATCGATCGCCTTGATGGCCGAGAGCGTGTCCCGGTTGGGCGAGACGCGATAGGACAGCACGATCTTTTTGATGGCGTCAAACATAAAGAACAGGTAATGCCAGCGCCCTTTGACGCGAATATACGTCTCGTCCCCGCAAAACGAACCGGACAGCTCATACGGGAACCGGTCGACAAAGGGCTTGATCCAAAGCGCGACGCTGTTGGCGTAGTTGAGCACCGTCTGATGGGAGATCGAGACGCCATGGATGTCCTTCAGGGCGGCGGCGGTTTCCCTCGAGGACATCCCAAAGTTGACGTAGTACGTCAACACGAGCCCCAACACGTGCGGCGATGCAGCCAGCCGGGACAAATCGACCTTCGGCTTGATGAGCGATGAGGAAGCCAACGGGAGAAAGTTAAACAAGAACTCTCGAAACAAATACCGCACCTTGAAGGCTTGAGGATCCTGTTGAAACTGTTGGCGTTCCTTCTTCGTCATCCGGCGAAGGTTGGCCTGGTAAAACGGGCAATCGTTGTTCTTGCACTTATAGATGTTGTATTCTTTGCGTTCCTTGATTTTTTCCAACGTCTTTTTGCAGTGCGGACAACGAAAGACCGCTTGCTTGGTGAATCGGTTCCGGTGGTTGAACCGGCATTGGCACACTTTGCATTGGTATTGCCCTTTTCCGCCGTTATTGGCGTACAGGTAAGAAGAGGGAGCCTGGCAGCGGGGGCAGGTCAACGAATCCGGAACACGGTGTTTCGCCTTCGCGCGACGCTGAATGGGCCGTAAAGGACGTCTGTGCTGGGCTTCATAGTCTGCCAACAGCTTCCGGTAATCAAGGGTTTCCGGCACATCGATGATCGGAAGGTCATCGACCTGAAGTTTCCGGTACGGCTTTTGGATGGGTTCGTCCAAGTCCTCGAGATGCAAGGATTTTCCCAATATCACACCCATCAAATACACAATGATTTGATATTGGGTCTTGATTATTTCGAGCAAATAGGCTAATAATTGAGGTAACAAAGCTTGTCACTCCTTTGTTTTGGCTGTTGGGTGTCGTTACCTCAATGATGGCCGAAAACAACGGGGGTGGCAAGCTTTTTTTATTCTAACCGTTGAAACTCAAGGGAAAACCGTGAGTGTGGAGGATAAACTTTTGACAATACCATTAGAGAAAATGGAGGTGAACTTATGAAAATACAAAACCAATCTGCGATTGTCTTTTCCACCCACCGCTATCAGCGAAATGTCACGAATTTGACCAAAACACTGGAGAAGCTGTCCTCCGGGTTACACATTTATCGTGCGAGTGACGATGCGGCAGGATTAAGCATTTCAGAAACATTACGAGCGCAAATAAGAGGTTTGGCCCAATCACAGCGAAACATGCAGGACGGCCTTTCCGTGTTAAAGGCAGCCGAAGAAGGACTGATGAACGTCAATCACCTGCTACAACGCGTGAGAGAACTGGCAACGCAAAACGCCAATGATACACTTGACGGGAATGACCGCGCTGCCAGTCAAAAAGAATTGGATCAGCTGCTCCAAGCCATTGATGATACTTCAGAAAAGCTCGAGTTTAACACAAAGAAAATTCTTGGCGAAACCATACCGCTAACATTACAAGTCGGTGCCAATCCCGGTCAAACCATTACCGTTGACATAGTAGATACAAGCACTATCAGTCTTGGGCTTAACGGAGCAACGCTATTAACGCGGACAGAGGCCGAACAATTGATCACAAAAGTGGACAACGCGCTAAAAAAGGTAACAAATCACTTAACAAAAGTCGGGGCTGATTACGAAGCGCTTGAACATCATCTGAACAATACGATGTTAAAAGAAACGAGCTTAACCACATCGGAATCGATGTTGAGAGACACCAACATCGCCCGCGAAATGATGAGCTACATAAGCGGGAAAATTCGCCAACAAGCGGATTACCTTCTCATTTCTCATATGAACCGCAATGTGGAGGAAACGTTAAAATTACTGATGTAATCATACGACAAGGCTGTCTCAAGAAGTCGTTTGAAACGACGAGTCGAGACAGCCCTCATTTTTACAATGTCCTGCTTATCTTCCGCTGCCTAATCAGTGATCATCAGCGAAATATTCCGATTTTAGGAAATCGAAAATGAGAGACACAGGACGAGTGCACATTTTCTCTTTCTCACAAACCACCAAACCAACACAACGGCGCTTTACTGCTCTGCTAGCGCATTGACTAGCTTAGGCTCCACATGTCCTAACTTTCCATCTAAATAATGATCAACGATGTCGTTATGAAAAGTCTGGTAAATCAGCCTTAAATGTTGTGGTGTCCAATCAGTTGCTACAAATAATTTCCCGTTGGATTTTTGCGGCACGTAGTTAGGTACCTTGCCACTTTGAAGCCTTTTTAATATTTCAACAAGGTCAGCCGCCACCTTTTTCACCGCTTTGCATGCTACATCATGAATACCATCTCCATACTCGAGTTTAGGTACCGAGTGGTGAACAATATCTCCCCCATCCAGTTTAGACGTTAAACGATGGATCGTCATTCCCGCCCAGTTTGGCCTTAACATGTAAAACGGCCAAAATAGCGTTATATTTCCACGATACCAAGGGGAAAGCCCGCCGTGTATATTCCATGCATAATCAGGCAACCTGTCAATTACATGGTCATCAATTTTATGAACGCCATACGTCAGTACAACATCGGGTTGTTGTTCTTGTAACCATTGAAGCATCTTTTCACCATTCAACTCAGATTGATGAATGACCAATGTAGGAATATCACCCAAAACTTTTTTGTGTTTACCAAAAAAAGCGTACTCTGCCTCTTCCCGTTCACGAAAATGACGAATAAAGTTTTCACGATCAATCGGTTCCAATCCTTCTGGAGGGGCAGGTACAAAAGCCTCTCTCTCTTCAATCATGTGGCCATGTAGCAACCCATTTTCTAACAACGTATTAGCAACATAGTAATGACGAGGATGAGAACCCGACAAAAGCACTACTTTCATACAGATAAACTCCTTTTTTCGTAATATGGACCTTCTAACAATCCTTTCCTTTTTAGTAACTGAATCACATCTACAAAATCATGGAAACAGTAACCTGAGATTTCGGCAATATCCAATAAAGAATGCTCACCATCAGAATAATTGAGCAAAGTCAGTATAACATTTAATTGTTTTCGTTGGTCCCTTTTAAAATTAGTAGACGCATCTCGATTTAAAGGGGTGTTCATATCAGGATATAGGCCATGTTTATCCAATTTTACTTCCCCAAACGGATTCACATTCACATAGTAGCCATTCCATTCTTGAATTTTTAAGATTCGTTCAATCTCATCAATGCTGTCTACTATTTTTTCAATCGTCATGACCTCTTTTGTATCCAACGAATTATGGTAGCCATCATATTGTCCATAAACCATCCTAGCAAATTGTCCAATCGGCAAATTAAACCCAGGAGAACAATATTGCCTTTCGTCCGAGCCGTTAATTGGTGTAAACGGTCGTACAACAATATCCATTTCTCCTGTTGACATCAAGTAGTCTACAATTTTATTAATTGGAGCATTTTTGTTTCTTGATCTTTTAAAACTTAAAGGATAATTTTTTCCACCCAAACATGTTAAAACAAAGCCTGAATAAACATGTTTACGTAAATGTTCTCCAAAGCGATGTAAATATGCAATTGATCCAATTGTTTCAGGGACAAATACAAAGCGATAAGTAAAGTTTCTTTCTTTCCATTTTTTTAATCGGTTGTACAAGAAAGCAGCTACTAATGGTCCGCTTAATTCATTATTCGCCATTGACGGATGACAAATATAGGTACTAATTAAAATCTCCTTATCCGATTTCCCCGGCAAAATGGCATGTGCATAATTTAACTCACCGTTTTTCAGTTCACTATCTATAAATACATGATAAATGCCTTGCTTTAAACTTTTGAATTGATTGTAGGACATACAAAATCCCCAGCGCTCTTTATAATACGATGTCACATACGGAATTGCTTCTGGTAAATGAGGAATAGTGTGAATAAATGGTTTTAATTCTTCTAAGGACATTTTTTTATTAACAGGAATACTATAATTCAAAACGTGTAGATTATGATTTTTCATATTTACAATTTCATTACCTTCTTCATCTTTAATCCATGCTTCCCTAATCACCCATTCCTTAGGTATTTCCCAATCAAATACCTTTGTACCCGTTTTAACAGAAAACATTTCTAATGGAATATATTTTTTTAAAATACTAATTGTCTTTCTAACACCTTCACCCGTTATACTTCGAGTAATAGGGAACAGCTCATCAAACAACTGATCGATCAATTCATATTCCTTATTCATGGTATGCTCCTTTCGCTGTAAGCGAACCTAGATGGCTGGTGATTTACTCGTGGATATGGCTTTGCCCTCTCGTTTCTCAACTAGAAAAACCTTGTTGCATCAGTCCTGTTTTTCACACGTTCTCCATTCATGAAGAGAATTAGCGGCTTTTCACCAGCCTCCTAGGCAACAGCTTACACGATGTTTCTTTTCACCGCCTCAATGACATCATTCACATCTTTATCCGTCATTTTTGGAAATATCGGCAGTGTCAATGCTTGTTCATACCAATGCTCCGCTTTTGGACAAATCCCTCTTCGATACCCCAACTTTTGATAGTAAGGGTGCCAATAAACCGGAATGTAATGTACATGAACACCAATGTTTTCGGCGCGAAGACTCTCAAAAATTTCTCTGCGGCTGCGTTTTAGTTTATCCAATTTTAATTGAAGCACATACAGATGCCAGCCGGATTGAGTTCCTTCAAGCCGCTTTGGCAAAATAACAGAATCCATCGTTTTCAACGCTTCATTATACATGTTGGCAATTTCGCGGCGTCTTTCAATAAAACGATCCAATTTATCCATTTGTGAAAGCCCTAACGCCGCTTGAAGATCCGTCATTCGATAGTTATACCCTAAATCTACCATTTCATAATACCAAGGGCCTTCATCTCGTGACAAATTATACTTTATAATGCCGTGCGAGCGAAACCGTTTTAGTTTTTCATAATACTCCGCTGAATCGGTTACGATGACTCCGCCTTCTGCTGTTGTCACTGGCTTGACAGGATGAAAGCTAAACATCGTCATATGCGCTAACGTTCCGACTTTACGCCCTTTATACTCAGCCCCGAGAGAATGGGCACCATCTTCAATGACGATCAAGCCGTACTCATTGGCGATCTCCATGATTGCATCCATATCAGCTGGCTGCCCGGTAAAATCAACCGGAATAATCGCTTTTGTATTTGGCGTAATATGCTTGCGTATTTCTTTCGGATCAATGTTGTACGTCCGATCATCAATATCTGCAAATACAGGTTTTCCCCCACAATAAAGAACAGCGTTGGCAGTAGCGGCGAATGTAATCGGCGTCGTAATCGCTTCATCCCCCTCGCCAATCTCCGCAGCAAAACAAGCGCCGTGAAGAGCTGCCGTTCCATTTGAAAACGCCACGGCATACTTCGCTCCAACATAATCAGCGACTTTCCGTTCAAACTCTTGAATTTTTGGCCCTTGGGTTAAATAGGGAGACTTTAGCACATCTACGACTGCTTCGATATCGTCATCCGTAATCCATTGTTGTCCATAGGAAAGGAAAGATTCCCTTTTTTTCATTGTGCCACCTTCATTTACAACAATATATCCCAGCTTAATGGTGTTCCTTTTTTTACATCTTTCTTCACCGCTTTTCCAAGAACTACATCATAATATTTGGGCGGCAATCCATGTCCAGGCCGAATGGCGCGAACATTCTCTTTTGTAATGAGATCGCCTGCCTTTAAATCCTCTGCAATATAAAGAGAACGCCGATGTTCAAGGGAAGGCTTTTCGGCATTAGTAGGACCGTAATGGATCATACCTAGGCTGAGCCAAGCCCGTTCTGTTTCTTCGACAAGCATTTTCATTTCATGAGGCTCTAGCGAAAACGCAGCATCCACCCCGCCTTCTACACGGGAAGTGGTGAAATGTTTTTCGATGACTGTTGCTCCAAGCGCTACCGCTGCTACCGCAGTGCCAATCCCCATCGTATGATCAGACAATCCCACTTCAACTCCAAATAATTGTCGCATATGTGGAATCGTCACAATATTCGAGTTTTCTGGTGTCGCAGGATACGTACTTGTACATTTCAATAATATAATTTGATTATTCCCTTGTGAACGAACCGCTTGAACGGCCTCATCTAGCTCTGCAACCGTAGCCATTCCTGTTGAAATAATAACCGGTTTCCCTGTAGCAGCCACTTTTTTAATTAACGGAATATCTATATTTTCAAACGAAGCGATTTTATAAGCCGGCACATTTAATGTTTCTAAAAAATCCACTGCGGTTTCATCAAAGGGAGAGCTGAAAGCAAGCAATCCGTGCTTTTTACAACGTTCAAAGATCGCTTCATGCCATTCCCACGGAGTGTACGCTTCTTTATACAGGTTATATAAAGATTGGCCTTTCCAAAGATTCGTCTCACTTTCGATAAAAAATTCACCTGTATGAATATCTAAAGTCATCGTATCAGGGGTGTATGTTTGCAGTTTAACCGCGTCGACACCTGCTTCCGCTGCAAGATCAACAATTTTTAACGCCCTTTCTAAAGATTGATTATGGTTGCCCGACATTTCGGCGATGATGAATGGTTTGCGATTGATACCAATCCAACGATCTCCTATTCGAATACCGTCACTCAAGATGTGATCCCTCCAAAATAGCTTGAACAACTGGATGAACCATATATTTTTCTTTGTTGCCCAACAATTCTAATGCTTTTTCACTCATATATGCAAGTTCATCAGGCGATAATATCGCTCTATTCAATATATCGGCATAATCCGACACTTTTACATCCCAATGCCAACCTAAATTCCAAATCGCCCCGTATTCAGCTGTATCTTTCACCGATTGTCTTTGATTCTCAGCAACTATTGTAACAATCGAAGGAAGACCGAGAAAACATCTCTCCCACATCGTCACTCCACCAGCTCCGCAAGATAAATCCGCCTGCGCCATGAGTTCAGCGATATAATTAATTTGACAATGGTAATTGATGTTCATTTCAAGGCACATCTTTTGAATTTGTGAACGCTTTGGATTTGCGTTACCGACGACGACATCTACTTTTATATGTGCGAAACACAAATCTCGTAAAGCTTGCAATACTTTTTCTGTTTCATTCGTCGGGTCGCTGCCGCCAAAAAAAATGAGCATCCGCTGAACATGGCCACTGCGGATTTTTACGGACTTTTTCGCTTCATAAAACTCGGATCGCAATATCATATATTTCGGGCCTAAAAACAAACGACAATTTTTTTGTACCAACCCATCATAACGCTGTTTCATATTTTTATAATAATTTTGGTCCAACAGTAAATGGCAGTCATGAGGGCGGTTCGCCAAATCATCCACCACCATTATTTTACCGACATACTTTTTGACTTGCTCTTCCCACCGCCGATCAATCTGATAATGGTCAACGATACACCAATCAATATGGTCATTGCATTGCTGAATCATTTCGATGGTTAATTGGGCATCTATTTCTTGTGAGAAATGAGTGCCATGAAACATGCGAAAAACGGAAAATCCTTGGCTTTCGACATAGTCACATAAATCGCCTGGACATACTCTCATAACAAAAGTAACAGTGCATCCCGCATCTTTCAACATTTTCGCAAGTGTCAAGCAACGCATTACATGACCGGTCCCTATTTCAACCGAAGAATCAACGCGAAATAAAATATTCATACTCATTCCCCGACTGTAAATAAATTTCTCTTCACTTGATTAAATGTATTAAAAATAGATTTATATCACCGGTTTTTGCTGAATATGGGCATTTAGTTTAGCAATATCCGGATGTTCTAATAAAAACTGCACAACCTTTTGCGAGCTAATCAGTTTATTTTTTTTAAAATGATTCGCGACCGCTGCGCATAATTGATAATCTTCTTCCGTGTCTAATGTAATTCGCAGCTGCGGCTGCTGAATCGTTTTCAGCGCTTGAATATATGTACGCTTAAATTCATCCGGGAACTCATATGCATAATATGTCACGTGTTCGCGATGACGTGACTCCTTTCCATGATGATATATATATTCGAGTGCTGAAAATGACACCATTTCAACGACTAAGCCGCGCGGCAAATCTCCTTCTACAATCACAATATCAGCTGGTTCAACCTCCATTGCTTCAATAATTCGGTCCGCAAGTTCATAATCAACAAAAGGGCAATCCGCCGTCACACGAATCACATAATCAGGCTGATAAGGCTTTGCGCATTCATAATAGCGCGCTAGCACATCATCCTCCGATCCGCGGAAGCACCGAACGTGATGCTGTTTGCACCACGATTCAATCACATCATCCTGCGGCAGCACAGAAGTTGCGACAATAACCTCATCTGCCTGTTTCACTTGCTGACATCTGGAAACAACATAGTCTAACACTACTGTGTCCCCAAGCGGCATCAATACTTTTCCTAGCAAACGGGACGAACCCATGCGTGCTTGGATGATGATTAAAGTTTTCAAGTTTATACCTCCCCTTCCCTGATATCTATGATCAGATCGGTTGGATACCTTATTTGTCTCTTTTCGGTCTCTGAACGAACAAAAGGATAATCATCTAAATTTTTTCCTTGCGATTCAAGAAAAAACCAGTAAAAACTATCTAATCCGACTTCTATGCTTAACGTAGAAGCCCCGCCAAAACGACTATTGCACTCTATAATATGAAAATCTCCTTGATTATCCATGATCACTTGCATTACAATATGACCATATAATTTTAAACATTTAGCAACATCTCCGCACATACGTTCTAATTTTTCGTTTTTTATCGTTGTTGTTACTTGCGATTCCCCGTTTACGACATTGTCCCTTGTTCGCGCTACTACTCCTTTAACGTCTCCTGTACGGGTGATGTAAAGATCAACACTGATTTCCATCCCTTGAATAAACGGTTGGAAAATAGGTTCTTCTAATCTCTTAGCGTGCAATACTGCCTCTTCGCTTGATAAATTGATCCCTACGCTTCTCGCTCCAGATCCGTAACGTTCTTTGACGACATAATGATCAAATTTTAATTCTTGAACCGATAAGGACGTCGGAATCGCTGGAAACCCATTTTCAGTTAAAACTTTGTAAAAACGCAGCTTATCAAGACAGGTTTGGACAGCTTCTGGTTCAGAGACCATGACGGAAATCCCATGTTCCCCCAACAATCGACGATAAAAGGAAAAATAAAGAAGCTCACCGTCTCTTGTCGGGATCAAAAAACCAATGTTTTTTTTCTTACAAAACAAAACAAACTCTTCAATTTTCACATCTTCCAAAGAAGGCATTTCCCAAAATTCATGAACAAAATATCGACCGATACAACTCGGATTTATGTCGGCGCCAATTAAAGCCATAGAAGAATTCATTTTTCGCATCGCCTGCTGAATAGCTTGCAACATCGGTATTTTTTTTGAAATACTAGTTACTAATACATTAATACATACCACCCCTTTATTTTTCGCATCTTATGTAATCAATTCGGTTAATGAATAAATCAAATCATCCGCCTCATACTCTCCTGAAAGCCTCGTTTGCATATGATCGCCAACATCACGAACGATACGAACCGTTCCCATTCCCAGTTTTCTAGCGGTAATAAAATCTTTGTTTGGATTATCCCCTATATATACACAATCTCCAAAATCTAAATGCAAATATTCAACCATTTTTCGATACGGAGTCTCGCTAGGTTTCCAATGTTCCTCCCCCAAATCACCAGTGACAATAATATAGTCAAACAGCTTTTCTAGATGAAGCGCCTTCACCTTGGCCCATTGCATTGTTGAATCTCCATCAGTAATAATCCCTAGCTTTTTTCCTTTTTCTTTTAAATAGAAAATTAATTTTTGCGCATCGTCATATAAGGAAATATTAGGTGTATGTCTGCGATAAAGACGAACTAAATGGGAAACATCTATATCGATATTTAACTGTCTACATACTTCATCAAACACTCGACCACGACCATTTCTTTTCCATTCAGCAATGAGCATTTGATGAATCCCACTTATATCCATATCCGACCGATAGTTCGCGAGCTCATTTGCCACAACCCAAAATCCCGATTTTACGTAATCGTGTTCGCAATATAGGGTATCGTCAAGATCGAATATATATCCTTTGAAATCTCTCATTTTATCGATTCACCATAAAGATGTTACTGTACAGATATTTTATTTTTGAACACTGTAAGAGCTTTTGCTATAACAGCATCCATATCATAATATCGATATTCAGCAAGCCGCCCAACAAATAAGACATTAGAAAACTGTTTTGCTCTCTCTTTATATCTTGCATATAACTCTAAATTTTCTTTTTTAGGAATTGGATAATAAGGAATATCCTTCCCCTTTACATTTCGTTCATAATCTTGAGGGTATTCTTTTACAATCGTTGTCGATAAATGTTTTTGGCCAGTTAAATGTTTAAATTCCGTAATTCTCGTAAATTGATATTCATTCGGGTAATTAACGGTACCAACTGGCTGTACAAATTCCTTTTGAATGTTTTCAAATTCAAAACGAAGAGAACGATAAGGAAGTTCACCAAATTCATAGTTAAAAAATTCGTCGATTTTCCCCGTATAAATTAATATTCCTTTAAATTCTCTTCCGAACAAACTTATATTGCCCTTGTTAAAGTCAACTTCTATAATTTCTTTATAATCTGTATTCAACATCAGCTTAATATTACAGTGAGATAATAGCTTTTCAAATATTTTCGTATAGCCTTCTTTCGGCATCCCTTGATAAGCATCTTGAAAATAGCGGTTATCCCTAGAAATATATACCGGCACTCTCCCAGTAACCGTTGGATCTAACTCTTCCGGTTTCATTCCCCATTGTTTGGTCGTATAGTTCAGAAACACTTTGTCATAAACAAAATCCGCTAAAAACTTTAAATCTTGATCATCCGTTTCACGCAACTTTAAAATTGGGACTTTTACGTTATATCCAAATTTATTTACTAACTTTTCTTCCAAAGGTTTAGCCAGTGATTCGGGTAACAATTCATATAAAGTATTTAAATTAAACGGAATCGGAACTTTTTTCCCATCAATTGAACCGAGCACATGATGATGATATAAATACCAATCTGTAAATTGAGACAAATAATCCCATACTTCTTTGGAGCGAGTATGGAAAATATGTGGTCCATACTTATGAACTAAAATACCATTTTCATCATAATAGTCATAAGCGTTACCACCAATATGATTTCTTTTTTCAATAACTAATACCTTTTCGTTCAATTGAGTAGCAATTCGTTCAGCGATCACTGCTCCAGCAAACCCTGCACCAACAACAACATAGTCAAACATATTGTTATTCTCCTTTTTTTTCAAGCCTTTTTAACTTTAACGGCAATAACCAAAGAACAAATAGCCCAGCAATCATCGAACCAGCCATAGATATAATGGACATCATGATATGCTTTATTCTCATCCAGCGAATTTGTCCTGGCGTAATATCCCATAAATCAGAAATAAGATTGCAAACTACTCTCTTTTTTGCCTTTAATGACAATGAGAATTGAAAAACATTAAAGAAGCCAGCACCAGTCAGATTAGCAACAGGGATGATAACAACATCATAAGTTTCATTTTGTAATTCTGGTACCTGTCTCTTGATCGAAAAGGATTCTCTATAAGGATATACAATAGTTTTTTTTATAACATTATATTTTTCCACAAGTTTTACACTATGCTCATGTGTCAGTATATGATATTCATAATCAGGGAACTTTTGTATAATGGTTTTTAGATTTTTATCTAACTGCTGCATACTTGCTGAGCGAATAATTAATAATTTTTTCATACCACTATGTACTCCCTTAACCATACATAGGTGTTTAATTCCCTCGATTTAATATCAACAATTTTACCGATAGAATGTAAAAGAAATATTAAACGGAACACGCAGCTTTTCCGCGATAGTCCGATTTACCGCCTTTCGCTTTCCTTTTAACTTGTATGCTTCACTAAAAGCTGACCACACCGCCTTTAAATAAACAGTAGTTTTCTGCTCCATGGAATAATAAAAGCAATCATATATTAGTCTAAGCGTTGTTTTTAACGCCATATCCATAGGATAATGTTTCCAAATAAGCCAAAACGCATTTCTCGTATAGTAGAACGGCGCCCTCCAAGAGGTGCGGTTTTTAGGAGAATACTTATGATAAGAAACAATGTTAGAATAAAATTCAATGCGATAACCCGCATCCCAGATTTTAAATGCACAATCCATTTCGTTATTGTAAAGAAAAAATTCTTCAGGATAATATCCAATTTTTTTAAATAAATCCTTCCGAATACCTACACCCGCACCGTTAAAAGACATCAAGTAATCGCTGGCTACGGCCTTCACTTCTGCTGTCTCATCGGTATGCTCTAATTCGTTTTTTATCTCATCGTAATTATAATAATTGCGCACATCAAAGGCCACCACACCAAGCCGTTCATCCTCTTCAAATACTTGAACCATTCGCCGGATCGCATGTCTCGCAGGGAAAGAATCATCGTCAATAATAACGATGTACTTTCCCTTAGCATTTTCAAATCCAATATTATACGCCGCAATCCCGATATTTTTAAACATTCTTATCAAACGAACATCGGAAAATTCGCTTTCAATCATTTCAGGTGTACCATCCGTGGAAGCATTGTCCACTACAATCACTTCAAGGGGCGTATAGTCTATTTCTTGAATATGCATTAAGCTTTCGCGCACATCATCTTTACGGTTCCATGCAAGCATGACGATGCTGACAAGAGGAAATTGATCTTTCATTTTTGCTCCTTTCCTTAACTAATCTTATTTTTCTCTCTCCAGTCTAAAAAGCGTTGCTTTAAAACAGGGAAATAAATATTTTGATAAATTTGATACATCGTTTTATAGTTCGCCATGTAGTGCCGATCTTCTTCAGATTGAACAACATTAAAATATTGGTCTACATATAAATCTATATCATTCGTAAAATCCGCATCTAATACATGATTATACACAGCAATAGAAGGGAGAGTTCCCTTCTCATAAACTGAACGAATATTTATTGTTGGAAATTGCAACTCTAACAACTCTTTATCCTCATTATTTGCAACTATAGCTTCTATTTTCGCTTCTCCAATTTGTCCAACAATTGATTGAAGTACTCTAAACTCACACTGAGGAATTAATACAATACGCTTTTCATTATTCACAAATTTAGCGAATTGATCAAAAGTATTGGTTTTTTCACGTTCGAAAATGCGGCCTTCAGGAGCTTTACCTCTCAATCCCTTTAATGCATCTTCAATAGCTAGTAATATTGTCTTGGCAACATTATATTGCTTATTATAGTTACACATATAAACAGCTTGAAATGTTTCTTTTATAATTTGCTTAGCAAAGCTCTCCAACAACTCGTCATCAAGATAGTTTAAAAAGAAATTTATACGATTACGCCAAAAATAGTAAGTTGAAAATGTATTTGTCTTATTAGCCGCCCCCATCTTATGCCAAACTTTTGATTTTGAATAAGACACAACTCTATATCCTGCTTGTTTCATTCGATAAAACCATTCAATATCATCCCAATAAATAAAACAACCTTCGTCCATCAAACCAATTTGCTCTACGGCTTCTACCCTTACCATTACCGAACATGCCGGTACATAGTCACAATCAATCGTTGTAGGGATCTCATTACAGTCCAAGTAACCTTTATATAAAGGACTTATATAAAAATTCTTCCAATCTATTTTTGCACCCAGTTCTTGTAAACGGTTAGATTCGTGATAGTAATATATTTTTGATCCTACAGCACCTATATGAGAATTGTTCTCCATAAGCCAATAAGACACTTCAATAGCTTGCTTATCAACAATGACGTCACTATCTAACAACTGAACATATTTATATCCCCTCTTTAATGCCCAATTAATCCCTGTATTAAAACCACCAGCTCCTCCCAAGTTTCTTTCATTAACCAACAACTTTACCTGATTTGAATACTTATTCATAATAGCCTCTACTGACCCATCCGTAGATGCATTATCAACAACAATGATATCAAGATCTTGTATGGAGGAGTTTAGGACAGATTGAATACAATTCAACACATCTTCTTTTTTGTTCCAGTTACAAATAATTACAGCAATTGACTTTTCCACGTTTCTCCTCCTTTCTTACCATACAGGAATATACTGTTTGCCGTATTTTAAACCCAAAGATTCTAAATAGCTTTCGGCATATTTTCTTCCTAGAGTTGTTGCTATAATCACAAAATCAAACTGAAATTTAGATATACTTTCCGGATTCTCAATCATTATATGGTCAACTCGTTTTTTTCGTTTATTGTAATCTATGTCAATAAAACCCACTACCTTTATTCCCAATTCAGATAACGCCTTATATATAAGTATACCTCCGTTACCAGCCCCCCAAATAAGTAAGTTTTCTTTCCCTTCTAAACAGTAGTGCTCCTTGATATAATGTGCCTTAATTTTTGCATCAATCCTCCTTTGTCTTTGTTTATATTCCGATGAGAGTTGTTTTGAGTGAATACGATATTTTAACAACGGTTTTCGAATTTTAAATAATCGCCCATATTTTGACATACGTATAAAAAATTCGTAATCTTCTGCTAACTTAAATTCAGACTTATATCCACCTATTTTATAAAAACTGTCCTTTCTAAACATTACCGATGGATGACATAGACAATTACCTATAGGTAATGTTAGACAAATCTCTTCATGCGTATGTGCATTATTATACCATTTTTGATATCTTTCTAATTCTTCTTTTGGTATTGTTGATTCATGTGTGAAAGATTCAATGTTTGTAGCAACCAAATGGCAACTAGGATTTTCCTCCAAAAATTCAACTTGTTGTTCTAAACGAATTGGTGACGATATATCATCTGAATCCATACGAGCTATATATTTCCCCTTCGCTAGGCTAATTCCTTTATTTAGAGCACTAACAATCCCGCGATTTTCCGAAAAAAAATACCGAACGATTCTAGAATCGTTTATATTTTTTAAAAATTCCCTAGTTCCATCAACTGATCCATCATCAATAATTATTAATTCGAAATTTTCAAAAGTCTGATTTAAGATGGAATTAATAGATTCATTAATCCAAGGTAACGCATTGTATACAGGCATAACTACACTGACAATAGGGTTTATCATTTTCATTCCTCCAAAGAATAAGCAGTAAAAACCTTTGGAATTTTATTTTTCCTACTGTAAGTATCTATTATTGTATTCTTAATCTCTTTATAATAAGCTAAGGACCCTACAACAAATACATTTATACCATCATCAAAAGCTTCTTTTAATGACTTTACTAATATGCCTTCTATTCTCTTTCCCCATAACTTTTTATTGCTGTCTATAAAACATTTTACATTCATTCCATGAAGAATTGCTAATTTTAGTAAATGTCTCCCAGCTTCTCCAGCACCATAAATAGCTATTTCCCTGTATCCCATCTCTCTTACTCTACTAATCATTTCATTAAAAACAATAACATAACTACCATGGTTTCTTTGTTTTAAATAATACGAATAAAGATAGAAAGGATATTTTCGAGTAACTACACCTTGAGGCCAGTATGATTTTCCATATTCCCAACCATGACTTGTAAAAGATATATAGGTATTAACACCTAGCTTATCCAACAAATTTATATCAGAATCATTGCAAATTTTTCTAACATATTGACTGCCAAAATTATCTTCATGGCTTAATTCACCTAGGTTAATCGCTTCTTCCATTGTAGGCATTTCTATAACTCGGGTTAAAATCTTAGCAATTTCACGTTTCCTTTTAAAAACTTCATTTTTTAATTGTGGTTTTATATTAATCAAGTGATACCATAAAAACTGGAATGTCTTCACACCTTCAGCACATATTTTTTTCCAATGAATTTCTTTGGGTTGATACATACTATTAGCAATAATCGGATCTATTTTTCCACTTTGATCCCGTAAATAACCTATGGTACTTCCTTCCTCTCCCATTAGCAATTGTTCAAATATCTCAGGACTCCTTTTAATAGAATAAATGATATCTATATTCTCCCCTGCATTTCCTAAAAAACCTCTAATATCTAATCCTAATAGCATTTTCTCTGTTGTTGATTGAGTACCCATAGCAATTACATGAGTGAGTCCTGAAGTATACCTAGATAGAGCCTTGTCAATAAAAAACTGAGTTGTACCTCTAAATCCAATGTCAACTGTTACTGAACTAGAAGGATCCCTAATGGTCTGTAATAAAAACTCTTCAATATATCGCTGTTTTTGTTCAACATACAATTTAATTTGTTCTATAATAATTTCATTACTAAGCATTTGAAGTAGCTTTTCTTGTAAACTTGTCTCTTTTGTAATCATCACATTGTTAGAATTCTCGATCAGCTCATCGTAGTACTGACTAAATTCCTTAATCACATCGAGGTTTGTTATTCCAAACATCTCAAAAAAATTATAAACAGTTACATTTCTTAAACGAACAAAATCATTCTTTCCTTTAAATAATTGTTCAAAAAATTTTGTGTCAATGTGTTCAATGAAACTGTAGAATGTGGCCTTTCTTGATACATACAAAGGTCTTACAATTAATTGTTCTTTCCTATACACCAATGCCTTGGATATGACTTCTGAAAGAAGATGTCCCTCTCTCATTAATGGATAAATATACTTTTTGTTTTCCTTAATACACAAATCTATAATCCAATCCGCAAAGATGCTTAGAAAAGGGCCTAACACAGTAGCTCCAAATCTAAACCAAAACTCCTCATCAGCGCTATAATTTTGTATGTTTCCTGCTAATTTTCTCAATGATAGTAACTCAGGTAATAGATCACCAAATCTTACTTGTTCGAACGAGAAAACATCGTTAATTGTAGAAGGAATTACCTTATAATGAATAGTTCTAATTCCTGCAGCTTTTGCTGCCACTACATCAGCCATATAATTATCTCCAATATGCAATATTGCTTGTTTCTCTATATCTGGAAATAAATTCATTAAAATCTTAAATAAAAAACCTTCTTCTTTACTGCCTCCTTCTATGTTAGAAACCAATATATTACTTATATAATTCATTTCAAAACCGTTATTTATTAAAATTTTTTTAATTTGCTCATTAGACAAGTACATATCTGACATTAGAACAATGGGAATATTTTTACTAGAAAAATACTTTATCAAAGAATATATACTAGGATTTACATAACAAGATTCTATTTCAGTTTCTAGCTCAATTTCCTTAATACGATTTGATGTATTTATATCAAATGGCATATGTTCGTAAATCTGTTCTAAACTCACTTCAGTGGAATTAATAGATTTTTTTTTCTCTTCTCTCGCTACTTTCTCGGCTAAAATTCTTAACTGTTGAAATTCGAATGGAGTATATTTTGATAGTCCTTCTTTTTGAGCTTTTTCACCTACTTTTAAAAAAATATCAACGGGTTTTGCACAACTTCTAAATATTAAAGTGTCAAAGATATCTAAAGAAAGCAGTTTCACTTCATTTTCTATGCTACTAATGGATTTTAAATATTTATCTGATAACCAAAGTTGATCTAGATTCATCATTTTCTCACCTCTTTCTTCATTCTATATTTTCGAAACTATATAAACCAAGAATTGGAATGTCTAAATTCATATTTTGTAGCTGACTCATTATTTCAAACTCCCAATCAGATACAATTAAAATTGCTTTGGGTTTAACACATTTTATTATATTAGGATGTATAATTTTAATACCATCTATAAATTTATTCTGTTTTTTTACATCATTATCTATAAAACATGACACATCTATGCCAATTTTTTTCAGATCATTCGCTACTTTTCTACCTAATTCTCCAGCTCCAAAGATAGCAATTCGATTATAGTTTTTATTGATTAGATAATCTAAAATAAAATTAATTTGTATAGGTAGAGATTCCCTAATAGCTTCTCTTCGGATAAATGACCTATCTACTCTATTAAGCAAATTCATGTGATTATAACGTACGGAATCTTTTCTCAACTTAAGAACCTCTAAATAAATATTTTGTACCTCCTCAACAAATCTCTCAACACTCGGAAATTGCGGAATATTGTCAACCCATTTTTGTACAATACTAGGTTGTTTAATTATTGTAGTCATGATATTAGCTAACTCTTTACTGTTACCTGGCTCGAACAGAGCTCCATACTCATTTCGTACATATTCAGGAATCCCTCCAATATTAGATGCTATAACAGGCACTCGGTAACGTAATGATTCCTGTACAACTAAAGGACCCGTTTCTGGGCAAACTGATGGAACTACTAAGACATCGATTGTTGAAAAAATAGAATCTAAATCTTCCGGTGTATACTTACCTTTAAACTTAACTACCTTATCTGAATTTACCATTTTCTCTAATACTTCTCTTCTAAACTGTGAAGAACTATCACCGTAAATGTGCAATTCTGTGTTATTCTCTTGAAGAGAATTAAAAGCATCGATAAGAACATGTGGGCCCTTAATAATATAGAGTCCGCCAATAAAGCCAAATACAATCCTTTTATTTAAATAATCTTTCTTAGTAATTTGAGTCTTTGTTTTAAGAGCAGGATAAATAACTTTAATTTTCTTAGGATTAATTCCCTCCTCCAGCAGTTTCGTTTGAACAGATTTTGAAACTGCAATAATCAAATCTGTTTTTTGTTTTAGAGTATCTTTTATATAGGAAAATCTTAACAAACTTTCCTGTAACAATTTTTTTCGAATCTCATCATTTTCTCTAAAATCACAAAAACATTCAACGCATTTCGCGCCTAAATTAGGACCTGAACATAAATGAAAATGGCGATTCATCAGAAATTTCAACGGGCAAATAATCCAATAATCGTGTAATGTTAGAATTGTTGGAATTCCTTTATCCTTGGCTATTCCTATTAAAGAAGCACCCATATCCGAAAGATGTTGAAAATTAACTACATCTGGTTTATACCTTTCAAGAAACTTTTCAAACTCCAACTCTATTTGTTTTATACTGCAGTCATCTAGCAAACTTTTTCTGTTGAGAGAAACACTTAAATCCCTTTTTATAGGGTAATATTGTATACGTTCATTAGATATACACATTCTTTCTAAATCATTAATTCTATCATTATCTACAACTACAAAATTCACGATTTCAATATCTTTATTTATTGATAGTAAGCCTTCATTTAACGTAGTGACATACCTAGTTAGTCCATTAAGACCATAATAGGGGAAAACTTGGGCAATTTTCATTGACTAATCACCTAATTCGTTTGTTTTTATAAATAAAACTCGTGAAAAATACTTAAGATTATGTCTTTCCATGTAAGAATCAGTATCTTTAGGCAAGTACATATTAATATGAATATATGTTATCTGATTTCTTGTTCCAAGCCATCTTCAAAAACTAAAATATTGGCATCTACTTTACAACATTTTTAATTGAATATGCACATTTTCAAAAATCACTATCTATATGAATGTAACCTAGCATATCGACTTCTCATTTCAACTATCCACGAAAGAAGCGGCACTAGGATATAAACAACTAATCATATACGAGGATGATTTTCGGGTACTCGAGTCCTTACTCGAATTATGAACCTCGAAGAGCGCATTCGTGCGCTTGTCTACTCAGTTGTATGGCTGAATCGTGGAAATCCCGTAGTGAAAAATTTGGGATGAACTATAATGACTCACTTTAGGACATTTTTCTTCACAATATGGAGATCTATATCAATGCACAGATTCCTCTACTAAACAACGTCCACTCTTTACAGCGGTATGAGTGAGACATTCTAGATATTCAGCCTTACTCCTAGAAGGCCGGTGAAAAAGTACACGCCAAGGCAGGGATGTAGGGGGCTTATGTCGAAAAAGGAAGAAGAATCTTTGAATGGAGCGTGAGCAGATCATGAAAGCCCCCAAACATCCTTCGACTCAGCCTCGTCTGTTTCAAGTCATCGACATGGAGGAACTGGTTCCCCCACATCATATCCTACGCCAAATCAACGAAGCGGTTGACTTTTCCGTCATTCACGATTGGGTGGCTCCCCTGTATACGGAAAAAAACGGGTCGCCCGGCGGCGGATCCGGAACGGCTGCTTCGTCTGATGCTGCTATCGTATTTGTTCGACCACTCCGAGCGGGAGTTGTATGAGATCCTCCCCATGCATGCCGGATACTTGTGGTTTTGCGGTCTCGACTTTGAATCCGTGCTCCATCCGGATCCTCATCACCCCACACTGCCGGATCGAACGACGCTCGTCAAAACACGGAAGCGCTGGCGCCAACACGGAATCTTTGATCGGCTGATGACCTACGTGGTGGATCAGTGCATCGCGGCAGGGCTGGTCTCGCCGGATGTGCATGCGGCGGCCGATGGCACTCAAGTGCGGGCGAATGCTTCGATCCACAGCTTGCGGGAAGTCAAGCTCGCTCCGGTGGAACCGTTGGAGGACTACCTCGCCCGCACCGCCCGGGAAGATGAACAGGCCGAGTCCCCAGAGGCGGATCGGGATCCCGATGACGACCCGCCTTCTCCGTCTCCCCCATCAGGGGAACGCGTCCATGCCGGAGAACGAGGAAACTTCCGTGGAACTGCGTTTTCCAACCAAACCCATCGAAGCGTGACGGATCCGGATGCCCGGTTGTACAAGAAAGGCAAAGGACAGGAAGCGTATCCTCGGTATCTGGTGCACGACGTCATCGACGTCCAGTCGCGCGTGATTTTGTCCAGACGGGCCAGCCTCGCCACCGGAACGGCGGAGCGGGAGACGAGTTTGGAGCAGCTGGCTTCCATTCGGTTTCGCCACCCGTCGATCACGATTCGAACCTTGTCCGCAGACAAAGCGTATGGCACCACGGAGTATTTGAAAGAGCTCTTCGTCCAAGGCATCACGCCGCTCGTGTCGCTGCGCCGCAAGGAGATGGAAGAAATTCCAACCTGGAAGCGCCGGGCGAAGGATCCCGCTCAGGAAGCACAACGCCAGGCGAAAGTCCGGGAAGTTCAGATTCGCAACCAAGCAAGGCTCATTCAGCAACAGGGTGGTTATCGATCCATTCAAGCCCTTCGCACGCGTTGTGAGCATGTGTTTGCCGAAGGGAAGGAATGTCATGGGCTGGACCGGGCCCGAAGCCGAGGCCTTTACGCCATGGAAGAACAGGCGCTGTTGACCGCCGTCGTGCAAAATCTGAAGCGATTGTGCCGGTTTCGAAAAAAACGAGGGGAGACCGGCTCTTTGGCGTGCGCAAAAATGGAATTTGGGGCAGGAAGTCCTGCTCGTCCTCCCGTCCTTTGGCGCCAAATGGCGGGGAGAATGGTCCCCAAAATTCGATATGAGGGAAGTCTATGCCCCCTTAAATCACCGGCCTTCTAGATACACGCGTGAAGCGTATCAAATCGTGCCCCCTCCTTGTGGAATCAGAGGTTGGTGAACGATTTGTTTGTCTAGTAAGTGTCAAAGTCAGGTTGAACGTTGTATAATTTTTACAATGTTACATTCTCCCGGCTCTTCACCAAAAGTTGTACTTGATTTTTCCATCACACATCTTGCTTATGCATCCATGAAGGAACAGGAAACCAATCATGTTTTGCCTACACCTGTTCAGAGAAGTGCACCGTCTGTCAAGTACACGTTATGGTGATGAGCCATTCTCCCTTTAAACTAAAAATTCTTTTTTTGTTGCAAAAACATTAATATTAGGCTTCTGCACATCTATTGCGGATTGAATATACTTTAATGTACCACTGTCCTCTATCAAGTATATTTTATATCCATAATCAATTAATAACTTTTGAAGTTCTACATCAGAAAATCCCAATTTTGACAGTGAGCTAGGATTAATTTCTAACATAATATCTGGTGCATCGGAAGAAGAGAGGAGATTTTCTGCTCCCTGAAAAGCAAGCATTTCTGCTCCTTCAATATCTGCCTTAATAAAATCCACCTTATCAATCTTATTTTGTTCAATATAATTATCTAAACGAATTGTCGCTACTTTTTCTTGTGAATAAACATATTCAGATTGTTGCACAAATGATTTCATTCCACCATTTTCCTTAGAATTGGAATATAAAGTCACATAACCATTATTATTTGAGACAGCTAGTTGATTGGCTACCACATTCGATAATTGATTTAAATGTATATTTTCAATTAATTGGCTGAAATTTTTGCTATCAGGTTCAAAAGAATGAACCACTCCATTTACTCCTACTCTTTGAGCAAGTATTAAAGTATAATAACCAACATTTGCTCCTAAATCAAAAACAGTTTGACCAGATTGAATTTTTTTTAATAAAAATTGAGTTTCGTTCTTCTCATAATACCCATAATTATAAATAGTATTTTGGATAAACTCCCTTAAATTAAGCTTCATTTTAAATTCAATACCATCAAATTTTACATTATGAATAACTGGATCTGCCGGAATATCTTCATAGTTATAATAATAACGTTGCCTTACCTTCCAATAAAACAATGGATCAGGCTTCTCCATATTGTATAAAACAAACGCTTTCGAATGTAAACCTAACTTTTCTAACTCATACAAAATCTCTTCTTGAAAGGAATATGAAGAAATAATGATATACTTAACAAAATGAAGCAAATCAAGAGCTTCTTGGACAGAGTAAACTTTTATCCCCATTATTTGTTGATGCTCCTGATAACTAGAAATAATTCCTTGAACATAATGTAAAGAAATATTTTTCTCATTAAGAAAGTTAAGCAAAGCTACAGTATGTTCTCCAGCTCCCCAAATCATTACTTTATCTTCAAAGTCTAATCGTTCAAACAAATCTAATATTTTTTTTTGTATCTTACATGCTTCTACCATAAACCTATCCCTTTCTTTCAATAGTACTTTTTATAAATATTTTTATATATATCGAACGTATTGCCAAACATATAATGGATGCATAAAGAGACGCAAAAAACCGCCTATATTAGAAAATATACAGAAACAAAAAACTCATTTCTAAGGGTAGACACAATCACGATTCCTAATTTTTTTCTAATATACAATATATAGAAAAACCTCTTTTGCGGACTTTATTTTGATACATTTACCAACTTTATTTGCTGGAAACACCTTTTATGTGACATGGCAATCACCGATTCCGATAAAATCATTGTTAAAATTGTTTTCTTTTTAAAAAAACGATTTTTTCGTTTTCGTTTGATTATTTAAGTCTGTTAGTTGACACATCGAATCGATTTTGGCTACTTTCGGCTTATTTATGATCCAAAGGAGGGCCCACATCTTTCTACGTTTTCACGTTCAGGTAAATGGGTTCAAGAACAAGGATTTTCTGTATTTATGTGTTTATGTTTCAACTTCTAAAAGATATAGGCGTTTGGTAATCAAAAATCGTCATGATTGACAGTATAGCGCTCCGAAGCTGTCTCTATTCTCAAGTTAAATGGGGAAGCTTCAGTCCATATAATTAGTTGACAGGTTTTAAATTACATCTTTGTACAACGGCATAGAAAATCATTTTATACCGTATGTCTTCATTGCCGTCAATCGCAATGATGCAGCTCTTTCTTTCCAATTATCCACTAACGAAAATTGAGTTTGTATTGAATGCGATAGTGAAAAAGTTCGTCAAATCGCCCAACAGACAGGAAGCTTTTTCTTCCCAACTATTCATCTCACAAATAGTGATTAATCAAAAAAGTCTACGGTCGTGCTATTCCTCTCCGTAACATGATTCAATAGACACTCCACTAGTTAAAGAATGACAGATTAGAACAGCCGCATGGGTATAGATTTAATCGCTATTTACTACACGTACAATTATGCATATTTATGCGCAATTCACTATATAAATAATATAAAATTTTGTTTATGCTGTTAGCTCTAAGTTACAAGAAATGCAGAATAACTGGATATGATTAATTAGTGAACATTGCACACCTTTCTCCTATTAACAAGGAGAAAAAACAATTACACTTCCTCTACTAACATTCGTAACTCCTCCACCGTCAACCATTCCGTATTCGTATCACTTGTATATTTAAATCCTTCCGGTAAATATATTCCATATTTTTCATATTCTTGTGGACACCACGGAAACTCAGGGATAATGACATAATAATTATCAAACTCAACTGTATGTCTGGCATCATCTTCGGTAATCATCGTTTCATGAAGCTTTTCGCCCGGGCGGATGCCGATGATTTCAATTTCTGCTTCCGGTGCGATTGCTTTTGCAAGATCTATCACTTTCATGCTAGGGATTTTCGGAACGAAAATTTCCCCGCCTTTCATTCTTGCAAGGGAGTCAATAACAAACTGAACACCTTGGTCAAGCGTAATCCAGAAGCGAGTCATCCGTTCATCTGTGATTGGCAGTTTCTTGCCTTCAGCTGCCATTTTTTTAAAAAATGGAACGACGCTTCCACGGCTCCCAACTACATTTCCATAGCGCACTACGGCAAACCGCGTTTCCTTTCCGCCGACATAAGAGTTGGCCGCTACAAATAGTTTATCGGACGCTAGTTTTGTCGCACCGTATAAATTGATGGGGGCCGCAGCCTTGTCGGTACTTAATGCAATGACCCGTTTTACTCCACGGTCAATCGCCGCTTCAATCACGTTTTGCGCACCGTAAATGTTGGTTTTTACCGCTTCAAACGGATTGTATTCACATGCAGGCACTTGCTTCATCGCTGCGGCATGAACAACATAGTCGACGCCATCAAATGCGCGATATAGACGATCTTTATCTCGCACGTCACCAATAAAGAAGCGAATTCGTGGATCCGTACATTCCTGTGCCATTTCATATTGTTTTAATTCATCACGGCTAAATACAATCACCTTTTTTACATCATAGTGTAGTATTTTTTTTACAAATTTTTTTCCGAATGATCCAGTTCCCCCGGTAACAAGAACTGTTTGATTCCGCCAAAACTCCATCGCATAAGCTCCTTTGAAGTAAAGTGAATTTTAGCATTGGTTGATGATGCGTTGCAGTTTTTCTTTAAAATTGCATGTCATAAGATGTTCGGACTGTGACACAATTTGAGAGATATGAACGAAAGGTACTCCTTGAATAACAGCACCTTTTTCTGCTGTGTTTTGAAAAGTTACATGCTGCGTTTCAGCGACTTTTCGTTCAAACCATCTTCGATAAATCGATAAAATGGTCGTCGTTTTCACAATTGTTCCATCATTCGCTTGCACAGACAGCAAGTTTTCGTTTGATGCTACATCTATCCCTGATGTCGAATGTAAAGCATGACTTTTGTTTTTGCCGTAAGCCAAATCTTGCCCTGCCAACACAATTTCAGAGAATCCCATTTTGATTAATAGATCAAGTGCTGCTGTCGCCACAGATCCCCCGGTATCGACGAGAGGAAACTGTTTTTGGCGAGCATAACGCTCGGCTTGAAGATACCCTTTTTGAAATGCGATCATTCTCGGCCCTTTATGATTTGCTACAGCGAAACGACAGGCGGTGGACAAATACAGTAACGTCAATGTATCGTCCAAGCCCTCTAATTGTTGGCAGACAAATTCTTGCGGATCTGTGATTATCACAGCATCGGGAGCAATGCGGTTTGCTTTAAGAACCTGAAAAGCCGAGCCAACTGATAAAATAAAATATTTGTTCTGCAGCTTTTGTAAAGAATGGACCACTTCATCTAGTGAAGGGCCGGCCGATACCAATACCGCTTTTTGATCATTAAATTTAGCGAACAGTTTTCCTACATTTGGATCCATGCATTTTACATTTTCTTTGAAATTACGCTCCATTAAAGCTGAAAATCGCTGAAAGGACATGTCTTGAATTTTTATTTCTTCGAAAAACCATTTTAACGGATAGGTTGGTGGCAAGGCTTTTAACCAAGCATTCGGTATAATCCATCTAGTGTGCTGCTTGGCCAACTCATTCAATGTACCAATCACAGATTGTTCTTGGTCAAGGAAGAAAATTTCCACATTCGGATGCGAAAATATATAGGATAAATCCATATGTTCAGCCGCTTTTTGGAGAATAGACAAAGAAGGCTCCAAAACGACTATCTGTTTATTCGGCTCTTTTTCCAGCAATTTTTGCACATGGTATCCGAGTCCAAGCCCAAAAAGACAGTAGTGATTGGCGTCTCTGTCGATTTGCGACTCGATAAAACGCTCGGCCTCTTTCCATGGATCGTAGCGACTATACAAGTAATGGCCGTTCACTTTCATTGTTGGCGGCCCTTTTTTGGATGGATGAATCTCCACCTCAATCGGCGTTTCAGCTACTGTGTTATTGATTGCAGCAAGATTGCGGTCTGGAACAGTCAATTTTCCTCTTCCTTCTGATAAAATCGTTCTTTCGCTGCCTCTTCAAAAAAAGGCTTGATTTCATATTCAAACATGTCAGCAACAATAATATAGTCTTGGCGTTCCAAGCCATCATTGATTTCAAGCAAAAATTCGTTAATTTGGTTCGGATTGATACGAATATCATATTGATGCTGCTGCATCAATGCGATGACCTTTGTCAGCCATACAACCCCTTCGCTAAACTGTGTGATCAGCTGCATCGCTTCTCCCACTTTATCTTCGCGCAAATAGTCAGCGATCATTTGCGTTCCTGCCGCCACACGCTCAATATATTGATAGAAGCTATGTTGAGTTTCGTAAATGAGATCCGTCATCTTTCTCCCTCTTATCCATCGAATGAATTTGACTTTTGATTTTCTCTTTTAGTTGCATAAAATGAGCTTTTGAATCAAGGGCAGCTTCTTGCAAACGTGAATACAAGTCCATGGAGCGAGTGTATACTCGTTGATACATTTCTTGTTCTGTTTCATTTTCTTTCGGCAAGTAATTGGTAAACGTATCGACAACGATGGGTTGAGTAATGAACGCCATGATTCCTTCATCGAAGATCGTTTTTAGCTGTTGATCGATCTTGTCTAGCTTCTTTACTATTTTAGCATCAAACCGCGTATCAAAACCATTGCTTTTTAACAACAACAAAGCTTCTTCGGCAAGACGGCGCACTTTATCATGCAGCTTTATTTCCTGTTCAACCCGAACAAGAAACTCTCTCCATGCTTGAAGATCCCTATGCGGGTATGCATCGATAGCAAACATTGGTACCTTTGTATTTATGTCTACATACTTATTGCAAAACTCTCGAAAAGAAAGTTGCTGGTAGCCATCTAGCTTCGCTCCGCCTTCGGTGCAATTGTAGATCCTCTCAGGATGCGAAAACGTTTGTAGGAGCTTTTCAAAATTATGCTTCATGGTTAAGAAAGCATAATCTGTTAAAACTTGATCGCCATAATACCCCTTGATATGGAACATCCGTCTTTCTTTTATATAGGCTTCGTTTATTTCCATGAAATTCCTATTGTTTTCTGCATGAGTTTTGTTATCGGTATAGGCCAAATCCTGACCGATCAAAGCAATAGGCCCATTTGAAATCATATAAGCTATATGTAAAGCAAAAACCGCAACGGAGGCGCCTCCTAATACATCATCTATTTTTTTATTTACTAATTTTTGTGCATATTGTGTTAAACGCTCATCGAGGCTGGGGATAAAAACAAATGATCTTCGCTTGAACTTCTCTCTGATTTTTTCATGATTCGATAAGGAATATATGATGCTTGCTTGTTTCAGCTCTATGGCTTCAAAATGCCTGTAGTTGTTGATGCCCCCATCAATTGTCACGACAAAATCAGGTTCAAGATCGTATTGAAGTAAAGAATTAATCGTCGATCCAGAGGAAATGAGCAAAATATGATTTCTCACCTTTTTTAATAAAGGGATTTGCTTTGTCAGTGACGGACCGCCAGAAGCAACAACCACTGGCACGTTATAAAATTGTTTCAAACATTGTAATGGCACATCATCATGTGCATAAAACAAATTCAAGGTAAAATTCTTTTGCCATTCCTTCGAATAGCATTTGAGCGTATTGGTATGGACTTGGTGTATGTAAATGCGATCTTTGACTGTTTTTAATAGGGCATGATAGTCACTTGGACAAATTTTGTCATAATTAGGAGAACAAATCACAGCAACTCGATTACCGAATGTATTTCTAAGCGCTTCGTAAATATGATCAAAAAGCTCTTGATCGCTCCCTTTCATCAAAATGCACCGCTCGACTTGGACGTTTTCTTCCAAATGGTGATCAGCGATCCACTCGATGGGCTCAACGACAATGAGAAATTCTTCCTCTGTCATTTTTTCACTTAGCGCTTTTGCAATATATCCTGAACCGACGCCGAACAAAATATGAAGATAATTCTTTTTATAATGGCGTTCGGCAAATTGGGCAGCTTCTCGAATCGGATCATACTTGCTGTGCAGATAATAGTTGTTGACTTTATAAATCCGCTGTCCGCTTTTAGCAGTTTCCTCGATGATTTCGTACTTTTTCAGCTTGTTGTCCATCATTAGCACCTCACTTATATTATCGGCTGTTTCTTTCTTTTCTTAAATACGTGCAAAGACAAACTTTTTATGGAAATTGTCAAGCTGATGGCGATGAAAAGGAGGTTGAGTCAAAAGGGTGTCTGTCTTCAAGATCAACTTCTAGGGCAAAAAAGTTCGTCACCATCACAAAGATGAACATACCTTGGCACATTTTTTCGAATTCACGTATGTTCAGGAGATAGTCGACTGGGATTGGCAACACGTGCAGTGAACGGTGAAACGGTTAGAAGGCCGGTGAAAAAACGCTGATCCTCTTCATCAATGGGAGAATACGTGAAAAACAGGTTTTTCTCATTGAGAAATGACATTGTAAGGCCGCAGCCGCGATTACGTCACCAGCTTCTTAGAGCGAAGGGGGCGAAGTGAAACTGAAAAAAAGCAAGTGCATACGGATGAACGATCTATTGGAACACCTGTCTTTGGAAATGAATTCTGAGGACGAGGGAACCCTTTTTCTTAACTCGTGTTTTCAGGATTGGCGCAATGTATCGTGCGACAAAAGCAGTCCATACTTGTATATAGCAACGAAAGAGGAGTTTCCCAATCCTTGTGGGACACTCCTCTTTTCCTTGACGACAATTATCGGAGTAATTGAAGCACTCCTTGCGGCTGCTGATTGGCCTGAGCCAACATCGCTTGCGCCGCTTGCATTAAGATGTTGTTTTTCGTGAATTCCATCATTTCTTTCGCCATCGTGCGAACATTTGCTTTCGCAAATGACTAGACTATCTCTTCACCCGCTAGCTTACCGCTAGTGAGGGGCCGGGCACTTCGGGGAATTCAGAACGATGGAAATTCCGCTCCCCTACGGACTTCATCACCATAGCGAATGCGCCTTAGGTGGTATGCCCTAGTCGTTGAACCTTCTCCACCCTTTCGGGACAGGAGCTTGGCTGCTGGTTGCCCAATCCTTTGGCTTTTCCGGCCATCACGTCTGCCGTTTCCAGCTCCGTTGTGGCGCCAAAGGCTCTAAGGGGGTTCCAGCAATTCACCCGGTCATACTCCTAGCCGTTTCCAGCTAGGACGACTGTGCCTGTCGCCGCTTATGCAGCTAAGGCATAATCAACGTCGCGAATACGGGATTCAGCAGCAGACAGATTTTCCGCCGTTGCCCCGAGGTTGTTGATCGTATGCTCCAGACGATTTTGAACAGCGCCAAGCTTCGAGCGTTCTCTCGACACTCTTTCAATTGCATTGTTAATTTTCGAAATCGCGGCATTTGCGCTTGATGCCTTCGTTACGCTTAACCCGTTTACCGAGAGCGCAGCTGCACCCATATTGGCAATTGATAATGTGATCGATTGGCCGCTATTTGCCCCGATTTGGAACATTTTCGCCGAAAAGCTACCATTCAGAAGTTTTTGCGTGTTGAATTCCGTGTTATTGGCGATACGAGTAATTTCCAATGAAAGAGCACTAATCTCCGCTTGGATTGCACTACGGTCAGCACTTACGTTCGTATCGTTTGCGGCCTGAACGGCAAGTTCGCGCATGCGTTGAAGGATCGCATGTGTCTCGTTTAACGCACCTTCAGCGGTTTGGATCAACGAGATGCCGTCTTGCGCGTTTTTTGATGCCATTTCCAGACCGCGGATTTGGCCGCGCATTTTTTCAGAGATGGCAAGGCCTGCTGCATCGTCACCAGCGCGGTTGATGCGGTAACCCGAAGACAGTTTTTCCAAGTTTTTCGCCGCTTGCGTGTTGTTGAATGACAGTTGGCGATACGTGTTTAACGCAGAGATGTTGTGTTGGATTCTCATGTTCCTTCCTCCTTGAATCGTTTTTTCTACATCCTTGTAGAAATTTGACAGGGGCGGCCGCTTATTGTTCCCTGTCTACATTTTTAATATCGGAAACATTTATGGAATGTTTAGTGGTTTTTTTATTATTTTTTAGTTGTTGCAGCAAAATTGCTTGAACATTGGCCGCCAGCTTGTTTTCTTTTTGGATCGCTGCATAGATCTCTTTTCTGTAAATGTCGATATGCTTTGGTGCAATAATGCCGAGTTTGATTTGTTCTCCTTCGATGGCAAGCACTTTAATCTCGATTGAATCGCCAATCATGATCGATTCATTTTTCTTGCGGGTGAGAACAAGCATTATTTTCCCTCCTTCCCGCTCACCTCGGACAACGGAAAACGGATCGGATAGACGCTGTCATGAAGAATGAGCTGCTTTCCTATTTTTTCTTTCACGTTAATAACGATTGGCGCTTTTAAGTTAATGGTGGAATGAGCAAACGGCTCTTTTAGCGTCATCATCGTATATGTCAAGCAATCATCAGGAGAATTCAATTTCAGCTTTTCAATATCTTCTTCTGTTAAATCAAACGCATAATCGGGGTAGAAAGAGAATGGATAAGCAATGACAAAGCCGACATGGCTGTGATGAATCGACTGCAAAATCGCAAACGGCGATTGTTCTTCTAATGGCAAAATGACAAATTGTTTTTCTTCTTCAAATCCAGGGATCCCGTTGGGAAAATGGATAATTTGTTCTTCATTTATTTCAATTTCCCCGAAAAATTTTGATGTTATTTTCATAACGAAAAGCTCCTTTCTCATTTTCGCAAAAAAAGCGGTACATCATCAGTACCGCTTTTTGTTAATATTTCACATCCATTTTGATAGTTGGGTATTGAATCATATAGGCAGAGACGTTCCCTGGCTTGTATTCATGAATCGGTCTATTTACGTTTGCCTTAATGATTGGCTTATTTGCATCGATTTTCATATCCAAATAACTTGGTTGATAGCCAATATCTACACTATGAACAGATGGAATAAATGTTATTCCAAGTTGTTTATAAGGATGGAAGCCTTTTTCAGCCGCCATCGCTGCAATGGCATTGCCTCTATTTTCAATCTTCATGAGCTGGTCTCCTTCCTGCGCGCGGCGGGCAATGCCTTCCAACAACGCTTCGCGGCCTTCCTCTGCAAACTTTCTTGTAGAATCAAATGGATCAAGCAGCCCCATATCTCTCCATGCTTTTGACTGATCAATCGTCAACCGGGCCGGTTGAGAGTCGATTGTGAGCGTTGCCGGTTTCTGTTCAATGGACAAGTCGGCTTTCGGCTGCTCGATGTGCTGGATCGGCTTTTCCATGTGTAAACCAAGAATCGCTTTTGTAGTGTGAATTTGTATTTGCGGGAAATTCATGTTTGCTCACCCTTTCCGTTTGTTAACGGAGAAAATCAACCAATGTAGGCTGAATGATGCGAGCGCCCACACTTAAAGCAGCGCGATGCACGCTCTCTTGGGTAATCAAGTCGGTAATCGCTTTTTCGTATTCGATATCTTCATTGTTGGACATTAATTTTGTCGCGATTTCTTCTTGAGTGGCTAAGCGGTTTTCCATCATTTCCACTCGATTTTGTTTGGCACCAAGCTCCGAACGGGCCGATAACAAAGCGTTTTGTTGCGTTTCAATCCGGCTTAAATAACCTTCAATCGCTTTTCCGTTGCTGCTTGGATCATTCAAAGCCGTTTTTAATTGATCCAGCATCCCGATCATCCCGGTAAACAATGTTTTCCCGTCAATATTGACATCTAACTTAATCCCGCCAAACACCTCAATCTCCACATCGCCTTGATTGCCGTTGACTGCAAAGCCCGGTTGCCCTGGGTAGCCGATAAATAACGGATTTTTCGTATCAGCTCCGTTAAAAATATATTTATCCCCGATTTTCGTATTGGCGATATCAACCACGTGCTTTTGAATCTGATCAATTTCATCAGCGATTTTTTTGCGATCTTCTGGGGTAGCTGTGTCAGTCGATGCTTGAACAACAAGTTCTTGAATGCGCTGTAAAGCGAGCCCGACTTTATCTAATGCATCATCTGCGCTATCAATCCAGTTGCGAACTTCTCCAATATTGCGTTGATATTGCTTGACACGCGCCAACTCTTCTCGGTAGGCTATTCCCTTCATTGCCACGACCGGGTCATCTGAAGGACGAGTAATCTTCTTTCCTGTTGTCAATTGTTCTTGATATTTTCCAAGCCGGTCATAACTGTTTGATAAGTTGCGAAGCATATTATTGGCCAGCATAAATTGTGTCACTCTCATCTATCGTTCACCTACCTTCCAGACACACCCATATTATTAATGATTTTATCGAGCATTTCATCAATTGTTGTAATCATGCGGGCAGCGGCATTATACGCATGCTGAAATTTAATCATATTGGTCATTTCTTCATCCAAGGAAACAGAACTAACTGATTGACGGTTATTATCCACATAAGCAGCAAGCGTCTCAGCGTTCGTTTTCATTCTCTCCGCTTGCTGTCCATCAACCCCTATTTTGCCAATCAATCCTTGATAAAATGTTTGTACCGTTCCGCCAATAATGGGCACGCTCACCGTCGCTCCGTTTCCACTCGGCAGAGGAGCTAAACTGTTCGTGATTTGAACGTCTTTTATCATGGATAAATAAAGGGCATTATTTCCATTACCTGACTCCCCGCTCTTTGCAGATGCAGCTATTTGACTAAGATCATTCACGATGACATCTGACACTTTAATCGAAGCTGCCGCCCCTTTTCCTGTCGTATTATCGGCGTTTAGCTCAAAAAAATCAATTCCGTTTGAATTGTTTAGACCGTACCCTTGGCGATGTTGAGCATTGAATATAGCGGCGAAAGAATACGCCATTTTATCTAGGTCGGCAAGCATATCCGGATAGTAGCCTTTTACATTATCACGATTAGGACCATAGCCATATAGCTCAATCAATGATTTGATTCTGCCGTTCGCTAAGTTACCGAAATCGCTATCGCTTATTGTTGTGAGGGCTCCACTGGCGCCTTCAATTTGTATTTTGGAAACATAGCCGTCCGGGTTCGTACGATCGTTAACAGGGTTGACGGATGGTTCAACAAATAATTTGGAATAGCCATCTTTGGCCACCACTTTTATTGTGGACCCATCTTGATTGACTAAAGAAATCTCATATACACCTTCTGCAATATCAAGAGCATTTCCTCCAGAAGGAACGGTTTCCACCTTTACCTGAAAGTACTTTGACAGTTCATCCACAAGAGCATCGCGTTTATCATAAAGATCATTAGGTAAATATCCGTTGGGTTCGACAGTTTTGATCTGGTCATTTAGTTCGCTGATCTGCTTCAAAATTGAATTGACTGCCAATAAGCCTGTTTTAATTTCTTGTCCTATATCCGTACGAATTTGCGATAAAGAAGTATTTAGATAATGAAACGATTCTGCGACCGCTATGCCACGCTGGCGCACGACAGCACGTGCTCCCTCATTTTCAGGATTGGCACTTAAATCTTGCAAAGATTCCCAAAACTGTGTCAACGCCTTGCCGAGACCAAATTCGCTCGGTTCATTCATAATCTCTTCCATTTTTGCAATAGTTTCGGAACGAGCGCTCCAATAGCCTGATTTGCTTGCTTCATTGCGATATTGATAATCTAAAAAGTGATCGCGCACCCGCTCAATCGACCCCGCTTCGACCCCCGTCCCCATCTGTCCCGGAATTTGCGGGCGGTTCATGGACGCTGGAGGGTACGGCTCGCTTTGGACAAAGTTGACGCGCTGGCGTGAATAGCCGGGCGTGTTGGCGTTGGCAATGTTATGGCCGGTCGTGTACAGCGCCATTTGCTGCACGGCCATGCCGCGCTTGGCGACTTCCAACCCGTGAAATGTTGATCCCATCGTGCTCCTCCTTTTCCCTTCCAATACTTGGGATGGTTCTGTTTAGCGGCTCCAGTTGTTTTCCTTTTGGCCGCCCGTCGGATCGTTGCTATACTTTCGAATCAAAGAGCGAACGCGTGCGCTCGTGCGCGGCAGCGTTCTGATTTGGCGCCGTATAGGTCACGTTGGGCGGCTGCGGCAGCCATTGATCAAGCATTAGGGTCACCCACTGAAGAGACTGGCGGATGAGCTGCCCGTTCAGCTCGTTGGCCGCTTGAAGTTCGCGGATGACGGCAAGGAGCTCGTCTGCCAACCGTTCGACTTTTTGCCGCTCCTCCCCGCCTATTTTCGGCAGGCAATCGGCTAATGATGGCGGATTCTCATCGCCAGACCATGCGGCAACGAGCTGTGCTCGCTCGCGCTCGAGCTGCTGGATGGCGGCGATCGCCGGTTGTTCTTTTTGGATCAGCTGCATTAATCCGTCCGTATCGCCTCGTTTTAATACGTCCGTTTTTTGATAGGCCAATTGAAGCAAATGCCGGTGCAGCGCCAAATGCCGGTCAAGGATCGCCATCAGCCGCAATGCTGGCACACGCTGTTCATCATCGGTTCGCTGATTTTCCATCCTTGTGTTCATTGGCCATCGCCCTTATAGAACTTGTATAGTTTCTCCGCGATAGCGCGGGCATCGATCTCATACGTTCCGCTGTCGATTTGCTCCTTCAACCGGCGCACTTTCTCTTCCCGCTCGGCAGCCCAAGTGGAGCGTTGCTGCAGTTCTTTTGCCTCCTCAGAAATTTCAACCCGATCCCGCCGTCCGCGTTGCCCTGTTTTTCCTTCAGGGATGCCCGCGTACTGACGGTAGGGATGAACGCCCATCGAAAACCGGTGATCGATTCTCACTGCGATTCCTCCTATCCGTTCCGCACATTGTTGTCTTACTACTATTATCGGTCAATCCGCTCATTTGTTTAGCGGCCGTTTCGCCCTTTATCGGTGTAATACGTGCGAAACGCTTGTTGTTTCTTCTGCTCTTCCTCTTTCTTTACCATTTCTAGCTGCCCTTGCAAATCTTTTGAACAGTCGGCGCACATTCTTCCTTCGCGGATCAGCTTGCCGCAACGGTCGCACGGATATCCTAAGTTCGGCAGCTGCGCCAACGTTAACCGGCCGCTTTTGATGAATTTTGTCAACAACATTTCAGAGACTCCGGTTGCCGCGACAATCTGCTCCATCGTTGCCAACCGGTTTTCCCGGCGCCGCAAAAATTGGGCCACGATTTGAAATTGCCGTTCTTCTTCTTCATGACAAGACGGGCAAATATCGCGAAACGGCGAGCGGACAAACAGACGACCGCAGGCCGGGCAATTTTCTAAACTCATCCTTTCTCCCTCCCACATGTGGCCATTACGTATACAAGTTGATGATCAATCCTTGAATTTCCCCCAGCGTCTGCAGCAAATCCATCCGCGACCGTTCTTGTTCGAGCACCGCGTTGGTGACGTCCAGCAGCTTTTGGTCGATCGTTTTGACGATCTGATAAACGCGAGAACGGCCGCTCCAATGGAACCCATACTGTTCCGTCAGCTTCAAACCATGGTTCACCGCTTCATCAAGCAATTGTTTGACGAGCTGCTTATATCGCCGCAAATCGTCAACCGTCCGCGACTTGGCCAGTTTTTGTCCTTGCTGTTCGATTTCATCCGCCAGCTGCTTCAACCGCTCGTTGCGCAGCTTTTCCTGCTCCTTGGCGGTCAGCTCGGCAAATGACACCAATGGCGAAAAAGAAGCGGCCGCTTTTTTGCCAATTGGCACCGATGGGGTGTTGGCAATTTTATTGATCTCCATCTCCTTCGCTCCTACCGTCTTGTTCATCAAGCTTCTGAATCCATTGTAAAACTTCCCCGATCACCGCGTAAAGCTGCGGCGGGACACGCAACACCGGATCGGCCAGCTGTCTGAGCAACTCCCGGTCGCGAGGCAGCGGAATGCCCGCCCGCTCCGCCTTGTCGGCCACCTCATCGGCGAGCTGCCGGGGCTGCCGGCCGAGATGTTGCTCATACGACGTAAACGCAGGGGCGTAACGGCGTCTGTTCATATCGTCCACTCCCACTGGCTCGTTTCGTTTTCCGTCTTTATTCTGTCTGTCGCCGCTCGCTCTTCGTCTTCGGTGTCCATCGGTTGAAAAACGAGGCGTTGCACCCGATAACCGATCTGTTCCAGATGATCTTTGACTGTCGAAGCGTATGACTGCAATACTGCCGCCAATTTCTCGGATTCTGTTTCCACCGTCACGGACAGCTGCCGTTCGATCGCCTGCAAAGAAATCCCCACTTTGCCTTGATTCGTATCCAACAAAAAGTAGAGGCGGCAGTTTTGCCAGTCAAGCTGTCCGTTACCGCTGCGAGCGTTGACGTGCACATGCACGGTCGCCATCTCACCATGAAGCGAGAGCGGCCACTGGTACAACATCGTTTGCGTGTGGCTGTCAGCAGTAAATTTGTTGAGCAGCTGTTGGCCGGTAAGATTCATGAGCACCCGTTCCGCCTGCGCGGGTGCGGTTCCTTCCTCCACCCATGACAGCAGCATTGCCTTTACATTCTCGGCCGGCGGTAACCGCTCTCCGCTCAAGAGTGCCCGGGCCGCTTCTTGCTCATGGAAAAAGCCGAGGCGGCGCAGCGATTCAACGACGCCTCTCGCCGATAATGCGTTGTCACGAGCCGCTTGGGACGCTTGTTTCAGTATGCGCGACAGCTGCTCGTGCGGCTTCATGCCTTGCCGTTCGTCCGATTCAAGGAAAAAACGCATCACCTTTTGTTCGGACGGCTGAAAGCGAAGCGACTCCAACAACGCTTTCACTTCACGCACCGTCTTAGCGGCTTCGTCCATCTTTCCTTCCGCAAGGCCGCGTTTCGCCTCTGCCAACTTCGCCCCCGCCTCCAGCAGCTTCGTTTCCGTTTTCATATCGGTAAACAACAGCCAGTCCCCGTTTAGCAACATGCGGTCAAGCGAATGAATGAGCGACTCGACAAGCGGCGTGGCCCGCTCTGTCGCCTGCTGGGCAACAGCATGCGAAAATTGTTCAAGCTGACGGGCCATATCACGCTGCCAAACGCGAAAATCGTGGACCAATTGCCTCATTTTTTCTGTCACTGCCGTCATGACAAACGTCCGCGTCTCTGCCGGGGGAAGAACGAGCTCCGATGCAGCCGCATAGGCGCGCGAACCTTCCCATCGCTCCGTCTGTTCACGAACAGGCACCCCTTTTGCTTCATCGGTTTCTTCCGGTTCCTCTGTTTTCGTCAGCAACGGCGCCAACAGGTCGCCGAGCGGCGGGCCATGGAGCGCTTCATGCGCTAGGCGCAAATGTGTCTCGGTCACCTCGAGCTGTTTCGCCGTCAAAGCAGCGACCGTTTCTTGCTTTTGCTTGATCGAGCCGCCTTCCGTCTCCCAAAAGCGACGAACGGCTTCCTTTTCCTTTTCGGTCAGGCGAATGCCACGGGCTGACAGCCATAGGTCGATTCCATCGTCCAACGAAGCTGGCACAAACCGCCCTATAGACGACAGGGGCACCGCTTGCGCCACCCACGTCCCCCCTTCTTGCTTCACAAGCCGCACCATAAACGAACGGTCACTCGGCACACCATCCACAAAGCGGACGCGTACATCCTGTTGACCGATGGCAACCACGGCCTCCTGATCGGTAAGCTTTTCTTTCATTACCGCCATCTGCACACTCTCCGGCTGGAAGGAAACAGCCGGTGTGGGGATTTCATTCGATCGTTGATCGTGACGAATACGCATCATCATGTTTCCTCGCTCGTTGTTCTCTTACTGTTTATATCGGCATCCCCTAGGCAAATGTTTAGCCCGCTCACGCCCTCACTAGCGTCAGTGATCCCACCTCGGCCGCCCCCGCCTCCAGCAGCACACGGGCCGCGTGGCGAACGGTGACGCCCGTCGTGTAAATGTCATCGATGAGGACGATTCGCTTCCCATTGATTGGCGGATGTCCGGAGAGAAAAAACGGATTTTCCGTTTCGAGCCGCTCGCGGCGTGATTTTTTCGATTGTTTTTCAGAGTGTTTGCGGGCCAGCCAAGGGAAGGATGGAAATGGAAGCAGGCGGGCGAGCGCTTCCGCTTGATTGAAGCCGCGTTCATGCAGCCGTTCGGCGCTGAGCGGAATCGGGACGAGTTGCCACCCCGACCCAAAATCGCGGCGAAAAACGGCGGTCAAGGGCTGGCGGAACGCCTCTGCCACCGCATAGTCCCCACGAAATTTCCATAAAGCAATGACTTCTTTCATCCACTCGTTGTATACGTATACGGAACGGTTTTTCGCAAGCACTCCGCGCCAGCGCTCATCTTCCTCCCAGTCGAGGCAGTCGGCGCATATCGAAGGCGACGACTCCTCGAGCGAGCGGCCGCACATCTCGCAAAGGCGGCCGTCAATGAGTTGGAACGCCCCCCGGCAGCGCGGGCAAAGGACGTCAAAGTCTTCGAGGAAAAGAAGCTGGCGCCAGTTCGCAATCGGATTGTACGGAGAATGGCAAAGCAGGCAGTTCATCGGCGCAATAACCCCCGTTTCTTCGCTTCTTCATTCATGCGGAGGATATGGCGGCGCGCCCGCACCATCGCGTTCGTTTTTCCGTGATGGAAAAAGCGGACATCGCCATCCGGAAACGCGGCGTGGCGGCCCACGCGGCCGGCGATTTGCACGAGAGCGCTTTCGGTGAAGATGCGGTCTTCGGCGCCGAGAACGGCCACGTCGATGTTCGGCACCGTCACCCCCCGTTCAAGGATCGTTGTGGTCACCAACAGCGGCACGAGCCCATCGCGAAACGCCTGAACGTGCTCGGCTCTGTCTGGGGCTTCGGCATGAACGCCGACGATGGTGGGATTGACGCGCTGCAAGAGGCGGGTGACAGCTTCAAGCTCATCGATACGAGGAACAAACAAAAACGCCTGTTTTCCGTGTTCCAAACGACGAAGCACCCACCTCAGGACATTATCAGGCAGACGGCCGCGCTCCAGCCGCTTTCGCCAGTTGCCGCACCATTCGAACACCGGGACGGGAAGCGGACGGCCGTGATAACGGGCCGGGATGATGGCGGCTTTCCGCCGCCCACGCCGAATGTCGAGCTGCCAGGCGCGCGATGGAGTGGCAGTCAGATAAATAAGGCTCGACTGTTCTTTTCGCGCTTGACTGGCGGCGTATTCGAGCATCGGTTCAACCGAGTAGGGGAACGCATCCACTTCATCAATGATCATGACGTCAAACGCACGGTAGGCGCGCAACAACTGATGGGTCGTGGAGAGAACAAGCGGAGCGATTCGTCCGCGCTCTTCGCTTCCTCCGTGCCAAACGGCGAGTGGAACGCGGGGAAACGCTTGGCGAAAGCGGGGAGCGAGCTCGCGGACAACATCGATCCGCGGCGTGGCGAGGCAAACGCGTTCGCCGTTCTCAAGCGCCGCAGCGATAGCGGGAAAAAGAATTTCCGTCTTTCCCGCCCCGCATACCGCCCAAACGGTGAGCTCGCTTCGGTCAAGCACCGCCTGGCAGACAGCCTGCGCAGCCTCCGCTTGGGCAGCGGATAGTTCCCCGTCCCAAGCGAGCGGTGCTTCATAACGCTCGGATGGAAGCAGAAGCGCTGCATGAACAAGGCGGGTGCAAGTGCTGATGCGCCCCATTACCAAGCACTTGCGGCAATACGTGCAATCCGATCCGCAGCGGGCGCACGGAAATGAGGCAAAAAGATGGGGATCGTCATTTCCGCAGCGGACGCAGCGCCAGGCGCGCGCTGTTTTAATGAGCCCGGGCTGTTCGTGAAGCAAACCGGCCTGGACAGCGGCGGCGATGTCTTCATCGGGAAACGGCAGCTGCTCCCGCGGGAGACGCTGGCCGTTCAGCCAGGAAACGAGCGGCGAAGCAACGGAAGATGGGAGAATGTACAATGAGCATCACTCCTTTTGAAATTCAAGAAAAGCATGTTCCCAAGCTGGGAGCCAAAAAGAGCGGATGGCGCAGTGATGCGGTAAAAACGCGCCCCCAAGGTGAAAGATTTTGAGCGCATCAATGAGCCAGTGTTATGGAGGAAGAGCGGAGCTGACGATGTTTTTCCATAAAAGGCGAGTGGAAAACCGCTGTTCCCCTTGATCGATGAGTTGAATGTGTGAAAAGAAGGAACGACGCTACAAGGTTTTTCTAGTTAAAAAACGAAGCGAGAAAGCGGTTGTGCTAGCAAATCACCGCCCTTCTAACAAAATGATGAAAAGATGGGGAGGAAGCAAAAAACGGCAACCTTCGATCGGAAAAGAAAGTGGAGGCAAAAACGTTTTTCCGAATAGAGTCAAGATGTGGTTTGACCGTCTTTCTCACGACATATCGACCTTCGGAAGAAATAGATGCAGTGAAATCCGACACCATCAAAGAGCCGCACAGAGTCATCGAGGCGATCGACAACGTGTTTCGACAACATTCCCGGGGAAATAGCGACACATTTTTCAGGAAAGGAAAACCGTTCGACAAGTTCAGCCAGCCTTCTTGTTGAGAAGGAGGAGAGAGAAAAAAACGATGTAGCAATGAATGAAACAATGGAATTCAGCAAGTACGCGCGGGGATGGGGAATACAGTCGAGGGAGAACGGCTCACAACATGGGGGCGCAGCGAAGGCGGGAGAGAAACCGGAAAGTTCCATGAATAACAACCCCATATTGACGCTCATTCCGCCCCATGAATGCCAAACAGGGCATCTTGATCGACAAGACAAACAAAACTAGCCAACCGATTCGCCGTAGCGCAAGGCGGAGCGAACCGTTCCTCCTTGCGCCCGGCCATCGAACTTAGAAGAGCGGTGATTTAGTACAAAATACGGCTATTCCATCTATTTATCAGTTAGAAAAGCCTAGCGAAATCAGCCTTCTTTTTTTGGCGACATGTCGCTGATTTGCTCGTGGCAGCCGTTTTTCACCAGCCTCCTTGAGGCGCTAGGCGCCCCCAATTCACAGCTCATACCACGTCAACCCGAGCGCGCCTTCGCCGACGTGGGTGGCGATGACTGGGCCGAAATAGCTGATCCAAAACTCGACGTGCGGATAGCGAGCGGACAGCTCGTCGCGCCAGCGGTTCGCCTCATCCGGCTGGTTGGCATGGATGATGGCGGCTTTGAGCGGCACGCCTTTGGCGGCATCTTCGGCGAACAATTCTTCGATTCGTTTGACCGCCTTTTTGCGCGTGCGGATTTTTTCAAACGGCACGATCACTTTGTTTTCAAAACGAAGAAGCGGCTTGATTTGCAAGAGGCCGCCGATAAACGCCTGCGCCCCGGTCAGCCGTCCGCCGCGCTGCAGGTGGGACAAGTCGTCGACCATAAAATAAGCGCGCAACGTTCGCTTCATTTCATCGAGGCGGGCGAGGATCTCGTCCGGCGTTTTCCCCGCCTGCGCCATCTCCGCCGCCTCGATGGCGTAAAATCCTTGCGCCATGCAGCTGATTTCTGAGTCGTAGGCGTAAACGCTTAATCCTTCGACCATCGTTCCCGCCGTAACCGCCCCTTGATACGTGCCGCTGATGCCGCTTGAAAGGTGGATGCTGATAACCGCATCGTACCCTTCGTCACGAATGGTGGTGAACAAGTCAACGAACTCACCGACCGATGGTTGAGACGTCGTCGGCAACACAGAATGTGTTTTCATTTTGGCGAAAAATTCGTCAGCAGTCATGTCGATTTCCTCACGATACGCTTCCTCGCCAAAAATGACGCTGAGCGGAATGAGACGAATGCCCAACCTCTCGCGCACGTCTTTTGGCAAATAGGCCGTACTGTCAGTAACAATTGCGGTTTTCACAAACTCCATTCCTTCCTGACCGGGAATTTAATTCCATTATACCAAAAAGGCGGACGGCCCACCACTCTTACTGGCGAGCGCACAGGATGAAACGGAAACAAACGATGCCCGCTGACGTCTCTAACCGCTTGTTGTTCTGGGCGCTGCCCGTTCGCTTTCGCCCTCCGATCCAAAAAGCGGGAATGCCGTTTCCGTACGAACGAAAGCAAACGATACGGGAAGCGGGACCGCCAGCCTCTGATCGCCAACGCCTAGAAGGCTGGTGAAAAATCGCTGTCACACACCAACTGGAGGCATTTTCATTCAGAAAAGAAAGCCGATTCTGCAAGGTTTCTCTAATTAATAAATGGGTGGAACTCAGCAGTATTTTGCACGAAATCACCGACCTCCTAGGGAGGTCAGCGCACTTCCACCCAGCCGTTTTTGATCGCCACAACGACCGCTTGCGTCCGATCATTGACATTTAATTTTTGCAAAATGCTGCTGACATGGTTTTTCACTGTTTTCTCGCTAATGTACAGCGCCTCGCCGATGGCGCGGTTGCTTTTTCCATCCGCCAACAGCTGGAGCACTTCGCATTCGCGTCGCGTCAATAAATGGAGCGGACGGCGCACTTCTCGCTTGACTGCTACCCCGCTTTTTTCCATCGCCAGACGGCGGTATTCGCGAATCAAATTGTGTGTCACTTTCGGATGCAAATAGGAACCGCCCTCCGCTACGACCTTCACCGCTTCAATCAGCGTATCGGCGTCCATCTCTTTAAGCAAGTAGCCGGTCGCTCCCGTCTGCAAGGCGCGCATGACATAGTTTTCATCGTCATGAATCGACAGCACGACCACTTTCGTATCAGGGTAGGCTTCAATCAGCTGCTTCGTCGCTTCAACGCCGTTGATGTCCGGCATGTTAATGTCCATCAGCACCAAATCTGGGCGATGTGTTTCTACGATCGAAAGCGCTTCGCTCCCGTCGCTTCCTTCCGCCACGACTTCAAAGTCGCCCTCAAACTCCAAAATACGCTTAATGCCTTCACGAAACAGTTGATGATCGTCAATGATCGCAATGCGTGTTTTCATCGGTTCCTCTCCTCCTTAAGATGTATTTGTCGAACGTTCACTTGAGTTTTTACCGTGCTGGCCAATTAGGGATACCAAATTCCATTCTCGTTGTGCATCGGCATCACGCAAGAGCGGCTTGTGTTCCTTACTGACTTGGCGCGGCAATATGTCGGGGGCGCTCCGCCTTATTCCAAAAGCGCAGCCTGTGTCCCTTATTGACCCAACCGCGCGATTGGCTAGTCAACCCATCACCTGTCTTCCAAAACGGCACGGTCCAACGGAACGCGGATGAACACCGTCGTTCCGCCGCCAGGTTTCGAACGGATCGCCAATGTGCCGCCAAGAAGCTCGACCCGCTCTCGCATGCCGATCAGACCGAACGCGTTTTCTTTTTTGACGGCCGGGTCGAACCCTTTGCCGTCGTCCTTGACGCTGACCAATACGTGTCGGCACGCCACTTCCAGCTTGACATCAATGCGGCGCGCTTCAGCATGTTTCAAAGCATTTTGCACCGATTCTTGGACAAGCCGAAACACGGCCGCCTCCATCCGCGACGGCAGCCGAATTTCTTCGCCGATATGTACAAAAGAAATATGGACTCCCTTACTATATTCTTCGGCCGTCTGTAAGTATTTTTTTAGTGTCGGCACCAGTCCAAGGTCATCCAATGCCATCGGCCGCAAGTCATAAATAATGCGACGCACTTCCGACAACGCCGAATGCACCATTTTGCGAAAATCGCGAATTTCGGCGATCGCTTCTTCGGTTCCCCGCTCTTTGATCACCTTTTCCACCAAATCGGAGCGAAGAAGCACATGGGCGAGCATTTGTGCGGGACCGTCATGAATTTCCCGCGACAGACGCCGTCGTTCTTCTTCTTGCGCTTCGATGATTTTCAAACCGAATTCTTGCTTTTGTCTAGCTCCCTCAATCATTTCGCTCACGTGGCGAAAATCGCTGTTTAAATAGTTGAGGACAACGGTAATTTGCCCAACTAGGTGGTCAGCGCGCGCGATAATTTGAGAAAGGCTCGCCAGCCTCCGCTCGAGTTCATCGCGGCGCAGGCGCAATTGCTTTTCGCGTTCACGCACCATCGCCAGTTTGACGTGTAGCTCATGGGCAGCTTCATACGCTTGGCGAATATACCGTTCAGAATGGGAGGAAAAGTTTTGGCTCACTTCCGACAGGCGACGGCGCGCCTGCCGTGCTTCCCCTTCCAAACGATCCGCCTCTTCGATCGTCTCGGCCGTCAACCGCTTCACTTCTTCGAGTTCCCGCAATAAGTGGTCATGCTCTTGCCTTGACTGCTCGCCAATCTGGAAAATTTCGTCTTTGCTATGTTGAACGGTGTCGATCATTTTTTCGACAATCTCATCCAACTGTTTGACATCCCAACGTTTTTCCCCAGCCATTTGCCAACCTCCAGCAGCGCTGCCAAGCCGTGCGCACGAGCGCCATCAAAATTTATTTGAAGGAAAAAAGTTGTCGATTTATAATAGTAAAAGCATGCCCTGTCTGCAACTCTTGTATTTTCAGTTTACCATAGTCAGCGCAAATCGCTACCCTTTTCAGCAAAATCATCGCATACCTTCTTAACGATCGGAGGGTTTGGCGTTGCTGCCATCGTATTACACCGTCAAAGGGTATGGCGAACAAGAAATCGTGATTGAAAAATCACGGTTTATTTGCTATATCAGCCGCGCCGAGACGGAGGAAGAAGCCATCGCCTTCATCCAGCAAATCAAAAAGAAGCATTGGGACGCAACCCATAATTGCTCGGCTTACCTTATCGGCGAACACGACCAGGTTCAAAAAGCCAACGATGACGGAGAACCAAGCGGCACTGCAGGCGTGCCAATGCTGGAAGTATTGAAGAAAAAAGGACTAAAGGACACCGTTGCCGTCGTCACCCGCTATTTCGGCGGCATCAAACTTGGCGCCGGAGGATTGGTACGCGCCTACAGCCGCGCCGTCACCGAAGGGCTCAAAGCCGCCGGCATCGTCGAACGCCGTCTCATGCGCGTCATGCATGTCACGATCGACTATCCATGGCTCGGCAAAGTGGAAAACGAATTGCGGGCGTCAACCTATATAATCAAAAACATCCATTACGCGGATCGTGTCACCTTTGAGGTGCTTGTTCCTGAAGATGGACAATCGCTGTTTGCTGAATGGGTGACGGAATTGACTCATGGAAGAGCGGACCTCGTAATGGGCGCAGCTGAATATAGGGAACGGCTGCTCCCGTCTGAAACGAAACCGTGAGGAAAGAAGGGTAATAACCATGAATACGAGAAAATCGACAAGAAAACGAAAGAAAAAGAAGCGACTTCGCCGATTCGTGCTGCTCTTGTTTCTTCTTTTAATCGGCGGAGTGGGGGCTTTTGGCTATAACATTTATTCCGAGACAAAAAAAGCATCCGACAAGATTTATGAAGCCCTCAAACCACCAGGTAGTCGGACAGACCACATTGAAATGCGCAAAGATCCATTTACCGTCCTGCTGGTAGGAGTCGAAAACCAGTATCATGATGAGAAAGGGCGATCGGATGTCGTCATGCTGCTGACCGTTAATCCAAAAACGAACAAAGTGTACTTGTTGAGCATCCCCCGTGACACTAGGGTATACATTCCAAGTGAAGGACGGAAGGACAAAATCACGCACTCCTATAGCTATGGGGGCATTCAATCGACAATAGAAGCAGTCAACGAACTGATCGATGTTCCGATCGATTATTACATTACTACCGATTTTGAAGGGTTTCAAAAAGTGGTCGACTCGCTTGGAGGCATTACAGTAGATGTTCCGTTTACCTTTAAAGCTCAATTAACCGGGTCTCTGAAGTGGCACACATTCTACAAAGGTAAGCAAGAACTCAATGGCAACGAAGCATTGGCCTACGTCAGGATGAGAAAATCGGATCCGCGTGGCGACTTCGGCCGCAATGAGCGGCAAAAACAAGTCATCCGGGCCATTATTGACAAAAGCACATCGATCACCTCATTGCCGAAGCTCGACGATGTCATCGCCGATTTAGGAGATCACGTGCGGACGAACATCCCTCCGTCCGATTTGTTGTCGTTTATCTATGTCTATCAAAAAATGAAGAACGCGGATGTCGAAAATTTGCATCTAAAAGGATACGACGAAACGATCGACGGCGTATACTACTACATCCCGGATGAGCAATCGGTTAGCTCGATTAATGAAACATTGCATCAAGCCCTTACCGGAACGGATACATCCTTTACTCAACACGATCACCCATTAGGACAACGTACCAATTAAAACAGCGAAGACGAGAGGGTGTCCCAAAAAGGATCGGGACACCCTCTTTCGTTGCTATATATAGGTGCTGACTACCCGAGTTCGACAGTTTTGAGACCATTTTAGGCAAGTGAAAATGGCCAAAATGCTGTGATATCAAGGAGTTCACGATGTGTCCCCTAGAAAAAAACACCGAATTCCATAGGCACACGACTTACCTAATTTTAACTTCTGTAGATGAGCAAATTTGCTAACATAAATTTACAACCAAATAAAAAAGGAGACATGAACCCAACTCCTTGAGTAAAATAGATGTGCTCAAACCCATTCACACAAGGAGGGTCATGTCTCATGAATAGATTAGCACATCATCAAGGAATCCACAAGTTTTTCATGACGCTGGGGTTGGCGCTTTATTTCTCGAAACCGGTCATCAAGCATCTCGTTTACCTTGTCGACGCCTTGACGACCAAGGGATTTTCGGGGACATTGACGGATGTCCGGTACTGGAGTTTTCATCCCAACCATCGAACCACGCTCAGCCATTTTTTCACGAAAAGCCCTTGGGATGAAGAGACGTTGCTTCGCAAACTCCAGCAATGGATCCTTCATCGCATCAAGCGAATCGCCAAACAGGAGAATCAACCCCTTTTTGTTTCGATTGATGATACCATTTGCCAAAAAACGAAGCCTTCGTCACGGGCTGCCCGCGCCATTCAAGGGTGTGATTGGCACTACTCGCACAAAGATCATCAATCCGTTTGGGGGCATTCGCTCGTTTGGCTGATGGTGCATACTTTCTCGCAAGCGTTTCCGTTCGCCTTTCGTCTGTATGACAAGACGGCGGGAAGAAGCAAGATCGACCTAGCGATCGAGATGCTTTCCTCGCTCAAGGGGAAACGGGCTCAGCCGGTGTATGTGCTCATGGATGCCTGGTATCCGTCCCAAGCGCTCATCGAAGCCTGCCTGAAACAAGGATTCCATGTCATCGCCATGCTCAAGACGAACCGGATTCTCTATCCGAAAGGCATCGCCATCCAAGCGAAGAAGTTCGCCCGCTATATCGAGCCCAACGACACCCGCCTCGTCACGGTGGGGAGCGAGCGCTATCGTGTCTACCGCTACGAAGGAGCTCTCAACGGTCTTGATGACGCAGTGGTGCTGCTGGCTTGGAAGGCGGATCAACCGATGACGCCGGATCATCTCCATGTCGTCTTGAGCACCGACCGGGAGCTGAGTGACGAAGACATCTTGCGTTACGATGCCCAGCGCTGGACGATCGAATGCTTTTTCCGGCAGGCCAAAGACTAGCTGAAGCTCGATGGGTACCGTGTTCGTCACGTTCGGGCGGTGAAACGGTATTGGGCAGTGGTGCTATTTGCCTGCGTATACAGCATCGCGGAATCTCAACAAGACCTCTCTTCCGGACTGGAGCTTCTTCGGTCTCGGAAAGGACACAGCGTCGTTGAGTTCATCTATGACGCCGCAAAACAAGATATTCCCATTGATGTGATTAAAAAACAGCTCCATGTCGCCTAAGGAGTACCCTGTTTGTCTCTTAGGGCATGGAAATTATTGTAATGAAAAATGCTCATCTACAGTTAACTTTTAAAAGAGCTGAACATCGGTTATAATATAGACATGTACATACGACGAGTTACACGCAAAAAGAAAGATGGAATCACCGTAGCTTAACTCCATCATGAATCGTGGCCGAACGTAAGAGACGAATGCGAACGTCTCATGCTTGTACATTTTTCTTCAAAAAACGGCGACCTTGATCAACGAACCGAACTGACAACTATATACATGCAACATGAAGAGTTAACCTCTCCGTTATCCTGCACACCCTAAGCGCTGCATCATTTCCTCCAAAGATCTTGTAGGCTCAACCTGCAGGCTGAGCCATGGGGGAGGAAGCTCGTTGCAGGAGAAGTCAAAAGTTAATTTTTCAATGAGCATGTATATAAACAGGCTCAATTCTTTGCGGCTCTAGGGCTGGAGCCTCCTCCGAAGATTCTAGGTGTCCATCCTCGCACCTAGATACACGCCCAAAGTATGCCCAAATGCCTCTCGTCCCTTTGGTATCAAGGGATGAGAGGCATTTTGTTTGCCTAGTAACTATCGAACTTGGGTATGTCTAAAAACTGTTGAACCTAACTAACGAATCAAGATAATCCATTATTTCTCTTTCTATTAACGAGATTATTATAAACGCTTTCCATTTTAGTCACATTATCTTCCCAGTTATAAAATAAACTAACGAAACGTCGCCCGTTTTTTCCCATTTTGGACCGAAGTTCAGGATTTACCACTAAATCATATAATCGATCCGCTAACTTTTCTATATTTTTAGATTCAACAATAAACCCAGTTTCACCATCTTTTACAACTTCAGGAAGCCCTCCGACATTAGAAACAACAAGAGGCAACTCACAAGCCGAAGCTTCGACAGCAGCTACGCCAAAACTTTCCTGTAAACTTGGCAAACAAAAAATATCCATTTTATTTAGGTAGTAAGGCACTTGCGTGTTAGGAACTGCTCCAATAAAAGTTGTAATATCTGATATCCCCAGTTCTCTTGCTATATTCTGCAAGTGATCCCGTAGACTCCCCTCTCCAACAATTAATAGTCTAACTTTTTTTGCCTCTTTATCTAACTGGTTTCTCTCTAATTTTTTAATCAATACGGCAGTTGCCCTTATCAAATACTCAACACCATAACATTCCTCTAAACTTTTGACAATGCCAATAGTAATTTGCTCAGATTGTTCATTTTTAATTTGACTGGTTTTAAACAAATTCATATCAACTCCAAAGGGAGTGATTTCGATCGGGAGACGCGGAGAGACGAACTTTTCTATCTGTTTCTTCATGACAAGGCTCGTTGAGGCTATTTGAGTCGCAGCATTTAAATTTTTTGTTAATATTTTTTTATTCATTTTACTTTGATAAGGAAAATCGAAAACATCACTCCCCCATACAGATAAGAGTGTGGGTTCAAATTTTACTAACCTCGAAAGAGTACCATATCCACTTGCATAGTGCGTATTTAAAATATCTGGCTTAATTTGCTTTAATAACTTTCTCACTCTAAATACATTGAGGTAGTAACCGATAGGTGAACTAAACGGCAACATGTAAACACTCACTCTACCATCAATTTTATCTTTATGTGGATGTGGTTTATGCATTGTAATTAGATGGACATCATGCCCTCTTTCGACCATAGCATTAACCCATCTAACTGTATGGATAGAGGAAGCACTTGCAAGAAAGCAAATCCTCATTAAAAAATCATCTCCCATATTATCTTCTTTAATGCTCAACAAGGAAAGGATACTCAAAAACATTCATGAGCAAGCCTTGGTCCCCCATCTTGGCATGAAAATGACCGATTAAGGGCGCGCATTTTCACAGAAAGTTCCATGGGCAGCGCGATCTGCCCTGCACCCGGGGATGAAAAACTTCGCGATAGTATTTTAATGAAGTAAATGTAAGATAGCTGTAAAGTTTCTATCCCTAGAATATAAAGATCTGATATCCTTTGGAATTTCACTAAAACTTTGTGAAAGATTTAATATATTCTTAAACTCCTTATAAAAGTTATTGGAGTGGTCAAAGATATCTAAAACTGGCAATCCCAATCCTATATAATCAAATACTTTCGTTCCATACTCGATTTCCTCATTTCTTACTATTAGCATACCTATGTTGCAATTAATAGCTATTTTTAAAGCCTCTTTATAAGGCATTCTTGGATAAAAGGTTGAACAATCATCTAATTTGTATTGCTTTAAAATTGATAAAGTGGGTTCTTTATTGGTACCTACAAAATAGATATGGACACTATAACCTTCATTTTTAATATCTTTTATCTTTGAAATTGCCTGATGAGCTTTTTGTTCATCATACTCAGCAAATTTGCCTAGACATACAAATTTCAACACTCCATTGTTTTTAATATCACTATCCTTATACTTATCCATTTCCCCTATATCAAAATCATATCCATTCATTATTAATCTAATCTTTATATCATTCCCAAACAATTTTTGATAATAACTCTTCATCCCTTTTGTACACACAATAAAGTGTTTACATATTTTGTATACTAGTTGCTCAATCCGAGAAGAAACAAACAATTTAAACTTGCTTATTTTAGCTCCCGACTTTCCGTATCCTGTTTTTATATTTATAGACCAAGGATCCCTAAAATCAACAATCAGCTTTTTTTTTCTCATAAAACAAGCTAATGAAAGAGGTAAAAGATGATTAAACGGGCCACATGAAATGTAAACATTTTTTTGTTTTGAAAATAACAACTTAAAAATGCATAGTATAGTCCAAACATAAAAGTTTTTTTTACCAATACCTCCGAACGAATCCCTAGCTATGACCTCTACCCTAACTCCTTTTTCTTTTAAAAATCTAACCATACTTCTTGAACGAAGAGCTCCTACTCCATCCAATTCCGAAAAAAAATAAGCGATAAAAAGTACGTCTTTCAATTGTTGATCCCCCTATGTCATAATAAAGTGACTGTAGATGAGCAAATTTGCTAACATAAATTGACAGCTAAACAAAAAAGGAGACATGAACCCAGCTCCTTGAGTAAAATAGATGTGCTCAAACTACCCACAAGGAGGTTCATGTCTCATGAATAGATTAGCACATCATCAAGGAATCCACAAGTTTTTCATGACGCTGGGATTGGCGCTTTATTTCTCGAAGCCGGTCATCAAGCATCTCGTTCATCTTGTCGACGCCTTGACTACCAAGGGATTTTCGGGGACATTGACGGATGTCCGGTACTGGAGTTTTCACCCGAATCATCGAACGACACTGAGCCACTTTTTCACGAAAAGCCCTTGGAACGAGGAAAAACTGCTTGAGAAGCTGCAAGAATGGATCCTTCGCCAGATCGAACGCCTAGCCAAACAGGAGAATCAACCCCTTTTTGTTTCGATCGATGATACGATTTGTCAAAAAACGAAGCCTTCGTCACGGGCCGCCCACGCCATTCAAGGGTGTGACTGGCATTTCTCTCACAGCGATCATCAATTGGTCTGGGGGCATTCGCTTGTTTGGCTGATGGTGCACACCTTCACGCAAGCGTTTCCGTTCGGCTTTCGTCTGTATGACAAGACAGCGGGAAGAAGCAAAATCGACCTGGCGATCGAGATGCTTTCCTCGCTCAAGGGGAAGCGGGCTCAGCCGGTGTATGTGCTTATGGATTCGTGGTATCCGTCCCAAGCGCTCATCGAAACCTGCCTAAAACAAGGATTCCATGTCATCGCCATGCTCAAGACGAACCGGATTCTCTACCCGAAAGGTATCGCCATCCAAGCGAAGGAGTTTGCCCGCTATATCGAGCCCAACGACACCCGCCTCGTCACGGTGGGGAACGAGCGCTATCGTGTCTACCGCTACGAAGGCGCGCTCAACGGTCTTGATGACGCGGTGGTGCTGCTGGCTTGGAAGGCGGATCAACCGATGACGCCGGATCATCTCCATGTCGTCTTGAGCACCGACCGGGAGCTGAGTGACGAAGACATCTTGCGTTACTATGCCCAGCGCTGGACGATCGAATGCGTTTTCCGGCAGGCCAAAGACCAGCTGAAGCTCGATGGATACCGTGTTCGCCACGTTCGGGCGGTGAAACGGTATTGGGTCGTGGTGCTGTTAGCCTGTGTATACAGCATCGCGGAATCTCAACAAGACCTCTCTTCCGGCCTGGAGCTTCTTCGGTCTCGGAAAGGGCACAGCGTCGTCGAGTTCATCTATGACGCCGCAAAGCAAGATATTCCCATTGATGTGATCAAAAAACAGCTCCATGTCGCCTAAGGGGTCCCCTGTTTGTCTCTTAGGGAATGGAAATTACTGTAATGAAAAATGCTCATCTACAGTAAAGTGATTTAAAAAACCTCATCTAATATGCAAAATGTCCCCCAAAGAGAGCCAAAATATATATAAGATGACTAACTTTTTTTCGTTTAAGGTGTGTAGGATCACGGAGGAGGTTAATTCTCCATATTGAGAGAAATTATAAGAAAACCGCTGTTTATTTACATCTAGTAATTCTTAAAGAGTTCTAAAACATCATAGCTTAATATTTGCTTGTTCATAATAATTCGAGGATACGACCAAATCTCCCTAAACCTGTTCTCCAATCAAATTGCACACAATAGCTATATAAAAACATTTGCCTGCGCTGTAAAACTGCATCTATCTACTATCAACGTCAGGTTCTGAACCAATGCTTACGCTTGTTACAGAGAGTAAAACCTTGTTGACAATGTCATCGTTTGCGTACTCATAATATATATTAATAAATGATACAGCTAAAGAAAAGTGTAACCATTGATACCACATATAAAAGATGCTACTTGAACTCGCACTTGCAAAAATGAAACCAATAAAACTCAAAAAGAAATACAAAGCATAGTAAGAATGTGTCTCCGAACCTGATTTTCTTATTTTTTTAAGATGAACAACCAAAAATACGAATAATATTACATATGACAAAAAAACAATTAACCCATAATTCGCTAAAAGTTCCATCCACCAATTATGGGCATTAAAAATCCCGTCTATTCCCCGGCCGGACGTGATCTTATGAATATTCTCTTCAAAATTTCCAGGACCAACTCCTAGAAAGTAGGAATTTTTCAGAAGTTCCAGCCCTTTGAACAATAATTCTTTTCTAATTGCTGCTGATCCTGAGCCAATAGACAACTGGTATTTGATCAACTCATATGCGCTCTGTAAGTATGACCATTGAAATGTAATAAGAAGGGTACAACCTCCTCCTAATAAAATAAAAGGATATTTTGCTCTTTTTATAATGTCTCTTCTAAATAACAAAGCTCCTATTTGAACGACCAAAGCTATCATACAAAACTTTGAATCATTGGCCATGACAATATAACAAAGCATTACAAAAAACAACATGTTTACCAGCTTACTGTAGAGTCCCTTTTTATAAAACGTATTTAACAAAAACATAGGAGAGATGAGAACTAAGTAAAATGAGAAATCATTTTCATTATAAAAGACAGCAGTTGCCCTCTTGACATTGTGATATATCTCAGGCTCTATGACAATCCTAGAAGTTGGAAAATGAATCCCAAAATTTAATTCAATTATTCCAAATATAATTAACCATACCCCCATACCATAGATAAATTGTTGCAATCGTACAAATATATCCATTGAATCTATAGTCATTAACATTACATATACTAAAGTAAAAAACAAACAAAGGTAATAAACCTGCTTCACAGCAGAAATTTTATCAGTAGCCCAAGTAAGTTGTAACAATCCGTATAAAATCCAAATAATAAAGAAAAGCAAAACACAATTGATATAGGTAGAGCTGCTAATAAGCATTTTTTTCGCTCTTACTTGTTTTACCAACAAAATCAAAAACAACCCCAATAATATTACCCTTAGCGCAGTAATAGTAAGAGGCCCCATTTGAATGCGCACGAATAAAGAGTCAAATAATGATAAAAATGATATTGCTATCACTACCATTTTTTTATAAAATTGCCTCACCGTTACTCCACACTCTCTATTATCTTGTAATATTGCTCGATTATTTTTTCGGTAACTTTACCTTTTCCAAACCTTTCATAACAATCAAAAGCAATTTCTTCCGCCTTATAGTAGTTGTAAGTTAACTTCATATTAATTAAAGCTTGGCTCAGAGCCTCAATATCCTCAACTTCCACTAATAACCCGTTTTTCTCATTGACAATGATCTCTGGCCCACCACATTTCGTTGCAACAATCGGTTTACCACATGCTAAAGCTTCAATGAATACAACTCCAAATGTTTCAAAACGGCTTGCTAACACAAATACATCACACTTTTGCATCTCTGTGACTGCTTGTTCCCTTGACAGCTCGCCTAAAAAAATGACTTGCTTTTCAATACCAAGATCCATCGCTATTTTTTCCAAATTCCCCCTCTCCTCTCCGTCCCCTCCTATAACTAACTCTACTTTCTCGTTTCCTTTAAAAGCTTTTGCGAAAGCCTTGAGTAAAATATCAAAACCTTTTTTATATGTTAAAAAAGCTAAACTAAAAAATCTAAATTTATTTGATTTTTCAATGAGCGCATTCTGCTTAAAACGTGATGTATCAACAATATTAGGAATAAGCGCTATTTTTTGTTCTTCTGCATATTTCTTTAGCTCCTTTTGTAAACCAGGACCAACAACAACTATCTTTTTCGCTTGATCAAAGGCTTCTTTAATAAGAGGAATTTGATACTTCTTAATCAATCCTCTTAAAAAAGCAGTGGAGTGCTCAGTAATAATCAATGGGACATTCCATCGTTTGGAAATTTTCGAGCTAGCCCACCCACCCCAGAGAACAGAATGAGCGTGAATAATATCCGGTTTCTTTCCTTCGTTAACCAATTGAGCGAATATCTTTCTTAACTTCAAATAGTACACAATACCTGATCCAATCGGTATTTTAGGTAGGAAATTAAATTCTTTAATCCTATATGTGTCAAGACCGTCCTCTATCTTATGATAAAAGCCTCGTTGCGACTTATACTTTTCCCATTCCTTAAGGCTGTGAATTTCTGGATATGCAATAATGATCTCTATTCCTTTTTCCTGTAAGGCAAGAGCTTGTTCTTTAAAAAAGATCCCTGCATTGGGCTTCTCTTCAGTTGGGTACCAAGAGGGAACAATTAATACTCTCAATTTTTTCCCCACCTTATCAGTTTGCTCGAAAATGTCTTATACAGTTCTATATCCGTGCGGGTGATCAACAGCAAGGAAAGCACATTTGTCCCAGTTGTACGGCAAAAAAGCCAAACTTTTAAAGCAAACGTAAGAGAATATGCTACAGATGTCGCGATTGCTGCACCGTAAAAGCCCCATTTTGGAATAAAAAGGAGATTTAGAACAATATTTATCACAACCGTAAATAAAGAAGTATATAAATTTAATTCTGGCTTTCCTCTTCCTGCCAGGTCATTTGATAAAATTCGCTCGGCCGAAAACAAAGTGATTCCCAGCAACAAAATCTTAATCAAATTTGCAGCTTCTTCATATTTTTCTCCGAACATGATGCTGATCAATAGGTCAGAAACAAAAAATAAACCTATACCCACAATGATGGACAACGACAGCACATTTCTTGCCACTTTTGCAGTAAGACTATTTCTCTCTGTATCATCTTTAGCTGAAGAAATTCTAGGAAATAGCACAGAAGAAACCGGCTGAGATACTATCCACAGTTTTTCAGCTATGCTTACAGCGACATTATACACCCCTACCGCTATAGGGGATAGAAAATAGGAAATAATTAATATGTCAATCCTATAATTCAGAAAGGCCAAAATATTGCTCAAGTGAGCTTTGTATCCGTATAGTAACGAGTCTTTTATAAATTCCACCGACATATACCTTGCATCAATGGAAATATGTTTTTTTTTCAAAAAGAAAATTAGTAGTAATAAAGGAGTGATAACACTCGCTAAAAAAGCAGCCATTGCTCCTATTACACCAAGTTTTAAAAAAAACACTCCTACTACTAAGAAAATTAAGTTCACTATACTTCCGGAAATTGAAACCAAATTAAAGATTCCGAACTCCTGTAATCCTTGAAAAATCGCTTGCAAAAACGAATTAGCAAATAAAAATGGGAGAGAACTTAAAATCAAAAACAGATAAATAGCGGGAACATCCTTAAAAAAGATACCTTTAAATAAACTTATACCTAATACACCTACGATGATCGAAACCACACTCATCATTAGCGCTAGAAAAACATTTGTGGAGACGATCGTCTCCAACGAATACTTCTCTTTCCCAATATAATAAACACTGGCGGAACTAACCCCTATATTTAGAAATGTAAACAACATGTTCGGCAATAAAACAATAAGAGCGTAAATGCCCTGTTTTTCTGGCCCCAAAGCCCTAGCGATAATAATCGCTGATGCAAATCCCAATAAAATCGTTATTATATTCCTGTTAAAATTCAACAAACTATTCTTGACAAACCCATTCTGCATAGTATACTCATCCATTTCAAGATTATATATTGATTGAAAGACGAGCGCCCCTTACTTAGAAGAGGATGATGGACAGCCTCTTGCTTTCAGATCTGAACATTACCGCATGCCGGTCTGGGATTTCATCGAAATCATTTTAGCATTCGCAACCTTGGCAACCACGTTTAGAGCCTCTACCCCTTAAATTTTTTTCGCCAATAATGCCACAAAAACACAAGACCTACTCCAGAAGCAACACCTATGATCAATGCAACTATAATATTTAATAGTGGATCCGGAGAATCTTGACTTGTTGGTTCAACCGGTTTAGACAAAGTCACAATTTTATTATCAATATTTAAAGTTTCCAAAAATAAATTGAGTTGCTGTTGTCTAGACAGACATTCACGATATACATTAGCAGATGTCTTAATTTCATTGATCAACTTACCTAATGCAATCAAATCTGTCTCTGGGATATCGTTTTGATGACCCAGATACTCGCTATCGAAATTCAGTACATATTGGTTATTATCAGAAACTAATGAATCAAGCAAAAAAGGCAACGGTAAATTCCATTTATTCGCCTTATGGTAATAATCTGTAAGCAACTGTTGCAATTCCTCTTTTTGCAATTCCACCTGCATCATAAGTTTCGTATTATCTGCTTTAACTCTATCCTTCATTTCCTTCAATAACAAATCTTTAGAAGCCCATAAAATAGCATCGAGCAGTTCTTTTACGTCTGAAGGGTTCGAACCTCTTAAAGTGATATTTATTAAATTTGTATTTTGTGGGTTTTCAACTATTAAATTCGATTGAACTTGGGAGATATTATAATGCTCACGTCCACTTTTTTGTATGGCTTCCTCAATAACTTGAGGAGATTTGATATATTCCATATAAACCGTTGGTGTCAGCATTTCACTGAAGTAAACGTCCGTTTCTTGTAACGGTTTTCCCGCTGCTAATCCATTATTTACAGAAACAGTAGCTCTAACGGAATAAACAGGATTTATCCAAACAAAACTTGCTAACGCCGTGACAAAAACTACAATGGCCGTAACACCTATAATTACCCATTTGTAGTTGAAAATAACGCGTATTAATTCCACCAAATCAATTTCCTTACGCATAAATGAATAACTCCTTTATTTTTTAACAGGCGTGTTGATTATCCAATAAAATCCAAAGGGTATAGAAAAAAGAGCACCTTTCCTGTAGAATGTGAGTAGCGACACAAACAAACCCAGGAGGTGCTCTCTATGAACAAGCATACCACACTCCCGAATTTGATGCAAAAACTTGTTTCGGATGAAGAGATTCAACTGATTGCCGAAGCGGTTGGGTATCGTGATTCGTCTCGAACCTTTACGTTGCGCGAGTTGATTCACTTCTTCCTGCTGGCCGCCATGCATCAATGGAAAAGCTTTCGCCACGGAGCCGATGTGGGGCCTCTGTATGGATTGCCGCGATTCCATTATTCAACTGTATCCAAGAAAGCGAAAGAAGTTCCCTATGACATCATGAAACGCTTGTTGGCGTTGATCATTTCCAAGTGCAACCGCCAAACCCGCCGTTCGCTTCGGTTTCCCAAACCGCTTCGGGTGGTGGATTCGACGACCGTCACGGTCGGGAAAAACCGCCTGCCATGGGCGCCGTATCACGGCGAACGCGCCGGAGTGAAGCTGCACGTCGCGTATTCGCCGGAATCCTCGTTGCCGGCAGACGTGGTGGAAACCATCGGACTGCGTCATGATGGCCCGGTGGGAGAACAGTTGACGAACGCTCAACAAGTGCTGGTGGAAGACCGGGCGTATTTCAAAATCGAACGCCTCGATCGATTTGTGGAGCAGCATCAGCTCTTTGTCATTCGGATGAAGGACAACATCGAACTTCATCAGAAAAAAAGCTTGAAACGCCTTTCCAGCACATCCTCATCGGTTCAAGCCGACTTCACGTGCCAGTTGGGGACGAAACAATGCCGCTCCACCAAGCGTCACCGGGTGGTGATCTTTCGAGATGCGAATGGCCGCGACATTCGGGTCGTGACGAACCTCTTCCATGCGTCTGCGGAAACCATTGCCGACATGTACCAACAACGTTGGACTGTTGAGGTCTTTTTCCGTTGGGTGAAGCAATATCTGAATGTCCCGACCTTGTTTGGCACGACGGAAAATGCGGTATACAACCAACTGTTTGCGGCGTTCATCGCGTATGTGTTGCTGCGATGGCTGTATGATCAAACCAAAAAACAGACGAACGTCTCTCTTTCCTTCATTTCGTTCGTTCGCCGTTTTTTCTCTGGGCAGCTTCCTCTCGATTGGAAATCCGGGATGGCCGCTGCTTTGTTTGAGTATGCCCAAATTTATGGAAGGCGTATGTATAATTTTGGATAATCAACACTCGTGATTTTTTAATTAATCTTGACAAGAGACGTGTTTTTTATTCGTTTCTACCTTAAAATCCATTGTCTCTTGATACTGGAAAGTCACGTTATGAAAAAGTCCCACATACAAAGGAAGCGAGTCATTTATATGGGAAACCTCACGAGAAAAATCATTCCCCCTTTATGTGGGTATACCCGTTTCTCACTGTTCTCCTAATTTCCGGAGCAAATCATCAACAATTCGCTTCCAAGAATATTGTTCCACCGCCAACTTGCGCCCATTTTCCGCCATCTTTTCGTATTCCTCGCTCGGAAGGCAAAGCAACTCGAGAATCGCGGCAGCGATCTGTTCAGGATTTTCTGGAGGAGCGATTTTTCCGCAATGGTATGTTTCTAAAATCTCTGCGCTCTCCCCTTCGCCGCAGTACAGCACCGGGGTTCCGGTGGCGATCGCCGGGAAAATTTTCGACGGCCTTGCTCCTTTAAACAAATCGATATTGCGCAACGAAACGATGCTGTAATCGGTGATGGAGAAAATCGCCGGCATCTTCTCAACCGGAACGGATCCGTAAAACGTCACGTTGTCAAGACCAAGCTCTTCCTTTAACGCCATCAACGTTTCTCGCTCTTGGCCATCGCCGACAAACAGGAAATGCGCCCGTTCATCTTTTGCTTTGACGATGGCCGCCGCCCGCAACACCGAATCGAGCCCTTGGGCGTATCCCATCGTTCCGGCGTACGTAAACACCACTTTTCCTTCGAGCCCTAATTCCGCAAGCAACTCTTTGTTTTTCGGCAGCGGGCGAAACACATCCGTGTTTACGCCGTTCGGCAATAAAAAGACATCCTCGGGCGCCTTTCCTTGTTCAATCATATAATCGCGAATGCCTTCTGTCGCGGCCGCGATCTTCCAAGCCTTCCGGTATAAAAACAGCTCGAGCCATCTCGCCATTCGGATGAACAGCCGATTTTTCAAAATGCCGAGCTCAACGGCCGATTCCGGCCAAATGTCAGCGACGTTGAAAACAAACTTCGCCCGTTTCAACTTTGCGCCCACGTACCCGGTGATCCCTAAAAACAACGGCGGGGAATTGCAAATGATCACATCCGTCGGCTTCGCTTTCACAAGCAATGAATAAAACGAGCTGAACGTAAATGAAAAATACGAAGCGAGTCGCTTCCAAAAGCTCCCCTTTGGCGACGGATAAATCCATGTCCGATGAACGGGAATGCCGTCCCATTGTTCAAACAAATAAAACAGGCCGCGGTATGGCTCCGGGATCACGCCGTGCGGATGATGCGGGAATGCCGTGAGCACTTCCACTTGATGCCCCCGTTTGATCAGCTCTTTGCTCACCTCATACACACGAATTTGCGGTGCACCCGTTTCCGGTGGGAAGTGTTGGCATAGGTAAATGATTCTCATAGCTCATTCCACACCTCCTTCACGGACTACTTTTCGTCATGATCATTCGTAGAAGTAAGAGCTTCGGATATCCTTATATCCTTATAAAAAACACAAGCAATGAAATATTCATTGTTTTCCAGAGCAATCCTAATATGAAACAACAGCACAAGGGGAATAAAGATGCTCAAACAATTGCAGCATATAGTATACCTAAACTTATCGCTGCCCGATCACCGCCACGATTTTCTCCGCTGCATACCCATCGCCAAAGACGTCCGCATAAACGGGGGCGACTTCCTTGTGAACCGCCGCGACGATCTTCTCGCGGTCCGTGCCGGTTAAGATGTTCGCTCCGCCTTCGAGCGTTTCCACCCATTCGGTTTGTTCGCGCACCGTTACGCAAGGCACGCGCAGGAAATAGGCTTCCTTTTGCACGCCGCCTGAATCGGTGATGATTTTTTTCGCGCCGCTCTCCAGCCTCAGCATGTCCAAATAACCGACCGGATCGATCAGCCGAAGCCCGGGGATCGTTGAGACGTCCAACCCGTATTCTTCCAGCTTATGCCGCGTGCGCGGATGAATCGGCCACACTTTCGTGCCGTCGATGTCCGCAAAGGCAGCCAAAATGGCTTTCAATTTGTCGGGGTCATCGGTATTTTCCGCTCGGTGAATGGTGATCAAGTAGTAGGATTGTTCCGCCAGCGACAAATCAGCCAAAATCGTCGATTGGCGCTGTGCGAGCTCTTTGTTGTACAAAATGGCGTCATACATGACGTCGCCGACATTCCAGACGTTTCGCGTAATGTTTTCTTTGCGTAAGTTTTCCACAGCTGTCTCCGTTGGGCAAAATAAGAGCTCGGAGACATGATCGGTCATAATGCGGTTGATTTCTTCCGGCATCTGCTTGTTGAAGCTGCGCAGTCCGGCTTCGACATGGATGACGGGAATATGGAGCTTCGCCGCGACAAGAGCGCCCGCGAGTGTCGAGTTGGTATCGCCATAGACGAGCACATAATTGGGCTTTTCCTTCAGAACGATTTCCTCAATTTTGATGAGCATTTCCCCTGTTTGCTTTCCATGGCTGCCCGAGCCTACCCCAAGATAGTAGTCAGGGGTCGGAATGTTTAACTCCTCAAAAAAAATGGCCGACATATTTGGATCATAGTGCTGTCCGGTATGGACCAACACTTCCTCACACTCTTTTCGCAACACACGTGAAACAGGGGCTGCTTTAATAAATTGTGGTCTTGCCCCTAATACCGTAACAATTTTCACATTTAAACACTCCTAGTCTTTGTCTTTAAATTGAACAAAACACCTCACCAATTCTTTTAGCAGTCAGATAAGCAAAGGAGCGAATCCGCTCCTAAACGCTTGAATGCTGCGAACAATTTACAGCAACTCCCGCTCGTCCACCATTTTGCTGAAACGGGCCGGGAATCCTTTGACGACGGTTTTCGGTTCCGTATCTTTTGTCACGAGCGCTCCGGCGGCGACGAACGTTTCTTCCGCCACCGTCACGCCCGGCAGCAAAATCGCTCCGCCCCCAACACGCGCTCCGCGCTTGATGGTCGCCCCTTTGATTTTCGCAAATCGCTCCTCCGTCCGTCCCATGTAGTTGTCGTTGGTCGTCGTGACGCACGGGGCGATGAACACATGATCTTCGAGCGTCGTGTACGCCGTGATGTAGGAGTTTGACTGGATTTTCGTCCGATCGCCGATTTGGACGTGGTTTTCGACGCACACCCCGCGCCCGACGATCACATATTGACCGATGTGCACGTTCTCGCGCACGCTCGCCAAATCTGCGATCAATGTGTAGGCGCCGATCGTTGCGCCTCGATAGATGACAGCGTTAGCGCCGATCGTGCAATAGTCGCCAATGACAAGCGGCGGCAGCTCCCCCGACAGCTTGACGGTGCTCGTTTTCGCCGGCTTCGGCGGTTTGCCGAGCACCGCGCCGTCGGCGATCGTCACGCCGTCCCCAATGACCGTTCCTTCGTGAATCGTGACGCGATGGCCGATTTTAACGTCATTCCCGATTTTTACATTCGCCTCGATGACAGTGAAATGGCCGATTTCGACACGTTCACCGCAAACAACAGAGGGATCGACAATATGCATCGTTTCGTCTCCTTCGCTTACAATTTGACGTATTTGACTGGTTTCGACACATCTTTCATGGCGTTACGTGTGTCAAACACGACGCGGCTGTGACGAGCGACCATTTCATAGTCGATGTTGGAATGGTCGGTCGCAATCAAGACAAGATCGGACTGCTCCAGCAATTCCGGCGTCAGCTCGACCGTCTCCACCACCCGGTTGCACGCCCGGAACGACGGAACATACGGGTCGACGACCGCAAACTCCGCTCCGTATTGCTCGAGCAGCTCGACGATTTTCAACACTGGCGATTCGCGCACATCATCAATATCTTTTTTGTAGGCGACGCCGAGCACCGTCACTTTCGAACCGCGCAGCGCCTTCCCTTCTTCGTTCAAAATGAGCATCGCGCGGTTGACGACATATTCCGGCATGGCGTTGTTAATTTCGCCAGCCAGCTCGATCAAGCGCGTATGGTAGTTGTATTCGCGCGCTTTCCATGTCAAATAAAACGGGTCGATCGGAATGCAGTGGCCGCCAAGCCCCGGTCCCGGATAAAACGCCATAAATCCATACGGCTTCGTTTTCGCTGCATCGATGACTTCCCAGACATCAATGCCCATCCGTTCGCACAAAATGGCCATCTCGTTCGCTAGCGCAATGTTGATATGCCGGAACGTGTTTTCAAAAATTTTCTCCATTTCCGCCACCGCCGGACTCGACACTTCATGGACATCGCCTTCAAGCACGGCTCGATACATCGCCGCCGCCACTTTCGTACACGTCTTTGTCACGCCGCCGACGACTTTCGGCGTATTTTTCGTCTTAAACTGCTTGTTGCCCGGGTCCACCCGCTCCGGCGAATAGGCGACGAACACCGTTTCCCCGACGACAAGTCCTTTTTGTTCCAGCGCCGGCTTCACAATTTCTTCTGTCGTCCCTGGATAGGTGGTCGATTCCAAAACGACGAGCATCCCCTCATGGGCATATTTCGCAATTTCCTTCGCCGAGTTTTCGACGTACGACGTATCCGGCTGATGATGCTCATCAAGCGGGGTCGGCACCGCGATCGCCACCGCATCGACTTCCGCAATCCGGGCGTAATCGGTCGTCGCTACCAGTCGTCCTTGTTTGACCATTTCATGCAGGTCTTCATCAACGACATCGCCGATATAGTTGATCCCTTTGTTCACTTGATCGACGCGGCTTTGTTGGATGTCAAAGCCGATGACATGAAACCCTGCTTTTGCTTTTTCGACTGCCAGCGGCAGCCCGACGTAGCCAAGCCCAACCACGCCGATCACCGCGTCGCGTTTCTCAAACTTTTGCAACAGCCGTTCCGCGTAGTTCATTCTTCTCATTCCTTTCTTACTCAGATAATTGCACTCTTGCCCCAGTTTCCGCCGAATGCAAAATGGCTTCGATCAGCCGAACAGGAGCCAGTCCGTCCCAACCATTGACGATCGGCTCGCGGTTTTCGCGAATCGCTTGCACCATATCTTCAATGATCCATTGGTGCCCCGGCTTGCCAAACGGGTCGGCGTTGATCTCATCGATGAGCTTTGCTCGCTCTTCCTCACTGACGCCTTCCGCTTCCCACGTTTCGATAAAGTTCGCCGTCCGGCCGCCGATTTTCACTGATGCCGTTTCGCCGAAAATGGCGATCGACTCCTCTAAGTTTTGCGGGTAAATCGTCGTCGCTGCTTCGATAACGCCAAGCGCTCCGCTTTCAAACTCCACGACCGCCGCCGCAACGTCTTCCGTCTCAATCTTGCGCAGACGAGTTGCCGCCATCGCTTGCACCGCCTTGACCGGCCCCATCAACCAAAGCAGCAAATCCAAATTGTGAATCGCTTGGTTCATCAAAACGCCGCCATCGAACGCTTTCGTCCCTCGCCACGCCGCCTGATCGTAATAGGCTTGATTTCGATTCCAGCGCACCGTGGCGTTCGCGTGGCTCAGTTTTCCGAACATCCCGCGCTCCATCGCCTCTTTCAGCTTCCGAATGGCCGGACGGAAGCGGTTCGGATGAACGACCGCGAGCTTCACGTCGTATTCTTTCGCCGCCCGGATCATCTCTTCAGCGTCGCTCGTGCGGAGCGCCATCGGCTTTTCCACAATGACATGACGGCGATAGCGGGCCGCTAACTTCGTCAACGCCGCATGCAATCCGGACGGAACGCAAATGTTGACGACATCGATCTGTTCGTTCTCCTTCAACATCGTCTCCATATCAGTGTAAACCGGAACCCCCGACACGTCGCGCAGCCGTTCCGGGTTCGTGTCGCACACGGCCGCCAGCTCAGCACCGTCCGCCTTTTCAATGGCATCGATATGTTTTTTCGCGATATGCCCCATGCCGACAATGGCAAAACGGATCATGAAGAATAGTACCTCCTCGCGTCCAATATATACTTCCAAAGCGTCAGCCAAACGACCGTCAAAAATAGGACGAGGACAAGGCCGATCGCTGCAAGCTGCCCGGTATACGTGTTCGATTTCGCCACCGATCCAATGCCAAAGAAAACGCCATTGCTGTATGCAAGTGACGTTTCCTTTGACAGGTTGGACGATCAAACGGAATGACCGTAAAATTCCGCGATTTTCTCCACGACGTATTGTTGCTGCTCCTCTTTCAGCTCTGGGAACATCGGGAGCGACAGCGCTTCTTTCGCTGCTTTTTCCGCCTCCGGCAACTGCCCTTCCTTATACCCGAGCGAAGCAAACACCGGCTGCAAATGCAACGGCAGCGGATAGTACACCATCGTCGCGATCCCCTGTTCTTTCAAAAACGCCTGCAGCTCGTCGCGCTTCGGCACGCGAATCGTGTATTGATGGAACACATGATAGCACCCCTCGACCTCTTTCGGCGTCACGACAAGGTCGCCGACCGCCTCCTGCAGCAGGCGCGTATACGTCGCCGCATGCTGGCGCCGCTGTTCCGTCCAACGATCCAGATGCGGGAATTTGACGCTTAAAATCGCCGCTTGCATCTCATCGAGACGGCTGTTGTAGCCAAGCACATGATGGTAATATTTCGGCTTGCTGCCATGAACGCGGATCACCCTGCATTTTTCGGCCAATTCATCATCGTTCGTAATGATCATGCCGCCATCCCCGTAGGCGCCCAAGTTTTTCGTCGGGAAGAAGCTGTACGTCGCCGCCGTCCCCAGTTCGCCAACGCACTTCCCGTGGTATTTGGCGCCGATGGCTTGGGCGGCGTCCTCAATGACAACCAATCCATGACGCTTGGCAATCGCAGCGATCGCCTCCATATCCGCCATTTGCCCGTATAAATGCACCGGGATGATGGCTTTCGTTTTCTCTGTCACCGCAGCTTCGATTTGTCTAGGATCGATGTTGAACGTCACTGGATCGATATCGACAAACACCGGTTTGGCGCCAAGCCGCGCAATGGCTCCAGCCGTCGCAAAAAACGTAAACGATGTGGTAATGACTTCATCCCCTGGCCCGACGCCAGCCGCTTGCAAAGCAATATGTATCGCATCGCTTCCGTTGCCGCAGCCGATTCCGTGTTTCGCCCGACTGTAAGCGGCAATTTCCGCTTCCATTTTCTTTACATAGTCCCCTAAAATAAAGCGGGAAGAACGCATCACCTCGTCCAATACACGCATGATCTCCGGCTTTAATTGTTCATACTGTTCGCTCAAATCCAACATTGGCACGTTCATTATGAGTTCCTCCAAACCCTAAAAGATTCTCTCCTAAATATGTTTAGTTTATCACATTTACGCCAATATATAATGAAAGTTTCGTGGCAAGCAACGTTAAACATGGAAAAATGCGCTCGCCTGCTGTATAAAACAAGAAAAAAACGGGTATAATTTCCCAGAGACAAGCCATCCCTCAAAAAAGCCGTTTGTCACTTTAGCGACACAAACGGCCTGTTTTTACTAACAATATGAAATTTTACCGATCGTTCCCGTACACTTTCCGCCCTCCGCGCAACAGTTTGCGTATAAAGGTCATAAACGGCTTATACTGATCATTGACCAAGCCGATCAACTCAGCCAGCAGCTCCCCGAAGACAATCAAGGCAAAAACGATGAGAATGGACTGCCATAACGTCGAGGCGGAGAACAAAATAGCGCTGACCGCAAACATCAAGCCGAACGCATAAATCAACAAGACCGTGTTGCGGTGCGAAAACCCGAGAGCGAGCAACCGATGATGGAGATGCGACTTATCAGGCGCCGAGATCGGCCGCTTGTTCACGATGCGGCGGATAATAGCAAACGTCGTATCGAAAATCGGCACGCCCAAAATGATCACCGGAACGACGAAGCTAAAGAGCGTTACGCTTTTGTAAAGGCCTAGCACCGACAGAACAGAAATGGCATAACCTAAAAACAACGCACCGGTATCCCCCATGAAAATTTTCGCCGGGTGGAAGTTGTAAAACAAGAAAGCGATGACGCTGCCTAGGATGATCAAACAAAGGGTGAAAATGAGCGTTTTGCCCGCCATGCCCGCCATGACGGCAATGGCCGCAATCCCAATGGCGGAAATGCCCGCGGACAATCCATCCAACCCATCGATCAAGTTGATGGCGTTCGTGATCGCCACAATCCAAAATATCGTAATCGGGTAGCTCCACAGCCCCAACTCAAACGTGCCGACAAACGGGATGGTCAAAAGATCGACCTTGAGTCCCGAAGCGACAACAACGAACGCCGCCAACAACTGTCCGGCCAGCTTCACCTTGGGAGACAGCTCGTACAAATCATCGAGCAATCCGACAAGCACGATAATAATGGCGCCAACGGTCAAGGCTGTCACTTGCTCTCGGTAAACGCCGCCAACGAAATAGCCGACAGTCACCCCGATAAAAATGGCTAATCCCCCGAGCCTCGGCATTACTCGCGTATGCACTTTGCGCCCGTTCGGTCGATCGACCGCACCAATCTTAATGGCCAGCTTGATGACGAACGGGGTGATGGTCAATACTGTTAGGAACGAAGCGACACATGCCGCAAACGCTTCGATATTCATGAGCAATCACCTTGGCTTTATAAAATCTCGGTAAGGACACATCATCTTTATGTTACCATATACGATGAGTAAATCAATCTTTTTTTACCCCCCTTTTTTGTACCCAAAGATGGAAAATTTCTTTCCATAAAAAATTCCAACGAGAAGCGATCGTTGGAAAGAAATTAAGAATTATTAAATTGATCGGCTCTTCACCACAAAATGTACTTGACAAAAAACGTTTTTCATGATAAGAACGTCAAAAAGATTGATTACCATTTTTTGTTATTTTTGTTCAACCGGGAGGGATAATATCATGTTTGTTCCTAAAAGTCAAGTACATCTTTCGGTGATGAACCAATTGATCTCCTAACTTGGCTAGCCTTTACGGCAGGACTTTGAACAAATCATGTTCAAAAATAAAATCGGAAATTTCAATCTCATACTTCACCCGCTCATAATTGCGCCGACATTTGTCCACCTCAACTTTTCGGCCCGTCTCTGCATTCAAACAAGTACCATTCGTAAAAATGCCATCGTGGGATGCCAAATAGTCATATCGATCAGAAAAAAATGTATATGGTACAATTTCATGGCGGAATCCAACATACCCTTCGTGTTTCGTGGTCAAATCGAAACCGAGTTGATAAAGCGGTCTCTCAATTCCCATTAACGAGCTAATCGTCGGAAAAATATCCATCTGACTTCCAATTACATCGTAAACAACGGGTTTCGTTTGCTTCGGATAGTGAATGACTAACGGAATGTTAAACATGGCCTTTTTGTCAAAGGTAATACCTAACAAACGTTTTAACTCCTCGGCGTTATCTGGCAACAGTCCATAATGGTCTCCATAATATACAAATAACGTTTCATCCCAAAGACCGTTTTTCTTCAGCTGTTGAATAAATTGCCCTAGAGCCTCATCAGCATAATGAACACTTTGCAAGTAGTCCCCTGTCATCGTTCCTTCGAACTCTTTAGGTAAGGACAATTTTTGTTCTTCTTTCGGCAACTTAAACGGGCGATGATTCGACAAGGTCACAATAAATCCATATATTGGACTTTTTTCACTCTGTTTCTTGTAAATTTCAGCCATCTTATGGAACATTGCCTTATCCGATATTCCTAATCCCATATGGTCAGGGGAACCAATGCTCGGATGCCCTTTATAATAAAACACATCATACCCTTGAGATTTATACGCGTTTTTTCGATTCCAAAATTCAGGCGTATTTCCATGCGCTGCACTCGTCATATATCCCTCTTGTTTGAGTATAACTGGCAAGGAGCGGAAGGTTTTATCCACGTATGTGCGATATGCACCGTCTTTTCTGCTTGGATACAACGAATTGTTTGCAACAAACTCTGCATCAGACGTATTCCCCCGACCAATTTGAAGGTAAATGTGATTAAAATATAAACTTTCCCGAATTAAGCGGTTCAAGTGAGGTGTCACTTCCTGTCCATTCACCTTCAGTCCAACGACAAAATTGTTCAACGACTCAGCCTGAACCATGATTAAATTTTTTCCCTTTGCCACTCCATAGAAGGGAGACTGTTTATACTCGGCTTGTTTCGCTTGAAAGTACTTTTTAATTTCTCGTATTTTCTGTTTCTCATTTTTTGTAAGTGGCTGTTCTTCAGCGAATGCCAAATTGCTCTTTTGCAAAAAATACTGGTACGTATCGTATAGATGAGCGGACATAAGCCCCGCTGTTCCAACTTTAAGGTGATCAGTAAAACCCGGTTTAATATGCCGAATGGGAATGAAAAGCAACACCATACCCATTAGCAAAAAACCGATAAAAAGAGGTTTTCTCCACTTCGCAATAGCTGGATTACTCTGATGGCTCTTTAACCGAAATAGGACGGCCATCATCGGCACAAGGAGAATAGAACCTACAAAATAAAGAATATCCCGATGCTTTATAAGCGTCCAAACCGAATCAGCAACGGAATCCAATTGAGTTAATTGTGTAATCATTTCAATGGAAAGAATTCCATCATAATAACGTTCATAAACCACATCGCTATAGATAATGATATTGGCAGCTAAATACAAGAGGAAAGAGAAGATGAACTTCCGCCTTTCGCTCGTCGAGACTAACGGTGCTAAGCAAAGCAGAGAAAGGGCAATATTCGATATAAAAAAATTCATATAGTGTATATCGCCGTATATTTCCTTTACTGAAAGAAAATTAGCCACTGAGAGTCCAACAAATATCGTTAAAGCCCACAAGCCCTCAAATAGCCATCCTCTATTCAACCTTACTCACCTACCCACCTGTATAATACCGTTATGAACCATTTCCGGGATAAAGAAGCTCTGTTAATCTTAGATGTATTTTTAACACTTTAATAAATATAAAGCACAGCGAAAACGTTGGTCAAGGTGTTTTTTGCAAGCAAAAAGTGCAGAGAATTGCAAGAAAAAATACATAGGCTTGCCTGCTCCATGAATTTATCGTTCAACCAAGTGAGAAGGGGCGACTGAACGGCAGAAAGCGCGTGCCGCAAGCGGTAGCCTCCGGCCTGTCGAAAGAGCTGAGTGAGCCCGTGAAGAAAACATTCGCTGTTTTCCGCCGGCAATGAATACGCATACGCAGCGTTGCTATAGGGAAAGCATATGATTAAAACGGATCGCTCTTCTTCCTTCCCCTCCTTCGTCATCACCGTCATCTTCCCGAAATCCACCTGCGCCTCGCCTAGCGGGTGCTCTAGTCGTTCATAGCGCTGTTCTTTCTCGAGTTTGAACTGCGGTCCTCGTTTTTGCACGTACGCGCAAACGGTGCGATAGAAGCCTTGAAATCCATGATCACGACAAAGCGCTTCAAACATCGTCTTGTTCGTTCGCCGTCGTTTTCTCGGCAGCTTGGCATCTTCCTCTAACCAGTCGTCAATGATTTGTCCGTATCCTTCCTCCATCATCCCCTTTTTCCGTTTGACAGTCGGTTGGACAGAAATGTCCCCATCTGCGTATTTCTTGACCGTTCTCCAGTTATATCCCGTTTCGCGGGAAATTTCCGCAATCGATAACCCTTTCTTTTCACGCAGTTTTCTGATACGATGAATTTCGGGCATTGTCAGCATCCTTTCCCTTCTCCACTGTTTGGTTATGTATTCACAACTTCCACAGTAGAGGAAATGTTAGGGGCTGGCAAGCCTTTTTCTATGCCATGAAGCTCTGCACTTTTTTGTTGCAGAACTCTGTATTGTTATTTTGCACTAAACATAGCATTTTGGACAAATTTCCATATAGTTTATCGAGAGTTTGTACCGATCAAAATTATTCTTAAATTCATTCTGTAGATGAGCATTTTTCATTACAGTAATTTCCATTCCCTAAGAGACAAACAGGGGACCCCTTAGGCGACATGGAGCTGTTTTTTGATCACATCAATGGGAATATCTTGCTTTGCGGCGTCATAGATGAACTCGACGACGCTGTGCCCTTTCCGAGACCGAAGAAGCTCCAGGCCGGAAGAGAGGTCTTGTTGAGATTCCGCGATGCTGTATACACAGGCTAACAGCACCACGACCCAATACCGTTTCACCGCCCGAACGTGGCGAACACGGTACCCATCGAGCTTCAGCTGGTCTTTTGCCTGCCGGAAAAAGCATTCGATCGTCCAGCGCTGGGCATAGTAACGCAAGATGTCTTCGTCACTCAGCTCCCGGTCGGTGCTCAAGACGACATGGAGATGATCCGGTGTCATCGGTTCATCCGCCTTCCAAGCCAGCAGCACCACCGCGTCATCAAGACCGTTGAGCGCGCCTTCGTAGCGGTAGACACGATAGCGCTCGTTCCCCACCGTGACGAGGCGGGTGTCGTTGGGCTCGATATAGCGGGCAAACTCCTTTGCTTGGACGGCGATGCCTTTCGGGTAGAGAATCCGGTTCGTCTTGAGCATGGCGATGACATGGAATCCTTGTTTTAGGCAGGTTTCGATGAGCGCTTGGGACGGATACCACGAATCCATAAGCACATACACCGGCTGAGCCCGCTTCCCCTTGAGCGAGGAAAGCATCTCGATCGCCAGGTCGATTTTGCTTCTTCCCGCTGTCTTGTCATACAGACGAAAGCCGAACGGAAACGCTTGCGTGAAGGTGTGCACCATCAGCCAAACAAGCGAATGCCCCCAGACCAATTGATGATCGCTGTGAGAGAAATGCCAGTCACACCCTTGAATGGCGTGGGCGGCCCGTGACGAAGGCTTCGTTTTTTGACAAATCGTATCATCGATCGAAACAAAAAGGGGTTGATTCTCCTGTTTGGCTAGGCGTTCGATCTGGCGAAGGATCCATTCTTGCAGCTTCTCAAGCCAGGCGTGTTGATTATCCAATAAAATCCAAAGGGTATAGAAAAAAGAGCACCTTTCCTGTAGAATGTGAGTAGCGACACAAACAAACCCAGGAGGTGCTCTCTATGAACAAGCATACCACACTCCCGAATTTGATGCAAAAACTTGTTTCGGATGAAGAGATTCAACTGATTGCCGAAGCGGTTGGGTATCGTGATTCGTCTCGAACCTTTACGTTGCGCGAGTTGATTCACTTCTTCCTGCTGGCCGCCATGCATCAATGGAAAAGCTTTCGCCACGGAGCCGATGTGGGGCCTCTGTATGGATTGCCGCGATTCCATTATTCAACTGTATCCAAGAAAGCGAAAGAAGTTCCCTATGACATCATGAAACGCTTGTTGGCGTTGATCATTTCCAAGTGCAACCGCCAAACCCGCCGTTCGCTTCGGTTTCCCAAACCGCTTCGGGTGGTGGATTCGACGACCGTCACGGTCGGGAAAAACCGCCTGCCATGGGCGCCGTATCACGGCGAACGCGCCGGAGTGAAGCTGCACGTCGCGTATTCGCCGGAATCCTCGTTGCCGGCAGACGTGGTGGAAACCATCGGACTGCGTCATGATGGCCCGGTGGGAGAACAGTTGACGAACGCTCAACAAGTGCTGGTGGAAGACCGGGCGTATTTCAAAATCGAACGCCTCGATCGATTTGTGGAGCAGCATCAGCTCTTTGTCATTCGGATGAAGGACAACATCGAACTTCATCAGAAAAAAGCTTGAAACGCCTTTCCAGCACATCCTCATCGGTTCAAGCCGACTTCACGTGCCAGTTGGGGACGAAACAATGCCGTTCCACCAAGCGTCACCGGGTGGTGATCTTTCGAGATGCGAATGGCCGCGACATTCGGGTCGTGACGAACCTCTTCCATGCGTCTGCGGAAACCATTGCCGACATGTACCAACAACGTTGGACTGTTGAGGTCTTTTTCCGTTGGGTGAAGCAATATCTGAATGTCCCGACCTTGTTTGGCACGATGGAAAATGCGGTATACAACCAACTGTTTGCGGCGTTCATCGCGTATGTGTTGCTGCGATGGCTGTATGATCAAACCAAAAAACAGACGAACGTCTCTCTTTCCTTCATTTCGTTCGTTCGCCGTTTTTTCTCTGGGCAGCTTTCTCTCGATTGGAAATCCGGGATGGCCGCTGCTTTGTTTGAGTATGCCCAAATTTATGGAAGGCGTATGTATAATTTTGGATAATCAACACTCGTGTTCTCAAGCAGTTTTTCCTCGTTCCAAGGGCTTTTCGTGAAAAAGTGGCTCAGTGTCGTTCGATGATTCGGGTGAAAACTCCAGTACCGGACATCCGTCAATGTCCCCGAAAATCCCTTGGTAGTCAAGGCGTCGACAAGATGAACGAGATGCTTGATGACCGGCTTCGAGAAATAAAGCGCCAATCCCAGCGTCATGAAAAACTTGTGGATTCCTTGATGATGTGCTAATCTATTCATGAGACATGAACCTCCTTGTGGGTAGTTTGAGCACATCTATTTTACTCAAGGAGCTGGGTTCATGTCTCCTTTTTTGTTTAGCTGTCAATTTATGTTAGCAAATTTGCTCATCTACAGATTCATTGTAAAAACTTAGACTGGTACAATAATAGAACGGCGCGGTGATCTCATCACATAAAAATCCCCCTGCGGCCCAAGCTGAACGCCTAGGGCTACAGGAGGAGACGAGTTATTTCAGTTCACGTATAATCCATGTAGAAGACACCCAACCCGTTCGCCCATCATCTAGAACAATTTGATACCATGAACCTTGTTGTTCAATAGTGCCATCACTCTTTAATTTCAGAGAGACATATTGCCCCATTTTTAATTTGCTTATGACATTTTCCTCTGGTATTTTTGGTATTATTGGCGTCGACCGAACATTTAATGTGTCTGCTGTCACACTTCCTAAGTTTTTCACCGTTATATACCTTGCATAATCATATAGTTTAATAGCGTTCGTCCAATATTGTCGACCGTTATATTCTAAGCGGAACCAATAATCATTCGTTTTCTCGCGCGGCGCAAAGGTGGCACCTTTCGCCAAGACCGCAATCTGTTTGCCTCCCTTTTGGTCATAAAGCGGGATAGGACTATTAGCAACGGCAACAATCCCCGTCGGGAAGTAGTCAGACCCCGGCGGAATGGACGGAGCGGGAGGAACAGACTTATCAACGGGAGCTGACTTATAATAGTTACTGTCATACGGCAACATATTAGCCATATGGCGAGCAATGGTTTGTCCCCAGTACGGATCGCTTGCGTAATAAAAGTTCATCCCTTCGCTGCTTTCATCCACCCGTATCTTCTCGAGTGTATTCGTCCGAAAACCAAGAATCGGTCCTTTGAAGAAAGGATGGGAAGGGTTTAAATAGCTCGATTTGATTTTTCGCGCCACGTACTCAATTGACTCCTCAATGGATGAGAAGCGGTATGCCGCGACAAAGGGGGCATCATCATAAGCCCCATAACCAAATAAGTTATATTTAGTGAGTGCTAGCCTTGATGTGCCGAACGCGCTTTCGTGAATGGCATGAGCCGCTAAATACAACGGGTTGACCCCATACTTTCTCCCGACATTAATGAACGTTTGACCTTGATTGGCTAAAACACTTTGCTTACCTGTCGACTGAACGTAACTTTGAATGTATTTGTTAATTTGCCAAGCCTCGACCGGTGCTTGTGTACGCAGATCGATAAACTGGTAGCCATCGCGACGGCCATCAAGCGGAGCGCCAGTTTTCACCTCTGTTATCAAATCCGGATCACCCGAAACATAGCCGATCTGATTGTCATATTTTATCTTATACCAACCATTTGATGTTTGATGCGTTGGCACGACAATTGTTCCTTTTGGAATAATTGCAAGGCGGTCGGCATTGACATCTGGCTGCTTACGAAAGTTCAAATTGACTCTAACGGCAAACGTTCGGTCAACCATTTCTCGTTCCGTAATGGTTGACGATGAATCGTTGGGCTGCGCCGATGCTGGATTCAATGGGTTGCTCGGTGACGAGCTGCTCGGTGGAGCCGGAACATACTTCTCCAGCTCCGAACTATATATATATCCTTTCTTTCCTTTATACGTTACCTCATACCAGCCGTTGATGTGAAGGGATGATGAGATCACCGTCCCTTTCGGAATCGTCACAAGCCGACTGTGCGCACTTCCTGGCGCCCCATACAGCACAGCGTCTTCCTTCACTTCATATTTCGTTTGGCTGAACCGTTGGGGCGTTACTTTTGTGACATCATTAACTGAGACATACAACTTTTTCCCATTAAAGGCGACTTCGTACCACGTTTGACCAATGCTGTTGATGACCATCCTTGTTGAGTATAGACCATTTCCAACCGCCAATTTCACCGCGTTTCCTTTTGACTTTGGTACACTATACAGAACGGCTGCTGTTTTAGTAAAGAGATACGTCCCGCTTATATTTTTGTACTGATCGTACTCGCGCAAGTAGCTACCGCTTATCCAACCGATTTTTGTATATTTTCGGCCCTTTTCACTATACTCATAGGATACTTTATACCAACTTCCTAATTTCTCGGTAGCTGTCACCGTTCTCCCTTTTGGAATGGTCACGATCTTTTTATATTTTGTCCCTGCCCCTGTTCTTAGGTTTACATTTGCCGTTGTTTGATAAACGGTTTTCGCGATCGCCACCGACCTAACTGTATTCCCTATAGCTGTTTGGGAAGCACTCACTGGCGATTGGGACGAAGCTTTCTTTAAATAATCACCACTCACCCATCCAGTTCTCGTATATTTTCGGCCTTTAACCGTATAATCATAGGATACTTTGTACCAATCCCCCAATCTTTCTGTCGCGGTGACAGTTTTCCCTTTTGGGATCGTCATGATGACTTTGTACTTCGTTCCCGCCCCTGTTCGCATGTTCAAGTTCGCTGTCGTTTGATAGATGGTTGGGGCAGCAACAGCCATCTTGACAGCTCTCTCCGCAGACGACTGGGACGTCAACTTCTTTAAATAATCACCACTCACCCATCCAGTTCTCGTATATTTCCGGCCTTTAACCGTATAATCATAGGATACTTTGTACCAGTCCCCCAATCTTTCTGTCGCGGTGACAGTTTTCCCTTTTGGGATTGTCATGATGACTTTGTACTTCGTTCCGGCCCCTGTTCGCATGTTCAAGTTCGCTGTCGTTTGGTAAACAGTGGGGACAATTTTAACAGCACTGGCTGCTTCGGTTACCGACAAGTTCCAAGGAATAGGAGAAAAACTCGCTGATGATGCTAATAAAAAGCCTGTCGACAAGGCGATAGCCTTCCCCATTTTCTTCATTGGTTTCCTCTCACCTACTTTTCTCTTTTTCTGTGAAAATCCCGTCGGCAAGCGATGATTTTCATGCCCGGATGAAGGACAAAACGTTGTCCACGGGCCTTTCGTTAAACGGCTAAAACGATCACTGCCGTCTTTCTATATTTTTTATCGGCCAATAAACGACAAAATTAAAGCATTTTTTCCTTTTTTCATCCGCCTTTTATATTTTAGAAAAGAAAAACGACACAAAGATAAAGTATTTACTTTCTTTCGTTGTCAATCTTCAAAATCCGGCTCTTCACCAAAAGTTGTACTTGATTTTTCCATCACACATCTTACTTATGCATCCACGAAAGAACGGGAAACCAACCATTTTTTGCCTACACCCATCAATGGGAGAACGCGTGGAAAACAGGACTGATGCAACAAAGCTTTTCTATTTGAGAAACGATGACAGGAAGCGGTATGCACGATTTAACACCGCCCCTCTAGCGTTTGTCCTCATGAAAAGGTCATCAGCAGGAGAAGCTGTTCACCCCATCGTCCTCCTTCTTGCTCGCTAAAACAACCGCTTCGCCCCCAAGTACCGCTGCTTCCAATACGATTGGTCGAGGCGGCTGATCGTGACGCCCGTCGAGGCGCCGCTATGGATGAACTGTCCGTTACCGATATAGATGCCGGCGTGCGATGGGCCGCTCGTTGTCGTGGCGAAAAAGACGATGTCGCCGACTTCCGGGGCGGAAACCGGTGCGCCTGCCTTCCACATCAAAGCGACGGTGCGCGGCAAGGTAACGCCTTGTTGCTGGAACAGGTAGAAAATGAATCCGCTGCAGTCAAATCCCTCTTCCGGGGTATCGCCGCCCCAAACATAGGGAGCCCCGAGCAGTTCAGCCGCATCGGCGACGAGCTCAATGACGTCCAGTTTCGCCGCAGGGGCTTGTCCGAGCAGGCGTTCGTAGGTTTGGCTGTCAACGACCCCGGTCACGGGGAGTTTGGCCGCTTGCTGGAAACGGCGGACAGCATCGGCGGTGACGGTGCCATAGTAGCCGGTGATGTCCGAATTGGTGAAGTAGCCAAGCTCTTTGAGCTTCTGTTGCACTCGCTTGACTTCTTCACCCCGCGAGCCAATCGAAAGAAGAAGCGACGGCCGCTCACTGGTCGGCGGTGGGGAAATTTTGGCCTTGACAGCATTCGCCAGACGGGCGGCCGTTCGACTGTCGACCACACCGGTCGCCGGCAGGCCGTTGGCTCGTTGAAAGCGGCGGACCGCCTCAGCCGTTATTTCCCCGTAGTAACCAGTGATGTTCGGATATGTAAAGTAACCAAGTTGTTTGAGTTGCCGCTGCAGCTCGCGGACTTGGCTGCCGCGCGAACCGACTGACAATTCAACGGATGACGAAACGCTTCCTTCGGTTTGCTTCAGCCGCTCAAGCGTCGCCTGATCGGCGCGTCCCGTCGCCGCAAGCCCGTTGTCTCTCTGGAACTGCTTAACCGCCTCGGCGGTCACAGCGCCATAGTAACCGGTAATTTGCGGGTAGCGAAAATAACCGAGCCGCTTAAGACGCTGTTGCAGCTCACGCACCTCGTCTCCGCGCGAACCGATCGCCAAGGTACGGCTTGATGCTGAAACGGTTAATTTCGCGTAGGTGGCCGGATCAACGATGCCGGTGACCGGCAAGTTCATCGCCCGTTGGAACGCTTTGACCGCTTCTTCGGTCACGGCGCCAAAGTAGCCTGTCGCTTGCGGATACGTGAAAAAGCCTTGCGCTTTCAAACGCAGTTGAAGTTGTTTAATTTCAGGGGAGCTCATGCCTTTTTTCCATTCCGCCGCTTGGCTGTCGTCGGGGGCAAGAAAAAAGGCGGAGGCCATCGCAGCTGTAAAGACGACATAACTTGGTTTCACGGTTTCATCCTCTCCCTTTTTCCTTCCATTTCTGTCTGTTCCGCCGTTGCCCGTGACAGGCAGCTTGGCCAGTCCACGACAAAAAACGGCAATATTCTTTCTTTTTAGTATAACCGACAAAAAGGGACAAAGGAAATGATTTTTTCATTTGGAAAAGGGAGGGCAAATGGTGCTTGTCTCATTTCGAACGTGATGGACAAGTCAGCCAATACGATACCCGGCGATCTTCGACAAGGTGGATCGACTGCAAGATTTCATAAATGAGCTGTTTTTCCATCGCCAACCATTCATCAACGCGAAGAGGGATGTATTTCTGTTGCAGACTATTCCACTCATAGAGGGCGACAGTGAACTTTTTCTGGCGGAGATCGAGCTTGACGATAAACATATACAACTGGCTTATGCATTTTAAGACAAAATAGAGCTGAGCATCAGGCGAGCAGGTGATGGTCCGAAACGTCGTCTCCTCCTCAAAGGGCGTACACTCCCGGCTGTTTGCGCTTTTTAAGGAGCGAAGCGAATCCGTGAAGCTGGACGGGGCGATCGTTTTCAAACGCACGGAAAACGGGTTTTTCATTTCTTTAATATACACGCGGTATACGTGTTTCGCCCGCTTCCGATCATTCCGTTCACATACGACAATATCAGCAAGATAAATATGCACCTTAACCCCCTCTTTTAGTTTTTGATTTCCCATTTTTACCTATTGTACTATGCCCTTCCTAAAAAGAGAAAGATGTCGAAGCATGAAAGAACGCGAAAGAACGTTCCAATTTAGAAACTTTAAAAACATTGATCAAAAAAGGAACAGAAATCGTCCGCGCGCTTTTCTATCTTTAAAGAGTAACGAACGAAAAGCGTGGTGACCAACGATGACAACTCTCGGAGAAACGCTCAAGCAATTGCGAAAGCAACGGCACTGGACACAAGAACAACTCGCAGAGCAATTGAACGTGTCGCGTTCACAAATCAGCAAATGGGAAAATGGCAGCTTGCTTCCGGATGTGCAATCGCTGGAGAAACTTTGCCGGTTGTTTGGCGTCAGCGCTGATTTTTTGCTCGGCAGCGAAGCGCGCCGGCGGGAACTATTGCGCGAAGTGGCCGACCAATACGGGGCGGCGGGAGTGAGCGACACAGCGCTCACAGCATTCAGTTATCTGCTGCAAAATGAAGAGATGAGCGCGGCCATTTACGCCCTAGCCAAACTACCGGATAAAAAACGCAAACATGTTGAAACGATGATTGCCACCATCATTAAAGAGTGCTCAGAACTCCTCTAACTAGGAAAAAGGATGTATTCCCTGAGCGGAACCTAGGCTGATATTCCCTCTGCCTTCACCGCCCTCTTATTGTCCGGGTTAAAAAAAGCGCTAACAACTAGTGCTAGCGCCATCCATTGGGGAGTCTGTGAGGATCCGTTGTCTCTCTTGGGGATTCGCTTGGAAAGGCATGATGGGGAAACCATCAGACATGCTCCGGCCATTCAGGTTGTTTGCCGGAGTGCAGAAATTGAACGGACTGTGCCACCACCTCGGTGACATAGACGCGCTGGCCGTCTTTATTGTCGTAGCGGCGCGTCTGAATTCGCCCGGTCACTGCTACCATTGAGCCTTTTCGGCAGTAATTGGCGGTATGCTCGGCTGTTTTCCGCCATAAAACACAAGGAACGAAGTCGGCGTCAATCCCTCCCTCCGCATTGCGGAAATTTCTTGCCACTGCCAGCGTAACCGTTGCCACAGCGGCGCCGTCGGCCGTATAGCGAAGTTCCGGATCCTTCGTCAATCGGCCGACCAACACGACTTGATTGATCATGCCTCGACACATCCCCCCTTTCCGCCCATCGCATTTTTATCATAAATGATCCCGTTTTCTGCCGTAAAATCGCGATTTTTGCATTTTTTCGCGCATTCTATGCGTAGAAGGCCGCGAAACATGCCGATTTTTCGTTCAAAAAAGCAGGCAAAAATGTTGTTTTTGTCACTAAACGACAAAAATGCTACTCGATTTGCGGTTTTTCCTCTCCCGATCGCCTATGCTATAATCGATGTAAGACAACGGGTAATGAGGTGGACGACATGAAAACGTTCAAGCTCGTCGGGCTCTCGGTCATCGACGGCGAAAGGCAGCGCCAAGACATCCCGTTTATCGACGGGTTGATTATCAACAAAGAGGATGGGCAAAACCGCTGGCTCGTGGAAGCGTATTTGGACGATGAGTATGAACCGGTGTTTGCGAGCCTGCAGCAGCAACCGGAGTTTCAGCTGCAAGTGACGATCACCAATCCAGGCAATGATCCCGCCAACATGCTGGTCGCTGTCCGCTCGATCACGAAAATGAACGGCCATATCAGCGTCTTGATGGAAGGGCTGATGATTCCGAGACGAACCCGCCTAGCAGAAATCGTATTGGAAGGGCTCGTAGAAAAAGGGCTGCAAGGCGAGGCGCTGCTGCAAGCGTTTCGTCAGCAAATGGAAAGCCAACAAAACGCCAAAGCGCCACGCGAAGCGAAACGGTGACGCCCCACGGCTCCCTAGACGGGAGACGGTCGCCGTTCTCCATAAATTTTAGCGAGGGTGTCCGAAAAGAAGCGGAACACCCTCGTTTTGTTTTCAATTCGCGAGGGCCGAAAAAAAGCGGAACACCCTCGTTTTCCGTGAAAATGCCGAACTGGTGCGGATTTTCATCCCCGGGTGGTGGGCAGATCACTTGCCCATGGATCTTTTTCTGAATGAAAATGCCGCCGATTGGTGTGTGACAGCGGTTTTTCACCGGCCTTCTAGGAGGTTGGTGAAAAACATTGATTTCCTTTGGTCGATGAAAAAAAGTGTGCACTGTTGTAGGGCTTTTCTATTTGAAAGATGCTGGAAAGCGGTTGCGCGAGTAAATCACCGCCCCTATAGAGACGGGGAGACAAGCTCAAAGTTTCAAACGGTCGACGCGGACCGGGCGGGCGATGACGACATAGCGCTTTGGAGCGCGGCCGATGAAACGAAACGGATAGCACGTTGTCACGGTCAAGGTGGGGCGCGCTTTGTCGACAAGAACAGTCCGATCCTCGTCATCGACAATGCGTACGTTGACAACGCGATAATGAACGGCGGCACCTTCCGCCCGGAGGATGATGGCATCGCCAATTCCCAGTTCACCGAGGCGGCGCAGCACCGTATCGCGATGCCCCGATAACACCACATGTCCCTCGCCTCCCGGCCACGCGCTGTTTGGGTAATGGCCAACGCCACGGCGCAGCTCCTGTTCACGAACGCCTTCATACACCGGAATGGCCACTCCGAGTCTTGGAATCGTCATTTCACCGAGATAAGCGCCAAGCGCCGAGGAAGGAGAAGACTTCGCGCGCTTGCCGGCCCAGTCAGCTGAAACGGGTGTGTTGGCGTTCGAACCGGACTCTTCCTTTAGCGAAGAAAGGACTCGATCCGGCTTAGCGGCCTTCCAGCCCACCATGTACCAATATCCGTTCCAGCCGACCAGCCAAATCCCAATCACGAGAAAAACGAGCGCCGCGCAACGAAATATCGGGCGAAGCGAAGAAAGGAAAGCAGCCGCTAGTTTGCGCTTCATCCGCTCTCACCCCCGCCACCGCGAGGTCCGCCGATAAAGGTAGAGGCCGGCACAGGCAAGCAGCGCCCCTGCCAACGTACGCGCCAAGTACGGTGAAGCAGTTTCCGGCAGTTTCTCGCCGTACATCGCCCCTTTCATCTCCAACGCCAGCAGACCGGCCTCAATGCCTTTTTCCCCAGCGCGGACGATATAGCCCGATGAGAGCATCTCCCTTGTCAGGGCGACATCAGCGACTTGTTCCCCTTGGCGGTTGTACAGCCGCACGTGGAGCGGTTCGGCCCCCGCTGCCTTGATGCCGGGCCAGTCAGCGGAGCGATGGGCGTTTAGTTCCAGAAGGGCGAGCGCCTCTTGCCAAATCGCCTTCAGTTCGCGGCGCTGTTCACTCGTCCACAGCCCTTCGGTTTCCTCAAATGGGCGCAACCGCGCACGGAGCGCCCGCAATTTGCCCGGCAATTGCGGATCGGAAAGCGAAGCGACATGGTGGGAAAATTGCCGTACCTCCTGCTCGTTCATGCCGAGCGCTCCAAGCAAGTCATTGATTTGCTGCATGGCGGCGTTATGTTGCGAGTAAAAGCGAATGGCCCGATCCAAGTCCTCGACGAAAGGGTAATCTTGCACCGTTTCACCAAACTGGCCAAGCAGCGCTTCCAGCTCCTCCACAGTCAGCCGATGGCGGCGCAGCACGTCATGAAAAAGCGGTTCGGTCAGCGGCGTGCCCACCCACTGCTTTAGCTCATCGATCGTGCGAAAGTCAGCGGCCGTCAACCCGTATCGGTCCAAGTAAGCCAACAAGTCGCTCACCGTCCAGCCGACGCTTGCAGCATACTGCTCCAATTCGCTCCGACTGATGGCGTCCGCTTTCAAAGGAAACGCGGAGAGCGCCACCACCAACGCAATGATGATCAGCCTTTTCGACACCATTGTTTCCTCCTTTCACCTGCTTTCTTTTCTACTGGTAGTATTTTCCGCGTTTTGTCTTCTTATGTACAGCAGCGCGAGAAAATCGCACCGATCCAAACGACCGCGACTTCCCCACCGCCTACGACACCCGTTGGCTAAGCCGGTTTTCCGCGCCGGCGCTTTCCCCGCTCTATCCCCAAACAAAAAAAGAGGTCCGCTGACATCGAGCAGGACCTCTTCGCGATTTTCGCTATGTTTTCCTTGAAAATGCCACGCTGACGCGGGATTTTCATCCCCGGGCGGAGGGCAGAGCACACTGCCCATGGATCTTTTACGTCTCGCGCCTCCCGGCTTGCGGCAAAGACCGTGCGCCTCCCGGTTTTTTGGCGCATCAAGCGCGGGCGAAAGAAGGCGGTGAACAACGGCGGCCATAAGCAAACGAGCGGCATTTCGCCAAAAAGTAGGCTGATTCCGTCAGGCTGTTCGAACTGAGAAACCGATTGTACGAAATCACCGCTCCTAAAGGGCAAGAACCAAAGGTAGCGTCAAAAGTTCTATGAAAACTCCACACAGACCATCCCATTGAGCATCGTGGGGCATGCGGAGAGCCGGATTCGCCCGTGACCAACACCCGCCAAAAAAGGCGGTGCATCTATGAAGGTTGAGTGACGGTCAACTCCCGAAAGTACGCATGATACAAGGCTCGCACCGCCTCGTTGACGACCTCTTCCTTGACGCCGAACATCATGCTGACCTCGGACGATCCTTGGTTGATCATCTCTAAGTTGATGTTCGCCTTCGCAAGCGCCGTCGTCGCTTTCGCCGCCATCCCGATCGTTTTTTCCATCCCTTCGCCAACGACCATAATAAGCGCCAGGCCGTGCTCGACCGTCACTTCGTCGACGGCCAGCTCCTCGCGGATGCGGGCGAGAATGCGCTCTTCTTTTCCTTCAGCCAGCTGATCGGCGCGCAAAATGATCGACATGTTGTCAATACCTGACGGCGTATGCTCGTAGGAGATGCCTTCGTCTTCCAAAATTTGCAGCACGCGCCGGCCAAAACCGATTTCGCGGTTCATTAAATATTTGCTGATGTTGATGCTGCAAAAACCGGTATCACTCGCGATCCCGGCGACCGGTTCATCGATATGGTTGCGCTTGGCGACGATCCATGTGCCCGGCGCGGCGGGGTTGTTCGTGTTTTTCACACAAACGGGGATGCCGGCGCGGTAGACCGGTTCAAGCGCCTCATCATGGAAGACGGAAAAGCCGGAATACGACAGCTCGCGCATTTCGCGGTACGTAATTTCTTTCAACTTGCGCGCGTCCGCCACAATCGATGGATTGACACAGTAAATCGAATCAACGTCTGTAAAGTTTTCGTACACGTCTGCTTGGACACCAGCCGCTACGATCGAACCGGTGATGTCTGACCCGCCGCGCGGAAACGTGACGATATGGCCGGATGGCGAATAGCCGAAGAACCCAGGGATCACCAATACCCCACGCCGGTCGCGCAATTGTTTGAGTTTGTTATATGACTCCGGAAGCACTTGGGCATTGCCTGGCTCATCGGTGACGATGATGCCCGCCTCGAGCGGGCTAACATAGCTCGCCTCGAGTCCGCGATCTTGCAAGTAAAGGGCCATAAGGCGGGCATTGTGATCTTCGCCGCTCGCCTTCATGGCATCGAGCAAACGAGGCGGTTCATGGCGATAGGCGCTGATTTTCGATTGCAAATCATCGTTGAGCTCGCCCAAAAAATGGCCGGCCTCAAGCTCAAGCTCGTTGACGATGTCCGCATACCGCTTTACGATGGCCTCGACCGTCTGCCCGTATGGTTCGCCGGCCATCACTTGTTCCGCTAGACGGATGAGCAGATCGGTGACCTTTACATCGTCCTTATACCGTTTCCCGGGCGCCGACACGACGACGATCCGCCGTTCAATATCCGAGCTGACAATATCGGCCACTTTGCGGAATTGGGCGGCGCTCGCCACCGAACTTCCACCGAATTTGGCTACCTTCATCGTGCATGACCCTTTCTGTCGAAAGTCTTTATAATTGTTTATCATATCACATTTTTCCGCCCATGGAACTATTCATTTTTTAGAAATTTCCGCGAACGCCTCCTCGTCACCATGACCCTCCTTCCAACCGCTGGGGCGATGGCGGAAAACCGGCGATGAAACAGGCCCCGCCTTGATTCAACGGGCGATGGCTCAACGTCTTTTCATCGGCCTTCCTGTTTTTCGAAAACCTCTAGAAGGCTGGTGAAAAACCGCTGATTCCCTTCATCAATGGAAGAATGATTGAAAAGCAGGCCCGATACAACAAGGTTTTTCTAATTGAGAAATGACATTGGAAAGCTGTATACCCCGTTAAATCACCAGCCTCCTAGGAGGCGGGTGAAAAACATTAGTTTCCTTTGGTCGATAAATAAAAGTGTGCGGTGTTGCAAGACTTTTCTATTTGAGAAATGATGCCAAGAATCGGTATACACGATTCAATCACCGACCCCCTAGGGCCTCACGTTTGCGCCACATTGCCGCGGCGGACGTTAGCGATCCCTTCTTTACAGACGCCGTATGGCAGCCACGAGCAGCCGCGGCATAATTCATCCAAATCATCCGGCTTGACCCGCTCCGCCGTCCGCTGAATCAGTTCGGACTTCCAGTACACGCTGCCCGGTTGTAAACCTAAGTGGCGAATGACATTGCCATCGAGCGAACGGACATGAGCGTCAGAATCTGGACCTGCTTCGCATGTCGTTTCCCCGTGATGTGGGCAGACGAGGCACGCCTCGTCGAGCGCCGCAACGACTTCAATCGGAAAATCATCGGTTTCATCCCGAATACGGGCGACGATCTCCGACATTTTTTCGACAAACGATGGGCTGTAGCCCATGCCGCGAAATCCGTGCACACAAAGCAAATGGTGACCGCGCAAACGCAACGGTTTCATCGTCTCTCCCCTCTCCTGTAATAAACGTTGGACCGAACTCGCTCTTTTAATCTCCAAGTTCATCGGTAAGGAACTATCGTTTTCCATCGACCTTCCAGACGCAGCCCCTATCCGTTTGTTCCTAATCTTATCATACGTCAACGTTCCTCACTCGGCAATGGAACATCGTAACGCTCTGCCGCTATGTTTCCCAACTCCATCGCCCGTATGGCCCGTCTCATGCATCTGTCGCCAGCAGTAGACTTTTACAGTCGCAAGTTTGTAAAATGAAAAAGGAGAAGAACTTTGTCGCGAAAGGACTGGCGGACGATGACAAAAGAGGAAGCGGCCCGCTTACTTTCCATCTTGCTTCATGATCTGACGAAAGAATGGCGGAAGGAAAAAATTCATTCTGATGTGCTCGAAGTGATTATGCAACTTCGCATTCAGGCTGCCGACAACGAGCGCTACAGCGCGAATTTGCTTGACCATATTGCGTTTGCCGGCGAGTCCGCCCACGCGTTGAAGCAAATTTGGGGTTACATGCTGCGAGAACGGACATTTTTATCACCAACCACGATGGAAGCCATGCTGACCGACGCCCAGCGTGTGATCCACCGCCGATTGCCAGAACTGGTCGCCCGCTATGGACGGGCGTTTGCCGAAATCGCCGATGAAACAGAGCGAAAACGCCAACTGGAGCGCTCTTACAGCGCGCTCTTGTTGTTTAACCGCATCGCCACCGATTTTTTATTTCAATTCGTTCGTGAAGAAAACGAACGAGAAGCGAGCGCCTTTTTCGCCGCTGATCCGAACGAGCTGCTCGAAGTGTTTCATCACCTTTGCAGCGTCTACGCCAGCCGCTTGCTTGAAGGGCTCGAGGTCGATTAACCGCTGCTGGCGAACAATTGTCTCCCGGTGGCGAGAAGCGCGACATGAGAAGACCTATAGAGCTGGTAATTGAATCGAGGACACGGCTTTACAATGTCATTTTTCAATTCGAAACACCTTGTGGCACGGTTCTGCTTTTTACGCGTTCCCCCATTGATAAAGGGCAGCAGCGGTTTTTCATCAGCTTCCTCGATGGCTTGGTGGAAAACGGCTTCCACGAGCAAATCAGCGGCATTTCACCAAAAAAGAAGGCTGATTTCGCAAGGCTTCTCTAACTGAGAAACAGATGGAATAGCCGTATTTTGTACGAAATCGCCGCTCCTCTAGATGGCTGGTGAAAAACGGTTGTTTCTCTTGAGCAATGGGGGAACGCTTGAAAGGCGATCCTGATGCGACAAGGCTTTTCGATTTGAGAAAAGGGCTTGATAAGCGGCTTGCCCCCTTTAATCACCGGCCTCCTAGGAAAATCACGCCAGGCGCCCTACCTCTGCCCTATCGTTCTCGACGACACGTCCGTTTTTCTGTTTGACAATATTGTCCAGCCATGCTAATCTAATCATCGGAAGGAATTTTTTAAATATTCCTACCATTGAAAGCGGGTACAAAAAAAACAAAGGAGGAGTCGGGGGATGATCTACGCACAACCCGGTCAGCCAGGCGCGCTTGTCACATTTAAAAAGCGCTACGAAAACTTTATTGGCGGCAAATGGGTGCCGCCGGTGGACGGCGAGTATTTTGAAAACATTACGCCAATCACCGGGCAGCCGTATTGCGAAGTGCCGCGCTCAAAAGCGGCGGACATCGAACTGGCGCTTGACGCCGCCCATGCGGCAAAAGAGGCGTGGGGGCGCACTTCACCTGCCGAGCGCGCCCGTTTGCTGAACAAAATCGCCGATCGGATGGAAGAAAACTTGGAAATGCTCGCGGTCGCGGAAACGTGGGAAAACGGCAAGCCGATCCGCGAGACGCTCGCAGCTGACATTCCGCTCGCCATTGACCATTTCCGCTATTTCGCCAGCTGCATTCGCACCCAAGAAGGAACGATTTCGGAAATCGACCACGATACGGTCGCCTATCATTTCAAAGAGCCGCTCGGCGTTGTCGGACAAATCATCCCGTGGAACTTCCCAATTTTAATGGCGGCTTGGAAACTCGCGCCAGCGCTCGCTGCTGGCAACTGCGTCGTGTTGAAACCGGCGGAGCAAACGCCGACGTCGATTCTCGTCCTCATCGAACTCATCGAAGATTTGCTTCCACCTGGCGTCGTCAACGTTGTGAACGGCTTTGGCTTGGAAGCCGGCAAGCCGCTCGCCTCGAATCCGCGCGTGGCGAAAGTGGCGTTCACCGGCGAAACGACGACCGGACGGCTCATCATGCAGTACGCCTCGCAAAACATCGTACCGGTCACGCTTGAACTTGGCGGCAAGTCACCAAACATTTTCTTCCCCGATGTGATGGACAAAGATGACGAGTTTCTCGATAAAGCGCTCGAAGGGTTGACGATGTTCGCCTTAAACCAAGGCGAAGTGTGCACATGCCCGTCGCGCGCCCTCATCCATGAATCGATTTACGATGCGTTTATGGAACGGGCGCTTGAGCGCGTCAAACAAATCAAGCAAGGCAATCCGCTCGATACGGAAACGATGATCGGCGCGCAAGCCTCCTCTGAACAGCTTGAGAAAATTTTGTCGTACATCGACATCGGCAAACAAGAAGGCGCTGAACTTTTGATCGGCGGCGAACGGAACATGCTGGAAGGGGAACTCGCCGGCGGATATTATGTCAAGCCGACGATTTTCAAAGGACATAACAAAATGCGCATTTTCCAAGAAGAAATTTTCGGGCCGGTGTTGGCCGTCACGACATTCAAAGACAACGACGAAGCGCTCGCCATCGCCAATGAGACGCTGTACGGCCTCGGCGCCGGCGTCTGGACGCGCGACATCAACACCGCGTACCGGTTCGGCCGCGGCATCCAAGCCGGTCGCGTGTGGACGAACTGCTACCACGTCTACCCGGCTCACGCGGCGTTCGGCGGCTACAAAATGTCCGGCATCGGGCGCGAAACGCACAAAATGATGCTCGACCATTATCAACAAACGAAAAACTTGCTCGTCAGCTATTCGCCGAAAAAGCTCGGCTTGTTCTAACAGCCAGCGCTCCACTTTCCCTGTTTCCAGTGGGGCAAGCGCCCAAACCACTCTTCCTCGCCTTTGTCGCAATCGAGGCGAAGCAGCCACCCGTTTTGATGAGAGGGTGTCCCAAAAGGATCGGGATCCCCTTTTTCGTTGCTATATACACGCGTGCCGCACGATATGTTGTGCTTATCTTGAAGGCAGATAACCTTTTGGGTCAACACCCTCTTTTCATAGGAGACTGAAAGGGGAGATGGAGCGGATGAAAAAAAGCTTCGTTTGTTTTCTTTTCGTCATATTTTCCTTTTTGTGTAATGGATGTGAACTTCGGGCGTATCACGCCGATGAGAACGAACATCATGACAACAATCCACTTACGGTGATGAAGTGGAATGTTTCGGCGCCCAATTGGACGCATGCTTCCTTGGTTGGAAACGAACTGTTTATTGCTGTCAATGCCGATCAAACGAACCGGGCATCGGTGAATGAATTGCTGGCTGTCAATGTGAAAACCAAAAAGCAACGAATGTTGTTTCAATCGGCTCATGAGGAAGCGATGGTGCAGTGGGTTCAAGCGAATAATCGTTGGGTTGTTTGGGAGGATTCTACATCGTTTGGGGCCGAATCGACCATCTGGGTCATGGATCGCAAGACAGGTTCTACATTTTTAGTGGCTCGGTCCAACTCCTCCCCACCAACAGTGTTTAACCCTGTGTTAGACGGAGATTATGTAGCATGGACGGAAAAAGGTTCTCAGTTTGGGCAAGTGAAGCTATTCCATTTACCAACAAAACAAGGAAAAACCATTGGCCGCCTTGTTTCCCAAGGGTTATATAATGAATTTGTTTCGCTCCGGAACGGAAAAGTAATATGGACCGATTCGCACGATGGCAAGGGATATTATTATGTTTACGACATTCGCACCGGTAGGAGCGCTTCATATGAATCGCCTGCTCCGTTCCCCGCTTATGCAGAATACGATAATGGTTTGATTTATGCTATCCATTTAGAAGATTTGGAATACCCGGATCAGCAGACATTTGGATATTTTGATCTTAAAACGAAACGTTTTTCTCGTTTCCCTGTTTCTCATGGAATCATTCAATATTTTGATGTTTCTAACGGGAAGCTTGCCTTTCTGGATGATCGCGGAGCTGTATCGGTGTATGAGCGGCGAAACGGGAAATGGAAGGCGGTAAAGGTTTCTCTTGATCGTTATCCTAGACTGCTTTATTTTGATCAACAGGATCATTTAATCGTGGAGCAGGAAGATACAAAGCGGGACCGGCGCTGGTTGAATATTGTGAAATGGCCATGAGAATGGAAAAGACAGTCTCCCGGCCAAGCGCCAGGCGAAGGATCCGGCTCAAGAACGCGACGCCAAGCGAACGTCCGGGACGTCATCCGCTGCGAATGAGGGGCGTGCTTGTTTCCCTTTCTTTTGTTTGTTGAGGGCATCGACCTCAGGCAAACAGCGGGGGCATTCCATTCGGAAAGAACTTACTGGGCAAAGGAGGAGAGAGATGATGGAAGAGCCGAAAGTGATCGCAACGGAAGCGGCGTTGGCATTAATCGACAAGCTGAAAGCGAAATACGGACCGCTCATGTTCCATCAATCGGGCGGGTGCTGCGACGGCAGTTCGCCGATGTGCTACCCGCTCGGCGAGTTGATCGTCGGCGATTCCGACGTATTGCTTGGCGAAATCGGCGGCTGCCCGTTTTACATCGCCAAAGCGCAATACGAATATTGGAAGCATACTCAACTGATTATCGATGTTGTTCCCGGGCGCGGCGGCATGTTTTCGCTTGAAGGTCCGGAAGGGGTTCGCTTTCTCACCCGCTCACGCGTCTTCGGACAGGGCGCGGATGCAGGCGCGCCGTAGCCGCCCTGCGGGATGCTGCTGTGAGGCCGCCATGTGCGCCGCATGAATCGCTTGGCCAATAAAAAACACGGAAGCTCCCATTCGCCCCCGTTCCCAGATGCTTTATCCGCTTCGGAGCGGTTTGTTCGTCGCAGCAAAAAAATGGCGGCCCGCCACCTGACCAAATGAGGCGCGGTCCGCCATGTCCTTTTCTTTACTCCGTCTCTCTTGCCTGCTTCATCGCCTCTGCCCGATCAGACAAGACAATCCGTTTCAAGCCGAACACTAACAGCAAGCCGGCCGCCGATGACACTGCTGATGATCATCGTGATCATCATCGGCGTCATGATCGTTCCCGACTGGGTGGCGCTCACCCCGATGATGCCTTGCATAAAAAACGGCACGAACATAATGGCGCCAAACATACCGATGCTCATGAAAAAGCCGATGCCATTGAGAAGCGTAAACGCCCGATTGCGGAACAACCAAAGCGGGATGATCGGCTCCGCGGCCCGCTTTTCCGCCAAAGCAAACAAGACAAAACCAGCCGCCGCCAAAGCAAACAAGGAAATGATTTGCCAAGACCCCCACGGATAGCGGTCGCCGCCAAACGTTAATCCGAGCAATAGACTGACAACTCCGACTGTCAAGGTCGTCATCCCTGCGACGTCAAATTTGACCGGCCCTTCGACTTTGTATTTGCTTAATCCCATGGCGATCAGCACGGTAGCGAATCAGTCCGGTAATCAACAGCGAACGATGCCGGATCGTACCGACCGGCGCCGTCAATGCTTTCTCCATGTTTCCCTCTCCCATCGCTCCGATTGTTGATACGCTTGAATTTCGTCGTTGAGCGCCGCCAAAGCGTCGGCGAGCGGAGGAGCCGCGTGTTGCCGCAAATACAACCGCAACGCCTCCACCAAATACGCTCTTGGCGACCCATCGCGGCCAAGCAGCTCCTCCTCCAACGCCGCGATCGCCTCAAGCACCTCCCGCGCCTGTTTCGAGCGAAGCTCCCGCGCCGCCTCGCGGGCAGCGGAAAACGCTGAAGCGAGCCGCTCGCGCTGCCGTTGTCGCTCCCGTTCTTCGAGCTCCACCCACGGCGCGAGCGATTCTTTCGTGAGCAGCGGCGGCTCATCAGCCGCAAAGCTGGCGACAATCGCATCGAAGCGGCGCGCGAGGAAGCGGGCGATCTCGTCCGCGTTCAACGCCTCCTCGTGAAAAAAACAATAAAACAAATATTGCCGGACAATGCCGTTGATCATCATGGCCACATCATACACGTACGGACGAACCGCCTCGCCGTAGACGTCCTCTAAGCGGGTGCAATACCACCAAAAAAGACGCCCGTGCTGGCGGAACATATAACGCTCGACTTCCGGATTTACTTTCGGCAGCTGTTCCGACATGATCATGCGCAAAAAATCTTTATACTCATGAATATGGGAAAAGTGGGCCGACAGCTGGCGAATCCATCGTTCTTTTTCCGTCCCTTCCCCATCGTCCGCTGTCAGCTCAGCCACCATTTTTTCGCTGTAGTGGCGAAGCACCGCCAAGAGCAAGTCTTCCTTCGAGGCAAAATGGTGGTAAAACGCCCCTTTGGAAATGCCCCAGGCATCCACCAAGTCCTGAATCGACGTCGCATGGTAGCCTTTTTCGGCAAACAATTTCATCGCCATTTCAATAAATTGCGTGCGCCGTTCATCCATGGCAGCGGCTCATCCCCTGCTTGCCTGCCGTCAGCCAGGAACGATCCGACCGCAAGGCGATCCTCGGTTTCACCAAGCTAGCGCGCACGCCGCGCCGCCGCAGCCACTCCACCAACTTTCGCACATCCGTCATCGTTCTCGCCTCCACCCTTTGACCGAATAGTCAATGTTATTATAAACGATCGTTATCGTTTTATGCAAACATTTTACCAAACTTCTTTGACCGATCAGTCAAAGATAAACAGATGTTGTTTGAATGGGTAGTCATATGATGAATAGCGGCAAAATGACAGCGGTCGAGCGTCTCACGGACGCCGACCGCCCCTCATTGCTTGCTCCGCGGCGAGCGCCAACGCCCCGGCCACACCGGCGTTGTCACCTAACCCCGGAGATACGATATATTCCCCTATGTTCTCCAACACCGCCTCATGCTGCACATAACCGTTCAATAGCTCCTGTACACGCTGGCGCACCAACGGCAAGATGGACAGCTGTTTCATCACCCCACCGCCAACAATGACCTTCTTGGGAGATAGGATCAGCACATAGTTGGCGATGGCTTGGGCGAGATAAAACGCCTCGAGCTCCCAGACCTCCTTCCGGTCGGCCAGCTCCGCCCCCTTTTTCCCCCAACGCCGCTCAATCGCTGGGCCGGACGCCATGCCTTCCAAACAGTCGCCATGATACGGGCAAATGCCGGCAAACGCGTCATCCGGATGGCGGCGGACGAACATATGGCCCATTTCCGGATGAAGCAGGCCGTGAAGCAGGCGCCCTTCCACGACGGCGCCGACACCAATGCCCGTCCCGACCGTCATATACAGGCAACTGTCAAGCCCTTGCGCCGCCCCCCAGCGCTGTTCGCCAAGCGCCGCAGCGTTGACATCCGTGTCAAAACCGATCGGCACCGGGAACGCTTGTTTTAGCGTGCCGACAAAGTTGAAATTCGCCCACGCCTGTTTTGGCGTACTCGTTATGTGCCCGTACGTTGGACTGTCCGGACGCAAATCGACCGGGCCGAACGACCCGATGCCGATCGCCTCAACGTTGTGCGGACGGAAAAAGTCGATGACGCGCCCCATCGTCTCGTCCGGCGTCGTCGTCGGAAACACCGCCCGTTCACGGATGTTCCCTTGTTCATCGCCGAGGGCACAGACAAATTTCGTGCCTCCGGCTTCAATGGCTCCTAGAATCATACCGATTTCCCTTTCCTTCTCGTAGTGTTGATGTTCGATTTTGACGGCAGCTACTCTCTTTTTCTATGTTCATTCTACCACCTTCGTCGGTTCCACTCGCCCACGGAAGGATCACCGACGGTGCCTTTCTTTATCGTATCAACGGTTCGCCCGAATTGTAAAGCGTGCGGCCGCGAACCTGGAGGGGAGGTGATTTCGTACCACATCCTGCGATTCCGTCTGTTTCGCAATTGGAAAATACCGGTAAAATCAGCGTTCTTTTTTGGTGAAATGCTGCTGATTTGCTCGTGGCAGCCGTTTTGGCCCTCTAGATAGTGATTTCGTGAGAAGGGACTGACCAAAAGGTTGTCTGACTTCGAGATAGGCACAACATATCGTGCGTCAGAAGCAGTGAGCCGTATATATAGCAAACGATAGAGGGTGTCCTAGCCTTTTTCGGACACCCTCGACGGAGACGTTTTCCGTTTTTCGCCCGTTCACCCCTTCACCGAACCAGCCAACAGCCCACGGACAAAATATTTGCCAAGAAAGATGTACACAAGCAAGGTCGGCAGCGCTGCCAACAGGGCTCCCGCCATTTGCACGTTCCATTGCACGATTTGGCTGCCGGATAAGTTTTGCAAGGCGACCATGATCGGCTGTTTGTCCGATGTCGTGATCGTCACGGCGAACAAAAACTCGTTCCAAATGTTTGTAAACTGCCAGATCGCCACGACGACAAATCCAGTGATGGACAAGGGGAGCATAATATAACGAAAAATGCGGACAAACCCAGCGCCGTCGATTTTCGCCGACTCAATCATTTCATCGGGAATCGCGGCGTAGAAATTCCGAAACATCAGCGTGGTGATCGGAATGCCGTAGACGACATGAACGAACACAAGTCCCGGAATCGTGTTGTACAGCCCGATTTCGCGCAAAAATTGGATTAGCGGGATGAGAATGCTTTGATACGGAATGAACATTCCGAACAAAATAAGCGTAAAAAGCGTATCCGCTCCTTTAAACTTCCATTTCGAAAGCACGTAGCCGTTGAGCGCCCCCAGCAGCGCGGATAACAACGTCGCCGGCACGACGAGCAGCAGCGAATTCCAAAAGTTTGGGGCGAGTTTGTCAAACGCTGTGGCGTAGCTGCTCCAATCGATGGTCGACGGGAGCTCCCACATATCGGCCAATGTCACTTCATCAAGCGGCTTCAAGCTCGTGATGACCATGACATACACCGGCATGAGGAAAAACACGCTCATGGCAACGGCCAGCGCATACAAAAACGGCCGGGCCCATACGGATCTCGCCATCACGATCCCCCCTTGCGGCTCGAGATGAGGTACGGAACAATAAAGATGGCCACCGATAGCAGCATCACCATGGCGATCGCCGCTCCGTTCGCATAATAGTTGCCGCGGAACGTCGTTTCAAACATGTACACGCCCGGCACATCGGTGACAAAGTTCGCCCCCGGCCCGGTCATGGCGTAAATCAAATCGAAAATTTTGAGCGAAATATGAGCCATAATGATGATGACGCTGACCGTGATCGGCCGGAGGAGCGGCAAGATGATTTTCCAATACAATTGAAACTCGGTCGCCCCGTCCATCCGCGCCGCTTCCCGCACCTCATCCGGAATGGCGCGCAGGCCGGCGAGATACATCGCGACGGCAAAGCCAGTCATTTGCCAAACAGCCGCCACGACCACCGCAATGATGGCGACCGGGATGCCAAATTCAATCTTGCCCCAATGAAATCCGAACAAGATGTTCGTATCCGTATACCATTTTCCATCCAAGCCAAGTGGTTTTAAAAACAAGTTGACGCCCGTTGACGGATTGAACAGCCACTGCCATACGACCCCGGTGACGACAAAGGACAAGGCCATCGGGAAAAAGAAAATGTTGCGAAACAACGACTCGCCGCGCAGCTTTTGGTCAAGCAAAATGGCAAGCAGTTGGCCGAGCACAATGACGGCGGCGATAAACAGCACCGTAAACACAAGCGTATTGCGCAAGTCGGCTTGAAAGCGGAAATCATGAAACAAATACAAATAGTTTTTCAACCCGGCAAACGACCAATCCGGCACAAGGGAGTTCCAGTTGCTTAACGACACATACCCCGTCCAGCCGATAAACCCGTACACAAATAAGAAAATCAATACGACCGACGGCGCCAAAAACGCCGCTGCCAGCCAATGGTCGGCCGTCCATTTCCGCTTTTTCCGCACCGAGGGGACATATGCTGTCTTCTCGGCTGGCGTGATGTTGACCGTTTCCACTACGATCCCTCCTCATGATGACGAAAAGGGGAAGAGAATGGCTCCCGTCCCCTTTTCCCGATTACTTCTTCAGTTCTGCGGCGGCCGATGCCAACGTGTCGATGAACGTCTTCACATCTTTTTGCGTCACGAAAATGTTGACGGCCTGATTCACCTTCGTGACAAACCCTTCCGGCGCTGCCGAACCGTGCGCTAAGCTCGGCGCCAGCTCCGCTGTCTTGAAGTCTTGCATCGTTTGCTTGCCGTATTCATCGTACTTGGACGGATCGGCGTCAATGCGGGCCGGGATGGAGCCTTTCAGCGGATTAAACGCATCTTGCCCTTCGACCGAACCAAGCACCGCTAAAAACTTCTTCACATCGTCCGGATTTTTCACGCCTTTCGGCAGGCCGAACGTATCGGTGATGACCATAAACTTTCCTTCCGTATTCGGCACCGGCACATAGCCGAAGTCTTGATTCACTTTCAATTTCAAATCGTTGACAAAGTAGCCCTTCACCCAGTCGCCCATCACGTACATGGCCGCCTTTCCTTCGGCGACGAGCTGAGCGGCGTCTTGCCAGTTGCGCGAACTATGGTCTTCGTTAATATAGCCAAGCATTTTCTTAAACGTCTCAACGGCTTGTTTCACTTGCGGATCGTTAAACGACAATTCTCCCGTCCAAAGTTTCTTGTAGTTTTCCGTTCCGAGCGTGCCAAGCAGCACATTTTCAAACAGGTGCGTCGCTGCCCACGGCTCTTTGTCGCCCAAGGCGAGCGGCGTAATGCCTTTTGCTTTCAGCTTGTCGGCCACTTGGAAAAACTCGTCGAACGTTTTCGGCGGCTGAAGCCCATTGTCGGCAAAGATTTTCTTGTTGTACCACAGCACATTGCCGCGATGAATGTTGACCGGCACCGAGTAAATGTTGCCGTCTTTGCTCACCATGTCAATCAACGCTTTCGGGAATTTGTCCATCCAGCCTTCTTTTTCATATAAATCGTTGAGCGGCTCCATTTTGCCGGCGGCCACCCAGCCTTCATTGAGTTCTGCCCCGCCGTGCACTTGGAACGTCGATGGCGGATCGTTTCCTTGCATGCGGCTCGCTAGAACCGCTTTGGCGTTCGTTCCCGCCCCGCCGGCCACCGCGGCGTTTTCGACTTGAATATCCGGATATTTTTCTTGGAACAGTTTGATGAGCGCTTTTAGACCGTCTTCCTCACCGGCTCCGGTCCACCAGCTGAAAATCTCGAGTTTCTCTCCCGCTTTTTGGCTGCCTTGTTTGGCGTCATCGGACGAAGAAGAGTTCGAGCTGCAGCCGGACAGCGCCACTCCGACGCCAAGCGCCAACGCCAGCCATGCGGATGCTTTCTTTCTCATGTTCCTCCCCCTTTGCATCTGTTTTTTGAAACCCCTTTCAATACTGAGTGTACTATGCATCGCTCATCAATCGGCGGCTTGATTTCTTCACTTTTTTGCGTTTTTCTTCACTTTTTTGTTTTCCGTTCTGCTGTCGGGCAAACGAAAGCTCTCGGGTGGCCGTTTTGCCCTAATAGCGCGAAAAAAGCCCGGCTCCCCATCAGGGGGCGGGCTTCGGTTCGGACGCCGGAAGAAGGGAGCAGTCATTCGGTCCGGTTGTGGGCTGCCAGCTGGTTCATAGTTCAGACATCGAAAAAATGGTGGGGCAGCCCGCTTCGTTTGCGGGACTTGCCCGTGTCGCTGCCTTCCTTGTTGTGAAGACCGCACTCCCTTGGTCAGCGCGCCTGTACTTTTTTCCGGTATTCGCTCGGCGATAAGCCGGTTTGCTTTTTAAAGACGCGGCTGAAATAGTTCGGGTCGTTGTAGCCGATCGAAAAACAAATTTCTTTTAGGCTGAGGTCCGTGCGAGCGAGCGCTTCTTTCGCCCGTTCGATGCGCACGTTCGTCACATAATCGATAAACGTGATGCCAAACTGCTCTTTGAACAGTTTGCTGAAGTAGTACGGGCTCATCCCGGCTTGTTCCGCCACTTCTTCGAGCGTGAGCGGCTCGGCATAATGGCGGTCAATGTACTCTTTCGCCTTCCCCAGTTTGCCGTGGGCATGCTGCTGGCGCCAAACCTCGAGATCAGCGGCGATGCGGTCCAGTTCATCAAGCGCCGCTCGCTTCAATTGTGCCGCCGATCGGCAAGAAGCAAACGAAACGATCCGCCCATAGCGAATCCCAAGTTCCGCCAACAGGCGCCCCATCCATATGAACGTCTCCTCCGCCTTGCGCGCGGCGGACGGCAGTGGGCAGGAGGAAGTCAGTTCATCGATATAGGTCCGACACACGAACCGCGCTTGCTCGATGTCGCCAAGACGCAATGCCTCAAACAGCTGCTGATCCCGTTCCGCCACCCGGCCGACACGCATCGCCTCGGCGGACGGAAACCCGACTTGCGCTTTTTGCTGTTCCGCGTAATAGCGGGCGGCCGACAGCGCCTCATAGTATGACGAACGAAGTTGATCCAACCGCGAAACCGGGGAGCCGAGTCCGATATAGAGCGCGGCGCCGTACCGGGAGGAAAACCGCCGTGTCAAATCAAGGGCCAACGTTTGAATAGCCGACTTCCACGCCAACTCCGCATCGTCCGGACTTTGGAAAAACAAGACCGGCAAACGTCCGCTTGCCATCCGTCCGATCAAATAACGCGCTGGCGCCTGTTCCTCGAGCTGTTCGCTCGCCCATGATTTCCATTCGTCACTTTTCGCTGGATCGGGAAACTGAAGGACGATAAACATGCCGACGGCCAGCGAAAACGGCAGCAGTTCCTTCCACCGCTCCCATTCTTCCGCTGAGACGTCTTCCGTCATGAGGACGGACAGCCATTCATTTTCCACAAATGTCTGAAGCCGGCGAATTTGCTCGTGCAATTGGCGGTTTCGTTCCTCGTGCTGCCGCTTGACGGCGATTTCTTGGCTGACCCGTTCCAACGCGGAAAGAATCTCTTCCTTCCGGCTCGGTTTCAATACATACTCCTTGACGCCAAAGCGCATCGCTTGTTTGGCATAGTCAAACAAATCAAACGCCGACACAATGATGAACTCAATATCGAGACCTTCCCGGCGAATGACCTCAATCGCTTGCAGTCCATCAAGACCGGGCATTTTGATGTCGATGAGCATCACATCTGGACAATATTGCTTGGCAATGTCAATGGCCTCGCGCCCGTTGGCGCCCTCGGCGACCACCTCGACATCCGGAAGGTGGTCGTTGATCATTTTGCAAAGCGCTCTTCGCTCCAACGCCTCGTCATCGACGATCGCCACTTTCACCGTTCATCCCCCCTTGCCATCTTGGCAGCCATAACCGCACCGTCGTTCCTTTTCTTGGCGCAGATTCGATTTCGGCTACATCCATCACTCCGTAAAACAGCTGCAGCCGGCGAATGACATTGCGCAAGCCGATGCCGGTCGAATGGCCGCGCCCTTGCTCACGGCGCGCCGGCGGTTCTTCGCCGCGGATCAACGCATCAAGCTCCGCTTTCACCTGCTCATCCATGCCAACGCCATTGTCGCGCACTTCCACAACGACCCGCCCGTTTTCGGCGAAAACGGACACGGACAGCTCGGCTCCCTGCTCGTACGTCTCAATGCCATGGATGAACGCATTTTCAATCAGCGGCTGCAACGTGAGCGGCGGAATCGGTTGATCGAGGCAAGATGGCTCCGCCTCTAACGAAAACTTGATCCGATCAAAAAACCGCGTCTGCTGGATGAAAAAATATTCTCGGGCGATGCGCACCTCATCGGCAAGCGTCACCGTCCGCTGCAAATCGCCCAAGTTGTAGCGCAAAATGGCCGCCACCGCTTCAATCAGCCGCGACGTTTGCTGGGCGTCCTCCAAGTACGCCATTTTCGCCACCGTGTTCAGCGTATTGAATAAAAAATGCGGATTGATTTGGCTTTGCAAGCTTTTGAGTTCCAGCTCCTTCACCAGCCGGTCGAGCTCCGCCTTTTGTTTCATCTCCGCTATCAGCTGCTTTAAATTGCGGCGCATGTCATTAAACGTGATCGTCAACAGCCGCAGCTCATCGTTGGTCATCGGCTCAATATCCGGCCCGTCCAGCCGCCCATCAGCGATGGATCGGGCAGCGCGCGAGAGAAGAATGATCGGCTTCGTTAAGTGGCCGGAAAAGAACACCGCCAGCAAGGCACCAAGCAACAACGTCGTGACAAACAATCCCATTCCCATATAGCGGAAATAGCGGTTGCGCCGCTCCACTTCATCGTACCGCCGTTGGTAGGCCGTCAGCTCATCGTCAATCAAGTTTAACGTTTCCTCTTGCAAAAAGGACGCAATGTTCATCGTTTCATGCAAGTGAGACGAGTACAAGCCAATATTTCCGGCTTGAAAATGATAGACGGTCAGCGCCGCCTCCTCCAGCAAACTTTCAATCATATGTTCATAGTTTTCCGCCGCCAACCGGTCGGACAGCACCGGCAAGATGGCGCCGAGCTGCCGGCGGCGTTGCTGCAGCCAGCGGAACTCCCGCTCATAAGCGCGTGCATACCGTCCTTCTTTTTCCGAGACGTACGCATTGAGCTGTTCCATCATTCGGTTTGCCCGTTGCGACACCTCATTGAGCAACAACAATCGGCGCATCCGTTGATCATAATCGCTCATCATCTCTTCGCTCGTCTCATACAAAAGAAACACCGCTCCGTTCAGCAAAAGCAAAAAGACGGTAAAGCAAAGCAGCATCTTCGTCCGAATGTTCATCTGAATTCCACCCCGCTGTCACCGGCGCTTTGTCGCCTGCATCGTCCTGCCGCTTCCAGCCGAACGTGGCGAACGTCAAGTAGATCACCCAACGTTCTGAGACTGGGACGCTGGAAACTTCCAGCCGAACGTGGTCGAACGTCAAGGCCGGTCATCTCTCATGCTTTGGCGGCGTTCGCCAACCGTTCTCCGCTTTCCGCCTTCTTCCAACGGAGGCTTGGCAGGCACCTTCATGGCGTGTTGACCTCATAATTGCACGCCGGGCGCAGCGGCAAGTCTTTTTTCCGAATGACTTTCGTCTCCGTATTCGTCACCGCCGGCACGTCTTTCCCGGCGACGATCTCGGCCATCAGTTGGACAGCCTTGTATCCCATTTCATACGGCTCCTGCACGACGGTCGCCGCAATCGTTCCTTTTTGCAAATAGCGGATCGTCTCAGGAAGCGTATCAAAACCGATAATATACGTCTTTTGCTCCCGATGAAACTGCTCGACCACCTTGGCAACGCCAATCGCATCGAGCGCGCTCGTGCCGTAAAACGCATTCACATCCGGGTGCTTTTTCAAAATCGTATACGCCTTTTCCGCGGCTTGCACACGCGTAATGTGCGACTCTTCGACGGCAACGATGCGGATGCCTTTTTCCTGTCTCACCGCATCCTCAAATCCGCGCACTCGCAGCTGTTGGTGCGCCGCCGTCAAGCTGCCGGTAATAATCGCGACCGTCGCCTTGCCCTTCGTATCCTCAGCTAACGCTCGTCCCGCAAGAAAACCGGCATAATAATTATCCGTTCCCACATAGGCGACACGTCGGCTCGTCGGGGCATCCGTATCGATCGTCACCACAGGAATATTTTTGTCCGTGATTTCGTTAATCACTGGGACAAATTCCGCTTCCGTCAACCCTTGGGTGATGATCCCATCGACTTTCGCTGCCGCGGCTTTTTTCAAAATGCGCAAATGCTCATCAATATTCGCCTGCCGCGGGCCGATATACTCGAGGTCAACCCCCAGTTCTTTCGCCGCCGCTTTCGCTCCTTTTTCCACGAGCCGCCAGTAATCATTATCGAGTTCCTCCGGCACAAGCACGAAATGATAGGCCTCTTTCGTTGTTTCCGGAACCCGTTCCTTCTCTGATTTCGGATACGCATACATGTTCCAAGCGCAATAGGCGGTGAAGGAAGCGCTTGCAAGCAGCGCGGCGATGCCGCCTCCGTAAAACAGCCGTTTCCACCAATCGCGCATCTTGATCCCTCCTACCGCCATTGTACACGAACGTCAGGGCGCTAGCCTAAAAGGTCCGTGAAAAACCGCTGTCACACACGAATCGGCGGTATTTTCATTCAGAAAAGAAAGTTGATTCTACGAGGTTTCTCTAATTGAGAAATGGGTGGAATCAGCAGTATTTTGCATTAAATCACCGGCCTCCTAGAAGGCCCATGAAAAACCACTGATTCCCTTCATCAATGGGAGAATGAGTGAAAAAACAGATTGACTACATTGGAACGGCGTCCCCTCCGCTTTTTACTCTTTCAACTTTTCCACCGCTTCTACTGGCAGTCCGGTCAACTCACAAATCGTTGGCACGTCATATCCTTTCTCTAGCATCCGTTTCGCAACGTCCATCTTGCCTTTTTCGATTCCTTTTTCCATCCCTTTTTCCATTCCTTTTTCAATCCCCTTTTCCATCCCCCGTTGCTCGTACGACACGATGAGACCCATCACTTTTTTCGCTTCCTTCGTTTCCATTTCGTTCACCTCGTTTCGCAATTCGAGTTCCTCTTGTTCGGACAACCGCAAATACGTCTCAAAAAAGCCAAACAACAGCCGCTGTTTCGCTTCGTCAAGCTCCAAGCGGACGAGCATGCGCAAAAATTCTTTTTTCACAACCACTCTTTCACTTTCATTATACCCCATTTTGCTTAACAGAGCGGCGGCGACCGGGTTGTCGCGGCGAATGTACTCGCGCCATGGCAATTTGCGCAGTTCAACGGTCAGAAAACGGAAATCAACAACGGTTAGGAACGGAAACTGGATGGTGAACGAGGACGGTTCATCGCGGATGGCGTCATAGCTGAAGATGGCAATGGGTAGAATACGGCGGCGGTATTTTTGAAACAAACGACTGACATAAAGGAACATACGCTCGGGAAACGCCGGCTGCGTATAGCTTTGGTGCTCAATATGGATGATGATCAGCCCGTCTTCCCCCTTCAACTTCGTTTCCACCAATAGATCCACACGGTGCTTTTCGCCAGCTGCCACATCCGTAAACACCTCTTCCGACAAAAAGGTGACGTGGCGGAAGTCGACTTGTTCATATACGTGCGGGAAAAACAGAAGCAAAAACTCTTCAAAAAACGTCGACAACAGCTCCTTGAACAGCCGGTCATGGTCGATTCGCGTTTCGGACACGGTCTCCCTCCTTGTGATATTTGAACTTCCTTTATTTTCTTCGCCGCGCCTTGGGCAAAATCCTGCCGAAAAGGCTGGTGAAAAGCATTGATTTTGGTCTAAAATAAGGGGAACGTGAATGGGAAGAAAGCCCTTGTATTGTGCAGCTTTTCACAATGAAATGACAAAGCCGCCAACGGCGGGCGGCTTTGTCTATCGTTTTCGAAGCGGCCGTTTAGCTCCCGGCCGCTGCTTTGGTCTGTTTGAAAAACTGCGGCAAATATTCTTTATGCGCTTCCAGCATTTCGTCCAACATTTGTTTGGCGATGGTGTCAGACGGGACAAGCGGGTTGATCGTCATGGCGACGAGCGCGGTTTGGTAGTCGCCAGTGACCGCGGCCTCGGCAGCGACGCGCTCGAACGACTTGATTTGCTGGACGAGGCCGCGCACGGCGACCGGCAAGTCGCCGACAGCGATCGGTTTCGGCCCGTCTTTTGTAATGACGCAGTTGACCTCAACGGCCGATTCCGGCGGAATGCTGGCAATGGCGCCGTTGTTTCTCGTGTTGACCGGCTGAATGTCGCGCTTGTCGTTGTAAATGGAGCTGATCAGGCTGCAAGCAGCGTCGCTGTAGTACGCCCCGCCCCGTTTCTCGAGCTGCGGCGGCTTGATGGCCAAGTTCGGATCTTTGTACAGCTCAAACAGTTCTTTTTCGAGCTGCTGGACGACTTCGGCGCGCGTCCCTTTCGTTTTCGCCGCCTCCAGCTCCTCAGCGAACATTTTGTCTGTTTGGTAGTAATACCGGTGGTACGGGCACGGCAATACGTTTAACCCTTTCAAAAAGTCCGGCTCCCAGCCAAGGTCAACGATGTTTTTCATCGTCACACCGGAGCGGTCTGGATGGGCGACGAGATCAATCACCTTGTCGGTCACCTCGACGCCGTCAAGATAAACATGCAAGCCAAACACCATATGGTTCAGTCCGGCGAAATCGATGTGCACGCGGTTGGCGTCAACGCCAAGCAGCTTGGCAACGCCCATGCGCATGCCGATCGGCACGTTGCACAAGCCGACGACTTTTTCCTGTTTCGTGTAGCGCAAGACGGCTTCCGTCACCATCCCGGCCGGGTTTGTGAAGTTGATCAGCCACGCATCGGGGCAAAGCTCTTCCATATCGCGAATGATGTCCAAAATGACCGGAATCGTCCGCAATCCCTTAAACAATCCACCCGGCCCGTTTGTCTCCTGGCCGATCACCCCGTATTTGAGCGGGATGCGCTCGTCTTTCGCCCGCGCCTCTAGGCCGCCGACACGAAACTGCGTCGTGACAAAGTCTGCACCTTCCAAAGCCCGGCGACGGTCGAGTGTCAAATGAATCTCGATCGGCACGCCGGCTTTTTCGACCATCCGTTTGGCCAGTGCGCCGACGATTTCGAGTTTTTCTTTGCCTTCCGGAATATCGACAAGCCACAATTCCCCGACTGGCAATTCATGATAGCGCTTGATCAACCCTTCGACCAATTCCGGCGTGTAGCTCGACCCGCCGCCAATGGTCGCAATTTTCAATCGTTTATCCATGCTCGTCTTCCCCCTTCACCGTGTTAGACGTGATATAATGAATAGATGACGCAACCGTTGACCATCGCCCGGTCTCACGCGTCCTGTTCTGAAAAGCGAGGTGTAGGCATGTTTACCCCTGAACAAATCGCCCGGTTTTCCGAGTTGGATTATGCCATTTACGATTACGTGATGAAACATCCGCATGAAGTCGCGTACATGCGCATCCGCGAGCTCGCTGAGGCCGTCCATGTCTCGCCGCCGACCGTGCTCCGCTTTTGCAAGAAAGTCGGCTGCGACGGGTTCAGCGAGTTTAAAACGAAATGGAAGCTATACTTGCGGGAAAACGAACGAACGTCAATCATCAGCAGCCAAGAGGCATTGCGGGAGTTTTTCGAGCGGACGCTGACGGCCGACTACGAGCGAGCGATTTTTGCCGCTGCCACCGTGATCGCCCAAGCGGATCAAGTCATTTTTGTCGGTTCCGGCAGCTCCGGCATTTTGGCCGAATACGGCTCGCGCTACTTTTCTGCCTTTCAAAAGTTTTCCGTCTACATCAAGGATCCGTTTTTCCCGATTTACGGCCATTATTTCAACAACTGCGCCGTGATCGCCTTGTCGGTGTCCGGCGAAACGCCGCACACGCTCGCCCAAGTGCACCGCTTGAAAGAAAAAGGAAGCACGATCATCAGCATCACCAACCGGAAACATTGCTCGCTCGCGAACATCTCCGACTATAACTTGACCTATTACGCCACCGCGGAGCGGATCGGACAGACAGATGTCACAACCCAGCTCCCGGTGATTTATTTGCTGGAGCGGCTCGCGAAGGAAATGTATCGGTTGCTGCCGGCGCAGGCTGACCGCAAGCCAAGTGGGCGGTGACAAAGCTACAGCTCGGCACCGTTCGTCGCAATCACACGCTGATACCAATAGAAGCTTTTCTTTTTGATGCGGCGCAAATCTTTTTCCGATTCATCGTCACGGTTGACGTACACAAATCCGTACCGCTTTTGGTAGCCGTTCAGCCAGCTGAGCAAATCGGTAAACGACCAAGCACAGTAACCGAGCACGTCCACCCCATCCGTGATGGCGCGTTGAATTTCTTGCACATGGCGGCGCAAGTAGTCGATGCGATAATCGTCGTTCACGATATCGCCTGCTTCCAGCGTATCGAACTCACCTAAGCCGTTTTCTGTAATCAAAATCGGCAGCCGGTAACGATTGGCAATGCGGCGGAGGCCAATCCGCAAGCCAACCGGGTCAATCGCCCAATCCCAGTTCGTCGTATCGACGTACGGATTGCGCACAGTTTTAAACAGTCCTGGAATGCCGCTCGAAGTGGATGTTCCTTTTTTTCCCGTCGTATTCATCACACCTTCACCGACGCCATCTGGCGGATTATGCTCAACAGTCGTCGTTTGGTAATAGTTTACTCCCATAAAATCTGGTTTCGCCGCTTGGAGCAGCTCCCAATCGCCCGGTGCCACCGTCGGCTCGAGCCCTTGCGATTCAAGATAGTTCCAAGCCGCCTGCGGGTACATTCCCCACGCATACACATCCATCCACCAATGGTTTTGGAATTCCTCCGCGTTTTCAAAAGCGAGTACATTTTCCGGGCGGCTGTCGTACGGATACATGGGCGAGTAGGCAAAGCTCGGCCCAATTTTTCCGTCAGGGACGTAATGACGGAACGATTGAATTACCCTTGCATTCGCCAAATTGGCGATATGGTTTGCCTCATACATGCGTTTCATGTCCTTTACGCCCGGCGGATGCAAGCCAAGCCGGTAGCCCAAAGAAATGAAAATGTTTTGTTCATTGAGTGTCACCCAATATTTGACCCGGTCGCCAAACCGTTGAAACAATGTCACCGCATACCGGTCAAAATCGTCGATGATGCGCCGCGATTCCCATGCCCCATACGCATCCATCAAGGCTTGCGGCACGTCCCAATGGTATAACGTCACAATCGGCTCGATCCCATAGTTTCGCAGCTCCTCAATCAAGCGGTCGTAAAAATCGAGCCCTTTTTCATTGACGGCCCCGTTTCCATCTGGAAACACGCGGCTCCATGACACCGAAAACCGATACGCCTTTAACCCCATTTCCGCCATCAACGCTACATCTTCTTTATAGCGATGATAATGATCGACAGCGACGTCGCCGTTGGTCCCCTTAAACGTTCGGCCTGGTTGTTTGGCAAACACATCCCATACCGATAATCCTTTTCCATCTTCGTTCCACGCCCCTTCGACTTGATACGCAGCTGATGCCGCACCCCATAAAAATCTAGGCGGAAACGGTTTAAGATAGCGATGCTCCATTCATATCGTCTCCTTTCTCTCAGCAACCCTCGTCAATGGAACCATTCTATCACCAATAAACCGCGTTTCATGCAAAAAGTAAAGGGAGCGGCGGCTTTTTGTAACGAGACGAAGGCGAAAAACAATTGTTTCTTTCGAGTAACAAGCTGTTACAAAATAGGACAAGACGGCGCGCCAGATACGAAAAACACCTAGGAGGCCGGTGATTTAAGGGAGCAGGTCGCTTACCAACCTCGTTTCTCAAATAGAACAGCCTTGTCGCATCAAGATCGTCTTTCAAACGCTCCCCCCATTGCTGAAAAGAAACAACCGTTTTTCACCAGCCCTCTAGAAGGCTGGTGAAAAACCGCTGATTCCCTTCATCAATGGAAGAATGATTGAAAAGCAGGCCCGATAAAACAAGGTTTTTCTAATTGAGAAATGACATTGGAAAGCTGTATACCCCGTTAAATCACCAGCCTCCTAGAGGGGCGTTGATTTACTCGCGCAACCGCTTTCCAGCATCGTTTTTCAAATAGAAAAGCCCTACAACAGTGCACACTTTTTTTCATTGACCAAAGGAAATCAATGTTTTTCACCAACCTCCTAGGAGAGCGGTTCATACAATGCGGGCAACGGCACCCGCTATTTCGGTAGAAAGACACAAGAAGAAAAAGGTGCTCCGTTCGTTGGGAGCACCTTTTCCCCATGCATGGCAGTCTTTCCCCAGTGATCGTTACGAGAAAATCGCTATTACCTTCATCTTTGAGCCGCCATAGAAGGCTGGCGATTTAGTGCAAAACACTGCCGATTCCATCCTTTTTTTCAATTAGAGAAACCTTGCGGAATCAGCTTTCTTTTCTGAATGAAAATGCCGCCGATTCGTGTGTGGCAGCGGGTTTTTCACCGCCCCTATAGACGGAGCGTTACGGCAAAAAGATTTTTCCCGGATTGAGGATGCCGTTTGGGTCAAACAGCTGTTTCAACCGTTTCATCCAAACGACGGCATCGCCCTTTTCCTCGCGCAAAAACGTCCGTTTGCCGATGCCGATGCCGTGCTCGCCTGTGCACGTGCCGCCGCGCGATAAGGCGTAGCGGACGATATGAGCATGCACTTGTTCAATCCGTTCCCTTTCCGCCGCATCGTTCGGGTCAAAGGCAAGCACCGTATGGTAGTTGCCGTCGCCGACATGGCCGAAAATGGCGGCGGTCATGTTCTGCTCATTCACGAGCCGGCGCGTATCGGCGATCGCCCCCGGCAGTTCGGACAACGGCACGCACACATCGGTCGAGAGCATCGCCTTGCCTGGATACGCGGCTTGAATGGCGAACGCCGCATGGTGGCGCGCTTCCCACAGCTGCGCGCGGGCGAGCGAGTCCGTCTCGACCGCAAAGGAAACCGCGCCTTCGGACTCGCACAATTCTTTGACGAGTTCCGTCCCATCGTCCACGCTTGCCCGGCTGCCGTTCAATTCGATAAACAGCGTCGGTTTTACCGGATAATCCGTCTGTTTGTATGCGTTGACCGCGGCGATCGTCGCCTCATCCACGAGCTCAATTTTTCCGGGCCCAACGCCCGCTTTCAACACGGCAAACGCCGCTTGCGCCGCCGCCTCAAGCGTCGGAAAGCCGATTTTGATGGCCGTCGTCACCTCCGGAATGCCGTGCAGGCGGACGATGAGACGGGTAAAAATCCCTAGCGTCCCTTCCGATCCGACGAACAAACCGGTCAAGTCATAGCCGGCGGATGATTTCACCGCCAGGCTGCCCGTTTGGATGACCGACCCGTCAGCAAGCACCACGTCAAGGCCGAGCACTTGATCGCGCATGACACCGTATTTCACACAGTTCGTTCCGCTGGCGTTCGTTGCCGCCATGCCGCCGATCGTCGCGTCCGCCCCTGGATCGACAGGGAAAAACAGCCCGTATGGCTTGAGCGCCTGGTTGAGTTGCAGCCGCGTCACCCCCGGCTCAACGATGGCGAGGAAATCGTCGGGTCGGATGTCAACAATGTGATTCATTTGCGTCATATCGAGGCTGATGCCGCCTTCAACCGGAATGACATGTCCTTCCAAACTCGTGCCGGCGCCAAACGGCGTCACAGGGATGCGGTGCTCGTTGGCAAACGCCAACACCCGGCTCACTTCCTCCGCCGTTTTTGGAAACACGACGACATCCGGTTGGCGCGGCGCATGGTAGGCGATGCCTTTGCTATGGTGCTCAAGCACCGTTTCGTTTTGGCTCACCCGCTCTCGGTCGCCGATCAGTTCCAACAGCGATTCATATACGCCCATCGCTCTCCCCCTTTTGTCTATCGAATGGCCCGGCCGCACCAGCCCCCTTCCATCATCGGGCGCTGGGCAGCCCATCCGTCAGTAGCGCAGCAACGTTTCGATTCCTTCCGTAATACGGGCTGGATTCGGCAGCCAATCATCTTCCACCGACGGCACCGGGTATGGCGTGTCATACCCGGCGACGCGCACGATGGGGGCCGAGAGGGCGAATAGCGCCCGCTCGCTGATCAAGGCCGCCACTTCGGCGCCGAATCCGCTCGTTTTCACCGCTTCATGGACGATCATCACTCGCCCCGTTTTTTCGACCGAGGCGAGGATGGCATCGATATCGAGCGGCTGAAGGCAGCGCAGATCGATCACTTCCGCGTCAATCCCTTTCGTCCGCATCTCATCGGCCAGTTTGGCGACAAGCGGCACGGTTGCCCCCCACGTAATGATCGTCAAATCTTCTCCTTCTTTCACAACCCGCGCTTGGCCGAGCGGAATCGTGTACGGTTCTTCCGGCACCTCCATCCGAAACGCTCGATACAGCTTCATCGGCTCCAAAAACAGCACCGGATCATCGTCGCGAATGGCGGAAATGAGCAATCCTTTCGCATCGTACGGATTGGATGGCATCACGACTTTCAAGCCCGGAGAATGAGTAAACAGCGCCTCCAACGCATCGGAGTGCAGCTCCGGCGTCCGCACCCCGCCGCCGTATGGGCTGCGCACGACGATCGGGCACGAAAACCGCCCGCCGGAGCGAAAGCGAATGCGCGCCGCCTGCGCAGCGAGCTGGTCCATCGCTTGATACACAAACCCAAGAAATTGGATTTCGGCAATCGGCCGCATGCCATTGATCGCCAACCCGATCGACGTGCCGATGATGCCGGATTCAGCCAGCGGCGTATCGAACACACGGTCAGGGCCAAACTGCTCCATCAACCCGTCCGTCGCCCGAAAGACGCCGCCGTTTTCGCCGACATCCTCGCCAAGCACGATGACGCGCGAGTTGCGCTCCATCTCTTGGCGCATCGCTTCATTGATCGCTTCGATCATCGTCAATTCAGCCATTTATTTCACCCCTTTTGCCTGCTTGCGCCGCATCACTTCCGCTTTTTGCTCAGCGAGCAATTTCGGCGCCTCGCTGTACACATGATCGAATACATCGGCAATGGAACCGGACTTGCTGGCAATGGCCGCCTCATACGCCGCTGTCACTTCCGCGTTCACTTCGGCAACGAATGCTTCTTCCTGCGCCTCCGTCCACAACCCGCGCCGCGCAAGCAGCACACGCACGCGGTGGAGCGGGTCTTTCTGCCGCCACGCTTCGACTTCTTCCGGCCGCCGATACTTCGTCGGGTCGTCCGCCGTTGTATGCGGCCCAAGCCGATACGTGAGCGCCTCGATCAACATCGGCCCTTCCCCGCGGCGCGCCGCATCGACCGCCTGTTTCATCGTTTCATACACCGCCAACACGTCGTTGCCGTCAACCAGCACTCCTTTCATCCCGTAGGCAAGCGCCTTTTGCGCGATCGTTCGGCTCGCCGTCTGCTTGGCGTACGGAACGCTAATCGCATACTGGTTGTTTTGGCAGAAAAAGATGACCGGCACGTTGTATACCGCGGCAAAGTTCATCGCTTCATGAAAATCGCCTTCCGATGTCGCCCCATCGCCGAAATAAGCCACCGATACGTGCGGCTCGCCTTTCAATTTCGATGCCCACGCGCAGCCGACGGCATGCAGCGTCTGAGCGGCAATGATGATTTGCGTCGGAAAAATGTTCACCCCATCCGGCATCCGCTTTCCCGACAGGCGGCCCTGCACGTAATGGAAAAACTGTTCAAGCGGCATGCCCTGCAACAAACAGACCGCCACTTCGCGGTAGCTCGGGAAAATCCAGTCGTCGCTTCGGAGCGCAAGAGCGCTGCCGACTTGCGCCGCCTCTTGGCCGCTGAACGGCGCATACGTCCCGATCCGTCCTTGCCGCTGCATGCGCAACAGCCGCTCATCGATGACGCGCGCCCGGCGCATCGCTTTGTAGGCATTAAGCAGCCAGTCATCAGAAAATGATGCGATTTTCGCCTCATCTCCGCCCCCGTTTTCATCGAGAATTTGCACCATCTCGATAGACAGCTCATTTGGATCGAACATCGAATCCCCTCCCCCATTGTTTTCCCCATCACCATCGCGGCCTCTTGACGCCGCTCAACAAATGAGACTACCGAACATCGAGCAGCAGCACTTCCGGATGGCTCAAATAGTGCGCCACCGTCCGCATAAACCGTCCGGCCGGCTCACCGTCAATGACACGGTGATCAAACGTGAGCGAGATCCCCATCATGTCGCGAATGACAATCTCATCGTCGATCGCGACCGGTTTCCGCTTGATGGCATGCGCCCCGAAAATCGCCACTTCCGGGTAATTGATGATCGGCGTCGCAAACCATCCCCCGCCCGCGCCGGTGCTCGTGATCGTGAACGTGCTTCCTTGCAGCTCCTCAAGGCGAAGCGCCTGGCGGTGCGCTTTCTCGGAAAGTTCGGCGATTTCAACGGCCAACTCGCGAATCGATTTTTGATCGGCGTCGCGGATGACAGGCACCAACAGTCCCGCCTTCGTCGCCGTCGCGATGCCGATGTGATACCGTTTCTTCAACACGATTTCATTCGTCTCTTCATCAAGCGAAGCGTTAAACATCGGATATTCCTTCAGCGCCCTTGTCACCGCCTTAATGATAAACGGCAAATACGTCAGCTTGATCTGCTCCTTCGCCAGTTCGCTGGCAAGGCTTTTTCGAATCTCGACGAGCTTCGTCACGTCGATCTCGTCCATCCCGGTCGCATGCGGCGCCGTATACACCGATTTCACCATTTTTTCGGCGATTTTTTTGCGCAACCCGCGGAGTGGAACGCGCTCCTCTTCCTCAAACAAGGCATCCAAGCCCGCGATGGATGTCCATGTGGCTATACTCGCCTGTCGTCCTCCAGCCGCGCCGCCGGTCGGCAGGGCATCTTTCTTCGCTTCGTCCCTTGCCGCCACCGCCGACGCAGCCGCCTCGCGCTCTCTGACATAGCGCTCCAAATCGGCGAGCGTCACCCGGCCGCCTTCGCCCGTTCCTTCCACTTCATCGATCGGAACGCCCAACTCCCGCGCCCGCTTGCGCACCGATGGCGCCGCAATCGCCCGTTTGCGAGCCGGACGCGGCGCTTCTCCACGGGCAGCAGGCACAGGCTCCCGAACCGAATCTTCAGTCGGCGCCGCTTCCCCCGCGACCGCTGCCTCGGTTCCCACGACAATCAACGGCTCCCCAACCTTCACCGTCGCCCCTTCCGGCCCAGCAAGCGCCACCACTTTCCCCGCCACCGGCGTCGTCATTTCGACCATGGCCTTATCAGTCTGTATTTCCGCAATCGGCTGATCGGCGTTCACGACATCGCCTTCACGGACGAGCCAACGGATGATCTCGGCTTCATGCAGCCCTTCGCCAATATCAGGCAGCTTAAATTCATAGATCATAGCGATATCCCCTTCCTCTTCTTCTCGTGTTGCGATTGGAAACAAACACAATGGTGCAGCATCGATGGTGTGGAAATCATGAGGAAACAGAACGGTTAAGCGCTTACAATAGATGCGGTAAGAATCCTTTTTTCTACCAAAACACCTAATTAATATTTAGAATTTTCTAACCTACAAACTTTATGATAGTATATAGATTGTGGCGCTGTCAATATAAGGAGAACGGACATTTTCCACCTGCTTCGACAATCAGCGACAGCCGTCTCTATTATCAAAAAATAATAACATGATTCCATTCACCCAAAACAACAGGAGCGGATCCAAAACGATGAGGAGGCAGTTTTTCACAACATCATAGAAGGACGTGAAAAACGACTTTCGCGCGCAAATTGGTGGCATTGGTGCAAAAAAGAAGTTGATTCTACATAGATTAAGTTGCCTTTCCGTCAAGGATATGTTAAACGATTTCATTGCACGATATATTAAAAAACCACCCCAGACGGGATGGACAGAATATTGTAAATACTCAATTTACATAATCAATCACTATAGACGTCTTTTAAAAAAACCAACTAACTTCATAGTCGACCAGACAATCACAAACACCACAATATAGATCGTTATAAAAATAACAACGCCTTTCAAAAAAAGAAGGGGAACGCCTTTCCATCCTTCTTTCAACCAACTCATATACAAAAGACACACAAGAAATGCAAAGAATGCAATGTAATTTTTTTTCATAACTACTTCCTCTTTAGCTCTCCACGAAAAGTTTGGATTTAGCTGCGTCAAAACTTGTCCCTTCTCACGTCATAAGTAGCGATCATTGTTTTTTGCACATTTGAAACAACGCAATGAACAATACAATATTTATCAAGTGGCGTAAAGACTTTTTTAATATCTAAAGGATTGCGATCACTATCAAGCTCGGCACAGCTATTCACACTACACAACTTAATAACGACCACCGCCAATTAACTTATGAAGTTTATTTTCAACCTTCGTTATGCCGTTGTCAATTGCCTTCCCTACTTTTGTGCTGTCAAACCATTTTTCTACTGCAGCGACTTTGTTCATGCTCCCGATTACATAACTTCCTGCGAAATATCCCGCTACCGCTCCCTTGGCGGCCCCTTTTGCAGTTTCGGACGCCACTTTTCTTTCTAACATAGTAAATCCTGTAGTTGCAGCTTTATACGCTCTCACTCCATTGCCTATTCCACCTGTCGCCATCCCAACAATGTTAGAAATCGTATTACTCCTCAAATCGTCCGCTATAGAACTGACTACCCAATGCGCGACTTTTTGGATTTTGTTCATCGTATCCCTCCTAGCGAAAAATTAATTGACAAAATAATCATAAAAAAAGAAAAAAAAACGTGTCAACTCTTTTTTTAGAATAAATTGTATATAATGAAATAAAAAACCATCTTGAATACAAGGATGAGATAGCAATTCTAATTGTTTTTCTTCTTTTCTCCCCATTTTCACCCCGTCTTTTTTAAAAAGGTAGTGATCCAATCCGGCACAACAAAACCCATTTTCGCTCAATCAATTATGCTAAAATGAAGGACGACGAAAATGAAAGGAGAAGGATCATGGTTCGATTCGCAACAATCGGCACAAACTGGATCACCGAAGCGTTTATTGACGCCGCGCGGCTCATCGATTCCTTTGAACTCGCCGCCGTCTGCTCGCGGACGGACGAGACAGCGAAGCGGTTTGCCGAGAAGGTTGGCGCGCCGCGCACGTTCACCGATTTACACGAACTGGCGGACAGCCCTGACATTGACGCCGTCTACATCGCGAGCCCCAATGCGTTCCACGCTGAACAAGCGATTTTGTTGATGAACCACAGCAAACACGTCTTATGCGAAAAACCGCTCGCCTCGAATGCGAAAGAAGTCGAGGCGATGATCGCAGCGGCCGAACGAAACGGCGTTGTTCTGATGGAAGCGATGAAGTCAACGCTCATGCCCAACTTCGCAGCCATCCGCGAGCACCTGCCGAAACTCGGCCGCATCCGCCGCTATGTGGCGAACTACTGCCAATATTCATCGCGCTATGACGCCTACAAACAAGGGACGGTGCTGAACGCCTTCAACCCCGCTTTCTCGAACGGGGCGCTCATGGACCTTGGCGTCTACTGCCTGTACCCGATGGTCGTTTTGTTCGGCAAGCCCCGCAGCGTGAAGGCGCAAAGCGTAAAGCTCGCATCCGGCGTTGACGGCGAGGGGGCGATCGTGTTGGATTACGGGGACATGGATGCAGTCGTCTTTTATTCCAAAATCACAAACTCGCACTTGCCTTCAGAAATCCAAGGCGAAGACGGAAACATGATCATCGACGCCATCCATACGCCGGCGAAAATCGACATTCGCTACCGCGACGGACGCGTCGAGGACATCACCGTCCCGCAAGACAAACCGCCAATGTATTACGAGGCGGAAGAGTTTATCCGTCTCATCGAAAGCGGGGAACGGGAGTCTGCCATCAACTCGCACCGCCATTCGCTTTGGACGATGGAAATCATGGACGAAGCGCGAAGACAAACAGGCATCCTCTTTCCCGCTGACGAGCGATAAACGAAAAGTTCCAACCGGGTCTGTATAAGGACCGGTTGGAACTCTTTTTTTCAGGCGGTTCTTCTGCCTCATCGGATTCCGTTGATAAGCAAAACGAGTAGCGTGTATGTGCACCCAACCAAGGACTGAGGGCCGAGCTCCTTGCTGGAAACCACGGTGTCACCTTCGGCTAAAATACGGGCCAAGCCGTCGGTTTTTGTGAGCAGCTGCTGCGCACCCTATGCAAGACAGTTTCCCCGCTCTTTGCGCCTTGCTGCACCGTCCCTATTCACCCGTCTCGGCAAACCGGCGGATGCGCGCGCCAATTTCATCGCGGACGCGGCGGAACACCGCGAGTTTCTCCTCTTCCGTCCCTTCCGCTTTCGCCGGGTCGTCAAAGGCCCAATGGACACGCTTCACGTGCGGCGGGGTGACCGGGCAATGGTCAGCTGCATGGCCGCACAGCGTCACGACCAAATCAGCGCGGTTGAGGAGATCCGGGTCGATGACGTCAGACGTTTGGTTCGAAATGTCGATGCCGACTTCCTTCATCACTTTCACCGCATTCGGATTGAGGCCATGCGCTTCAATCCCGGCGCTGTACACCTCCCATTCCTCACCAAGAAGTTGTTTCGCCCAGCCTTCTGCCATTTGACTGCGGCACGAGTTTCCGGTGCACAAGAAATAAATGACTTTTTTCTTCATCGCTGGTTCCCACCTTTACGTTGATGTTGGATTGCCCGAAGAAAAATACTTTCGCTGAAACGCCAATGCTACGTTGACAAGCGCCAGCATCACCGGCACTTCAATGAGCGGACCGATAACTGCCGCAAACGCCGCACCCGAATGAATGCCAAACACCCCCACGGCGACGGCAATGGCCAGCTCAAAGTTGTTGCTTCCTGCCGTAAACGCGAGCGTCGTCGATACCGGGTAGCCGGCTCCCAATTTTTTCGCCAAAAAGAACGACACAAAAAACATGATGACAAAATAAAGCAGCAACGGAATCGCAATGCGCACAACATCGAGCGGCAAGCTGACGATCATATCGCCTTTGAGCGAAAACATCACCACGATCGTAAACAAAAGCGCAACAAGCGTCAGCGGGCTGATTTTCGGCACAAACACTGTTTCATACCATTGCCGCCCTTTCGCTTTCACAAGCACAAACCTTGTCGCCATGCCAGCGAGAAACGGGATGCCTAAGTAAATAAACACCGATTTCGCCACTTCCGCCATCGTGATCTCGACAACGGCTCCCTCAAGCCCAATCCATCCCGGAATGACCGTCACAAACACGTACGCATACAACGAGAAAAACAGCACTTGAAACAGTGAATTGAAGGCGACAAGTCCCGCTGCGTACTCGGTGTCGCCGCGCGCCAAATCGTTCCAGACGATGACCATGGCGATGCAACGGGCAAGCCCGATTAAAATCAAGCCGATCATATACTCCGGCTTGTCAGGCAAAAAGACGACCGCCAACAAAAACATGAGAATGGGGCCGATCACCCAGTTTTGCACGAGGGACAAAACGAGCACCTTCACATCTTTGAACACGCGCCCCATCTCTTCATAACGCACTTTCGCCAGCGGCGGATACATCATCAACATCAAGCCGATCGCAATCGGAATCGAGGTCGTACCGACTTGCAGACGGTTCAACCCATCCACCAGCCCCGGAGCCCAAATCCCGATTCCAATCCCAGCCGCCATCGCTAAAAAAATCCATACCGTCAAAAAGCGGTCTAAAAACGACAACCGCTTCGGTTCACAACAATCCACCGTTCTTCACCTCGTTGTTTAAAGTCAGCACCCGCAGCGGGCCGCGGGATTCGCTGTCTCGATTTTGCGAATGTTTTCGTCTTGGTCCGGAACGTATGACAACACCGCTTGCAGCAGGGAGTAGTATTCGCTTTGCGGCCGGAGCGAATAATACACCCATTGCCCCCTCCGCTCCTCTTGGATCAGCCCGGCGTCTTTCAACTTGCGAAGATGCTGGCTGATCGCCGGCTGGCTTGACGAAAACACCTCAAGCAGCTCGCACACACAGCACTCCCGCTGATTCAAAATCGCCAAAATCGTCAGCCGCGTCGGATCGCCGAGCAGCTTCAACACCCGAGCGGCTGCTCCTATCTCCATTGCGAGTTGCGGCATATCACCCCTCCATTCATCATCATATCATGATTTGCTTATATAAAAACGAACATCCATCATGAAACGGCCACGCCGACCAATGAAATGGTTTCTGTCAATCAGTATATAATTAAATAATTATATAAGTCAATCATGATGTATCGACAAAAGCAAGAAAAGCGAGCGTGCCGCATGTTTCCGCCGCACGCCCGCCAATGTCAGTCCATCCGCTTTTTCGCCGCCGACAACAGATCGACCGCCTTCGTCCCGACTCCGACAAACGTCTCGAGAATCGCCTGCGCCCCGGCGATCGAAAAGATAAAAATCAACGGCATGGCGATCTTTGGGATGAATAAATACCCAAGCGCGAGAAAAACCGCGCTCCACACTCCCGCACACCAGTAACAGTTCAACAAATAGCCGAATTTCGATTTCGGCACCTTCTTGATTTCCGTACTCCCGTCTTCGTGTTGGATTGTCTCTTTTTTCATAAACGGATTGCGAATAAACTCCGTGATCTTATCAAAGACGATCAAGTGGGTGAACCGATAGCTGGCCAAAATGATCATGATGTACGTCATCCAGTCGAGTTCACGAAGCATGGCGAGTCCCTTTCTTTTGCGAGCTTTTCCTTTAGTATGAACCAAGAAGCGCTTCGTTATGAACCTATATATAGATGCAACGAAGAAGTCTAACACATCCTTGACGGAAAAGCGGTTTGTCCATTTTCGACTGTCGAAGGCAAGCCACAGGCTTGCCTCCGTCACACCAAGGCGTGACGGAAGACCGAACAACCGCCTGTTTCACAGACCTATATATGGGTCTGGAAGCGGCGTTGTTCGGTCGCCCGACAGTCGATCAAATACTCGGTAAAAGCTGCAAATGGTAAAGCTTCAAATTGCATCTATATAGTTTCAATAACCTTTTAGTCTCCTTATATCCAGTTATATCGGGCATGAGTTCGAGAAAATCTACGTATTTAATTAATTCATCAATAAATTCCTCGTGAATAGAATCTCTGTAACATAATCCTATTTTCATTCATCTTCTCCCCTTATTCGCGCAAAAAATACAAAAATAAACAAACTTAACGTAGCGTTTATTAATAACATCAGATGAACAGTAAGGGAAATGTACATGGCGAAAAAACTAAATAATAAAGTAGAGACGGATGTAACAACATTAATTAATTGCATTAGCTCCCTCTTGTCCCTTGTTTTATTTTTCTGAAGAAAAATCGTATTTATATCAGGCGTGTTGATTATCCAATAAAATCCAAAGGGTATAGAAAAAAGAGCACCTTTCCTGTAGAATGTGAGTAGCGACACAAACAAACCCAGGAGGTGCTCTCTATGAACAAGCATACCACACTCCCGAATTTGATGCAAAAACTTGTTTCGGATGGAGTCAGTCAAGACTTTGTGGAGAACATTTTTTCGGTCTACTACGGGCGTTGTCAATCACCGGTTGGTAGACCATTTTTAGGAATTGATATCGTAAGCGCTTTCGGACTCTCATCCCTCTTCTTGAGCTGATTTTTGCTCGATCCATTTTTTTACATCCATCCGCCATCGCGAAGCGCCGACAATGCTTGGTAGATCGGCGTCCCCGATGACTGTTGAAGATACGGGATGTTCTGGCGCATCACCTCCGCCAACAACCGTCCTGCCTTCCGTTTGGCCTGTTTGATCCGCTCCAGCTTCGTCGGGGCCGAGGCTACCCTCTGGGGCTCTTCCTCCTCCAACTGCCCCGTTCTCCACCCTATTCCGTCGATTTGGGCCACCATCGCCTTCAGAAACGCCCAAAGTCCTTGGTCCTTCCAGCTGCGGCGGGATTTCACCCGGTACGCGAACCGGCTCATCACGCTCTCGGCGTGGCCCATCGGACGCATGCCGGCCGTCTCCACCCCTTGCGCCGACAGCCACTCCCGGTAGTCCCGGATGCATCCCGGCATCGACTCGATCCGGCGGATCATTTCGGCCAACTGCTCTTCTTTGGCTTCGTCCCCCAACGTACCGACGGCGCTGTTCAGTTCCACCAAAAGTCCTTCCTCGTCTTGCTTCGCCAGCTTCTTCCGCACCTCCCGCCAACGCGGGTGGCCGGACAGACACTGACGAAGCTCCCGCGCCACATGGAACCGATCCAACTGAAAGCACGCCCGCTTTCCGAAATACTCCCGGCAGGCGGTAATCCAAGATGCCGCGTCGCCGTTGATGACCAACAAGTCCCGGCACGGGTCATAGGCATATTCCTTCATCAGCCACGCTTCGAACCCTTCCCACACGTCCCCCGCCCCTTCATGGAGGTAGTGGCGCCGGTTCACGAGCTCCAGTTGCGAGCCGTTCCGTCTCCATCCCTCGTGAACCGCCAAGATTTTCTGCTCTTTCGCCCGTTTCCCTTTCCCTTGGCGGGAGATGAACAGTCCATCCTCTTCCACCAACAGCACCCGGCCATGCCGTTGGGAAACAGGGTGGTGCAGCGAGACAGGGGCCGCCAACACCAGCTGACGAATCGCCTCATGGCTGAGGACCGCATACCCCACGATCGCCTCCAACGTACGGGCTGCTTTGCGGTAGGAAGAGCACTCTATGGCCAACTCGACCGCCGTTTCCTCGAGGCAAGGACTGATCGATTGGGCTCCATCAAAGCCCAGTTCGGCATCCAACAAGAAGGTATACGCCCCTGCCTGCCGATCATAGTAGTAGTTCCGTCGGAACGTCACTTCTCCAAACAGCGTTTGGAGGGTGGTCGGCCGTTTGTCTTTCAGCTGATAGCGGCGCTTGTCCCTGGCTTCCGCCAGTTGTTGATCGATTTCCTCCAAAAGGGCCGCCAACACGGTGGCAAACACGTTTTGAAGGGTTCTCAACAATTGTTCCTCCAGCTCTTTTAATACAGGCCATTGTGTGGTAAGATGTTTCATGGACTCTCTCCCTCCTGTTTTCGGTTGGTGTCAACAATCACTATCATAGCAGGGAGAGAGTCCTTTTTGCATGAAATTCGCTTTTTTCCTACCGCGCTTCGCTTGGTGGCCCCGACGAGCGTCGCGAACAAAAGTTCGCAACCCTCGTCGGGGATCCTTCCTGAACGTCACCCACAAATATTTTACTCACACTTTCGGATGAAGAGATTCAACTGATTGCCGAAGCGGTTGGGTATCGTGATTCGTCTCGAACCTTTACGTTGCGCGAGTTGATTCACTTCTTCCTGCTGGCCGCCATGCATCAATGGAAAAGCTTTCGCCACGGAGCCGATGTGGGGCCTCTGTATGGATTGCCGCGATTCCATTATTCAACTGTATCCAAGAAAGCGAAAGAAGTTCCCTATGACATCATGAAACGCTTGTTGGCGTTGATCATTTCCAAGTGCAACCGCCAAACCCGCCGTTCGCTTCGGTTTCCCAAACCGCTTCGGGTGGTGGATTCGACGACCGTCACGGTCGGGAAAAACCGCCTGCCATGGGCGCCGTATCACGGCGAACGCGCCGGAGTGAAGCTGCACGTCGCGTATTCGCCGGAATCCTCGTTGCCGGCAGACGTGGTGGAAACCATCGGACTGCGTCATGATGGCCCGGTGGGAGAACAGTTGACGAACGCTCAACAAGTGCTGGTGGAAGACCGGGCGTATTTCAAAATCGAACGCCTCGATCGATTTGTGGAGCAGCATCAGCTCTTTGTCATTCGGATGAAGGACAACATCGAACTTCATCAGAAAAAAAGCTTGAAACGCCTTTCCAGCACATCCTCATCGGTTCAAGCCGACTTCACGTGCCAGTTGGGGACGAAACAATGCCGCTCCACCAAGCGTCACCGGGTGGTGATCTTTCGAGATGCGAATGGCCGCGACATTCGGGTCGTGACGAACCTCTTCCATGCGTCTGCGGAAACCATTGCCGACATGTACCAACAACGTTGGACTGTTGAGGTCTTTTTCCGTTGGGTGAAGCAATATCTGAATGTCCCGACCTTGTTTGGCACGACGGAAAATGCGGTATACAACCAACTGTTTGCGGCGTTCATCGCGTATGTGTTGCTGCGATGGCTGTATGATCAAACCAAAAAACAGACGAACGTCTCTCTTTCCTTCATTTCGTTCGTTCGCCGTTTTTTCTCTGGGCAGCTTCCTCTCGATTGGAAATCCGGGATGGCCGCTGCTTTGTTTGAGTATGCCCAAATTTATGGAAGGCGTATGTATAATTTTGGATAATCAACACTCGTGTATTTATATAAACATTTATGCTCACACCTAGAGTGATAATAGTACTCAGTACTATAACTTGAAAAATAAGGGAGACATCAACATAATATATCACCATGAAAAACACAGTTAACTGTAGATGAGCAAATTCGCTAACATAAATTTACAACCAAATAAAAAAGGAGACATGAACCCGATTCCTTGGTTAGAATAGATGTACCACCAACTACCCACAAGGAGGTTCATGTCTCATGAATAGATTAGCACATCATCAAGGAATCCACAAGTTTTTCATGACGCTGGGATTGGCGCTTTATTTCTCGAAGCCGGTCATCAAGCATCTCGTTTACCTTGTCGACGCCTTGACTACCAAGGAGGCCGGTGATTTAAGGGAGCAAGTCGCTTATCAAGCCTGTTTCTCAAATAGAAAAGCCTTGTCGCATCGGGATCGTCTTTCAAACGCTCCCCCATTGCTCAAAAGAAACAACCGTTTTTCACCAACCCTCAAGGGATTTTCGGGGACATTGACGGATGTCCGGTACTGGAGTTTTCATCCGAATCATCGAACAACACTGAGCCACTTTTTCACGAAAAGCTCTTGGAACGAGGAAAAACTGCTTGAGAAGCTGCAAGAATGGATCCTTCGCCAGATCGAACGCCTAGCCAAACGGGAGAATCAACCCCTTTTTGTTTCGATCGATGATACGATTTGTCAAAAACGAAGCCTTCGTCACGGGCTGCCCGCGCCATTCAAGGGTGTGATTGGCACTACTCGCACAAAGATCATCAATCCGTTTGGGGGCATTCGCTCGTTTGGCTGATGGTGCATACTTTCTCGCAAGCGTTTCCGTTCGCCTTTCGTCTGTATGACAAGACGGCGGGAAGAAGCAAGATCGACCTAGCGATCGAGATGCTTTCCTCGCTCAAGGGGAAACGGGCTCAGCCGGTGTATGTGCTCATGGATTCGTGGTATCCGTCCCAAGCGCTCATCGAAGCCTGCCTGAAACAAGGATTCCATGTCATCGCCATGCTCAAGACGAACCGGATTCTCTATCCGAAAGGCATCGCCATCCAAGCGAAGAAGTTCGCCCGCTATATCGAGCCCAACGACACCCGCCTCGTCACGGTGGGGAAGGAGCGTTACCGCGTGTATCGCTACGAGGGAGCGATCCATGGCCTCGATGACGCGGTGGTGCTGCTGGCTTGGAAGGCGGATGAACCGATGACGCCAGATCATCTCCATGTTGTCTTGAGCACCGACCGGGAGCTAGGCGATGAAGAGATCTTGCGTTACTATGCCCAGCGCTGGACGATCGAATGCTTTTTCCGGCAGGCCAAAGACCAGCTGAAGCTCGATGGATACCGTGTTCGTCACATTCGGGCGGTGAAACGGTATTGGGCCGTGGTGCTGTTCGCCTGCGTATACAGCATCGCGGAATCTCAACAAGACCTCTCTTCCGGCCTGGAGCTTCTTCGGTCTCGGAAAGGGCACAGCGTCGTCGAGTTCATCTATGACGCCGCAAAACAAGATATTCCCATTGATGTGATTAAAAAACAGCTCCATGTCGCCTAAGGGGGACCCTGTTTGTCTCTTAGGGAATGGAAATTACTGTAATGAAAAATGCTCATCTACAGTTTTTAAAAATAATACTATACATACAACACATCCTGCACACCGTAGGCGTTGCGGCACTTCCGGCAAAGATCCTGTGGGCTCAATCTGCAAGCCGAGCTATGGGAGAAAAATTAGCTGCGGAAGGCTTCACGTGAAAAGAATCAACCCTATGCACAGCCCCTGAACACGCTCATGAAATGGCTTTTTTCATGGCTAGAGCCAAATCGCCCACAACATAGTACATGCGAATGTTTCTCTATTGTAAATTAGCACATTATTTCAGAATCCCTTTTTCAAATTATTTCAGGCGGATTCGGAAATAATGTGCAAAATTTTTGCGGATTGTTCCAGATTTTGCACATTCTTTCGGAACGTTTGCACGCTCTTTCAGATGAAGATTTCCAGCGCGCCTGATGGACCTATGGAAAAGAGAAAGCACAAAAGAGGCCGATTCGGCCCCTTTCGTGCTAATACCCCATTTCCTCTGCGGCCATGCGCACCATTTCTTCGTCAATGGCGTCCTTTTTCAGCTGATACCCGTATAACAGGCACGTCGTGGCCAACGTGTTGATCACCCGAGGCCATCCCCGCGACTGCAGGGCAATCGCCTCTAACGCCGATGGGGTGAAGATCGGATGCTTCGCCCCGGCCTGTTTCATCCGATGCTTGATGTAGCCCGCCACCTCTTCCTTCTCCAGCGGCCCCATCCGGTATCGCATGATGATCCGCTGATCGAGAGGGCGGTGCTGATTGAGCCGCAGCTTCCCCTGTAAATGGGGCAGCCCGGCCAAAATCAAGACAAATGGGTTGGTCGAATCCATCTCAAAGTTGAACAAGATCGCGATGTCCTGTAAAAATGCATCCTTCGCTAAATGCATCTCGTCCAAAATGAACACCGGCGTGATCCGCCGTTCATGATACAATCGCTCGATCGCCTGCTGGATTTGGCGGAAGAGGTCTACCTTGCGGTACTTCGGTTCCTCTCCTAATCCCAAGGCCAAACCACGGTAAAAATCCATCACGCCTCCGGTGGATAACGGAAAGTAGACGACATGATACAATGATGGATTCAATGATTCTTTCAGCGCCCGAAGGGCGAACGTCTTGCCCGCCCCCGGCTCTCCGATCAACAGCCCGATCCCCCGGGTTCGTTTCACGTACTCCAGCGCCCGCAACGCTTCCTGAAACGGCGCCCCTTGATACGCCTCGGACGGGTCTGTTTCTTTCGCAAACGGCTCCCGCGAAAGGGAGTAAAACGATTTATACACCGTGTTCTCCCTCCTTCGCCGGAATCGCCGCAAACGGGGACCGATGGCGTTTTACATAGGCGTTGTCCTCCAAACGAACCCGAACGGCCTCCGCCACCTTCCTTCCATCTTCGTACACATAGACGCCCCGTTCGTCATAGCGGAGTTCAATCGATTGCCCAATGAACCGGGGCGGCACTTCATACAGCTGCTTGTTCAAGGTGATCGTTCCATCGGCTTTGACCTTGCGTTGCTCCCGCTTCAGAAAAATCGCATCCAGCCAATCGCCATCTTCGATGAACGACACGAGATGCACTTGCGATTGAAACACCTCATGCGGCGTTTTTCCGTCCAGCGAGGCGTGCGGTTTTCGGTGATCCTCTTCTTCAAGCCACTTCCCAAACCGCTCGTTCAACTCGTCAAGCGACTTTGACGGATTCAGCTCCAACAGCGGATAAAACCGCGTCTGTACGGTGCGGAAGAACCGTTCGATTTTCCCTTTGCTTTGCGGGTCATACGGCTGGGTGTGGATGAGCGTAATCCCCATCTCGGCGCACGCATACTGCAGCACCTCGGATCGATCAATGTTCCCGTTGTCCGAGTAAATGCGTTTCGGCTTCCCGCAACGAATCACCGCTTCCTTTGTGACGACCCGCAGCCCGTCAAACTTCTCCGAAGGGAAACTATACGTACGGCACCAACCGCGAGCAGTCATCGATATAGGCGATCAAAAACGTTTTCTGGGCTTTCCCATTGACTCGAATCGTTGGTCCATGGGATAAGTCCCCTTGCCAAAGCTCATTGATCTGGTCATACGCAAAGCGCTTTCGCTCCGGCATGGGCAAGATTTCTTTCCCGACAAGGTTGTGTTTTTTCAACAATCGGTATATAGTAAAGTAAGAGATATGGTTTTTTGGGATTTCCCCCTGCTCGATCAGGTGTTCGTAGAACACCGTCACGGGCATGGTGGGATGTTCTTTTCTTAGGGCTAAAATATGATCCTCATCATCGGGCGACAGACGCCTTGAGTGGCCGCGGTCCGAACGGCGCTTCGGCTTTAAGGCGTCAAAGCCCCCTTTTTTGTATCGGGTGCACCAATCGAGGATCGTCTTGGCTGCGATTCGTTTGTCGCCTTGGTGGGGAACATGGTGCACTCGCTCGCTCACCTCTTTCAGATACGCCTTCGGTTCCACCTGCCCATTCACCAACGGAGCGATTAGCCCGTACCGAAACAGGGTAATGTCGTGTCTCGTCGACTCATCCATTCGAATCTCCTCCTTGTCTCACTTGGAATCAGGACCGTTCCGGTCCGTCTGCCCTTATCGTACCGGATCGCTTTTTCTCCGTCGATAGGAAAGGTTTGTGGGAACCTCAACCATTCCAATTTAGGATATGTATGTAAAATCAGGATCCCATTTGATTCGCAAAAGGGGGTCGGAATCCGTCCTTCCACATGTCTCTGATGACCGAATAGAGACCGTGTTTCTCCAACGTCCGGATCCACCAGGAAGCCCGTTCCTTTTCTTTTTTCACGATAGGGCCTATGATCCTCCACCGCCTCGCAAAAAAGCTGTGAAGGTTTGATAGGTTTCGGCAGAACCGCCGGACATAAAAGATGATGCCGTCCTTTGTCGGGAGAAACGGAGCCCGGTTCGTCCCCTCGGTCAATCCCAACTGCTCTTTCACGACTTGCCATATGGCGGACAACGTATACTGAAAATACGGGAGGAGAAAGGAAGGCAGCACACTCACCGTCTTCAAGCATTCCCGACAGCGATACCGGACAATCCAAATGCGATAATCACCATGTGGGGTCAATGCGTTTCGCTCATAGTAGCCGTGGCGGTGCAACGAGCGCTTGGCCCGGCAATGCGGACACTGTGTCAGAAGAGGGAAGTCGTTTTCTTTTCCACGCTCTGCATACGTTTGGACGTCAATGCCAAAGTCATGAAATTGAATCACGTCCTCCTCCCCCTCCTCTGAATCGATGGATTTTCTCTTCCGAAATAATTCACAAAAAATTTAGCACATTCTTTCAGAAAAGGGGAGAGGGCTTTCTGAAGGAATGTGCAAAAAAATGGCTCTTTTGTTCCGAAATAAAGTGATAATTTACATTTGTCGATCACTTGGTGGAATCCTTCTCCCCGTTCACGTGCGGCCGAGGAGCCCGGAATCCCTTCCAATTCCACAATGTTTCCGCCGTTTTTCAAGTGGTCGACGATAAATTGCGCCGCCATTTTTCCTCCTGCCACATTGTCAGAAGCGATATGGGTGACCACTTTCCCGCCGTCCACGCTGCGGTCGACGGTAATGACCGGGATGTTGGCGCTGTTGGTGGATTCAATCGCAGACGTGACAGCGCTTGAGTCCGTCGGGTTGACCAGTAGCACATCGACTTTTTGCCTCATTGACTTCGTTCCTGTTCGGCCAAAAATGATTCCACCTCCTCTCGTCTCGGCATCCCAGCCTGCGCCCCGATTTTTGTCACGGACAGAGCCGCAGCCGCATTGGCAAATCGGCACGCTTCATGAAGCGCCTTCCCTTCCGCCAGCGCCACGGCAAGTGCCCCGTTAAACGTATCGCCCGCGCCCGTCGTATCCACGACGGGAACTTGGAAACTTGGAATGAGCCGTTCTTGTCCATCTTGCCAAATGCGCACCCCTTTTGCCCCTTCGGTGACAATCAGCTTATCGGCAAACGCTTCTTCGTCCATCTTGTCAAACAAAATAGTCCGTTCATGTTCATTCGGCGTCAAGAAACTCGCCTGCTCGAGCACCACGAGCGGCAGCGGCTGGGCTGGAGCTGGGTTCACGATGACGCGCACGCCGTGGCGATGCGCGATCGAAACGGCCCGCTCCACAACAGGAAGCGGGATTTCCAGCTGCAGTAAGCACACATCGCTTTCGGCGATCACGGATTCATATGGATCCAGATCCTCCGGCGTCAGCGCATGATTCGCCCCAGGGACGACAATAATGCGGTTGTCCTGTTGCGAAATCGTAATCGCAGCAATGCCGGTACGTTGATGTGTAACCGATTTCACACAATCGACGGAAACGCCTTCATTTTGCAACGAACGGATGAGCTCTTGACCAAACGCATCATCCCCCACCGCGCCAATCATCCGCACATCGGCGCCGAGGCGGGCGGCGGCCACCGCCTGGTTCGCCCCTTTGCCGCCGGGAGTGGTGAGAAACTGTTCGCCTAAAATCGTCTCTCCTTGGTTTGGAAACCGCGCCGCCACAGTGACTAAGTCCATGTTGAGGCTGCCGATCACCGTAATGGTTGGTTTGTTCAAGTCAATTCCCTCCTTGACGTCGACTGCCGCACCATCAGTTGAACCGGAAGTTGATAATGGAGCTTTTCAAGGGGCTTTCCCTCAATTTGTTTGATTAAAATTCTTGCCGCCATCGCTCCCATGTCATAAATAGGCTGAGACACGGTCGATAGTTCGGGTGTTGTCATTTCCGTCAGCGGGATGCCGTCGTAGCCAATAATCGCAATATCATCCGGAACCCGCAGCCCGCATTGCTGAACCGCTTTCAATGCACCGACCGCCATCGCGTCGTTGCCGGCAAAGATCCCGTCCATATCATGTTCAGCCAACGCAACCATCACCGCTTCTTTCGCCTGCTTCAACTGGTAATTCCCTTGAATGACGAGCTGGCGATCCCCTAGCCCCAGCTCCTTCATTTCATCTTGATAGCCGCGGAAACGCTCCATGGCGTTCACCACATGGGTGGGCCCTTGAATATGGGCAATCCGCCGACAGCCCACTTCATACAAATGCCGCGTCGCTAAACGAGCTCCTCCGTAGTTGTCCGCAACCACCGACGGATACCGTTCATGTAGCGGACGGTCGAGCACGACAATCGGAACATCCCATTCCTCGACTTCTTCCGGCGCCAACTGATTTGTGGTTAAAATGACGCCATCGACATATTTTTGCTTCAGCACTTCAATGTATTCCCGCTCTTTTTCGGGCTTCTCGTCGGAATTGCATAGAATGACCGTATAGTCATAAATATTCATCACATCTTCCACCGCGCGAACGAGTTCGGGAAAGAACGGATTGGTAATATCAGGGACAATGAGTCCGACTGTTTTCGATGTCTTTTTAAACAGCGCTCTCGCCACTTCATTCGGCTTATAATTGAGCTCTTTCATCGCCTGTCTGACCCGTCTTTCCGTTTCCTCATTCACGTATCCATTTTGATTCAACACCCGCGATACGGTGGCGACGGAGACACCTGCACGCTTTGCCACATCACGAATTGTTGCCATGTTCAATTCCTTCTTTTCTATCTATGTGTAACCGGTTACACATAGTATATCTTATTTTTTGCACGCCATCAAGTTTTTTTCTTGATCTTCCACCATGTATCCGCTCTTTTCCATATGGACCGTGTTGTGATTTCCCTAGATCACGGTTATAATAAGATATAGGAAAGCATAGGATAAAAAACAGGACATTGACAACTGTCAATGCCCTAACCAACACGCACGGCTGCTGCAAGAAGTGCAGTGGCCCGGAAACGAGCAGGAGCAACCCACCCTCACCTAGGCCGAGCAGGGTGGGTTACTTCTCTTTTGACACCGCAATGACTGCCACGACAAGCGACGCAAAAGAAATCATTAAGGACAACGCCTCCGCAACAGTCATCAATCCAGCAGCCCCCCTTTCATCAAGGGAGTGGCCACTGCCCACCCTGCGTAAACCGTGCATTTGTATTATACCATGCTCGCTCCGAGCCAAAAATAGATCTTGGCAAACTCAGGGCGTTTTTCCATCATGAAAAACTCCTTGCCCGCCGCAAGGAGTGTTGTTCGCTATTCTTTTTTCCACCGCTCGCTCGCTTCATCCGCCTGTTTGGCCGCCGCCATTATACTCATGATGACAAGCATCACAGACGAACCGACAAACATTCCGGCGATAAACGCGACCATGGCCCTCTCTCCCTTTTCTTTGAAACTAGTTATTTTCCATTATTCCCCTTTTCTTCCCGGCCTATACGTTGGGAGAGTTTGTTATTATATCATACGCCGCGCTCGAGCGAACGATGCCTCGCTTTCCGCCAACGGCGACAAAAAAACACGATGACTAAAGCGATCAGCGCCCCGCACGAGTCGATCGCCACATCTTTCAGCGTCGCCGTCCGCCCTGGCTCAAACGATTGATGCCATTCATCGGTTGCGGCATAAGCGGTCGCAAACAGCCAGGCGCCGATATACGATGCCCGCCTCGGGAACAGCGCCCGCCAGACCAACACAGCCAAAATGCCGAATTCGGTCAAATGCGCCGCTTTGCGAATGAGGAAGTTCAAGAACGAAGGACCTTCCTCCTCCCCGCCGCCAAACGGCCAATACGAGAGAATCACTTGCAAGACGTGAGCGGTATTCGCTCCGGTGAACCAGGAAGACTCGCTAAACGTGTAAATGACGAGACACCAAAGCATGACAGGGAGCCAGCGGGAGAGAAAGTCTCTCATCGTTTTCACCTACCAACCACCTTTTTACTGAAAAAGCAAGGCATCCAAACAACCAACGAAAGCAGGCGCCTTGTCCGCGAAATCCTTTACCATCATAACAAGGATGGCGATAGTTTTCCATTTTCTTTTTTTAAAGCGGGGAAAACGATCGTGGTTGGAAAATCATCTAGGTTTGAACCTAAAGAAGGAACCTTCTCCGTTTAAAAAATTCCCTCCATCCAGCGAAGTCCTTCCTCAAGAGAAAATTTCCCCCCGTTTATGTTGGGCTCAACGCGGGTATAGTAGTAAAGGAAAAATCTGTACATTCTTTCGAGCCAGTACTATAATTTTTAGAAAGAAGGCGAAGTGAGGTGATTCGCGTGCCCCCTGCTTTAGAGAAAATGAACGTGTCATTGTCTTGTTCTCAACATATGAACAATCAGCCGGACAAGAACCTTTCTTTTGCTGAGTTACGAAAAAAGCTGGCCAAACCTGCTCCATTTAGGAAAAAATTGGTGGACATATACAAACAAGGAAGGTAGTTTCGCATGTCGTTTGTCATGACCTATCAAGAAGTTTTAAATGAAAATTTTGGACAAGCGTCTATCTACATTGATGCTTGTTTTATTTTGTCCTATATGGACTCTGATGACCCAAGGGGAGATAAAGTATGTGAGATCCTCCAAAAGTGGGATCATGAAGGGATTCATAAATTAGGGATAAGCACCCATGTATTTGGAGAGGTGGTGCATAACTTATTCATCCAAGAGGTATTGTTGCCGCTAGAAACGTATCACCGCAGTCAATCCCATCGGCCTTCGGCATCACATCACAACCATCTCCCTAAAGAATTGCACGAAAGCATATCATTCCTCCACACCGTTTTGAAAAAACAAATCAGCAACTTCTACAAAACAAATTTCTCGATTAACGTTTCACAGTTGATCAAGTCGGTTAAAACGAGCTATCCCTCCCAAAGAGACAAGCTTCAGATTTTTTACAACAACGCAATCAATCGGTATAACGAATTTTTATCTCATTTAAGAGAAAGTTTCCAAGTTGAATTTCTCTACACAGATGCTAACATTCAAGATTTAGCCTTGGCTCAAATGCGACTTTTGCAACTCGAAGCATATGATGCTTTGCACTATGCCATCGCAACCTACCACCATTATGACTACTTTGCCACGCTGGATGGCGACTTTGTTCATCACCTTTACAGCCAAAACTCTGACCCAGCAATGATCACAAAAATCGTCAAAATCGCCTAGTCCTTTCATCTAATCTCCTTCAGATAGCAAAGTTGAATCAATCATAGAGACTTCCATGACGAAACATTTTCGTCACCATCGTAAGGATGAAAATGTCCTTATGTTGAATGCTGGAACTTTACGCATTTTGGAATTCGGGTATTTTCAGGATAGATTCACCAAAACATCGGCCTCGCTTTCTAATGGGCGAAAGGCGGAACCGGTTATTCCGCTTCCGCCAACAATTTCAACGTTGCGCCGACAAACAGCTGCACGCCGATCTCGAGTGCGTCTTCGTCGATCGTAAAGCGCGGGTGGTGATGCGGGTACACGATGCCTTTTTCTTCGTTTCGGGCGCCGACGTAAAAGAAGCTGCCCGGCGCTTTTTGCAAGAAGGCGGAGAAATCTTCGCCACCCATGTTCGGTTTCAAGCGGGCGACGGCTTCGTCGCCCAACAGTTCGCGCGCTGTTTCCTCAATGACGCGGGTCACTTCGTCATGGTTGATCACCGGGCGATAGCCGTAGTCAAACTGGAACTCGTACGAGGCGCCGTGCGCTTCGGTAACGCCTTTGACAATGCGCTCCATCCATTGCGGCACCGTGCGCCGCAACGTGTCGTCAAATGTGCGCACTGTCCCTTGGATTTCCACCTCTCCGGGCAGGACGTTATGCGCCGTGCCGGCGACAAATTGCGTCACGGATACGACGAGCGGCTCGAGCGGATCGACGTAGCGCGAGACGATGTGCTGCAAGTTCGTCACGACTTGCGCCCCGATGGCGATGGCATCGATCGTTTGATGCGGCATGGCCCCGTGGCCGCCTTTGCCGATAATGCGAATGAAAAAGCGGTCCGGTGCGGCCATCATCGGCCCGTACACAATGCCGACTTTTCCGCGCTCCAGCGGCGACCAAAGATGCGTGCCGATGACGACATCGACCCCGTCCATGACGCCCGCTTGCACCATCTCTTCCGCCCCGCCCGGGAACAGTTCTTCCGCATGTTGGAACAAAAAGCGAATCTCGCCGCGGATGGCATCGCGCAGCTGGGAAAAAATTTTCGCCGTTCCAAGCAACATCGCCGTATGACCGTCATGGCCGCACGCATGCATGACTCCGGGATGTTTTGACGCAAATTCAAACGTGTTTTCCTCTTGAATCGGCAGCGCGTCCATATCGGCGCGAATGGCGACGACCCGCCCGGGCTGCTTGCCGACAAGCCGCGCCATCACGCTCGTTTTCGTCGGCCGCGAAAGCTCAAGGTGGCCGAACGATTGCAGCGTCTCGAAAACAAACTGCGCCGTTTTCTCCTCTTTGAACGACAATTCAGGATGGGCGTGCAGATGGCGGCGCCAAGCGATGACGTCCGCTTTCACTTCATCAACGAGTCGTTTGATTTCTTCCCTTGTCATCACGTTCCCCCCTCTTTTCCTCTTTGCCTATGATGAATATTATAAAATAAAATTTCCGAATTTTCACTTCAATTCATTTAAAAGACAAGCAACCCCCCCCCGTTTGTTTCATGAGTGGCTGCTCTCTCAAACATCATTCACAATATTCCATTGTTTCCTTCACCGGTTGTCGTCCTTCACCCGCCGGCGGCCGCCCGATCGACTCGTAGATCAAGCCGGCGGTTGCTGCTTGTTTGACGTCATAGCAATTGCGTCCGTCCACCACCAGCGGCGTGTTCATGAGCGCCTTGTAGCGGCCAAGGTCAAACTGCAGGACGGCCGGCCATTCGGTGAAAATCAAGCAAACGTCCGCGTTGCGGATGGCGTCCTCGATCGTCTGGCAACAGACGACCGCATCGCCGAACCGGCGGGAGACATGCCCTAGGGCAGCCGGATCCCAGACGCGCACGTTTGCCCCTTCGGCAATGAGCCGTTCGATGTTCGCCAAGGCGGGCGATTCGCGCACATCGTCGGTGCCGGGCTTGAACGCCGCGCCGAGCACCGCCACCGTTTGGTTGCGAAAGTCGCCGATATACGAACGCGCCTTATCGATCAGCTTCCACTTTTGCTTTTCGTTGACATCGATCGCCGCCCAAACCGTTTTGAGCGAATAGCCATAGGAAGCGGCAAGGGCATATAAGGCGTTCGTATCTTTCGGCAGGCAAGAGCCTCCGTAGCCGACGCCAGCGCGCAAAAAGCGGCGGCCGATGCGCGGGTCCATGCCGATTCCTTCCGCCACCGCCTCAATGTCGGCGCCGGTTAGTTCGCACACGTTCGCGATTTCGTTGATGTAAGAAATTTTCAACGCTAAAAACACATTGGCGGCGTATTTGATCATCTCCGCGCTTTTCCGGTCAGTGACCACATACGGAAGCGCAAACGGGGCGTACAGCTCCTTCATCACCCGTTCAGCGCGGTCCGAATCCACTCCCAATACGATGCGCGGCGCCTGCAGTGTATCGCGCACCGCCGTTCCTTGTGAGAGAAACTCCGGGTTGGAAACGACGTCAAACCGCACGCGATGGCGTGCATGCTCGGCCAAAAAGCGGGCAGCTTCATCTCCGGTGCCGACCGGCACGGTTGATTTGATGGCGACCAAGCAGTCGCGCTCCGCCGTCAACGCAATGCGGCGCAACACCTCCCAGACGTCGTCGAGCCGCACCGATCCGTCCGGCAATGGGGGCGTGCCGACGGCGATCATGATCACTTCCGCCTCTCGATACGCTTCCTTGTCATCGGTTGTAAAGCGAAGGCGGGCGCGGTTCCGCTCAATGAGCGGCTCCAGTCCCGGCTCGTAAATCGGGATGGCGCCTTCGTTTAACAAGCGGATTTTTTCCGCATTCACGTCCACACATGTGACGCTATGCCCTTTATCCGCCAAACAAGCGGCGGTCACGAGCCCCACATATCCTGTTCCTGCGATCGCGATGTTCATCGTTTTCCACACCTTTATTGATCCTTTGCGGCCGTAGTCGCTTGTACTCATTATAGCGAATCGCCTGCCGATTTTCACGATTTCCGTCCGACCGCCAACATGTTCCAAACAAAAAACCGAGGTGCAATGCAACCCCGGTTATGCGGCGTGTTTTCGGTTTACAACGGTCGGCCAATCGATGAGAAAACCAAGCACAGCACCGATCAGCGCGGGCACCACCCAACCAAGCCCAACGGAAAACAGCGGCGCCCAAGACAGAAGTGGCTCAAGCCATGCCGTTTCCACCCCCATGGCCTTAAACCCGTCGTACAGACTGAACACGCCGGTAAACAGCAGCGCCATGCCGTACACTTTCGCCGAGCCGCGGAAAAAGTGGTGGAAAAACGACAAGACGACGAGCACAATCGCCAACGGATACAACATCGTCAACACCGGAACGGATACAGCGATCAGCGCGTTTAACCCGAGATTGGACATGACAAAGCTAAAGAGGGTCAGCGCAGTGACATAAGCCCGATACGATACAGCCGGGGTCAGCTCGTGAAAATATTGCGCACAAGCGGCCACCAAGCCAATCGCGGTCGTCAGGCAAGCCAGCGCGACAATCACCCCGAGCAGCACCTTTCCGCCGCTACCAAACAGAAGCGAGGACACATGCGAAAGCAGCTCAGCCCCGTTCGCAAACGAACCGGCCTCAGCCATTCTCGCGCCCACGCCGGCAATGCCGGCATACACAAGCGCAAGCCCCGCTGCCGCGATCACGCCCGATTGAATCGTCGCTTTCGCCTGCAGCGCCGGCCGATCGATTCCACGGTCGCGAAGCGCTTGAATGACCACGATGCCAAAGGCAAGAGCCGCGATCGTATCCATCGTTAAATACCCTTCAAGCATCCCTTTGGCCAACGGGGCTGAAGCATATTTTTCCACTGGCTCGGCCTGCGGGTCATCCAACCGGATCAAGCCGGTGAGGCAAAGCACGGCAATCGACAGCAGCAACATCGGCGTCAGCCATTGACCGATCCGATCGACCAACTTGGACGGGTTTAAACTGAGCCAATAGACAAGAGCGAAAAAGACGCCGGTAAACAGCCACATCACGAGCGATCCGCTCGCAGGGAAAAACGGCTTCGCCCCGATTTCGTAAGCGACGCTCGCCGCCCGCGGAATACCAAAAAACGGGCCGATCGCCAAATACACGGCCAACGAAAAACAGAAACGAAACAGCGGATGGACACCTTGGCCGAGCGAACGGATGCCGTCCTGGGCGAGCGCCACCGCCGCGACCGACAGCAGCGGCAGCCCCACGCCCGTGATGATGAAGCCGGCGATCGCCGGCCACACCGCCGTCCCAGCTTCCATTCCTAAATACGGGGGAAAAATTAAGTTTCCGGCCCCGAAAAAGAGCGAAAAGAGCATCAATCCTGTCCACAACACATCCCGTGCCTTCATAATCTCCCTCATTTCCATTTTCAAGAAAATAAATTGAGTATTCTGATATATTATATATCATTTCAGTGATTTGAACGGTTATCATCTTTGAAAATCCCTTATACCGTTAATTTTCATCCCCAAGCAGAGGGCAGATCGCACTGCCTAAGAGCTTTTCAACGAAAAATATTATACTTTTTTAACTATTTTGTCAACCACTCCACTTTTCGGGGGCATCCCGCGCCAGCTGGGGATGTTTCCCTAGCTTACCATGAACCTTTTCCAACATCACTATCAGCCAATGATGGCGCTCATTTCGCCTAGAAGGTTGGTGATTGAAGGAAGCAGACCGCTTTTCTCAAATGGAAACGCTCTTCCGCATGAGTATCGCCTTTTATACGTTCCCCCATCGACCAAGATCACAGCCCTTTAGAATGTAAAATGGCGCGCTCCATACTCCGATGGATTCCCAATCGCATGGACACTCGCTGAATCGTCATTGACGCTAATAAAGTGGCTCGTTTCCTTTGGCCCCAGCCCTCTAACAGTCCCTTGAATACGTCCGATTTTCTCCGGCTCGCCGTTTCCAATGTTCCAGCTGTACAATTCCTCCTTTGCATCATAGCTGTTGCCAAAATACGCATAGTTTCCCCTGACGCATAGAGCGGTCGATCCGTGCAACACTGTCGGCACTTCATATCTTTTCCATGTTTTTGTAAACGGGTCGACTTGAATGAGCGAAAAGTCGCTGTAAGGAAAAAGCCATAAAGTCGAGGCCTTCCCTTTGTTTATCGCATAGCAGTCAACGATCATCGGACAATCTGTTAGATGAGAATGATATTTCCATATTGGCGATCCATCGAATCGAAATAAAACCAATCCTTCCGTCGAAATCCCTTTGCCAAACACCCCTTCATCAAAGTAGCTGATCCAAATCCCTTCTCTGCCAACGGCTATGTCTTCAATGCCGTCACCGCCGCAAAAGGAATGTCGTACAGTTCCATGCAGATCGATCAAAAACACATTATGGCCGCTTCCGTCACTTCTCGCATCCGCCAACAACACGCGCTCGCTGTCGACCCAACGAATGATCGGAAACCGAACAGCAACAGCTGGACGGAACACGACTCCATTCGCCACACACTCCATCCGGTTGCGATTTTGTTGCACGGCCAACCATCCGTACCGATCGCTCCAATCCGCATCGACCAGTCGAATTCCACTTTGTTCAGAACCAAGCGAATAAAAGGTATAGATTGTCACTTCCAATGTTCATCCCTCACAGACCATACTTTTTGACGAGCATCTTTCTCTAGGTCGATGGGGCTTTTTCCTGCTTCTTTTTACGCGAGGGAAACTGGCCACGTCCAGACCGATAACCGCTTTTCTCGACTTCTTGTTGCGCAAGGGGACCCCAACGGGAACAAGTGTGCACCATCAGCCGGAGAACTATCTGCGGCCAAAAGAAAACCGGGAGAATCCCCGGTTGCGCAGCGTGTTTCCGTTCGCTTGATGACAGCCGATCGATCATAAGCAACGAACAGACCGCCAAGCCTCGATGTCTCTCATTTATACCGCACCTCGTAATCTACAAGCCCACGACCTCGATGTCCGTCGTTGTTTATTCAAAATACCGCTTTACCGCAGCCGCAATCGCCGTTGTCACCGCTTCCTGATAGCCGTCGGTCGCCACTGTCGCCGCATCCGAGCGGTTGCTTAAATAGCCGAGCTCAAGCAGCACGGACGGCTGTTCATTTTCCCGCAGCACGTAATAGTCGCCAAACGCAACGCCGCGGAACGGCAGCGCGGCAAGCTGCGAGAACGGACCTTGGAACGACTGCGCTAAACCGTAGTCGGCAAACCGGTCATAATAGTAGACAGTGATGCCAGAGGCCGCCGGATCCTCTGCACTGTCGTAATGCAAGCTGATAAAGGCATCGGCTTGATACAGACGGGCCGCGGCGACGCGCGCCGACAGCGGCACGTAATTATCCCCCGTGCGCGTCAACACGACTCGGGCGCCGAGTTTTTCCAGTTTTTGTTTGAGCCGCTCCGCCGTTTTGATCGTCAGCGCTTTTTCCATGACGCCGTCCACGCTTTGCGCCCCGCCGTCCTTGCCGCCGTGGCCGGCGTCAAGGACGATCGTTTTTCCGGCAAGCGCTTGAATCGGTGCGCGCGTCCATGAATACACATACGAGCCCGGCGCCTGTTTGGGCAAAGAAGCGAAGCGAGTCCCCACAGCCATGGCGGAGGCAACGGCGTCTTCGTTGTCAGCACCCGGCGCTTGCTTGCCATCTGTTTTGATATACTCCGCCGCTGCCCAACCTTCCAGCCCCGAACGCGTTTTGATTTGATACCAGCCTCGCTTCGCCGCGACAATCTCGACGCCATCGCCCTGACCGAGCCGACCGATCCGCTCCGCCTCCAATGCCGGCGCCGTTCGCACGTTCAATGAATCTACGGTCACGACACCCGTTTGCGCTGCCCCCGCTGCTTCAACAGCGGTCAGATACGACGCCGCCACCCAGCCAACGACATCGTCACTAACCACTTTTTTCCATTCACCCTCTTCTTGAATGACAGCCACTTGGTCTCCCTGCCACAAATAGCCGATTACACGCCCGTCAACACGCGGTTGTTGGCGAAGACGAAGCTTGTCCACTGTCACTTTCTCCATTCGTTCGACGGGAGCGGCGTACGTGGCTGCGAGCCAACCGCTTTGTCCTGATTTCCAACGGATTTTCATCCAACCGCCTTCCTCCGCGACCGACGGATACGTCTCACCGCGGTGAACGATCGCCACGGAGCGGTACGGCACGCCCGGCCCTTGGCGAACGTTGACCTCATCCGCGGTCACGACGACAAACCGTTCTGTTTTTTCCTTCTCCCCTTCCGCTCCTGTCGGCCAAGCCAAAGCCGCAATCCAACATAAACAAAACCATGCGGCGAGCCATCCTCCCCGCTTCATCTACCTTCCCTCCCGGCTGTCTCTCATTCTACTATATGGTTCGTGCACCGAAGCGGATTTCCTGTCTGTCAGCGAGAAAAACCGCTCGACAGAACAAGCGTCCGCACAGACGTTCCACCGACAATGGACGCCCCATTTCCGCACAACGCCCGTCAGTGCGACAGCCGTCCACAAAAAACCGCGAGCGCTGTCATATAGCGGAGAACACTTTCTCGCTGTTCTTCCAGAATCCCCTAGGAAGCCGGTGATTGACTCTCACAACCGCCTTAGGATCGTTCTCAAGCAGAAAAAACTTGCTGCATCAGCCTCTATGCTCACGCGTCCCATACGTCTCACGCTCCACCCAAACATGAAAATGGAGTTCTAACAAACAGTTGCCTTCTTAATCGCGGAAACTGACGCCCAAGATGTGCGTCGTTTCCATCGGAAAAACGACGGTTTTTACCATTCTTCTCAATAAAGAAGAAAAAGCGAGGAAAAGAGACTTCATCCTCGCTTGCACCTTTTCGATTTTGTCAATAGTACTGTTTGCACCGCGTTGTTCATGAAATGACGATCCTTTTCAAACACAGTCGTTTTCCGCCGCCCAACCGTTTTGTCGGCGGTGAACACTACAAATGGGGCCCTTGACCGCCCGCTTGCGACGAAATCGTACAATCCGTTAGAAGGCTGGTGAAAAACAGTGATTTCCTTCTGGTTGATGAATAAAAGTGTGCATTGTTGCAAGGTTTTTCTATTTAAGAAGCGATTCTAGGAAGCCATATCCACGATTCCATCACCAGCCTCTTAGAAAAACCCGCGCTCGGCAAACATTTCAAAGACGCAGTGCTCGAGTTCTTCACGCAACTCCTCTTCATCAACCCCTTGAAGCAATCCGTCCTTTTTCCACTTGTTGATCGCCTCGTCGATCAGCCGGTTCACTTGATCCGCATCCCAACCGTCGCGGTGAAGCAATTGTTCCATCTTGTCCAGCCATTCGTCGATGGCTACATCCAGCCAATCGGCGTCATCGTCCCACCAGATGTCATCAGACCATTCCTCATCCTCATCGTCCTCCTCGTCGAACGTTTCAAGGCTGAACAAAAGAAGCTCCATCGCAGTCGATTCGATGTCCGCGACCGACACTCCATACCGTCTCGCGACCTCTTCCTCGCTGATGCGATTTTCTTCGATCATCTGTCCGGCAAAAAAGCGGAGCGCCGCCGCATATACGGCAGGATTCTCGATATCGACCGCTTCGCGCGCGCAATACATGTGCCAAAACATCGTCGCCTGGCTAAGAAGCAACGCAGGTGCATCCGCTTCGTGCCGTTTCAGTTCAAGAATGACCGCCTCTTCATCCGGGTCGTCCCACTCCATCTGATCGAGCAGCTGCCATAAAAACTCGCTGATCATCGCATCCAACGCGAGCGGGAAAGAGTGGCGCAAAAACTCTTCCCCCGTTTTCCCGCTTCGCTCCTGCTCAACTTGCAGCGCCCGAACGAGCCGCTCCTTGCTTTGTTTCAACAACGGAAACACCGTGGAAAAATATGTAAACTCCTCGTTGTACGGCACAAGACATCCGAGCAGCACATCGCCTTCTTCCATTTCCGGCCATTCCTGCGCCGCCAACAGGTAGACGCGCTTTTCTTTTCCGCTTAACAGATCGCGGACAAGCAACTGTCGCCGTTCCTCATCGAAATGAATGATCTCATCAAATGACGGCACCGTCCCTGCCCATCGTGCCACATGCGCCTGTACAGCCGGCCGCCAGCGGGCATAGCGCCGATCTCGCATATAAGCGGAAAAAATGGTCGTTCCTTTTTCATCGACCGGACGACAGAAAATGACCCAATTGGTCACAAATAAACTCACTGCCGAATCAAGCACTTCCGGTCGATCTTCCAACGGGCGTTCGGCAATCACTTCGACAATCTCATCCTCATACCGTTCTGACGCAAACAACAGCACATCGTGCATGCATTCGACTAACTCCCGCTCAATCAACGAATCGATCGACACCACTTCGTCCTTTCCGCAGCAACGCTTGTACTTTTTCCCGCTTCCGCACGGGCAAAGGGCGTTCCTCGACACTGCCGCCATATCGTCACCTACTTTGTTTTAAATTCGGCCTCACCGTTGTCTATATTGTACCATAGTTAGCACAAAAAAGAAAAAGTCCTTGTTCCTAGGGGGCCGGTGATTGACTCACGCAACCGCTTCTCAGAATCGTTTCTCCAATAGAAAAACTGGTTGCATCATCTTCTATATTCACGCGTTCCATCATCAATCAAGGCAAACAGCGGTTTTTCACCAACCTTCTAGAAGGCTGGGGATTTAAGGAAGCAGACTGCTTACCAACCTTGTTTCTCAAATAGAAAAGCCTTGTCGCATCGGTATCGCATTTCACACGTTCCCCCATCGATCAAGAGAAACAACCGTTTTTCACCGGCCTCCTAGAGTCAGTCAAGAGAGCTGCTTTTTCTACCGCGCTTCGCTTAGTGGCCCCAACGAGGGTTGCGAACAAAGGCGCGCAACCCTTGTCACTTCCTGAACGTCACCCACAACTCTTTTACTTGCACCACGATCGCCTTACTGATTTTGATTTTTGAAAAAATAGTTTAAACTATAAGTATACAAAAACAAGTCGACAAGGAGATCGATATTCATGGAAGAAAAAAAACTCATGGATTTGATTGACGAACTGATGACGAAGCTCCGTTCAACGGAATCTGCCCGCCCGCGCGGTCGTTGGGTGGAAGCGCCAAAAAGCAAAAGCTCACCGCCGAAGAAACCGCGCCGCTCCAAAACCGCCTACCAGCTGAAAATTTCATTAAGCGGCTTCCGTCCGCCCATTTGGCGCCGTGTCCTTGTGCCTGGGCACGCCACGTTTGACCAGCTTCATTTGGTCATCCAAGAAGCGATGGGATGGGAGCAAGCACATTTATATGAATTCCAATTCGGCGAGATCGTCATCGGCATTCCCGACGATTGGGGCTTGCACGGGTTCGCGAAAACGCTCGAGGACGCTCGCCGCACCACGCTTGAGCAATGGTTGACGGAAGAAAAACAAAAATTTGTGTACATTTACGATTTTGGTGATTACTGGCGCCACAACATCACCGTCGAAAAGATTGAAACGCTCTCCAAACCGCTAGAACGCGCCACTTGCCTGAAAGGAAAACGGGCGTGTCCTCCCGAGGATTGCGGTGGCGTCTATGGTTATCTCGAGCTGCTCGAATCAGCAGCAAACAAAGACTCCCTTACCGACCCGGAACTGCTTGAACGGCTCGAGTGGCTGTCTGATATGAAAGGCGACGATTTTGACCCGGACGCCTTTGACGTCGCGGAGGCTAATAAACGGCTCGCCTACATCCAATTTTGATTCTCCACACGGCTGAAACCGTAGAATGAGAGACGACGGCAACACTCGAAAGCGACCCTTGACCGCTTACGAGACAGGGGTCGCTTTCGCATTCACCGGGAATGTCTACGGCCGGCGGCTTAAACGATCCACCGATGCGCGCACACGCTCTTGAGACGCGGGCACTTCTTTTTTCACCCTGTCCAACCACTCTTTCAACTTTTGAAGCCACGATTCCAAGTACGGAGAGAAAGCCGGCGGGTAAACGAGAACTGGATCGCCCATCTCATCATGGCAACCTGCCGTGGCTATGATATACATCCCGGGCAAGAGATGCGGCTGCGCCCGTTCCGGAACATCCCATGTCACCGTACGATTATGGCCGATCCAATCAACCACCGCTTTCCCTTGTTCTATCCCCTTAACATAGTACATAGAAAAATGAGCGGAAGAAGGAGTAGGGAAACCAAACAACCCGACGAGTTGCCAAACCAACAGTTTTTCCCTCTCTTCCTTTCTCTCCGTTCCCCATTCATCCAACAACGCGAAGCAATGCTCTAATTCGCTTCTAACCTCTTCCAAAATGGCACAAACAGCCTTTTGGTGTTTCGTTCCATAACGGCTGTCCAGCCAGCCGGCCAACTCAGGAAGCATATCAAGCGCTTGACTCACAGTTTGCTTCGGAAGCGAACTCCATCTTGTTGGAATTTGCTCAACGAGGAATTGTTTCCAATCCTCTTCTCCTACGTCTTCCCACGATGAAATCGACCGGCTCGCTAGATGTTCACACAGCAGCAAAACCACGCGCGAACCGGCTTCCTTCTGTTCTTCCGTCTTTTCCATGGCGATTTCGTTATAAAACGCCAACAAATCCTCTGTGAAAAACATCCCTTCCCATTCCGTGCGAATCAATAGCGTGTCGGTTTCTCTAGGACCAAGCCATACCGTTTTCCATAAATCCGCAAAATAATACGGCTCCTTAAACGGAGATGGCGGCAAGCCATAGCGGGAGCGAATATGATTCACCCCTATGGACAACGGCAGATTCACTCGTTCTTGTATGTTAAACAAATGGAATTCATACCCTTTCAGCCACTCCTCGACTTCTTGAACATGCCCTTGACGCGCCATTTCATGAGGAGTTTTCCCATTCCATTGCTCATGCGGGACATGAAGGGCTTTTTCCAATTGAACAGCAAACACGGCTAGCGTTCCAACCCAAAGAGGAGAACTAGGTGTAGAATCAATGTGAAACGAAACGTTTTCTACCCCTTTGCGGCGCAAAACGACTTCCGTCTGCCGGTTGCGCTCTGTCGGGGAATACCCGAACGCCCGCAGCAGCGATACCAGTTGTGCAGCCGTTCGTTCGTCTTCGGTAGACAACACTAAGCGCGACCGGTGAGCCGATAATGACCCGCCCAGTTCAAGCACACGAACCGGCTCAGGGGAAAACAACGCGATATAATGGTACACATCGGTGCACCATGAACCTTCCACCGTTTTCCCATCGTCGCTGTCAATGTGAGCCCGTCCGATCGACGCGAGCTTCCTCACCGCCCCGGCGGCGTCCTTACATTCATATTCATACGTCCACTTCGTTCGCTCCTCTTGTCTGCCGTCCGACATCGAAAGATAACTTCCATCGATGATATCGAGAAAATGCTCAACGACTACCTTGTCATATGACCAGCCCGTTTGCGTCAACAAAGAGCGAATGTTCTCTTCCGCCCGTTTCACGCCATTCGGGTTCATAATCGATGACACACCACAGACGTAATACCCGCCGTCAAACGGCTCCAAAAAAGCAAGCATGCCGCCCCATGGACGCACAACCTCCAATGTCTCGCAATACGGCATCAGAAGTCTCTCACCGGTCAGCCGATCAACCGCTATCCCTCCTTCATCATGCAAATCGACCCATTGCACAAGGCGCGGCACAAGCCGAACCCAGCGATCCACCATTTCCTTAAGTTCTTGGGAAAGGCGACGACCTTTTTCCTGTTGAAACCACTCAATGCCGCGCAATCCATTTGGATAACGATGAAGGAACAAACGCCAGAGCGTCTCAAACATCTTCAACTCTTCACGATGGTGCTTTTGTTCGATGATTTGATGAAACATGCGGGTTACCGCTTTCCGTTCATCATCAGACAGCGATTCCTCGAGAAATCGCTGCACCATTTGCGACAACTCATATTTTTGCTCAAAAAAGCGGCGCTGCCGCACCCGTCGAATTTCATGCTGCTGCTGTTGGTTCATGCAACATTTCTTATACTTTTTTCCGCTTCCACACGGGCATGGGTCATTCCGACCAATCGCCATGTCTCATACACCCCTTTTTCATTCTTTTTGAAAACGTCAGTCAACGCCGCGTATCTATATGGTTGCCTCTTTGTTTCCACAAAACGAAGAAGGATGGTAAAAAAACGGTTGTTTCGCTTGAGCAATGGGGGAACGTGTGAAAGGCAATCGCAGGACGTTGACGACGCCGTCCGGCACGCCGGCTTCGCAATGGGGGAACGTGTGAAAGGCGATCCCCATGCGATAGATCTTTTCGATTTGAGAAACGAGGCCGGTAAGCCGCCCGTCTCCTTTAAATCACCAGCCTTTAAGGCTTTGCCTATTTCCATTATACCACTTGTGAGAAAAGCAATCATCGCCAACTCTTCTTTCCCGAGGAGGAATCATGAACGGAACACGCTGCTTTCACAACTCTCTGTTGGAAAATGAGTGGCGCTTTTCCACTGAGCTTTGTCGATTTTGTCGCCCATCGTTTTTCTCTATCTTCTCTGCCTCCTTAAAGGCCGGTGAAAAACCACTGTTGCCCTTCATCAATGGGAGAACGCGCGAAAAGCAGGACCGATGCAACAAGGTTTCTCTATATACATGCTCATTGAAAACTTAACATTTGACTTCTCCTGCAACGAGCTTCCTCCCCCATGGCGCAGCCTGCGGGTTGAGCCTACAAGATTTTTAGAGGAAATGATGCAGCGCTTAGGGTGTGCAGGATAACGGAGAGGTTAACTCTTCATGTTGCATGTATATAGTTGGGAAATGAGATGGCAAAGTCGTATCTAGGAGGATGGTGATTAAATCGTGCACACCGCTTCCTAGCATCGTTTCTCAAATAGAAAAGCCTTGCAACACTGTACACTTTTATTCATCGACCAAAGGAAACCAATGTTTTTCACCAGCCTTCTAGGATTCAATCACCAACCCTCGTAGCCACCCATCAAAACGCCAGTTGCTTCCACCGCGGTGTGAGTAAAATATTTGTGGGTGACGTTCAGGAAGGATCCCCGACGAGGGTTGCGAACTTTTGTTCGCGACGCTCGTCGGGGCCACCAAGCGAAGCGCGGTAGGAAAAAAGCGAATTTCATGCAAAAAGGACTCTCTCCCTGCTATGATAGTGATTGTTGACACCAACCGAAAACAGGAGGGAGAGAGTCCATGAAACATCTTACCACACAATGGCCTGTATTAAAAGAGCTGGAGGAACAATTGTTGAGAACCCTTCAAAACGTGTTTGCCACCGTGTTGGCGGCCCTTTTGGAGGAAATCGATCAACAACTGGCGGAAGCCAGGGACAAGCGCCGCTATCAGCTGAAAGACAAACGGCCGACCACCCTCCAAACGCTGTTTGGAGAAGTGACGTTCCGACGGAACTACTACTATGATCGGCAGGCAGGGGCGTATACCTTCTTGTTGGATGCCGAACTGGGCTTTGATGGAGCCCAATCGATCAGTCCTTGCCTCGAGGAAACGGCGGTCGAGTTGGCCATAGAGTGCTCTTCCTACCGCAAAGCAGCCCGTACGTTGGAGGCGATCGTGGGGTATGCGGTCCTCAGCCATGAGGCGATTCGTCAGCTGGTGTTGGCGGCCCCTGTCTCGCTGCACCACCCTGTTTCCCAACGGCATGGCCGGGTGCTGTTGGTGGAAGCGGATGGACTGTTCATCTCCCGCCAAGGGAAAGGGAAACGGGCGAAAGAGCAGAAAATCTTGGCGGTTCACGAGGGATGGAGACGGAACGGCTCGCAACTGGAGCTCGTGAACCGGCGCCACTACCTCCATGAAGGGGCGGGGGACGTGTGGGAAGGGTTCGAAGCGTGGCTGATGAAGGAATATGCCTATGACCCGTGCCGGGACTTGTTGGTCATCAACGGCGACGCGGCATCTTGGATTACCGCCTGCCGGGAGTATTTCGGAAAGCGGGCGTGCTTTCAGTTGGATCGGTTCCATGTGGCGCGGGAGCTTCGTCAGTGTCTGTCCGGCCACCCGCGTTGGCGGGAGGTGCGGAAGAAGCTGGCGAAGCAAGACGAGGAAGGACTTTTGGTGGAACTGAACAGCGCCGTCGGTACGTTGGGGGACGAAGCCAAAGAAGAGCAGTTGGCCGAAATGATCCGCCGGATCGAGTCGATGCCGGGATGCATCCGGGACTACCGGGAGTGGCTGTCGGCGCAAGGGGTGGAGACGGCCGGCATGCGTCCGATGGGCCACGCCGAGAGCGTGATGAGCCGGTTCGCGTACCGGGTGAAATCCCGCCGCAGCTGGAAGGACCAAGGACTTTGGGCGTTTCTGAAGGCGATGGTGGCCCAAATCGACGGAATAGGGTGGAGAACGGGGCAGTTGGAGGAGGAAGAGCCCCAGAGGGTAGCCTCGGCCCCGACGAAGCTGGAGCGGATCAAACAGGCCAAACGGAAGGCAGGACGGTTGTTGGCGGAGGTGATGCGCCAGAACATCCCGTATCTTCAACAGTCATCGGGGACGCCGATCTACCAAGCATTGTCGGCGCTTCGCGATGGCGGATGGATGTAAAAAAATGGATCGAGCAAAAATCAGCTCAAGAAGAGGGATGAGAGTCCGAAAGCGCTTACGATATCAATTCCTAAAAATGGTCTACCAACCGGTGATTGACAACGCCCGTAGTAGACCGAAAAAATGTTCTCCACAAAGTCTTGACTGACTCCCACCGCGAATCGCATAGCACTCTTCATCTCGACATGCTATAATTGAGTGATAGGGAAATGAACGGAAAGGACGAACCGACATGCTGCAAACTACCGTTTCCAAACCGCTCTTGCAACAGGCGGCGAGCGAATTGATCAAGGAATTCCCATTTTCCATCTTCCACCATCTGATTCAAAAAGGGCGCGACCTAGCCAGAAGCGGCCTGGTCTATAATGTCATGGTCGTCAACAGCCATGAAGTGGAAGGGGTCGTTTCCGACATCACCCCTCACGAAGTTATGCTTGATTTGACCAAGGCCCCCCGCCGCCATCGCTGTCCTTGTCCGACGGAAGGGTTATGTCCGCATATTTTAGCTCTATTTTTCTATGTCTACGGCAATGTCTTTGACAACGGAGAACTGTTTCGCCTTTGGAAAAAAGGGCAAATCAGCGCCGCGCCGAAAGAACCGGTCGCCCATGAATCAAACACGCTGGCGGCGAAACGGACAGGGAAAACGGCAAGCCTTCCGGTCGTAGCCCATGAAACCGTTGAAGACTGGTGGGACCAATTTGAGCGACAGTACGAAGACTTTTTCGCGCGTCAGCAAAGTGGAGCCAACTGGCCGTATCGCTTGGCTTTCCAGCTCCTCCCGAAGCTAGGCAAAAACAACGGAAGGCAAGCCGGCGCCCGTCCGTTGCGGGAGCTGCACGCCGCTCTGTTTTTGCTGGAAAAACTTCGCGAGTACGGAGAGGCGCAAGGGTGGAGCGACGGCGGATTCGGTTCTTACCGGCAATTTTCGTGGCATCAGGACGTCAACTATGTCGCTGGCCGCGCCTTGGCCGCCTTGGAAGCATTCTCCACCCAGTCGCCGCCGCGATCGCTCAACGCCTTGGTTGAACAGACGATTTTATACGTTCGCGATGGGCTGTTTTGGGAAGGGGAGCTGGCGTCGTTCGGTTATGACCTTTACACCACCGCCTGGGAAACGCTGTTTACCAAGCCGGCCTGGCGCCAAGAAGAACGGGCCGAACTCCTTCAGCTCGCCAAAAGCCAAGACAACATCCGCGCCGCCATGGCGGCTGCTCATCTTTCCTTCCTGCTTGGCGAAGACGACGAAGCGATCGCGCTTTACCGCGCGTTCCCCGATCAGGCAGGCGTGTTTTTGGCGGAATGGTTCGGACGATTCATCCAAAACGGCCTCCTAAAGCGGTTTGAAGCCGTCTGGGAAAAAATAAAGCACGACTGGCCGCTTTACCTTTCGCATATCCCGGCTTTCGTCCGAAGCAGTTTTTTAGAGGAAACCGCGCACTGGTTCGAAATGTACGCCCGCCACCGAAACCGCCCGGGCGCATGGGAAGAGTTTTTGCAGCGCAGCCTCCCATACAGCGTCAACGAGTACACTCATTTTTTGTATAAACAAAGACGCGATCAGGAACTGGTGGATCTATTCTTATGGGCGAACATCACCGCCGATGAGCTGCCTCCGCCGATGCTCAAAACATTGCAAGCGCGCGGGACAGAGCTCGTCATGCCGTTATATCATCGCACAGTGGTGAAGCTGCTCAACGAGAAAAACCGCTCGAGCTACCAAAAGGCTGTCCGTTATTTGAAAACGTTGCGGGCTCAGTACCGCTCCACCAAGCGGCTCGATCAATGGGAAGCCTATCTCGAACAACTGCTCGCCCAGACGGCGCGCCTGCGCGCGTTTCATGAAGAATTGAAGAAAGGAAAATTGCTTCCATGAAAGCATTGGAGACGATTCAAATTTCCTGCCGGTGGAATGAAGAGCTTCGATGCTTCGAGCTCTCCGGTTCCACCCATCCCTTTTCATGGGTTTCACCGTTATTGGCCTGGCATGAAGAAACGTTTTACGGCACCATGATCGAAATCGAAAACGACATCGTGCGGTTATCGCCTTGGCAAGCGCTCACTTGGTTCGCATTGCATCCGCATTCGCGCTTTTCAGCCGTTGAATGGGCGGATGAATTCACCGCCCGCCTGGAAGCGTGGGCGAAGCACATTTGGAACGATGTGCGCGAGCGCCGCTTCCTTCCTGATGCTTCCTTATGGAAAAACACAGGCGGCGCATGGAACGAGGCGGGACGCACCCGTTGGCGCGGCGCGGACGATGACCCCGATCCGTTCGTCGCCACATGGCGGTCGCTGGCGATCGCCGACTGGCTCTCCCGCGACCCGGAACTCCGCCGCCTCTGGGGCGAAATCGTCCGGGCGTATCCATTGATCGCCGCTCAGAGCGACCAATGGACCGGAACAGAGGAGGACTGGCTCGAACAAATCGGCTGGCTCGGCGACCGACCGCCGTTTACCGTCGGCCTGCGCCTTACCGAACCTGAGAAGGACGGGGAATTATGGACGCTCGAGCCGGTAGCCCTCGCCCTCGATGACAGCGTCATCGCGCCCCTTGATCGTCTGCCGCGCGCTTGGCGTCCATATGAATCATCGGTCGCCCGGGCCATTCACCGCATTCAGGGGATCGTGCCGTGGCTTGGCGATGAAAACGAATCTTTGCTTCGTGAATTGTCCGATGACCAAGCGTGGCGCTTTTTATCGGAAGAAAGCGTAAAGCTGACGGAAGCGGGCGTGAGGCTGCTGCTCCCTGACTGGTGGCATGACATCCGCCAGGCGCAGCTGTCGATTAAAGCGAAGCTGTCCCCTTCCGTCCGCACTGAATCGCTCTTTGGGCTCGAACGGCTCTCGGAGTTTGACTGGCGGGTGGCCACCAACGGCATCGAATGGACGGAAGAAGAGTTTGCCGCGCTGGCCGAACAACAACGGCGCCTCATCCGTCTGCGCGGCCAATGGCTCATTCTCGATCCCGCCTTAGTCCGTCGCGCCCAAGCGCTCATGGAGAAGGCGAAAAAAGAAGGGGTGCCGATTCATGAAGTCGTCGCGCAAACGTTATTGGCGGAAGCCAACGAACGCGAAGAGGCAATAGATGAAGAGATCCCCATCGAGATCGACGTTCATGACCAATTCCGGGCGCTGATCCGCCAGCTGCAAACGATCGATGAGCTCCCTCGCGCGAACGTGCCACCATCGTTTCAAGGCGTGCTCCGTCCATACCAGCAGCGCGGCGTCGACTGGCTCGTCTTTTTGCGGCGATTTGGCTTCGGCGCCTGCTTGGCCGATGACATGGGGCTCGGCAAAACGGTGCAGCTGCTCGCCTACTTGGCTTACGTCAACGACACCGAGCGCCCGAACGCGCCAGCGCTTCTCATTTGCCCGACAAGTGTCATCGGCAACTGGCAGAAGGAATGCGCCCGCTTCGTCCCCACTTTGCGCGTGTACGTGCATCATGGACCGAACCGGGCGAGAAACGATGCCTTTTTGCAGGCGGCAAGGGAGGCTGATCTCGTCATTACGTCCTATCCCCTTGCCCATTTGGATCATGACGATATAAAACAGATCCATTGGCATGCCATTTGCCTCGATGAAGCGCAAAACATCAAAAACGCTCAGACGAAGCAGGCGCGCGCCATCCGCCGCTTGAACGGCAACCATAAAATCGCCCTATCCGGCACGCCGGTGGAAAACCGTTTGAGCGAGCTTTGGAGCATTTTCCACTTCTTAAATCCGGGCTACCTCGGCAGCGCCGCCGAATTCGAACGCCGGTTTGCCGGTCCGATTGAAAAAGACGGCGATGCCCGGAAAAAAGCGGCGCTCCAAGCGCTCATCCGTCCGTTTCTGTTGCGGCGGACGAAAACCGATGAAGCGGTCGCCCTCAATTTGCCGGATAAAATCGAGCAAAAAGAATACTGTCCGCTCACCGCGGAGCAGGCGGCTTTGTACGAGCAGCTCGTCAACGACACGCTCGAACGGGCGAAAGCGGCGAGCCCGTTTGCGCGGCGCGGGTTGATTTTGCAGATGGTAAACGGCGTCAAGCAAATTTGCGACCACCCAGCGCTCTATTTAAAAGAACGCCAACCGCGCCAACTGGTCGAACGGTCGCACAAGCTGGAAAAACTCGTTGAACTCGTCGAGCAAATTCGGGCGAACAACGAGTCTTGCCTGATTTTCACCCAATATGTCCGGATGGGGGAAATGATTCAAGAGCTGCTGTCCGATCTGTTGGATGAGCGGGTGCTGTTTTTGCACGGCGGCGTCCCGAAACCAACGCGCGACCGAATGGTGGAGGAGTTTCAAGCTCAACACGCGTCGATTTTCCTGCTGTCGCTCAAGGCGGGCGGCACCGGGCTCAACTTGACCGCCGCCAACCACGTCATCCATTTCGACCGCTGGTGGAACCCGGCCGTCGAAAACCAAGCGACCGACCGCGCCTACCGCATCGGGCAGACGAAATTCGTCCACGTTCATAAGCTGATCACGACCGGGACGATTGAAGAAAAAATTGACGAGATGCTCGAACAAAAACAAGCGCTCGCTGATGTGATCACCGAAGGCGAAGCGTGGATCACCGAGCTGTCCGACGATGAACTGCGCGACTTGCTCGCCTTATCCGCCGCAGCGAAAGGAGGCGCCTGATCATGACGGAAGAAAAGCCAAAGCGCAAGAAAAAAACAGTGGAAAACCCGTGGGAGAAATTGCTGAAGCGGATGGAAGAAAAAGTGAAAGAGCGGGAAAAGCGGCAAAAGCAGCCGTAAAGGGACATCACGCGGGCGATGAGCGCCGCCTCGATCCATTCCATAGGCAATGGTTTGTCCTTCACCCAAGCATGAAAACCACGGCTCGTCGGTGTGGAATTTTCATAGAAACAGCGTGGGATTGTTCCCACGCTGTTCGCTTTCAAGCCCATCCTCTCGGCATCCTATCAATGAAACAACTCGGCCATATCGATTGCGAGCCCGGGGAAATACATAGAGCGAACCGTTCCTGTTCTCACTTGAACATCCTCCTGCTCATAGAGCCGTTCTTCATTGAGCACATACACCGTCACAGCCTGTTTCATCGGATTGACTATCCAATATTCATGGACACCGCACGCCATGTACAAATTGAACTTTGTGACAAGATCATGCGCCTGGTTCGATGGACTGAGAATCTCGACGATCAACGGCGGAACCCCGATATACTTCGCTCCATCCAGCCCTTTTTCGCCGCAAATGACCGTCAAGTCCGGAACCACCACATGTCGTTCCCCTGTTTGCTCATCGACCAGTTCCACATCAAGCGGCGCTGCCAACACATCGCACGGCTTTCCTCGAAAAAACAAACTGAACTGAAAATGAAGGCGGCTCGAGATGAGCTGATGCCGAACGCTTGGCGACGGGGTCATATACACGGCCCCATCAATATACTCTAAACGATCATCGCTTTGTTCACGCAGGACCCAATAGCGCTCATACGACACACCAGAAGCAAGCGGCAAAGACAACAAAGGCCCCTCCCCATTCCCCTTTTTTCTCAGTATACCGGATGGCTTCAGACGGGGCAACGGGAGGAAAATGGCCTTTCCTAGGAAGGCGGTGATTGAAGGGAGTGGGGCGCTTCCCCGCCTCGTTTCGCAAATACAAAAAACCCCGCGGCATCAGTCCTGCTTTTCACACGTTCCCCCATCGATCAAGAGAAACAGTCGTTTTTCACCAGCCTTCCGGGAGAGCCGTTTGCCCCCTAATTACCGCCAGCCATTGTTGTCTATCCTCCAAACAAGCCACATTCATGTCAAACATGGAGAAACCAATCATTGTTGACCTATCGTGTGAACCGGTCATGTTCATGTCAAACCGAGCTCCTTCCTACCAAGCAAGAAACATCGCGACCAAACGGAAAAAGGATCGGCCGCCAGCCTTCCTCATCAAGAGAAGGTCTGTCGTGCCGATCCTTTTCGCTAAACGGAAGCATACATCCGATCAAGTTCTTGCGCCTCGTACTTGACAAACGGGTCGATCAAGGAAATTTTTTGCGCCTCGGCATCGCCGACGCCGGCGTACAGCTCGGCGGTCCCGTCGCCTTTGCGGATCAAGCCGCCGCTGAAGACGACGTTCGTCAAATCCGGCCGCTTCGCCGGCCCATCCAAAAAGTGAGAGCGAAGCGCCAACAATTCCAGCTCAGAGCGCTCCATCGTCTCTGGATTCAATACGAACACCATCGGATAGTAATGGCGGTTGCCGTGCTCGTCAAAGCAGGCGATATGGCCGAGCGCCCCAACAAGCCCGTTGGCCAACAAATGCGCTTCATTCACACCGCCCCATTCCTCATCGGTGAATTGGGCGTCAAGCAGCGGAGCGGCTTCAATGACGTCCGGCGTCAAGTCATCGAGCGAAAAAATGCGGGTAAAGCCGATCTTTCCGCGTCCGCCCTTTTCCCCTTGCGGCCGGGTGAAAACGCCGATCGAGCCGTCTTTCAGCTCGACAAGCCGAATATCTTTCATCCCGTCCGGCCCCTGCGCGAACGGTTTCAGCCCCCGGATGTTCGAGCCGCGATAAAAGACTGTCCGCCAACAATACTCGCCGCGAAACACCGGATGCGGAAACGTTTCCACCCCACCAAACACAAGCTGGCCGTGAATGCGCGCCACAAACGGATCTTGCAAGGCAAACACCGGCGCTCCTTCGCGCGGAATCCAAACCCCATCGCGCTCCACGAAAAAGTACACTTCCGACTGTTCGCTATCCCGCGATTCGACGCGGCCAGCGATGACCAACTCGCCGTCATCTGCAAACGGCGCGGAAATATTATAAACGTCTCGATCCCCAACACCCGCAAAGCGCAATTTTTGCGGCTCAAACGGCTGTGGGGCCAAGCGGAATTCATCGACTAACACTTGACATGTCTTCAATGTCGGTGATTGGAACAGCATCATCATCCCTCCAGGCGTTGCCAAAAACGCCGTGCGCCTTGTTTTTGGCTGTTGTCCCTGAACAGGCTTGCACAGGAAACGCTCGTTGACTTCCTTTTCCCCAAGTCCCATTCATCGGACAGGAATGGCAGCGCCACCTCCTAGGCTAGACAAGGAAGTCCATGAAACTCGTTTGTGTGTTATATTATAATATGATATGGAGAATTGTGAAACCCGTTATTGTTTGCCAAAAAAGAAGAGCCAAGCGTTGTCAAGGCCCTTTTTCTTCCTCATTTATTTAGTTGAACATGATGGATAAACGACTCATCGATGTCCACGACCACAAACTCCACATCCGTTACCGGCGCGAGCACCTCGGCAAACAACCGCGCCACTTTTTCTTTGTCAAGCCCCCCAACACCTGTCCCGAGCGCCGGAAGCGCCACCTTCTTGATCCCGTGCTTCCGGCAGTGCGCGACCAGCCGCTCGAGGCATTGGCGAACGATCGCATACGATGTCTCTCCTGCCGGCTGCTTCATCGTCACAAGATGAATCACGCCGCGAAACGGCAACGTTCCCGCTCCGGTCACATACAGATCGCCCGGCTGCGGATTTTGCGCTTGGCAGATGCGGATCGCCTCTTCCTCAATCACGCGTCCGCCCGCCCGGCGAATCGCCGCCGCCACCCCGCCGCCCATCGGCCCGATGCCGTTGGCGGCATTGCAAATGTACTCGACCCCTTCCACCTTCGTCAAATCGCCGACCATGGCGCGTATCACCGTTCATCCCTCCCGCCAAGGTTGATCGTTATCGTTATTCCATCTGTTCGCACCGCTTCCCATATGCTCCGTTATGGCCGTACCGACGCAAAAATTCCCGCAGGACAACAGCATGGTTATATCGCTCATCTTTCGCCGCATAAAGCAGCGTCACCGTTCCCGAAAGCGAAAGCAGCTCCTTCACCAACGCCTGCTTCGTCCCGTCTGTCGTAAGCTCCCACTCGTACCGCCTGGCAAACTCGGCAAACCGCTCGGGCCGATGGCCGAACCATTGCCGCAATTCCGAGCTTGGGGCGATCTCCTTCATCCATCGGTCAAGGTGCGCCTCGCTTTTCGCCACGCCCCGCGGCCAAAGGCGATCAACGAGAATGCGGATGCCATCATCCCGTTCGGCCGGGGTATAAATCCGTTTTAGCCGGTAATCATCCATATCGTTTGCCTCTTTCCTGCCCTATACGTTTACCTCGTCCCACTTGGCCTTTACCACTAATGTCCCGCCCGTTCTCCTCAACATTTTTTCCAGCTTAATCAAATAAGTCGATTTCAAAGCGGGCGTCCTCACACGGGTAGTCACGATTCTCCCTTCGAATATATATCCAGGCAACCATTTCCCTAACTGTTCAATTGTTCGGGTGATCTGGTGTACGGCTTTCTCAAGGTCAGACCCTTTTAGTTCGATGAAAAATGCCCGATCTCCTTCTATCACTAAAAATAAAAAATCGCATTTTACCCCCTCTTTAAGCAGACAACCGTCTACACGGTACAGGGCCACCCTCTTTTCCTTCTTATTGACGAAACGAACCCCTCTTCCGTTTTCCTCAACAACAGCTAATTTTCGATGGTCGCAATATTGCAAACAACTTTCCCATTCTACAACCGACATGTTTACTCCCCCGCTTCCTCCGCCTCCATGAGCTCATCAAGTACACAGTTGATCGCAGATGATGCTTCATCGATCGCTTCGGCCTGAATCAACCGTAATTCATCATCGATAATGCTTCGGTAGCGGAATCTCCCTCCCTCGCTCTCCAACATGTAGGCCTTTAACCGCTCCGGAGAAAGGCGCAGCTTTCGGTCCACAATCGGATCGGCGCGTCGATCCAGCTTTTCTCCAATCTTGGCCGCGTACAAATAAATATTGAAAGCGGATAAAATATATGGGCTATGAGTCGTAATCACTAGCGTATTATCCGTCGCATTTAGCAATAATGCAAACAAGGCGACCATTTCTTTTTGCGCGCTCGGGTACAAGTGAGCCTCAGGCTCCTCAATAACCATAAACACTCGTCGCCGTTCCAAAATAACCGTGAATATAAGCAACAAAATCCACACTACTTCTTGTTGCCCTGAGGATGAAAATTTTAGCTTTGTATACTCTCTTTCATTAAAAAAGATTTTTTCTCCATGGTCAGAGAACATGTACTTTCCTTTCATCACCCGCTCAATAATATCAATGGCAAACCGAATCGCCTCAAAGTCAATTTTCTCTGTCGAAAATTTTTTCCGATCCTCGACAATTTCCTCAAACGATTGCGAAAACATCTTCTTCAGCAAGTTAATTCGTTCGATAAACTGTTCTGTCAAGACATCGAGTTGCCGTGGGTTAATATCTTGCAGCTGATCGGACAACGTCGCGACTAAACTTCTACCTGCCGGAATGAAGATCGATGTTTTCGAATCGCCAAATACTTCATCAATAGACGTTTTAATTGTTTCCACAACACTTTGTTGCCGCGCTTTCCAAGATGAGACATTCCAAAAATCAGTCAACAGCCGCTCTTGATATTGCGTCTCTTTTTTTAGCTGAATAACGTGCTTGAACGTCTCTAAAATCCCCTTTTTCAAGGAATCGCTAAAGTGGATTTGCACATAACCATCTTTCAAGTCAAGACGCACAAATTTTCCGTCACTATATTCATAACGAATGTGAAACGGTTTCATATGTTTTGTCGTTCCAAAGTAACCGACAAATTTTCTCCTAAGATATTTATTGAACTCAAAAAACGGGCTGTGCTCATCCGTTTGTCGGGACGAAAGCAAATAATTTACCCATTCATCCGGAATAGAGCGGAAGAAAAAAATCAGTTTGCTAATCGTACTTTTTCCGCTCGCTTGAGGACCAATCAAAATCGTTACATCGGTAATCTCCTCATCAAACAGCCCCACTGGCCCAAAATGCTCAATGCGAATGCGAGCCATACCTACCCTCCTCTTGCGGCCATTTTCGGTCTATATGATCGCCCCGCGTGTTAATGATCTTGAGAAAAAATACACCCGGAACTTGAAATCGTCGTTTTCCGAACATTGTTTTTCCACTAAACAAATTGATGCTCTTTAGCTCGTCCAATTGAATGCGCCAAATGGTTTTGCAATGTTCACCTCAAACGCTTCAATCATACCGAGTCCACCTGCCCTCTTCCTTTTATAGGGCAACAAATTCAACAAAGAACATTTGTTCTAATTTCATTGTAACCGTCCCATTCTCAAGGAACAACACGAACATTTCGACAAAAATTTCACGAAGCGAACACACGCCGGGCAATCGGTTTTTCCGTGCTGCTCCGACTTGTAAGGCCGCCATGCGTCAGAGCACACGGTTCACCGTACAAGCGGATGTTGCAATCCAGCCTAGATGATCACCAACATCCCGCCATCAAACGGTTCGCCATTCATGCAGATCACGCGCCTATTTTTGGCGAGCCGCGTTTGGCATGCACCCCCAGTTCGCCGCTCGTCCTCACCGCTTCTCCTTCGCCACAATCTGCTCCAAAAACGCAAGCAAATCGGCGCGCAACTCTTCATTTTGCAAGGCAAACTCGATCGTCGTTTCAATAAAGCCGAGCTTCTCTCCGACATCGTACCGTTTTCCTTCAAACTCGTAGGCAAAGACACGTTGAATTTCGTTGAGCTGCCCGATCGCATCCGTGAGCTGAATCTCCCCACCTGCGCCAACTTCCTGTTTCTCTAAAAACAAGAAAATTTCCGGTGTCAACACGTATCGTCCGACGATCGCCAAATTCGACGGCGCCGTGCCCGGCGCTGGTTTTTCCACGAAGCGACGAACTTGGTAGCGGCGTCCTTGCTGCTCGAGCGGGTCGATGATCCCGTAGCGGTGCGTCTCTTCCTCCGGCACGCGCTTGACGCCGATCACCGAACTGAACGTCTGTTCATACTGCTCAATAAGCTGTTTTAAACAAGGCGTTTCCGCTTGGACGATATCGTCACCCAACAGCACCGCAAACGGCTCGTCCCCGATGAAATTGCGCGCGCACCAGACCGCATGCCCTAACCCTTTCGGCTCTTTTTGGCGAATGTAGTGGATGTCCACTTTGGATGGCTCTTTTACTTTCTCAAGCAAGTCCAATTTTCCTTTTTGCTTGAGCAGCTGCTCGAGCTCAAACGCATAATCAAAATGGTCTTCAATCGCCCGCTTCCCTTTCCCGGTGACGATGATAATGTCCTCAATGCCGGATGCCATCGCCTCTTCCACAATATATTGAATCGTCGGCTTATCGACAATCGGAAGCATCTCCTTTGGCATCGCCTTTGTCGCCGGCAAAAACCGCGTTCCAAGTCCTGCTGCCGGAATGATGGCTTTGCGCACCTTTTTCATTTCTGCTGTTCCTCCTCTATTCCACGATGATCAATCATTGGCACCCTATCTAGGCGGCCGGTGATTGAAGGGAGCAAGCCGCTGATCAAACCCGTTTCTCAAATATAGAAAAGACTTGTCGCATCAGGATCGTCTTTCAAACGCTCCCCCATTGCTCAAAAGAAACAACCGTTTTTCACCAGCCATCTAGAAGCGCGGTGATGGTAAGAGAGTGCAGCTTACCAGCCCCGTTTCTCAAATAGAAAAACCCTGTAGCATCGATACTCCTTTTCACACCTTCCCCATCGATCAGGGGAAACAGCCGTTTTTCACCACCTCTCTAAGAGGCTGATGATTTCATCGTGTATACGGCTGTACAATATCATTTCTCTATGAGAAAAACTTTGTTGCATCAATCCTGTTTTTCACTCATTCTCGCCTTGATGAAGGGAATCAGCGCCTTTTCACCGACCTTCTAGAACTATATCCTTTGATGTTCACATCGATGTACCATTGTATGGTGAACAGTTGCGTTGTTTTTATTATACCAAATCCTGTGGAATGGAAAAGAAACGAAACTGTTGCGCCAACCCAAAAAGAAACGCCCGGCCGTTCGGGCGTTTCCGTTCTGGCATCGCCACCGGCGGGCAACTTTACGATTATACTTTCACAAGCGAATCCAAAATCTCGCCGAGCTTCAGCTCGACGCACGCCATCGACGTATCGGCGGCGCCGTAATACATTTTCACGACATCGCCCTCAACGAGCGCTCCGCACGAGAACACGACACGCCCGAAAAAGCCGTTCACTTCGTAATCGGCCTCCGGCTCGACGAGCGGCCGCTCCGAGCGGGCGAGAACTTTCGATGGATCGTTCAAATCGAGGAGCACCGCCCCCATGCAGTAGCGGTGGTCTTCCGACGCCCCGTGGTACAGCTCAAGCCAGCCGTGCTCCGTCTTGATCGGCACCGCCCCGCCGCCGATGCGGGCGCTGTCCCATTTTCCTTCCCGCAAACCGAACAAAAAGCGGTGGTTCCCCCAGTAGCGCAAATTGTCCGACTCCGCGATCCACACCTCAGGGCGGCCGTTGCTTCTTGGCACCGGCCGATGAAGGGCGTAATACTTGCCGTTGATCTTCTCCGGGAAAATGAGCACATCTTTGTTTTCCGGCGCGAAGATCATGCCGTGATGCACAACCGTCCGGAAATCCGTCGTTGACACCATCGCTTCGCCGACTCCTTTGGGTGAGACGGCACTGAAATAAATGTAATACGTTCCATCAATACATGTGATGCGTGGATCCTCAATGCCAAACGTCTCCAGCTCATTGGACGGATAGACGAACGGCCGATCCTCAATCGCAAACCGCCGCCCATCTTGACTGCGGGCGAGGCGCAAATAGGAAAGCGACGTCAAATACAAAAACCGCTCCGACCCTGCCTCTTTAATGACCCTCGGGTCGGAAAAATCATAGCGCGGGTCATCCTTGCGGAACTCGTACACATCGACCTTCCCCGTCCGTGGATTCCACACCGGCGCCTTCACCACGTTCGGGTCATCCGAAACCGGCCGCTCGGCCACGCGCAGCAGCAGCAATACTTCCCCTTGAAATTTCGCCACCCCAGCGTTAAACGCCCCGATCACTTCAAATCCGTCATGGTACGGCGGCACATCGTTCGGTGTAATCAGTGGGTTTTCTTCGTAGCGGTAAAGGTGCATCGTCACCCCTGCCTTTCGTATTTCGTAAATGGATCAACAATCGTTAGTTTTTGCGCTTCTGCGTCACTTGTTCCAGCATAAAAATCGGCCGTGCCATCCTCTTTGCGAATCAGTCCACCGCTAAACACCACATCCGCCAAATCCGACCGCTTCGCCGGGCCGTCGAGGAAATGGGCTCTGGTGGCAATCAACTCCATGTCCGACGCTTCCCCGGTATCCGGATTGAACGCAAACACCATTGGATAATAATGACGGTTCCTCTCCTCATCAAAGCAGGCAATATGCCCGAGAACGCCGACCAACCCATTGGCAAGCAAATGAACTTCATTGGCGCCTCCCCATTCTCCGTCCGCAAACTGGCCATCAATCAACGGGGCGTCTTGAATCGCTTCGACCGTCAGTTCCTCAAGCGAGCCGACACGGGTGAATCCGATTTTTCCGCGTCCGCCTTTTTTCCCTTGCGGACGGGTGAAAACCCCGACCGATCCATCCTGCAGCTCGACAAGGCGGATATCTTTCATCCCATCAGGCCCCGTAAAGAACGGCGTCAAATCATGGAGCGTCGTTCCTCGGTAAAACACCGTCCGCCAATACAGCATCCCGCGCAGCACAGGATGAGGAAACGTCTCCACACCGCCAAACACCAAATGCCCGTGCACCCGCGAAACAAACGGATCCTGCAGCGCAAACACCGGCGCCCCTTCCCGCGGCACCCATGTCCCTTCACGCTCGACGAAAAAGTATACTTCGGATTGCTCACTGTCTCTTGCTTCCACCCGTCCAGCAATGACCCATTCGCCACCGTCTTCAAACGGCGCGGAAATGTTGTACACATCCCGCCCTCCAACGCCGGCAAACACGAGTTTCTCCACCCGAAGCGGCTGCGGTGCGCGCTGGAATTCCTCAAGCAATGTCTTGCATGTTTTCCTTGTCGGCGTCCTTGTCTGCATCACGTCTCTCCCTGCTCCCTCTTCCATCATGATCGTTCTATTTATTATGAACTGCATGCCCTCTGTGACATACTCCCACCACCTACGCTGACGCTTAGAGGTGGGGGCTTCTCGGGTCATCCCGTCTAACAACAGGAAGTGGATCGAGTGATCCCCGTGTGCCCCACGGTTCGACATCCAGTTAGACCCTACCTAACTGTTTCAGACCTTTCTTTTTTTTAGATTGATGGCAGAGTTGACATCTCGATCAGCCTCAAAACCGCAATCACAGCGGAATCGGCGTTCGGAAAGAGACAATGACTCTCTGACTTGCCTACGACATGAAACATGTTTTGGGGTAAGTGCTATTGTCTACAAAACTGATCAAACGGGAATCAACGGCAGCGAAACAGAAGCACTAGGGCGGGGCTGGTCTTTCGCCCCGCCTGTTTGCCAAGCAGCGTGCGGCGATTCCTTTCCATTCACTTGGAGCCGCCTTGTTTCATTTCCTCAATCTCCGCCACAGACAATCCGGTCAGTTCGTGAATCGTTTGCGCATCAAACCCTTTCCGCAACATTCGTCGCGCGATGTGCCGTTTTTCTTGTTCTGCTCCCTCTTTGCGTCCTTCCTCCCGTCCTTGAATTTTTCCCCTTTGCTCATATGAGATGATCAATTCCAGCACGCGTTCTTTTTCTTTCGTCTCCATTTGTTCCACCTCGCTTCGGAGCTGTTGTTCTTCTTCATTGGACAGCTTCACATACGTTTCGAAAAAGCCCATCAACAGACGCTGTTTGGCCTCGTCTAGCTCGAGACGCACCAGCATGCGCAAAAATTGCTTTTTCAGTTCCACTCGTTCACTTTCAGTATACCCCATTTTGCTAAGCAGCGCAGCCGCCACCGGGTTGTCGGTGCGGATGAATTGGCGCCAGTTTTGCTTAGGCAACTCCACATGGAAAAAGCGAAAGTCAAGCACATGGCCAAACGGAAAGGAGAGCGTGAACGAGGAGGGTTCGTCTCGGATGGCATCATAGCTGAAGACGGCAATCGGAATGATCGGAGCGCGGTATTTTTCAAACAAGCGGCTGAAATAAAGAAACATTCGCTCAGGAAACGACGATTGGATGTACGCTTGGTTTTCCACATGAACAATGATCCATCCGTCTTCCCCTTTGAACTTCGTTTTCGCCAGCAAGTCTACCCGATACTTCTCCCCAGCCGTTACATCCGTAAACAGCTCTTCGGACAAAAACGACAAATGGTTGAAATCAATATGCTCGTGCATATCCGGGAAGAAGAGAAGCACAAATTCCTCAAAAAACGTCTGCAACAGCTCTTTGAACAGCCGGTCGTGATCGATCGCCATACATTCACCTCACAAGAATACGTTTCGTATTCTCCTTTTCGGCATCATCCGGCAAAATCCTGCCCATGGTAAAAAATGGCTGTCTTTTTTCGAGAAGAGACAGCCAAACACCAAGCCCCTATCTGCTTCTGGCAGCACGAACGTTTCCTCCTTGCGCGCATGGCGTCAACGCGGGGAGCGCGCTACCCCAGCCCCGCCTTCCTTCCCCCAGCCGCAACTTTCGCTCGGCGGAAACGGGCGATGACGTCATCCATCCCCCCACTACCGAGCATCACGCCCGCAACGATGAAGAGAAAACCGGCCAGCTGCATCCATGAAATCGGCTCGCCAAGCAGCCAATGCGCCCCAAGCAGCGAAAAGAGCGGATTCAAGTTGATAAACACCGCCGACTCGGCCGGGCCGAGGTGCTGCACAGCCTGATTGTAAAACATATGGCCGAGCGCCGTCGCCACGACCGCTGAAGCGAGGAAAATGAGCCAAAGCGACAGCGTGCCTGTTTTCAAACTCGACAAGCCATGCGGTTCAAGCGCGAAACTTAGGACAAACAGCCAAAGCGACCCAAAGACAAGCATCCACCCTGTCATCACCCGCGCCTCAACCGTCGCCTTTTTGATCAGAATGAAGCTGATTCCTTGCGCCAAGACAGCCAAAAAGACGTACACATCCCCGATTGACAAATGGCCGAGGCCGCCGTTGCCGTTCGCGACGACAAACACGACCCCAAAAAACCCAAGCGCGATGCCGAGCAACCGAAACGGCGTCGGACGCTGGCCTAAAAACACGATCGCCAACAGCGCCGTCACCAGCGGCACGAGCCCTAAAACAAGCCCCACATTCACCGCCGTCGTGTTCGTCAGCCCCACCGCGAGGAAAAAGTGGTGAGCGACGACACTAAACATGGCGGCCAAACCGATCTGTTTTGCCTCTTTCCAGCCAACTTTGCCGAGCCGCCCGGTCCCCCATAAAAACAAAAGCACAACAGCACCAGCCGTGAAAATCCTAAGCGCCGTCAAGGTCACCGGCGAAAAGTGCTCGACGAGGATCTTCAGCGCCGTCACGTTCAATCCCCAAGCGACCATGATCCCAACCAGCAGCGCATAAATGAATGATTTCCTCATCACTCTCTACCTCTCCTGCCTGTTCGATATTCCGCGGAACGTCAAAGGAAAAACGGAGCTCTATGCGCTCCGCCTTTCCGCCTGCTTTCCAATCAGACCAACCGCCGTTTCTCACGCCCGTACATCATTACGGCTCCTACCATCCATTGTACTACAATCTGATGAATGTTTTGACGAAAACATACGGCCGTATGTCAATCCCGCCCCCTTTCCTGCCATATCCACCGCCCATCGCGCATATCGTATAACAGAGAGGAGAGAAGACTCGATGTTCCCACGCTACCGTCAAAAAATGATCCGAGCCAAGACGGGGGTGGCGGTTCTCGCTCCCGTCGCCGTGTTGGTGGCGATCTTGTCTCTGTTTCTTTTGAGCGAACGGAACGAGGCAAAAGAAATCGTTGACACGTTTTACCGCTACGAACAAGCAGGAGACTTCGGCAGCTCTTGGGAGCTGTTTCACCCGCTCATGAAAACGAAATTCCCAAAAGACGTCTACATCCAGCGCCGCGCCCACGTCTTTATGCAAAACTTCGGCGCCGAGACGTTCGAATACCGCCTTGACGAAGTGGAGCACTTGTCTTCTTGGTCGATGTCAGACAAACAAAAACCGTTCCAAGACGTCTACCGCATCCGCGTCATCCAGACGTTTCATAGCGTTTTTGGCGTGTTTGAACTCCATCAAGACGTGTTTGTCGCGAAGAAGAATGGGAAATGGGGCATCGTATTTTCTTATAATTCATAAACCATCGTAGTTCTTCATTAACTGCTATCATGGCACTTCTCCAGCGAGCGAGAAAGGAGTGAAATAGAAATGTATCAACATATCGTCAAACGCGGGGAAACGATCGCATCCATCGCCAGAGACTACCGCACGTCCGTCGCGGCGCTGCTTCGCGCCAACGGCCTTACCGCCTCGTCCGTCATCGTTCCCGGCCAAGCGATCCTCATCCCCCACCTTCCGGCCAAAGGCTCGATTCCGTATACGATCCATGTATCGATCAGCCGCCGGCAACTCACCTTAAAGTATCGAGGACGAACGATCCGCACCTATCCCGTCGGCGTCGGCAAAATGGTGACCGCCACCCCCGTCGGCGACTTTGTCATCGTCAACCGCCAGCCCAACCCAGGCGGACCGTTCGGTGCGATGTGGCTCAGCTTATCGAAAATCCATTACGGCATCCACGGCACGAATGACCCGTCCTCAATCGGCAAATACGTATCCAAAGGCTGCATCCGCATGCACAACAAAGACGTGCTCGAACTCGCCTCGATCGTCCCGAACGGAACGGAAGTGTTCATTCGGCCGTGAGGGCAAAACAGCACCATTCATCCATCTGTTCCGGGTCGCAACCTGTTTTCTGTTTCAAGGAGATGCCATGCGCTCCCACCGAACGAACACCGTGTTCCCGCTCACGATGGCAGCTGACAATCGGTCGGGCAAGTAGTATAATTTAGGTAAAAAGCGAATGGAGTGGAGAGGATGCCGGGCGGGATCTCGCATCACGCCAAAGACATTTTGTTCAAATCACTCAGCGCATTGTACCAAAACCAAGCCCTCGATGTATACGGACTTCACGGACTCCCGCGGATCAAAGCAGTGCTGCCAACCGAATTTCCGTCTGTTCGGGCGGACGAACGGCGCGCCGACACCGTGTTTCTTCTCGAAGACGATTCCATTTTGCTTCTGGAATACGAAAGCAACGAACGATTTCTCGACAACCATTTGAAGTATCTCGATTATGCCTGTCGGCTCCTTCACACATACTATCAACAGGACAAACGAATCCGCCCGATTCGCATCGTTGTGATCTACACAAGCGATGTCACGAGCGCCCGCGAACAGCTTGACGCCGGCGACGTGCTTCTTTCATCCAAAGCGGTGCTGCTTGGCGAATTCAACGGCGATGCCATTTTCCATGCCATTGAAGAAAAAGTCCACAACGGCGAACCGCTCACTCCGGAAGAAACGATGAAACTCATCCTCGTTCCGCTCATGCACACCCGCTTCGACCGGCAAACGATGATCGAAAAAACGATCGAACTGGCGAAAACGATCGACGACGAACCGAAACAGCTGCACATCATCGCCGGCGTCCTGACCGCCACAGATAAATTCATCGACCGGTCATACGCCGAAAAAGTAAAGGAGTGGATCAAAATGAACAAAGTGTTTCGCCTGTTAGTCGAAGAACTTGAACAAGAAAGAGAAGAAATGTTGAAGAAAGTGATGCAGGAAAAAGAGCAAGCGGTTAAGCAAGCCGAAAAACAGAAAGCCATTGAAATCGCCAAAAACTTCCTTGATGTCTTGCCCATCCACGAAGTGGCGAAACGGACCGGCCTGACCGTCGCCGAAGTCGCCGACCTTGCAAAGGAAATGGACAAATAGGCAGCACAAAAGAGCCGCAACCGCGCGGCTCTTATCACTGGTCTTTTCCCTATGGCTCTTGGCGTGTGGAACAAGCAACAGTCGGACTTTTCCCTTGGCCTTTGGCCGCCAAAGCGAGCGCACTTCCCAGTGTGTCAATCCCTCTACTCGCCGCTTGCCAATCGCTGACGGGCTTCATCCGTTAACAACAAATACGGACGGCGTTTCCCCTCCTCCTGGCGCACCACTTTCTCCGTCCACGGGTGAAGCAAAAACAGCCCTAACTTTAGACGGAATTCCGGGTCCACCATTTTTTTCCGCACGCCATCTTCATGGGCGATGAGCTTCTCAATCACATTGACCATCGCCTTCTTGCTTAGAAACACATCCTTCTCCTTCGAACTCAATCGCACAATAACCCCCTCATCGGAAAACGAAACAACGCGAAACGCTTCCTTCCCTTTGAACGTCGATACCATTTTTCCTTCGTACAGCTTATCCAGCAACGACTTCCACATTTCCTCCGCAAACAGCCGTTGGTTCATGCCCTCTCCCCAACGATAACAAGTGCCTTTTTCCGTTCCCCTACCCCTGCACAGCTTCCGATCCAAACGAACTTCGCATATCGGCCAGTTGCACCGCCAGTTTTTCCAATTCATAAATATTCTATTTCCATTTGTCTGCTGTCCAGCAGCCAATGTATCTGTTCCTGTTTTTCCACCAAGTTTTCCCCCTTTGATCTCCCTGCGAATACGTCGTTCCAAGGCATTTGTTCCTTTTCCTTGAAACTTGAAATATAAACCAAAACCTCTCCCCTACAACATCCTCCCGTCCCGCTCACTCCACTTTCTTACCCATCACCCGCTCGATCATCGCAAGCAGAGCCAGCCTTCTTTTTTCAAAAAACTGGTCAAAATCATCCGCTCTTATCGATGCCACATCAATGACATGCGTTTGCAGGATGTCATCCAACACCGCTGCCGAAACGCCTTTCCTCTCCTCTAGTTTCTTCAAATATACACTTGGAGCATCACGGCCAATCATCCGATTCGTTTTATAGGACAATGGGGTTTTATTCATAATGCAATCGTACTTCGCTTTCTCAATCCCCCGTTTTTCACAATAGTCACGAGGGAAAATATGGTGAATATCAATCGATTCGCCGTAATACGTCTGAATATCGATCGGCACCCCTGATAAGAAATCCCGCGCCCCTTCCCTCATTAACAACGCATGCAAGCCTTTGTAAGCCGCACTATTTCGAGTACGCAACGTCAAGAGACGGTCAGCGGCGAAATTGGCATCCCGTACCGTCGTAGGTTCCGCACCGCCGTGAATCCATTCGATGACCTCGACCAAGTCACGAGCAATCCTTGTCTCAGTCGCTCCTCCGTATAGTTCGCCCAATACGCCGCACCAATACCAGCGGGCAATTTGATCACGGACACGAACATTGTGCGCCACTGCCCCCAACTCGACAAAAATGGCTGCCAACGGAATCAACTGTGTTCCATACGGCAAGTCTCGTGCTGAGAACACGTGCTGCTCGTGCAGAAACTTGGCCGCCTGGATAAAACCTTCGGTAACACGGTCAGCCCAATCCCGATAATCTGCCAGCGTCAACTGCAAAATGTCCCGCCGTTTGCAGCTGACCGCCGCACCGTCCCTCATTCTTCTTCGGTTATACGTTGCCAACAATGTGACTGCCTGCAAGAAATCAGTGCTGCTCATATCAGATAACACTTTGTTGTAAATTTCTCCGGATTTCTTTAATTTCGCTTCCCGTTCCGCCCAGTCATTCCGCAACTTGAAATCCTCCGCCGCAAATGTGGCCGTAAGAAGTTCGAATACGGTTAGAGATACTCCTCCAGTGTTTACATTCTCAAAAACTTGGCAAACCGCTTCCTTCGGAGTCGGTTTTCTAAGCATAATGACGGGCACTTGGTATTGCTGAAAACGGGGAAATACGTCAGTCATCAACCTTTGCCATTTCAATGACCGTTCCGCAATTTTCGTCGGATCAGAAAAATAGCGTGTCTGCCATGCTAACAATCCCGCAGGGTCAAGAAGCAAGTTAACTGGAAGCATTCCCGCCTCACATTCTTTCTCCAAATCAGAACAGTCAAGGACGATTTTCCCCCCTGGCCCTCGAATGATTCGATCTTCGGGAACACTGACAATCGTTTCTTCCCGGTCTACGTCAGGGTCCAAAATTTTATCAATGTCAATGTAGTAGAACCTTTTGATTTCCTTCCCCCTCTTGTCTCTTGTCACCACAGGTGCCTTTAATTTCAATGACTGGAACAGTGCCGTCAGCCGTTGTTGACCGTCAAGAATAAGTCGTTCTGGTTCCACCCGTTGACTTTCATCCACCCCTTCAACCGGTCTTGAGGCAAAACGGACATTCGGATTTCCCGTCTGCAGCATCATCACTGCACCGATCGGATAAGAGAGAGAAACACTGATCAACAAATTCCGAATCCGCTCGTCATCCCAAACCCAGCCTCTCTGAAAATCAGGAAGCTGTGTTCGACATTCCTGAATGCTTTCAAGCAAATCAAGCAAACTTTCGACCGTACTGTCAAACGTGGTAATCGTGCTCATATCCTTCCCCCTCGTTTCATGAAAAACCCTACACTTCCATACGATTCAATCGACCAATATGCCATCATCCAATGCATATTCCTGTTGCTTTCCAAAAAACACTTTATTCTTTCGACAATGGCATTCTTGTTCCTCCTGCCGCGCAGCGTTTGGCAGAAACATCCCCCAGCCAACGAAAATCTGTGGTTGAATATAAAAACAAAATATTGTATATTTATAAATACACAATGACGATTGATCGCGAGGGATCCAAATGCAAATCGACCATGCCGTCACGAGCGATGTCAAAGACATGCACGCGCTCATCCAACACTATGCGGAAAAAGGATTGGTGTTGCCCCGCTCGCTGCTGTCCATCTACCAGCACTTGCAATGCATGTATGTCGCCAGGGAAAACGGTCAAATCGTCGGCACCGCTGGGCTGCATATCCTAGGGCACGATCTCGGGGAAGTGCGTTCGCTCGTCGTATCTCCTGAGCATATGGGGAAAGGAATCGGCCGCCTGCTCGTTGAACATATTGCGAACGAAGCGGCCAGACTCGGGGTGAAGCGGTTAATCTCCTTCACGTACCAAGTGGAGTTTTTTCGAAAATGCGGGTTTGAGATCGTAGATAAATCAACACTGCCGGAAAAAGTGTGGATTGACTGTGTCAATTGCCCGAAACTCGACTGTTGCGATGAAACAGCCATGATCAAATACATTTGACCCTCCTCCCACCCGCATGGCGGGAAAGGAGGGAGAGCCCTTGGAAAAACCTTTTTTCCTCCGCTGTTTCGCTCTCTATACCCTTAACTAAAAACGAGTATGTTCGAAACTGGAAGGCTGGTGATTTCGTGAAAAATCGCGGAAAACGGAATCTCTTCTCAAATTGAGAAGTCCTGTAAAATCAACGCTTCTCTTTCAGCCGAAAGCAACGGGTTCGGCGAAATCGGTCGTTTTTCACCAGCCCTCTAGAAAATAAAACCGCTTTGCCCCCGGCTCGTGCGCCCCATCCGCATTAAAGTAGCGAAGGATGATATAGTTGAGTCCATGCCAGAGGCAAAATCGGCCAAAACTAATGGATTTGTTCGTTAATCATATGAAAATTAATATTCACCGGTATAAACTTCTTTATACTCTCAATATCCCGCTTCTTGTAGTCCATAATCACAATGCCAGTAATGACCTCATCCTCTTCAGAAAACCGGATAAACACACCAGGAGCTGCTTCGTCATCGTACGACACTTTTGGTTCGCCCACATAAATATAAAGAACATCGTGATCATAGTCATAGGAGTATTTAACGTTTTCCTGTAAATTTTGGACGAACATAAATCGCACCTCCTGTCTCTTGGTTTAACCTGCTTTTGGCGATGACGGTAACAACGTCACCATACGCTTCATCTTCATGGTCGACAATAACGACCAACGCCTTTAGCGACTTAAACTTAGGCAATTGCACAAGATCTATATATTTTTGTCTTGTATCATGCTGATCGTCCGGATTATTTGGCAATATAAAACAAGGATCTTGAATGACGCTCTTGACCATATCTTCTTGGCCTATAAACTCTTCCCTTGTATGATCCCCACCAACAATATGATAATTCCATGTTGTGCTTTTAAGCCGCACCTCTCTGCCTAGAGGGTCCTCAGTTACAAATATGTAGTCTGTATTGATCTTGTTACCTTCCATTATTGCTCACTCTTTACACCAATAATACCTAATTGCGAAAGTTCCTGAATCTTTTCCTCGCTTGGCGGGGAAGGGATTTCGCCGAATATCTCTTCATACTGCTTAATGTAATTCAATAACAAATAGGCAAATTGTTTGGCGTGTTGTGGGCTCATAGTAACCTTTCCGAGGTATATATTCTCATCGGGCGATTGCTGTTGAAGATTAAGGATAATATCATGAAGGCTCATACTTAAACTAATGGAATTACAATAAACATTGAAGGGCCTCTTTTCCATATTCCCTTCTATATACCTTTCCTCTCCCTTTTAAAACGGTATTGTAATTATATTTTACACCTTAAAGAATTTTCTTGCACTCATTTCATTAGGGAAACCGCTGTATATAGAAAATGCCTATAAATAAACCGCCCCACCAAGGGGTGCCTAATCATCGTCCTTTCCGCTGATGCCACTTCCACGCGCTTTCGATGGCTGACAAGTGACAGGCACCCTCACCCCCTCACAAATTCAGCATATTTTTTCTTCCGCTCTGTTTTTGTGCCTGAAAAGTAATCTAATCATGCATCCATATTCATAAATTTCGGAGGCAGCGATTTGGGATGCATATACAAATAAACTCTCCATCGGTAAAGTTCCGGCGCATGCACCATATGAGCTTCTACAGGATTGAGATGAATATATCGACTCACTTCCAACATTCCGCTGTCATCGGGTGGTGACAGGCACCAAACCCAATCGACCATTCTCGGCGCTTCACAGAACCTGACCCTTTTCCTTGTCTAACAAATGATAAAGACGTTCACGCAGTTGCTTATAGAGAAGCGGACCCTCTATTTGTGTCTTTTTCGGAACCCCTTTTAACGAAAACGGAACACTCATATACTTTTCTGGATACAAGCTAAGCTCGCGTCTAAATGCATCTCTTGGCTCTGAACCGACCAATATGACCAGTTGAGGATTTAATAAATGTATTTCGTCCATTAACAGTTCCTTGCACTTTTTCATATCTCGGATCCCTCTATGATTAGCTACCCTAGCAAAATCCGTCACATATGATCTCTCTGCAATATCCCTGGTGATCCCTAAATTTCGAACAAGCGGATCATAATTTTTGGTATTGGGCCAATAGCGATCAAAAAATGACTGATAAGGTTGTACGTCGGCTCTTCACCACAAAATGTACTTGACAATCAGGTTATTTTCTGATCAAGGGTACAAAAAATGCGAAATTTCCTGTATGGTAAAGGTGACCAAACCATCAACCATGGAGGAAATTTCGCATGCAATCTCAGTTTATCAAAGATTTGATCACTTTACCAGGCTTTCTTATTCATGGAGAACGAAAAGAGGGAGAACGATGGATTTTTGAACTTTCCCTCCCTCCTCATTGTCCGATCTGCCCGACTTGCTTCGGACGGACAACCAAAATGTCATCGAAACGAAAACAATGGATTCATGGCTATACCAATACGGTCGGTTTATTTTGGATTGAACTTCCCATAGAAAGACGGCGTTGCCAAGCCTGTTCTCTGACGTTCACCGTTTCTTATCCGGGACTTCCGTCTCACAGTATCGCGACGGAATCGTTTCAACAATGGGTCGCCCAGTTATGCATCGGAAAAACGATTCAAGAAGTCGCTCGCTTGTTACAACTCGCCTATACGACAGTAGAACGCTGGTTTTATCAATATGCCCCGGCTCTTTTACCAACATCGAATCCTACAGTAGTATGTGTGGATGAATTCGCTTTCCGAAAGGGACATGATTACGGAGTAGCGGTGATGGACACACAGACTCGGAATGTCCTTTCCATTGCTTCTGGAAAAAATGAAGAAGCCATTGTGGAGGCGCTTCAACCCGTCGCCTCCAAAGTGAAGTATGTTGTCAGCGACTTGGCTCCTGCCATGAGAAAAGCCATTGAAAAGGTATGTCCAAAAGCCATCCATGTTCTTGACCACTTCCATGTGATTCAGTTATTCACCGATGCACGGGAACGTTGTCGCAAATACCTTGCCAAAGGCGGAACCAAACATGGAAGCGTTCGCCGCGTGTGTCGATTGTTAAGCCAACGTCCAGAAAAATGAACAGAAGAAGAGAGACAGGAAGTTCGACAATGGTGCCAAGAAAGTGCTTATTTACGTGATGTTGATCAAGCCCTTCAACATTTCCGTTACGTATCCAAAAGCCAAACAAGAAAGCAAGCCGAAACTCGTTTGACCCAATGGTTTGACCGGTACCTTTTTAGCGACTGTGCCGCCGTACGCAGTATTGCCAAGGCACTTATCACCCGAAGAGACGCCGTGCTTTCTTGCATCGTTTTTTCTTACTCCAATGGTCCAATGGAAGGAATCAACAACAAAATAAAATTGATCAAAAGGCGAGGATATGGGTATCGAAATATCCAGCGTTTTACTTTGCGTGTCCGTCTAGAGACCTCTATCACATTTTAACGTAAAAATCAAGTACATCTTTTGGTGATGAACCTGTACGTCTTCAAAAATCCAAAAACAAGAAAGGACGGTCATACTCAGCTTCTCTTCCTTCTGCAAGGAACCCTTAAACACAAAGATATACTCTGCCTTGCCTTGCTCAACAACCTTACGCCCAATAAACGGCAAATCCACACTTCGGGCAATATTGTCCCTCTTAAAAGACCAATAATTCCGAGATGGATCCATTGCTTTTTTATAATGCTGGAAATACGCTTCATAAAAATCCACTAAATAATTCAACTCCGGAACTTGTTCCAAATCCGATACGATATGAAAGTCAACGTTCCCATTGATTTGTGACTCACTATAAATGCCAAAGTTCGAATGTATTTCAGCCAATCGATGAGCTAGCATCATACATCCCCCCATCATTCACAAAAAATTCGAACAAAGAAACACCGATGGAAATTATCGGAAACCTATAAATCCTATCTCAAACCGATCAGCCAAATAGGAAGGCCGCGGCAAACTCCACCCGACTAACCCCGAATATTTACCAATTGCACCGCCAGCTCTTCCAACTCATCGGCACAGACGATCTTTTCAGTAAAACGGCTTGGCAGTTGGTGATATCCGACTTCTAATCCTTTCAATCCCCCGGCAATCGCCGCAATCGTATCGCTATCGCCGCCCATATTCACCGCTGAAATGACGACGTCTTCAAACGACTCGCAGCGCAACAGCCAATGAAGAACCCAGCTCATCGTATGCACGACATAGCCGTCAGGCGGGCAGGCCGGTTCAACCGTTAAAAGCGGTTCGTATCGCGTATGAACAACTTCTTGCCTAATCGCTGCTGACAGCTTTTCTCCATGCAACAACCGAGAAGCAATGCGGTTATAAATAAGGCACGCTTCCGCCGCTTGACTATCATGATGTGTCATATTCGAATGAAGGACCGTGACTTCCTCCATCTTTTCCTCATCCGCATACGCCAGCGCAATCGGCAAACAGCGCATTAACGACCCGTTCCCTGCGCAAAGGCCACCAAGCTCCCGACAGGCCCGGGACGCAGCCTCAAACCAATCGCCAGCATACAATGAAAACACGGTGCGGATGATATTGCCGACGTCCGGAGGATTGGTCTTATACCACTCCAAAAACTCCTCTCCGATTTCAGCAATCGGATTTTCCTTATTCCGAATAATCCCTTTCGCCACCGCAATCGTCATTGCCGTATCGTCCGTCACTTCCCCAGGTGGTAAATCAAGCCAACCGCCGCCGATGATGTCCATCACTTTTCCGTGCGTGCCGCGAATTTCCTCGGCACTCATAAACTCCGTCGTCGCCCCCAGCGCATCGCCAATCGCAAGGCCGGACAGCCCTCCTTTGATTCGGTCAAGCACGTTTTCCCCCACATCATTTGATTTAGCCGTATGATGCTTTGCATATTTTATAGTTTGGTAGTTGCTCACTAACTGATCCAATTCATCCAATGAAAGATAAGCAATAGCATTCCCGTTTCCGAATTTCCTCATAACTTTGTCCTCTACCATTTGCAGCTTTTTCAATACTTCACTAGAAGCTTTGGTACCCGTAAAACGTTTTCTCCCCTTATCAGGTCCTTCTTCGATAATCTCCCACTCTTCAGGCTGAAAGACACAAACGACTTTTCCATGATGTACCCCTGCAACATATTGAATATACGGAAATCCACGAGTGTTGATTATCCAAAATTATACATACGCCTTCCATAAATTTGGGCATACTCAAACAAAGCAGCGGCCATCCCGGATTTCCAATCGAGAGGAAGCTGCCCAGAGAAAAAACGGCGAACGAACGAAATGAAGGAAAGAGAGACGTTCGTCTGTTTTTTGGTTTGATCATACAGCCATCGCAGCAACACATACGCGATGAACGCCGCAAACAGTTGGTTGTATACCGCATTTTCCGTCGTGCCAAACAAGGTCGGGACATTCAGATATTGCTTCACCCAACGGAAAAAGACCTCAACAGTCCAACGTTGTTGGTACATGTCGGCAATGGTTTCCGCAGACGCATGGAAGAGGTTCGTCACGACCCGAATGTCGCGGCCATTCGCATCTCGAAAGATCACCACCCGGTGACGCTTGGTGGAGCGGCATTGTTTCGTCCCCAACTGGCACGTGAAGTCGGCTTGAACCGATGAGGATGTGCTGGAAAGGCGTTTCAAGCTTTTTTTCTGATGAAGTTCGATGTTGTCCTTCATCCGAATGACAAAGAGCTGATGCTGCTCCACAAATCGATCGAGGCGTTCGATTTTGAAATACGCCCGGTCTTCCACCAGCACTTGTTGAGCGTTCGTCAACTGTTCTCCCACCGGGCCATCATGACGCAGTCCGATGGTTTCCACCACGTCTGCCGGCAACGAGGATTCCGGCGAATACGCGACGTGCAGCTTCACTCCGGCGCGTTCGCCGTGATACGGCGCCCATGGCAGGCGGTTTTTCCCGACCGTGACGGTCGTCGAATCCACCACCCGAAGCGGTTTGGGAAACCGAAGCGAACGGCGGGTTTGGCGGTTGCACTTGGAAATGATCAACGCCAACAAGCGTTTCATGATGTCATAGGGAACTTCTTTCGCTTTCTTGGATACAGTTGAATAATGGAATCGCGGCAATCCATACAGAGGCCCCACATCGGCTCCGTGGCGAAAGCTTTTCCATTGATGCATGGCGGCCAGCAGGAAGAAGTGAATCAACTCGCGCAACGTAAAGGTTCGAGACGAATCACGATACCCAACCGCTTCGGCAATCAGTTGAATCTCTTCATCCGAAACAAGTTTTTGCATCAAATTCGGGAGTGTGGTATGCTTGTTCATAGAGAGCACCTCCTGGGTTTGTTTGTGTCGCTACTCACATTCTACAGGAAAGGTGCTCTTTTTTCTATACCCTTTGGATTTTATTGGATAATCAACACGCCTGATAATCAAGTTTAAAAGCAAACACGCCGCAGTTCCAAAGCGCGCCTTGTTTAATTAATTCTGCTGCTTTTTCTTCCGTTGGCTTCTCTGTAAAATGACTTACTCTTAAATAATCACTATCACTAGATTTAGAAGCAGGAACAATATAACCGTACTTCGCAGATGGATATGTTGGCTCCACACCGATTAACGCCAAATCAGCCCCACTTGCGAGTACGGTTTTCTCTAAATCTTTCACTCTATCAAAAAAACGGTCCTCTACATACGGATCAACAGGCAACACTGCAACAACTTCATCTAAACGAATTCCTTCCACACTATACAAGTAAACCGATGCTAGAGCGATCGCTGGAAACGTATCGCGCCGCATCGGTTCAATGATAATCGGTACTTCTTGTCCTAATTGGCTTTGAATCATATCCACTTGGGATTTGCTTGTAGCAATCACAGCGGAATCAGCTAGACCAACATTTCCTAACTGTTCCCATACGCGCTGCACCATTGACTGTAGCTCGCCGTTTTGATTTTCTAGCACTTTTAAAAATTGCTTGGAGCGTGCATCGTTAGATAAAGGCCAAAGACGTTTGCCCGAGCCGCCGGATAACAATACTAATTTCATATGAGTCAATTCCCCCTCCCATGTAAAAATAGAGATACTTTGATCAAATATTAAACTCAGTATTTCTTACGATAAACCAAGGATTTAATAAGCTTTCTTTATTATAAGTTAAGTTGTCATTTGTTTTAGTATTTAAAACTAATCCACCAGCCTGCTCCACAATCGCCTGTCCAGCAGCCGTATCCCACTCCATTGTCGGCGCAAATCGCGGATATACATCCGCTTTTCCTTCTGCGACTAAACATAACTTTAACGAGCTGCCTGCTGAAGTAATATCAACTTCTCCATATTTTTCTTTAATTTTGTGGATGTATTCCTCTGTTTCTGGTGATAAATGTGAGCGACTTGCTACGACAGATATTTTTTCTTTCTTTATTTCAATCGGAAGTCTTACTGAAGCATTCACTAGCTCTAAATCGTCTTGTACTTCTACTGTACTCGCGTTTTTGAGTTTAAAAGAACCCATGCCTTTTTTCGCAAAATATGCCGTATCTAGTACAGGTGCATAAATGATGCCAACAACTGGCTTTCCAGCTTCTATTAATGCGATATTAACCGTAAATTCCCCGTTTTTCTTAATAAATTCCTTTGTTCCATCTAACGGATCAACAAGCCACAAATAGTTCCACTCTTTACGAGTTTCGTATGAAATAGACTTTCCTTCCTCACTTAATACAGGGATATTTGGATATAATGAACTTAATCCCTTAACAATCGCTTCATGCGACTTTTTATCCGCTAATGTAAGGGGAGAGTGGTCTTCCTTACTTTCTACATCAAAGCCATTTTCATATACTTGTAATATTTCCTTACCAGCATCTAATGAAATTTTTAATAAATCGACCAATTGAATACTGTCCATCATGTATAAGACCTCTTTCGCTAAAATGTAAAGGTCACTCACATATTAGTAAGTGACCTCCATCTAATATCATTTTAAATATCCATTTTCCTCTAGATAAGTGATGACTTGTTTCACAGACTCTTCTAATGTTTGTTTATCCGTTTCCACTACCAACTCTGGATTTTCCGGTTCTTCATACGGATCATCGATGCCTGTAAATCCTTTAATTTCACCAGCTCTTGCTTTCTTGTATAAGCCTTTTGGATCGCGTCTTTCACACTCTTCTAAACTACATTTCACGTAGATTTCAATAAACTCTTTTTCCCCAAGAAGTTGACGAACCATTTCACGGTCTTCGCGGTACGGAGAAATAAAAGCGGTTAATGTGACTATGCCAGCATCAACCATTAATTTTGCCACTTCTCCGATACGGCGAATATTTTCTTTTCGATCCTCTGCGCTAAAAACAAGATCTTTATTTAAACCATGGCGAATATTATCTCCATCCAGAATATACGTACGAATGCCTCTTTGGTGAAGCTCCTTTTCTACCTCCACCGATAACGTAGATTTACCGGCACCAGAAAGACCGGTAAACCATAATACCACACTTTTATGTCCGTTTAATTTTTGCCTGTCTTCTTTTGTAACTTTTGAATCATGCCATACAATATTTGTTGCTTTCATTGCTCTTAAACTCCTTTTTTATGAAATCCATACTAAATAAACAATCCATACCGTTATGATCATCACAATGATATTGAGAGGTGTTCCCACTTTTACATAGTCCATAAACCGATAACCGCCAGGACCGTATACAATTAAATGTGTTTGATAACCAATAGGCGTTATAAAGCCCGCTGATGCTGCAATAGCAATTAACACTGCAAGTCCTGTTGGATTGATACTCATTTTTTCGGCAATTTCCATAGCGATTGGAAACATCAAAACCGCTGCAGCACTATTAGAAAGCAACTCCGTAAATATATTGGTTAATAGGTAAACAAAAAATAACACAGCAATAATTCCTAAAGGTTGAGCGATTTTAAGCAATCCGTCTGCAATCCATTCAGCTGCACCTGTTTTTAATATCGCTGTTCCGATTCCAAAAGAGCTGGCAATAAGCAAAAGTACATCAAACTGTATCGATTGTTTCGCATCTGCTGGGGTAATCACTTTCATAAGTAATAATAGGACAACCGCTAAGCTCATGGCTGTAAGCATCGATAAAACGCCAACTGTAACCAAAAGAATCATCGCAAGAAGAATACCAATTGCAATCCAGCCTTTTTTCTTGTCTTCTTGCAATGCAACTGGTGTATTAAGTGGCGTAACTACGTAAAAATCATTCGATTGTTTAAATTTATTAATAAAATCCGATCCGCATAAAAGAAGTAACGTGTCACCAGGTTTTAAAACAATATCTCCAATTTTACTTTGAATTCTTTCCTGGTTGCGATGAACGGCAATCACCGCCGCATCATATTTACTTCTAAACTGAGCTTGCTTAATCGTCTTATCCAAAAGCGAGGAATGATGAGATACGACAGCTTCAACCAACTGCGTATTTCCATTTTTTAAAGTATCTAAGCTAAGATCTGTACCCGTCTCTAATGTAAGTCCTTCTATTTGTTGAAGCTCGGCAATCGTAGAAACTAAACCAGTAAAAATTAATCGGTCTCCCTCTTGAATCTTTGTCGTTGCTTTTACAGGAGAAATCTTTTCATCTCCCCGGATAATTTCGATCAGATATAACCCTTTTAATTGACGCAATCCAGCATCCTGAACGGTTTGATTAAGATATGGAAAATCTGAACCAACCACCATTTCTGCCAAATACTCACGAGAGTGTTCCTGAACCGTTTCTTTTATGCTTTTGTTGTTCGGCAACAAGCGATAACCAATCGTGATAAGATAAACTAATCCAGCAATTGTAATCGGCACACCGACAATTCCCAATTCAAATAAAGAAAATCCCTCCATCCCCTGCTTTAACATTAAACCTTGTACAACCAGGTTCGTAGATGTGCCCATTAAAGTAATCGTGCCACCTAAAACAGTCATATAGGATAGAGGGATCAAAAATTTGGAAGGCGGTATTTTATTTTCTTCACACCATTTTCTTAGAATTGGCGTTAAAGCCGCCACAATTGGTGTATTATTTAAAAAAGCAGAAAAACCCGACACGGGCAGAAATATTTTTGCCATCGTTCCAGCAATTGTTTTTCCCTTTTTTAATCGCTTAATTAAAGAACGTTCAATAATACCACTCTTCTGAATCGCCCCAGCAACAATGAATAACAAAGCAACCGTTAATGTTCCCTCATTTGAAAAACCCTCTAGGGCTTCTTCCTCAGTTATAATACCAGTAAGCAAAAAAACGGTTAACACCGCAAATACAATCATATCAGGGCGGGCAACCTCTAACATAAGCCCGCCCATCATTAAAGCAATCATGAATAAGACAAAGCCGATTTTAAATGTCATATATATCCGTTCCTTTAATTAGTTTCTCTCATTCCACGAATCAACACTTCCGCTACTTCAGAACGAGAGAACTCTGCTGGTGGCTTAATGCCGTTACGCAACATTTCACGCACTTTCGTGCCGCTTAAATGTACATGATATTTTTTATCATGCGGACATGTTTTTGTTGTTCCCATATTGCCGCATTTTGTGCAATAGAAGCTGTGTTCAAACTTAAGAATTTCGATACCTATTTCTTCTTTCGTAAAGTTGTCAAAGATTTTTTGTGCATCATACGTTCCATAATAATTGCCTACTCCCGCATGGTCACGGCCAACAATAAAGTGCGTGCAGCCATAGTTTTTGCGTACCAACGCATGGAAAATCGCCTCACGCGGACCAGCATAACGCATCGCAGCCGGATAAATCACCAAGCGCACCCGATCTTTCGGATAATAATTGTCAATTAGCACCTGATAGCTTTCCATACGAATGTGCGCTGGAATATCATCCGATTTTGTTTCCCCTACAAGCGGATTTAGCAACAAACCATCCACAATTTCTAACGCACATTTTTGAATATATTCATGGGCCCGGTGAACCGGATTGCGCGTCTGGAAGCCGACAACCCTCTTCCAGCCAAGCTCCGCAAACATCGCACGAGTTTCACTAGGATCTTTATAAAACTCTTCAAATGGTGCATGATTCGGACGGTTTAATAAAGTGATTGGACCCGCTAAATACACTTCTCCTTTTTCATATACTTTCTTGACGCCAGGATGCGCTTCATCCGTTGCTCCGTATACCATTTTTGCTTCTAGCTCTTTATCGTATGTGTACTTTTCTTCTAACTTAAGTGTTCCGTAAATAATACCATCTTCACCTTTAAGAGCAATTTCTTCTCCAATTTCGAATAGGTCTGCTTCTTCTTTTGTTACTGGCAACGTAATAGGAATACTCCAAACTAACCCATTCGCAAGACGCATTTCATTGACAACGCGAAGATAATCCTCTTGGCCCATGAATCCAATAAGTGGGCTGAAGCCGCCGATACCGATTAATTCGAGGTCGGAAATGCTCCATGCAGAAATGGTGAGAGATGGCATTTTTTCTGCTTTTGCTAGAAGTTCTTCCCGTTCCTTGCCTTTTACTTCACGATTAATTAATACTCCACCGTGTGGGGCAATAGATTGTGTTTTCTCGAAAGCTACTGTAGTCAATACCGTTTCCCCCTTAAAACATATTAACTTCCTGTAGATGAGCAAATTCGCTAACATAAATTTACAACCAAATAAAAAAGGAGACATGAACCCGATTCCTTGGTTAGAATAGATGTACCACCAACTACCCACAAGGAGGTTCATGTCTCATGAATAGATTAGCACATCATCAAGGAATCCACAAGTTTTTCATGACGCTGGGATTGGCGCTTGATTTCTCGAAGCCGGTCATCAAGCATCTCGTTTACCTTGTCGACGCCTTGACTACCAAGGGATTTTCGGGGACATTGACGGATGTCCGGTACTGGAGTTTTCATCCGAATCATCGAACAACACTGAGCCACTTTTTCACGAAAAGCCCTTGGAACGAGGAAAAACTGCTTGAGAAGCTGCAAGAATGGATCCTTCGCCAGATCGAACGCCTAGCCAAACGGGAGAATCAACCCCTTTTTGTTTCGATCGATGATACGATTTGTCAAAAAACGAAGCCTTCGTCACGGGCTGCCCGCGCCATTCAAGGGTGTGATTGGCACTACTCGCACAAAGATCATCAATCCGTTTGGGGGCATTCGCTCGTTTGGCTGATGGTGCATACTTTCTCGCAAGCGTTTCCGTTCGCCTTTCGTCTGTATGACAAGACGGCGGGAAGAAGCAAGATCGACCTAGCGATCGAGATGCTTTCCTCGCTCAAGGGGAAACGGGCTCAGCCGGTGTATGTGCTCATGGATTCGTGGTATCCGTCCCAAGCGCTCATCGAAGCCTGCCTGAAACAAGGATTCCATGTCATCGCCATGCTCAAGACGAACCGGATTCTCTATCCGAAAGGCATCGCCATCCAAGCGAAGAAGTTCGCCCGCTATATCGAGCCCAACGACACCCGCCTCGTCACGGTGGGGAAGGAGCGTTACCGCGTGTATCGCTACGAGGGAGCGATCCATGGCCTCGATGACGCGGTGGTGCTGCTGGCTTGGAAGGCGGATGAACCGATGACGCCAGATCATCTCCATGTTGTCTTGAGCACCGACCGGGAGCTAGGCGATGAAGAGATCTTGCGTTACTATGCCCAGCGCTGGACGATCGAATGCTTTTTCCGGCAGGCCAAAGACCAGCTGAAGCTCGATGGATACCGTGTTCGTCACATTCGGGCGGTGAAACGGTATTGGGCCGTGGTGCTGTTCGCCTGCGTATACAGCATCGCGGAATCTCAACAAGACCTCTCTTCCGGCCTGGAGCTTCTTCGTTCTCGGAAAGGACACAGCGTCGTTGAGTTCATCTACGATGCCGCGAAGCAAGAGATTCCCATTGATGTGATCAAAAAACAGCTCCATGTCGCCTAAGGGGTACCCTGTTTGTCTCTTAGTGAATGGAAATTACTGTAATGAAAAATGCTCATCTACAGTAACTTCAAAAACTACTTTAACCAAGCAGACAAATCGCGATTAATTAAATCTTGTAACTGCAAAATATCTTCTCTAAATTCTTCAATTAATTTTTGTCTTATTGAATAATCCAGTTCAGGTTTAGTTAAATTTCGGTTCATAATTTGATTCTTTAATTTTCTTCGTATTTCTTGATTAACCACTATCTTCTTAAACAAGTCTTTTATTATATTTTCTTTATGAATCAGATTATGAATTAACTTGTTTTTTGGAATACCGGAAACATTGTATTTCTCTTCAATTTTTGGTTTGAAGTTAGTATCCACATCTAAAAATTCAAATATGTTTCTTAATAAGTTTTCAGGATTCTTTAAATCCTCATATAGGTAAACCTTTATTTGATTAGGGCTAAATACATCGTAATATCTTTTTAGCTGTTTATAATAAAATCCAAGATTTTTATAATGCCACAAATGTTCCCAATTATTTTTAATTCTTTCCTCTTCCAATCTTAATGCGTCCTCAAAATTATTTACTGTCTCCCTATTATCGCGTACACAATGTAAAAAACTCGAATAAGCTCTATCTACAGGATTTCTCAATATAGCAATAATTTTAACGTTGGGAATGTATTTCTTTATATTCAAAGGTGCTTTTTCGCTATATAAATACAAAGGCGAAACTTCACCAATTGCCTTTTCATCTGTCACGTTTTTAAATAGAGAACGATAATCGTCAATATTAGTGATGGAAAATTCTTTAAGAACTTCATCTCCAGGTCCTTTGAAATCTACATTTGAACCTTCTAACGCAAAAAAATTTGTCTCTTTAATAGGGCTTAAATAAATTTGAGGATGCTGCTTTAGATAATGATACAGTGAAGTTGTCCCAGATTTGGCAGCTCCTATAATTAAAAAATTAGGCATTGTCATACTTATTTAACCTCGCTACTTTGAATTTTTTTATTAAGAAGTTCAAAATCATTCTTTTTTCTATTTTGTTTAATCCAAAAACTACAACAATAACTAAATGTATAATAAAAATACTAATCAGCGAAACAATTATATTATAAATAAAGATGTTGGAAATAAACCAATGAAAAAAAACGTTTAAGACAATTGATGCAACTATAATATATTGATTTTTAGAGTAGGGGAAAATACCGATCATTTTCTTCACAAAAATCAAATTTAATAAATTTGTTAATATGACTCCTAGGGAAATTGCGATCGCACTACCGTTTACACCTAGAATCGGAGTCAACACAATAGTTAATATTATTGTGACTATTAATGAAAAAATATTCACTTTCAAATTTAACGCGGCATTTCCTGACATCATTAAAATGTAGCCGACAGACCCTACTGCAATATTAACAAATTCACCCACTGACAAAATAATAAGACTAACACTAGCTTTAACAAAATCTGTACCGAAAAAATGCAATATATTTTTACTTTCAAGTACTAAACATAAACATATTGGGGTTCCGAAAGTTAGTATCCATCTAACAGTTTCTTTATATAGTCTATGCAGTTCATTTATTTGATTTTTGGCATATAAATCTGCAATTCGAGGTCCAAAAACTTTATTGACAGCTATTAATATAAAACTAACAAAAGAAACCGTTTTTAGCGATAAACTAAGGTAGCCAACTTCTGTAGGTGATAAAATCATTCCTAGAGTGAAGATGGTAAAAGTGTAAGAAAACTGTAATATAAGTGTTATTGAAAAAGTGTAAAAGGTATATTGAATTAACTCTCTTTCGAGTTTAAAATTATGCAGTTTAATAGAAAATTTAAGCTCTTCTTCCTTAAGAGTTAACCTTAACGTCTTAATTGCGTATATAGAACTTAATATAGTACTAAAGAAATATAATACAGGTATTAACAAAAAATTTAATTGCTCCTTAGTAAAATAACTATATGTCCAGAGAATTACTAACAAAATAAACGTACTGATCGGTCTAACAAAATCCTCAGGTACTATAGCTCTTCTATATTTAAAAAAAGCCTGGTTTATAGCTCGACTTACAACAATAAATGTATTAAAAGTGATACTTAGCCCCATTATTATTAAGGCGTATTTTAACTTAAAACTATTATAGAGATCACCTATAGGAAAGGAAGCAAAAATAAGCAATAATGTAAAAACAAAAGATAACAAAGTTACAAACGCAATGCTTAAATTTAACTTCTGCTCTAAATACTGCTTGCCTTTCTGCTTCCATAGCGGAATGTACCTTAGCAAAGAATTTTCAAATCCAAACACAGAAAGAATATTTACAAATGCGATGATAGAGAGGGCTATATTATAAAGCCCAAAATCAAACGAACCAACAATTTTCACAGTAATAATTAAACTAAAATAACCAAGAAGACTACTTAAAACACGGCCTACAAATGACAATCCGGCTCCTATGAACATATTACCTTGTTTACTTGGAATTCTTCTTTGTTCCAATGTATTTCCCTTTCTTAAAAAATTTAGTTTTAACTTTATAACGTTATACCTATACAAACCACATAACTTCGTCCCACCCCCGATACACTTCTGAAAAACGGGGCATAAATCAATAAAAACACTTTTTTCTCCTAGCGACAGTAATAAAAGAAAAGAACTGTTAGAAGGAAAATCTTCTAGTAGCTAAAGAAATTATTTACTGGTAGATAAACAATTGGTAGATAAACAATTCTCTTCTACCTCTTCCCACGTCATATAAATACGAACAATATCTTCCTCAATTAATTGGGTTCCTGTTTGTACTTCGATAAATTCTAAATCCGTAATCGCTTTAATTCCATGTTTCGCACCAACAGGAATTTCAAGCACATCGCCTGGCTTTACGCGGCGAATTTCACCATTAAAGGCAAATTCCCCTTCACCTTTAATGATGGTCCACACTTCGCTGCGATGATAATGCATTTGATAGCTTAAGTTTTTCCCTGTGGTAACGCCGATTCGTTTTGTTAATACTTCTCGCCCATCTTCAAACTTTGTATAATCTAATACCCGATACCAACCCCAGCGGCGTTCTTCGTACATTGGGCGCTGGTCAAAACCATTTACTAACTCTTTGATTTTTGGGCTCTTCGCTTTGTCGGCAACTAAAATCCCATCTGGGCTCACCGCAACAACCGCGTTGGATATTCCTAATACTGTCACAGGAATATCTAGCTCGTTAATGAGGTGGGTATTCTCACAATCAGCGCTAATAACACCCTTGCCGATTTGGTTTGTTGCCATTTCCTCTGTTAACGTATTCCATGTGCCAAGGTCTTTCCAATACCCGTCATACGGCAACACGACAATATGTTCTGTCTTTTCCACGACCTCATAGTCAAAGCTAATTTTCGGCAACCGATCATACTGCTTGACTAACTCATCATACTGAACCGGAAATCCCTTTTCCTGCAGCAAGGAAATAAGATAATCAAGTTTAAACGCAAACACACCGCAGTTCCAAAGTGCCCCTTGTTTTATGAGTGCTGCTGCTTTGTCTTCAGTTGGTTTCTCCGTAAAATGGCTGACTCGTAAATAATCGCCATCGCTCGATTGAGAAGTTGGAACAATGTAACCGTACTTCGACGACGGATACGTTGGCTCCACGCCGATTAACGCCAAATCGGCACCGCTGACCAACACCGTTTCCTCTAAATCCTTCACTCGATCAAAAAAGCGATCCTCGACATAAGGATCAACAGGCAAAACGGCAACGACTTCGTTTAAATCAATTCCTTCTACGCTATATAAATAAGCCGATGCAAGCGCAATCGCCGGAAACGTATCACGCCGCATCGGTTCAATGATGATTGGAACACTTTGTCCCAATTGGCTTTGGATCATATCGACTTGGGATTTGCTTGTCGCAATGACGGCAGAATCCGCCAAGCCGACATTTCCTAACTGACTCCATACACGTTGGACCATGGATTGCAACTGACTATTTTGATTTTCCAACACTTTCAAAAATTGCTTAGAGCGCGCATCGTTCGATAACGGCCAAAGGCGTTTGCCGGAGCCTCCGGAGAGTAATACAAGCTTCATCGGGAACCTCCTAATTTTTTATCTGCATATTTTCAAGTTTGCTATTTACATAGTCTTCAAACTCTTTTCTAAATCTTTCTGGTGAAAAACGCAATGCGTTTTCACGACAATCTTGATACTGAATGTCCCCTGAAATCTTCTCGAACAACTCAATCGAATGTACTAACGATGACACATTCTGTTCCTCAAAAAATAAACCCGTCGGCTTCTCAACTTGTCCGTATCCCCGAACCGTTTCTAACGCCCCGCCTTTGCCATAAGCGATTACCGGGGTTCCGCAAGCCTGCGCCTCAACAGGCGTAATCCCGAAATCCTCCTCTGCGGCAAAAACAAACGCTTTGGCCCGTTGCATATAGTCCCGTAACACCTCAAAAGGTTGGTATCCAAGCAACTCAACATTAGGACCAGCTTTTGCCTTAACTTTTTGAAAATCAGGACCATCACCGATGACAACAAGCTTTTTATCCGGCATTTGTGAGAAGGCTTCGACAATTAAATCGATCTTCTTATACGGCACCATCCGGGACGCTGTAAGGTAAAACTCTTCTTTTCGATCATGAAAAGAAAAAGCAGACACATCTACTGGCGGATAGATGACATCCGCTTCCCTTCGATACACTTTCCAAATTCTCCGAGCGATAAACTTTGAGTTCGCAACAAAATAATCCACACCGTTTGCCGTGCGGTAATCCCAATTTCTTATGTAATGAAGGATGGCCTTCGCCATCCAACCTTTTATTCCCCGTTCCAGCCCGGCTTCTCTCAAATACTGATGTTGCAAATCCCAAGCATAACGAATGGGCGAATGGACATAAGAAATATGCAGCTGGTCAGGACCTGTAATAATGCCCTTCGCAACTGCATGGGAACTTGAGATGACGACATCGTACTTGGATACATCCAGTTGCTCAATAGCCAGCGGCATAAAAGGAAGATAGCTCCGATACTTTTTCCGGGCAAATGGAAACTTTTGGATAAAAGAGGTCGTCACCTGTTTATTTAAAATAAACCCTCTCTGCCCTTCATCTATAAAGTCTACGAGACTAAACAAATCGGCATCCGGGTAAATCTTCAACAATTGCTCCAATACTTTCTCAGCGCCTGCATAGGTGACTAGCCAGTCGTGGATAATGGCGACTTTCAATTTGCTAGCACCTCCTCAATTACTTTGAGCGTTTCCTGCGCACATTTCTCCCACGAGAACATCTTGGCTCTTTCTAATCCTTTTCTACGTAATTCCTCTCTTAATTGATCATCAAACAATAGTAGCTTGATTTTTTCAGCAATATCCTCTGGGCTATAAGGATCAACATACAATGCAGCATCCCCACAAACTTCAGGCAAAGAAGCTGCGTTTGAAACAATAACTGGACAGCCGCAAGCCATGGCTTCTAAAGGGGGGAGGCCGAAACCTTCATAAAATGAAGGATAGATAAACCCCATGGCTCCTTCGTAAAGAGCTTTTAACTCCTCATCAGTCACATAGCCAATGTATTTCACGTTATTTGGTAATGAACTGTTAGAAGAACTAAAGACTTTAGGATTTGTTCCCCCTGCAATAATAATATTTGTCCCAACATCACCTAAGCACTCAATCGCCTTCACTATGCCTTGAAAGTTTTTGTTTGGATTCAAACTACTCACTGCCAAAATGTACTGTTTAGGACTTATATCGTGCTTTCGAAAAACATCTACATCTGCATCTATTTGTTGAATATGTTGCCATCCTTCAGAAACAACACTAATCTTATTTTGCTTTATACGACAATAGTGAGCCAGCTCCCTTTTCGAGAATTCCGAAACAGTTATAATCCTACGGGCAACAATGGATAAAACCCGAAAAAGAAATTTATACCAATAAACAAACATTTTAGTGAATCCTTCAGGTTTTGAATAAACAGCTGCATCGTGAATTGTGACGATTTGCTTACCTTTTAACAGAGGGCCTGTGTTGCACAGATTAACTAATAATCCTCCTCTAGAATAAAAAGGGAGCTCAAGTTGCTCCCATAAATGCCCTTTCAACTTACCAACAGTAATTACCTTGATATTATCCAATGTTATGTCGTTTATTATATTCCTTGGTGCGATAACAACAAACTCAAACTTTAAACCAGTATCATCTACCTCAATTAATTTATCTAATGCTTTTACAAACTCCAATGCAAATCTTTGAACACCGGTAATTCTTTGTGTAAGAAATCGACCGTTAATAAAAACTTTTTTCATAACGTTTACCCTCATCAGCTGTCTAGCTTATTTCTACTAAAAACCTTTTCTAACAATATGGAAACCTCATTCCTACTAAAAATCTTTTCTAACAATATAGAAACATAATAATAAAACCATATGGTTAAGACTATTTGGATGATAAAAGTTTTAGTAACAAACACATATCCCCAATTATAGTTAAACCAGATTAAAATTATTAGTGAACTGAAATATAAATATAAATATACTGGATTCTCTTTTTTCTGGTTCAAATTAAAAACATATCCTATTAACAGACACAAAAGAAAGTAGAACAAGATAACTGAATATATAGAATTAGTCAGAAAGTATTCTATAAAAGAAGAACCGCCCACCGTATGAAAATCAGTTTTAAATGACTGAGTATTAGAGAACAATAAATTTTCTTTATTTGGATACATAAATCTTGGAATACAAAAAACAACAGCATTAAACAAAAGCCTAAAAAAGTCTATGATAGAAAAGTTTAGCTGAGTTAAAACCTCATAATTGTGGTAAATAAAGGCATTTGGAACCAAATAGGCAAAGCCAAACTGATGAACGATAGTTTTTTCAATAGACTTTAGATCAATAACAAACCCTAATCCATCTCTAACATTTTGTATTAAAGCTAGAGCTACTAAGAAAAATACAATCAATGAACAAATTTTTAACATTCGCTTTAAAAAGGATTTATCATCAAATTTAAATAGACGCTCTAAAGAGACTTTATTATCAATTAAATACAATAATAATAAAAAGCCAAAAGGAAAAACGAGGAATTTTCTTGCTCCACCTAGTAAAGAGAGACTCACTAGAAAAATTAACAAAAAACTGAGCAAGGCTATCTTTCGTTCCTTATAAAAATACTTTATCAAAGGTAAAGAAAATATACCTAACATTAGCTCTCCTTGAGATTTGAACGATTGAGCAACAACATCCCCTCCTACAGTAGCCCCAATTGAGTAAGACCTATACACATCTAAACCGCCAACTAATAATATCGATATTATAATAAAGAAAAGGCCGATTATCAAAAAAAGTATTGAAGTAAACGCCAGATTCGCATCCTTCCTTTGATGATCCGTATTATTTATAAACTGTAGATGAGCATTTTTCATTACAGTAATTTCCATTCCCTAAGAGACAAACAGGGGACCCCTTAGGCGACATGGAGCTGTTTTTTGATCACATCAATGGGAATATCTTGCTTTGCGGCGTCATAGATGAACTCGACGACGCTGTGCCCTTTCCGAGACCGAAGAAGCTCCAGGCCGGAAGAGAGGTCTTGTTGAGATTCCGCGATGCTGTATACACAGGCGAACAGCACCACGACCCAATACCGTTTCACCGCCCGAACGTGGCGAACACGGTACCCATCGAGCTTCAGCTGGTCTTTTGCCTGCCGGAAAACGCATTCGATCGTCCAGCGCTGGGCATCGTAACGCAAGATGTCTTCGTCACTCAGCTCCCGGTCGGTGCTCAAGACGACATGGAGATGATCCGGCGTCATCGGTTGATCCGCCTTCCAAGCCAGCAGCACCACCGCGTCATCAAGACCGTTGAGCGCGCCTTCGTAGCGGTAGACACGATAGCGCTCGCTCCCCACCGTGACGAGGCGGGTGTCGTTGGGCTCGATATAGCGGGCAAACTCCTTCGCTTGAATGGCGATGCCTTTCGGGTAAAGAATCCGGTTCGTCTTGAGCATGGCGATGACATGGAATCCTTGTTTCAGGCAGGTTTCGATGAGCGGTTGGGACGGATACCACGAATCCATAAGCACATACACCGGCTGAGCCCGCTTCCCCTTGAGCGAGGAAAGCATCTCGATCGCTAGGTCGATTTTGCTTCTTCCCGATGTCTTGTCATACAGACGAAAGGCGAACGGAAAAGTTCCATGGGCAGCGCGATCTGCCCTCCACCCGGGGATGAAAATCCCGCGCCAGTTCGGCATTTTCACAGAAACGCTTGCGTGAAGGTGTGCACCATCAGCCAAACAAGCGAATGCCCCCAGACCCATTGATGATCGCTGTGAGAGAAATGCCAGTCACACCCTTGAATGGCGTGGGCGGCCCGTGACGAAGGCTTTGTTTTTTGGCAAATGGTATCATCAATCGAAAGGAACAGGGGTTGATTCGTCCGTTTGGCCAGGCGTTCGATCTGGCGAAGGATCCATTCTTGAAGCTTCTCAAGCAGGTTTTCCTCGTTCCAAGGGCTTTTCGTGAAAAAATGGCTGAGCGTGGTTCGATGATTCGGGTGAAAACTCCAGTACCGGACATCCGTCAATGTCCCCGAAAATCCCTTGGTCGTCAAGGCGTCGACAAGATGAACGAGATGCTTGATGACCGGCTTCGAGAAATAAAGCGCCAATCCCAGCGTCATGAAAAACTTGTGGATTCCTTGATGGTTTGCTAATCTATTCATGAGACATGAACCTCCTTGTGTGAATGGGTTTGAGCACATCTATTTTACTCAAGGGGCTGGGTTCATGTCTCCTTTTTTGTTTAGTTGTCAATTTATGTTAGCGAATTTGCTCATCTACAGTATAAAGTAAAAGTTGACCTTGTTCTTTTGAAAAAGGAAACGTACTAACAAAATAATAATATTAAAGCAAATATACATGTTTAGCATGTAACTATTCGTAGAGTCACTAAAAAGGGAGGGGAAGATATTTCCAAACACTTCAATGTTGTAATCAAATATACCAAACAATGTAAGCGGAAACAATATATATAAAGTATTAATTATGATCATAAATTTAAAAGGGGAAAATATCGAATCCTTTCTGAATAAAAAAATATTTAATATAGTAATAGCCAATGAAATAGAATATTTAGTATAAAACATAACAACACCCTTCCTCTGACCATTTTTAGAGACCACGCTCCTTGCATCAACTTCTGATTGAACCCCGAATAAATCAAAAAATCGTCCAAGCACTCCCTACGTGCGGTAAAGGAGCCTCATCATCACATTATTCATCCGGTCACCACAGGTCAAGGATGCGGGGCTTCTTTGCGTGATGTTTAGCCTTTAAACATCAACATTCGCCAAGCATTCTCCCCCTTCCCGTTCAGAGCAGAGTTAACGAAACCAGTAAAAAAATTGAGCTCCGCTCTTATTTGCTACTGTACCCAACAAGTAAAGTTTGTGGGAACAGTGATATTCTTCAAGACATTCAACAATTGGCCAATTCATTCATGAACGTCTGGAAGAAGCGTTGCGGTAATTAGAGTATACAGCGTAATCGAGAAGTTAATTTTCAATTATTTTACGAAGTCTCTCAAAAAAGAGACTCCCAATCAACGTTATCTTTAAATTTAGGGGTCTTCACCATTTTCTGTGATTTCCACTCAATCCTAGAAACATGTTAGCTAGATGAAATAGGTTCATCAGTCAGGATCCTTCTTCCGCATACAGACCACGAAGTTGGTAGAATGGAAACAGTCAAGTGCTTTCCTTGACGGGGGTTCCATTCTACCAACGATCATACGGAGAGCGGAAGAAGGGAGTGCTTAGGCAGCCTGACTACCTGTAGTAGTGTTCCCTGTACACTCCAGAAATACACGTAAACGAAACCGTTCTCGATTTCGATAGCCATATGCCAGGCGTTTGATGTTTTTGATCTTGTGATTCGTTCCCTCGATTCGGGCATTGGTATAGGGGTACAAAAAGTAGGAAAGAATAGGCTCTCTCCACCTCTCAAGCGTGTTGGCTGCTTCCTGAAAAGAAGCAAAAGGGCTCTGTTTGGCTAACTGAATCCATTCTTCCAAGCGTTCCTTTGCTTCATTATATCCATCGGTTCGGTAAAAATCCCGAAACAACTCTTTCAGATCATAGGCAATGGAAAGTGCCGGATACTCCTCCAAGATATCGTCTAATCGAAGCCGTTGGTCCTGACGAAGCTTTTCACAGCCTTTTAAGAGAAGAGATCGAGCCTTTTTCAATGGAGAACATTCCTTTCTTGCTTGATCCAAGGCTTGTGTCACTTTTTGAACCACATGGTACTTATCGATGACAATCGAAGCAGATGGAAACAGGGCGCGAACCGCCTTATGATAAGGTTCCCACATGTCAAGAATCACCGTTTGAACCCTTTCTTTCGACAGGACCTTTTGGCTCAACAAGTGGATAGCGGAGTCACATTGGCGATCGGCATGCATTCCCATGACGGATCCAGCTTTGGCATCCATCAATATGGTTTCATACTGATGTCCCTTTTTTACAGCGATTTCATCTAAGCTAAGCACCATCTCTTCTTGAGAAGATGTTTCTATCGCTGTCTGACGCTCTTTTGCTTTTTTCGATGCGATGGAGTAATAGATGCGTTCCAATGTCGTATATGGGATACGGTGCTTTCGGCTCACCTCTTGAATGGTGGAACCTTCACAAAGTTCATACAAGTACTCACAAAATCGGTTGGTGTAGTGCTGATTGGGTGGAACCGATTCCAAAGAGGCGGAAAACACTTGAGAGCAATTCCAGCACCGATAGCGCTTTATTTTTACGAACAAGTACACCGGTTGATGGAAAATCGCCAAATCCCGTACTTTTCTTGTCCGTCTGTCGTGGACAGAGGAAGTGGCAAACCCACAATGAGGGCAACGTTCCTGTGTCTCTGTTTTCTCTACATGAATCGCATAACCATAGGAATGAAGTTCTTGTTTAATCACTTTACATTCTGGCAATCCTAGTGGTATAGAAAGCACTTACGAGACCTCCTTAATGTTGATTTCACCGCTAACATTATTGCCAGGATCTCGTCAGTGCTTTCTCTTTTTTGTGGCTCTTCACCACAAAATGTACTTGACAAAAAACGTTTTTCATGATAAGAACGTCAAAAAGATTGATTACCATTTTTTGTTATTTTTGTTCAACCGGGAGGGATAATATCATGTTTGTTCCTAAAAGTCAAGTACATCTTTCGGTGATGAACCTTTTTTGTCACTAAATCACAAAATTTGGTGATGAACCTTAAGATTACTTAAGTATTCATTGGGAATAATAAAGATTCCAGGTATCGCTCTATAAGAATAATACAATGTACGCATTAAATATTTAAGTCCTAAAAGTCGATTATATTTCCATTCATTTTTTAACATAATCTTGATCAAACATTTAATAAATCGCATCATTAATCTTAAATTCCCAGCAATCAGAAGCCCCTTCTTTAATTCCGAATTGATCCACAGGCTTCTGTTTCTTAGCTCATAACAAGTCTTCCAAAAGTCTTTTACCAAGTCATTTGTATTTGTACCATCCTTATGATAGATGAATGCATCAGTAATCAAGTATGCGCTCATTTTCTGTGTTATTCTATATGTGTATTCTGTATCATCTAGCCGAATAAAGAAGTCGTTTCTAGGAAACCCTACTGCTTTTATTGCTTTTGCAGAAATTAATGGTCCTACAAACGCGTTCGCATCTATTTGTATTACTTTTTGATTATTTATCTCTTCCACAGATATAGGTATATCCTTAGTAAGTGTCTTATTAAGTTTTTTATGATGATAATTTTGGATATTTCTGGAATATTTATTAATAATCACAGGAGCAACAAAACCTACATTCCCAGTTGAAACAACAAAATCCATTAACCTATGAAGACAGTTAATATCCGGTTCAGCATCATCATCCATTATCCAAATCCAATCATATCCTTGTTCATAAGCTTCTTTTACGCCTCTATGAAATCCTCCAGCCCCACCGATGTTTTCATTTAAATGTAACGCTTGAACTTTTTTATTTTCCTTCACAAGACCATCTAAATATTCTTTAGTCCCATCTGTACTATTATTATTTATAATTAATATACGATCTAAGCTGTATGTTTGGTTTAGTAAAGCATCAATGCATTCTTTCAGCATTTCTAATCGATTGTAAGTCACAATTACTGCACATACTTTTCCCACTTTATTTCCTCACCTTTTAGATCATATTTTTATCTTTTCCTCAAATACTCTTAAAGCCTTAGCAACCACCATATCCATATCATAATATTGGTACTCTGCTAAACGACCGATGAAAATTAAATTATCATATTTTCTTGCTTCTTCTTTATACAGTCTGTATAGTTCCAAGTTATTTTCATTCTTAATCGGATAATAAGGAATATTTTCCCCAGGAATATACTCTTGGGAAAACTCTTTTACAGTTGTTGTTTTGTCAGAAGATTGATTTGTTAAATGTTTAAATTCAGTTATTCTTGTAAAATTATAATCATTTGGGTAATTGACAGTCCCTACTTCTTGTACTTTTTCTTGATTGAACTGTTCAAATACAAAATTTAACGAACGATAAGGTAACTGTCCAAATTTATAATCAAAGAAGTAATCAATCGGACCCGTATAAATAATTTTTCCATTAAATTTTTGCCCGAATAAACTTGCTTCACCTGTTTCAAAATTAAATTGTAAAACTTCTTTATAATCAGTGTTCAATAAAATCTTAATATTTTCGTGATCTAGCATTCTTTCAAACAGTTTTGTATACCCTTCTTTCGGCATCCCTTGATAAGGATCTTGAAAGTAGCGATCATCCCGGCTAATATACACAGGCACTCGCCCTGTAACAGAGGGATCCAATTCTTCCGGTGTCACTCCCCATTGCTTTGTTGTATAGCCCAGGAACACCTTTTCATATATATAATCAGCTAAAAATTTCAGATCTGGGTCTTCTACTTCTCGCAATTTTAAGATAGGCACTTTTTTATTATAGCCAAAGTTTTCAATCAGCTTTTTCTCTAAACGTTCTGCTAAACTTTTAGGGAAAACTTGATGAATTGAATTCAAGTTAAATGGAATAGGCACTTTTTTTCCATCAATGACCCCTAGCACTTTATGATGATATAAATGCCACTCCGTAAAGTTTGATAAATAATCCCATACCTTTTTTACCTTTGTATGAAAAATATGTGGGCCGTAGTTATGAATTAAAATGCCCTGGCTGTCATAGGAGTCATATGCGTTTCCGCCAATATGATTGCGTTTTTCAATCATTAATACTTTCTTGTTTAACTGCGTTGCAATCCGTTCCGCCAGCACACTCCCGGCAAATCCTGTTCCAATGATCACATAATCAAACATGTTTACCCTCCAGAAGTTTAATCCCTTTCGAATACAAATAAACGAACATGGCCGAAGTCACAAAAAGTTCCGAAATAACAACTCCAATAGCTGTTCCTACATGCTGCCAAATAGGAACCAAAAAAAAGGCTAAGGAAATATTTAGAGCACTCGCTAACATTAAAATGTTGGAGAAAGCTTTCTTATACCCTAACGTCAGCATTGTCTGAATCCCTAAAATATTGCTCAGTCCTATCACAAAAGGCAAAAAGGACAGAATTTCCAAAACTATGACGGATGGCTTATAATGACCTCCTAATGCGATGTCCACAATGCCGTCCGCAAGCATAAAAATCCCGAAAGATATTATAAGTGTACAACTGCTGATTATAAGTAGAATCTTTCCTATAAATATTAGTCCTTTTTCATAGTTTCCTAATATTAATCGGCTAATATATGGATAAATCGCCTGTGAGACGGGATTGATCATCCCATTTGCAGCATTGATGATTTTCTCGGCACTAGCATAATATCCAACGATCGTATTATTGGTAAATAGACCAAGGATGAACGTATTACTGATAGTATATAGACTAATAGCCACTGTCGAAATGAATAAATGCCATCCTTCTTTTAACTGATGCTTCACATCACTCCAAGTAGGGAGGATGACATGTATACCAAACGTTCCTTTGACCATTGCTAGAGATAGAAGTCCGACTAACATCGTTCCAAGAGAGTTGAGCAAAGGAACCAATAGTATATGATCCTGTTGTTTTACCAATAAAAAAACACCTGACGTAAACAGTGTTTTTGCAATAATATTTAGAACGGTTATGTACCTCATTCTCTCCATTCCTTGGAAAAACCATACAGGAAAGAGAACATTACCAATAACCATTCCGAATGTAAAGATATATACTAATTTATGTTCTTGAAATTTTGGCACTAAGAAGACTAATAAGCACAGTACCGCAAAACCGATTACCGCAAAAAGAGTTTTGATCGCTATCACTGTACTGAAAATTCTTTGAACCTTTTCCCTATCCTCTCTATAAACAGCGATTTGATTTGTAGCAGACAGATTAAATCCATAGTCAACGAAAATGACGAAAAACTGAATAAATGATTGGGCAAATGCAATTAACCCATAGTTGGCTGGCCCTAAGACCCTTACTAAATAAGGCAGTGTAAGTAAAGGAAGTATATAGTTGAGCCCCTGTAAAGTTGCTAAAGAGAGAAAGTTTTCGAGCAATCTTTTTTTATCGGACATATACTCTTTCTCCTAATTTAATTCAATAGGCTCCCTTTCTTAAAAGAACCATAAATACCGTTTTTACAAGAATGATCATATCTAAAATCAATGACTGATTATATACATAAAACAACTCTACATCAACTCTTTCGGGATACCCCAACTCACTTCTCCCGCTCACTTGCCAATACCCTGTGATTCCTGGTTTGACCGATAAGAATTTTTAAACTCCTACTTTCATAACTTTTTAGGTCCTCCTCAATCACTGGTTCCGATTCAATCAAACCCACTTTAGATGCCCTAATCAAGTAGAAGATTTTTTAAATGTTTTATTGTAAAAACTAATGCAACTCGTTAATAGGCGCTATTCGGCCTAATCATTATTTTAACTGTTTTAAATATAATCTTTATGTCATACAACAGCGATCTTTCTCGAATATATTTCAAATCCAACTCCACCATCTCATCAAATCCTAAATCATTTCTCCCGCTTACCTGCCACAACCCTGTTTAGTGCAAAATGAAAGTACAGAGTTCTGCAACAAAAAAGTGCAGAGCTTCATGGCATAAAAAAAGGCTTGCCAGCTCCTAAAATTCCCTCTACTGTTAAGGTTGTGAAGAACAAAACAGTGGAGGTAAAGAAAGGATGCTAGCAATGCCTGAAATTCATCATATCAAACATTTGCGTGAAAAGAAAGGGTTATCGCTTTCCGAAATTGTCCGCAGGACGGGATTTAACTGGAGAACAGTCAAGAAATATGCGGATGGAGACATTTCGGTCAGACAAAAAATAAAGAGAAAACGGGGAATGATGGAGGAAGAAGGATACGGTCAAATCATTGATGACTGGCTGGAGGAGGACGCCAAACTGCCAAGAAAACAACGGCGGACAAGCAAGAAGATGTACGAACAATTAAAGCAGGAACATGGCTTTAAAGGGTCTTATCGAACGGTTTGCGCCTACGTTCAAAAACGAAGACCTCAGCTTAAGCTGGAGAAGGAACAGCGTTACGAGAGGCTGGAACACCCTCCGGGGGAAGCGCAGGTGGATTTCGGCACCATGTCCGTTGTGACGAAGGAGGGAAAAGAGGAAGACCGATCAATTCTGATTTTGAGCTTTCCGTACAGCAACGCCGCGTATGCGTATCCATTGCCGGCGGAAAACAGCGAATGTTTTCTTTACGGGCTCACTCAGCTGTTTCGCCAAGCTGGAGGCGTCCCGAGAAAACTGCGCATCGACAATTTGGCGGCGGCGGTGGTTTCGATCCGAAAAGGAGGCGAACGTCAATATACTGAAGCATTTGAGCGATTCCGGCTTCATTATGGGTTTGACGTACAGGCGTGCAATCCGTATAGCGGACACGAAAAAGGGAATGTCGAACGGAAAGTTTACTATACTCGTCAACACTGCTTTGTCCCTGCTCCGTTGATCAAGGGGGATGAAGAACTGGCGGAGTGGCTGCATCGCAAGATGATCGAAGATCGAGCCCGCCCCCACTATGAAAAAGGGAGAACCATTGAGGAATTATGGCAGGAAGAACAAAAGGAGTTGCTTGTCCTGCCGGAGAGAGATCTCCCGATCTTCTCCTTCCACCACGCCAATGTCAATAAATACGGGGAAGTAACGGTGGATGGGGAGGCGTTTGTGGTTCATGGGATCCCGGTCCCCAACCGTGTCCTTGTCAAAAAGGAATGGGATCGTTTCATGGTTTTGTCCCAAGAAGGGGAGGTGTACCTGGAAGCGCCAAGGCCGTACACGAAAAAGCAACGGGAGCTCCCTTGGAAGGACATTTTGGCGGAATGGGCGCAAAAGCCCCGGGTGGTGGAGTATTCGCGGTTTCGAGTTTACTTACCGGAGGCCATTAGGAAATACTTCATGGAACAACCGAAACAGACGGCATCACGCATTCGAGGGGTGCAGAAGCTGCTGGACCGGTACACCGTCTATGAGATCGCTCAGTGGCTTGACAAGTATCAACGGTGGGATTTGGCGCCCCATGAGATCGGGGTGTTGATGGAGGCGAAGCGTTCGGAGTATCCCGCGAAATGGGAAGAAGCCTATACCCCTTCCGTTTTCGTCGACTATGAAACCGATTTACATGTGTATGATCAACGTCTTTGTCCGTCAAGGGAAGGGGGAAGCCGGGCATGAAGATGGATTTAAAAGAGATTTGTAAAGCCCTGCATTTGGCGTACATCGCGGATCGATTCGAGGAGGTGGCCTACGAGACCAAGGAACAGTTTTTGCGTGATGTGTTGGCGTTGGAGCTGTCGTTCCGTCAGAAAGCAAAACAGGCTCGATTGATCAAGAAGGCGAAGTTCCGGGAGTTGAAATGGCTCAAAGATTACGAATGGTCGGATCAGATTCATTGGCCGACCACGACCTCGAAGGAAGAACTTTGCGACCTTCGCTTTTTGGAGCAAAAACAGAACGTCCTGCTTTTAGGTTCGCCGGGAACAGGAAAAACCCATCTCGCCACCGCATTAGGATTAAAAGCGTGTGAACGGGGCCATGAAGTTCGGTTTTTCCGTGTCGCCGATCTTGTCGCCCAGCTCGAAGAGGCGTTAAAAGACGGCACCCTCGGACGGCTCAAACGGCAAATCGACACATGCGAGCTGTTGATTTTGGACGAACTCGGCTATGTACCTTTCCAAAAGCAGGGATCGGAACTGCTGTTTCACATCATTGCCGATTGTTATGAACGAAAAAGTGTCATCGTGACATCGAATTTAGAGTTTGGACAGTGGAATCGAGTGTTTGGGGACAACCGCCTGACGGCAGCGCTGGTGGATCGTTTGGTCCATCACGCCCACATTCTCGCGTTTACGGGTGAGAGCTACCGCTTGCGGCATGCGCTTTCTGCCGTTCAGTCGCTCCCTTCTCACTCGGTTGAAAGGTAAATTCATTGAGCCGGCAAGCCTATGTATTTTTTCTTGCAATTCTCTGCACTTTTTGCTTGCAAAAAACAACAACCCCGTACACCCTGGGGTGACAAGCAGTCTTTGCTTATCATATTCCGTATATTGCGCCACTTCCCTTGGCAACGGCGGTCGTGGTCCGACTAGGCTCATTTCCCCTTTTAATACATTCCATAATTGCGGCAGTTCGTCAATGCTTGTTTTGCGGATTATTTTGCCGACTTTTGTGACGCGTGGATCGTTTTTCATTTTAAACATGGCGCCTGATACTTCGTTATACTTTAACAGTTCCCTCAGTTGTTCCTCCGCATCCGCCACCATCGAGCGAAATTTGTACATATAGAATTCCCTTCCATCCTTACCGACACGGACTTGTTTAAAAAAGACGGGGCCTTTCGGATCTTCGAGTTTAATGAGAATCGCGACGATGAGAAACAGCCACGATAAACAAATCAGTCCGATGAGCGCCCCACAGATGTCCATGATTCGCTTGGCCAGTAAGTATCCTTTTTTATCATTGACGGTTACCCGATGGCGGTGGGTAGCTTCGATTGTTGCTGTCCCTCCTGGCTTCGCCAACTTCCATCCCCCTGTTTCTTTTGTTTCTTTCTCCTATGCTTTCTCTTTTACACTTTCTAGCATTTGCTCCATAAATGGAATGAGGTCTTTCCGCAGTTCCTCGTTTTGCACCGCAAACTCGATCGTCGTTTTGATGAATCCGAGCTTCTCGCCGACGTCGTAGCGTTTGCCTTCGAATTCGTAGGCGAAGACGCGTTGGATTTCGTTCAGCTTTTGGATGGCGTCGGTGAGTTGGATTTCGCCGCCCGCGCCGGTTTCTTGTTTGTCAAGGAAGAGGAAGATTTCCGGTGTGAGGATGTATCTTCCCATGATCGCTAAGTTGGACGGTGCGGTGCCGGGTGCTGGTTTTTCGACGAATTGGCGCACTTGGTAGCGGCGGCCGTGTTGTTCGATCGGGTCGATGATGCCGTAGCGGTGTGTTTCGTGATCGGGCACTTGTTTGACGCCGATGACGGAGCTCAACGTTTGTTCGTATTGGTCGATGAGCTGCTTCAAACACGGCGGGTCGGCTTGGACGATGTCGTCGCCAAGCAAGACAGCAAACGGTTCGTCGCCGATAAAGTTTCTTGCACACCAGACGGCGTGTCCCAACCCTTTCGGCTCTTTTTGGCGGATGTAGTGAATGTCAACTTTCGACGGTTCTTTCACTTTTTCCAACAAGTCGTATTTGCCTTTTTCCATTAAGTGTTGTTCGAGTTCAAAGGCGATGTCAAAATGGTCTTCGATGGCGCGTTTTCCTTTTCCGGTGACGATGATGATGTCTTCGATTCCTGAGGCGATCGCTTCTTCGACGATGTATTGGATCGTCGGCTTATCGACAATCGGCAGCATCTCCTTCGGCATCGCCTTGGTCGCCGGAAGGAAGCGCGTCCCTAAGCCCGCCGCTGGGATGATGGCTTTGCGTACTTTTTTCACGTATGTAACCCCCTAATCGATTCGCTGGCCCATATGCCCCCGCGCATCGGTACAGCAGAGGCGATACCGATGCGCCAACGCACATGGGCAAAAAACGGTCCCTTCTTGGGACTTCATTGAGCAGCATTTCTTTTTGATCGATGAGTGTAGAAAACAAGGTTAGACCGGGCATCTAACCCGCCCTCACGCCACACCCTCGACGACGGGCGTCTAAGGTGCCAGGACCGTCATCGTCCCCACCCACGGCATGGCCGAGTGCCTCCGTTGATAACGGTAAGGAGACATCACCGAAAAGCAAAAGAAGGCCGTTTCCATTTTATCACCCCAAAATGGAACACGGGTTTAAGGTAAAGAAACAACATATTGGCCTAGCTTTTCGGCTTAGGCACACCCACCTAAAAAGCTTTTAATCCGCGCAGCTCGTCACGATCGGGCGAACAGCTTCAGCATCTCCTTGAAAAAACCGATGGCATCTTGGTCCAATTTCTACTCGCCAACACTATAAGGCCGCTCGTATTTGAAATGAGCGGCTTGTGAGATTTGAGCAGTGGGGGCAATCAAACGCATCCAGTTCATTGCGGTCATTTGCACCTAGAACGTATAAATGTTTTTCCGAGGAGCCCTACAACACCCACAACGTTCACTTGACTGACAGGATCTTTTTCGACCAAATCGTATATTCGATCTAGAAGGCCGTTGATTTAGTGCAAAATGCTGCTGAGTTCCACCTATTTCTCAATTAGAGAAACTTCAAAGAATCAGCTTTTCCGTGAAAATGCCGCACGGGCGCGGGATTTTCATCCCCCGGGTGGAGGGCAGATCACTGCCCATGGAACTTTTCTGAATGAAAATGCCTCCAATTGGTGTGTGACAGCGGTTTTTCACCGGCCTTCTAGTTTTTCAATCAGACTAGCATTTCGATTCAGAACGAGCAATGACTAGATTTGATCTCTTTCAGCTGTGGCCTCAACTTGGTTGTAGATACAAACTTTTTGCCCCCAAAGGTCAGATTAGAAAATATGACTCGTTTGATTTAATTGTTGAATCGGTAGGTGAACATGTCGACGGATCATTTGAATAATCTTATATATTAACGGGAGTACCGATGGATATCCAATCATCGTCCTCCCTCTTTCCTTTGATTTCCCACCTCTTTGAACATCATTAATCATAACATAGTAGATTTGTCATATCAATCGCGTTTTTTGTCGGACTTTGTCGAAATAACCTTTTTATTGGCGGTATTTGTTTCCGTTTGACAGTTGTAATGGACATTGTTTGCTAAAAGTTGATAGACCCCTACCTTCTTTGTAGTTGTTTCGCTCAGAAAAACAAACTATAATCATAATGATGAATTTTACAGCTAAAGGAAGGTTGAACATGAGAGCAGAACGACGTAAAAAGCGAAAATGGCTACGCTGGGTTGGGACGATCGTCGCATTGCTTGTCATCGGTGCGGGAGTGTTCGCCTATTCCGTTTACCATCATGTCAAGCAGACAGCGAACAAGATGCATGAAGAAGTCAACTGGAAATCGGAAAAACGTCAAGAAGAGGTATCGTTTGAGCGGAAGACGCCGATTTCGATTTTGTTAATTGGCGTTGACGAGCGCAAGGGAGATCGCGGGCGTGCAGATTCTCTCATTGTGATGACTATTAACCCTAACAAACAGTCGATTGAGATGGTCAGTGTTCCGCGCGATACGAGAACAAATATTATCGGAAAAGGGACGAAAGATAAAATCAACCACTCGTACGCCTTTGGCGGAGTGGAGATGACGATGGCGACGGTCGAGCATTTCTTAGATATTCCGATCGACTATTACATTAAAGTCAATATGGAAAGCTTCCGCGATATCGTCAATGCGGTCGGGGGAGTGACGGTGAACAACCCGTTTGCTTTCACGTATGAAGGCACGCACTTTCCAAAAGGGCAAATTAAGCTAAACGGGGAAGAAGCGCTGAAATATTCGCGCATGCGGTATGACGACCCGCGCGGCGATTTCGGGCGCCAAGACCGCCAGAAACAAATCATTCAAGCCATTATTGAGAAAGGGGCAAGCTTCTCGTCACTCACAAACTATAGCGATGTACTCACGGCAATCGGGAAGAACATCAAAACGAACTTAACGTTTGAGGAAATGAAAGAAATTCAGGCGAACTACAAAGATGCCCGTAAACAGATCAAGCAGCTGCACATCACCGGTCAAGGGACGAAAATTAACGGAATCTATTATTTAATCGTGCCGGAAAGCGAGCGGTTGGCCGTTTCCAATGAGTTAAAAGAACATCTTGAATTGAAGACCACAGCAGTAAAATAAATACACAAAACAGGGATGCCCAAAAAGAGACCATCCTCTTTGGGCATCCTTATTTTCCTTACTCGTCTTTATTGTCCTTGTCATTCGCATCCCGCGGATCTTCAATCGGGTCTTCGCGGTCCGGCACGGTATCGTGTTCGTCATCGCCCGGGCCGTTGTTCGTGTCGTCTCCTGGTGAGAGTTGATTGTTTTGATTGTCGTTCAAATCGGTATCGCGGTTGTCCGGGATGCCGTCGTTATCTTTGTCGTTATCCACATCGTCGTTTTGGTTGATGTCATCGGCCGGGTTCATGTCTTGGTCGTTGACATCATTTTGTTGGTTGTTCGGCGGCGGCGGGCTGTCATTGTCGTTGTCGCCGTTGCATCCGGCCGCTAACATGAGGGCGAGGACGGCGCTGAGCAGTTTGAACAGCAGCAGTTTTTTCTTCATATGCTTCTTCTCCTTTCCATGTGTTATGGTGACCTTATGTAAGACCGGTCCTTGCTTATCTTTCCCCGAACGGATGATTTCATGCATGAAATGCGGAGGGACTCGTTTCTGCGTTGCTTTTCGATGATCTCTCGGAGGCTGGTGATTTCATCCTAGATACGGGTTTGCCATGTCATTTCTCAATTGGAAAAACCTCGTTGCATCGGCCCGCGCGTTCTCCCATTGATGAAGGGAGTCAATGGTTTTTCACCACAGCCTTCTCGGCCAAAAACGAAGAGGATGTCCCGAACGGAACGGGGCATCCTCTTTTCCCACTATATACGTAACATGTTCTTCGTATTTTGCCTATCTTGAAGACGGGCCACCTTTTCGGTCCGCGCGGGTTCCATTTAACGAGACGGTTTGTCCCCCAAAGCGAACATGAGCTCTGTTTCGCAAACGAGCTCGCCGTCGACAGTGGCGACGCCTTTGCCTTTGCCGATGGCGCCGCGGGCGCGGAGAATTTCCACTTCGAGGCGGAGCTGGTCGCCTGGTTTCACTTGCTTTTTAAACCGGCAGTTGTCGATACCGGCGAAAAAGGCGAGGCGGCCGCGGTTTTCCTCGCTTTGCAAGAGGACGACAGCGCCGACTTGAGCGAGCGCTTCGACGATCAACACGCCAGGCATAACCGGGTATTCGGGAAAATGACCGGCGAAAAACGCTTCGTTGGCGCTGACGTTTTTGAGGCCGACGGCGCGTTTGCCTTCTTCCATTTCAACAATGCGGTCCACAAGCAAAAACGGGTAACGGTGTGGGATGATGGCTTGAATTTGTTGGACATCAAGCATCGGAAACGCTCCTTTCTGCTGGAATCAAGAAGGCTGGTGATGGAAGGGAGCCGTCCGCTTCCTAGCATCATTTCTCCAATTGAACATGTAGCACCGTTCCTGCTTTGCACCGTTCACTCATCGCTCACCGTTTACCAGCCTTCAAGGAGGGGGACTTGTCTCTACGCCCCTTTTTGGACAAAGTCAAAAATGTGCTGCCATGTCGACGGACGAAACACGTCAAGCCAGTGCCCGTCGCCGATGACGCTGTAGCCGACAGCCACTCCCACCGCTAGGCAGATGACCATCAGTGCGATGACCATGATCAGCCGCAGCAGCACTGAAACGAACCGGGCGCGCGCAAAATGGCGCGTTTCCGGCGTTGTTTCCGCCTCAGACGGCGGGGGGGTTTTCGTCACCGGCGGCCGTTCTTGCAAGGCCGCGGCGCTCCCGTCGGTCGAAAACGCGGCCAAGCGCGCTTTCCTTCGCTGTTTTCGCCGCTCGCTGCGAGAAAGCGGCTCGTTTTTCGTTTCGTTGCCCATGTTCATCTCTCCTTAAGAGGAGCGCACGTTGTTAATGAGCCCGAGCATTTGTTCGGAAATGGAAATGGCGCGGGCGTTAAGCTGATAGGCACGGCTCGTTGTCATCAGGCCGACGAGTTCCTCGCCAAGATCGACGTTCGCTTGTTCGAGCGCGCCTTGCTTGATGCGGATTTGGTTGCGCAAACCGCCGTTCAACTCTTCACTGGCGCCTGGGACGGCGGGCAGAGTGAAGACGTTGTCGCCTTGGGCCTCAAGGAGCTGCGGGCGGCGAATCGCCGTGACACCCAAGTTGACGCGGGCGACGGCCGCTCCATTGGCGTCGATGGCGGTCAACGTTCCCGTCGGTGACAGCTGCACGTCATGCGTATTCGCTGGCAGCACGATCGGTGCGTTCGTTTCATCAAGCACGAACAGGCCGTCGCTTGTCGTCAACGCGAGCTGGCCGTTCATCGGCGTCAGCGAAAAGTTGCCGGCGCGCGTGTAGCCGATCGCAGCGGCGCCGCTGCCATCGACGGTGCGGACGCGAAACCATTGGTTAGTCGCGGTGAAAGCGAAATCGAGGGCGCGGCCCGTCTCGACAAGCGGCCCTTGCGCAGTGACGAGCATCGTCGAAGCGAGTCCGGCCCCGTTTCCGTAGCGCACCCCCGCCGGCGTTTGCCGGGGCGCTTCGTCGTTCGGCAGGCGGTCGACTTGCTGGGCCAGCAGCTCAGCGAAGCTCGCTTCGCGCCGTTGAAAGCCGATGGTGTTGCTGTTGGCGATGTTATGGCTGATCGTATCAAGCCGCTGCTGCAACGCGTTCATCGTATTGGCAGCGGTGAACATCGAGCGGAGCACAGGCTTGTCCCCCTTTCATCATTTTAGGCGGCCGACTTCGTTGACGGCCTTGTCCAAACTGCGGTCGTACGCTTGCACGATTTTTTGGTTCGCTTCAAAGGCGCGGTAGGCGGCGAGCAAGTCGGTCATCGTCCGCTCGACGTCGACATTCGACCGCTCAATGAAGCGCTGCTTTACGGTATACGTCACATTGCCCGGCGCCGGCGGCAGCGGACCTCCGGTGCTGCGGAAGAACCCGTTTCCTTCCTTCACTAAGGTGTTCGGATTGGCGGCAAACGCGACACCAAGACGAGCGGTTGCCCCTGTTTCGTCGATGATCGTTCCATCGTCACGGACGGAAAACTGTTCGCTTGACAGCGGGATGCGCTCACCGCTCGCATCAAGCACATACCAGCCGTTTTGAGTCGTCAAATAGCCGTCCGGGCTCAACGTGAAATGCCCGTTTCTTGTGTAACGGATCTCGCCTTGACCGTTTTCAACGGCAAAAAACAGCGCGCCGCGCTCCCCGCTCGTTGGATCGACCGGAACTTGTCCATCTATTAAGGCGACATCGGTCGAAAGCCCGGTTTCTTTGATATCCCCTTGGCGAAAGTTCGGAATCAGTTCTTGCATATAAACGCCGGTATTGAGCGGGCCGATCACGGTTTGGGTCGGAATGGCGCGCGGAGGGTTGGCTGGAACGGAACGATCGGCAAGCCGGCTCATCAATAGCTCCGGAAACGCTCTCATCGCTCCAACGTCCGCTTTATACCCCGGCGTTTCGGCGTTCGCCAAATTGTTCGTCAGCCAATCGACGCGGCGCTGTTGCGCGAGCATGCCGCTCGCGGCTGTATACAGTCCTCTCAACATGGCCATCACCTCGCTTGTCCTCATTTTTGGCCTTCGTTCGTCGCAACGTTCGGACGCCGTAGCCTTATTTTGTCGCTTTTCATCATTCGCTGGCCCTTCGCGCTCGTTGGGCGACCTAAGAGACCGGCGATGCAATCGTGCACACCGCTTCCTGTCATCGTTTCTCAAATAGAAAAGCTTTGCAGCACTGCACACTTTTATTCATCGCCCAAAGGAAACCAATGTTTTTCACCAGCCTTCTAAAAGGTTGGTGATTTCATCCTAGATACGGGTTTTCCATATCATTTCTCAATTAGAAAAACCTTGTTGCATCGGCCTCACGCGTTCTCCCGTTGATGAAGAGAATCAGCGTTTTTCACCGGTTTTCTAAGCCATCTCGGTTCGCATCCTCAACCGAAAAGGCCGACAGCCTTCCGTAAGGCAAAAGAAGCTGAACGGTCTTGGCGGCACAGCCAACGGCCCTTTTTCTTTATTATAGATGGGCAAAAGCGGCCGCCGCATCCCCCGCCTTTCCTTTTTTCGCGCATCTTCTGTCCGCCCGTGGGGCGCTGGCGATGAATCAGCCGTTAAAGAAGCTGCGTTTTCGGCGCGCGGTCGATGTTCTCGAGCATCAATCCGGTGCCAAGAGCGACGCAGTCCATCGGATTCTCAGCGACAAACACCGGGAGCTTCAGTTCTTCCGCCAGCAACAAATCAATGCCATGAAGCAAGGCGCCGCCCCCCGTCAAGATGACGCCGCGGTCAATAATGTCCGCCGACAGCTCTGGCGGCGTGCGCTCAAGCACGCTTTTGGCCGCTTGGACAATCAATGACACCGGTTCGCGGAGCGCGCGTTCGATTTCATCGGAACGGATCGTAATCGTGCGCGGCAGCCCGGTGACGAGATCGCGGCCGCGGACGTCGATTTCCTCGGTCCGTGCGCCTGGGAATACCGTTGCCACTTTGATTTTAATTTCTTCGGCCGTTCGCTCCCCAATGAGCAGTTTATATTCACGCTTGATATAGTTTAAAATTTCCATATCAAACTTGTCCCCAGCCATCTTAATGGAAGAGGCGGTGACAATGTCTCCCATCGAGAGAACTGCGACATCGGTCGTGCCACCGCCAATATCAACGACCATGTTTCCGCACGGCTGAAAAATGTCCATTCCGGCGCCAATGGCAGCGACTTTCGGCTCTTCCTCCAAGTACACTTTTTTGCCGCCGCTTTTTTCCGCCGCTTCTTTGATCGCTTTCCGCTCGACGGATGTCGTGTTCGTCGGGCAACAAATCAAAATGCGCGGTTTGGCGAAAAAGCCTTTGAGGTCGAGCTTGCTTAAAAAGTGCCTAAGCATCGCTTCCGTAATGTCAAAATCGGCAATGACGCCGTCTTTCAGCGGCCGAATGGCAACAATATTCCCAGGAGTACGTCCGACCATTCGTCGTGCTTCTTCGCCGACTGCCAGCACCTTGTTTGTATTTTTGTCGATCGCCACGACGGACGGCTCATTGAGCACGATGCCTTTGCCTTTGACGAAAATGAGGACGTTCGCCGTGCCTAGGTCAATACCGATATCTCGTGAAAACATACCTTGTCCTCCTTGCCTCTGCCCTAAAAAATCATTCCTAATAGGTTATTTTACCATATGGTGACCGCAAACGGCAGATGGCAAGGAAAAAAGTCAGTTATTTTTTACCGCCTGTTTTTTATACTTTTTCTTTGTCGCTTCGCCGCCGCGCAAATGGCGGATCGATTTATGGTAATCGAGAATTTGTTTGACTTCTTGGGCCAGCTCCGGGTTGATTTCCGGCAGCCGCTCGGTCAAGTCTTTATGAACGGTGCTTTTGGACACGCCAAATTCCTTCGCGATGACGCGAACGGTTTTCCTCGTCTCCACGATATACTTGCCAATCTTGATCGTACGCTCTTTGATGTAATCGTGCACACCACTCGCCCTCCCTAAGTTGGATGTGAGAAGTGAGAAGTGTGAAATGAGACTCGTCTTGCCTATGATGAGCGCCGCTTTCGTTGGATGTCTCGGAAGCGTCTTCGCCGCGTCGCTTGCCGGTTGTGAACGATCCCCACCTCAACCACTCTCATTGCTGTTCAATTTGTAACATTTTATTAGACAAATCGGGCATATATACCAGAAACATCAAGGCGGACAACGGTTTTTTCACAATTTTTTACGGTTTGTAACGAACGGAAAATGGGAAACGACTATAATAGAAAGAGGCAGAAGGAGGAATCGAAGATGGGCAAAGGAAAAGCGTTCGGCATTGCGGCGGCATTGGTCGGGGCGGCGGCGGCCAGCGCGCTGTTTATGTATACAAACGGCGGTGAGCGCTCGCAGGCAAAAGATGACTTGCTTGGCCCCGCCCCAGCCGGTAAAGCGGAACAGGCCGGCAGGAAGGGAATCATCGCCGGTACGCTCGAGCCATCGTTGACGTACGAAAAAGAGAACGGGGCCTACGTATTTACGTTTACCGTCAAAAACCAAACCGAGCGTGTGCAGACGGTGACGTTCACCAGCTCACAAAAGTATGACTACATTTTGTACCGCGATGGCAAAAAGGTGAAGCAGTTCAGCGAGGGAAAAATGTTTGCGCAAATTTACGAAGAACGGACGTTAAAACAAGGCGAAGAGCTGTCCTTTCAGGAGACGTTCCGCGACTTAGCGCCCGGAACGTACACGCTTGAGTGGTGGCTCGCCGACAAAAACTGGCCGAACGCCCGGGCGAAGGTGACGTTTACGGTCGAATAAAAAGCGAGCGAAAGAGGGGGCCAAGGAGCAGAATCCCTTCTTTCGCCGCTACACATGCGTGATTTCTGATACGTTGCGCCGATCTTCGAGTCAGACGGCCTTTTAGGTCAGCCCCTCCGTGTGGCGCGTCCGGCTTCACGCTCTATGACAAAAACACCGCCCCATAGACGAGCGCCAAGGCGATAACGTACGCCGGGTGCAAGCGCCATTGGCCAAACAGCAAAAAAGCGCTCGCGGCGGCTAGTTTCACCAAGCGGCGACCGCTCCATCCGTGCGCGGCTCCGTCCCGGCGGCGAGCACGCCGGTGTCAGGATCGCGCCAAATGATTTGCCCGCGCCCGAACGGGCCGCCGTCAAGCGCCATGCGGATGTCATGCCCTTTGCGAGCGAGCGCTTCGGCGATATGACGCGGGAAGTGCGGCTCGACGAGCACGGTTTTCCCTTCCATCCACTGCCAACGCGGCGCATCGAGCGCCGCTTGCGGATTCAGCGCGAAATCGACCGTGTTCATGATCACTTGCATATGCCCTTGCGGCTGCATGAATCCGCCCATGACGCCAAACGGGCCGATCGGTGTGCCGCCTTTCGTCAAAAAGCCGGGGATGATCGTATGGTACGGCTTTTTCCTTGGCGCGAGCCCGTTCGGATGGCCGTCATCAAAGGCGAAGTTATGGCCGCGGTTGTGCAAGGCGATGCCCGTGCCCGGGACGACGAGGCCGGACCCGAAGCCCATATAGTTGCTTTGGATGAACGACACCATATTGCCTTCACCGTCAGCGGCAGCCAAATAGACCGTTCCGCCTTTTGGCGGCGTTCCCGGCTCCGGCGTGAGCGCCTCCTCACCGATTTGCGCCCGGCGCATGGCCGCAAACGATTCCGATAACAGCTCGTCTGGACTGTAGTCCATATAGCGGCGATCGGCGATGTACGCCTTCCCGTCGGCAAAGGCCAGCTTCATCGCCTCGATTTGCCGGTGGCATGTCTCAACGTCCGGAACGTTTGGCACGTCAAACCCGTTCATGATGTTGAGCGCCATCAACGCGACAAGCCCTTGGCCGTTCGGCGGGATTTCCCATACGTCATAGCCGCGGTAGGAAACGGAAATCGGCTCAACCCATTCCGGTTCATACTCGGCGAGATCCTCGAGCGTCAAAAAGCCATCGTATTGCTTCGAAAAGGCGGCGATTTTTTCCGCCAGCTCGCCGCGGTAAAAACTTTCCGCTTCCGTTTCCGCGATCGAGCGAAGCGTCGCCGCATGATCAGGCGACGCCCACACTTCCCCGATCTTCGGCGCGCGGCCGCCCGGCGCAAACGTCGCAAACCACGAAGCGAACTCCGGCCCGCGAAGCGCCTCTTTGTATGTACGAAACGCCGCGGCCCAGTACTTTCCGAGCACAGGTGATACCGGGTAGCCGTTTTCCGCATAGGCGATCGCCGGCGCAAGCGTCTCCACAAGCGGCAGGCGGCCGAAACGCTTTGACAGCGCCGCCCATGCCGCCGGCGCCCCCGGGACCGTCACCGGGGCGAAGCCGTATTTCGGCATCTCCGTATAGCCGCGCTCTTTTAGCGCGTCAAGCGAAATGGCAGCCGGCGCATAGCCGCTCGCGTTTAAGCCGTACAACCTCCCGTTCGTCCAGACGAGGGCGAACGCATCGCCGCCGATGCCGTTCGATGTCGGCTCGACGACCGTCAGGCAGGCCGCGGCGGCGACCGCCGCATCGATGGCGTTGCCGCCTTTTTTCAGCACCTCAAGCCCCGCTTGCGCTGCGAGCGGCTGCGATGTCGCCACAACGCCGTTTTTGGCAAACACCGTCATCCGCTGCGATGGGTGGGGGTGGTATAAGTAGTCCATGGCCGCGCTCCCCTTTCTTTTGTTCAGGAAATAGAGTTAATAGTATGAATTTTCCTTTTGCTTTATTTTAAAAGAAAGAGGGTGATGATTTCTAGTCATATTATGTAAAACAAAGGAATATTGAAAAAAATAATTCTTGCAGCTTCAACCCCACCATCCCAGAAAGCGATGCACGGCTCGAGACGGAAAAGTTCCATGGACAATGCGGCCTGCCGTCCACCCGGGGATGGTCCCGCATTTTCACGAAAAAGATCCATGGGCAATTTTTGCCGTCCACCCGGGCATGAAAACGGCCGCTTCAAGCGCGCATTTTTAGGAAAAAGTTCCATGGACAATGCGTCCTGCCCTCCACCCGAGGATGGTCCTGCCTTTTCACGCAAAAGATTCATGGGCAACGTTTTGCCCTCCACTTGGGGATGAAAATCCGCGCCAGCTCGGCATGTTCACGAAAAAGACCTGTCCGCTTGCTGGGCAAACGGACAGGCCTTTTCGCTTTCGCTGTCAGACGCCGTGGCCGGTTACGCTCTGGCCATGCCGATCGAGGCGTCTGGCGTTTTGTAAGAGGAAGCGTCCTCATTTTGTTGGGAATGATCGTCGCTTGGCGCCGTGGTGTTGTCATCAGCCGGCGTTTGTTCGGTTTCAGTCGGCGCTGTTTCATCGCTTGGCATCAACTGCTTTTCTTTGTTGGTGGCGGCGCGGTCATCGCCGGCGCGATCTTCCGCTTGATCAGTCAAAGCGGTCAACGGTTTGTCAATGTAATCGATCGGATTGACCGGTTTGCCGTCTTTGCGGATTTCAAAATGAACGTGAATGCCGGCTTCCTTGTTGAACTCGCTTTGCCCTGCCTTGCCGATCACTTCGCCTTGTTTTACCGTATCGCCGGCTTCCACTTTCACATCAGCAAGCGATTGATAGACGGTCGTGACCCCTTGTTCATGATTGATTTCGACAACATAGCCTAAAATCGGGTCTTTTTCCGCTTTCGTCACCGTGCCGCTCAGCGCAGCGGTCACGTCAAACGTTTTGCCGTCTTGGCGCGCCAAGTCGATGCCTTGGTTCGGGTGGTACGTATGATCATAAAAGACAAGGGCTGCTTCCTGTTCTTGTTCCGATGCGTCGTCATCATAGAACGGCGTTTTTACTTGCACCGCGTTCGGATCGAGCACAGGCATGGCGATGTTCTCTACCGTCTCATTGACCGGGACCGCCGGGTTTTCTTGCTGAGCGGCGCCGTTTTCGGCGACGTTGTCTTTGCCTGTATTCTCATCTTTGCCCAGTTGGAACCAAAGCGCGCCAGCGACAATCAATGCGGCCGATGATAAATAAATCGCCGGAAATACCCAACGTTTGCGGAACAGACGCTTCAGCGACGATTGTTTTTGTTCCTCTCTCATGTTCATCACCTCAGCAACCATTTTGAACAGAAAGAGGAAAAGATATACACGCCGAAAGCAATTTTTTGCTTATTTTTTGACATTCCTGCTGGTTTTATGCAAAAAAAAAACAGGGCGTTCGCCCCGTTTTCATTTTTTCGCAGTCAGTTTGTTCAAAAACGCCGTGGCTGATGAAATATGAACGCCGCGGTAATAATGTTTGACGATGTCGGCGTACGTTTTCCCTTCTTTCGCCATAAAATTGGCCCCGTATTGGCTCATGCCGACGCCATGGCCATAGCCTTTGGTCGTAATGACAATGTCATCGCCTTGGCGCACCCAAGTAAAATCGGCTGACGCTAAGCCGAGCCGTTCCCGCACTTCACGGCCGGTGAACGTTTTGCCGTCGATGTTCACCTCACCAACGCGGCGGCCAGGGGTGCGGGAGAGGATGACGCCGACCGATCCGTTCTCGGAAAGCGTGACGCCAAGCCGGCGTTCAAATTCGGCCACCGACATCCATTTGCGCTGGTAAAACTTTGGGGATTGCCGATCCCATGGGCTGGCCACGCTTTTTAAATACGGAAACTCATTTTTCCAGTAGGCTTCGGAGTTTTCAGTATAGCCGTTGCTTGTCGAAAAGAAAAGCGCTTCAATCGGCTCATTGTTGTACGTTATAATTTGTCCGCGCGTTTCCAACACCGCTTTCGTCACTTTTTTGATTTTCCAGTCATAATCGCTTCCCCATAACTTGCGCAGCTCGTCATCGCTGTAATACACTTGGTGCGCCACCGTATCGGTCACGTTCGCCCCTTCCGGCAGGCGAAACGGTTGGTTGGCAAGCAATTGCTTGACGATGTATGTTCTTGCCGTCAACGCTTGCGCTTTTAACGCTTCCAATTCAAATTCCGCCGGCATTTCTGCCGCAACGACGCCGATGACATATTGTTCAAGAGGAATTTTTTCGACGCGCTGTTCCTTGCTTCGGTAGACCGCCACTTCGACGGACGGCCCTTCGGCTGCCTGTGATCGCTGCGTTTGATTTTGCTTGTGCAGTTGTTCGGCCAACTTTGCCACCTTCCCATCGTAAAATGGCAAAACGAGCGCCGCTGGAATAACAAGGATGGCGACAAACAGGCATAGTGCGAGTGCGAATACTGGTTTTAATCGTTTGACCATAGCCGAGCCCCCAATATGCATTTTTCAAGCACCAGCGGACATCTTCCATCAATGCCTGCTTTGGCTTCAGTTCGTTACTATAGTTATGGGCTCGGACAAGTATATATGACTGTTTTCTTTATTTATAAAGGCCGGTGATTTCGCCGATCGTTCCGCTCCCCGGCGTCATTTCCCAAATAAAGAAATCTTGCCACACCGATGGTTCCTTTGACACGCTCACCCACCGTTTCGTGAAAATCGCCGTTTTTCCCCCTCGGTCACAAAAAACGGCCGCTCCCTGCCTTGAGGCAGTTCACCGCCGTTTTTCGCTCTTTATCCGTTCCATTCCACCGCTTGGATTTCACTAGGCAATTCGGTTTCTTCATGGACGCGTTCAATGTCAGCCCCGAGCGCGGCCAACTTTTCATGAAAACGAACATAGCCGCGGTCAAGATGACGAAGCTCCGTCACGCGCGTATAGCCGTCCGCCGCCAGACCTGCCAAAATCAGCGCGGCAGCCGCGCGCAAATCGGTCGCCGCCACCTCGGCGCCTTGGAGCTGACACGGGCCATTAATAATGACGGAACGCCCTTCGATTTTAATATCGGCGTTCATGCGGCGGAATTCTTCGACATGCATAAAGCGATTTTCAAACACCGTCTCGGTGATCATGCTTGTGCCTTCCGCTTTCAACAAGAGAGCCATCATTTGCGACTGCATGTCAGTCGGAAATCCAGGATACGGCATCGTTTTAATATCGACGGCTTTCAACTTTTCCGGGCCGATGACGCGCACACCGTTTCCCTCTTCGATGACCGTCACACCCATCTCTTCCAGCTTGGCGATCAGCGAACCTAAATGTTCCGGAACCGCCCCTTGCACGAGAACGTTGCCGCCGGTGATCGCTGCCGCCACCATGAAGGTGCCCGCTTCGATGCGATCCGGAATCACGGTATGCGTCGTGCCGACAAGCTCATCGACCCCTTCGATGCGGATCGTGCCGGTGCCGGCGCCGCGAACTTTGGCGCCCATGGCGTTCAAAAAGTTGGCCAAATCGACGATTTCCGGCTCTTTGGCGCAGTTTTCGATCACCGTTGTCCCTTCCGCCAGCACGGCGGCCATCATAATATTTTCCGTGGCCCCGACGCTTGGGAAGTCCAAATAAATTTTGGCGCCGCGAAGACGGCCGTTCACTTCGGCATCGATAAAGCCGTTGCCGACTTTCACCGAGGCGCCCATCGCTTCAAACCCTTTCAAATGCTGGTCGATCGGGCGCGAACCGATGGCGCAGCCGCCCGGCAGCGCGACGCGGGCGCGGCCGTTGCGCGCCAGCAGCGGCCCCATCACCAGCACCGAAGCCCGCATTTTTCGGACATATTCAAACGGCGCTTCCACCGTCAATGGGCCGGTGGCATCCACCGTGACGACATCGCCGGCGATGTGAACGTCGGCTCCTAAATAGCGAAGCACTTCACTGATTGTATATACATCGGAAAGAGCAGGCACATCATGGATCGTACTTGTTCCTTTCGTGGCCAATAAGGTGGCAGCGATGACGGGCAAAACGGCATTTTTTGCGCCTTCGACTTTGACGGTGCCGCTCAACCGGTTTCCGCCACGGACGATGATCTTTTCCAAGGTATTCCCCTCCGCGTCCAATTTCTCTATATTAGTATTCAATGGTAATGATTGGGGTTCCAACAACGACGCGCGTCTTGCCACCCAATCTTTCTCTCATGGCGAGTTGCAGGTTGATGCTTTGATGATTGGCGGCCGGGAGAACGTTCTTCCACTGCCCAGTATATGCAGACAGGGAAACGAGTGACTCTTCCTTCAGCCACTCGACCGGCGTCGCTTGCAAATCATGAAGCAGTTGAGAGGCTTGATCAAACAAACCACCTTTCATATTACCACTGAACTCGCCTTCCATACAAGCAAAAAATGTAGGATTGTTCACAAATAGTTCACTCGTCTTTGTTTGAATGCGCTGCACTGCTTCTTTCCACCTAGCTTCGCTCCACGCGGAGCCGGCCGCTTCATAGAGGAGATACGTTTGCGGTCCTCCGTTTGTGACGGTCATCACGAGCTGAATTTGTTCGCGAAAGAAAGGACGTTCATTGATGCCGATCGCTTTTGGTCCATGGCTTGTCCTCACCAATGACCAGCGAAACGAACGGTTTTGCCGTTTCAGCTCCGCCATTTTTTTGAAAAAGTCCGCATCATTTTCAATATCGTGGGCATACTCTCTTGTGTACACGACCCAGCGATCAAGCGAAGCGCCATGCCGCTTCAGCGTCTGAGCAATCGTTTCGAGCGGCTTCGACCACTCGTCCCCTCGTGCGCCTTCTGTCCGATTTTGCCATCCGGCCCAAACCAAGCCCGTCAGCACAAGCGCGGCCAGCCATGCCGTCCAGCTTTTTCCCATCTTTCTCATCTCCGTTCCCTTCCTCTCCTTAGTTGTTATTGTTGCCACCAGACAAGGGAACATACGTCAAAAAAATCGACAAAAGCAGTTTTTGAAATCGTTTTCAAAAAACAAACCAACGAGCAGGACGAGCTGCTCGCTGAAGTGGAAACACACCCGCGGTCGAACGCACGGCGAGACACGGGCGGAAAGCTGAACCAACACGGTACGGGCGTCAATGGCAGCGGCCGCGTTCGAAACGGCGGATCGGCGCCGGGCGGACGGAGGTCGCCTCCCTCCTTTAATCGCGGAACAAATACGGCAAATCCGTTGACCATGTCCAATAATCAAGGAAAAAGTTCGCAACGGTCGAGCCGATGGCGATCGTCAACAAAATGTACAGCAGCCGTCCTTGGACGACGCGGTTCGGCTTCAGCAACACCTCGATGCGCACCGCCTGCAGCGTCCACCATGTCACGGCGATCAACGCCAAATGGACGATAATGGAAATGAGCGCTTGTTGGCCCATGATCGGCATCATCTCATTCACCTCTTTCCTGCACACATCGTTCGTTTCGTCTGTAGGCCGGCACAGCCCTCATTCTTTTCAACTTGGCGTCAGTGGAACTACGTTTATTACTTGGGGGCCTCCAACAACATCCTCTTTCACCGGCCGTCTAGTGGTCATACTGGCGGCAAGGAACAGCGAGAACAGGCGGAACCACGCCAAACCTCTTCCGCTTTGCTGTCGAATTCGGTCCCCTTTCACCCGCCGTCCAACAAAAAAGAGGAGAGGCGTTCCTCTCCCCTTATTGTAACGCTACGGCAAAAAATCGCCAAAGTGGTCAAACTGAGCGAGCACATTGTATGCAAGCCCCGGTGCCCAGCCGAGCGCCAGCGTCCCGAGCGCGCAAAGAACGACGGCCGCCGACAACCCGGCCGACATGCGGCCAAGCGGTGCCGAAGAGAACAGCGGACGGAAAAAAAGCTGGACGATCAAGTTGAAATAATACACATAAGAGATGACGGTCGTAATGGCCATCACCGCAGCGAGCACGTAATGGCCCGGCTCGGTGACGACAAGGCCGATGAACAAATGGAGCTTGGCGATAAATCCTGCCGTGCCCGGAATGCCAGCGAGCGATAGCAAAAACAGGCCGAGCGCCGCAGCCAACAGCGGGCGATGGCGGTACAGCCCCGTGAGCCCGTCCCAGTCGTCCGAACCCGTTTCATCGACGATATGCGACACGATGGCGAATGCCCCCATGTTCATCAACAGATACGCAAGCAAGTAAATCCAAAGCGAGTCGATCATCGCCCACGACATCGCGGCAAACCCAGCGAGCAAATAGCCAGCGTGGGCGATGCTGGAGTAAGCAAGCAGCCGCTTCAAGCTCCGCTGCCGGAGCGCCACAACGCTTCCGATGATCATCGTCAGCCCAGCGAGCACAGCGATCGCCGGCTGCATCGACAACAGCAGTGATGACGGATCCCGCCCTTCCGCCGGCGCCGCAGCAAACATCGTCACCAGCAGGCGGAGGAGAAGAACAAATCCGGCTGTTTTCGAGACAACGGCAAAAAACGCCGTCGCCGGGACGGGCGCCCCTTCGTATACGTCCGGGGCCCACATATGAAACGGAACGGCCGCCAGCTTAAACGAAACGCCAATCAGCAAAAGAAGAAAGGCCAAGGCCAGCATGTACGGCTCATTCGTCTCTTGCAGCCGGCGGGCGATTTCGTCGAGGTTCGTTGTCCCGGTCAAACCGAACACGTAGCTCATGCCAAACAGCATGACGGCGGTGGCGATGCCGCCGTTGATCACATATTTCAGCGCCGCTTCATTGGATGCCGCAACGGTTTTGCGCAAGCCGGCCAAAATGTAGGACGACACTGTCAGCAGTTCCACGCTGACAAACAAGGTAAGCAAATCGCCGCTCGATGCCGTCATCATCGCGCCAAGCAACGCAAACAGCAACAGATAGGCAAACTCGCCGCCATAACGGCTACCCTCTTTTGGATTCCATCCCGCCACGATCAGCAAGGCCAGCGCCCCGCCGGCAAGCAGCAAAAGCTTGAACGCTTTCGCAAAGCTATCGAGCCGAAACGTCCCATGCAAAATCGAAGCCGGTTCAGCCGGAATGAGCGCCGCCGTCGCCCCGAGTGCAAGCACCGCCCCGAGCGCCGCCCCCCAAGCAAGCGGACGGCGGCTTCGCTCGTCTGGCATGGCCACATCGATGAGCAACAAAACCACAGCAACGGCGAGCACAATCCATTCGGGCGTCATGAGACTCCAATCAGATTGCCATACGTCATTCATATGATCACCCTCCTAACCCGTTCATCATCGTCTCGAGCGCGGCGGCAAGCTGCCCCGCCAACAGCTGCGGATACACGCCAACCGCCACAATCAACGCGACGAGAATGAACGCCGGAACGGCTTCGTTCATCCGCAAATCGGCGACCGCCTCCCGCGGTTCACTTTGCCCCGCCGGAGGCTGCGACCCAGGGGCGCGGCCGAACGTCACGTTCAACACCGCCTTCAGCGAGTAGGCGGCGGCGAAAATCAAACCGAGCGCCCCTACCGCTGCCAAGATCGGCTTCTTTGCAAACAAGCCGAGAAACGCAGTGAATTCGCCGACAAATCCCGCCAAGCCCGGCAAGCCGAGCAAAGCGAGGGCAGCGGTGAGCAAATATCCGGAAAAGACGGGCATGGACGCCGTGAGTCCGCCTAGGCGGCGAATGTCGGTCGTTCCCCATCGGTCGGCAAGCACACCGACGAGCAAAAATGACAAGGCGGCGATGAGCCCGTGGGCGATGGATTGGAAAATCGCCCCTTGAATGCCGGCCTCATTGAGCGCGCCAAGGCCGACGAGCACAACTCCCATGTGCGACACGCTCGAATAGGCGAGCACATGTTTCACCTCGTGCTGTCGAAGCGCCAACAGCGCGCCGTACAGGATGTTGACGACCCCAAGCGCGGCGATGACCCCGGCAAACGCGTGAAACTCATCGGGAAACAAGCCGATCCCAAAGCGGATCATCCCATACGCCGCGATTTTCAACAATACGCCGGCGTGAAGCATGACGACCGGCGGCGGCGCTTCGACATGGACGCGGATGAGCCAGCGATGAAGCGGAACGGCTGGCAGCTTGAAGGCAAACGCCAGCAGCAACCCGCCAAGCAGCCAGTGCCGCGCCTCTGACGTCAACGGGGCGATCAGCTGTCCTTCGGCGACCGGGTGATGCAACATGTCGCCAAGCAAAGCGAAATTCGCCGTTCCGGTGCGGGCGACAAGCACGGCGATCACGACCAGCAGCAGCGCCGACCCGAGCCCGTTGTACAGCAAATAACTGTATGCCGCCCGTTCGCGCTCAAAGCCTCCCCATTTGCCGACAAGCAAGAACATAGCGACAAGCGTCACCTCTAAGAAGAAGAAAAACCAAATGAAGTTCGCCGCAGCAAACACGCCCAACATGCCGACCTCTAGCGCGAGCAACCACATAAAATACCCTTTTTTCTCCTCGTTGACAAGCAAGGAGGCCACCGCTGCCAGCGTCCCGAGCACGGCGGTCAAGACGATAAAGAGAAGCGACAGCCCGTCGATGCCAAGTTCATAGCGGATGACATACGCCGCATCGGTCAAAAATGGGAAATCGGCAAGACGAACCCAATGATGCGCTTCATCCAACCGCTCAAGAGGAAATCCGCGCACCGACTGGATGAACGCAAACAGCGAGAGCAGCAGCGGCGGCACGGTGGCGGCCGTTCCGATCCATTGGATCATGTTCGTCTCCGTTTTGCGAACCCATGCCAGCAGCCCGATGCCTAACAACGGCGAAAAGACGAGCAGCGACAAAAAGGTCATAACCAGTCCCCTCCTGTCAAGGCGAAGATGACGACCAACATCGCTAAGCCGGCCGCCGCCACCAACCCATACGTCTGGGCTTGCCCGTTTTGCCCGCGCGATCCGGCGGAAGCGATCGCGTTCACCGTGCCGGTGACAAACTGAACGAACCCTTCGACAAGATAACGATCGACATACCCCAACAGGCGGCTAATGGATGACACAAGCGCCACAACGGTCGACCGGTAAAGATCGTCCATGTAATAGTGGCGGCGCAACAATTCGTACCCGTACGGCGCGCGCGCGGACAACCAGTCGCGCGGCACGGTCCGCTTTCCGTACATGAGCCAAGCGAGGAGAATCCCGGCCAGCGACACGCTCGCCGCCACAACCGCGATCCATCCTGGCGCCGCTTCATGGTGGTACGCCCCATCGGTCAACCACTCACCGAGAAACGAGCCGAACCAAGGGGTTTGAATGTACCCAGCAGCGACCGATAAAACGCCGAGCACGACCATCGGCGCCGTCATTGACATCGGCGCTTCATGGACGTCGCCGTCATGGCGATGTCGCGCCTCGCCGGCAAAGACGAGGAAAAAGAGCCGGAACATGTAAAACGACGTCAACAGCGCTGCGGCGACCGCCAGCCAAAAGAGCCCAACCGACCCGTTCGTCCAAGCGGCGGCTAAAATTTCATCCTTGCTGAAAAAGCCGGCAAACAGCGGAACCCCGCTGATCGACAGCGCCCCGACAAGAAAGAGCGGCGCGGTCCACGGCAACCGCCGCCAAAGTCCGCCCATTTCCTCGATGCTTTGGGTATGGACGGCATGAATGACGCTGCCGGCGGCCAAAAAGAGCAACGCTTTAAAAAAGGCGTGCGTCGTTAAATGGAAAATGGCGGCGACATAACTCCCCGAGCCAAGCGCCAACATCATATAGCCGAGTTGGCTGATCGTCGAATACGCGAGGACGCGCTTGATGTCCGTCTGCACGAGGCCAATCGTCGCGGCAAAAATGGCCGTCACCCCGCCGATCACCGCCACGGTCGTCATAGCGGCCGCGCTTGCCTCGTAGAGCGGAAACAAAGCCGCCACAAGGTACACCCCAGCCGCTACCATCGTCGCGGCGTGGATGAGCGCCGACACCGGCGTTGGGCCTTCCATCGCATCCGGAAGCCACGTATGGAGCGGGAACTGCCCGGACTTGCCGATCGCGCCGATGAAAATGAGGATGGCCGTCAGTGTCGTCATGCCGGGCGACAGCGTGCCGTTGCCAACAGCGCGGAAAATGTCGTCGTAATCAAAGCTTTTCGTCTGCCAAAACAAGAGCAGCATGCCGATCAAAAAGCCGACATCGCCGATGCGAGTCATGATAAACGCCTTTTTCGCCGCCGCTTTCGCTTCTTCTTTGTAGAAATAAAACCCGATCAGCAAAAACGACCCAAGCCCGACGAGCTCCCAAAACATGTACGCCTGCAGCAAATTCGGCGACAGCACAAGCCCAAGCATCGCAAACGTAAATAACCCTAAATACGCATAAAACGTCGAAAACCGCTCATCCCCAGCCATATAGCCTTGCGAATAAATATGGACAAGCCAGCTGACCAAGGCGACGACAACGAGCATCCAAGCGTTTAACGCCGTAACGGAAACCCCGACCGTCAACGTGGCGTCACCGATTTTCATCCACGTCCAATTCGCTTCATACGTCGCTCCGCCGAGCCGGCTAACCAGCACGCCGAGCGCCGCGAGCAGCGACAGAAGCGTGGCAGCGATGCCGACATAGGCGCTCGCTTGTTTCCATTTCCGCCCGAACCACAGCAGCAAAACAAACGAACAAAGCGGGAACAGCGGCACGACCCAAGCTAGGTTCATCATCTTTCCCCCATCCCCTTTTCTAATGTTTCAGCGAATTGGCTTCATCGACCCGAACCGTTTTCCGATTCCGATAAAAGGCGATGAGCGCTGCCAAACCGACCGCCGCCTCCGCCGCCGCCACAGCGATCGCAAACAGCGCAAACACGTGTCCGTGAACGCTAGGATGGGGGCCGTATTTGGCAAAGGCAACGAAGTTGATGTTCACCGCGTTCAACATCAGTTCAATACAGATGAGAACAATGACCGTATTCCGTTTCGTGAGCGCCCCGTATAGCCCGATGCAAAACAAGATGAGCGAAAGCGTTAAATACACCGATAATGTCATTCGTCTTCCGCCCCCTTGCCGTCTTTTTTCGCCAGCACGATCGCCCCAATCAAGGCGACGAGCAAAAGGACAGACACAATTTCAAACGGAATCGTATAATACGAGTACAGCCATTGGCCGATCGCCTTGGCGTTATCGGCTGGAAGCGCGCTGCCGTCAGCGCCGAAATCAAGCGTACGGATGCCGACGTACACAGCAAGGCCAAAAGCGAGAACCGCGAAGGCGGCGGCCGCTTTATGCCCAACGCCGCCAGTCGTCTGCCGCTCCTTGTCATCGTCGTGATGGCGCGTCAACATGATGGCAAACAGCATGATGATCGTAATGGCCCCGGAATAAATGAGCACTTGCACGACAGCGACAAATTCAGCGGAAAGCAAAACGTACAGCCCAGCGATGCCCAAAAACGTCATGACGAGGGAAAGGACCATATGGACGACGTTCGTCAACTGGAGCATCATCACCGCACCGGCGATCGCCGCGAGGGCAAGCAAGAAAAAGGCGATGTCCGTTCCGCTCACGGTTTATTCTCCCTTCTTATGTTCGTGTCATTTTCATCGAGCCAGGCCAAGTCCTTATACAAGGCATCGCGGCTATACTCGGCGAGCTCAAAATTGTTCGTCATAACGATCGCTTCCGTCGGACAGACTTCGGTGCACAAATCGCATAAAATGCAAATTTCAAAGTTGATGTTGTATGTTTCGATCACTTTCCCTTTTTTCGTCGGGTCCGGATGCTTTTTCCCGGTCAGCTGGATACATTCGGTCGGACAGATGTTCACACACTGGTTGCACACGATGCATTTTTCCGGATAAAACTTTTGAATGCCGCGGAACCGGTCAGGAAGCGGGAGCGGCTCGTGCGGGTAACCGTACGTCACTTTTTCGCGCGTCAGTTCTTTTAATGTATACGCCAATCCTTTCATCAAGCCGATCATCAGTCTACCCCCTCTCCAATAAAAACTCTTTGGCATCGGTGCCGCTTTTCACACGTCTCCCGATCGCTCAGAGGAAACCAATGTTTTTCACCAACCTTCTAGGAGGCCGGTGATTTAAGGGAGCAAGTCGCTTATCAAGCCTGTTTCTCAAATAGAAAAGCCTTGTCGCATCGGGATCGTCTTTCAAACGCTCCCCCATTGCTCAAAAGAAACAACCGTTTTTCACCAGCCCTCTAGAAAAACCATGCCTTCACCACCGCCGTCAGCACAATGTTGGCGAGCGAAAGCGGAAGCAACACTTTCCAGGCGAACTCCATCAGCTGGTCGGCGCGCACACGAGGGAACGTGGCGCGAAACCAAATGAAGACGAACACGACCGCACAAAACTTCAAAGCAAACCAAACCGCTCCGGGAATCCAGCCGAGAAAGGCGACCGGATGCCAGCCGCCGAGGAACAAAACTGTAATCAAGGCGGCCATCGCAAACATGTACACATATTCAGCAAGCATAAAAAACGCCCAGCGAAATCCGGAATATTCCACATGAAAGCCGGCGACCAGCTCGGACTCCGCCTCCGGCAAGTCAAACGGCGTCCGGTTCAACTCAGCCACCGCGGCGATGAGGAAAATCAAAAACGCCAACGGCTGGGCGAAAAGGAACCAGACGTCTTGTTGCGCGTTGACGATGTCGACCAAATTCATGCTTCCGGCCAAAAGCACGACGCCAAGCGCCGACATGACGAGCGGAATTTCATAGGAAATCATTTGCGCCGCTGCCCGCATACCACCAAGCAGCGCATATTTGTTGTTGGATGCCCAGCCCCCGGTGATGACGCCGACGATCGTTAATCCGGAAACGGCAATGTAATACAAAAGGCCAACGCCGAGATCGGCGAACCGGAACGCATCGGTAAACGGCACGACCGCCAACACCATAAACGACGGCGCAAACGCAATCACCGGGGCCAGCACATACAGCGGGCGGTCGGCCGCTTTCGGGATCGTATCCTCTTTCAAAAGCAGCTTCAACACATCGGCGACAGTTTGTAAAAGCCCGAAACGGCCGCCGACTTGGTTCGGGCCGATACGCCCTTGCATAAACCCCATCACTTTCCGCTCCGCCAAAATGCTGTAGGTGACAAAGGCGAGCACGACCGCCAACAGCAGCGCTCCAAGCCCGAAAAAGAGGGCGATGTTCGACCAGCTTGGGGCGGATTCAAGCCATTGCTCCATCATCCATCGACCTCCCCGAGCACAATGTCAATCGAACCGAGAATGGCGATGACATTGGCCAAGTTTTCCCCTTTGAGCAGCTTCGGGAGTATTTGCAAGTTATAAAACGATGGGCGCCGAAATTTCAGGCGGTACGGCTCTTTTTTGCCGTCGCTCGCAATATAGCAGCCGATTTCACCGCGCGGCGCTTCGATGCGGACGAACGTCTCGCCGGGCGGCGCCTTAATGATGCGGGGCACTTTTCCCATGATCGGCCCCTCAGGTGGAAATTGCTCGCACGCCTGCTCGATGATGCGAAGCGACTGTTCGATTTCCGCCATTCGGCATTCATAGCGGGCTAGACAGTCGCCGCCTTCGCGCACCGGAACATCGAAGTCAAACCGGTCATACACAGAATACGGCTCATCTTTGCGCAAATCCCATTTCACGCCGGTCGACCGCAAGTTGACGCCGCTTAACGAATAGCTGATCGCTTCTTCTTTCGTATACCGCCCGACACCGGTGACGCGTTCACGGAAAATCTCGTTGCCGGTGACAAGCTCATGGTAGCCGGCGAGTTTCTCGCGCATGTACGGAACGAACTGTTTCACCTTGTCGATCCAGCCGTCCGGCGCGTCCCACTTGACGCCGCCAATGCGCATATAGTTGAACGTCAGCCGCGCCCCGGACAGCTCATTTAATAGATTAATAATCATTTCGCGCTCGCGGAATGCGTACAAAAACGGGCTTGTCGCGCCGAGGTCAAGCAAATACGTCCCCCACCAGACGAGGTGGCTGGCAACCCGACCGAGCTCCATCGCAAGAACGCGCAAATACTCGGCCCGTTCCGGCACTTCAATCCCCATCATCGTTTCGACCGCATGGCAAAGCACATAGTTGTTCGTCATCGCCGACAAATAGTCCATCCGGTCGGTATACGGGATGATTTGCGTGTATTGCAGCCCTTCGGCGATCTTCTCCGTCCCGCGGTGCAAGTAGCCGATGACCGGCGTCGCCTCTTGAATGATCTCGCCGTCAATTTTTAAAATGAGGCGGAACACGCCATGGGTGCTGGGATGTTGGGGGCCGACGTTTAAAATCATTTCTTCTGTGCGCAGCATCGCTCACACCTCCGCATCGTACGGCTCGTAATCTTTGCGCAGCGGATGACCGACCCATTGCTCGCCTAGGAAGATGCGGATCAAGTTCGGGTGGCCGCGGAATCGGATGCCAAGCAAATCATACGCCTCGCACTCCGGCCAGTTCGCCCCCGGCCAAAGCGGGACGAGCGAATCAATTTCCGGGTTGTCGCGCTCGATTTTCACTTTCAGCGCCACCGGCTGCCGATTTGAGTACGAGTACAAGTGGACGTACACTTCCATATGCGTCTTGTAATCGGTGCCGTGCAGCTCGGATAAATAGTCAAAGCGGAGCTGTTCATGACTTTTCAACAACTCAGCGACTTTGTAGTACGCCTCCTTTTTTACGACAAGCGTCGGCACATCTTTCGCCAGCCGGTTGATATACGCGTCTTCGAGCACATCCGGACCGAGATGCTCACGAATGAGACGAACGTAGTGGTCAAGCAGCGGATCGTTCGGCGACGAGGCGGGTGGCTGTTCCATCCCGCCGTCAGCGCCAGTGGCTTTCGCCTTCGCCCTCGCGGCGGCCGCCGCCTTTTGTTTCGCTGCGTCATCGGCGACGTCACCTTGTTGCTTCGCCATGGCGGCCGCCCGCGCTTTCGCCGCCGCTGCTGCCTTTTTCTTCGCGAGTTCCAGGTCCTCGTCCGCCGCCCCATCGTTTGCCGCCTCACGCTGCCTTCGCAGCTCGGCCGCCCTCGCCCGCTCCTCTTCCGCCGCCTTCCGTTTCGCCGCCTCAAGGTCGTCACCGGTCCCCGCACCAGTCGCTGCCTCACGCTGCCCCCGCAGTTCCGCCGCCCTCGCCCGCGCTTCTTCGGCCGCCTTCCGTTTCGCCGCCTCAAGGTCGTCCCTGGCCCCCGCACCAGTCGCTGCCTCACGCTGCCTTCGCAGCTCGGCCGCCCTCGCCCGCGCTTCTTCGGCCGCCTTCCGTTTCGCCGCCTCAAGGTCGTCACCGGTCCCCGCACCAGTCGCTGCCGCCTCACGCTGTCGCCGCAGTTCCGCCGCCCTCGCCCGCGCTTCCTCGGCGGCTCGTTTTTTTGCGGAAGCGAGATCTTCTGCAGAAGCCGGTGGTTCCGGTTCCTGCGCTTCTTTTATGGGGCCGGCGGGCGGAGCGGCGTCCGCATTCGTCTCATCCGTTGGCCGCCGGCCTTGTTCAGCGGCTGGCTGGGCCTGTTCGGCGGCCCGCTTGGCGGCGAGCCGTTCACGCGCCAATTGTTTCGCCCGCTCGGCCGCTTCCTTTTTTCGCTGGGCCAAATCTTTTTCCTCGTCCATTGGTTACAGCACCTTCTTCCCTGTTTTGGCTTCCAAGCGAATTTTTTCTTTCAATTTATGAATGCCGTAAATGAGCGCCGCGGGGTTGGGTGGACAGCCTGGTATGTACACGTCGACGGGAACGATCTGGTCAACCCCTTTGACAACGCTGTACGACTTGACATACGGTCCGCCGGCTGTCGCGCATGACCCCATGGCGATCACCCATTTCGGCTCGGGCATTTGATCATACAGCCGCCGCAAAAGGGGGGCCATTTTTTTCGTCACCGTGCCCGAGACGATCATGACGTCCGACTGTCGGGGAGAGGCCCGAAAAAACGAGCCGAACCGATCAAGATCGTAGTGAGCTCCACCCACCGCCATCATCTCAATGGCACAACAGGCCAGTCCGAACGTGAGAGGCCAAAGCGAGCTGCTCCGCGCCCATCCTTTTAGCTGCTCGAGCGTCGTCAAAAACACGCTCCGCTTGACCTCCTCCATCTCCGCCAACGAAAAGCCATCCCATTTCACATCCATCGTAACACCTTCTTTTTCCAAGCATAAATAAGGCCAAGGGCAAGCAACGTGATGAACAGAACCATTTCCACCAAAGCAAATAAGCCGAGTTGATCGTAGACGACCGCCCATGGATAGAAAAACACCGTCTCAACATCGAAAATGACAAACAACAAGGCAAACAAGTAATAGCGGACTTGAAATTGGATGCGGGAATCGTGGAACGGATTGTTACCGCTTTCATAAGTGGTCTCCTTTGCCTCACTCGGCACGTGCGGCCGCAGCCAGCGTCCAAGCGTAAGCGCTCCAACCGGAAGCAACACCCCAAGACAAAGGAAGACGAAAACGATGGCATAACTATTGGCATAGATGTTGCTCAACGAGCTCGCCCCCTTCCTGGTTTACTACATACGTATGATAATAATGATGAAATTTTTCAATAATTCCCTCGATTCCATTATAACATTTATATCCAGACGTGTCAGCAAAACTTCAGAGGATCGCCGCAACAACATTACAAGCCGCGGGATGCGCTGCCGCTAGCCAATTTCCGCCGCTGGTGGCGAAGAAAAGCAAAAAAAGCAGGGGAATCCTCATTCCCCTGCTCTTACTTCATTTCAGCGACATTCAAACGGTTCAAGGCGCGTTTTAACGCCAGTTCAGCCCGCCTGAAGTCGATGTCATCCTGCTGGCTTTGCAGGCGGCGCTCCGCCCGCTCTTTCGCTGCTTTGGCGCGCAGAACGTCAATGTCTTCGGCCCGTTCAGCCGCTTGGGCCAAAATCGTCACTTTGTCCGGCCGAACTTCCAAAAAGCCGCCGCTCACGGCGATATATTGCGTTTTGCCGCCTTTTTTCAGCCGCGCCGCGCTGATCTCCAGCGGGGCGACAAGCGGAATGTGGCCGGGCAGAATGCCGAGCTCGCCGCTTTTCGCCTTGACGCTGACCATCTCGACATCGTCCTCGTATACCGGGCCATCAGGAGTGACGACGCTCACGTGGATCGTTTTCATTGTCCAACCCCCCTATCCCGGGTCACACTTCGACACCCATCGCTTTCGCTTTTTCCACCACTTCTTCAATGCGGCCGACTAAGCGGAACGCATCTTCCGGAAGGTGGTCATATTTGCCTTCTAAAATTTCTTTGAAGCCGCGTACGGTTTCCTTCACCGGCACGTACGAACCCGGTTGGCCCGTGAATTGTTCCGCCACGTGGAAGTTTTGCGACAAGAAAAACTGAATGCGGCGGGCGCGATGGACGACAAGTTTGTCTTCATCGGACAGCTCATCCATCCCTAAGATGGCAATGATGTCTTGCAGCTCTTTATACCGCTGCAGCGTTTGCTGCACTTTGCGAGCGACTTGATAATGCTCTTCACCGACGATTTCCGGCGCCAATGCCCGCGAGGTCGACGCAAGCGGGTCAACGGCCGGATAAATCCCCATCTCGGCGAGCTTCCGCTCAAGGTTCGTCGTCGCATCCAAGTGCGAGAACGTCGTCGCCGGAGCTGGGTCCGTATAGTCGTCGGCCGGGACGTAAATCGCCTGAATCGAGGTGATCGAGCCTTTCGCCGTCGAGGTGATCCGCTCCTGCAATTGGCCCATCTCCGTCGCCAATGTCGGTTGGTAACCAACGGCTGACGGCATGCGGCCCAACAGCGCCGACACTTCCGAACCGGCCTGCGTGAAACGGAAGATGTTGTCGATAAAGAGCAGTACGTCTTGGCCTTGCTCATCGCGGAAGTATTCGGCCATCGTCAAGCCAGTCAACGCCACGCGCATCCGCGCGCCCGGCGGCTCGTTCATCTGCCCGAACACCATGGCCGTTTTGCTGATGACGCCGGAATCTTTCATTTCATGGTACAAGTCGTTTCCTTCGCGCGTCCGTTCGCCGACGCCAGCGAAGACGGAAATCCCGCCGTGCTCTTGGGCGATGTTGTGGATCAGCTCTTGGATCAAGACCGTTTTTCCGACGCCAGCGCCGCCGAACAAACCGATTTTTCCACCTTTAATATACGGGGCCAACAAGTCAACGACTTTAATGCCCGTTTCCAAAATTTCGACTTCGGTCGCCAGCTCTTCGAATTTGGGCGCCGGACGGTGAATCGGGTCGCGGCGGGCGTCAGCCGGAATGTCGCCTTCCAAATCAATCGGTTCACCTAACACGTTGAACACGCGGCCAAGCGTCACTTCGCCGACCGGCACCGAAATCGGCGCGCCGGTGTCGATGACTTCCATGCCGCGGATGAGGCCGTCTGTGGACGCCATCGCGATCGTCCGTACGGTATCATCGCCAAGGTGCAAGGCGACTTCCAATGTCAAGTCGATGTCGACTTCGTTTTCATTGCGCGCTTGATGTTGAATTTTCAGGGCGTTGTAGATGGCCGGCAAGTGGCCGTTTTCGAACTTGACGTCTACAACCGGACCCATGACTTGGATAACGCGTCCTCTTGTCATCGTTTTCCCTCCTAACTTGCTAGTCCGCTATTGCAAGGCGTTTGCTCCGGCGACAATTTCCGTAATTTCTTGCGTGATCGCTGCTTGGCGAGCACGGTTGTAGGAAAGCGTCAGCGTGCGAATGAGCTCGTTCGCGTTGTCAGTCGCGTTCTTCATCGCCGTCATCCGGGCGGCATGCTCGCTCGCTTTCGCATCAAGCAACGCGCCGTAAATCAAGCTCTCCGCATACTGCGGCAGCAACACGTCCAAAATTTCCTCTTGCGACGGCTCGAATTCGTACACCGTGCGCTGTTTGTTTTCCGCCAAATCGGTGAGCGGGAGCAGCTTTCGTTCCGTCACCTCTTGCTGGATCGCACTGACGTAATGGTTGTAGTACATATACAGTTCGTCAAAGGTGCCATCGGCGAACAAGCCGACCGTTTTGCTGGCAATTTCTTTGATGTCGGCAAACGAAGGTTGATCCGGCAGGCGGGTGATATCGAGAATGACCGGCATATTCCGTTTGCGGAAAAAGCTCAACCCGACGCGGCCGATGACAATGATCGCATATTCATCGGGAGAAGCGTGGCGCTGTTGAATCGTTTGATAGACGAGACGCAACACGTTGCTGTTGTACGCCCCCGCGAGACCGCGATCGGATGTAATGACGAGATAGCCCGTTTTTTTCACCGGGCGCGAAACGAGCATCGGGTGCGAAGCGCCGCCGGCCCCGAGCGCCACATTGGCTACGACCTCTTGCATTTTCTCCATATAAGGAACGAACGATTTCGCATTTTGCTCCGCGCGGTTCAATTTCGACGTCGAGACCATTTCCATCGCTTTCGTAATTTGGCTCGTTTTTCTCGTCGCATTGATGCGCGTTTTAATATCGCGTAACGACGCCAAAGGTTTCACCACCTTTTTGCTGCACGGGATCTACAGGCGCAAGGGGGCAAAGCAGCCCCCATCGCCTTATTGGGAAACGACAAACGTTTTCTTGAACGCTTCGATCGCTTGATTGAAATCTTCCTCGCTCGGAAGGTCTTTTGTCGTGCGGATGTGTTCAAGCAAGTGCTGACCGTTTTGATCGAGCCACAAGTAAAACTCTTTTTCAAAACGGCGCACATCTTCAACCGGAATATCATCCAAGAAGCCGCGCGTCAACGCATAAATGATCGCGACTTGCTTTTCGACTGGAATCGGTTGGTGCAAGTCTTGTTTCAGCACTTCCACCGTGCGCGCCCCGCGGGCAAGTTTCGCCTGCGTCGCTTTATCGAGGTCGGAGCCGAATTGGGCGAACGCCTCTAATTCGCGGTACGCCGCCAAGTCGAGACGGAGCGTCCCCGATACTTTTTTCATCGCTTTGATTTGCGCGGCCCCACCGACGCGCGAGACGGACAGCCCTGCGTTAATCGCCGGGCGGACACCGGAGAAGAACAAATCCGATTGCAAGAAAATTTGCCCGTCCGTAATCGAGATAACGTTCGTCGGAATGTACGCCGAAATGTCGCCCGCTTGTGTTTCAACGAACGGAAGCGCGGTCAACGAACCGCCGCCTTTCGCATCGCTCAATTTCGCTGCGCGCTCAAGCAGACGGGAGTGCAAGTAGAAAATATCCCCCGGATACGCTTCACGGCCCGGCGGACGGCGAAGCAGGAGCGACAATTCGCGGTACGCCGCCGCTTGTTTCGACAAATCGTCATAGACCACGAGCACGTGTTGGCCTTTGTACATGAAATACTCGCCCATCGATACGCCCGCATACGGCGCCAAGAACAAAAGCGGAGCCGGCTGCGACGCCGAAGCGGTGACGACGATCGTATAGTCGAGCGCGCCGTGTTTGCGGAGCGTTTCGACAACCGTCCGGACCGTCGATTCCTTTTGCCCGATGGCGACATAAATACAAATCATGTTTTGATCTTTTTGGTTGATGATCGTATCAATCGCGACAGACGTTTTCCCCGTTTGTCGGTCGCCGATGATGAGCTCGCGCTGACCGCGGCCGATCGGCACGAGCGCGTCAATCGCTTTGATCCCGGTTTGCAGCGGCTCATGCACCGATCTCCGGTCCATAACGCCCGGCGCCGGGCTTTCGATCGGGCGCGTTTCGGTCGTTTCCACCGGACCCAAACCGTCAACCGGCTGGCCGAGCGGGTTGACCACGCGGCCGATGAGCGCCTCTCCGACCGGCACTTCCATGATCCGTCCGGTACGGCGCACTTCGTCCCCTTCTTTAATGCCCGTGTACGGTCCTAAAATAACGATACCGACGTTGTTTTCTTCCAAGTTGAGCGCCATGCCCATGACGCCGTTGGCAAACTCGACGAGCTCGCCGGACATGACGTTATCGAGCCCATGAGCGCGGGCGATCCCGTCACCGATTTGGATGACGGTGCCGACGTCGCTCACCTGAATTTGCGATTCGTAGTTTTCAATCTGCTGCTTAATGAGCGCGCTGATTTCCTCCGCTCGAATGCTCATGCCTTTCACCCCTATCTCCAAATGTTAGCCGATCAACTGCCGCCGGATCCGTTCAAGCTGTCCGCTGACGCTGCCATCGTAAATGCGGTTGCCGATGCGCAGCTTCACGCCGCCGATGAGTTCCGGATCGATGATATTTTCAATCTCAAGCGTCTGTTTGCCAACTTTTTGGGCAAAGACGTCAGAGAGGGCCCTCAGTTCTTCATCCGTCAATGGCCGTGCCGAATAGGCGACCGCCTTGGCGATGCCGCGCGCATCGTCAACGAGGGCGAGAAACTGTTTCGCCAGCTCAGGCACAAGGCCGAAGCGATGGCGCTCCAGAAGAAGGAGAAGCGTGTTTTGCACCGGAGTAGACACGCCGGCGAACACTTCGCGGATGAACGCTTTTTTCTTCTCTAGCGAAAGTTTCGGATGCGAAAGGAGCGATAAAAACTCGCCGTTTTCCGCCAGCGCTTGGCGCACAGCGCGAATATCTTCTTCCATCCGATCAAGCTGTCCTCGTTCGAGCGCGATTTGAAACAGGGCGGATGCGTACCGTTTGGCGATCGTTTCGTTGTTCATCGCGCTCCTCCTGCCTCTTGAACGTCTTTGAGATACGCTTCGATCAGCTTGCGTTGATCTTGCTCCGTCAGCTCTTTTTCAATCACTTTCGAGGCGATGAAGACAGACAAGGAAGCCACTTGTTCGCGAAGCGCAGCCATCGCCTGTTCTTTTTCGCGCTCGATTTCTCGCTTCGCCGCTTCTTTTACCCGTTCCGCTTCGGCGCGAGCCGAGGCGACGATTTGTTCCTTCTGCTCTTCAGCAAGCTTGCGTGCGTTTTCAATGAGCGCTTGCGCCTCTTGACGCGATTGCTTCATCAGTTCACGCTGTTCTTCAAGCAGTTTTTCCGCCTCTTGGCGACGTTTTTCCGCTTGATCGATTTCATTGGCAATATGCTCTTCGCGCTGTTTCATGACGCTCATAAGCGGTCCCCAAGCAAATTTCCGAAGCAAAAGCATCAACAAAATAAACGCGACAAGCTGAAAAATCATGTCCCCGGTGTTGACCGGTCCATGCCCAGTTGCTGCGCCAAGCGCTGCTGTTTGTAATGTTGCCAACATAATTTTCGTTCACTCCTTTCCGCCGTTGCGTCTTGACCGAACATTGCTGATCGGTCGTTCCTCTATATCAAGGCATACATAAAGCGATGGCGAAGGTTCTTATCGAATGATCTTCGCCATCATCACTTTGACCTTTCTTTTTGCTGAAGGCGCTTGTTAACATTCCGTTAACAAGCGCTCCCCATTTGTTATCTTCCTTGTACCATAAACGCGATAACGACCGCGATGATCGGAATCGCCTCAACCAACGCAACCCCGATAAACATTGTCGTTTGCAGCATGCCGCGCGCTTCCGGCTGGCGTGCAATTCCTTCTACTGTACGAGAAACGATTAAACCGTTACCGATACCCGCACCAAGTGCGGCAAGACCAATAGCAATTGCTGCAGCTAATGCACCCATCTGAGAAATCCTCCTTATTCACTAATAAAGTTGATTTATTTTTTAAAAATATTAAAAATAGTAAACAGAACATGGATCAAGATAAAGATTAATGATCATGGCTAACTTTATGCGCCATATATACCATTGTTAACATGGTGAATATGAATGCTTGAATGGCCCCGACGAAAATACTAAACGCTTGCCATACCATCGTCGGAATGATCGCGGCAATCGTTCCTCCGACACCGGTGGCCAGCCCCCCGACAAGCAATGCAAGCAAAATTTCGCCGGCAAAAATGTTTCCGTAAAGACGGAGACCAAGCGTCAATGTATTGGCGAATTCTTCAATGATCTTGAGGGGAAACATAAACCACATTGGGCTTGTAAACCCTTTTAAGTATTCGGAAGCGCCGCGCAGTTTAATGCCGTAGTAGTGGGAAAGAGCTACAACCATTACAGCCAACGTCAACGTAATAGCCGGATCGGCTGTCGGTGATTTCCACCATAATTCATCATGGACGACAACGGAGAACGGAAGACCTAACATGTTGGCGACAAAAACATACATAATTAACGTTAAACCGAGTAAATGAAAACGTCCCCCTGTTTCCCAGTCCATGTTGCTTTTAATGATTCCTTTCACAAAATCGACAACCCACTCGATAAGGTTTTGCAATCCTGTCGGCCTCATTGAAAGATTACGCGTTGCCGCAATGGCAATAGCCAATACAATGACACAAGTGATAGTCACCATTAATACGTTGGCTAGATTAAACGTGAGACCAAACAATTCATAAAGTGGCGCCTTATGATCCATTATCGCTCACCTCACTTTCTATGCAGCTGATTGGTCATTATGTAAAAAATGATTTACTACCAGCAAAATATAGGGAGTGGATAGGCCGATCACCACCGGCACCATCGAAAAATGTTGGGGATAGCGGGACACGAGAAGGGCAACCGCCATCGCCAACGCAAAACGGAGCATTGTCCCAAGCGACGGAGGGCGACGGCCTTCAGCGACCGCTTCTCCGACCTTTCTTACACGCCGAGCCAACAGCCGTATGCTATACCATCCTGCCGTTGTACCGACGAGCAGACTAAAAAACCACCCTTCATACTTTGTCCATATCGCCCCTAATGCATAACAAACGATCAAGATGAACAGTTGGTTTTGGATTCGTTTAATGATCGTATCGAGCATGGCTCCTTATTCCTCAAAAAAGCGTCGGACTGTTTTTAGCATGGCAAAAACTCCTGCCGCTAAACCGAGCAACAGGCCAATAATTAGAAAAATCGGCTCACTGTCTAATTGCCGGTCGGCCCATCTTCCACCGAACAAACCGACTAACGTGCAGCCGACAAGTTGTGATGTAATTGCCGACATCAACCCGATCGCTCGAAACGGGTGGCGGTTATTTTTTTTCATAGACCATATGCCCCACTAATCGATAACAAGAGTAGTTTCAGACAGTGAAAACCCTCTCAACATATCCCCTGTAAAGCATACAATACCAATAGGGTCATGTCAATGTATTTCCACAGAAAACATCATTAACCCAAGACAAATATTAATAATTTGTGACAATTTCTCATTTTCTTTTCACAAATATCATGTATAATGATATATTTTATTTTTAGTTGCTCTTTCTGCCTAACTTGGCCAGTCAACTTCCTGCACGACAGGCGGCGCCGCACGTAGTCATGATTAAGAACGTTCCCATATTCATACGAAAAAAAGGGTGACCCGTCCAAAAGAAGGGCACCCTATTGTTCGTCGTATGCACGCCGTCTCGTTCAACTAGCTATCATTTCGTCCCGAACAGCCGGTCGCCGGCGTCGCCGAGGCCGGGAACGATATAACCGTGGTCGTTCAGCCGCTCATCGAGGGCAGCGATGTAAATGTCGACGTCCGGATGCGCCGTTTCCACCGCGTTCACTCCTTCCGGCGCCGCGATTAGGCACATGAATTTAATACTTTTCGCCCCCCGCTTCTTGAGCGCGTCGATCGCCGCCACTGCCGAACCGCCGGTTGCGAGCATTGGATCGACGATGATAAAATCGCGTTCTTCCACGTCGCTTGGCAGCTTGACGTAATATTCCACCGGCTTGAGCGTTTCCGGATCGCGGTACAGACCGATATGGCCGACCTTCGCTGCGGGGATGAGCTTCAAGATGCCGTCCACCATGCCGATGCCGGCGCGCAAAATCGGGATGACACCGAGTTTTTTGCCAGCGATCACCTTCGCTTTCGCCTTGCTGACGGGAGTTTCAATCTCCACTTCCTCAAGCGGAAGGTCGCGTGTAATTTCAAACGCCATCAACGTCGCCACTTCATCCACCAATTCGCGAAACTCTTTCGTTCCTGTATGTTTGTCGCGAATGTACGTGAGCTTGTGCTGAATGAGCGGATGGTCAAATACGTACACTTTTCCCATGGGTCATCTCCTCTTCCGTATGTATGCGGTACACTTCTATACATTCTACTGAAAAATCGGCGCCTGTTCAACTGGCGAAAGCGTTCGCCATCCGCGGCGCGGCAACGGTCGCGGAGCGCCGGATTGCTCCGGTCGTTCACCGCTGCCCGCACAAGAAAACGCCCGCGTCCCAACAGATGGGCGCGGGTTGTGCACCGTCGTGCCCGCGGCCGGTCTTCGGAAACCGAAGGACCCGTCCGCGGCCTTCGCTGCTAGTCTTGGTAAAGTGGGAATTTTTCCGTCAGCGCCGCCACGCGTTGGCGCGCTTCCTCAAGCGCCTGTTCGCTGTCGCTGTTTTTCAGGGCGAGCCCGATAATGGCGGCGATTTCATCCATCTCTTCCAAGCCGAAGCCGCGTGTGGTGACGGCGGCCGTGCCGATGCGGATGCCGCTCGTGACAAACGGGCTTTCCGGATCGTACGGAATCGTGTTTTTGTTGACGGTAATCCCGACTTCATCGAGCACTTTTTCCGCCGTTTTCCCGGTCAACTGCTGCGGGCGCAAGTCAACAAGCAGCAAATGGTTGTCCGTGCCTCCGGAAATGAGAGTAAACCCTTCCTTCTGCAAAGCGGAAGCGAGCCGCTTGGCGTTTTCTACCACGCGTTTCGCATACACCTTAAAGTCATCTTGCAGCGCTTCACCAAGCGCGACGGCTTTGGCGGCAATCACATGCATGAGCGGGCCGCCTTGGATGCCGGGGAAAATCGCTTTGTCGATCTGTTTGGCGAACTGCTCTTGGCATAAAATCATTCCTCCGCGCGGGCCGCGCAGCGTTTTGTGCGTCGTCGTCGTCACAAAATGGGCGTACGGCACCGGATTCGGGTGAACACCTGCCGCAACAAGACCGGCAATATGAGCCATATCCACCATTAAATACGCACCGACTTCATCGGCAATCTCGCGGAACTTGGCGAAGTCGATGACGCGCGGGTAAGCGCTGGCGCCGGCGACAATCAACTTCGGCCGATGAAGGCGCGCTTTCTCGCGCACATCGTCATAGTCAATGACATGCGTTTCCGGATCGACACCGTATTCGACAAAGTTGTACTGGATGCCGCTGAAATTGACCGGGCTGCCGTGGGTCAGATGGCCGCCGTGCGACAAGTTCATGCCAAGCACGGTGTCGCCGGGCTCGAGGACGGTGAAATAGACGGCCATGTTCGCCTGCGCTCCGGAGTGCGGCTGAACGTTCGCGTGCTCCGCCCCGAACAGCTGCTTCGCCCGCTCGCGCGCTAATTCTTCGACGATGTCCACGTATTCACAACCGCCATAATAACGGCGGCCCGGATAGCCTTCGGCGTATTTGTTCGTCAGCACCGACCCTTGCGCTTCCATCACCGCGCGGCTGACGAAATTTTCGGACGCGATCAATTCGATTTTGGCGTGCTGCCGCTTCCGCTCCTGTTCGATGGCGGCGAATACTTGCGGATCTTGCTGTGGCAAGTGATTCATCACTAGCTCCCCCTTATGCACAATGAATATTCGTTTTTATTTTATCAGCTTTCGCTCGGCAAATCCAAAGGAAAAGTGAATAAAAGGTCTAAAAAGAACATGAATCGTTCGGATTTTCCAACGAGTAGACAGCCCGCGCGCCGCCGATCAGCTTCGGCCGCGTTTTCGCCAACGTCACGCACGCCGAACCGACATGCTTGATTGGCACCCGAACTGGGACCGCTACCGGCTTCAAATGCATGCCAATCAGCGTATGGCCGATGTCGATGCCGGCATCGGCGCGAATGGTCTCAACGACAACGGGATCGGCGAACTGCCGATAAGCGTAAGCCGCCATCGCGCCGCCCGCCTTAGGGACCGGAACGACCGAGACGATCTCCAAACCGTGCGTTTTGGCCGTTTCGCGCTCGACGACAAGGGCGCGGTTTAAATGTTCACAACATTGGAAAGCGAGGGCAATGCCGGTGTCGCGCCGCCATGCCTCCAGTTCGGCAAACAGCATAGCGGCGACGTCCATCGATCCTGCCGTTCCGATTCGTTCCCCCAACACCTCGCTTGTGCTGCAGCCAATGACTACGAGATCGCCGCGCCCAAGCGGCACCTGCTCGCGAAACGCCCGCAAAACCGCTTGCCATTGCCGCTGCCATTTGGCAAGCTCTGCCTCCACGCTATTTCCCTCCTTGACGGTCTTCATACTCAGCGATTTTACCGATCCGCCGCGCATGGCGCCCACCTTCAAATTCAGTCTCCAGCCACGCCTTGGCGATTTCGCGCGCCAAGCCGGGGCCGATGACGCGCTCACCCATCGCGAGGATGTTGCTGTCGTTATGCATGCGCGTCAATTTGGCGCTATATACATCATGACAAAGGGCGCAGCGCACTCCTTTCACTTTGTTCGCGGCGATCGTCATGCCGATACCTGTGCCACAAATTAAAATGCCGCGGTCAAACTCGCCGCGCGCTACCTTTTCAGCGACCGGAAGCGCGTAATCTGGGTAGTCGACAGACGTCTCACAGTCGCAGCCAAAATCTGTATACTCAATTCCCATTTCATCCAACAGCGTTTTAATTTCCTCACGGATGCGGATTCCGCCGTGATCGGAAGCAATGGCAACTTTCATCGTCGTTCTCCTTTCTGTTCATGGGATCTCGCCGCGGGAATGGAAAGGGCCGCCGTTTCCCGGACAGGCTTTTGGCGAAACCCTCCATTGCCGGCGATGAGGCGGCCAAAGACATCGGTTGTTTTCGTTCACGCACGTTGCTGCCAAGCATGCCTAACGGGCACGGAACCGGGTGATCGCTTCGTGCAGCTGTTGCGCCTGTTCCACGAGCTCGCCTGCCAGTTGATGCACATCGCTGACCGCCGCGGTCTGCGCCTCAGTGGCCGCCGTCACTTCAAGCGCTCCGGCGGACGTCTCCTCGGCGATCGCCGCCACCTCTTGCGTCTGCGCCGCCACTCGCTCCATGTGGCTCATTTGGTTTTTCGCCAGCTCGGCGATGTCATGAACGGCGCGAATCACTTCGCCAGCTGATGATGCCATAGCGGCGATCGCCTCATTCGTCTGTTTCCCTTTCGCCGCTTCGGCCGACGCTGCGGCGGCTTGCTCGTCCATTTGCACGACGACCCGGGCAACCTCGGTTTGGATCGTATTCACCAATTCGGCAATTTGTTTCACCGCCGCCGCGCTTTCATCAGCCAACTTGCGCACTTCCTCGGCGACAACGGCGAATCCCCGCCCGTGTTCGCCGGCGCGGGCCGCCTCGATGGACGCGTTGAGCGCCAGCAAGTTCGTCTGTTCGGCCATATCGGCGACAAGCAACGTAATGTGGCTGATTTGTTTCGCGTGTTTTTCAAGCTGCTTGACCGCTGCCCGCGACAGCTCTTGATCGTTGGCCAGCTGCTCGATGCCGCTGATGAGGGAATGGGTCAGCTCACGGCTCGCCTTGAGCGTCTCCGCCATCCCTTGCACGGATCGTTCCGCCCGTTCAGCGGTGTCTTTCACTTTCAAGGCAATGGCAAGCACGTCTTCAGCCGCCCCCGCCGCTTCTTGAACCGCCTCGGCCGATGCGGAAGCCCCTTTGGCAATCTCATCAATCGTCGCCGCAATCTCCCGGGCGCGGCCGGCCGCCGCTTCAGACGCCTGCTTCATTTCCGCCGTCTTTTCATTCGTCCGCGCCGCATGGGTTTCAATGTTGACGATGACGGCGCGCAAGTGATCAAGCATGCGGTTGAAGGCGACAGCGAGCGAGCGGATTTCATCGTTGGCCGAAGGCAGTGGCACGTCTTCTTCGATACGCCCGCTGGCCGCTTTCACTGCGGCTTCCTCAAGCTGCTGCAGCGGTTTGGTGATCCAGCCGGCGGCAAAATAGGCGAGCGCTCCGGACCAAGCAATGCCGAGCGCTAAAATGATGATGGTGAACGCCCCTTTGTTGAAGGCGGAAAACCACCAGTCATACAACACATACAAATACAGAGCACTTGTCGAATAAGTGATAAGCGCCAACAGCGTCACAAATATGACGAGCTTCAAGCGCAAACTAAACCGGCGCTGCGTCTTCCCCATCGTTCTCCCCCTTATCCGTCGTCCTTTCACAGCTCTGTCCGCAATTTTTCCGCCAAGCGGTCAATGAGCGCCTCCAGCTCATCGCGCGCTGCCCGATACGCTTCGAGCGGCCCGCCGAACGGATCGGCGATGTCTCCGTCCGTTCCCGCCGCGAATTGCTTCAATGTAAACGTTTTGTCTTTCGCCTCCGGAAAACGTTGAATGATCATCTCCTTATGGCCGGATGTCATTGTCAACACATGGGTCGCCCAATCAATGTGCTCTTTTTTCAGCAACGAAGAGCGGTGCTCCGCTTCAATGCCTTTTTCCCTCAACGCCATCTTCGCCTGATCGGACGCTTCGCTCCCTTCGGCGGCAAATACACCGGCTGACTTGACCTCGACGCCGGGCAGCCGCTTGTTGGCCAAAAGCGCCGCGGCCATCGGGCTCCGGCACGTGTTCCCTGTACAGACAAATAAAATGCGATACGACATGCCATCACCTCTTCCCCTTCCATCACTTATCATCAATATATCATAGGCAAAAGGGCAAAAAAAAGCAGGCAGTCCGTTTTTTCCCCGCCTGAGGTGAAAAACGCCCGCCCGAAAACCGGTGGGCAACGTTCCGTCGGGACGGCAAAATCGCGGTTGACAAGCGTCCCTCCTAGAAGGCCGGTGATTTAAGGGGGCAAGCCGCTGATCAAACCCGTTTCTCAAATGGATAAGCCTTGTCGCATCAGGAGCGCCTCTCAAACATTCCCCCACTGCTCAAGAGAAACAACCGTTTTTCACCAGCCTCCTAGGCTGGTCACCAGAACAACAGCTTGAACCCAAACGCCAGCAGAATGCTGCCGCCGAGCGCCTCGCTGTATGCGCCAAGCCATTGCTGAACGCGGCGACCGACGATCAGGCCCATCCACGTTAATCCCATGCTAAACAAGCCAAACAGGAAAATCGTTGCCATCGTCTGCGCCCCGAAAATGCCGAGGCTCAACCCGACCGAAAAACTGTCCAAACTGACGGTAAAGGCAAAAAAAAGCAGCCCTGCCCCGCGCGGAAACAGCGGTGAGCCGCCCTCGTGCCGAAACGAGGTGACAATCATTTGTCCGCCGAGCCATAACAGCAGCGCGCCTCCCGTATACGTTGCGAAGCTTCCTAATTCGCGCGACAACAGGCGGCCGACGGCCATGCCGACAAGCGGCATGACAATGTGAAACAAGCCGACCGTCAGGCCGATGTAAAAGATTTGCCGAAGCCGAAGACGCAGCATCCCCATCCCCAAGGCGACCGAAAATGCGTCCATTCCCAGTGCGAACGCCATCATCGACAGCGCCATCATTTCTCCGACTAGCGCGCCCATGTTTCTCCCCTCCCGGACTGGCCTTACTGCTAGCATATGCGCGCACAAAACGGTTTAGACATAGGGCGGGAGCTAAAAGGGACCTCCCCCAATGCCGGGAAGCTTTCATGCGGGCGTCATTCCGGTGCAGCAATCGCACTAACACTAAAAAAACAAGGGCGCCTCACCAATGCGATGAAGCCCCCACGACCGTTTTCCCATATAGCGCCTCCCACAAGTAGCCTGTTTCTCATTCCGACTGCGTTGCTGCCGGACGTCGTTGTCGCCGAGGCGGAACGCGAAACGGGAACCCCACGCCTCATGATTAAAAAAACCGTTTTAGTCGTTCGGGTTTTGCCTTGATTTCGTCAAAAGCCGCGCCTCGCTCGTTTTCAACCCCCAAACTCGGCTGGTTGGAGAGGCGGAGCGCCAAGACGAACCGGCTTCCGCTTCACTCCGGTTGCTCATGGATGCCCCCTGTTCAAACGGTCGATGTTCGCATGCACCCGTTGAACTTCACTCCTGTTGTTCATGGATGACACGCCCCCCGGCAGCTTTGCGCAATCGGTTCATCAAAGCGACGCCGATTCCTTCTTCTGGAAAAGCCTCGCTGTAAATCAGGTCCACATTCGCGTCATCAAACCGACGCAGCGCATCATATAATTGACGGGCGACCGTCTCAAGCGCCCGGCGCGTTCCGCACGAAATGACGATATCGGCCGCATACTGTCCGCGGTGTTCTTCGGTCGTCAACACCCCGACCGCTTTTCCTTCCGCCCGGCTTTCCTCAACGAGCCGCTGCAAAAACGCTGGCGAACCGGCAACGATCCAAAGCGGCGCTTTCGGTGCATAGTGCGTATATTTCATCCCCGGCGCTTTCGGTGCCCCCGGTTCATGTTCTTGACCAGCCGCTTCAGCCACATGGCCGATCACCTTCATGAGCGCTTCTTTCGTCACTCCACCGGGGCGCAAAATCGTCGGCACTGTCTGGCTGCAGTCAAGCACCGTCGATTCGACGCCGATACCGGTAGGTCCGCCGTCCATCACCCCGGCAATGCGCCCGTTTAAATCGGCGAGCACATGGGCCGCCGTCGTCGGGCTCGGCCGACCGGAACGGTTAGCGCTCGGAGCGGCGAGCGCCAACCCGCTTTCCTCGATCAAGGCGAGCGCCAACGGATGAGCGGGCATGCGCACCGCCACGGTCGGAAGCCCGGCAGTCACCCGCTCGGACACGGCTCCTTTCCGTTTCGGCAACACGAGCGTGAGCGGACCCGGCCAAAACCGCTCCATCAATGTCCTAGCCAGCGGCGGAATCGCCGCCACAACGGACTCCGCCTGCGCCATCGTCGCGACGTGAACAATGAGCGGATTGTCACTCGGCCGGCCTTTGGCGGCAAAAATTTTTTCCACCGCCTCCGTATTCGCTGCATCGGCCCCTAGTCCGTACACCGTTTCGGTCGGAAACGCGACAACCTCTCCTGCTCGCAGCCACTCGGCCGCTTCCCGTATTTGTGGATAAGACCGTTGTTTATCAACAATATTATCCACAACCCAAACACGCGTTTTCAATCGTTTTCACCTTCTCCATCGCCGTCGTTCGCTTTGAAATCAAGCCGATTTTCGTTCCTTGCCGGATCCCCTTCCCGACTTTTCTTAAAAGTTATACACAAAATGTGAATAAGTCTGCTGTTTTTGTGGATAACTATGTGGACAACTGCCGTCAGCGCGGCCAACCTAACGCCGGCTAGGGTGGAGCCCACGGCCGCCGCAACGTTTTTCAAACGCTCTTCCCCTCTTCGTTCGCCGGCCGTGATCGCTTTTACGGAACGAGGCGGTCGAACCATTCTTTGAAGAAAAATCTCACTTCGACCGGTTGCTCCGCCTCGGTTACAGCCAAGGAAGACTTTCGCTCCTTGCCATCATCGGTTTGAACGGAACCCGCGTCGCCGTTTAACCCGGCTTGACTCGCTCCCCCGGCCGCCTCCTTGGTTGAACTAACCGTTTCCCGTCCGCGCGGCTCCACCTTTTCCCCCCGAACCGTCCCATCCTCGCCGTTCGGCTGGCCTGGCCCGTGATTCGGCGTCTGGCTCGCCATCATCATAACGGCATCACCGTTGGAAAAATCAAGGAAGCAAAGCGGCGGAAACAGGACGCACCACCAGTTCGCCCCTTTTCCCTCCCCAAGGGTAATCAAGACCGCCTCGTACGTGCCGGCTGGGTATACGTAATCGCCATACACTTTCGTCGGAAAACGAACCGGCCGAAACTCCACTTTGTACAGCTGGTGGCTTCGCTCATCACGAAGGACGCGAGCGACGGTTTGTTCAATGTCCGGCAAATGGGAGCGAATGACGCGCTTCGCTTCGGCCAGCGATGTCAATTCGGCCACCCACCCGTTGATTTGCGCGTTGACCGCATCGCGCACTTTCCGTTTCAGCTCCTGGTCTTGCGCGGCATCGCTGTTCGCCAAAATGCGCAGGCGGATCGCGTCATTGGGAATGACGACCGCCGCGTTCGCCCCGGCGTTCGTCTGCTGGCCATACAGATGAACGAGCACACCTGTCGCTAATAGAATGATATATAAACATACGGCTATCGCATTTCCTTTTATCCGCATGATTGGCACCGTCCTTTCATCATTCATTGTGGACGGTGCCGCTTCGTTTTAAACCTATGAATCTAATTTTTTCTTGTCATATAAACCATTCGATCCTTGCCGTTCAAATCAAAGGCCACTTCGACCCGCGCCCCCGGAAACGCCGTCGCCAACAGGGCGGCCACCGCCTCCCCTTGCCCGGCGCCAATTTCAAAAGCCGCAAGCGCCGTTTCTTTCAACACCAATGGCAGCTCGCGGGCAAAGCGGCGGTAAAAATCCAAACCATCGCGGCCGCCGAAAAGGGCCGTGTGCGGTTCGTAGTCTCTCACCACCGGGGAAAGCATAGCGGCGTCCGTCTCGGCAATGTACGGCGGATTCGAAACGACCACATCGACGGTTCGCCCTTGTTCGATGAGCGGTTGCAACAAGTCGCCGCGCAAAAATGAAACGTTCGCCCCGAGCCGCCGGGCGTTTTCCCGGGCAATGGCGAGCGCCGCTTCGGAAATATCGGTGGCGGTCACCGATAACGCCTTGTTCTCAAGCGCCAGCGTCACCGCGATCGCCCCGCTGCCGGTGCCAACATCGACGACATCGATCCGCTCGCGGCCGGCAAATAGGCGCGGCACGCGCTCAAGGACGCCAAGCACCAACTCTTCCGTTTCCGGGCGCGGGATGAGCACATGGCGGTTCACAAGGAACGGACGTCCGTAAAACCATTCGTGGCCGATCAAATATTGAACCGGTACATGGTCTACGGCATGGCGGCGCACATCGGCCGCGAACCGCTCGTACACCGCTTCCGCGACCGGCTCGCGCCAACGGGCGAACAGTCCGACCCGATCGGTGCGCAAATGGTGGCACAATAGCCACTCCGCCGCCCGCTCCTCTTTTCCGTGGGCGCGCAAAAAAGAAGAAGCCCAAGCGAGGACTTCATGCACGTTACGACGCATCGTTCGCTTGCTCCAATTTTTTCGCCTGGTCATCCAAAATAAGAGCCTCAATGATTTCATCCAAATGCCCATCGAGCACTTGGTCGAGCTTTTGGATCGTCAGCCCGATGCGATGGTCGGTGACGCGGTTTTGCGGAAAGTTGTACGTGCGGATGCGCTCGGAACGGTCGCCGGTGCCGACCGCTTGCTTGCGCGTTTGGTCGTATTCAGCGCGCGCTTCCTGCTGGTATTTGTCATAAATGCGGGCGCGCAACACTTTCATCGCTTTTTCTTTGTTTTTGATTTGCGATTTTTCGTCTTGGCACGTGACGACAATGCCGGTCGGAATATGGGTAAGACGCACGGCCGACATCGTCGTGTTGACGCTTTGCCCGCCGGGTCCGCTGGAGGCAAACGTGTCGACGCGAATGTCTTTTTCGTTGATTTCGACTTCGATGTCTTCCATTTCCGGCAGGCAGGCGACCGTCGCCGTTGACGTATGGATGCGCCCGCCTGATTCCGTTTCCGGGACGCGCTGGACACGATGGGCGCCGTTTTCAAACTTCAGCTTGGAATACGCCCCTTTGCCGTTGATCATAAAAATGATTTCTTTATAGCCGCCGAGGCCGGTCGGGCTCGCTTCGATCACTTCCGTCTTCCACCCTTGCGATTCCGCATAGCGCGTATACATCCGGTACAAGTCACCGGCAAACAGCGCCGCCTCTTCGCCACCGGCGGCGGCGCGAATTTCCATGATGACGTTTTTCTCATCGTTCGGGTCTTTCGGCAAAAGCAGCACTTTCAGCTTGTCAACGAGCGCCTCTTCCCGTTCTTCGAGCTCGCTGATCTCCTCTTTCACCATCTCGCGCAGCTCGGGTTCCAGCTTTTCTTCGAGCATCGCTTTCGCTTCCAAGAGCTGCTCGCGAACCGACTTGTATTCCCGGTATGTTTGCACCGTTTCCTCCAAATCGGCTTGTTCTTTCGAATAATCGCGCAACTTTTTCGGATCGTTGATGACGTCGGGGTCCATCAGCAGCTCATTCAATTTTTCGTACCGTTGTTCGACAGCTTCCAACCGGTCAAACACATGATTCACCTCTGTTTTTGCACACAGTCTAATTTTAGATTATACCATGAAACGCGGCCAAACAAAAACCCCCGCCTTCGGCAAGCGGGAGCTGTCAGTTGACGCGGACGATGATTTCGTATGTTGGAATCGCTTTGGTCAACAGCTGGTCGATGCGGCGCGCTTCGTGCTGTCGCTCTTTAGCGGACAGCGTATCCGGCGCATCGACCGTTACATACAGATTGCTGCCATGAAACCAAATAGAATCGACGCGGTCGTCGGTATGACGTTCAATCAGTTGCACCGCCTTACGCAGATCGGCGCGCTGGTTTTCGCTTCCTTCCGTTAAACTGATGAAATTCGGGTTTTGCCGCGTTTTCTCCGGGTCGTCAAAACGGTTGTACAGGTCGCGATCCGCGTCGATGTTCGACTGCTCCTCCGTCATGAGGCGCGCGCCGTTTTTGTCCTCGCTTTGCTGGCGATACGACGGATGATCCGGACGCAGCGAACAAGCGGAAAGAAGCAAAGCACATCCTAACAGCCCAATGCGTTTCATTGATTTCGCCTCCTTGCTGTTAGGATGTCCATGACCGACGGCAATATTTCTTCCATCATTCGCCTGCTTGTTCACCGGCAGACAGCAAAGGCGCGCCGGCCGCTCTTGCCGCGATCTGCGCCCGCTATGGTCCCGGCATGCGCCGGCTTGACAGCACCGCTTCGTTTCCCGTGAAAATGCCGAACTGACGCGGATTTTCATCCCCTGGTGGAGGGCAGATCACACTGCCCATGAAACTTTTCCACGAAAATGCTGAACTGAAGCCGATTTTCATCCTCGAGTGGAGGGCAGACCGCGCTGCCCATGAAACTTTTCCGTCTCACTCACCGGCATGCTCAGCCAAGGAGTGAGGGCGTTTGGGCGGTTTGCCCGGCACTTCATGGTGATGGCGACAGCGCGGCTCATACGCTTCGCTGGCGCCGACAAGAATGACGGGATCATCATAAGAGGCCGGGACACCGTTAATCAACCGCTGCGTCCGGCTGGCCGGGGAGCCGCAGACGGTGCATACTGCCTGCAATTTCGTCACCGATTCCGCGATCGCCATCAGCGTCGGCACCGGCCCGAACGGCTCGCCGCGGAAATCTTGGTCGAGCCCAGCGGCGATGACGCGATACCCGCGGTCAGCGAGCGTTTGCACGACATCGATGATGTCATCGGAAAAAAATTGCACTTCGTCAATGGCAACCACATCGGTCGCGGCGGTAATGTAGCGGAACATCTCCTCCGGCGTCGCGACCGGAATGGCGATCACCGAATTGCCGTTGTGCGAAACGACCGCATCATCGCTGTAACGGTTGTCCATCGTTGGCTTGAATACTTTCACTTCCTGCCTGGCGAACTGGGCGCGGCGAACGCGGCGAATCAATTCTTCCGACTTGCCGGAGAACATGCTGCCGCAAATGACTTCCAGCCAGCCGGACTGTGTCATCACATACATGGAGGCCTCTCCTTTCACACCACACTATCATCTAGACGGGCGCCGAAGCAAACGCGAGCAACAAGCGCCGGCATCCGTTCTCACGAAAAAGCAGGCAAGTGTCCGCTTGCCTGCTTTCGCTCGTCCTTGTTATTGAAGGCCGTATTTTTTATTGAATTTGTCCACGCGGCCCGCGGCGGTGACGAATTTTTGTTTGCCCGTGAAGAACGGATGGCACTCCGAGCAAATCTCCACGCGCAGTTCGTCTTTGACCGAACCGCTTTCGAATTCGTTGCCGCATGCGCAGCGGACGATGACTTTTTTGTACGCTGGATGGATCCCTTGTTTCATCGTTTTCATCTCCTTCCGCCCTGGATCTCGTCGAAACAGAGTGACTCATTCGTGGGGCGCTTCCGCCTAGCCGGGGAAGCGCTGCGTTCAGAACGGCCGGAGCGCATCCATAGACGCCCGCGGCCGACAAAGACCGTTTTACGTACAACCTTGTGATGGCCCAGTCGAAACACACATGACAAGATTATAACAGCTTTTCTGAGGTTTTGCAACGGGCAAATCCCGACAAATACAGGAAACCCCGCTGAACCGCGGCGGCAACGGAGCGAGGCGAAACGCGCCGACGCCAACCAAGAGCCAGACCTCGTCCTGACCGCGCCGCCCGCTTGTGTTGGGCCTCCTTAAATGCGGAGTGGACCTCCATTTTTCCACTCTTGATCGAGCAAGGCGAAAAACTCTTCGTTGGACTTTGTGCGGCGCAGCTTGTTCAAAAACCGCTCAATAAAGTCCGGCGAATCAGCCATCGTTTTGCGGATCGCCCACAATTTGTCCAAATGCTCTTTCGGAATGAGCAGCTCCTCTTTGCGCGTTCCCGAGCGGCGAATGTCGATCGCCGGGAAAATGCGGCGCTCGGCGAGCGACCGATCGAGGTGCAGCTCCATGTTGCCGGTGCCTTTAAACTCTTCGTAAATGACATCGTCCATGCGCGATCCGGTGTCGATGAGAGCCGTTGCCAAAATCGTGAGGCTGCCGCCTTCCTCAATGTTGCGCGCCGCGCCGAAAAACCGCTTCGGCCGGTGAAACGCCGCCGGATCAATCCCGCCCGACAGCGTACGGCCGCTCGGCGGAATGACGAGGTTGTACGCCCGGGCGAGGCGCGTGATGCTGTCCATCAAAATCACGACATCGCGCTTATGTTCGACTAGCCGCATCGCCCGCTCCAAAACGAGCTCCGCCACGCGGATATGGTTTTCCGGCACTTCGTCAAACGTCGAGCTGACCACTTCGCCTTGCACCGACCGCTCAATGTCGGTCACCTCTTCCGGCCGTTCATCAATGAGGAGAACGATGAGTTCGACATCCGGATGATTGGTCGTGATGCTGTTGGCAATTTCCTTTAGCAGCATCGTTTTCCCAGCTTTGGGCGGCGCGACGATCAATCCGCGCTGGCCAAAACCGACCGGGGCGATCAAATCAATGATGCGGGTCGACAGCTTGTCCGGGGTCGTCTCCAATTTCATTTGCCGGTTTGGATATAACGGGGTCAGCGCCGGAAAGTGAACGCGTTCCTTGGCGATCTCTGGATCCTCGCCGTTGACCGCCTCGACGTGAAGCAAGCCGAAGTAGCGCTCATTTTCCTTTGGTGGTCGCACTTTTCCAGACACTTTATCCCCGTTGCGCAAATCAAAACGGCGAATCTGGGAAGCGGAAATGTAAATGTCTTCCGAGCTCGGGGAATAACCGACAGGCCGCAAAAAGCCAAACCCTTCGGACGGTATGATTTCGAGAACGCCTTCCATGAAAGAGAGGCCGTCTTGTTCGGCACGCGCTTTCAAAATGGCAAAAATAAGCTCTTTTTTCGTCAACTTGCTATAGTATGATATTTTGTACTGTTTGGCGAGCTCATACAGCTCTTTTAATTTCATGTTTTCTAAGGCCGCTAACGTTAGTTCCATCTCGACACCACGCTTTGCAAAGTTTCCTATTCTCCCATCGTGCGCATTCGGATATATCGATCATCAATTTCCACAGGCGAAGGGATCATTCGTTTCGAAGATAATGAAGGCTGAATAAAAGGAAAGTAGAATGGCAGAGCTTATTTTTGCACAGGCAACACGACTATTTTACCCCTTTTTCTCCCTTTTAATCAATCTTTTTTTGTTTTTTTCGGCGGGGCGCGGCGCGCGGGGCCGGCGCCGCCGTCAAGCAGGGATGGAAGGCAGGTCACTTAATGACCAAATTCGGCTTTTTCTTCAAGCTATGCCGCCCTTCGATGAAGCGAACGGTGCCCGACTTGGCGCGCATGACGACCGAGTGGGTGAGGCCGTATGCTCCCTTCAGCTGCACGCCGCGCAGCAGTTCCCCGTCGGTGACACCGGTGGCGGCAAAAATCGCGTCGTCCCCTTTCACGAGGTCGTCCATGCGCAGCACTTTGTTGACGTCGATCCCCATTTGTTTGCACCGCTCAAGTTCGGCGTCATTTTGCGGCAGCAGTTTCCCTTGCAGCTCGCCGCCAAGGCATTTCAGCGCGACGGCCGCAAGCACCCCTTCCGGCGCGCCGCCGGAGCCGAACAAAATATCGACGCCGGTATGGTCAAACGCCGTATTGATGGCAGCAGCGACATCACCGTCATTGATGAGCTTGATGCGGGCGCCGGCCTCGCGCAGCTCGTGGATGAGACGCTCGTGGCGCGGGCGATTGAGAACAACAGCAACGACGTCTTCAATGTCTTTATTTTTCGCTTTCGCTACCGCTTTTAAATTGTCAATGATCGGCGCTTCGATGTCGATCATCCCGACCGCTTCCGGGCCGACCGCAATTTTTTCCATGTACATGTCCGGGGCATGAAGCAGATGACCATGATCAGCGACGGCGACGACCGCCAAGGCGTTCCATCCTCCTGAGGCGACGATGTTTGTCCCTTCCAATGGGTCAACCGCGACATCAACACGCGGACCGTAGCCGTTGCCAAGTTTTTCCCCGATGTACAACATCGGCGCCTCGTCCATTTCTCCTTCCCCGATGACGACCGTCCCTTTCATCGGCACGGTGTCAAATACGTCGCGCATGGCCGATGTCGCCGCCTCGTCGGCTTCATTTTTTTTCCCGCGCCCCATCCAGCGAGCGGCGGCCAGCGCCGCCGCCTCGGTGACGCGCACGAGTTCCATTGACAAGCTTCGCTCCATCGTTGTTCTCCCCTTCCCCTTTGCCCTTGGTGTTACGCGTTTTTCACTTGTTCCACTTCTTCATCGGTCATTTTTTCACGCCAAATGACAGCGCCGATGTCGGACAGTTTTTCCACCAAGCCGCTGTAGCCGCGGTCGATATGCTCAACGCCGGTGATTTCCGTCATCCCCTCCGCCATCATCCCGGCGATGACAAGCGCTGCCCCGGCGCGCAAATCGCTCGCTTTCACCTTTGCCCCTTGCAGCTTGACCGGGCCGGTGACAATGGCCGAGCGGCCTTCGACTTTGACGTTGGCGTTCATGCGCCGCAACTCGTCGATATGCTTGAAGCGGGCGCTGTAAATCGTATCGGTGACGACGCTTGTCCCGTTCGCCTTTGTCAGCAATGCGGTAAACGGCTGCTGCAAATCGGTCGGAAACCCTGGATAGACGAGCGTCTTGACGTCAACCGCTTTCAAAACCTCGGTGCCGGCGACCAAAATCTGATCTTCGCCCGTCTCGACGCGCACGCCCATTTCGCGCAATTTCGCCGTCAGCGACTCAACGTGCTGAGGGATGACGTTATCAACGATGACCTCGCCGCCGGTGGCCGCAGCGGCAATCATATACGTTCCGGCTTCGATCCGGTCCGGAATGATGGCGTGTCGGCAGCCCGATAATTTTTCGACGCCGTCAATGCGAATGACATCGGTGCCGGCTCCTTTGATTTTCGCGCCCATGTTCGACAGCAATGTCGCCACATCGATGATTTCCGGCTCTTTCGCCGCATTTTCAATGATCGTCCGCCCTTTGGCGCGCACCGCCGCCAGCATGATGTTGATCGTTGCCCCGACGCTGACGACGTCCAAAAAAATGCGGGCCCCGCGCAGCTCCTCGGCGCGCAAATAAATCGCGCCCTGCTCGTTCGTCACCGTGGCGCCGAGCGCCTCAAACCCTTTAATATGTTGATCGATCGGGCGCGGTCCAAGGTGGCAGCCGCCCGGCAAGCCGACAACCGCTTTTTTGAAGCGGCCGAGCATCGCTCCCATCAAATAGTACGAGGCGCGCAGTTTTTTTACTTTCCCGTTGGGGAGCGGCATGGACACCATATCCGTCGGGTCGATGACCGCCTCTTTGCCGTCAAATGAAAACGCCCCGCCGATTTCTTCGATTAAGCTTCCTAAAATGCGCACATCGGAAATATCCGGCAATCCCTCGATCGTCACCGGCGACTCGGCCAAAATCGCGGCAGGAATCAAGGCGACGGCGCTGTTTTTCGCGCCGCTCACTTTGATCGTCCCGCGCAGCCGCTCCCCGCCGATGATTTTGATTTTATCCATCGTCGTCTCCCTTCTTTGCACCGAAGTTAGCTTCCCTTGCAGGCCGAGAATGCGGCGCGGCGGGCCGAACGCCCAGCGCAAGGCAAAAAGGCGGGCCCGCTTCACCGAGAAAACGAATGGCTTTCCTGTTATTGTTTCCGATTCCAGTCGGCAAGAAACTTCTCGATCCCTTGATCGGTCAGCGGATGGTGGAACAGCTGCATCAGCACTTTGTACGGCACGGTGGCGATATGCGCTCCGCGCAGCGCGGCTTCTGTCACATGGTGCGGATGGCGAATCGAAGCGGCGATGATCTCCGTCTCAATGCCGTGAATGTTGAAAATGTCAGCGATGGTGGAAATGAGCTCCAAGCCGTTGTGGCCGATGTCGTCGAGGCGACCGAGAAACGGCGAGACGTAGGTGGCGCCAGCGCGCGCAGCCAGCAGCGCTTGGTTGGCGGTAAACACGAGCGTAACGTTCGTTTTGATGCCTTTTTCGCTGAATGTTTTCACCGCCTTTAGCCCTTCCGGCGTCATCGGCACTTTAATCGTGATGTTCGGGGCGATTTTGGCCAACTCCTCGCCCTCTTCGATCATGCCGGCCGCATCGGTCGAGATGACTTCGGCGCTGACCGAACCGGAAACGATCGATGTAATTTCGCGGAGCCGCTCGTGGAATGACACGTTTTCCTTCGCCACAAGGCTCGGATTGGTCGTCACCCCAGCCAAAATCCCGAGTTCATGAGCATGTTTAATTTCTTCCAAATTGGCCGTATCAATGAAAAATTTCATGGCGGACCCTCCTTCGTTCATGATGAGACGGAAACAAGCAGGCCAGTCCAAGCGGCGGGCGAACCCGCCGGTCGGACAAGGTTATTGCGCCGCTTTGCCAGACGAACCGAACTCGCGCATTTTGCCAATGACCGTCGCTTTGATGGCATCGCGACCCGGACCGATGATTTTGCGCGGGTCGTAAACGTTCGGGTCGCTAGCGAGCAGCTCGCGGACGACTTTCGTGAACGCCATTTGGTTTTCGGTATTGACGTTGATTTTCGATGTGCCAAGGGAAATGGCGCGCTGAATTTGTTCGGTCGGAATGCCGGTGCCGCCGTGAAGCACGAGCGGGACGCCGGTCAGGTCGCGGATTTGTTCCATTTCGGCAAATCCGAGCTTCGGTTCCCCTTTATACGGTCCATGCACCGAGCCGAGAGCCGGAGCGAGACAGTCGATGCCCGTCCGTTTGACAAGCTCTTCACATTCTTTCGGGTCGGCGTAAATAATCCCTTCGCCGACGACATCATCTTCCTGCCCGCCGACGATGCCGAGCTCGGCTTCAACCGACACACCGCGCGCATGGGCATATTCGACGACTTGCGAGGTGATGCGGACGTTTTCCTCAAACGGATGATGAGAGGCGTCAATCATGACCGAGGTGAACCCAGCGTCGATGGCTGCTTTGCATTTTTCAAAACTCGAGCCATGGTCTAGGTGAATGGCGACCGGAACCGTGATGTTCATGTCTTCCATCAAGCCTTTCACCATGTTGACGACCGTTTTAAACCCGCTCATGTAGCGGGCCGCTCCTTCGGAAACGCCGAGAATGACCGGCGATTTTTCTTCTTCGGCCGCCGCTAGAATGGCTTGCGTCCATTCCAAGTTGTTAATGTTGAACTGACCGACCGCGTATTTGCCGCGCAGCGCGTCGTTGAGCATCTCCTTCATTGACACTAACGGCATGGTTCTATCCTCCTTCGCTGATCATCGCCCTTGCCACCAAGGCGGAACGTGAACCGGCAGGCGCAAAGGGCATCTACGTTATAAGCATACCAACTTGCCGGCAAAACAGCAACATTTCCATTCGGAGCCCGACAGCTGGCAGCCCGCGAAGCCTCTCTTTACAGCGCCAAGCATTTTTTGACCGCCGCGCGCAAATCATCGATGTCAAACGGCTTGGCAAAATGCATCAGCGCTCCGAGCTCTTTCGTTTCTTGAATCATATCCAGCTCCCCATAGGCGGTCATGATGATCACTTTCATATCAGGGTCGATGTCTTTGAGCCGCTTTAAAATCTCAATGCCATCCATGCCGGGAATTTTCATGTCCAAAAGCACTAAATCAGGGCGGTGCTTGCGGGCGATTTCGAGCGCCTGCATGCCGTTGGCGGCCTGATAGGTCGCATATCCTTCCCGCTGAAACACTTCGTTTAACAAAATGCGGATGCCGTATTGGTCATCAACAATTAAGATTTTGCTTTCCACCGCTATGCACCTCTATTCTTTTGTTCTTTCTATTAATCTTTCGCATTTCCCGAACGTATTTCCTGCCTGCTTTTCTTGACATTTGCATGTTTTGTATAATAACGGCGAAAGGAGGCCGAACAATGAAAATTTTGACGACCCAAACGATCGGGCTGCTGCAAAAAATCGCGGCTGACGAGGAACCGGCCATCGAAGACGGGGCGCGTCTGCTCGCCCAGGCCGCTATCGGCGATGGACGCATTTGGCTGTATGGCAGCGGTGAACTCGATGCGGTCGCCGCCGCCGCGCTTCTTGGCCCTGATCCGTTGCCGAAAGCCAAACGGCTGGAACCGACGGCAACCAGTGATTGGCGGGAAACGGATCGCGCGCTTCTCTTCGCCCGCTTTTCCAATGATTGTGAGGCCATTCGCCTCGTCGAACAGCTGCAGGCACACGGCGTCGATGCAGTGGCCGTTGCGGCGCTCGTCAAGGATGAACCCGGACTGGCCGATATAGCTACCGTCTTTATCGACAGCAAACTTTCCCGTCCGTTCGTGCCGACCGAAGACGGCCGCCGCATCGGCATGCCGACGATCATCACCGCTTCCTTCGTCTACTACGGGCTGCGCGTGTTGCTCGATGAAATTTTATCGGAATATGAATAACGCCCGCCATCCAAAATGAGCGCTCTCCTGTCGGCTGAAGGAAAAAGGAAGAGAAGCCGCACCTAAGTCAACGAGCATCGTGCTAAAAAAAGAAAGGGAGCTGAACCCAAAAGGCCGTTCGGTGGCTTTTTGGGACAGCTCCGTTTTCGTCATTGTTTCAGCGACGCTCTGACAAACTCGCGAAACAGCGGCTGCGGCCGCGTCGGGCGCGAGGTGAACTCCGGGTGAAACTGCGCAGCGACGAACCAAGGATGGTCTTTCAGCTCGATCACCTCGACCAACCGGCCGTCCGGGCTCGTGCCGGAGAAAACAAACCCGTGCTCTTCCATGATCGAACGGTATTGATTATTGAACTCATACCGATGGCGATGGCGCTCGTAAATGACTTCGTCACCGTAAGCCGCATAAGCAAGCGTACCTTCCTGCAGCTTGCACGGGTACAAGCCGAGCCGGAGCGTGCCGCCCATGTCCTCGACATCTTTTTGTTCCGGAAGCAAGTCGATGATCGGATGCGGCGTGTTGGCATCAAATTCGGAGGAATGAGCGCCAGAGAGGCCGACGACATTCCGGGCAAATTCGATCGACGCGAGCTGCATTCCTAAGCAAATGCCGAAAAACGGCACGCGCTGCTCGCGGGCGTAGCGAATCGCCTCAATTTTCCCTTCAACCCCGCGATCGCCAAACCCGCCCGGAACTAAAATGCCGTCCGCTTCTTTCAACAGATCGGCCACATTGTCCCGCGTCACATGCTCGGCATTGATCCACTGAATATCGATGTCGGTGTCAAACGCATACCCCGCATGACGGAGCGCCTCAACAACCGAAATATAGGCGTCCGGAAGCTCGACGTATTTGCCGACGAGAGCGATTTTCGTCGTTTTTGACAGGTTGCGCACTCTTTCCACGAGCGCTTTCCATTCGGTCATGTCCGCTTCACGGCAGTTGAGGCGCAAATGTTCGCACACGATTTGGTCGAGCTTTTGCTCCTGCAGCATGAGCGGCACGGCATACAGCGTGTCGGCGTCGCGCGCTTCAATGACCGCTTTTGGATCGATGTCGCAAAAGAGGGCGATTTTGTCTTTCATTTCTTGCGGCATCGGCATTTCCGTGCGCACGACGATGACGTTCGGCTGGATGCCGAGGCTGCGCAATTCTTTGACGCTATGCTGCGTCGGCTTCGTTTTCATTTCCCCAGCCGCCTTGATGTACGGCACGAGCGTGCAGTGGATGTACATGACGTTTTCGCGGCCGACGTCGCTTTTGATCTGGCGAATCGCCTCTAAAAACGGGAGCGATTCGATGTCGCCGACCGTGCCGCCGATTTCCGTAATGACGACATCCGCGTTCGTTTCTCGCCCGGCACGGAAAACGCGTTCTTTGATCTCATTGGTAATGTGTGGAATGACTTGCACCGTACCGCCCAAGTAGTCGCCGCGCCGCTCTTTGCGGATGACGGCGGAATAAATTTTCCCGGTCGTGACGTTGCTATATTTGTTCAAATTAATATCGATAAACCGTTCATAATGCCCTAAATCCAAGTCTGTCTCCGCACCGTCGTCGGTGACGAACACCTCACCGTGCTGGTACGGGCTCATCGTCCCTGGGTCGACGTTGATGTACGGGTCAAACTTTTGGATCGTCACGTTCAGGCCGCGGTTTTTCAACAGCCGCCCGAGCGATGCCGCCGTGATCCCTTTTCCGAGCGAAGAAACGACGCCGCCGGTCACAAAAATGTACTTCGTCATTTTGTCTTCCCCCTTGCCGAAATTACCATGACAGTTTCAGTGTTTGCGAAAGCTGCAAATAAAAAACGCTCCGCTTACATCCGTAAGGGAGCGATCCATCCGTGCGTTTTCAAGAGCCCAACACACATTGTACCGGCTTCGTCCGGCAAAGTCAAGCGGTTATTCGTCTTCTTCTGTCTCTTCGAGATCGAGCTCTTCATCGAGCGGCTCATCGTCGAGCTCAAACTCTTCATCGCCGAGAATGTCATCGTCAAACCCGACATCTTCATCGAGGTCAAACTCTTCATCCTCGAGCAGCTCATCCTCATCGAGCTCCAGCTCTTCGTCCTCGTATTCATCCAAATCATCGTAATCGAGAACTTCTTCGTCAAGCAACCCATCGTAGTCATCGTATTCATCATCAAGCGCTTTTTTCTTCTTCTTCGGCTTGACGATCGTCACTGTCTCGTCTTCCGTCTGATCGAACGGATACCATGCGCGCAGTCCCCAAGCGTTCTCCCCGACGCAAATAAACCGTCCGTCGATATTTAAATCCGTATAATATTGGGCAAGCCGCTCCGCCATTTCTTCCTCTGACCGGCCGGCCAACGCCGCCACCTCGCGGACGAGCTGATCGAATGGCAGCGCCTCCCGCTTGTCAAGCAAAATGAGGTTCGCCAATTCGACGAACGACATTTCCTGCAATTCCTCTGGCGAGTATTGCTGCTGCAGGCTCAAATTCAGCACTCCCCTTCTATATAATAAAACCAATGAATGCAAGTGTGGAATACATACCATTCATTATAAACAAATTGTCGGGGTTTATGCTACCCATTTGCCGAAAAAAGCGAAAGAGGGCCACCGTGCGGCGAGGGCGGCCCTCCTTCCGACATATTCGTTGCGTCCGCGTCTGTTTGGTCACACCGCTTCGCTTTTTCCTTACAAATCTCATTCGTCTTGGCCCCATCCGCGTTCTGCCCGTTTCGCTCCCGGGCGGTACGCCAACAGCTGCTGCCAAGACCTAAAGTGCAACGGGTCGTGATCGATTGTGATCGAGGCCGTCCGGCGAAAGCCGAACATGGTGAAACGCGCTGGAATTACATATTCCGTCGATATTGTCCGCCGACTTCGTACAAGGCGCGGGTGATTTGTCCAAGGCTGGCGACTTTCACCGTTTCCATCAATTCCTCGAAAATGTTGCCGCCGCTCACGGCCACTTGTTTTAAGCGCTCGAGCGCCGGGCCGGCTTTGTCTTTGTTCCGCTCTTGGAATTCGCGCAAGTTGCGGATTTGCGTCTCTTTTTCTTCATACGTCGCCCGGGCGAGCTGGATGTTGTTCAGCTCCTCTTCTGACGGCGGGTTCGGGTTCAAGAACGTGTTAACGCCGATGATCGGCAGTTCGCCGCTATGTTTCTTCGTTTCATAGTAAAGAGATTCGTCTTGGATTTTGCCGCGCTGATACTGCATTTCCATCGCTCCGAGCACGCCGCCGCGGTCGTTGAGCCGTTCAAACTCTTGCAACACCGCCTCTTCGACCAAGTCGGTAAGCTCCTCAATAATGAACGAGCCTTGCAGCGGGTTTTCGTTTTTCGCCAAGCCGAACTCTTTCGTGATAATGAGTTGGATCGCCATCGCCCGACGGACCGACTCTTCGGTCGGTGTGGTGATCGCTTCGTCATAGGCGTTCGTATGCAGCGAGTTGCAGTTGTCATAAATCGCCAACAGCGCCTGCAAAGTCGTGCGAATGTCGTTGAAGTCAATCTCCTGCGCGTGCAGCGAACGGCCGGACGTTTGGATATGGTATTTCAATTTTTGGCTCCGTTCATTCGCCCCGTATTTGTCACGCATCACAACCGCCCAAATGCGGCGCGCCACGCGGCCGATGACCGAGTATTCCGGATCAAGGCCGTTGCTGAAGAAAAATGACAAGTTCGGCGCGAAATCGTCAATGTGCATGCCGCGGCTCAAGTAATACTCGACGTACGTAAAGCCGTTGGCAAGCGTAAACGCCAGCTGTGTGATCGGGTTCGCCCCCGCCTCGGCGATATGGTAGCCGGAAATCGACACCGAGTAATAGTTGCGGACGCGGTGCTGAATGAAATATTCTTGAATGTCGCCCATCATCTTCAAGGCAAAGTCGGTGGAAAAAATGCACGTGTTTTGCCCTTGGTCTTCCTTCAAAATATCGGCTTGCACCGTGCCGCGCACCGTTTGCAGCGTCCATTCCTTCACTTGTTCGTACTCCTCCGGCGTAAGCGGGCGGCCGAGCTCGGCTTCTTTTTTCTCGACTTGCTGGTCGATCGCCGTATTCATAAACATCGCCAGCAAAATTGGAGCCGGGCCGTTGATCGTCATCGACACCGAGGTAAGCGGGTCGCACAAATCAAACCCTTTGTACAGCTTTTTCATATCATCAAGCGTACAGACGCTGACACCGCTTTCTCCGATTTTGCCAAAAATGTCCGGCCGGTAGTCGGGGTCTTCGCCGTAGAGCGTCACCGAGTCAAACGCCGTGCTGAGCCGCTTCGCCTTGTCTTCTTTGCACAAGTAATGGAAGCGGCGGTTCGTGCGCTCCGGCGTCCCTTCGCCGGCAAATTGCCGTTTCGGATCTTCGCCCTGGCGCTTGAACGGGAAGACGCCGGCCGTGTACGGAAACGAACCCGGGACGTTTTCTTTATACACCCAGCGCAAAATTTCCCCGTAGTCTTTGAACTTCGGCAAGACGACTTTCGGAATGTCCAAGCCGGACAACGTTTTCGTCGTCAGTTCGGTGATAATTTCTTTGTCGCGCACTTTCGTGACAAATTGTTTGGCCGCATATTTCGCTTTCGTTTCTTCCCATGTCGCCAAAATGCGCTTCGATTCCGGCGTCAACTTGACCTCATAATCGGCTTTCAGCGTCTCAAGCGCGCGGATGACGTCTTCCGCTTCGCCCCGTTCCTTCGCCGCTTCGATGGCCCCTTCCACTTGGAACAGGCGTCTTGCCACTTCGACTTGCTGTTCGGCGCGGCGGTGGTACGAGCGAACCGTCTCCGCGATTTCACGCAAATAGTAGCGGCGTTCGTTCGGAATGATGACATTATGCTTTTCGACGTTGGCGACCGTTTTCAAGCTGGTCTTCCAGTTCATCCCTGTTTTCCGGTTGATCGTGTCAACGAGCGCGACAAAGAGCGTATTCGTGCCCGGATCGTTAAACTGGCTGGCGATCGTGCCGTACACCGGCATTTCCGAAACGTCGCGGTCAAACAGCTGATGGCTGCGCTGATATTGCTTTTGCACTTGCCGCTTTGCATCTTCCGACCCTTTGCGCTCAAACTTGTTAATGGCGATCAAGTCCGCGTAGTCGATCATATCGATTTTTTCCAGCTGCGTCGGGGCGCCGAACTCGCTCGTCATGACGTACATCGAGACGTCGCACACGTCGGTAATGGCGGCATCGCCTTGGCCGATCCCGCTCGTTTCAATGATAACAAGATCAAATCCGGCCGCTTTGACGACGGAAATCGCATCGCGAATCGCCGGCGACAGTTCCGTGCGGGAACGGCGTGTCGCCAAGCTTCTCATGTACACGCGCGGCGAGTTGATCGCATTCATCCGGATGCGGTCGCCCAACAGCGCCCCGCCCGTTTTTTGCTTCGTCGGGTCGACGGATAAGATCGCGATTTTGATAGCGGGAATTTCGTTTAAAAAGCGGCGGACGAGCTCATCGGTGAGCGAGCTTTTCCCCGCCCCGCCCGTGCCGGTGATGCCGAGCACGGGGACGCGCTTTTCCATGGCTTTGACTTGCGCTAAGGCCACTTCCGCCGCCGCAGCCGCTTCGCTGTGATCCGCCTCAGCGCGATATTCACACAGCGTGATGAGCCGGGCGACCGCCTGCACATCGCCGGACGGGAGCCGCTCGAGTTCATCGGTCACCGTCGTCACAGTCGGAAAATCGCACTCCTCAAGCATGACGTTGATCATCCCTTGCAAGCCGAGGCGCCGGCCGTCTTCCGGCGAAAAAATGCGGGCGATGCCATATTCGTGCAGCTCTTTGATTTCGCGCGGGATGATGACACCGCCCCCGCCTCCGTAAATGCGGATGTGAGACGCCCCCCGCTCTTGGAGCAGGTCGTACATGTATTTAAAAAATTCCATATGTCCGCCTTGATACGAGGAGACGGCAATCCCTTGGACATCTTCCTGAATGGCGGCATTGACGATTTCCTCCACCGAGCGGTTATGGCCCAAATGAATGACCTCGGCGCCGCTCGCCTGCAAAATGCGGCGCATAATGTTGATCGCAGCATCATGGCCATCGAACAAGCTCGAGGCCGTCACAAAACGGACGTGATGTTTCGGACGGTAAATGTGCGCCATCGTCTCTCCCCCTTTGTTATACCCGCTGTTTCTCCATAATCCCCTTCAGCAAAAACTCCGTCTGCCATTCAATATATTCATCGAGCGTATACATTTTTCGCAGCGCCCAGCGACGGAACGCCCACATTTGCCCAAGCACGATGATATTGTGGGCAAAAAGGCGAACCTCGCTTTCGGAAAGCGCCAACGCCCCGCTTTCCACACATGTGCGCAAAATCCGCTCGAAAATGGCCGTCATCTCCAGCTCTTTATTAAGCACATACGGGAGCGACTCTTTGCTTAGCGCTTTCACTTCTTGATACATGACCAACACTTCATCGTCAAGCTCATCGACAACCCGAAAATAATGAGCGATGGCCCGCCGGAGCCCTTCAATCGTGCCATGATGGGCGCCGATATCTTGCTCCGTCCGCTCCCGCACCTCATCGTAAATGCGGTCGCACACCAAGTAGAGGACGTCTTCTTTTTTGCGGATGTACTCATAGAGCGTACCGATGCTGAACCCCGATGCCTTGGCAATCTCTCTCGTTGTCGTTTGGTGAAACCCTTTTTGTTTAATCAAGGAAATGGCGCCCTTGATCATTTCGTTGCGCCGCTTTTTGACAAGCTTTTCATCTTTGACCGATGCGATCACTTCCCGTTTTTTCATTCGCGACTCCTCTCCCCCCGTTCTCTGTCGACCTACCTACTCAGATCGTCTTGGTTCGGTTACCTGCGCGACTCCTCTTGCCCCGTTCTTGTTGACGGCGGGGCGGCGCCCCGCCTAAAGTCGGCCGCCGCGCGGCGTTTAACCGCGCGTCAACATGCGCGAAATGACAAGGCGCTGGATTTCTTGCGTTCCTTCGTAAATTTGCGTAATTTTCGCGTCGCGCATAAACCGCTCAACCGGATAGTCTTTCGTATAGCCGTTGCCGCCGAAAATTTGCACTGCTTCGACCGTCACTTTCATCGCCGTGTCGCCGGCAAACAGTTTCGCCATCGCCGATGCTTTGCCGTACGGCAAACCGTTTGACTCGAGCCATGCCGCTTGGTATGTCAAAAGCCGCGCCGCTTCAATGGCGGTGGCCATGTCGGCGAGCTTAAAGGCGACACCTTGCTGCTCGGCGATCGGCTTGCCGAACTGAACGCGCTGTTTCGCGTAATCAATCGCCGCATCCAATGCGCCTTGAGCGATGCCGACCGCTTGGGCGGCGATGCCGTTGCGGCCGCCGTCTAACGTCATCATCGCGATTTTAAACCCTTCCCCCTCTTGGCCAAGCAAGTTTTCTTTCGGAATGCGGCAGTCTTCAAAAATGAGCTCCGTCGTCGGCGATGAACGGATGCCGAGTTTCTTTTCTTTTTTGCCAAAGGAAAAACCTGGCGTCCCCTTTTCGACAATAAAGGCGCTGATCCCTTTATGCCGCTTTTCCGGATCGGTGACGGCAAAAACGACGTAAATTTCCGCCTCACCGCCGTTCGTGATCCACACTTTCGACCCGTTTAACACGTAATGGTCGCCGTCTTTGATGGCGCGCGTTTTCATCGAGGCGACATCCGACCCCGCCCCCGGCTCGGACAGGGCGTATGCCCCAAGTTTTTCTCCGGTCGCCAAAGCGCGCAAATACTTCTGCTTTTGTTCTTCGTTGCCGAACTTGTAAATCGGCCAGCTCGCGAGCGAAATATGCGCGGAAAGCGTCACCCCCGTCGAGGCGCAGACGCGCGACAGCTCCTCAACCGCAATGACATAGGCCAAATAATCGCTGCCGATGCCGCCGTATTCTTCCGGCCACGGAATGCCTGTTAAACCGAGTTCAGCCATTTTGTTGAAAATGCCGCGGTCAAACCGCTCCTCTTCGTCACGCTCAGCGGCGGTTGGCGCTACTTCGTTTTCGGCAAATTCGCGCACCATTTTTCGCAGCATTTCATGTTCTTCGCTCAATTGAAAGTTCATCGTTTCATTCCCCCGTTTCTGAATCTATGCCAAATCCTCGTCCCCCGGCGGTCGTTATGGCTTGGTGAGCTGTTTGCTGATGACGATGCGCTGGATCTCGCTCGTTCCTTCGTAAATTTGTGTAATTTTCGCATCGCGGAACAGTCGCTCGACTGGGTAGTCTTTCGTGTAGCCGTTGCCGCCGAAAATTTGCACCGCTTCAATGGCGTTGTCCATCGCCGTTTGTGAAGCGAAAAGCTTCGCCATCGCCGCCTCTTTTCCGCACGGCAAGCCTTGGGCGCGCAGCCAGGCGGCGCGGTAGACGAGCCATTTCGCCGCTTCCGCCGCCGTCGCCATATCGGCAAGCTTAAAGGCAATGCCTTGCTGCTCGGCAATCGGTTTGCCGAATTGCACCCGCTCGTTCGCATAGGCCACAGCGTGTTCGACCGCGGCTTCTGCGATGCCGAGCGCTTGGGCGGCGATGCCGATCCGGCCGGCATCAAGGTTGGCCATCGCGATTTTAAATCCTTCCCCTTCTTGGCCGAGCAAGTTTTCCGCCGGCACTTCGGCGTCTTCAAACGTGATGGTTACCGTCCGCGAGCCGTGCAGCCCCATTTTCTTTTCATCTTTGCCGATCGCCATCCCCGGCGTTCCTTTTTCAACGATAAACGCGGAAATGCCGCGGCTGCCACTTTCCTCCGGATTCGTGCGGGCGAACACGATGTATGTGTCCGCCTCTCCCCCATTGGTGATAAATATTTTTGAACCGTTCAGGATATAATGATCGCCGCGGCGCACCGCTCTCGTTTTTAAGCTTTTCGCATCCGAGCCGGCGCTCGGTTCGGTGAGACAAAACGCCCCTAAATAGTCGCCGCGGGCCAGTTTCGTCACGTATTTTTGTTTCTGGTCTTCCGTGCCGAAATACAAAATCGGGTTTGTGCCGACTGACGTGTGCACCGATAAAATGACACCGACCGTCGGGCTCACTTTAGAAATTTCATGAATGGCGATGATGTACGAAATAAAATCCATGCCCGCGCCGCCATACTGCTCCGGAACAGTGATGCCCATCAGGCCAAGCTCGGCCATTTTCGTTAAAATCGGGCGCGGAAACTCCCCTTGTTCCATGCGCTCGACAAACGGGGCGATCTCCGCCGCGGCGAACTCGCGCACCATTTGCCGCATCATTTCTTGTTCTTCCGTCAACCGAAATTGCACGGGACATCCCCCTTTGTCATGTTGCTCGTCACCGTTGCCCCGAGCTGCTTACTCGTACGTGTAAAATCCGCGGCCCGTTTTGCGGCCCAGCCAACCCGCCTTGACGTATTTGCGCAGCAGCGGGCACGGGCGGTACTTGTCATCGCCGAACCCTTCATGAAGCGTTTCCATAATGTATAAGCATGTATCGAGCCCGATAAAATCAGCGAGCGTCAGCGGCCCCATCGGATGGTTCATGCCCAGTTTCATCACTTCGTCGATCGCCTCTTTGGTCGCCACCCCTTCGTACAAGGCGTAAATCGCTTCGTTGATCATCGGCATGAGGACGCGGTTGGAAATAAAGCCGGGGAAGTCGTTCACTTCGACCGGCACTTTGCCAAGCGTCCGGGTAACCGCTTCAATCGTCTCATACACGTCATCGGCCGTCGCCAAGCCGCGGATAATTTCGACGAGCTTCATCACCGGCACCGGGTTCATAAAGTGCATGCCGATCACTTTCTCCGGCCGCTTCGTCGCGGCGGCGATTTCCGTAATCGGCAGCGACGATGTGTTCGACGCCAAAATCGTCTCCGGGCGGGCGATTTCATCGAGTTCGGCAAACAGCTTCGTTTTCACGTCCATGTTTTCAACGACTGCTTCAATGACGAGATCCGCCTTCTCAGCGTCATGCAGATCCGTCGAGCGGACAAGCCGGGAAAGCGCTGCGTCTTTGTCCGCGGCGGCCATTTTCCCTTTTTCCACTTGACGGGCAAGGAGTTTTTGAATATTGGCCGTTCCTTTATCCAATTGAGCGCTGCTAATATCATAGAGCAGCACCTCATAACCGGCGACGGCGCACACTTGGGCGATGCCCGAGCCCATCTGTCCGGCGCCGACGACCATGATCGTTTTGACGTCCATGTTCCTATCCCCCTGTCTATGTGTATTTCGTGAAAATGCCGAACTGACGCGAGACTTTCATCCCCGGGTGGAGGAGAAAACGTTGCCCATGGAACGTTTCTTTGAAAACCCCGTCACCAAGCAGTCATTTTCATCCCCGGGTGGAGGGAAGATGATGTGCTGTCGACGGAACATTTCCGAAAAATGAACGTGCATCACATCCACCAGCTTCGCGTCGCCAATGAGGCGGGGCCGGCAGCGAGAAGCATCGCGCCGGCACACCGATTCCTTGCCACAGCGGCTCGACGGGGTGCACGGCCCCATCTTGCGCCTTGACGTTGTTCTGGAGACGGCTCCGGTTCATGGACGCGCGGCCGGCACCATGCCGCGTTCTCCTCCGTTTTGTCGCCATCGCCGAAGGGCGGGGCGGCGACACGTTCCGTTTCGCGCCGCGTCACCAAGGGACAGGATCGCAACAAGCCGCTTCCTGCATCTTGGCGACAGCCGGCGACACGCGTCTTGGCGGCGGGCTGTCGTGCGAGGACAGGCAGCGACAGCCATGTCCCCGCAAGGCTACAGGCAAGACGCGCCCTTGACTCCTCTTATACCTCAACCAAGATGGCATCGCCTTGGCCGCCGCCGCTGCAGATCGCCGCGATGCCTTGGCCGCCGCCGCGGCGTTTCAGCTCATGAATGAGCGTCAAGATGATGCGTGCACCGCTGGCGCCGATCGGATGACCAAGGGCAACCGCGCCACCGTTGACGTTCACCTTTTCCGGATCAAGACCGGCGATTTGAATGGCCGCCAATGCGACAGCGGCAAACGCTTCGTTCACTTCAAACAAGGCGATGTCATCGACCGTTTTTCCTGTTTTGCGGAGCAGCTCGTTGATCACAAGCCCCGGCGTCTTCGGGAAATCTTTCGCTTCAACGGCGATGGCGGTGTGGGCAACGACCGTCGCGAGCGGCTTGAGCCCCTCGCGGGCGGCGCGCTCTTCGCTCATCAACACGAGCGCGGCGGCGCCGTCGTTGACACCCGGGGCGTTGCCGGCGGTGATAGTTCCTTGTGGGTCAAACACCGGCGGCAGTTTCGCCAATGCTTCTATCGATGTATCCTTGCGCGGCGCCTCGTCGCGTTCGACGACAAGCGGCTCCCCTTTGCGCTGCGGAATCGTCACCGGAACGATTTCTTCCCCAAGCCGACCGGCTTCGATGGCAGCGATGGCGCGCCTATGGCTGCGGTACGCCCACTCGTCTTGCGCCTCTCTGGTGATGCCGAGCTCACGCGCTGTGTTGCCACCGTAGACGCCCATATGGACGCCGGTGAAGCTGCATGTGAGGCCATCATATACCATCAAATCTTTGACCGTGCTGTCGCCCATCCGTAGCCCCCAGCGCGCTTTCGGCAACACGTACGGCGCGTTGCTCATCGACTCCATCCCACCGGCGACGACAACATCGGCATCGCCTAAGCGGATGAGCTGATCGGCAAGCGTCACAGCGCGCATGCCGGACGCGCACACTTTGTTCACCGTCTCGGTGCGCACGTGCCACGGGATGCCGGCATGGCGCATCGCTTGACGCGACGGGAGCTGGCCTTGCCCCCCTTGCAAGACCGTGCCTAAAATGACGTGATCCACTTGTTCCGCGCTCACGTTGGCGCGAGCCAGCGCTTCTTTCACAGCAATGCCGCCAAGCTCCGGGGCTGACAGCGCCTGAAGCGCGCCGCCCAACTTTCCAAACGGGGTGCGCACCCCGCTAACAATCACGGTTCTTCCCATCGTTCCTCTCCCCCTTTGATCAAGTAAGAAAGCGATTACAAAAATGCAGACTGAACGCTCGCTCGATAGCGGTACAAAAGAGAAGGTGCGCCACCGACACCTCCTCTTCCATTATACTTACTATTTTAAAAAATAGAAATTGTCTTGGCAACTATTTTTATGACGCGACTTCTTCTTTTTCCTCGCCGAACACCGATTTCGCCAACAGTTCCGCGACATCGTACGTAAAGACGCGGTCTTCGACTTCTTTCGCCTTCGTGCCGTCCGACAGCATCGTCAAGCAGTACGGGCAGCCGGAGCTGATGACCGTCGGATTGACAGCGAGCGCCTGCTCGGTGCGGGCGACGTTGATCCGGTTGCCGGTCGTCTCCTCCATCCACATGAGGCCGCCGCCGGCGCCGCAACACATGCCGCGCTCGCGGTTGCGCTCCATCTCAACAAGCTCGACGCCCGGGATGGCGCGCAAAATTTTCCGCGGTGCGTCATAGACGTCATTGTAGCGCCCTAAGTAGCACGAGTCATGGAACGTAATGCGTTCATTCACCGGATATTTTGGCACAAGGCGGCCTTCTTCGATGAGCTTGGCGAGCAGCTCGGTATGGTGATACACTTCCGCCTCAAGCCCGAAATCCGGGTACTCGTTTTTGAACGTATTGTAGGCGTGCGGGTCGATCGTCACGATTTTCTTGACGCCCGCTTTTTCAAACTCGGCGATGTTGTTCGTCGCCAGCTCTTGGAATAAAAATTCATTCCCTAACCGGCGCGGCGTATCGCCCGAGTTTTTCTCCTTGTTGCCTAAAATCGCAAACTTGACGCCCGCTTCGTTCAGCAGTTTGGCAAAAGCGAGGGCGATTTTTTGGCTGCGGCTGTCGTATGAGCCCATCGAGCCGACCCAGAACAAGTACTCGATTTCCTCTCCCGCTTTCGCCGCTTCTTTGACGGTCGGCACATGCACATCATCGCGCAGCTCGCGCCAGTTTTCCCGCTCTTTTCGGTTCAAGCCCCACGGATTGCCTTGGCGCTCGATGTTCGTCATCGCCCGTTGCGCATCCGGATTCATCCGCCCTTCCGTCAAGACAAGGTAGCGGCGCAAATCAATGATTTTGTCGACGTGTTCGTTCATGACCGGGCATTGGTCTTCACAGTTGCGGCACGTCGTACAGGCCCAAATTTCTTCCTCGGTGATGACATCGCCGATCAAGCTCGGCATTTCGATCGTGGCGGCCTGCTCCGACGCGGTGGCGAACGCGAGCTGGTTGCCCCTTGTGTTTTTGAAAGCAAACGCCGGCACCCACGGCGCCCGCGACGTGACGACCGCTCCTTTTTCCGTCAAATGGTCGCGCAGCTTCAAAATCAAGTCCATCGGCGACAACATTTTCCCCGTGCCAGTCGCCGGGCACATGCTCGTACAGCGGCCGCACTCGACACAGGCATACAAGTCGATCAATTGCTTTTGCGTAAAATCTTCAATTTTGCCGACGCCAAACGATTCCTGGCTTTCGTCTTCAAAGTTGATCGGCGAAAGCTTCGGCCGCGTCAGCCGGCTGAAAAAGACGTTGATAGGCGCCGCGATCAAATGGGCGTGCTTTGATTGCGGGACGTACACGAGGAACGTCAGCAAAATCAACAAATGCACCCACCAAGCAACAAAGAACAGCACCGCGGCCCCGGTTTCGCCGACCCAGGAAAACGCGCCGGCAATGAGCGAGGCAACCGGCTCGCTCCATGTCGCTTCCTCGCCGTGCCAAATTCTGCTCATCCCGTTGCCGAACAAAACGGACAACATGAGTCCGCCGATAAAAAGAAGCACAAGTCCGGCTTTAAAATCGCGCTTTAAGCGGACGAGCTTTTCAATGTAGCGGCGGTAAAAGGCAGCGAGCACGGCGATTAAAATGAGCAACGTGACGATTTCTTGGAAAAACGTAAACCCCGGATACAGCGGCCCGAGCGGCAAATGCGCTCCGGGCGCGAGCCCTTTGATGATGAAATCGATCGCGCCAAACTGAACGAGAATAAAGCCGTAGAAAAAGACGACGTGAATGAGCCCGCTTTTCTTGTCCTTGAGCAGCTTTTTCTGACCGAACACGTTGATCCAAATGTTGCGCAGCCGCTCGTTCACCTTTTGGTCAAACTCGACTTTTTTGCCAAGCTGAATGTACATCGCCCGCGTTTTGACGACATAGGCGAACAAATAGACGGCGTAAGCGGTTACAAACAAAAAGGCGAGCCAGTTCACCAACAATAAAGCGTTCATCTTTTCTCCCCTTCCCCCCGCTTCCATTGTCTTTGCCATAACAAAGGAAATTTTCAGAATTTGCTTTACGTCTATTGTACATAATGAATGAGCATTCAGTCAATAGATTTTTTCGCGTTTTTCAAAGCCGACTTCCCTCGATGATTACCGGGCGGCGGGAGCCGAAGCCGCCTGGACGGGCGCTCGCGCCATTCCATCGTTCCCCTTTGCTATTTTGACGTTTTCCCGGGCACATTAATAAATACTGAAGTGACACAGGAGGAGACAACATGGCCGTCATTGCCGTCATCGCTAGTTTCATCGTTATTTTATTCGCTCTCATCTACCTCGATGACAAGCTCGGACAACTCGTCTTTCGGAACGGACGTAAAAGCGTCGTCTATCCGCAGCGGCGAAGCGATCTTTCGCTGTTTGTCAACGGGAACCATTTATTTTCCGATTATTTTGCCGAGCTGGGCCGCGCCCGCGACCATATTCACATCTTGTTTTACATCATCAAAAACGACGAAATGACTGCACCGTTTTTCCAACTTTTGAAGAAAAAAGCGGCTGAAGGGGTGAAAGTGCGGGTGCTAGTCGACTGGGTCGGTGGCCTTGGGCTTCCAAGGGCGCTCGTTCGTTCGCTTGCCAAAAGCGGAGTGGAGTTTGCCTACGCGCGCCCGCCGTGCTTTCCGTTTCTCATTTATCGCCTCAACCGCCGCAACCACCGCAAAATCACCGTCATCGACGGACGGGTCGGCTATATCGGCGGCTTTAACATCGGGCGCGAATATAGCGGGAAAGACGCCAACTTCGGTGAATGGCGCGACTATCACATCAAAATGAGCGGCGAAGGGGTCCACGACTTGCAAAAGCAGTTTTTGCACGACTGGGAAGAAGCGACGGGTCAAACGGTCCCTGACAACAGCCGCTATTTCCCGGCGCTTCCTGCCGGCGCCGTTCGCCACCAATTGATCGCCACCGATGGCTCAGCGCTCGAAGAACAATACATCGAGGTCATCCGCCGCGCTAAAAAGGAAATTATGATCGGCAGCCCGTACTTCATTCCAAGCCGGCCGCTGTTTCACGAGCTGATGAAGGCGCTCGAGCGCGGGGTGCGCGTCACCGTGCTCGTACCGCTGAAAGCCGATCATTTGTTTGTCAGGGAGGCCGCCTATCCGTACTTTGCTCAGCTGCTTGAGGCCGGTGCGCACGTCTACCGTTTTTACCAAGGATTTTACCACGCCAAAACGCTTATCATTGACGATGAATGGTGCGACATCGGCACCGCCAATTTTGACCGCCGCAGCTTGTTTTTCAACAGCGAAATTAACTGCTACGTGTTTGATCGGGCGTTCACTCATCTCGTCAAACAGGCGTTCAAACGCGACTTGACGCGCTCCGAACCGCTGACGCTCGCCTTTTTGGAAAGGCGTTCGCTCCTTGACCGCGGCAAACAATCGATTTCCCAGCTGATCTCCGCTTGGCTGTAATCGGATCAAAACGAATGCGCCCCATCCGGCCCGGCGTATAACGCCGTTGATGTCACGCCGAACGGGGCGATGGTCCGGTTAGGATCGCCAAAATATCGCCAGCCATTGAAACAGCCGCATGCCGAGATACACCCCGACGATGCCAGCGATGCCGGCCAACGCTGGGGGTGCCGGAATCGGCAGACGGAACAGCGTAAACAAAAACCCGACCACCATGCCGGTGACAAGCGATAATACGATTTCTTTCATTGGTTGCATCCTCCGCTGTCATTTTTCCTTAGAATGCCCAAACGAAAGAGGGGGTAGCCGCTCCCCCTCGATGATTACATCTGCTCAGGCGCTGAAACGCCGATCAGCGTCAACGCGTTTTGCAGCGTGATTTGCACCGCCTTGACAAGCGCGAGGCGGGCTTTCGTTTTTTCGATATGGTCTAGGTCAAGCACTTTCTCCGCATTGTAAAAGCTGTGAAGCGCCGATGCCAACTCAAACGCATAGGCGGTGACGCGGTGCGGCATCCGCTTGAGCGCCGCCTCGGCGACGACATCGGGGAAATCTCCGAGCACTTTGAGCAGCTCGACCTCTTTTTCCGTCCCGACAAGATGATGAAGAGCTACATCGCCATCGTAGGAAAGGTGTTGTTCCTCCGCTTGGCGAAGAATGCTGGAAACGCGGGCGTGCGCGTATTGGACGTAGTAAACCGGGTTTTCATTCGACTGCGACACGGCCAAGTCCATGTCAAAATCCAAATGCGTATCGCCCGAGCGCATGGCAAAGAAATAGCGAACGGCATCGACACCGACCTCTTCCATTAGCTCGCGCATCGTCACCGCCTTGCCGGTGCGCTTGCTCATTTTGACGCGCTCGCCGTTTTGATATAGATTCACCATTTGAATGACTTCGACTTCGAGCGCCTCCGGGTCATAGCCGAGCGCGGCGATCGCCGCTTTCATGCGCGGAATGTAGCCATGATGGTCCGCTCCCCAAATGTTGATGAGCTTTTGGAACCCGCGCCGCAGCTTGTCTTGATGGTAGGCGATGTCCGGGAGCAAGTACGTATACGTACCGTCCTGTTTAATCAACACGCGGTCTTTGTCGTCCCCAAACGCCGTCGAACGGAACCATGTCGCCCCGTCCTGCTCGTAAATGTAGCCGCGCTCACGCAGCGTAGCGAGCGCCTCATCGATTTTGCCGCTTTCATAAAGCGATGTTTCCGAATACCAGACGTCAAACGGCACGCGGAAGTCGGCCAAGTCTTTCTTGATTTTCTCAAGCTCATAACGGAGCCCGTAGTCGCGGAAAAAGGAAAGCCGCTCGTCTTCCCCCACTTCGACAAACCGGTCGCCGTATTCAGCCGCAAGCTGTTTGCCGATTTCGACGATATCGTCGCCGTAATAGCCGTCCTCCGGCAGCGGCATATCGACACCGAGCGCCTGAAAATAACGGGCTTCGACCGATTTCGCCAAGTTGTAAATTTGCTTGCCGGCATCATTGATGTAATATTCGCGCGTCACATCGAACCCGGCTTTCGCTAAAATGTTGCAAAGCGAATCGCCGACCGCCGCGCCGCGGGCATGGCCTAAATGCAAATCGCCGGTCGGATTGGCGGAGACGAACTCGACTTGCACTTTTTCCCCGTTGCCGACGTTCGACTCGCCATACGCTTGCCCCGCCTGCAAAATCGCCGGCACGACCGCCGTCAAATAGCGGTTGTCCATATAAAAGTTGATAAATCCCGGCCCTGCTACCTCGATGCGCTCAACCGACACCCGCTCGCGGTCAAGCTGCCCGACGATGGCTTCGGCGATCGCCCGCGGCGGCTTTTTCGCGATGCGCGCAAGCTGCATGGCGATGTTCGTTGAGTAGTCGCCATGCGCCTTGTCGCGCGGCACCTCCAAGAGCACGTCCGGCAGCTCTTCGGCAGCTGCCAGACCGGCTTTGACCGCCGCCTCGCGAATTTCCTCTTTCAACTGTTCTTTCATCTGTCCGACAATGTTCATTGGCCTATACCCCCTTAAATGTTAGCGTCAACGTATGGCGCCCGCTCCGCTCGTGCTCTAGCATCAGCTCATACGAGAGAAAGAGCTGCCCTTGTTTCCGTCTTTCGTCATATCGGAACTCGATCGCCTCCGTTTTTGTCGCCAGCGCCCACCGCCCGAACACCGTTTTGTAATGGCCCGGCATTTCCTGCTGGCAGCGGAACGTTTGCCGCATCTCAACCGCCCCAGAACGGAGAACGGTCACCTCGTCAGGCGCGATTTTCACAATGTTGTTCACCCGTCCGAGTTCGTTTTCCTCGGCAAACTGCAAATACACGGTTGTCCCCTTTATGTAATACATGCCGTCCACTTCAAGCGCGATCGTCTCTTGGTGCGCACCGTCGCGGATGACGGCCACTTGACGAAGCCGCACCGGAATCCCGTTTGTTTCGTTCATATTTGCTGAACACACCTTTGCGAACACAGTCATAACAATAAGTATAAAGAACTGTCCCGCCTGATTCAATATGGAACGCTCATATTCCAGCAACCTTTCTCCTGCACACAAAAAAAGCGCCCTCGCCCGCTGGCGATTTAGGCGCTTTTTTCTCTATTCACTTGGCCACCCAACCCAGCAGCATTTCCCGCACAAGCTTGCTCGCTGTATTGGCGGTTTGTTCCGAATGGTCGTAAATGGGTGCGACTTCCACCAAATCAGCGCCGACGACGCGGACGTCGGAGCGGGCGATCTCGTGAATGGCCGCCAACAGCTCTTTTGACGTAATGCCACCGGCATCGACCGTTCCCGTGCCTGGGGCATGAGCGGGATCAAGCACATCGATGTCGATCGTCACATACACCGGGCGGCCGGCGAGCTTCGGCAGCACGGAACGGAGCGGTTCAAGCACCTCAAACTTGGCGATGTACATGCCGTTTTCTTTCGCCCATTCAAACTCTTCTTTCATGCCGGAACGGATGCCGAACGAAAAGACATTCGTCGGTCCGATCAAGTCAGCGACCTTGCGGATCGGCGTCGCGTGCGACAGCGGCTCGCCTTCGTAATGTTCGCGCAAGTCGGTATGCGCGTCCATATGAATGACGGCGACATCCGGATAATAGTCGTACACCGCTTTGATCACCGGCCAAGAGACAAGGTGTTCACCGCCAAGGCCGAGCGGAAATTTTCCAGCATCGAGCACTCTTCTGACAAACTGTTCAATCAGCTCCAAACTGCGCGCCGCATTGCCAAACGGCAGCGGGATATCACCGGCGTCAAAGTAGCGAACGTCCTTGAGTTCACGGTCCAAATACGGGCTGTATTCCTCAAGCCCGATCGACACTTCGCGGATGCGAGCCGGGCCGAACCGCGAGCCGGGCCGGTAGCTGACCGTCCAGTCCATCGGCATCCCGTAAATGACGGCTTCGCTTTCTTCGAAATTCGGATAGCTGCCGATAAACACGTTGCCCGAATAGGCTTCATCAAATCGCATCGCCTGCGCCCCCTTACTTCGTTAAATCGGCGACAAATTTCGGCAAGACAAAACACGCTTTGTGCAGCTCTTTCGTGTAATAGTTCGTCTCAATGTCATGGAAACGGTCATCGCTCACCGCAAGCGGGTCGTATTTTTTCGAGCCGAGCGTAAACGTCCAGAGCCCGCTTGGATAGGTCGGAATGTTCGCCGTATATAGACGCGTAACCGGGAAAATCTCCTTTACATCACGGTAAACGGTGCGAATCAAATCCGCCTTAAACCACGGGTTGTCCGTTTGGGCAACGAAAATGCCGTCCTCTTTCAATGCTTTGGCAATGCCGGCGTAAAACCCTTTTGTGAACAAGTTGACCGCCGGACCGACCGGTTCTGTCGAGTCAACCATAATGACGTCATACTCATTTTCGCTTTTCGCGATATGCATAAACCCGTCATCGACTTTCACTTCGACGCGCGGATCGTCAAGTTGACCAGCGATTTCCGGCAAATATTTTTTCGAGCATTCGATCACCTTGCCGTCGATTTCAACCAGCGTCGCCTTTTTGACGCTTGGGTGCTTCAACACTTCACGGATGACGCCGCCGTCGCCGCCGCCGACGACCAGCACGTTTTCCGGATGCGGGTGGGTAAACAGCGGCACATGGGCGACCATCTCATGGTAGACAAATTCATCTTTTTGCGTCGTCATCACCATGCCGTCTAGAATGAGCATGTTGCCAAACTCCGCCGTTTCGACCATATCGAGCTTTTGAAACGGCGTTTGCTCTGTATGTAAAGTGCGGATGATGCGTGCCGTGATGCCGAAATGTTCCGTCTGCTTTTCCGTAAACCATAGTTCCATTCGGTAACATCCTTTCTCCGAGCGTTTGCTTACTATCAAGTTTCCCTTGCCAACAAAAAACTAAACATGAAAAAGTATAGAGCAATCTAGCAAAAATGCAAGGGGAACGAGTTTAAAATAACAAAATTTTTTTCATACTAGTAAGAAAAGCGGAAAGCGCCTCCCTATCAAGCAGGCGCCTGCGTCAAGCACCGCTGAAACCGTTGGAGGGATGGGCAATGGAACCGATCCCGAGCAGCCGTTTTCGCGGCACGTGGAAATATGTGCGCGCCGCCGTCTTTATCACCGTGTTCCTCGCCGTTTTTGCTTTCGCTGCTCTCGGGGGCTTTATTTTGTTTGCCAAAATGGCAGGAGCACCGCCGGTCGCTGTGCCGCAGACGACATTGTTTTATGCCGATGACGGCAGCAAAATCGGGGAAAGCGACCACGGGCAGAAGCGTTACTGGATTCGTCTCGATGACATCTCGCCGCACGCCATTGAAGCAACGATCGCGGTAGAAGACCGAAAGTTTTACAGTCACCACGGCTTTGACTTTAAACGGATCGCCGCCGCTGTCATCGCCAACGTGCGGGCGATGGCGAAAGTCGAGGGCGCGAGCACGATCACACAGCAGTATGCGCGCAACTTGTTTTTGACGCATGAGAAAACGTGGTCGCGGAAAATTCAAGAGGCGCTTTATACGATCCGCCTTGAAACCAACTACAGCAAAGACAAAATCTTGGAAGGCTACTTAAATACGATTTATTATGGACACGGAGCTTACGGCATCGAAGCAGCAGCCCGCTACTATTTCGGCAAGCACGCGAGCGAGCTGACGCTCAGCGAAGCGGCCATGCTAGCCGGCATTCCGAAAGGGCCGTATTACTACTCCCCGTTCGTCAATGAACAGCGAGCGAAAGCGCGGCAAAAAATCGTCCTTCTCTCCATGGCGGAAGCCGGCTACATCAGCCGCCAAGAAGCGGAGCAAGCCTACCGTGCCAAACTCGTCTACGTTCGGCATCATGAACGCGAGCAGCCGATCGCCCCGTATTTTCAAGATGTCGTCAAGCAGCAGCTGCGCACGAAGCTTGGCCTTGACGAGCGGACGATCGAGCTTGGGGGGCTGCGCGTCTATACGACGCTCGATCCGCGTCTGCAACGAATTGCCGAGGAGCAAATCGCGCGCATCATTAACCCAAACTCGGCCATTCAGGCGGCGCTGGTCGCCATGGATCCGCGAACCGGAGAAGTAAAAGCGCTCATCGGCGGGCGAAACTATCAAGAGAGCCCGTTCAACCGGGCGGTGCAGGCGGAACGCCAGCCGGGGTCGACGTTCAAACCATTTTTGTATTACGCGGCGATCGAGCAAGGATTTACGCCATCGACCCAGCTGCGCAGCGAACTGACGACGTTTACGTTTGATGACGGCCGGGCGAGGTACACGCCTCATAACTACAATGACTATTATGCGAACGGCCCAATTACCCTCGCCCAAGCGCTCGCTGTATCCGACAACGTCTTTGCGGTCAAGACGCTGCAATTTATCGGAGCCGACAAACTCGTTGACACAGCGAAGACGCTCGGCATCACGAGCAAGCTAAAAGCCGTGCCGTCATTGGCGCTCGGCACTTCGCCAGTGAGGGTGATCGACATGGTCGCCGCCTACAGCACCATCGCCAACTACGGCAAACGAAACGACCCGGTGTTCATTAAAAAAGTAGTCGACAGCGCCGGCAACGTGATCTACGAGCACCAGCCGGCAAGCCGGCAAGTGCTCGACCGCGATGCGGCGTTTGTGACGGCCCATTTAATGACCGGGATGTTCGATCCAAAGTTAAACGGCTACACCACCGTCACTGGACAGTCGATCGCCGATGACATTACACGACCCTACGCCGGCAAATCGGGAACGACAAAAACAGACAGTTGGATGATCGGGTTCGCCCCACAACTGGTCGCCGGCGTCTGGACCGGCTACGACCGCGGCGAGCCACTAGATCGCTTTGACGAAAAACAATACGCCAAACAAATCTGGGTTCACTTTATGGAAGAAGGGCTCGCCGATGAACCAAAACGGTCATTCAAACCTACGAAAGGAGTCATCGGCGTCGACATCGATCCGCAAAACGGCAAGCTGGCCACCGACGCTTGTCCGGTAAAACGAAAAACGTACTATCTCATCGGCACCGAACCGACTGACTATTGCACCGACCATCTGGAAAAGAAAAAGAAGAAAAAAGAAGACGGGAAAAGCTGGTTTGAGAAATGGTTCCCGTGGTTTTAAATCAGAAGAGGCTGTCCCCAAAAGGTGGTTAAACCGACCTTTGGGGGCAGTTTCATTTAAATGGGGCATAGACTTCCCTCATCTCGGATCTTAAAGACCATTCTCCGTTGCTGAACTTTTAAGACATGATGTGATACAATCATGATCGTGATGGATAAAACGAGGGAGAGGTGGGGGAAAATGGAATCGGATACAATTCAACGCGAGCGATTACGCTTAAAAAAAAGTGGATAAAAAGGCAAAACTAGATGAATGGCATCCAAAGAAGATTGCTTTAGCAAACGAATGGATTGAGAATGAACAAACGCAGTATTGACATTTACCTAAGTTTTTTCTATACTTAGAATACAAAATAAGTTGTCTGTCTCGTCACAGACCATTTCACACGTAAAAAACGTGGATTCGTTTGTTTTTGCAAAGAGAGGAGCCTAAATGGTTCCTCTCTTTGCATATTATCAGTAAGATCATCATAAACCTAATGATAAGTTGCCTGCCGCGTCGCAGGCCATTTCACCCCGGCAACGGGGGATCCATGTGTTTTGGCCCCAGTACTTCGATGCTGGGGCTTTACTCACATTTCGCACCCTTCCGGCAAAAATCGGGAGGATTTTTTTTGTCCATTGTCGAATGAATCGTTGACACCCAAGGAAAGCAAAGGAGTTTCTACATCACGAGCATTCAAATCCGTGCCATTTACCCGAGTTCTAGTTTCAAGAAATGAAAAAATGCTCATGTACAGTTTTCAAGAAAATCCCCTGCGCATGCGCAGGGGATTTTCTTGTCCTAGTTTTCCTGTGTCATACATGTAGATTTAGTTTATCCTTTTTTCCAGACAAGAACAAGCCCTTGCCCAAATATGTTCACAAAACCGTCACAATTCGCCTTCAAGCCCTTTTTTCAGCTCATCGCTCGAACGGTTCCACATGTCGATGTCGTGGCCTTTCAAAAAGTCGGCGAGCACCCGTTTGGATTTCGCATCCATATGATCGACAATGATGTGCCGCTTCAGCGATTTATCGAGACGGTTCACATGTTCCGGCAATAGCTTATAGCCGCGGCGCGCCTCGCGGTCAACGGTCATTTCACACGCCGTCACCCCGGCGTAATACGGGCCGTCCTCACGGCGTTCAATCGTCACCCAAACGATCCAATACGGCTTGCCGTTCGGCACGGCCGCACGGTCGGGCAAAAACTTAATGCCGCGCTCGACGGCGCTGCGCGCATGCATCGCCCCCATATCGACGAACGCTTCGCCCGCCTCGACGTCAATGATGACCGGCGAGACGTTTTCTAAGCTCAACGCCCCGGCGCCAAAACCGCGGTGCCCGTCGGTCGGATCGTCTTTGATGATGTTAAAGCCGATCGTTTTTTTCTTTTTTTGCTCCATGCGCGGTTTCCTCCTTCCTTACATAAACAAACGAGCAACAACCGATTGCAGACTCTCAAGCACAAACGGCAGCGCCAGCTGAAACACCGGCTCAATCGTATAGCGGTCAAGCGGCGTCAGCACAAGGACTAGAAAAATCAACGCCCCGTAGCTCTCCCATTGCGTCATCTTCGCCCGCAAACCGTCGGGAGCCAAATCTTCGATGATCCGATACCCGTCGAGCGGCGGAAACGGCAACAAATTAAACAAAAACAACACCGCATTCAGGCCGATAAAAATTTGAAAAAACTGGTCAAACCCCGCAGCAAACCAATCCGGCAGCGCCCGCATGATGCCGAAATCGACCATCGCATACCAAATGACAAACCCAAGCCCGGCGAGCACAAGATTGCTGAGCGGCCCGGCAACCGAAACGAGAATGCCGGCTAGGCGCGGGTTTTTAAAATGGAAGCGGTTGACCGGCACCGGCCGCGCCCAGCCGAACCCGGCCAAGAAAATGAGCAGCGTGCCAAGCAAATCCAAATGGGCCAACGGTGATAACGTCAGCCGCCCTTGGTTTTTCGCCGTCGGATCGCCGAACTTGTAGGCGACGTACGCATGGGCAAACTCGTGCACGGAAAACGCCAGTGCCAACGTTAACAACACGTACGGAATTTCGCTGAATGAATACGGCAACATGTGTTCCACTTCATAAACTCCTTTTCCCTTGTTTTCCCTTATTCTTAAGTATACATGATTTGCCGCGAAAAGTGGACTGAACTTCATCATTCCATGGTATAATAAGCGCGACAGCACTCGACAAGGAAATGGGGGAATCACGATGCCGTATGTCACGATCAAAATGCTCGCCGGCCGCACGGACGAGCAAAAGAAAGCGCTTGTTGAAAAAGTGACGGACGCCGTTGTGGAAACAACGGGAGCGAAAAAAGAGAGCGTTGTCGTTTTCATTGAAGAAATGACGAAAGATCATTACGCCGTCGCCGGAAAACGGCTGAGCGACGCGGAGTGAAGAAGCGATGGGGGCGCCTGAAACGCCCCCGTTGCATTTTTTATAAAAAACGAATATTATTATAATGGTTTCTAACATTGTTCGTTTTTAGGAGGTCGCCCATGATTCGTTTCGCTGAAAAACAGACTGACCGCAAGACGGAAATGCTCGCCGGGTTGACCACGTTTCTCACGATGGTGTACATCGTCGTTGTCAACCCGGTCATCTTGTCAGATGCCGGTGTCCCGTTTGAGCAGGCGTTTACAGCCACCGTCATCGCCACGATCATCGGGACGTTGTGGATGGCGGTTTTCGCCAACTATCCGATCGCCATCGCCCCTGGCATGGGACTGAACGCCTATTTCGCCTATTCGGTGGTTGGCTCGCACGACAACATTTCGTACGGAACGGCGTTTTCCGCCGTGTTTGTCGCCGGGGTGCTGTTTTTGTTGCTGTCGCTCACCCCGCTCCGCAGCAAACTGATTGAAGTGATTCCCGACAGCTTAAAACACGGCATCACCGCCGGCATCGGGCTGTTTATCGCCTTCATCGGCCTGCGGCTGACCGGGATCATCAAAGCTCACCCGCAAAATTTGGTGGCGCTTGGCGACTTGCATGCCCCATCGGCCGTGTTGACGCTTGTCGGCCTCGCCGTCACGCTTGTTCTTATGATGCGCGGCGTCAAAGGAGCGCTCTTTTACGGCATGATCATCACCGGGATCATCGCCTATGCGACCGGGCAACTGCACTTTGACAAAGGCATCGTGTCGCTGCCGGCGCTGCCGGACGGGTTGATCGTTGCCAATCCGTTTGCGGCCATTGGGGATGTGATCAGCCATCATTTGTACGCCGTCGTCTTCTCGTTTTTGCTTGTCACGCTGTTTGACACGACCGGCACGATGATCGGCGTCGCCCAGCAAGCGGGATTGATGAAAGGGAACACGCTGCCGCGCGCCCGTGAAGCGCTCTTGGCTGACTCGGTCGCGACTACGGTCGGGGCCATGCTTGGCACAAGCCCAACGTCAGCGTACATCGAGTCGTCCACGGGGGTCGCTGCCGGCGGACGGACCGGATGGACGGCGCTCACCGTCGCTGTCCTATTTGTCATCGCCGCCTTTTTCAGCCCGCTGGTCGGCGCGGTCGCCGGGTTATCGGCCATCACCGCCCCGGCGCTCATCATCGTCGGCAGCTTGATGATCAGCCATATCGCCCATATTTCGTGGCATCAGCTCGACGAGGCGTTTCCGGCCTTTCTCATTATCCTAAGCATGCCGCTCACCTCGAGCATCGCGACCGGCATCGCGCTCGGCTTCGTCTCGTACCCGCTCTTAAAAATCGCCCGCGGCCGCTGGCGCGATGTGCATCCGCTCCTGTACGTGCTGGCGGTGCTGTTCTTTTTGCAGCTGGCGTTTTTGCCGCACTGATGGAATCAACCCGACGATCGTCGGCAGCACCGGTTTTCAATGACTAAAAAGCCCGCTTATACGCGGGCTTTTGTATTGCATCGGCTGCGCAGCGCTTCAATATACGCATACGCCTCTTCGATTTCTTCCGCCGTATAGCGCTGCTTGCTTTTGACGACGGCGATTTTCTCTTTTACTTCCTCTTTCGACAAATGTTCAAAATAGAGCACTGTGGAAACCAGTTCCAAGAAACGCGCGTTTTGTCCGTTCATCGTCTGCATGCATTCGTCAAGACCCGGCATGTCCCAGTCGTAATGGCGCAAAAACTGTTCGCCCGCCTCGGTCAGCGTATAGCGATATTGCACATAGCCGCTCTTTTTCTCTTTCTCCTCCTGCAAAAAGCCGAGCGCGCACAGCTCTTCAATGCGGCATGTGAGCTCTTCGGAATACGGGCCGTAAAAATGGAAGTCGAACTTCTCGTAAAACGGAAAGTCGAGCTTTTTCGCGATGTAAATCATTTTTTGCAGCTTTTTGCGGCCGACAATTTCCCCGGCGGCCGCCAACGCCTTCATCACTTTCGCATGCTCCGTAAGCACCCTCCGTCATCTCCTAACCCTTTAAAATTTCGAGAATCGCTTTCTTCACCGTTCGCTTCGCCGACAAGTCTTCTAGGAAGTCGGCCGGGAAATACAGCTTATGGTCGGTGCGCCGCTTGCCGGAAATGGCGTCAACGAGCACCGATTCGCGCGACAGCTCGCGCAGTTCCCCGTTCGGCATCAGCAAATAAATCGGCAGGCGTTCGCCTTCTTCTCCCGGTCGATAGAAGTCGTACGGCAAATCAGACGAGGAATCGACAACCAAATAATAGTCCGGGTCAATCCCCGCTTTGCGAAACAAACCGGTCAGTTCGATCAACTTCGCCATTTGATCGTTGGTCGGATGGAATTCGGTATATTTGAACAGGCGACGGCGCACAAAGCGATGGCATAAATCGCGCAAAATCGGATCTTGTTCTTCTTGCCATTGTTGAAAATAAAACAAAATGATCGACTCATCGAGCGCCAAGTAATCGTCAAGCGCTACGTTCCCGGCGAAAAACGACAAAAAGTGAACCGGCTTCGTTTGAAACGAGTAGCCGTCTTCGTACAGTTTTTTCGCCCGATGCAAAATTTTCGTCAAAATGACTTCCGCGCTGCGTGTGACCGGGTGGAAATACACTTGCCAGTACATTTGGTAGCGGCTCATGATGTAATCTTCAACCGCATGCATGCCGCTCCGCTTAATGACGACTTGGTCTTCGCGCGGGCGCATGACGCGCAAAATGCGCTCCATGTCAAAATAGCCGTAGCTGACGCCGGTGTAGTAAGCATCGCGCAACAAGTAATCCATCCGGTCAGCATCAATTTGGCTCGAAATGAGGCTGACGACAAGCTTGTTCGGATACGTTTTGGCAATCACTTCAGCGACCCTTCGCGGAAAATCGTCATCCACTTGGCGAAGTGCGGCGTTCACTTCCGTATCGCCTAAAATGATAGCCCGTGTAAAATCTTCGTGATCAAGGCGAAACACCTTCTCAAACGAATGGGAAAACGGACCGTGCCCCAAATCGTGCAAAAGCGCCGCACATAGGCAAAGAAGTCGCTCGCTATGGTCCCAATGGTCGCGGCCGACGAACACATCGTCAATGATGCGGCGAATGATTTCGTACACGCCGAGTGAATGGTTGAATCGGCTGTGCTCGGCGCCGTGAAACGTCAAATACGTGGTGCCGAGCTGCTTGATGCGGCGGAGGCGCTGAAATTCCTTTGTGCCGATCAAATCCCAAATCACTTTGTCGCGAACATGTATGTATCGGTGCACCGGATCTTTAAACACTTTTTCTTCGTCAAGCTGCCCGCCGGAATACATCGCATCCTCCTCTTCCGTCTCGAACATACACTTATTATACGCCGTTTCGAGCCGTAAAGAAATAGTTGACTTTTTTCTCCGTCTTTCTCCAGTATTGACGAAAAACACGTTCATCACCACAACGTGTACTTGACAGACGGTGCACTTCTCTGAACAAGTATAGGCTGATTGGTTTCCTGTTCTTTTGTGGATGCATAAGTAAGATGTGTGGTGAAAAAATCAAGTACAACTTTTGGTGAAGAGCCGAAAAACATAAAAATCACCTTCTTTCGGCAAAGAAGGTGATGCAGTCAACGGTTTTTCAGCCGTTCGGCAATTTTATCGATCAATTCGTCCTCGGTCAGCGCCGCCACCGGGCGGTTGTTGACGAAGGCGAACGTTTTTTTTCGCCCTGGACCGCAATACGACTGGCAACCGATTTTAATGACCGCGTCCGGGTCCAGCTTTTTCAAGCGCGGCAGCAGCGTCTTCAAATTCGGCGCCTTGCAGTCGTCGCAAACGCGAAACTCATTCGCCATTATTCGTCATTCCTTTCTGTGGCGTTTGCCTTGTGTATTCTACCCCTTTTGCAGGAAAATTGCAAGTTTACCGCTTTTATTCTCATAACTTGTCAATCCTGTAAACTGGAAATGTATAAATAGTGACGCTGTTGCCTATCCTTTTTACTAGTATCGAAAAAGGAGTGGGGAACAATGAAACAACGGCAAGATGCTTGGACAGAGGAAGACGATTTATTGTTGGCTGAAACGGTGCTTCGCCATGTGCGCGAGGGGAGCACCCAGCTCAACGCGTTTGAAGAAGTCGGCGACAAACTAAATCGGACAGCGGCGGCGTGCGGCTTCCGCTGGAATGCGGTCGTCCGCCATCGCTATGAGGAAGCGCTGCAGCTGGCAAAACAGCAGCGCAAAGAACTTATGCGGCTGCTCGCCAAACAAGGGGGCGCAAAAAAACGGCGCCTCTATGAACCACCAATGCCATCGCTTGAGGAGCTCGGCGAGGTGATGCAGCTGCCGGCCGTCATCCCGCCTGCCGCTTCGCAGCAAGTGACGCTCGACCAAGTGATCGCCTTCCTAAAAACGTTTCAGTCCCATGAGCGGAAGCGGGAGGCGCTCGTTAAAGAAAATGAGCGGCTGCGCCGCGAAATCGAAGAATTGAAGAAAACGAATCAAGAACTGGAAGAAAAAGTGGCACAGTTGCAAGCAAACTCGTCCACCGTTCAGGAAGATTTCGAGACGTTGGTCAACATTATCAATCGGGCGCGCAAAATGGTGTTAAAAGAGGAAGAAGAGCGGGGACTGACGTTCCGCATGGACCCGAACGGAAACTTAGAAAAAATCGCCGAGTAATGAAACAGGATGCCGCACTGTTTGCGGCATCCTATGTTTGTCGGCCAGTCCCACTCTTCTCCTGCCGCCCCTAAGAGGCTGGTGATTTAATGGCGTATACGGCTTTACCATGTCATTTCTCCATTAGAAAAACCCTTGTTGTTGTATCGGACCTGCTTTTCAATCATTCTCCCGTTGATGAAGGGAATCAGCGGTTTTTCACCAGCCTTCTAAACGTCGGCGGTCACGTTCCCCGTTCCGCTCGGTTTTTCGAAAGACACAACGGCATTCCGTTCCACCATGCGGGCCCAATAATATTCGTACCACTCCCATTCTTCCCCCTCGAGAGCAGAGGAATACAGCTGACCGCCAAACGATTGCAGCGTGCGCCAGAGGGCAACCAACAGCTCAGCGACGGACAACGGGCGGCCGGTAAGTTCGGACAGCGAGGCCATGACTGCCGGGTCGACAAGGGGATAGGCGAAAGTCGTTTGTTTTCCTTGCCGCCCGAGCTCATAAAAGCGGCGAATCAGCTCCGCGCGCGCCGAGCCGCTTCCCGTAACGCAAAGATAGATCTGCACAGCAACACCGCCGCGCACGCGCCGTTGGGAAATGCCAGCGAACTTTTGGCCGCCGATGCTCAAGTCATAGCGGCCCGGGCAATACGAACCGACGACCTCCCCTGCTTCGATGGTGACGCCGTATGGGGCAAGCATGGCAGCCATGAGCGCACACATGGCTTCATACCCTTGCTCAACGGCAATGGAACGGCCTGTTTCCGGGAAAACAAGAGAAATGTTCAGCACCCCGCTATCCAACACGACAGCGAGGCCGCCGGAGTTGCGGACGACGACGCGGTAACCTTGTCGGCGCAAAAACGACACCGCCTCGGCGATGTGGGGAAGCTTCGTATCCGCCGCCCCTAAAACGACGGTATGCTCGTGCACCCAAGTGCGCACGACCGGATCCGACCGCCCGGACCCGACCGCGGTGCATAGCGCGTCGTCCGTCGCAAACGACTGTTTCGCATCAAACAGCGGGCCGAAATGAGACTGGTCGATCACTCGCCACTTCGGCTGCCGCAACAATTCATGGCTCATCACGGTTAGCTCCTTACGTTGATCATTCCGCCCCCATTATAGCACAATCGATGGAGATGTTGCGCAACCGGATCGCCGAACAACAGCCGGCCTTTACACGAGTGCGCTTCGCCCAATCGTTACTAATGCATCAGCAATGGAAGTTTCCCCCACCTGCGGCCGCGCTGAGAAAAGCGTTCATCCCGATCAGCATGAAAGAGGGTGTCCCGAACACGCAGGGCACCCTCTTCTGTCACTATATCCAAAAATATCTTCTATTCGCATCAAGAAAGGGCGAGCTTTTCAACCCTTTCCTGCCGTCATTCGGTCGGTCTCGGTGACCTTTTGAGCGAATCCGTTTTTCCCTTCACTGGCGCACGCGAGCCGCACGACGGCCTTTTCTTTTTCCCCTCACTCTCCAAGCGACTGAGCGGCGGTAATGAGGGCAAGCTTATACGCATCTTCCGTGCTGCAGCCGCGTGAAAGGTCGTTAACCGGTTTGTTCAACCCTTGCAAAATCGGTCCGACCGCTTCAAAGCCGCCAAGGCGCTGGGCGATCTTGTAGCCGATGTTGCCCGCCTCAAGGCTCGGGAAGATGAACACATTCGCATCGCCTTGAATCGGGGAATCGGGGGCTTTCTTTTTCGCCACTTCCGGGACAAAAGCGGCGTCAAACTGGAACTCGCCGTCAATGACGAGCCCCGGCGCCATCTCACGCGCCAGCCGCACCGCCTCCGCGACTTTTTCCGTCTCTGGCGAGGAAGCCGATCCTTTCGTGGAAAAGCTGAGCATCGCCACCCGCGGCTCAAGGCCGAACATTTTCGCCGTCTGAGCGCTCTCGACCGCGATTTCCGCCAAATCCCGGCTGTCGGGGGCAATGTTGATGGCGCAATCGGCGAACACATACTTCTCCTCCCCGCGCACCATGATGAACACGCCCGATGTTTTGCGGATGCCCGGTTTCGTCTTAATGATTTGCAACGCCGGTCGGACGGTGTCGGCCGTTGAGTGGGCCGCCCCGCTCACCAAACCGTCAGCGGCTCCCGTGTAAACGAGCATCGTACCGAAATAGTTTTCATCAAGCAGCAGTTCGCGCGCCGCTTCCTCGGTCACTTTTCCTTGACGCCGTTCGACAAAGGCCGCAACCAGCTCATCAAACCTAGCATAACGGCGCGGATTGACAATCTGTAGACCTTCCAGTGACAAGCCAAGCGCCGCTGCCTTCACCCGCACCGCTTGTTCGTCGCCAAGAACGATCGGCTGCAACACTTGCTCTGTCGCCAAACGGCTGGCCGCCGCCAAGATGCGGTCATCCACGCCCTCTGGAAACACGATTTTCCGTCCCGTTCCAGCCACCTTTGCTTGTAACGCCGCAAACAAATCATTCGCCACCAGTTACGCCTCCTTCATTTTCGTGGTTGGCGTGCGGCCGCCCGACCGCTCCCTTCCTCCGGCCTCCTAGAGCGACGGTCATCACGCCATCCCGTCTTTCTACTATATAAGCATACCTCTTTTCAGCGGAAACGCAACGAAGGAAAGCCCTTCCAACCAATAATTCATCTTTTGGAACAATTCCGTACATTTGCTTTCATGCGCCATGCGCCGCGTTTTTGGCCAGACTATGGTATAGTAGTGATGGACATACTCGATGATAAGGAGTGACCGATGATGAGCGAAGCGGCCCAAACGTTGGACGGCTGGTATTGTTTGCATGATTTCCGCACAATCGACTGGAGCGCGTGGAAAACGCTGCCGAGCGAGGAGCGCGAAGCGGCGATCGCTGAGTTTTTGGCGCTCGTCGCCCAATGGGAGACGACCGAAAACGAGAAGCAAGGAAGCCATGCTATCTACACGATCGTCGGGCAAAAAGCGGACATTCTGTTCATGATTTTGCGCCCGACGCTTGATGAGCTTCATGAGGTGGAAACGGCGCTCAACAAGACGAAACTGGCCGAATATTGGCTGCCGGCGTATTCCTACGTCTCGGTTGTGGAACTGAGCAATTATTTGGCATCCGGCAGCGAAGATCCGTATCAAATTCCGGAAGTGCGCCGTCGCCTGTACCCGATATTGCCGAAAACGAACTACATTTGTTTCTACCCGATGGACAAGCGGCGCCAAGGCGAGGACAACTGGTATATGTTGTCCATGGAACAGCGGCGCGAACTGATGCGCGCCCACGGCATGACAGGGCGAAAGTACGCCGGCAAAGTAACGCAAATCATCACCGGCTCCGTCGGTTTGGATGATTTTGAGTGGGGCGTCACCTTGTTTTCCGATGATGCGCTCCAGTTCAAAAAGCTCGTTTATGAGATGCGCTTTGACGAAGTAAGCGCCCGTTTTGGCGAGTTCGGCTCTTTCTTTGTCGGCACTCGCTTGCCTGCGGAACAAGTTTCTTCGTTCTTCCATGTATAACGAGAAAGGGGCCTTACCTGCAGGCCCCTTTGCTTATTTCCCCCGGCTTCAAGCCGCGCGAACGCCGACCGGCAAGCACTCGCGGTCTCCTTTCTAGAAGGCTGGTGAAAAAACGCTGTCACACACCAATCGGCGACATTTTCATTCAAAAAAGAAAGTTGATTCTGCAAGGTTTCTCTAATTGAGAAACAGGTTGAACGTAACGGTGTTTTGCACGAAATCACCGGCCTCCTAGGGGAATGGTGATTTCATCGTGTATACAGCTTTACCATGTCATTTCTCCATTCGAAAAACCGTTGTTGGTTTTAGCCAACAGTGCTCGTTTCGGTCATATACAGGCAAACTACCCCATACATATAAAATCAGAAATTCCGTTTTAACCGTTTGTCCGCCTGTCACCATTTTCTCGTTCCGCCAATAGCCTATTACTGTCGAAATTCACAACGACTGAGGTGACGATATGGCCGTTGTAGCCCACACCGAGGAAGACGTGAAGCTGCTGGCTCGGCTCATGCGGGCGGAAGCGGAAGGAGACGGGCGGCTTGGGATGCTCATGGTCGGCAACGTCGGCATCAACCGCGTCATCGCCGACTGCCTTGATTTCCGCGGCATTCGCTCCATCCGACAAATGGTGTTCCAGAGCCCTGGCGGCTTTGAAGCGGTGCAAAAAGGGTACTTTTACCAACGGGCGCGCGATATTGATATTGGGTTGGCACGCCAAGTGATCCGCGGCTGGCGCTACCATCCCGCCACCAATGCGCTTTGGTTTTTTAAGCCGCCTGAAGGCGAGCCTTGCCCGCCGCAATGGTTCAACCAATGGAACGTCGGCCGGTATAAATCACACTGCTTTTTTGCGCCGACCCAATCGGACTGCCCGCGCGTTTATTGACATTTTTTCATATGAGGGAGGGGTTTCTATGTCCAACTATACAGACTATCACTTTTATTCGGAGGAGGAAGAGCAGCGGCAACAGCCATCCACGCCGTATCCATACGGCTATGCGTATCCGCAACCGTACTATCCAGCTTGGTACCCATATTCGTACTATCCGCAAGCGGTCTCCGCTCCGGCGATGACGCCGCCGACATTCGGGCCGCAGCCGACCTTCACCGCACCGACACCGACCACCGCCGCTGCGCCTGCGGCGGCAGGAGCGGCGATCCCGGGGATGTTGCCGCTTGAAGAGTCGTATATTGAAAACATTTTGCGGTTAAACAAAGGGAAAGTCGCTACGGTTTATGCGACATTCGAAAACAACCGTGAGTGGAACGCGAAAGTATTCCGCGGCGTGATTGAGGCAGCGGGGCGCGACCATGTCATTTTGAGCGATCCGCAAACGGGAACGCGCTATTTGATCCCGATGATTTACCTCGATTACGTCACCTTTGAAGGGGAAATCGCCTACGAATATCCGTTTGCCGGTGCGGCAGCGGCGCCGCTTTCCTCCTATTCTCCGCGCTGAGCGGCGTCCCAAGCCGTCGCTTTATGCCAGAGGGTGTCCCAAAAACTCGGGACACCCTCTCTTATCGCTATATAAGCGCCTGCCGCTTCCCTGCCACACGATATGGCCCGCAACCGGCCTTTTCGTTCGGCTCCGCGTTACAGCCACTTCAACGCCGCATATCCGATCATCATCCAAGCGATTAAAAAAGCAATACCGCCCAATGGGGTGATGGCGCCGAGCGGCTTGAGTTGCGTAACGCTTAATACGTACAAGCTGCCAGAAAACAGAACAATCCCCGCCAGCATCACCCAGCCCGCGGCACCGATCAACCCGACATTTGGCGCCTTGCCAAGCAACAGGCCGACGACCAACAAGCCTGCCGCATGAAACATTTGGTATTGCACCGCCGTTTTCCAAATCTCCAAATACCGATCCGGAATTTTCCCTTCCAACCCGTGAGCGCCAAACGCTCCTAACGCCACGGCTAAAAACGCATTGAGCGCGCCGAGAAGGACAAATGTTTTCATAGCTGTCCCGCCTTTCTAAATGGAAGATTGTTTTCTCTCAATTCAATGGGAATGTTCCATGACAACCAATGACTAATCGATCGGAACCCATCGATGGAACCGGCCGATCGGGAGCGCCACTGGCCAGACCTGCATTCAGACCGGAGAACCGCTTCTTGCCCTCCGGCGCCAAACAGAACAAGCTATATGAACCTCTCCCACCTACATTCCATTTCGAGGTGGGAGACTTCTCGGTGAATGTGTTAAAAGGAAAGAGCCGCTTCACGGGTTTTCCTTGTCTTTCCCTCAAAAATCTAACAACGACTCCCCGTTCGCCTCGTCATCAATGTCAGGGGAGCGCCCCCGGCCGGAAACGGATCCTAACGACAGCCCACCAGCAACCGACATCGGCCCGCCGACAACAAGCGGCCCTGTTGAGAGAGAGGGAACGGCCGGCTGCGGTTGAGCCGTTGTTTCTAACATTAAATCGCATAAGGCACGAACAGCGGCGATATGTTCGCGCATCCGCTGCGGGTCGTTCGTCGCTTTTGCTTTGCGGAGCTCATCTTCCATTTTTCCAACAATGGCGGCAAAGGAAATGGACATGCTTCTTCCTCCTCGCTCACTCGGCGCGGGCGCCGATGTTTTCGATTTGCCAGTCGATCGGTTCGCGTCCGTGCTTGGTTAAAAACGCGTTCGTCCGCGAAAATGGGCGGTGGCCGAAAAAGCCGCGTGCGGCGGAAAACGGGCTCGGGTGCGGCGCCTCGATGATATGATGGCGCGGATTCGTAATCCGTTCTTTTTTCTCTTGCGCATTCCGGCCCCAAAGCAAAAAGACGACCGGATCGTCTTTTTCATTGACGAGTTCAATGACGCGGTCGGTGAAATATTCCCACCCTTTGCCGCGGTGGGAATTCGCCTGGCCGCGGCGGACGGTCAACACCGTGTTTAACAACAGCACCCCTTGCTTTGCCCATTTCACAAGGTAGCCGTTATCCGGGATGTAGCAGCCAAGATCGTCATGCAGCTCTTTGAAGATGTTGACTAATGACGGCGGCACCGGCACGCCCGGCTTGACGGAAAAACTCAACCCGTGCGCTTGCCCCGGGCCGTGGTACGGGTCTTGGCCAAGCAGCACAACTTTGACGTTCGCGTACGGCGTATAATGAAGGGCGTTAAAAATATCGTGCATATCCGGATAAATCGTCCGCGTCCGGTACTCCTCTTTTAAAAACTCGCGCAGCTTTAAATAATACGGCTTTTGAAACTCCTCTTCAAGCAGCGGAGCCCAGTCGTTTTTCAGAATCGGCATTTTAAGCCACTCCTTTGCCATCGGCTTTTTCCTTTATCATTGTAACCAAAAACACACCAACGGCAAAGCGAAGTGAACGGCAGCCATCGGGGAAGCTCGCTTTCCAACCAAAAGCACCAATCCTTTGCCCCAGCCATCAAAGGCGCCCTGAAACCAGCCACCGGAGCAGGCCAACAGCAAGGAGCACGTAGAAAAACAGGATCAGCGCCCCGGCGGTCCAATTCGTCGGTTTGCCGCGCCTAGCGAGCTCTTCCGCCCGCGCCCGGTGTTCGGCGACGATGTCTTTCGGCAGCCACTTGAGCGCCAAGTAAATGCCAAGCGGCACAAGCAGCAAATCATCCACGTACCCGAGAACCGGAACGAAATCGGGGATCAAATCGATCGGGCTGAACGCGTACGCCGCGACAGTCAGCATAAAGAGACGCAACCAGACCGAGACGCGGCGGTCGCGGCTGGCCGAATACAAGACGAAAATTTCCCGTTTCAGCCTCTTCGCCCGTGACTTCCATTTTTCGAACACGGATCATCCCCCTTTTCTGTTTCAAATAGTATAAAATAGGGGTATAGTCATTGTAAACGCCTGATTGGTGGACAAGAGCATGCGACCGTAAAAACAAACGAGCGATCATTTGAGGTGAATGGAAATGGAAAAGAAACAATTTCATCTCGTTCATGACGAACGGTCAGACCGACACGTGGTATACATAAAAGGAGAGCTTGATTTAGCGGCGGCCGAGCAGTTTCGGCGTGCCATTGAACCGCTCGCCCATGACGCGGCCAAAACGCTTGTCATCCGCTTAGACGGGTTGACGTACATTGACAGCACCGGCATCGGCATGTTTGTGGCGCTGCTGAAAACCCGCAAAAAGCAAGGAGCTCCCTTTCTGATTGAAAACGTGCCGCCCAAAGTACAGCGTCTGTTTGATTTAACCGGCGTCTCTCACTTTTTTTCCGAAACAAATGACACGACAGAAAGGATCGAGAGCCAATCATGAAAGAGCACGAAACGATCGTACAGCTGTCGATTCCAGCCGATGCGCAATTCATCGATATCGCGCGTCTGACTTTGTACGGGCTGGCCGCCAAAATGGGATTTTCGTATGAGGAAATAGAGGATATGAAAGTCGCCGTCTCCGAAGCATGTAACAATGCGGTGCTGCATGCCTACAACGGGGCGGGCGGCGTCATTCATCTTCGCTTTGAGATAAGCACCGACGCGCTGTCGATCATCATCAAAGATCAAGGCAAAGGGTTCGATTACAAACGGGTGGCCAAGCAGGCGGCACCCCTGTCCACGAAACCGCTTGAAGACGTCAAAGTCGGCGGTCTCGGCCTCTTTTTAATGGAAGCGCTCATGGACGACGTCACTGTCAGCACAAAAGGCGGCACGGAAGTCCGCCTGACGAAATTCCGCCCTCGCGGAGAAGGAGAGCATGCCCATGACTCTATATCCCCCTCCTCTGTCCAAGAGCAAGCTTGACGCCTTGATTGCCGCTTACCAACAAACGAAGGCGGAAGAAGCGGCGACGGCGTTGCTCGTCCGCTTTGAACCGCTGATTGTGGCGGCGGCGAGAAAAATGGCGCGCAGCCGCCCCGACTTTTACGAAGATTTGTTTCAAGTCGGACGGTTGTCGTTTTTGCGTCTCCTTGAGCATTACGACCCAAACCAAGGGACGAGCTTCGAATCGTACGCGATGAAAAGCTTAATTGGCTATATGAAAAACTATTTGCGCGACAAAGCGTGGTACATTCAAGTGCCGCGCAAGGTGAAAGAAAAAGGAAGCAAAGTGCAGCAAGCCATCGACGAGTTGACCATCAAGCTGGAACGTTCGCCGACCATCGATGAAATCGCCGACCATCTAGGCTTATCAGCGGAGGAGACGATTGAAATTTTGGCCGGCCGCGACCATTACCAGCCTGTTTCGATCGACGCCCCCGTGCAAGACAGCGAAAAGGACGGAACGACCATCGGAGAATTTATCGCTGATCAGACAAATGAGGTTGAAGCGCTGATCGAACGTTTGGATTTGCAGCAGGCGATCGACAAGCTGAGCGAGCAGGAACGGCTCGTCATTGACGCCGTTTTCCGCCGCGGAGAAACGCAGCGCTCGCTCGCCGAACGGCTCGGCGTCTCACAAATGACGATCAGCCGCATCCAAAAGCGAGCGATCGACAAACTGAAACGGCAGCTTGCCGCCCATCCGTCCTGATCTTCACACCGTCAAGCCAAACGAAGGAAGAAAGAGGGATCATGCTGTTTGGCGAAGAAAAGACGGCGGCTGCGCGTTGCTCCGCATTCGAACCATCGCTCGCCGAACCAAAAACGGCGCCGCCGAGTGCGGACAGGCACTAACGGCGGCGCAGCAGCAGCAATGTCTGATCATCCTTTTGTTCGTATCGGTGATATGCCCGAATTTGCTCATATAGCTCGTGAACGATTTGCGCAGCGGGCTGATCAAGATTGACGCGGGCGAGCATCGAAGCAAGAACGGAAAACCCGTCATCGATTTCGGCGTTGCGTTTTTCGGTCACTCCGTCCGTGTACAGCAACACAAAATCCCCCGGCTCTAGCACGACCGACTGAGTTTCAAAGGAAAATTGCGGAAATAAACCGAGCGCGCATCCTTTGGCGCGGAGCGGTACGCACTGTTTTGTTTTCGCCTTATAGAGAAGCGCCGGCTCATGCCCCGCGCACGCGTAGGAAAAAGCGTGCGTTTTCTCATTGTAGTTGCCGACTACCATCGTCACAAACATGGACGGTTCCGTGTAATCGTAGGCAAACCGATTCAACAAGTCGAGATACACATGCGGCTGCGTCCCGTAATGAACGGTCCGGTCTAGAATAAACTTCATTAACGTCATGATCATCGCCGCCGGAATGCCCTTTCCCGACACATCGGCAATCCCAACGGACACCGACCTCTGGTGGACCGCGAAATGATAAAAATCCCCGCTAAGCACGCGAGCAGGCACGCTGAGAACCCCAATGTCCACATAGGAAGGCAGATCGGCTGCAGCCGACGCTTGCAAGAGCGACCGTTGCATATTGGCGGCCAACGACATTTCAAAATCAAGCTGCTCGCGTTCGCGCTCAAGCCGCTCTTTTTCTTTTTTCTCGGTCATGTCGCGCAAGACGGCGACGAGCCCGGTCAACGTTCCGTTTTCCATCACCGGCGCGAGCGTATAACCGACCGGCAAGCAAACGCCGTCTCGCCGCCGAAACGGCTCTTCCTCGACGCGAATCACTTCGCCGCTTTTCAAACGTTTCACAACGCGACGCAGCTGCTTCCAATCCCAGGCAGCCCCATCCGGACGCGCCAGTGAGACAAATGAAAACAATGGCTTTCCTTTTGCCTCACTCGGAGCGGCGCCGATCAAGCGGCCCGCCGCCGGATTCATCCAAACGATGCGCCCGTCCCGATTGACCATCAGCAACCCTTCACCGAGCGCATTGGCCATCATCTCAAGCTGCTGTTCGCGCTGCTTCAGCTCGGTGTACGGCTTTTCCACCGTTTCCGCGTACATCGCGCGCACCACATACAAGAAGCCGGCCATCTCATACAAAGGCCCCCAAAGCCGTGACCCGTCGCCAACCAGCAGCAACGCCTGTCCAAGGGCAAACAACAAACAAGCCGGCGGCCAGTATAAAAGCGAAGAAGAGCCGCCTTGTCGCCAGCGGCGCCACACGAGCACCCCCGCCGCCACGTCAAGCAAGCCAGTCACACCAGTTCCGACCTGCCACCAAAGTCGCCAGCGGCTTGTCCCGTCCTCCGCTCCCACCGTCGCCACCATATGAATGAACAGCCCGATGACAGCTGTGTAAGCAAAAGCGGCCAAAAACGCTTGCCACCGCTGTCCGCTATGCCGCTCCATCACTTCATCTGGGCGCGAAAACAGAAAAAGAAAACCCGCGGCGAGCGTCAAGCGGGCAGCAAGCGCAAACAGCGCCGCCGACACGCCAGTCGCTGTAAACGACCACACCGTTGACCATGAAAAAAGCGCTCCCGCTGAAAAAAATAACGCCCCCATAATCAACCGTTCCATTGACAATGTATGCGGGAACACCGCCCACCCTTGCACAGCGACGAGCCAACAAGCAACAACAGCGGCAAGCCCCAAAACAAGGTCAAGCGAATGGTCAAGGCGGGGCGGAAGCGGATTCCAACCGCCCGAAAGCAACAACCAACCGAACCAGACAGCGGCCAATACAGCAGTTGCCGCGTGCAGACGCACCCGCTCATTTGGCTTCTGTTCGTTCACAAAAGAGAAACCTCCACTCCCTCGTTGATACGGTTATTATACCATACTCACATTTCACACCTCCATTTCGCACCTTAGACGGATCCAAAAAAGATGTTACGTTCGATCAGTGGACGATCGCTCATGGAGTGAGGCGGAAAACTTTAATTAAAACGTATGAGCCAAGTCTTTCGCCCGGGCAATGGCGTTCGCCTTAATTTCTTCCGCTTTTTCCGGCACAGCCGCATGCCCCTCAATGAATAAGCCTTCAAACGACGGCACGCCGAAAAATTGCATAATGACGCTTAAATAGCGGTGTCCCATTTCCATCGCTGCCGCTGGGCCTTCCGAATAAAAACCGCCGCGCGCCTGAATGTGGAGTGCTTTTTTATCGGTGAGCAGCCCGACCGGTCCTTGTTCGGTATACTTGAACGTTTTTCCGGCCACCGCCACCGCGTCAATGTACGCTTTCAATACCGGCGGGAAAGAAAAGTTCCACATCGGCGTAACGAACACGTATTTGTCCGCAGAGATGAACTGATCGCACAGCTCGTTCATCCGCCCGACTTTCGCTTTTTCTTCGTCAGACAGCTCTTCAAACGATTTTCCGGAGCGAAGCTTGCCCCAACCGTTGAACACATCAACATCAATTTCCGGAATGTATTCTTTATACAAGTCGAGATGAATCACTTCATGATCCGGATGCACTTGCTTGTACGTGTCGATAAACGCCTTCCCGACCGCCATGCTGTACGATTGTGTATCGTCGTGGGGATGGGCGGTGATATACAGTACTTTCGTCATGATGCATACTCCCTTTCTTGATGATCTCAGCATGTTAGTGTTTGCTGCTTGCCACAACGGCATGCATTTATCTTTGTCCCAAATATCTCGAACGAGAGATAATTATAGAAGGAGGAGACGAATTTCGCAAATCATTTGCCCAAAAAAAAATTGCCCTAGAGGCAATTGACGTGCGGATCGGTTATTCGCTTTGCTCAACAACAAACGGATTGCCGCTGATTTGTTTTCGGATCTCATCCGTGAGCGTAAACGGCTCGCCTTTGACACCGCTTTCATTTTCGCTAGGCCGATGGCCGCTCCCATCGTAGTAGATCGGTTTTTCTTCCATCATGGTTGGCCCCCTTGATTCACGTAGGATACAGGAACTAGTCTATACTCCCATTTTACCATTTATGCAGCGGGAATTCGATCGGTTTTTTGAAATTCGAGTCGGCCAAGACTTGGTGGAGAACGTTTTTTGGCTCCTTATGGAATTTTGAAATCACGGGTGATTGGGCCATTTTCACAAGTTTATATCCGTAAGCGCTTTTGTACTCTCATCTCTCATCCCTCATCAAACAGAGGGAGGAGCGAAACAGGGACCGCCAACACCAGCTGACGAATCGCCTCATGGCTGAGGACCGCATCTCTCACGATCGACTCCAACGTATTGGCGGCTTTGCGGTAGGAAGAGCACTCCTCAATTTAATACTGTAGATGATCATTTTTTCATTACAACATTTTCCATAAACAAAGAGACAAACAGGGTGCCTCCTAGGCAACATGGAGCTGTTTTTTGATCACATCAATGGGAATCTCTTGCTTCGCGGCATAGAACTTGGCATTAGTATCTTAATGGGTTGTCATGGGTCTAGTTTTTTGCAATCGACAGCGGATTGTAGTATTATTATGAAAAAAGGATATATTTTGGTAAATTTAAAAATAAATAAAACAGAATTGGATTTGTATGACTTTGTATCGTTTGAATTTTTGGTCGGTATTTCTGAATATTATTAACTTTCCTCTGTCTGATAGACTTTGTAAATGCCTTTTCTATATCGTAATCGGTCTGTTAATTTTTAATTGGCTTTTTGCATTAGCGAAACGCAAAAAAGGTTTAAGTGCCTATTAAAGAACAGGGAGGATTTCGACTTGGAAGTCATTAAACTAGATGGTATTAATAAAACCCGTGGTGCTAGTTGAGCGCTAGCGCTCAACTAGCCCAAGTGTTACAAGTGAATACACCAACAAGATGCCATCGAGTGCCACTTCAAACCCTAAAATCGAATTCGCACGAATGTCTGCCATACGATACTAGTCGATAAGGACGGAGAACACCGTTTCGATCACTTTCCGTTTTTGTTTGAGCCATGTCTCCCATGATTCCGATGGGCGGTGTTTCTGATTTTTGCGAGATGGAGTCCAAAAAGCGATGTGGTACGCTTCATACAACTTTTTTTTGCCATTCGCTACTGATGAATCCCTTGTACCCAAGTTATAGGGATGAGGAATTTGAGTCATGACGGTTTCAGCTGCGGTTCGATCGTGACAGGACACCTCGGTTACTACGTATCCCATAGGTAGCCCTTGGTCTGTCACTTGAAGATGAAACGTAAACCCATCGTACCACTGCTTTTTCGATGCACAAAACCCGATGTCAACGATGCCTCGAAATCGTTTGACACGGTCCATTCTTGCGGCATGGCACCACTCGATTGGCATGCTATCTACGACCGCATAGGCATGGTGTTGACCACGTTTCGCTAGTTGATGACGAATCCATTTGATCGCAAAGCGCAGCGATCGGCAACGGCGATGGTATCGAGAACGTTCGAGAAACTGTCCATCCGTGAACAAGTTCCCAGTCACAAAGCGATGCCATGCACGTTCAGAAGAGAAGCCAAGCAACTTTCTTAAAAGATGAATGGCAATAACCACCGCGTCTTCTTGTTTCGCCAAATGACGATTGCGGCGTTGAAGATAGAATTGAATTTGTGACAGCTGGGCAGAAACAAAAAAGAAAATGGCGGCATATTGTTTTTGAATCTTGGCTTGATCTGTAATAAAATGAAAGTGCTCTTGTATGGGGATTCTCCTTTCGAATGTTGGGTCGCACTTTCATTCTACAGGAGATCCGCAGGCAAGGGCTATTTTTATGCTTACTTGATTTTATCTAGCACCACGGGTTGTATCAAATATTTTTCCTGTAGCATCCCCTGCATCTCCAATGATACCAGCTACTTGTCCAACAGCCGATTTATCACCAGCACCATCACCGACTACCTTTGACAGCCCAGCTGTCAGTAAAGTACTTTGCAACACCTTTGAGCCAGTAGTCACGCTTGGACCAATACCTGAGTTGCTTGCTTCAATATCCATCAAAAACTGACTAAAACCAGCTATATATTCAGAATTTAACTTCTTCTTATAATTGATAACGCGGTAAAAATAGAGTGTAACTCACATTTCGCACCCTAACAAGGTCAAAACAAAGGATTTTTTATTTAGTTTTTCAGAATAACTTTTTGACCAACACAACGAGCGATGGCTATCCTTTTTTTACCATCGCTGGTCGTTCCGTATGACGTTACACGTAAATGCTCTCATCCAGCCCCAACCCCTGCAGAATCCTTCGTTGTTCAGGGGTGAGGGAGCGATCCAGTGAGCGTTGGATGCGCCCATCCGGCAGCTCCAGGAGGACGACGTTCACATATTGAAACAGCTGAAAAATCGCCTGTCCCGTCGGCCGGGTCAGCTTGCGGCCTCCAGGACCCTTCAACGGGTGTTCTGGAGTAATAAACTGACGCACTCGGCGCTGAAAAACGCGGTAAATCGCCAAGGCCAACAGAAACAAATAGCCTAATACTGCGACCCGTTCTGGTTTTTTGACGTAAATCTCATCCGTGAAAAACGGATCTTTCAAAAAAGCGAAGTTCATTTCCACCGAGATCTGCCCTTTATATAGCTTCAAGATCTCTTGGGCATCCATTTGTTGGCCCTTCCATTCCTCCGGAACGGTCGTGACGAGGACAAACCGGGACGCTTTCCGTCTTGCCTGTTCCCACGCGTTTTGGTCGAATTCGACGTCAAGGCGCAAGAGATACCGCGTCTCCATCTCGGGTTCCACCCCTTTTTTCGGCCGTCCGCGCCGTTTTTTCGGGCGTACGATCTCTTCGACCGCGGCCTTGACCTGATGAAACCGTGGGCGAAGGGACATCTTGAGGGACGCCAAGGCTTGTTCAGCGTCTTCCCGGCACGAGAAAGGGTGGCGCTCCCAATGGGCTTGTTCCTCGCGAAGAAGCTCCGCTTCTTTGGTTCGTTCTTTTTCGAGCGTCTTTCCTTTTCGCTGGTCGAGCGCACTCGATTCGACGACGATCAGCCGAACGGGGTGGCCTTCATAGGTGGAGGATGTTTCCCATACCCGGTACGTGGCGCCGTTTCTCTCCGCCAGCGTAAAGGGTTCGCTCCACGGGATGTGAGGCGAATCGGCCTCCGCTAATGCCCGTTTCACGATCCGAAGCGACGAAGGGCCTCGGGTGATCAAAAAGGCGTTGGCCGCTTTGGTTTGCGCCAGAGTGTCTTTTGTCATCGCGGCGGAATCGGCCACGTAAATCCATTCGTCTTCCATCTTGGCTTGTTTGAGCTGTTCGTGGACACGGGACAGCACCTCCGGATTCCACGTTTTGTCAGGCAGGTTGCCGTCGTGCACATCGCCGTAAAACGGGATGCCGTCCTCGTTGCCGACCAGTCCGAAACCGATCTGTTTTTGCCAACGATGATGGCGGTTATAGCCATGTGTGATTTGTAAGGCCTCTAACGAGGCCGATTCATACGCGCCGTAAACGGTCTTGTCCGTCGTATCGGCGTGAAAGGCTCGGAGGGAAAGGCCTTCTTTGCGATAAATGTGAATCAAGCAAGTGCTGATCACCTTGTGAATATCGGCCTCATACAAGCGGTCGAGATGACGAGCCAAGGCATCGTCGTTCAACCAGGAAGGATGGAGACCGGGACGGATGAGTTTCTCTAGATCGATCTCCTGAGCCCATCGTTCCACGTGAACGAGGGCTTGCCGGCCGTCAAACATATTGTAGATGATGGCCTGAACGGCATCGCTGACTCGAGTCTGGCACTGTGGATCAACGGGAACGAGATGGTCAATCAATTGGGGCAGGCCCAGTTTCTTGAATAGGGCACTTATTATATTCAAATAATCATTACGATAGACCTTTTTGACTTGAACGTTCATGAGAGAAAAACTCCTTCACTTTCCTTGTGTGTCAAGGATTCATTCGACATCGGAACGAAAAAATCCTCCCGATTTTCGTCGAGAGGGTGCGAAATGTGAGGTGTAAATTAAAAATTTCCAATAATGATTTATAATTGTACATGTAACAGATAGCAATGAAATCTATACCAACGCGGCTGCTCTACCCCGTTAATCTTTAATTGATCAAATACCCATTCAACGCATTATGGAGATCAAACAGACACTTTTCAAATCCAGTTTTCAAGAAGACAGCAATCACATAACCATAGGCACCTTTTGTTTCTCCACTATTCCAGCGGTTAATCGAGAAAACAAAAAGAATTCTCACTTGTTCAACCGTTCTTTATACCTTTAAACTAGTAATACCGAGTTGAAATGACCCATTTTGTTTGGGGATCATACTACAAGAATGTTTCAAAGGGCCGTACCATCCACCATGATCACTTTCAGAGATTAAACACATACATCGTTTAAGAGATGATGATGAACGTCAGAAAATTCTTGCTTTTGAAAGCATCGGCTGGTCCTTGAAAAGGTGGACAGATGAGAGACTCATAAATACATCAAAAATAGCAAAAACAGCGGAAGATGTTCATCAACTGCTACAAAGAATCGATCGTAAAGCACGTTTTCCAAAATAAACATTTAATCAATTGCCTTTTTAGACACCTGTGGTCTTCCCGCCACATAAGGTATTTCCAGAAAAAAGTTGATCGATGCATCGAAATAAAGCCTCTAAAAGAGGATCGATTTCATCGGTGTATTCGATCAAAGAATTGGAACTCTTGATAGTGTCACCCCTTTGAAGTTTTTTAGTAACTGTATATGATTCCCAATAAGAGTGGATTTTTTGTGTCCCTTTATTCATCCGTTATGCGTTTTGCAACCCGTTCCTTGATTTAAAATAATCTCGTTTTAGAATAGAGTATATAGCCATATCCCTAAATTTACCTTTAATATACCAATGTTCTCTCATAACCCCTTCAAATTGCATCCCTAACTTTTGTAAAACTCTTAAAGATTGAACATTTTCAATCATAGCAAATGCCTCAATTCTGTTTAATTCCATCTTGTCAAAACCAAATTCAATGATTTTATTAGCCGCTTCAACTGCTAATCCCTTCCCCCAATACTTATACGATAAAACAAAACCTATCTCAGCTTTATGATGATTGGGTAACCATTTAACTATATCAATTGTCCCGATCATTTTATTGTCTGCTTTTGAAACGATTCCCCACGGAGCTAAACTACCTTCTTTATAAGACTTAATTACAAATTCTAAAAATTGAATTGAATCTTCAATGGTATGATGAGGTCTCCAAGGTAAATATTTGCAGTTTTCCGGATTTGACGCATAATCAAATAAATCATATGCATCATCTAACGTTAATTTTCTTAATATTAAACGTTCAGTAGTAAGTGTAGGCAAATCCCCAAATACATCTTTAATCTTCAAATTCCTCAACCCTTTCTATACCTATATTTTAATATTCCTTCTGTGTCTTAAAACACTTAATTCAAAAAAGTGTTTATCCACCAGACTCTCGGCATACTCGCATTATATACTGGCTTGAACGTTAATACAAAACCGTGGAAATTCTTTATTACAGCTTATATAGATTAGTAGCCATACCGTTAACCACTTTTACTCCGGTAAGTACATTATCTAACTCGTCGCTTTCTTTTACATCCGGCTTTGGTTTCTCCGTCGCGGCAACATTAGCTGCTCCGAATGCAAAAAGAATTCCCCACATTACCATTAGGGCAGATGTGAGCGAACTAATAGCACGCTTCGCATTTTGCTTTCGCAGCAAACGTCCCACACCTCCTGTTTTTATACAAAATTTCTTATTGTATACAGCCTCTCCTTACATTCCACTCACCCCCTTAAAAGCCATTTTTCATCAATCACTTTATGAACATGGTCGTCAATCATGTCTTCTTTTGAGCCTCGTTGCTTTTGAACAATCTTCTTGATCTTATTAAGATCCATTGTATTGTCATATTTGAGGCCTTCCATTCTTGTTACTTGTATAGCATCATAACTTTCTCGAACAATCGTCTTCATGTTCTCGATAATTTTCCTGTATTTTGTTTTATCACACTTTGCTTCTAATAAAATCAATTTTACAGCGAATAAGTGTCCTTCTAACTCAAGATCGATAAGGGCAAATGATCTTATGTCTGAATAATAGATAAATTGAATAACTAATTTTTTAATTCTCTCATATGTTTCTTGATTAATGGGCTGCCTCTTTAAAACGAGCGGTAAAAGCTCCGACAGTTCTCTAGCTAACGATTCTAAAAGAATGCTTTTCTCATTCCATAACTTTAGAAAATCGAAAAAATGCTGGAATCCCCTTCTATATTTTTCTTCTCCTAACCTCATTTTTTGCATAACGGGCATTAAAAACTCGACAATGTCCTCTGCTTTTTCTAATATCTGTTCGTAAAAAGACGGATCATGTTTTAAAGCAGCATATATGCGTCTTTCGGCGGAACAAAGAGTTTCAAGGGTATAATAGAAATTCAATGCTTTTTTTGAAAGAGCTAAATCCCTTACAATGGCTCCAGATTGATCGACAACGACAAATTTATTGAGAACCCCATTCGCTAACCTGCTAAACCACCCTTTTTTGTACAAACCAACTAACCTATACTTCTTTCCCCCGATAATATAATCCGCACTCATAAGCGGCACTTGCCGAAACTTGATGTACTTTCGAATCGCATCCAAATACACACCTGTCGCTGGTTCCATAATTGGAATTTTCATGCTTCTCATCTCCTATTGTTAGCTGAAAATAAATTTTGCCAATTCCATTAACACCGGGCCTAAGATAAAAATGATGGTGGAAGGAAAAGCAAGCAGCATAAGCGGAAAGAATAGTTTGACTGATGCCTTCGCGCCCATTTCTTGAGCCCTTTTTTTTCGATTTTCCCACACTTATGTGGCCTGTTGCCGTAAAATGGCGGTAATGCCGGATGATCCTCTTTCAAGCGTTTGATTAACGGCTGAAACGAACCGGCTGACCTCATCAATTTGGCAACGTTCCGCCATCCTCTCAAGCGCTTCGGTTTGCGGAATTCCTAAGGATACCTCGTATATCACTTGTTTTAACTCCTCAGATAACACGCCTTTTTTACGCGTCGCCACTTCCTTGATGGCAGGAAATAGGTTCAACCCTGCCTCGCACATGATCGCGATAGAATTCACATAATGCGGCAGCTCGCGGCTGATCGTTTCCTTTCGTTTCCGTATCTCACCATTTAACCAAACAACAGGCAAAGCATATGAAAGAGGAGAAAGCGCAAGCGCAAATATATAAAAACTGCTTTCGCCGCTTGCAAGAGCCAGCATCAAATAAAATAAACAGACTGCCACAGGCAGTATAAGCTGAAGGCTGTAAACATCTAACGGGGTCCACTTGCCTGCCAAACCGGCTCCCATAATCTTTTCCGTTAAAACCTTTCTCCTTTTAGCATTCATTTGTATATTAAGAAACGCCAACAAATTTCCAACGCTTCGGCTGATCTTTTTAACGATTCCGTATTTGCTGATAGGGACTTTTTCGCCGGCTGACTGGAAGTTATTGCAGCTTATACATCCGCAACATGTTAAAGGGCAAGAAAGCGATGCAGATCGTAAGAAAAACTAATGACGAAATGAGAAATAACATTTGGGCTCACCTGCTAAATCTTGATAGAAGTAATCGCTCTTGCTACAAAGTAATTAAGATTCATCACCAAAACATGTACTTGACAGACGGTGAACTTCTCTAAACAGGTGTAGGCAAAAAATGATTGATTTCCTGTTCTTTCGTGGATGCATAAGTAAGATGTGTGATGAAAAAATCAAGTACAACTTTTGGTGAAGAGCCTTTAATTAAATATTTCCAAAAATATTATAACATGTTAAATTCAACTAGTCATTAGCTTCTTGTCATTCAGAAACTCTATCGGTGTTAAAGCCGATGATAAAATCCCCAATATAGCCGGAATAAAATTACCCACTTACAATAGAACCATATTGTCAATGAGAGGAGCTATGGTTCATGATTACGAGAGGGGAATTTTTTATGGTCAAAGAGATGTATGAAAGGGGAATGATATTTCCGATATTGCGAGGGAATTGGGGATCGATCGGAAAACCATCCGAAAATATATTTACTCCCCCAATCCTCCTTCCAAATCTAAGCGAAAACATTGAAAAAGTAAGATGGGAAAGCTCCTTTGCTTTTCTTGTGTTTCAAGGTTTTATTCGACATGAAAAAAATCCTCCGATTTTTGTCAAGAGGGTGCGAAATGTGAGTTAAGAAATGGGATGGCAAAGCCGTATCCACGAGTAAATCACCAGTCTCTTAGAAGGGGGGAAGGATCAAAAAAAGAGGCTGTCTGCGAAAGCTCGGTTTCACGATCTTTTGAGACAGCCTCCGTTCTTGTCATCAAAAAGCGATCTTTTCCTCCAAAAAGGCTTTGAGCTCGCCGATCGGCAGCCGCACTTGTTCCATCGTGTCGCGGTCGCGGACGGTGACTTGGCCGTCTTGTTCAGAGTCGAAATCGTACGTAATGCAAAACGGCGTGCCGATTTCGTCTTGGCGGCGGTACCGCTTGCCGATCGAGCCGGTTTCGTCGTAGTCAACCATGAAATGTTTCGCGAGCTCTTCGTAAATGCGGCGCGCCCCGTCACCAAGCTTTTTCGACAGCGGCAAGACAGCCGCTTTGTACGGCGCGAGCGCGGGATGCAAATGCATGACCGTCCGGGTCGTGCCGTCTTCGAGCTCCTCTTCGTCATACGCGTCAATCATAAATGCGAGCGTCACACGATCGGCACCAAGCGACGGTTCAATGCAGTACGGGATGTAGCGTTCGTTCGTTTCTTGGTCGAGATAATGGAAGTCCTCGCCCGAGTATTCCATATGCCGCTTTAAGTCGTAGTCAGTGCGCGACGCGATGCCCCACAGCTCGCCCCAACCGAACGGGAAGCGGTACTCGATGTCAGTGGTGGCGTTGCTGTAGTGGGACAGTTCTTCTTTCGCGTGATCGCGCAGACGGATATGGTCTTCGTTCATGCCGAGCGACAACAGCCACTCCTTGCAAAATTGCTTCCAGTAGTCGAACCATTTCAGCTCTTCGCCCGGTTTGCAGAAAAACTCGAGCTCCATTTGCTCAAATTCGCGCGTGCGGAACGTAAAATTCCCTGGCGTGATCTCGTTGCGGAAGCTTTTGCCGATTTGCGCGATGCCAAACGGCAATTTTTTGCGCATCGTGCGCTGGACGTTTTTAAAGTTGACAAAAATGCCTTGCGCCGTCTCCGGGCGCAAATAAATTTCGTTGGCGCTCGACTCGGTGACGCCTTGGTACGTTTTGAACATTAAGTTGAACTGGCGCACGTTCGTAAAGTCGCGGCTGCCGCATTCGGGGCAGGCGATGCCATGCTCGCGGATCAGCTCATCCATTTTCGCTAGCGGCAAGCCGTCAACGATCATCTCGATCCCTTTTTCCTCAAGCGCCTGCTCAATCAATTTGTCGGCGCGATGACGCGCTTTGCACTGTTTGCAGTCGACCATCGGATCGTTGAAGTTGCCTAAGTGGCCGGACGCTTCCCACGTTCTCGGGTTCATTAAAATGGCGGCGTCCAAACCGACGTTGTACGGCGACTCTTGGACGAATTTTTTCCACCACGCCCGTTTGATGTTGTTTTTCAGCTCGACGCCGAGCGGGCCGTAATCCCACGTATTCGCCAGCCCGCCGTAAATTTCCGACCCCGGAAACACGAAGCCGCGATGTTTCGCGTGGGCTACGATTTCTTCCATGGTTGCAGCCATGTTATCATCCTCCTTCACATGTGTATGGTGCCAACAAATCAAAAACGCCCTCGCCCCTAGGCATGACGCCTAGGGACGAGAGCGTAGCTCCCGCGGTTCCACCCTAGTTGATGCGCAAACAGCGCATCCCCTTTTTCCATTTCCGCTCCGGACTGCCGTTTCATTAACCGTCTTCACCGGGCTTCCACCGCCCCCGGCTCGCTTTGGAAGAGAGGGTTAACTACTATTGATCCGTCATCGCGATTCGTTATGCGATTTTGCTCATTATAATAACAAACCCGCAAAACCTCTGTCAATAGTTGCCTCTCTTTTTTTGCGCCCAAAATCGCGACACGATCGGCTTTCCGTCCCAGATGACTTCACTTTCGGCGCGGCGGCGCGCGACTTCCGGCTCGTCAAGCAAAAGCCAGAAATTTTTCACCGGCAAATCGCCGAGCCCATGCTTCTCGCAAAGCCGCCGCAAATATTGGCGCCGCCTGTCGTCGAGCTGTCGCGACATGTTATCGCCATCCGTGCTGAACGCATACAACACGGTCGCCGCCGCGACACGGGCGACGCGACATACAGAGGCGGCACGCAAAAAGAAGTCCCAATCCCAATAGTTGTGGATAGACGGGTCAAAGCTGCCGATTTCGTCATGGAGCGACTTGCGATACACGCTCCCGGACGGGACGTACGTTGAAAACGTCCGCATCGCTTCCAAATCGTACTCATAGGCAAATAAGAAGCGAGCGAACGGGACGCGCTGATCGTTTTCGACCCGATACTGGACAATTTCCGCATCGGCATAGGCGAAGTCCGCATGCTCGAGCGCCGCGACCATCCGCTCGAGATGACACGGCAACACTAGATCATCGTCGTCGCAAAGCATGATGAGCTCGCCGCGCGCCGCTTGGACGCCTGCGTTGCGGGCCGCGACATGTCCTTCGTTGTCGCGGCGGTCAATGACGCGGATGTCCAGCTCTGGGTACAAGGTGACGACATCATCGATCGGCTCGCCGCCGTCGTTCACAACGATGACCTCAAACGGCTTGTACGTCTGCCGGCTTAACGCTTCAAGCAGCTCGGCAAGCGGATATGGACGATTGTACGTCGGGATGACAACGGATACAGACGGACACAACGGACAATCCACCGCCTCTCTCATTTTTCCCAAACCAAAAGGGGCTTACCCTTAAGGTATAGCCCCTGTTTCCGTTTGTCAACTTAGGCGAGTTCCTGTTGCTTCGTCTCTTTACCAAGAACAGTGACCGAGAGGACGGCGACAAGGACAGACAGGCAGAACAAGGTGAAAATCGCTGTCACGGACACCCCTTTGGCGACAAGCGAGCCAACGAACAGTGGGCCGAAGATGCCGCCAATGCGGCCAAACGCCGCCGCCATGCCGGCGCCGGTCGCACGAATCGACGTCGGGTATTGCTCCGGCGTGTACGCATACAGCGCTCCCCAAGCACCGAGGTTGAAAAATGACAAGAAAATGCCCGCTGTCATCAACCCCGCAAGCGACTCGGCCGTGCCGAAAAAGTAGGCGCTTGCCGCTGTGCCAAGCAGATATGTGATCAAGACGAACTTCCGCCCGGCCCGCTCGATCAGCCATGCGGCGCTGAAATAGCCGGGCAACTGGGCGAGCGTCATCACAAGCACGTATTCAAAGCTTTTAATTAAGCTGAACCCTTTCATGACCATGACGCTTGGCAGCCATAAAAACATGCCGTAATACGAAAAGACGACACAAAACCAAAGAATCCAAAGCATCATCGTTTCCTTCCGGTACGGTGCCGACCATACGTTGGCGATATTGTCCCATACCGTTCCCTCTTTTTTCGTTGCCATAAACCGTGGCGAGTCGGGCAACCGGAGGCGTAAGTAAATGGCGTACAGCGCCGGCAAAGCCGATAGCCACAACGCCGTCCGCCAGCCGTAAGCCGGAATGACAAAATAGGAAATGAGCGCCGCCAGCAGCCAGCCGCCGGCCCAAAAGCTTTCAAGCAGCACGACAGCCCGGCCGCGATCCTTAGCTGGCACCGCTTCCGAGACGAGCGTTGACGCGACCGGCAGCTCGCCGCCAAGCCCCATGCCGATTAAAAAGCGAAGTGCCAAAAATGCCGCCAACGTCGTCGTCAGCGCCGACAGCCCGCTGCCAAGGGAAAACAGCAACAATGTGAAAATAAAAACGTTTTTCCGGCCGATTCGGTCGGCAAGCAACCCAAACACGAGCGCCCCAACGGCCATGCCGATCGAGTTGACGCTGCCGATCCAGCCGACTTGGCTGGCCGTCAAATTCCAGTCTTTTTGTAAGGCGGCCATCAAAAACGACAACATGCCGACATCCATCGCGTCAAACAGCCAGCCGAGACCAGCAATGCCTAACAGCTTGCGCTGGGAAATCGTCGGTTGATTCATGTGTATCCCCCTGTCATTATTAGTGTCAAGACACGATCTATATTCATTATAGAAGGGGAAAGGGGCAAATTCAATCATTTATTGCTCATTCTCTCACAAAACGAACCGCCACACGGAAACGATCTCTCCCCTACACCCTCGCTTGGGAATGGAGCTTCTTGACCCGGAACGATAAAAAAGCCGCCAAACGACTAGCGCTTGTTTGGCAGCCTTTTCAGTGCAAGTTCATCTTAACAAGTCCCATTTCTCGATATCCATATGAAGATGTCCATGGGTTCCGAACAGGATCGTTCGGTCATCCGGATGCGGGAAAAACCGGGCGGTGAACGTTTCTTCGCCGTCATTGACGAACAGTTCGAGCGATGACGTATCAAGGAAAAGGTGAAGCGATGGCTCCGAAACGCCATATGCTCCCCCTGCCGCTCTTATTTCATTTTCACATGAAATAAGACGGTCTCGCCTTTTGCCGCTGAGGCTTCCGCTTTTTTCTCAAGGCTTTCGAGCGCATCGCCGTTCGTGATAATGATCGGGGTAATCGTGCTTTTGGCCTTGTCGTGGACGAGAGACAAATCGACAGAAAGGAGCCGCTCGCCCCGCTTCACCCGGTCGCCGGCCTTCACATAGGCGGTAAATCCTTCCCCGTTCATCGATACGGTGTCGATGCCAACGTGAATCAGCAGCTCAACCCCCGCTTCCGAACGCAAGCCGATGGCATGCTTCGTCGGAAAGAGCTGAATGATTTCGCCGTCCACCGGAGCGACGACGTCCCCGTCCGTCGGGTCAATGGCGATGCCGTCGCCCATCATTTTTTGTGCAAACACCGGATCAGGCACGTCCTCCAGCGGCACGATTGTTCCACTCAGCGGCGCAACGATCGTTTCTTCCTTCGGTGGTTGTTTGCCAAACCATTTTTTGAACAAGGTGTGTCATCCTTTCTGTCTCTAAAATATAAAAAGACCTAAAGCGCCACCAAGAAAAGGGGACACTTCAGGTCCAGCGGCGGCATCCTGTAGACATGTATGTCTCTACCTCTTTAAGGTAGAGAAGGACGCCGCGTTTGTCAAATATGCTATTCTTTCCTTACTTGACTAATCCTTTTTCATTCGCTATTTGTTTGAATCTTTCCACTTCATCTTGCACATACTTTGTAAATTCATCAGAATTTAAGTACGAAGGCTGAACGACAATCGATTTCAACTTCTCTTGGTAGACAGGATCGTTCAACATTTCTTCAATCGATTTCTCCCACTTTTTCACGATTTCGTCCGGAACTTCTTTCGGTGCCGAAACTCCATACCATTGAGTGACAGTGACACCTTTGACGCCTTGCTCTTCAAGCGTTGGAACGTCCGGGAAATAAGGGCTTCGCTCCGATGAAGCAATGCCTAATATTTTTAGCTTCCCTGCTTTGACTAAGTTGGCGACTTCGCTGACCCCTTGCACGCCGAGCACAATATGGCCACCAGCCACCTTTGGAAGCGCATCCCCTGAACCGTTCGTCATGACGAGCTTTGCTTTAGAAAAGTCCGCGCCGATGCTATCCATCCATTGGATAACGCCAAACGTCGCAATCGCGGTAGTGCCGTTGCTCGCAAAGGTCAGTTTGTCTGGGTTTTGTTTCACCCACTCGTTAAACTCTTTTAAATTGTTCCAAGGGGCATCCGCTTTAACGACATAAGCGAGCGGGTCAACAGCCAATCTGGCGATAAAGCGCAAGTCTTCCAATTTAAACGGCAAGTTCGGATTTCCTGCAAAGAGCGCTGATCCAGCAGAAGCGCTTTGTGTCAAGATCGAGTAGCCATCTTTCGATCCTTTCTTCAGCACTTCCAACGTACCAGTAGCTCCGCCTGCTCCTGGTTTGTTCACTACGTTGATCGGTTGTCCCCACTTTTCACTTAAGTATTCGCTCATGGCTCTTGCATTTAAATCCGTTCCTCCCCCAGCAGCAAACGGAACGGTAATTTCGATTGGCTTTGTCGGATATTTTACCTCTTTTTCGCTTGACCCAGCTGGGCTGTTCTTTGCAGTTTCCTGCGAGCAGCCAGCCGCCAGCACTCCCAGCAGTGCCACACTCGCCAGCAAACTTGCGACTTTTTTCATTCTCTTCATTTTCGACATTTCCCCCCTGATATTATTCATTTATTTCATCACCGATCTATTAGCCGGCGATGTCTACTTCCGAACCAACTGCTTGCTTGACGCTCGATTTCGTACGTCTAATCAAAACAATAGAAACAAAGAGAAGAATAGCTGCGCCAATTAAAATCGCCAAGGAAATCGGGCGCTCAACAAAAATGGAAAAACGGCCTCCTGACATAGATAACGACTGAACAAAAGATTGTTCGAGCATCGGCCCAAGAATATAACATAAAATAAGCGGGACAACAGGCCACCGATATTTATAGAAAATGTAACCGAGTATGCCAAATACAATAGTTACAAGCACATCCAATACGTTATTTCTAACCGTGTAAGAACCGACGAAACAAAGAACGAGAATAATAGGGCTAATGATGCCAAATGGAATTTGCGTCAGCTTTGCCCAAAAACCAACGAGCGGGAGGTTTAGGATCAGCAACATGATGTTCCCGATAAACATGCTAGCGATTACAGTCCAAACGAAACTCCCGTTTTGTTCAAACAATACCGGACCTGGCGCCAATCCGTAAATCATTAATCCGGCTAATAAAATAGCGAGCGGAGCAGAACTTGGTATTCCTAATGCAAACAAAGGGATAAACCCAGCCGAACTCGTTGCATTGTTCGCTGATTCCGGCGCTGCCACGCCTTGGATCGCGCCTTTTCCAAAATTCGCTTTATTTTTTGATACTTTCTTTTCGACATCGTAGGCTAAAAACGTGGATACAGCCGTTGAACAGCCTGGCAAAAGGCCTAACAAAAAGCCAATGAAACTTCCTCGCATAATGGACGGGAAACTTTGTTTGAAATCAGGCCACTTTGGGTACACGCTGCCGATGTTGCTTGCTGAAATAGCGGCATGTTTTTCTTCCATTCCCTTTAACACTTCCGTTACGGCAAACAGTCCGATAATGATACTAATCATATCAAACCCAGCACTTAATGCATCAATGCCAAAATGAAAACGGACTTGCCCAGAAGGTCCCATTCCTACCATGGCTAACAAATAGCCAAACAGCCCCATAATCAACCCTTTAAGCAAAGAGTTGCCCGCCAAACTTACAATGACCGTAAGCGCTAACAACATTAAAGAAAAATATTCAGGTGGACCGAACTTTAGTGCCTGATCGGCAAGCAACGGGGCGAAAAACACTAGACCGATAACCCCGATGATTCCCGCAATGAAGGAAGCGATCGCTGCAATGCCGAGCGCTGCCCCTGCTCTCCCCTGTTTAGCCATCGGATAGCCGTCAAGACAAGTCGGAACAGATGATACTTCCCCAGGAATGTTAAGCAAGATGGCGGTTGTGGATCCTCCATACATCGCCCCATAATAAATTCCGGCGAGCATAATGATCCCTTGGGTCGGCCCAAGCACCGTTGTTAGGGGAAGCAAAATGGCAATGGCTGATGTCGGTCCTAGCCCTGGCAACATGCCGACAAGAGTACCAACAAACGCCCCGACTAAAGCAGCTAACAAATTCATTGGTGTAAACGCTTCCGAAAATCCCGATAGAAGCATGCTCAACGCTTCCATACCATGTTCCCTCCTTTCTTATATGCCCATCAGCCCTTTTGGGAATGGAATGGATAACAAATATACGAATGCAACGTACAAAAACGCTGTCAGTGCAGCCCCGAAGAATAGCGCTTGGGGAAAAAGCTTATAAGAACCAATCATTCTAAACAACAAAACCGAGATAACAAACGTACTAACAACATAACCGATGAATTGGAACAAAACCCAATAAGCAAACAAAAGACCAAGTGTACCAATAATGCTCAACAAAGTTTTTTTCTCAGGAAATTCTACATGGAAGATTTCACTTTTCGCAAAAAGAAGCAAGATTCCTAGAATAATCATAAGGAAACCAACAACGGCAGGCATTGTATGATCACCAATCATTAAACTGACCCTCGTCGGGTATAAACGTATAGCCTCAGTTAGCGCGATTCCGCCTGCTAAGATGGTTACAACGCCGCCAATGCGATCTGCGGATATATACTTCATCCTTTCCCTAGTTGCCCAGCTGCATCCTTTGCATAGGGTAAAGGGGAAGAACACGGCGTCGAAATCATTCAGCCGTCACATCTAATTTCTCCCCTTATACTCCTAGAAGGCTGGTGAAAAACAACCGATTCGCTCGATTGGTGAGAAATCACAAGGAATGAAATGATGACATTGCAAGGTTTTTCCGTTTGAGAAACACTGTTGGAGAGCAGTATTCCCCCCTTAAGTCACCGGCCTTCTAGCGGAATGCAGCAACTAGGTTTGCACCTCCTTATTGAGACGTATAGTCATCATTCCCATCCATTACGCGTACGCCCTCAGGCGCCGGCAAATTTCCGCAGCCACTTCCTTCGTCGTCGCCGTGCCACCGAGATCCGGCGTTTTGACACCATCAGCGGTGACGTCCTCCACTACTCTTAACAACAGAGCACCGAGCTCTTCTTCACCGAAATGGTCAAGCATGAGTTTCGCCGTCCAAATTTGCCCGATCGGGTTGGCGATGCCTTTGCCGTAAATGTCCGGCGCCGAGCCGTGTACCGGCTCAAACATCGACGGATAGTTGCCGTTGACGTTAATGTTCGCTGCCGGGGCGATGCCGATGCTGCCCATAATGGCGCCGCCAAGATCGGTCAAAATGTCGCCGAACAAGTTGCTCGCGACAACGACGTCAAACGTATGTGGCCTTGTCACGAAAAAGGCGGCTAACGCGTCAATATGGTACGACGCGGTCGCGACATCCGGGTAGTCGCGCTTGACATCGGCGAACACTTCGTCCCAAAACGGCATCGTATGGAAAATGCCGTTCGATTTCGTTGCGCTCGTCACATGCCCTTTCCGCTTTCGGGCCAGTTCAAACGCGTAACGCATCGCCCGCTCCGTTCCTTTACGGGTAAACACGGCATTTTGGATGGCGATTTCATCTTCCCCACGATGGATACGCCCGCCGACTTCGCTATATTCCCCTTCGCTGTTTTCACGGACGACGACGAAATCAAAGTCGCGCGGCTCAGCTAGCGGCGAGGATAAGCCGCGGAAATATTTTGCCGGGCGAATGTTGATCACTTGTTCAAACTCGCGGCGAATTTTGAGAAGCAACCCCCAAAGCGAAATATGATCCGGCACAAGCTTTGGATTGCCAACCGCTCCGAGAAAAATCGCAGCAAAATTTCGCAAAGTTGACAACCCGTCATCCGGCATCATTTGACCGTGTTCAACATAGTAGTCGCAGCTCCACGGAAATTCGGTGAACGAAAACGCTATTCCCCCATGGACATCGGCGACCGCCTGCAGCACGTCAAGCGCTGCTGGCACCACTTCCTTGCCGATGCCGTCACCGGGGATTACGGCAATTTCCCATTTAGTCAAATTTTTCACCCCCTTGCTCATTTTGTGTTAATATTTTGTTTAGGTGAAATAAATCGTGTTGAATATGTATCCTCATTGTCTCTGCTGCTTCCTCTACTTTTCGTTCTTTCATTCTAAATAAAATCTCCCTGTGTTCCTCTAAAATTTGTTTCGCTCTTGTTGGCCCATAAACATTTAACTTTCGATAATAGTAAGCCAGTGATCTAAGCCCTTCTAGCATCTTGTTCAGTACGCTGTTCCCACTGAACAAAACTATGAGATCGTGAAATTGAGCGTTAAATTTGATCACAGATTCGAGATCTCCACTTATAATGCTTTGTTCAGTTTTCCTAAGCACCTCTTCAATCTCATTCAATTGATGATCAGAAGCTCGTTCACAGGCCAACTTAGCAGCCAATGACTCAAGGGACATACGACAATGATAGATTTCCTCCATATCCCGTATCGTTGGCTTGTATACCATGATCCGAGATTTCTGATCGATTCGAAGCAATCCTTCTTTTTCAAGCGCTCTTACCGCCTCACGCACCGGACTTCTACTTACATTTAATTCTCTAGCCAGCCTCGCCTCATAAATACGCTCTCCTGCTTTGAATTCACCGTGGAGAATTTTCTGGCGCAGCAAATGATAAATCTGCTCATAAAAGGGAGCGGATCGGTCTGGCTGAGTTTGATTCATCTGACTCCCCTCACTTTGTCGACTGTCGACAGATTTAAGCTAGATTTATTTTAATGTGATATATCTCCTTTTGTCAATGAATATTTTGTATATTAATAATTGGTAAAATATATAGTCAATTGTTGAAGGGAATCAGCGGTTTTCACCAGCCTTCTAAATCTTAATTTCTATTTCTCATGAAAACGAGCGTAAAAGAATGAGATATTGTCGTTTTTATCAACCTTCCAAATACAGTATAATTTCGCTTAAGATACACTTGTACATGTTGATTTACAGCCGCTGTGACATAGGTTATGATGAAAGCGTTACATCACTTGAACGTATACAAAGCTTAACATTTAGGTTAGGAGAGAAATTAAGATGCCCTCATATGCTGACCCATTCCGCGGCGAGTTTGACAGCCTTGAGGAGTTTGCCGACCGCGTCAGCGATGTGCTGCGCTGCCCGGTGACGATTGAAGACGCCAACCATCGCCTCATCGCCTACAGCGCCCATGATGACTACACCGATCCGGCGCGGACGGCGACGATCATCAGCCGGCGCGTGCCGGAAAAAGTGATCAACAGCTTATGGAAACAGGGCGCCATCCCGGCGTTGCTCAAAAGCCGCGAGCCGGTGCGCGTGCCGCCCATTGAAGATGTCGGCCTCGGCAGCCGCGTCGCCGTCTCGATTTGGAAAAACGATGAGGTGATCGGCTTCATTTGGGTGCTCGAAACGAACCGGACGCTCACACCTGAGGAAATGGAATGGCTGAAGCTGGCGGCCAAAGCGGCGAAAAACAAAGTGTTGCAGCTGTATATGCGCAAAAACAAAAAAGAAGAGCGGGTGCAAGAGCTGTTTTGGAAGTTGCTCACCGGCCATATCGCGACCGAAGACGAGATCCGCGCCCACCTTGCCGCGATGCAAATGACGGCAGCGCCGCCGTTTGCCGTTGTCGTCTTCCGCTTTGCGGCTGATTTGACGAATGAAATGGAGCGGCAAATCTCCTACCTGCTGCAAACGACCCAGCAGCTTCCACTCCCTCTTTACACGACCGACGGCCGCGACGTCATTTTGCTGGCGGCGCCGAAAACCGAACAGCCGTTGAAAGAGCTTCAACGATTCATCGAGTCATTCGCCGCCAAAATGAAAGAACGGTTTCACATCCATGAGGTGCAATGCGGGTTTGGCGGCGTATATGGCAGCTACCGCCTCATTGAAAAAAGCTACCGCGAAGCGCTCGCCGTGCTGGCGCTGAAAGAAAAACTCGGCGATGAAATGAAGTCCGTTTACGGCTATGCCCAGCTTGGCATTTACCAATTTTTCGATTTTTTGCTTGAACAAAAGCGGCAAGGGGAATGGACCAACCCGGCGTTAACAAAGCTGCAATCGTACGACCAGAAACACCAGAGCGACTTGGTGAAAACGTTCGAAACGTTTTTTGACCATAATGAAAACGTACAAGAAACCGCCGACGTTCTCAATGTTCATCCAAACACGCTCACGTATCGACTAAAGCGGATCGCTGACATCGCGGAACTGGATCTCCATGACATGAACCAAAAAATCAAATTATACATCGATATTAAATTGGCCAAGTATGAAGCGCGCGGTTGAATTTGTGGAAATCCACAAAAACCGGGCGCTTCTTTCTCTTTTTTGAACAATGCCGGGCTCTTTCTCCTCTTTTATACTATAAGTAAGGCTACTTTTGACGAGGAGGAACGGTACTGATGATTATTGGAGTGCCAAAAGAAATTAAAAATAACGAAAACCGCGTTGCCATTACGCCGGCTGGCGTGTTGTCGTTCGTTCAGGCAGGACATACGGTGCTGATCGAGAAAGAGGCAGGGGTTGGAAGCGGTTTCAGCGACAGCGATTACGCCCGGGCCGGGGCACAAATCATCGAGCGGGCGGAAGATGTTTGGGCGCAAGCCGATATGGTGATGAAAGTGAAAGAGCCGCTGCCAAGCGAATACGGCTATTTCCGCCCAGGTCTCATTTTGTTCACCTATTTGCATTTGGCCGCTGACCCGGAATTGACGCGCGCCTTAAAAGAAAGCGGCGTCATTGCCATTGCCTATGAGACGGTGCAAGTCGGCCGCACGCTGCCGCTGCTCACGCCGATGAGCGAAGTCGCCGGGCGGATGGCCGCGCAAATCGGGGCGCAATTTTTGGAAAAACCGTACGGCGGCAAAGGCATTTTGCTTGGCGGCGTCCCTGGCGTCGCCCGCGGCAAAGTGACGATCATCGGCGGCGGGGTTGTCGGCACGAACGCGGCAAAAGTCGCCGTCGGTCTTGGCGCGGACGTGACGATCATCGACTTGAACGCTGATCGTCTCCGTGAGCTTGACGACATTTTTGGCAACCAAATTACGACGCTCATGTCCAACCCGATGAACATCGCTGAAGCGGTCGCCGAGGCTGACCTTGTCATCGGCGCGGTTCTCATCCCGGGTGCACGGGCGCCGAAGCTCGTCACCGAGGACATGGTGAAAGCGATGAAGCCGGGTTCGGTCATCGTTGATGTCGCCATCGACCAAGGCGGCATCGTCGAGACGAGCGACCACGTCACGACCCATGACAACCCGACCTACGTCAAGCACGGCGTCGTACATTACGCCGTTGCCAACATGCCCGGCGCTGTCCCGCGCACCTCGACGATCGCCTTGACGAACGTTACGATGCCGTACGCCTTGCAAATCGCCAATAAAGGCGTTGCCCAAGCCATTGCAGACAACCCGGCGCTTGAGCTTGGCGTCAACGTCGCCAACGGCGAAATCACGTATGAAGCGGTCGCCCGTGACCTCGGCTACCGCTACGTCCCGGCTCGCGAAGCGCTCGGGAAAACATTAGCCGCCAACTAATCGCGAATGGACGCAGCCAGTAGCGCCCTCGGTCGGCCGCCTGCTCATCGCCATCACCGACGGGGCTGACCGAAAAGGTTGTCTGCCTTCCAGATCGGCACAACCGATCGTGCGGCCGAAGCAGTCAGCACGTATATAGAGCAACGAAAGAGGGTGTCCCGATCCTTTTAGGACACCCTCCTTTTTTATATCCATTTGTCATGCCAAATCGTTTTCGTTCGGCAAAGCGGACCGTGTATAATGAAAATAGCAAGCCATGAACTTTCCGGAAAAACAAGGCGGTGTCGCTTGAAGAATGTTACCGCATCCGAGAAACAACCGATCGCGTTTGACGAATCCTGTGATGGGGACGGGAAAACGGAAGCCAAATCGCCCTTTGATGGAATGGGACAACGGAAGCCAAACGCCCCTTTGATGGAATGGGAAAACGAGAGCACAAAATCGCCTCTTTGCCAGTGGCGAAATCTTGCCAAACGGCGTTGGTTTTCCTACTACGAACCTTGGGAGGCTGGTGATTTAATCCTAGATACGGCTTGGCAATGTCACTTCTCAACGAGAAAAACCTTGGTGCATCGACTCTGCTTTTCACGTGTTCTCCCATTGATGAAGGGACTCAGCCGTTTTTCACCAGCCTTCTAGTGATTTCGCAAACAGGAAAGAAACCGCGTCGCACGTTCGCTCAAGTTTGGCGGTTCTTCTTTCGATGGAGAGCAACGATTTCGTCCTTGAAGTCGGCTTCATGATATCATCTTTTGAATGAAACAAAGGAGTGATGACGATGACCATGCCAAAAGCATTAACCATCGCCGGTTCGGACAGCAGCGGCGGCGCCGGGCTGCAGGCGGACTTGAAAACATTCCAAGAGCTTGGTGTGTACGGCATGACGGCGATCACGACCATCGTCGCCATGGATCCGCACAACCGTTGGGCGCATCAAGTGTTCCCCGTGGACTTGGCGACGATCGAAGCCCAGCTGGAGACGATCATCGTTGGCGTCGGGATTGATGCCTTAAAAACAGGCATGCTTCCGACAACCGATATCATTGAATTGGCGGCGCGCACTATTGAAAAACATGGATTGAAAAACGCGGTCGTCGACCCGGTGATGGTATGCAAAGGGGCGGATGAGCCGCTCCACCCGGAAAATACGGTGTGCTACCGGGAAACGCTCGTGCCAAAAGCCGCCGTCGTGACGCCGAACTTGTTTGAAGCCGCGCAACTGTCCGGCCTGCCGCGCATTGAAACGATCGAGGACATGAAGGAAGCAGCTGGGCGCATTCATGAACTCGGCGCCCGATACGTCATTGTCAAAGGCGGGCGGAAAATTCCGCATGACTATGCCGTGGACGTCCTTTATGACGGCAAAACGTTTGAACTCCTCGAATCGGAACGGATTGACACGACGTATACGCACGGGGCCGGCTGCACGTTCTCGGCCGCCATCGCCGCCGAACTGGCCAAAGGCCGTCCGGTGAAAGACGCCATTGCCACGGCCAAAGCGTTCATCACCGCCGCCATTCGCCATGCGTTCCCGTTAAACGAATACGTCGGGCCGACGCATCACGGCGCTTACCGCCGCTATGGGGAACAATAGGCAAGGCTTCTTCGGCCTTGTCTTCCCCACCGCGGAATGAAGCAATGAAGGGACTCGCCGGAAAAGCAATGCCATATGCGATAGAAAGGAGGAGGCGGTTATGCGCGTATCCGCTGTCCAATATCATCTTCACACCATCCGCTCGTTTGACGAGTTTGCCGAGCAAGTGACGCATTACGTCAAAACGGCGCAAGAGTTTGACGCTGAGTTTGTGTTGTTTCCCGAATTTTTCACGACGCAATTGCTTTCCATTCCGGTTGAGGGCGGACGGCCAGCGACGATTGATGATTTGCCGGATTATACCGAAAAATACACCGAACTGTTTGTGTCGCTCGCCAAAGACACGGGCATGTACTTGATCGGCGGCACGCATGTCATCCGCCAAAACGGCAAGCTGTACAATGTCGCCCACTTGTTTACACCAGACGGAACGATCCACCGCCAGGCAAAGCTGCACATCACCCCGACCGAGGCCAACGAATGGAACATCGCCCCGGGCGATGGGCTTCGCGTCTTTGCAACGGACAAGGCGACGATCGCCATGTTGACGTGCTATGACATCGAGTTTCCGGAAATCGTCCGCATGGCGCGCGCCAAAGGGGCGGATGTCCTCTTCTGTCCGTCGTGCACCGATGACCGGCATGGGTTTTACCGCGTACGGTATTGCTGCCACGCGCGGGCCATCGAAAACGAAGTGTATGTCGTCACGACCGGTACGGTCGGAGCGCTTCCGACGGTCGATTTTATGCGCGCCAATTTCGGCCAAGCAGCCGTCATCACGCCCAACGACATCCCGTTCCCACCCGGCGGCGTGCTTGCGGCCGGCGAGATCAACGACGACATGGTCATTACCGCTGACCTTGATTTGGCGCTGCTTCGCAAAGTGCGGGAAAAAGGATCGGTCGCGACATGGCGTGACCGGCGCATCGACTTGTACCCGGATTGGAATCCAGTGAAATAGTTCGAAACAACAAAAAGGGTGCCCTTGCGCTGAAGGGACACCCTTTTTGCCTATTTTTTAAGACAGCAGCTGCTTGAATCGATCAAATTGTTCCACTACTTTCCCTTCTGGCTCCTTCGTCAACAAGCTCACAACAACAATCGCCAGCAAACTCGCCGCAAACCCCGGGATCATTTCATACAACAGCCCTTTTAAGTAGGCGGATTGCGTCCAAAGAATCACTGTCAACGCCCCGGCGACCATGCCGGCGAGCGCCCCCCATTTCGTCATCCGCCGCCAGAACAAGCTAAGTAAAATGACCGGTCCAAACGAGGCGCCAAATCCAGCCCACGCATAGCCGACCAAGTTTAAAATCGTGTCGTTTTTCGTGTACGCCAGCGCCGTCGCCACGACCGCGACAAGAAGCACCGACAGACGCCCGACGAAGACAAGCTCCTTATCCGAAGCCGCGCGGCGGAACACGACTTTATACAAGTCTTCGGTCAGCGAGCTCGAGGTGACGAGCAGCTGGGATGAAATGGTGCTCATGATCGCCGCCAAAATCGCCGCCAGCAAAAACCCAGTAATAATCGGATGGAACAAAATGTGACCGAGCTGAATAAATACCGTTTCCGGGTCATCAAGTTTCATACCGCGCTGCGAAAAGTAAGCGATTCCAAAAAGCCCTGTCAACATCGCCCCGACAACCGAGAAAATCATCCACCCCATGCCGATGCGGCGGGCGCTTTTCATTTCTTTGACCGACTTGATCGCCATAAAGCGGACGATAATGTGCGGCTGGCCAAAATACCCGAGCCCCCAAGCGAATAACGAGATGATGCCGAGGAAGCTCGTTCCTTTCCACAAGTTCAATAAATTCGGGTCAATGTCACGAATGGTGTCAACTGTGTCCACAGGCCCGCCCGTATGGAACAGCGTCACCGCCGGCACCAAAATCAACGCAATGAACATAATCGTTCCTTGCACAAAATCGGTCCAGCTGACGGCCAAAAAGCCGCCAAACAACGTATACGCAACCACAACGCCGCCGACGATCCACAAGCCCGTATGATAGCTGACGCCAAACGAGTTTTCAAACAGCACGCCGCCCGAGACAAGACCCGATGAGACATAAAAGGTGAAAAAGACCATGATCACGATTCCTGATACCATTCGCAACAGCTTTGTTCGATCACCGAAACGATTTTCCAGAAACTCCGGAATCGTAATCGAATCGTTCGCCACTTCCGTATAGACGCGCAGACGCGGCGCAACGAACAGCCAGTTTGCATAAGCGCCAAGCGTCAAGCCAATGACGATCCAGGCAGCGCTCACTCCGCTCATGTACATGGCTCCCGGCAGCCCCATCAACAGCCATCCGCTCATATCAGAGGCTCCGGCGCTTAACGCCGTGACCGCCGGCCCGAGCGTGCGGCCGCCAAGCATATAATCGGACAAATTCGACGTCCGTTTATACGCCCAATAGCCGATCCACAGCATGCCGATTAAGTAGACAATGACTGAAAATAAAACCATGCTGATTCCCCTTCCCTTAGCTGTCTTGTCACCACTTTCATCATAACGAAATTAATAGTATTTACACAATAGTATTTATTTTTTTCCATCCGGCAACAAAAATGGTTCGTTACCACAACGCGTCCTTGGCAAGTGAGACTTCTTTTCGAGTCGCCATAAAATTGTTGATTCGTTAGCAGAAGGAAAGATGGCATGGGTTGAACCAGTCAAGCACAACTTTTAGTGAAGAGCGGTAAAAATACCGATCAATAAAACCATTGCTTGCTGGGATTTCTCTTGATATAATATTCAGTAAAGTTTGACATTTACCTTTTGCCGTCTTGTCCAACTAAAAGTTATTTTATAAAAATTCATTTTCGATCCTGTTCCCGCGATTACCTTTTAAAAAACCAAACAAAACACTTGAAAAAAGCACGATTTTCCCCATTTATACGGGAGTGCCAAAATGTTCAAACAATTATTTTTATAAAACCTATTGCATAATCAAAAAAATATTGATAGTATGATAATCGTTCATCGACCATGATTCCAAAGGGGGATTTTTATAAGATGTGGAAGAAGAAAAGTTTGTTCGCAGCCATCGTGGTTGCGCTGATGATGGCGCTCGCCGCGTGCGGCAGCAAGTCGAAAGAAACAAGCTCACCGTCGGGAAGCGAAGGGGAAGCAAAGAAAAAAATCGTTGTCGGGACGGACGCGGCGTTCGCACCGTTTGAGTACATGGAAAAAGGAAAGATTGTCGGATTTGACGTCGATCTTCTTGACGCAGTCATGAAAGAAGCGGGGTTGGACTATGAACTGAAAAACATCGGCTGGGATCCGCTGTTCGCCGCGCTGCAAAGCAAAGAAGTCGATATGGGCATTTCCGGCATCACGATTACGGATGAACGGAAACAATCGTACGATTTCTCAGCGCCGTACTTTGAAGCGACGCAAGTCATCTTAGTCAAAGAAAACAGCCCGGTGAAAAACGCCCTTGATCTGAAAGGAAAAACGATCGGTGTGCAAAACGCAACTACAGGGCAAGAAGCGGCTGAAAAATTGTTTGGCAAAGGCAACCACATCAAAAAGTTTGAAACGACCGTTGTCGCGATTATGGAAATGTTAAACGGCGGTGTGGAAGCGGTCATTACAGACAACGCCGTCGCTAATGAATACGTTAAAAACAACCCAACGAAAAAGCTGAAAGTCATCGAAGACCCGAACAACTTTGCGTCGGAATATTACGGAATGATCTTCCCGAAAAACAGCGAGTTAAAAGCAAAAGTGGACGACGCGTTAAAGAAAGTGATCGACAGCGGCAAATACGCGGAAATTTACAAAAAATGGTTTGGTAAAGAACCGAATATCCAACGCCTAGGTCAATCATCGTGAACAAACGAACCTGAAACATGCGTAACTGCCAGCAAGTTACGCATTTTTCGTAGAGAAAGGTGAGATCAATGGATTTCCGTTTTGACATTATTGTTGAGTATGCGCCCTACTTTTTCCAAGGGCTGCTGGCGACGATCGGCGTGTCATTGGTCGGCATCATCTTCGGCCTCATCCTCGGCCTGTTCATCGGCCTTGGCAAAATGGCCAATCATCCGCTCGTCCGTCTTCCCTTTACTTGGTACATCAACTTTTTCCGCGGCACGCCGCTCGTCGTGCAAATTTTGCTCGTCCATTTCGGCGCCATGCCGCTCTTGCTTGCCGAACCAAACGCCATCGTTTCATTGGCCGTCTCGCTGTCGCTGAACTCGGCTGCCTATGTAGCGGAAATTTTCCGCGCCGGCATCCAATCGATCGATAAAGGACAAATGGAAGCCGCCCGCTCGCTCGGGATGACCCACGCGCAAGCCATGCGTTACATCATCTTGCCGCAGGCGTTGAAGCGGATGATTCCGCCGTTTGCGAATGAATTTATCGTTTTGATTAAAGATTCCTCGCTCGGCATGGTCATCGCCGCTCCGGAAATTATGTACTGGGGAAAAGCGGCCGCCGGCGAATATTATCGCGTCTGGGAGCCGTATTTGACCGTTGCGTTCGTTTATCTTGTTTTGACATTGTCATTAAGCAAGCTGTCACATTATCTTGAAAGGAAGTATTCGACCCAATGATCGACGTACGCCAGCTGAAAAAATCGTTTGGTTCGCTTCAAGTATTGAAAGGAATCGACGTCCATATCCGCGAAGGAGAAGTCGTCGTGGTCATCGGCCCGTCGGGTTCAGGGAAATCGACGTTTTTGCGCTGCTTAAACCTTCTTGAAGATTTCGATGAAGGAGAAATTATCATTGACGGCATCAATTTGAAGGCGAAAGGCACGAATTTAAATAAAGTGCGGGAAGAAGTCGGTATGGTGTTTCAACGCTTCAACTTGTTTCCGCATATGACGGTGCTCAACAACATTACGCTGGCGCCGATGAAAGTGCGTCAATGGCCGCGTGAAAAAGCAGAAGCGAAGGCGATGGAGCTGCTCGCCAAAGTCGGCTTGCAAGATAAAGCGCACGCCTATCCGGATTCCCTTTCTGGTGGACAGGCGCAGCGTGTCGCCATCGCCCGCGCGCTCGCCATGGAGCCGAAAATCATGCTGTTTGACGAGCCGACATCAGCGCTTGACCCGGAAATGGTCGGGGAAGTGCTCTCGGTCATGAAGCAGCTGGCCAATGAAGGGATGACGATGGTCGTTGTCACCCATGAAATGGGCTTTGCCCGCGAAGTCGGCGACCGCGTCTTGTTTATGGACGGCGGCTACATCGTTGAAGAAGGAAAGCCGGAAGAGTTGTTTGACCGCCCGCAGCACGAGCGGACGAAAGCATTTTTGTCCAAAGTATTGTAAACGCGTCTTGCCCCATTGAAGGCAAGACGCTTTTTTATGGCGGAAACGCCGTGCTTTCGCCTCATCTTTTAGGATAGGAAAAAAGCTGGCCGTGGATTCGGCCAGCCTCGTTCTACAACACAAACTGCATGACCCAAATCGAACCGGCGACAACGACAACCGCGATAAAAAAACTGTACACCATGTTCAATGTTTGAATGCGGCCGCTGTCGCTTTCGTTGACGTGCATGAACATAAACAACTGCAAGCTGGCTTGAATGACGGCAAACAGCACAATGATAACAATGACCGCCTTGAGCGGCAGCCCGGACGAGAGCGCCACCCAAAGCGCGGCAAACGTCAAGACGAGCGACAACAAAAACCCGATGATATGTTTCCACGGAAATGATTCTTGATGGCCGTTCGCACCCATGTTAGATCACCATCCCTAACAAATAGACGAGCGTGAAGATGAAAATCCAAACGACGTCCAAAAAGTGCCAATACAAGCTGACGATAAACACTTTGCGAGCCGTTTTCGCCGTCAACCCTCGCTGGAGGAGCTGAATGATGATGAGAACCATCCAGGCGATCCCTAAACTGACGTGGGCGCCGTGCGTGCCGACAAGCACAAAGAAGCTGGACAAAAAGGCGCTTGTCTGCATCGTCGCTCCTTGATGGACATAATGGATGAACTCGCGAATTTCAACTGTGATGAACCCTACACCAAGCAGCAACGTGACCAGCAGCCAAGCGATCAGCCCGCTCATGCGGCCGCGCCGCATTTCAAAAATGGCTAGGCCGCACGTAAAACTGCTCGTTAATAGCAACAGCGTTTCAATCAAAACGTCTTTTACCTCAAACAGCTCGCCTGCCGTCGGGCCGGAGCCGGTCCGTTGAAACAAGACGAGATACGTCGCAAACAGTGTCGCAAACAACGCGACTTCCGCCCCGAGAAAAATCCAAAAGCCCAATATGTTCAACCGACTCTCTTGTGTCCGATACTCCAATGGCATTGTTTCATCATAACGATGTGCCGCTTCTCCCATTCGTTACGCCCCCTTTCGCGCCGCCCGTTCCATCCGTTTAATCTCATCAACCGGAATATAGTAGCCGTCATCGTCTTCAAACGAGCGAAGAATCAATCCGAGCACAATGAACAGCGCACCTGCTATCGCTAGCGCAAACCATTTGAACACAAGGCCGAATCCGGCGACGAAAAATGCCACCGACATCCAAAACGGACGTCCTGAGTTGCTTGGCATATGGATCGGCTTCAAGTCCTCTTCTTTCACGTGGAAGCCGCCATATTTTTTCTTCATCACCCAATATGCATCGATATCTTCCACCACCGGTGTCACCGGGAAGTTGTAATGCACTGGCGGCGATGCCGTCGCCCACTCGAGCGTCCGCCCGTTCCACGGGTCGCCGGTCATGTCGCGCTCGCCGTAGCGCGCGCTGTAATAAATGTTATAGCAAAGCACGATAAACCCGATGCCCATCAGCACCGCCCCAACAGTCGCGACAACGTTCAGCGGCGTCCAGCCGAGACCGTCCGAGTACGTGTACATGCGGCGCGTCATCCCCATCAGCCCGAGGAAATACATCGGGAAGAAGCAGACGTTAAAGCCGATCATAAACAGCCAAAACGTCCATTTGCCGAGCCGCTCGTTCAATATATGGCCAAACATTTTTGGATACCAGTAGTGCAAGCCGGCAAAGCAGGCGAACACCGTCCCCGCGATCAACACGTAATGGAAGTGGGCGATGAGAAAATAGCTGTTATGATATTGGTAATCGGCCGCCGCCATCGCCAGCATCACCCCTGTCACACCGCCGATGACAAAATTCGGAATGAACGCCAGCGACCAAAGCATCGCCGTCGTAAAACGGATTTTCCCTTTCCGAAGCGTAAACAGCCAGTTAAACACTTTCACCCCGGTCGGAATGGCGATCGCCATCGTGGTAATCGAGAACGCTGAATTTACCGCAGGCCCCGCACCCATTGTAAAGAAATGGTGCACCCAAACGATAAAGCTCAAGAAAGCGATCCCGACGATCGAGCCGACCATCGCCTTATAACCGAACAGCCGTTTTTGCGCAAACGTGCTGACGACTTCCGAAAAAATACCGAACGCCGGCAAAATGACGATATACACTTCCGGGTGGCCCCAAATCCAGAACAAGTTCGCCCACAGCATCGACATACCGCCGTTGGCCATCGTGAAAAACTGCGTGTCAAATATACGATCGAACGTCATTAGCGCCAAGGCGACCGTCAAAACCGGGAAAGCGAAAATAATGAGCACGCACGTAATGAGAATCGTCCACGTAAACATCGGCATGCGCATCAACGTCATGCCGGGCGCGCGCATTTTTAAAATCGTGACAAGGAAGTTGATCCCGGTCATGAGCGTCCCGATCCCGGAAATTTGCAAGGCAACGGCGTAGTAGTTGTTGCCGACGCCATGGCTGAATTCGTTTCCGGCCAACGGGAAGTACGCCGTCCATCCGGCATCCGGCGATCCGCCGATGACGAACGAAATGTTAAACAGCAACGCCCCGAAGAAAAAGAGCCAAAAACTCAACGCGTTCAAATACGGAAACGCGACGTCGCGCGCCCCGATTTGCAGCGGAACGACGATGTTCATCAAACCGATGATAAACGGCATGGCCATAAACAAAATCATAATCGTCCCGTGCGTCGTGAAAATTTCATTATAGTGCTGGGCATCAAGAAATTTCATGTTCGGAGCGGTCAACTGCGCCCGCATCAAAAGCGCATCGACGCCCCCGCGGAACAGCATGAGGACGGCGCAAATAATGTACATAACCCCGATTTTTTTATGATCAACGGTCGTAAGCCATTCGTCCCACAGCCATTTCCACTTTTTAAAGTACGTCAATACAAACACAATGCCGACCATCGTTAAAACGATCGCCACATCGGCCGCATAAATGAGCGGCTCGCCGGTGACAAAAAACTCGCTCCACTTCATCGGTTCGCTCCTCCTTTCCTACTCTCCGTGATGGTGACCTTCAGACATGCCGTCATCCCGTTGATGCTCGCGGCCCTTCGAATGACCGTTTTCATGGTGGCTGTTTTGCTTGGCATGGTCGATCCACTCCAAGTGGGTGTTCGAAAACGTCATCCGCCCAACAAGCCCCGGTTTTAAAATTTGCGTATATGTTTTCTCATCGAGCTTCGGCGCAGTTTGTTTCACTTCCTTCACCCATTTGCGGAAGTCAGCTCCCGTTTGCGCGACGACCTCAAACTCCATATGGGCGAACTTTTCCCCGGAAAAGTTGGCGCTCCGCCCCATGTAAGAACCGGGTTGGTCCGCTTGCAAAATCAGCTCGGTCTCCATGCCATCCATCGCGTATTTTTGGCCGCCCAATTCCGGCACCCAAAACGAGTTCATCGGTCCCACGGAAGTCAGCTTAAACTTAACCGGCACACCGGCCGGAATATGGACGTAGTTGACCGTCTCGATGTTTTCTTCCGGATAGCTAAAAATCCACTTCCAGTTCGCCGCCGTTACATGAATCGTGATCGGCTTCACTTTCTCCGTCGGCGGCTTTTCCAAGGCAAACGTTGCTTTCACCGTCGGAACAGCGAGTGCAGCGACAATCAAAATCGGAATGGCCGTCCAGACGATCTCAAGCAGCGTATTCCCTTCCTCATCCGGCGGCTCATAATCAGCGTTTTCCGGCTTTTCGCGATAACGGATCAGAAAAACGGCAAACAACGTAAAAACAACCACAATAATCAACAGCATAAAACCGACCGACCACATGATCAAATCATACTGCGTGCGCGCCACCGGCCCTTGCGGATTGAGCACAGCTGTGCGCTCCACACAGCCTCCAAGAAAAAGGAAAAGCGGCAACATCAGCAACGCCCGCCATTTTGCCCGTTTCATCGCTGTCAATCCCCCTTTATCCGCTCCGATCAAACAGAGCGATTCGATGTCACTTCTTCTTTGTTTCTACCATATCAAAATTGAAAATCGTTGAAATGAACAAAAGGAAAAATTCATAAATCAGCAAAACATTTGTCACAAACTGTTCAATCATTGTTCAAGAAATCGCCACTTCTTTTCCTCCATTAGGCAACATGGGAAAGGCGGACAAACTTGAACAGCCGTTTTCCTCCCGTGCCTTATATGGGCAATTTCCCAACGCGAACAGGGCGAATGCAGAGGCCGTCCAAAGCAAAACAGCCGGGTTATCCTTACTGAAAGGAACCCAGCTGTCCGCCTTTCCCCATCGTATATCCTCGTTGTTCCAGCTGTTTGCGGATGCGCGGCTGCAACGTCTGCCACATCCATTGTTCATAAAGCGCCCGTTTCTCCTCAAACGACAAATAGTAGCGCTCACCGACTTGGCGGCGCGCCCGTTCCGTGACATCATAGAGCGCCAACGCGGCGGCGACGGAAATATTAAAGCTTTGCACAAACCCGTGCATCGGAATGACAAACGTTCCATCCGCTAGACGAAGCGCCTCTTCCGACACGCCGCGGTGCTCGTTGCCAAACAGCAGCGCCGTCGGCCGCGACAAATCGATGGCGGAGAGCGGAACCGCTCCGTCGCCCAAATAGCTGGCGTACACTTGATAGCCGCGCTGCTTCAAGTCGGCGACCGCCGTTTGCACATCCGGCTTTTGATGCAATGTCAACCATTGATCGGCATAGCGCGTCACAAGCCGGTTCGGAGCAAACGGCGCCCTTCCGGCTACAATGTAAACATCTTGGACGCCAAACGCTTCCGCCGTCCGCAACACCGCGGCCTGATTGTGCGGATCGTCAACCGCCTCCATCATCACGGTAATGTAGCGGGTGCGCTCGTTCAGCACCTCATGCATCCGCTGAAGCCGACGCGGCAAAATCATTTCCCAAACCGGGCGCGTCGATTCGGTGAGCAGCCCTTCTTTTTGGAGCTGTTCAACGATCGCCTTCGCCTCCCGTTCTTCCATCTGCCTAACCTCCGCTTCTCTTTTGGTATTGTCAAAAGTTTATCCTCCACACTCACGGTTTTCCCTTGAGTTTCAACGGTTGGAAGAAAAAAAGCTTGCCACCCCCATTGTTTTCGGCCATCATTGAGGTAACGACACCCAACAGCCAAAACAAAGGAGTGACAAGCTTGTTACCTCAATTATTAGCCTATTTGCTCGAAATCATCAAGACCCAATATCAAATCATTGTGTATTTGATGGGTGTGATATTGGGAAAATCCTTGCATCTCGAGGACTGGGACGAACCCATCCAAAAGCCGTACCGGAAACTTCAGGTCGATGACCTTCCGATCATCGATGTGCCGGAAACCCTTGATTACCGGAAGCTGTTGGCAGACTATGAAGCCCAGCACAGACGTCCTTTACGGCCCATCCAGCGCCGCGCGAAGGCGAAACACCGTGTTCCGGATTCGTTGACCTGCCCTCGCTGCCAGGCTCCCTCTTCTTACCTGTACGCCAATAACGGCGGAAAAGGGCAATACCAATGCAAAGTGTGCCAATGCCGGTTCAACCACCGGAACCGATTCACCAAGCAAGCGGTCTTTCGTTGTCCGCACTGCAAAAAGACGTTGGAAAAAATCAAGGAACGCAAAGAATACAACGTCTATAAGTGCAAGAACAACGATTGCCCGTTTTACCAGGCCAACCTTCGCCGGATGACGAAGAAGGAGCGCCAACAGTTTCAACAGGATCCTCAAGCCTTCAAGGTGCGGTATTTGTTTCGGGAGTTCTTGTTTGACTTTCTCCCGTTGGCTTCCTCGTCGCTCATCAAGCCGAAGGTCGATTTGTCCCGGCTGGCTGCGTCGCCGCACGTGTTGGGGCTCGTGTTGACGTACTACGTCAACTTTGGGATGTCCTCGAGGGAAACCGCCGCCGCCCTGAAGGACATCCATGGCGTCTCGATCTCTCATCAGACGGTGCTCAACTACGCCAACAGCGTCGCGCTTTGGATCAAGCCCTTTGTCGACCGATTCCCGTATGAGCTGTCCGGTTCGTTCTGTGGGGACGAGACATATATTCGTGTGAAGGGCCGTTGGCATTACCTATTCTTTATGTTCGACGCCGTGAAAAAGATCGTGCTGTCCTATCGCGTCTCGCCCAACCGGGACACGCTCTCGGCCATCAAGGCGATCAATGATGTCCTCAGGAAGCTGCCGTCCCTTCCAGACGACTTGTCGTTCGTCGTGGATGGCAACCCGATTTACCGGTTGGCGCAACACTTCTTTGCCCAGCACGGGATTTCGTTTGACGTCCGCCAGGTGATCGGCCTGACCAACGAAGATCCGGTCTCGGAAGAGTTTCGCCCTCTCAAGCAGATCATCGAGCGATTCAACCGGACCTTTAAAGGCAACTACCGCCCGACCCATGGGTTTGGCGCCGAGGAAGGCTCGGTGTCCTTTGTGACGCTGTTTGTGGCGTATTTCAACTTTCTGCGCCCGCATAGCGCGCTCGAAGGCCGGGTACCGGTCGTCATCCCGGAGCTCGCCGAGCTGCCGCATATGCCAGCCCGGTGGACGAAGCTCATCACCATGGCTCAGGACTTCCTTCAAAACGAGGCAGCCTAACTTTTTTGTCCTCCAGAGCCCGTTGAACAGAACTCCTGCCGGATTCGGCGAAGCGAACCCTTGACCAACCGAACACCGCCAAAGGTAAAATTCGGTAAAAGCAAGGGCGGCTTTCCTATTGCCTTCTTTTTTGTCCCCGTCGCCCTTGACGACTCTTCCGCACCTTTGGCGGGTGTTGGTCAAGGGCGAATCCGGCTCTCCGCATGCCCCACGATGCTCAATGGGATGGTCTGTGTGGAGTTTTCATAACACTTTTGACGCTACCTCTCTTTTTGTGTTTTCCATTGTACAAAAGAGGGCGCAAAGGGCGCAATTCCATTTTTATCCGTACAGCACGTACGTCTCGTTGGCCTTTTTGCTCGCGGTGGTCGCCTTGATGGCATACTTCCCGGATACACGCATCGCTTTATTGGTTGGTTCGGCCTGGCTCCTTCTCTTGACAGCAGTATATTTCGCAAAAGGCATGCATCGTCGTCAGCACAGCCGTGAACTGATCGATCCGATTTTCAATCTTCTTCCGGCACATCGGTCCGATTTCCTCACTCATGCCGACCAAGTTGCTTCTTGTCCGCTCCGATGTACGCCTGACGAGGGTGATTGGGCTGATCCGGATATTGGAGACGAATTTTTCCTTCCTCTAATAGTTTCCCTAAGTAGTTGTTGCGCAGCCCGTCCGGCGTTCGCTCCAACAGTGCCGCCAGTTCTTTTAAACGAAGCGGCCGTTCATGGCATAAACGAACGATCAATTCCTCCATCACCGCTGGGGCGAGCCGCTTTTTTCGCCGCGCCAATTCCGCCATCTTCCACAACCGTTCATCAACCGCCTCTTCTTCTTCATCCGTACCGCCGATGCCGATTTCGTTACTTACGAAGTTGGGCGCGCTGCTTACGGAGTTGGGCGGTTTAGTTACGGAGTTGGGCGAGATATTCATGGAGTTGGCATCGCTATTTACGGAGTTTTCGGCCTTGCTTGCGAAGTTAGACCCGCTATTTACGTAGTTTAGTTCGTTATTAACGAAGTTTGGCAGTTTAGTTACGGAGTTGGGAGTGTTATTTACGAAGTTTTCATCCCGATCCAACTCGCCTGATTCCATCCATTCTTGTTCGATCTGTTGCACAACTTCGTCTATCCCTGTTTCAATTGTGGCGCTCGTTTCTTCTGGAAACGGCAACAAGCATAGTGTCACGATCGTCCGGTCGGGAGCGGTTTGTTGCGAAATATCGACCGGAGCGGCGAGCGTCCGTCCGCAGCCGTCACTCATCCGTTTCAAACCGGAGCCGGCCCGTTTGCACACGTCGATCAGCAAAAACATTTTAAAAATATTCGGGTTGCGCAAGTTGCTCATTTGCCCAGCCATCGCCGCCTCAATCGGAATGCGAAACCGCCCGGGATTGGCAAAGCGAAACGAAGCGCCGTCCTTCTCTACGATGATGCCGCCTTCCTCCCCATAATCCGCATGGACAAGCGCGTTGACCAACGCCTCCCGCAGCACCATCCGCCCTTCTTCTGACCAAACGTGGCGCTCCGCTTCAGCGAGCACGCGAAAATAAAAATCGTAGACGTTTCCCGACCACGTTCCGTCCTGCGAGGTGAAGCGCTTCGTCCAACCGGCTTCCGCCCGCTCCGCATGCTCCCGATACTCCAAAAAGTACTGCGGGAGCACCTCAGTGATGATCCGCTCTTCACTGAACATCAACAATCCGGCGAGGGTCAACCCTTCTTTGCTGCTGTCGCGCAGTTTGCCCCACGCTCCAATTTTGTATAAAAATTCTTTTGTCTCGAGGCCGTTCCACGGATGGTCGGGCTTCACCCGCGCAAACCGCTCCCGATAGTGATTGACGGTCTCAAAGTTGAGCTCGCTTACGCTGTAATGTTCCAAAATCAGACTGTCGGCCCATGAATGGGCGCGATCATGAAATGGGTTTGTATATTTATTCACTTCTGATCTTCCTTTAACATTATTTTCACAAAATCTTTTTTCCTCTTTTCTTTCTATTGTATCATCTTTTCCTGCCGTTGCGGACGGTTGCGAAAAAAGAAACGGGTGTGGATATGTGGAATAACACGCCATAACCGAGAGCAAACTACCAAAAACGAGACTGTGGGATTCATCACCAAAACGTGTACTTGACAGACGGTGAACTTCTCTAAACAGGTGTAGGCAAAAAATGATTGATTTCCTGTTCTTTCGTGGATGCATAAGTAAGATGTGTGATGAAAAAATCAAGTACAACTTTTGGTGAAGAGTCGACTGTGGACAGTCAAGGAGGTTTCATCCATGTCATCTCTTCCTTCAGCTGTGGAACCATACTGGCGCGATTCCGTTCCGCTTCCGTCGTTTTCAACGCTTGACGAAGACATTTCCGTTGATGTTGCGGTGATCGGCGGCGGCATTTCCGGAATTACGACCGCTTATTTGCTCGCCACGCAAGGAGTCCGTGTCGCTCTTGTCGAGGCCGATCGATTGCTCAACGGAACAACGGGCCATACGACGGCAAAAATCACCGCTCAACACGATCTTATTTACGATGAACTGATCAGTCACTTTGGCGCGGAAAAAGCGCGCCTTTATTACGACGCTTGCATGGATGCGCTCCGCTTCATCCGCCTTACCGTCGAAAGCCAGGAAATCGATTGCGATTTTTGCGAACAAGATGCCTACGTCTATACAACATCTTCCTCCTCTTTACCCAAACTTGTGAAAGAGTGGGAGGCGTACGAACGGCTCGGCATTGAGGGTGCTTTTGTCGATTCGATTCCTCTGCCGCTGCCAGCGACAGCGGCGGTCGTAATGAAAAAACAGGCGCAGTTCCATCCGCTTAAGTATTTACTCAAGCTTGTTGAAGTCATCGTCAACGCCGGCGGCGCCATTTATGAACATACGCCCGCTGCAGACATCGAACAAGGGAAGCGGTTGGCTGTCATCACCCGAAACAAGCGGCGGATTGCGTGCGATCATGTCGCTATTTGCTCCCACTTTCCGTTTTACGATGGGGGATTTTACTTTTCGCGCATGTACGCCGAACGTTCATACGTATTGGGAGTCGCGGTCGCCGAGCCGTATCCGGGCGGGATGTACTTAAGCGCCGACGATCCGAAGCGCTCCATTCGTTCCGCTGCCGCCAACGGCGAGACGCTGATTTTGATCGGGGGCGAGAACCATAAAACCGGCCAAGGTGTACCGACAATGCATCATTACGAGGCGCTGTCCTCATTCGCTTCTCAGCTGTTTACGGTGAAGGACATCCGTTATCGCTGGTCAGCCCAAGACTTGACGACGCTCGATAAAGTGCCGTATATCGGCCCGATGACAGCGGACACACCGACGATTTATGTCGCGACAGGATATCGAAAATGGGGAATGACAAACGGCACCGCCGCCGGACAGCTGCTGTCCGATCTCATTCTCGGCCGCGACAACCGGTATCGCGATTTGTATTCTCCATCGCGTTTTTACGCCGACCCGAGTGTGAAACAATTTTTCGTCACCAATCTAGATGTCGCCAAACACTTGTTGACCGGGAAAATAGAGCCAGTCAGCCGCCGGCCGCAAGATTTGGCGCGCGGCGAAGGGGCGGTTGTCGCGGTCAACGGAAAACGAGCTGGCGCCTACAAAGACGAGGCAGGAAGGCTCCACGTTGTCGATACGACATGCACCCATATGGGCTGCGAATTGGAGTGGAACGGCGGGGATCGAACTTGGGACTGCCCATGTCACGGTTCACGCTTCTCGATCGATGGCGCCGTCGTCGAAGGTCCAGCGACGCGCCCGCTGCGCCGCATCGAATGGGACGCGACATGACGAATGGAAAGTCGATCCCGATTCACGCATGCCCAGCAGTCCAACGAGCTTACCGTTTTCATTTGCTGCTGGCGCCATTCATGGTAAGATAAAAATGGATAAAGGATGGCATCGGCATGACGTTTTCGGGAGGGATGACGCATGGATTTTGAACCGATTTTTCTCACTCCTGTATTCCAAGAACGGATTTGGGGCGGCACAAAGTTGGCCGAACGATTCGGATATGAGATTCCATCCGCACAAACGGGGGAATGTTGGGCGGTATCGGCTCATCCGCATGGTCAGACCAAAATCGCCCGGGGACCGTTTGCCGGAATCACACTGGGACAACTTTGGGAGGAACGCCGCGACTTGTTCGGCCATTTTCCATCGGACCGTTTTCCATTATTGACGAAAATTTTGGATGCGAACGCTGATTTATCAGTGCAAGTTCACCCGGATGACGACTACGCGAAGACACATGAGGGCGGGGAACTCGGCAAAACGGAGTGCTGGTACATCATTGACTGCAAGCCGGGGGCCGAGTTGATTTACGGCCATTATGCGGAAACAAAGGAACAGCTGCGCGCCATGATGGAGGCGGGGGAGTGGGACCGCCTGCTCCGGAAAGTGCCCATTCAGCCCGGTGACTTTTTCTATGTCCCGAGCGGCACGATCCATGCGCTCTGCGAAGGAACGCTCGTTCTTGAGACGCAACAAAGCTCCGACACAACGTACCGCGTCTATGACTACGACCGCGTCGACAGCCAAGGACGGAAACGCGAACTCCATCTGGAAAAAGCGCTGGATGTCACCACGGTTCCGCACCGTGATGCCGATGTTCGCCCCTATGTCGCCGAGCTTCCAGGGTCAACGGTGACGACCTTCGTGGAGGGGGATTACTTTGGCGTCCAAAAATGGAACATCCATGACACGTTCACGTCAGCGCAGACAAAGCCGTTTCTCATTGTCAGCATCCTCCGGGGCGAAGGCGAACTCATCCACAATGGGCGCGCTTATCCGCTTCGCCACGGGGACCATTTGATTTTACCGCACCAATTTGGCCGCTTCACGATCCAAGGGACACTCGAGGCGATCGTCTCATGGCCGCGGGCAGGCAAATAAACGGGCCGTGCTCGCCGCGCCTAGCACGATGTCTCTGCTGGATAAGGAACAGGCGCTCCGTCGTTTCGCACGGGCGCCTGCTTTCTTTTTTCCCTAGTCCTCACCCTCTGCTTTGGCCGAGACGATACACCGCAGCGATGTGTCGCGCCGTCTGCACCACATACTGCTCCGCCTGCTCCAGCGCCTTGTCAAGCGGCACGACGCCAGGAACAATCGTAAACAATGCGTCAATGCCGTGATCCAACACGACATGACTGTCTTCGCCCAATGACCCGGCAATGCCGATGACCGGGACGCCAAACTGTTTCGCTGTTTTCGCGACACCGATCGGCGTTTTGCCGAAAACCGTCTGTCCATCGATCCGTCCCTCGCCCGTGATCACCAAATCAGCGTCTTTGACGCGTTCTGCTAGTTGGACGGCTTCGATCACAATATCGACGCCGCGCCTCAACCGCGCCTTTAGAAACGCCAGCAATCCCGCTCCTAAGCCACCCGCCGCACCAGCGCCTGGGATGTCGCCGACCCGCCTCCCGAGTTCGCGCTCGACGACATCCGCATAATGCGCCAAATTCCGGTCGAGAACGGCGACCATGTCGGGCGTCGCCCCTTTTTGCGGGCCAAAGATGACGGACGCACCGTTCGGCCCCGTAAGCGGATTCTCGACGTCACAAGCGACCTCAATGCAAACGTCTTCAAGGCGTGGATCTAGCCCAGAAAGGTCAATCGCATATAGATCGGCCAAAGCGCCTCCTCCCGGACCAATGTCGCGGCCGTCGCGATCCAACAGCCGTCCACCTAGCGCTTGCACCATGCCCGCTCCCCCGTCGTTCGTCGCACTGCCGCCAATGCCGATCACCAAGCGAGTCGCCCCGGCATCGAGCGCCGCACGAATTAATTCCCCTGTTCCGCGCGTCGTCGTCAGCAGCGGATTGCGGCGATGGCGCGGAACAAGGTGGAGTCCCGAGGCGGCCGCCATTTCAATCACCGCTGTCTTTCCGTCGCCAAGCAAGCCGAAAAACGCCGGCACAGGGTCGCCTAACGGTCCTGTCACTTCGACGTTTATCAAGCGGCCATTCGTTGCGTCAACCAGCGATTGTACGGTTCCTTCCCCGCCATCGGCCATCGGCACTTTCACAAAGTCCGCTTCCGGAAACACGGCGCGAAACCCGCGCTCCACCGCCTCAGCGACTTCGAGCGCCGAAAGACTTTCCTTAAATGAATCAGGAGCAATGACAATTTTCACATTTTCCCCTCCCTAGCTTTGGTGTTCATGTCAAATTTCGCGAAAAAAGTCGAAAAACAATGCCATTTTGTCTATTTTCACAATTATGTATATAGTACTATAATAGACTTAACTGCTCGTTTGTTTGTTCCAAATAAGAACATATTCATGCCTTTGGGCGCCGTCTTCACCGCCCGCTGCCGCCTGCCGCCGCTCAAACGGTGACCGGGAACGCGCTGCCATGGTGGTTGGCCATCCTTTTCTTTGGCGTTGTTTCACCAGCCCAAAAGTTGTCAGAGGTCAGATCATAGGAGAGAGTTGAGATGTTATTTCAAGCGCGACCAGTGATTTTCATCCTTTTTTTCGTTTCGATCATCATCGTTGCTGTGTCCGAGCCGCCCGTCCTTGATCGCACTTATGCCGTTGCCTTGTTGTTTTACTGGTTGTTTTCGAGCTTATATTCGCATTTGCGCGTCGTCGACAAAACGAAAAACAACATTCCGGTCGACTACGGCATCAACTATAGCCTGTCGTTCGCCTTGTTTGCCGGCCCGCTTGGACTGTTTCTGTTCGAGGCGTTGCTTCGCTTGACAGAGCATGGGACGAAAAAGTACTTGAAAACCGCGGAGCCTGATGAATGGCTGCACACGCTGTACAACATCGGCTCGTTTGTGACATTCAATTCGCTGGCATTTGCCATATACAGCTTCTTGGCTCCACTGTTTGAGACCGTTCCGTTCATCGGATTTTGGCTGCTGATCTTCCTGCTTGTTGTGACCGTTTCCTTCTTGACTGACTGTTGCTTAATCGTCATTTTCTACATAACGGGCGACATTCAAACAAGGCGCGAAGCTCTCGATTTTATTAAAACGAGAAGCTGGGCTGATATGGCTAAAACCGCGCTGACCAATGGCTTGCTGTTTCTCTTTTTGCAAGAGCAGCGCTGGGACATGCTTTTAAGCTTGTTTCTGCTCAACTATTTCGTCAGCCGCTCCTTTTTTTCCAAGTCACAAAGCATCCAGCATAAGCTCGAGCGCGACCATTTTGAAAAAATGGCTTATACCGACTTTTTGACCGGCGTCCACAACCGCGCCTTCATGGACCAAACGATTGCCAAGCTAAACGGAACAGGGGAATGGATCGGCGTTGTCGTCGCCGACATCGACAATTTTAAGAGAATTAATGACACATACAATCACGCGGTCGGCGATGAAGTCATCCGCCACTTTACCTCAATCTTAAGACGATTTTTGCAAGAAGAAGATTTTCTATTCCGCAGCGGCGGCGAGGAATTTACGATGTTTTTGCGCCATCGCACCTTTGAACAATGCATCCAACTTGTGGAAGAAATGCGAAAAGCGGTGCAACGCAGCACGGTGTTTGTCGATTATGGGACGGGCAAACAGACCGTATCGTATACATCGTCCTTTGGTCTTTACTTTTTTCGAGCCGAGGGGACGATGTCAATCGAAAAGGCGTACATTTATGCCGATCATTTATTGCTTCGCTCAAAAGAAAGCGGCAAAAACAAAGTGTCTGCCCAATGTGGGGGAGCTGCCTAGTCAGGCCGCTCCTTTTCCGTCCCCTCGCCAGCGCACCGGTCAACCGGAACAAGCGAAAAACCCGGCTATCACCCGAGGCGAACGCCGATATCCCAGCCCGCTTTGTTTACGAAACGACCTGTCTTACTTATGATACGGCTCCCCCCGGTTGATGCGGAAGGCGCGGTAAATTTGCTCGAGCAAAATGAGCCGCATCAGCTGATGGGGGAACGTCATTTTTGAAAACGACAGCGCCTCATCGGCACGCGCCATCACTCGTCTGCTCAAGCCGAGCGATCCGCCGATGACGAAAGCGATGTTGCTTTGCCCGTAGGTCGCCAGCTCATCGAGATGGGCAGCAAACTGCTCGGACGATTTCATCTTCCCTTCGATAGCCAGCGCGATCACATAGGCGCTGTCAGGGATGTGAGCCAACAGCCGCTCTCCCTCTCGCTCTTTGATTCGTTCCTCTTCAAGCAGACTCGCCCGCTCGGGAGTTTTTTCGTCCGCCACCTCGATGATCTCGATTTTGGCATACGGGGATAACCGCTTTTTATATTCATTCACTCCGGCAATTAGGTAAGTCTCTTTCAACTTACCCACAGCGGCAATGCAAATATGCACAATCCATCCCCACCTTGTAAACACTTTATCAACAACATTTATCCACATATACACAATATATATCCACATATTGTGTAAAAATATTAGCTTCCTACTACATATATGGCCTTCTTCCCACAAAACCAACACCTGTTTTCATCGTTATCCACAGGGGCCAAGTCAGGGGCTCGTTCCGTTTCATCCACATATTCATCAATGGCGGCATCAATGTGTTCTTCACATGTGAATATCATCGCTTCCCCCCTCCTTATCGCCCGTTTATGAGCAGGAATCCGTGCCAGCCAACCGGTTCGTTCATGGAAAAGTTCCAGGGGCAGCGCCCCGCCCTCCACCCAAGGATGAAAATCCGTGCCAGTTCGGCGTTTTCACGGAAAGAAGGAGCGGTCTCGCTCCTTCTTCTTTGTTTAATACGATTCACGCGCCAGTTTTAAAGTAACTGTCCGTTTTTTCCCATCGCGGTAAAATGTTACGTCCATCCGGTCTCCAATCGACTTTTTCGTGTACAAATACTTGCGCAGATCGAGCACGTTGCGAATTTTCTCGCCGTCAAGCGCCACAATGACGTCGAATTGCTGCAAGCCGGCTTGGGCCGCTGGCGACATCGGCACAACTTGAATAACGGCGGCACCTTCGGTTACGTTTGCCGGCAAATGAAGCGTCTCCTGCCAATGATATGACGGAATGTCGCTTAACGACCGAAGTTCCACGCCCATATATGGGCGGCGCACTTGACCATATCGCTCCAAATCGGAAATGATCGGGATGGCGGCATTGATCGGAATGGCAAACCCGATGCCCTCGACGGCCTCTTGAGCGATTTTCATGGAATTAATGCCGATGACTTGCCCTTTAATATTCACAAGGGCGCCGCCGCTGTTGCCCGGGTTGATGGCCGCATCGGTCTGCAATACTTCGGCATTCCAGTCGGGATTGCCGTCTTGATCCAAATCCACTTCCACCGTCCGGTTCGTTCCGGAGATGATGCCTTGCGTCACTGAGCCTGCGAACTGCAAACCGAGCGGATTGCCAATGGCGATTACCGGCTCTCCCGGCTTCACGGCGTCAGAGTCGCCGAACTGGGCGACTTTTTTCACATGTTTCGCCTCAATTTCCAGCACGGCCAAATCCATCAGTACATCGCTCCCGAGCAGCTTCGCCGGCACCCTCGTTCCGTCCTTCAAGCTGACTTCCAGCTGGCTTGCATTTTCAACGACATGATGGTTTGTGACGATAAACGCCCTTCCTCCCGCCTTTTTGTAAATGACACCCGATCCAACGCCGGTTTCTTCACCTTGTGACCAGAAGCCTGCCGCTTGAATATTGACAACGCCAACAACGGCATCCGACACTTGAGCGATGGCTTTCGTGACCGCTGTGGTCACATCAACAGAAACGCTTTGCTGGATGGGAGGGGTGCCATTGTCCCCTGACCGCTCTTCTCCGCCAGCTTGCTCGGAAGGGGCAACATCGTATGGGAGAATGTCCCAACGGGAAAGCGCTGGAATCGAAAGGAGCACGAGCCCGCCTCCTAGTATGGCGCCGACGAACGCCGAGGCAAACGAGCCGCCGCGCCGTGTTCGTCTCGTTTGACCGTGCGATTCATAATGATCATCGTAATATCCCATGCCCACCACCCTTTCTATATTTCTCTCCATCCCTCATTATAATCATGAACAGAGGAAAAAATCCAATCGTTGCCCGTTGCGCAGCCAAAGCCGCACCGCCATTAGACGCAAGCGAGCGCGGTCGCCTGATGCGGATCGGTATCGTACAGATGAAAGCGGCCGCCGACCGCGAGGCCTTTTTGTTCCAGTGTTTGCGCCACGGTCATGCGCGCCAGCTCCTTCATATTGTTGTCTTGGCTCAGATGGGCCAAATAAATTCGCTTCGTCCGGTCGCCGATCACATCGGCCAGCGCCAAGCCCGCCTCCTCGTTCGAAATGTGGCCAACATCGCTTAAAATGCGGCGCTTGACGTTCCACGGATACCTTCCCATCCGCAACATGCCGATGTCATGGTTGCTTTCAAACACGAACACGTCGGCGTTCTCCACTGTCTTTTTCATCCGCTCGCTCACATAACCGGTGTCGGTGAGCAAGGCGAGTTTTTTTCCGCCGCAATGGAAGACGTAAAACATCGGCTCGGCAGCGTCGTGAGAAACACCGAATGATTCTACATCAAGATCGCCGAACGTCTTTACCGCGCCGAGGGGAAAAACGAACTTTTGTTCACTCGGGATTTCCCCGACCGCCGCCTCCATCGCTCGCCATGTTTTTTCATTGGCAAAGATCGGCAAGCGATATTTGCGCGCTAAGACGCCAAGCCCCTTAATGTGATCGCTATGTTCATGGGTGACAAGAAGCGCATGCAGTTCGCTTGGGTGACGGCCGATTTGCGCAAACAGCGCCTCCAGTTGTTTGCCGCTCAAACCGGCATCGACAAGCAGACGGTGGCGATCCGTTTCCACATAAAAGGCGTTGCCGGTGCTGCCGCTTGCCAGTACGCTAAATCGCATCGTCATGTTCGTTTTCACTCCAAAACATTTCCTTGGTCATTGATGACTTGTCCTTCAAAGGCGTTGACGAAATAATCTTCCTTTCGATTGACAACAATATGCCATGTCGGTGTCAATACTTGAGAGGCGGTGAATTGGACAAGCCCGTAATAGCCGAGTTCGACCTTAGTGACGCGGTCCCCCGGCTGCAAATACCCTTTTCGATACAGCGTTTCAAGCGCCTTGATCGCCGGGACGATGTCTTGTTTTCGTTCATATTTTTCCAAGTCGTCCAACATCGTCTGTTCGTAGGACAATGCTTCCTGCTTTTTGTTTACATGGATGACCAGCTTGCTGTTTTCGTTGCCATAAATCATTTTGCCGTCGTACACTTGATAACAGATAACTGTCCCTTCATTTTCATTGAACGACCAAAAGGCATACTGCCCCCCGTTGACCATGTAATGCTGCAAAAACTCGCGCAGTCGATACGGGTCATCGACCGGCAAGACAAGCGGACGGGTAAATGTTCCTTTGATTTTCGTTTTTCCTTCGATTTTCACTTTTTGGCTCGGCAACTTTTTCACATCGGCCTCGGTAAATAGGCGACTTTTGCCGCTGACATACGCCGCCTTCGTCACTTCTTTTGGCAGCTCGACATACGTAATGCCATTGGCCTCAAGCTGCTCTTCAATCGTCGTTTCTAAAATGACGTCCAGCTGGCTGCTGCTTCGTTTTTCCATAAATTGATAGCCTAAAAAGCAGTCGAGGACGAGGAAGACGATGATAAAAATGGTCTTCGTTTTACTCCAATCCATCCGTTTCCCCTCCTCGTTCCGTTCCGCTCGGCTCCACCTTTTTCCACGTTTGCCCGTATAAATAAAACCATGCTGGTTCAAGGCGGATCACTTTTTCCCGATCGGGATCTTTCACGAGCTCATAGCCGATGACGATATTTTTGATCAGCGACCGGCGGACGCCTTTCATTTGTTCGAGCTGTTTGACGGCTTCGCGGCCGGACGGCAGCGTTTTCGGCGTGCGGCTGCGATCGGCGATTTCTAAGCGAAAGAGCGGGCGTTGATACTTCATTAAGTCGCTCGCCCCCCACGTTTCCACAATTTCAGACATGCCATACTCGTTAAAGACAGGGTAGCCGTTCACAAAGAGCCGGAACACGACTTTCCGATCTTCTTCGTTCCAGCGGGCGAAATGGTACAGATCCGTCCAGCCGCCATGTTCATTGACAAAATCGATGCTTTTTTGAATGAGATGGGTTTCCGGCTCCGTCTGCCCGCTGTTCGAGACGCGCGCCGCTGGATTGACGTATAAAAGCATGCGTTGCAGAAAATCGACATTCATCAGCCTTGATCCGTCCGTATACTCTTCACCGAACGGAATGAAGTCTTTTTTGACGAAGCTGGGGTCGCTAAACAGCGCCTCTTTAAACTTATCAGCGTCCAGCTCATCTGTGTAATATTGCAGGCTGTTCAACGTCACTTCTTTTTCCGGCAAATAAAGTTGCTTCGTTTCACTGATCGGGTAGGCGAAATACCGAGGAAAACGGTTCGCCTCCCTCGCCAGCCGGTTGATGACGGATGGCGAAGCGTCGGTGGCGGTCGCCCGGTAAATTTTCCGCTTGTCGGTCGCGATAAAGTATACAGGAAACTCGTCCTTTCCGCCAAGCGGAACAACGAGACGGTCAAACGCCAATCCTTCCGTTTTTTTGTCTTCAATCGTAAAAATCAAGCGGTAAATATCCATCGGCACTTCGTCGGGATAAATGACTTCCAGCCGCTCCTTGCCGCTTAAAAACGATAAAAACTTCCCTTGTGGGACAGAAGAAGAAATATCTTCGAAGTCATCAAGCGACCATTTTTTGATCTCTTTTAGCGCCTCATTTTTTTCCTCTTCTTTCACGACCGCATAGTGGATCCCGTTTTTATGAATCAGCACTTGTTCCGGCTGCACAACCATTGCCGTGTCCACTTGCGTATTGCTTACGGAGACGTGTTGAATGTATTCATCGCTGCTTTGCAACACGTCATATTTCGGGTGGTATGTCCATAAAGCAAACGTCAACATCACGCTGATGAATACGAGCGCCGTCAACACGATGGTTTTGATCGTCTCATACATCGTCCCAGTCATCCTTTTGTTCTCGTTCTACCGGCAGCGTAAAATAAATCGTCGTTCCTTTATGCTCTTTGCTTTCCGCCCAAATCGTCCCGCCATGGGCAAGCACCACTTCCTTGGCAATGGCCAGCCCAAGGCCGGTCCCGCCCAGTTTGCGCGACCGCGCCTTATCAACGCGGTAAAAACGTTCAAATATTTTGCCTAAGTCAGCCTTCGGAATGCCGACCCCTTCGTCGCTAACGCTGACGATGATTTCATCAGCTAGCTGGCGCACGCGGAACGTAATCGTCCCGCCTTGAGGAGAGTATTTCAACGCGTTGGAAATGATGTTGTCCAACACTTGCGTAATTTTGTCCTCATCCACTTCAATAAAAATCGCCTCACGGGGAATTTTGCGGACGAACCGGATGTTGTCGCTTTTCGTCAGCTCAAACCGGTCAATGACTTTATGAAAATAGGCTGAAAAATTGATCCACGTTTTCTTGAGCTTATAGTCTTTGCTGTCGAGCTTGGACAGATGAAGCAAATCGTTGACGAGCCGGATCATCCGCTCGGTTTCATTTTGCACGACTTGAATGAACCTTGGAGCGATGTCTTTATCTTGCCAAGCGCCGTCGGCGAGCGCTTCTAAATAGCTTTTCATCGTCGTGAGCGGTGTGCGCAATTCATGCGACACATTGGCGACAAACTGCCGCCGCTCGCGGTCGATTTTTTCCTGTTCGGTAATGTCGTGCAAAACGACGATCAATCCGTTGACAAATCCGCCCTCTTTTTGAATCACCGACAACGACGCGCGCAAAATGTACAGTTCCTCATCCGTGCTGAAATCTAAAATGAGCGAATCGCGCTCCTCTAGCAGCGTTTCAAACGTATACTGGTCGGCAAGGCCGAGCACGTCAACGATCGAACTCGACAGCACTGTTTCACGTGAAACATTCAAAATGTTTAGCGCGGCATCGTTAATGAGAATGACGCGCCCCCGGCGGTCGGTCGCGATCACGCCATCGGTCATATGCGTCAACACTGACTCGAGCTTGCGCCGCTCCCCTTCGGTGGTCGCCTGCGCCTCTTGCAATTTTTTCGTCAAATTGTTGAATGTCATCGCCAATTGGCCGATCTCATCGTAGCCGTACACTTTGACTTTGCGGGAGAAGTCTCCCCTTGTCATCGCCAGTGCTTGCCGGCGCATATCGGAAATCGGACGAGTGATCGTGCGCGACAAAAAAATGCCGAGCACGGCGGTAATGGCGAGAGCGATCCCCGTCCCGGTCGCCAAAATCATATTGATTTGCCGCATTTGCGAAAAGACGTTTTCCATCGAGGCGATGATGTAAATAACGCCCTTAATTTCCCCGCTCGTTTTGATCGGTGTCGAGGAAATATACATGCGATGGCCCGTCTTTTGATCGAGCATCATTTGATCAACCATTTCTCCCGTGACAAGCGAGCGTTTGATGTAAATTTGCGTTGTCCGCTTTCCGACGATGTTTTGCGTATATGGGTTGGACGTCGCCAGCACTTTTCCTTTGTCATCAATCACTTGCACTTCGGAAATGTCTTGAGAAACGAAGTCATGAAGAAGCGAGCGGATGTCTTCTTCTAATGTCGGGCTCTTCTCATCCCGCTCTCGATTCATCGCCTGTTCAACATTATAAGCGAGCAGCGTCACCCGCTCATTCAACGAGTTTTTAAAGTTTTGCACGAGTTCGGTTTCCAATTTGCGGACGAAGTAGACGCCGATAATTTGCATGGCGACGAGAATCAACAGCACATAAATGATGACAAACTTAAAATGAATGGAACGAAACGGCCCTACTTTTTTCATGTTCGTTCATGACTCCTGTTCCGGGTTGCGCAAATAGTAACCGACCCCGCGGCGGGTGACGATCCAATTCGGGTGGGATGGATTGTCTTCAATTTTTTCCCGCAACCGCCTTACCGTCACATCGACCGTGCGCACATCGCCATAATAGTCGTAACCCCAGACCGTTTGCAGCAGATGTTCGCGCGTCATGACTTGTCCAATGTGTCTGGCTAAATAGTGGAGAAGCTCAAATTCGCGATGGGTCAGTTCGATCGTTTCGCCCCGCTTCTGTACGACATAGGCGTCCGGACGAATAACGAGCGGGCCGATGGCAATTTCATTCGTTTCGCTTCCCTCTCCTTCTTGCGCGGCTGTTTGCGCATGGCGGCGCAAGTTCGCCTTCACCCGCGCGAGGAGCTCGCGCGTGCTGAACGGCTTGGTCACATAATCGTCCGCGCCGAGCTCCAACCCGAGCACTTTATCAATCTCGGAATCTTTCGCCGTCAGCATAATAATCGGCATGTCATATTTTTTCCGCACTTCGCGACAAACTTCCATGCCGTCTTTTAACGGCAGCATAATATCCAATAAAATCAAGTCCGGCATCGTTTCTTCGACTTTTTGCAGCGCCTCTTCGCCGTCGTAGGCGCAAATGACTTCATATCCTTCTTTTTGCAAGTTAAATTGCAAAATATCGGCAATCGGTTTTTCATCGTCGACGACTAAAATGCGTTTTTCCATCTCGCTCACATCCTTCCTTTTGCGATGGAATGCTATCATTACTAATTTACCATGTTATGAACACGAAATCATCCGTTGCCGGCTACCATTTTGAGGAGTCGAGCGAAATTGGCGCTTTCGTTTTGCCGCCCAATGACGAAACAGGCATAGACGCCATGCATCTATGCCTGTTTTTCCTATGGTCTGCTGCCGCTGTTTACGCGTAGACGCTGCGAACGACATTCGTTTGCGAGCGATCGGGACCGACGGAGAAAATCGAAAGCGGAATGCCGGTGAGCTGGGAAATGCGCTCGACGTAATGGCGGGCGTTCGCCGGCAGTTCATCAAGACTTTTCACGCCGGTAATATCCTCTGTCCAACCAGACAGCTCCTCATAAATTGGTTCGCATTCGGCCAACACTTTTAAGCTTGCAGGAAACTCTTCAAGCACTTGGCCGCGGTAACGATAGGCAACGCAAATTTTCAACGTTTCGATGCCGGTCAACACGTCGATCGAGTTGAGCGACAAGTCGGTAATGCCGCTCACCCGGCGGGCATGGCGGACGACGACGCTGTCAAACCAGCCGACGCGGCGCGGCCGACCGGTCGTCGTCCCGTACTCGCGGCCGACTTCGCGAATGCGATCGCCGATTTCATCATGCAATTCCGTCGGAAACGGCCCGTCGCCGACGCGCGTCGTATACGCTTTTGCCACTCCGACGACATGTTTGATCTTCGTCGGGCCGACGCCGGCGCCGATCGTCACCCCGCCCGCGACCGGGTTCGACGATGTGACAAACGGATAAGTCCCTTGGTCGATATCGAGCATGACGCCTTGCGCCCCTTCAAACAAGACGCGGCGCCCTTCATCCAAGGCGTTGTTCAATACGACCGAGGTGTCGCAGACGTACGTAGCGATTTGTTGGCCGTACTCGTAGTATTGTTCGAAAATGTCTTCCAGCCGGAAGCCTTCCACTCCGTATACCTTTTCAAACAGCACGTTTTTCTCTTCCAAATTGCGAGCCAACTTTTCGGCAAACACCTCGCGGTCAAGCAAGTCAACGATGCGGATGCCAACCCGGGCCGCTTTGTCCATGTATGCCGGCCCGATTCCTTTTTTCGTCGTGCCGATTTTGTTCGCGCCTTTCCGCTCTTCTTCCAGCTCGTCCAGCTTCAAGTGGTACGGCAAAATGACGTGGGCGCGGTTGCTGATGCGCAAGTTGTCGGTCGCAACGCCGCGCTCGTGCAAGTACGAAAGCTCGGCGACGAGCGCCTTCGGGTCGACGACCATCCCGTTGCCGATGACGCAAATTTTATCTTTATAGAAAATGCCCGATGGGATCAAATGCAGCTTATACTTCTCTCCATTGAACACGATCGTGTGCCCGGCGTTGTTTCCCCCTTGATATCGGGCAATGACCTCTGCGTTTTCCGATAAAAAATCCGTAATTTTTCCTTTCCCTTCATCGCCCCATTGCGTGCCGACAACAACGACTGACGACATGGCGAGCACCTCCAGTTTTCCTCGGTCTGAACATTGTCAGTGTATCAGTTTTCAGCCGCAAAGTCAATGAAACACGAACATTCAAAACATCCTTATCTTGTTTTATTCGTCAATGATTCACTGGAGGCATCGACAAGGCGACGTTGCGCAGGCACGGCAGAATCAGAGGCAACCGCCGGCTGCACACCGTTACGCTCCGGGCGGAATGTGCGCCTCATCGAAGCGGCGTTCTAAGTTGACAAATTTGTTGTACTCTTTAATAAAGGCGAGCTGCACCGTTCCGACTGGACCGTTCCGCTGTTTGGCGATGATGATTTCAATGATGTTTTTATGCTCCGAATCTTTGTTATAGTAGTCGTCGCGGTACAAAAAGGCGACAATATCCGCATCCTGCTCAATGCTTCCCGATTCGCGAATATCGGACATCATCGGCCGCTTATCTTGGCGCTGCTCTACGCTCCGCGACAGCTGCGACAAGGCGATGATCGGCACCTCAAGTTCACGGGCGAGCGCCTTTAACGAACGGGAAATTTCCGATACTTCCTGTTGGCGGTTTTCCCGATTGCGTCCGCTTCCTTGAATGAGCTGCAAATAGTCAATGACAATCATGCCAAGGCCGCTTTCTTGTTTCAGTCGACGGCATTTGGCGCGAATGTCGCTGACGCGGATGCTCGGCGTATCGTCGATGTAAATGCCGGCATTGGATAAGCTGCCCATCGCCATCGTCAACTTGCCCCAATCTTCCGGCGTCAGCTTGCCCGTGCGCAAGCTTTGTGCGTTGATGTTGCCTTCGGCGCAAAGCATCCGCATCACAAGCTGCTGAGCGCTCATTTCCAAGCTGAAAATCGCCACGTTTTCGTTTGTTTTCGTTGCGACATTTTGCGCGATATTCAAGGCAAACGCGGTTTTTCCAACTGACGGCCGGGCAGCGACGATAATCAAATCGCTGCGCTGAAAACCGGACGTCATCCGGTCCAGTTCGGTAAACCCCGTCGGGATGCCGGTGATATCCCCGTTCCGATTGTGGAGCATTTCAATATTGTCATAGGTCTGAACGAGAATATCGCGAATCGTTTTAAAACCACCGGAATGTTTCCGTTGGGAAACTTCCATAATTTTTCGTTCCGCCTCGTCGAGCAGGATGTCAATCTCATCTTCGCGGGTGTATCCGTCTTGGGCGATCGATGTCGCCGTGCGGATGAGGCGGCGAAGCACCGATTTCTCTTCAACAATGCGGGCGTAATATTCGACGTTGGCCGCCGTCGGCACCGAATCCGCCAGCTCGCTTAAATACGAAACGCCGCCCACTTCCTCAAGCTGCTCGGAGGCGGCGAGTTCCGCCGTCACCGTCACTAAATCAACCGGCTCGCCTTTATCAGCCACCCGGAGCATGGCATGAAAAATTTTTTGGTGTGCCACACGGTAAAAATCTTCGGGAATCAGTCGTTCGGAGGCGAGCGTCAGTGCGGTAGGATCCAAAAATACGGCGCCAAGCACAGCCTGCTCGGCTTCGATGCTTTGCGGAGGAATTCGTTCGGAAAACAGTTCGCTCATCGGTTTCACCACCTTTTCCCCCGTGTTTTTCATTCTACGCCAAACCTTCAAAGCTGAGAAGCAAGGAACCCCGCCGCAGCGGGCGGGGGCATCCGACAACAGCTGTTATTTTTGCTCGGTGACGTGCACTTTCAACGTGGCTGTCACTTCCGGATGAAGCCTTACTGGCACATTCGTATAACCGAGGGAACGAATGGCGTCAGCAAGTTCCATTTTTCGCTTATCAAGCTTTACGCCATGTTGATCGTAAAGCGCCTCGACGATCTGTTTGCTTGTGATCGAGCCAAACAAGCGGCCGCCCTCGCCCGCTTTCGCCGCGATTTCCACCGTCAGTTTTTCGAGCGCTTCTTTCAGTTTTTTGGCATTGGCCAGCTCTTCCGCAGCTTGGCGACGCTCTTTTTGCTTTTGTGCTTCGAGCGCTTTAATATTGGCCGGGGTCGCTTCAATAGCGAGCCCTTGCTTGAACAAAAAGTTGTTCGCATAACCGTCAGCCACGTCTTTGATTTCGCCTTTTTTCCCTTTTCCTTTCACATCTTTTAGAAAAATGACTTTCATGATGGCTTCCCCCCCTCAAAATAGTCATGAATCGCCTCACGCAGCTGCCGCTCCGCCTCTTCGACCGTCACGTCAGACAGCTGGGCGGCAGCGTTTGTTAAATGCCCGCCTCCGCCGAGCCGCTCCATGATCAATTGCACATTGACATCGCCAAGCGAGCGGGCGCTGATGCCGACCGTTCCATCCGCCCGCCTAGAAATGACGAACGAAGCGACGACACCGCTCAATGTCAGGAGCGTGTCAGCCGTTTGCGCGATCAACACTTGATCGTGCACCTCATGTTCGTCCCCTCTGGCAATGGCAATGCCGCGCTCATCGATGGTGGCCCGTTCAATCAGTTTGGCGCGTTTGACGTAATTGGCGACGCTTTCCCGCAGCAGCTTTTGCACGAGCACCGTGTCCGCTCCCTGAGAGCGCAAGTATGAGGCGGCGTCAAACGTCCGCGAGCCGGTGCGGAGCGTAAAGCTTTTTGTATCGACAACGATACCGGCAAGCAAAGCGGTAGCTTCCAACATCGACAACTTCATGCGCCGCGGTTGATACTCCAAGAGTTCGGTAACGAGCTCGGACGTTGAGGAAGCGTATGGCTCCATATAGACGAGCAGCGGCGCCTCGATAAACTCTTCCCCGCGGCGATGGTGGTCAATGATGACAATGTGGTCGGTGCGGTATAGCAACCGCTCCTCAATGACAAGCGACGGCCGATGGGTATCCACGACAATGAGCAGCGTATCTTCTGTCACCAACTCGAGCGCCTGCTCCGGCTTCAAGCACCTTGACCATAAATCGGCCTGCTTTTTCATTTCCTCGAGCAGCCGCTGCACCCCGGCATCCGTTTTCGCCGGGTCAATGACGATAAATCCTTCCTTTTGGTTCGATTGAACAACTTTTAAAATGCCGATGGCCGCCCCAAGCGCGTCCATATCCGGATACTTGTGGCCCATGATGAGCACTTTGTCGCTTTCGGCGATCAATTCGCGAAGCGCATGGGAGATGACGCGAGCGCGGACACGCGTCCGTTTTTCCATCGGATTCGTTTTGCCGCCGTAAAATTTCACTTTCCCGGTTCCTTGCTTAATCGCCACTTGGTCGCCGCCGCGCCCAAGCGCCAAATCGAGGCTTGATTGCGCGAGCGCGCCAAGTTCAGGAAGCGGAGACACACCGGCGCCGATGCCGATGCTCAGCGTCAGCTGAACATGATGCTTCGCCGTCTGTTCTCTCACTTCATCAAGGATGGAAAATTTGCTTTTTTCCAATCGGCTCAAGATCTGCTCATTCAACACCGCAATAAACCGGTCGGACGATGTCCGCTTTAAAAAGATGCCATAATCATTGGCCCACCGATTCAGCACAGAAGTGACGAGGCTGTTCAGTTGGCTTTTCGCCTGATCGTCCATCCCTTGCGTAATTTCATCATAATTGTCGAGAAAAATAATGGCGAGCACCAAGCGTTCCGCCTCGTATTTTTGCTTCAATTCCATATGCTCGGTGACATCAAAAAAGTAAAGAAGCCGTTCAGAGCGGCGAATGAGCACCTTGAGCCGCTTTCCATGAAACTCAAAGATCTCTTCGTCCATTTTTCCTCTTTTGACGAAAGCGGCCAACGGCTCGGACAGTTCAGCGAGAGAGCGGCCCACTAACGTCTGCTCTTTGAAGCAGGCGGCCAGAAAGCGATTGGACCATTCGATCTCGCCGTCTTCATTCACAAGCATAATGCCGACCGGCATTTGCATGAGCGCTTCTTCCCCGACTTTTTTAACGCGGTGCGATAAATTGGAAATATAATGTTCCAGCTCTTGATACAAAGAGCGCTGCGACCAGATGACACTGTAAAGGACGAATCCAATGCCGAGAAGGGCGACCAGCCCGATCAGCCATTGGAAATAAAACAGGCCAATCGCCATTAGCACCGCCATGGCGGCCAACGCATAAAGCGGATAGCGATACGCTTTCCTTTCATAAAAATGGGACATTCAAGTCAGCTCCTACTTCGGAAGAAATGACTCACCTTATCCAATTATCATATGCGGCGGCGCAAATCAAATCCTAAATCAATTATACCGAATATCGCCACAAGATAAAGTAGAAAAGGCAGGAATAAGCAAAGGACCGTCCCCGCTACCACCACGCCTTTGGCGATTCCTTTTTTGTAGGCAACAGCGTACAAAAATGAAAAACCTTGCACGATCATGGCTAGGTGTAACACATACGATACATTTAGCACCGCCATATAGGCAAACGATCCTTCTTCCAGCGGAAACAAGGAGAGAAGGAGGACGACAACATAAATCCATAGCACGCTTTTGGGCCACGTCAACTCACGAAACGGCGGCCATGAACCGACCGGCAGCTTTAGCCTTTTCATCACTGGCAGCGAGACGATGATCGTCACGTACGAAAGCGCCAACGCCGCGATGACAAACAGTGTCGGAATCATATAGCCGATCAGCTTCAGTCCTTGTTCGATCTGCCTTTGCATCTCCAAAGATGGCGCTTGCCCCATCCCTTCCATGAGACGCATCGCGGTGTCAAACGATTCACGCACGAGCGCAAGCGTATCTTGGATCAGATCGACGTGCAAAAACTGAATCGAGATAATGTAATCAAGCACGATATTGGCCAAAAATACAAACGTACCGACAAGAAGAACAACGTACCGGTTTCTCTGTTTGGAAAGCAGCGCGCCAACCGCGATGCCAAACGTGCCGAACATCAACGCCATCGGCAGCGCTAAAAGCGAACCGATCAAACCGGAGACGACAAGGGCCGCCGCCAGCAGCAACATAGCAGGAATCCATCCGTGGCGCATCGTGAACACCATAAACGGAAGCGCCAAAAACAGAGTAGCAACGATCCCGATGACCGGCACGTACAGCGCAAGCAAAAACAAAACGGCAAACAGCGCAAGCTCAATCGCCGCTTCGGTGAGAACATGCGTGTTTCGCAAGGAATGTTCCCCTTTCTTGATCAGATATAAAAAAAGCAGTAAGGTTCCCCCTTACTGCCCTTTTCCGGCTCATTCATCCGCAACGTACGGCAAGAGCGCCATTTGACGCGCGCGCTTGATCGCTACCGTCAGTTTGCGTTGATACTTTGCGCTCGTTCCCGTTACGCGGCGCGGTAAAATTTTCCCGCGTTCAGAGATGAATTTTTTCAGCAAATCGACATCTTTGTAGTCGATATGCGTAATGTTATTCGCCGTGAAGTAGCATACTTTGCGGCGTTTGCCGCGTCCGCCTTTCCGTCCTGCCATTTCCGTTTCCTCCTTTCTTTCTTCGCTTTCCGGACCGCCGCCCGCCCATGGGATCAGCGCTCTTCCCATTTTTCGGGCGGAGGACAGTGTTTTCAGACGATGAACTGCCCGCCACCTACCCTTCGCTTAGAGGTGGAGGCTTTCAGCGACTTGGGCGTGTTCGCCAAACTAAGCCACACACAAGTCCCCTTTACGCCTTCCTTCGCTCCGAAGGCGTCCGTTCGAACAATCGATGACCACATCCGTCGGCGATCACCGGCATTCCTCTTCCACTTACTCATTAGGCTTTGCCCTGTGCACATTCCTTGAGGTGGAAGACTTCTGTCAGAAATAACGTTAAAACGGCAAATCATCATCGGAAATATCGATCGGCTGACCGTCATCGGCGAAAGGATCTTCATCGATGCGGCCCGCCTGTTTGTCGTTCGGATATCGGTGGTTCTGATCTTGTCCGAATGGGAATGGATCCCCATAGTAGCCGCCTGCTGCTGCCCCTCGCTGCTCGCTCGCGCCTTTGGGCTCTAAAAATTGGACGCTGTCAGCCACCACTTCCGTGACATAGACGCGCCGGCCTTCTTGATTTTCATAGCTGCGGGTCTGCAGCCGGCCATCGACTCCAGCCAAACTCCCCTTTTTGAGGAAATTCGCCACATTTTCCGCTTGGCGGCGCCAAACGACGCATTGAATAAAATCCGTTTCCCGTTCGCCTTGCTGGTTTGTAAACGGCCGGTTGACGGCAAGCGTGAACGTGGCAACAGCCACTCCGCTTGGAGTGTAGCGCAACTCCGGATCTTTCGTTAACCTGCCGACTAAAATGACGCGGTTAATCATCAGAACCACCTCTTGCCATAAAGAAAAAATTATTCGTCTTCCTTGACGACGATATGACGGATAATGTCTTCGCTGATGCGCGCTAAACGGTCAAATTCCTGCACCGCTTTCGGCTCCGCTGTGACGTTGATGATCATGTAATAGCCATCGCGGTATTTTTGAATTTCATAGGCTAAGCGACGCTTACCCCAATCCGTCACCTTTGTAATCTCCGCGCCGTTTTCTTTCAACACGTTGTTGAACCGTTCCACGAGAGCTTGTCTCGCCTCATCGTCCATGTTCGGGCGGATGATGTACATAATTTCGTATTTTCTCACGCTCGTCACCTCCTTTTGGTCTGAACGGCCCTTCCGCTGAAGGGCAAGGAGCAATGAACATTACTCACATTTGTTGATTATACCATGATGGACAACGATAAGCAAGGCAGTTTGCCGCATTTGCGCAGCACAAACATTTGCCATCCTTATTTCGGTTGAACATAGCGGCCTTGCTTCTTTCGGGGGAATGCGAAACGCTAGACGTTGAATCGGAAATGAATAATGTCGCCGTCTTGCACTTCATAGTCTTTTCCTTCGAGCCGCACCTTGCCCGCCTCGCGCGCCGCCGCCATGGAACCGGCAGCGACTAAGTCATCGTATGAAACCGTCTCGGCGCGGATGAAGCCGCGCTCAAAATCGGAGTGGATGATACCCGCGCATTGCGGCGCTTTCATTCCTTTTCGAAACGTCCACGCCCGCACTTCCTGTTCACCGGCAGTGAAAAATGTCGCCAGCCCAAGCAAACTGTAAGAAGCGCGAATCAGCTGGTCAAGGCCGGACTGCTCAATGCCGAGCTCCCGCAAAAACTGCTGCTTTTCTTCCTCGCCGAACTCGGCAATTTCCTCTTCAATTTTGGCGCAGACGACGATCACTTCCGCGTTGTCGCGCTTCGCAAACTCGCGCACGTCCTTGACAAACGGATTGCCGTCAGGATCGGCGACGTCTTCCTCGCCAACATTGGCGACATACAGCATCGGTTTGATCGTCAACAAGTGCAGCTGCTTGACGACTTTCATCTCTTCCTCAGAGAATTCGAGTGTGCGCGCCGGTTTGCCGGCTTCGAGCGTTTCTTTCAATCGCAGCAAAATCCCGTGCTCAAACGCCGCCTCTTTATCTTTTTGCTTGGCGATTTTGCCGACCCGCTCGATTCGTTTGTCAACCGTCTCTAAATCGGCCAACACAAGCTCCAAATTGATCGTTTCGATATCGGCGAGCGGATCGACTTGGCCGGCCACGTGCGTAATGTTTTCATCGCTGAAACAGCGCACGACTTGGCAAATGGCATCGACTTGGCGGATATGGGACAAAAACTTATTGCCAAGCCCTTCTCCTTTGCTTGCCCCTTTGACAATGCCCGCAATATCCGTGAATTCAAACACGGTCGGCACCGTCCGCTTCGGCTGAAACATGTCAGTTAATACTCGAAGCCGCTCATCGGGCACTTCAACCACCCCAACGTTTGGCTCAATCGTACAAAACGGATAGTTCGCCGACTCGGCTCCGGCTTTCGTAATGGCGTTAAACAACGTCGATTTGCCGACGTTGGGCAAACCGACGATTCCTGCTGTCAATCCCATGGATTCCACTCCTCTTTTCCCGTTCGCATCTTCCCTCATTATATGGGCTGGCGTGAAAAATGACAAGCGCGGCTACAAGAGACATCCGGCGTACAAGCGCTTTTCAAAGGCCGCCGACACGGGCCTTCATCGGCCGTCACGGCCGAAACTCGAAAAGGAAAACGGATGGCCGGGAAACCCATCATTGATCCAAACAAACGACACGTCAGAAGTGGGTCAAGTTCTTGTCGCAGCGGGAGACCCATCACTGATCCAAACAAACCCTTGGCTAGGTAGCGTCGAAAGTTCTATGAAAACTCCCCCCAGATCATCCCATTGAGCATCGTGGGACATGTAGAGAGCCGGATTCGCCCTTGGCGAACGTGGGGGTTCCGTATGAAAAACAGTCGCAACCCGGCCGGCGGCGTTCGCGGCCTCCTTCCAGTCAGGTTAGCGTTGTTTGCCAATCCGCCACGGCCCCGCCTTCTTCCCGCGGCGCCCATTTTTCAATGTTGACCAAGCAGTCATACAGCGTGCTGCCGCAACCGTTGTCCGACTCCAAATCGGGGGTGAGCACGTTGACCGGCCCTCCGAATGCCCCCCACTGCCCTTCGTCAATGTTGATCGTTCCCGGATGGGCCCGTTCGAGCACACGGACCGTCCCGACAAGCGACCCGCGACCATTGTAAACACGGGCGCGGTCACCATCGGCAAGCCCTTTTTCCGCCGCAATATCGGCCGACACTTCGATGCGCACGGTTTGGAGCGCCGGAAGCAACGGGTAATGTTGCGAATGATTGGAGCGAAGCGGATGAATCGTCAGCAACCGGTATGGATACTTGGCCGCCAGCAGCGGATTCGTTTCCGCTGATTCGGCTGGATGCATGATCGTTAGCCGGCCGTCCATTCCTTTTTGACGGGCGATGCTGGATGTAAACTCATATTTGCCGCTCGGTGTTTGAAAGCGGCGATGGCGCCATGGCACCGGCTCAACCGGCAAAAGAACGCGGTGTTCGGCGCGCAGCCGCTCCAGCGTAATGCCGTGCCGCTCCAGCGGACGGAGCGCCATGTTTAGAAACTGCTCGCGCGTATAGGCAAACGCCTCGCCAAAGCCGAGACGTTTGGCGAGCTCCGTCCAAATCCACAAATCAGGCTTCGCTTCACCGGGCGGCTCCACAAGCTTCGGACCATAGTTGACATACGCGTGATACATAGATGAACAGTAGACATCTTCCTCTTCAAACGAAGCGGCCACCGGAAGCACGTAATCCGCCACAGCTGCCGTATCGGTCATGAACTGCTCGAACACAACCACCGTTTCCGCCGAGGCGAACGCCTTTTTCACCAAATTCGTGTTCGGCACTTGGGCAAGCGGGTTGCCACAAGTGACGATCACCATCCCAATCGGCGGATCGTTCGCCCGCAACATTTCCTCCGCCTGCTTCATCATCGTCCATGCGCGCGATGCCGTTTTCCGCTCGGGAAGGGTGAGCGCAGCCCGATCAAACCATTCGCTCACTTGTAAGTTGCCAAAATTCGCCCCTCCGCCTGGAATGCCGACATTGCCGCTGGCGGCGACAAGGGCGTCAATCCAGCGAATCGTGTTCCCGCCATTGGCATAACGCTGCATGCCAAGCCCAAGGTACGTGGCGGTCGGACGGTCGCTGTAAATCCGGGCCAATTCCGTCGCAGTATGGCGGCTCACACCGGTATATTGCTCGATTTCCGCAAGCGAAATCGTCTGCAATACTTGCTCGACGTCGGCAAACCCAACCGTATGGTGCTCAATAAAGGCACGGTCTTCGAGCCCGAGACGGAGCAGCTCTTTCATGACCCCCATCGCCAAAAAAGCGTCCGTTCCCGGCTTAATGCAGATGTAATGGTCGGCGATGCGCGCGGTCGGACCAAACAGCGGATCGATCACAACGATTGTCGCGCCGCGCTTTTTTGCCGCCAAGAGCCGTTCAAACAAATGGATGTTGGTGCGGGCGACATTCCGCCCCCAAATGACGATATGACGGCTGTTGTCGATATCTTCCGGCGCATGGCTGTAGGCGTTGCCAAAATCCCATTTTTGCGCCTCAATGCCCGCTCCCCAGCAAAGGCTGCCGACAAGCTCGGTCACGCCGCCGTAGCAGTTGAAAAAGCGCTGGTCCAAATGTTTGAGCAGTCCATTGTTGGCATAATCATGGCTGTGAAGTACCGCCGTCGGACCAAACCGGTCTTTTAATCGCTGCATGTTTTCGGCAATGTCATCGAGCGCCTCTTCCCAAGAAATGCGAACAAACCGGCCGTTTGCTTTTTTTAGCGGATAGCGGAGGCGCCCGTCGGCGTTCACCCGTTCTTTCAACATCCGCCCGCGTCCGCAAATCGTTCCTTTGGTGATCGGATGCTGTTCATCGCCGTCTACACGGACGACTTTTCCCCCGTCGACCGTCACCTTCAACCCACATACGTCCCAACAATTGAGCGGACATGAAGTCACATGCGTCGTCCCCATCGCCTTTCTCCCCCCTCGCCCACCGCTAGAACGGAAATTTTCCCAGTCCCGTTCGGTTATTCTTCATGCTTGACAAGCACTTTTTTCATTTTGCGGACAAATTCCTTCCGCGGCAGCAACACACTGTGAGCGCAGCCCTCACATTTAATGCGAATGTCAGCGCCTAGACGAATCACTTTCCATCGGTTCGTCCCGCACGGATGCGGTTTTTTCATTTCCACGATATCATAAAGACCAAATTCTTTTTCTTCCATCTGTCCACCCCCTCGCGATCATAGCTGTTGTTTTTGCGGCTTGGCGTCCAGCTGTTCCTCTCCGCCGCGGCGATGCAGCACAAGCCGCGGGTATGGGATTTCGATTCCCCGTTCGTCCAACAGCATTTTGACTTCCTTGCGGATCGCCCGAGCGACCGCCAGATGGCGCATCGGTTTCGTTTCGCACGTGATGCGCAATATGACTTCCGAGCTGGCTAAATTTTGCACGCCAAGCAATTCTGGCGGAGCAACCATGTCTTCATACTTCGCCGGCAGCTGCGGAAGAAGCTCACGGATCGCTTGTTCCGCCTCTTCAATATCTTCTTCATAGGCAATGCTGACGTCGACAACAGCCAAGCTGTTATGCAACGAAAAGTTCGTCACTTCGATAATGCTGCCGTTGGGCAAAATGTGCACTTCTCCCGTCCAGCTTTTAATTTTTGTCACCCGCAACCCGATTTCTTCCACGTATCCTTCAAAGTTGCCGATGCGCACATAGTCACCGACAGCAAACTGATCCTCAAAAATAATGAAAAATCCGGTAATGACATCTTTGACTAAGCTTTGCGCCCCGAAGCCGACCGCTAATCCAACGACCCCGGCCCCGGCAAGCAATCCTTTCACCGGAACACCAAATGTATCTAAAATCATTAAGAGCGCAATAAAATATAGTACGTACGTAATGACATTGTCGAGCAGGCGAACAAGCGTCGCCTCCCTCCGTTCGGAAATGCGGATCGGCGCCTTTTCCCGCACGCGAAACATATTATGGACAGCCACTTTTAACACTTTTACGGCCACGGCGCATACGAGGAAAATCAAAACGATCTTCAGCGCCCCTTTTCCTATCTCCAGCCACAGCGTTTCATCGGTCAAAAACGCCAACAGTTCATCGACCATTTTCTCGATCGCTTTCAACGTTGACAACACCTCGATCTTCTTCGTTCTGCGCTTTTTATTTTAACAAGACAGGCCATCGATTGGTAGCCCGATGTTTTCGCCATCCGCATCACTCGAGAACAAGAGCGGGAAAATAGGGGAAGAAACGTATATCATTCTTTTATTTTCCGTATACTGTTAATACTTTTGGATGGAAAGTAGGAGTGAAAAGAATGAGCATACCATCGATTTTTTTCTCGTCCAAGGAGGAAAGAGACCGCATTTTTTACGATGAGCCAGGGGCGGTATCATTGATCGCTTGGCGGATCGCCACGCTGCTTCCGGATCCGCTCGTCCAGCCGGTCGCCATCGTTTGCATCGGCACCGATCGATCGACGGGCGATTCGCTCGGACCGTTAGTGGGCACGATGTTGAAAGAAAAGCCGTTATCCCGCTTTCATGTATACGGAACACTCGAGGAGCCGATTCACGCCGTCAATCTTGAGGAAAAAGTGGAGGCGATTCGACTGACTCACGATGAACCGTTCATGATCGCGGTTGACGCCTGCCTTGGTCGGTTGAAAAGCGTCGGCGCCATCACCGTTGCCAAAGGGCCGGTTCGCCCCGGGGCTGGAGTCAATAAACAGCTGCTTCCCGTCGGGGACGCCCATATTGCCGGGGTGGTCAATGTCAGCGGATTTATGGAATTTTTTGTCCTGCAAAATACGCGCCTTCACTTGGTCATGAACATGGCCAAAACCATTGCCAACGGCATTTACGAAGCAGAACGGTTCGTCGTTCGCAAGGAGCGGCTTGGTGCCCCTCCGCTTTCGAAAGATCGACGGTCGTTGTGGTAAAAAAACGGTTCGGCTATTGGAGCCCGTGCACCGCTTCGCCTAAAAGGTTGGTGAAAAATCGCTGTTTGCCTTGATCAATGATGGAACGCGCGAACATAGAGGCTGAGGCAACAAGTCGTTTCCACTTGAGAAACGATTCGGAGAAGCGGTTGCGCGAGTCAATCACCAGCCTCCTAAAAGTCCGGTGAAAAAACGCTGATTCCCTTCATCAATGGGAAAGCGCGTGAAAAGCAGGACCGATACAACAAGGTTTTTCTCGTTGAGAAATGAGATGGCAAAGCCGTATCCACGAATCAATCACCGGACTCCTCAGGATTGGCGATGGCGGACGGCCAATCCCCCTCTTTCTCAGTCTCAGCTGTTGAAAGAGGGGGTTGCACGCGGCTTACCGTCCCACTACCAGAACGAAAGAAGAAAAACAGCGCCCGCCGTAACAAGAATGCTCGGCAGCAAATTCGCCACACGAATGTTCGTTACCCCGAGCATATTGAGACCGATCGCCATAATCAAAATCCCTCCGGTCGCTGTCGACTCGGCGATAAAGGAATCGAGCACGCTCTTTGGCACAAACCGCTCGATTTGCGTCGCCAATAACGCGATGCTGCCCTCGTAAACCATCACCGGCAGCGCGGAAAATATGACACCGATGCCAAGCGTCGTCGTCAAAATGACGCTGGCGAACCCATCCAAAATCGATTTTGTGTAGAGGACGCTATGGTCGCCGCGCAGCCCGCTGTCCAGCGCCCCGACAATGGCCATCGCGCCAATGACAAACAATAACGTCGCGCTCACAAATCCTTGGGCGATGCTACCCCCGTTCCCGCCCACTTTTTTCTCGAGCCATCGGCCGAGACGGTTCAGCTTTTCCTCCCAGTCCCACCACTCTCCGAGAATGCCGCCAAACACAAGGCTAATGATAACAACAAGAAACTGCTCGCTTTTCATCCCCATCTGCACGCCAAGAAGCGCCACAGCAAGTCCGATTCCTCCCATCACCGTTTCTTTGACGCGGTCGGGGATGCGGCGAAACGCCTTGCCGATCAATGCTCCAGCTACAATGCTCAGTCCATTGACGATCGTTCCTAGCAATACCATGATGAACCACTCTTTCCAACGAATTGAACATCCTCGATCATCGGCCTACTCATCAAACCGCACATCGAGCAGTTCTAATATTCTCTCTAAATCTTCCGGAGAAAAAAATTCAATTTCGATTTTTCCGCGTTTTTTCGTTTGTTTAATGGTGACGTTCGTTCCGAATTTTTCGCGCAGCAATGATTCGCTTTCTCGAAGAAACACGCTTTTTTCTTGCTTTTTTCGCTTCAATGTTTCACGTGGAACATCGGCATTGGCCTGCTGAATCAGCTTTTCCAGCTGGCGGACGTTCAGTCCTTCGCGAATCACCCGTTCCACAATCGGTTTCATTTTGCTTTTTTGCTTCAGCCCCAAAAGCGCGCGGCCATGCCCCATCGAAAGAGTGCCATCGATGAGCAGTTTTTGCACATCGGAAGGGAGGGACAACAAACGCAAATGATTGGCGATGTGCGGGCGGCTTTTCCCGACGCGGCTGGCGACTTCCTCTTGGGTCAAGTGCAGCTTGTCCATCAACATTTTATACGCCATCGCTTCTTCGATCGGGTTCAAGTCTTCACGCTGCAAGTTTTCGAGAAGCGCAAACTCCATCATTTGCTCGTCGGTCAATTCGCGAACCACCACTGGCACTGACGACAAATTCGCCTCTTTTGCCGCCCGGTAGCGCCGTTCGCCGACAACGATTTCAAACCCTTTCGGTGCGCGGCGGACGATGAGCGGCTGCAAAATACCATGCTGCAAAATCGATTGCTTCAGCTCCTCGATCGCCTCGGGTTGAAACGTTTTCCGCGGCTGGTACGGATTCGGCCGAAGATCGTGAATGCTGACTTCCCGCACAGTTTCTTCGTTTCCGTCCATTCCGTTGAGCGGAAAGTTGTCAAACAGCGCGCCGATGCCTTTGCCAAGCCCTCTAGCCACGTTCAAGCACCTCCTTCGCTAAATCCAAATACACTTCGGCCCCCCTCGACTTGACATCGTACAAAATAATCGGTTTGCCATGGCTTGGCGCCTCACTCAGCCGCACGTTTCGCGGGATGATCGTCTCGTACACTTTTTCGCGGAAATACTTTTTGACTTCTTGAATGACCTGCAAACCTAGATTTGTCCTTGCATCAAGCATCGTCAACAGAACGCCTTCAAGGCGCAAATCGTAGTTTAAATGCCGCTGCACAAGCCGGATCGTATTGAGCAGCTGGCTGAGCCCTTCCAGCGCGTAATATTCGCATTGGACCGGGATAAGGACAGAATCGGCCGCCGTCAACGCATTCAGCGTCAGCAACCCGAGCGAAGGAGGACAGTCAATAATGATAAAGTCATACTTGTCTTTTAGCGGTGCGAGCGCGTTTCGCAACCGAATTTCGCGAGAGATAACGGAAACGAGCTCAATTTCCGCACCAGCCAGCTGGATCGTTGCTGGAATGACGTATAAATTTTCGATGTCTGTCGGCCGAATGACGTCTTTCGCCTTCATGTCACCGATGATGACGTTATAAATGCATTCGTCGACATCTCCCCGTTCAATGCCGATGCCGCTTGTCGCATTTCCTTGCGGATCGGCGTCAACCAACAGCACTTTTTTTCCGAGATGGGCGAGACAAGCTGACAAGTTGACCGCTGTCGTTGTTTTTCCGACGCCACCTTTCTGGTTTGCAATAGCAATGACTTTGCCCACGATGCCACCTACCTCTATCTCTTCCTCATAAACTTTATTTTATCATGAAAAAAGGAAAATGACTTTGTTTTCTGAAAGAAAAAACCCCATCAGCCGCGCGTGATGAGGCAAACGATGACCAGTTGATTATTTTTTGGCGATGCGAATCGTAATTTGATAGTAATCGTCCAATTCTTCCTCTTCCGATTGAACGGACACCCCGCTATTTTCCACCATCGAAAGCGACTGGCGAATTGTATTAATGGCGATGCGCATATCGCGGCTGAACGCCTTGCGCTTTGGCTTCGGCTTTTGTTCCCGCGCTTCAAGCAGCTTGACGACCCGGTCTTCCGTCTGCTTGACGTTCAGTTGCTTGTCGATGATTTCCTGCAGCAACTTCAGCTGTTTCTCTTTATCTTTCAACGCAATCAGGGCGCGCGCATGACGCTCCGTAATCGCCCGCTGCAACAGCGCTTCTTGGACTTCCTGCGGAAGTTTGAGCAGACGCAGCTTGTTGGCAATCGTCGACTGCCCTTTGCCAAGCCTCTGGGCGAGCGCTTCTTGCGTCAAATCGTGCAGTTCGATGAGCCTAGCGTACGCCATCGCCTCTTCAATCGGTGTCAACTCTTCACGCTGCAAGTTTTCAATGAGGGCGACGGAGGCGGTTTCTTTGTCATTTAAGTTTTTGATGATCGCTGGGATTTCCGTCCAGCCGAGCTTTTGCACCGCCCTCCATCTCCGTTCGCCGGCGATGATTTCAAACTGTCCGTTTCCGCATTCGCGGACGATGATCGGCTGGATGATGCCGTGCGTGCGAATCGTCAACGCCAATTCATTGATTTTTTCTTCATCAAACATCGTGCGCGGCTGAAAGCGGTTCGGGATAATGCTTTCGACCGGAATGTGGCGAACTTCTTCTCTCTCTTGTTTTTCCCCCGCTTCTTCAAGCTCTCTCTCTCCAAAACTGAACAAGCGCGAAAATGGATGCTTCATCCCCCTACACCACCTTTGGACGTACTTAGCAAATCGCTCTCTTTGTCACCCGGCACGCGCGACCTTCTCCCTAGCTGTTTCCCCGTCATGAGACACGGGACGATGGAACCGCCTTTTCGCCGTGTCCGCGGCCGGCTACTGAATGGGCTGCTTGCTCGGCGTTCCTGGCTTGCGCGGATATTGGGCCGGCGTCTTTTTCGTTTTATGAATGAAAATAATGGTCCGCTCCCCCTCCGCAAACGGCAACGCGAACGTTTCCGCCGCCGCGACTTCCCCGCCGAGCACCGCGATCGCCTTTTTTCCCTCTTTCAATTCTTCAGGCGCCGAGGCAGCCTTCATGGCGATCAATGTGCCTCCAACTTTGACAAGCGGAAGACAAAGTTCGGCAAGCACCGGCATGCGCGCTACCGCCCTAGCCGTGACAACGTCAAACGATTCGCGCATTCCCTTTTGACGAGCGAACGTCTCGGCCCGATCATGATAGAGCGCCACTCCCTCGAGTTGCAGCGCGGCGACGAGATGGTCCAAAAAACGAATGCGCTTTTGCAACGAATCGACGATCGAAACGCGCAGATGCGGAAAGCAAATTTTGAGCGGAATGCTTGGAAACCCCGCTCCAGCGCCGACATCGCACAGCGAAAGCGGCGCGGAAAAATCGTAGTAAAAGGCGGGGGAAACCGAGTCAAAAAAATGTTTCACATAGACGCCGGGCTTGTCTGTAATAGCGGTCAAATTCATTTTCTCGTTCCATTCAACGAGCAGTTCGTAATAGCGCTCAAACTGCGCAAGCGCTTGGGAAGAGAGGGAAATCCCCCTCTCTTCAAGCATGGCTTGAAATTGTGTCGCCTCCATAAGCCAATCCTTTCCCTCATGTTTATTCATTCGACACGCGCGCGATTCTTCCTTGTTCCAAATACACTAATAAGATCGAAATATCGGCCGGATTGACGCCGGAAATGCGCGATGCTTGGGCGATTGAGAGCGGGCGCACTTGTTTCAGTTTTTGCCGCGCTTCGGTCGCCAGACCTTGGATGGCGTCGTAGTCGATATCTTCCGGGATTTTTTTGTTTTCCATTTTTTTGAGCCGCTCGACTTCTTGCAGCGATTTTTGAATGTAACCTTCATATTTGATTTGAATTTCGACTTGTTCCGCCACTTCTTTAGCGATCTCTTCATCGGCCGGCGCCAGTTTTTGGATGTGCTCGTACGTCATCTCCGGACGCCTTAGCAAATCAGCGGCGCGAATCCCGTCTTTCAGCTCGCTTCCGCCCGCCTGGCGGATGACTTCCTGCACCTCTGGCGTCGGTTTAATGATGACCGTTTGCAGCCGTTTTTTCTCCCGTTCGATCGCCTCTTTTTTCGCCAAAAATTTTTCATACCGTTCTTCGGAAATGAGACCGATCCGATAGCCAAGCTCAGTGAGGCGCAAATCGGCGTTGTCGTGGCGGAGCAACAGCCGATATTCGGCGCGCGATGTCAGCAGGCGGTACGGCTCGTTTGTCCCTTTTGTCACCAAGTCGTCGATCAAGACGCCAATATAAGCGTCCGAACGGCTTAAAATGATTTCCTCGCGGCCGAGCGCGCGGTGGGCGGCGTTAATGCCGGCCATGATGCCTTGACCCGCCGCTTCTTCGTAGCCGGATGTGCCGTTAATTTGCCCGGCGGTGTACAAATTTTTCACCAGCTTTGTTTCCAACGTCGGCCAAAGCTGTGTCGGCACGATGGCATCGTACTCGATCGCATAGCCGGCCCGCATGAGCTGCGCTTTCTCGAGCCCTGGGATCGTCTCAAGCAGCTTGCGTTGGATATGTTCCGGCAAGCTTGTCGACAACCCTTGCACGTAGACTTCTTCCGTTTCCCGCCCTTCCGGTTCGAGGAAAATCTGGTGACGAGGCTTGTCGTGGAACCGGACGACTTTATCTTCGATCGACGGGCAATAGCGCGGTCCGGTTCCTTTAATCATGCCGGAGTACATCGGCGACAAATGCAAATTTTCATCAATGATGCGGTGCGTTTCCTCTGTCGTATACGTCAGCCAGCACGGCAGCTGGTCGGTGATGTAGGTTGTCGTCTCGTACGAAAACGCCCGCGGCTCTTCGTCTCCCGGCTGAATTTCCGTTTTGCTGTAGTCGATCGTCCGGCTGTTGACGCGCGGCGGCGTGCCCGTTTTGAAGCGGACGAGCTCGAACCCAAGCTCTTCTAAATGCTCGGACAGCTTGATCGACGGCTGCTGGTTGTTCGGTCCGCTTGAGTATTTAATGTCACCAATAATAATTTCTCCGCGCAAAAACGTCCCGGTTGTGATGACGACGGCCTTCGCATAATAATGAGCACCCGTTTGGGTGATGACGCCTTTGCAGACGCCATCTTCAACGATGAGCCGCTCGACTTTCCCTTGCAGCAACGTCAAATTTTCCTGATTTTCGAGCGTTTTCTTCATTTCCCGCTGGTACAGCACTTTGTCAGCCTGGGCCCGCAGCGCGCGGACGGCCGGACCTTTGCCTGTGTTTAACATCCTCATCTGGATATACGTTTTGTCAATGTTTTTCGCCATTTCCCCGCCGAGAGCGTCGATTTCGCGCACGACGATCCCTTTCGCCGGGCCGCCGATCGACGGGTTGCACGGCATAAACGCAATCATATCGAGGTTGAGCGTAATGACGAGCGTTTTCGCCCCGATACGCGCCGAAGCAAGCGCCGCTTCGCAACCGGCATGGCCGGCGCCGATGACGATGACGTCATACGTTCCTCCGTGATACTCCATTTCGTTTCCTCCTTGCTTATTTTCCTAAACAAAATTGGGCAAACAGCTGATCAATCAAACTTTCGTTTACTGTATCGCCAACGATTTCGCCAAGCAGCTCCCACGCCCGGCGCAAATCGATTTGAACAAGATCGACCGGCATGCCGGCGTCAATGCCGGAAAGCGCATCATCGACCGCCTGCTTCGCTTGTTCAAGCAACGCGATATGGCGGGAGTTCGATACATAGGTCAAGTCGCCCGCCTCAAGTTCGCCGCCGAAAAACAGATCGGCGATGGCTTTTTCCAATTCATCGATTCCCTGTTCATGAAGCAATGAAGCCGTCACGATCGGTCGGCCGGCCGCCAATTTCTCGACCCGTTCCATATCCATTCGTCTCGGCAAATCGGTTTTGTTGACGATGATGATCGCGTCCATCCCTTCAATCATCGCAAACAGCCGCTCATCCTCTTCCGTCAGCGGCTCATGGTTGTTCAGAACGAGCAAAACGAAATCAGCCCGCTTCAGCATTTGCCGCGAACGCTCTACACCGATTCGCTCCACGACATCTTCCGTTTCGCGAATGCCAGCCGTATCAATCAAGCGGAGCGGTACGCCGCGGACGTTGACATATTCTTCAATCACATCGCGCGTCGTCCCTGGAATGTCGGTGACGATCGCCCGGTTTTCATGGGCGAGCGCATTTAACAGCGATGATTTTCCGACGTTCGGCCGCCCGATAATGACCGTTGCCAAGCCTTCGCGCAAAATTTTCCCTTGATTGGCGGTCGACAGCAGCTTTTCAATCTGTCCGCGCACATATTGCGCCTTTTCTTTGAGCAGGCGCGGCGTCATCTCTTCGACATCATCGTATTCCGGATAGTCGATGTTGACTTCAACGTGCGCCAACGTTTCTAAAATGGTCTGCCGCAATTCGCCGATTAATTTCGACAACCGCCCCTCCATTTGCTGCAAAGCAATGTTCATGGCGCGATCCGTTTTAGCGCGGATCAAGTCGATGACTGCCTCCGCTTGGGATAAGTCGATGCGCCCGTTTAAAAACGCCCGCTTCGTAAACTCCCCCGGTTCAGCAAGGCGCGCCCCATTAGCCAGCGCCAACCGCAGCACCCGGTTGACGGAAACAAACCCGCCATGGCAGTTAATCTCCACGACATCTTCACGGGTGAACGTCTTGGGGGCCCGCATCACCGACACCATCACCTCTTCAACGATTTGGCCGCTCTTCGGATCGACGATATGCCCATAATGGATCGTATGCGTCGGGACCTCTTTGAGCCGTTTCCCGCTCGGACTGCGAAAGAGCCGGTCGGCGATCTCCACCGCCTCATCGCCGCTCAATCGGACGATCGCGATCGCTCCTTCTCCCATCGGCGTCGAAATGGCGGCAATCGTATCAAATTCTGTCATGGCTCGTTCACCTCGCTTTTTCGCTGTCTTTTCTATATCCACAGCCCGTTTCCGCTGTCGCTTTCCGTGTGCATCGTTGCTCAGTTCAATTTTAACTTATCCACATGTGAATAACAATATGGCATGCTCATGTTGAAAAAAGACCATATGTGCGGCCGCGGTTTTGTTTCAAACCATCCTTTCCGCTACCAGCGCCACAACGACAACAAAAAAAGGCCTTCCTCTCCTTATTCAGAGAGGGGCCTCTTTCATCGGCGCTTTCGTTTCCATCGCCGGGGCCACGACGATTGATCGATGCGGATCGACCCCGACCGAATAAGTGGAGACCCGCTTATGGCGGGCCAGCGCGGCGTGAATAATTTTTCGCTCATGCGCCGGCAGCGGTTCGAGCCGGATTTCCTTCCCCGTTTTCACCACCTGAGCCGCCAGCTTGTTCGCTAGCTCAATGAGCGCTTTTTCTCTCCGCTCTCGGTAATTTTCAACATCGACAACAATGGACACATATTCATCGGCATAGCGGTTGGCGACGAGCTGCGCCAAAAACTGGAGCGCATTCAACGTTTGTCCATGTTTGCCGATCAGCAGTCCGACCGGTCCCCCGTGAACGTGAAGCGTCGCTTGTTTCCCGCGCCGCACCACTTCAATGCTTGCCCCTTCCACTCCCATCTGCGCCATCACCCGTTCGAGAAAGCGCACCGCTTCCTCGATGGGATCGACCTTCAACACCGCCTTCACCACTGCTGGACGGCCGCCAAACAAGCCGAACCAGCCTCTTTTTCCTTCATCAAGCACGACGATGTCGACGCGCTCCCGAGGTGCACCGAGCTGGGCAAGCGCCAACCGCACCGCCTCTTCGGCCGTTGCCGCAGTCGCGGTGACTTCTTTCACTTTTTCGCTCCTCCTGAATGGGCAGAAACGTCCGGCCCTTTAATGAAATACGTTTGCACAATAGAGAAAAGATTTCCGACGACCCAGTAAAGCGACAAAGCAGCTGGGAAATTGATGGCAAAAATGACGATCATGATCGGCATCATCCAAAGCAACATCGCCATTTGCGGATTTTGCTGAGCGGAGCCGGCCATCATGATTTTTTGTTGAATGAACGTCGTCACCCCGGCAATGATCGGCAAAATATAGTACGGGTCTTTTTCGCCAAGGTCAAACCAGAGAAAATTGTGCTGCGCAATCTCTCTCGTTCGCATGATGGCGTGATAGAAACCGATTAAAATCGGCATTTGAATCAAAATAGGAAGGCAGCCAGCCATCGGGTTGACGCCGTGCTTTTGGAACAAAAGCATCATCTCTTGCTGGAGTTTTTGCTGGGTTTGGGCGTCTTTCGAGCTGTATTTTTTGCGCAGCGCCTCCATCTCAGGCTGAAGCGCTTGCATGGCCTTGGCATTGCGCGTCTGCTGGATCATCAGCGGCAAAATTAACAAGCGAATCAACACCGTGACGACGATGATCGACAACCCAAAGCTTCCGCCAAGCAACTCGGCGACATGTTTGATCAGCCAAGAAAGCGGATAAACGATATACTCATTCCAAAACCCTTTGCTCTCCGGAGTGATCGGTTTGTTGATTTCCGTGCACCCCGCCAAGACAGCCATCAATGCACAACTTAAGACTATCCATACAATTCGCCTTTTCACCTTCTTTTTCCTCCCATATGTACGAGTTCACGTCTGTATTTTACCATCTTTTTTGGCTAGATGGGGCATCGTTTCAAACCGAGGGCCGCGACTTCGCCCCATTTTTCAGCGCGCCAGCTTTCCTGAGCACATGGATGAAGCTTTTTTTCACTTCCATGTAACTCATCTCTGAAACGGGCTGTCTAGCGATGACGACATAGTCCTTGCCGGGGACGATTTCCTCTTTCAACTCGAGGAAACATTGGCGGATGTAGCGCTTGATCCGGTTTCGGGTGACGGCCTTGCCCAGCTTTTTGCTTACGGAAAGCCCAATGCGGAAATAAGGCTGCCCCGGGCGGTCAAGCGTGTAGACAACAAACTGGCGGTTGGCTGTCGAAACCCCTCGCTGAAACACTTCTTGGAATTCATCGTTTTTTTTGATTCGATGCTTTTTTTTCATTCTCCGCAAACACTCCATTTGCCTCATT